>NZ_CP150272.1:4800000-7145828 GCF_037977015.1 Paenibacillus sp. FSL K6-1122 | reverse complement strand
AGACTGTCACTCCTTTTACATGTTCCAAGTGTGGCTTAAGCCATGATGCAGTGTCGAAATACGAGATATATTGTTGAATTTATCCCCAAACCCCCGCAGGTCGAAAACAAAAAAAGTATGAACAACGGAAAATTGTTCACAACTTTATCCACAGGCTGTTGATAATATTATGGGTCAGATCACATATTCACATCCAAAAGTAATACAATCATAGCAAAAGAAACCCCGCATTTCAACGTATTGCGTGATTTTATCCACAAATTCAATAACTTGTGTATAATTTTTAGTCACAACACAATATATTGTTTATAAACTGTTTAATTTTCGACAGAATGACCCAAAAACCAAAAATGTCTTATACACAGGTTATCCGTCAAATGATGCCAAATTGTGTGTAAAAGTATTCTTCGTTTGTGAATAACCTGTCTGTGGATAACCGTGAAGTGAAAACAAAGCATGATTGAGATCGGAAAAAGAGTGACCTCTCACCCTCGTGTTTTTCTTGCCAATGGGGCGATGGTGAAAGCGACGAATTCAGTATCTGGATGGGAGACGGAGAGGGGGAGTAAACTCATGCTTTTAATTGAACAAGATCAGTGGTGTATTTTCTGAGTAGATGGTAATTCTGTGATGACAATGTATAAGAATAATGGACATAGATGACTTCATTTTGAGACATATGGAATGAGAATTATCAGGATAAGAGGTAAGCTGATGCTCGAATATGGAGGTTGAAGTGTATGAATGTATAATATGAAATCAAAGGATAGATTATGCGTGTATAGCAAAAGAGGGTGTCCTCTAAAACCGATTTTTGGTTTTAGAGGACACCCTCTTTTTTAATGCAGAGACGAAGTATGGATTGATGATTTAGAGACGGGGAAGGGACATCTTACGCTGGAATTCAGCGATATCTGCGTATTCCTCTTCCAGTTTGCGAGAGATCCGAATAAAGATGGGCAGCAGCTCTTGGTAGAGTACAGCATTCTCTTTGATAGGGGTATGCCGATGCGTTGTACCGACCATGGAAGAAACGGCATGAAGCGATTGGATCCGCCCTGTAGCGTACAAACCAAGCACGACGGCACCCAAACAGGAACTTTCGAAGCTCTCGGGTACAACCACTTCCTGATTGAAGATATCAGACATCATCTGGCGCCAGAGAGGAGAGCGTGCAAATCCACCTGTGGCTTGAATGGAGGTTGGTTGCCCAATCTGTTCTTCCATGGCGAGCAGTACCGTATATAGGTTGAAAATAACCCCTTCCAGGACAGCACGAATCATATGCTCTTTCTGGTGATGGAGTGTTAAGCCAAAAAAGGAGCCACGGGCATCCGGATTCCATAAAGGGGCACGTTCGCCCGAAAGGTACGGATGGAACAGAAGCCCTTCCGATCCCGGCCGGACACGTTCGGCAATTTTGGTCAGTACATCATAGGAATTGATGCCAAGTCGTTTCGCTGTCTCCACTTCAGACGCGGCGAATTCATCCCGCACCCAACGAAACAGCATGCCACCGTTATTCACAGGTCCACCAATGACCCAAAGATTCTCTGTGAGGGCATAACAGAAGGTTCGACCTTTGGGATCGGTAACCGGACGGTCCACGACAGTGCGAATGGCCCCGCTGGTTCCGATGGTTGCTGCGACAACACCAGGTTCAATGGCGTTTACGCCGAGATTGGATAAAACCCCATCACTTGCGCCAATAACAAAGGGCGTAGAGGGGGAGAGAGCCATTTTTTCAGCCAATTCGAGATTCATTCCTTCTAATATATGTGTTGTAGGTACAAGCTTCGAGAGATGGTCGGGTGTAATGCCTGCAACCTCAAGGGCCTCTGCGTCCCAGTCCAGTTGTTCCAGATTGAGCAAACCTGTGCAGGAAGCGATGGAATGGTCGACGACATATTGTCCGAATAGACGGAAGAACAGATATTCTTTAATCGAAATAAATTTGGCGGTACTCTCAAAAAGTTCAGGTTCATCGTGGCGCAGCCACATTAATTTGGTCAGCGGTGACATGGGATGGATCGGTGTACCTGTGCGCAGATAAATGCGATGGCCCAATCCATTCTCTTGCAGCTTGGCAGACCAAGCTGCACTTCGATTATCCGCCCAGGTGATGCAACGGGTTAAGGGTTTATTATCCTGTCCCATGGCAATGACACTATGCATAGCCGAGCTACAGGATACAAACAGGATCTGCTCGGCAGCAACACCACTCTGATCCATAACTCCTCGCACAGAACGGAGGGCTGCTTGCACAATCTCTTCAGGGTCCTGCTCGGCAACATCGGGTGCCGGGGTATACAAAGGGTATTCCTGCGTTGAGGTACTGACGACAGAGCCTTGCTCGGTAAATAATACGGATTTGGTACTGGTGGTACCAATATCGATCCCAATCATATAGTTGTTCATGTATTTAATCCTTCTTTCTCCAGAAAGCGATGAGATTTTAATTTCTTTCTACTATAGATACTCCATTTATACCACTGTACTCAGGAGCAAAATAAAGATCAGTCCCACTACAGATAATAGTGTTTCCATAACGGTCCACGTTTTCAATGTCTGGGAAACGCTCATATTAAAGAATTCTTTGATCATCCAGAATCCCGCATCGTTTACATGAGACAAGATGAGTGACCCCGCACCTGTGGCGAGTACAACCAGCTCAATATTGGCCCCTGGTGTGAGTGCAAGCACTGGAGCGACAATACCGGCGGCTGTTGTCATGGCTACGGTTGCTGAACCGGTAGCTACACGAATGAGACCAGCGACAAGCCAGGCAAACAGGATCACGTTGATGTTGGCATGGGTAGCGACTTCAGCAATCGCGTTACCCACACCACTATTGATCAATACCTGTTTGAAGGCACCGCCTCCACCAATAATGAGAATGATGGTCGCCGTAGGCGCCAGACATTCACTGGTGAAACGGGAAATATCGTGTTTGGTGAATCCACGTGCAAAGCCGAGTGAAAAGAGGGCAAATACAACTGAAATGAGCAAAGCAATGATCTCATGACCGATAAATTCACTGAAAACGGTGAAACCGCTCGTGGCATTTGGGTCAATGATGCTTGCTATGGAACCAATCAGCATCAAAATAACCGGCAGCAATATGGTAAACAGGGTAATACCAAACCCAGGCATGTTGCTGTTTGTTTTGGTTGCGAATTGTTCAGCCAGTTCTGCTGGCGGTTCGGTGTGTATTCTTTTACCAATAAACTTACCAAACAAAGGACCCGCAATAATCGCTGTAGGAATACCAACAATAAGGGAGTACAAAATGGTTTTACCCAGATCCGCGCTGAAGGCTTCAATTGCAATCATTGGCGCTGGATGGGGTGGAACCAAACCGTGTACAGTCGACAGACCCGCCAAAATGGGAATACCAATCTGAAGCAAAGACATGTTGGTTTTGCGTGCAACGGTAAAAATGATGGGGATCATCAAAATCACGCCAACTTCGAAGAAAACGGGAATACCAACGATAAATCCAACAATCATCATGGCCCAGTGCACACGTTTCACACCAAACCGATCAACTAATGTAGTTGCAATGCGCTCGGCACCGCCAGATTCGGCCATCATCTTACCAAGCATCGTACCGAGAGCAATAACAATTGCGATGGTTCCAAGTGTGCCGCCAAGTCCCCCGGTAATGGAAGAGATCACATCGGCAGGTTTCATGCCTGTAAGCAAACCGAGCATTAATGCGGACAACAGCAGAGTGATAAAGGGATTCCATTTATACTTGGAGATCAAAACGATCAGAAAAACGATCGCAATTAACGTCCAAACCAATAATGTTGCGTTGTGGGATAGTCCAAAAAGAGTGCTCATGATGTTGTGTGCTCCTTTATTTCTGATATAGAACGCTTACAAGTGAAATTATCGTCAACAATTAAATGTGTACCAGTACCGCAGAAGGTGTTGGCGAAAAATGTAGTTTTATCATGCCCAAATTTAAAACAAAATCGCATTTTGTATACTTGTCGACAAGTTAAGCCGCAATCATTCACGACGGATATGATTGCAAACGCCTTGCACCCATTAGGAATCAAAGCTTTGGTGCAGAGTTTTGCCAGAATCTTGGAAATATGTGCGGATTCCAGCCTGAATGAGTACCTTGTCACCTGATTCAAGTGCTTCAACGAGCAAACGGTGTTTCTCAATTACAGCGCTTACTTTCTGCTCACCTTGAACAAATACTCTGCGCGTTGTGAGCAGCATAACGGTCATCACAACATATCGAATACTCTTCCATAGATGTGAAATACGGGAATGCTGAGCAGCTTCAATGATCGTTTCATGGAAAACGAGATCCTGATAGGCGAATTCGACGGCGTCCTGATGCCGTCCAGCAAGTTGCATTTTGTCGATCACGTTACGCAGCTGGGTGATTAATGATTCTGGGACATCACCAGCAAGTCGCTGCTGCACAAAACTTTCAATCAGGAAACGGACATCATACAATTCTTCGACATCCTTGATTCGTAGTCCAATGACAACGACACCCATACGTTCAAGTCGAATAAGTCCTTCATTGGACAATGTTCGCAACGCTTCACGGACAGGTGAACGACTGCTGTCAAAATCAGCCGCAATTCGGTTTTCCGACAAAATCTCTCCAGGTCGAAGGGTACCGCTGATGATCCGCAGCCTTAATTCGCAGGCAATGGCTTCACCACGGGAAGCCCCTTGGAGCCAGGAAGAAGGAAATAACATATGGCTAACGCTCCTATTAATAAGTAATCAGTTCATTACTGATCATAGCATAACTATTTTGCGGACTGGACATTCAGTTCAATCCATAGTCTGTAGCTACAAGCTAACGGCTAATGTTTTTTTCAAAGGACTACTTGTATACAAGATGTGATTTTTATCCTACACCTTTCTCAAAAGCTTGTAAACCTTAATTGAAGCGGATACAACCGGATTAGAATATGACGATATTAATAGCCTATAATCATTATCCACATGTGAATAACTTTAAACAGGATGAAATGAAGGAGATAACAGGTATTGGAGGGTGTGGATAACTATAAAAGCTGAAATATGGTGATCTGATCGGGGTCTGGGGATAACTTTCAGGACTCTCTTCGGGGCTTGAAATTGGTATTGAAGTGAACGGACTGTGGTCATTACTATGGGTGGGATGAAGAGTGTATATAAAAGAGGGAGAAGCCTTGCGCCATGCAGTTGACTTTTCCAGGTGATCATGGTTAAATATATAAAGGTGTTTTCTGTGAAGATGAAAGTGATTCATCACATAAGTATTTCCTTGTGAGGAGGTGCAATACATTGAGACCTACATTCAAACCGAACGTTAGCAAACGTAAAAAAGTTCATGGTTTCCGGAAAAGAATGAGCACGAGCAACGGCCGTAAAATTTTGGCCGCACGTCGCCTTAAAGGCCGTAAAAACCTGAGTGCTTAATGCATTGAAGACCACCGAGGTGGTCTTTTTTTTCTTAATTAGCTCAAATCAGACTGGGTGCTGCTACAGATCAGGTCTGAATGGTCTGCGAAAAAGTGCAAAACACACACGAATGTATGTTGAGTGAGTTTTCCATTTTTCGAAAACTTACCTTATATAATGATGAATCGTTGATAGGTTTAAATGGCCATCAACATTCATCCCGGAAGAATGCGGATCAGTTCAAGTAGCTGATTAACAATCATCCCAAATGAAGTTGTCGCCAAGACGGTTTACCGTCATTCAAGAAAGCCTATACTAAATCAGTAATGAGGCCTCCGTCAATAACATTGGTGGAGAAGAGCAAGGAGAAGCGCCGTGTATAAAAGACTGCGTCTACGAAACCGGGCGGACTTTAGTCGCGTATACCGGTATGGGAAATCGTTTGCCAATCATCAATTCGTGGTGTATGGCTGTCGCCGTAAAGATACGGAACAATTTCGGGTCGGCGTATCATGCAGCAAGAAAATCGGAAACGCTGTCGTACGCAACCGGATGAGACGCATGATCAAGGAAATTGTTCGTCATCATGAGCATGAAATCGTCACGCAGATGGATCTGATTTTTATCGTCAGAAAAGGTGCACTGGACATGCCCTATAAGGAAATGGAAAAAAGCCTGCTACATGCGATGCGAAAGGGCTCTCTTTTGAAGTCGAGCAAGCGGTAAGCTTCGGTTTATTTGTCCTCCTAATTATGGTATGATTTTACGATGGAATGGATTGGTTAAGAGAGGGGTTATGAAGTGTCGCGATTGAAGACATCAAAGGGGAAGTGGATTCTCCTCATTGCAGTCATTGCAATGGTCACTGTGCTCGCCGGATGTACTCCACAAGGAGCCGGGGTTACTACGGAAGATCTAAAGAATAGTGATTCTTTTTGGCAAGCCAATGTTGTGTACTGGTTCTCACTGGCGCTGGATACATTCGCCAACTGGTTCAAAGGTGAATATGGACTGGCCGTCCTCGTGATGGTGCTTATTGTACGGACATTGATTTTACCACTAACAATGAAACAAGTCCGTAGCTCCAAAGCTATGCAGGCCATTCAGCCGCAGCTGAAGGAGATTCAAGCCAAGTTTAAAGATACACCTGAGAAAGTTCAGCAAGAAACGATGAAGTTGTTCCAGGAGAACAAAGTTAATCCGATGGCCGGTTGTCTGCCACTTATCATTCAGATGCCGATTTACATCGCACTTTATAACTCAATTTACGGAAACTCCAGTCTGAGAACGCATGATTTCTTGTGGCTCCAGCTTGGATCACCCGATCACCTGTTTATTTTGCCAGTGCTGGCTGCCATCACAACATTCATTCAAACTTGGATGATGATGCGTATGAACCCTGCACAGCAAATTGGTCCGATGCAGTTTATGCTGTGGGTGTACCCGATTTTGATCTTCGTGATGTCTTATCAGTTCCCGTCAGCACTTCCGCTGTACTGGTTCTACAGTAACATCTACACGATCGTGCAAAACTATTTCCTTTACCGGAATAATGATAAAATCGTAGCTGAGGTCAACGTGAAGCAGAATAGCTCTTCCAAAAATGGAGCTAAACGCAAAAACGGTGGCAAAGCGACCGTCTCTGGGAAAGGGTCGAAAGGGGCCAAAAAATCGAAATGACCAAAGTCATTACGTCAGGAAAAACCGTTGAAGATGCTGTAAACCAAGGATTGACCGAGCTTGGCGTAAGTCGGGACAAGGTCGAGATACAAGTGTTAGAGCAGCCGTCAAAAGGATTCCTGGGTTTGTTCGGGGTGAGGGCGGCCAAAGTT
The DNA here is from genome assembly GCF_037977015.1 of Paenibacillus sp. FSL K6-1122. Lineage (NCBI taxonomy): Bacteria > Bacillati > Bacillota > Bacilli > Caryophanales > Paenibacillaceae > Paenibacillus > Paenibacillus sp. FSL K6-1122. The sequence continues at coordinate 7,138,572 of NZ_CP150272.1, read as the reverse complement.
GAAGTGAAATTATTGCCTGTACCGGAAGTTGTTCCACAGCCGATCAAGCCAGCTGCATACAAGTCTGAAGTAGATGCATTACTCGAGGATGTCGCAGCTAAAAATCCCTATGAAGAAGCGGCTGCTTTCTTGAAAGAGGTCGCAGCAGGTATGGGACTGGATGTTGAAGTGCATATCAAAAAACAGCGGGATGGACATATCTTCAATATTGCCGGCGAAGATCTGGGCATGATTATTGGCAGACGTGGACAGACGCTGGATGCGCTTCAGTATCTAACGAACATTGTAGCGAACCGATATTCGGAAAGCTTCGTTCGAATTGTGCTCGACGCGGAGAATTTCCGTCAACGTCGGCGGAAGACGCTGGAGGATCTGGCTGAACGGTTGGCTGGACAAGCAATCCGTACCGGTAAGGAAGTTGTACTGGAACCAATGCCTCCGCTCGAACGAAAAGTCATCCATGCAAAACTGCAAAATCACCCGCAGATTAAGACGTTAAGTAAGGGCGAGGAGCCTAATCGGCGTGTGGTTATTACGACGAAATAACACGAAATTGAAGACGCAATGGCTTCCTGCCCGGTGCAGAAGCCATTGCTTTTTTCGTACAGAAGCAATTTGATAAGGTGCGTAGAACAAGTAAAGAGTGGACTTAATACGATAAACAACATGTCATATGATATATCATTAATAGATTTGAAAATGGATATGGCGTCCCCAGAGGGACGGCAATTTAAAATAGAGCAAGGAGAGATAACTATGATCAGTGATACGATCACAGCGATATCAACGGCTGTCGGAGAGGCGGGTATCGCCGTGATCCGGGTCAGCGGCCCGGAAGCAGTGTCGGAGACGGAAAAGATTTTTCGCAGCAAAACCCCTTTAACTCAGGCAGCATCTCACACGGTTCATTATGGTCATATCATAGATCCCGTTAATGGGGAAAAGATTGAGGAAGTATTGGTTACGGTCATGCGAGCACCACGCTCGTTCACAACAGAAGATGTGGTGGAGATCAGTGCGCATGGTGGTGTGGTGTCCGTAAAACGGGTCATGGACCTCCTATTGCAGCTTGATATTCGTCTGGCTGAACCCGGTGAGTTCACGAAGCGTGCTTTCCTTAATGGGCGGATTGACCTGTCTCAGGCGGAAGGTGTTATGGATCTTATTCGTTCCAAGTCGGACCGAGCTTTCTCGGTTGCGCTGAAACAGGTTGAAGGCAAGCTGTCCTCCAAATTGCGTGATCTACGATATACACTGGTGGAAACACTGGCACATATTGAAGTGAATATCGATTATCCCGAGCATGATGTGGAGTCGTTAACGTCTGATTTTATTAAAGAAAAGTCCAGTCAGGTTATGACTGAAATTGATAAATTGCTGACTACAGCAGAGCAAGGTAAGATCCTGCGAGAAGGTATCACGACGGCTATCGTTGGACGACCTAACGTAGGTAAATCCTCATTGATGAATACACTTGCGCAAGACAACCGGGCCATCGTCACGGACATTCCAGGAACAACTCGTGATGTGATCGAGGAGTTCATTACGATCAATAATATCCCGCTCAAGTTGCTTGATACGGCAGGAATACGGGAAACGATGGACGTTGTTGAGAAAATCGGGGTAGAACGCTCTCGTTCTGCGGTAAGTGAAGCTGATCTGATCTTGATGGTTCTGAATGCTGCGGAGCCACTTCATCCCGATGAGATTGAATTATTGGAACAAATCCGCGGTAGACAATCGATAATCATTATGAATAAAATGGACTTAACGCCACAGGTAGAACGTGACGTGCTGCTTCGTTACATTCCGGAAGAACGGCTTGTACCGATGTCGGTGAAAGATGATCTGGGTGTGGATCGACTGGAAGATGCCATCTCTACGCTATTCTTCAGTGGTAAACTGGAGTCCGCAGATCTGACCTATGTCAGTAATGTGCGTCATATTGCTTTGCTCAAAAAAGCGAAGCAGTCTCTGGTGGATGCCTATGAAGCAGCAGAGCAGTTCATTCCGATCGATATGATACAGATTGATGTTCGTTTGGCGTGGGAGCATTTGGGCGAGATTGTTGGAGATACAGCACATGATGCATTAATTGATCAGATTTTCTCCCAGTTCTGTCTAGGAAAGTAAAAATAATATACTGCCGATTGAGTTAAATCGTAGTGTATGATGGAGAGGTACAATTTCTGCCTGTTGTCAAAGGATAGAATGATATTGTAGCCATTACGTGTTGGTTTCATATAGATAGGGATGCAAGTTCCGATGAACGGTTAGAAGTAGTTTCATTATTGTAGAACATGATCCGTCTGCGTGAGTTACACCAAATGCAGCGGAATAAGGAGGTAAACGGGAATGGCTTTTGATGGCGGCAGTTATGATGTAATCGTCGTTGGTGCAGGGCATGCTGGTGTGGAATCCGCGCTGGCCGCAGCTCGTATGGGGTCCAAAACACTAATGATTACGATCAATCTGGATATGGTGGCTTTTATGCCTTGTAACCCATCTATTGGGGGACCGGCTAAAGGACATGTTGTCCGTGAGATTGATGCACTTGGTGGAGAAATGGGACGGAATATCGATAAAACCTTTATTCAGATGCGGATGCTTAACACGGGTAAAGGGCCTGCTGTTCACGCGCTTCGTGCTCAGGCAGATAAATTCTCCTACCAGCATAAAATGAAGGAAACAATGGAGAATGAACGTAATCTGACAATGCGTCAGGGTATGGTTGATCGACTGATCGTTGAAGACGGAAAATGTGTAGGCGTTGTGACTCAGACCGGAACAGAGTATCGGGCTAAAGCGGTCGTTCTGACAACAGGCACATACTTGCGCGGTAAAGTAATTATGGGCGAGTTGATGTATGAGAGTGGACCGAATAATCAACAACCCTCTCTTAAATTGTCAGAGAATCTTCGTGAACTGGGCTTTGATCTGGTTCGTTTCAAAACGGGTACACCACCACGTGTGCATAAGGATACGATTGATTTTAGCAAAACCGAAATTCAGCCTGGTGATGACAAGCCGAAGTTCTTTTCCTATGAAACAGAATCTTCTGATAATGAGCAGTTGCCTTGCTGGTTGACGTATACATCTGTGGATACACATCAGATTATTAATGATAATCTGCATCGTGCTCCGATGTTCTCGGGTCTTATTGAAGGAACCGGACCACGTTATTGCCCTTCCATTGAAGATAAAATTGTTCGTTTCAGCGACAAGCCGAAACATCAGATATTCCTTGAGCCGGAAGGCAAGAACACATCCGAGTATTACGTACAGGGGTTGTCTACGAGTATGCCAGAAGACGTTCAACTGGCTATGCTGCGTTCAATTCCAGGTATGGAAAAAGTGGAAATGATGCGTAATGGTTATGCGATTGAATACGATGCGATGGTGCCAACACAATTGTGGCCTTCACTGGAAACTAAACGTCTACCAGGTCTGTTTACGGCGGGTCAGATTAATGGTACCTCCGGTTATGAAGAAGCGGCAGGACAAGGTGTTATGGCTGGAATCAACGCTGCACTCAAAGTACAGGGGAAAGAGCCGGTAATACTGGATCGTTCCCAAGGTTATATTGGCGTGCTGATTGATGATTTGGTAACAAAGGGTACAAATGAACCGTATCGTCTGTTGACTTCACGCGCTGAATATCGTCTGTTGCTTCGCCATGATAATGCAGATATGCGTTTGACGGAAATCGGACATGACATTGGACTGATCCCTGAAGAGCGTTATGCGAAATTCTTGGATAAAAAGGCGAAAGTCGAGCAGGAAGTCGCACGTCTGAAAGTGGCTAAAGCTCGCCCGGTTGAAGTGAATGCCAAGCTGGAAGAGTACGGATCTACACCTATTCAGGATGGTAGTACGTTGCTTACCTTGCTGCGTCGCCCGGAGCTGGGGTATGAACTGATTGAACAGCTCTCACCATCTGAGGTAGAACTGACAGCAGATATGAAAGAACAAGTGGAAATACAAATTAAATATGCGGGTTATATTGAGAAACAATTGATCCACGTGGAACGTTTGCAAAAGATGGAGAAAAAGAAAATTCCGGACACTATCGTATATGATGAGATTCATGGTCTTGCTATGGAAGCCAAACAGAAGCTCGCTACGATTCGTCCAATCTCGATAGGTCAGGCTTCTCGTATTGCTGGAGTTACTCCTGCCGACATCTCCATTCTGCTGGTCTACCTGGAGCATTATAACCGTGTAACCGCAGCAAGGGGACAATAATGGACGATATTCAACAGCAACTGCAGCGGCGCTTAAAGAAACATGGATTAGAGCTGGGCGAACTCCAGTTGGAGCAATTCGAATTGTATTATCAGGAACTGGTATCCTGGAATGAAAAGATGAATCTGACTGGAATTACGGATCGGGAGCAAGTGTATACAAAACATTTCTATGATTCGGTATCGCTGGCTTTTTATACTGACATGACCAAAGTGAATAAGCTTGCTGACATTGGATCAGGAGCGGGTTTTCCGGGATTGCCACTGAAGATCTGTTTCCCGCATATTAAGCTTACGATCATTGATTCATTAAATAAACGTATTGGCTTTCTTCAGCATGTGGTAGATATCCTTGGCCTGACTGATGTGGAATTGGTCCATGGACGTGCTGAAGAGATTGGACGCAAAGAAGGGTATCGTGACAGCTACGATCTCGTTACGGCGCGTGCAGTAGCCAAGCTGGCTGTGCTGAATGAATTCTGCCTTCCGTTTGTTCGTAAAAGTGGAATATTCGCTGCCATGAAGGGCGGAGACCCGCGTGAAGAAATGAAGGAAGCGGAGTTCAGCTTCAATCAGCTGAAAGGACGGGTTAAGGCTGTTCATCCATTCCAGCTGCCGGTTGAAGAATCAGAGCGTCACATTATTCTGATTCAGAAATTTGATAAGACACCATATAAGTATCCACGCAAACCAGGTACTCCAATGAAGACTCCGCTGATATAGTTGCTTGATGGTTTTGAAATCAGTCAAAACAAAATAGAATTTTAGACATAGATAAAGAGGATGTTTCACGTGAAACATTCTCTTTTTTTTGTTTTCTGAAATGGAGGACGGATTAACATTACAGATACTCTGTATTACATATGTCTTAAAGAACCCTGTAATGATGAATTTTACGCACAGTAGCTCAGGAACATTTTCAGGAATTCAATGTGTACAAGTCGTCATATTTTCAATATTCACAAAGAAAAAGCAGGAAAATTAGCAGAGTTTAAAGAATAGGTAAGCATAGGATTATGATAGAAAAGATGATAGAATAGAAGTATCCGATCCTGGGTCACAGCGATCATAGATTATATGTATAGATAGATGGATATGCGTTCGATGTTGCATGACAGGAAGCGTTATGAAAGGCAAAACTTATTCCAAGAACGATGCATGTGAAGGGTCGCTTATTGAATAAGAAGCACCTGCAAAGACTGTGGGAGCTATTACGAAACTAGGTGGTAATCTGCGGAATGAAAGAACAATTTTCGAAGTTGTTTGGTTTGGCGGAGCGCAATAACGGAGATGAGATCAAACAAATTCCGGTTAATGAAATTGTGAGCAGCCCATATCAACCCCGTACTATTTTTGATGATGATAAAATTGATGAGTTGTTGCAGACGATCAAAACACATGGCGTAATTCAGCCTATCGTCGTTCGCGTGCGAAATGGATCATATGAGATTATTGCCGGGGAACGTCGCTGGCGTGCAGTTCGAAAATTGGGTTTGGATACGATTCCGGCTATTGTGCGTGAATTCAACGACTCTCAGGCCGCATCCATTGCACTGATTGAGAACTTGCAGCGTGAAGGATTGACTTCAATTGAGGAAGCTGTCGCTTATCAGAAGCTGATTGACTTGCATCAACTGACACAGGAAAGTCTTGCACAACGACTCGGCAAAAGCCAGTCAACCATCGCCAACAAAATTCGATTGTTACAGCTTCCGGACGGCATTAAGGCCGCATTGATGGAACGCAAAATTTCTGAACGGCATGCAAGAGCATTACTTTCTCTGGATACGGAAGAACTGCAGATGAAGTTGCTCGGTGAGATTATCGAGAAAGAATTGAATGTGAAACAGACAGAGGTACGTGTTGCCTTCTACAAGGAATCTTCCAAGATCAAAAAATCTAGACGTGTTTCCTTTACCAAAGACGTAAGACTTGCACTTAATACGATTCGCCAATCCATTGATATGGTAACTGGCTCAGGTCTGGACATCAAAACAAAAGAAGCAGACCATGAGGATCATTATGAGATCGTTATCCATATTCCAAAACGCAAATAATTGAAGCTTATGGCGGCAATGGGCCGCTTTTTATGTCTATAAAGCAAGTTAGGTCTGACATGTTTAAAGAACGGTCGGTATATTGATGGAACGGTAGTTGTTGTTTGTGTGGACGATAGCCGCCTGCTTTTTGTTAACAATATCTCACAACCTACAGAAAAGACTCCTATTTTATTTGAGGTGAAGTAATTGTCTAAGATTATGGCCGTAGCAAATCAAAAGGGCGGTGTGGGGAAAACGACGACATCTGTTAACTTGGGTGCAGGACTGGCTTCACTCGGGAAAAGAGTATTGCTTGTCGATATTGACCCTCAGGGGAATACAACCAGCGGAGTCGGAATCAATAAAGCAGATGTGGCTAATTGTATATATGATGTCATTATTAATGAGGTTCCTCCTCAAGAAGCGATTTTGGAGACTCAGATTGAAGGCCTTCATATCATACCTGCAACGATTCAGCTTGCCGGAGCCGAGATCGAATTGGTGTCCACGATATCACGGGAAGTTCGCCTGAAAAAATCACTCGCCATGGTGAAAAAAAACTATGATTACATACTGATCGATTGTCCACCTTCTCTTGGTATGTTAACGATCAATTCGTTGACTGCTTCCGATTCGGTGATCATTCCGATTCAGTGTGAGTATTATGCACTTGAAGGATTAAGTCAGTTGCTCAATACAGTTCGTCTGGTACAGAAACATCTGAATACATCCCTGCAGATTGAAGGGGTATTGCTGACGATGTTTGATGCGCGGACCAATCTGGGGATTCAGGTTATTGAAGAAGTGAAAAAGTATTTTCAACAAAAAGTATATCAAACGATTATTCCGCGTAACGTACGGCTTAGTGAAGCACCATCTCATGGTCAATCCATTATCACGTATGACCCTCGTTCAAGAGGGGCGGAAGTGTATTTAGAGCTCGCAAAGGAAGTGATTTCTTATGAGTAAGCGGCTTGGAAAAGGTCTTGATGCCCTCATTCCTTCGCTTTCAATTAATGACGATGATAAAGTCGTAGAAATCCCGATTAGTCAACTGCGGGCTAACCCCTATCAACCACGTAAAGTATTTGATGAGGGCGCAATACATGAACTTGCTGAGTCCATTCGTCAGCATGGTGTCATACAACCCATTATTGTTCGTCCTGTATTACGAGGTTATGAGATTATCGCCGGAGAACGACGGTTCAGAGCTTCGCAATATTGTGGTAATGCCACGGTACCGGCTGTAGTCCGCAACTTCAGTGATCAGCAGGTAATGGAGATTGCGTTGATCGAGAACCTGCAACGGGAGAATCTGAACGCTATGGAAGTTGCAGTTGCTTATCAGGGGTTAATGGATCAATTCGCGTTGACTCAGGAAGAGTTGTCTGTAAAAGTAGGTAAATCACGTTCTCACATTGCTAACTTCTTGCGTCTGTTATCTTTGCCCGAAGAAGTAAAAGACCATGTTTCACGTGGAACATTATCTATGGGACATGCACGTGCGATCGTAGGTGTTAAAGACGAGGTTATAGTGAAGCAACTTGCGAAACAGACCATTGATCAGCAATGGAGTGTACGTGAGTTGGAGGAAGCTGTTCAACAACTGGATCGCTCCAAAACAGGTGAGGCTAAAGCCAAATCGAAGTTAAAAAAGAAAGATCCATTCATTGATACATTGGAAGAATCTCTTCGTGAACGTTTCAAAACCACAGTGAAAATCAAGCACAATAAAGATAAAGGTAAAATTGAGCTCAACTACTACAGTCAACAGGATCTGGAACGGCTATTGGAATTGTTACAATAACAGTCGGCTCTATGATTCATTAACAACATGCGGGGCTTACTCATGTCATGACATATCGCCTCTGTACCATGGAGAAACGATATGTCATTCTTTGTTTATAGGGTTATATGTGCAATATGTGCAGGCGAATTATTAATTTATAGGACAGAGGTGGTTGTGAGGTGGAGGGAGTTATCTATCTAGATCATGCAGCAACATCTTGGCCCAAACCACCTGCTGTCGGTGATGCGATGTTGAGTGCATTGGAGATTGCCGGAGCCAATCCTGGCAGAGGAAGTCACCGTATGGCTGTTCAGGCAAGTCGTGTATTGTTCGAGGCGAGAAAATCCATATCCAATATCTTTGGAATCAAAAATGCGAATGATATTGCATTCGGATCAAATACGACAGAAGCACTGAATCTGGCGATTCAAGGCTCGCTCAGAGAGGGCGACCATGTGATTGCCACCATGGCTGAACATAACTCAGTCAGACGACCACTAGAGTATATGCGCAGACTCCGAAATGTGGAGATTGATTATGTACCTGTTAATGCTGCGGGAGCCATTGATCTGATGCAAATGGAACGTATGTTTCGTTCCAATACCAGATTGGTGGTATGTACACATAGTTCGAATCTGCTTGGCAGTATTCTTCCTATTGGAGAAATTTCGCTCCTATGTCGTAAACATCAGGCGATCTTATTGGTAGATGCGGCTCAGAGTGCTGGGGTTATGCCTGTGAGTGTACAACAATTGGGCATAGATATGTTGGCTTTTCCAGGGCATAAGGGACTGCTTGGTCCTCAGGGTACAGGGGGCTTGTACATTGCTCCAGAGCTCGATATAGAGCCTTTACTTCATGGAGGAACAGGAAGTCAGTCAGAAGCTGTAGAGCAACCAAAGGTGCGTCCTGATCGGTATGAAGCGGGGACGCCGAATACAGTCGGGATCGCAGGGCTGAATGCGGGTGTGAAACATGTACTTGAGATGACACCCGCGTTCATCTACCAACATGAGTGGGAACTGACCCAACATATAATGGATGGGCTGTCATCCGTTAAGGGTATACGAATGCTTGGTCCAGAGATTGGACAGCCACGCACTGGATTAGTATCTTTTACTGTAGATGGGTATGATTCAGCACAACTGGCCTTCCGTTTAGATCGGAATTATGGGATTGCGGTTCGCTCCGGTTTTCATTGCACACCGCTTGCACACGAATCTGCTGGTACAACCGCTACCGGAGCAGTAAGGGCCAGTGTGGGGTACAATTCAACTAGAGAACATGTGGAAGCACTCGTTAAGGCAGTGTTGGAATTGACTGGGGCAGACTAGATTAGAGTTGAAATGATGAACTCATTTGATATAGGGTTGCTTGATTAAGCTTATGGATATCGGGTTGATTTATAAAGAATGATAATATTACAGGACAGACGTTAATCTGATCAAAAATATAGAGGGGTAGTTGCAATTACATGGCTGAATTAAACGAGCTGATTCTGGAACAGCTGTTATGGATTATTGGCGGAATGGCATTACTTACGGTGATCTTGCTGATTGTGAGTATTGTTCAAGGGGCAAAGTTACGAAAGTTTAAACGTAAATATGAAGCCATGATGGCTGGCAGTGGAGTAGAGGACCTGGAATCGTTGCTGGTTAATCTGAAAATTCAGATGGACAGCATTGAGGATGAACACAAACTGCAAACGAATCAGCTGCAAGTTGTCATGCAAAAGCTGACCCGCATTCAAGGTAAAGTTGGCGTGAAAAGGTACAATGCATATGGAGAGCGTGGCAGTGATCTGAGCTTCTCAATGGCTATGATTAACGATAGCCAGGATGGCATGATCCTTACGGGGATATATAACCGTGACGGTTCTTACGTATATGCCAAACCTCTTAAAGGGGGAGAGTCCACGTATACTCTGTCCCCAGAGGAAAAGGAAGCTATTACTCTGGCACAGCAAGCAGAGTAGAACGTGTATGCCATTCCCGAATGGCCGAGTATAGACTGCTGGAAATAATCTCGGACATGCGCATAACAAGACTGAGCCGTGTGTTCTGTAGAACAAAGTATTCCATAAAGCCGCCGACGTTAACGATACCTGTCAGATGGATATCGCCGACCGGCGGTAATTCTTTATTTACCCCCGCACCCGGCTTGAGTGGACCATTCACAACTTGAATGCATCCCACACTGGATGATTGTCCGAGACAGGCATCAATGCCAATCACATAAGGGTTATGGTGTGTTTTCTGTATGTTGTGGAGTGTATCTTGCAGGTTCATCGCATGAACTGGTTCATCCAAGGTACCATATAGATGGAATAAAGGGCTGTCCCACTTGGAAAGGGCTGATCCGACCAGAGGACCAAGGCAGTCGCCTGTTGAGCGATCTGTGCCGATGCAGACAATCACTACATTTTGCAGAGAATGGGCTTTATAGAGATGGAACATTAAACGATGGGTAATGGCTGAGTGAATACCTGGATCGGTATGGGGGATTTTCAAACTGGTCATGTCTTGTGATGAAAAGGAACGCGAAGTAGGATTCATAGGATCTATCCTTTCCCTTGGAATAGTAGTAACAGTATATGGAAAGGTAGAGCGTTTTATACTTCACGAGGACAAGCTTTTTCTCTAGGGTTGAACGTATGGCGAAAGGAGCCGGATATGGACGAATGGATTAACGATTGGATGCTGATTGCGTTTGATTCAACCCAGCAGGCACTGCGTGCTGAAATGCTGCTGGAGTTTGCTGAGATAGAGATTGATTTGTTCCCTACACCAAAAGAAATTACAGCAGGGTGTGCGCTATGTATTCAGTTTCCAAAAGAGGATCTGGAGCGAGTGCAGAAGATCATTCGTAACGAGTTCGTAGAGATCCGAGGCCTCTATTTCAAAACAGAAGACAGCTATGATAACATACCGATGTAGAGGAGGGATGATGAATGTTGTCATTTCAGTTTGCTCAAGGGACTACAGCTAGCGGTTCGGTAGCCGCCGTGGATGAAGCCCTTCGTTGGACGGATAAAGTCTGGAACAAAATTGCAGATCCAGAAATGTGGCTTAACATTATGTTCAGCTCAATCCGGATCATCATTATTTTTATCATCACCCGTATTGTCATTAAGGTAGTCTATCGAATTATAGATCGTTCCATGGAACGCAAGCAGGAAGGCAAGATTCGCGTGAATCCGCGCAGGTTCGTAACCGTAGGGGAACTGTTGAAAAATGCGACCTCCATAACATGTAATTTCATTATGATTCTGCTACTGTTATCTGAGATCAATATCCAAGTTGGACCTCTACTCGCGAGTGCTGGTGTGCTCGGGCTTGCCATTGGTTTTGGTGCACAGGGTCTGGTCAAGGATGTTATTACCGGTTTCTTCATTATATTGGAGGACCAGTTCGCTGTGGGGGATGTTATTCAGACGGGAACCTACAAGGGAACGGTTGAAGTGATCGGACTTAGAACAACGAAACTGGTCAGCTGGCAAGGCGAAGTGCACATTATCCCAAACGGGGCGATTGCAAGTGTAACGAACTACTCCATGTCGAATTCGCTGGCTGTAGTGGATATTCCGATGAAGGCGGACTTAAGTCTCGATGAGTCAGTACATCTGGTGAAAAAGTCTTTGGTTGGGATTGAAGAGCGTGACCTAAATATTGTGAAGGTGCCGGATGTGCTCGGTATACAGTCGATGTCCACATCAGAGTATGTGGTGCGAATTGTGGCTGAATGTATGCCTAACTCTCGTGCTTCGGTGGAACGTCAGATTCAGGGCGATGTGAAGAAAACGCTGGAGTATCATGAGATGAGCAATCAAGCTGTATTGGAACAGGCAGTAGCTTTGGAGAAAGATGAGGGGGATGGCACAGGTGGAGCGTAAAAGTTTCCAGCTTGGGGATATTGTGCAGATGAAGAAGCAGCATCCCTGTGGCAGCAATGAGATGGAGATCATTCGTATGGGTATGGATATTCGGATCAAGTGTGTCGGATGTAAACACAGCGTGTTGATTCCAAGAGCGAAATTCGAGAAAAACATGAAGAAGGTACTGCGTTCAGCGGAAGATTCCACTGAATCCTGAGCTTGCAATAATTCGGTATGCAGTATGCGTAATAACGTTTACATGCAGGCTCCGTAGGAGTGTTGCGTTCTGTAAATGATCATGCTATAATCAATATTGCTGCGGAAAGGTACCCAAGAGGCCCAAGGGGGCTGACTCGAAATCAGTTAGGCGTGTCACAGCGTGCGTGGGTTCGAATCCCACCCTTTCCGCCACTTCAATTGTAATTTACTCAATACACATTGAGTTTAATAAAAAGATCGATAAGAAGACTTTCCATTAGGAAAGTCTTTTTTTTGTATAACGTTTTATTGAATATGTATTGAAATGTATCGATATCAGATGCATCATTAATGACTCGAAAATGACTCGAACGAAAAACAAAGAGCCCCGAAGGGCTCTTTATCCGGCGGTGCATTTGTTTGTTAGGAAACAATCGGTCGTAACAATCAGACACTTGGTGTACTGCATGTAGCAATACGCGTGCTTCAGACGAAGGGCCTTACTACACATAACCACTTGCTTCTTAAATTACGTGATGAATCTCCAACAGCGAATGATCGGCTTCGTTGTCCAACGGAACCACACCTCTCTCGTGCACCGCCTGATTGTATTATGTGCTTTATTCCGTTTTATATACATCGATCGTCAAAAAATTATTGCGATTAATGGACGCGGGCTTTGGTCAGCTTCTTCCACTTACGATTTTGATTGCTTGTTTCGGGGAAAGCTTCACCTTTTTGCAGCGTAACACGCTTTGGGTTCTGAATTTCCGTGACAAAGCTTTTCTCCCCAACTTCCGTGTACTCTCCATCGTTTGGTGCTTTGTCTCCTGGCTCAAACTCGGTTTTTTCACCCATGATAAAACCTCCTCTGCAAATTATGTTACTTTGTTACTTCTGTAGTGTGCTCCATAGCCGGGCTGATCATGTGCCAATATGTACAGGGAACGTTTGCTTGCACTTTGACTCGGTATTTGTTATATTAATATAGTTCGAGTTTGTGCTCGTTCCTTGCTCTCAACCTAGATTGAGGGCCAGAGTCCATAAGGAGGTGAAAATTATGCGCAAATATGAAGTGATGTACATTATTCGTCCTGACATTGAGCAAGAAGTTGTTCAAGCTACAGTCGATAAATTCCAAGGCATCATCTCCAACGGCGGTGGTGAAGTTACAGCTCACGACGTTATGGGTAAACGCCGTCTTGCGTATGAGATCAAGAAATTCCGTGATGGTTTTTATGTTCTGGTACATTTCACTGCTGAACCAGCAGTTGTAACTGAACTTGAGCGTCTCATGAAGATTTCTGACGAAGTAATTCGTTATCTCATTACCAACGACGTTAAGTCTGCTTAAGACTACTCGTGATTAACGCACCAATACGCTCTGAAGGAGGGGATTACATTGTTGAACCGTGTCATTCTGATCGGACGGTTAACCCGGGATCCTGAGTTGCGTTACACTCCAGCAGGAGTAGCAGTTACGCAATTTACTTTGGCAGTGGACAGACCGTTTACAAGCCAAGGGGGAGAAAAGGAAGCCGATTTCATTCCGGTCGTAACCTGGAGACAGCTTGCCGAGACCTGTGCGAACTACTTGCGCAAAGGACGCCTGGCTGCAGTCGAAGGACGCATTCAAGTACGGAACTACGAGAATAACGAAGGAAAACGTGTATACGTGACCGAAGTCATTGCCGATAATGTCCGTTTCTTGGAGTCAGCTAACCGTGATAATAGCGGTGGCGGCGGTGGGCAACCAATGCGTGAAGAGCCTTCTTATGGAGGCGGCGGACGCGCGAACAATAACAATAATTCGCGTAGCAACAATCAGGATCCTTTTTCCGATGACGGAAAACCGATTGATATATCGGATGATGATTTGCCATTTTAACATGAGCTGATACTCTTAGGAGATATGGGTTACATGATAGGAAAGGACTGAAAAGCATGGGCTTCAAGCAAAGAGAAGGCGGAGACAACGATAAAAGACCGGCACGTCGTGGCGGCCGTAATAAACGTCGTAAAGTGTGCTTCTTCACAGCTAACAAAATTACTCACATCGATTATAAAGATACGGACTTGCTTCGTAAATTTATCAGCGAACGTGGAAAAATTTTGCCACGCCGTGTAACAGGTACTAGCGCTAAATATCAACGCATGCTGACGATTGCAATCAAACGCTCCCGTCAAATCGCATTATTGCCATACACAACTGAGTAGTTTTTACTCAGCTTGCATACGAAGCAGTCGGCTTATAGCCGGCTGCTTTTTTGTATATATCAATAGAATTATTAGAAATAACAGATCCACTCTAACAAATGGAAGAATTCAATACTGTGGTGATAGAAGCATTCAAGGCTCAAATGAATTATAATAGAGTCTAATCTACTGAAAAGGTTCAGGCAGCAGGAATAGCTGTTTATTTCAGAATAAACACCAGGAGTGGATATGAATACATCAAAACGTAAAGGCAAACAGAGAAAAAAAAGTCTGAAAACCTGGATTATAGCTACTCTTTTACTTTCCATTATATATGTATGGTTACAGCAAAAAGATGATATAGATAATATGTGGCCTGGGACAACAATCCAAGAAGCTCTGCCAATCACCGGCCTACATCCTGTGGTAGCAGAGAATGAGAAATTATTGGTACGTAAGGCAGCGAGACGTGGAATAGAGATTGTTATCACCCACGGTTACCGAAGTTCCGAGGAGCAAGATGCACTATTCAACCAAGGACGCTCAAGCGCAGGCAATATCGTTACTAATGCACGTGGTGGTGAGTCATATCATAACTACGGATTGGCAATTGATTTTGCACTGAGGACGCCTGAGGGTGATGTGGTGTGGGATATGGAACGGGATGATAACGGCAATGGCGAGGCAGACTGGATGGAAATTGTGGATCTCGCCAAAGAGTTAGGTTTCACTTGGGGTGGAGACTGGGCAAACTTTCCGGACTATCCTCACTTGCAGATGGATTTTGGACTGAGTATTAATGAGTTAAAACGTGGTAAAAGACCCCCTGACTCTCAGTAAAAGGTGTTATATATACACTTAAATGAATAATTATTAGATAAGCTCTGCATTTTGCAGGGCTTTTTTCTTTCTTTTGTAAAATAAATGATAAAAGATGACAATTTGGTCTTTACATTAGCAAATAAATAAAACTATACTAGATTAACTAGATTTTTTACTCTGATCGCACATATTATTTCAATTGTAAGCATAACGGCTCCGGTTCAATAAAATTCAGCTATAGATCGAGATATAATCATCACTCATATATGTAACATTTACCTCACGCAAAATTGAGATTGTCTACTTAATTTAAAGCATACACATACACTAGATGTAACTATTATGTTATGTATATGTTATTTTGACCAATTGCCTATGTAAACCTCACAGCCAAAAACAAGATAACGCCTCTCAAATTCCCTGCTATAAGCCTTTATAGTATTACTAATATCCAAATCTGTAGTATAAAAAACATTTATACCAAAAATCTCAAAATAAGCATTGACGTTAGCTAAAATTACACGTATGATTACATTAATTATTTTGATATATAATTCCGCTAGGAATTATCAACATTAATTGACCAATGGTCTAAATATAAGTCTCTTAAACTTGTTTCTCCTAACAATTTGGTATTTTGTATAAGCTATTGTTCGTTATCTTCAAGAACTTGGAAATATACAGTGGATGCATTTCTACACACGAATACAATCTACGGAAATTATGGGGTTAGGGTGATTGATTTGAATACAGAGCTATTGGAAGTCAGAAATCTAACAACATCATTCAGAATTGAAGATGACTATTATGCAGCAGTGGATCACGTTAACCTTACGGTGAAGAAAAATGAAGTGTTGGCGATTGTAGGTGAATCCGGGTCAGGTAAAAGTGCTTTTGCATTCTCTCTTATGGGTTTGCATAACAAAGCAAAGATCGAAGGCCAGATTCTCTATAAAGGACAAGATATTGCCAACATCTCCCCAAGCAAATTAAACAAGCTACGCGGCAAAGAAATGGGCATGATTTTTCAGGACCCATTGTCCGCACTAAATCCTCTAATGATTATTGGTGAACAGATTGAAGAGATTCTCACACTTCATCAGTCCAAGCTGTCTTCCAGAGAGAAGAGAGAAAAGGTCATTCACTTATTGAATCAGGTAGGGATTCCACGTCCCGAACAAATATACAAGCAGTATCCCCACGAACTATCTGGTGGTATGAGACAGAGAATTGTTATTGCCATTGCGATTGCCAACAAACCGGAACTACTCATAGCCGATGAACCAACGACGGCGCTTGACGTTACGATTCAACTACAGATTCTGGAGCTGATCCGTGATCTGAAGAGTGAAATTAACGCAGGCATTATTCTGATTACACATGATCTGGGTGTCGTAGCTGAGATGGCTGATCGCGTAGCAGTTATGTATGCAGGCGAAATTGTTGAAATCGCAGATATCTTCACATTGATGAACGATGCGAAGCATCCATATACCCGCTCATTGTTGAACTCTATTCCCACCCTGTCTGAAGAAAGATCCAAATTACATGTCATCCAAGGCATCGTACCATCACTCAAAAATCTTCCTCGCAAAGGGTGCAGATTCAAAGCCCGAATTCCATGGATTAGTGAATCGGCTCATGAAGAGAACCCACAGATGCATGAAATTGCACCAGGTCACTTTGTACGGTGTACCTGTTACCAGCACTTTCATTTCCCTGACCAAAGCTGAGGAGGAATAACATAATGGCATTACTCGAAGTAGAAGGGCTCAAGATACACTTTCCAATTCGCGGTGGATTGCTTAAACGGGAAATTGGCAGTGTAAAGGCTGTTGATGATGTTAGCTTCTCCATTGAAGAAGGACAGACCTATGGTCTAGTTGGCGAATCAGGTTCAGGTAAGACAACAACAGGCAGAGCCATTATTGGGCTAAACCATGTCACTGACGGAAAGATCCTGTTTAACGGCAAAAATCTGGCTACGGAGCGACGTAAGAACAGGCAGCTCCAGCGGGATGTACAAATGATTTTTCAAGACCCATATTCATCACTGAATCCAAAGAAGCGGGTTATCGATATTATCGCTGAGCCGTTCCGTAACTATGAGCGTCTGACAGCTACCGAGGAAAAAAGACAAGTAAGAGAATTACTTGAAAAGGTTGGCCTGAGTCCGGAATCAATCTACAAATATCCGCATGAATTCTCAGGGGGGCAGCGTCAACGGATCGGCATTGCACGGGCTATTGCACTGAAGCCGAAGTTAATTATCGCTGATGAACCTGTATCTGCACTCGATGTATCGGTACAGGCTCAGGTACTCAACTTCATGCAGGAAATTCAAAAAGAATTAAATCTGACCTATCTGTTCATCAGTCACGATCTGGGCATCATCCGTCATATGTGTGATCAGATTGGAATTATGTATAAAGGTCGATATGTGGAACAGGGCACAACAAATGATATTTTTGAGAATCCACAACACATCTATACCAAACGTCTCATTGCAGCCATTCCGGATATGGACCCAACCAAACGAGAGGAAATGGTAGCCTTCCGTCAACAGGTCAAATCTGAGTATGAAAATTCATACCGAAATTTCTTTGATGAGGAAGGGCTTGCATACTCGCTCAAATCCATTTCCGATACTCACCGAGTAGCTCTACCTCAGAAAGGTTGAAGGCCATATGTGGAAAATAATAGTACGAAGAATCATGATTATGATCCCTCAAATCTTTTTATTAAGTCTTTTGGTATTTTTGATGGCCAAAGCCATGCCAGGAGATGCACTAACCGGATTGCTCGATCCAAGTATTGATCCTAAAGCTTTGGATGAACAGAGGGAACGACTTGGACTTAACAATCCATGG
The DNA here is from genome assembly GCF_037977015.1 of Paenibacillus sp. FSL K6-1122. NCBI lineage: Bacteria > Bacillati > Bacillota > Bacilli > Caryophanales > Paenibacillaceae > Paenibacillus > Paenibacillus sp. FSL K6-1122. The sequence goes on along the minus strand of NZ_CP150272.1, from coordinate 7,120,540 downwards.
TATGTACAGTATTGGGACTGGATCAGAAATGCCGCACAGGGCGACTTCGGACAATCTTTCCGATTCAAGATGCCAGTTTCTGATCTGATTGGTCAAAGAATTGCAAATACATTTTGGCTGGCTTTTGCAACACTTGTCTTCACATATTTGATCGCGATCCCACTTGGTATTATCAGTGGTCGTTATAATGATACATGGTCTGACCGGTTAATTACGGGTTACACCTATCTGGGGTTCGCAGCACCGTTGTTCATTTTTGCACTGGTTATGTTATGGATTTTTGGTTTCCACTTTGGGTTATTCCCAACGGGGGGCAGCGTGGCACCTGGACTTACACCAGGCACATTCAGTTACATTACAAGCAAGTTCTATCATCTGTTATTACCGGCATTATCCATGGCACTGATTACTACGGTATCAACCGTTCAATACTTACGGAGCGAAATTGTTGATATCAAGCATAAAGAATTCGTTCTTACTGCGCGAGCCAAGGGCGCTTCGGAGTCACGAGTTTACAACAGGCATATTTTAAGGAACTCTCTACTGCCGATTGCCGCATTCTTCGGTTATGAGATTACAGGACTTATCGGAGGTACTATTTTCATTGAGAGTATATTCAGTTACCCGGGCATGGGGCAGCTGTTCCTTACCTCAATCTCTCTTCGTGATTTCAGTGTTGTAACCGCACTTGTCCTGCTATTTGGTATAGCTACAATCCTGGGTTCGCTGTTATCTGATATTATTCTGGGATTAGTAGATCCGCGTATACGGATCAAGTAAGAACTTGAAGATTTCGGGGTGAATAAGATGAGCAAGGCCAATGATGTCGTTGTAACTTCACAGAAGATTGATAAGAGCCCCTCCAGCTTGAGTATCTTATGGAGAGAGCTTGTCCGGGATAAGGTGGCACTAATCTCGCTCATATTTTTGGGACTGGTTTTATTAATAGTCTATGGAACTGCTCTGATCCTGGATCAAGATGAAATTGTTAAAGTGGATCTATTCGCTTTGTATGAGCCGCCTTCTGCACAATACTGGTTAGGAACAGATTACGGAGGTCGTGATGTATTTGGACAACTAATCATCGGAACTCGGAACTCGTTATCCATTGCCATTCTAGTTACGGTAATGACAGGTTTCTTGGGGATCGTAATCGGTATACTTTCTGGTTATTTCGGAGGATTAATTGACAATATATTCATGCGTATCGTGGATTTTTTCATGATTCTCCCGTTCATGATGATTGTTATCGCGTTTGTTACAGCAGTACCCAAATATAATATTGTTTCGTTCTCGCTAATTATGACTGCCTTCCTATGGATGGGAATTGCTAGATTAATTCGGTCTAAGGCACTGCAGGAGAGAGAACTTGAATATGTAAAAGCTTCAAAAACATTGGGATCATCGCATCTCAAGATCATTTTCTCACAGGTTCTTCCGAATCTGAGCTCCATTATCATCGTAACGATGACATTGAATCTCGCTGCCAACATTGGCCTCGAATCAGGATTATCTTTCCTGGGATTTGGTTTTCCCGAAAGTACACCTAGTCTTGGAACACTCGTAAGTTATGCACGTAATCCGCAAACCCTGGAGTCCAGATGGTGGATATGGCTACCCGCATCGGTACTGATTCTGGTATTGATGTTGAGTATAAATAATGTCGGTCAAGCCCTAAAGCGTGCGACTGATGCAAGACAAAGAAGAGGTTAAAAAAAGGGAGGAAAGGTTCATGAAAAAGGGATTATTTTCACGGGGACTATTTTTCACGATGATGTTGGTCTTTGTATTGGTGCTCGCAGCTTGCTCTGAGAAAGAAGCAGCTACTCCAGCTCCAGCTTCCAACACAGAAGAGGGAAAAACGGAGGAAAAACCTGCTAATGAAGAGGGCGTTTACTCCATTGATGACTTCAACAATGTCAAAACGAATGAGGGTACTGCGATTGAGGGTGGATCAGTTACATTCGGACTTGTATCGGATACTGCTTTTGAAGGTACACTGAACTTTAACTTCTATTCCGGTAACCCGGATGCACAGGTTCTTCAATGGTTTGATGAAGGTTTGCTGACTTGGGATAAAGACTATGTGTACACCAATGATGGTGCTGCAACATATGAGACTTCCGAAGATGGCAAAACGTTCACACTGACCATTCGTGATAATGTGAACTGGCATGATGGCAAACCGGTAACGGCTGAAGATCTGCAGTTTGCTTATGAAGTGATTGGTAACAAAGCGTATGATGGTCCACGTTATGACTCCAACTTCACTAGCATAGTAGGTATGGACGAGTATCATGCTGGAAAAGCAAAAACAATCTCTGGTATTAAAGTGCTGAGCGACAAACAAATCAGCATTACGTATAAAGAATCTACTCCGTCCCTGCTGACAGGTGGCGTATGGACGTATCCACTGGCTAAACATATCTTCGGCGATATGGATGTAGCCAAAATGTCTTCTTCCAAAGAAGTACGTGAAAAACCAATTGGTTTTGGTCCATTTAAAGTGGATGTTATCACTCCAGGTGAGTCTGTAACTTTTGTTAAAAACGATGATTACTGGCGTGGAGCTCCAAAACTGGATGGTGTAACTCTGAAAGTTATCAACCCGACAACGGTTGTTCAAGAACTGAAATCTGGCGGGGTAGATCTTGTGGATGCATTCCCGACAGATCAATACAAAGACAATGCTAACCTGTCCAACGTAGAATTCCTGGGCGCAATCGATCGTGCTTATACGTACATCGGTTTCAAACTGGGTACGTGGGATGAAGAGAACGGAAAAGTTGTAAGCAATGCCGAAGCAAAAATGGGCGACAAAAACTTGCGTAAAGCCATGTGGATGGCTGTAGATAACGATCAAGTAGGTAAACGTTTCTATAATGGCCTGCGTTGGAATGCAACAACCTTGATTCCACCATCTCACCCAGAATTCCATGATTCCAACAATAAGGGTGTAACATATGATCCAGAAGCAGCGAAAGCATTGCTCGACGAAGCTGGTTATAAATTGGATGGTGAATTCCGTACGAATCCGGATGGAACACCACTCGAAATCAACTTTGTATCCATGACTGGTGGAGACACAGCTGAACCATTGGCTCGTTATTATGTTCAATCATGGGCAGCTATTGGTTTGAAAGTAAATCTGGAAATGGTTGAGTTCAACAGCTTCTATGACCGTGTAGGTAACACAGGTAAAGATGATCCGAACATTGATGTGTATCAAGCAGCATGGGGCGTTGGTATTGACGTAGATCCATCTGGTCTGTATGGCCGTGATGCACTCTACAACTTCTCCAGATTCTCCAGCGAAGAGAATGACAAATTGCTGGCACAAGGTATCTCAGCTGAAGCATTTGATGTAGACAAGCGTAAAGAGATCTACAATCAATGGCAGCAATACATGGTAGATGAAGTTCCTGTATTCCCTACACTGTATCGTGCAGTTGTAGCACCCGTTAACAAACGTGTAATGAACTATGCGATTGGTGATGGAACAGGCGTTTACCTGAGCGACCTGCAAGTTAATGCAGACAAAGCAGTTGTAGCTCAGTAAAACATTCTTAAATTAGCAGCTGTAAGGATTGGGGTCCTTTAAGAAGTCGGTTGCTAGATTATTAATGAAGAATTCTCCTGGGAAAATGAATAAAAAGTGTCTTTAAAAACATGGATTCTGTACACTCTGGCATGGGTGTATGGGGTTCATGTTTTTTTGTAACCAAAAAATAAAAAAAATTTAACTTTTTTTCAAAAAAGTGCAGACAAAATGCCTCTTTACTTCGTCTATATAGGTAAGAGGTGATCATCTTATGAAAAAATGGTGGAAACGGGCAGGTATGCTGCTGGCTCTCTTGCTTATTATATATTTGGGTGTGAAACCGGACATGCTGGTAGGCAAACCGGGAATTAAAGCTGAATCTGCGGTATTAATGGATATGAACTCTGAACAGATCTTAATGGATTTTAACGGCTCCGAAGAGATTGCTCCGGCAGGCGTCAGTAAGTTGATGACAGAACTGTTAGTAATGGAGGCCGTGATCAATGGTGATATAGGCTGGAATGATCTTGTTAATGTGAGTCTGTATGCCAGCTCCGTGGGGGGCAGTCAACTGACCCTGAAACAGGGAGAGCAGTTCACCGTTCAGGAGTTGTTCGAGATCGTAGCTGTCTATTCAGCCAATGATGCAGCGGTTGCTCTGGCTGAACATATCAGTGGTACAGAGCAGAAGTTCGTGCAACAGATGAATCACAAAGCAACTCAGATTGGACTTTCTGAGGATACACAATTCACGAATTCAACGGGCCTCAGTGAAAAGCTGCTTGGTCCTAACCGTCCGATGGATATACAAGGGCAGACCTTAATGACGGCTATAGATGCATGCAAGCTTGCGCGATATCTGCTGAATAACCATCCCGAGATTTTAAGAATCTCCAGTCAAATGCAAGTATCAATGCACCAAAAAGGGATGTACATGAGTAACACGAACTGGATGTTGTCCTCTATTGGTGGGCCGTATGCTTACGATGGGAATGACGGATTAAAGACCGGGTATGATGAAGATTCCGGATATCATTTTGTGGGGACAGCTGAACGTGATGGCAAAAGACTGATATCAGTTGTATTTGGAACAGATACTCGTGAAGGGCGTTTTGTGGAGACTCGGAAGTTATTCAACTATGGGTTTTCGGGAAACCGAGTCAGACCAGATTATTGACATTACGTAAGCGTTAGTACGTTAGATAAGATATGAGGGCTGTCCGCAGGTTCGACTGAACATGTGGTAGCTCTATTTTATCGAATCAGAGGTAAATTGATCCATATAACCATATTATTAAATTGACATATGGTTTTCTTTTGTTTTAAAATGACCAGTGAGTCATTATTATTCAATCCAGTTTAATATATATGTACCAAACCAACTGTACGATACTGAATTTACGATCTGATCGGGAGGTAACTTATGATGCAAAAACAAATGAAATGGCCGCTAGTCTTGTTTGCCATAGGGGTATTTATGGCTGCGCTGGATAACGGGATCATCACCTCTTCACTGACCACCTTAAATGCATCATTTGGTGTGTCGCCAACATGGGGAGCATGGACGATTACGCTTTACACGCTTGGGCTTGCGGTGAGTGTACCTATTGCGGGCAAACTGTCGGACCGTTATGGTCGCAAGAAATTATTTTTGATTGAAGTGGCGTTGTTTGGGATCGGGTCCCTGCTTGTCGCGTTGAGCACATCGTTTACCTTTTTCCTGATTGCTCGTGTCATTCAAGCTTTGGGCGGTGGTGGGATTTTTATCATTGCCAGCTCATACGTATTAAGCAAGTTCCCGGCGGAGCGACAAGGTACAGCCTTGGGTCTGCTCGGAGGGATGAATGGTGTTGCCGCTATATTGGGACCCAATGTCGGTGCTTTTATACTGGATCTGACTGGCAACTGGCATTGGTTATTCCTGATTAACGTGCCTATCGCCATTCTGCTATTCATAGCAGGTATTCGATTTATTCAGGAAGAGCAGGAACTGAATCGTGCAGCAGTGGACTGGAGCGGTATTGCTGTCCTAACGTTGGGTGTACTCAGTTTAATGTATAGCTTCAGCAATCTGGACGGTGTGAACATGCTTCAAAGCCTGGGATCACCGATGTTCTACGGCTTTTTCATGGCAGGTGTAATCCTTCTGGTGCTCTTTTACTTCATGGAAAAAAGGCTGGAAGGATCTGAACGTGAACCTGTTGTATCGACACAGCTTCTGGGCATTGCGTCCTTTCGCTGGACGTTGCTAATTGCTTTTTTCTCGGGAGCCATTCTGGCCTCAGTGATCTTCATTCCCGGATTTGTTGAGCAATATCTCGGCGTATCCAATACAGCTTCCGGGTACTGGTTTACTCCACTCGCGCTGGCATCCGGCATCGGGGCAGGTGGAGGTGGATACCTCGTTGACCGCAAAGGGCCGATCTGGACGTTATCGGTTGCGGGGCTGCTATCTGCCATTGGATTCCTGCTGTTCCCGCTATGGGTGGAGCATATCTGGCAATTTGTCATCGCGAGTACATTCGTAGGTATCGGTTTCGGTATGATGCTTGGTGCGCCAGTTAACGTACTTGTCACGGAACAGGCGGGGGATAACAACAAGGGCATCGCGGTAGCGACCAGTTCGTTATTCCGCCAGATGGCGATGGCTATTGCGCCTACGATTTTCGCTGGATTCCTGGCACGTTCTTTCATTAATCTGGGATCCAACATTCAGGCAGGATTCGCTGACAAAGGAATTCAGGTGCCTCCGGAGATGCTGGAGCAATATGCATCGGGTGGAGCAACAGGGAGTGATGTCTCCAGTCTGACAGAGGGCCTGTCCCAGATTCCTGATGAAGGCATCCGTGATGTGTTGCTCCAGGCAGTGCATCAAACGACAGGGCAGGGTTATAATGGCCTTTTCTGGTCTGCGGTGGTATTCAGTGTGCTTACGCTGGTAGCTGCGCTTATAACGGGACGTCTGCGTCAAAAAGAGAAGAGCCAACATGTGGAAATTATATCCACAAACTGATTCGATAACGTTAGAAATGAAGAGAACAGTGTACCTTTTGTAGCTAAAAAGGAGCCGCTGTTCTTTTCAATTTAACCGGATTGTAACTTTTCTTGCTCCTGCAATGATTACAATAGAACGAGCGTAAGCGGTGTCTTGATTCCAGAGAGAGAAAACTTCAGTGAACACCGAGTCACAAGGCATCCCAGACGTTTAATTGGTATTATATAAGTTGAACGAATCGTTACACCTCATCACTGCGAGTTCAGAATAACCTTCCGATCGCTGTTATCCCCAGATTTTTTTGATTTCCTTATTCCAAAGGTAAAAATCCGGTGATAAAGGCGAGCGCTACGCTTCTTCAGGTTTTTTCTGACCTCTCCGTTATTAGTGTAAATATTAGATGAAACTTATATAGTAGGCAGTATCATTTTGACAGTGAAGAAGGAATCAATGGATGAAAAGCAGAACTAAAGATAAGAAGAAGAAAAGAAGAAAAGGCCTATATATAACGCTCGTATCACTTGTTGTTTTGTTAATCGGAGGTTATTTGTTCCGTCAGCAGCTGGCTGTAGCGGCATTTGATCTGTTTCTCGCCGGTTCAGTAGAAGATCAGTTATCCCGTTCTTATGTACCGCAAGAAGGCAACAACACGCCTGATCCAACGGTATACCGTAAGGAACCATTCTCCGTGTTACTGCTCGGTTCGGACAAACGCGCCTATGAGAAGACGCGTGGACGTTCGGATACCGTCATCTATGCTGTAGTACGTCCGAAGGAATCCCGTGTGCTTCTGGTATCCATTCCACGTGATACGTATGTGCAGATTGTAGGACGGGATGCCAACAAGGACGGCGAAGATGATTATGATAAGCTGGCGCATGCCTATGCTTTTGGTGGGGAGAATATGTCCATCAATACGGTGGAGAAATTCCTTGATGCTGATGTGGGTTATTATGCAACGATCAACTTCGATGGAATCAAAAAAGTGGTTGATGCGCTTGGTGGTGTAAAACTGCCAATCGATGAGGACATTGTGAACAAGAACCCGGATCATGTGCAATTCACGATTGAAGGTGGTAAGCCGATCTATGACGGGCAGGAAGCACTGTATTATGTAAGATACCGTGAGGATAGCGATTTTAATCGTACCAAGCGGCAGCAGATTTTCCTGAACGCGATGGCGAATGAGATGCTGAATTTGAATCAAATTGCCAAAATTCCGGAACTGATTCAGATCATGGGAGACAGCTTCCAGACGGATATGCGAGCTTCTTTCATTATTGATCTGGCCAAACAAGTGCTTACTCAGGAGAAACCGCAGATTTCAAGCTTCACCATCCTGGGTGAGGGAATGAAAAAAGACGGTATCTATTATGGTCAGGCTGACGAGAAAGATGTCCAATATGCCAAAGAGCTGATTAACAACTGGATGGATCAATCGACCCCAGCCGGTGAAGTCATGATCCCTGACCGGCAAAAGATTGAATAACCAATTCCATACCAATGATGTGTTGTAGACCACAATCAGCAGTACGTTTATTCGCGGGCTGCTGTTTTTTTTCTTTGTATTGAGAACTATTATCCTTTTGGAACATCCTGCGTTCTGATCCGTATAATATAAGTTGAGCGAGATAAGTTGAACGAAGAAATTCACAAGGAGGATACACAAGGGTATGAACATCGCATTTTTTTTGCTACCCAAACAAGAGGTTACGTGCGTGACGTCGGATTCTACGCTGCGGCAAACGTTGGAACGGATGGAATATCATCGTTTTACGGCGGTACCCATTTTGAATAAAGAGGGCAAATATATTGGTACGGTTACCGAAGGCGACTTACTGTGGTATATGAAGAATGCCGAGGGAAAGATTTCATTTGAAAACGCTTCAAAGTTCTTGCTCAAGGATGTTCCCCTTCGCTTGGATATGAAACCTGTATCGATTAACGCCAACATGGAGGACCTGATTAATCTGGCTAAAGTTCAGAACTTTGTTCCTGTGGTCGATGATATGGATCGGTTCATTGGTATTGTCAGACGGAGTCAGATAATTGAGTACTGCGAGGGCATTGTAGCCAAAGAATCGATCAAGGCTAAGTAAGGCTGTTACGAATTTAAACATTATTGTGTCATGATGGATAATCACAGCCGTCCGGTATCATGTTAAACTTAAGAAGTCCTAAATCAGGGGCGGATTCGAAGTTTTTTACAAATATATAGGTCGATAGGATGTACGGAGGACTCCGCATAAGTACCTGACATCAGTTTCGGAGAACTTCTCCGCTTTTTGGGGTAATTTTGCGGGCCCTCTTTTTATGCTATAATCGAGAATAAAGCTTTTTCGGGGGAGAGTGACTTTCGCCAAATGCCTAAAGAACTGGATGTAGCCAAACGCGCTAAAGTGATTGAATGGCTGAAAACCGAAGTGCTTGATCAGGTATCCCGATTATTCAAGGCGTTATGGGAAGGCAGTACAACTCGAATCGGGGACAGTCTTGCCAGTTTGATTATGAGTAGTTACATATTGGGCCGCAGGCTCGGTATTCCTTTCAAGGATCTGGATGCACTGCTAGTTGAGAAGTTGAAAAAGCATAAACAGGAAGGTCACCAGCTTGAAGACTGGTACCAGGATATTTCCTCGCTAGAAGATCATATGCGTAAGAGGTGAATTTGTTGAAATTTAGCTTTAAATCAGCTGTTTGGAGCGCAGTTTATCTGCTCTTGCTACTTTCGCTGTTAACTCCTTTATCGGTACTTGCCATATTTTTTATGATGATTCCGGGAGTTATTTTGTATGCTTCATTATCTTTAAAATCATTTATATGGCATCTCGTGCCCGTAGCAGTTATTTTGGTCGTATTCCACCCCATCTATCTGTTACTACTGCTCATCTTCACCCTGCCTGCGATCGTTATGGGTCACGCGTATAAAACACGCAAATCGGCTCTGTTCGCCCTGATGGCGGGAAGTGGCATGATGTTGGCAGAATACTTGTTGTTGCTCTTGGTTGGCAGTGTCATTTTCCAATTCGACCTGTCCAGTTATATTGAAGATGTGGTCAAACTGACCATTGAACCGTTAACCAATACATCGAATCAGATGATCAACGGTTTTGCATGGACACCTGAGATGACCGAGGATGTTGCCAAACAGACACAGCTTATGATTCCGTTTGCTCTCGTTGTCACATCGATGGTAATGGCCTTTATTACACACGCCATAGCTCGTCCAATTCTGAACGTGATGGGTGTGGTGGTATCGAAGCTTCCACCAGCGAGAGAGTGGCGTATGCCGCGTGCATTGATCTGGTATTATTTCCTTGCTCTGTTGATCGAAGTGATCTCCAGACAAAGTGATGGAACATACTGGACCATGATTGCCATGAATCTGTCCCCGTTAATTAATCTGGGCTTCATGATTCAAGCGATCGGTTTCTTCTTCTTTCTCTCACATGCAAAGAAATGGAATCCGGTTATACCATATTTCCTGGCGGCAGCGGTCTTCTTCATTGGTCCGCTTCGGATTATCGGAATTATCGATCTGGCGTTCCCGCTTCGTGAGGCAATATCGAAATCAAAACGATAGGGTGATGAGTCATGCCTAAATTTCTGAAGAAACGCTGGCACGGCTACTATACCGTATGGGCGTTCATACTGCTGCTGTTGCTCGTTATGTTCGTTACCATTTATAACTGGACGCTTGGTTTGATTAGTCTGATACTGGCTTCGGCGCTGGGAATCGTCATGATTAAGGCGGAGCTCGCGTTCCGCCGTGAGCTTAACGACTACATTAATGGCCTTTCTATTCGGATCAAACGGATGGAGGGGGAAGCGGTCAGCATGCTTCCATTCGGAATCGTGCTGTACAGCGAAGATCGTACGGTAGAGTGGCATAACCGCTTTGTCGCGGAGATGTTCCAGGAGAAGACAATGGTGGGTAATCCGCTACTTAATTTGTTTCCCAAACTTCCTCAGCCTAAAGAGAAGAAGGATGGGACGAAGGAACATTCATCCAAGGAGTTCCATGACGAATTTCAGTTGGATGATCGGCATTATGGAGTTATTCATAACCCGCAGGAGCGGTATGTATATGTATACGAGATTACGGAGCTAGCCATTCTTCGTGATAAATATGAAAATGAACGCCTTGCATTGGGAATTCTCGTTCTGGATAATCTGGACGAGGCTGCCCAAGGCATGGACGATCAACAGCGTACAGCGCTGATTGCCCGTGTGACCAGCGAAATTACGTCATGGGCCAAGCGGTACGAAGTGTACCTACGCCGTCTATCTTCTGATCGTTATCTGTTGATGCTGAATCATAAGTCTTTGCAGGAACTGGAGCAGAGCCGATTTGTCATTTTGGATGAGGTTCGGGAGATGACTGCTGACCTCAAAGTGCCAATGACACTCAGTGTTGGACTGGCGTTTGGATCGGATAGCATCAGCGAGATGGGAGAACTGGCACAGTCCAGTCTGGACATGGCACTTGGACGTGGTGGTGATCAGGCTGCTGTGAAGTCCGGACAACGCCTGTCTTTCTACGGCGGTAAGTCTAACGCAGTGGAGAAACGGACACGGGTAAGAGCCCGCGTTATTGCGCACGCGCTGCGTGATCTGATGCAGGAGAGCGATCGGGTGCTCATCATGGGGCACAAAATTCCGGATATGGACGCGATCGGCGCATCCATCGGCGTGTGGAAAGCGGCCAGTCTGTACAATGTGGAAGCACGAATTGTTCTGGATGGAATTAATCCATCGATTGAACGCATGATGGAGCAAGTGAACAAGGACGAGAAGTTGTCCAAAGCATTTGTATCACCGGAACAGGCAACCCAGATGATGACCGAGCACACGTTGCTGGTGGTGGTGGATACCCATAAGGCCTCCATGACCATGGAGCCGAAACTGGTACAGTCTGCTACCCGTGTCGTCGTTGTGGATCACCATCGCCGGGGCGAAGAGTTCATCAATGACGCAGTGTTGATCTATCTGGAACCTTATGCGTCTTCTGCTGCCGAATTGGTAACCGAACTCTTGCAATACATTCATGACAAGGTACAATTCACTCCGCTAGAAGCCACGGCTCTACTTGCCGGGATTACGGTGGATACGAAGCATTTTGCACTGCACACGGGGTCCAGAACGTTCGAAGCGGCAGGATTCTTGCGCCGTAGCGGTGCGGACACCATTATGATCCAGCGGTTGATGAAAGAGGATCTGTCAGAATATATTGCTAAGGCAGAAATCATAAAGCATGCTAAAATGGTATATGGAAACATTGCGCTGGCGGTCACGGACCCTGGCAGCAAGATTTCACAGATGATGATCGCCCAGGTGGCGGACACATTGTTGAACATGACTGACGTGGTCGCTTCATTTGTGATTAGTGAGCGTCCGGATGGACTGATTGGCATCAGCGCGAGATCGCTGGGGCGCATGAATGTTCAGGTTGTCATGGAACGACTGGGCGGTGGCGGACATTTGACGAATGCTGCCGTGCAGCTTGAAGGAACGCTTGGAGAGGCAGAAAAACGGCTGACGAACGTACTGGCTGAAATCGAAAAGGAAGAGGGGCTGTTCGAATGAAAGTCATTTTTATAAAAGATATGAAGGGTCAAGGCAAGAAAGGGCAAGTGAAAGAAGTATCTGAGGGTTACGCACAGAACTTCCTATTGCCACGGGGAATCGCACGTCTGGCAACAGACGGCAACATGAAGACACTGGACAACCAGAAGGCGGCTGAAGAAAGACTCAAACAGGAAGAGAAAGCGGAAGCGGAAGCACTTGCGAAAAAGCTGGAAGCAGAAGTAACTGAACTGAAAGCCAAGTCCGGCGAAGGTGGTCGTCTGTTCGGCGCCATTACCAGCAAACAGATCGCAGAAGCTTTGTCTAAAAAGGGTCTGAAAGTAGACAAACGCAAAATTGAGCTGGACGAGCCTATTCGTACACTCGGCGTAACACAAGTAACTGTCAAGGTTCACCCTGAAGTGAAGGCAACCTTGAAGGTACAGGTAACGGAAGAGTAAGATGGGCGGAGAAATGTTATTCGACCGGATTCCCCCGCAGAACCTGGAAGCCGAACAGGCCGTGCTGGGTGCAATCCTGTTGCAGGGCGAGGCCCTGATTACAGCGATGGAACGGGTGCAAACCGAGGATTTCTATGATAAACCCCATCAATTAATCTTTGAAGCGATGATCCAGCTTGGTGAGGGAAATCAACCGATTGACCTCGTGACACTGACTTCGCTTCTGAAGGATAAAGGTGAGCTGGAGGACATCGGGGGCGTTAGTTATCTGGCTAAGCTAGCCCATGGTGTACCTACAGCCGCGAACGTAGACTATTACGCTCAGATTATCGAAGAGAAATCGATGCTGCGTCGCCTGATTCGTACGGCAACCCAGATCGTGAGCGAAGGATATACAGGTGGCGAAGATGTTGCAGCGATGCTCGGAGAAGCTGAACGTCGCATTCTGGAGATCTCCAACCGTCGCTCCAGTAGTGGTTTTATAGCGATCCAGGACGTACTGATGGAAGTATTCGATCGTGTGGAAACACTTCATCAGAATAAGGGTACAACGACAGGTATTCCGTCCGGGTTCATTGATCTGGACAAGATGACTGCCGGATTCCAGCGCAGTGACTTGATCATTGTAGCGGCCCGTCCTTCCGTAGGTAAGACGGCCTTTGCCCTGAATATCGCTCAGAACGTTGCTATTCGGGCACAGGAGACGGTAGCGATCTTCAGTCTGGAGATGTCAGCTGCCCAGCTGGTGCAACGTATGATCTGTGCGGAAGCCAACCTGGATGCCAGCGTAATGCGTATGGGTGACTTCAAGGGTGATGAAGACTGGCAGAAGCTGACGATGGGTATTGCAGCTTTGTCAGAAGCCAACATCTTTATAGATGATACGCCAGGGATTACCGTAGCGGATATTCGTGCCAAATGCCGTCGTCTGAAGAAAGAGAAAGGCCTTGGCATGATCCTGATCGACTATCTTCAACTGATTAGTGGACGTGGTAAAGCAGGGGAGAACCGTCAACAAGAGGTATCCGAGATCTCACGTACACTGAAACAGATTGGCCGGGAACTGGAAGTTCCGGTTATTGCCTTGTCCCAGCTGAGCCGGGGTGTAGAGCAACGTCAGGACAAACGTCCGATGATGAGTGACTTGCGGGAATCGGGTTCGATCGAGCAAGATGCCGACATCGTAGCGTTCCTGTACCGGGATGACTACTATAACCAGGAGACCGAGAAAAAAAATATTATCGAGATCATTATCGCTAAACAGCGTAACGGCCCGGTAGGTACGGTGGAACTGGTCTTCCTGAAAAACTTTAATAAATTCGTCAATTACGAGAGGGCGCACAATGACGCCTTCGCGATGTAATGGGCAGGTGCTGACGGCTTCGATCAAGAAGCCAGAATCGTCTGTCCCGAAGATCAACCATTAGAGCAACTGAACGCAAACATGTGTGATAAATACCAGATATAGATTCACATTAAAATGGGAATCCTTGAACCGGTGATAGCAGTCAAGCAAGCTTGGACTGTAGTCTCCGGTTTTTTGTGTTGAAATAGTGGGTAAATCCCGAACATTACAGTTGTACTATATCTAATTGTTCGCCATTTGATTTGACTTTGAAAAAGGGTACTGGTACACTAATACTGCTGCGTTAAAGCAGCGAAAACCTTCCCTTGAATGTAACGGAAGGACATTTTTACTGTCCGTTAGCACGCTTCTCAGTCGGTTTATTGCGTAACATGCCTGCCGGGATAGAGGACGGACAGACCAATACAAAGGTGCGCAAGGCACCCACGGAGGAATGTTAACTATGTCAACGGTAGTTGTAGTGGGAACGCAATGGGGAGACGAAGGAAAAGGTAAAATCACGGATTATTTGGCGGAGAGCGCTGATGTGGTGGCTCGTTATCAAGGTGGTAACAATGCGGGTCATACAATTCTGATTGATAACAAAAAATATAAACTGACGATGATTCCATCAGGGATTTTCTACACGGATAAAGCGTGTGTTATTGGTAACGGAATGGTTATCAACCCGAAGGCACTCATCGAAGAAATTAACTATATTCATGACAATGATTTTACAACGAAGAACCTGTCCATCAGTGAGCGCGCACATATCATCCTGCCATATCACATGGTATTGGATGCACTCGAAGAAGAGAGCAAAGGTCCAAACAAAATCGGTACAACTGGCAAAGGAATTGGCCCATGTTACATGGACAAATCAGCTCGTATTGGTATTCGGATGGTTGACCTGCTGGATGCTGAAGATTTCGAACTGAAACTGCGTCATCTGGTCAAAGAAAAGAACCGTGTCATCGAGCAAGTCTACGGCGGCCAGCCTGTTGATGTGGAAGAGATTCTGCAAGATTACCTCGGATATGCTGAAATTCTGCGTCCTTACGTACGTGATACATCCGTTGTTCTGAACGAATATATTGATGAGGACAAAAAAGTATTGTTTGAAGGTGCACAAGGCGTTATGTTGGACCTTGATCAAGGAACTTATCCATTTGTTACATCATCCAATCCGTCCGCAGGTGGCGTATGTATCGGTTCTGGCGTAGGCCCGGCTCGTATTCAGCAAGTCATTGGGGTAGCGAAAGCTTACACAACCCGTGTAGGAGATGGCCCATTCCCTACGGAATTGCATGATGCAATCGGTGACCAAATCCGTGAGACTGGGCATGAGTACGGTACGGTAACTGGACGTCCACGTCGTGTAGGTTGGTTCGATAGTGTTGTTGTTCGCCACGCGCGTCGTGTCAGTGGAATTACAGGTCTGTCCCTGAACTCTCTGGACGTAATGTCAGGTCTGGAAATCGTAAAAATCTGCACAGGATACAAATTCCGCGGCGAGGTCATCACACACTATCCGGCAAGCCTCAAAATGCTGGCAGAATGTGAAGCGGTATACGAAGAGATGCCAGGTTGGAGCGAAGATATCACTGGAGCGAAGAAACTTGAAGACCTGCCAGTGAACACACAGAATTATGTAAAACGTGTTTCCGAACTGACAGGCATTCCAATTGCCATCTTCTCCGTTGGTCGTAACCGTGAGCAAACGAATCAAGTTCTTCCAATCTACGAGTAATCGAAGAAATAGAGAGATTGTTTCTTGAATTATAAAATAGAATCCTCTGCCGATTTAGGCATGTTAAGCCTCCAGTTGTTGCTTTTATAGCGATGACTGGAGGCTTTTTGTATGTTTATCGGATATAATCCCGAGATTTCCGTCAATACTGGTTAACAGTAGAGTCACAGACCCCGACATGCGCATGTTAGACGGGTGGGATAATCGGAGGGAGAGAACGGAATGAAGTTGCTTGTGTGGTTTGTCAAAATCGTGCTAACCGTGTTGCTGGTCAGTTCACTGACACTGCTCACGACCGGATTAATTGTACAGTCATATGCGAAGTCGTTACTCGCGAGTTTCAATATTCAGTGGGAAGGTCAACCTATGGGGTTAACCGCCATGTTCCAAGGGGCTTTGGGCGGTAAAACCAGCGAGGGGAATAAATCGGGAAATGGGACGACAGATCAGCCGACAGGAGCGGACGAAGAGCAGGTCCCGGAAGATGCTGTTTCAGTTATGGGGAATGGGACGGAGAGCGGTCAATCTGGCGTAGATGCAGGCAACAATGCGTCTCAAGGGAGCGGCTCAAACGAGGGCACAGGGGAAGGTTCAGGTACAGATACGACCGTAGGATCAAACTCAGGCACAAGTGCAGGCAATGGGACGGATACGGGCACGGGTAATGACTCAGGAACAGATCAGGGTAGTGGTTCGGCTTCAGGCAATGATGCTATTGTCGTATCACCGGATGACATTACAGGAGCGAAGGACAAGCTGCCAGCAGAGGAGAAAGAAAAAATCTTCAGCCTGCTCATGAACAAGCTGCCACAGAAAGAAATGCAGCAGATCTCAGGCGCCATGGAAGGTGGCCTAACGGAACAGGAATTACGTGAGATTGAACAGGTGATCTCGAAGTACCTGACCAGTGAAGAGTATGACAACCTGATGGAAGTACTGCAGACAGAATAAGATTGGAAGATAAAGCAGGCGTGCTCATAGACGGGTATCGCCTGATTCATAATGTAATGGACTTGTCGATGGTGATTGAATATAATTTATTTAAATAAATAATGGAAATGCCTGTAGGAGGGAAAAGTGTATGAAATATAAAGGGAAAGAACACAACATATAAAAACGTTTAGGCAACATTGCAGAAACCTCCAGTCCAATTCGTGGACCTCCGTTCATAGGTGCTTTCAAGAGAACCGATGGACTTGTGTTTACGTAATACACTAATTGGAGGTTGTATTGACCATGAACTTATATCATTCTAATTCAGAACCATCAGTAAAAGAGTTTGCCGAGGCGGCGAAAGAGCGATACGAGCAAGGGCTGCAAGAGGCGGACCAGCCGTTTAGTGGCTGGGATTTTAGCTATGTAACAGGGAGTGGGCGACTCCAGAGCGGAATATTGCCTTGGTCATATGGAACGATGGCGCGCCGATTATTGAATCAAACAGAACGAATGCTCGACATGGGGACTGGTGGAGGAGAGATGCTGTCCAGACTCCGTCCCCTTCCTCCATACACATGTGCGACCGAGGGCTATCTCCCCAATATACCTATTGCAGAGGAACGTTTACAGCCGCTCGGTGTGAAGGTGCTTCCAGTGACTGATGATTCGCAACTTCCTTTCACAGATGGGGAATTCGATCTGATTCTTAATCGGCATGAGTCGTATGATGAGCGGGAAGTTAGGCGGATTCTATCGGTAGGGGGAATGTTTCTAACTCAACAGGTAGGTTGGTCAGATTGCAGGGAGATCAATGATCGGCTCGGCATTCCTATGCCAGCGGATTACGCTGGATGGGAACTGGATCGTGCTGTTCTTCAGCTGGAACAGTCTGGATTCCGTATTCTGGAGCAACGGGAAGCAACCCCTGCACAACGTTTCTATGATATAGGCGCACTGGTATATTATCTAAAGACTATCCCGTGGCAAGTACCTAATTTCAAAGTGGAACAGTTCCGTGAACCGTTAATGGATATTCATATGGAGATGGAGCACAATGGATTCTGGGAAGTTCAGCAGAAGCGATTTGTAATTCTTGCAGTCAAAGAATAGAGACATAAAAGTTAATTTCTATTGTGGCATGAGATGAAATCCAGTTTAAGATAAACCACAATCAGGTTGTTTACGTAATCCCTTATCAGAGTTGATCTGGTGAGGGATTTTATTTGTGTTTTTATGAAAAATAAAGCATATTTCACTGAGTCTTAGAACCTAGTCTTAATTTGCGAACAAAAGCACATAGTACAGCGGATGTTGAGGCATAATGGGTGATGGACCAGTCGTGCTATCTTATGGATAATTCAGGGAAACCAAGCGGGGCGTGGCTTTGTGGTGTGACGTGTAGAGTTGAAATGAGTGTAAAACCTGTGTTAAAGTATACGGGTGTGATAAAAGGTTAAAATTTTGACACTTTTACGAGCGCAGCTAAAGTCCTGATTTTGCGGACACCCAATACAAGTATCAACGAGCATGGGACAGACACGATGGGTGATGTCTTGACAGAAATGCGAACTGAGAAGTGCTGAAAAGGAGAGAATCATGAAAGGTTTCAGAGGCATACGCCAACCGGGCAAAGACCGGGTACACGAACAATCCGGGGAACACCGGACGGCCGAAGACAAAAACAACATGAGCATGTCCACCTTCAGTGTGAATAAGAAGCGCGTTCTGGCCTCGCGCAAATGGATCATTACAGCAGCATGTGGTGTATTCATCGCAGCATCGCTCGGGTTCGCAGGCAAACAATATGTTACTGCAAACACCGTACCGTACTATAAAGTAATGGTTAAAGGTAGCGAGATTGGTACCATTGCAGATGAGGCACAATTACAACAATTATTTACAGACAAAACTGAGGAATATCAACATAAATATCCGGATGCAGAGATGGTGCTGAACACGGATGGCATCACAACCGAAACGGTAAGAGCGTACAAACCTGAAGTGAACAGTGACGAGACGCTGGACAAACTGGGTGACATGCTGACAGCCTACGCCAAAGGTGTGGAGCTTAAGGTAGATGGTGAAGTCATTGGTATTGTGAAGGATCAGGCAACAGCTGATGCAATCCTGGAACAAGTGCAGAGCAAATACATATCGGCATCGGCTGTGCGAAGTTCGCTTAAGACGAAGTCGGTATCGGCTAACTCCTCGAAGAAAGACGAGGGACCAAGCACAACCCTGAAGTCTGTAGGCATCAAGGAAGATGTAGCGACGGATGTGGTGAAGGCTGATCCAAACAAAATATGGGATGTGTCCGAGGCGGTTAAAGCTTTAACCGTTGGTAAAGACGCGCCTGTAACTTATGTGGTTCGTGAAGGAGATACGATCTCTTCGATCGCTGCCAAGTATGAAATTACACAAAGCGAGATTCGCCAGCATAATCCGGGCATCAAGGAAACGTCGCTTCAAATCGGAGACGAACTGACCTTGACCGTTCCGAAACCGGCGGTAACCGTTAAATCGGTTGAGCAGGTTGTTGAACAAATTGAGATTAAACCGCAAGTGGAAGTGCGCAAAAGTGACGAGTTGAAAGCAGGTACAACAAAAGTCGTGCGCCCAGGACAAAGCGGCTTGAAAAGCATGCAGTATCGTATAACCAAAGAAAATGGTGAAGTGGTTCAGGAAGAGTGGCTTGGTCAGGAAGTGATTAAAGCAGCTGTAACTGAAGTAGTCCTTAGCGGAACAAAAGTTGTTGGTGAGGGCACAGGTGAATTTGCTTGGCCGGTATCAAATGCAACGATGAGTAGCAGCTTTGGACAACGTTGGGGTCGCCAGCACAAAGGTGTCGATCTGGTAGGTAACCGCGATGTGAAAGCGTCTGATGAGGGTGTAATTACTTTTGCAGGACAGAAAAGCGGTTATGGTAATGTCATCATTATTAACCACCGTAACGGATACGAAACACTGTATGGACATTTGAACAGCATTGGCGTTAAGGTTGGACAAGTGGTTGAAAAAGGCGAGAGTATCGGCGTTATGGGCAATACGGGTCGTTCGACTGGAACACATCTGCATTTTGAGATTATTAAGAATGGAACGGTAGAAAATCCGTTAACGTATCTGAACTAATATAGAGCTTAAGTAGAGCAAGGTTGGCTATAATGCTGGCCTTGTTTTTTGGTGCTGTAAAAAATTTTCAGGTGAAAGACCTTCCAACCCTCCGATCGGGATGTGACGGTGCTTCAGGTATGTTAAACTAGAGAGTATAAACAACAAACTAGAGAAACAAATCAAGTAGGCTTGGTACAAGCTAAACATAGAAGAGAGATATAAACGCTAACGCGGATTAAGCAGGATATAGGGGTGAACTTAGCCGATGCAGGGGAAGATTTTGGTGGTGGACGATGAACAGCCCATCGCGGACATTCTGAAGTTTAATTTGGAAAAAGAGGGGTACGAGGTCATCTGTGCATTTGATGGCATTCGTGCGGTTGAACTGGCGTTATCCGAGAAACCGGATCTGATGCTGCTGGATCTGATGCTCCCGGGCAAGGATGGTATGGATGTATGTCGTGAAGTGCGCGCTCATCTGGAGATGCCAATCATTATGCTTACCGCCAAAGATGGCGAGATCGACAAGGTGCTCGGACTGGAATTGGGTGCGGATGATTACGTGACGAAGCCGTTTAGCACACGTGAGTTGCTTGCACGGGTGAAGGCACAGATGCGCAGACGGCAAAAGCTTGCGATTACGGCTGAAGCGCACGAAGACGAAGAGAAGCAGGTCATGCGGCTGTTTGATCTGGCGTTTGATATGGACATGTATACGGCTTACAAAGGCGGGGAACCGCTTGATCTGACCCACCGTGAATATGAACTTCTCTATTATATGGCGAAGCATTCCGGCAAGGTTATGACACGGGAACATCTGCTGCAAGCCGTATGGGGATATGAATATTTCGGCGATGTACGCACCGTGGATGTTACGATTCGTCGTCTGCGTGAGAAGATTGAGGAGAATCCAAGCAAACCGGAAACGATTCTGACACGCCGCGGGCTCGGTTATCTCGTGCGCAGTGCCAAAAGCGTGGGGATATAATGGGCCGATTCGCGCGATTTTCGTTCTTTCGAACGATTCAGGCGAAATTGATAATTATCTATGTACTGCTGATTCTGATTGCGATGCAATTGATCGGGGTTTATTTTGTGAGCGCGATGAAGAACTCACTAACGAGCAACTTTACGGAAGACTTGCAGGCGCGTGCGGAGATGCTGTCGGTTCTCGTGGGGGAGACGATGGCGGGTGGAGAAGCAGAGGCTGGCGAGGACAAAACGGAAAATCTGCGTGTGCTGGTGAACAACCTGTTCAACATTAACGGTGCCGAGATTCAGGTGCTGGATGCCAGCGGCAAAGTACTGACGACCTCGCTAAGTTCACATTCGGACTATGTCGGGCGCAAAAACACCCAGACCGTCGTCAGCCGTGCGCTGCAAGGCATTCGGGACAATGAGGAATATATCGTGGACGAGGATAATGTTCGCAAAAAGGTCGTTGCCAAGCCGGTGCTGTCCGGCGGCAAGATCATTGGCGCGGTCTACATCGCGGCATCCATGAACGAGCTGTATTCCACGATGGAGGGAATCAACAAAATTTTTATCTCCGGCATTCTGATTGCCTTGGTGTTAACGGCGGTGCTTGGCGTGATCCTATCTCATACGATCACGCAGCCGATTAAGGAAGTGACGCGGAGAGCGACAGCGGTCGCAGAAGGTAACTTTGATCAGCAGACACCTGTATTTGGCACGGATGAGATTGGTCAGCTCAGTCGGGCTTTTAACTATATGACCAGCAGGCTTCGAGATGCACTCTCCCAGAATGAAGAGGAGAAGGAGAAGCTGACCTCCATTCTGACCAATATGAGTGATGGTGTAGTGGCTACGGATGAGTACGGTAAAGTCATTCTCGTAAACCGTCGTGCCAGCAGCATTCTGGGTATGCATCCTGCGGATATTGAAGGAAGACACTTCGCTATATTACTCGGCATTGATCCGGAGGATGCGGAAGCTCTCGCGAGTGGTTTCACAGGTTCAACGTTGCTGCAGATTGCACCTGCAGGACAAGAAGAACCTGTGGTCATTCGGATGACGTTCACACCGGTTCATCGACGTGAACGGGGAATCACGGGAACCATTGCCGTACTTCAGGATGTTACCGAGCAGGAAGAGCTTGAAGCATCCCGGCGTGAATTTGTGGCCAATGTATCCCATGAACTGCGTACACCACTGACTACGATCAAGAGTTACGCGGAAGCGCTGGATGACGGGGCATTGGAAGATCCGCAGCTTGCCGGTCGTTTCGTTGGTGTTATTCAGAACGAGACGGAACGAATGATACGACTGGTTACGGATCTGCTGCATCTATCGCGGCTGGATTCCAAGGAAGCTTTACTGCGCAAGCAGCCAACCGATATTCTGGAAATGCTGGAGGAAGTGACGGATCGATTCTCGTTCCAGATGCATCAGAAGGATATTCAGCCTGTGCTGTCTGTGGAGAATGATATTCCGGCTGTTCCGCTGGATCGCGACCAGATTGATCAGGTGCTGGATAATGTCGTGTCCAATGCGCTGAAATATACATTGGAAGGCGGCACCATTACAATTGCGGCTAGACGCAGTGATGAACACGCACTTGCCATCTCGGTATCGGATACCGGAATGGGTATCCCACAGCGCGATTTGGATCGCATTTTTGAGCGGTTTTATCGGGTGGACAAGGCTCGTTCCCGCAGTATGGGAGGCACAGGGCTAGGACTGTCCATTGCCCGGGAAATTGTGAAGGCACATGATGGTAGCATCTCTCTGGAGTCTGAAGTAGATGTGGGAACGACAGTAACGTTCACACTGCCGATGCGTGAGAAAGGGGGTGAGCACCGTGAAGGAACGGATTAAATCCTTGGTGCTTGCTGCCCTTGTTGTAGCCAGTCTGGTTCAGAGTTATTTTCTGATCTACCGTTTGCCCGGAGGCGGGGATTCCATTGTGACGTCAGAAACGAATTATGTGAAGACGGAAAATATGGGTCAGGAACGGAATATTGAAGAATTGATCTTCCCTGATCAGATGATTATTCATCTGGGTGAGGATAAACATACGGTGTTTTACCCTGGCAATACGTTCTATCAGTTAATCTATTCGCGGTTACAGGGGCGGGCGTTCGATGATTTTCAACGCCGCAGTGTGCAATCGGTGAACTGGGATCAGATTCGCAAGGAGAACCCTGGGTTTGAGCTATCGTTCAAAGAAGGTATTCCCGTAGCATTGTTACAGCGGGTGATGAGGCTTGGGACGGATTCCTTGTTCCAAGGGGAGACCATTAACCGAATCTCGATCTATACGTCCAAAAATGAAACGAAGGCCCATGCGCTGTTCTTCAGCGCCAAGGGAGACGTGGTATACGAAGCAACGCAGGCGGACCTGACAGTACAAGACGTGCAGCAGCATGTTGACTTCGGTACGAACTGGACGCCATATACGCTGATGGCTGGCGGGTATTATATCCCGGCCCAAGCTCTGGAGACGATTGAGGCAGATGTGCCGACAGGGCAATTCACGGTTGAGCAAATGCAGCGTAGTCTGTTTTTCGATCCAAGCATGACCCGGAATATCCGGGAAAAAGATGGATCGGAGATCTACACGGATAGTAAACGTAGTCTGCAGGTAAAACAGGAACAGCGCTGGATCAGTTATACCGATCCGGCGGCACCGCCTGCGGGACAGATTGATCCCGCGAAGGATGCGTTGTCTGCGGTTGACTTTGTGAATCAGCATGGTGGCTGGAAAGGCCGTTCGCGCATGATGCTGGAGACCGCCGACATCAAGACGCAGCTTGAATTCCAACAGTATTATGGTAGCTATCCGATTATGGATTCCATGCAGTTCCGCTTTGGCACGATCAGTATGGAGATGCAGCAGGAGACGGTATCCAGTTATGAGCGATCACTGGAATACCTGAACGAAGGTGCAGAGACGAAGAAATCGGTAAAGTTGCCTGGCGGAGACAAGCTGAAGGCTCTTATTAAAAAGGTCGCAGGTGAGAATCGCCAGGTCGTGGACGTGTACCCGGCATATCGTCCTTCTTCGATTGAGGACGGACTAAAGCTGATTCCGGTATGGGTGATCCGCTTTGGAAATGGTGAGGAAACTACCGTATCTTGATAGGTTATAGTCTTTGAACCAAAGAGTAGCTGTACTTTATCACTACGCGTGCAGAATAACCTTCCGATCGCTGTTACCCCCAGATTTCTTGAATTCCCTTTTAACACGGGAGAAATCTGGTGGTAAAGGCGAACGCTCCGCTTCTTCAGGTTATTTCTGCCCTCTCCGTTATCGTATAGCTTTAAGTTCAAAGGCTATAAACGGCCAGTTACGGTGGAAGGTGTAGGCAACTTGAGAAAGTATTGCAAGCAGCTAAGTTAGGGGGGAACGTTTTGGATTGGGGACGGGCGAAAAATGTGTTGATCTATGCCTTTCTGCTGCTCAATCTGGTGCTGGGATACCAGATCTGGATGGATGCGCGGGAGACGGCCGGAGCCAATCTGGACTTCACCTCACTGGCAGATAATACACAGCAGGCGATGGAAGAGAAGGGCATTCAGGTGCTGGCTCCGATTCCAAATGAAACGCCAAAGCTGCCAAAGTTGTCCTATGAGTTCATTGAAGAGGACAGGGCTGGCGTGGATATGGAACTGGAACAGCCTGTAGATAGCAAGTTGATCTTCTCGCAAAGTGAGCTGGAAGATGCATTAGAGCGTGAGATTCCACAGATCGGGACATACCGGCTGGATCAGCTGATGGCCGAGGATGGGGCTTTTGTACTTCACCCACTGGTGGATGGCAAATGGCCGCTCTTCAATGTGAGTCTGGAGCTGTTCTACAGCGACCAGAAAATAACAGGTTACCGTCAAACTCCAGTGCGGATTACAACCGCAGAGGAGAGCGATCAGCAGGTGCTTCCGGCGTCGAAGGCGCTGGGAACGCTGATCGAGAACTTTTTGCCAAATGATGCAATTGTCAAAGATATTCAGCTGGGCTATTACGGCCAGTTGTTCAATTCAGATATACAGGTAGCGATGCCGGCATGGCGGTTCGTGCTGGAAAGTGGCGAAGTGTTGTACGTGCAGGGCATCAGTGGGGATGTATTCAGTCCCAAGACAGACAAACCAGGGGAGTAATGCGTTATGGGGATATATTTTACCGTGTTATCCAGCGGTTCGACAGGTAATGCCACAGTCATACAGCATGGGGGTACCTCTCTCATGATTGACGCGGGTCTTAGTGCGAAGCGATTGGATGCACTGTTTCAGGAAAGGGAGATTTCTGGGGCAGAATTGGACGGGATTCTGGTTACACATGAACATTCCGATCACATTAAAGGACTAGGCGCGATGTCTCGGAAATATAATTTACCAATCTACGCGAATCTGAATACGTGGGCGGCACTGGAGAAGTCGGTTGGGGCGATTCCAGAGGAAAACCGGAGGGTATTTGAGACGGGTGAAAAGCATGATTTTGGGTCACTGCGCGTGGAATCCTTCGGGATATCGCATGATGCAGCTGAGCCGGTAGGGTATACGTTCGATGATGGTACGGAGAAGCTGTCTGTTGCAACAGATCTTGGGTACATGAGCGACAAGGTTCGCGATGCCATCTCTGATTCTGACGTACTGGTGCTGGAAGCGAATCATGATGTCGAATTGCTGCGTATGGGGCGTTATCCGTGGAACACCAAGCGCCGGATTTTGAGCGATATTGGGCATTTGTCGAACGAAGCAGCAGGAGCAGCGCTTAGTGAACTGATGAACGGACGCATCAAGCGCACGTATCTGGCACATCTTAGTCGGGATCATAATATGATGGACTTGGCGAAAATGACCGTGCGCGACGCGATGGAGAGCCGTGGATGTTTTTATCAGGATCATGAGTTCAAACTCTGTGATACGTATTACGACCGTCCTACGCCATGGGATAGGGTGGGTGAGCCATAAAGCTGTCCAATTCGGCGGCTTTGCGCTCGACTTCCTCGCGGGTTAGGATGCCTTTATCGATAAGCAGTTCAATGATGGTACTGAGTGCAAGGGTGTTGCGATAGTGTTCTTCCTTGAGATCGGCCAGCTTGGCCGCCATATGAACTTCATCCATGGCAGTGAGTGTACGTGTGCGATCCATATATATCCTCCTCTATGAAGCTTCGAATTGTCTTTTACTATTATTGTAGTCAGGCTGGGTGGAAAACATTCCTCTTTTTGCCGCTAACATTTGTGTGATGAGACGTGTATGCTGAACCTGTGACTATGCAGGGGTGAAAAAGTTCTTCAAATTTGCCAAAATGGCGCTTAGCGGACCGGATTTTGTGGTGATAGATACTATGGACCTTTATTGTTAAGCGCGTTATAGCGGAAATTTGCTTTAATTTTCGTAAATATGCAACTTTTTGTGATTTGACGTGTTTAGTATATGAGGAGCATTGTGATTTTGGCTGTTTTGCGTGTGAAATGGCATGTCATAGAATGCGAGAGCATGATTGATAGAGTCACTGACAGAATGGCGTGTCCGTTCTGTTGTACATAGACGCTGTATCTTGATTTGATGCCGGGATGCGGCGATATGCAAGACCATTTTATAAAAATGCAAAAAAGCATGGGAAAACGAGAGGTTATTTACGGTACGCACGTAACGAAAGACACAGAACGAGGCTGGAGAAGCGTAGCGTTCGCCTTTATGAACAAATTTTACCTAGGAAAAAGAAATAAAAAAATTTGTGAGTAACAGCGATCGGAAGCTCGGCTGTGGCTGGAGTGGGGTAACGTAAGAACACCATCGTTGAACCATGCGACAACTTAGGCGGCAGTCAGGGTCTTGATGCGTGACAACGAAGGGGAGAGGATCACGATGGGATTGTTTGGAGACGATTTTTATTCAACCAAAGTATCAAGACGCGCCGAACCTGAACAGAAAGGCAAACTTCAGATCATCCGCCCTGGAGGCAGAGCACGTGGACGTGACCGCTGGAGCAATCCGCGCAGATCGCGTACGGGAATCAGTTCCACTGTGAAGGTAGCTGTGATTAGCTCGGTGATCAGCTCCATCGTGACCGTCATGCTGTTTAGTTTCATCACACAGCCCACATCGTTACCGCTGGCTAATGCTACAGGTAATGGTGGTGGAGGCGGTGCACAGACAGCGCAGGCAGCTGATCCATACGACCGGATTATCCAAGCAGCAGCCCATGTTCGTCCCTCCGTGGTGAGCATTGTGAACCATAAAACGGGTAGCAGTCTATCGATGGAAGATTCGGCGCTGGGCTCAGGGGTCATTTTCAAGAAGGAAGATGGCAAGGCCTACATTATGACCAACCACCACGTCGTGGAGGGTGCGAGTGATCTGGAGATTGTGACCGTAGATGGGGAGACACATAAAGCAAAGCTGGTTGGCAAGGACCGTGTTAGTGACATAGCTGTATTATCCGCAGAGGATAAAGGGCTGGGTGCAGTGGCGGAGATCGGCGATTCCAGCAAACTTCAGCGTGGTCAAACGGTGCTGGCAATAGGAAACCCGCTCGGTCTGGGTGGTACGCTGACATCCGGAATTGTCAGTTACACGGATCGTATTCTACCTGTATCGATTAATCAGGACGGGGTGTACGACTGGGAACAAAATGTAATCCAGACGGATGCAGCGATTAATGAAGGTAATAGCGGCGGTGCATTGGTCGATCTGAACGGCAAAGTGGTCGGCATCAACACGATGAAGATCTCGGATACGGGCGTTGAAGGTCTCGGCTTTGCCATTCCGATGAACGAAGTGATGAAAACGGTAGATTCCCTGCTCTTGAACGGCAAAGTATCTCGTCCATACCTGGGCGTGTACACGGTCGATCTGAGCAACCCTTATGCACCACTGGATGACGAGCAGCGTAAGGATCTGAAGCTGCCATCTCATGTGGACAGCGGTGTGGTTGTGCTGGAAGCATCCGGTCCGGCATCTGAAGCAGGTATGAAGCTGAATGATGTCATTACGGAGTTTGACGGGCAAAAAATTACCTCCACGCTGGATCTGCGGAAATATCTGTACGATCAGAAGAAGATTGGGGATACGATTGAAGTGACCTTCTACCGGGATGGCAAAGCGGAGAAAGTATCGGTTAAGCTGACGGATAAACCGGAGTAGAGAAGTTCAACGAAACCTATACTGTTGCGTGGATTGAAATTGGGAATGCTAGAAGAGTGATCAGATCAACTGACCACTCTTTTTTAGTTGTTGGATGATGAGCATTACGCAATGCATGGTTTTAAGGGGTGGGTTAGGTCGTAATTACATAAGTCAGGACATCGAAATAGGGATTGGACGTGTTCGTTCGACAGTAAATGAGTAGATTAACCATTTATATCTTCCCATGATCAGTTAGACCCGGAGCCAAAGGAGCAGATACATAAGACTAGGGCTGTGGTAAACTGTTGTCAATATGTTGGAGACGGTCGCTGATGCAATAACATCTGTTTGTCGATCTGATTTTATTTCAGAATGGAAGGGGTATTTTTAATGAAACAATTGAAGAAAAAGATGCTTGGGGGAACGAGCTTGGCGCTGTCGCTGTTTGTGCTGTCGGCCTGTGGATCTGAGGTAGCTACGACAGGAGCATCTGTAGATACAAGTGCTCTGCAAGAGAAGATTGCAGGGCTTGAGAAGAAACTGGTGGAGCAGGGAGCCAAGAGCGTTGAGCAGGAGCAAAAGATCGCAGCACTTGAGAGCAAGTTGAATGAGTTGAGTACAAGTGTGAATGCGGTAGGTGAGGCTGGTGGTCAAACGCCTGTAACATCGGGAAACAACGGATCGGCCGGAAAAGGCGACGGGGTGCTGATTACCTTTGCCCAGTATGAGAAGCTTGAGGTTGGCATGTCGGTGGGAGATGTCATCGAGATCCTCGGCGGCGAAGGTGAAGCGCTGAGTGAAGCGGAGAACATGGTGGTGTACAACTATAAAGGCACAGCCGGCAATGGTGCCAATGCGGTTATTGCTTTTCAAGGCGGGAAGCTGTTGACGAAGGCGCAGTCGGGATTGAAGTAAAGAGCATGGATTAAGGAGCATTCTTTTCAGGGTACCGTGGAGGTATCTGGAAGGGATGCTTTTTGTGTTTTTTTTTTGGCGTACGGAGAGGTTTGGTGGAGGTTGGGCACGATAAATTAGGGTTGGGGGTTTCTTTTCAGTGGCAGGTGTGATAGAACTGAGAAGTGGCTATCCTGTAATGGGATAAGCGGTTGTGAATCGGGAACATAGCTGGTTACAGAAAGGATGCATAACGGATGTACGTTGTATGCAAAGAACACGTGGACATTGCCATCGACATGTTTGTCGATGAGTATGAGGACGCTCCAGATATCGTTGATCTGAAGGAGACGGAATTTGCCGACTGGGACCCGCCTGCGAAGTGCGCCGAGTGCGAACAGCACGCGGAATTCCTCGTCGTTTAGCGTACTGTAGGACTTAGATGGCCGGAGGCGTGACTATAAGTGGCGCTTCTGGCTGACTTTCCATCCGGTATGAACATCACAGCAAGAGGCCAAGGAGAGCGTGATGAGCGCTCTTTTTGGCTTTGTGGGGGATTTGGTGGGCAGCGAGGTAATTAGGGACATAGGTATGAATCGGCCGAGTAGCGCTAACGAACCTGACAGACCTTATTCGTGGCAAATACCGCCTGGTTGAAATCTAACGAATCGTAGACACGTTATATTACTGAAAAGACCTCGAAAGAGGTGGGAACGCTTGTTTTGACTGAGATAGCGTGTTTCAGATTCGTTAGATTTTAAAGAAGCCGAAATGGGGCTGATTAAGGTGTGTGGGGTTCGTTAGAATTGGACAATTTAGGAGGAATGGGTTTTATGTTTATTCAGATTATTGGCGTAGGCAAATTGAAGGAAAAATATCTTACGCTAGGCATTCAAGAATATGCCAAGCGGCTCGCCCCGTACATCAAGTTTCAGATGATCGAGGTCGCAGACGAAAAGGCGCCCGATACACTGAGCGAAGCTGAGGTTCGGGCGGTGAAAGAGCGCGAGGGGGAACGCATCCTCGCGCATGTGAAGAGCGAGGCGCATGTTGTTGCGCTCGCATTGGATGGCCAGCTCTGGAGTTCCGAGGAGCTGGCATTGGAGATTGACAAGCTCGGCACGTATGGGACGAGCCATGTCGTGTTTGTCATCGGAGGAAGCCATGGGCTCTCCGATGAGGTGTTGCGCCGCGCCAAGCAGCGCTTGAGCTTCGGGCGCATGACCCTGCCGCATCAGCTTATGCGGCTGGTGTTGGTGGAGCAGATTTATCGCGCAGTGAAGATAAATCGGGGGGAACCATACCACAAGTAGGGCGAAATTTTTCGCAGTTAGGGTATTTAAAGTTGAATCGTATCATTGATAGTGCT
The DNA here is from genome assembly GCF_037977015.1 of Paenibacillus sp. FSL K6-1122. Taxonomy (NCBI): domain Bacteria; kingdom Bacillati; phylum Bacillota; class Bacilli; order Caryophanales; family Paenibacillaceae; genus Paenibacillus; species Paenibacillus sp. FSL K6-1122. The sequence continues at coordinate 7,090,478 of NZ_CP150272.1, read as the reverse complement.
AAAAAAGAGAGTTAAGTTAAAAGTAGCAGTGGAATTGTTTATCTTGCAGACTGAAACTTAATAAGCACTCAACACATGTGGAGTTCCTAATATTGATAGTATGGATTTCGCTAATTCCAGTTAACGTTCGGCTAGTACCCGAAGTTGCAATTGAAGAGAGCAATTTGGGTAGAGCGAAGCATAGCCGGGTACTCGTTAACCAGCCTCTCCTTTAGTTTACAAAAAACAAATGTATGTACTTTTTTTGTATTTTCAACCTATCGGCGCGGCTCAGACACCCAGGAAAGTGGTTCGGTCGTATTCCTGGGTCGCTTGGAGTCGCTTTTAGAACGTTAGATCACCTGTTCACTAACCCTGGTACAACCGCGTTTGCCAAGTAAGCGACAATCAGCCTCATCTGGATAGCAACCTTGGGTAGACAAACAGAGCTTAGAGGGCGACCAGCTCTGCGAGCTTGGCCGCGACGTCTGTCATGGGCTCTTCTAAAGTGTTCAGGCCGCTTCGTGATCCGAGCAAGGGACTTACTTCGCGGAGAGCTTCATAAGTTGTCTCATGCACAATCGGAATGAGCCGATCACCAGCGAGGAGTGCGGAAAGTTCTTTGTCGGCGATGCCCTCTGTTGGGAGGCGGCGTAGCAACGCAGGGGTCACCAGCACAATCCCAATTCGAGAGTTCGCCAAGCCCTTGTCGATGGTGCGAAGCAACGGCATGCCGAGGCCAACGTCCTTCTCGCTGAACCAGACGGAGACACCACAGGACTCAAGCAGATCATGCAACTCCTTGGCGGCTCCTTTCCGGTCGTCCCATGCATGGCAGAGGAAGACGTCCCGAAGGTCAGGCTGCTTTGCTAGGTTTTCGACGCTGCTGCGGACTGGTGTGAGTGCCCGAACTTCTGCGGGCGTGTACAACACTGTGGAACCTGCTCTCGACCAGTTCGCCTTTATACTGCGGCTGCCGGAACCACCACCGCTGCTTCGGCTGCCCCCACTTGACTGGGTGTAAGACGGGGAAGAAGACGTCCCGTGGGAACTGTAACCACCACTATAGCGTCCACGCCGCCCCCGACACGCTGGGCAATTTTCGGCGGCACTTGCTGAGCTATGTCCCCTTACTGGAGCCGTGCATCTATACATATCTTAACCTCCTAATATAATTTTTATAGTTATATACTACTTCCAAACAGGAAGAAAATCCATATTTTTGATGGATTGTGTCTCATCTTATTCGTTAGAGGTGTTTAGTTTGATATTTGTCCAGGAGAAAGCATCCGTGTCGGACGTGTCGCTGACTTCGAGAAGTGAAGGATAGAGGGGCTTCGACTGAATATTCCTGTGTATACTGGCTACTTGAGGTGTCTATGTTGATGATGATGCAAGAAGCGCCTTGCTTTCGCCTCATCGATGATACGTAGAACCGTAAGTAACTGCGAAAAATTATATGCTCCTCCTGATCTTCTATTTTTTTGTAATTTATGTTATGTTAGAATATGGAATTACGAAAAGTAACAGAGGTGATTTTAATGAGTGAAGTTTTAAATAATGCAATGGAGATTTTTAAAAAAAATTCCAAGTCTTCGCTCGAGGAACTCAATATAGAGTTTGATAGTTTAGAGAAAAAAGCTCGTTGTTGTTATTTTATTGGAAACGTTCTATTGGAAACAAGAGATAATAACAGTGAAATTGCGCCGTTGTTCGAAGAGATTTTTGTTGATCTATTTCAATCAATTTCATCTTGTTTGAATGGACAATATCGCTTAGCATATCAATCCTTACGATCTTCACTTGAACTAACAGTCGCGGCAGTTTATTTCTACGATCATTTGATAGAATTTGTCCAATGGAAAAATGACAAGTGGGATTTTCAATTCAGTTTAATTAAGGAAATTTTATCGGAAAGCTACGCCCATGCGTTGGAGGTTCACTCTCCTCCTAATGATATAAAGATACGTAATCAGTATAGGTATCTTTCGCAATTTGTACATGGGAAATATGGCTTTATGACAACTTTAAATGAAGGACCAATCCTCCAGTTTGACAAAGACAGATCGTTAGAGTTTATAAAATCATTTGAAGATGTATTTGCTTGCATTATGAGTCTAGTATCATATCGTTTTAGTCATCTGTTTACCGATGTTAGTAAAAAGTATCCATTTTTTAGAAGTCTGTATCGTGAGGGATAGGAGGTTTATAGGGTGCAATTGACACAAGATCCAAGTACAGCTTTACAACAAGCACGAACTGAAGATCTGACTTCAGAAGAAATAATTGAATATGGATGTGTAAGTAACACCGAGCAGAGTATTCTTAAGCTTTTGTGTGGCCCTGGTTGTCATCTTTTAGAAGGTAGTCGGGGCGTGGGAAAATCAATGCTGTTAAGATTAGCGGAGTTATCGTTAGATAAGACTTTTCCAGTAGAAAAAGTGGTTGGAGTCTATGTTAATTTCAAGACTTCCATTTTATTAGAAAATGATCGGTTCAGTAGTGAGTACTACTCATTTAAAATTTGGGTTATGGCAAAAGTTTTGCAGGCATTCACAAATAAATTACTTGAATTAGGTTTGATTGAGGGAGAAAGCACGCTTGATCCGTACAATAGATTACTTAATGTAAATGATATTAATACTTATGGAAAATCACTTGATCAGAAAATAATTAAATTACAAAAACTGGCACTTACTAAGGATGATGAAGAGCGTAGAGTAATTGAATCCGAAATTGGCACAGATTTTGCGGGTACATTTAATAATGTTGAATTAATTACAGAGACAATACGTGAGGTCTGTAATAAAATTAAATTAAAGCGTATTGTGTTCTTGTTTGATGAAGCAGCTCATACCTTTATACCTGAGCAACAAAAAATATTCTTTGAAATGGTAAAATTACTACACGGGGATGTTGTTAGTATTAAGGTAGCTGTTTATCCAGGTGTTACAAGTTATGGTGGGAATTTTGAATATGGTCAAGATGCCATTCCAATCCCCTTGGAACGCTATGACATGTATACAGCGACAAGTAGAGAGGGATTGAAAGCATTTTTTCGACAATTATTACAAAAACGTTTAGGAAAATCACCTCTAGCAAAAACTTTTTTTAGTAAAGGTGAGGTCTTAGATTTAGCGATCTACTTGTCGAATGGAAATCCCAGGGCGTTCCTACACATAATGTCTAAATTAGAACGTGATAAGGAGTTTTCGACAAGAAATGCTATCTTGGCTACTTCTGAATATGTTGAAAATGAACTAGTGATTTATCATAAGGAGCTTTCTAAACGATTACCAAAGCTATCCAATATAGTAGATTTAGGATACGATGTCTTAAGACACTATGTTGTTGGGGAGATTCAAAAGAAAAATGAAGGAAAAGCTCCAAATTTCCGTAAGCAGACAGTATTTTTTACTTTAGAAAAGGAATGTCATTTTCGAATTCATAGAGCAATGCAATTGTTGTGTTATTCAGGACTAATAACGAAAATGGGATTAGTGAAGATTAGAGATAGAAAAACTGCGCAAAGGTATGCAATTAATCTTGGAATAATTGTAACAGATAAGGCATTTGCAAAGCCGTTCGCAAGGCAACCAGTGGATGCTATAAAATTAATCTCAAAAGATGACTATCGAGAATTCTACGCAACTGATCAAACTTTTGAAGAACTAGTTCAAGTTCATAATGATTCTCTACCTCCTTGTACTAATTGTGGAAGAGAGAGAGAGAATCCACAACATGCGGGATGTCCATATTGTATGGTTCCTTATCCCAAGGATAGCATACTGCCTACCTTATTAGATGATGCTATTGACAAGCTGGCTATTCCACAAATTGTCTTACGATCAGTTCAAGTTGATGGACGGTATGAAAAAGTTAAAGACATATTATTTACAACTCTTGAACAATTACAGTCTGTATATCTTATAGGTCCTGTTAGATCAAGAATTTTAAGAAACGCAGCAGAAGAATATATCTCGGGATAGTTATCAATTGATATACCGGATATCGAATGTGCAGCCAATACATTCACAATAAAAAGTATATACTCAAAATTAAGTTAAATGAGAACGCCCGGGATGGACGTTCTCATTTGTTTTCTGTAGATCTTCCAATTGCTCTTTTGTTATTTATTAAGCATGGGTTCAATCGAACCTGTGCGGGGCAGCGATGGTCTCTAGTCGTACTAAAAGTAAATCGAAGTCTGGAGAAATAAAAAAACACTTATATTATTCATGCGGGGCTTTTCGCAATAAAGGAAGTAGTGTATGTTCGGTAAATAGTATTCGGAAACAGGTAGCTGAAGAAGAAGTCATGAATCGGTTAACACGGGTATTATCTAAAGACAACATTCTAAAAGCCATCGTAGACAAAATGAACCACAGACTCTCAACCCGAACATTACCGCTCCAAGCGGAGCTAGAACGCATTATAGGCCAATTAGACAAAGTGTGTTCAGAAAACAGAAATACCTCGATCTGTTTGAGCTTGGGAACGTGGACAAATCGTTCTTTACTGGAAGAATGCAAGAGATTCAGGCTGATTTAATCAAGTTTCAAGCCGAGAAGTCCAAGTTAGAGCTTGAATTAATGGATGACGATGTTTCTCCTGTCGTTTTCGAGCAGGTTCGCGAGTTAATTCATGGATTTCATCAGATTCTTACCGTTGCGCCTTTCGAGCAACGAAAAACATTAATGCATCTGTTCATCAAACGAATTACGATGGATACAAGTAAGAAGATCGAGACAATTGAACTGAGATTTGATGAAACATGGATTCATACTTCTCCGACTCTCCTGTCGCAGTAGCAGCATGGGATTCACTTTGCCCTAAATATATAAGGAAGCGAGGGAAAATTGATTATGCTGTCTGAAACTATCATATACCCTGTTTAAGGTAGTCACGTGCCGTTTCCTAATTAAGCTTTTGCGATATTACTCCTAGGGTTACAATAGAAGCTTACGTCGAAAAATAGTTGGTCCAGTTTGTTCGCCATATATTCACCCTGTTCCCGATCGTCGAAATTTATAATAATTATACTTATAAATTTATCTCCTAGGTGTAAGGGTTCTTTCAATTACATGTTTCCTTGGACCATAGAAAGTCGGATGTTATAAATTCATTTTAACTGGAGGGAAGATTTGCGATGCTGGATACGGGACGTACCATACCATCTATAGTTTTCACACAAGTATCATTTATAAATGATTACCAGATGTTATGGGAATATTACTGTTTTACTGAGGAATTATATGAACGGTTGATTACAACTGACAATGAATATCTTGTGAATAATTTAAATAAATTATCTCTAACAGGAGCGTGTAATGGAAATAAGGAAAAATTAGATTATTTCCAGAAATTTTCTATTGATTTTTTCAGGAAGGCAATTTACACAAATTGTATTTCAATGTTGGAAAAGATATTTAGAGAAATCTGTCTTGTTGTGGCTAAAGAAAAAAAAGTGGATGATGAAAAATTATCCTTAGAGCGTTTTACAATAAAAAAAGGATTTGATTTTTTAAGAAGGACATTAGGGCTATCAGTGTATGAAGAAATTGAAAATTTTAATTTGATTGGATCATTTGTGGAACTGAGGAATTGTATTGTACATCGCGATAGTAGGTTAACTCCAGAACAATTTGATCAAATATTCTATAAAAAAGATGGAATTAAAGCTGAAGACAAATTTGTTGAATTCATTCACAATTATAACCATGTAAAACAGACCAGAGGAAAGATTTCCTTAGAGGCAAAATGTATAATTGATGTTATAAGCAATACAGAGCTGTTCCTTGATAAATTATGTGAAAGGATTAAACATGAAGTTCATGATGCACAGTACAAAGAGATATATGAAATTATGGAAAAAATGAAAAGGAATCATAATAAATAAGCACAAAACCATGAAAGGCTGAATTTGAATAAATATTTTATTCTTTCTTTGGGAGAGTTTTACGCTGTTTCACACATAAGAATAAGAACATTTGAAATAAACTAAGAAGCATGTCTGGGCATGCTTTTTTCGCATTTTTCGCTGTTAGACTCGTTAAGGTGAACCGTACCACAAGTAGGGCAGAAATCTTTTGATGAAAACAAAGCTCATCCTAAAGAAAAAGAGCATGTTCACCAATTAAAAGCCTCTATCCCAATTAGCGGAATAGAGGCTTTACACACAAAAAAGATCCAATCACTTGAAATGACTGGACCTTCAATAACAAACTAAATTTTAAAATCAAGAGTACCATTTCCGCTTAACTCAAACGGACCAGCTGTGACATCTGCATCGGGTCTCTTTGATCCGAAGAAATCGGAGTCAAAATGATATGGACTACTGTCTGGTTCCTCATACTTCATATCGGCGTGATAAGTCTTTCCAAGCAGATCCGTGGTAACTAACATTGCAGAGGTTGCCCGAAGCAATTCGGGATCATGGATCTGAATGTGCACTTTGCCTAGTGCAGGATTCATCTCAATTGTTATGCCCTTCTGTGCAACTATCTTCGCTTGGGATTCGTGACGACTTGGAACCGCATCGTTAAGAAATACATTGCCACCCATAGCTACCGGAAGAACGGCATTGCCTATAAAGAAATCCTTCGCCGCATCGCCAAGCTCAAGAAGCTCCTCTTTGGTGTATTCCCACCATTTCTTATCTTTCACATTAGGATGTTGATCGTAGCCGCCCAGTCCCACAGCATGCAGATAACATATGGAGTTGTCCGGAACACCATCCATGACCGTCTTCCCGTCCTCTCCAACTTCATCTCTTGGTTTAAGCGGAAGATGCTCAAAAAAGGTGATGGGCACAGGCTCATTATTAGGATCATTGTCACCTATAAAGATATTGTTGTAGTACCTGTCATCGCCTCCAGTGATATTGGAGTATCCAGCCATGGCCGTCTCGTGAGGGAAGTGATATGGCGTAATACGAGTAATTTCGGAACGAACTACAAATCGGCCTGCAAACAAATTATGAGCAAATGCCCCGCCCTGAGCCATATTTCTGAAATTCATCGGAGAGAGAAATAGGTTATGATCGACCATATATGGACCATGGCAAACCTCAACGAAGAGGTCCTCCGAAAGATTGTCAAAAAATACATTACGGCTGATGCGAGTGCCCTGAGCCTGCCAGTCCAGCCAAAGCGCACGGTAACAGCTATACATTATATTTTCGCTAATTTGAGTATCCAGTGAAGCATGAAGCTTAATTCCCGCAACTTCGGCACCGTGTCTGAGTCGTTTATGGTGAATATTATAAATACGGTTCTGATATATGTGGCTGAAGGCTGCTCCCATATGACCCACAATACCTGCCTGTTCACAATCATGAATTACATTACCTCGAACAATGTGACTTCCGATGTTATGCTTATGCCAGCCGGAGCGTAATGCTTGTAAAATAACCTCCTGCTCGCGTTGAGTACCGCCTTTACTATGCTTCTCCAAAGACTTGGTGTGGCCTGTGCCGATTTCGGTACCCAGGCTAATACCAACGCATTTGGACTCACTGATTATATTGTTCTCAATAATCCAGCCCTTGCTCCAGTGAGGTCCAATCAAACCTTCCTGGTAGTCTGTAGGCGGTGCCCATTGGGGGGAGGCTTGACGCAGAGTGAAACCGCTTACGGTGATGTAGTTAATTCCCGGTTTCTCAGGCCAGAAGCAATAAGGACGTACATTAATTTCTACATTTTCCGTACGAGGATCTTTTCCACCAAAGTTGGTCCAGATTTTTGTTGTTGTAGAACCAACCTCGGCATACCATTTTAACAATGAATCCTTGGGATACTTGGCTTCGGACCAAACTTCAGGATTGTGAACGCTTTCAATACTATCGCATTCATACAATGATTTGCCATCCAAATAGACATCGCCGAGATGAATTGGGAAGGGCCCGTCAAACAACCAGTCTCCACTGAGCTCTACCTCATAGGGATTGCGAACGGAAAAGAGGGAATTGAGCACTTCTGTGCTCCAGACATGGTTTCCTTCGGACTTCCAGTTGGCAATCCGCTCAGCTCCTGTAATCACGACTTCCCCGTCTCCTGCGGATCGATATACGATTCTATGCTCCGCTGTTCCTCCATTAGCCGGGTTAACCCATTCCCTGTATACTCCCGCATGAACAATAACTGTATCACCAGCCATGGCATAAGCCGCAGCGCGTGATATGGTACGAAGGGGCTGATCCGCTGTTCCTTTTCCTTGATCATTCCCATGGTTGGATACATGATATTCCATAACAACTCTCCTTCTATTTTAAAATGTTTGTTGTATCCCGTTATTATACTAGAAATAAATATATTGGGAGAGATAGGAAAGTGGATGTTAGCCTGAATTGATATTGATAAAAGGTAAAACCACATCCACTACCCTATGAAGTTGTGGATTTTTGCGTATTAAAGTCTTGTAGCTATTGTTAAAAGCTATGACTAGCCATGCTTTTTTCATATAACAAGCATTCCTTTTCATCATGCTATACTCATTAGAATAAAAAGTTTAGAAGGAGAAATAGTTATGATACCATTTCGTAATGATCATGTAGGTAGCTTTCTACGTCCTGCAGATTTAAGTCAGGCACGTGAACAATATAAATCAGGCAACATCACATATGAGGAATTAAGAGCTGTGGAAGATAAAGAGATTATTCGAATTATTGAAAAGCAAAAGGAAAATGGCGTATTGGCAGTTACGGATGGTGAATTCCGCAGAAGCTGGTGGCATTTTGATTTTCTGGGCGGCTTGGATGGCGTAGAGTTGTATGAGCAAATAGACGGACCGAAATTCCATAATATGCAAACGCGCAAGGGTGGGATTCGTGTTGTTAGTAAAGTTGATTTCTCGAGTCATCCCTTTGTTCAGGATTTTGAGTTTTTGAAAAAGCATGCAGGTGACGCAGTAGCGAAACAGACCATTCCAAGTCCGAACATGCTTCTATATCGATTGGAGAATGACGCCAATATCTATACGGACCGAGAGCAATTCCTTCAGGATACGATTGCGGCGTATCAAAAAGCCATTCAAGCCTTCTATGATGCGGGATGTCGATACCTGCAATTAGATGATACAGCTTGGGCCGACCTGTTCTCAGACGCTGGTCACGATAAGCTACGTGCTAAAGGTCTGGAACCGGCGGAAGAGTTGAAAACGATGCAGCGCATGATTAATGAATCCTTGTCTCATAAACCAGCAGATTTAGTGGTGACGATGCATATTTGTCGTGGTAACTATAAATCGAACTATTTCTCAACGGGTGGTTATGATTACGCTTCTGAAGTTATCTTTGGAGGCTTAAACGTAGATGGATTATTCCTGGAATTTGATGATGAGCGCTCAGGTGGATTCGAGCCATTAAAATATGTGAATCGAAAAGATTTGAAAATCGTGCTTGGTTTACTCACATCGAAAACAGGCGAGTTAGAGGATAAAGAACACATTAAAGCTCGGATTGCAGAGGCGGCAACCTATGTACCACTTGAGCAACTATGTTTGAGTCCACAATGTGGTTTTTCATCTACAGAAGAAGGCAATATTTTAACGGAAGAACAACAATGGCGTAAACTTCGTTATGTGAAGGAAATTGCAGAAGAAGTTTGGAATTAATCCATTTAAATAACGGAGGGGATGTAAAATGACGACGCAAGCAGACCAAGAGACAATTATAGTTGAAGCGTTCATTAATGGTCAAAATGTAAAATCCCTTTCGCAGTTAGCAAAAGAGAATCCGACAAACCCATCCGAGATCGTAGGCTATTTCCCTGTCACTACGAGAGAACAAGCGGTTGATGCGATTGAAGCGGCGGCAGGGGCTTTTAAAACATGGAATCAGATCTCCATTGATGAACGCATTATTATGATGCGCAAGGCGATCGAGAAGATTAGAGCAGCTGAGAATGAAATTGTTCATTTGCTGTCCAGAGAGCATGGCAAGCCCCTGTATGATGCACACGGTGAAATTTATGTTTCGTTAATGTGGATGGAATTTGCTTGTAATGAAGCCAAATCGGCTCTACAGGAAGAGATCAAAGAGCATGAGAATGGTAAAACGATTCTTTCCTATGATCCCATTGGTGTGGTGGCAGCAATTAGTCCATGGAACTATCCCATTGCTTTATCTACGATTAAGATCGCTCCTGCCTTACTTGCGGGCAACACGATTGTGCTTAAACCAAGTCCATATGCGCCACTGGCGGCAGCGAAAGTGGCAGAAATTATTGCGAGTGAGTTCCCGGCTGGTGTAATCAATGTCGTTCATGGTGATGCGGATGTGGGCGTTGAACTGACTAGTAATCCTCTTGTTACTAAAATCGCCTTTACAGGTGGAACCGCAACAGCTAAGCATATTATCAAAGCGGCTTCGGAAACGATTAAGGATATGACGCTTGAGCTTGGTGGTAATGATGCGGCTATCTTCTTGGAGAGCTTTGATGTTCATGATGAGCGAGCAATGCGCCGGATTGTCATTTCTAATTTCTTGACAGCAGGTCAAATCTGTATGATCGCCAAACGTGTGTATGTACACCGTTCTATTTATGATGAGTTTGTGGAAAAATATATAGAGGCGGCAAATCGCTGGATTCGAATTGGTGATCCATTTGATTCAAATACGACAGTAGGTCCGGTTAATAACCTGAAGCAGAAAAATGTCGTGCTTGGTTTGGTTGAAGATGCGCAAAAGCGCGGGGCTGAGGTCATCCCTCTCGGTCAAATTCTGGATCAGAAGCTGTTTGACCAAGGCTACTACTTACAACCTACGCTTGTTTTAGGTTGCGATGTTCATGATCCGATTGTAGTGGAGGAACAGTTTGGTCCTACGGTTCCGATTCTTCCATTTGACGATGAAGAGCAGGTTATTCATCTACACAATGAAAGCATATATGGATTGACGAGTTCTGTGTGGGGGAAAGAAGCGGATGCCATCTCCGTCGCACGTCAACTCGAAGCTGGAACGACTATGATCAACACAGCTGCTGTGCAGGGGCTCGACGTTCGGTTCCCTTTCGGTGGGGTTAAGCAATCCGGTATTGGCCGTGAATACGGCGTGGAAGGTATCCGCACGTATACAGAAAAACATGTCATCAACGTTCCGAAGACACTGGATCTTCCTTATATACCAGAGTAAATGGTATAGAGGTTGTTCAAAAAGGCTCTAACTTTGCGCTTTGTTTACTGATTTTTAAGAATCAGTAGACAGGGCGTTTTTTTGTCAGATCAGTTTGACAGTGGTGACTTTTTTAGAGAGAAAATACCCCCACATCTGATGGAGGTGACGCTGAAGAAATAAAGAAGCCACTCCATTGATGGAGTGGCTTGATACTCAGCTATTATACGGTGAACGGCGGTTATCTTCTACCTAGTGTCTCCCAAATTCCATGGAGCCAGGAATCGAAATCAGCATCTTTGTCGCCCTCGTAAGTATCATAAATATCCAGACGTGTCTTTTGCAGTTTTTCCTTGAATTGCTCGAATGTGTGACCTTCAGGAAGGCTTTTTTTAATCCGTAGCAAAATTTTGTTAGTACCTTTAAACAGCTCACCTTTGTTTTTGGCAGGCATTTGTACATCTTCATCCAACTGCTTGAGCTTTTGATATGCGGCTTCGCGCACTTGAAACACTTGATCATTTTTCAAAACATGCTGCAGCAACTTAATGGTAGGGGCTGTATTCCAGTTCCCCAATTCGTTCACCGCATTCAGTCTTTCTCTCCAGCTCGACGTCCGGTTAGCCGCTCGTTTGAGCTCTTCAAAGTTCTCCGGTAGTTCGTTAACTGCTCCAATATCATGGTTGTTCGTCAAAATTCAATCTCCTTAATCATCGCCATCTCGGCAGAATGATGAATGTTATTTATGTGATCACTATTATAGCACGAACCTGACTAAACTACTCCTATGAAGCCGATTGGTTAGCCTTTTCCTTAATGAAGTCCACCATATACACCCAACCAATTAGTCCACATAAGACAAAACCAAACGCATGCAGAGATCCATAAATGGGAATAAAATCGAGTATGGTTAAGGAGTACATATTTTTCAGTAACGGATAGAAAATAGAAATGACAACAACCGTGTAAAAGGCTAGACAAGAAAGGCCTAAAAAGAAGGTTGCCTTATTATCCAAAGAGTTCTTCCTCAAGTAAGAAAGGAGATAAGCGGTGTAAACCACAATATTACAGGCGAACAAAGTGACACCGACGTATTCAATTGGCTTGGAGAAAATCATACCAATAGCAATCAATATGGGTCCGATGATATCGATGGCAACGACCCAAGGATACCAGCTTTTCTTCGTCATGATGCGTCCCAGTGCACCAATAAAAATCGGAACGATCGCAGATGAGAAATGGAAGTGGAGCGAGCTTAACGCGTGCGTTGAAGGATTAGCTTGGAACAGGTTCAATTGATATTGATATAAGGTAAACCAAATGCCCCCGATAAAAAAATAAACGAGCCCCGCACCAATCGCTATTTCCGCTGCTTTTCCTTTAGAGATCACAATTGTGGTCAAGCCATAGATGCCAAGCAGCAGTGTGAACAGTAGCCATCCAAGAGACAGAATTCCTGGGATTTCCGTACTTTCTAACCCCCACATCTTATTACTCATTACCGAGGCCAGGGTAAGAAGCGCAGCGGGAAATTGAAGCCATTTCATAGCAGCATAAATCATTCGTTGATGTTTATTCTTTTCATCATGGTTCAAAAGTAAAATCACAAGAGGTACAATGACAAAAGCCGCAAAAAGTAGAAATTTTTCAACAAGTTCGAATTGGAAGTAATCAAGGGAAAATATCAGAATGGTTATGATTCCACCGGGAAACACTGGTGCTAATAATGATTTCATTCGTTGCTTCAAGGAACTATTCATGGGGTTTCCTTTCTAACTACGTTTATCGTAATAACTACCCGTATCCAGTTGTGTAGCTTTCTTTAGTATAGATTGGCAATTCTTCTTTTAGTAGTCTAACACATTTAATTGTAAATATATGAAAATAAGCTTCTTATCTTACTGCGGTTGATGGAGTCATGGGAAATAGTCCTTCCGCTCTTCAAAGACTTTCACCATAAAGGAGCTGTGGTATCAAATGAATAAGGATAAAAGTATAGAAACGAAATACTCTTCAAAAGCAGGGGACATTCTACAGCAGATCAATAGTAAAACTAAGCTAGGCGAATTACGAAAAATCGCAAAGGATATTAAAAAAGATCACGAACTAGCTATGGAACTTTGGTCGACCGAAGCGTTTTTGCCCAGACTATTAGCTATTTTAATTATGGATAAAAAACTTCTCTCACAAGAAGTGCTTAATAAGTTTGATAAGGATATGCAGACTCACACTTTTGATGAGCGAAATAACTTAATGGATTGGTTAATGGCTAATCAGCTCACCAAAGACAAGAAGAACATTGCATTGATGGAGTCATGGGAAAAAAGCCCTTCTGCTCTTCAAAGGCGAGCTTTTTGGTATTATCAAGCGCGATTGAGATGGACCGGACAAACGCCTCCTGATAACACCGAGGACTTACTATCTGCAATTGAAGCTAATATTACGCAGGAAGAGCCGACAGTCCAGTGGGCTATGAATTTCATTGCAGGTTGGATAGGCATTTATGATCAAAAGTACCGTGCACGTTGTATTAAACTTGGTGAGAATACAGGTCTTTATAAAGATGAAATGGTATCAAAGGGTTGTACTCCTAATTATTTGCCAGAGTTCATTGCAATTGAAGTTAACAAACGAAATAAGAATTAGAAGCCTTAATATGGAAAAAGGGTCTGGAAGTAAGCTTCCAGACCCTTTTTGCTTGGAGGGTAATTGCAAAATTTTTCTTACACTACTGATCACTATAATTGGTGTGAAACCAATTTTTTAACTCTTCACTCATGATCTCATATTCCTTCTCAGCAGCCTTCGGATGCAATTCGATTCCTCCAGAAGGTCCGAAAATAACGATGTCTAGGCTCGTTTCGTCTGTAAATGTAATTTTTCCAGCATTGTTCGATCCAAACACATCACCTGCATCAAAAGGTCTAAGTTCTGCATCTTGTATCATTTGGATAACCGTATTTTTTTCTTCCTCGCTTAATATGGTGGGATTAATCATACCGATACTGATTTCTTTTACTTGCCCTGCATCAAGTTTCTCTTTAAATTGTTCTGCCCATTTGCTGTCCGCTCCGCTTCCCGTGGAGCAACTTGAAACGATCAGTATAAAACCGACAATCACCAAGACAATGCCTGAGATCCGTCCAGTACTTAGTGCTAAATCACTTGGCTCCGCATCTTTAAACTTCCATCCCAGTCGAATATACCAAGCAAAGTAAGGCCAAATTGCCATAATTAATCCTGTTAATAAGACTAAAACACTTATGATACCTGTCAAACAATCACATCCTCTATATGTTAAGTATTAGTCTAATATAAAAAACAGTAAGAACACCACTCTATTTCTTTCATTATTCTTTCATAGCGCTCTGTTAATATCCATAGAGGGTGATGACTCTCGGATCTGATCAAAAAGTATGCTCTGGCGTTGCCTGAATCAAAGGGATGAAGGAGAGAATACATATTGTTATCGTTTAATTGGAGAAAGATGGATTATCTTGTTATATGCTTCGTATTGTTGTTCAGCACAATCGTTCCATTTGATGTTCGATCGGCTTATGCTGCAGGTCCTGCTTCACCTGTTAAAGTAGAGAAAATAGACGCAGGCGGTCTTGCTTCAATGGCGTTAAAGTCAGATGGGACGTTGGTGGCCTGGGGGAGAACCGACTTTGGTCAACTAAACGTTCCCTTAGGTTTAAGTGAAGTTGTAGCAATCGATGTTGGGTATTTCCATACACTTGCATTGAAATCGGACGGTACTGTTGTCGGCTGGGGTAACAATAGCGTTGGTCAACTAAACGTGCCAGCGGGCTTGAATGATGTGGTGGCTATCGCCACAGGAAGCAACCATTCACTTGCGCTGAAGTCAGACAACACGTTGATCGGCTGGGGTAACAATGCCAACGGTCAAACCAATGTACCCGTGGTTGTAGACGGAGTAGTGGCGATTGCTGCTGGTAACCTCCATTCGCTTGCACTGAAGTCAGATGGCACGGTGGTCGCCTTGGGAGGCGATAATGTTGGTCAAACTAATGTGCCTGTAGGCCTAGACGGAGTAGTGGCGGTTGCTGCAGGAGCATCTCACTCACTAGCGCTAAAGTCAGATGGCACGGTGGTTGCCTGGGGAGGTAATAATGGTGGTCAAACCAATGTGCCCGTAGGCTTAGAAGGAGTAGTGGCGATCGCTGCAGGAGAAGCTCATTCACTAGCGCTAAAGTCAGATGGCACGGTGGTCGCCTGGGGGGGAAATATTAGTGGTGAAACCGATGTACCAACCGACTTAGAAGGAGTAGTGGCGGTCGCTGCAGGTCATTTACATTCGCTTGCCTTAAAGTCAGATGGTACCCTAGTTACTTGGGGATATAATCAGGATGGACAAATTAATGTACCTGGGAATGCCAATCTGAGAGATCTTAAGCTAGAGGAAGGGAATTTCACGGAATCCTTTGATCCTGCAGTCATGGACTACACGTATTATTACGACGGTCAATCGCTGTCCAGTGTAGATGTAACGCCGACAATGGCAAGCGCGGACCAGACAGTTATGTACGTAAACAATGAGCTGCTGCCGGACGGCAACACCAAGACGATAGATATCTCGGGAGCAACCACGGATACGGTCATTCCTGTTCACGTGAAGCCCTATTTGCTTCCGGGTCAAACGTATACCATTACTGTAGCAATCGATTCAACGTCTCCAGAAGTGCAGTTCGGTACGAATGGTCGTGTTGCCGCGGCGAAAACCGCAGCAAGCCAAGTGAAGGTCAGCGACATACAAAGCGGAATAGATACTGCTTCACTGCAATATGTGTGGACGCAAAGTACCGTCGTTCCGACAGGTGGCTGGTTGCCCTTCAGCAACAGTGATAACTTGAGTCAGACTAGCGGAAATGGCAACTGGTACTTACACATTCGCGCAACAGACAACGTAGGGAATGTTACGGATGCGATTTCCAATCCTTTTCTACTGGATAACACAATGCCGGTACCAGCACCGAATCCAATAGATCAAGGCGGTAGTTCACCTGTTGGGCCTTCGGTAACCCCATCCCGATCTAACCAGGCAGCTTTAGCTAAAATAAATGTTTATAATTCCGGAAAGACATTGGAATTATCTCCTAAGTTCACGTCGGGGACTACGACGTATACAGTAGAAACAGACGCTGCGCAGGTTGAACTGGAAGTAGCTTCAGTCCATTCCAAGGCGGTTGTTAAGCTAAGGGGAGAACGCATAAGTGAGATGGCGACCGTTCCTTTGGTGATGGGTGCCAATGTGCTGACACTTACGGTTCAAGCCGAGGATGGAACGATCAACACGTATACCGTAACGGTTACCCGTATTACCGATGATGAGGATAATGCGTCATCAGCTCCGGTATGCCGGCTCACGGATATCGAGAATCACTGGGCAACATCCGAAATTTGCGAGGCAGCAGAATTGGGTATTGTGGAGGGGATAGATGCCTACACCTTTGTACCAAGAGGCAACGTAACAAGAACGGAGTTCGCCGTTATGCTGATGCGGACACTTCAGATCCCGATACATAACGAATCAAGTGAGGTGTCTTTCCGCGATGCAGAAAGCATCCCGGCATGGGCACACCTGACGATCCAGACAGCTGTAGCCGAGGGAATTCTGCAAGGATATCCCGATGGAACATTACGGCCGAAGCAAACGGTAAGCCGTGCAGAGATGGCTGCGATGGTCTCCAAGGCCATGAAGTGGAATGCTGATCGTACGGCTAACTCTTATTTCTCTGATAATACAAGCATTCCAACATGGGCCAAGGCATATGTCGAAGCTGCTCAGGAGCACGGACTTCTGAAAGGGCAAGCGGGTAATCGATTTGTTCCGGAGGGACGAACAACAAGAGCCGAAGCAGCGGTTGTACTCTTGCGACTTTGGAAATCTATACATTAAGCAATAAAGGACTGACCCCTGATGTCATTAGATGACAACAGGGGTCAGTTTTTGTTGAAGCCTGATAGGAGATATGCTTGTAATCCATAATTCCCTCTACTATTATGGATAGAAAAGGCATAAGGTGTCTATTTTCTTAATTTAAATATAAAGGGACCTGATGTATGAATTCCACTGTAGAACTTATCCTGATGATTGTTTCATTGATCATGACGGGTATCATCTTACTCACTGTGTACGGGTTTAGACGAGAGCGCGGAGTAATCTACCTCGTAGGTTTGATCGTATGCCGAATGATGTACTCAAGCAGTATCATTCTGGAGAGACATAGCGATGTATTTATGACTAAATTAATTTTTCGCAATATTCAGAATACGACCCAAAATGTAATGGTCCCTTTCTTGATCTTATTCGTTTATCACTTAGTCGGTCGAGACAAGCTGCTGAAGACCCAATGGAAGATCCTATTGTTTGCCGTATTTGTATCGTGGTCGTTGCTTATGTGGCTTGACCCAAACTTTCATATTATATATCTGACGATTGAGCTTTATAATGGCCACCTAGTCACAACAAAAACCCTCTATTCTAGAGCATTCAGCCTCATTTGCTATAGTGCAGTGGTTATATGCCTCTACTATTTATTTCAGTATGTAAGGAATATTAGGAGTGATTATCGTAAGCCGGGAATGTGGGTTCTCCTTCTGGCTACATTACCGTTTGTCCTGGAGATTATCAAATTTGTGAAGCCTGAGTGGTCATCATGGTTACTTCCATTAACAGTTTACTGCGGATCTACAGGGACAATTATGTTGGTGATTATTCTGAGGATTAAGTTCTTCTCTACCGTTCCGATTGCCAGGAATATTGTGCTCGATACGTTGCAGGAGAGTATTGTGATTGTGAATGGTTCGGGAAAGGTCATCGATAACAATAATCGAGCTTCACAATGGTTCTCAGAGTTGGGCTATACCAATATTTCGGGTCGGAATATATCGGAAATCCTAGCTTCCTGGCCAGAATGGTATAAGCTGAGCAAGTCTATGCAACCGGGCAGTGTAGAGATTGATAAGTGGCTGGATGGAGAAAGAAAAATATATAGTGTAAACGTATATCCATTATATACACTGGGTAAGGCACAGGGTAATATTTCTCTTATTTTTGATATTACAGAGAAACAACGGCATCTGGAGCAGATGGCACAGTTGAACCAGTTGAAGGATCAACTGTTTACAATTATATCGCATGATATTCGCAGTCCGCTAGCGCTGCAGTTTCAACTCGTGGAGTTACTGGAGGCGGACAGGCAATCCTTCGCTGCGGATCATCAGGAGATCATTGAGCAGCTGGGTGACCAGATTCGTAATACACTTGGAATGGCTAATAACTTGTTGGAGTGGTTTCGCAGTCAGGTTGAAGACATGACACTTCGTCCAGAGTTACTGGAGCTTTCGGAGGTTGTTGAGGACTGTTGTCATATGTTACACATTAAAAGTGAGAGTAAACATATCAGCGTGATGAATAAGATTGCTATAGGCACCCATGTATATGCAGACCGGGAAACAGTTGGTTTAATTATTCGTAACTTATTAACCAACGCCATCAAATTTTCCGAATTGGGTGGTTTAATCGAAGTGTACGCTCAGTTGTCAGGAGACATGGTGATCGTGTCCGTTCGTGATAACGGAGTAGGTATGGAAGAGGAGCGAGTTCGTCAGCTATTTAACGAGAAGCAACTCAACTCCATGGCGGGTACATTAGGTGAAAAAGGGGCAGGGCTTGGACTGCTCGTAAGTCGGCAGTTCGTACAACTAAGTGGTGGAGATATGTGGGCAGAAAGCACGGTGCAACAAGGAAGCGTATTTCACTTCACTTTGAGAGGCGGAACAGAGAGATGAAAGTACTCATCGTTGATGATGAGCCTGCCATGCTGTTGGCAATGAAGCGGATGCTGTCGAGTATGCAAGATGTGGAGATTGTCGGAAGCTTTCAGAATGCGGCAGAGGCACTCGATTTCGTTAAGAACAGGGAAGTGGATCTCGCATTCCTGGACATCCAGATCGCTACGGACAATGGATTAGAGCTTGCACGCAGCTTGATCTCAGTTTGTAATGATCTTGACATTGTGTTTACCACTTCGCATGCAGAATATGCGATTCACGCTTACGATGTTTATCCGTTGGACTACATGGTTAAGCCGATTTCCAGAATGCGACTGGCTCAGACGCTCACTAGGGCGGCCAGCAGACGCAGATCTTCTTCTAATCTTGCTGACGACATTGCGCCTAATCGGCTGACGGTTCATGGACTGAGTTGCTTCGAGGCTAGCAGCAAACAAGCGGGTGCAGTAAAATGGAAATCCAAAAAAAGCATGGAGCTATTTGCCTATCTGCTTGTTCATCAGGGTCGAAGTGTAGCCAAATCCCGAATCCTGGAGGATCTCTTCCCAGGGAGGCCTCTCAAGCAGGCGGAAGTGTACTTGAATACGATTGTCTATCAGCTTAGAAAGGTGTTATCCGAGCATGGGTTCAAGGAGATGATCCTATCAGTGCAAGAGCAATATCGGGTAGATTTAGATCAAGCCGATGTTGATTTTATTCGATTCGAACAGACCATGTTGGAGTTATTTGAATTCAATATAGCTAATGAAAAAGCGGCCATAGCGTTAGAGAAACAGTTCGTAGGCGAGTTGTTTGAGGGTAAATCTTTTGATTGGGCGACAGGGGAACGTGAGAGATTGTTAATTGTGTACGTTTCCTATGCCAAGCGTCTTGCAAGCTGGTTGCTGGAACGGAATCAATATAATGAAGCAGCACGCATTGCCAGAAGAATTGTATCCCGCAATGAGTTTGAGGAAGAGGCAACATTGCTGTTGTTAAGTATATTGGGAGCCATGGGAGATCGAAAATCACTACATAACCACTATGAGCAATATACACAATTACTGCTTCATGAACTTGGATTACAGCCTTCGCTGTCTATTCAACAGCAATATGAACAATATCAATGATATCCTTCTGATAAACAAAAAAAAGCCGCGCATCACGCGGCTCTCTATCTGATTTTAACGCCCGCCCGTATTGGAAGCCCAGACAGGAATCCAACTGTTCGGATAATTGCTATTGGTCAGGGTTGTGTTATAGAGAACTAAATTCCCATCACTTTGCATGACCAGTGTATCACCTGTTGTGTTAGCAGGTAAGCTGCTCCCGTGATGACCTGGAATCCATGAGGTGGTATTGGGAGACCAAGCAGCTACCTGTACAGAAGTATCAATCATCAAAACTTTGTCCCATCCCCAACCGGTGTAATATTCGAATTTACCTGTAGCCGGGTTGAAACCATAACGATAACCATATTGGTAAACGTCTTGATATTTCATGCCATATTTATAGATGACAGGTTTCCCGTACTGTGATTCAAAATTGAACGAAAGAGCCCCACTGTTACTAGTTCCGCTACTCCAAAGAGATGAACCGTTTTGATAGATAACAAAGTTCCCGTCATTCTGCCAAATGGCTGAAAATCTACCATCTTGGGAGGTGAGATAATCACCCTTTGCCATGCTTTGGCCGATCGTGAGTTTATCTCCAAGATAGCCAGCAGAAGCTGTTGCTGGTACGGCAAATGCAAGAATCAACAAGCAAGCCATAAGAACTCGAAAAGATCTGGGAAAAAGTCGTTTGTTCATTGGACACGCTCCTATTTTTCTTATAATGGTTAAAGTTAAATGCATAGAACAACAAATCCTTACAGCTATTGCATGTTTCTGCGTTGTATTCAGTCAGGAGCGGTGAGGTAACACGTCCCCATCTGGTGTAAAACGGGAACTAAGATCTAAAATGCTCCCAACGGTCACCTCCTTTAATAGAAGTGTGAAAATCTTTGATACATATTATGTAATGGGATGTGTGTGTTTTAGGAGATGGAAGCTAAGTGTTTTTTAGTAGAGGAGTTATATCATCAAGTGAAAATACATACTTTATTTTCCATTATAGCAACAAAAAATATAAAAGCCATATTTTTCTATATGAAATTTTGAATCTATTACTTACAACCAATGCGTTATAACTTCTCGTCTCCTGAGCTAGAAAAAAACCTATTATTCGCTTGAATAAATTGAAGCCAAACACTAACTTTGGTGCAGCTCGAGACATAGGTATTCATCTCCTCTATCAATCTCCCAAAATTTTTACATCAATTTTATATATTTAATGATTTTTATGAATTGAACTATGGTAAAATATCTCAGGATCTAAAATTGGAGAGGGGTTTTTTCATTCATGTTTTGGAAAAAAGTTTTGGGTAAAAGCACACTGCGTGTAGCTACTGCTGCACTATTACTCACGCAACTATTGGGCGCAACAGGTTCTGTCTCTGCCGCAGGTAGCGATGTAGAAGTACACTTGATTGGAATCAATGATTTCCACGGTCAGTTAGATACCACATCAATCGTGGGTGATAAGAAGGCAGGAACGGCTCCAATTCTAGCAACCTATCTCAAAGAAGCTCAAGCCAAATATGAATACTCTCTACTCTTCCATAATGGGGACTCTGTTGGTGCATCTGCTCCAGCCTCATCTTTGGATCGTGACGAGCCTACCATGGAATGGATGAATATGATGGGCTTTGATGTAGGTTCCTTAGGGAATCACGAATTCGACCAAGGTGTCGCTGCTTTAAAGGCACAGATCTTTGGTGGCCTTGATCCAAAAGAAGGTAAGGTAACACATGCCGGTGCAAAATTTGATTACGTCAATGCAAACGTGATTGAAACTGCCACAGGAAAAACATTGATTAAGCCGTATGTGATTAAAGAAGTGGGCGGAGTTAAAATTGGATTTATCGGACTAGTGACGAAATCCACACCTGCCAAAGTATCTCCATCGGGGACAGCTGGCGTACGTTTCTTAAGCGCAGAAGAAGAAGTGGAAGCCGTTAATAAATATGCTAAAGAATTGCAAGACCAAGGTGTAGAAACGATCATTGTTTTGGCACATGATCCAGCAACAACCAAAGAAGGCGTAACCACTGGAGAAGCAGCTGATCTGGCAAAAGCTTTACCGGCGGACTCCCCTGTTGACGTTATCGTTGCAGGTGACAATCATGCTTTGGCTAACGGTGAAGTGAACGGAAAGTTGATTGTGCAAGCCTACTCATATGGTACGGCGTTTGAAGATATCAAGCTGATGATTGACCCTGCTACCGGGGATGTAACTGAAAAATCAGCGACTGTTACAACGACTTTCCAAGAGGGTGTAAAAGAAGACCCTGAATCTTTAGCTATTATTAAAAAATCATTAGACAAGCATCCTGAGCTGACGAAGCCAGTAGGTACAACGGATGGTTCTGTTACCCGTACAGATGCTTATAATAACGAAGCCCCTCTAGGCAACCTCATTGCAGATTCAATGCGTGAAGCAGACTTTGGGGATGAGGCAAGTGCAGCTGACTTTGCATTTATGAATCCAGGCGGTATTCGTGCGGATCTGCCACAAGGCGATGTGACCTTTGCTGATCTTGCCAAAATCCAACCGTTTGGTAATACTCTAGTAAAACTTGAGCTGACTGGCGAACAGGTTAAAACCTTGTTGCAGCAGCAATGGGGTATCAATGCTGACGGTACACCTAATACCAAAACACTCCAAATCTCTGGTTTGAAATACACTGCAGATTTCAATAAGCCGGTCGCAGAACGCGTTACAGGTCTCAGTCTTGAAGATGGAACAACGATTGATCCTGCAAAAACATATACGGCTGTAGTTAACAACTTTATGGCTGCAGGTGGAGATAACTATAAAGTGCTGCTGGATGCTAAATCATCCCTGGCAGGTCCTATCGATCTGGATGTATTCTACCAATACATCGTAGACACGTATAAAGGCGGTAGCATCGAAGCTAAAAATGAAGGACGTATCACAAACCTGGCTGCATCTACCGAGCCAACAGAAACACCTGTAACAACAGAAGTCATTTCTCGTGCTGAATTTGTAAGTGCTCTGGTCGACATGTTGAAACTTAACGAAGTAGCTACAGCACCTGCATTCAAAGATGTTGCGGCTAATGCTGCATATGCAGATGCGATTGCTGAAGCTACGCATGCTGGATTCATTCAAGGTTATGGTGGAAACTTCTATCCTGATCGGGATATCACACGTGAAGAAGCTGCTACCATTCTTGCTAAATTGGTAAAAGATCAAGCGACTGATAAAGACGCTGCTACAATTATTGCTAGTTTCGAAGATGGTAAATCCGTGTCTGCCTATGCAATTAAACCTATGGCAAAATTGATTGACAAAGGTATTTTTGCTGGAACAGATAAAAAATCACTTCAACCTAAACTAGGTCTGACTACTAAGGATGCAAAAGCATTAATTGAAAAAGCTGTTGCAGCAAAAGCTTCATAATGTAGAACTTATTCAAACTTTATATTAAAACAGAGAAACACATCCTATCGGGCGAATGAGCATTCCTCTACGGATAAACCCTCTCATCAAGTAATTCTTTAATTGGTGAAAAGGGTTTATCCAGGAGAATGCCATATCCCAATTTAGGATGTTTTTTTTATGCTTAAAATCCACGATTCTATGGAGAAATCCATGTCTGAATTGGCTCTATGCTCTGGTTACCGCTTAGTGTTCAGAATTTGGTAAGGGCTCTACAGTAAAATGGTAAGGCAAGCCATATGAACTTGATGAATTTTATCAGTTTCTGTTGTAAGGATGGAATGGCCAAAGGAAAGGGAAAAAGTTTCTGGTTGCTGCAAAAATTTTAGAAGTGGAGGAGATTTTCGTTTGAAACAAAAACGCAATATAGGTAAACCGTTATTGTCTTTATTTCTGGCAATGTTGCTCGTCTTGCAGACAGTGATATACTCCACCGCCGCATATGCGGAGAGTGTGCCAACCGATTCCGGAATGGAAGCGGTCATTGAATCTGACTCACCGAGTGCCGACGAACCACTTTCGGTACCTGAGGCAGTGAATGACGAACCGCTTTCGGAACCTGAGGAAGTGCAAGAGGAACCGCTTTCGGTACCAGAGGCAGTGAACGACAAACCGAATAATTTCGTAGCGATGGCGGCAGTCCCAACGGACAAAACAGCGGTATTTATGGAATCTAATTCAACCTTTCCGCTGGAAGTGACACAGGGGAATGCTGTTATTAATCCAAACGGTATTATTCAGGGTAGACAGCCCTTTACGCTCAAATCGGAAGGTCTCAAGGTACCAGTGAATGGTGATGACCCAAATCCAACTAATGCAGATCCTGAGAAATACATCCAAAAGGGTGACTGGATCGAGCTGAAAAGAGAAGATTACTTCAAGGAAGTGGTGCTGCCAACAGCTACTAAAACCTTGAATGCACAGACGGAATCAGGTACAAAACAGCTGGGTACCGCCTATTTCACTCCAAATAGCATCAAGATTGTATTTAACGGTGAAGATAATTTTTTCAATGGTGTTGGACGAGGTATTGCCTTCAGCTTTGAATCTACTGCCAATGCAGATATAACGGGACTAGCGTATGGCGATAAAAAGCCGATCAACATCTTTGGTGGTGCATATCAGCTAGAGAACCCAGATGTTACAGCAGAGTATAACATTACTTTAAGCTCGCCTGGAATGATCAGGTGGGATCAGTATGGTTACCGCGGGATTCAGCCAGCGCAATTGGTTGAAGGTGCAATTACTTGGGAGTCAAACGTCTCTGCATTCGATCAGTTTGATAAAACAGTCAAATTGCCGTTAGACGGGAAGACATTCTATACGAATCCAGCCACTTATAATACGGGTTTTGGAAATGTCCGTGGTATCTATAAGGAGGGTTCATTCAAAGTAAACGGCCAAAATGTAACGCCAGTCATTGGGGGCGACGGATCGCTGACTTACATATTTCCGCAGGGAACAGGTCTAGATCCAAAGGTTGAATATAAAACATGGATTCCAAAGGAAGCTTATTATTACGAACATCGGAATCCGCCAAACAATCTTGGTCGCAGCTACCGGGACATGAATGGCAAAGTGGAACTGAGACAGGACAACAACATGTTGGTACAGGCAGGTCAGGAGATTTCTTTTGCTCCCGACTGGATTCAAGCCAGCGCTTCGTATGACCATGCGAATGAAACCATTACATGGAAGATCGCGGTTAACCAATATAATAAAAAAGAGTTAAAGGACTTTACCATCACAAATGTATTACCGGCTGGGCTGGAATTTGAATCGGCTGCATGGCAGACATGGGTAGATGGCGCTGTATCTGAAGAAACGCCAATTACACCAGATTCAAACGGCGTGTATTCCTTCGGGGATATTAACGGAAAAGTCGAATTGTTGATTAAAAGCAAGGCGATAAGTGGTTCCAGCTTCCAAATTGACCCTCGTGCCAACTGGAATTTGGATACACCAGGGGTTATACAGAACAACGATGTAATGACGGGTAAAAGACCTATTGCGGTGACAGATGAGGCAGTCGTCAGCATTGGCGCACACACGTTTACAAAAACAGGCGCAGTATCAACCGAGGATTATAACCTGGGCAGTATCACGTGGACCGTTAATCTAGCACCACAGTATGCCTTACCTAACGCGGTAGTATACGATGTCCTTGTGCATGGCGGTGACTTGAACGTCTTGGACAACGCTGTAGATGAAACCAGCGAGGTGAGTGCGGAGACAATTGCGAAAATTAAAGCAAATATCACTTCTGCGCAGCTTTGGAAGCAGTACAAAGCGGGAACTCTGAAGTCGAATGCAACCGGATTGACGATGAAAGCTATTCCATTAACCGTGGACGGTAAAGTGGTGGCGGATTTGATCAAGGTGACCGGATACACCGAAGAAGCGGCATCCTTCAGCTTCCGTGCACTTGAGACCAACCCGAACATTCTCTTCAGACAGGATATTAACGCAGGGAAAACTGTTTCGAATCGGGCTTTGCTCATTGATGGCGAAACCGTAAAAAAAGCAGATAACAGCGCCAACCTACACCTGCATATGTTGAACAAGGATATGCTCTTTGCTTCGAGGCCATTAAAAGTAGATGGTACTTTTGACAATGTGACGCCGAATAACGTTAGCAGTTACATTAGAAATGATAGCAATGAAGCATGGACAATTTCTGGCTATGACAGGACAACCAAAACGGTCACATTCCGTTTAGGGGTAAATATGCCTGGATATAACACAGAAGAAATGGCTAAGGATGGCGGTAATCGAGTCATTAGTAATATTAAGCTAGTGGATACACTTCCCGAAGGGTGGGAATTTGTTCCTTTCTCTGAAACTAAGGATTTTGAGCTTTGGAAAGGATTTTCGGACAATGGTGCAGGAACAGAATATGGTGTTAGAAACGATGCTAGAACTCTAATTGAACCAGGTACTAGTTCTCATGTAGTCCATTTTTCACACATTGGAAACGAGGGTACTTTCACCTTCTCCAAGTTGGAAAGTCCTTATATTATTCTGGTGAAGGCAAGACCTTCCAATGATGCTCTGCAGAAGTATTTAGAGGAATACACCATCAACGGCACGGACAAACAGGTGCTGTATAACAAAGCCGACCTTCATATGACATGGGGTGGAGTGGAGAAGGTTGTCACCGAACAGCGCAAAGTTATTGTACCTATTCAGACCCTTGGAAAGTCGGTAACTAAGCCAGTTCCAGGAGTGCTGGAATGGACGGTGAACTATACCCCGCCATTTAACATGAAGCAGGGTGTTTATTTGCAGGATACCTTGGGTGCAGGCATGAATTTGCGTTATGAAGAAAACGGAAAGCTTGTGCTGACATCACCTAGTATGGCAGTCTATCCTGCTAAATTGACCGCAAGCGGCACTCTTGAACGAGAGGGCGCAGCACTGGACCTCAGCGACCCGAATGCTGAAGTTCAAGTAGAAGCTGCACCAGGCACGGGTGGCGCTACGGTTCTAACATTTAAAATGGACGACCCTAATCAGCTTTACCAGTTTGTGTACCAAACAGAAGTTGATCCATCTAAAGCGAAAGCTGGAGACACAATGGGCAACGAGGTAAAACTGGAGGGCGATGACAATCTGAAATCTGTCAGTGCCAGAAGCGAAAGTACGCTGGACAGTTCGGACGTGGCTGGCAGTTCAAGTTCCAATGCTCTGTTGCCTCTGAAAAAGGTAGATCCCAATGGCAATCCGCTAAAAGACGTAGAGTTTACACTCTATAAGAAAGACGGCGGAACTATAATCACCAAAGGAAAAACCGATAGCGGAGGGAAACTTAATCTGCTATTCCCTGATCCAGGGTATTATGAGCTGAAAGAAACTTATATTGACACCAATACTTGGCTGCCAACTACAAGAGTATACCAAGTATATGTAGGGAATACGCCAGGGAAGCCCATCTGGGTTGACGGGGTGAAATTAACCTCTGATAATCCACTGATCGTGCCTACACCGGCCCAAGGCAAGCTGACCATTACCAATAAGGTGGAAGGCAACGGCAGTGATCCGGACAAAGAGTTCGAGTACACCGTGACCATCACCGGCGAAGGTAAGGACAGAGAGTATACCTATAAGAAGTCGGATGATACGTTCGGCACGATCAAGAGCGGAGGCAAGATTACCCTTAAGCACGGGGAATCTGTGACGTTCCCAGCCTTGCCTGCGGATCTGGTCTATACCGTAAACGAGGCTGATTATACATCCGTTGACGGTTATACGACGATACCGGGTACGAGAGAGCTGTCTGGCTCAATCGTGAATAAAGGTGATCACAAAGCGGACTTCATCAATGAACGGACCGTTAACAAGCTGACCATCAGCAATACGGTCATGGGCAACGGCGGCGATAACACGAAGGAGTTCGAGTACACCGTCAACTTTGAGGATACAGGCAAAGAGGAAAGTTACTCTTACTTGAAGACGGACGGCAGCACAGGTTCGATCAAGTCCGGCGGTACTTTCCGCCTCAAGGATGGAGAGACACTGGATATTTTGGGCCTGCCTAAGAATCTGAAATATACAGTTACCCAACAAGATTACACAACCGATGAATACATGACTACTCCTGAGGAACGGTACTATACCGGAGTCATGAAAGGCATTGATGAAGATGCCCCGTTCACGAACGTGCGAGTCTTGAAGGGCGGCCTATTAATCAGCAACACAGTTAAAGGCAAAGATGAAGACAAGAAGAAGCTGTTTAAGTACACGGTTGCCTTCACCGGCGAGGGATCGGACGAATCCTACGTCTATGAGAAATCAGACGGCAGTAAGGGTATGATCAAGAGCGGTGAGAGCTTTGAGCTTACAGATGGACAGACGCTCATTGTCCAAGGGCTTCCAACCAATCTTCAGTATAAAGTGACCCAAGATGATTATACGGAAGATGGCTATGTGACTGATCCAGAGAGTCTCATTCACATGGGCACTATTCCAGAGAAAAAATTATCTGAAGCACATTTTGCCAATACCCGACCGTATCTGGAAGGCGTGTTGCGTAACAATAACACAGGAGAAGTCATTCCGAATGCACCGATTACGGTAACTGATCTGAAGACAGGCGAAGAGATTCAGACGCAGACGAACGAGAAGGGTGAATATTCAATTCCAGCCGTAGCGGATACCGATTATACGATCAGATATACGAAATTGTATCGGGTAGGCGGTAAGGATGCACCTGTTGAATTTACGCAGAAAGCAAAAGTGAACAGCAGTGTAACGGACGAGACTGTTCCAGCGGACATTACGGCCGTGGGGATCATTCTGTTCAAACAACTGGATGGAACAACAGTGCTATTCAATGATTTGTTGACTAGCCAGATGCATATCTATTTGAAAGACAAGGATGGCAATTATGTTAAGGAAAACGGCCAACCTAAAGCATTCCCTATGGCTACGAATGGAACTTTCTCTGTGGAAGGGCTAAGCGAGCAGAAGTACACAATGGAAGTTCGCTATCAAGCTGAGACCGGCGAGGAATTGCTCCTCAAAGTGGCGCAACTTGACGTTAAAGCTAACGGAGAGCTGAATATTTCAGAGGAGTTAGTCGACCCTTACGGTACGGTCTATGATGAAACGACAGGAGATGCCGTCACTGGCAAGAAAATTGATGGAGCCAAAGTTACACTGTATTATGCGGATACGCAGCGGAATAGAGATAACGGCCGCATTCCGGGTACGAAAGTAACGCTTCCAAAGGTTCCAAATTTCCCGCCGTACGACAACGAGAGCCCGGAGCAGAGTAGTGATGCAGATGGCTTCTATGCGTACATGGTGTTTCCTGAAGCGGATTACTATCTGATCGTAACGAAAGACGGATACGAAACGCACACAAGTGGTACCATTTCAGTCGATTTTGACATTGTCAGGTACGATGTGCCAATGAAGCCGATTAGTTCTGGTGGCGGCACCGGCGGCAATGGTAACAACGGAGGCGGCACCGTAACACCTAGTCCAGGTACCGTAACACCTAGTCCAGGTACCGTAACGCCTGGTCCAGGCACGGTAACGCCAGATCCAGGCACGGTAACGCCAGATCCGGGCACCGTAACGCCAGATCCGGGCACCGTAACGCCAGATCCAGGCACGGTAACGCCAGATCCGGGCACCGTAACGCCAGATCCAGGCACGGTAACGCCAGGTCCAGGCACGGTAACGCCAGATCCAGGCACCGTAACGCCAGATCCGAGCACTGTAAAGCCAGAACCAGGCATCGTAACGCCTGAACCAAGCAATGGTAACGATCAGCTTAAGAACGATAGCAACGAGTTGGACGATGCTCCGAAAACTGGAGATAACAGTGAATCGCCATTCTTGTATATGGTTTTGGCGCTGATGTCCTTAATGACGATTGGGTTCTGTCTGCTCGGGTACAAGAAGAAAAAGCACATCCAGTAATGGAAGGGAAGGCGGTAAGAAAATGAGCAAAACTAAAAAAATTCTTATCGCTGTTTCCTTGCTTGTGTTGGTATTTTCACTTGTCAGTCTTGCGAGGACTTTCTTGCGAGATTATGCCGAGAAGCAGAAAATCGAAGAGTTAACAAAGGTTTGGAAAGAAGGTTCAGAACAAGGTGGAGGGGATGCATTCCCCTCCCTTTTGTTCAATAAAGGCAATGAGCCGGTTAAGCTTCCCGAATTTCGAGATCTTTACGAGAGGAACTCAGACATCGTCGGCTGGCTGAAGATTGACGGTACCCGAATTGAGTACCCAGTCATGCAGAGCCCACAGGATTCGGAGTACTATCTCAATCATGATTTTGATAAAAATGAAAACCAAGGCGGTCTTCCTTTTTTGGACGAGTCTAGTACGACCAACCATTCGGACATTTTGCTGATTCATGGTCATCACATGAAAAGTGGTTGGATGTTTAGAGATTTAATGAAGTACAAGAACGAAAGCTTTTATCAAGAACATGCGACGTTCCAGTTCAGCACGCTTTATGAAAAGGAAGAGTATGAGATTGTTGCCGTTATTCTGTCAAAAGTTTATCGCAAATCGGACGACGTGTTTAAATACTACCAGATTGAGAATGTAAGTACGCCCGCCGAGTTCGATTCATATGTTCAGAATATCAAACAACTCTCTCTTTATGACACAGGTGTAACAGCACAGTATGGTGACAAGCTTATTGTGCTGTCCACATGCGAGTATTCGACCGAAAACGGTAGGTTAGCAGTGGTAGCCCGAAAGCGTTAATTGACGATGCTGAAAAACAAAATCAATCTGCTTTATTTCGCGTTCTCACCTTAGAGGACGCGATTTTTCTTGTCCCCGAAATAAGGTGCTCATGGACATGAAGGCCTGTTCCAATCGTCAAAATGGGAAATGGCGGGTTAAATCGACAAATCGATGTTTCTATGATAGGGTTGAAGCATCCCATAGGCATTCTACTCTTCGGAGTAGAGTGCCTTCATGTATATTATGGGTGCTTACATTAAATGTATTTTAAAATTAATTGGATCGTATATGGAGGTGGTGATGCTATGTTTCTCTCTTTAGCCCCAACAGGGGATGGTTGGATGAGTATGAAAAATGTGAAAATATCATTTAATAAAGAGGAGCGAACATAGCATGACTACTAGTTTTCAAGCGGAGACCCGCATTCCATTAAATACATCCCGACTTAGAGATTTACGTAAATCCGGGCGTTTGCCAGGTATTGTGTTTGGCAAAAATACGGAGAATGAAATGATTCATATTCCAACAATACAATTTCAAAAATGGTTGAAGCAGGGTACGTCTGGTTTTATAGAACTGCAGTTTGAAGAGAAAGGCTCATTGACTGTATTGTTGGAAGATCTCCAGCGTGATCCAGTTACACGGGATTTACTTCATGTGGATTTTCAGCAGGTGCAGACCAATGAGATCCTGCGTACTAAAATTCCTGTGAAGTTCAACGGCACACCGATTGGTACAAAACAGGGCGGAGTCGTGCAAGTTCAATTATCTTCTATTGAAGTGGAGGCATTGCCGAGACACTTGCCAACGTCGATTGAATTTGACATTAGTGCTATGGAACTTGGAGAAACGTTACATGTAAGTGATGCTACGTTTGCATCAGATGTGACGGTGATCTCTGAGGGGAATGAGTCTCTACTCTCTGTAGTTAAACCTTAACAATTCCAAATTTTTAAAGCTGAATAAGTCAAAATTAGCCGTACGGGTGATAATCCGTACGGCTAATTTGTGCTGATTACGAGATGTTGGCGTGCTCCCATCCTTACAAGGCGGGTAGTCTGGAATTCACCTCACGTATGTCTTTTGCTCGCATACAGGTGCAATGATCCTGATATTTCGCTACCTTTTCAAAGTTCATACGCAAAATTCAGGTGTAAAGTAGGTAGACTCAGGAAAGGTAATCACTATAATGGAAATAAGATACATATATAGTTGAATCCGAACTGCTAAGGTCAATGGCATAACATTTCTAAACAGGGCGGTGAGCGAAAAGAAATGGACAAATTAAAGAATAGCGGATTCTATAAACTGAGATTCTTCATCACTCCTGAAGAGTTTAAAAGCCTTTTGCAGCTTTTGGAGCATCGGCAAGCGCAATTCCATCGTACCAATGCTGCCCGAACAGAGCATGATTATAATCAGGTGTACGAGGAGTATCAGACGTTCTATCAGTATTTTGTGGCAGGAGAAAAGAGAGATGACATCCATCCCTTCTTTGTTTACTCTATTTCTATTGCATCGGATCAAGAAAGTTCAGGATTTTTTGTGAGAAATGAAGAGGTTTCTTTTCCATATCACGGACAATGGGCAGAGGATGAACTGCCGTGTATCTTGATTTCATTTCCGAAAGGTTTCCAAGTTAATGTGGAAGATGAAAAAGGAAAGTACTATATATATGAGGATATCCGGGACCATAAGCCGGCAACTTATGCGTTTTTCGATGAAATAAGAGATTCTATCAAAAAAATGACCAAACCCCTTCGCTTCTCAGCCCTTGATGCAGATGCGATGAAGGAGCAAAAGCCCTCTGTGCGTATAAGCCATGATGCAATGCACGAATTGAGCCAATCGTGGATCTTCAGTAAATATGGACTTGTGATTCATGGCAAATAGGAGGGGCTGAAATGACGTTCGCCCTAAAGCTTATCTGTACCTGGGTACTGCTAGTCGCCTCATGTTCAGCGGTATGGTGGAGCTTCAGGACAGAAAAGCTTATAACCGTCTCCTGGCTGGCATTTTTGCTACCTGCTGTCTTCCAGCTTGTTACGGCTTTCTGGATTGGTCCAGGCCAAGCAAAGTCACTCATCGTGTTTGGCTGCATCAATCTGGTGTTTGCTGCCCTTGTGGGTGCAGGTGTCTGGTATCTAGTCCAAATAGCCAATTCATATCGAAGGGGCAAATGATCAACGAATGGAAAGGGGGGAACTCTAATCATGAAGCCAATGCAAGAAATAGAGACGCTGGCCATAGAGATCGCCGCTGCCGCCAGAAAGTCTTTTTTCACCCTTTTTGAAAATGGTGAACGTTATTATTATTGTACGTTATACACTACTGGCGAGGGACATGCGCCAAGCATCTCTGCATGGTCGTGGGAAGCTTTGGCGTTGGAATCGGCTAGGCAAGCAGAGGAAGGTGATACGCCGGTATCCACGATTTCGGATCTCATCAAATGGTCGTATGCGGATTCCCCCTATTGTTGTTTTGGGGATGATCACTTTGACGGTGTCAAACAACGATATAACGAGCGTCCTTTCATTGCGGATCTGGAGTATGATGATTGGAATCGGGAGTTGGATGTGAGGCTGAACGCCATGGAGCTGGCGATGAAAATGCTCGATGATGAAGGCGTGTTTGCCTTAAATCAACCGCGAGAGTCCGTATGTATCCTTGTTGAAGTCATGCCGCCGGATAAGATCAATACCGAAATTGCCTTACGTTTGAATCGGGCAGAATCTCCGGCTATGCAAGCATGGTTGGCGGAGGCGGCAGAATAGAAGCATCTGCAATGGGGAGTTTTGATCGTCTATGATGTACCGTTTCGACTCAATTGGCTCAATAAGATGATAGTGACAGTAGGACTATAATTCTCGAACCACCTTTGTACAGTAAAGGGTGGTTCTTTTTTGTGTCTGCGACCCTCGGACAAACACACTTTTTCTGCCTTGTCCACATTTATACCTCACCAAAACTATTTAATTGCATCTAATAGATTATCAATAAAAAAGGAGGTTTTGAGAATGGGAAATAGAAGACCTGGAGCACCTAGTGGTTATGACCCTGTTCAGATCTATAACTCGACTTCGTTTAATGCGAGTGGAGTAGTGGAGTATGCATCGATTTTTTGTAGCAACGATAGATATAGTGTTCAGCGTGACGAGACTTGGAGATCATCCGACCGTGGTGTGTGCCTGGTAACTAGAATCACCGCGACAGTTAGAACACCGAGTGGAAATATTGAGGCTGAACCGTATACCTCTTCTGGTACTTCGTACAGCCAGTTCGCCATTATACAGGTAGGGGTAAATCAGTTCCGAGTGACACGTGTTACAAGTGCGATTAGAAAATGCCGGAAATAACCGAAGATGGTTAATATCAAGAACAGGTACTAAACAGGAAGAGACGACTGGCCATGAGTAAAAGGCTGGTCGTCTTCTTTTGCTTTAATGTTCTTTGTACCATAATATTCTGCGGTGCATCGAGGAATCTTTCAAAAGTCGGAAAGGCCGTAAGGCTGGTTGATAATTGCCTTCGATAATCCAAATTCGCCGTTTCTTGTCGATGGATATATCGAACCCGACTTGTCTAAGCATAGGGTAATGCTCTCCCAATCGTTTGGCAGCTAATCGTGCAACTTGTTCCGCTCTGACAAGTAAGCGCCGATCTCCAATTCGAGCTAGTCTCAGTGCTTTAAGAACTGGAATGGGGCGGTTATTCACATTGGTGACTTGGTATCCTTGTGCTGCGACTTTAGCATAGGAACCTGTCACGTTCCAAGTGGACGAGGAACTCTTTTTGCGCTGAACCATGATCCGAATGTCGAACGGCCTGTGCTTAATTTGAGCAAGCTGCAGACGCTTTTGGACAATATATTCATCACTTTTGATTGTTTGTTCGAACCATTCGAGTAACTGCTCGTTGTCTCTCATGGTGACTGTGTTATTTTCATTTTGAATACGATAAGCATTTGCACCGCTTCGTTTAATGAACAGGATACCCCTTCCGTAACTGCCATTACGAGGTTTCAGTACAACGCTGGGATATTGAAGAAGCATCTTCGTTAGCGTATCCTTCTCAAGCAACTGTGTTTCTGGCAACCGTTCAGCGAGAGAGGGCTCATCGCGCAGAATGCCATACTGCAGCCATTTGTCTCTTTCGAATAACATTGGAATCACAGCCTTTTTTTCAATCGTCTACGGTAATTCTAATTCAGATTTGTGATTCGCATAAGTGGCCATTCGTCCAGATTTGTAAGTCGATGCATGTCCAATCGGTCGATGGAGACAGAAGATGAACTTTTGCGAGAAATGACTGCATTCTGGGGAGGTGTTCATTCATGCTTTGAGTGGCTTCTGGATACGCAGGCTCACTTCTATCACCACCGTGGATAACGGCATGCCATGCTGGTACATGTACTGAAACAAGAGCCAAATGTGAAATGGTTTGAGGAGTACTAGACTAACCTTCAAATAGTTCTTTTTACCTATAAATTAGCTTATAAAAAGCGAGACTTTTTTACTAATATATATACAGATTATTCGTTTACTGTATGTCTTTTCGATGTTATACTCACAATATTCAAAAAAATTGTTGAAATATGTCGAATTGAGGCTTATCAGGATGATTATAGGTAGACAAAACGGCGAAACGATCATCCTCATTCCATCACTTGAACCGGATGAGAGACTTCCAGCCTATGTACGGCAATTGCGAGAGTATGGATTTACTAATATTGTTATTGTGGACGACGGATCTGGTGAGGCCTACCAGTCGATTTTCGAGGAGCTTCGTGAGAACGGTTGTGCTCTGCTGACACATACGGAAAATCAGGGGAAGGGTGCGGCACTCAAGACCGGATTTGAGTATATTGGGAAGCAATTCGACGCATCTTCCTTCGTCGTCACCGCTGATTCAGACGGACAACACGCAGCTGAGGATGTATACCGCATAGCCCAAGAAGCAAGGATTCATCCGGACTCATTGGTTCTCGGCGTAAGGAATTTCAGCGAGGGGAACATACCTCCAAAGTCCTTGTTAGGCAATCGGATGACCTCCTTTATTTTTGCCATGCTGTATGGTAAAAAGCTGTCAGATACCCAGACTGGGCTTCGTGCCTTCGGTCCAGGGTTACTTGCGTTTATGCAGGATGTTCGCGGCACTCGATTTGAATATGAGCTGCAGATGCTCATCTCGTGCATTCAGTCTGGCATACCGATTCATACGATGCCAATCCAAGTCATTTATGAGAATGGCAATGCAGGCACTCATTTTAAAGCGATCCAGGATAGTGCTCGGGTCATGGGGGTGCTGTTCTCCAATTTCCTGCGGTTCATCTCATCATCGGTGGCCAGTTCTGTTGTGGATTTGGGCATTGCCTGGTTTTTAATAGACGCGTTGCGGCCCGTCTTGGGTGAGCAGCACTATTTAAGAATTCTGCTTGCAACCGTGATTGCGAGAGTGATTTCCATTGTAGTCAACTATGTACTGAACAGACATTTTGTATTTCGCAAGGAGGATAGCCAGGGAAGTCTATGGCGCTATCTGACTTTATGCGGAGTAGTGATCTTGCTTTCCAGTACCGGTGTATATATATTCCATACCGTTCTCTTCTTAGATGAGAAATTGGCGAAATTCGTCTGTGATGCCTTGCTGTTCCTGCTCAGTTTCCAATTGCAGCGAAGATGGGTATTTGCAGCAAGGAGGAAGCAGCTGTAGTGCAACACGAAAAAAGGCAGAATATCTTTTTTGTCATCACGATGATCCTGATGTCGATTTATTTGGTATGGCGTACATTCTTTACGTTGCCATGGGGTGAGGGCGTTCTGAACGTCATTTTTGGTATGCTGCTGATTGT
Organism: Paenibacillus sp. FSL K6-1122; assembly: GCF_037977015.1. Taxonomy (NCBI): domain Bacteria; kingdom Bacillati; phylum Bacillota; class Bacilli; order Caryophanales; family Paenibacillaceae; genus Paenibacillus; species Paenibacillus sp. FSL K6-1122. Next base: position 7,053,965 of record NZ_CP150272.1, on the reverse strand, counting down.
GGCTGAAACGGTCACCGTACTGACAACCTTTGAATTATTCTTTCAAAAGATGCAAAAAGAACGTACGCAGCTCGATTTTCCAATCGTTCCGCCGGAGTATTATCCGGATGTGGATGTATTTATTGCTACGCATAATGAGCCTGTTGATCTGTTATATAAAACCGTTAATGCCTGTACGTTCATGGATTACCCGGACAAGCAGAAGGTTCATATCTATCTCTGTGACGATGGAGCAAGACCAGAGGTGGAGGAGCTTGCCAAACAGTTTGGCGTGGGGTATCTGGGTTTCCCCGGAAACAAGGATGCCAAGTCTGGTAATCTGAACAATGCACTGAGGAAAAGCTCTTCCCCGCTCATTGCAACGTTTGATGCGGATATGATTCCACAACACACCTTTTTGATGAAAACGGTACCCTATTTCATGCTCTCCACGTTTATTAAGGAGAATGAGGTATGGCGTCCTCGTAGGCAGGACGAGATGGACCCTAAGTTCAAGCTTGGGCTGGTACAGACCCCGCAGAGTTTCTACAATCCCGATCTATTCCAGTTTAACCTGTATGCAGAGCAAGGCATTCCGAATGAACAGGATTTCTTCTCCAGAGAAGTGAACATCCTGCGTAATGCCTCCAATGCGGTAGCCTATACAGGAAGTAATACGATCATTTCCCGGCAGGGTATGGAAGACATCGGAGGTTTTCCACTCAATACGATCACCGAGGACTTCGAGACAAGCATCCGCTTGCAGCAGGAAGGTTATATTACCTATGCGACTCAAGAGGTTCAAGCTGCCGGGCAGACAACAACAACAGTGAAGAGCATGATTAAGCAGCGGATTCGCTGGGCAAGGGGTATTATTCAGAGCCTGCAGAATACGCGTGCACCCTTATCTGGGAAGCTTCCTTTCTGGACGAGAGTGACCTACTTAAGCAGTTTCTTATACTGGTGGTCCTTCTTTAACCGGTTGATTTTCATTTTGGCACCTATTTTGTTTGCGTTATTCGACTTCCAGATTGTGAACACAACCTTCTGGCAGATCTTAATATTCTGGCTTCCATCTTATTTCTTCTATAGTGTATCCATGCGATATCTGTCCAGCAATATTCGGAATCAGCGCTGGAGTCAGGTTATCGATACCATATTCATGCCTTATCTGATCTGGCCCGTTCTCCTGGAGACGCTGGGTATTCGCGAGAAAAAATTCAAGGTTACCAACAAAAGCAGAGCGAGCGGTCGACAATGGATGTCTGCTCTGTTATATGCACTTCCGCATATCTTCTTGCTGTTGCTATCCATTGCAGCCGTGATTCGGTATGTCAATGGCAAGTACGGCATTGCGCTGTTCTTCAGCAGTATCATTATTTTCTGGTTGATTCATAACATGATTGCGCTGTGTTACGCCCTGTTCTTCATGATTGGCCGCCGTGCGTATCGGGAGACAGAACGGATTCGGGCGCAGGAAGATGTCACGATTCATGACCAAGCCAACAATCTGCGATATCAGGCCAAGACGGTGGATGTATCCGAACAAGGGATTGCCTTTTATGTCCCTTATCCCATTTATTTGGCTGAACAGAAGATCATCTCTCTGGTCGTCAAAACCGAGCGATATGAGGCGAACCTCGATGCAGTCATCGTTTATGTGAAACAGGATGGGGAGGGCTGGCGTTATTCTGCAACGGTTCAGCCGGTCGATGAGAATGATAACCGCCAATACATGCAAATCATCTACGACCGTAAACACTCATTGCCAGAGCAGATGAATCTGTGGGATACGGCTTATGACGATATGCTTCGCAATGTGAAAAAACGGATTGTTCAACCCAGATCGGATCAGCGAAAAATGCCGCGGCTTTCCCTTCAGCTTCCGGTTCATTTCACCAATGATGCTAGCTGTACGCTGCGCAGCTTCAATTATCGTTTCTTCTCCGCGACGGGATTCCATGGGGATATTGTGGCAGGAGCGGTCGTTACTTTTTATACAAAGAGTAATATTGAAGTCATTTTGCAACATACGGGAAAAACGACAGCCCGTGAGCGCGAAGTGCTTCTCTCGGTGGAGAATATCGATGATATTGTGGAGAAGGGCCTGATCGACCAATTGCTGACGGATCTGATTCAGCCACATTCCGATCGTTCCACCAGAGAGGGTTAGGAGAGATAAAGATGCTCATTGTGCTTCATTTTGTGATGGGAGTTTTATTGATATTCTCCTTTCTTGGTTATATGCAGTTTGTACGGAAGGCACTTTCACTGCGTTGGGAGTTCATCCCTGTATTCGTGTTTTCCTCGATTGCCTGCATTGTTTTTCTGAGTGGTTTGGCAGGGCAGCTCTTTACGGGTAGCCTTGTCATCCTGATTATAGGTTTGCTTTTGTATGGGGGAATGTTGTTTCTCAGGCTGCGCCGAGGGGCCTCATTACGTATGTCCTTTTCCATATTTCAATTTTCATTTTTGGCAGGGACTTTTGTTTTCTTGCTGGTGCTCTTTCAGAACCAGTTAACACATTACGATAATTTCTCCCACTGGGCTATCGTATTGAAGCAGATGTTGAGTACAGATGCTTTTCCGACGCCAGACTCCAACCTGATTGATTTTAAAAACTATCCGCTCGGGACTTCGTCTTTCATTTATTATGTCTGTCGCTTCATGGGGCACTCCCAGTCCGTAATGCTCTTGGCACAGGGATTGCTTATCTTTTCCTGTTTTTATGCCATGTTTGGCATCGTTTCGGAGAAGAAACGCTTTCTTTTGTACGCTTTTCTAGGACTTGGTTTATCTACGCTTTCGTTTTTCAATCTTACGATTCGGATCACCAATCTGCTCGTGGATTTCTTGCTTCCGATCTACGCACTCGCGATCTTGGCGGTGATCTACCAATATCGTAATGAGATCCAAAAGGCATGTATTGTCGTTCCTCCGCTTGCAGGATTACTGACCATTATCAAAAGCACGGGTATTATTTTCGCCGCGATCGGTCTGATATTCCTAGTGTATACATGGCTAAAACATAAACAAAAGTTCGATTGGAAAACAGCGCTCGCTGTAGTGGGTACGATCTGCGTTGCGCTCATTCCCTACTTCGGCTGGAGCTGGCGAATGGCGACGGTGTTCCAAGGGATTGATAACAAGTTCGATGTGGCTACCTCGGGGATACAGGCTGGCAAAACGCCAGAGCAGATGCGTGATATTCTGTGGACTTTCCTCAAGGCCAGTACGGATTTGACGACACGGCCAGTGATCGGCATTGTTATTTTCCAGCTTATCGCAATTGCAGCATCTGTATTTGCCATCGTTGTGCTTAAGAAGAAGTGGAACTTGTGGAAAGCATTGATTGCACTGGACGTTGTACTGTTACTGTACTATGCGGGTATTCTGGCGTTGTATCTCTTCTCCATGCCATTGGATGAAGCCATTGTCCTGGCTGGATTTGAGCGTTATGCGTCCAGTATCGTGGTACTGTTCGCCGGTGGGCTGGTGTTGTGCGCTGCGATCGACCTGGAGCGATCATTTCACTATCGGATCGGTGAAGTGCCTGATTATCAATCCTTTAAGACGGTTGAGACGAAAGGTCATTATCAAAAAGGCATCATCGGTTGTATGGCGGTTGCGGCCACCATCCTTTTGTCCGAATATAATGGTATCGTGTCTATCGCCCAAAGTTATGATACAACGCTCCCTTACAAGATTCATGCGGTTACTGGTGATCGGTGGTACTCAGGTGGACAAGAGGATAATAACAGATATCTCTTCTACGCCTCAGACAGGGACCAACAGGTCACGAACTATTACATGCAATATGTAGGGAAGTATTTCTTGTATGCTCCTCATGTGGACGGGATTGTATTGTTCTATGAGGATAATATGGATAACCTTCTAAGCGGCTATGATTATCTAGTGGTCGTCGAGACCGATCTCAACGCCAAGTGGTTGCTGAAAAAGCATTATGGCATCGACATGCAAGAGGGGATCTACAAAATCACCCGTTCCGGGGATCAGATCGTTCTTACGTTGACTTGAGATCATAGATGTTGAGATCCTGTTCCGGGTATCCGGTCAGGTAAGATGGAATACATGATTGTATATAGAGTCTCCTTAAATATAGCCCGCTATAGCTAATACCTATAGCGGGCTATAACTCTTTCGTAGAACAGCTATTCCGATCGGATATGTTATATTTAATTCTATAATGATAAACGGGGAGATTAAACTATGAGCGTACAAACAGAACCTAAACAACGAACAGTCACTCCATTTCGATATGATATTGTTGGCAGTTTCCTGCGCCCGAGTGCGTTGAAGGATGCCCGATTAAAATACCAGAACGGCGAAATTACCACGGAACAGTTGAATGAAGTGGAGAATGCCGAGATTGTAAAACTTGTACAGAAGCAAAAAGAGGTTGGCCTTCAGGCTGTAACGGACGGCGAATTCCGCCGCTCTTGGTGGCATCTGGACTTTTTCTGGGGACTGGATGGTGTAGAGCGGACGATCATTGAGGAAGGTTACCGATTCAACGGTGCGACATCCAGACCGGAAACAGCTCGTCTGAGCGGCAAAATCAGCTATAGCAGTCATCCATTTGTAGCGCATTATGCCTTCTTGAAAGAAGCGGCTGGGGAAGACGTTGTTGCCCGTCAGTCCATCCCAGCAGCTGCACAGTTCCTATTCGAATTGGACCGGGCAGATAACAAGGAAAGCACACAGGCCATCTATCCGAACCGCCAAGAGCTTCTCTCGGACATTGCCGGGGCGTACAAAGCATCCATCTTGGCCTTTTATGAAGCCGGCTGCCGCAGCATCCAGATTGATGATTGCACGTGGGGTGCACTGTGTGACCAACAGTTCATCACAGTCATGGAGCAGATTGGCGTTAATGTGGAAGAGTATGCAAACGAACTCGCAAAACTGAACGAAGATGTGGTATCTGGCCTGCCGGAAGACCTCGTGGTAACCACTCATGTCTGCCGCGGTAATTATGTTTCGACATTTGCAGGAGTGGGTGGCGGGTACGAGCCGATTGCGCAGACACTTCTGAGCATCGACAACTACTCTGGTTTCTACCTGGAGTTTGATACGGAACGGGCTGGTGATTTCAAGCCACTTCGTTTCCTGAAGGATAATCAGCAGGTTGTACTTGGCCTCTTCTCTTCCAAATTTGGAGAGCTGGAGAACAAGGAAGATATCCTGAAACGGATTGAGGAAGCTACACAATATGTTGATCTGGATCGAATCTGCCTGAGCCCACAATGCGGCTTCGCTTCCACGGAAGAAGGCAACCATCTGACCGAGGAACAACAATGGCGCAAGCTTTCCTTCATTAAGGAAATTGCTGAAGAGCTTTGGAAGTAACATTTGCAGCGTCATTCATCATTCACGCACATGTTATGCATAAGTAAAAATTCGCTAAAAAGCCGTACGGACCATCATCCGTATGGCTTTTTGGTGTAGTCCTCATTGTAGAGTGGATGTTTGATCAGAGTCCATAATAGCCAAGAGAGTGAAGCAATGGGTAGAGATGCGAGTAACGGTTCAGGGAATCGGCATGAGTCAGGAAGAGGTGTGGTGGACGAAATAAAATAGCGACAGTTAGGACAAAGGGATCTTTGTCGCAACTGCCGCTATTTGTCTATTTCGCATGATATCGTCCTTTAGGCACCACCATGGGCGATCCCGAGACGGGGTCTTCTATGACCGTACATTCCAATCCGAAAATGTCTTTAACCTGTGGGGCGGTTATCACCTCTGCGGGCTTACCCTCAGCCACAAGTTTCCCGGTATGAAGCACAGAGGGTTACATTCCTTGATGAAGTAGTCCATTATCCGTTCTTAACGGAACAGTTATAGGATGAGAGCAGGAGGGGTTCTATTAAATTAGGATAAAAATAATATCCATGTATTACATTCCAGATCATGGTATATTTGTATTATTAAATAATGTAAGGAGATTCTACATGCATAATCAATTCATCAAAAAGTTGATCGTTCTTTGTTTGGTTTTTGTATTATTACCAGCAACGAGCGTTTTGGCTGCGTCGTCACTTATTAAGGACCCGGTCTTGGCCAAAGTTATTCGAGCAGATCTGAAGATGTCGGCTAAGAAGGAAATAAAGGCTGCCGATTTGAAAAAATTAAAATCTCTATATGCTATGGAATTAAAAAGTAAGATTTCTAACCTGCAAGGTCTTGAACATGCCGTTAATATGACGGATCTATTCTTGCCTGGTCAAAATATAAAAAATATTAAGCCACTCTACAAGTTAAAGAAATTGACGTTCTTAGCTGTTGAAGGCAATCAGATTGCAGATATCTCGCCACTTTTAGGTCTGACTAATCTGCAAAATCTGGTTATGGACGATAACAAAATCAAAAGCCTGGCTCCATTAAAAAATATGCATAAGCTGACCAGTCTGCTCGCCAGTGGTAATCAGGTGACTGATCTAATTCCTCTTCAGAAGTTAAAGCTGGAATGGGTCATTATGAACGATAATAAAATTCAGGATCTGACTCCTTTAAAAAATCATCCGACCTTGGAGTATCTATATGTAGAAAATAACCTCATTGAGGATATTTCAGTGCTCGAAACCATCCCACATCTAACAGAGGTATATTTGGCTAACAATCCGTTGAATGATCGAGCAGAGCAGGTTGTGAAAAAGCTGGAGAAGAAAGGTGTCCTTGTAAGTCTGGTAAGCGATGAAGCGGATCAGGCGAAGTAGTTTCGATTAGAAAAAATGTATATGTATATGTAAGAAGAAGTTAATCCCTCATTATATTGAACAAAAACAAAGAAGGCCGCAGATATTCTGACGGCCTTCTTTAAACATGCTGAACAGAAACGCTCGGTAACAAATTAACGCCCGTCCCACAACAATATTATTCCACTTCGATCTCCTTCACCGTCTCTCCTTCAACCAGCACAGGCTGATAGTAGGTGTTCGTTGGCAGATCCTTTTTGCCTTGCAGATTCTTGATCACCCAGTCGGCAGCATCGCGGCCCATTTGCTCTTGGGGGTGGGTGAGCGTTGTAAGCCTTATGTTGGCGTTCTTGGCAATATACGAATTGTCCTGTCCAATGATGGATAACTCATCCGGGATCGAGATGCCCAGTTGCCTGCAGGCGTGCACGACCTCCAGTCCCACTTCATCGTTGTAACAAACAATCGCGGTGAGCGCATCCCTGTTTTCGTCCAGATATGTGGCTACACTAGAAGATAAATCCGGTTTCGATGCGGTATCAAAGGAAAGCACTTGCTCAGGATGGAACCGTAACTTCGCTTCACCCAGCGCCTTGATGTACCCCTTCATCCGGTACTTGCCCTGTAGATCATCCATTTTGGCAATAATGCCGATCTGGGTATGGCCTTTGGCGATCAATTCACGTGTGGCAAGATAACTGGATTGCACGTCATCCAGGCAGAAGAACGGAACCTCCAGCTCCTCATAAAATGCATTAATCATCGTAAACGGCACATCCTGCTCTTTGAACGATAGGTAGTATGCAATGTTGGGATTGTAGAGATTACTTTTGGTTGGTTCGACAATCAGGCCATCCACGCCGTAGGAGAGCATCATTTCGAGGGCTTTTTTCTCCTGCGCTACATCATTATTAGTACTGGCCAGCAGTAACGAGTAGTTGTCCTCATTCAGACGACTCTCAATACCGCGAATGATGGACGGAAAGATGTAATCCGAGATGTATGTCGTGATCACACCAATCGTTTTCTTAGACGTATGGCCACCTGATCGTGATCGATACTGATTGCTAACGTAAGTTCCTGAACCCTTTTCGCTTCGTAAAAACCCTTCGTTTGATAACTCCAAAATAGCCTTCCGCACCGTCTGGCGACTTACGGTGTAGCTTTCCTGTAAAGCCAACTCGGTGGGGATCTGTTCGCCTATGCTATATGTCCCCGAAAGGATATGACTCTTTATATCATCAATGATGACCTGATATTTTGGCTTCACGTAGTCCACTTCTTTCATCGTTACTCATCTATATAAACGTAGTTGTTCAAATAGTTGTACGTACATATTTTAGCATGATTCAGTTTGAATGCATATAAAACAGCACAATTTTTGAAATAAACCGTACATATCAGGTCTTTTTAGAAAGAGGTGTACCTTACAGCATAGCCAATTTATAGCCATATAAGACCTTTGAATGGTTAAATAGAGTACAATATGTGTCCTTTGTAAGTATAACTATTATATATTATTGACAAATGTACGTACAAAAAATATACTAAGGCTGTCAGAAAAGGAAAGCGCATTCTTTGAAAACACAACAGGAAGCATTTATACAAAAATATTATTAGTCACTGCTATAAGTAAGAGATTCACCTTATATATGCATCCTTTGGGATGTGAAATCGCGACCGGAGAGGGGATACACGTGATTATGAGTCAATTGGACTTGAAAGAAGCCATTACCAAGGGTGCTACTTCGCTCGGTATTGAATTTGGATCAACGCGGATTAAGGCGGTGTTGATTGACGAGCGTTTTGAGACCATCGCGTCAGGCAGTTATGAATGGGAGAACCTCCTGAAAGATGGATATTGGACGTACAACCAGGAGGATATCATCACAGGTCTGCAAACGGCTTATCGTGAGATGAAGCAAGATGTGGAACAGAAATACGGTATTACGCTGCGCACGGTCGGGTCTATCGGATTCTCGGCCATGATGCACGGATATATCGCTTTGGATAGCGCTGGTGAACTGTTGGTACCTTTCCGCACGTGGCGTAACGCTACGACGGGAGCAGCTGCAAGAGAGCTAACGGAACTTCTGCAATTCAATATTCCGGAACGCTGGAGCATTGCCCACTTGTATCAAGCGATTTTGAACGAAGAGGTGCATGTGCCACAGATCGATCACCTGACAACTTTGGCTGGATACATCCACTGGTTGCTGACGGGCAATAAGGCGATTGGGATCGGCGATGCTTCAGGCATTTTCCCAATTGACGAGTCTACACATAACTATCACCCATCCATGATCCAACAGTTCGACGAACAGATCGCAGGCAAAGGTTATCCGTGGAAAGTTGAGGACCTTCTGCCCAAGGTATATCTCGCGGGTGAGAATGCGGGTGAGCTAACGGAAGCGGGAGCCAAGTTACTCGACCCTTCACAAGATCTGCAAGCAGGCATTCCGCTCTGCCCGCCAGAAGGCGATGCCGGAACGGGTATGGTGGCAACAAATAGCGTGAGAAAACGTACGGGCAACATCTCCGTCGGCACATCCGTATTTGCGATGATCGTACTGGAGAAGGAATTGTCCAAAGTGTATCCCGAGATCGATATGGTCACCACGCCGGATGGCAGTCCAGTAGGGATGGTGCATGCCAACAACTGTTCCAGTGATATCAATGCATGGATTGGATTGTTCCGTGAATTCTCTCAAGCGATGGGATATGAAGTGGACAACGGAAAGTTGTTTAGCGTGTTGTTTAACAAGGCTTTGGAGGCAGACCCTGATGGTGGTGGCTTGCTCAGCTACGGTTACTACTCAGGCGAGAACATTACGGGACTTGAGAAAGGCCGTCCATTGTTTGTCCGCTCCCCAGAAAGCAACTTCAATCTGGCAAACTTCATGCGGACACATCTGTTCAGTGCCTTCGGTGCACTCAAGTTGGGTATGGACATTTTGACGGAGGAAGAGAATGTAGCCATTGATAGTATTTTGGCGCACGGTGGCTTGTTCAAGACTCCTGTGGTGGGACAACGTATTGTGGCTGCTGCGATGAACGTACCGGTATCGGTAATGTCTACCGCTGGTGAAGGCGGCGCATGGGGCATGGCGCTTCTAGCTTCCTACATGATCAACAAGGATCAAGAGGAGAGCCTGGATGTGTTCCTGGAGCAGAAAGTCTTTAACGATGTGGAGGGTGTCGAAGTGGCACCGGATGCATCGGATGTGAAAGGGTTTGAAGCATTTATCGAACGCTATCGGAGTGGACTTGCGATTGAGCAATCAGCCGTAGATCATCTGGTAGAGGTTGTTCAAAAAGACCGCTTTTGATTACGAAGGATGCCTAGTGGCATCATCAACATCGAATATGGAATTCAGCCGAAATGTCCGTTGCTCACGTAGCTCGATCTACGCTCCGCTACTCCATTTCTAGCTTCATCCCATCTTCTCGGTACTGAAAACCGACTTTTTGAACACGCACTATTAGAGAACGGGAGGGAATAACATGTTAGAACAACTGAAAGAAGAGGTATTTCAGGCGAATCTGGAACTGCCAAAGCACGGACTTGTGAAATTCACATGGGGTAACGTCAGCGCAATCGATCGGGAAAGCGGTCTGTTCGTGATCAAACCAAGTGGCGTCAGCTACGATACGATGAAAGCAAGCGACATGGTTGTGGTTGATCTGGACGGTAACGTCGTGGAGGGTGAGATGCGACCTTCCTCGGACACCGCAACACATGCCGTACTATATAAGCATTACTCGGAGATTGGCGGCATTGTGCACACACACTCCACATGGGCGACCATCTGGGCGCAAGCCGGACTGGACGTCCCTGTTATGGGAACAACACATGCAGACACGTTCTATGGAGCGGTGCCTTGTGCACGTTTCCTGAATCAGGACGAGGTGGATCGAGGATACGAAGCGGAGACGGGACGCGTCATTATTGAAACGTTTGAACAGCGCGGGATTGATGTTATGGCTGTTCCGGCTGTATTGCTTCATGGTCATGCGCCGTTTACGTGGGGGAAAGATGCCAAGTCTGCGGTGGTAAACAGTGTCGTGCTGGAGGAAGTGTGCAAAATGAACCTGTACGCGCGGCAATTGAATAACTTCGCGAAAGAACTGCCACAAGGCATTTTGGATAAACACTATCTGCGAAAACACGGAAAAGACGCGTATTACGGACAAAAGTAATTAGGTTATATAGCGATCGGTTGATAATAATTCAAGCGAATAGGTTGTTTGTTACTACTACCAATGAAGTTGTATCAAACTTTTACACGATAACGGAGAGTGCAGTACCAATCTGTAGAAGCGAAGCGCTCGCCTTTATAACCGGATATCATCCTTATTAAAATTGATCAAAGAAATCCGGGGATAACCAGCGATCGGAAGATGGTACTGCAATCGCAGTGTTCTAGTGTAACCCATTTGTTCAACTATAAAATAATGAAATGAGGATGATTATATGTCAGCAGCAAAAGAATTCTGGTTTGTGGTCGGTTCACAGCACTTGTACGGAGAAGAAGCACTGGGTGAAGTAAAAGCCAACGCACAGAAAATTACGGATGCGCTTAATGCAAGTGGCGTACTGCCGTACCCGCTCGTATTGCAGGATCTGGCGGTAAGCGCAGATAAAATCACGAGCACGATGAAAGAAGTCAATTACCGCGACGAAGTAGCGGGTGTGATCACATGGATGCATACATTCTCCCCGGCGAAAATGTGGATTCGTGGTACAAAATTGCTGCAAAAACCTTTGCTGCACTTGGCAACCCAATTCAACGAAAGCATTCCTTGGGCAACCATCGATATGGACTTCATGAACTTGAACCAAGCGGCACACGGTGACCGTGAATATGGCTTCATTAATGCCCGTCTGAGAAAACAAAATAAAATCGTTGTTGGCTACTGGGAGCGCCCAGAAGTGCAACAACAGGTTGCTGACTGGATGGACGTAGCGGTAGCTTATAATGAAAGCTTTAACATCAAAGTAGCTCGCTTCGGTGATAACATGCGTAACGTGGGCGTAACCGAAGGTGATAAAGTGGAAGCACAGATCCAATTCGGATGGACGGTTGATTACTTCGGCATTGGCGACCTCGTGCAATACGTGAACGCTGTAACAGAGCAGGAAATCGATGATTTGATTGCTCAGTATGGAGACCTCTACGAATTCGATTACGGCACGAACAGCAAGGAAGCTTGGGAAGCCAGTGTACGTGTGCAAGCGAGCTATGAAATTGCGATCAAACGTTTCCTGGACGAAGGTGGTTACAGTGCCTTCACTACAAACTTCGAAGATCTGCATGGCATGAAACAACTTCCGGGTCTGGCTGTACAACGCCTGATGGCTCAAGGGTACGGATTTGCCGGTGAGGGTGACTGGAAAACAGCTGCGCTGGATCGTTTGCTGAAAATCATGGCCCATAACGAGAACACGGGCTTCATGGAAGATTACACATACGAGATGGCTGCTGGACAGGAAGCTATCCTGCAATCTCACATGCTTGAAGTAGATCCGACACTTGCCAGCACCAAACCAAGAATCATCGTGTCCCCACTGGGCATTGGCGATCGTGAAGATCCGGCTCGTCTCGTATTCGACGGCAAAGCAGGTGAAGGTGTCGTGGTATCCATGGCAGACTTCGGTACACATTACAAACTGCTGATCAACGAAGTATCTGCTTTTGAACCAACCGTTCCAGCACCTAATCTGCCAGTAGCACGTGTTCTGTGGAGCGTGAAGCCGAACTTCCAAGATGGAGTGAAGGCATGGATCGAAAATGGTGGTGGTCACCATACGGTTGTATCCTTGAACCTGACTACAGATCAGATCGTGACGTATGCGAAGCTGGTGAATCTGGAGTACGTTATTATTAAGTAAAAGTGGATTGGCAGCTACTGCCTGAACTCATACAATTTTTTTCTCTGTGGCCGGGGGTTAACCCTCGGCCCTTTGTTTGTTATGCTGAGAAGCATGATGTGAAGCTGAGCAAGGATTTGCTTTTTCATCGAAAAGGGATAAGAAATGAAGGAGGAAGGACATGTATACAAAAGAAAGCTTGATGCAGCAGCTAGAGCAGCTTGGTATGGATAGGCAAGGCACGTTGCTCATTCACTCTTCAATGAAAAGTATAGGCGAGGTTGAAGGTGGAGCAGACACGGTGTTGGATGCCTTTAGTGACTATATGAAAGAGGGATTGTTGGTGCTTCCCACTCATACGTGGTCTACCATTAATGCGGATAACCCAGTGTTCCACGTGGAAAATACTACCTGTTGCGTGGGCATTCTGCCTGAACTTTTTCGTAAACGTGCGGGCGTAGTTCGTTCGTGGCACCCTACGCATTCGGTAGCGGCACTGGGAAGGGACGCAGAGGCATTTACGAAGGACGATCATCTCTTCGATACACCGTGTGCGAGAGGTTCAGCATGGGGGAAACTGCTTGATCGGAAAGCGTCGATCTTGTTAGTAGGCGTTGACTTGAAGCGGAATACATTTATCCACGGGGTCGAAGAGTGGGTGGACATCCCTGGCAGAATGACGGACGAGCATGAGATGCTGTATACGGTTTTACCGGATGGAAGCCAGATTTCAGTACCATCCCGCAGACATTGTGGGTTGCCATGGTCGGAGCATTTCTGGAAAGTAGACGAGGTATTGGTTCGCGAAGGTGCGATGCGTATAGGAAAGCTCGGCGATGCGGTCGTAAGAGTGTGTGATGCGGCTAAGACAGAAGAGGTAATTACGGAGATGCTCAAGCATAACCCCGATCTATTCACGGACAATCTCCCTCTACATGCAGTAACCGAATGATACAAGGGCCGTCCGGTAGCCGGATGGCTCAATATCGACCACTTGATGATACCCGAATATCTCCTGAGCAGATGATCTCCTCTCCTGTTTGTACTCTAACCTTCAAAAGCATTCAAAATAATCAGAAATAGATCAGCATTTCGATCAGAGGTTGGTCGGACTTCCAGTGTATGGGCTACTCACCCTTATGGTGGTGTGATAAGATATGGTTAAATTAACCAATAAGTTTGGCGTAGCAGAATTGTATAGGTGTTTATTGAAGTTATATATAAGTATCACATAGAATCATGAACAACCACGTTGTCATTGTAGCATCTAAGAAGGAGAAGATTCGTGAACCCTTTAGTATGGTATGATCTCTTTTTATTTGTCCTTTTGTTTGGTGTAGGTGTATATGTGTTTGCTACGGTTAGAATTACGAACTTACATAAAGTGTACTTTTTATTTCACGGGTTGATGATGCTCTGGCCTTTCTGTCAATTTGCGAGTACGCTCACGGATGATTCCGGTCTGCAATTGTTCTACGTTACCTTATCTTTCGTTGCGGTCTCTCTGCTTGGGAGCGGGTGGCTTCTACTGACGATCTTTATTACCGGTTATTCAGAGCGTCTGAGTGCAAAAGGAACCTTCTTGCTATTTATCCCTGCGGTGATCGGGGCTATAGGTGTGGTCGCAAATCCATGGAACGAGTTCGTCATTCCACTGGAGGGCGGGTACATCGAGCGGGATTACGGCCTTTGGTTCTGGGTTGTGATGACTATTCTGGTGAGTTATTTCTTGACTTCTCTCGTGGTTCTATTCCGGGCGGTGTATTCTTCGCAGACGTCTGCCATGATCAAAAAACAGGTGCGGATTACCCTGTGGGGCATCTTCGTCTTGGCTGTTTTTGCAACAATTGATGCGATTCTGAATGTCGTTCTAGCCCGCTGGTTGCCGATCATTCCTGGCATGACTTCGCTGGGGATCTTTCTGTCGGACCTGTTCTTTGTCTATGTGATCAAAAGATACAATGTGTTCGATCTGGTCTCCATCGCCCATGAGGACGTAATCAATACCATTCCATATGGCATCCTGGTACTGGATGAGAAGGAAATCATTGTTGAAGCGAACAAAGCCTCACGATCCTTTATGGATCTGCATGTGGGGGATTCATTTGATATGGAAGCCTTTCTGGAGTCTGTTCATGTTGTGGGCAGCTGTCGGGAGTTCGTGAATCACTATAAGAAAAAAGAAAATACCCTCTCTCACATCGAAGTGATCGTGGAGCGGGACAACAATATCCGGCACTATATCCTGCAATCTTCTCCGATTGTGGATTCGGCTCTTGTGCCGATTGGTCATATACTCACGTTCCAGGATGTCTCGCAAGAGCGCTTCTATGTGAAAGAGATGAATCGCCAGAACGTAACGCTTCAAGAGCGAAATCAGGCTCTAGACCTGATCCGTCAGGAGTTATCCGAGGCCAATCGCAAACTGGAGGAACTGGCGCTGACGGACAGTTTAACCAACTGTTACAACCGTCGATATCTGACCCAACACCTGAATCACGAGGTCATTACCAATATTCAATACAAAACACCATTTTCACTCCTGCTGCTCGATATCGACTACTTCAAAGCGATCAATGATCGCTATGGGCATGTCATCGGGGACGAAGTGCTCGTCCGTACGGCGGAGGCGGTCAAACAATCCATTCGCAGTACCGATATCCTGACGCGTTATGGCGGGGAAGAGTTCATGATCTACCTTCCGCATACGGAGCATGATCTGGCGAACCAAATCGCAGAGCGCGTGAGAACAGCTGTGGAGTCCAACCACATTATGGTGGATCACGAGATTATGCAGGTGTCGATTACGATTAGTATTGGGATTCTTTCCTTTGAGGACTTTGAAGTTGTGCATGTACCGGACAATCCGGAGGGGTATTTGACTCAGCTGTTCGCTGCGGTGGATAAGGCCTTGTATCAGGCGAAGCAGAATGGGCGTAACAGAGTGGAGTTTGCGGAGTTTGAGCGGGGAGTTATTTGAAAAGAGAAATAAGATAAGAGTGGAGACGTACTCCACTCTTTTTGGTGTTAGCGTATGATTTTGATGTAGAGATATTTATTCGGAATTTTTATGTGATTTTTCGATAGCATTTAAAAATTCTTTGCTAATTTTGGTCAATGATACGATTGTATCTGTACTTTTGCCGCTTATTAAAGTTATATGTTCATCCAAGGCTCTTTTGTACTCAGAGTCTTCTTTGAATTTAAAGATTTCTTCAGCAGTGACCTGCAATCCATTGATTATTTTCTCAAGAGTCTCCAAAGAAATGTTACGATCTCCCCGTTCAACTCCACCAATATAGCTGTAATGAAGACCTGCTGCTTCCGCCAGTTGTTCCTGAGTCCAGCCTTTTGCTTTCCTTAACTCACGTATTCGATTTCCTACGTCCTCTGGTAAACTCATTTGATCACCTCCACTTAAGGTTAGAAGAGGTTATAGAATCCTTACAGACTAATATGTGCAAAGGAAATGATTATTAAACAGTACTTATAAGTACAATTTATATTGATCTTCTTTTGATTTATCTATACAATTATAAGAAAATCGATAATTAAGGAGGATTATCTTTGCGGAAATCTATCCTAAAATCACTCAAACCTGACATCATTGTTGAAATGTTGGAGATGGCTGTGGCTTTTGAAAATTGGAACAAGGTGATGGAGAGGGCAGACATGTTATATCAATGTGTGCAGTCGATCCATGAAGAGCGGCAGGAGTATCGGTCAAAGGGAGTGCCTGCACCACATATACACATCGAGCAGCCCCTGGTCTACTATTACGGGTTCAGTCACTTAATGCGGGGTATGGCTCACCGGAAGATGGGACAGGTAGATCAGGCGCGGGCATGTATCGATCAGTACGCAGAACTGGGGTGGATGGAGGATCTGGATGAGGTAGGCATGCAGGTGGTACAGGAGTTCAGGCATAAGGCACAGGTGAATCGGTATGCTCTTGAGATTGAAGCTGGGCAGGTGGAACTGCTGGAGGAGTTTGTGAACTTTTTGCTTGAGCATCCGGAGGAATGGTTGGCAGGTCTGAAAGTGATTACGGAGGCAGCAGTGCGGCATAGGTGGCAGATTGATCGGGTTTTACAGGTGATTGAGGATCAGATGCTGGGCGATGGCACAAAAATGAATTCTTCAAACAACGATGATATGTACCATTACTGTTATCAGCGGGCTTTGTATGAACGGTGGATGGGAAGACCGCAGGAGGCCGTGGAATTCATTTTGCAGGGGATTCGGTTAGCGGATAAGCTTGGGTTGGATCGGTATTTTATAAGGTGCATAGCATTGTTGGAATCATTGCGGGAAGAGGCGACAGCGGAGCAGATCGGGCGGTATCGGGTCATGTTGGAGGAAATGAAGTAGGAAAGGTATTTACTGAAACTGGTAGGATATGCCTTGAAGTGGGTATATGCATATAGGACCATAGCACCGATGAGGAGCACAGCTTGTGTTTTTACCATGGTGAAATCAGGATGTTAGCCGGATAGTTTACATATTACACTTCTGCTAACATAGGATAATCATATTTTGAATGAGCGGAGAAACGTATGAGTACAATCAAAGTTACCCCTGAACAACTAAATCACGTATCGAATCAGGTGGATCAAGCCAGACAGCAGTTGGAGAGTATACGAAGTGATCTGATGAGACAGATCATGTTCGTTCAGATGATGTGGATGGGTGCGACGCAGGAGCGATTTTACTATGAGTTCGAGCAGTCACGACCTATACTGGATAAAGCGCTAGAGAGTATGGTGAATACATCCAAGGAATTGAAGGATATCGCCACGCGATTCCAAGATGCAGATGCTCAGAAGGTAAGTCTGGGTGGTGCGTTTGGAGCAGTCGGTGCCGCAGCTATGATGACCAAATCAACAGGTGGTTCAGGTTCGGGTGACAAGGGCTATCGGATGGCGCAAATCAATATGTTCGGTAAATTGGTATGGATGCCTGTCAACGAGAATGGTGTTGCGGATCAGGCTGCTCTTCGGGCTTATCAGAGGGATCAGGGAAATCTGGACTTTAATCGCATGCAAGCTGTGAACGTTGAACCGCCTGGGGAAGATATTTTTGCGTTACAGATCAAGGCATTTGAGATGGGGATTCATCCTACGACGGGCGAGCCTGTATCAGATAAGTATGCTCAGATGATGGTGACCTCTCTGAAGTTTAGTCAGATATTCATGGCGATTCAGATGGTTCGTGGGAGTATGCCGGGACGTTCAGGACCATTTAAAACGTCGTCATCTGGTTTGGCATCTAAGATTCAGAATAATATAAAGAAGGCTGAACAAAATTTAGGAGCTACACATGGAAAAGTGAATTCTAGTTCAACTATTAGTAATAAATTTCCGAATGAAGACTTTCCACATGACGGCAAAGTACTCACATATCATTTAGAAAGTGGAAGAATAAAAGGAATTGATGGTAGAACTGAAGTTGATTTCGTTATCAATAAAAATGGAGAATTAATCATTGGGAAGCGACATCATA
This sequence comes from Paenibacillus sp. FSL K6-1122, assembly GCF_037977015.1. Classification (NCBI taxonomy): domain Bacteria; kingdom Bacillati; phylum Bacillota; class Bacilli; order Caryophanales; family Paenibacillaceae; genus Paenibacillus; species Paenibacillus sp. FSL K6-1122. The sequence goes on along the minus strand of NZ_CP150272.1, from coordinate 7,035,896 downwards.
CATTAGGAGGACGGGAAGAGGTCCTTGCTGCTGGGCAATTAAAGATTAATGGTCAAGGAGAAGTAAGAAAGATTACTAATCAGTCAGGGCATTACCGTCCTTCTCCGGAAGAATCAAGTATGTACGCCGATTTGCTAAAGAACGCAGGTGTAAAGGTGAAGAGCTCTTGGCTTGAACTTTATAAGTTTGAAACGGACAAAGATGGTTATGTTGTAGACTCCAAACCAGTAATAATAAAGAAATTAAAGGAGTGATCATGTTGATCAAATATATGGACTTAGATTCTTTTAAGGAATACTTACTAAAAACTGTAGATGAATTATCCACCTATCATAACGAAGTACTGGGTGAAAACAGTAAATTCATAATTACTCCGATTGAGGAGCGGGGTAAATCTTTAAATTCTACAGACGAATATCTTTACCGGGGAATGTTAAATTCGAATAATTTAGATGGACGCGAGTTCGATATTGATTCTGTAATAAAGATGTTGGGTTGTAGAGTACCCTTGTGCCCCCTTTGGATAAAAGTTTTGCTTAAAGAAGTCAGGGCTGAAGCACCTGTAATTGAACTGCAGACGAGTTTAAGATTTCGTAAACCAAGTTTGTTACAAAACCAAGAAACGGGACATCCTCCGTTCATAGCGGTTCTACAGCCCTTAAATTAAAGTCCTTGTGATTTACTGGATGGAAACTTTACTTAAATGGAGTGGGAAGGGTTGCCTATTATTTATCTATTGGCATTTAAGCGTTGGAGAGTTGAGCTATGATAGAAGATAAAGTTAATGACTTTTATTATGTTGGTTACGAGGGGCAACCGGAAATATTAATTGTATTTGAAAACTCTGCGGAGAAAAATATCCTAAAGATGTGGAATGGATATTTTGAGACATTATTGGATCTTATGTGTCATTATGAGCCTACTGACATTGGTATTCTACAAGAATACTATGCGCATAAAGGTTGGTTTGAGGAAAGTCCATGGGAAATACAGGACCTTGATTCAGCTATTCATTTATTTAAGTCCTTCAATGTGAGTAAAGTAATTGGCGAGCAAATAGAGAATGTTAAGAACATTGTCCCTACTCTCCCAGAAGTAGCACATCAGATAACAACATTTTTAGAATTAGCCAAAACGAACGCTTGTAGCGTGTATATTTAATACGACTGATTGAGATTAAAGAACATACTTTAAAACGATAACGCAGTTGCCAGGGCTGCGTTATTTAGTCGTTACCTTGTACGTAACTCTAATAGGTGTAATAGTTATCGAGAGGAGAGCAATACATGGGGCAGCTACTAACCAAAGCTATTGAACGATTATCGTCTATTTCATTTGAGGATACAGAAGATAGCTTAATAGAATCTTCTTCTCATGTTTTGATTAAAGAATATCTTAGACGCGTTAATCAATTATTAAACGAGATGGATGCTTCAATAGATCAATATCCCCTACTTAGTTTTGCTAAAATTCTTGGAAAAACTATAGATGAAAAGGTATATCGAGCTTGTTCAAAACTCGACACGCTAGGAAATCCTTATGTAAAGGTAATTTGCTACGGTTATTTAGAAGTCTCCGAATTAGCAGATCAAGGAGTGGATGAGGCAATTCAATACATAGACCTCTACGAACCGATGATAAAATTCTTTGAACGAGGTGGGAGTTTCATCACAAGACAAGGCGAAATGGTTGTAGGTAGTTCAGCTTATCCTCTTAATTATTGGAGACATTTAAATATTTCAGTACAAGATATTAGCGACATCGTATAGGATCATGTTGATCAAACTTGGGGGGATAGTAATGTCCGTAGGCCTATACAGATATAACGGGGATATAGAAGATCGGAACTGTGAACTTACACTCAGTGAGAATATTGCTACTCAGGAATTTTACGATGAGTACTGGGAGGCAGCAATACATGAATTAGGAATAGCCCTGATTCGGGATGGATCTAAAATATATTTTCACCAATTAGAAGCTGCTGAAGTTGAGTTAAAACGATTAAGGGAGTGGGCAAAGCAACATTTAAACGGGAGTGAGTTAGATTATATGACGAGTAGAATTGAAAATGTACAAGATATATTACCTAGCGCATTTATTAGTGCAAGTACAATCCTGTATATATTCTGAGGTTAGTAACGACTATAGAAGATAAATAGTTTTGAAGCACTGTCTACATAGTTTACGGATAAAGGAGCTGTAAAAGGTAATGTACGAATATCATGGCTGGGCAACCATTAGAGAGTGTGCGTCGTTTGAAGAAAATGAGTATCAATATGGTTTAGTTATTCAACATCTTCGGGAATATGTAGAGGAGCTAAATTGGCCTACAGGTGTTTTGGACGTGAGAGCAGTTAATGGTGACTTTCAACTATGGATAGCGGGCCTAGATAATCATAAACCTGTATCAAAGTATGATCCCACCGAAGTGTTTAGAAAAGTAGGTGAAATAGCTCCAGGCTCCTATGGAATTCTTTATGTAAGAGATAGTGATGATACGGAAACCTTCAATCAGTTTAAGGTCTACACTTTAGTCCGAGGTAAAGTAATGGAGAATAATGATCCCTTTCTCTCCCCATTCATACCTAAACTAGAAGATGATTACGAAGGATAATTTCAAATCGAACTTTTAAGCATGTAGTCACTTTGAATACAGGATATAAGAACACTCTTATTCTATGGCATCATAAAGTTCCGACATTCGGTCAGCCAATTCCAACTGTGGCTGCATTCGCTGATGATTCATATCGGTAGGTGTCATATACAGCACTTCTTCTCCCTGCTCAAACATTGTTACATGGAACAATACCCCTGTAGCATCTTCTTGATCTGGATCAATTACAATTTCTAAATCGCGTACCTTTTCAATCCATTCCTGAATCAGCACTTGATCTGTAGTTGTTTTTTTAGTACCATCACCACCAGTCATCATTTCAATAGAGTCAACCTGTGTAATATCGCCAGGATAAAAGGTGTGTAATTCCTTCTGGACTTTATTTACTTCGACTTGATCGGGCTGATTAGAACTTTGGCAGCCGCTAAGAATCAGGGCCATAACAGTAGCAAACATTAAGGCGATAAGTGAATATCTTCTCATCGTACTCCCCCTCTTTAGTCCCTAAACGAATTTTGCATTTGAAATGTTCCGCATAAACTCTATTTTGTTTAATCCTTAAAGTACATCGAGGTTACTGGTCACATTTGCTGGAAGACTACGAAACTGGGTTATAACTCTTCGAGGAGTCTTGCATGGTTCTACCTGTAAACAATCCCGGATCGTAAAGGAAATAAACCATAATAAAGCCCTCATATGTAACAAAAAACATGAAGAATCCGCTCTCATCCGAGAGTCGGATTCTTTCTCGTTCTAACACCAATATAACTCTTGTCAAAACGTAATCATTACGATATGATAATACTCATTGTTTAGATCATAATGATTACGATTAAGAGAGAGGGGCATTACCTTGAATAAAAAGACGCCACTGCTAGCGCTGGTCTCCTTGGCCTTGAGCGCTGGACTGTTGAGCGCCTGCGGATCATCTGAGTCCAGTCCCGCTGCGCAGTCATCCACCGATAATAAAAATGTTCATTTCCTATATAACTTCTCCACTAGTTCGCTAGATCCACATGTGGATTCCAGCTATGTGCCGTTGCGCGCGGGCATTACGGAAACGCTGGTTCGTCTCGATGAAGAGAACTTGACGGTTGCTCCATGGCTCGCCGAGAGCTGGGAGAGCGAAGATGGGCAGCATTGGACGATCGACCTGCGAGATGATGTGACATTCCAGAACGGCAAGCCAATGACGGGTGAATCCGTTAAGGCATCCCTTGAGCGGGCGCTGGAAGAGAATGTAGCCATCCAGAACGCGCTGAAGATCGATTCGATTGAAGCCGAGGGTGACAAGCTGGAGATTACCACAACTCAGCCTTTCCCGGAATTTGCTTCAGAGCTGGTGAATCCTAATACGGCGATTATCGATGTGAGTGAGCCGGACATTGTGAACAAGCCCATTGGTACGGGCCCGTTCAAGCTGACCTCTTTTACCCCAGGCAGTAAGCTGGATCTGGATCGCTATGATGAATATTGGGATGGAGCATCTCCACTGGATTCCATCACATTCTCATTCAATGAAGATGCCAATGCCCGCACACTAGCGCTCAAATCTGGTCAGGTTGATATCGTATACCGTCCAGAGGTCGAGAGCCTCGAATCGCTCAAAGCAATGGATGGCATGACTGTGGAGTCCACGTCGACGTTCCGCGTGCATCAGATGACGACGAACATGCAGCGGGAGAGTATGAAGGACATTAACGTCCGTCGTGCGGTGGATGCGTTGATCGACCGTCAGGGTATCGTCGACACGATCCTGCTAGGATATGGTGAATCAGCCATCGGACCGTTCCTGCCATCGCTGCCATTTGCGCCAAACTATACTGAGACTGCTACGCAATCCGGGCCTGACGCCGCAGTGAACTATCTCCAAGAAGCGGGATATACACTGCAAAACGGCGTGATGACTAAGGATGGCAAACCATTGCAGCTGACGCTGCTGACATATTCGGCTCGTGCCGATCTGCCATTGATTGCCCAAGTGTTCCAATCTGATGCGAAGAAGATCGGTATCGACGTGCAGATTCGCCAGATTGACACCCCGGAAGATTATATGGCATCCAACCGCGATTGGGATATTGCAACGTACAGTAATTTGACGGCTCCTCGTGGGGATGCAGGCTATTACCTGAATGCGACGTACCATCCGAAGGGTGCTCTTAACTTCAGTGGATCGGAAGATCCAGAATTGACCAGGATCATCGACGAACTGAATCTCACAGTTGCACCGGAGAAGCGCGCGGAACTTGCCGAGAAGGCAGCCAACTATGTGCATGATAACGTACTGAATTCATTCGTGCTGCATCCAGGTACGATCGTTGCCTACAACGGCAAGAAGATCAAGAATTGGGTTACCACTCGCAGTGAATATTACATGATTACCAATAAGCTGGATGTGATGTAATGTTTCGCATTTTGCTTCGGAAGTTCCTTGAGGTATTTATCTTTCTGTTGTTCATTATGTTTGTGAGCTTTCTGTTCATTCGTCTGGCTCCGGGTGATCCCGTGCTGACGATCCTGAATGTGGACGAACTGTCTGTTAGTCAGGAGCAGGTCGAAGCTGTACGCGAGGAAATGGGCTTCAATGATTCGCTTCCTGTCCAGTTTGGCAACTGGTTGCTCGATTTTGTTCGTCTCGACTTCGGTGTATCGTATTCAACAGGCCAGCCCGTCATGCAGACCCTGATGCGTGCGCTGCCTGCTACGGCTGAACTCACGATTGGCGCCCTGCTGGTCATGCTCGTCATAGCTATCCCGCTCGGCTCGCTATCAGCACTCCATCGCGGCAGTTGGATTGACCGCGGCAGCCGGATGCTCTCCATTGTGGGTGCGGCGGTGCCGAGCTTCTGGCTGGGTCTGATCCTGATCGACATGTTCGGCGTACGCTTTGGCAATCTGCCGACCATGGGCCGGGATGGATTCACCTCACTTATTCTGCCATCTCTGACGCTGGGACTTGCTATCTCCAGCGTTTATGTGCGTCTTTTGCGTTCCAGCCTGCTAGATTCTCTTAGCCAGGAGTTCGTTCGGTCCGCCCGGGCAAGAGGGTTATCCGAAGGCCGGATCTTCATGCTTCATGCGTTTCGGCACAGTCTGCCGCCTGTCATTACGGTATTCGGCGTAAGCCTCGGCAGCCTGATTGGCGGAGTTGTCGTGATTGAAGTGTTGTTCGCCTATCCGGGCATCGGCAAGCTCGTGGTGGACGCGATCCGCCAGCGTGATTACCCACTGATTCAGGGTTACATCCTGATCATGGCTATTGTGGTATTCTTCGTGAATACGGCGGTTGATCTATCTTATCGTTATTTGAATCCTGAAATGAAACTCAAGGAAAAGGAGGCCCACCGATGAAAACCATGCCCCTGCCCATTTCAACTACAAAATCTAAAAAACATAGCTGGCAGGCGATCGTTGGTTTGCTATTTGCACTTCTGGTCATCGCGGCCTCCTTGTATGCCTTTTTAGTTCTGAGACATGATCATACCTTAACCGATCTGCGCGGACGATTGCAGGGCGCAAGTGCTCTCCATCCGTTCGGCACCGATCATCTGGGCCGCGATGTACTGACACGTCTGCTGCTTGGCGGCGGCCAAACACTGGGTTATAGTCTGCTGGCACTCGGTGCTGCACTGCTGATCGGTATTCCGTTTGGTTTGATCGCAGGATACAAACGTGGCTGGGTCGATAAGCTGTTCATGCGGATTGCTGATGCCTTTCTTGCTTTCCCTGATACCATCGTGGCGATTGTGCTCAGTGGCTTGCTTGGCGCGGGAATCGGTAATCTGGTATTGGCGATTGTGATCATAAAGTGGGTCAGCTATGCCCGTCTAGTTCGAAGTACGGTTTTATCGGAGTCACAAAAGGATTACATTCGAATTGCCCGGACCAACGGACTATCGGACGGTCGTATCATGAGAAAACATCTGCTTCCACATATCGCAGGCCATGTGCTCGTGTTAGCCAGTCTCGATCTGGGCAAAATCATCCTGCTCATCTCATCATTGTCCTACATTGGCCTTGGCGCACAGCCACCAACACCTGAATGGGGTGCGATGCTGAACGACTCGCGGCCTTACTTCCAGTCTCGGCCAGAGCTGATGATCTATCCGGGCCTTGCCATTGTCTCGGTAGTGCTGCTCGCTAACATGCTGGGCGACTATCTAAGAGACCGGTTTGACGTGAAGAAAGAGGTGCAGCCATGATTCTCTCCATTGAGGAACTGAGCATCTCCAGTCGGGATCGTACGATTATAGATCAAGTCTCTCTGGCTGTTCGCGAAGGCGAGTTCATGGCATTGGTTGGACAGAGTGGTAGTGGCAAAAGCTTGCTCTCGCAAGCGATTGGTCGTCTGCTGCCGCCCAACTTGCATGCGTCGGGGCGAGTCATGTTCGAAGGTAGCAACCTGCTCGAACGGAAGCCAAAGGAGATGCGCGCCCTGCGGGGAAGCCGCATCTCATATATTTTTCAAGACTATCAGGGAGCATTTACGCCCTTTCGCAGCATTGGTGGGCACTTTGATGAATACCAGAAGGTACATGGAGAAAAGTCTTCTGCCATCCGCAAGAAACGAGCGGAGGAAGCGCTGGAATCGGTTGGCCTTGGCGCTGAATTGCTGCGCCGCTATCCGTTCCAGTTGAGCGGTGGACAGCTTCAGCGGGCCTCAATTGCCACCTCGCTGATGCTGTCTCCTCGTCTGCTAATTGCAGACGAGGCAACGACGGCACTCGATAGTGTATCCGGACATCGCGTGTTGGAACTGCTGGCACGCAAACAAGCGGAGACGGGATGTGCCATTCTGTTTATCACGCATGATTGGCGCCATGTACGTCGCTATGCCAACCGCTTGGCTGTCATGAAGGAAGGGCAGATCGTCGAATCTGGCGGGAAACATCGCATTCTTGATCATCCCCAACATGAATATACGCGCCAGCTGATTGATGCGGCTCCCGTTCTGAGTCGTTCGCTGAAGTCGGGATTGAAGGAGGCAGGAACCGAATGAAGACGACCGCAAATGATGAACATCTTGGACTCGTGCAGTCCGAAGAAGAATCTGGTGTGCGAAGCCACGATTTTGCAAAAGACGTAAACCATGCAGACACAGACAATGCAGTCATAAATACTACAAATTCAGATCATACAGATATAGATGCGGATATAGATATTGCCGGTTCAGACAAATCTTCATCGCTCAGCACCCCTGGCAATCCTGTGCTTCACGTGGAACATCTAAGCCGAACGTACGCGGGTGCAGACCGACCGGCTGTGAACGATATTTCCTTCACCCTGAACCACGGCGAATGCCTTGGCCTGGTTGGGGAGAGCGGGTGCGGCAAGAGTACACTCGCCCGCTGTCTGCTACGGATCGAAGATGCAGATGCAGGCTCGATTACACTGGGTGGACAGGATATTGCACGGCTGAGCGGCCGACGGTTGCGGCCTCATCGCCGGAAGATTCAGATTGTTTTCCAGAATCCAATGGCAGCACTGAATCCCAAGCTCAAGATTGCTGATTCACTAATCGATCCGTACGAACAACTTGGACGGAACGCCGAGTTGTCCCACTTTACCTACACATCGAAGGAGGCATACGTCCAAAAGCTGCTTGAAGCGGTCGAGCTTCCTAGCGATTTGGCTGGACGATACCCCCATGAGCTCAGTGGTGGACAGCGTCAGCGCGTCACGATTGCACGTGCTATTGGCATTGAACCGGACGTTGTTGCTCTGGATGAACCGACGGCCAGCCTGGACGTGATCTCGCAAGGAGCAGTTTTGCAGTTGCTCACCGATCTCCGGACGTCGCTTGGTCTATCATACGTGTTCATCTCGCATGATCTGGCTGCAGTACATCGCATGAGCCAGCGCATCATCGTTATGCGCGAAGGTCAGATCGTTGACCGCTTTGGTGCAGATGCGTTGTTCGCTGAAGAACGCCATCCGTATACAAAGGAACTGATTTCAATCTTCTGAGTACTCCCGGAGACGCCGGGGGTGGTAATCGTTAATTTATATATGAAGCCGCCTTACGAAGAGATTCGAGAGCGGCTTTTAGTGCATCCATTTCATCACCCAAAGTCCCCCTAAAACCGGGTTCCTTTCTTTGTTTTGAACAAATATATCTTTCAGGCCTATAACCGGGCTAACGTTCCGATGTAAACTAGCGTATACTGATGGAATAGCAAATATCTTGAAATTGCATATTTAAATTGCTCTATATTATTGATACACTAGTTCAAGGTTATAATCATTCAGAGAAGGTGCGATCCCGTTCAAGAATGGGCTTGCTGCAAATGCCAAATCGATAACGCTTACATCCTTTTGGCAAATATAGGATATAAGGACGGTAGACATGAGCCAGGGACAAACGAGTACAGATGTTATCTTGATTGGTGCCGGAATTATGAGTGCAACTTTGGGAACTTTGCTAAAAGAATTGGCACCAGACTGGAATATTAAGGTTTTCGAAAAGCTAGCCACTGCAGGAGAGGAAAGCTCCAACGAATGGAATAATGCCGGAACCGGGCATGCTGCATTGTGCGAACTTAACTATACCGTTGAACGACCAGACGGAACCGTAGATATTAGCAAAGCGATTAAAGTGAATGAACAATTTCAGATCTCAAAGCAATTTTGGTCCTATCTCGTCAATAGCCGTCTGATTCGTAATCCGCGGGACTTCATTATGCCGATTCCTCATTTGAGTTATGTACATGGAGAGAGCAATGTCCAGTTTTTGAAAAGACGTTATGACTCCTTGTCGAATCACCCGTTGTTCGCAGGCATGGAATTCTCGGATGACAAGAAAGAGCTGGCGAAATGGATGCCGCTGATGATGAAAGATCGTACCAGTAATGAACCTGTTGCAGCGACCAAAATTGACTCCGGTACGGACGTTAACTTTGGTGCTTTAACGCGTATGCTGATCAAACATTTGAAGGAACAACAAGTGGGCGTCCACTACCAACATAGCGTGAAGAATATGAAACGCACCAGCGATGGACAATGGGAATTATCCGTGAAAAACCTGAAGAGTGGTGCAGTCGAACGCCATAAGGCAAAATTCGTCTTCATCGGCGCGGGCGGCGGAAGTCTGCATTTGCTCCAGAAGACGGGCATTCCGGAAGGTAAACATATCGGCGGATTCCCGGTCAGTGGGATCTTTATGGTGTGCAAAAATCAAAAAGTCGTGGAACAGCATCACGCCAAAGTATATGGCAAAGCTTCGGTAGGAGCTCCGCCGATGTCGGTTCCACATCTGGATACTCGTTTTATCGACAATAAAAAATCACTGCTGTTCGGACCGTTTGCTGGGTTCTCGCCGAAGTTCCTGAAGACGGGTTCCAATGCCGACTTAATCACGTCTGTTAAGATGCATAATCTGCTTACGATGCTCGCAGCAGGTGTCAAAGAAATCTCTTTGACCAAGTACCTGATCCAACAACTGATGTTATCCAAAGAACAACGTATGGCAGAATTGCGTGACTTTGTTCCGGGTGCGAAGAGCGAGGATTGGGATATGGTTCTGGCGGGGCAGCGTGTGCAGGTGATCAAGGATACCGTCCAGGGTGGCAAGGGTACGCTCCAATTTGGTACGGAAGTGGTCACGTCTGCAGATGGAACGATTGCGGCTCTGTTAGGTGCATCACCGGGTGCATCCACTGCCGTTCAGGTCATGCTTGAGATTCTTCAGCGGTGCTTCCCGCAGCATATGGAGGCATGGGAGCCAAAGATCAAGGAAATGATTCCTTCCTACGGCATATCCCTTGTGGAGAACTTGGATCTTCTCAAAGAGGTTCATTCCTCAACAGCCAAGGCACTGGGATTATCGGATGAAAAACATGTCCTGCACGTATAACGTTTAGCTTATTGTGTTAGATCATAATGAAGTCATAGAAAAGAGAGCTAAGCCGGGTCGAAACCCGTGCTTAGCTCTCTTTTGGTTTATTTGGTATGTCAGAACCTGAACTTGAGCTTGAAATTGAACTTGAACATATCCGCTATCACAGCGCTCCCCGTAGACCTTACACAGAGCAAACGGATATGGATCGAATAATATGCCGCTGTAGAGTTATAGTACGATCTTAATGCTCAGGCTCTCAACTGCGGTCCAAAGGGATGACAAAGGAAACTTTCGTACCTTGGCCCGGCGAGCTGACGATGGTCAAACCTTGTCCGTACATCTGGGTCAACCGGCGATGTGTATTGGTTAATCCAATTCCTCCAGTTCCACCGGGACCTTTCTTGGGCCACGCTAGTGCCCGTTCGATCTGCTCGGGCTGCATCCCCACACCGTCATCCTCGATCTCAATCAAGGTGGACGCTGTTTGGTTGATGATTCGGATATGCACGGTTCCACCCTCCACTTTGCTGAGAATACCATGTCGAACAGCATTCTCAATGAGCGGTTGAATGGTGAGTGGCGGCAGGGATAGATCAAGATCATCGGGAATATCCCAGATGACGTTCAACCGATGCATGAATCGTTCTTTCTCAATGTAGAGATAGGCGCGGGAGAGATCCAACTCATGAGTGACCTCAACCATTTTCTCCGAATTAACAAAATGAAAACTGGTCTGAAGGTACTCGATAAAAGCATCGCCCAGTTTCTGCATTCGCTCCGTGTCCATCTCACTAAGAACCATGATTGAATTGAGCGTATTAAAAAGAAAATGGGGCTGAATCTGTGCTTGTAAGTAAGCAGCCTCCATGCGCAGTCGCTCATCAATGGATTGTTTCAGTACGATCAGAGACCCGATGCGATGCCTTAATTCAACGGCATCCACGGGCTTGGTGACATAGTCCGTAGCACCGGCCATGAATCCGGCGTATACATCCGCTGGCTCGTTACGGGCCGTCAGCAACAGGATGGGAAGCTCGGATACCGAATAACGCTTGCGTACGTTCTCGGTCAGTTCATAACCGGACATATGAGGCATCATGACATCGGCAATCAGTAAGTCCCAAGGCTCCTTATCCAATAATTCAAGTGCCTCAAGCGCCGAGGCCGCGGGTTGAATATGATACGGTTCATTCGCAAGCATGGAGATCAGTACTCGCAGGTTTACAGGATCATCATCGACGGCAAGAATTCTTGCGGCAGTCTTATCTTGAGAGACGGTCTGCTGCTGCGGCTCTGCAATCGCAATTTCATCGAAGCTGTGAGCGTCCCATTGCTGCTCAGTCTGGTCCGATAACGATGCGGTGTCTTCCCGTGGAAGCGAGATCTGGAAGGTCGATCCTTGCCCAGGTACGGATTGCACGGTGAGTTGGCCGCCATGGAGTTCGGTGAGCTGCCTGCTGATATTGAGACCGAGGCCGATTCCTCCGCTTAAACGGGCCTCTGGGGTCCCTTGTTCATACGCCTCGAATATTCGCTGTTGTATCTCCTCACTCATACCAACACCTGTATCTGAAACTTGAATCAAGACGTACTCTCCATGTTCCCGAACGGACACGGTAATGGTACCCTCATCGGTAAATTTGAGCGCATTATGCAACAGGTTGTAGAGCACCTGAACAAGTCTTCTCTCATCGGCTTGAATCAACGGCAGTGATTCTGGAATATCCACCTGCATATGGATGGGCTTCCCCTCTGCCATGAATCGGAACATACCGATCACGCCTGGAATGACAGATGCAAGAGATAAAGGTTTCTTCTGAAGCGTAATACGTTTTTCCTTCAAACGAATGACATCAAGGAGGTCATCCACCAGTTGGGACATGCGTCGGCCGATGGTAACTAACAGCTTCATGTCTTCTGCCTGCTGCCCACCTGATTTACGACGTTCACGAACCGCGATGCTCTCGGCGATATTGATGATCCCGTGCAGTGGTGTACGCAATTCATGAGCCGTATTCACAAGAAACTGATCCTTCTGGCGATCCTCTTCTTTGAGCTGTTCGTACAACTTCTCGATCTCACTTGAATTGCGGAAGTATTTTCTGAACCAATAGGCGGAGAAGCCAAACATGGCCGCAATCACATCGATCGGATAATACACGTTGGTAATTTCGCTATGTGAGTTCACAATTCCCCATAACACGCTTGATAGGCTGCTAGTAGCCGCAAAGAGCAAAAAGCTTGCGTCCCTTCGTTTCTCGGCTGCCATTCGGAAGAATAGGTACACAGACCAGCCGATGGCAAACAGATAAAGGAAATCAGAGAGCCCAATCTCAAGTACATGATAGATCAGGGTCACTGGTGCGACGAGCAAAAATAAACAGTAAACGCCAAGCACGCTGGCATAGATGCGGAACAGTTTACGCCATTGTAGACTATGGGAGAAGCTTTTAGCCATTTGTAAAAGAAAGAATGCGAACAACGGATAGGACAACGCTTTGGCCTTAACGATCCAAGTGAAGTTGAGTGGAATCCAACTTAATAACAGATTGTCATGGTCGGAAGCGACCGTTAGGGCAGCTACCAGTGTTAGCATCGAGAACGTCAGCAGAGCTCGTTCCTTCCTGATAAACAGAAACATGACAAAAGCGTATAGGCTGTGCAAAAGCAGTATAGCGAATGTAATCTTTTGCAAGTCAATGGATAGTCCTCGTTCACTTCCAATGGCTTCTGGAGAACCAAAATAGAGAGAGCGTGTGATCCCTCCGCTATAAGGATCGTCAAAATTGGCTGTCTGCACCAAAAGATTGAGTTCGGTAGAACCGTCAAGCACATAGGAAGTTGTAAATGCAGTCCTTTCTGGTCGATAGGCTTCGGCATGAGTGGCAGGTTGGCCGAATTCGGCAACAATGGTCCCGTTCATCTCGATAATCGATGATGTCTGGATTTTCTGAGCCCAGAGAGAGACTTCCTCCACAGATGGATCTAAAAGTATGCGAAGATGGTATGTCCCATATCCAAACGACGATGAGGATTGTGGTAATGCATCACGCCAGTCACCGGGAACTTGAATCGGTGTGGATGGGTTATCCGCTATTTTCGCGTCACGATTAGAGATTAACGTCTGGGGATAAAACTCCCATTCTCCATCCAGGGATATAGGTGAAGTGTTGGCTAGGTCCCAGTCTCGAAGGTCTAACAAGCCTTCAATGGGTTCAGGATGTGCGGGTATAGTGAAAGTCTCGGACCATATCCAGCGAAAGCCAAGCAAAATAGTCAGGAATAGAATCGACAGCACTACATATCGGGGTATCTTTTTATAGGTTATTGGTTTCATGGCAGACTTTAGTTTTCGACAGTTTACTTCAAATTCCTGCATGCCCTCTGCCAAAGATGAACATTTTTTTGAGTACCGGAACATAGATTCTATATTTAAATGATAGCGGTCCCACGTCAGAATTTATGGTAAAATTATAGATTAAAGGGTGATCAGTGAGCCAGAGGAGTTGTGCATATGAGAGTGATTTTGGTAGATGATGAATATCTCGCTCTGAGCAGGTTGAACAAACTGTTGCAAGAGAGAGAGGATTGCGAAGTTATCGGCTCTTTTCTGACGGCACAGGAAGCCATAGATCAGATCGAAATTCATCTGCCGGAAATCGTCTTCATGGACGTTCAAATGCCGGGGATGAACGGGATCGAGGCGACCGAACGTATCCATGAGGTTTCTCCTGGAACAGAAGTTATTTTCACAACCGCATATAACGAACATGCACTGACGGCCTATGGGCTTGAAGTGCTGGATTATATTATGAAGCCTGTAACGCGTGACCGTTTGGAAAAAACGATGAAGATGTATCAACGCCGAACGGTGTCAGCAAGTCTGAATGTAGCAGAAGGGCCATCCATGTTGATCCGTTGTCTGGGGATGCTCCAAGTCCAAGTGCACCCCAATGAGCCGCCAAAACATATGAAATTCAGAACAACCAAGATTAGAGAGTTATTTGCTTATTTGCTCCACCATCGGAACAAACCGATTAAGCGGGATACACTACTTGAATTGTTGTGGCCAGAGTTGGATGAGCGGAGAGGTATATCCAATCTGCACAGTGGGATCCATCGCTTACGCAGCATGATGAACGAATTCATGGGTGAGGACAAGATGGTCATTCGTTATCAACAGTTTGGTTATCTATTGGAAACGGGTGAATTCAGGATTGATGCGGAAGAATGGGAGAGCCGTCTTAACCGATTGCCTCTATTATCTTCGTCTACAATAACTGAACATCGGCAGACCTCAGATCAATATGAAGGCAAATATTATGGCGAGGACGATTATGTATGGGCTGAGTTGGAGCGCCAGCGATTGCATGCACTCTGGCGTAACCATGCCATGCAACTCGCACAATATTACATTGATCTAGGGCAGAATACGGAAGCACTAACGCTATATTACCGGGTACAGCAATTCGAACCATCATTGGAGGAAGTCGGACTGGCCTTAATGAAGACCTACGATCGATTAGGCAATAAAGATCCTGTGGTCGCTCAATATAATCAGTTGGTTATCGCTTTAGAACAAGAGGCAGGTATACGTCCTGGCCTAGAAGTTGAGTTATGGTACCAACAATGGAAAAATTCGAATAGTTAATTGGAAATATACAGCCTTGCAGCTTCATTTGCAAGGCTGTTTTTTGTTGTATTTGCTAGTGAAAGGTTTGGTAAGAGTTTGGTAAGAGGCCATGTGTAGAATAAGCAAGATGAGGGTAGATATGATGTTTTGAGTCAGTAAGCAGTCCAAAAATAACATATTAAGTAGGAGGAAACTATGTACACAGCAAAAATCCGGAAGAAACCATGGCAAAGAATTTCCATGCTGGTTCTTTCCTTTATTCTAGCGATTGGAACGTTGCCCATGAGTTTGGCTCAAGCGGAGTCGACTAACCAGACTCCTGTTGGTCCGGGCGGAGTTGGATCCCCTTCACTATGGCTACGACCAGAGCGGGTAAGCGGAGTTGCCAGCGGCGAAAAGGTGAGTATCTGGGAAGATCAAGGCAGTAAAATAAACAATGCAACCCAAAGTACGGAAGCTAATCAACCGACCTATTGGGATGATAAAAATCATAATATCAATTTCAATCCGGTATTGGAATATAACGGCACGAGTAGTTTTATGAATCTGGATGTAAGTAAGCTTCCTCAAGGGAAGAGCCCCAGATCGATCATTACCGTTAGTAAAACCAATAAAACGGGAGGCCTCAATTATATTATTTCATGGGGAGTACAAACACCGAATGCTTATACGGGTATGGGGATGCTTCAGAATAATACAAGGGGCGGCTTGACGACATTTAACAGTGATAGAAACCAAACATTATACACCCCTGAAGGATTCTTGGGCACGACTTTCCCGAACGAGCAATTTGTTACTTGGACAGGCGGAGATACTGGTATAAACCAAGCTAGATTGTACAGTAAAATGAAGCAGGTACAGCAACTAAATGACTGGGGAAAAGATAATGTTAAGCTATGGGATACTGGTAACTCTGGCGGAGCAGTAGTCGGTAAGCTGATCCCAGCAGCTACGGGCATTGAACATTGGCAGGGTACGATTGAAGAAATTATCGTATTTGACCATGCTCTTACGGACGCAGAACGCCAAAAAGTCAGCACATATCTGGCGATCAAATATGGCTACACGATGGATCAGACGACAGCAAATTCATATGTCGATTCAAACATGGCTACGATCTGGGATGCCCAGGAGAACGCAGTCTATACCCATCGCATTACAAGCATCGGTCGAGATGATCAGAGCGGATTGATGCAGAAACAAGCCAAAGCGCAGGAACTGGGATCTACGTTGACGATTGCATTGGGCAACAGTGTTGAGGATACCAATTCTGCAAATAAAAATGAATTCTTAAAGGATTCTTCTTTCTTTACGTTTGGTGACAATGGAGCAAGTACTGAATTCAAAACACCAATTACGAAAGATGGGAAAAAACTACTTGGGATGGAGCGTGTCTTCAAGGTACAGAAAGCAAATTGGACTGAATCACAGATTACACTTCAGGTAGACGAAACGGGAGGTAACCCGGCGTTGCCTCGGTATGTTGTGATCAGCGATGATACTCAATTTGGTAATCCAAACTCATTACATTTAATTGAGAATGGCCAATTAACCCTGAATACCTCTAGTTTTGGTCCGAACTCATACTTTACCATTGCAACTGCTGCTACTCCTTTGACGGTACCGGACGTCACACTGACCGACGATGAGTTGACATGGGAAGCAGTTGCGCATGCAGATAAATATGAAGTAACAATCGAACTGGAAGACGGCAGGAAGCGGACGGTGGAAGTAACCGGAATGGCGCTTAACCTGTCGCAATTGGTACCATCGCTAGAAGTTGGCACCTACAAAGTGACAGTAACAGCGAAGACGAACAATCCAGCCTATTCAGATTCAGAAGAGTCGAATTCGAAAAGTTATGATGTTATTGATAAGGCGAAGTTGAAAGCCAAAGCCGATGAGATTAACGGTAAGATCGAATCAGGCGAACTGGACGAAGAGGAGTACACACCAGAAACATGGCAAACGCTGCAAGAAGCGTTAGGAGTTGCTGAATCCGTGTTCGACGACGAGAATGCAACACCGGAACAAGTAGAAAAGGCTTATCAGGATTTGGTGGATGCCCGGAAGGGGCTTACCAAAAAGCCTGGTACTGGTGTCGACACGTCAGTGCTGAAAAATGAACATGATAGAATAAAGGGTGAAAATCTAACCGAAACGGAATATACGGTAGAGAGCTGGGAAGCACTCAAAGATGCGATGAATGAAGCAAATCGAGTGCTTAATGATCTGACAGCGAATCAAGCGCAGGTAGACAAGGCACTTCAGGATCTGACAGATGCAAGAACGGGCTTAATCCCTACAACATCTGTACCAGTTGTAGATAAATCAGCTTTGCAAGCGAAAGTAACTGAAATTACAGGTGAAAGCCTCGAAGAGTCAGCGTACACACCAGCGAGCTGGATTGCACTCAAAGATGCAATGAATGAAGCAGAGCAAGTGTTAAATGAACCGACAGCGACTCAAGCGCAGGTAGATAAGGCACTTCAGGATCTGACAGATGCAAGAACGGGACTTACCAAAGTAATTGGTACAGATGCATCTACGTTGCAGACGCTGGTCCCTTCCGTGGGAAGCTTGTCTCCGGCTTTTGATCCGGCGAAAGACACGTACACCATCTCTGTGCCGAATAGCGTATATCAATTCCAGCTCACGCCAACGGCACTTGATCCACTTGCGAAGATTGAAGTAGCTGTTGGAGATGGAGAATGGAACGAGGTTTCAAGTGGTACTGTAAGTGAGAATCTACCGCTCCAAGTCGGTGGAAATAAGATCGTTGTTAGAGTAACCGATTCACTTGGAAATGTTACGGCGTATAAAATCAACGTGACTAGAGCATCCAGTGACAATGGTAACAATGGTGGAGGCAACAATGGCGGTGGTGGCAATACGGGAGGTAACGGCGGAAGTACACCAGCACCAGCGCCTACACCTGCGCCAGTACCAACGCCAACTCCGGCACCCGTGAAGGATAATTTGGAAACAACTCGGGATGGTAACCATCAACCATTTGCTACATCCAAACCATCTGACAACAAAGAAACATTGGTTCAAGTTGATCCAGCCAAGCTGAATGTTGCCATGTCACAAGGCACAGGCCAGCAGTTCGCCATTCATTCACCGAATGATGGGGATATGAAGGTGAACGGTTTAACCCTGGAAACACTGAAACAATTGGTGGATCAAGGTTCCAAACTAAACATTAGCAATCCGCTGGCAATCTATCCGGTACCTGGCGGTAAAATGGACGTGAATGGTGTGTCCAGACAGCTTGGTAATGCAGCGTTGAATGATATTGATGTCCATGTTGATATCGCACGTTCCTCGGATGCTTTGATTGACAGCGCTGAGACAAGAGCCGCATCCCAAGGATACGAGCTACTTGTCACACCGGTTGATCTGGATCTGACGTTTACGAAAGATGGACAGACCGTGCGATCCGGCCAGCTGAATGGTTATGCACCGAAGTATATTGCACTTCCGGAAGGTATCGATCCGAACCGGATTACTACAGGCGTAATCATTAATCCGGACGGTAGCATCTTCCATGTACCAACGGTTGTCACTAAGATCAGTAGTCGTTACTATGCGCTCATTAATGACTTGCGTAGCAGCGGAAGTTACTCGGTCATCTGGAATCCACAGGATTTTGAAGATGCCAGATCCCATTGGGGTAAAATTGATGTGAACAACATCGCTGCAAGACTGGATTTGCAGGGTAACGGAGATAACACATTCTCACCGAACCGTCAGGTTACTCGTTCTGAGTTTGCCGAGATTGTTGTGCTTGGACTGGGCTTAATGCGTCAGGATGCACCACAGAATCTATTCCCTGACGTTAACGATTCCGCATGGTTCCGCTCTGCGGTAGCCCTTGCAAATGAATTCGGTATCGTTCGTGGTTACGATAATGGGAACTTCAACGGTAATCAGGAGATCACACGTGAGCAAGGATTTGCTATGGTTGCTCGTGCCTACCGTCTGATTGAGCCGGAAGCGGCAATTAGCCCGGATCAGATGAACTCTGAACTGGGACGTTACAGTGATGCAACGGATGTATCGAATTGGGCCAAAGAAGATGTAGCCCAGTTGATTGCAGCCGGAATCATCCAAGGTAATGGGCCGGAGGTGCTGAGTCCAAAGACCACGATGACTCGTGCCGAGGTTACTGCATTGATTGCAAGAATGTTGAAAGTAACAAACTTGATTGATCAATAAACACAATCTAAAATGAAAAGCCTTTGCTGACATTGGGGGTCGGCAAAGGCTTTTTTTTATTTTTATTAAATTCTTAAATTCATGTCGTAATACTTTCGCCCTGTTGGCAGATCGTGGAATCTGAGATGATGGGTTCACCAGAGGTTCGGGCGACAAACTTTGAACTGCTGGCCTTCAGGCTATTGCGATCCTTCCTTCTACAATCATTGGAGATCATAGGGTCGCAGCTCTCCTGAAGATTTTATTTCAGAGAGGAGGCGTCCAGGCTATCACATTCCTTCCTTCTAACCCTAACCTTTCACGTTATATAGGGATGTGGCTTTCCTGGACTCTTTTATCATGAACAATACCATCTATTTGCGCAGAGCAAACAAACTCATTATTGAATCAAACGAAGGGAAACAACAGTTGCCTAAGACACATCTGGCGACTGCCCTCAAAAATATTGAAGCACTCGGATACACCTTCTCGGATGAGCTAATGCAGGCGATGCGGCAGCTGTCCAAGGAACAATTTGAAACAGTGTATCATCAACTTGTGGCTGATCTGAGAGTCATGGTCGGCGCACATGTGAAGTACACACCGATGTATGCAGGATTCCCGATGCAGGTGATGCAAATAGATGAAGCGGAGTTATACCTTAATGCGATTATTCATTATCTGACCAACCTGACTGTGGTCTATCCGGATCAACCATCTGTGGAGCGAATGCCTTTGCTGGAGAAGACGGACTTGAAAGTCATTGGACTGGGAAACCAGCAAGCATTCCAGACACTCATCCGTCAGATCATTGAAGCAAAAGGTTCTATCTCGGAAACAGACAAGGCGGATATCGACACGGTATTGGAGCATGCTGACCCGGAAGACGTGGATGCGCTATTACCCGCTGAGATTCCGTTCAAAGAAAATGTGGGCTTTGTGGTTGCGTCGCTGTTGAAGCATGAAAAAGCGAACATCGACCGGATCGGTCCGTATTTCAAAACGGCAAGTGATGTCCTGCGTCTGGCTGTTGCCTGGTCCGATGGTGATGTCAGCCTGGTTGTGGCTTCTCCCTTCCGGAAATTCAAACGCCGCGAGAGACGCCTTTTGCTCGGATTATTGGAGCAATGTGGCTCCATCACAGAGGATATGCTCCGCTATAAAGATCGCTGGATTCGCCTTGGCGAAATTCTGCATCCTTCGGAATATAAGCTTCGGTATCCACGATGCGAAGAAGCCTTTGATATTTTGCGTAATAATAAACCTTATTCGACCTTCAACGGAAGTGTGGAACTTGCCTTCCAATATCGGAATGTATGGAGTCTGATTGATCTGTTGTCACAGCGTCCAGGTGAATTCGCGAGAAGACTGGATCACTTGCTGCGGATGACCGAAGATGAAGCGTATGTACTGCTGGCATTTGGTGAGGTACTGGAGCAAGTATCTACCCCGGTGTTATTGCAGGTAAGACAGCATTTTGCCCACCGTAATGAACCGCAGGATTTGCGTGTCTTTTTCCCGAAAGGCAATGTAGCCAAAGCTTTTGCTGTTCCGAATGAGCTGCCAGAGATCGATGAAGCCACGTGTCAGAATGTCGTGCAATTGTGCGAACAGGCATTGGTAGAGCGCTTCGCTGCCCTTGCCCCGCTCGGAAAGACTTATGTCGATCCGCAGCTTCATGATTATCTGGTACCCTTTTCCCAGAGATCGGCTAGCAAGGCTCTGCATACTATCGTTCGTGGAAGCCGTGTGCCGATGGCAGAGGGTGATACGATTCGTTTCTTCAACTGGTGGAAAGAGGGGGACGTGGATGGGAAGTCTACAGGGCGCGTGGACATTGACTTGTCTGCGGTGATGTACGATAAGGACTGGAACTATGTGGAGCATATTTCCTATACGAATCTGCGATCCTCTAACTATAAGGCTGTCCATAGCGGAGATATCGTGACAGCACCTAACGGAGCAAGTGAGTTCATTGATCTGCATATTCCATCCATCGTGGCTTATGGTGGACGATATGTGGTGGCAACCCTGCTTTCGTTCACCAGTCATCCGTATTGTGATCTGCCGGAATGTTTTGTAGGGTGGATGATGCGGAAGAAACCGGGGTCTGGCGAGATTTTCGAACCGTCCACCGTAGCGAACAAAATCGATATTACCGCGGATACGCAGATTGCGATCCCTGTCATTATGGACCTGGTTGAACGTACCGTCATCTGGACAGACCTGGCGCTGACAAGCCATCCGGATTACTACAATAATGTGGAAGGCAATCAAAAAGGTATGGTCCTGATGGGCAAAGCACTAACGAATTTACGCAAACCCCATCTGCATGACTTGTTCATGCTCCATGCCAAAGCTAGAGGAGAACTGGTGGATACAATGGATCAGGCGGATACAATCTATTCGGTCGATCAAGGCGTTACGCCGTATGATATCGAGCAGATTATGGCGGAGTATCTGGTTTGAATTGTTTGACTTGACTACTGGCGATATGTGAATATCTATGTGAATATCAAGGTTAGAAAAGAGTAGCTGATGCTGCTCTTTTTTCTGTTTAGATGCAAAGAGCCTACAGAATGGTGCAGGTAATGTCGGATGCCAAGAGAATGACTTTGCTAAGCTTGAATTAACGTGGGAGGGATGATATGGATACGCTGAGGCGGTTAAATGAAGCCTTGAATTATATTGAGGAGCATCTGATGGATGTCGTGGACATGAAGGAGATTTCCCGGATTGCCTGCTGCTCGGAGTATCATTTTACACGCATGTTCTCTTTTCTTAGTGGTGTAACACTCTCGGAATATATTCGACGTCGCCGCTTGACATTTGCAGCCATGGAGTTAAGCCACAGTGACAGCAAAATCATTGATATTGCACTAAAGTACGGGTATACATCGCCGGATTCTTTCTCGCGTGCTTTTCAAAGCATGCATGGCACTACGCCCTCCGAAGCGCGTAACCATGGTCCATCCCTTAAAGCCTTCCCACGGATGACATTTCAACTGACCATTCAAGGAGGAAGCGAAATGAACTACCGTATTGAAGATAAAGAGGCGTTTCGAATCGTGGGTATTCGTAAAAGGGTGCCAATCGTATTCAACGGGGTAAATCCGGAGATCGCGGCGATGTACCAGAGCCTTACACTGGAATTGATTGATTCGATCAAGGGGGCATCAAACGTCCAACCTCTGGGCTTAATCAGTGCTTCAGCCCATTTCAGTGAGGGACGGATGGCGGAACAGGGAGAACTGGATCATTACATTGGTGCAGCTACGACAAAAGAGACGCCTGAAGGACTGGAACAGCTGGAAGTTCCTGCTTCGACGTGGGCTGTATTTACTGTCGTTGGCCCGTTTCCAGGCACGCTTCAGGAGGTGTGGGGCCGGATCTACGCGGAATGGTTTCCTTCATCGGACTATGAGCTGAGTGAGGGCCCGGAAATGTTATGGAATGAGCACAAGGATGTTACTGTAGAGCAATATAGAAGTGAGATATGGATACCTATTCGGAAGAGATGATACTGTCTCTAGCTTAGTATCTACGGGCGCAGCTTTTTGAAGCTGCGTTTTTTGTTTTCAGAATTTGCTATCGGATATTCGAGCCGTTTTCATTGCAAATTTATGTAATATAATGGTATTATTTTATTGGAATTGTAAGAATACTTGTATGTAGAAGAGTGATTTAAGAAGGGGGTGGCGAGATCAGGTTTACATGAAGTGATGAGTCTATTCTATACGCACGCAGACATAACATTCCATTGATTATGGACAGGCTCACATAGCAGACATATCGATATGAGACGGAAGTGTCAGTTATTATACATTATAATGTAAGCGCTTTATTAAATGAGTTCCAAGGAGGGAATTACTCATGACCAAAAGTATAGTGAGAAAGGCGCTTGGTTTGTTTTTAATCATCGTTATGATCGCAACAGCTGTTGTATACCCTGCATCTACCGGACACGCGGCAACCATTAATGTTACGGATAACGGCTCCAGAATTGAAGTAAACACCGGATCAGGATTAGTCTATGTGGTGAACAAAACCAATGGGGATATTATCTCAGCCAAAATGAACGGTACGGAGCTGAACAGCAACAGAGGATCACATATAGGCTCAGGTTTGGGCTCCTCTGCCAATGTGACGTGGAATACCTCTCCTTCAGGATCAACCGTATTAATCACGGTATCCACAAGCACACTAACTCACTATTATGCTTCACGTGGTGGGGAGAATATCATATACATGGCCACGCATATCACGGCTCAACCTTCGATCGGGGAGCTGCGATACATTTTCCGTGGCAATGGTAGTGTGTTGACAGGTGTTCCGGCGAATTCAAACAACCGGGGTAACACCGGAGCGATTGAAAGTCAGGATGTGTTCGGGTTCGCAAACGGCCAGAGTGCCTCCAAATATTATGGTAATGATCAGGCCAAAGATTTATCCGTTCGTGGAGTTACGGGTAATGGCGTCGGTGTATTTATGGCCTACGGCAATCGGGAAAAAAGCTCTGGTGGTCCATTCTTCCGCGACATCCAGTTCCAAAGTGGAACCGAGACGGAAGTATATAATTATATGAACTCGGGACATGCACAGACGGAGAATTGGCGCCTGGGTCTGCATGGGCCGTACGCTTTGATCTTTACAACCGGAGGTACGCCAAGTGTACCCGACTTCAGTTGGATGTCTGGTCTGAATCTGCAGGGTTGGGTATCCAGTCGGGGGAACGTTGTGCTTAATGGTCTCTCCGGGATGGATACGGGTTATGCATACACAATTGGGTTCGCCAATAACAATGCCCAGTATTGGGTGGGGACGTCTTCAAGTGGGGCGGCCGCCAAATACAGCATGATCCCGGGCACGTACACTATGACAGCTTATAAGGGAGAACTAGCCGTATATACGGAAACGGTTAATGTCACGGCAGGGCAAACGACGACTCTGAATACACGTACGATCAACAATGACCCAAGTAAAGCCTCTAACATCTGGCGAATCGGCAACTGGGATGGTACACCACGGGAGTTGCTGAATGGACAGACGATTCCGATCCGTCACCCTTCCGATAGTCGCAACCCAAGCTGGGGACCTGTCACCTATGCTACCGGTAGCGCGACCAATCGATTCCCGGCAATCCAGTTCCGTGGTCAGAATTCTCCAACCACAATAACGTTTAATTTGAATGCATCTCAAGCGGCATCTTCTCATACGCTCAACATCGGTATTACCGCAGCTTACAATAATGGCAGACCGAGTGTAACGGTTAATGGACATGCTTTAACCAATCCTGCTGCATCTTCACAGCCCAAATCTCGTAGCTTCACCATTGGTACGTATCGTGGGAACAACACAACCTTTAGCTGGAATGTTCCAGCATCCTACTTCGTGAATGGTTCCAATACTATCACGATTACGCCGATCAGCGGTTCCAGTGACTTGGGTAACTGGTTAAGTGCAGGCTGGGTCTACGATTGTGTTGAGTTGCTGAATTGAATGAAGAATTCAATATAGTGGAAGGAATAGAGGAGGTAGCCTGCCTGGTTTTCTTAACCGGGTTCAGGTTACCTCTTTTAGCTTTGTCATCGGAAATGAAAAGATATCGATTCATGAGATCCCTAAGGATCTTGCTTTGCTGGAGATGGTGATCCGGATAGTGGTATAATTTTCAATACGTAATCATGAGTGAATGAACGGGGAGGAAAAGAGAATGAGAGACGATCTGTTGGTTCAATTGCAAGAGTGGCATGAAGAAGATGAATTTCAGGAAATTGTAGATGCAATCCAAGCGATTCCTGTGGAAGAAAGAGATTATGAGCTGGTTAACCATTTGGGACGAGCGCTGAATAACTTGGAACAGTATGAAGAAGCGGTTGAACAATTCCTGACGGTTGCTAAAGAGGGCACAGGTGACCCACTCTGGCATTATCGGATTGGACTGGCTTATTATTATCTGGAGCAATATGCGCATGCGCTGCAGGCGTTTGAAAGAGCGGATGAATTGGACCCTGAAGATGAAGATACGCTGGAGTTTCTGGGATGGATTCGAAGCAAAATGGAGGAGCCGTCCGAATCTGAACATGAAGTTGAAACGGATCCAGAGGCTGTTGGAGAATTCCGTGTACCCGTTGACGTTGTAGCGACCTTTGAAGCGGTTCCCAGACCAGAATCCGGCGAATTCTGGAACGATAGTGAGCAGGCACTGGAGCACTATGTGTCCAATCCGCCGAGTGATGGTCTCATTGAGTCTGTGGAGGAGCAATTGGTGTTCCGACTCCCTGCCTCCTACATTGAGATGATGAAGCTGCATAACGGTGGTATTCCGTACAATCGTTATTTCCCTGTGGCGAACACAGATACGGGAGCTACGGATTATGTTGAAATTGAAGGTATACTGGGCATTGGCCGTGAGAAGCCTCGCACACTAGCGGGTATTCAAGGCAGCTGGAATTTGATTGAACATGAAGGTTATCCGGAGATTGGTGTGGTCATCGCGGTATCTCCTTCGGAGTCGGGGGTTGTGATGCTCGATTATCGTTCATTCGGTAATGATGGAGAACCAGAGGTCGTTTATGTGAAGAGGGAGAATCCCAAAGAGATCATTTCGCTGGCACCGAACTTTGAGACGTTTATCCAAGGGCTGATGACTCCAGAAGTCTAGTATGAATAATATCATTGTGTTGAAGCGCCTCTATACTAGTGCTAACTAGACAATGTAGAGTATGGTAAAAACAATACAAGCCGCGAGGGAGATACATTCCCTTGCGGCTTGCTTTCGTTCTATCGGAATCTTTCCGGTTTACGCCGGATATCCGCCACCTGGAGGCGGCCATGCGCCGTAGAAGCGACGCAGCAGAACAATCTCACCCAGATGGTACGAGTTATGGGATGCGATATTGCGTAGAAGTCCTGCTTTAGTTTCACCAGGGAAATAGAGCAGTGGATCATCTAATTGTGCAGTTTCGGCAATCGCTACGGCTTGATCAACCCCATCCAAGAATGCCTGAATATCTGCCTTCCACGTGGCTTCGTCCTGTGGACCCTTCTCCTCAGGCCAGCTCTCACTCACGTTAGCAGGGAGCTGTGGTTTGCGTCCTTCCAAGTGTTCGAGCATGAATTGCTGCCAATAATGCATATGCTTCACCAACTGATAGATCGTATATGGCATGGCATCGTGCGTACGAGCAGCAAGTGTGACATCGATATCGGGTAGAGCACGGGCGATGCGGATATGACCGCGTTCCCCCACTAATGATTTGACAAGGGCTTGCCCAAAGCTTTGATTAACATCTGACATATGGTACCTTCCTCTCTTCCAAGACCGGATCTGATAACCCGTCTTCTATTTAGTATTATACAATTAAATTGCTAAAAATTAAAAATGGGTAACGAAGAACGCTAAATACTTAAAATGCCTATGATATAATAGTGAAAATAAATCTCAAGACCTCAGGGTCGAGGAGGAAGCTCCTGTGAAAGTGATATTGGTTGACGACGAACGTCTAGCGTTGATAGGCCTTCAAAAATCACTAGAAAAAGAAGTAAGCGGCATTGAAATTATCGCTACATATATGAATCCAACAGAGGCTGTGGCGGGTATTGTGGAGCACCGTCCTGATGTTGTATTTCTGGATATTCATATGCCGGAGATGGATGGTATGGATCTGGGAAGACAGATTCAGGCGGTAACACCGGGCACCGAAATTATATTTGTCACCAGTTACGATCAATATGCGGTGCATGCTTTCGAATTACAGGCTTTGGACTATGTGATGAAGCCCATCCAAAAGGATCGATTGAAGCAGACGGTGAGCCGCGTAAGAGAGAAACTGAGCGTAAAACGCGAGCAGCGGTCAAAGGATACAAACGTACCTTTAATTTGCTGTTTTAATCAGATTCAGTTTAAGCTTCCAGGCAAGGATGTTCAGGTTGCCAAATGGCGTACAAGCAAGGCGCAGGAGCTGTTTGCATACTTGCTTCACCACCGGAACCAGGTCATCCATCGCAGTGTTCTGCTGGAGCTTCTGTGGCCGGGAATGGAAGAGGAGAAGACGACACATCAACTCTACACTGCAATGTATCATGTCCGCCAAACCCTGAAAACTTGCAATATGGATATGATCACGATTCAGAGCGGGCACCTGGAGGCAGGCTATCGACTCGAATTGGGTGAGGCTCAGTTGGATAGTGAGCAGTGGGAACGGGAAATCAGGCAATGGAAAGTCATAGACGCAAGTACCGTTCATGCCTATGAGCAAGCGCTTCATCTATATAAGGGTACCTATCTTGGCAATTATGAATACATGTGGGCTGAACCTGAGCGGGAAAGATTACGCTATCTGTGGCTATATCATATGAGACAACTAAGTCTGTATTACCAGCAGCATGGGCTGGCGGAGAAAGTGGTCGAGAGTACACAACGTATCCAGCATATGCTTCCGGACGAAGAAGAAAGTTATTTTATGCTAATGAAGTTATATGATGAAATGCACAACGATCTCGGTGTGGAGGAGCAGTATCGTCTCTTAACCACCAGAATGGAGCAAGATTTGGAGATACCGATCAGTGAGGACATTACCGAATGGTATCAGGACTGGAAGCTCGGTTTAACCAAAGTCATGAAAAAATAATTAATGAAATTACTTCAAACGAAACGTATGGACCGTTACAAATATTTGTTCATTATGCTGATCATTTTTGGATTGTTAATTGGCATGCGCTCGGTATGGTCTGAGCTATTCCACACAGTAGATGAGCATCGCGCCGTTAACGGGGTGCTTGATTTGAGAGATGTGGATCTGGATCAGTCCCCTGTCATGTACTTGAATGGGGAATGGGAACTTTACCCGGATGAGTTGCTGACCCAACAAGATATTGCGAAGAGGAATGGCGGTGCGAAGAGTGTTCAGGTCCCAGGAGACTGGGGGAATGGACAGAGTCAGGAACAAGAGGGTTCGTACGGTTACGGAACATATCGCTTGCGTATTTTGACAGATCCACTTCAGACGCCTGTTACCTTTTGGTTCAAGGGGATTCGAAGTTCCTCCGAGATCGAGATGAATGGAGACGCGGACGGGGGCATGGGTGAGATCTCCGTGGATAGCAGTACATATATACCCCGAAGTACTTCGTATACAGCGACCTATGATCAGGAAGGAACAACCTCCATTGAACTATTGGTTCGTGTAGCCAATTACGATAGCCCATATATGGGCGGAATTAGCAAACCTGTTCGCTTTGGTTCACAGGCAGCCGTTGATTTTTCGCGTTGGTATTCCATTGGTTTTCAGATGCTCACCTTTCTGGTTCTGCTCCTCCACGGCATGTATGCCTGTATTCTTTACGCATTTAATCGACAGGAACGTTCCTTGCTGGTTGGAGCCGTATTAACTTTATCTGTTGGCATCACGGTTACGATGGGTCATGATAATATATTGATGTTATGGCTTCCAATTAATTATACTTGGGGCATTAAAATTCGATTGATCTCATTGTTGCTGCAAAATGCTTGTATCCTTCTGTTATTCCAGAGATTAACGATGGTTCATGTACGAAAGGCATGGCTACAGTGGCATGTTGTCATGACCTTGATCTATACGGCCGTGATTGTGGTGATGCCCATTCATATTACATATGCCATGATCCATTACAACGTCATTAACCTATTCTTTCTTGTATCCCTGATCTGGTTTCTATATATCGTCGGAACGATGATCTTCAGGAAACAGGCGGACCGGGATATTGTTTTTCTGCTGCTTACTGCAGGAGGTATTACATCCAACCTGTTATGGAGTGTGGCCGAGACAGCCGGAGATGTGACAACAGTCTATTATCCTATTGATATTATCTTTGCGATTACGGGCTTCTCTGCCTATTGGTTCAAGAAATACTTCAGGAATGTCAGGGAGAATATGAAGCTGAATACAGAGCTGCAGAAGGGCGACAAAATTAAAGATCAGTTCTTGGCGAATACATCACATGAACTGCGGACTCCACTGCATGGGATCATTAACATCGCTCACAACGTGGTCACCCGAGAGAAAAACAGGCTGGATGAACGGAGCCTGGAGGATATGGAGTTGCTGATTACGATCGGTCGACGGATGTCACATCTCCTTGGTGATCTACTGGATGTAGTCCGGCTGAAGGAGCACCGCATTGAGTTACGTCAGGGGCCTCTTTCCATACAGTCGGTTGTGCCTGGCGTTATCGCCATGCTGCAATTCATGGCAGAACGAAAACCGGTTTGCCTTCATATGGAGATTCCCGAATCGTTCCCTCAGGTCATGGCTGATGAAGAAAGGCTTGTTCAGATTTTGTATAATCTACTGCATAACGCGCTTAAACATACAGAGGAAGGAACGATATCCGTAAGTGCCGAAATTCGTGAAGGACATGCTCTGATTCATGTGACGGATACAGGCATTGGCATGGATGAGGATACACGGATGCGTATTTTCCTTCCGTATGAACAAGGGTCGTATGGAATCAGTGATGGACAAGGCATCGGGCTTGGACTGAACATCTGCAAAGAGCTTGTAGAACTGCACGGCGGGGCACTTACGGTTCGCTCGGAACTCGGAAAGGGCTCGGTATTCAGCTTCGATCTACCACTCGCGGATGAAGCCGCCGATCAGGCTCAGTCGCAGCTACCTCTAATTTGGGAACAGGCCGCGGAGATGATGGAAGATGCACCCAGCGGATTCCTGTTACCCCGCCCAGGTATGGGGGACGCGGAAGCCTTGGCGACAGCAGAGATGGCTCCATTGTTAAAAGAGGGGAGAGCCACCATTCTGGCTGTCGATGATGATCCGGTGAATCTGGATGTGCTGGTCAGCATTCTTTCGACGGAACCATATGATATAACTACAGCGGGTTCGGGTCAGGAAGCGATGGAATTGCTCGGCACACGTCAGTGGGATCTGCTCATTACAGATGTGATGATGCCCAATATGTCCGGCTATGAGTTAACCCAGAAGGTGAGGGAACAATTCTCGATGTCGGAGCTTCCTGTGCTGCTGTTGACGGCACGAAGTCAGCCGCCAGATATCTACACGGGGTTTGCATCGGGCGCCAATGATTATGTCACGAAGCCTGTAGATGCGGTGGAACTAAAATATCGGATACGTGCATTGACCATGCTAAATCAGTCTATCCAAGAGCGCCTGCGCATGGAGGCCGCTTATTTACAGGCTCAGATTCAGCCTCACTTCCTATTCAATACGTTGAATTCACTTATGGTTTTAAGTGATATTGATACAGAGCATATGCGGAAGCTTGGCGATGCTTTTTCATCCTATTTACGGATCAGCTTCAACTATCTCAACACAGGGGAACTGGTGAAATTATCATATGAGCTGGAACTCGTTGAAGCCTATCTTTTTATTGAAAAAACACGATTTGAGGATCGATTGTCGGTGGTATTAAACGTAGAGCCGGACCTTCCGTTGCTTCTCCCGCCGCTATCAATTCAGCCTTTGATTGAAAATGCCGTCAGACACGGACTATTAAGCCGCAATGTAGGCGGTACGTTATGCCTATCGATCACTCGCCATGAGGGTTATACCCGTATTGAGGTGAAGGATAATGGCAAAGGCATCGAACCGGAGAAGGTTGCAGAGCTGCTACATGCTACGCCAGGTGGAAAAGGCGGAATAGGCATTGTGAATACAAACCGCAGATTGCTGCAAAGGTATGGTCAGGGATTATCGATTGTAAGTGAGCCGGGTGAGGGCACGATGGTATCATTTGATATTCCGGATGAGATATAAGGAAAAGGCCGCAGAAGTGAAAACTTCCGGCCTTTTTGTTTTAATTGCGTGTTCATTCCCTAATTTTAATTATTTCTAATGCTTCTTTCATATGTTAGTATATTTAACATTAGAAGCGCGGGTTCCGGCATTGGGCGCTAAACGTTGTTATAGTGGGTGAAGAGATCGATGCGCAATTGGGTCAAAAATGAGAATGTGCAGATGACGGCCATTGCCATTACCACTGCGGTAGGGGCGCAATTCAAGATAAATCCGTTCCGGGAAGATTACTTCCGAATCGGGCTGGGGGTTAGCATCCTTTTATTTCTGCTGATGATCATGCCACACTTATCTTATGTGAAGACAGGAATCCTGACAGGCATCGCGAATTTGCTGTTCCAGTCGGTAGATCTCATCAATCATGTACAGACGGTGTCTATACTGGAAAGCATGCGGGACAATCTGGGGGCAGGTGTGTATTATGTGGTCTTTGCCTATGGGCTTAGCAAGTTCAAGCATCGATTCCATGAGATGCAGCCTCTTCTGCTCGGCGGGTTAATCACATGTATCGATTTCTCCTCTAATCTTGTTGAGCTGCTTTTTCGCGGAATGTTAAGCGGGACCAATATTTTTTATATGAAGGAATGGTTGTATCTGCTTGTGGTAGGTGGTCTGCGAAGTTATTTTGTGATTGGGCTATATAACAGCATTGCGGTGAGGCAGATGCGGCTCTTACATGCAGAGCAGGAGAAGCGGATGGAGCAGATGCTGAGTGTGAACTCAGGTCTGTATGGCGAGGTCTTTTACCTGAAGAAAGCGATGAATACGATCGAAGGCATTACAGCTGACAGCTATGATCTATATCGCGATCTCCGGGAGCAGGACATGAATCAATACAGTCAGCGCACCCTGGGCATCGCTCAGCAGATTCATGAAGTGAAGAAGGATTCACAACGCATTCTGGCAGGTCTGCTGAAGCTGTATGATAATGAAAAAGCGGTCAACATGAGCCTATCTGAAGTACTGAACTTTGCCAGCAAAGCAAACCGAAAATATAGCGAAATGCTTCATAAGCAGGTCGAGATCGATATTGAGCAACAGTATGATTGTGAGTCTCCGTATTACATTCCTCTTCTCACGGTAATGAATAACCTGATTGCCAATGCGGTAGAGGCGATTGAGCATGACGGGACGGTCCGAATTCATGTATATGAGCAAGAAGATGACGTGCATTTCGTCGTGATGGACACTGGAAAAGGTGTACCTGAAGCCAAACGGGATGTTATTTTTGAACCAGGCTATACAACAAAGTTCAATGAAGTTGGCATTGCTGCGACGGGCATTGGCTTGTCCCATGTACGTGATATCGTTCAGTCGTTGGCGGGACAAATGAAGGTAGAGTCGGCGCCTCCGGGAGAGACAGGGACAACATTTGTTATAGCTATTCCCAAAATAAATCTGATCAAGGGGGCCGATGTCGATGACACTTTCTATCATGATCGTGGATGATGATGTGGTAAGTCGGAGTATGCTGCATGATATCATTGAATCCTGTG
The DNA here is from genome assembly GCF_037977015.1 of Paenibacillus sp. FSL K6-1122. Taxonomy (NCBI): domain Bacteria; kingdom Bacillati; phylum Bacillota; class Bacilli; order Caryophanales; family Paenibacillaceae; genus Paenibacillus; species Paenibacillus sp. FSL K6-1122. The sequence continues at coordinate 7,003,303 of NZ_CP150272.1, read as the reverse complement.
GAATCGGCGAGCTTGCAGGCATGGCAGAGGGTGGCATAGAAGGAGCACGCATGATCATGGATCTGCGTCCCGATGTGGTGCTGATTGATCTGCTGATGCCGGATCAGGACGGAATTGAGACGGTAGCGAAGCTGAAGCAAGGCGGTTATACCGGTAAATTCATCATGATCTCTCAGGTGGAGAACAAGGAGATGGTAGGGGAGGCCTACCAGAACGGCATTGAATTCTTCATTCATAAACCGATTAATCGGGTGGAAGTGGAGCATGTGCTCAGCAAAGTGAATGACCAGTGGAAGTATGAACGTTACGTGCTGGAGATCAAGCAGTCGATGGCTCGATTGAATCTGGTGGAAGCACCGGCCCCTGCCCAAGGTCGTACGGTGCGAGATGCGGCACGAAGCATTCTAATGGATCTGGGGATTATCGGAGAAAGTGGTAGCAAGGACATCATTGCGCTCATGGAGTATGCGATTGATCAGAAGCAGGTGGCGGAGTGGCCGCCACTGAAGGAGTCCTATGAAGCGGTGGCCCAGACGTACAAGTCCACGCCCAAAGACGTCGAGAAAGAGAGCAAGGCGATGGAACAGCGCATTCGCAGAACGGTAATTGCCGCGTTAACAAACATGGCCTCGATTGGACTCAACGATTATAGCAACCACAAGTTTGAGCATTATGCTCCCCTGTACTTCGACTTCCAGGATGTTCGAATGAAGATGAGAGCCATGGAAGAAGATCAGGCAGGCGACAAAGGCAAGGTTAATATCAAAAAGTTCCTGCATGTGTTCTATATGGAGACGCTTGAAAAGATGAATAACTAAATAATTATAGTAACTGAGATATGTTAACTCATAACCAAAAGCCGATGTCCAGAGGAGGAGAAAGTGAAATGAACATAACTATTGATCAGCAAGGTAATTCCAAAGTCGCCATTATTGAAAGTGATGGCATCGTCATCAACAATGCTCAAGATGCACTGGATTTGATGGCTTCGGTAAGGTATACCGATGATGCTGATAAACTCATTATCGACAAATCGAACATCACGGAAGAGTTCTTCGAACTGAAAACCAAGCTTGCAGGCGACATTTTGCAGAAATACGTGAACTATCATGTTAAGCTTGCTATTGTGGGAGATTTCGAAGGACATAACAGCAAGAGCCTGAGAGATTTCATCTATGAGTGCAACAATGGCAAGTATGTTTTCTTTTTGAAAAACAAAGAGGAAGCGCTTCAAAAGTTGCATAATATCAGTTAAGCGTACATCCGAGGCATGTAGAGAGCCTGCTTATAATTTGAGCCAAACGTAGGAGGTTTGCACCGTGATATCTAATGAGAATTTAAAGGTATATGCTCTGCCTGAGATCGGAAATCTTAAAGTGCATGGCAGAATAACTGGAGAGTTGTCGCCGTTGACGTTATTTTGGACGGGGAGTGCAGTCGAACTCAATGTACAGGGCTCCGAACTATGGGTTGAAGTAGAGTCGCAGTATGACATGTATGAGTCATGGATCAGCATTCTGATCAACGGTGTTCCGGTGAGCAGACAGATGTTAACGGCGGGAAGGTATTGGGTCTGTGTATTCCGAGGTATGAACGCAAATGTGGTGAAGAATGTACGGATCGTCAAAGATGTTCAAGCGATGAGTGGTGACCCAGGTTGTGCCTTGCAGATTCATGCGGTGAAATCGGATGGAGCGTTCCTGCCTGTGCAGGAACAACCGTACAAGATCGAGTTCATTGGTGACAGTATTACATCTGGCGAAGGTGCGATTGGAGCGAAAGCGGAGGAAGATTGGATTCCGATGTGGTTCAGCGCCATACATAATTATACGTTTATGACAGCAGAGGCATTGAATGCGGAGTATCGGGTCATCTCGCAAAGTGGCTGGGGTGTGCTGACAAGTTGGGATAACAATCCAAAAGGGAACATCCCCGAGTATTACGAAAAGGTCTGTGGCTTGCTTACTGGTGAACGTAACGATGCGCTAGGCGCAGGAGATCAGCATGATTTTAGTTCCTGGCAGCCGGATGTGGTAGTCGTGAACCTGGGCAGCAATGATGGGGGTGCATTTCAGTCACCGGAGTGGAAAGACCCCGACACGGGCAAGGTGTACAAGCAGCGTTTGAACGAAGATGGTACGTATCATGAAGAGGATCTGGCTGCTTTTGAGAAAGCGGTGGAACAGTTCCTGTTCAAACTTCGGAAAAACAATCCGGCGGCACATCTCGTATGGGCTTATGGCATGCTGGGTTTTCCTATGATGCCCGCCATCTACCGCGCAGTTGATGCGTATACAAAGGGGACAGGAGACCGCAAGGTCTCAATCATCCAGCTTCCTGATACAACCGAAAAGACGGTAGGGGCGCGCACCCATCCAGGCGAGTTATCTCACCGTAGGACGGCAGAGGTGTTAGCAGAATATGTACGAGGACTGATAGGATAACTTGATACATGGTAATGGAAAGACCACTCTTTCATGAACTGTACCCCAATGGTTAGATGGTGTCTAACTTTATGAGGTCCCTTCATCATAAGAATGGTCTTTTCCCTTTCTACTTATCTAGACATTCGAAGGTGTGTCCGCTGGGCCGCTGTTCTGTACCTCATAACGAATCGAAATGATCTGTCCGAGCGCCTGGGTTCGGAGCATTTTAAATTGACTTGGCACAGTGCCTGTCGGGAATAAAGGAATGCCTTCGCCAAGAATTTTGGGAATGATGGCGACTTCAATCTCGTCCAGTAATTTTTTTGCTAACACAGCTTGAACCAATATGCCGCCACCCACAATCCACACGTCTCCATCAGAAGTTTGCTTTAGCCGGGGAATGAGTGTCTCTACCCCCTCAGTTGTAAACTGTGCATGCGGAGCGAGCAGCTGTTCCGAACGAGAAAGCACATATGTTGGCCGATCCGCATAGGGGAATTCTTCAGACAGTGTGAGCACCTCTTCATACGTATAACGTCCCATAATAACGCTACCGATCGTTTTATAAAATGCAGCATACCCGTTGTCTCCACCATCACCCTCCACATCAAATAACCAATCGACCGAACCATCCAGTCTTGCGATATATCCATCCAAACTCATAGCAATGTACAAAATTGTTTTGTTATCAGACATGTTCATCGCTCCCTTCTACAATGTATGATACACTTTAACTATGACAAAAGTTGACGTAGTTAGGGTGTTGAATAAATGAATCATCGGAAACTGGCGATCATGCGCCTGATGGATTCCAGACAGAAGTTCACTGCCCGGGAACTGGCAGAGCGGTTTGATGTATCGGTTCGTACAATTCAGCGAGATCTGGATGCATTGCAGGCGCTGGGTTTTCCTTTGTACACAGAAGTTGGCGTGAACGGAGGATATCGGGTGTTGCCCAATCGGATTTTGCCACCTCTTCAACTGACACAGCAGGAGGCATTAGGGCTGTTTATGATGCTGGAATATCTACAGCAAGTACCGGATTTTCCATATGGATCAATGCGTGAGCATCTGGCTGAGCAATACTTCTCTACTTTGCCCGAAGATGTACAGGATCTCATTATGCGAATGAGAGAGCATATCACCTTTGTCCAACACCCTGGTGGGCATTCCGAGCCTTTAACAACTGAGATATTGAGTGCAGCGGTAGAAAAGAGAGAAATCGAATTTATGTATCATGCCCGAAATGGGCGTAAAAAAGTCCAGGTCTTTCCCTATGGTATCTACTATGAACAGGGACATTGGTACATGCCAGCCCGAAATAAGGACCGCGTATTATTGTATCGGGTGGATCGCATGCAGCAATTGACGGTTATGGAATCAGTGGATAAATCTGTTCCGAGCCTGAAGGCATGGCTAGATGCCAAAGAAGATAGAGCAAGCGTAGAAGTGATGCTGCAATTCACGGAATTTGGAGCAAGGATTGCTGCGTCAGATGTGTTGTTCAAGTCGGTTCAAGATAACGAATGGCGCGGACTTGTTCCGCCCGAGGAGTTTTCTTTTACAGCACGAAAGTTACTCTCCTATGGGCCGGAAGTGAAGGTGGTGTCTCCGCTCGAACTGCAGCAGCAGGTTAGAGGGATGCTGGAACGGAGTTTAAGCCAGTATGGTGGGGGATAAGAGCTTTCAAACGCTGGATATTAGGGTATCAAGGAAGAGATAAGAAAGGTGTGTAGACAAATGAGCGAAGTTTGGACTAAAGACATCATCCCGACTGTATCCGATAAAGTAGTGATTGTGACCGGTTCGAACGGCGGGTTAGGGTATGAAACGGCATTAGCGTTAGCTGAAAAAGGCGCAAAGGTTATCATTGCAGTTCGTAATATGGAAAAAGGTGAAAAGGCAGCTAATAAAATAAAGTCGTCTGTGCATGTAGCTGGAGAGGTAATCGTTATGCAGCTTGACCTTAGCGATTTAGCTAGTATCCGTAAGTTCGCAGCCGCTTTTCTTGAGCAATACGATTCTTTGTCCATTCTCGTTAATAATGCAGGAATTATGAACCCTCCATTCCAGTTGACGAAAGATGGCTTTGAATTACAGTTTGGTAGTAATCATCTAGGCCATTTTGCGCTTACGGGTCTACTATTGCCTCGATTGATCTCTACTCCGAAATCGAGAGTTGTCACTGTAAGTAGTATGGCAGCTCATAATGGTGCGATTGATTTTAATAATTTAGATGGCTCCAAAGGATATAATCCCATGAAGTTCTACAGTCAAAGCAAGCTAGCCAATCTGATGTTTGCGAGAGAGCTGCAGAATAAATTTAATTCCGCCCATATTGATTCCATGAGTATCGCCGCTCATCCAGGGATTTCGCATACCAATCTATTTTCCTTTGGTTCGGGGAAACAGACCAATATATTCATGCGCAGTCTTTTGAAAATTATTAGTCAACCGGCACATATGGGGGCATTACCTACCTTATATGCTGCAGCAGATCCGACAATCACGGGAGGGGAGTATATTGCTCCCAGCGGTATGGGCGGCACTAAGGGCTATCCCAAGAGCGCTAAGATCATCGAAAAATTATATGACGCTAACATTTCAAACAAGCTATGGAGCGTATCAGAAGAATTAACAGGGGTATATTACAGATTCGACGTGTAGATTTTGCCATTAAGGAAAGTAAACCTTATTATGGAATAGACAGTTAAAAGTTCTTCAGCACAAAATAAGATTAACTGAATGGGGGGCTACCATGATTCGATTCATAATAAATTTAACGACCCGCTCTATGCAGAGTCCATGTGATGAACAACGGCGGTTGTTTGCATAGAGCTTGAAATTCTTTTCCGCCATATCATTGTAGTGCATATCCAATGTGTTCATTGTACGACTCTGCTGCCTTAAAGATTTTAACTTTTAAGGAGTGGAGCAACGTGAAATATATTAATGCGGATACAATCTTCCCGGAAGAATTACTCAAAGAAATACAGCGTCATATCTCTGGTGGCTTGATCTATATTCCGAGGCCCAAGGATGCCCACAAGAAGTGGGGCGAGAATTCGGGTGGCAGAAGGATTGTCCGGGAGCGGAACGACGAGATCCGCCAGCTTTTTGCTGCCGGAACAACCATCGATCAGCTTGCGGACCAATACTGTTTATCCATCGATAGCATCAAGAAAATTGTGTATTGCAAAAAGGGATGAAACTATAAAAGCCATGTTCGAGCAATCGAATGTGGCTTTTTCCTGTAAGAATAAAGAATAGTTATTAAAGCTTTTTTACATATTCGAGGTTGTTAATTACGCGTACAATTCATTTGACGGTAGAAGGTTATGCTGTGAGAGTTCATGAATTAACTCCTTAAATCATCTGGTAAGGTTGGTGAATATGAATATAGAAGTGAAATTAACGAATAAAGACGAGGCGTATGTGATTAAAAATATGTACCCGCTATACCTTCATGATCTATCCGGACATTATGGTCTGGGTGGAGAGCATACCCCGAACGAACATGGCATTTTTGAGCCAAGTCCTGATTATATAACTTTGCAGGATCAGTATAACGTCCAGAACATATGGTGGGAAAAACCGGAGTGTCTTTATCCGTTCCTCATGATTGTGGATGGCATACCGGCAGGGTTTGCGTTCATAGCTACTCCGCCATATTGTTCACAAGGCACGAATTTCTTTGTACATGACTTCTTTCTGATGCAGCCGTTTCGAGGTGTAGGCGTTGCTGAATACGCGGCATCGACGATCTTCGGCATGTTTATAGGAAACTGGGAGTTGTTCACCAATCCATCGGAGAAAAATAAGATTGGCCAATCTTTCTGGCGAAAAACAGTGGATAATTATACTAAAGGTAACTATCGGGAGATTTACGGGCAAACGTTCGATGGTTATAAATTGATTTTTCAATTCTCCAATATATAAAAAGAGAGACCGTCTCCCTTTGCGGAAAACGATCTCTCTCTACTACCTTTTATAAACTACCGTTGAAATAGTGATACTCAGAAATCACTTCAAAACCAACACTGCGGTACAGATTCAAAGCACGTTTGTTCTCGGTAACAACGGATAAGCGAATATCTGTGTAACTTTGTTTCCTTAGGAGATCAACCAGGATGCTAAGCGCAGTGCGCCCCAGTTTCTGTCCCTGATAAGCAGGCAAGATACAGAAGTTATGAATAAATGCGGTTGTTGCATTAATGGAGTTGACCCGTACCAGCCCAACAGGCAGTTGATTCTGCCATACAATATAGGTGACTCGGCTGGGTTCATTTGTTTGCATAAAGTACTCGCGTGTCCAGTCCTCCGAATCTCCAAAGGCTTGGGAGGAGCAAGTGACCATAAATTCCATATCCTCGGCTTCTGCCAAGGACAACGTTAGTTCAGGAGGCTCCACAACCGAAAGGACCTCATTCACAAGTTGCATCGAGTACTCCGCACGATCATAAATGGCTCCGAGGGATTGGGCAGTATGAACACCCGGAGATAAGCCCTGAGGAACGCGATAACTGAGTTGGTTAATCCCTTGTGGTTTCATATCCAGGATGGCCCTGTTCAGTAGGCTGCCGAACACACCTTGGCGACGAAAATCTGGGTGTACGATGGCATTAATATTCCCGGTTACGCCGTCGGATGGATACCAACTGAGGAGTCCTACCAAATCACCGTGGCGATAACAGAGGAGTGCATGGTCTCCGTCTTTTTTGCTAATATGGTCAAGGTCTGCTTTCAGATGAACGGAATCAAGCTGTTTACATTGTTGTTCGAGTAAAATAATAGCATCAATCTGTTCCTTGGAATTATAGACCATAGGAACGATTTGATAGGTTGACATAGCTTTCACACCTTCATTGTTGAAGGAAACACGCAGTTATTGGACCCGCAGGCGCTATCCTTCGAGAGTTGGTCCAGTTGTAATTTTGATCATCATCATTATCTCCTCCAAATCACTTCCCGATGACTATAACACAATCTATGATGAAGATGACACCCAATGGATATAATTCACTGGGTGTCTGTTCAGATACGCCCAATAACTGGACATTATATCCTATTGAAGGGATAATTGAGAGTAATACTGACGAGAAAGGAGTTGATCACCTCGCGTAAGTTAGCTTATGTGATGAGTACGTTGTTTCTTTCATCTGTCATGATAATGGGGTGCACCCCATCTGAGTCAGCCGAGAACGTTAAAGAGACCATTCCACCAGCGACGAATCAGCCGAGTATTGTGAGCAATCAGAAGGCGTCAGCCATAGATGAGCAGCAGGCCCTCGAAATGTCGCTGGATTATAAAACAACCGAACTGACTGTTGATTATAAGGACTATGAAGATACGTTAACTGTGGAGGGTCTGCTGGCTAGAGCAGAAGTAATCAGACCATTTTTGACAGAAAGGAATTTCGAATCCAATATAGATGCGCGATTTAACAAGATTCCTTTACGTGTAGCAGACAAAGAGAAGGCTCTGCTGCATCCTGAAAATATACAAACCAAGATCAAAGATAGCAAGAGTGACTGGATTCTTGTGGAATACACGCTCGATTTGAAATTTACGGATAAGGATGGCAAAGAGTTCAAGTCCATTCCGTTATCGGGTGATATCACCTTTTTGCAGGATCAGGGAGAATGGCGCATTCAGGATGACACGTACAACATGAAGCCCTTCACAGAAATCATCAATAATTCACTATAATGCATGAGTCATCTGTGAATCTGGCACATACAGATTGTGCTCGAATTATTCATTGCGAATAAGATCCTTCATATCAGTATGCACTTCAAAGTGTGTACTTTTTTTGTGGCGGCGCACCCAGCTAAGCGCGCGTCGTCAAAAGGGTATCATCGCGATGTTAGCTATCGACACCTGCTAGAAATTTGCAGGGTACATTCTCCTGTATTGATGATATTATTTGGATGATCAACTTACTTATTGCGCTCTTGTAGAATGGGGTTGGGTTCATCATGAGGGAGATTCTCCGAGTCGGTTCTCGTAAGGTTTGGTTGTATATCATTGCTGCTGTTATTGGTTTGGTTACAGGCTATGTCGTCCTCTCTTCGCCGGACTCTCCTAGGCTCCAAAGTGAAGAAGGTATTCTGGATTTAACGCAGGCTCAACTTAGTACGAATCCGCAAAAATTAACAGGGAAGTGGGCGTTCTATTGGCAAGAACTGCTGTCGCCTGAGGATATGCGGGTTCGTTCGGCAAGGGAAGGAAATCAGGACCACTGGATTAACATCCCAAGCTCCTGGCTGGGCTACCCGTTAGAAGGTCAGCGGCTGAGCGGTACAGGCTATGCAACCTTTGGACTGGTCGTTCATCTAAGCGAGCAGGATCGCGATGAGATGCTTGCTCTGCGGCTGCCTAGCATTTTTAATGCGTACAAATTATGGGTCAATGGCGAGCTGCTGGCAGAAGTTGGTGAGGTTGGTCAGGACAAGCACAGCATGACCCCGCAATTGGAAACAAAGCTGGTGTATTTTCAGCCTGAAAGCGACACGTTAGAGCTGGTCATGCAAGTATCCAACTTCCAACATCATCGGGGCGGCATTACCAAGGATATCGAGCTGGGTGGCAGTGACGTACTAACGACCAAGACCAATCTGAATCTTGCCAGGGATATGTTCATCACGGCAAGTTTGCTAGTGATCGGTTTGTATAATCTGCTGTTGTTTATGTTGCGACGTAAGGATAAAGCTCCGTTAAATTTTGGCCTGTTTACTGTACTGCTTGGTATTCGATCCTTGTTCAACGGCGAGCTTATCTTTACACAATGGTTGCCTCATTTTCCTTGGGAATTGCAGTTCAAGATCGAATATCTGATTCTTTGCCTCAGCGGTTATATCATCACCATGTATTTTGATTGTATTTTTCCGAATTATGTGTCGCGATGGTTTCGCCTTGGCACCCGGATCGTAACTGGTGCATTCTGTATCCTTGTAGTGGTAACCCCTGCAATTATATATACAAAATTTTTGCTGGTAATCGGTGTGATGGTAGTTCTACATATGATTTATCTGATGATCGGGCTGGTTCAGGCGGCTGTGCGACGTATGGAGGGAGCGCTGATCTTCCTGCTGGTGTCGGTGGTTACTTTGGTCACGGTTGTCAACGATTTTTTGTATTTTAACGGATGGTCGCTAGTTGGAAATACATCTCCGCTTGGCTTATTGATATTTACGATCGCGCAGCTGATTCTGCTGTCTTCGCGATCTACGAGGACGGCATCGAACGAAGAGAGAATTACACGTGAATTACAGTACGTTAATGACAAGCTGATTGAAATGAATATGAATCTGGAACAGACCGTTCAGGAGCGAACACAGGCCTTATCTACAGTGCATGATGATCTCCAAACCTCGTATGACCGACTGCTTCACTCCGAGCAAGGGAGGAAGAAGCTACTTGCTTATATTACGCATGATCTGCGTATGCCGTTGTCCAGTATGCTTGGATATGTAGAAGCTATACAGGACAGGGTCAAGCCGGAACGCAATGAACAATATCTGAAGTACATCCGGGAGAACACGATAAGGATTAACCGTATGATCGAGGAGTTGTCCTTCTTGTCTCATTTGGAGACTGGACAAGTCTCGTACCGAATGGAGCCAGTTCAGATGATTCCTTTCTTGCATGGTTTTTTTGAACAATATGAGTTGGTAGTACGCGACGCAGGATTAGACTTCATACTGGATATCGGAGATACCGAGGATAGACGATCTATTTTGCCAGTTGTCGAGATGGATGCGAAAAGAATAGAACAGGCCTTATTTAATCTAGTATCCAACGCCATGAAGTTCACCTCCAGCGGGGGGCTGGTGCGTATTGCACTAGTTGTGGAAGTGATGAATCATGCTCGCTATGCGACCATTAGCATACAGGATTCTGGCATGGGGATTCCTCCGGATCAGCTTGAGCAAATCTTCGAACGTAATTACAGATATGATCGGCCGGGAATGGGCATAGAGGGCAGTGGACTGGGGCTTGCAATTTGCAGGGAAATCGTACAAGCGCACGGAGGCATGGTTCGAGCGGAGAGCGACGGCAAGATGGGGGCGACATTCTATGTAACGTTTCCTTGTACGGTGATTGAAGGAAAGGGGTGATGAGATGGACACGCACAAAATCATGATCGTTGATGATGATCCTCATATATGCGAGATTGTGCAGGTGTATTGTGATAGGGAGGGATTTGTCTCCACCTGCAGTCATAGCGGGTCAGAAGCGATGGAGCTGCTTGCATCGTTTGAGCCGGATTTAATTATACTGGATATATTGCTGGCTAATGAAAACGGTATTGACTGGTGCAGGAATGCGCGTAATCTCACCAGTGCGCCGATTGTGTTTCTGAGCAGTCAAGAGGAAGACGAAATAAAAATTAGCGCATTATCCTATGGCGGGGACGATTATGTGACCAAACCATTCAGTCCGGGAGTGCTCATGGCCAAGATCAAGGCTCACCTTCGCAGAGTGTCGACGGGTAGAAGGGAACAACTGCTGGAGTTACCGGGTTTGACACTGGATTTCTACACGCAGTCCGTCAACATGGGGAACATACCTATCTCTTTATCGAAAAAAGAATTCAGTCTGCTGTCCTATATGGCACAAAACGTAAATCGTGTCGTCAGTGTTGATACGTTGTTTCAAATCATCTGGGGAATGGAAAGTCTGGAGGATACAAGAACGGTTGCTGTACATATCAGTAATTTACGCAAAAAAATTGAGTCTGACCCTGCCGACCCCGAGCGAATCATTACGGTTCGGGGGAGCGGATATATGCTGGTTTCTAACAGTACGTCACAAGCATGAATATAGCAGTAAGGGTGGTAGTCTATTATAAATGGGAAAATGGCGTTGGAGCAGTACCTGACGCTATTGGCCCATTTTTTGTTTTTTCCACTAGCTTCATAATCGACTCAAGATATTGAATTCCTCAACACCAGTCTGCGCTTTTCCATCCTCGTCAAAATGATGTGCCATCTCTCCGAAGAATTAAACGATCCAATACGCACGGATTTAAAGTTTTCTTTAGATTTCTCAAGTAGGATAATCCATCATGATAAAATCACTGTGGTCGATATAACGACATATTTCATCAAATTGTACCTGATTATTAGCTACGAGGACGTTACATTCAAGCCGGATCAAACGATAATACGTGAAGAAATGGTTGTCTTGCTGTCCCGCATTAGTACTTGAAGAGAAGGAAGTGGCTCCGATGGCACGAGTTATATGTATCACATCAGGGAAAGGTGGAGTTGGCAAGACAACGGTCACGGCTAATCTCGGGACTGCCCTTGCCTTATCGGGGAGCAGCGTTTGCCTGATCGATGCTGATTTTGGATTGAGAAATCTGGATATTCCGCTTGGTTTGAGTAATAGGGTAAGGTATCATATTTCTGATTTTCTGACGGGTCAATGTGCTTTACATCAAGTGATCGTCAAAGATAAGCGAATCAGTACCTTGTCCTTTATCTCCTGTAGTAACGACGCGGTGCATCACGATGATCCGCAAGTTTTTGGCGAGGTTGTACAGCAAATAGCCCAGAACTATGATTATGTGCTGATCGATTCGCCGGCAGGCATTGAAAATGGATTCTGGAATGCGGCTTTGGCAGCAGGTGAGGCTATTGTCGTTACTACGCCTCATCGTACATCGCTTCAGGACGCGGATCGCGTAATCGGATTATTAGAAGATATGATTCCGGCTCCGCCACAGCTCATCATTAATATGGCCGACGGACAGGAAGCCCGTTCGGCAACGGTAAAGATGCAGGATATTATCGATATTCTCAATATCGGTGTGATTGGCGTGATCCATGCCGATGTAGAAATTATACGTTCCGTACATAAGGGCATCCCGATTGCGCTTAATCCTGAGTTTGAAAGCGGGCTGCGCTTCAGGCATATCGCCCACAATGTGGCGAAGAATCAGCAGGAGCCTTTTATCTCATTGAAACCCAAGAGGCATATTAGTGTTTTTTCACTTCCTCCAAGACTGCGTTGGGGGAAGAGTAGTTCGTTATAGTCGATTCTGGTAGATGAATCGTTGGGAAGAGAACCATCTGGAATGGATTGCAGACGAGCTAAAGAATTCATGAAAGAGTGGTGTGGGAGTTACCTTCCCTACGCCGCTATTTTTTGATGTCATTGATGTTCTCACTTGCGAGTAGTTGCTTACTTAAAGTTTTCTTTATAATTCACAAGCGCCCCTATCTCGCATGATAAAATACGGAAGAAAAAACGACATAATTTGCTGTGTCGGTGTCACAATTCGACTGCGACTGATCAGGAAGGTCGGTGAACGAATTCAATCTGTAAAGTTGGCATTATCGTACCTTAAAGCAGTCGGATCTCTTCAGTCGGATGTTTGAGCTGACGTTGATGTGTTGAATGTGCTGAACGCCGCAGCTAGGACAATTCCATTTCTGTATGTAAAGTTTTTCCTCGCTTGATCTCCACGTGTCGAGCGAACTGACTCGCAGGAAACCAATGATCCCGATCTGGGTCAGTGGTATCCGCTATTAGTCTGGCTTTGTTGATTAGCTTGATTAGAAACCAATTTTGGAAGGTCTTTTTTAGTTTGATCTATACATAGAAGGGATGAATGAAAGTGAAGAAAGTAAGACAGGGATGGAAGGTGAGCCGGCAGATCCTGATGTGGATGCTGGTGATCAGCTTAGTAGTTTCTGCCGTGCCCCTATTACCAGCGCAATCGGCAGTAGCGGCTGAACTGCCGATGCAGATGACAAAAGTAACCACATCTACTGGATTCCAGGATGTGAGTCCCACCGACTGGTTCTATGATGCAGTCGTCCATGTGCAGGAGAAGGGCATATTCAGCGGAACGAACGCGAGTAGCTTCTCTCCTAAGGGGACAATGACACGTGCCATGTATGTAACGGCACTTGGACGGATGGCGGGAGTCGATGCCGGGGCGTACTCCACTTCGAGCTTTGCCGATGTACAGGCGGGCAGCTGGTATGCGCCATATGTCGAATGGGCGGTTAAGAAGGGAATTACCGATGGCACGGGGGATCGGAAATATTCGCCGGATGCTACCGTATCTCGGGAGCAAATGGCGACGATGACGTTGCGGTATTTCGAAAGCGAACAGATCCCTTATCAGACCGAGAATCCGGTCACGACAGAGCCGGGCGATCTCGGGGATGTATCGCTTTGGGCGGCTGATGCGGTCATCAAGCTGTGGCAAGCCGGTATGTTCACCGGGGACGAAAAGGGGAACTTCAATCCGCGTGCACAAGCGACTCGCGCGGAAGCAGCGGTTCTCTTCATGCGCAACAACGCGGTTGTAGAGGCGTGGAAAAATCAGAATCAAACGCCGGTGACGCCTACTCCAACACCAACACCGACATCGCCGGTGACACCAACAACCGGCGGTAATAGTGGTGGCGGAACGCCTGGAGATAACGGAGGTAACCCAGGCACGGGTTCCACTGCGTATACGCTCACGTTTGAGAGCAACGGAGGCACGGCAGTTGCTGCGCAGACGGTACGAAAAGGCCAGGTGCTAAATAATCTACCTGCTCCAACAAAAGAAGGATATATATTCCAAGGGTGGTTTGCGGATAGTGATCTTTCACTCATCTTCGCAAGCGGCAGCACCCTGAACGCGGATACAAAGTTGTATGCAAAGTATACGGATAGCATAGATCGTGCAGTACAGAGCGTACCAAGCTATTCGGTACTGGATGTCGCGCCGAACTTCACCATTAAGGTGCAGGATTCATCGGGCAGTCTAACGGAATCCCAGGTCAAAGAGGGGATGAACTTCGTGGATACGGCGAATCCCGAATTCGAAGGGGTTACCGTCTCTGGCGGGAACGGAGTTTTCACGGTATCGTCAGCAGCCGAAAACGGCAAGTTCGTTGAAGGTAACACATATCAACTTACGTTGACGGATGACAGCTTGTCCTTCCAAGGCCAAGACGCGACGACAAGTATTTATGTATTTAGCGTTGCTAAACAAGAAGTCATGAATGTTCCACTCAATCCGAATATGATCTACATTCCGTTCACGGATGTCACGGATATGGTGATAAATGGAGCAGATGTCGATTCGCCCGCGATTTCAGTCGTTACTACGACGGTAGGTGGCGAAAATGCACTCGCCGAAGTGAATGCGAGTAGTGGAACGTTCAAGTACACCGGAAGCACTGGCACGGTAATTCAAGTCGGTGATACCGTAGCCATCTATGAGGGAGTTAGTCCCAAACTGCGCACAGTCGAAACGACTGGTGAAGACGATGGTGATGTGGCCTATGTCCAGATCACGGCGGTAGATGGAAGTGTCTACACTTATGATCACGCAGATGCCAATCAAGTGTTGTTCAAGCCGGATGTTCTACCGGTGAGCATAGAAGCAGATAAGGATGGAATTCCCAATAACCATTCCATCACGGTTGAGCACACTGCCATGAACTACAGTGACAGCCTGTACAAGCCCTTTGGTTTGGATGAGCTGACCACTGTTGATGTGGGCGACTTTATTGGTTTTTATGATGGACAATTCGATCAAGAAGGTATTGAGATCATGGGTTATGGACGTATTACGTCGATTACGCCTGAGGCGGAGATGGACGTAATTACGTATGAAGATGCCACCATTGAAGATATTGAAAATGCCTTCAACATCTATCAGAAGCAAGCAATTGACGGCGACGATCTGTTTTCGGAAGAACAGATTGCACAGCTCGAAGAGCAAATTGAGCAGCAAGCGAGAGACAGCGGATTCGTCAATGAAGCCGCGGATTATCTGTCTGACATCGCCATGGAGACGAAGGAAATTCAGGAGATCAAGGCTCAGTCCTCCCTAGCGTCCAGTAAAGGGAGCCGGGTAAGTGTGGAGAATCTGACCGTTTTTGCTTCACTCGGCACGAGGCTGAAGAATATTGACGGCCGAACCTCAGGCGTAAGCGTTACATTACAAGTGGGTGCCGATATTGTTGTCAATATCAATGAAGACAGCGATCTTGTCATCCATATGACGGGTACATTCGTGCAGGAAATGAGCCTGGACCTCGGTATCAATGGGGATATGAAAGGGCACTGGCTGAAAAAGTGGGGGATTCCTTACTGGTACAGCATTGATGATTATGTAATTACGGCGAATCTGGATGCTTATAGCTATACCGGGATGAACATCACGGCAGAGATAGCTCTCGTTGAACACGATAAGTTAAATGATGCACTGAATGACTGGGTGGGCGAGAAGAACGCTGGCAGGTTGGGAAAGGTTCAGAACATTGCGACACAGATTAAAGCGGTAATGGCGGGTGTGCAGGATACTGCCGTAGATGCGGAATCGTTGAAGGAAAAGTATCAAGAGATGTTGGAGCAAGACACGGAGTGGGTTCCGTTAATCAAGAAAGAGCTTTTTGAAAAGAGCGTACGCGTGGCTTTAGGTATTGTGGAAGTCAAATTTGAAGCGGAGTTTGTGGTCAGCGCCCAGGTGAACCTGACGGTGGGGGCAGATTTCTACTATAAGATGGCGAAGCGCTACTCGGTTAGCTTGCGCGTATTGAGTTTCAGTGGTTCGAGCAATACGGTCAGCTTGCCGGGAGACGGAGATTACCAATTTACCTTCTATGTGATGGGGACGATCGGTTTACGAGCTGGTATTCATATGGAGGTCAAAGCGGGGATTGGAAGCGTCAAGTTGAATAGTATCGGGCTTGCTGTAGAACCCGGTGTGTATGTGAATCTTTGGGGCTACTTCTATTATCAATTGAAAAATATTAGCGGGGTGAAGACCACGAAGTCTTTAGGTGCCCTGTTCGTCGAGATTGGGATCTATTTGGAGGTCGAACTCGGCGCTCAATTAGGAGATGGAGCGCTTTCCGGCGGCGTGGAGCTGGTCGATGAAGAGTGGCCACTGTATACGATTGGAGAAGAACAGAACGTCTACGACTTCGCCTATCCACAGGATAAGTCGCTCAAAGTGAACATGGCGGGTTCTGCGTCATCCATCGCTGTACCGGAGTTGTGGGTCACGATGAATACCTTTGATTTGAAGACAGGCGATACGGATGAACAGGCGTATGATCGCTCGAATTTCGATATTCAGGTGGACAATCCAAACTTCAAGTATGACGCAGCAAACGGGATGATTGAAGTGGTGGACAAGAACATTCAGGTGAGTGATGGCAATCTGGTTATCACCTGGAAGGGGGCACCGGCGTCGTTCATGTCCGAGCCACTCAAGCGTACGATTCAGTTAAGCTGGCTTGCCAGAGTGGGTGACTACATCCTTCAGCTGGATCCACAGAACAGCGGAGTGACCCAGGTTGTGGCGGCTCCTTATAACGCGCCAATCAGTGTGGTCACCCCGGTATATCCAGGATACACCTTTGACGGCTGGTATACGGCCGCTTCCGGCGGCACGAAGATCACGATTCCGAACCGAATGGCTGCGGAGGATCGGAAACTGTACGCGCACTGGATTGCGAACAAGAATACGCCGTATACGGTTGAGTATTATGTGCTAGACCCGAACAGCAGAATACAGGCTCCGCCTGTGGATACTGAAAATAGGACTGGAACAACGGACACAGAGATTCGAATCAGCTCCGACAGGTTTAAGGAGCAGGGCTATGCGACCGGAACGGTAAGCGGCGTATTAATCAAGGGAGACGGCTCGACAGTCGTAAGAGTTAATTACTATCCGGAGAATCGAAAGATGACCTTCGTTGGGGGTTATGCCGGTGCGCCCCAAATCTCGCTAACGGAAGCCGTTGGCAAGAACATTGCTGCTCGTATACCTGTGCCGACAAGGCAGGGATATACGTTTGCCGGTTGGTCGCCAGAAGCTCCAAGTACAATGCCGATTGAGGATACTACGTATACAGCGAAGTGGACGGGGAGAGAGGGTACGCCTTATCAGGTCGTGTACTTGCTGCAAAATATCGGAAGTGACACCTATACGGTTGCAGATACGGAATCGTATCGTGGAGTTACGGGTACCGAGGCGAATTTGGCGGATGTCAAGCCGAGATCCTATGATGGCTTCGTGCGGGACGACAGCATTTCGGTACTGACGGATCTAATCACGAGCAACGGCAAAACGGCGTTGAAGGTATATTATAAGCGTGATGTATACCAAATGACGGTTGATTATAACGGTTCTGGGGCAACAAATAAAACGGATAATGTTCCTTTCGGAGCGACGATGCTGTTGCGTCTAGGCACTCCGACATGGCAGGGATATAGCTTTACGGGTTGGTCGCCAACGCCTCCGAACACGATGCCTGCTGAAGATGTCCAGTTTACCGCTCAGTGGGCAATTAACGACTACACTGTAAATTTCGACAGTAACGGTGGGTCCGAAGAAGTGCCGGCTCAGACTGTGGGGTTTGGCGCCACGATTAGTACGCCGACTGAACCGACGAAAGATGGTTATGTATTCGGCGGTTGGTACAGTGATAACACGTTGACGAATGCTTACGACTTCGCTACAGCGGTGACGGCGGATCTCACACTGTATGCGAAGTGGCTGATCCCTTACACGATAAGCTTCGAGAGTAATGAAGGGTCGGTAGTAGATGCCCAAACAGTGAATGAAGGCGTCAAGGCTATGGCTCCTGCCCCTCCGACGAAAGACGGCTATGTGTTTAGCGGCTGGTACAGCGATAGTGAGCTAATGAACGCCTACAATTTCACGACTATGGTGGTTACGGGAGACCTGACATTGTACGCGAAGTGGACGGTATATGTACCGATTACCTACACTGTAACTTTCGAGAGTAACGGCGGATCGTTGGTCACAGAACAGACTGTGAATGAAGGTGCCGTGGCTACTGCTCCTGGCGCTCCGATGCTGGAAGGGTATACGTTCGATGGCTGGTATAGCGATAGCGAATTGATGATACCTTATGGTTTCACAGAAGGTGTAATTGCCAATGTGATGCTGTACGGGAAGTGGACAAAGAACAGCTACACAGTGAGCTTCAACAGTAACAACGGATCGTCGGTGAGCAGTCAGTCCGTGAGTGAAGGTGACACGGCAGTAGTTCCTGACGCACCGACCCGTGCAGGGCATGTATTTGAAGGCTGGTATAGCGATGCTGGTCTGAATGAATCTTACAGCTTCATGACACCTGTGATGAATAACCTCACATTGTACGCGAAGTGGACGGCTATATATACGGTCACCTTCAACAGTAACGGCGGATCACTGGTGGCTGAACAGAATATGCAAACCGGCGGTAATGCTACGGAGCCTGCCGTACCGACGAGGGACGGTTACGTGTTTAACGGTTGGTACAGCGACGCTGGACTGAATGAAGCCTACAGCTTCACGACATCGGTGACGGGTAACCTCACGCTGTACGCGAAGTGGACATTTAACAGCCGCACGGTGGACTTTGACAGTAACGGTGGAGCAGCAGTAGGTAGTCAGACGGTGGTTACTGGCGACAAAGCTGTGGCACCTGCTGCGCTGAAGTGGGCAGGGTATCGATTTGAAGGTTGGTACAGCGATCGCGATCTGGAGATCGCCTACGACTTCATGACGCCGGTGACGTCAAACATCACCCTGTACGCGAAGTGGACGATGACATCGTGGCTGCAAGTAGGTGACTTGTTGGATTTGAATAGTAAGTCCAATGTCATCTTCGACAGTCAAGGAACTCCTTACGTGGCTTATATAAAGGACAATTACGAAGTGTTTGTGATGCAATTTAAGGGAGGCAAGTGGCAGTCCTTTGGCAATCAAAGCGATCTTGAAAAAGCGGGAGGATTAGGGAGCTCAGCTATATCGCTCGGAATAGACAGTAAGGACAAGCTTTATGTTGCTTATAAGAATAGCTCAGGTAAAGTAAGCTTTAAGAATTATAATGATGAACATAAGTGGTGGAGACCAGTATCTACTATCTCTGATTTCAGTTGGAATGATGGAAAGACGAGCAGAAAAGTGGATAAAGTTAATGATAGCTTCTTCATTACCTTCGATAAGGATGATAATCCTTTTCTGATGTTTAGAGGTATTTTGGCCGGTAATGCTGCGGAACCGTCAATGCTTATGTCATGGAGTTATCATGAAGGTAGTGGATGGAAACAAGAAGCGAGACTAGAGGCATTCGCAGGTCTAAGAGCCTTCCTCGCACCATTACCAAACAACGGCATGTATTTATTTGCTCCATTCAGGTTAACTGGTACCCCTGTGGCAACAGGATATAGCTTGGTAGATGGATCATGGAAACAATTGGATCGTAAAGCATATCTAATAACTGCGAATATGGATGCTGCATCCGCGCTTGATCCATCTGGCGTACCTTATATGATCTATCTCAGCAGCTCCAACGTTGTTGAAATGTGGAAATATCCGCACACCATTCCGTCAGAAGATACAGCATGGGAGAAGGTGAGTACTCCCGAATTCTTGGTCGGTTCATCTCAAGAAGGAAGCATAGATATGGCCTTTGACAGCGAAGGAACGCCTTACGTTGCTTATCGAGATGCAGCAGACGGCAACAGGGTGACTGTGATGAAATACGAGAATTTGGATTGGAGACCCGTAGGGTCTGCCGGATTCTCCGCTGGTGATGTTCTTCAGCTAGACATCACCATAGACAGCACCGATAACATCTATGTGAGTTATAAGGAACAAGGTAAAATGAACGTGATGAAGTTTGATCCTAATTTCAAATAACTTGGATAGATCAGACTGGCAGAAGAGCCTACTCCCATCGGAGTAGGCTTTTTTGCATATATTACATAACTCACTATATTTCATGCAGCGTTTGTGTCTCTGGGACGTTATGCACACCCCATTTGCAGATTTCCTCCAGAATGGGCATTACACTTTTATCTCGGTGGGTTAAGTAATACTCCACTTTGGGCGGGGTTTGATCGTACTTAACTCGTTTTATCACACCTTCACGTTAACCGCTTCTTCAGTTTTGAACCCTGAAAAACGGCCTTTCCCGAGATCTAAATTGTAGATGTAGATGGCTCATCCTCAACTCCAATTATCTTGCTTAGAAATTGGTTCGCCCAAACGTGGCATCACTCTTCACAGTTGCGCTGCTGGCTGCATTTACAGCATCCAACTGCAAAACATAATCATAATGCCGGATGTAATATCCGGGCTGACTGTACGATTGAAGGGATACTTTGGTGCTGTCAGCCCAACCAGGGCTGCTTAGGAACGTAGCATCTCCCTTATAGGCTGCAGTGTCCGCATATGCTTCAAGTACAATTTTGTTGCTGGCATTACGCTTCAGAAAGTAGCCTGGGAAGTTAATGGACTCAAGCGAGATTCCTGTGGAGCTGGCAAGACCCGGTACGACGCGGAACTGGGAATCCAGAACAGGGGAGACGTTGGCATCCACGCGAGCCGTGTAGTTGGCATGACGGATGTATCGATCCGGAACGTTGTGTGAACTGAACCGGCTGTAACCTGTGGCTTCTGGTGTTGCAGGACCCAACATTTTGACTTCGTGCAGAGTTGGGGTGTACCAGTTACCCGGATTATTCCACAAGACCGCGTTCACCATATTAATCCGCACATAACGGGCTGTGAAATGCACAGCATCGGTCGTAAAGCCATAGGTCAGATTGTTGGTGCGATCCAAGGTGGAGTAATTGACTCCATCGTTGCTAATTTCAATTTTGTATTTGTAGTATCCTTCGGAACCTTTATACATAAACCAGGACGTGTCGATCTCGGTGATCGTCTTCGGTGCGCCGAAGTCCACCTGCCACCAGGCAGGCCAGCTATTGGAGGAAGCCACCCATGAAGTCTGGTAGTTGCCATCATTGACGTTGGATGCAGACGAGCCGGAGGCTGTGGAGCTGGCGGTAGCTGCTTTGCCTTGTGCATGATTGACGAGAGCAGGCGGTGTTACCGCACCCGTTACTGCGTCGATATTCCACGTTGTATACCACTCCAGTGATGCGGTTCCGTTCGAATCATTCAAGGTTAGCGGCAGCCAGATATGTTTGTGCTCTCCGAGGTTCATCGGATTCCAGCGATCCCCCATGTAGATGTAGGATGTGGTGTTGCTGCCTGTAATCGTGGCAATATCATGAATCTGCGAACCAAAGGCAGATGGATTGCCATATGGCGTAAGCGCAGTCCATGGACCCGTCATGGAAGTTGCTGTAGCATAAGCGCCCTGATTCGGATACCAGCCAGCGGCTTGAGAGGTGAAGAGGTAGTAACGGTTGCCTTTTTTCACAACAGCAGGCGCTTCACGATAGGCGTTCTCGAACAACCAGCCCTCGAAGGATTGTATTCCGGTGTAACTTGCATTCATTTTGAAAATAGCCATCGTATCATTGGCACCGCCATTTTTGCGTGAAGCAGTAACCAGATAACCTGATCCATTTGTATCAACAAAGACAGTCATGTCACGGGATTCATAATTCATTGGGCGGAAACTGCCCTCATAGGTGAATTTGCCATTCGGGGTATTGCTTGTTGCGACCGCTACACGCCCGAGGTTGTAGTCCGTACCGTTCTCGTAATGTGCCCAGAGTACATACTGGTTAGTGGAGGCGTTATAGATGACTTTGGGGCGTTCGATTTTGCTGGAGGCCAGCTCGGTTGCAGAATCTTTGGTCAGGATGGCGTTGCTGAAAGTCCAGTTCTTCAGATCAGTGGAGGTGTAGACGTTCACGCTGTCGAACTTGCCGCCCACCGCATGTTCACCATACAGATAATACGTCGAGCCTACCTGCAGAATGTTGCCACTGTTCGCATGGATGGGGTTACCTGCGGTGTCGAGCCAATCGGTACCGTTGGTTATCGTGACACTTGCTGCGCTTGTTCGTTCAGGATGAAGTCCAAACAGGGTGAACGTGAGTGCAAAGACCAGAAACCAGACGGCTTTCCTGTTACCCATTACATACACCTCCCGAAAGATATCAGATTAAATGTAGCGCTTTCATTTATATTGTAGTTGGGTCAGACTCTTTTTCAAGTGAACAATCCATCCATTGCTGAACAAACCTTCATTTCATCGTGGCTGAGCGGTGAGAGCGGAGGAAATGTTCCTAAATATCAAGTACGATGATGTAGAGTGGATCAAATACACACGTTAAAATAAAGCTAGACTGAATTCACATCATGGTTGGAGGGTGGACCGTCATGAACAAGTTTATTGTAGATGAAGACCTTCAGGTGATATTGCATAATGACGAGGATGGAACGAACACTCCGATTAAGGGAGGTATTACTGCTCAGGATTTTGAAGTCATCTCTACGTATCAAAAGGGATGGTTGACCTTCGCCTATCTGCGTGATCGTCAGGGAATATGGTGGTTCAATGCCCGCAAGAATAAGGCGAGTTTGTTCAGTCGGGATACGGAAGCTTTTCGTGTGATCGATGAAGATTACTGCTTCGACTCTCAGTATGTCTATCTAGAAGATCAGGTCGTGCCTGACTCCGATCCGAGCAGCTTTCGGCTGTTGCCGGATACGCCTTACTTTGCTCAGGACCAACGTTATTTATATGTAAAGAGCAGCACGCATTTTCATCTATTTGAGGATATTGATACGAATGCTGTGATTGCTCATCACGACTATTGCACCGACAAGGACCATCTGTTCCATCTGTCCAGTTCTCTTCGCTATGCGAATGGGGAAAAGGATGAGGTGAGGGCATGGCTGCAAGAACATCATCCCGACGTACATGGCTGGTGGCATGCGAATTATGCCCACAGTGCAGAGGGCGCTATGCAAATCAGAGGCAATTGGTATGAGACGGCGTCGTCCATTTTTTATAGAACAGAATGGGGCCGTACTCCACATCGAGAAGCAAAAGCGGTATTCAACCTTGTTCGTGGAGCAGACAGGTCTACCTTTGAACCGCTTGATGAGCAGTTTGCACGGGACCGGGAACGTGTTTATTTTCAGTGGCGTACTGTAAAAGGAGCAGACCCGGATACGTTCGAGCCGCTAGGTGGACCTTTTGGTCGTGACCGCAATCATGTGTATTACAACGGATACCGTGTCGACGAGGCAGATGCTCAGCATTTTGTAGCGTTTGCCGGGACGGAGCATCTTGGACTTTCCATGGATCAGCAACATGTGTATCGTGCGGAGGTTGTTCGGACAAGTCAGCCCTTCGGTCATCCTGACGATGTGCTTCAGATCATTAAGGGGGCTGACGCAGCGACGTTTGAGTTAATAACACCTTCCGGCAGTTGGGCGGTGGATGCCAATCGTGTGTATCTATGGGGTAAACCGAATAAACATATCGATCGAGCCAGTTTTACACATCTATTTGATGCCGATCCCCAGAGCTTCGCGAAAGACAAGAATGGTCTGTATAATGCCAATGGAAACCGCACAGTGAAGGGAGTTAACGGCAGTACATTTGTCATGCTGAATCGATATTGGGGCAAAGATGACCATGTGGTGTTCAGTTTTATGACGGGTGGGGTTTATAAGGCGGGAGATGCAGCGACGTTTATGGTTACGGATGATATCGGGGGCGCCGAAGATGTGCTATTTCGGTATACGGTGGAAGGCGGTACAGTGCGGAAAAAGAAGAGGTAATGAAAAAAGGGATGGTAGACTTAGAAAAGAGTCCACTATCCCTGTTTGAATTTCTAGTTATTTGACCGTGTTTAGCAAACTATTTATGACCTTTGCGAACCTTAAGCTGCATCTTTTTGATCGTTATGTTTTGCATGAGCTCCAGTACGAGAGGGCCTTTGCCGTTCAGGATCTCTACATCCGTCACATTATCCTGAATCGTAATGATCCCGATATCGTCTGCTGTAACCCCTTCAAGCTTGGCGATGGTACCTACAAAGTCAACGGCACGAAGTTTCTTCTTCTTGCCTCCGTTGAAGTTCAGCTTCATGATCTGTTGGTTCAACTGTTCACGCTTGTCCTTTTTGCGTTCAGGTACAATCTTCAATCGCTTCTCAAAATCTTCTCTGCGGCGATCTACAGCTTCTTCGGAAGGTGCTTTCACAACAGGGATTTCGAATCCAATATAGGATTCAATCTCGGCGAGACGTCTGCCATCTTTCGGTGTAATCAACGTAATGGCTTTACCTGTTTTGCCTGCGCGACCCGTACGGCCTGTACGGTGAACATATCCCTCTTTTTCCAAAGGAATATCGTAGTTGATGACATGGGTAATATTCGTGATATCAATACCACGTGCGGCTACATCCGTCGCGATCAGATAGCGGAATTGTCCCCGTCTGAATGCGTTCATCACTTCGATCCGCTCATCCTGCTCCATACCACCATGGATACGATCTGCTGGGTAGTCAAGGTCAGCCATAACCCGGAACAGTTTATCCACATTCTCCTGCGTACGGCAGAACACAATGCAGCTATCCGGATTTTCCACAATGAACAAGTCTTGAAGCAGTGCGGTTTTGTTCACCTCTGGTATGTTAATCACAGCATGTTCAATCGTGGCTGTTGTCAGTCCACTTGCCTTGATCTCAATCTCCACCGGTTTGTTCATGTATTTGCGTGACAGCTTGGCTACATCTTCAGGGAACGTAGCGGAGAACAACATCGTTACGCGCTCCTGCGGCAGTTTCTGAATGATGGACTGTACTGTCTCAATAAAGCCCATATTCAACATCTCATCCGCCTCGTCAATGACGAGATAGGCAATCCGTTCGAGTGGCAGCGTGCCGCGTTCGATATGATCCAGTACCCGACCTGGTGTACCAACAGCCACGTGTGTTCTTTGTTTTAACTCTGCTTTTTGGATATGAAAAGGGGACTGTCCGTATAGTGCGGTTGCTTTAATACGCTTAAAGCGGCCGATATTCGTAATATCTTCGTTAACCTGCAAAGCTAGTTCCCGGGTTGGTGTAAGAATCAAAGCCTGTGGCTTATTCTCATTCCAATCCACCAGCTCGCAAAGTGGAATGCCGTAAGCAGCTGTTTTACCACTACCTGTCTGTGATTTGACCACAAGATCCTGATTCTCTAGTGCTACCGGAATAACTTTGGTTTGAACCTCGGTTGGTGTCTCATAGCCCAGACTGTCCAGTGCTTTTACGATCTCTTCACCAAGTCCATAATCTTTAAATTGTTGCTCGCTCATCGTTTACCTCTTTTGCGTTAGTTTTTGTACAATTATTGCACCGTACATTTATCGTATACCTCTTCATTATACTCTATATGCAGGCAGGCTAACGGAGTAAATGCTTCAAGTGTGTAAATTGTTTTCATAATTCCTGATTTGAGGGAGCAACGTTTGTTGCTATTCGTATGTGTATCATAACGTTCCACGTGAAACGAAATGTATCGGCGTATTTTGCTTGGTGTTAATGAATGACCATTTTTACAGCCTTGGTTTGGGGAGGGTAAGATTGAGCAATAACTCCATTGCTCCACACCTCTGCACTTCGACCAACGAGTGTCTCATCCAAAGAGACGGTGACAATCTCTTCTTCGATGATGAGTTCGGCGTCCTTGCTGAGAGAGACCCAAATCGGTCCAGAATCAACACCGTGATCCTCTTTATTCTCTATGAGTACCTGACCTCTTTCTTCCTCAAAATCCGTAATAATTCCTCGCACATGTGGCTTCTCTTTCCCTTGTTCTACGGACTTCTCTGCACATCCAAGGGTTAACAGGAGCATGATGACTGGTAGTAAGGATAACCTTCGTGCAATGGACATTGGGTTACTCACCTCTCATCCTTTTTAATGCATCTATAACTATGGACGTTACCTGAGGCGACGAAGTTCCTGTATATCAATAAAAAGAACCAAAATCATTTGATTCAGTCTGGAACTGAAATTTGGAATATGTTAGCATATGGGTAACTTACTGAACGGAGGGATACGTGTGCAAAATTTTTCCCGATTGAGATAGTGTGGCGAAAAACGTCTATTTACGCTTGCTGTTTACTGCCTGTGTGCAGTTCATCGGGATCGGTTTGCCATTTTACACGTATGCCGCTAGTCGTCGTGAAAGAATCACTCTTTGAAGTGGTTCTTTGATGTACTACTATTTTTTTGTGAGCATTCAGGTATGCCAACATCCGAAATGAACTGCACAGGCGAACATGTCTGTGTTTTTTATTTTATCAAGGAAAAGGGGAGTACCTGATATGTCAAAACCGAACTTGAATGAGAATTTGGCAATTCAAAAGGAACTATTATCTTTAGCAAAACAGAACGGACTTCTTATCGTTGAGGAATCCTTAGAGATCAACGAGTCGGGGATGGATTTTCGTGTAGCATTCGCCACGGATGAAGAAGGCCGCAGATGGGTTCTGCGCCAGCCGCGACGCGAAGACGTATGGGAGCGAGCCGAGAATGAGCACAAGGTGCTGGATGTGGTCCGAGGAAATATACCCGCACAAGTACCGGATTGGAGGATCTTCACGCCAGAGTTGATAGCTTATCCTTTACTTGAAGGTGATCCGATCGCAGTTGTGGATCCCGCAGGGGGAGGGTATGTATGGCGATTCACTCAGGAGGGCTTATCTGATACATTCCTGGATTCACTAGCTACGACTCTCGCCACACTGCATAACATCGATCCCGACAAGGCGAAGAAAGGTGGAGTGCGGATCAAGACACCTATGGAAGCTCGCAAAGAATTTGCAGCCAATATAGAGGAGATTAAGCAGAATTTTACGGTGCCAACCAAGTTGGTTGAACGCTGGACGGTATGGCTTTCTATAAATAGCTATTGGCCTCAGCACTCGGCGTTCATCCATGGTGATCTGCATCCGCCGCATATTATTGTCGATGATGCCCAGCGAGTAACTGGACTTATTGATTGGACGGAAGCGGAGATTGCAGATCCGGGTAAGGACTTTGTCATCTACTACGCACTCTTTCAGGAGGATGGGCTGCGTGAGCTTTTGAGTCGTTATGAGAAGGCAGGGGGAAGAACATGGCCCCAGATGCTGGAGCATATTCGGGAGCAGTGGGCAGCCTATCCTGCAATTGTTGCCAAGTTTGCACTAATTACGGGGAAGGAGTCGGACATGGAGATGGCGAGAGGCATGCTTGCGAATTGGGATGTGAAGAGAGGTTGAGTATTAAAGGTATATATAATTCGTTCACCCGTTATGGCACGTACTCTCGCATAACGGCTCCTTAACATAACAAAGGGCGATCCCGACCATGAGTTCCATGGGAGAATCGCCCTTTTGTTTTTCGTTAAGCGTGGTGCGTCACGATTTTACCTATTTCAAAATACTCACGTATTTCCCGTATACAAATGCTACACGTCCATCCAGCTTCACTTTTACCCAGCCATACTTGTCTGTACTGATCACCTCAAGCAGGGTGCCCTTTGGTACCGCAGCAACGACCTTCGCTTTGGATGAAGCGCCAGCGCGTACGTTCAGGTAAGACGCTGTAACCTTGGCTTGTTTGCCTTTGGTGACAGTTCCTGGTTTACCCGTGCTTGGTGTGGATGGTTTGCCAGGTTTCGACGTGCCTGGAGTTGGTGTTGGTTTTGGTACTGTTGGCGTTGTCGGCTTCTCAGGTGTAGGAGTAGTTGCTCCCTCACCACTACCTACTGCTTTGCGAGCCTTGTTCAGCTGTTGATAGAATGCTCCCTTGTTTTTCACGCCTGCGAATTGTGCTGCACTCACACCTGCTTTGGCAGATAGTGTATCAATCTCTTCTTGAGTCACCGCATCCAAAATGTTAATGGAGGCAATGTTGGTGTACTTGCCATCTTCCGTTGTTGGCACAGACATAATGCCATCGTTAATTAACTCCACCACATCTGCACGCTCCGGTGCAGTCAGGTCTACGCCGGTGATTTTCCAGTTGCGTTGAATCTTCGGTTCGTAGACACCTTCCATGACATCTTTCAGATAGGCGATGGACAGGTTGCGAATCGTGCCTTGAATCTCACCAAATGCCGAGGCGTCCTTGGAGGACCAGAGTTGCTTGAACTTACGCCCTTCCATGGCGCCACCTTTGGCAATCAGCGCTTCCATCCGGTAGGCATTCATACCGAGCTTCAGCGTATCGTCTTCTTTGACAACTGATCCATTGCTGTACTTGAGATTTGTAATCCGACTACCGTATGGCTTGGTCAGGTCAATCTCATATGTTACGCCGCCGAAGAAATCATCGGTGCTGTATTTGGAAGCACGTCGTTTCGGATCAAAGCTGACGGTCACATCACCCGGGCGTGTGGAGTTGAAGTACCCCGCAGACCACTCCATATAATCCATTAGATCGCGTCCGGTTACTTCATATACGGTCACTTCACCAAAGGTGTATTGGTAGTTGAATGCAATATCCTTTTTCTTAATCGGGCCTACATCCAGCTTGGCTTTGTCGTTATCAATCTGATGCGCGACCACATCGGCATCACTGTAATGCAACATCACTTCGGTGAAAAAATCAGACAAAGGTGTTTCCTGGATCTGCACCGCAGGGATACCCTTAATCTCATCAGCAGGGACCAGGTTCGTTCCTTTCAGTTCAGCCACTTCAATGTTGGCATCGGCACGAGCGAACTCGTGGAATGGGTGCAAAGTCTCTTCCAGCGCAGGATCGGAGACTTCATACGTTCCGTCGGCTGCTTTTACAGCGAGTGCTTGAGCTTCTTTGCTTTTCAGCACAACTTTGTCGCCGTCTTTTTCAAATGTCAGATCGATTCGTGAAATATGTGAGCCATATTTATTCGGTTCGGAGATCAATACGCCGTTAACCGTTTGGGATTCAATCAAAGTATGCATGTGTCCGGCAAAAATGGCAGCCAGCTCTGGGTTGGCATTGGCGATATCCGTCACTCCGGTTCCCGGATTACCGTTCTCGTTGTCCAATCCCATATGCATGAGTCCAACCATGACATCAACTTTGCCTTTCAGCTCAGCAATGGCCTTCTTGGTCTCTTCCACAGGATCTTTGACGATGATGCCGTCCAGGTGATCCGTGCCTTTTTCAAATTCGGTAATCATAGGTGTGTTCATTCCGATAACACCCACTTTGATTCCGTCTTTCTCGATAATCGTATAGGCAGGCATGTAGCGGTCGCCGTTTTCTTTGAAAATGTTACCCACGAGAGGCTGTCCATTGAATTGGGAAGAGATCTTCTCCAGTACGTCCAGTCCAAAGTTAAACTCATGGTTACCCATAACCCATGCGTCATATTTCATTTCGTTCATTGCAACCATCATGGGAGATTGAGGTTGATCATTGAATAACTCAGCCGAGTTATCCTGAATCATGTCTCCTGCATCCAGCAGGATCGTATTGGGATTCTCCGCACGGACTTTTTTCACAATGGTGTAGAGCTGTGTCATGCTACCGGTTGGGTTTGGACCGTCCAGAGCATAGTCCCACGGCATGAATCGACCATGTATATCCGATGTACCCAGCAACGTAATCTTGGTCTCCTTGTCTACCTCAGCAGCCTGAACCGGAGTTGAAGTAAAAGGGGCGAACAAAATGGAGGCACATAAGAGGAAAGATAAAGGCCATCCGGCGAATCGTTTCGTTGAAATTTTGCGCATGTTGTAATCTCCCTTGTTATCTAGTGTGTGTAAAGATATGTATCATTTCATACTAGATAAACATGTGGTGAATGTAAACTCCAATGTAAGAGTTATGTTGGATTTAAGAGAGTGAATCTATAAATAACTTCAGAAAAAGCATTTAGATCTATTTTTTTACAATAAAATACTATAATTTGACAGGTGTTAAAAACCAAAATTATCCAGTAAAATGATGTTTGTAAGCGCTTTACAAAAAAATGAATACTAAGGAGGAAAATCATTGATTAAGTCTAAGTGGTTCAAAACAGTCGGCTCACTGGCATTGGTAGGGATTCTCGCTGCTTCTGTTGCGGTTGGTAGTGTGAGCGCTGGTCTGGCGAAAGGTAGCAAATTTCTGGGCAATATTATTGCCAACCAGGTTCCTTCGAATTTTAGCCCGTATTGGAATCAGGTAACTCCGGAGAACTCTACCAAGTGGGATGCTGTTGAAGGCACACGCAACGTAATGAATTGGGGCCAGGCGGACATGGCCTACAACTATGCTAACAACAACGGGTTCCCGTTCAAGTTCCATACGCTCGTATGGGGAAATCAACAGCCAAATTGGATTAACAGTCTCTCAGCCGCAGATCAGAAGGCTGAAGTGACACAATGGATTAAAGCCGCAGGACAACGGTATTCGAAGTCTGCCTTCGTTGATGTGGTGAATGAACCTCTGCATGCGAAACCATCCTATCGCAATGCCATTGGTGGAGATGGGGCAACGGGTTGGGATTGGGTTATCTGGTCATTCCAACAAGCGAGACAAGCCTTCCCTAACTCCAAATTGTTAATTAATGAATATGGTATTATCGGTGATCCTGCTAAAGCGGACCAATATATCCAGATTATCAACCTTTTGAAAAACAGAGGTCTAGTTGATGGTATTGGAATCCAGGCGCATTACTTCAATATGGACAACGTTTCTGTGAGCACGATGAACACGGTATTGAACAAACTCGCAGCGACAGGGTTGCCAATCTATGTATCCGAGCTGGATATGACAGGTGACGATAATACACAATTGCAGCGTTATCAGCAGAAATTCCCTGTGCTGTGGAAACACTCTGCTGTTAAAGGTGTGACGCTGTGGGGTTACAACCAGAATCAAACCTGGCAGGCTGGCTCCCACTTGGTCAATAGCAACGGTACAGAACGTCCAGCTATGCAATGGCTGAGAAATTACCTGGCGAACAATCCTTAAGCGTGCGTTTTGACGAGTCTGAGCATCCTTTGTAAATCCGGTAATCATATAACACCAAATAGCGCATGTTCCACATGTTAAGCATGGGAACATGGCGCTATTTGTGTTAATGCTTTGTCTCAACAGTGTTCGGCAATTTATGGTGCAGGGAAGCATTTGATTTTAATCCAGATCAATACAAAAGCGATCAGTGCAAATATCATTCCGCTCCAGATCAATTGATGTATTCCCAGGTTCGCGATAAACCATCCGCCGATGGCAGTACCCAAGGTAATACCGAGGTTGGAAAAGGATACATACAAGCTGTTGCCAAATTCGGGCGCGTCCTGCGCTTCAGCGGTTAACCAGGTTTGGCTTACAATTAATCCTCCCGAATGCACGGATGCCCAGAGGATGACTACAATAACCATCCACATGAAGTGAGGACCAGCCCAATAGACGAGTGCGTAAGCTGCTATATAGAGCAGGGGGAACATGAGAACAGTACGGACCACGCTCTTACGCAGAAACTGTCCAAACCCCAAATTTCCGATGATCATGACGACACCAAAGACAGTCAGCATGACACTGATCCATGATCCGCTCATGTGAGTGACCTGTCCAAGATACTCGGCGAAATAGCTGTATACGGAGAACATGGCGGCGAATATAAAAATGACTGCGGCAACATTCAGCCATAATCCAGGTTTGCGCAGAATACCGAGTTGCTTGCCATAGGACATCTTTTCCTTCACGGGCATCGAGGGTAACCAGATCCATATGCCGATCAAAGCGACCACACTGACCATCGCTCCAAACAGGAAGGCGATTTCGAGGGATAGCCGTTCAGCAAGATACGATGTCAGTGGCACGCCAAAGGCAAAGCCTGCGGTGACTCCGGTGAACACTTTGGCGACGGCCTGACTGCTTTTCTCTGCTGGTACGAGTTGGGCACTGGTGACCAGGGCTACGGAAAAAAAGACGGGATGGAATAACGCGGGAATGATACGGAAGATAAGCATGGTATCAAATGTTGTGGCGTAGGCATATACAACGTTTGAAATGGCAAACATCAGCACAGCGGTTAAAAGGATGATTTTGCGATTAATTCCGGACGCCAGCAAGGTGAGAAAAGGGCCCGCAATGGCTACGACTAGCGCAAATATACTGACCAGCCAACCTGCCTGTGCAGCCGAGATACCGAATTTATGCGCAACCTGAGGCAGTACCCCCACAATTCCCATTTCTGTTGTAATAATTCCGAATACCCCGAGTGCCAGCATCAAGATAAGCAGTGGATTGACCTGTTGTGATTTCATGTAAAGCGTACCTCCAATAAATTTAAATATACAGAAAAGTAGATATGTTATGCTGAAATGAGCCTGCCTTGCCTCCTATAATATGATGGACATGAGAGTAAGTTCTCTGGATTACATTATATCTAGATTTATAGATTTGTAAATATAAAAGGTGAAACGTCATATCTTTAAGTCGTCTTCTGCTTGTGTTCTACAGGAGTAATTATGCTGACAATAAGCATGGTCTGGCCCATAAAATAATAGCGCCGGCCCGGGGAATCCTTGGGGCCTGACGCTATTGATGTCCGCGTTTTTAACGATGTGTTGGATTAGTTATTTCGGTTGAATAACCATGCTGTTGAATGAATCGGCTTCCAGCTCCATGTGTAGGGTCTGTCCTTCTTCAAGGGTTAGATACAGGTCACGACGGTCCTGGAATGGATTGTTGATGACAATCACGAGACTGTTATCCGGGTTGCGGAAAGCAACGGATTTCCCGCTCCATGCGCCAGACAGGCCGACTCTTCGAGCACCAGGAACAATATGATGCGCGAAATGTTTCATCACATAATACTCGGGGTTCCGAGTAACCTCCTTATTGTCCGGATCTACGGTCATCATGGAGTTCTGCTCCCAGCCCCATGTGCTACGGCCTTTGGGTTCGAGAACCATGTTCCAGTAGATGTACGCGTTCACTCCGTTGCTGAAGTAATGCTGGTAGAGGTTATATACATACTTGGCATAGTTCCATGAGTTGTTGCCATCACCGCATTCGTTCTCGGTCTGCATATAACGCAGCTCCGGATAACTCGCCGAGGTACGTTGAATCGCATTTTTACCTGCCCATTGATACCCAACACCTTTGATATAGGAATAGGCCTTTGGATCACTCAGGACAAGCCCGGCGTACTCATCGAAGTCATTCGTTTTTTTCTTGATTAATTCTTCCCATGGATCAGGGGCGTTGATCGTTCCCAGCCAGATCTCCGTATCCAGACCGTGTTTGTCAAAAGCCGGGCCCAGATAATCGGCAATAAACTCACGAAGCTGCTCGCCTGTCCACATGCAAGAAGGAAATTTCTGATCTGCAATCACTTCGTTCTGCACATGCACCTGATGGATCGTAATGCCTGCGTCACGGTAAGCCTGTACAAACTTTACGAAATACAGGGCGTAGGCCTCCAGAATATCTTTCTCCCAGCGCAGTGTCCCATAGTTATAGGCTTTGGGCGACTTCATCCACGTTGGTGGACTCCATGGCGAGGCGAAGAATTGTAGGTTCGGGTTATAAGTCAGAGCTTCCTTGATGTAAGGAATCAGATATTTGAAATCACGTTTGATCGAAAAATGTTCCATGGCCACGTCGCCGTCCACCTCGTTGTGGCTGTACCACTGCTCTGCATAGTCACTTGCGCCGATCGGCAGGCGACAGATGTTAAACTTGTGCTCACCCTCCGGATGGAAGAGGGAATGGAATACCTCATGGCGCTGCTCCTCATTTAAGTGGGACAGAGCCATATAACCAAGCTCGTTGAAACAGCCACCAAACCCTTCCACAAGCTGGTGATCTTCACCCGTGAGTTTTAAGTTAGCGCTTTCATTTGTCGATACATAAGATAACTCTTTCCATGAGTTACCTTGGGTTGTTGAATAACCAGTGAATGTGAATGTCATATGAATTTCCCCCTCGCTTGAACTTCAGCTGTCCTATATATTAAGTTCAGTATACCAACTCCCGCGGCAAAAGAAGATAGGCTAAACCGTGTAAAATTTGCCCTAATCCAAGATAGAGTGTCACAAGTTCATGTCCGCACAGACAGATGGTATGCTGTATTTGCTTGAGATTGGCGATGTCCATATACCATTATCCAATGTCATAGCAAAACTGTCATGGCACAACAAAAATCCCCGCTGATTGTTCAGACGGGGACTTGCGCTATGTTTCTCATATTCTCTTATGGCTGTAAATGAACGTGGGACACAACTTAAGGCTGTACACTCTCACCAAGCTGTTTATTTTCAAAAATCAGAATCGTTTTGCTGCTTCCGATGTAACCAACAGAGGTATTGAATTGCTCCGAGATGAAGCGAACCGGTACAAAAGCTTTACCATCTTTCATCAGAAGAGGAGCATCATTGATCGCAAGTGTATCATTCACGACAACTTGTTTGTTACCCACGCTCCAGCGGATGGTCTTATCATTCTGTGTGATCACAGCTTCGCGCGTACCGCTGTTCCAGTTCACACGGGCGTTTAACTGCTCCGAGACAAAACGCAGAGGCACATAGGTCCGGCCTTCATCGATAAAAGGTGCAGCATCCAGTGCGTAAGCACGATCCCCAACATAGGCGGTGGTAGACCCTTCGATTAGACGCTGAAAGCTGCCCTGGGGCGTTCGTTTCTGCTCCCGCACATTCATCCGATTCAGAAGCTGCATAGTATGACTGCCACTCACAACATCCAGATAATTGTTCTGCACCGTGAGTCCGGCAGGCTCAACCTCTGAGACAGACGTCTGAATACCCGAGGATAACGAGGTAGACGCCGAGATATCCTGTATAACATTTGTCGCTGACTGATCACGGGTAAACGTAAAACCTGCGATCGGTGTCAGATCCCACACCCGGTTGTTGGATAATTTCAACACGTCCAGGCTGGAAAGTTGCCGTAAAGGTTCCAGATCATAGATCTGATTGGACTCTGCATTCAGCTCTGTCAGCCCAGTCAGTTCCTCAAGCCCCTTGAGATGCTGTACTTGGTTACCAGAGATATCAAGTGTCCGAAGGCGTGTCATATGCTCCAGTGGTGTCAGATCCGTGATTTGATTACCTGCCACATTCAGATTCCGCAGTGTATTTGGCAATTCAGCCAGTACGTCCAGCGTCTGAATCTGGTTATTCGCTACATTGAGTTGTTGGAGCCGTGTTTTACCCATGAGTGGTGTCAGATCGCTAATGGTATTGTTCGAAATCTCAAGCCACTTCAGTGCATCCGCATCCGAGAGGGCCGCAATACTGGCAATCTGGTTACCACTGGCGTGGAACGTATGTAATCGGTTGAACCCACGTACAACCTCTATGGAAGAAATGGAATTGTTGCTGATATACAGCCGTCCCAAGTCTTTTAATTCAGTAAGTGCGTCTATGGATGTAATGTAATTATTGCGAACATCGATCTCGCGAAGCTGGGTTAGGTGCGCCAGCGGTGTGAGATCCTCAATCTCATTCCCATATAATCGGAGGTGTGTCAGGTTGGTTGCATATTCGAGACCGGTCAGGCTGTGAATACCTGCATTGCTCAGATCTACCACCTCAAGCTGCTCCAGATCCGTTGAAGTTAATGGCACATCCAGAGGTTTGTTCAGGATTAACTTCAGTCCGTCCTCCAATGCGGGATCTTCAATGATTTCCTCGCCCAAGTCTGTAGTTGTGTAAGCCATGGCTTGCCCCGATGCCCCGAGACTCAGGATGAATACTAGAAATAATAGCGTCATTCTTCTCATTGCATGCATTCCCTCCGATTTTTAGAATTATAAAATAATCCGAACAGATTGAGTTAGTTAAGTATAGTATCTACACGATAACAGCAACCGGAAGGTTGTTCTGCCCACGGGAGTGTTCAGTGTGAATTGAAGAGTTTAACATATGCAGGTTCGGCTCAAAGCACATCTATAGTTATTAACCCGTCAACGGGAAAAAGGAACAAGGAATTTCGTAATGGCTATTTCTCTACTTCTATTCTATATGAAACAAACCCTGCTCTGCACTCTTCAGAGACATGTTTATCAAAAAAAATAGAACATCTCCCGCAGACCCTATTCAACCCACCCTTGAAACGGGTAAAGATGAAGTAAAGATGCCATTTTGGAGGGGAAGATGTGAGTATGCGCCAAGCCATGATCATTAGTAATCCATCGTCAGGTAAGGAAGAGGCCGAGCAGTATGTGTCCCAAGTCAGAGAAATTCTGGAGTCACAGCAGTACGAGGTGGTTGTTAATGAGACGGCCGGGGAAGGTGATGCCACCAACTACTGTCTGAGCGCTTGCAAAGACGGCTGTGATCTGGTCATCTCCATCGGGGGCGACGGTACACTGCATGAGACGATTAACGGCATGATGGATCAGGATCATCGTCCCCGACTGGGCGTGGTACCGCTAGGTACGGTGAATGATTTTGCGCGTGCGCTGAATATCTCGCTTGACCCGGAGGAGGCCATTAGGCAGTTACGTTCGAATCAGACCCATATCGTGGATCTGGGGAAAATCAATGATCGCCTGTTTGCCAACGTTGTGGCTGCAGGTTCTTTGGCAGAAGCTCTGTTCTCCGTATCCTCGGAAGAGAAGTCGAAGTTGGGATCATTCGCATATCTCAAAGAAGGCTTGAAAGACCTGGTGAATACACCAGCCAATCATCTAACCATCGAATATGACGGACAGATCTGGGAAGGAGAATCTCCCCTTTTTCTGGCGGCGCTGACCAATTCGGTTGGAGGATTCCAGAAGTTGTCCCCGGATGCTGAGGTGGATGATGGTCTGATACATTGTTTTGTTGTTCGTAACATCAGTGTGTTCAACAGCCTCACACTAGGTACTTCCCTGTTTTTTGGCAATCTGAAGGACCATAAGGATGTGGACTATTTTACAGCCAAAGAAGTTCATGTTCGCTCAGAAGAAGCCATTCGCACCAATGTAGATGGGGAAGAAGGTCCTGCCCTGCCGATTCACATCCGTGTCCTGCCAAGGCATATTGAGGTTATCATACCGGAAGAAGTATAACTTATTCTTTGGGATCTATAGGCTGGAATGAAGAACCTATCATTTCTCCATATGAATGTAGGATAAAGCTATTGAAACCGATTGCAGATATATGTCACAATCAAAGGTAAGATACACGATAATATTCGAATATGGAGGGAAAACATCTTGAGAACCATTAAATTGGGCAGCAGCGCACTAGAAGTACCTGTAGTCGCGGTGGGCTGCATGCGGATTAATTCACTAGACGGTAAGGAAGCCGAACATTTTGTTCGTTCTGCAATGGAGGTTGGCGCGAATTTCTTTGACCATGCCGACATTTATGGTACAGGAACATGTGAGGAGATCTTCGCCGAAGCGGTACAGATGAATCCCCAAGTTCGTGAAAATATGATTCTTCAATCCAAATGCGGTATCCGCAAAGGCATGTTTGATTTCTCCAAAGAGCACATCCTGAATTCAGTCGATGGCATCCTGCAACGTCTGAAGACGGAATATCTTGACGTTCTGCTGCTGCACCGTCCAGATGCATTGGTTGAGCCGGAGGAAGTGGCTGAAGCCTTTGATCAACTGGAGCGCGAAGGTAAAGTGCGTCACTTCGGGGTATCCAACCAGAATCCGAACCAGATCGAATTGTTGAAAAAATACGTGAAACAGCCACTGGTAGCCAATCAGTTGCAGATGAGTATTACCAATACGACGATGATTGACAGTGGCATCAACGTGAACATGGAGAACGATGCCGCGGTTAACCGTGACGGTAGCATTCTTGATTACTGTCGTCTGCATGATATCACCATTCAGCCGTGGTCCCCGTTCCAGTACGGATTCTTCGAAGGTGTATTCCTGGGTAGCGACAAGTTCCCGGAGTTGAATGCAAAGATCGACGAGATTGCTGCGAAGTATGACGTGAGCAATACAACGATTGCAATCGCCTGGTTGCTTCGTCACCCTGCACAGATGCAACCTGTGACAGGCACGATGAATATTGAACGTCTGCAAGACTGTGTAAAAGCAGGAAATGTTCATCTTACGCGTCCAGAGTGGTATGAAATTTACCGTGCGGCAGGCAATATACTCCCTTAAATTCAAGTTATAGTGAGCATTCTGACTGCTGAGTCAGTTGAGAACACGAGCCCGTAGATGGCTCGTGTTTTTTGTCTATTTTCAGGTTTGATGTCAGGCGTGTTTCCGATATAAAATAAGGATAGGATTGTCCGTTTTATAAAAGGATTAAAATGGTTTTAATACAAATTAGTTGAAATTATTATATTGACCGATACTTTCTAATTACATATAATTACTTTTGCATACCGATAATCCCGTTTATGTTTTTTATTTTGGAGGGTGGTGTTCGTTTGGAGTCGACAACCACGATACGCGATCACTTGGAAAGTTATCTGAAGCGTGAGCAGATGTCCATTAGTCATTTTTCGGAAACGTCAGGGATTAATTCGGGTACGCTCAGCAATATTTTGAATAAAAATCGGCCTATTGCCATGCAGCAGTTGGATCGCATTACTTCCGCCATGAGACTGGAAGAAGGTTACTTCTATGAGTTATACATAGACGAGTGTTTTGTACACGCGACCCCGGACTGGCGAAGACTGGGACCCTTCCTTCATCGCTGTGCCGAGTTGGACAAGTTGGACTGTATTGAAGAGGTTATTCGTCTGATGATGGATAATCTATCCTATATTCCTTTGTTATTTGATGTGGCTGAAGAGTTCTACCAAGCGGGTAAATTCAAACCAGCCATTCTTCTATATGAAAACATTGCTGAAAGCGAGAAAATGCAACATTCCGAGCGGCTTGCACTCTGTCAGTATCGACTGTTCCGGTTGGGACTGACCAATGATCAGCAGCGGAATCTGATTATCGCAGCCCGGTTCGAATATTATGTGGATCGGCTGGATGAGCGCTATCAATTGGATGCGCTTAACGAACTAATTAATGCATTTGGAGCACTGCATAGATGGAACAAGGTTCAGGAGTTATCTGAAAAATTGAAAGTAAAAGCGTCCATCCATTATGAGATGAATGGCAGAAGGAAACAAGAAGAGACCAAAAGACCAATTGTCTTCTATATTCTGTACTCCGATCTAGCTGCAGGAAGTGCCTGTTATCAATTGAAGGACTACACTGAGGCACTTAAATATGTTTCTTTATATTCGGATAATCGCTGGGTGAGGAACCCGGATAAAGATGAAATCGTTGTTATGAATCAGTTTCAAGAATGGGCTGAAGCTAATCGATATATATATCATTTAATGGGTGGACAGTTTGAGGTATTACCTGATTATCTGGCGTATATCTCAACGAAGGAAAATGAGATATTCCCAGCGCTGTGTGATATTGTAACAGCGGCTAATCGTTATGATAAGGATATTGATCATGTTCTCAAACAGTATGAATCGTACTTCACTTATCAGGAACAGAGTAACCGAATTGGCAAAGTGAGCAGTCAGGTTACGGATGATCGATATTTAAGACTTTTAGCAGATTTAGGTGCATATTATTTAAAGAAAGACGAGTTTCATTTAGGTATAGAATTTGTGCTAGATAGTTTAAAATTTTCTATTGAAATTAGCAGTGGACGAGGTATGCTTAGAGGTGTCGGACTGTTCGAGCAATATCGGGAATTTGCATCTGAGACGGCGAAAAAGCAATACAAAATGATAATTAGTGAGGTGCAGAAACTCAATGAAGAGAAAGTTGGCTTTGCTGATAGCTACCTGTAGTATCGTTGTATTCATCGTAGCCCCTGCTACGGAACCTGTCCCAGGCAAGGAAATCCCGAACCCCGAAATTATGAGACCCGCTGATCATGGATTTGGAACTTAATGAAAGTAAAGAACGCTTCTGATTTATTCAGAAGCGTTCTTTTTTTTGTGTATCAAAGTGGAAGAATAAGTATGTCGTATCTCACATGCGCTTTTGATTGGCATAATACACTAAAATATGACAAAAAGGAGGGATACTATGGATCGCCTGGATTTGATATCACGGATCGAAGATGCCAGACAGTTGTTATATCGCATGCATATGGAATACGGTAGTCTGCTTCATCCGGAAGTGATCCAGCAATCCGTAGTCCTGGACGGGCTTATTAATCAATACAACAGAGCCAAGGTAGGAAAGGCAATGAATTAAGTTCGCCTATTTACATTTGCGTCTTTGTATACTATAGTTAGTTACATGAGTAACTAACCGACTAACTGACTAATGAATACGTATGAAAGTTGGAAGCACATGAAATCGACTTTGGATGAATCTCAGCCTATTTTTCATCAGATTGCCACAATGATTATGGACGATATTGTGGAAGGCAGATTGAAGGTGGAAGAACAGGTTCCCTCAACCAATGAACTGTCACGCTTCTACAATATTAATCCGGCTACAGCCCGCAAAGGACTGCAGGAGCTCGTAGACAAGGGGATTATATACAAACAGCGAGGTGTTGGAATGTTTGTTGCAAAGGGAGCAAGAGAAGCATTGCTCGTTGAACGGAAGCAAGATTTTTATGAAGAATACATCAAGCCTTTACTTGAAGAAGCCAGACGGATTCACATGAATGAAGACATGATCATTGATCTGATTCGTGGCAAGAAGGATAAGGAGAGTGAGTTATGATTCATATGGAGCAGGTCAACTACAGCTACCAGAAGACGCCCGTTCTGAACCAGGTTACGCTACATGAGAGTGAGCCAATCATTAGTGCAATCTGGGGAAGAAATGGAGCGGGTAAAACAACCATGATGAGTTTACTTGCAGGGCATAACCGCCCGGACAGTGGAACCGTTCAGATCATGGGTCAAGACCCCTATAATAATCTGGCTGCCCAAGAGCATCTGTGTTACATCCAGGAGAATCATCCCCTGGGGAAAAATTGGACAGTTAGTGACATGGTTCAAATGGGACAATATTTTCATCCGCAGTGGAATCAGGATTTGGCGGAACGTTTAATCGATGTGTTCGAACTACCGACGAAGAAAAAGATCATTAAATTTTCGAAAGGCATGAAGACTGCTGCCCAGATTATATTGGGTCTTGCCAGTAATGCAAAGATAACCATTCTGGATGAGCCCACCAATGGACTCGATGCTGAGAAGCGTAAATTCTTCTATAATGCGCTACTGGAAAGTTATGAAGATAACCCGCGTCTGATTCTCATATCCAGCCACCATATTGAGGAGATTCAGCCTTTATGTGAGTCCCTTATCGTTTTGCAAGCCGGAGAGGTGTTGTTAAATCAACCGATGGAAGAGATACGCGAAAAAGGAG
This sequence comes from Paenibacillus sp. FSL K6-1122, assembly GCF_037977015.1. Lineage (NCBI taxonomy): Bacteria > Bacillati > Bacillota > Bacilli > Caryophanales > Paenibacillaceae > Paenibacillus > Paenibacillus sp. FSL K6-1122. The sequence goes on along the minus strand of NZ_CP150272.1, from coordinate 6,961,875 downwards.
TTCTTCTAACAGGGGGAATTGATGATATTAACCGAGTTACAGCAGGTGTTAAAGTTATAGAGTCTTCCCAGATGGGATCAACTGTAAAAGTGATGATTGATGAGCCCTACTCGAAAATGTGGAAGGATATCGCTCATTCACAGGGGCTTTCCATTGAGAAAGCGACATTACAAGATTATTTGGTTAACAGGACCCGTAATCAAGAGGGGGTTAAACCATGAACGCAGTAAAAGGTACGAACCGACTGATTCGCGATGATATGCGTTTGTTTCTGAGCATATTTTCATCCATCGCTCTAATGCTCGCCGTTGTATATCTGGCCATTGGCTTCATATTTGATGTCTCGTATGCTACGCAACTGTTTGGTCCCATGTACGGAGGGATATGTGCGTTTGCCATCGGGGGAATGATTACACTGTTTCCGGTTGCGATTGGTATGGGCAGTACACGAATTCAATTCATGAAATCCTTCTATATGAACTCGGTATGGATGGTTGCAGGCACCATGGTCATTCTGCATGTGGCGTATTTCCTCATACACCTGCTTCAGGAAAAAGGAATTGTTGACGTAACCCTTTATCAACCAGGCATGTTGTATTCAAACAAATATCATTTTTTATCCTACCTGTGGATCGATCTGATGAGCGGCTTTCTCGTACTGGGAATCTCTGTCTTCCCAACGGTTTGTTGGATGCGCTTGGGGATGCGTAACTTCTTCATTATGTTCTTCGGGGTTGGCTTGTTCTTTACGCTGATAATTACATTGGGCGATCTTGGTGAGTTTATGTTGTGGATTGCTAGGATCAATCGCATGACATTGTTCACCGTTCTGGGGTGTATTGGTGGTGCGCTACTTCTGTCTACGTACCCGATGATGAAGAATGCACCGCTTACCATGAAATCCAAAAAAGACTGACAGGAAACAGTTATAAAGGAACTGGGCAAGGAATCTAAGCGAAATCTCCGAAATTAGAAAACACGAGTGCGAACACGCCTCGTGTTTTTTGTATCATCCTAAATCATTGGATTTACCTATTCAACAATCTTTATACGCAATTCCAAATGAAGGTGCATCCCTTAAGCCTGAGCCTGCGGTTTGAATCCTTCGTCTTTGAGGTACTCGCCAGCTTCGCTACGCGTTTCAAAAGCCATATCTAGATTAACACCGGAATACACATACCACATGTCATCTTCGTATTTTAAAGTCAGCGTATGTCCATCTTCATCGATCCACGTTCCGCCACCCGTAGAGGTTGTAGACAATGTAGGAGCAGCAGCTTTTACTTGTTCTGGTTCATTAAATTCAACTGCGTTGGGATTGTGAGACATCGCTTGGATCGTTTCATCTAACAAGGTGCGCAGATCTGCTTGGGAGTAATCACGAATATTGACGAATCCTTTAGCATCGGTCTCATAGTTAGGCAGTAGTCCTGCATAGATATATCCGTTTCCGTTAGGGTGAATATGGAGAGCAACAATTTTTTTATCATACGCACTATCCTCGTAGTGGAAATTAACTCGACCGAGAGAAACATCTTTGCGTTGCAGTTGGGGATACGATTGTAGCACTTCTAGCTTTTGTTCCACGTTAAGCATAATTGCCTCCTGTAAATGTTCAATAGAGGTGATTATAACATGCCCTCCTGTTAATTTCCCGATAAAATGTTTCTCCCTAGTTCTTTTAGGTGTTCCATAACTTGCAGATATGGATATGGCCCGTAACTTACACGCGCTACACCCAGTGTGGCAAGCTGTTTTGGTGAAGGCTCAGGAGACGTAACCATGACGTTAATTGGCAGCGGTGAACGCTCACACAATTCCTGAATCAGTTGGTGATCCTGCAAACCGGGTACAAACAGACCACTGGCTCCTGCATCTGCATAATGGCTCGAACGTATAAGTGCTTCCTCCAGGAGAGAGTGGTTATGGTGTTCAGGTGCATGTTGCAGAAAAATATCTGTGCGGGCGTTAATGAACAACGGGATGCCTGCCTGCTGCGCAGCTTCCCGGGCGGCGGACAATCTTGGGCATTGCTCCTCCACAGTGTACAATCCCAAGCCAGCGGGAAGTTGATCTTCAATGTTGATTCCTACAGCACCATGATCGATGACTTGCAGGATATTTCGCTTCACTTCTGACACAGACCTCCCATACCCTCCCTCTATATCGATCGTTACAGGCAGATCCACGCTCGCTGTAATCCGTGCGAGATTGGCAAGCACCAGATGGAATGGCATGGCTTCACCATCGCGTTCACCGTGGGCCGCAGCAACGGACCAGCTTCCGGTAGCAATGGCCGTTGCTCCAGCGGATTGGATGGCTTGTGCGCTTCCGGCATCCCATACATTGACCAGAACAAGTGGTTTTCCTTTCACATGGTATTGTTGGAACAACGCTGCTTTTTCTTCTAAGGTACTCATATTATGTTGACTCTCCTTTGTTATATCATGCATTCCTTTGGACATTTGATACGTACTTCATTACTTCATTCTGTTTTTCAGCTACCCTGTTTTTGTTTCTCATGAGTCAAAAGCCAGTTTTTGCGAGTTAATCCCCCGCCATATCCACCCAGTTCACCACTGGCATTGATTACACGGTGACATGGAATCACAATCGCAAGCTGATTGGCCCCATTCGCCTGTGCCACAGCTCTGCAAGCAGTCGGTTTTCCCAGTGCATTTGCAATCTCTTGATATGACCTCGTTTCACCAGCCGGAATGGCCAGCAACTCGTCCCACACACGCTTTTGGAATGGTGTTCCTAAACAGAACAACGGTGTGTCGAATGCTGTCCGAATACCTTGAAAGTACTCATTTAGTTCACGCTCAATGGACTGGATGGGAGCTGTAGTGCCGGGTACAATCGCTGATTTGGTTCGTTTGCGCAGACGCTCAACTTCGCGTTCCAGACCTCTGCGGTCCACAAATTCCAGTAAATATAGCGACTCCTCATCAGCAATAGCCATCATCGGGCCGAGGCGGGTGTCAATCCAGGACGCTTTTAGGATATGTCCTTCATCGACTTGTGTAGGGGCAGCACCCATGATCCGTGAAAAGGCATCGCGGAAGCCGCTGCTTGATTCATATCCAGTAGATAATTGGCTATCAATCACGGTGCGGCCGGAGCGAATATTTTTCAGGGCAAGACCCATGCGTCGGGCGCGAGCATATTCGACAAAGGTCATGCCGAACCGCTTCTTGAACTGACGGCGCGCCGTGGATTCATCGATGGAGAGGGCCTTGAAATCCTGTCCTTTCCAGCGTTTCTCCGGATTTTTCTCCACAGCTTCCACTAATATGCGAACGACATCGGATACTTGGTTAGGGTGAGAAAGTGGACGACAGCGCTGGCAAGGGCGATAAGAGGCCAGAAGTGCCTGTTGAGCCGTCTCATAGAATTCGCAGTTTTCGAATTTTGGCTTTCGCGCAGGGCATGTGGGACGACAGAACACACCTGTGGTTCGGACTCCAACATAGAATAAACCCTCGTATTCCGAATCCTTGGCCACAAGCGCCTCGTAATATTGTTCCTTTAGATCAGCAGAAATCATGGGGGCACGTCCTTACTCATTAGAATCTTTATCTATAACCTATTATAGAAAAACGTTGCAGCAAGCATCGCCGAAAATCAGGCATGAATATTGGATAAATTGAATCGGATATAACATTTAAATTCGGTTGTTCAGAATTTGTTTAGAGTGAACTGGTAGTATAGACCTATCAGGGTAGGGTGACTTAGGCAAAGATACCTATATAGTGAAAAAGCGAGTTATTGATCATTCATTGTTATAGGAAAAATACATAGGTAAACATGAAATTAAAGATTAGCGGAATGAAAGTCTGGAGGTCGAATAGAATGAGATATTCTACGTACAAAAGTATTTATGAATCCGTTTATACCAAAACGTCCGAGTCTCGCACCATGTATGTTAAAGGTCAATTCATGCAGCTTGTGAAGACGCCAACCTGGCTAATGAAGATCGTCACTATAACTCTAATTATAATCATAGGGTGTAGTGCTGTATTCACTGCATTTGCCGGAGATGAGCAATTGTTGTCGGGGGACCAGATCGTTGTATCTCAGGGAGATACACTGTGGGGCATTTCATTGGTACATAAACCTCAGCAGATGGACACTCGTGTGTATGTAGAAGCTATCAAGAAAGTGAACAAAATTGAGCATAACGCCATTCAGATTGGACAAGTGTTGGTCTTACCTGGGTTCGATCGATAAATTAAACAGTGCATGACGTCATGAACAGAGTTCTTTTTTTACTCATCGAGGTGCAGTTACATACTGAATTTATTAATCATTTACATATAATGGAGCTTCATGTGGGACGATATGGTGTAGTGATTAGTAAGTGGTGTGTTGGATATACGTGCTGTAGATAGATGAAGGGAGAATTAGATGATGAAAATAAATATAAAGAAATCTGCACTTTGCATGTCTGTGCTCTGTATTTCGCTATTCGTTAGTGCCTGTGGCACTAGTGGTGAATCGGTTCAGGAACATGCCTATCCGGAATCGAAGCAACCTGTAGAGGAAGCTGGAGAAAACTCTGTACCGAATGCGGATGCGAAGAATAACAATAGCCAAGGCAGTGCCAGTGGTGATGAGGGCAAGCCTACGGCTCAATCGGAATCCACTGAACCGTCTGAGCAGATTGATATTGTCATTGACCAGTCGGAGAAACCGAGCGAGGGTAACAGTTTTGATTTTGGAATTAAACAGGTTCCGAAGGGGTATACACTAACGGAGATGCGGTGGACGTCTAACACGGTGACGATTGTGAATTCACTACAGGAAGCCATTGAACATGGTGGAAATGGAGAAGATGGCTTTTACTTTAGCGGTAATGGACAATTCTCCGGCTTTATCTATTCGGATGAGATGAAGGGCGAGCGGGGCAAAGCCACATTTGTCTTCACAAATGATGAGGGGAACGAAATCATGTCCGAAAAAGAAATTACGTTGAAGTAACATACGCATCATTAACGCTCCGTCTGGAGCCTATTGAACAGGAAAAGCAGCCACGTGTGCTGCTTTTTTTGACATATATAATTACAAGCTCGCCGATCTATCTGTTGCTACATAAAGTCAAAGAAATAACGGACCACGTGGAACATAACCGGAGAGGTATAGGTCAGGCTGTCGACCCGGCTCAGGTAGCTTTTTTTGAGCGAATCGAACTTGTTGTCATCTCCAATTAACAGATCGCGCTTCAGTACAGACACCGTCAGACTACCGAAGAATCCAGCCAAACTGATCAACACCCCGATGAACAACGAGAATTTCCAATCAAATGGCGTCAGGTAAGGATGGATGAAGTAAGACGTTGCTGTCGTTACAATGAACGCACACGCAAACCCTTCCCAGGTGACAAAAGGATTGGCGGTAGGCACCACTTTTCGTTTGCCCAGATAGAGAGAGACCAGATAGTGCACCACATCATTAAGCTGTGTTAACACTACCAGGAACAACACCAGCTTGGACCCGTACTCCGGTGTGGCAAATGGAAAATAGGCTAGGTGGCTCAGCCCAAACACCATCAGCATTAGTCCCCATTGTGTGGAGCTGACACTGCGCAGGAACCCGACCGTACCTTTGTTAATCAGGCGGGGCAAGGGCAGCACTAGGAACACATATAGGGGAATAAACACGATAAACATGCCATACCATCCAATGTAGATCCAGTAGAACTGAACCGGAATCGCCAGATACGCCCATAGGAACAGCCTGCGGTCGGCTTTGCGTGTACTGCGAATCATGGAGAAGTATTCTTTGAGTGAGAAGAATGCAAGCACCATGAGGGAGATGAGGGACACGATGGGGTTAAAAAGGGTGGCGAGGCAGAAAATCACAAACATACCCCACCAGGTTTTGATTTTTTGGCCGATGCCTGAATAGTCTTTGCTTGGCTGAAGCTTTGCAATAATTTTGTACACGATATGTATCACAAGTAAAGCTGTGAAGATTAACGTTAGTGTAAAGAGTGAACTGCTCACGTACCGATCACCTGCTTATTCAAAGTAAGATTCCATTGTAGGGTACCTATGTTATTATGAAGGAATAGTGCCAACTTGATAAGGGGAAATTTTGCTATGACAGATGAACGCTCCATCTATATCTTGCTTACGAATACAGGAACGCTGTTTACCAAGGTTATTCAGAGCTATACCCGAGCGCCATATAATCACGCATCGATCTCATTTGACCGGGAGTTAACCGAGCTGTACAGCTTCGGCCGCAAGCATCCGAGCAATCCGCTGAATGGCGGGTTTGTGAAGGAAAATATTCAGACAGGTACATACAGCAAGTATCCCAATACGACATGTGTCATATACAAGCTTCAGGTGACGGATCGGGAAGTGGAAAAGATGAAACGTGTGCTGCACATCTTCATCCGCAGCCGCCAGAAATATATGTACAATCTGCTCGGCGTGATCGGCATTACACTCAAGGAACCGGTGGAGTTCAGCAACTCCTACTTCTGCTCCCAATTTGTAGCCGAGATTCTACAGCGTTCGGGAATCAAACTGTGGAACAAGCTGCCTGCGCTGGTGACACCGGATGATTTTCGCCAGAGTGAACGATTGCAACTGGTTTATGAAGGGAAATTAAGCGAGTATACGCTGGGGAATGCAGAGCAAGAGTAGGGTAGGTGCGTGTGCTGATGCTTGCCAAGGAAATCGAACCATGAAATAGCCTGCTGCCACGAATGACGAGGCAACAGGCTGTTTGTGTACTTCATATAGATGATGGTGAGGATGAGGATCGGTCAAAATTAACCTCTTCAAGGAATTCGATCACTTCACCATTCGGACTGTGGACGAGCGCATTTCTAACCCGAAGTGCAGGTTCGCCAAGCGATATCCAATCCGGTTCAACGTAGGCCTTGGCTCCATAGGCGAGCGCTCGCTGATAGATATCTTCTACATCATGCACGTAAAAGGCGAAATGTAACAGTGCGCCGTGCCGGACCGCTTCAGGCGAGGTGGCAGGTTCACCCTCGGCGGGAATGACGGCTTTTGGATCAAATACCTCAATACAGGTGCGCTGATCCGGAGAGATCAGCATACATGCCTCGGTAATGAGGAAGGAAGGCAAACTCCAGGAGTGACCGACCTTGAATCCCAATACTTTTGTATAAAACGCCAGAGTATCTTCGTAATTACGAGCCTGAATGGCTACATGTGCAAGTCCAATAACACTCACATTACATCGCTCCTTCTTTAGATTGTAGTCTAAATTATAGGGTTGATATCGCATTGGAACCATACAATATCAAAGGATATAATGAAATAAAATCTATATAATTTTAGCTAATTTATCAGGAAAACCTTATTAAATAAGGTCATGACTCGGAGGTCTTACAAATGGATCACATAATAGATGAGATCGATCAGCAGATTATGCGCTTGTTGCAACATCATGCGCGTATCCCCGTTGCACAGATAAGCAAAGAAATTAACATGTCCCAACCTTCGGTTAAGGAAAGAATTCTGAAACTGGAGGAGAGAGGTGTGATAACGGGCTATTCGACCATCTATAATCTAGCCCAATTAAACCGTGGAACCACAACGTTTATTTTGCTCAAAACAGAGCATTGCGACGAGTTGGTCCAGTTCTGTGAACAGGCCATCGAAGTCACGGATGTCTATCGGATTAGCGGTGAGTATAACTACCTGATCAAGGTACAGACGGCGTCCATTGAAGAACTTGCCGAATTTCAGGATTCACTGGTCAAGCTGGGACCCTCCAAATCCCATATCAGCATGAAAAATATTATGGAAAACCGTGTTCTTCTTTAAGATATGAGAGAGACTAGAGAGAAGACATTTGTTCTGGCACCGGATTCGTTCAAAGAAAGCATGACAGCGAAAGAAGTATGTATGGCAATGGAAAAAGGGTTGCGTAAAATATATCCGACGGCACGCTATATTCATGTACCTATGGCAGATGGTGGGGAAGGTACGGTGCAGTCCCTTGTGGACGCTTCCGGCGGCGTCCTTCACCAGCACGAGGTGAGCGGACCATTGGGGCAGACAGTCACTGCACAGTATGGCATTCTGGGTGGCGGAACAACGGCGGCCATCGAGATGGCATCGGCCAGCGGCATCCACTTGGTTACCAAGGAGACCCGGGACCCACTCCGGACGACAACCTATGGAACAGGCGAGTTGATTCGCGCATGTCTGAACCTTGGCATACGTAAGATCATCATTGGCATTGGTGGTAGCGCGACCAACGACGGTGGGGCTGGCATGGCTGAAGCACTTGGTGCGAAGTTTCTGGATGCACAGGGTCAGCCGCTTGCGCGTGGGGGCGGGGCTCTGGATCAACTGGCTCAGATTGATGTATCTGGTCTGGATGAGCGTTTGCAGGAAGTGGAGTTCATTGTGGCCTGTGATGTGACCAATCCCCTATGTGGGGAGTATGGCGCATCAAGGGTGTTTGGACCACAAAAAGGGGCTACTCCAGAGATGGTTGAACAGCTGGATGCGAATCTGTCCCATTATGCAGATGTGGTGAAACAGCAGCTACACAAAGATATCCGAGATGTACAAGGAGCCGGAGCGGCTGGTGGATTGGGCGCAGGACTTTTGATTTTTACACAGGCTGTATTACGTAAAGGGATTGAGATTGTCATTGAATATACTGAGTTGCGTGAAAAGTTGATTGCTGCGGATGTGGTATTTACGGGTGAAGGCGGTATCGACTTCCAAACGAAATTTGGCAAGACCCCCTATGGTGTTGCTCGGGCAGCCAAGGAAGCAGGTAAACCTGTGATTGCACTTGCAGGTTGTGTGGGCGCAGGGATTGACACCCTCTACGCGGAAGGCATCGATGCCATATTTGGTATTGCGCCTGGAGCAGCAGATCTGGATCGACTATTGCGAGAAGGCCCGGAGAATGTGGAACGTACCGCCGAGAATATTGCAAGAGTACTGAAGTTGGGGTTACTTTCTTAGGTCAGTGACCATCTGGATCGTATAGGGTCGGATCGCGGATTGGAATGTGATGTGACAAAGACGGGATACGGATATGCCTGATATCAGGTGATCTGTCTCTCGTCTTTTTTGCTGTGAAGTTCCATTGTATAGTTGTCGTTCAAGTCGCTTCGTTCGCGTTATTTTTACCCTTGATGGCACAATGAAGAAATTGCACATACAGTTATGTATCTGATGACTAATACGTTCACGACTGGCAGCACATTGTATGTGGATGGCGGGTACACCTTGATTTAAGAGTCGGAGCTATATAGGTCCCGAAGAATACTTTTTTTAAAATAAAATGATGAATTTTGGCGAAAAAAATTGAGATCCATCCTATTTTTTGTACTACAGGATGGATCTTTTTCCTTTTATTTGCTCTTTTTGTTTAGATTCTGTTTATCGCAGTGCACTACAATAGGCCTTACGTATCAGATGGATTGAATTTATATGTAAAAAACATGAGATAGGGAGGATCAAGTACATGAATTACAGGAAAATAATTAGTTTGATGCTCATTATGGTGTTAATAGCTCCATGGTTGGCACCAGCAGGGAAGGTTAGTGCAGGTGGCTCAAGCCCTGTGCCAGGCAAAAATGGATTAATTACTGTCAAGCTTACTGATGATAATAACATAGAGGTGCGTTGGGGCGCTGGTTTCTCTGACACCACTGAAACTCGTAACCTAAAATATCAGGTCTTTGTTTCTAATACTTCTAATCTGAACAACATGACAGAGATCAGGGACAATCTAGAGTATGGAGATGAGGATTGGGTGTTGGGTTCAACATCTAATGACGATACGTTCTTCAAAATATTTCAAGGTTTAGATACCAGCGAAACGCTCTATTATAATGTGATGGTTGTAGATCAAGATGATATGGAAGCCTCCTATCAGATGAAATCATTCAATCCGAATACACTGCTGAGTCCGTTGGAGCAATTCAACTATGTTAAAGAGAGAAAAGTTTTGGATAATTACACCGATTTTATACCAGAAGTAATGGAGCTGTTTAGTAACAAAGACTTCTTAGCTGATCCCGATTTTGAATCGTTGTCTGAGGATGAGCAATATGAGATTGCAGAGTACATGTTAAAGGAGTCAAGCCCACCAGCATCTAGTAGATATGAGAGTAAGGAACAAGTCCAATATGTAGTGCAATTAGCCTTGCAAGCTCGGAATCTTCCTCGAGAAATTGGTGGACTTGACTCCAGAGAAGTCCTTGATGCATTTTTTAATAAACAAGCAGAGAGACTACAGCTACAATTTCATAACCAGGAAGAAGATAATGAGTACTATGAACGTATCCACTATTATCTTGATTCCTCTGAAATTGAAAGACGTATGGCAGCTTTCAGATATGAGGGTAAACTCACCAGAAATCTTGATATTTCACAAATACTCGATTATACAAAATCTGCATTGGAAGACACCCCTTTTATTAACAAGGTAACAACAGTAGAAGAGATGGTGAACAAGTTAATAAATATGTTAGAAATTCAAGAAGATATTGAATCGTATAATTCCAAAGAAGAAAACCAAGAAAAACCACTTGGAAAATTCCCTTTGGATGTTAGCAAATTGAATGATCTTACTTCCGAAGAACAACAAGAATTGGCAGAATATATGCTTAGTGAAAGACCACTTGGTGGATATGCAAGTTTTGAAGAAATCCAGACTGCATTTAATAAATTTTTCCCGGATGATAACGAAAGCGATCCATTGAGTGTCTTAAATACTGCAAAGAGCAACAGTAATATAGCGGCTATGCGAATGGCTATGGAAGATCCAGATCTGGGTATCACTCTTCCTAACGGATACGGTGCTTTGTCTTTGCAGGTTAGAGATTTCATTGCGGGATTCCTGATCGACTATGTAAATAAAGATTACAAAAACAAAGAACAGGTCCAATATATGATTGAACTTGGTGTATTGGCACAATCTGTTTGGGAGCAGAGGGAACTCAGTGTTCTTAGGAATAAGCTGGATCTGCTCGCTCAGCAATTAGTAAATGGACCTAATCACTTTAATGACCAACAGACATATGTGTTACGCAGCCTTGGACAACAACATTTGGAACGTAGCAAAGTAGATAAAGGTGTACTGGCATTCAATTACTTGCATCTAGTTGCATTCGAAAGGTTGGAAGGAGTGTCTAAAGGGGATATTGTTGATCCTGATATTGTCCTGAATCTCCTCTCTATGCCTATCGATTCATTTGAGCAAGCTACCTCTATACCGCGAATGGATCAATGGCTTGATAAGGCAATGAAAGATCAGATTAAAGGTGAAGCGTTCTTCAGCAAGTACAAATTTAATCTTAGAGGCGCTCTTGATTTATCCAAAAGAGCAGAACTTAGTCCTGAAGGCCAGAAGGAATTGGCTGAATGGGTCCTAAATGAACAAGACAGTTACGAGGATGTTGGGAATCTACAAAATGTATTTAATCGATTCTTTACGGCTCCTAATGTGAAGGGGAATGACATCAATAACACCCTAACGGGCTTGGACAGCACGATGGAGATTTCCTTTGACAATAAGCTGCACTGGATTGATGTTGCCTTCATTCAAAAAATGGACCTTAGCGGCAACAAAACGATATGGGTTCGTTACAAAGCAATCAGCGATGAACTGCCAGGCCGCGCCGTGAAGTTTGTCTTTACACAGAATGGTGATAGCAGCACAGATAATGGCAATACTCCAACGCCTAACCCGGGCGGAAACACTGGTGGTGGCGGCGGATCTACGGCGCCTGTAACAACTTCACCAGTAACGTCTACACCTGCTCCAACAACGAAACAAGAGCAGATCGTGGTTGACGTTAATGGAACAAACGGTACCAATTTGACCAAAACGCCAATCACACGTACAACCGAAACCAACGGCACGATCAAAGATCTGGTGAAAATGACCGAAGCCATTGCCAAGGAATCGGTAGAAAAAGCGAAACAATTGAACATGAACACCGCACGCATTGTTATTCCAGATACCAAAGATTCCGTGTCCGAGACACGTATTGAACTGCCTAAAGCAACGGTAAAAGAACTGAATGATGGTTCACTGAAACTTGAAATCTCCACTGAAAATGTAGTGATCTCCGTTCCGACGAATTCCATCGCCGGATTCGATCAAGACTTGTACTTCCGTGTGGTTCCCCTGAAAAAGGAATCGGAGCGCAAAGAAGTTGAAGAACGTGCGAAGAAAGAACAGTTGATTCAACAAGTTGCTCCGAATACGAATGTGCGCGTACTGGCTCGTCCGGTAGAGATCGACACGAATATGCAGAGCCGCGAAGTGACACTCACGTTGCCATTGCGTGATAGTCTGCCAACCGATCCGGCTGCTCGTCAGCAAGCATTGGACAACCTAGCGATCTATATCGAACACAGTGACGGCACAAAAGAATTGATTCAAGGCAAATTGGTGCAACTCGCGGATAACAGCGAAGGCATCGAATTTACCGTAACAAAATTCAGTACGTTCACCCTCGTTGTTGTGGATGGACTGAAAGCTTCACAAAGTACACATCAACCGTACATCCAAGGATTTGGTGCGGATTTCCGCCCGGATGCATTCGTAACACGTGCACAGATGGCAGCCATGCTAGCTCGCAATCTTCCAACTGAAGCGGCAGCAGGTTCCGTGAATAGCGTGAGCTACAAGGATGTATCTGCAACACACTGGGCAACAAGTGAGATTCAAAAAGCGCAATCCGCTGGCATCATGAACGGCATGAGTAACACCCAATTTGCACCGGAAGGCTCGATCACCCGTGCACAGATGGCAACGATTGCGTATCGCTGGACGCAGCAACAAGCGAGTGCAACAACCGTGAATGGTCCAGCAGTTTCCTTCACAGACGTATCCGCAGACCTGTGGGCAACAGATGCGATTGCATACGTGCAATCGGCTGGCCTGATGGTTGGTTACAACGATGGTACATTCAAACCGGACAGTAAGCTGACCCGTGCTGAAGCGGTGAAAGTGCTGAATGTATTGTTCAACCGCACACCACTAACTGGCGAAGTTACGCCAACGTTCAGAGATGTACCAGCAACACACTGGGCATATGCAGATATCGAAGCCGCAGCGCAAAAGTAATATTTTTAAAAGAAAAAAGGGGTCATTAACGCAGTAGCATATGGAAAAGAGAACCCCTAATGACGGATAGGATATGACGATACAATAGATAGAATAAAAAAAGAGCTGTTCCAAAAGCCATACATTGGCTAGGAACAGCTCCTTTTTGCGCTTTAGTGTGACTTAACATTGGTCTAGGTTGGTTAGCGCTTGATCACCCATTAGTTATTCTGTTTACGCAGTTGTACTACTCTTTATCGGGCGTGTGTGAAGCATTCTCGTAAAACTTACCATCCCGCAACTGATCCACGAATCCTTGTAACCAGACGTAGTATTGCTCCGCATGTTGGAGTTTGTGCAGATCACGCAGTGCATCATCTCGATCTTCAGAAGAGGTATGTTCCGAAAGGATCATTGCCGACAGGTCAGGAATGACCTCACGAATGCCTTCTAACATGACATCTACTTCCCGTTGGAGCTTGGCCCCGAAGAAATTCTGGAACGTACGATAAAAGTCGGTCTCAGCCAGATATTGATCCTGGCGCTCCTTCTTTTCCTCCAGTTTATAGATCATCTGTGATTCTGTAAGCGAACGAACCGCATAGCTCATGTTGCTCTTGCTCATATTCATCGAGTTTTTCATCTCTTCAAGTGTCATCGGTCGATCCTCAAAATACATGATGCCGTATAATTTGCCAAACGTATGATTAACCCCATATAGATCCATCGTATTGGCGATGGCCTCAATGACTCTCTCCCTCAGCGCATGCCGATCAGGTAACGAAGAATGATTCGGGTTCCCGGCGGTTTCTTTTCCCACAATGTCACCTCTGGTTTATGATAGCGTTCCCACTAGCTGCCTCATATTTTACATGACTTGCTCCAATTTTAACATAAGCCGGAATTAGAATTTTCAATACGAGTGTACAATCAATTTTGTACAGAATAAATATAAAGCTGATTATACTCAAAAATTCCCAATCATTAAAGAAAAATTGGAAAGTAAGGAGTGGGGGATTTGCGTTTAAAACTATGGAGGGAGTCTGAGGCGGTACTATTCACGTTGCCAGCTCTAATCCCATTGCTGATCTTCTGGCTGGGACCTCTGGGATATATCGTTTATCTCAGTTTCACCGATTGGGACTTCATGAGCCCGGACAAGTTGTTTGTTGGTTTGGACAATTACAGTTATCTGCTGACAAACTCTGAATTCTATCGATCACTGAAAGTAACCTTGTTATTCGGACTGGGGAGTGTAATCCCAACTATTGTGGGCGGATTGGCACTTGCGATGCTCATGAATAGCAAGATCAAATCATCCGGCATCTTCCGGACATTACTCTTCTCACCTTGGGTCACCCCGACAGTTGCGGTGTCTATTGCGTGGTCCTGGATCTTTGAGCCCGAAGTGGGACTCGCTAATCTTATGCTGGGCTGGGTTGGCGTATCACCGATCGGATGGTTGCGTGACGCGGACTGGGCGTTGGTTGCTGTTCTGATCGTCACGCTCTGGAAGTCGATTGGGTGGGCGATGGTATTTTATCTCGTTGCGCTACGAAATCTACCTTCCGATCTGCTCGAAGCAGCTTCAATCGATGGTGCAAACGGTTGGGACAAGTTCAGAAGTATCACATTGCCGCTGATCTCACCAACGACGTTTTTTCTCTCAATTATTCTTACCATCCAGTCCTTGCAAGCCTATGACCAGATCAATGTCATGACGCAGGGTGGACCGGCGGGATCAACGAGAACGTTGCTGTACATGTATTACCAGTCTGCATTCGAATCCTTTAACGTAGGTGAAGCTTCGTCCATCGCCGTTGTGATCATTCTGATCTGCGTGTTGCTCTCGGGAGTATCCTTCCTGCTTGGCAGACGTCTGGTGCACTACTAATGACAATGACATTGCCCAACAAAAAGTCTAAACGGATGAAGCGCAAGGAGTTGCAGAACGTGTCACAACCAAATTTTAAAATAAGTAAATTAATCCGCTACCTTCTGTTAGCCATGATCGCGCTGGGTACAGCCTTTCCCTTCTATTGGATGGTCATTAGCGGATTCAAAACCAATGATGAGATCTGGCAGTTTCCGCCGACCTTCTGGCCGGAGACGTTCCTGTGGAGCAATTATGTGGATGCCTGGAATGCGGCACCATTTGCCCGTTACATCCTGAACAGTACCGGGGTAGCCTTAGCCATCTGTTTATTTCAGATCGTCAACTCCAGTATGATGGCGTACGCCCTGACACATATGAAATTCCGTCTCAAAGGTGTACTGACATCCCTGATTCTGGTGGGTTATATGATACCGAGTACGGCTGTGTATCTGCCTAGTTACTTGGTGCTTAGTGAGCTTAATCTGCTGGATTCCTACACCGGCTTGATTGTATCCAACTGTGTCAGCGTGTTCTCGATCTTTCTGATCCGGCAGGCGTTCATGCAAGTATCTCATGAATTGGTGGAAGCCGGACAGCTGGACGGTGCATCTCACTTCCGGATTCTCTGGACGATTATCACACCGCTTGTTCGCTCAAGCTTCGCCGTGATGGTGCTGATTACGTTTATTGAACAGTACAACAACTATTTCTGGCCTATGCTCATCACCAAAGACCCTGATTTACAGCTGGTATCGGCGGGTCTGCGCAGCTTCTTTGTAGAAGGCGGGGCATATGGACTTGCTTGGCCTCAGATTATGGCTGCGAGTGCCTTCACCATCGCCCCCCTACTTATTCTCTTCCTGTTTACCCAGAAGACGATCATGCAGAGCGTGAATATTACGGCTGGTGTGAACAAGAACTGATATGCACTACCATTCACCTAAAACGGGAGGAACAACAATGAATTGGAGTCAGGCAAGCATGACATGGAAGAAGAGATTGAGGTTGAACTGGAAGGGTGGCATGTCGCTGGTACTCGCGACCAGCTTTGCTCTACTGACGGCTTGTGGAACACAAACACCCGCAGAATCAGGCACGACGGCTGCTGCCAGTGGAACCGAAGCTCAGGCGAAAGATCCGGTGGAGATTGAGTTCTGGTATGGTCTGGGTGGTAATCTGGGCGATAACATGAAAAAGACGATTGATGCGTTCAACACCTCCCAGAACGAAGTCGTTGTAAAAGGGATTGTACAAGCAGATTACACGGAAACGGAACAGAAGCTGCAAGCAGCAATTGCTTCCAAGAAGGTTCCAGCCGCTGTGCTCAGCTCCAATATAGACTGGGCACGCAAAGGATATTATGCACCCATGGATGAGATGATTGCAGCTGATTCGAATTTTAAGAAAGATGATTTCATTCAGACATTCCTGAACCAGGGACAGGTGGATGGAAAGCAATACTTTTTGCCAATGTACGGTACAACTCAGATTATGTATTACCGTATGGATACGTTCAAGGAGAACGGAATCGACCCAGCAACTCTGACGACATGGGAGAAGCTGGCTGAGGCGGCTGCGAAGATGAGCAAACAAGAAAATGGCAAGACCACCTTCTACGGTTGGGAACCGATGTGGGGTAGAGACAATATGATTGATGCCGTGCTGGGTAAGGGCGGACAGATTCTTAGCGACGATGGCAAAACCGTTATGATCGACTCTCCGGAATGGATCGAGACATGGGACTTGTTCCGTAAATGGATTAACGAAGACAAGATTATGGGCATTCATTATGGAGGTCAGGGCTGGGAGTACTGGTACAAAACGATTGATGATGTGATGAAAAATAAAGCAGCAGGTTATACCGGATCTAGTGGTGACCAAGGCGACTTGGACTTTAGCGTAGTCGCTGCGATGCAACAACCAGGCTGGGAAGGTATTGGTGAAGGAAAACCGGTAGCAAGTGCCATTTCGGCAGGTATTCCGTCAGCAGCGAGTCCAGAGCAACAGCAGGCAGCTTATAAATGGCTTACGTATTTCTCTGAAACTTCGAACACAGCTTCATGGTCCATGAACACCGGATATATCGCAGTACGTCAATCGGCCCAACAAGATCCAGAGTTCATGAAATTCAGTGAGGAAAATCCACAGATCACCGTACCACTGCAACAGGCAGCTCACGCTTCGGCTCCCTTCCAGGATCCAACGGGTGGCAAGATCAATGATGCTTTAAAAGATGCAGCTGATCAGGTACAGATCAATAATATGCCAGCGGAACAAGCGCTGAAGGAAGCGAAAGAGAAAGCACAGAAGGAACTGGATCGGGTAACGAAATAAGAAACGTATACAGGCAATTGACTCACGCGATAAGGGCGGTACATGCTGTACCGTCCTTTCCGTTCATACAAGATCGCAGACAAGGAGTTTAACCAATGCAAGATGAGATGTATGTGGACGGATTACCAAATCCGGTTGAAGCCGTTTTGTTTGACAAGGACGGGACATTGCTTGATTTTACGGGAATGTGGGGATTCTGGACCGATTGTGTGTTGAACGACTTCAGAAAACAGTTAGCGACTAGAGGACTCCGTATCGACACAGATGAATTCCCACAGATCTGGGGTACATTCCACGATGATCAAGGCCGAATGAATGGGTATGATGTGCGGGGCCCGCTTGCGATGGGCACGATGGATGAAGTGTATGCCGTGCTGACGTGGCATGGATATCGTGCGGGTCTCAGCTGGGCGGAATCCAAGATTATGGTCCGGGAGTGTTTGGCGCGAGCGGAGGAAGAGATGGAGCGGCATCGTCCGGCACGTCCGTTACCGGGAGTTCAAGAATTCCTTGAACAGTGCCGTAGCGAAGGTGTCGCTATGGGTGTCGTGACGGCAGATGATACACCCAGTGCAATTAAACATTTACAGTGGATGGGACTGGATTCCTTTTTTGACGTGGTGATTGGTACAGATCTGGTGGAGCGGGGCAAACCTTTTCCCGATATGCTACTGCTTGCCTGTGAACGGTTGGGTGTATCCGTGCAGTATACCGTGGTCATTGGAGATACGGACGGAGACATGGAGATGGCACGAACCGCTGGTGCGGGGTACAGGATGGGCATTGGAGAACCGGGAAAAATCCGCTTGGCGGATAGAACGATTCAATCCTTCCATGAATTGCTGAATGGTGGGCTGAATCGATGACAAACAGTCACGCCTACTTGGGCTGGGTACTGTTGGCACTGGCCATCGGGCTGGAGCTGAGCGCTACCATTTTGCTGAAAGTATCGGATGGATTCTCGCGGTTATGGCCTTCGGTGTTGATGTTTGTCTGTTATGGAGCAAGCTTTACCTTTCTCAACTTTGCAGTGAAGTATATGCCGCTGGCTGTGGCCTATGCGATCTGGTCTGGCGTGGGCATTACGCTTATTGGCTTCGTAGGGCATTACTTTTTTGGTGAACGTATGCGGCTCACGTCGATGGTCTGGATCGGTTTTATTCTGATTGGCATTATTGGACTGAAATGGAGTGATTCTTGATGGGAAATGAACATAAACCGGAGCAACCTATTGTTAGCTTCCAGGTCATTACGGACACACATGTGCGAGATGAGGCAGACCATATTCATAACCGGCATCTGGACCAAGCATTAGCCGACATAGCTACATTTAGTCAGGGGAGCAGCGGGATTATGCATGTGGGCGATGTGACGGATCGGGGGCTGCCGAGCGAATATCGTGAGTTGCAACGCATATGGAAGCAACATGCGGAGAGTTTGCCAGACATCCGGTACACGGTAGGTAATCATGATATTGGAGCCGTGGTATGGCAAGATCCGCCGATCGTTTTGCTTGAGATGAAAGAAGGTGAAGTAGCCGAGTTGTTGGAGCAGGAAGCAGATATGGAACTGGTCACAAAACAAACCGCTGCTGAATCAGCTGCACTAATTGAGCAACTATCTGGCGGGACCTATACGTTGTCTGCTGTAACTTCTGAGCAGGAGGGCCAAGACGGGGGACCGATCTCTTCAAGAGTGGACCCCATTACAGTCGCAGGGTTATGGCAGCGTCGATTAAGTGATTTTGAAGGGACAACAGGCATGAAGGGCGCATACCACGATCATTGGATTGATGGGTATCATTATATTTTCCTGGGCACCGAGCAACCTCATCCGAAGGATTGTGATATGTCGGCTGAACAATTGGAGTGGCTGGATGCGAAATTGTCTGAGCATGCAACACTAGATCATCCCATCTTCCTTTTCTTACACCAGCCGCTTATGGATACGGTAGCAGGATCGATGAAGGAACAAGGCTGGTATGGTGTGAATCAGGATGCGGAACTCAAGGCCGTTCTGGCCAATTACCCGCAAGTGATTCTCTTCTCCGGTCATACCCATTGGCAACTGGAAGCACAGCATACGATGTACGATGGTGCAGGCCACATGCCAACCATGTTCAATGCGTCGTCTGTAGGTTATCTATGGACGGATCAGGATGAACATCTGGAGGGTAGCGAAGGTCTTCATGTGGAGGTTTATAAGGATCGAGTGGTTGTAAAGGGGCGGAACTTTGTTACGAGCGAATGGATTGAGGGTGCTGAATTTACGGTAAGTTATCCTGTAGAAGGGTAGTTATTTGGATGGTAAAAAGGAAAGGGTTACTCTAAGGGTCAATGCCATTAAGACAAGTTAAACTTGATGACATTGCTTAATGGGTGGCCTTTTTGGTGTTCATCTTAAAGATATGTATCAGATCATCCACCCCATAAAGTTCCACGTGAAACGTAGCAGGGGAGGCTAGAGTTGGGTAAAGTTGTAAATGGGTATGATTACAAACTATACTCAAATAAGTACACATGATATGCACATACTCGTTAATTTAACCTATTTACGGAGAGGAAGTAGAAGTGGCATGAGAGAACTTCAAGTTCAAACGACATATGGTACCGTTCAAGGCGAACTTTTGCACGATGCAAGTGTATGGAAAGGCATTCCCTATGCGAAACCTCCGGTAGGTGAGCTGCGTTTCAAGGCTCCGGTACAGCCCGAGTCATGGGATGGAATCAGACAGGCCACTCAATTTGGACCTGAGAATATACAACCACGAAATCATCAACCAGAAGGCCAGACAGAAATTCCGAATGAGTCAGAAGATAGTTTATATCTGAACATCTGGGCACCTAAGGGAAAAAGAGCAACACCACTGCCGGTCATGGTATGGATTCACGGTGGTTCCTTTGTAACAGGTTCAGGTAGCCAGCCGATGTATGATGGTACACAGTTAGCGGTTCGGGGGGACGTCATCGTTGTGACGATCAACTACCGATTAGGACCTTTGGGATTCCTGCATATGGCTCCATTAGGTGATTCATATGTATCCAATGCAGGTCTGCTGGATCAGGTTGCGGCATTACAGTGGGTGAAGGATAATATCTCTGCTTTTGGTGGTAACCCGGATCAAGTTACGGTGTTCGGCGAATCAGCAGGTAGCATGAGTATTGCAGCACTGATGGCGATGCCAGCGGCCAAAGGACTGTTCCAACGTGCCATTATGGAGAGCGGTGCATCCCAGTTCATGCCGGCAGAGCAAGCTTCAGCGTTGCGGGAAGGGATGTTAAAGATTCTTGGGGTGGACCGGGACAACCTGCAGAAGTTAAATACAATTCCTGTAGAGCAGATTATTACAGCGGGTGAAACGGTCAAACAGCAGAGCGGTGCAGCCATGGCATTGTTGTTCCAACCTGTGTTGGATGGGAATACACTACCACAGATGCCACTTCAGGCAGTGAGTGAAGGCTCAGCGCAGGATATTCCGGTGCTGATTGGTACGACATTACACGAGGGTGCACTGTTCATCCAGCCACATGTGCCTTTTTCAAAAGAAATCGATATGGTTCAGGGCGTAGAATTTATGACGCCAGATCTGGAGAACCGGATAGCCATCGCGGATAGTTATCCAAAAACGGCAGATGGACAAGCCCAAGTCATGACCGATATGTTCTTCTGGCGGTCAGCGCTGCAATATGCTGCGGCACAGCAGAAGTATGCCCCGGTGTGGATGTATCGATTTGATTGGGTGATGCCGGAACATCCCTTGTTAAAAAGAGCGATTCACAGCATCGAAATGTTCTTTGTGTTTAATACACTGCATGTCCTTAAATTCATGAATGCGGAGCCGGATGAAGCCGCGGCGGCACTTGCCCTCAAGGTACAGGATGCCTGGATTTCCTTTGCCAAGAATGGCCAACCTGAAGTTGCAGGTGTGAACTGGCCTGAATATGAGCAGGATCGTGCGACACTAATCTTCAACCATGAGATTGAGGTCGTACATGATCCGGAGGCAGCCAAGCGAGAGCTGTTAGGGTTATAATCCAGGCTGATTATTTGAATGGATACTCTGAATAACTGCTATGCGCCCGATCAAAAGAGGACGTTTATTCTCAGAATGAACGTCCTCTTTTTGTAATTCGGCTGGAGAGTAAGCAGAACGTAAGCACCAATTAGGGGGACATTATGCATTGCATTGTTATACTCCAAACATTATTTACGAGAGGCACGTGTGCGGGACACCTCATCGAAGTAGAAGGAACGTTTTCCACGGGAGAAGAGTACGATCAAGACATGAACAAAGAGTACGGCGTAGACTAACATATAGATACCGAATGTCCCCAAGGAGATCCACATTTGATAAGGCTGAAGCATAACATCCTGATGACCTGAAAAAGCATAATCGTTGACCAAGCGAATGATTGTAGCTAGCAGCCATGGAACATAGAGTGCGGCAAATCTTTTGAATAACGATTCACTGGTAGGTGTGCCGGTCTGACGATTCACATAGCGGAATCGCAAGATGGCCGAGCCTGGAGTTACCCCATTTCGCACCCAAGGGATGAAGAACAGTACAATGACCATAGCAATGGATGTACTTAGCGCATCACTGATCACATCAGACGCTGTGAAGATTGATATCAGATTCGAAAGGAAGACAACAATGATTCCATCAATAATTAACGCGAGCAATTGAGGCATAGTATACACTCGGTTTTGCTCCACGATCTGTTCACTCTTCGCCTGAATGCTTGCACGTGATGGGAATAAAGCAAGCAGGATGGGCGCTGTGAAAAATCCAATGACTGCTCCCGAAGTATTCAATAACAGATCATCTACATCGAAAAGGCGGTATGGACAATTATAATACCCGTAGAATCCGGTGATTTGAGTGATCTCGAAGAATAAGGAAAGCCCGAATCCACCAAGCAGGGCGTACTTCCAGAATGATCTCTTTTGAAAAAAATAACGAATATATACACCCAGCGGCATAAGAAGCAGGACGTTAAATAGAACTTGCAGAAAGGCTCTGCCCTGAATCATGCTGAGATAGCTGGAAGGCTGGGTCCATACAATGGGTGTTTCCTTCATGATGTCTTTGACAAAAGTGAATGGAACCAGATTGTAGTAGATCGTGTCAGCGGCTTGCTGCGCACAGGTATCTCGCGTAGTCGGAAACGGGAGAATGACGAGGCAATAGGCGGCCAGAATATAAAAGATAAACGAAAAGCTGATACCAAACCGTGACCAGCTGAAGAAACCGTCTTTACGATAACCATAGATCAACCACGGCACCAGCAAGAACATGGCCGCAACAACAAAGATCAAAAAAGCTGTTTGCACAGGGAAAACATATGAGGACATGAGTAGGAACTCCTTTGGTATTAAATATAATAACATTCATAGAGACATTAAAATTCATGTATGTGTAGTGCGTATCTATTAGTTACATCATAAGTAGTTACCCTTAAAGTGAGGGATGCATGAACCTTAAATTTGGTTTAAATCCATCCATGCAGTGACCAAGCGTATGGAATATACCGTCGAAATCCCGTATACTTGCGGGAATGCCAATCGTAGAATGGAGAGTTTAATACATATGTCTAATTTGCCTAACTGCCCCAAATGTAATTCAGAGTACACGTACGAGGATGGTAACCTGTTGGTTTGCCCGGAGTGTGCGCATGAATGGTCTTTGGAAGCAGACAATGATAACGCAGAGGATGCAAAAGTAATCCGCGATGCCAACGGAAATGTGCTGAGTGATGGCGATACCGTTACCGTCATTAAAGATCTGAAGGTAAAAGGTAGCTCGCTTGTAGTTAAACAGGGCACGAAGGTGAAGAATATCCGCCTGATTGATGGGGATCATGATATTGATTGCAAGATCGACAGCTTGGGTGCAATGAAGTTGAAGTCTGAGTTTGTGAAAAAGATATAAGATCGAGAAACGTTCAGTTCCGCATTCAATGGGAATTGAACGTTTTTTGTTTGACAGGAAATATTTAGTAGATATATACTGGTTGGAATTTAATTTTTTTGAACATGGATGAGTAGTCTACATATAAGAAAAGGCAGGTGTCAGAGCGATGAAGAGAGATCACATTATTGAATATTATTCTGGGTTTGATGAGTGGGGTAGACTGGAGCGGGAACCAATTGAATTCATCATTAACATGCATTACATCAGGGAACATCTCCCCGCTACTGGTTGTATTCTGGATAATGGCGCAGGGCCAGGAAAGTATGCCATGGAGCTTGCGAAGCTGGGGTACAAGGTCACTTTATCGGATCTGACACCTTCCTCCGTGGATACTGCGCGGCAAAAGGCTCAGGAGTTTGGTTTGACACAGCAATTCGATGGATTCCATGTTCTCGATGCGACTTCGCTCTCCGGTATGGCTGACGAGACGTACGATGCGTCCCTCATGCTGGGGCCGTTATACCATCTGCAGACAGACGAAGAGCGCACGGCTGCTGTACGGGAGCTGTACCGTGTGACCAAGCGAGGGGGCGTGGTGTTTGTAGCCATGCAAAGCCGAATGCGCATGAGTATCAATTCGCTGCAATCCCCGCAGCACTGGAAACCGAATGATAACATGGCAGCAATCCATTCTTTTGTGGAAAAGGGTATATTCAATCATCAGGATCAAGGACGATTTACGGGAGCATACTATTTTAATATTCAGGACGTTACACCCTTCATGGAGCAACATGGATTTGAAACCGTTGATTTGATTGGTTCATCCAGTCTTAGAGCGATGCTCACGGACGAGCAGCAGCAATACTGGAAAGAGCGTGGCGAGTATGATGAACTCATGCAATATATGATTGAAGCTGCCAAAGACCCTTCCATATTGGGAATCTCGTCTCATTTGCTGTACATCGGGAGGAAGAAATAATAATAGACTTACAGGCAATGCTCTAAAAATCTATGTATTTTAGAATTTCAGCCCGTGGAATACTGTTTCCACATGATATAATATCTCTATCTAATGGTCTGGAGGTGTCACTATGCAATGGAAGGAAGTTCAGGAGCGATTCCCTAACGAGTGGGTCGTTTTTGAGGCAACCAAGGCGCATTCTAGAGAAGGCCAGCGTTATATTGAAGAGATGGCAGTGATTGATTCATTTGATGATTCTACAAAGGCACTAAAACGTTATGGTGAATTGCATCAGGAAGATCCCAGACGGGAATACTGCTTTTTTCACACTTCACGTCCAGAAGTTGTGGCAAGAGAACGATATGTTGGCATGAGAGGTCTCTGATGTAACTTTCAGATGGAACAACGATTAATGAATTTCAAGTTGAAATAGGAAATATGGATTATGGTTTGGAGATTGACGGAATTCTGGGATTTAATTTTATGAAACAGACCGGTGTTGTAATTAATGCCAACCTGATGGAACTAAGTACAGATAAGCTGTAATCTATAGAAAATAAACATAAATGTGCCCTCTGGAAACAGGGGGTACTTGTGTTTTTCATCAAAATAGTTCAATATTAAGATACATAACAAAAGGTGATCTACTTACAATAGGTTAGATGAACAACGGATCGCTTCATACCAGGGAGGAACAGACAATGGAAATCGGAATTAGTACATTTGTGGAGACAAACCCGGATGTAAAAACAGGAGAACTTATCAGTCATGCGCAGCGTATTCGGGATGTTGTTGAAGAGATTGTTTTGGCAGATCAGGTTGGTTTGGATGTATACGGCGTGGGAGAACATCATCGTGCTGACTATGCGGCTTCATCACCAGCTGTCATTCTGGCGGCGGCAGCTTCACAGACAAAGAACATACGCCTGACGAGTGCGGTAACGGTGCTGTCATCGCATGATCCGGTACGGGTATATCAAGATTTCGCGACACTGGACGGCATTTCGAACGGACGTGCAGAGATTATGGCAGGGCGGGGATCATTTATCGAATCGTTCCCACTGTTTGGCTATGATCTGAACGACTACGATGAGTTATTCGACGAGAAACTGGATTTGCTGCTCAAGCTGCGTGATTCTGAAAAAGTAACCTGGGAAGGCAAACATCGCCCTTCCTTTAACAATCTGGGCGTCTACCCGCGCCCTGTACAGGAAAAGCTTCCGGTATGGATTGGCAGTGGTGGTAATCAGGAATCGGTAGTTCGTGCAGGACTGCTCGGTTTGCCACTGGTGCTTGCCATTATCGGTGGTCGTCCGGTGCAATTCGCACCACTGGTGGAGCTGTACAAAAAAGCAGCTGCACATGCGGGACATGATGCTTCCAAGCTGACTGTTGCTTCTCACTCTCACGGCTTCATTGCCGATACAACAGACGAAGCCGTGGAGAAGTTCTTCCCGCCAGCGCAAGCAGTCATGAACATACTGGGTCGTGAACGTGGATGGGGACACTACAGCCGTGCGACATTTGATGCGGCGCGTAGCCTGGAAGGTGCATTGTATGTAGGTGATGTGGATACCGTAGCTCAGAAAATTATTTACCTGCGCAAAGAAGTTGGGATTACACGCTTCATGTTACACACCCCCCTCGGCACAATGCCGCACAACGAGGTCATGAGAGCGATCGAACTGCTTGGTAAAGAAGTCGCTCCAATCGTGCGTAAAGAAATTGCACGTTGGGAAGCTGAGAACGAAGAGGCACGTTAATCGACTGAAACCGTTACGGAACTAGATAAAGTCAACCAAATAAAGGAGCATGCCCTAGGCGTATTACGCCAATGGGGCTGCTCCTTTTTCGTTTATCTTCTGAAAGTATCTAAAACAGCACAGATGTAATGCTTATCCATTCGCAGATGTACTCACAAGGGAGTGTATAACCATCGACAACGTATGATCATAGAGGGTTTTGGCAGCTTCTTCGCTCTCAATATGGCCTCCCAAATACAGATGAATAACACCGTGTAAGGGAGCCCAGATCATCCGAACCGCAAGCAGGGGATCTTGCACCTGAAGCATTCCCTGTTCAATCGCTACCTCAACCAAGGCAGACACTTGTTTCAGTGCAGTTGCTGTTCCCTGTAAGGTCTCTCCATCTGGTTTGAATTCGGAAAAAGATCCTCCAAACATCAGCTGATAGAAGCTGGATTGAGAAATGCCGAAGTCCCAGTAGACGTGGGCCAGATCACGGAAATATTGTTCGAACGATGCCTGCTGGGGCATAGCTTCAAAACGCTGGGCCATGAGGGAGCATCCCTCTAGATACAGATGTTTGGCTAACCCTTCTTTTTTGCCGAAGAGATTATATATGATTTTGGTGGAGCACTCCATGCGTTCAGCTACACGGCGTACCGTGACGGCTTCTGGTCCATGCTCTTGCAGTAAAGCAGCAGCAGCATGCACAATATTTTGCCGCAGATTATCCGAGTGCTGCAGTCTGGCTTCCTGAAAGGTTGTTACCGTATGTGCAGATTCCGTGGAACCCGAATTAAGATCCTTCATTGATTTCATCCTCGTAACCGTATTGTTGTTGAACAGAAACTACGTTTCCTTTTCTTAAGGTCATTCTACTGTTTTACGCCGGATAACGTCAATTTAATCCGAGTTTAGTAAGTAAGCACCCCGTTCTAGATTCAAATCTAACAAATGCATTTGACAGCGTCATGGGTTTTGGTTACGATGATTCTATACAGAAACAGTGTTTCCTAATGAAAACGAGTGTTTAAATTATACACAGAGGATGGATGAGAGATGATAAAGGAACAGCATCAATGGGTACTTATTACAGGTGCTTCTTCAGGTATTGGGGAAATTTTTGCACTCGAGATGGCTTCTAAGGGTAAAAATATCGTGCTGGTGGCTAGAACAGAGTCCAAACTGAATCAATTGGCAGAACGTATAGAACGTACATATCAAGTAAGGGCTGAGGTAATCGTATCGGATCTTTCCGAAGTAGAGGCACCTCAGAACGTATATGAGGAATGTCAGAATCGGGGAATACACATCGATATGCTGATCAACAATGCGGGATTTGCTACCCATGGATGTTTTGAACAGGTGGATGGTTCCCGGCAGCAGGAGGAAATTATGTTGAACGTGCTCGCCTTGACAAACATGACGCATCTTTTCTTGCCAGGCATGTTACAGAAGAAAAATGGTGCTGTCATTAATGTCTCTTCGACGGCTGCCTTTCAACCTGATCCGTATATGGCTGTGTATGGAGCAACGAAGGCATTTGTACTTTCTTTTACAGAGGCATTATACGAAGAAAACAGGAAGCGTGGCGTTCAGTTTTTGGCACTATGCCCAGGTTCAACCGAGACTTCGTTCTTTGATGTAGTGGGTGCTGATGAAGCCTCGGTGGGTAAACGTGATACCCCTGAGCATGTCGTGGCGGTGGCCATGAGTGCACTCGAGTCAGGCAAACCTTATGCTGTGCCGGGGGCCGGTAATTACTGGACAGCGCAGTTCACCCGCCTCGTGCCACGCAAGTTGATGTTGCGAATCGTAGGAAGTATGCTCCGTCCACGTTCCAAGGATGGTAAAGCAGAAAAAGTACAAGCCTGATTAGGGGTATAGGGTAAAAGATTTAGGCCAAAATGCCTTTGGCCCGAGCTTCCTTTATCCAACCTGGAAATTCAGTAAGGAGACGATCGTACAATTCTTCATCGCTGATCTTGGAGATGTCGTCGAGAGCAAAAAAATCAGCATTATCGATGAAACGTCCAGTCATGTCATCAAGTTTCTCGAGAATACCGTAATTGGCTTGGCCTAGGCCAACAAATTGCCAGAACAGGTTTTTGGTTGAACTTTCGGTAATAAGCCGAATGATTTTCCCTTTTTGACTGACTCCACCATCGCTAAAAAAGATAATATACGTTGGAATCTTCACATCGGGTTCCTCGATCGTATATTTGCGAATGACATCCTGCATCACAGGAGGTTCGTTATTGGTACCGCCTTTGCTTCCCAGCGTATATGTGCGTTCAATATAATTCTCGAAATCCCTGGCGGTGACGCTAGGTGCACGCAAGAAGTCTTTGGCGAAGAACCAGACGTCCAACTCCCCGTTATCATCAAACGCGGATGCAATTGCCAGGATACGCTCGAAGGCTTCTTGCACGATGCCTTTGCGATACAGATGGTACATGGAGCCTGATGCATCAAATACAACGGCAACACGTGCCTGTATAGGTTCGATCTTTTTCTTTTGCAGAGACAGGGTTACTTTACGCTTGAGGAGATCGATCTTGGTCAGGTTAAGCGGCGGATGATTCGTATTTGGTGCGGCAACAGGTGCCAAGACTTCTGGAGAGGCCGCTGCTACTTCAGCTTGTGCCGTGAGAAGAACTTGTTCGGCTTCCGAGGTGTCGTTACTCTCAATTTCAACACCGAATGACTCTGCCAGCGGCTGCAATCCACCAAAGAAACCTCGTCCAATCGCACGAACTTTGAACCCGTCACGATACTTATAGATTTCAATGAGAATAAGTGCTGTTTCCGCAGTGACCTTTGTGATCTCATAGGTGATCTGCTGGGAACCAGCTTGTACAATCGCCTGACATGCCTGAACATCGGCGAAAGTACCTCCCGCATCCAGAGTAGCCGTAAACACACACTTTTCCACAGGGGCCTGCCGTAATTGATTTGTATCCAGTACAAAAGAGGATTTCAGTTCCTCTGCCTGTTGCAGAAGTACACTTTGATGGGGATCGGCCGTCTGATTATAAAATACAAAATAGTCGTCAGATGGGACTTTTCCCTCTTCATTCACCATAAAGCAGCTAACATCCAAGGGAGAAGGAGATGATGTACATCGAATGGTTACCTGAAGTTGGGTGGATTCGTTGATACTGATATTCTGGCCTGTGTTTAAGTGGATAAACGAATCTGTCATAATCGGATGCGCCTCTCTTCTCCAATTTAATGGTTGAAAATGTACAGTAACAAGATCGATTCTGAGACAAATGTTTCCATAAGTCAATCTTTTCACCGTTGATCCTACGCTTCATCAGACTCGTACTTTTCCCGATGCTCCTTCTTCATTTTCACATAGTCTGGATCGGTCTTCGCAATCTCCCATTGTGCTTTGAATATAGCCGCGGCTTCTGCCTTCACCTTGTCATTCTGATAGGGCAGAATCGAGCCATCCTCCTTCGAGTATTTGCGTCCTCCTTTGTGATTCGTATACCGTCTGGCCCGTGTATAACCCATCTGGAGAAATTTGCGAGCCATATCCATACCGACGAAATCTCCCTTTTTCTTATACTCCAAAAATAGCTCATAGATCTTCTCCGATGACTCCGTCGCAATCTCGGGTGTTTTGAATCGCCAGTGTGGCAGAATCTCGCCTTTGTACGGCTCTACCATCAGAACACCCTGCTCGCCCCGGCCTACGGTGTACAACTCAGGATGTTTGCGCAGATCCAACTCATCATAATTGAGACTGTAATCAAATTTTTTCATGTATACGCCCTCCTTGATAGGGATTACCCCGATTCTGAACCAACAAGCACGGTTAATGGGGAACAATAGAAGGAATTACACAGGAGGGGTAGCGGTATGGGAATGTCCGGCAGATATCTTGTGGTAACGAAGGAGCTAGTTGAATCCATCAAGTCAGGCGAGGTTAGTGTGCATGATTGTGGAGTGGATCTGGATATTGATAAAACGTGGCAGATGCTTCAATTCACACTGAACGGTAACTTAATAGAAGGGGAGCCGCCCCTGGGATATGTGGTGCCTCTCGCAGGTGAGCAGTACTTGGGAAACTATTCGGACATGGATCTGTTTTTGCTTAGTAACGAGCAGGTGCTGGAAGCCTACATGGCATTGGAGCAACTCACACCGGAAGAATTAAAGCAGCGGTATAGTCTGGACCAGATGATCGCTGAAGGCGTCTATCCTGTCATGGAAGATTGGGACGCGGAAGAGACATTTCAGGAGATCGTTCAGACTGTGGATGATGTCCAGGCCTTGTTTCAGGCCACGGCTGCAAGTGGGAACGGCATCATCTTTTATGTTTTCTAAATGAGCACTAAAATTATGATGGAAAATGTCAGGCCGACACTGAGGCAGGTTTGAACTACGCCTATTCGGGTTATTGATAGACACAAGGCTCAGGCCTTGATGACATGACAATCCGGTAGAAGAGAGGGAATGCGATATGACACAGGATCAGAACGAAGAGAATAAAGCGATTCAAGAGGACGAGCCGGATCAATTCGAGACTCCCGCAACTGCGGAAGATGAAGAAACGGATGAGAAACTTGCAGAAGATCAGGAGCAAGAATAACTCCCAGCATTGCACAATGAAGCAGGATGTTTTATCGAAACATACGATATGCTGAAATATAGATAGACCAGAGGTCGGACATGCTCCGGCCTTTTGGTTTATTTTTTTGCGTATCCGTTTACAAGAATTACCTATACCTTCATAATGGAAATGAACCATATTTTTCTAAGGAGGAGTTCATATTACGAATCGGAAGTTAGTCCAATGGATGGCAGTGCCACTAGTACTTTTAATGGTTGTTCTTACAGGATGTCAGGCTGTGGGTGGAGTAGACGTTGGCAAAGCAATGGCCAATGGCGCGAGTATCAAGTCCGGTGAATCCAGACAATCCATGAATATAAACATAGAACCGGCTAAGGAATTTGCTACAGAAAAAGACCTTGAAATGATCGAACTTATTAACTCCATATCCCTGGATATTGATCAAGCCAAAATGAAAGATGCGAAGACAGCATCGATCAAAGGTACACTGAGCATGGAGGGAACAAAGTTACCTTTCCACGTGTCCATGAATGAGTCCCAATTGGTCATTGATCTGGACGGAGCCCAGAAACCGCTGTACATGTCTCTGGATACGTTCCAGGATGCACAGGCGCTTCCGATGGTAGATACGAAGGCTCTGGAGAAACAACTCGAGGAAATTTCCCCGAAACTGTTCTCTTTTGTCCTGAAGCATCTGTCCAATCCGAAGAACATCTCCGTAACACCGGTACAGGAATCCGTGAATGGCGAAGCACTTAGCCTCTCCAAGCTGCATCTGGAAGTTAGTGGTGAAGAGATGCTTGCCATGGTTAAACCGTTCCTGACGAGTATTTCGAAGGATGAGCAAGGACTGAAAGATCTGATTGGCGATCTGTACGATGTGTTCTACCCTGTACTGGAAGCAGTGAATGAGGTAGAAGGTGGGGGAGACGACACGCTGAATTCGATCGTTCCTGAATCGAAAGATGAAGCCGTTGCGTCTCTGTATGCCATCATCAAAGTAGGACTGGACAGTATGCTGGTCAATTATGATCAGGAGCTGAACAACCTGTTGAATGAGACCCCTGAATTCAAAACGGTCTTTGGCACAGAAACCAAACTGAAATTGGACTTCTATCTCGACAGCAAACTGGATATTCGCAAGCAAAACTTTGAACTGAAAGTAGCGCTGCCTGCTTCTGAGGATCTGCCGGTAAAATCTGTAACCGTAAGTGGAGACAGTGAACAGTGGAATATCGGTGGCACAGTTGCAGTTGATGAAGTGGATGTATCGGGTGGCGTTATGGATCTGATGAAGGATGATATTACGCCTGGACAGATGCTGCGCAATTTTGATTCCAATTCACTCGCATACCAATTGCTGAAAGATGAGGCTGGGATCACGAGTAAAAGTGTAGTGCTCTTCCCGGATGATGAATACGCTGGGGCGATCACTGTGAAGAACACAACATTTGTACCGCTTCGCTACGTGTCTGAAGAATTGGATGCTGAAGTGAAATGGACCAAAGGCTCGAACCAAATCGTTGTCATTGACGACATCACTGGTGATGAGATTGTCCTGACCGTAGGTTCCAAGAAGGCAACCGTTGCTGGTAAAGAAGTAACTATGGTGGAATCCGCCTATGTAGGCAAGGACGGCAAGACGTATGTGCCGCTGCGCTTTATGGCTGAATCCCTTGGAGCTACTGTAGATAAGGAACAAGAAACAGGCTGGATCTACATTGACCGTCCTTAATTGAGACGTTATAAGTAAGCCTTAGTAAGAGAGGGGATTTCAGAGTATGCCAGATTTCTCGTAATGATCGTGAAAAGAACACCGCAAAAATTCCGTTAGACCATGAACGGGATACGTGTGTCCTTTTGACCCATTACGAGGAGCTTCGGCGTTTCTGAAATGATGAAACGGATCGAGGAGTGCCTCTATTGGAGGTGCTCCTCTTTGTTATGGCTTTAGCCAGTTGAGTGCGTGAAACGCGCGAAACAAAAAACCACCCGCTATGCGGGTGGAGGGATCGAGGGTTTGACCACCAAGACCATTCCGATAAAATTGAGATGTTCAGGCTCAAAAGAAAGGAATGGTCTTAGATGGCAAACAAGAGCTATAGCCTAGCTCACACAAAGTGGATGTGCAAATACCACATTGTATTCACCCCGAAGTATAGACGGAAAGAAATCTATAATCAAGTGAGAAAAGATTTAATCGAAATTTTCAAACGTCTGTGTAAGTACAAGGGAGTAGAAATTATAGAAGGTCACATGATGCCCGATCATGTTCACATGTTGGTAGCGATTCCACCGAAAATGGCAGTCTCCACGTTCATGGGATATCTAAAGGGGAAAAGTTCACTAATGATATTCGAGAAGCATGCCCAGCTCAAGTATAAATATGGCAATCGAAAGTTTTGGGCAGAAGGGTACTATGTGAGTACAGTGGGTCTAAATGAAGCAACGGTAAGAAAGTATATTCGTGAACAAGAAGCACATGATCAAGCGTTAGATAAGCTGAGTGTAAAAGAATACGAAGATCCATTCAGCAGTAATCGGAGCAAAAAGAAGTAAAACCAGTTTAACTGGTGAGTGAAAGTGACAAATAACACTGAGCCTGAACAGCCCTGCTGTCAGGCTAGCGTCTTTAGGCGCAGTTTGGCAACAGGGGGTTATACCCCAAGAGCAAACCACCCGTTGGACGGGTGGTCCTGATTGTGTCATCCTAAATAAATCCCCAGAGGTGTTGTATATGAAAAGTCAATTGTTCATCCATTCAAACTCCGTTACGTTGCGTCCATTTACGCTTGAAGATCAGGCTGTCGTGTATGCATTAACCCAACAACCTGAAATCACCAATATGCTACCCGATTGGAAGATGACCGAGGAGCAGTTGCGCGAATTTTTACAATTTGTCGTTGGCAGTTACGAACAGTTCAACCCAGAAGATGTACGCATCCTGCTTGCCGTTGTACACAATAAAGATCAGCGTATCATCGGTTGGTGTGGTGTGTTTCCCAATGACATGCTGGATCGGGCTGACCGTGAAGTGGCTTACGCCATCTCACGGGATTACCGGAATAAAGGATACATCACAGAGGCTGTGCAGGCGTTAACAGCATATGTATTTGAGCATACCTTGCTGGATCGAATCGTGGGCATTGTGAAGCCGCACAACCAGCCGTCACGCAAAGTTCTGGAGCATACAGGTTTTCGTTATATCTCTCGCAGGATACTTGTGGATCAGGAGAACTACGATTATTTTGAACTGCTTAAAGTAAAGTCCGAACCAGTGCAACCGAAGCAGGTACATTCTGAAATTCGCTTACGACTAGCACAGCAGGAAGATGCTGTTGTACTTACAGAGATTTGCACTCGTGCTTTTGATCATGTCATAAAAGTCTGGGCGGATAATGAGAAGGATATCGATAGCAATCTATGCCCGCCTGATTTTTCGTCAGTTCGCATGCATCGTTACGTGATCCGTGAATGGGATTATTATGTTGTAGAATCAGATGGATGCGCTATTGGCGGAGTGAGTGTTAACGTGCTTGGACGAAAACATGCCAGGATCGATAAGATCTATATTGACCCCGTATGCCAGGGCCGTGGCGTGGGAACTCAAGTCATGAGGCTTATTGAGGCTGAATTTCCGCAGATTGAAACCTGGAAGCTGGAGACCTCAGGTCGGCAGCTGGATAATCATCATTTTTATGAAAAAATGGGATATGTTTGTATCTATGCATCTGAGGAAGAGTTTGTATATGAGAAGAACATGTCCGTTGATTCTTTTGATCCAACATGTGATGAGACATTAGCCAAGGACTCGGGTGAGTCGGTGGTTGAATATGTTCAAGCTAATCTGGACTCAGTCCGTTACAGCACCAGTAATCTGACCAATAGTCGGATTACCGACTGCAACCTGAGTGGAAGCAAATTTACCAATCTAAATATGACCAATATATTGCTAGCTGATTTACGCCTAACTGATAGCAAGATTGAATTTTGTGCTTTGGATGGCGTTCAATTCCAGGACACACATCTTGGATCTGACCGTGTACCCATGCAGTGGGCGCATTGTGATCTTGGGGGAAGTCGTTTTATCGATTGCGATCTATCTGGAGTACAGTTGGAACAATGTCAAGTGAACGGGATGAAGATCAACGGAGTAGAAGTAAGGGAATTACTTGCAGCCTATGAGGCTATGAAGTCCTGAGGACGAATGGCAGGGCCGATACGGAAGCATACTAATCCGGTTGAGATGATGGCTGTAACTGTTCCCCGTTAGATTAGAGCAAATGAAGAAATAGGTATTTACGTATGGAGGATGTCAAAACAGCAAAGGGAGGTCTATGGATTATGACTGAACGATTTGCGGGTAAAGTGGTACTGATTACAGGCGGTGGCTCCGGTCTTGGACGATCAGCTGCTGTGGAAGTTGCACGTGAAGGGGCGAAGCTTGCCCTAGTGGATGTGAACATGAAGGCGCTGGAAGAGACCAAGCGTGTGATCTCGGAAGAGGTACAGCATGCCGAGTTTCTGTTAATCGAAGGTGACGTATCGGATGAAGAAGCTGTGAAGAAGTATGTTAGTGATACGGTCAATGAATTTGGGCGTATCGATGCATTTTTCAACAATGCAGGCATTGAAGGCAAGCAAAACCTGATCGAGAACTACGAGACGGAGATGTTCAATAAAGTTATCGATATCAATCTGAAGGGTGTATTTTTCGGGTTGAAGCACGTTCTACCTGTGATGAAAAAACAGGGCGAAGGCTACATCGTGAACGCGTCCTCTGTTGGAGGGATTCGCGCCGTGCCAAACCTGGTTGCCTACGGAGCGAGCAAACATGCCGTAGCCGGCATGACCAAAGATGCAGCGATTGAATACGCCGAGCATGGGATCAGCGTTAATGCAATTGCACCCGGAGCCATTCTGACAGATATGGTTATCGGCTCGTTCAAACAGATCAATCCGAATGACTGGGAGTCAGCATCCAAAGAGTTCGTGAAGGACAACCCGGCGAAGCGCTTGGGTGAACCGAAGGAAGTAGGGCGTCTCGTTGCCTTCTTGCTGTCCGGCGAAGCACCATTTATCAATGGAGCCATTATTCCGATTGATGGTGCGCAGTCAGCCAAATATTGATCCCATAATCATCAACAGCACATCAATGCGACATAGATATATACTGAAGAACGCCCTTTTTCGCCAATGTGCGGATTGGGGCGTTCTTTTTTTGGTTTGATATTCAAGGGGGCGTATCCCGTATCCGGCAGGTTAAGTGTGCTGTAGAATCTGCGGCTTTTTGCTAAACCCGGTACTCCCGGCTATAAAGCCCATCTGGCGATAGAATTCATGTGCAGCTTCACGTTCTGGGCGATTGCCACTGTTCAGAGACAAGGAATCCACGTTATGCGTGGCTGCCCATTGCTCAGCTTCAAGAATGAGCTGACGGCCGATGCCTGAGCCCCTGAACTGGTCGTGTACAACCAATGCCAAGATGCGGCAGTGTCTTCCGTTCTTTTCATATAGATAAGACGTCTGTAATCCGATCAGTCCAACTACGCGTCCTCGTGCTTCAGCAACGAGTGTAGTAAAGTTTGCGTCCGCAGAGATATGGGCATAACGCTCCTCCATCTCCGCGTATGTGGTTGGGTAACCGAGTTGGTCCATCAGAATGACCATATCTTGCAGATCGGTAGGGGAGCTATGTCTAATCGTCACATCCAGACTCATAATGTTGTATCCTCCTTGGGTCTTTCTTTCAATGAAAGTTCAATAATGGTATCCAGTAGCTCTGCAAAAGAAATGCCTGCAGCAGCTGCACTTTTGGGCAACAGACTGTTACGGGTAAGACCCGGCAGCGTGTTCACTTCAAGCACATACGGCATGCCCTCCCGAATCATCATATCCACGCGAGCGTAGACGCTGCATTTGAGCACCTGATAACAGGCCAAGGCCGCGGCTTCGACGCGATGGTGAAGGTCCAAAGGCAATTGCACAACCTGCTCATCGGCCCCGTGGTCATCATATTTGGAAGAATAATCGAAAAACTCAGCGCTCGAACGAATGGAGATCACCGGCAGCATCTTACCATCCAGAATGGCACAGGTAATTTCTTCACCTTCGATATACTGTTCAATCATGACCGTATCATCCCAGGCGAGGGCAGCCTCTACTGCAGTTGGCAGGGCGGAAGCTTCCTTCACCACTTGGGTACCGATGCTGGAACCGCCTGAATTGGGTTTGACCACCACAGGGTACGTTAATTGTTGAACAGCAGTTGAGGACAGTTCCTCAATATGACTCACTCGTAGCCACTCTCCTGTAAGTACACCTGCATGCTGCATGAGCTGTTTGGACATGTCTTTATCCATACATACACTACTTGCCAGCACACCACAGCCTGTGTAGGGAATACCCAGAGATTCTAATGTGCCTTGGACCGTACCGTCTTCGCCGTATTTGCCATGCAGGGCAAGCAGTGCCACATCGATCCCCGCTGACTTGTCGATTAGATCGCGCTTGGTATTCAGCTCGATGGGTACAACCTCGTATTTGTCTTTATTCAGGTTTGCCATCATCTCCTGTCCGGTGAGCAGGGAAATATCCCGCTCTGAAGATGTACCGCCCATAATCACGCCAACTTTCATGTGAAATCCTCCTTATCTCATTTGAGCTGCTGTCTCGCCAATGATGCGAATGCCTTTACGTATATTCTCATCGCTGACTCTGGAGAAACCCAGACGCATCGTGTTTACACCCTGACCGGGTTCCAGATAAAAGGTATCCCCAGGTGTGAACGTTACACCTTTCACTTTACAGGCTTCCAGCAGTTCACGGGTTCTGTATTCGGACGGGAACTGCACGAACAGATGCAGACCACCCGCACCGGAAATTCGGCACATTGGCAGATACTGTTTCAGGCAACGCACAACCAATTCATATTTTCGCTTATATTCGGTGCGAGCTCGCTTCAAATACTTCTCGAAATTACCGTTGCTCAGATATTGATACAATAACGATTGGTCCAGCGTGGAGGTATGGATGCTGCGTGCCCGTTTCATACTCTCCAGATAATCAATCAGCGCCGCATCCGCAATAATCCAACCCACCCGCAGACCTGGGAACAGGACTTTGGAGAAGCTGCCCAGATACACCAGTCCATTGCCTTTGCCCATGCTGGCGATCAGGGGAGAGACATGCGAACCGGAATATCGCAATTCTTCGTTAAAACCGTCTTCAATGATCGGTACCTGATACTTGTTCATCAACCGGATGATTTCTACCCGTTTCGCAGGGGACGTCACAATCCCGGTTGGATTGTGATAGGAGGGCACGAGATATGCCAAATCATATGGACTTGCCTCAAGTTCATGTTCCAGTTGCTTCAAGTCCAGGCCATCCGGCTCCATATTCACACCGGTCAGTTGAAACTGGTGCAATTTTAGATTTTTGATTGCCGTGTGGTGCGTTGGATTCTCGCAGAGCGCTTTGCCGCTTTTTTTGCGTAACACTCCAAGCACCAGATCGAATCCTTCCGTGAATCCGTTGGTGATTAGAATATCTTTGCCACGGAGGTCGACCCCTTTGTTCTCCATATATCTTAGTAAATAATTCATCAGCGGTCTGTATCCTTGTGCATATCCGTAATTCAGCAGTACTTCGCCTTCAAGTGACATGCGATCCAGAAAAGCCCGTTTCACGTTGTGCAGATCAAACAGCTTTTCATCCGGCGCTATGCTGGTAAACGATATCTCACCGCGCTCTGCGCCGGAGCCATGCTTCATCAGATCGTACTGCTCTGCCTGAATTGCATACTCGCTTACCTCTGTCGTCCAGTCCAGTTCCCAGTTCGCTGCTGCCTCAGGTGTTTCGATGGAGGCACTGACGTAATTGCCCTTGCCTTTGACTGCATAGATCAGTCCCTCATCTTCAAGCTCGGCATAAGCGAGCAGGACCGTGCTGCGACTAACCTTCATGAGTGTACTGAGTTCACGGGTCGAGGGCAGCTTTTGTTTGGCTTGCAGGCCGCCTTTGAGCATCAATCGCTTCATATAATCTTTGACTTGTATATATACAGGGCGGTCCTCCGTCAGTTGCAGATCGGAATACATCCCATCACTCCCTCTACTGGTATCTTGCCATATTATAAACCCCGCAGAAAGAACCACGATACCTCTGTTTCCCTGAGTGTGTGGTTGGTTGTTCGCACAAACGCAAAAAAGCCCTGGCAGTATGCCGGGGCCTGGTGGTGAAACTTGATCCATTTTCTATAGTACTGCTGCTATAATTTCTACAGTTGTATTGCATGACTAGTCTCTCTAGGATCGATAGCTATCTGACCTTCTACGTGTGTCTATTAACTTCAGTACGACTATAATTGCAGGCTTTCTAGGTGATACTTAAAATCTACAGTGAATCATGAATCTAGGTCTTTCTAGGTTTGCTTGCTGCAAGGGTCGATTAGATGATGAATCCACAATCTATAAGCTAGGGTTCTTGCTAACTGTACTCTTGTCGTGATCACGTAACAGAATTCAGCATGAAAAAGATATTCAATCATAGGGTACAATAGACGGAGGTAGATATAAAGACGTATGTCTCAGTGCCCAATTTCTTCCTCATACCCCTATAGTACCACTTTGAATCAGGGAAGTTAACCTTTTTTTTGAAATATTTGTCGTAATAGCGAAAATTGCGTGAATTGTACTTCATATAGATTGAAATGGTGTCCCTTTATAATATGTGATAGGATGAAAACCTATAGATAATGAGGAAGTGAGCCTATTGATTAATATTACCGTGCCAACACCGGATGTAACTATCACAAAGCAGGCTGATCCACAGCTTAGCCACATTTATGGATTTACTGATTTTCACCTGATTACCCGGGAACTAGGCGGGATTTTCATGTTTTACAATGCCGCTGGAGAGTTGTTATTTGTCGGGAAAGCGCGAAAATTAAGACCACGTATCAAAAAGCATTTTGAAGACACAGTATCACCAATTAAGAATCACCGCGAAGAAGTAACAAAGATTGAAGTATGCCTGGTTGAAGATCCGGTAGATCGTGAAATTTACGAGACGTATATCATCAACACGATGCGTGCGAAATACAATGTAGATAAAGTCTTGTACAAATAAGACGCTTAAAAAGCACATGAACATGCAATGTCTGGGACATATGTCCTAAGTGTTGCGCCAGTGGGTAAGGATGTGATCGAAGGATTGCATCCGATTCCTTCTGGTGCTATCCCGATCTTTTTGAGGGAGTAGCTTGTAGAATTTGAAACGTAGTAAACCCAAGCTTAGTATCATAGATATACCAAATACATATGAAGAGGTGATTGTGTTGATCGGTCGTAGCGGTAACCCTACACTTAAAGACAGCACGTTTGAAAACAGAGGATATGGAGAAGATCGGTATCAGAATTACATGACAATCAACGGCACGGTGAACAAAGCGTTTATTACGCTTGTGATTCTGCTGGGCAGTGCGTTTGCAACATGGATGATGTTCTTTAACGGACAACAAGTGATGCCGCTCGCTTATGGTGGATTAATTGTTGGTTTCATTCTGGCACTTGTGATTTCGTTCAAACCAGTAGCGGCACCGTATCTCGTACCGGTCTATGCCGTGGCAGAAGGCCTGTTCCTGGGAGCACTCTCCGCAACCTATGAGTCACTGTATAACGGAATTACATTGCAGGCGGCTCTGTTGACCATGGCTGTATTCATCGCTCTGCTGGTGGCATACAAAACCAGATTGATCAAAGCTACGGAGAACTTCA
Source organism: Paenibacillus sp. FSL K6-1122 (assembly GCF_037977015.1). Lineage (NCBI taxonomy): Bacteria > Bacillati > Bacillota > Bacilli > Caryophanales > Paenibacillaceae > Paenibacillus > Paenibacillus sp. FSL K6-1122. The sequence continues at coordinate 6,921,604 of NZ_CP150272.1, read as the reverse complement.
AGTTGGGCGTTGTTGCTGCAACTGGCGGTATCATGATCATGTATCTGTTGAGCTTTGTACTGGGTTTCTTCGGCATTTCGATTCCTTATCTGCATGATAACAGCTTGATCGGCATTGGTATTTCGGTCGTTATCGTGATTGTGGCTGCCCTCAATCTGGTCCTGGATTTCGACTTCATCGAGGGTGGTGCTGAACGTGGTGCGCCCAAGTATATGGAGTGGTACGGTGCATTTGGATTGATGGTGACATTGGTATGGTTGTACATTGAGATCATCCGTCTGCTGGGCAAATTGCGTAGCCGGGACTAGTTTCATAAAATCCTTCTTCCTCTGACTCAGAATCGCATTCCCCAAAAAGTTGATGGGTGTAGAAATACGCCGTTGGCTTTTTGTTGTTGTCTATGAATGAGTCTAATACCAGATCGAAAGGAGTAGCCTCATGTTACTGGAAAATGAAGTGCACAGAAAATGCCTTCATTCCGATCGAGGCATCCACCACACTCATCTCGATTTTAGAAGAGAGTGAAACGTATGGGGTTGGCAAACTATGTTTAGAAGAGGAATTTGGCGGGGATAACGCTTCACAAGAGTCGTTCTTTGGTCATTTTAAGGATGTAATCTGCAGCATGCTGGACTAAGTCAAAGTATACATGACTTAGAACAACTACAGACACCGGTGGAACTTAAAAATGAATGATCTTTGTTAAATACGGAGATCATCTTCTAGAAGCCGTATAGATATTTTGTAAGAAATGTCCTTTACATAAGGTGTAGTTTATTTTCAAATTTATTATCTATCTTTAATAATTACCCAGCACTTAACCAAATAAAATAGTTCATTATCAAACTGCCAAATCCATTCAGATTCCTTCAGAATATTGCTTTGAGGTATATGATGTAAAATAGACTCAGATGTTACTCGTCCATTAATGACCAATCCCCCTTTTATTAATTCAATTTGACTTTGAATGTTTTCATCCATCATTAAAGCTGGATCGTTTATAACTTTGGTAAGAGGTAGAGGGGAGTTATCTATAGAACCCCACGCATATTGTTCTGAAGATATTATTCCTATACCACCTCGTTTAAGTAAATCCCAAACTTGCTTTACATGTCTGTCAGCGATTATATCTCCTAATTCTTTTGTCATAACTATCACTTCGTCGTTTGAAGAATGATCAGTTATCTTAGATATAGGAAGGATTAACTGACTAGAAACAGTCGAAGAAATAGCTAACGAATATTGAGTTTGAAATATTTTGATTGGACATAATTCAGCACTAAAAAGTTGTTGTAACAATTCCTTAACTGCAACAGAATTTTTGTCTAAGTCCTGAAGATCTAAAATGGAAATTTGCTCAGGATAACCTACTATATCCCTAGTAATTAAATTAACTTTACTTTGCAACTCCGTATCTACTCTATCCTTAGCCTTAATTAAGGTTGCAGAATCTACATCTAGTAAATCAGTTTGTTCATAGTTTTCAACGATTTCATTGAATGGAAGATCGTATAAATTTCCTGCACCAATTATTACGCTGTTATCAAAGTTTTCACCAAAAAACTCGGAAATGCCAATAATCTTTTTTAACTCATTTCGATGTGAGTCCCAAGTTGATGGAAGTTCGAATTGATTAATCTTATTAAAGAACTCTTGAATTATTGCAACATCTTTATTCATAATCAGTTTTGTCATCTCCAATATGTTTATTAACTGTTTACTGAACTTTGTGAAAAGCGATATAATACAATGATTCTTTTTGCAATTTGGAGATTGATTTTGATCATTATGGATAATATTTCTAAAATAAAATCTAACAACCTGCCTCCATATCATTAAAGTGGGCTGGTTGTTAGATTTTTTATATTTTTTGAATTCACCGAAAACATAAAACTATTTAAGTAAAGTAAATTAAAAAATATTAACCTCATTTATATCTGTATCAGATTTCTTACATATTAAACATGTCTAAAATCTCATTCTTAATTCGTTCATGTTCAAAAAGTTCTTCGTTCTCTCCTTCAACTGAAATTATATCAGATGTATTATTCTGTTCAGCGGAGAATGAATTTGGTGTTGAAATCTTATCATTTAAATCAAACACTCCATTTTCCCTATTAATAATACTATAATCTCCAAAAGTGTTTTTCTTTAACGCAATAATGTAAGTGTGCCCTTTCTGCATTTCAACGTAGCCATCACGTGTGATTTTTTGTTTGCCATCCAAACTTTGGACATAAGAGACGGGTTCAATAACTGTTAAAAACTCTTCGTTCCAGTCCCCCTTTAGAATATTCTCCACTCTCAGCTCTGTTTTAGTAGAAAAATCTTGAACTGCTCCGGTTAAATAAGTAGTAACATCATGTTCACGATCATCAAAATCTGCAACAGGACTCGCGATGACAACCAGTTCTGCTGAACTGACCAAACTATCTGCGTTATCATATGATATGTAGGTTGAATCTACATCCACTATTCCACTTTTATAGCTGTTAAATATGAAAAAGTAATAAGCAGCAAAAAGTCCAAGGACTATAGCAAAGCCTGTAATCCACTTTTTCTTATGATTTATCAACATTCTCAAAACCTCCAATTAAATTAGATGATTATTAAAATAAAGGTAATACTGATTTAATTTCCCCATTTACTCTTTAATTCAGCTTTATCATACGTTTGTGGTCCAAAAATAGTCTCTTGAGAATTAGACTTTGGTTTCATTATTGATTTAGAGGCATTGCTACCTGTTGTATGGGCCAAGCCAAGTGCGTGTCCGAATTCGTGCGATACAATTGACTTACGAAGGTCACTAGTATTCATTTTGCCGGCAGATATAGTGTTATGATAAAGCGATATTACAGAGTAATCCCAGTTAAATAGGTCAGGTGGTGCAATAATATTAGCAGGCCAAGATATCATATATGGCATTGCTTGACCCAGAGTCTCAGCGTCTGTAGTAGTTCCAACATAAACTTCATCCGTGCTATTCCCGGTTTTAACAGTAGTTTTACCTATATTAACCTTTGAGGATATCCCGTTCCAGCTTTGTCTACCTGCATCAACAGAGCCCGTATAACCGTATGAACTTACGGAAGAGTCATACCAGGCCGAGTACTTGCCCTCAAGCCTTTTTTTTGAGAAAACATCCGCCGATACAAAACTTGAAAACAATACTACTGAACTTAAAACAGTAAGGGCAACAGCAATTTTTTTTCTTTTCATAATTTTCTTCCTCTCAGTATATTCTATAATTCAAAAAAATCCCTAATTGCTCATGTCTTCAAAAGATAATGAGTATCTTTATTTCTTTGTTAAGAGAATTATTTGGCAGGCACGAATTGAAAATATAAACCACTCATATCTATATTAAAAAAAGAGAGCCTAATGTTACATATCAAAATCCCCTTTCAAAAAGATTAAATCAAAAATTCTAATTATATTTTTAATAACATACCCTGACTATTTCTTTAAAAATTCGGATACTTGAGATAACATATTTTGATTACAATAAATTAATATATCCCATTTAAGTTATAAAAATATATATTTTGATTTTATATTCTTTATAATACATATTTAACCAATGAATATCAATACTCTTTTATTTATTAATTTTAATAAGTTATAAATTAAGTCTAAAAAATAACCAGTGAATTAATATTTTAGCTTATATCGTTAAGTTGATTAGTAGAGCGAAATCTAAGATATCTTTCAAATTAAATTGATAGAAATTGAAACACAGGCGCAGTTTCGGTGTGAATATACGAATAAACGTCCTAAGGTAATGTAAAAGGAGATGGTTTTTACTATTCTCACCAAGTCAACTTCAAGATTTGGTATGTTCGTCTAAATAACAGCATAATTTTTTCATAAGAACATTTTTTAGCATTTTTTTTCGCTTGGTTTGCTCTTTACTTTTTTCTTGCCTGCACAAAAAAAACAAACGGCACAGGGTTTTTCCCATGCCGTTATACTTCAATTTTTTTATCCTGGTCTTATCTTTGAGCTTAAATTAATAACATTGGTTTATACCCTGCCTTCATAATAAAACTTGATACATTTCTTCAGTTGTGATGAAATCCGGCTGAGCAGGCAAATCTTCTCCTGCGGAACAAGCTGCCAACATATGTCCGTGATCAAGCCGTAGACTTAGGAATTGATAAGAAGTCGCTTCTGGCGAGTGCCAGTCTCCGTCCACATTACGAATTAGGGCGAAGGAGTCCAATGGTATGGACAACCCCATACCGACTGCCTTGATATAACTTTCCTTCAGCGTCCATAGACGGTAGAAGGTTTCCAGCCGACGATCGTCAGGCTCGGCAGCCAAGAACTGGCTTTCCTTAGGAGAGAAGAAACGCTCTGCAATCTGCATGTCAATTGGAGCTATCTTTTCCACATCCACGCCTAGTTCATCTGTACTGCCGGAGATCAGAGCAATCCAATCACCAGAATGGGAGACGTTGAATTGTACATCCGAATGGTGACTGAGCGAAGGTTTGCCGTAGGAATTACGGGTAAAAGAAAGCTCAGCAGGTCTCAGTCCAGTTAACTTGCTCAAAGTCACACGAGTCAATATCTCTCCCAGCACGGAGCGATACGCGTCAGCCTGACGCACAAAACGCGAAGCCTGAGCACGTCGCTCCGCAGAAACTTGCGATAGCAATTGGTTCCAGTTCGCCTCGGGCAATACTTCTGGAACTTGGAGTACACGAATAGTTATCATCATTAATCACCTGAATACGTATTCGGCGCAGTTCAGTAACTTTCCTTTATATGGAACGTCCCCTCAACTCTTCCTCCCAAATCATCACTATACGGATGCCCCTAACAAGCAAGCCGGTCGTCTCGCTTTTCATGTTAAGGCCTCAGGTTCTGCATCTTCCTCTTCATGCTTCCTGTACTCGTTTCCATTCTGTATGCGCAGCCTGTATTCCATCCCACATGTCTTGGCATTCCAGTTCGCTGTAATTCACCAAGGGTTCATGAAATATTTCAGTTAATACGTCACGCCACTCGGTATAATTCCGGATCTCCGTTTTCTGGATTCCTTCGGTATCATGTGTTCGGAGCATACATCCACGTAGTTCATGACTGCGATTCTCATCCCGCTGACGAAGCAAAAATACGTTATGCCAAGGTGATTCGACTGCCCGACTGTAGAATTCATGTTTGGGAATGAACTCTTCCAGGCTGGTAATTGCTTCAGGAGCATAGTCCACACCTTCACTTGGCCCATTCGGCTCGTACTCAAGCCGCCATCCCCCAGTCACAACAGATGATGGCATCAATTGGTACGTGAACGGAGCTGAACCATAGGTTCCATAACGAAGTGGCAGAGGTTCAAAGGGCATTCCGCCGAGACCTACATCTACAATCCAGCGTTCAACTGTCGGGTCAGCATCTGGCAGAAGCACAGATAGACCGAGATGGAATGAGTTCACACGGGGTTGTTCCCCATGAGGCTGTACTCCCCCGCGATGCCAATCAACCGTATAACCCAGCGAGCGGAGAAGAACACTAAATGCACCATTTAGATGAAAGCAGTAGCCGCTGCGTCCCTGTAATATAAGCTGAATTGAATCTTGAAGACTGATTTCCGCAGGACGACCTGCAAAAATATCGACCGTTTGCCAGGATAAATATTGCACATGTGCTCGCTGGAGTTCAAATAAGAATTCCAGTGTAGGTTCCTTTATATCATCTATGCCGATCCGTTTCAGATAGGCCTGTATTTCAGCTGTATTCAATAGTTCAATCATTATTCAGATCACCTCACGTCATATAGTGGGCTGCAGGCGATGGTTATAAACTTCTGCTGCCCTGTGTTCATTGTAAAAGCGAACGGATGAAAACAACATCATCAGTTGTGCAGATTGTAACGGTACAATTATTGAACAAAGTCTTGAAATTCATCTCAAGAGATAGGCATGGTTCTGATTTCATTGAAATACAATATATGGATGAGCTATTTCTTTTTCCGGGGTATGCTAACCCTTTGGAGTGGATATAGGTTAGAATATAGATAGATAGCAGGATTAGGAGATGGAAAAATGGCTAATGATGAAGTGATTTTGACACAGGAAGGCTTGGAAAAGCTGGAGGACGAACTGAAGGATTTGAAGACGGTGAAGCGTAAGGAATTGGCAGCTCGTCTGAAACTTGCGATCAGTTACGGTGACCTGAAGGAAAATAGTGAGTATCATTCAGCCAAAGATGATCAGGCCTTTATGGAGACCCGAATTTTGATCTTGGAGAAGATGCTGACAAAAGCAAGAGTCATTTCTTCAGACAATATAGACTCCAACAAAGTGAGCATTGGATCGACGGTGTTGCTTAATGACATTGAGTTCGCCGAGAAGATTGAATATAAAGTGGTTGGTCCTGCCGAAGCCGATGTTGCGGATAATAAAATTTCGTACGAGAGCCCGCTGGGCAAGGAGATAATGGGCAAAGAAGTGGGCAGCGTCATTCATGTCAATGCTCCGATGGGCGTTATCAAGTACGAGTTACTTCAAATTAAAGTGTAATTCAAAAAGAGAGGTGCTCCGCAGTCATCCAAATGGCTGAGGGGACACCTCTTTTTGATTCTATTGGGCTTTTAACAGTTGGGAATACGGATTTGTTGAAACTTCATACGGTTGGACTAACGGACTTTATCACATACTGTGTTTAAGGAACTTATGAGATGAAGATTTCCGTGTGTTTTATATGTAAAAAAATAACATTTCGACAAATTTCGAATTTCGAATGACCTGACAAGTTGAGTAGTATATAATTACGGGAAAACTTTAAAGTGATGGAGTAGATACGATGAATTTTAGTAAGCCTAATCTAGATCAAGACAACGCTGGCAAAGGAGAACGTTTCTCCCAAGCTGGATTTATCCTGGCGGCCATTGGTAGTTCGGTTGGTCTGGGCAACATGTGGAAATTCCCGTACATTACGGGTGAGAACGGAGGGGCTGCGTTTTTCCTGCTCTTCATCGTTTGTTTGCTGCTGATTGGTCTGCCAGTGCTCCTGGCTGAACTTGCGATTGGTCGCAGTGGCAGAGGTAGTGCAGCTACGGCTTTTATCAAAGCAGGTGGACATAAAGGTTGGCTCGCAGCCGGTTTGCTGCAAGTACTGACGCCTTTTATCATCCTCTCGTTTTATGTCATTATTGCAGGGTGGACCCTCCAATATGCAATTACGTCATTCAGTGGAACACTGTTTAACAATCCGGATTATGCCGGACAGTTCGATTCCTTCATAGGCGGTTATATGCCGATTGTGTGGCAACTGGTCGCGGTCTTAATTACAGGCTGGATTGTAGCCAAAGGGGTATCCAACGGAATCGAGAAATTCAACAAAGTTCTGATTCCAGCTATGCTTGTACTGCTTATTATCCTGATGATTCGTGCAGTTACATTGCCGGGTGCAGGAGCTGGGGTATCCTTCTTCCTGAATCCGGACTTCTCGCAGCTTACAACGGAATCTGCACTGGTGGCGCTTGGGCATGCCTTCTTCTCCCTGTCACTTGGGATGGGTATTCTTGTAACCTACGGTTCGTATGTGGATAAAAATCAATCCCTCGGTGCGGCAACCGTTGCCGTCGGCGCGGGTGACCTGATCTATGCGTTCATTGCGGGTCTGATCATCTTCCCAACAACATTCTCGTTTGGTATTGCACCGGACCAAGGACCTTCACTGATCTTTGTGGCACTTCCGGCGGCCTTCTCGGCGATGCCACTTGGTTTCTTGTTTGGTGGACTGTTCTTCATCCTGCTGGCTATTGCGGCATTAACGTCAGCAGTATCCTTGCTGGAAGTTCCGGTGAAATATTTCATGGAACGTTTGTCCTGGAGCCGCAGTCGTTCGGTGTGGGTTATCTCTCTAGCGGTCTTCATCGTGGGACTTCCTTCGGTATTGTCGCTCGGCTTGCTGCCTGAATGGACGATTGGATCGAAGAGTGTGTTCGACTGGATGGACTTTGTAGCATCCAACATCCTGCTGCCTGTAGGTGGACTGCTTGTAACGATTTTTGCCGGATACTTCTGGAAAACGGCTGCTGAAGCTTCCGGCCTGCGTTCCGGATGGTTCCGGGTATGGCTGTTCATGCTGCGTTACGTGGCTCCGATCCTGGTTCTGCTGGTTCTACTGCACACATCCGGTATCATTCACTTCTAATGGTGAAGGCCCGATAGGGTGAAATATGGTATGTTGTGCAGATTTACCATGGATAAAACCTCTTGGAAGAAATGCAAAAGCCCTTGTTTTCCCTCGTCAATTTTGGGACAATAAGGAGTAGAGGTTTTTTGGGTAGGACCGATAAGCCATATGCTTTTTTGCGAAAAGAGGATTATACAATGAACAAATCATCCATATATGGATTAACATTAGAGCAATTACGTTCCTGGCTGCCGGAGCATGGGCAGAAAAAATCCCGTGCATCCCGGATCTGGGAATGGTTATATCAAGAGCGTGTACACGATTTTCCCGCGATGTCTGATGTCCGTCAAGAATGTCTGGATGTTCTTTCCGAGCATTTCACCATGAACTCGCTGAGCGAACATGTGAAGCAGGAATCGGCAGATGGTACCGTGAAGTTTCTGCTTCGGATGCAGGACGGCAACCTGATTGAGACGGTATTAATGCGACAGAAATACGGACTTACCGTCTGTGTAACCACACAAGTGGGCTGTAATATTGGCTGTAGCTTCTGTGCGAGCGGTCTGATCAAGAAGAGCCGTGACCTGACCGCTGGAGAGATTGTGGAACAGATTATGCATGTGCAGCGACATCTGGATGCAGCGGGTCAAGACGAGAGGGTAACTAACGTGGTTGTGATGGGGATTGGTGAACCATTCGACAACTTCCAGCACATGAGTGATTTCATCGAAGTCATCAAGGATCGCAAAGGACTGGCACTTGCCGCCAAACGGATTACTGTGTCCACGAGTGGCCTTCCGGACAAGATCAAGGAATTTGCAGACAGCAGTCTGCAGGTTAACCTGGCGATCTCTCTGCATGCACCTAATAATGAACTGCGTACACACATCATGAAGATCAACCGGGCTTTTCCGATTGAGGAATTGATGGATGCGGTGGATTATTATCTGGCTACAACGAACAAACGCATCATGTTTGAGTACATCCTGTTACGTGATGTTAACGATCAACGTGAGCATGCCGCGGAGCTCGCTGAACTGTTGTCCAGTCGCAGAAGTATGGTCAGTGTGAATCTGATTCCATACAACCCGGTGGATGAGCACAGTCAGTATCAACGGAGTACAGAAGAGTCGATTCTGGGCTTCTATGATACACTCAAAAAGAACAACATCAACTCCACTGTACGTATGGAACATGGTACGGATATCGATGCTGCCTGCGGACAGTTGCGTAGTAAACAAATGAAGAACAACGCTGCCGAATCCGAGCCAGACCGTCTGGCACTGGGATAAGATACAACGCGGATCTGGCAAGTAAGTTAGGATACTTGGTTGTTATAATCAGTGCCTGGACTTTGTATGTACGTGCCATTTATCGTTGTTGGATTCGCGAATGCGTTGCCTGAATGCAAAACGCCTCTGTATATCACTGAGAAGTGATAACGGAGGCGTTTTTTGGAGTTTCATTATTTCAGTTTTTTGGTCATCAGCAGATGGGGAATGCCGTCTTCCATAAATACTTCCGATGCGGGTGCGTATCCGAGACGTTCGTAGAACCCGGAAGCTTGTACCTGTGCGTGCAGCTTGGCTTTCTCAAGACCATCAGCAACAGCCATCTGCTCCAGCTTGTCGATCAGCACACGGCCCAGGCCGTGTTTACGGTAATCGAGCATGACACAGATCCGTTCCAATTTGGCGACCTGTTCCACAATGCGCAGTCTGGAGGAAGCAGCAGGTACACCGTCTACGTAGAGCAGAATGTGGCGCACCTCCGCGTCTAATGTATCATAAGCATCGAATTCATCCGCTGCGGGCACGCCTTGTTCTTCGACGAAAATAGCAGTACGAATGGCGAAGCAGGCATCGAGCAATTCCTGATTAGTAACTTCAATAATCGTTGTATTCATGAATGTTTCTCCTTTGGACGATAGTAATCATATCCGGGCATGATAAACTGGTATATAGCATAATCATTGCAGCCGTTCCATGTGAGTATCATGGTTAAAATTTAATCCATTTTAACTGTAGTTATATCACTATTTATGTTGTGAATGCAACAATTTTATAAAAGGGCGTGAGCGCATTGACTGATAAAAAAGAAGTGTTGCGTGAAATTGGCATGATTGCCCGCTGTCTGGATTCGATCAGCAATGTCGAATTTCAACATCTGAACTTGTCCCGAGGCCAATATCTGTATCTTTATCGCATATGTGAGAATCCGGGCATTATTCCTAACCAGCTGGCTGAACTGATCAAAGTAGATCGAACGACAGCGGCCAGAGCGATTAGCAAACTCGAATCCGATGGATTTATTGTCAAACAGTCGGCAATAGACAATAAGAAGAACAAGTTGTTATATCCGACAGAAGCTGGCCTGAAAGCATGGGAATTCATTCGTAAAGAGGGCGAGCATTCCGACCAGGTGACGCTGGACGGCTTTACGGATGAAGAGATAGAGACAACGGTTAAGCTTCTCCGCCGAATGCGCCACAACATCGAGGTAGACTGGAAATTTGTCAAAAAGGGTGGACGGCGACCCTACATGGATACCTCAGAATGAACAATACCTCTATCCTTGACCCCTACAGCCCAGACCCTAGCCGAACCGATCTCAAGGAGCAGAGTCATTATCTCACAACAGCAAAAGTACAGGAGGGAATCATGAAGAGAATGAACCGGAAAACAGTAACGTGGTTGGTCATATTGGTGGTCAGTATTGCAGCAGCGTTCATTATTTTCATGAAGGAGCGGTTCGTGATGAATGAATTATCCCCTACAGTATCCTTTGTCCAAGATCATATGACCAATCCCAATGGTTTACTTGCATCCTATTTGCAGGATGCCACATCCGAAAAAGCGGATATCGTAGCAGGCAGAGAGGTTTTATCTGAATCAATTGGTCTTTGGATGCAATATGCTGTAGCCAAGAACGATCAGGCGTTATTTGAGCAAAGCTATGAGCTGCTGACGACCTATTTCCTCATGCCGCAAAAATATATTGCCTGGAAGCTGGATGCTGAGGGGAAATCTCACGTGACCACCAACGCGCTCGGTGATGATTTCCGAATTGTCGGTGCCTTATTAAAGGCAGCAGATCAATGGCAACAGGGAAGAGAAGCCAAACTGGCAACGGCCTCGGATATTTCCCGTACACTGACGCAGTCGGTTCAGAATAAAGGATATTATGTTGATTTTCACGATTTTGGCAATGGTTACTCCGCGGATATGTTAAGCCTGGTTTATGTGGATCTACCGTCTCTCCAATTAATGGAGAAGCACGAAATGCTGGAGCCGGGCACATATGCCAAGTACGAATCCATGTTGAAGAGTATGCCGGATGACGGGATATTTTATCCAAAAACATTCAATGTGGGGACGAAAGAGTATACATATGATGACACAGTGAATCTGATTGATCAGCTGATCGTAGCGAACCATCTAACTGCGACCAGCCGCAAACCGGACAAGCTCATTGCTTTTTTGAAAAAAGAATTCAATACCCGTCATCAGCTGCCGGGACAATATAAGCGTAGTACTCGCACACCTGCGGTATCTTACCAATCTCCATCCGTATATGGACTCGCGATGCTGCTTGCGGTTCAGTCAGGTGATCCAAAATGGGCGAAACAGCTGTATAAGCATATGATCAGCATGCGTAGTCTGGACGCCAGTTATCCAGGCGGATATGTATTTAGTGGAAACACACATATGTTTGATAACCTGTTTCCTTTGCTTGGGGAGACTGAATTACAAAAGTTACTTAAAAAGTAATAAAAATGTCATTTAATATATTCAACAATGTGTTAACATGATGTTTGTCTATTCATGTCATATATTGTTTACTCGAAATATCACTAACCAATCTACTGGAGAGAAGAAACCTATGAGGAATAAAGCACCCATCCTTCGTATTGCATGGGGATATGCGAGTTTGATTGGATTAGCCGTAATCCAGCAGCTCGTTGTCTATCTTAAGATTTATATGAATCAGAGTTATACTACACTGGATGTGGTGTTTAGCATTGTGTCGCTTGGAGCGCTGATCCTGAGTTTTGTGATACCTGTCGGGGTATCTGTCGTCGCCGGATTTATCTATCTGGTCTCTTATTTTGTATGGCTTGTTACCTATGCGGATGTAAGTGTACTTACGTTCTCTTGGTGGCTGCTCATTCCAGCCAATGTGGCTGTGGCTGCTTTTATCAAGGCAAGTCTTGTGCGCAATGCGCGTGTCATGGAGCGTCTGCAGGAGCTTCAGGAGCGTAATCCGGAGATTGATCTGGATACCTCTCTGGGCAATAAGGATGCACTTGCGGATACGCTTGTTAAGCAAAGTAATCTAGCCAGACGTTATTCGGAGCAATATGGATTCAGCATGGCGATGTTCAAGATCGAGTTTTTGCCGTTGGTACTGGAATCACTCGGTTCCGTACGTTATGCACAGTTCCTTCTTGAACTATCCACTACCATACAGAAGCAGATTCGGTTTGAGGATTATAAATTTTTTGTGGATCGAGGACGTTTTGTGATTATCTGTCCAATGACCAATGTGGAGTACTTGCCCATCCTGACACAACGGATCAAAAAAGCCATGATGGATCTGCAAATCATCGATAAAAAGGGAAATGAGTTGCAGACGGTTATTCGATCGGGTGCACTGGTATTTCAGAAGGAACAATTCAGTAAGTATGAGGATATCGATGCTGTTATTGCGGCACTGGAACGGAACACAGAGACAGATCTCATTGGTGAATACATCTAGATGCTATGGGGGAGGAGTATTTCTGTGAATTATTTAACATGGTTTGTTCCATTATGTATTGTAGTTAGCAGTTTCTTTGCCATTACGATTCTTATATTAACCTTTGCGACTCTTCGTTTTCGAGGGAAAATTAACAGGAAATATGATCGGAGGAAATTGAATGGCTGATTTCCTACTGTTGATGTCCATCCTCAGTATTTGGATATCCGTCACCGAGTCGATTGTCATTATGGCTGGAGCTATTCGTTTCATTAACAAACAAGAAAAAAAGGGAATTCAAATTCCTGAAAGTATGGATGATTACCCCACTGTGACTGTCATGGTGCCTGCGCATAATGAAGGGGTAGTTATCGTGTCTACCGTTGAGCATATATTGCGTCTGAACTACCCTGAGCATAAAGTTCAAGTTATTGTTATTGCAGATAATTGTACAGATAATACAGCAGAGCGCCTGAAGGAACTCAAGGCCAAGACGAGTTATGCAGATCGTGACTTTACCATTCTGGAGCGTACCGGTACAGGTGGGAAGTCGGGAGCTTTGAATGATGGCCTTGAACTGGCGTGGGGAGAATGGATATGTATCTATGACGCAGATGCGGCGCCTGAGCGGAATGCATTGATGTTTTTGACACAAAAAGCATTGGAAAACCCGGAGAAGTATGGTGCTGTATTTGGTCGAAACAAAGCTCGTAATCGGGGTCAGAATTTTCTCTCCCGTTGCATTAATCTGGAACTTGTAACGGTCCAACGTGTTCACCATACGGGGCTATGGGAGTTATTCAAACTGGGCACGATTCCTGGTACGAACTATATTATCAAGGCAGCACTGATCCGTGAGATTGGTGGATGGGACCCTGATGCGATCACGGAAGATACGGCCGTGTCGTTTGATATTCTTACTCGGGGTCAGCTTATTGCATTAGCGCCACAAGCAGAGGCTTACCAGCAGGAACCTGAGCAATTATCGGTATATATGAAACAGCGCCAGCGCTGGTCCAAGGGAAATTACCAGGTTGTTATCGACAATGTGAAGCATTTATTTGACCGTACTAGCTGGAGAATTAAACTGCATGTTCTGTACTATGCTGCAAGTTATTTCTGGTTTATGATCGCTATTATTGTATCGGATATTATTTTTGTCTCGAATCTAGTGTATCAGGTTATTGCATTATTTAATCCGAATGTCATTTCTCCCTTCCAGTTCTCAGGGGATGTTTACGTGTATCTCGTAATAGCATGGGCACTAATGTACTACATTTATGTACTACAAATTAATCTCGCACTCTCAGCAGATATTGGGCAAAGTAATACGCAGAATTTTATTGTGGCCTGCCTCTCCTATTTCACATATGCCCAGTTATTTCTGGTCATATCCGTCAAAGCATTTATCTCGCTTATTGGAGATAAGCTATTTCGGAGAGAAACCAAATGGTACAAAACGCAGCGTTTTGGCTGAGAAACATCAACTTATAAATGAAGGGCTGTTTTCTGGATTCGTTCAGAAGGCAGTCTTTTTTACTATGGAAAGATTGGTTGGCATTATGTATACTCTTTCAGGCTGTACATATTGAACGTTGCATAAAGGAAACGGAGGCGTGTGGAATGGGCTACAGGGGACCTGAGTTTTACGATAATGAGGAAAACTTTGAGAAGTATATGGAACGCCGCCAGTGGCAGGAGAATGCCAATGATACGTTAGAGAAACCCGTTATGCTAGAGCTGATCGGAGACGTTGCGGGCAAGAGCATACTGGATCTTGGCTGCGGGGATGCGAGGTTTGGCGTAGAATTGCTCCGTTCTGGTCAAGAGGGTACAACTTACACGGGAGTTGAAGGTTCACTGAATATGGTGCGGGCAGCTAACGAATCGGTTAAAGGCACGAATGCACAGATTGAACAGGCATTCATGGAAGACTGGACCTATCCGGTAGGTACATACGATCTGGTTATATCCCGACTGGCTGTTCACTACATCGAGGATGTGGAGAGCCTATTCCACAAGATATATAACACGTTAAATGAAAATGGCACATTCATATTTTCGGTAGAACATCCTGTGATCACGTCCACCCTGCAGCCCTCGGGAACCCGAACCAATTGGGTAGTTGATCAGTATTTTGTGGAAGGATTCCGTGAGCAGCAGTGGCTGGGCGGTTCTGTGAAAAAGATGCATCGTTCCATTGAATCCTACTTTATGGCATTGCAGCGGGCAGGGTTCCGTGTAGAACATTTGCGCGAGTCAGCACCACAACGTGCTTATTTTGTAAACGAGGAAACCTATCTGCGCAGGCAACGCATTCCGCTATTTCTGTTTTTAGGCGTGCGGAAATAGGATAGTGGTAAAACGTATAGATAAATAGATGAAACCGTAAAGTTATACTCATAAATTAGAAAGTTCTACACAGAAAACGGTGGATAACACTAGATATAGCAGTTAAAAGCCCAAAATCTATCCACATGTGGATAAGATATTGGGCTTTTACTGTTAAGTTTCTTCACCTATGTTACGTTTGCTGTGTATAACCCCGCAATTATGAATCCGTCGCAGCTCTGACATAGACACGTTCTCCGTGTCGATCCACTTCCACAGGTGCCTCGAAAAAGTTGCTCAGCACTTCCGTGTTCATCAGATCGCCGGTTACTCCGCTATGGACTATTTCACCCCGGCGAAGCAGGAGGCTGTGACTAAAGACAGGCAATATTTCTTCGGTATGATGGGTGACATAGATGAGTGACGGGGTATCTGGACGCTGTGATAATTCACGGATGCTCTCCAGCAGTCGCTCTCTTGAGAAAAGATCCAGTCCATTGCAAGGCTCGTCCAGAATGAGTACGCGCGGATTGGCCATCAGTGCTCGGGCAATGAGAAGTTTCTGTTTCTCGCCTTGAGAGCAGGTACGATATTCGCGATCCCACAGGTGCTGACAGCCCAGCGTTTGCATCAATTCCTGTGCCTGATCCAGATCATCATCTGACAGCTTGTCATACAGGCCAATGGTGGCGTGTTTGCCGCTGATCACGACATACTGCGTGCGGTCTGTGCCATGCAATTTCTCTTGCAGAGATGAACTGACCCAGCCAATGGATTTACGAAGCTGTCTCAGATCCACATCCCCATATTCATGGCCTAACACGGATATCTTGCCTTCGGTCGGCCAGAGATATCCGGTGATCATGTTCAGGAGTGTTGTTTTGCCGGAGCCATTCAGGCCAAGCAACGCCCAGTGTTCACCGTCATTCACCTGCCAGCTCACATCGTTCAGCAGGGTAAGTGGTCCCCTTTTCCAAGTGACATGCTGTACATCAATAATCATGCGTTATTCCTCCCTCCTGTTATCCTCGAGTGTCCTAGATGTATTGTAGTCACAAAATCAGTGAGGTTTCAACGGTTATCACGCTGTTCTTGGTTGGTCCTTGCGCAGAAATACAGCACACACACCAAGCAGTGGCAAAAACGAACATAACTTGATAACAAACGCAATGCTGGTTACGTCAATTAAGGAACCTAACACAACCGAGCCAAGTCCAGCCATTCCGAACGACAGGCCAAAAAACAATCCGGATACCGTTCCAATATGACGAGGAAGCAATTCCTGTGCATAAACAATGATGACGCTGAAGCCGGACATCAGGATGAGTCCAATCATTCCGCACAAGACCATGGATAAGACGGGTCCTGCATAAGGTAGCAGCAGGGAAAACGGTGCAGTGCCTGCAATGGAGAACCAGATCATCGGTTTGCGTCCGTAGCGGTCAGCAAGTGGGCCGCCGAGCAAGGTTCCGACCATGCCTGCAAATTGCAAAATAAACAGACAGATCTGTGCCTGGGAGAGAGGCAAGCCATATGCATCGGCATAATAGAAGGCGTAGTACCCGGTCATGCCTGCAATATATACGAATTTTGAGAACAGCAGCAGGATGAGAATTCCCATTGTAAAAGCGATGAATCCCCGGCTCACAGGCCGAGCTGCTGGCTCTGCGCCACTTGATTTTAGAGGGCGTTGCTGACGAATGCGAGTCTCGGTAAGCTTGTCTCTGTACCAACGACTGACCATAGACTGAATGAAGATGCCGATCAGGGCAAAGCCCATCAGCCATAGAAAACTACGCTGCCCATGTGGCAGCAGGATGAAGGCGACCAGTAATGGAGCAATGGCCTGTCCTGTGTTGCCTCCCACCTGGAAGATTGACTGCGCCATTCCGCGTCCACGGCCGGCTGCCATATGAGCCACGCGTGAGGATTCGGGGTGGAGGATGGATGAGCCTATGCCAATCAATGCTGCCGCAACAAGCAACATCCATAACTCGGAAGACAAAGCTAAACCGAGAACACCGATCAGGGAAAATAACATACCTCCGGGAAGCAGGATCGGCATTGGCTTGCGGTCTGACATATAACCGACCAGTGGCTGAAGGACGGATGCGGTAATATTCAGGGTGAAGGCAATCCAGCCCATCTGGGCGAAACTGAGCTGCATGGTCTGCTGGAATAGTGGGAATGCAGACGGAACAACTGTCTGCATCGCATCATTCAGCAGATGGGCGAAGCTGACTCCGGCAAGTGCCCAATTGGCGGAAGAGTTGATTTGCATTTTGCTTAAAGTGGCCTGAGCCATGGGAGATCACCTCGAATTATTTTTTTCAATGATAAAAGATGGGGGCAGATCATGTCTTTGTGAAAAGTGCTTGGAAAGTGAGCACGATTTGCTATAATGTCAGCAGGTGAGCAAACGATGGAATTAAACATGACGCTAAATGGGTTGGAATTATGGAAAGCTACCGGAGGGTTTGCGAATGAGCCGCATGTACATGACGACTGGTATCAGCTAACGCTGCCGGTCAGAGGTCAATGTCATCTGGTACAGGAGCGGCATGCATACCCGCTAAGAGCAGGCATAGGGATTATTGCTCATCCCCAGACTGAGCATTATTTTGAGATAGGGTCGGATTCGGCTGTCATTGTGATCAAGTTCCGTAAACCGCCATTAGGCAGTTTCGAAGGTGCGGAGTTAAGTGGGGGGCGAGCTGAGTTTCGACCTACCCAGACATTTGATCCTGCTGAGATCAGCAGTCTGTTTCGAGGCTGGAATTCCATTTTGTTAGATGATGTGCCCGAAATGCTGCAAGTGCAGGAAACAGAAATGGCGATCGAGAAGTATCTAAGACGTATGTTGACGGGGCAGGAAAATGGAAAAAGAACTGTAAATCCCGGTACATTCATGGACCCTCATCTCCAACGAGTGCTGGATTACATTCACAGTGCCTATACAGGCCCAATGGATATTGATTCGATGGCGATGGTCGCGCATCAGAGCCGGTATCATTTTATGCGTTCTTTCAAGGCTCTTACGGGAACAACACCGTATCAATATCTGCTGAATTTGCGCGTAGAAGAAGCGTCCAAGAGGCTCCGCCATACAACGGATTCAGTAACCACAATCAGTTATGAACTGGGATTTTCCAGCGTCAGTCAGTTTTACAGAGCCTTTCAGCGAGTGTATGTTATGACACCGATGGAATATCGGAATCATGTGTAGATTTTAACGGGCAGTCTCGCATATGCGAGACTGTATTTTAGTACGTTACAGCATGCCACTCATTTTTGTTGTTGCCAAACATTGAAGAGTTTGCTAAGATGGGAAAAAGTTTATGTAAGCGTATACATTTAGATTAAAATTACAACGTTGTAATTATGGTTATGGCGATTATTGAAAAGAAAGAAATACGGTGTGAGGAGGATTATTTCTAATTAATTATCTCATTAGTACGATGAATGATATAGGTTGTTACAAATGTGAATGAGATGAATAACAAATACGTCAGTGGAATGATAGTTTTTTTTATTCAAAAATTCAAACGTTGTAATTATGTAGCGAAGGGGAGTGTTTCACGTTGAAAAAACGCATGTCCACGCTGTTCAGCCTGATCAGACGGGATAAGTATTTGCTACTGATGTTTTCGCCTATCTTTCTGTATTACCTCATCTTCATGTACCTTCCGATGCCTGGCGTGTTATTGGCATTTCGTAATTTCTTGCCGGGGCAGGGCATGCTCAGCGGGGAATGGGTGGGACTGCGCTGGTTCGAACAGTTTGTGAATTCCATTTACTTCTGGCGACTGCTGCGTAACACATTTTTGCTCGCCTTCCTGCCACTCCTGTTTGGCTTCTCCATTCCGATTTTATTCGCTGTCTGTATCGTGGAGATCAAGAACCGGACATTCAAGCGATTTGCCCAGACGGTTACGTACCTTCCTCACTTCATCTCCACTGTTGTTGTAGCCGGTATGATTATTAACTTCCTGTCACCAACAGACGGTATCGTGAACACCCTCATTGCGAGTCTTGGCATGGAAAAAGTGAACTTCATGATGGATGCGAGCTGGTTCCGTACCATCTTCACAAGTTCCGACATCTGGCAAAGTTTTGGCTTCAGCTCCATCATCTACATTGCAGCCATTATGGGGATCGACCCAGAGATGTATGATTCCGGCAAAATTGACGGCGTCAACAAATTCCAGGAGTTATGGCACCTGACCCTTCCCAGTATCAAACCAACCATTGTCATTCTTTTGCTCCTGTCGCTTGGGGGCATTATGAGTGTAGGTTTCGAGAAAGTATATCTGCTCTACAACGGAGCCACCTACGAAACGGCAGATGTCCTGTCCACCTATGTATACCGGATGGGGATTGAGGGCCAGAATTACGGCTTCGCCACAGCGGTCGGCCTGTTCAACTCCATCATCACCTTTATCCTTGTTTTTGCTGCCAATTCCATGACCCGCCGCCTGACCAAGATGTCACTCTGGTAAGACTATACCCCGGACCAAAGGAGACCTGTATGCAAAAATCGAGAAGTGACCGTTTGTTCTACGGATGTGTCTACCTGCTGACCATACTGGCGGTTGTTGTCACGTTGTATCCCTTTCTGTACGTCATTAGTATTTCATTCAGCTCGGTGGATGCCATCGACAAACAAAAAGTTGTATTGTGGCCCGTTGGATTTACCCTGTCAGGTTACCAAATGGTACTGCAATACAAGGAGTTATGGGTTTCGTTCTACAACACCCTCTGGTACACCGTGGTAGGCACACTGCTGAACATCGTGGCAACATGTCTTGCGGCGTTTCCATTGTCCAGACAGCAGTTTTTCTTACGTCGCAAGCTGAATTTCTTCATCGCCTTCACCATGTATTTCTCGGGTGGACTCATTCCGGTCTACATGCTGATTACCTCGCTTGGGCTGTACAACACCCGCTGGGTTATGGTGCTGCCTGTGCTGGTGATTACGTTTAACGTCATGATCTGCCGCTCAGCTTTCGAAGGCATTCCGAATGAAATTTTCGAAAGTGCCAGTATAGACGGGGCTAACGAGATGACGATGCTGTATCGTCTGGCGGTTCCGATCATCAAGCCAACACTGGCTGTGCTCACGCTGTACTACGCGGTATTCCACTGGAACAACTTTTTCACGGCCCTATTATATCTGGGCAAACAGGATATGCAGCCCTTACAGATGTTCCTGCGAAGAGTGCTGATCATGGCTTCGCCGGAAGTGATGCAGAAGATGGGCGGTACGATGACATCCGGTGCGCTGGCGGTCTCCTCCCTTCAGGTTCGTTATGTATCCATTGTGGTCAGTATTCTGCCTATTGTTACGATCTACCCGTTTATCCAACGGTACTTCGTTAAGGGGATCACCCTCGGAGCCGTGAAAGGATAGCTTTACTTACTTAAGTGTCATGTCATTCAAAGGAGTTCAAAATGGTTCATACCAAGGAGGAATGATGGATGAGATTTAAAGGGGCAGGAAGAAAAAGTGTAATCGCAGCGATAATGGCAATCAGCCTGGCGGGATGTAGCGGCGGAACAGGGGCGGGAACCGATGCGGGGAGCACCCCGTCCAGTTCGGAGCCAGCCTTCAATTATACCGGAGCAGGGCCGGTGACGGATCAACCGGATGCCAAACTGTCTATTCTCGGCACCAACGCTTGGACGACCAATGTGGACTTGTCCACCGCAGCCATCGTGAAGAAAATTGAGAGCAACGCTGGTGTGACGGTGGATTGGGATCTGATTCCGCCGCAGAACTATGCGGATGCCGTAAATCCGAGGCTGGCTGCCGGTACCGGCTTGCCCGATATCGTGTACCTGCCGGATCAGGATCAGCTGATGAAGTACATTAACAGCGGTCTGTTCATTCCGATTAATGAACTGGTAGAGAAGTACGGCGTGAATCTCAAAAAAATATATGAAAAGTCGCCTTCAGTCAAAGCCAGTTTAACAACGCCAGATGGTAAAATGTATTATATCCCGCAGCAGACGTTAACCCGCAACTACATGCCGGTATTTATGGTTAATGTGCGCTGGCTTGATAAGCTGGGATTAAGCGAGCCGACCACGCTGGATGAATTCACGGCGATGCTGCGCAAATTCAAGACAGAGGATCCGAACGGCAACGGAAAAGCCGATGAGATTCCACTGTCCATGGAAGCAAAATTTGTATCCATGGCCTTTGGCCCCGCGTTTGGTCTCGATCTGTCCAACCAGTTCTATGCAGACGATCAGGGCAAGGTACATTTCAGCTATTATGAGCCTGCCTACAAGGAGTACTTGACCTATCTGAACGGACTCTACAAGGAAGGTCTGCTTGGGGTGGATTATGCGAGTACCACGAGTGATCAGGTTACGTCGCGCATCTCTCAGGATGTGACGGGAGCAACGTTTAATTTTAGCTGGTATATGTCGATGGTCTACAGTCCGTTGTTCAAGGATTACAATCCGGAAGAGCCGATCATCAAAGGCATTTTACCACTGAAAGGACCGCATGGGGATCAGTTCTATGTAGGACGTACACCAGTGAGTGGCATCTTTGGCATTACACGTGATAGTAAAAATCCGGAACTTGCTTTCCGTTTCCTGGACTATGCCGTAAGTGAGGAAGCACAGACGTATTATACGTGGGGCATCAAGGATGACACGTATACGGAAGAGAATGGCGTGAAGACATTCACGGACAAAGGCAAGGACAATGAATACATTCAGAAGCTCGGTATTGGTCCGGTGAATCTGCCGAACATTCAATCCACCGATTCTGCTGATTCCGTCGTAGCCCCTTGGCATTCGAAGATGGATAAAGAACTGGAGCCGTATGTGCGCGAACCGTTCCCGTTTGTCTATGCCCTGCCGGATGAAGCGAGCGTGGAAAGCATGGCGATGCCTGACATCACCACATATGTGGAAGAGATGAACTTCAAGTTTATTAGCGGTGACGCCAGTCTGGACCAGTTTGACAGTTATATTGAGACGTTGAAGAAGATGAATATAGAGCAGGTTATTGCGGGCAGACAGGCACAATATGATCGTTATAAGTCTGCACAGAAATAGAAATTAGGGTTTTAGGCGTATGAGAGGTGTGATTGATTTTGATAACCATTAAAGACATTGCCAAATTGGCGGGGGTGAGCTATAGCACGGTATCGAAGGCGCTGAATGATGATCCCCGAATCAAACCGGCAACAAAGCAGAAGGTGCTTGCGGTCGCGGAGAAACATCAATATCGGAAAAATATGTTGGCTCGGCAGCTCTCGACCGGCAGGAGCAACATCATCGGTTTTGTACTGGATGAGCTGAGCAATCCGTTATTCTCGAACATCTCCGGCCGTCTGCACACCGAGCTGAAGAAGCGGGGATATCAGATGATCCTGGTTGTGGCGGATGATGGCGTGGATGTCTTCAGCCAGCTGCGCGTGGACGGATGTATTCTGTGGGACTATGCACTGGACAATCGGGAGATGTTCTGGAAAAAGTTTGCAACACTCAACATGCCATGTTTTGTGCTGGGTACAGATGAAGCGCCGAACTCTCCTTACATCAAGATTGATCGCAAAGAAGGGCTGTTCAAAGCAGTGGAGCATCTGAAATCGCTGGGCCACAGCCGAATCGGATTCATCGGCAACTCCCAGCACGTCAAGCTGGAGGGATACCGGGAAGCGTTACAGCGTACGGGTCTGGATTTTAACGAAGACCATGTGCTGCCAGCGTATTCCTCCTGGGAAGACGGGTATTTTGCCATACGTAATCATGCGTTTGGGGCGGATTCGCCGACAGCATTTATTGGACTGAACAACTTGGTCACCCGAGGGGCACTCCGGGCTTTACTTGAGGCAGGTTACAGTGTTCCACACGATATCTCGTTAATCGGGTATGATGATCTGCCGGATATGCAATATGCGGAAGTGGCCTTGACTACAATTGGCCCGCCTCTGGATGAACTGGCCGTGCAGGCAGCAGAGCTGATTGTATCGTTAATCCGTGATGAACAGGTCGATGTTCCGGTAGTCATTCAGCCTAAGCTGAACCTTCGCAATTCAACGGCAATGTGTCGGCAATAAGGACAGCAACCTTTGAAGAGTGAAGCGGTTATCCGTTAGTCATACATGTATGTATTAGGTGAGTACAACATTCAAGGAGGAATTGCTTATGCAGGTACAGACACAGTTATCCTGGTCTGAGCGAATTGCAGCAACGATCATCCAGCAATGTGACGGGGACGGTTATCATGCGTTCCCTTCGGGACGATGGGCATACGTGGAAGGCATGACCTTGATGGCGATGGCACGAACCGGGCAGTATTATGGCAAGCAAGAGTATGTTGATTTTATGAAAAAACATATGGACCTGTATATCCAGCCGGACGGCTCTATTGGCACCTATACTTTGGAAGAATATAATCTGGATCAGATTAATCAGGGAAAAAACCTGTTTACCTTACTGGATGGTGCGGAAGATCAGCGTTACGCAGAAGCGGCGCATCTCCTGGCAGCACAGCTCGCAGGGCAACCCCGCACGTCGGAGGGCGGTTTCTGGCACAAAAAAATCTATCCATTCCAGATGTGGCTGGACGGCCTGTATATGTCCGCTCCCTTTTTGTCCGAGTATGCGAAGACATTTCATCGTCCCGAGTTATGGGATGAAGTTGCACATCAGATTCTGCTGATCGAGCGCCAGACCCGTGATCCGCGGACCGGGCTGCTCTATCATGGCTGGGATGAATCGAAGGAGCAGGTCTGGGCAGATTCATCGACAGGGTGCTCACCACACTTCTGGAGCCGGGCGATGGGCTGGTATGCCATGGCGATTGTAGACAGCGTGGAGCATTTCCCCGTGAATCATCCAAAGCGCGGAACCATCATCGGCATCTTCGAACGGATGTGTCATGCTCTGGTACGCGTGCAGGAGCAGGAGAGCGGGTTATGGTTCCAGGTGCTGGATCAGGGCTTCCGCAAAGGCAACTATCTGGAAGCATCCGGGTCAAGCATGTTTGTATATGCGCTTGCGAAGGGTGTGCGGTTGCGTTATCTGGAGCCACATTTCAGAGAGGTGGCGGAGAAAGGATGGCAGGGACTGTCCTCCAGATTGGTGGAGGAGACGGCTGACGGCGTTCGGTTAAACGGGATCTGTCATGGCGCAGGACTAAGCCTGGATCGGGATGGCTCGTACAACTATTATGTAAGCGAAGCGGTTGTAAGCGATTCCTTTATGGGTGTGGCTCCGCTTCTGCTGGCAGCGCTGGAAATGGAGCGACTGCCATGACGCAGCAGAGATTGCCAAATACAGCATTGGAATCATCGGCTCCCTGTCTGACTGTTGCTTCAGATGGGACAGGGGATTATGTGACGATTCAGGCCGCAGTTGATGCGCTGCCGGAGAATGGCATCGGAATCGTTCCAATTCGAGTGAAGGCTGGTGTCTATCATGAGAAGCTGCATATGGAGAAGCCGGGCATCCACCTGATTGGTGAGGGGGCGGAGCAGACGATCATTACGTATGATGATCATGCACTAAAGAAGTTTCCGGACGGGTCGCCATATCATACGTTTCATTCCTATACGGCTTTCATTGGTGCCGATGATTTCACGGCAGAGGGGATTTCCTTCGTAAATGCTGCCGGGCCGGGCAAGCAGGTTGGTCAGGCCCTGGCCGTTTATGTGGATGGAGACCGGGCGGTCTTTCGCCGCTGTCGTTTGATCGGTCACCAGGATACGATCTTCACCGGCCCGCTGCCTGAGCAGCCCATGGATCGCAGTTACTTTGGTGGGCCACGCGACGGTGCCGAGCGGCGCAAACTGCGGCAGTATTTCGAGGACTGTTACATCGAAGGTGATATCGATTTTATTTTTGGTTCGGCTACGGTGGTGTTTAAGGGCTGCGAGATCTTTACGAAGAATCGCCTGACTGAAGCGGAGGCTGCGGATGGACAAGTGAACGGTTGGATTACCGCAGCCTCTACACCGGAGGATGTGCGTTACGGCTATGTGTTTCTGGACTGTGATCTGACCAGCAATGCTCCGCCGCAGTCGGTGTATCTGGGCAGACCGTGGCGTCATCATGCCAAAGTCTGTTTTCTGAACTGCTGGATCGGCGCTCATGTGAAGCGGGAGGGATGGCACAACTGGAACAAGACAGATGCAGAGCAGACCGTTCAGTATGCTGAATATAACAGCGCCGGACCTGGTGCCGGATATGCTGCTGATCGTGTGCCTTGGGCCAAAATACTGACCGAACAGGAAGCGGCCGAGTACACTGTACCTCTGATTCTGTCCGGCGTGGATGAGTGGCAGCCTTTGGAAGGGAGAGGGGAGCAGCGGCAGTAAGATACGCCCTCTTCTCTGCGCAATATCTAACACAGGTTTTCTTTCAAGTCTCCTAAGGAGTTGAAAGAAAACCTTTTTTGTGCGCTATATTACATTTTTCGCCCCCAATAGAACTATTTTATCCCTTATCTCTTTTGCATTTTACTGATTAAATACAGGATGAGGATCTGTAAATTCCCTGTAAAATTTGGATGGTGCCTGCAAAAAAAGAACACGAGAGGGAAGGTCCATTTTGGTAAGGGAAGGGAGTGAAGTGACACGCAACATCAGATGGCTGAATGGGGCTGGCTCTAATCGATCACAGATCAGATGCAGGTGGACAATTGAAGTTTTGTTTGCAAGGTGAACGTATCCTTAGTACAGGAGGGATTTTGCTTGAATCAAGCTGTTCGATTCCGCCCGGTCATTACATTTGCTTTGGCATTTCTTCTACTTATTTCGTGGTTTGCACCGAGAGCCGATGCCGCCGCCCAGTGGCAGGCAGGCACCGCATACAAGAAAGGAGACCTCGTAACATATCAAAATAAAGATTATGAGTGTATTCAGGCCCACACGGCGTTGACCGGATGGGAGCCCTCTATTGTGCCCGCGTTGTGGAAATACGTCGGGGAAGGTTCAGGAGGGGAAACGCCGACGCCAGATACGGCACCACCTTCTGTTCCTGCGGGTCTGACTTCATCCTCCATCACGGACACCTCCGTGAGTCTTTCCTGGAATGCATCCACGGATAATGTGGGCGTAGCAGGGTATGAGGTATACCGGAACGGCGTTCTTGTGACAAGTACTTCAACTACAACGGCTGTAGTCACAGGACTGACAGCTAGCACGACTTATGCTTTTACGGTAAAAGCCAAAGATGCCGCAGGCAATATATCCGCTGCGAGCACCTCCCTCAGTGTGACAACTTCCAATGGATCTTCCAATCCGGGGCCAACCGGCAGCAAATGGCTGATCGGCTACTGGCATAACTTCGATAATGGTTCAACGAATATCAGACTTCGTAACGTATCAACAGCCTATGACGTCATTAATGTCTCCTTTGCTGAACCGATTTCACATGGCAGCGGAACGCTTGCTTTTACTCCATACAATGCAACGGTAGCTGAATTCAAATCCGATATTGCCTATCTGCAAAGCCAGGGGAAAAAAGTAATTCTTTCCATGGGGGGAGCCAACGGTACCATTGAGCTCACCGATGCGACCAAGAGACAGCAGTTCGAAGATTCGTTAAAATCAATCATTTCCACGTATGGTTTCAATGGTCTAGATATCGATCTGGAAGGAAGTTCCCTGTCTCTGAATGCAGGGGATACCGATTTCCGTAGTCCAACTACACCGAAAATTGTTAACCTCATCCAAGGCGTGAAAGCGGTTAAGTCACACTTCGGCGCCAATTTCATCCTGACGGCTGCGCCGGAGACGGCCTATGTACAGGGTGGATATCTGAGCTACGGCGGTCCTTGGGGAGCATACTTGCCAGTCATCCATGCCTTGCGTAATGACCTGACCCTGCTTCATGTACAGCACTATAACACGGGCTCCATGGTAGGGCTGGATGGACGCTCTTACGCCCAAGGAACAGCTGATTTCCATGTGGCCATGGCGGAGATGCTGCTTCAAGGCTTTCATGTAGGCGGTACCACAGGCCCATTCTTTAGTCCGTTGCGACCGGACCAGATTGCCATCGGTGTGCCGGCTTCCCAACAGGCTGCCGGAGGTGGTTATACAACGCCAGCCGAGCTGCAAAAGGCACTGAATTACCTAATCAAAGGTGTGTCATACGGCGGTTCCTATACCTTGCTCCAGCCTGCGGGCTATGCGGGGATAAAAGGGATTATGACCTGGTCAATCAACTGGGATGCATATACGAATAACCAGTTTTCGAGCGCAAATCGTCCGTTCCTGAACGGGCTGAGTACGCAAACGACAAAGGAGGTTGTGTATTAAGATGATACATTTAAATAAACACACTGCTTTCAAGAAAACCGCAAAGTTTCTCCTGGGTCTATCCCTGCTCTTATCCGTCATTATTCCTTCTTTTGTGCTCCAACCCGCTACGGGAGCAGCTGCAGATTCTTATAAAATTGTTGGTTACTACCCGTCCTGGGCTGCGTATGGGAGAAACTATAATGTAACGGACATCGACCCAACCAAAGTCACGCATATCAACTATGCGTTTGCCGATATTTGCTGGAACGGTATTCATGGAAATCCGGACCCTTCGGGCCCTAACCCGGTGACCTGGACGTGTCAGAATGAGAAGAGCCAGACAATCAATGTACCGAATGGAACGATTGTGCTTGGCGATCCATGGATCGATACCGGAAAGACATTTGCAGGGGATACGTGGGATCAGCCCATTGCAGGCAATATCAATCAGCTTAACAAGCTGAAACAGATCAATCCTAATCTTAAGACAATCATCTCCGTGGGAGGATGGACATGGTCCAACCGCTTCTCTGATGTAGCTGCGACTGCTGCAACGCGAGAGGTATTTGCAAACTCTGCCGTCGACTTCCTGCGGAAATACAATTTTGACGGAGTAGATCTGGACTGGGAGTATCCGGTATCAGGCGGACTTGATGGTAACAGCAAACGTCCTGAGGATAAGCAAAATTACACGCTCCTTCTGAGCAAAATCCGTGAGAAGCTGGATGCTGCCGGAGCTGTGGACGGCAAGAAGTATCTGCTTACGATTGCAAGCGGTGCATCGACGACCTATGCTGCGAATACTGAGCTTGCCAATATAGCTGCCATCGTCGACTGGATTAATATTATGACATACGATTTTAACGGGGCCTGGCAAAAAGTCAGTGCGCATAACGCGCCGTTGAACTATGACCCTGCGGCTTCGGCTGCTGGGGTGCCAGATGCCAATACATTTAATGTGGCTGCTGGAGCACAAGGGCATTTGAATGCAGGCGTACCAGCCGCTAAACTTGTGCTTGGTGTTCCGTTCTATGGCCGCGGCTGGGATGGATGCGCACAGGCAAGCAATGGCCAGTATCAGACCTGCGCGGGAGGTTCTTCCGTTGGAACATGGGAAGCAGGCTCCTTTGATTTTTATGATCTGGAGACCAACTACATTAACAAAAACGGGTACACGCGTTACTGGAATGACATTGCCAAGGTGCCATATCTCTATAATGCGACCAACAAGCGTTTTATTAGCTATGATGATGCGGAGTCTATTGGATATAAAACAGCTTATATCAAAAGCAAAGGACTCGGCGGAGCGATGTTCTGGGAACTTAGTGGTGACCGGAATAAAACACTTCAAAATAAACTGAAAGCCGATCTGCCTACCGGAGGTACAATGCCTCCAGCAGATACGACGGCGCCAAGCGTACCCGGTAATGCCCGTTCGACAGGTGTGACGGGCAACTCGGTGACGCTGGCTTGGAATGCTTCAACGGATAATGTAGGGGTTACCGGTTATAACGTCTATAATGGCAATAATCTTGCAACATCCGTCACCGGAACAACAGCAACGATCAGTGGACTTACTGCAGGTACTTCTTATACCTTCACGATCAAAGCAAAAGATGCGGCAGGTAATCTGTCTGCAGCCAGTAATGCTGTAACCGTAAGCACTGCCACTTTGCCGGGAGGTGATACCCAAGCGCCATCTGCACCAACGAACCTGGTATCAACGGCGCAAACAACATCCAGCATAACGCTGAGCTGGGCGGCATCCACGGATAACGTGGGTGTAACGGGTTATGATGTGTACAATGGAACGACACTTGCGACATACGTGACCGGAACGACAGCAACGATCAGCGGGCTTGCAGCGGATACCTCGTATACATTTACGGTGAAAGCAAAGGATGCGGCGGGGAATGGTTCTGCTGCGAGCAATGCGGTGACCGTGAAAACAACAGCAGGAACGACGAATCCGGGCGTTTCCGCCTGGCAGGCGAATACAGCCTATACTGTAGGACAGCTGGTCACGTATAGCGGCAAGACGTATATATGTTTGCAGGCCCACACTTCCTTGCCTGGGTGGGAACCATCCAATGTCCCTGCATTGTGGCAGGTTCAATAGTTAAAAAATGGATTACCACATTTTGAATTGAAACATGTAGTTTTAGCGAGGCTTGGTTATAGGGAAGAGAACATAACGAAAAAACACCGGTTTCTGGTTGAACTGCACCCCAATTGTTAGACACAACTACCAATTGGAGGTGCAGTTTTTTATGACTAAATTCAGTTCAGATGAAAAAATACAAGCCGTTATGCGTTATGAAAAGGGATCAGAAAGCTTGAAAAGCATTGCAAAATCGAGCGGGCTTCACGATTCTGTCTTTTTAAACTGGATTAGACAATATGAGCATCATAGGGAAAAAGTTTTTTATAAAGGGCTATACATCATATCCTACACAGATTAAACTAGACGCCCTTCAACCAAAGAAAAAGGGGCGCCCATCCATGAAAAAAGGATATAAAGCACAGAAGGATCTGTAGAGGCTTTACAAGCAGAGGTAGAGCGTTTGAAAATGGAGAATGCTTATTTAAAAAAAAGTTGAATGCCTTAGTTCGAAACAAGGAAAACTCACCAAATAAGACAAAGCGCAAGTAGTCTATGAACTAAGGAACGAATTTTCGGTGAAAGCACTTCTACAACTAGCAGATATCCCTCGTAGCACGTATTATTACGTGGTAAAAGCATTTGGTACGGTAGACAAGAATTAGAGCTAAAAGACATGATACAAGCGATTTATGAGGAGCATAAGGGACGCTATGGTTATCGTCGTAATCGCGATGAGTTAATCAATCGTGGACACCATGTGAATCATAAAAAGGTACAGCGTTTGATGAAAGTATTGGGATTAAAGTATTTGGTACATATGAAGAAATATCGTTCGTATAAAGATTCGATTGGCAAGATTGCACCGAACCTATTAGAACGCAATTTCCGCGCTGAAAGGCCAAACGAGAAGTGGGTTAACGGACATTACAGAGTTTAAATTGTTCGGAGAAAAACTATATTTATCTCCCATACTTGATCTGTATAACGTAGAAATCATTACATATACGATTGGTTCAAGACCGGTCTACTCGCTTGTTTCCACGATGTTAGACCGACCATTTTGCAGTTTAACAAATGAAGATAAACTCCTTATTCATTCGGACCAAGCTGGCACTACTAGATGAGAACATATCGTCATACCCTTAAAGAAGTTGGCATCACGCAAGTATGTCCCGGAAAGGTAACTGTTACGATAACGCCGTCATGGAGAACTTCTTTGGCATCATTAATCCGAGTTCTTGTTTTTAAAGAAATTTGAAAATATCTCACATATTAAACAAGAGCTATCCAAATACATCGATTATTACATCAACAAACGCATCAAGGCAAAACTAAAAGGCATTAGTCCGGTACGGTACCGGACTAATGCCCAACAAGTTGTTTAACGTTATAATCTGTCTAACTTTACGGGGTCACTTCACCTGGTCCGGTGGTTTTTCGTTATGCTATGTCAAACAAAGCAGGCTCCAAAAAGGCTATTCATTAAAAATCGAAGTTGTCCGGATCAGGTCCAATGCATACATCTTCGTTCAGTGCGGCGCAAACTTCGGTAGTATTTCGAGGACTGTTACATCGAAGGTGATATCGATTTTATTCTTGGCTCGGCTACGGTGGTGTTTAAGGGCTACGAGATCGTTACGAAGCATCGCCTGACTGAAGCGGAGGATGCGGATGGACAAGTGAACTGCTGGATCGGCGCTCATGTGAAGCGGGAGGGATGGCACAACTGGAACAAGACAGATGCAGAGCAGACCGTTCAGTATGTGGAATATAACAGTTTCGGGCCTGGGGCGGGAAAAGCGACAACGAGAGTTTCATGGGCAAAAGTGCTGAGCGAACAGGAAGCCGCCGAATATGCGTTGCCGCTTATTTTGTCTGGTGAGGACGGGTGGCAGCCTTTTGGGGAGAGAGGGATTAATCGGCATTAAGCCAAGTATATTTACTTTGCGATATTTATAATGAAAGGTTGTCTTTCGAATCTCTTATGGACTTGGTGGATGGCCTTTTTTGTGGGCTTACATTAACAAAAACTGATACACGGGGTACTGGAACGATACTTGCCAAGGGGCCTTATCGCTGTAACGCCTCCAACGCGATTGTTCTACAGGCGTAACAGTAGACTCGGTGACGCTGGCCTAGATTGCTTCAACGTTAATGTAGGCGTTACAGGTTATAACGTCTTACATTGGCGCTCAGGTAACACTAGTTGTATTAATCGTAAAAATTTTTGTGGGAGAATTTGAATGTGGAACTGCTTAAAAGTAGTGCCGAAGATGGCTTTTTCATAATGAGCAATGATTATACTACCGATCTATTTCTAGAGAGGGGATTCAAGAACGATTCATATAATAATGATTCCAAAATGGAAGTTAGATTTATAGAAGTGTATCTTTCACATCATGGTTTTGTTAAATTGGGGAAATTTGATGTTTAAGGCGTACAGATTTTTAAAGCGTGGCGAAAGTATCTTCCGCCAGATCCATTAGAAACGGTAGCGGAGGTATACCAGTACGTCCAAACTCATTAAGAGCAAAATCCGGAAGTTCGCATTATTGCCGATCATGATAATTATAATGTTGTTCAAGCGCTATACGCCATTATTGTTTTTCGAAAAATAATGGCTAGTAGAGGGATAAAAAGAAGGCGCTGAAATTAATCCAGTCAGTGCCTTCTTTCGAGTATTTACTGTTGTTCTAACTTCAACAAATTGTTCATTTCAATTTTGATTTGGTTTTTTTCATTCCCTTTAATCGTACCATCATCTTCTACCGTGTATGAACCTTGAACTGGATTTAACAGTGATGCCGGTGAATTTTCAAACGTCGCTAGGAACATAACGTAGTTTTCATTCGTTTTGAGTTCTTCAGAATCTTCTACCTTAAATGTATGTTCTTGATCCTCTCCCCCTACTTGTTTGACTTGAATGATTTCTTTTTCGGCTGCTTCCCCTTTATAGTTTTTTTGTACTTCAACATCATAGATCGTATATGGAATAGCGGGGCTGTCTGATATATCCCCACCTGGGTTTAATTTTTCATCATTAGGATCAGCAGGTTCTTCTGCGATATTTATAAGTTTAAAAGATGATTTTAAAATCTTTCCTTCAATAATTAAATCCGCCTGGTTAGCCAACTCATCAATGTTGTTGTAAGTTGGAAAAGAGGCATCCATCAGCACCACTTCTTTTTTTGCTGTTTCTGTTGCAGCGGATCCTTCTTTTGATGGCTCTGCTGTTCCACATCCGGCGAGTAACATTGCAGTGATACAAAATGCTGAAGCTACAGATGTAAAATTCTTCATGCTATCTTCCTCCCAATCCTTTTAAATTAGTAAGCAGTATTTACATCGTCAATATCATACTGCCTAGGGGTAGTGACTGTGTTAAAATCATTGCTATATTTCATAATAGACGCCTTAGTTGTATTCGGGTTATCTTTCAAGAAGAAGGAATGCCCAAATTCATGAACGGTCGCTCCTTTAACAAAATTGGAGAAATTAGTGGCGTCTCTGACAATTGTTCTTGAGTTTAATTGAATTGTGTATCTATACTTTGGGGAAAACCACTGTGAATTTAGGCCATACCAGGTATCTGGATAAGAAGCCGCTGTAATTGTGTTGGTTGATGAACTCAAGTATCCAATTGTAACTGGAGTAGGAGTACCGTTCCAAGCAATAATTCCTTCATTGATTGGTGTCTTCCAGGTATCATTCAGGTTATCTGGAGACTTTACGCTAATTCCTGCGTCTGGACTACCGGAGTTAGTAAGTTCTGCGCTTGTTGTAAGGTTAAAACTGAACATAAGTGGTACAGCGAGAGCTAATGTGATAATACCATTTTTTACGTAATTAACCTTCATTCATTATCACCTCATAGTTTTTTTATTCTTGCTTTTGTTTTCTGAGTGGTTTGGAAAATGATTCCATATATACTTAACGTCATACTTCAACAAAAGGTTGCGATCTACTAGAAAAAAAGGAATAATTTTGAAAATTTTAAACTAAACGAAAAAGTAGATGCTATTTTACTCTTTTAAATACACTAGCAGTCAAACAAAAACATCTTTCGGTTAAAGTGCAAGGAAAAGAATACAACTTCAATTATGAATTTGATCCAGTTCCGGATTATCACGAGCAAGATAGCCTTGGGTTTGGTGGTGTATACATTTATTTTTTTTGGAAAAAATTGAACCTCAGGGGATCTGTTGGCCGGTCTACCACCACATATGTGTGTGAATTCAATGTCACTTATAAATTTGACAATGCGAGAATGAATTTGTTGCGGATCAAATTGAAAGTTAAGCTGATTGATTATAGAGATTGAGGTTTCAGAATTTTAGAAGTGACAATGTCATCTGTTGAGAAACAAAAAACAGTGAAAAACCTCCAACTCTCGTACGTAACGAGAAGTCTGGAGGCTTTTCACTGTTTTATTTTACCTGCAAATCAGCACAGAATAACAGCAATTCGATTCAATTTAGAAATCGAAGTTGTCCGGATCAGGTCCAACGCGTACATCTTCGTTCAGAGCACTGATCTGATCCATCTCTTCATTTGAAAGTTCAAAGTCGAAGATGGAGGAGTTCTCGATAATCCGGTTTTCCTTGGTGGACTTCGGAATGGTAATGACTCCATTTTGCAGATCCCAACGCAGGATGACTTGTGCAACCGATTTGCCTTTGTCTGAAGCAATCGCCGTGAGCACTGGGTTGTCCAACAGCTGACCTTGCATCAGAGGCGACCAAGCTTCAAGCTGGATACCATGCTTCTCACAGAAAGCCTTAAGCTCAACCTGAGTCAGGCGAGGGTGGTATTCCACCTGATTGATCATCGGTTTCACTTTGGCATCCTGCATCAGGTCTTCGAGATGATGAATCTGGAAGTTACTCACACCGATGGCCTTAATGCGACCAGCGGCGTACAGTTCCTCGATTGCTTTCCAGGCTGCTTTGTATTTGCCTGCCTTAGGCCAGTGAATCAGATACAGGTCAAGGTATTCCAGTCCCAGTTTGTTCAATGTGGTATCAAAAGCGGCAAGTGTCTCTTCATATCCAAGGTCTGCATTCCATACTTTAGATGTAACAAACAGTTCTTCGCGTTTGAGGTTGTTTTCTTGCAAAGCTTCTGCAATCGCTTGGCCAACACCAGCTTCATTGCCGTATATTGCAGCAGTATCAATGCTGCGGTATCCATGTTTAATCGCATTTTTCACGGCTTCAATCAGTTCAGATCCTTCTTCTACCTTAAATACCCCAAGTCCGAACCAAGGCATAGAAACACCGTTATGCAGAGTTACTGTGGATTGTAAATGTTGTGCGGTTTGAGTTGTTGTCATGAGATTTCCTCCTTAAAGTGTGTAAAAATCAGTCATATTAAGCTGAATTTTTGTTGTTTTATCATACAAAATTAAATCATAGTAGATCAAATTGGGTTCAACGTATTATAGTATAATAAAATACCATGTGAAACCGGTTCCCCTCGAAGGCTGGAACTGATATATATAAGAGTGAGACCCATGGTCGGAATGGAAATTAGAACGAAGCTTTCTCCATTTCGACTGATGCATGTTGATCTTTGCTTTCCAGCATTTTAGCCCATGCGGTCAGGATTACAGCTACGAGAACCATCAAGGCTCCGACCCATGTCGTGTGAATTAAACCGATGGAATCATTGATCACTCCACCCAAATAGGCACCTATAGCGATCCCTGCATTAAATGCGGCGATGTTAAAGGCTGAGGCTACATCCTTGGCCTGTGGTGCATATCGTTCAGCCAAGGTTACAACGTACATCTGAAGACCAGGCACATTCATGAAGGCGAGCAGGCCCATACCCATAATGGTGAGTAGTGCTGCCAACTTAAACGGGACGGTGAAGTACATTACGCCGAGAATGATGGTCTGAATGATGAACATATAGAAGAGCGCCTTGAGCGGGTTGCGATTGGCTGCTTTGCCGCCGATGATGTTGCCAACAGCGATGGCGATTCCGTACAACAATAGGATGAACGCTACTGTTTTCTCGGAATATCCGCTAATATCATGCAACAACGGGGACAGATACGTAAAGACAACAAATGTTCCTCCGTACCCAACAGCAGTGATGGCAAAAGCAAGCAGCAAGCGTCCACCTGTAACGAGCTTCAGCTGATCCCGAAATGCCGTCCGTGTTCCTCGCTTCAACGTGGATGGCACGAGTATCAGGTTACCGATCATTGCAACGATGCCAACCACAACAATCAGGATAAAGGCAGCGCGCCAGCCCCAATGTTGGCCGATGAGTGTACCGAGAGGTACACCGGTTACTGTGGCAATGGTAAGACCGGAGAACATGATGGCAATAGCACTCGCCCTACGGTTGGCAGGCACCAGATCGGCTGCAATCGTGGAGCCAATGGACATGAACACCCCGTGTGCCAGAGCGGACACTACTCGTGCAATGAGTAACATGGTGATGCCTGTCGATAGTGCAGCCATCGTGTTACCCGCAATGAAGACAATCATGATGGCAAGCAATAGCGTTTTGCGTGATATGGTAGACGTCAGTGAGGTCAGAACAGGAGCCCCAAAGGTAACGCCTAATGCATATAAAGTAACGGTCAGTCCCGCTGTAGTTACGGAAATGCCCAGGTCATCTGCAATGAGGGGCAGTAGCCCAACGCTGATAAACTCTGTGGTACCGATCGCGAATGCACTAATGGCCAGCGCAAGCAATGCCCATGTGCTGCGTTTTGAATCTTGTAACATTTCTTGCTCCACTCCCCAGAATGTAGATTTACGTACCGGCAAATGCTATTATGAGTTATTCGGTATAGATTGAATAGTACGTACTTTTTAGTACCCTACGTACTTTTTGGTGCCTATACAGCATGCGACGGATGTAATTCAATTCATCAGGGAGGAAGCAAGTTATGGTTAGAAAAAAATATAACATCTCGGTTGAAGCTACCTTAGAGGTGATCGGTGGCAAGTGGAAATGCGTCATTCTCTGTCATCTGACACATGGGAAAAGACGAACCAGTGATCTCAAGCGTATTATGCCCGCAATTACACAAAAAATGTTAACACAGCAACTGAGAGAGCTTGAAAACGACGGAATCGTAAACCGCATCGTATATAATCAGGTCCCTCCCAAAGTAGAATACGAATTGAGTGATTACGGGAGAAGTCTTGAACCGATTCTCAATGCGCTCTGCAATTGGGGAGATCAACATATTGTGAAGGAATACGGAGACAAATCAGCAGTTCTGGAAGATAATGGACTCAATGATTTTAACTCTGACAATAGGGAGCTGGTGCAACCGTGAACTATGAGATTTTATATGATGGTGCTTTTGCGATGCTCAAGGTACATTTGCAGCGGGGAGAGCGGTTCAAGGCCGAGAGTGGTGCGATGGTATCTATGACTCCTACGGTTGAACTGAAGGGTTCAGCAGAAGGTGGGATGTTTGCCGGGTTCGGTCGGATGCTGAGCGGGGAGAAGTTTTTCTTTCAGGAACTGACGGCTACGGGCGGATCGGCAGAGATTCTGCTCTCACCTTCAAGCATGGGCGATGTAGAAGCTGTTGAATTGGACGGTTCCTATTCACTCTATGTGCAGAAAGACGGATTTCTGGCAGGAACCGAGGGCATTCAGGTGAATACCAAAATGCAAAACCTGAAAAAAGGTCTCTTTTCGGGAGAAGGTTTCTTCATTATTGAGATCAGCGGACGTGGAACTGTATTTCTGTCTTCCTATGGTGCCATCCATGCGATTAATCTGGCAGCAGGTGAAGAAATGATCGTCGATAACGCCCATTTGGTGGCATGGCCTCATTATGTAGATTACCGTATTGAGAAAGCTTCACAGGGCTGGTTATCCAGTGTTACAAGTGGAGAAGGACTGGTATGTAGGTTCCGGGGAGAAGGAACTATTCTTATACAGAGCCGCAATCCGCAAGGATTCGGACAATGGGTGAAGCAGTTTATCCCTGCGCGCTAATTATTTTTTTGAGAAAGAACACACAGAGTTGCAACGGATATGTTTCCATCATCGTTATATGAATAATGGATTTACTTCATTGACTGACGGGTATATATTCTGTTGCATAAGGTCGCACATCATGGAGGTATGAGATGACAAGCTCACGGTATAAAAACGCACAAGAAAGTCCGGGATATCTGTTATGGCAGGTTACAGCCATGTGGCAAAAGGAAGTACGCAGGGT
Source organism: Paenibacillus sp. FSL K6-1122 (assembly GCF_037977015.1). NCBI lineage: Bacteria > Bacillati > Bacillota > Bacilli > Caryophanales > Paenibacillaceae > Paenibacillus > Paenibacillus sp. FSL K6-1122. The sequence goes on along the minus strand of NZ_CP150272.1, from coordinate 6,883,812 downwards.
GCTGGAGCCCCTCGAACTGACACAACCTCAATTTGTATTATTGCACGCCTGTTTATGGCTCAATGAACACGATGAGGAAGGCAAGGGAGTGACTCAGGTTCAAATTGCTCAGTTTGCCAAGGTGGATGTTAACGTGACTTCTCAGGTTCTACGTGCGCTTGAAAAAAGGGGATTAATTACCCGCGCTCGTCATCAGACAGATACGCGTGCCAATATTATCACAACAACGGAAGAAGGAACCCGATTGGCTGTGGAGGGAATCCATCTGGTCGAGGAATCGGACAAGGCATTTTTCGAAACTTTGGATGAACGTAAGGGAGAGTATTTGGAAATCATGCAGGAGTTTCTTCGCCAAAAAACAGAGAGTTGATCCGTAATATATCTTTTTTTAATGTATTAAACTACAGAATGTAGTGGAACTGGAAAATTTTCTGATTATTAATAATTGTAACACCTCTGTAAAATACAAATAGACCTCCTGACTTCATCTTGTCGGAAGGTCTATTTGGGTTGCTCAATCGATTCGATAGGACGCAAACGGCTCGCGGCGACGGAAAGAGTCACTAATCTGGTCCAGATCGTCCAACAGCTCATCGGGCAGTGACATGTCCAGACTAGCCAGATTATGTTCCAGCTGTTCGGTGCGTGTAGCCCCGACAATCACTGTGGATACAGCTGGACGTGTCAGTAGCCATGCAAGCGACAGCACACTCGGGGAGCATCCATATGAGGCAGCTTTAGCACTCACTTGTTCACTCAGTTGGATATTATGCTCCAGCAGGAAACGGTTGAAAGACGGATCGGTGTCTGCTCTGGAACCAGAAGGCACACGGGTCTGTCCGTTATATTTACCGGTCAGAATACCACCTGCCAGCGGGAAATACGGGATAATGCCTACACCCTGATCGAGACACATTGGTACCAGTTCCAACTCAGGTGTACGGTCTGCCAGGGAATAGCTGGTTTGGGTGGAGATGTAGCGCACATAACCTTTCTGTTCACTGATGCCCAAAGCTTTCATCAGCTCCCAAGCTGCGTAGTTGGAGGCTCCGATGTAACGGACTTTGCCGGAAGTGACCATATCATCCAATGTGCGCAGTGTCTCATCCAGCGGTGTATGCGGATCAAAAGTGTGGATCTGGTACAGATCGACATAATCCGTTTGCAGACGCCGCAGGCTATGTTCCAGCTCTTGTTGCAGATGGTAGCGGGAGGAACCCCGCCCATGAGGACCATCATGCCGGGGTAATCCGGCTTTGGTAGCAAGCACCGCGTTTTCACGTCGACCTGTGAGAGCCTGTCCAATGATGCGTTCCGATTCCGTGCCTGCGTAGATATTGGCGGTATCGATAAAGTTGATGCCCTGATCCATCGCTGCATGAATAATGTGGGTAGAAGCTGCTTCATCCGCGCGTTTGCCAAACGCATTGGTGCCAAGCCCCAGTGCCGACACACGCAAACCACTATTGCCCAAACGTCGATACTCCATCATTCATCGCTCCTTCTCTATTCGTTTTGTAGAGGTAGTTCAAAAAGTCCACTTTTGATTACGAATGATGCCTGGCGGCATCATCAGCATCGAATATGAAATTCAGCCGAAATGTCCGTTGCTCACGTAGTTTTCCCTACGCTCCGCTACTCCATTTCTAGCTTCATTCCATCTTCTCGGTACTGAAAATCAGACTTTTTGAACATGCATTTGTATAGCAGATTATAACGTAATCTATTGAAAACGTGTTATTAATATAGTTAAATGATTCTAAGAACCCGTTATTAAAGGAGATATGATGGAAAACAGTGCCGCACATTTAACAAGACGGAAGCCGAAGAAACCGAAGAAGAAATGGAAGAAGCCATTAATCATCACCCTAAGTGTGCTGCTTGTGTTGGGAGGACTCGGATTTATTTATCAAAAGCAACTCGTCGTGTTTGCCTTTAATTTGTTTGCTTCAGCTACAGTGAAGGATGCCTTGGATGACTCCTTTGTACCAGCTGGCGATAAGGATGCCCCTGTTGTGGAACATACCGACCCGTTCTCGCTCTTGCTGCTGGGTATTGACCAACGAGATAACGAACCAAGCCGTTCGGATACCATCATCTATTCCGTCGTGCGTCCAGAAGACAATAAAGTGCTGCTGCTGTCCATTCCACGTGATTCCTATACCGAGATTGTCGGCCGGGATGTGAAGTCGAAGATTAACTCGGCGTATGCCCACGGTGAAGCCAGGATGGCGATGGATACGGTTGAGAATTTGCTGGGAAACAAAGTGGATTTCTATGCCGCGATTAATTTTAACGGGCTCAAGGATATTGTTGATGCGGTGGGTGGTGTTGAACTGCCAATCAAGAAAAATATTGAGAACAAGCTCAAAATTCATGAGAAGCTGTTTGTTGAAGCGAATAAACCGATCTATAGCGGTGAAGAAGCGCTTGGTTATGTGCGTTACCGGGAAGATTCCGATTTCAATCGGACGATGCGTCACCGGATTTTCTTAAGTGCCTTCATGAATCGTGCGCTGGAGGTCAAAAATCTGACCAAGATCCCGGACGTAATCCAGATTGCCGGATCGAATTTTACAACCAACATGACCTCGGACTTTATCGTGAAATTTGCCGAGTCCTTATATATGAAAGATAGCATACCAACGATCAGCAATTACATGCTGAAGGGTGAGGGTGCAACGCGCAGTGGCACATGGTACTACGATCTGTCGGAGGACGATCTGCAATATGTGCGTGGCATGATCGCCAGTTGGCTGGACCCGGATGCGACCGAGATTATTGAACCGGAGTCAACCGAACAATCGGAGACGAGTGATGCGGCATAAGCATCCATTCTTGTGCAAATGCTCATATGAATATAAGTCCGGCGAAGCAGTTGCTTCCCGGCTTTTTTGCGTTTGAGATCCTACGGATGAAATATTGCACAGATATATCTAATGTTTAAACCTCTTTTTATGGCATACATATAGTAAAATATAGGGAAAAGATTAAACATCAACCAACGGAGGAAGCTCATGAAGGAGTTTAAGGATCGGCTTCAACAGGTTCAGGAGCAGCAAAAGCAACTGGCGAAGGAGTATCACGCCCTGCTCCAGGAGTACCAGTCCGATGACCTGATCGTTCAGAATGAACAGTTACAGGAACAGTATGAAGCCCACAAGCTCAAGCTGCAACAGCTTGTACTTCGCTCGCGCAAGATGGAAGAAGAGAATGCACGTCTTCGTATGGCGTTATCTGAACAGATGCTGGATGAGAAGCTGAATCTGATCCGGGTATCCCGGGAGAAGATGGAGACCTATTTTCAAGGGAAAACAGCAGTACATAATGATCGAATTGCATTCCATGAGCATCGAACCAAATCCAATCTAAACGCGCTGTACAACCAGGCAGCACAGGAGTTGCAAGAGGACTCCCACGAGGTGAAGGAGAGGATTGCTTACCTTGCGGCAGAGGTGAATGAGCGCATTGAATCGCACAGACGAGCTGTACGGGATAGAGAAGAGGCTCTGCGTGGGCACATGGAACGTGGATATGAGCATATGGCGGAGGAAGGGTTGAGCGAAGAGACTATTCAACGCCGGATCAAGCAGAATCGCATGGAGATGAAGATTGGACTCAGCTGGATCAACAAGGTAGCCATCCTGCTCCTCATTCTGGGGGTTGGAGCAGCGTTCCAATACTCGTACTCGACCTGGTTCAATGACGAGATGAAGAGTGGAGCCTTTTTCCTGCTCGGTGCACTGATGCTTGCTGGAGGAGAGTGGCTGTTCCGCCGCAAAAGGCAGACGTTTGCGATGGGGCTGCTCGGCGGTGGGATATCCGTGTTGTTCGGCTCCGTCTTCTATAGTTACTTTTTACTGCATATTATCGGGTTATATACGGGACTTGCCCTGTCTGTATTGGTATCGGCAATCTCCGTATTGTTGTCCTTGAGATACCAGTCGAAGACCATCTGTTCACTAGGTTTGGTAGGCGGATATCTTCCGTTATTCTCCTACATGTTCTCGTTCGGGCTTGAGGGCCCTGCTGTCTATGTAGCCATGATCTATCTGCTGCTCTTAAACGGCATTATTGTGTTCATTTCGTTTGGCAAACGGTGGCCGGTGGTGCACTATATCAGTTTCCTGTTCAACACACCATCCATGCTCATCCTCTTATGGCTGTCGCCAAGTGAGAAAATTGGCATGTTGTATTCCATTGTGACGTTTGCATTATATCTGGGCATTACGCTGGCATATCCATTCAAACACCGAATGAAGTTAACCTGGTGGGATTTCGCTCTACTCGCCATGAATACGAGCATCAGCTGTCTGATGTTATACGTATTATTTGATGTTGCGAATTGGAATGATGCTCAGGGTTTGCTGGCGTTAATCTTCTGCTTGGTGTATCTGGGCCTCGCACGATTCGTTCAGCGCCATATGGCTCAGGAGAAACAGACGATTCTGCTCTTTTATGTCACATCCCTGACGTTCGCCATTCTGATTATTCCGTTCCAGTTCGGGGCCAAGTGGTTATCGATGGGCTGGTTGATCGAAGGAGTTTTGTTGGTTACGCTTGGACATCTGAAACGGCTCAAGTCGGTGGAACGTGCCGGATGGGGCATTGTTCTTCTATGTCTAATCACTTTTGTGTACTATGATCTGCTGGCGCTATTCTTCATCGGGGAACGTTCTTACTTCATGTTAAAATACTCCAGTATCACGCTGGGAACCTTGCTTATTACACTGTATTATGCCTGGGCTGTTCACAGCAACTCATCTTCCAGAGAGAGATTCAATTACAGCCCGCTGGAGCTGGGTTTTCTGAACGGATTCAAGTATGTGACACTTGCGAATCTGTGGTTATATGTGCTGTATGAGTCGAATGAATTGTATACCAGAGCTGTCGATGGGACGTTCCTGTTATACATGTTCTACAAGTTGCTCATGTTCGCAGCGCTCACCATTGCATTGGCCTATGGACTGAACAAGGTGAAGCTGCTGCGTGATCGATACGTGCAGGTGTATACCACTTTCTTGCATGCTATTGGCTGCTGTATTGCACTGGCCGTAACCTTAACCATGCCAGCGCTTCAGCCGGAAGTTCAACAGCATACAGCGGCAGAGATTGTTGGTTTGCTGGTGTTAATTATCTTTAACGTAGGGGTATTCTTTGCAGGAAGGGATCTGCTGATTGCAGGCATCCGCGGGCAGTTCAAGAGCATTGAATGGTACCCGGTTATCGCAGGGGTGTATCTGCTCGGTGTCATCACCGTATTCCTGACGATTCAGTTCCAGTGGGGTGATGTGGGGCTGATGTTCAGCCTGATCTATCTGCTGCTCGCGATTCTCTATATTGCCTATGGATTCCGTAGAAAATATGTCATGATTCGGCGTCTCGGCCTTGGCCTAACGTTGTTCGCTACGGGGAAGATGGTGTTCTATGATGTGGGGATGCTTACCTCAGGCAGCAAAATCTTTGCCTATTTCAGCTTCGGCGTACTATTGCTGGGGATCTCTTACCTATATCAGAAGGTGTCCAGCCGGATGGAGGAAGTACAGTCCAGAGAGACAGTGAAGCCTGACGACGAGCCGACTGTGCCGGAGGAAGACCAAGATTGATTTGGGTTTTGAACGACTGTAGTGACCTTTGGGATCATATGGGGAGGGATTCTTAAGATGGGATTCGACCTGAAAGTTATGCTTTGGCAACTGTTATGGCTTGCTGGCCCTGTAGCTCTTGTCGTGCATGGCTGGAGGAAATTCGGCGCGAGAAAGAAGCGGCAATGACGTGAGTGTGGGTGAGATGGCGGGAATGTCCGCTGTCCACTTCACTTCGCTTTGGGAAATAAGTCGTGTAATATAGATTTTTTCAATCCAAAATGAGGCTCCGGGCTGCTGTTACCAGCAATCTGGGGCCTTATTGATGTGAGTCTATGGCTTAGCCTAATATGACATTCGTGAAACGTTTTGCGCAGAGATCACGTTATAATAGAGTAGACTCAGGGCTGGATCTTCATTTGTAACCATGAGGTTTCGGCAGCCGAGGTGCCTTTCAGTGATTCTCCGCCATCATCATTCATACGGGAGAGCACGGTTAATGTCATGGACAGGGCAAAGGCGAGTAGCACGTATATGAAAATGTTTTTTTTGTTCATTAGAAGGTACCTCTCTTGTTGAATGAGCTAAAGTAGACATCCGGCCGTCATGAGAAAAAAAGCACAACGTCTGGTATAGTAGAGTGAGTAGAACCGAACATAAATCGTTCCTGTGTACCACTATATTGAACTATAGCGGTGCAAACAATGGAACAAATCTGATGATCTTATCATTATTGTTGAAGATATGTTTATAGAGATCGAGTGAGTGATCATTGAAGGTGGGAGAATAACATGCGGGAGACGGCAAAAATCGTCATTCGTACGCCAGGACAGGAAAGTGACGGCTCATTTGCTTATGTAAGCCAGGGTCGCTCCATTACGGTGGGACGTTACACAGGTGGCAGTGAATTGGACTTGTCTGTCTATAATCAGATGATATCGAAGCGGCATTGCCGCATTCATTATGATGTACAGCAACAGTTATGGATCGAGGATCTGGATAGCAAAAATGGAACGGAACTGAACGGGCAGCGCCTCATTCCCTATGAGAAATATCCGTTTGGCGAGGGAGACAGCCTGACGTTGGTCAACGGCCTGATCCAGCTTCGCGCTGAAGGGGATCTTGGAGAGACAAGGGAATATCGGGTGTCGGACTTGCTGGGTGAGGGCGTACGTTTACTGGATCACCTGCAAACCGTACAGATCGGCGAAGTGGAGATTCCGCTGTCCAAGAAGGAGTATCAGCTGTTCAAGCTGCTGTATAGTCAACTGGACCACTTTGTGACAAGGGAACAAATTGTGGCTCAGGTGTGGCCGGAGCGTAGTATGCTGGAGAGTGAAGCGGTAGGGATCGACGAGATTAACTCGCTAATCTATCGGACGAATCGCAAGCTGGGTGTACACTTTACCATCAAGTCCGTTTACAAAAAGGGTGTATATATGAAGTCTCATGTGCCGGAATAATGAGTCATAACAAAGGGATGAGTTCATGTTCATCATTTACCTGATTCCATGGCTGATTGCCGTGGTGACATTGATAGGTGTCATATCCATCGTACTTGTCAGTTGGAAAAACGGTATTTCCCCGATGCCCACATCCAGTCGTGTCAGACAGGTGGTCATTCAGGAAGTGAACCGTATTCCAGGGTACGGGGATGTGCTCGAAGCGGGCTCTGGATGGGGCACACTGGGGCTGGATGTTGTAAGGCATTGTCCTGGTAAAAGGCTAACGGGTATTGAGAATTCTATCATACCCTTATGGTCTTCCCAAATAATTGCCTATCTCAGTGTTCGCTTACGTGGAGCCAAGGGAAACAAACACTCTCTCAAGGGCAGGCTGCGCTTCATGCGCGGGGATATCTACACCAGTTCCTATGAACATGCGGATTGTGTGATCTGTTATCTATTCCCGGGAGCCATGACTAAGCTTTTGGACAAGTTCAGTCGAGAGCTTCCGCCGGGTGCCAAGGTGATTAGCGTCTGTTTTGCCCTGCCAGGAAAAGAACCGCTACGCACCATAACATGCCGGGATGCCCTGCGTACCAAGGTGTATGTGTATTCCTTTTAAAGAAAAGAACAGGAAAGTGATCACCAGGTTTGCTCGGCTGGAGTGCTGCAAACCTTCTGCCATAACGTGAATGGATGAAAGAGTGTGCTCCATATCATAGTAATGCAGATACCACGTAAGAACGAGGATGCGAAAAAGGCCCCGAACTCACTATGAAGTGATTCGGGGCCTTTTTGTCTCGGCTTTGAGTTAGGGCAAGAGATTGCTTGATTATTACTTACCGCACGTATTATTTTGCAGAATCGGTAGTGTCTGTGCTGTCGGATGTTGTACCGGATTGGGATCTGTTTCTGCCGCCTCCAAATCCGCCTTGTCCACCGCCACCAGGACCGCCCATACCTGTATTGGCAGTGGTTACACCAGATTCATTCACCCAAGTCACATTACTAGTCGATTGGAAGGCAACCACTTGAGTTCCACCACTATAGGTACCATCTGTATAGAGTCCATCCACCGCTTTACCTGTAGACGTACCACCGGAGTAGATCACGTATGAACCATCTTTCGCAAGATCCGGGGAGCTGACAACCACGGTTTGATAATCTTTTGCTGGTGCAAACGTCAGAATGTTGTTGCCTTCGCTATCTTGTACATGTACAAGTGTTCCAGCTTTTTGCGTTGCAGGGAATGTCATCACAATGGTATTTTGCGTAGACGCATCGGATGTTCCTTGTGCCATACCCGAGCTGCCAGCAGCTACCAAGTATCCACCACTGATTTCAAATGTGCCGTCATAATCCAATGCTCCGTTGCCGCTATTCGTCGGTCCGTTCACAATAACCGTTCCGCCAGTCATGTTAATGGAACCATTGGAATCCAGCCCGTCACCACCTGCGTTCACGGTGAGGGAACCGCCGTTAATGTGGAACTCGTTATTGCTTGCTGCTGCACCACCCATACCGCCCGGTCCACGTCCTTGCTGATTAGCAGCTGTACCTTGGGATGCCTGATCGGTAGTTGATGTTGTGCCTGTCGTTTCGGTTACAGAGATGTTCGATGTCGTTGTTGCATCGGTTGCTGTAGTCACGCTATCTGTACTTGCTGCTGGATTCGTAGCTGTTTCCGTCTCGCCACCTGCAGCATTGACGCCATCATCGGATGCCGTTACATCTACATCCCCATCGTTCAGGGTGATCATTGCACCTTCAATTCCTTCATAGCTCTTCGCAATGGTGATGGTTCCACCGTTGATCGTAAGGGCATGATCGGCATGAATGCCGTCATCACCAGATTCAATGTTGAATGTTCCGTCGTTGACGGTCACGTTATTGTTGCTGTGCAGGGAATCATCCATGGAATCAATGGTATACGTACCTCCATTAACCGTAAGATCTGTACCTGCTTTGAGTGCTTTGGCACTTGTGGACTCGGTTGCTGTTGTTGCAGTGTCCGCATCAGCATTGTTATCCGTTGTTGTTGTTGTTGTTGTTGTGTTGGCAGAGTTGGATGCTGCTACGCCGTTTGTATTAGCACCTGCATTCGTACCGCTGTTATTAGGCATCTCTGGCATATCTGCAGGAGGTTCGCCATCTGGTGGTGTGCCCATATCCGTTGGAGGTGTGCCGCCACCCCATCCACCGCCACCGCCGCCGCCAAATGGACCTTCTTCTACTTTGGCTGGTGCATTGACGCTACCGCCGCCCGTTACAATGTTGTATGTGCCGCCATCCGCAACAAGTGCGGTTTCAGCTTGAATACCGTCGTTGCCACTTTGGATATCAAAGGTACCTCCTGCGATGGCAACGAAGCCTTTGGTGGTATCCGTGTCATTGGTTGATTTAATGCCGTCGCCTTCGGCTTCAATGGTAATCGTACCCGCTTGGATGGCGACCATATCCTTACCTTTGATGCCGTCATCGGCTGCTTTGACACTGATGCTACCACTAATGATTTTCAGATCATCCTTGCTCGTAATACCTTCATTATAGTTACCTGTGACGGTCAATTGACCTGCACCGTTGAATGTAAGATCTGCTTTGCTGAAGATTGCAGCATCGGGCTCGTCTGTTGTAGCATCGGCGTACACATATGTTTTACCATCGGAAACGGTATTCTTGGTTCCTTTTTCGAGCGTAATCACCGCTTTACCAGCCTTCTGAATGTAGATTGCGGCGCTGTCGTTATCATGAATGGTTGCTCCGTTTAATACGAGATGTACGGTACCCTTATCGGCAACGTTAACCACGATCTGTCCATCCGTTAGCTCACCGCTAAGTACATAAGTGCCTGCTTCAGAGATGGTTACCGAACCATTCGCTGCTTTGGCACCCGAACCGGTTACCGTTGCAGTTGTTCCGTTCAGCTTAATCGCTGTGGAATCTGCCTCACTCCAGCTAATATTGGTATCGTCAGCATCCAGAGAGACCAGATCGGCGTATTTTACAGAAGTTTGCTCGCTGACAGATACCGTTTTGGTTGTTCCTGTCGTTGACGTTGCGGCATTGGCCGTTGTGCTTGTGGTTGCTGGTGAACTGCATGCGGCGAGTAGGCTGGTAATCATGGCGATGGACCAAAGTTTGCTACCTGTTATTATGTTTTTCTTCATATTAGATCGTTCCCTTCGAATTATAAATTAATATTCCGTTGTTGGACTCATGGTTAATGAGATATCCAGGTTGCCGTTCCGTGTGCGGATCGCATCGAGGAATTCCTTTTGGCTAACACTTTCGTGAATGGTTACACTGTAGACCAGCTCATACAGACTGCCGAGTTCGGTCGTTCTGATTTTTTTCAGATCAAAAGGTACGTTGAATGTATGGAACACTTCATTAAGGGCTTCTTCATAGCTTAAGTTTTCGGGAATGGTAACTTTCAACGTTTTCAGCTGACTTTTCTTGCCGCCGAAGTTAAAGCGACTCAGAACAAACATCAGCACACACAGGATAATGGTGAACAGTACCGCGTATCCAAAAGCGCCTACACCGCAGGCAAGACCGGAAGCCATCGTGAACAATACGTAAGCAATGTCTTTTGGATCACCAGGGGCACTTCGGAATCGGATGATCGAGAAGGCACCTGCCAAGCTGAAAGCTCGTGCGATGTTGCTACCGATGAGCAGGATGATGATGGCGACAATGACGGGCAGAACAACCATCGTTAAGGTGAAGCTCTGAGAGTATGTGCTTTGGTTAGTTTTCATGTAGGTGAGGCTGATGATCAACCCCAGAGTGATGGCAAGACCGATGGTGATGACGGCGTTGTTAAACGTCAGGTTGGTATCGGTTAGGGCTGAACTGAACAGTGAATCAAGCATATAGGACACGCTCTCTTTCTATAATCGTTTTATCTTGTTCTATGGATGGGTCGAAATCGGTACCTGGTACAAGAATGCGCTCCGTCTGGTAATTTAGGTTCGTTGTTCTCGCGAGATGTCTGTACTCGTTGCCGTATTTGGAGAATCCGGTGCGATAGAGACCATGTTCGGACAGCAGTTGTGACAGCCACATCGGAACGGTTTTCTCGGCTTTCACTTCCATCAGCCATCGTCCGTCCTTCACCAGCGGTTCACCGTAATCTCCCTGTTCGAGCTTCAGATCATATCTGCGGCTACGAATGTTGGTGTCAAAGGTAATGCGAAGATCCCGGCTGTTCTTGTCGAAGAGCGCCTTGCGTTCATACGCCAGATACACTTTTGGTTCCAGATCGTAGAGGCGAAGGAAGTATTTGATTTCCTCCACAACCTGTTTGTTCATGTAATCTGCCAGCTCCGGTGCCTGTCCCGAACGGACGAATTCGTAAGCTTCATCCAGCTTCAAGGCTGTTCTGCGTTTGTTCACCAGGCCAAAGACTTTCTTTTTGATCTCCAGATACACTCTGGCATTCTCTTCAGGGATTCCATAAGCTCGCATTCTCAGCTTCTCCTTGTATTTTGGTTTGGAGAGACTGGCGCGGATCAGCGAATCTTGTGGAGTGTCGAAGTACAGGTTACTGATGGAGTAATACTCATGTTTCTTGTTGTAGGCATCCAGCTCCATGTATTTCAGCAGGTCATTGTAGAAATGTGCGTACTGTTCATCCGTCAGAAGATACTTGCTCTCATATCGGTTGAATACTTCAATAGCCATGTGGGACTCAGTCCTTTCGTCGGTGGGTTGTATGTTTTGTTGCATCGTGTATTGCTTCCATGTCTGTATCTTAGAGCCCCAACCTTGAATGAATCTTAAATGGTTTTACATTGCGTTAACATTTTTTCACCTTCCTATAATAGTGCGCATACACAAAATGAATTAAGATTGATTCAAGGTTTGATTGATAGAATAAGAACATATAAAACAAGATCATTGAGAGAAATAATTCAAGCAGAGGAATGAATAGATGATGAGAATATTAATTGCGGAAGATGAGGTTCATTTGGCAGAGGCTGTATCGCAGATTTTGAAAAAAAACAACTACTCCGTGGACATGGTCCACGACGGCAGATCAGGATTGGATTATGCGCAGAGCGGCATCTACGACCTGTTACTACTCGACATCATGATGCCGGAGATGGACGGGATCACCGTCCTGAAGAAACTTCGCAGTGAAGGCAATCATACGCCTGTCATTCTGCTTACTGCCAAGGGTGAACTATCGGACAAAGTCACAGGCCTCGATTATGGTGCCGATGATTATATCGCCAAGCCGTTTGCCACAGAGGAATTGCTGGCCCGGATTCGAGCAGCTTTACGGAGGAAGGGTGAAGTGGTTCCCGAGGATGGGCTGAAGTTTGGCGACATTGAGCTGAATACAACTCAACTGAAGCTGAGCGTACAGGGTAAGGAGATTAAGCTGAATCTGAAGGAGAATGAACTGCTGGAGCTGTTGATTGCCCGCAAACAGGCGATTACCTCCAAAGAGCAGATTATTGAGAAGTTATGGGGATTTGATTCGGAAGTGGAGTATAACAATGTGGAAGTATATATCTCTTTTTTACGCAAAAAATTAACCTTCCTGAACTCTGCCGTCCGCATTAACACGATTCGGGGTGTGGGGTATGTACTTGAGGTGACGTCCTGATGTTCAAGAAACTTCGAAATCGATTCTTGATCGTGAATCTGGTGTCCATCTCCATTATGATGCTGGTGGCATTTGCGACGATCTATACGATTACTTATCAGAATGTGCAACGTGAGACCAATATGGAGTTGTACAAGGTGTCTGATTTCTATCACAGTCCTTATAATTCATCCAAGATGCCGCGCGGGGAAGGGCAGGGTTCCGGTACAGGGGGTAGTACAGGCTCTGGTTCAAGTTCTGGTTCAGATTCGTTTCCTTCCGATACCATGGGTGGTGATAATGGAGGACCGGGAGGTGATCCCAACTCACCTCCGGCACGTTCCGTTTCGTTCATGATTAAGACGGATGAACAGTGGAAGATTACGGATACACATTCCCGATTTGATATGGAAGATACGTTCTACACCGAGGCGTTACAAAAGGTTGACCAGAATAAAGTTGGTGATTCGGAACGGCAGACGGGGCAATTTGCGCTGGATGGAACGGACTGGGCCTATGTGGTTGATCCGAGCGGTGCCGGGCACATGATCGTATTCATTGATGTGACGGCGCAACAAGGTATTCTGACGAATCTGATCTATACCTTTGCAGTTGTCGGACTGGTGATGCTGATTGTGATCTACTTCCTGAGCCGTTATTTTGCGAATCGCTCCATTTCACCAGTCAGAGAAGCGTTTGAGAAGCAAAAACAATTCATCGGTGATGCTTCTCATGAGTTGAAAACACCTCTGGCGATCATCAATACCAATGCCGACGTACTGCTTGCGAATCAGGAGGATACTATAGCAAACCAGGCGAAGTGGCTTCACTATATTAAGTCTGAAACTGAGCGTATGACCGGACTTACGAATGATCTGCTCTATCTGACACAGATGGATGACTCACGCTCAACGATGATTCATGCGAAGTTCAATATGAGCGATGCGGTGGAGAGTATTATTTTGCCGATGGAAGCCGTTATATTTGAAAAAAACATTTCCCTCGATTACAACATTGAGCCGAATCTTACGGTTCATGGGAACAGTGAGCAGATCAAACAGGTCATTCTGATCCTGCTCGATAATGCGGTGAAGTATTCCGGTCCCAAAGGCGCCGTAAACGTCACCCTTCAGAAACAGAATAATGATGTCATGCTGGCCGTATCCAATACAGGTGAAGGCATTGCACCCGAACATCTGGATCGGATCTTCGATCGATTCTATCGTACGGATTCGTCAAGAGCCCGCAAACATGGTGGGCATGGTCTGGGGCTTGCGATTGCTCGTTCCATTGTGGATCAGCACAAAGGAGAGGTGTATGCTCGAAGTGTAGTTGGAGAGGGTGCTACATTTTACGTGCGGTTGTCGTAGGGGCAGAGTGATGAGCCAGCGTATGAAAAAATGCTACCTACGTTTCGGCTCAACACTAATTCTTCGCTCCCGCTCTATAATTGTACTTCAGGCATAAGTTCTGCCTGTAATGGGTTAACCTATGCTACAATGGCAACAGTATGTATGAATCAAGGAGATGAACTGAACGTGGCAGAAGCAAACGCAATTAACGAACAAGAAATGATGCAATATATTGCAGATAAAACGAAGGCAAGCCAGGAGAATATCGCCCTTGTGTTGAAGCATGAGCAAGCGTACATCAACAAGGCGCACGAAAATTCCAAAGGTAACGATGTGGATATTGACGGCGATGATCTGGCTGACTACATCCTTAGTCGTAAAGATGTGAAGCTGGATGAGTTGACCGTGGAAAGCATCCTAGATGCTGAGATGGACTACTTGATGGACAAGGGTCACGCGGGATACGTCGATTAAGTTAAGCGTGGATTTGGAGTTTGGACTGTGGCGTGAGGTTTAAGGAGATTTGTATCGATGATCGGCGCATGAGGGGCTAGATTATTGGTGTGCGTAGGTTGTTCAGTCCAGCGATTAAGCCTTTCTGTGATCCGGGCAAAATCTAACGAACCTGATACGCCTTATAAGGGTATTCCTCGCTCGTTTGGGAATGTAACGAATCTCAGACACATTATTCTCTGGATTTTAGGACTTTCCCATGCAGTTAAAGCATTTCCGCGGAATTAGCGTGTCTGAGATTCGTTAGTTCGGGAAATAAGCGCTTTTTGCCGAAATAAGGTGCCCTAGGTTCGTTAGAGTAACTTAGAGTGATCACATGGTGCAACGAGGCGTTAAATGGCTGTTTCAAAAGTGAAATCTCACAGATGCAGCCTAATGCATGGCAAGTGTTGTACTGTCAAAAAGACCTCAACTCCACAATACTGTGGTGTTGAGGCCTTTTTTAGATTGTAGTGACCAGGCATCCCTTCGGGAACACCTGTCGGTATAACTTTTCTAAGGATGGACTTGAAGTTCTATCGACCCAATCCCTATCAATCCCACCGTTTATAGCTTCTTATTGACCCACCATACCGCCATCTACGGTGTAAAGGGAAGCTGTTACATAAGATGCTTCTTCGGACAACAGGAAGTTCATTACCGCAGCGACTTCTTCCGGTTCGCCGTAACGGCCCATTGGAATGCTGGACACGGTTGCTGATTGATAATCTTCCACGTTACCGGAATTAGCTTCGATCTGACGCATCATGCGTGTATTGATTGTACCTGGCAATACAGCGTTAACTCGGATATTATAAGGTGCCAGTTCATTTGCAGCGGTACGCGTGAGACCAACTACGGCATGTTTGGACATAATATATGGAGATACAGCAGGTGCACCCATCAGACCCGCGAGGGAAGAGGTATTAAGAATCGCACCGGATTTTTGTTTTTTCATCACTGGAATGACATTTTGCAGACCCAGGAATACTCCACGAATGTTGACGTTATATACGGTGTCGAGTGCTTCAACACTCAGGTCTTCGATCAGCCCTGTTGGACCTTCAATTCCGGCATTGTTGGCAAAATAATCGATTCGACCAAAAGCATCTAATGCTTTTTGCACATAGTTTTTCACGTCTGCTTCTTGGGATACGTTCGCTTTTACGGCGATGACGTGCTCTTTGTCGAGGTTCAGATCAGTAATCGTCTGTTGGATAGCTTCTTCATTCAGGTCCACCAGAACCAAGTTAATTTTGCGCTCAGCAAGGCGGCGTGCCAATTCTTTACCAATGCCCCCGGCTGCTCCTGTAATAACGGCTGTATGTTTATAAGATGTACTCATGATATATCCGCTCCTTATTCATTATTGGCAGGTATTTCTCAAAAAAAGTTTCAACCTGTCGTCTATCTTTCCTGTCTCAATGTTAAGATATACATAGCAATGTGACAATAATCATTGACATCGCATATGTCAGCTATCGGACAGAGGTGTAAGCGGTGTTCATTTATATTACAATAATGAACAAAGGAGGCGAAAATGTTGATCATTGAACATCCTCAGGACCGGAGAGCACGAAGAACGCAGGATGCGATCATCGCTGCGGCGGTTTCTTTGATATTAGAGAAGGGAGCGGATGCCCTCACAATCCGGGATATTACGGAACGGGCGGATTACAACCGGGGAACCTTCTATTTACATTTTCCCGGCAAACCGGAGTTGTTGCAGTTCATTCTGGATGATTTCATGCAGGGAGTGGGGCGAGCTTATGCAGAACCATACGCACAGCTTACAGAAGTGGACATGACTGCATTGCTGCCATCCACGATGCCTGTATTCGAATATATTGAAGCCCATCAGGATATCTTTCGTGCATTAATAACGATGCATTCAGATATGAGCTCCCGGCTGTGCAATATGTTTAGAACGTATCTAACCGAAGATTTTGTATTGGTGACCGAGGATAGTGAGTGGACGATTAATTACGACATCATGTTAAGTTATCTGGTATCTGCAACAGTAGGGGTAATCATGCATTGGGCGGAGATTGGATTCAAGTATTCTGCGCATTATATGGGAGAGCAGCTTACGGCGCTGATTAACATCAAACCGACCCGTCTGCTGATTGAACCAGGGCAGAAGGGTCGGACTATTCACGAGCGTATGCTGTTAGATTAAGTACCGGATTATCCGGTCATGGAGGCATTCGCGGCCTGTTGCATCTGAAGCAGCTGTTCGCGGATCAGAACGGACTCTCCGACCATAATCAATGCCGGATTATTCACTTGATGTAACAGGGCGAGGGAATGGAGTTCGGCAAGTGTGCCGGTAATAATCCGTTCCTCCGAAGTGGTTCCTCGTTCGATTAAAGCCGCAGGGGTGTGTCCACTTTTGCCATGGTGAAGCAATTCATGTTGAATCTGGGGCAGTTGGCTAATACCCATGTAGATGACCAGTGTATCCACACTATGGGCAAGTAGATCCCAGCGGACCGAAGATACACTTCCATCACTGCCGGTTCCCGTGACACATGCGAAGGATGAAGCAACCCCGCGATGGGTTAACGGAATAAGGGATGAAGCGGATGTACCTACAGCTGAAGTGATGCCAGGAATGATCTCAAATGCAATCCCTGCTTCCGCCAGCACAAGCGCTTCTTCACCACCACGGCCAAAGATGAACGGATCGCCACCCTTGAGTCTTACGACTTGTTTGCCTTCCGCTGCATGGGCAGCCAGCATCCGTCCAATCATCTCCTGACTCATGGAATGAAGGCCTGGAGCCTTGCCGCAGTAGATGCGGAGTGCTCCTTCACGAGCTTCAGCGAGCAATTGATCATTCACAAGCCGATCATACATAATGACATCTGCGGACTGAATACGTTTCAGGGCTTTTACCGTAATCAGTTCCGGATCTCCAGGACCAGCGCCAACAATACTAACCAGGCCCCGGCTCATGATCGTGTCCCCAATTTCGGTGCAGCATCAGAACTTGCCAATCCTGAACGACCACCCTGAATGGTTGCCAGTTTCGTCGATAGTTTCACCGGATTCCCCCAGTGGTGTGCAGCATATAGACCGAGGCCTGTAAATACAGCTCCGCCAATGAGGTTACCCAACAACACCGGGATCTGATTCCATAGCCACCAGTCAGCCATAGTGACCTGTGCACCGAGCATCATGCCTGCCGGGATGACAAACATATTTACCACAGCATGCTCAAATCCCTGAGCGAAAAATATGGTAATGGGCAGCCACATCGCTACGATTTTGCCCAGTGTAGAAGTGGACGTCATTGCCATCACTGCCCCGAGTGTGACCATCCAGTTACATAGAATGGCTTTGATGATGACCAGTACAATGCCATCCCCACCCAAGTGCTGATACCCCAATGTTTTGGTTTCACTGTTCTGGATCAGCGTTTGAATTAGAGGGTTGCTCATATCCGTACCCATCCTGGTAATGGTCAGGCCGTATAAGAGAGCATAGAATGCACATCCGAGCAGATGTCCTGTGATCACCCAAAAATAATTTCGAAGCATATCCATCCATGTAATTCTGCGTTTCAACACTGCGAGTGGAAGCATCGCAAAGTTTCCTGTCACCAATTCGAGACCCAGCAGAATAATGATGACAAATCCCGCCGGGAATATCAGTGCACCTGCCAAACCAACGGAAGTTTGAGATACAGCGGTATATGCCAGTGTGGTTGCAAAGGCAAGAATAGCCCCCGCCAGAAAACCGCGGATCAGCATCTGTACCCGATTCATTCTGGATTTGTTCTCACCAGCTTCGACCATCGATTGCAGCACTTCTGCAGGTTTAACAAAATCCATAGCGCACGCCTCCTTGATGTCAGGGTATCTCTAGCCTTTAACCTGCAATTGTGATGAAGATTTCTCCGCTGTTGCCGTCCACTTCTGTTTTGTAGGTATTCAAGCAGCCTTCATCCGGCTCGTGTACCTTGCCGCTACGCAGATCAATCTTCCAATCATGTAAAGGACAATGAACGGCCGTCCCGCATACCATGCCTTCCGACAGCTTGCCGCCCTTGTGAGGGCAGCGATTCTCGACGGCATGCAGACTTCCGTCGCTCAGTTTGAACACTGCAATTTCCGTATCCTGTATCAGGAAGGTCCGTGCTCCCTTTTCATCAATATCTGCAAGGTGTCCAATTCGGAATTTGTTCATCGCTGTTCCTCCTCTTCTAGTGGGTTACCGGCTCGGCACCGGACAGTGGGGTGAAGTTTTTACGCAATTTCTCGTCTTGAATGATTTCTTTCCAAGGATCAACCGTGTGACCCAGTGTAACTTCCAGACGTTCAACCAGAGTGAGACGTACATCCCGATCCGCCAATGCTTCCTTCACATGATCCAGACCAACCCGTTCAATCCAAGCCGCTGTTCTCTCATTCCATTTTGCGTTCTCTCTATAATATTGCAGGTAAGAGTAAGTCCACTCTTCCACTTCCGCATCGGTCTTCACCGTACAGAGCAACTCGGCTGCACGAACCTTGACTCCCGCGTTACCGCCAACATGAATCTCCCAAGCGCCATCAATGGCGACAACACCCAGATCCTTGATGGTTGCTTCAGCACAGTTCCGCGGACATCCGGAGACAGCGAGTTTCACTTTGGCCGGAGCCACCATCTTGTCGAGTTTTTTCTCCAGACGAATACCCATCTCAATGGAATCCTGTGTGCCGAATCGGCAGAACGTATTACCTACACAAGTCTTCACCGTACGAAGCGCCTTGCCATAACCAAAACCGGAAGGCATATCGAGTTCCTCCCAGATCTTCGGCAGGTTCTCTTTCTGTACACCGAGCAGATCGAGTCGTTGCCCACCCGTGAATTTCACCAACGGCACATCGTATTTCTCTGCGACAGTTGCAATCTTGATCAATTCCGCCGGGGAAGTGACACCACCATAGATCCGTGGAATAACGGAGTAGGTACCGTCTTTCTGGATATTGGCGTGATAACGTTCGTTGGTGAATTTGGATACACGCTCATCTGTGTATTCAGCCGGCCAGATCATACCGAGATAATAGTTGAGGGAAGGACGGCACTTGGAGCAACCTTCCGGTTCATTCCACCCGAGAACGTTCATGACTTCCTTAACGCTTTTGAGTCCCATCTCCTTGATCTGAGCAACAATCTCATCCCGATCATAGGATGTACAGCCACAGATGCCTTCTTTGGTCTGTTCACCTACATTATCGCCGGCATAATACGTGAGCAGGTTTTCGATAATAGGTTTGCACCCACCGCAAGAAGCGGAGGCTTTGGTACAGGATTTGATTGCACCGAGTGTATTACAGCCTTTATTCAGAACGGCGTCCCCGATGGAAGATTTGGTAACACCGTTACAACCACAGACGATCTCGTCATCCGGCATACTCGCCATTCGTTCTGCGACAGATGGACCCGAGCCTGAACCACCGGAAGGTACACCGAGCAAAATTTCTTTCTCCCGACCACTGATTTTCTCACCACTTTTAATGAGGGAAAACAGCGATGCGCCATCCGTGGTATCCCCGAACAATACAGCTCCAATGAGCTGCCCATCCTTGATCACCATCTTTTTGTACACACCATCAACGTCATCCTGAATGCGAATGCTGCGAGTGTCCGCAGCGTCTTTGAATTGTCCGGCAGAGAATACGTCCACACCGGATACTTTCAGCTTGGTAGAAGTGACTGAACCTTCGTATCCTTCGGTTGCCGCGCCAGCCAGACGTTTCGCAAGTACCATACCTTGTTCATATAATGGAGCAACCAGTCCGTAGGCAATACCGCGGTGTTCTGCACATTCGCCGACGGCAGATATACCAGGGATGCTGGTATGCATATAATCATCTACAATGACTCCACGATTCACATCGAGGCCGGTATTGCGAGCCAGTTCAATCTGAGGGCGAATCCCGACAGCCATGACAACCAGATCCGCTTCAAGCACCGTTTGATCAGTAAAACGAATGGCCTTCACTCGATGTTTGCCTGTGATTTCTTCGGTATGTTTGTTCAAAAGGAACTTCATGCCCTGTTCTTCAAGCTCACGCTGGAGCATCAGACCTGCCGGCAAATCTAGGTTCCGGTCCATCAGATGACCGTTAATATGGATGACCGTGACGTCCATGCCCAGATTGAGCAGCCCCCGCGCTGCTTCAAGTCCTAGCAATCCACCTCCAATGACGGCAGCTTTGCGATACTTTTGTGATGCTGCCATCATGGTCTCACAGTCTTTAATATCTCGGAATCCGATTACGCCTTCCTTGTTAGCGCCGGGAAGCGGGAGGATGAACGCTTGTGAACCGGTTGCCATAATCAGCTCATCATAGGCTGCGCGTACACCATTTTGAGATACAACTTCCTTGCGCTTGGTATCGATCTGAACGACCGGGTCACCCGGGTGCACCCGAATGCCGTTATCTTCGTACCAGCTCCACTCGTTGATTACGATATCTTCGATGGATGTTCCGCCTGCCAGTACAGAGGATAGCATGATCCGGTTGTAGTTGGGATGCGGCTCTGCGCCGAAGACTGTGATTTCATAAGCGTGTGGAGCAAGCTTAAGGATATGTTCGATTGTGCGGATTCCCGCCATGCCATTGCCGACCAGCACCAGTTTTTTCGTTGTACTCATTATGATTAGCCCCCTTAGGTCCATTCTGCAAACTGCCTCAAAACCTTGTCTCTAAAATCGAAAAAGCCTGTTATGCCTCGGAGGACTGCGCATATACATACGCATCCCTTGCTCCGAGATTGCAAAACAGGCTTCATTGCCGTTTCAACCAGCTACGCCGTTGTAACTGTGATCGATTCAAATATGGAGTTGTTATGGCTTAACTATAAAAGATCGATCTAACCATGTCAATATAGTTAACATAAAAAAGTATTTGAAATTTAAAGTTAATTATGTTTACATGAGTTTATTGGAATATCGAATGGACGACGAAGTTTTACGAGTATATCTTCTTAGTTTAAAGGCTTCTAGATAACGTTAGCACGCTGGATACGATAAATACTGTAGAAAAGGTGCCATGTATAGTGTTTCACCCTTTTTAATTGCAACATGATGAGGCATGAAAAGATCATTCTAATGTTAAAAATAAGACGCATAATCGTCACCACTTATTTTTTGTTAGGTAATATAACATGTTTATCGCTTTCGTGTATTAACGTCTTAAATGATATGGACTCTGATTATACGCAATAGGGAGGGATTGATCCATCATGCGATCTTTATTGGTCATCCGTGTTCAACCAACGATAGCTGCCTCATCCGATGCAATCCCTCTGACACCGGAGAGGCTGCTGGGAGCAAACGGGTACCATGTACAGGTTGCGGGCAGTGAAGCGGAAGCGGTGAAGCTAGCTCGTGTGGCCGAAGCGTCCATTTTGCATCTGTCGCTGGCTGATGTGGAGTACTGGGTGAACTGCCTGGGAAAGGGGAAGTCGGATTCACCGCTGCTTTGGTGGTGCGCGCCAGATACAGCCTCTTCCTCCGCAGAATCCTGCGAGGTCGAAACTTCATTTGATGGAATACTTACACCGTCCATGACTGGGCCCGAGATTCACTGGACTCTTCACTTTGCAGCCCGACGCTACATGGAACGCAAACAGTGGGAGCAGGAACGGAAGCAGTTGCAATCCAGGCTGGAGGATCGGAAGTGGATTGATATGGCGAAGGCTATCCTTAGTGATCTGAAGCAGATCTCGGAGGCCGAAGCCTATGACCTGTTACGCAAGAAAGCGATGGATGAACGCAAACGGATGGTCGATGTAGCCACAGCGATTGTGAAGGCCCATCAACTGCTCCAGTCTTAGTTGGAAGGAGGATTCTCCATGGATATGTCTCAGATACTCCGAGAGGTCGGACGTGGGAAACGAGGCTCGCGTGATCTGAATTATACAGAGGCACTGACTGTAGCAGAGAAAATCCTGAAACAGGAGGTTTCCCCTGCCCAGACGGCTGCGTTTCTAATGGCTGAACGTATGAAAATGGAAAACGTCGAGGAACTGGAAGCTTTTGTTCATGCATGTCGTAACAGTGCGGAACGTTTCTCCGTATTTCAGGACGGTTTGGACTGTGCCGGTCCTTATGATGGACGGACGAAGTCGTTCATGGCCACGTTTCCGGTTGCATTTGTACTCGCGGCGGCCGGGTTGCCGGTGACTTTGCACGGGAGTGATCCTTTACCACCCAAATGGGGAGTTACGCTGTCGGTTCTGTTAAAGGAAGCAGGAATTGATACACGTAAAATGGATCGGGAAGATGCACGGAGCGCTGCATTGCGTTCGGGTGTCATGTACGTATCCTCCGAGGATTGGTGCGAACCTCTTCGTAAGCTTCGTCCGTTACGGGAAGAGTTGGGTTTTCGAACGGTGTTTAACACAGCAGAGAAACTGATTGATTATAACCATTCACCGTATTTGGTGTTTGGTGTGTTTCATAATACCTTTCTGGATCGGATTGCGAAGTTGCTCACCCGGTTTAACTATCGGCGTGCTTATGTTGTACAGGGGATGGAAGGTTCTGAGGATCTGTATATTGATCGGCCAACCCGCGTATACGCCGTGGAAGACGGTGATATGAAGCTGGAACTGGTTGATCCTACAGCCTATGAACTGGATATGCCCGTGCCGGAGCTGGTCTGGACGGCTGCGAAGCAGCTTGAAGTGGCGGAAAGCGTGTTAAGCGGTGAGGGTCATATTGCTTTTGTGAATCAGGTCTTGTTAAATGGAGGTTTCCGCTTGTATGCGGCGGGGCGTGTCAATTCCATCGAAGAGGGCATATACACGTGTCAGGGATTACTGGAGAGTGGTGCAGCGTATCGCATCTATCAGCAGTGGTGTGTCTCCATGGGTGGTGAACTGCCGGATAGCAGAGCGGTGTCCATCTATCCGGCATCGACCAGATAATGTAATGCTGGTGTTCCATCTTGTTATTGTTTAGCGTGTTTTTATTCCCAAGGATAAGTAACGGTCAGGAAGTCAGCGAATTTCTTGCTCTCTTCCCGCCGTTGTTTCCGCATGGCCGCCCGATCCGGAGCGGTCTCGTATAGTTTCTTCTCTTCTTCCGTCTCCGGGATAATGCGGGGTACGATCAGTTTGCGATTATTTTCGTCCAAGGCCACAAAGGTCAGAAATGCAGTCGCCGCAATTTTCTTCTCTCCGGTCTTCAGATCCTCTCGAATCACTTTCACAAAAATCTCCATGGAACTTCGTCCTGTCCAGGACGCGAACGATTCAAGTGTAACCGAATCCGTTGGATTAATCGGGTACAGGAAATCGACAGAGTCGGTTGAAGCCGTTACAGTATTGACCCGGCATAGCTTGGAAGCGGCAATGGATGCAATATCATCGATGTAGGACATCAGCTTGCCGCCGAATAACGTATTATGATTGTTGACATCGGTTGGGAACACCCGTGCCGTCTTGAAACAACGTGTTTCGCGTACATATTTTTTCTCCACCTGATCCATCTCCGTTGGTTTCGGTATCTCTCTCATGCTTTTTTCCTCCTTACAGTATGGCTGCTGTGACATTTTATTTCATGTGTTGTAGGGTCTATTTTTGATCTGTTATCCCTAGGTTACTCCTCTAACGGTAAAGAGGGGAATAATTAAAGCCTGGTTTTGAGAGGGTGGTTTACTGTTAGATAATCATATACTGTTTCGGGTAAAGTGGCTATCCTTGAAGAAATTGAGCGAGGTGACATCGAATATAATTCTGTATGCAGAAAGCACGGAGTGGTACAAGTGATCTTATGGATATAGAAGCATGTAATAAAGTGTTTGTAGAGGGTCTGGAAACCCGTAAGCCTAATAAAAGTTAGAGTGCTCGAACTAAAGCTCAAAATGTTCAGATTTTCTTAAACGGTATAATCAACCAAGTAGCTTGAAAAGCTTATGTGGGGGGAGTAACGGTTGTGATGAAGTAGTATTTTTAATATACTGATACGTTTAAACTACACTTCATTTAAACTAAAAGACCGTTTCCCATTAGAGTGTTGGGAAACGGTCGGAATTATTCGAGAGTCTTTAAACTAATTATGACAAAGAGGGTGAATAAATTTAGGAATGGATAAGTGATGAAAACTATTTGATCAATTACAGGCAAGTTTCACGATTTTTATTTCTAGTATTTGAATGCTCCAGAGTAAATATCATATGCTCTACTTGATAATTTACTAGACGTCCACTGGCTTGGACTAGTAGTTACATGTCCATTTGATTTTGCTGCTGCAAACGCTTCGTAATTGTCTTTATATCCCTTGCTTTCATAAGCCCGGCCAGCTTCATTGTTATTGAAATCCATAAAATTTGAGTTAACAAATAAAGATTTGAATTTACTTGCTGTATTGGTTTCGCCTTTTACTTTATTTGTATAGTAGATCCCCTGTGCGAGTTTTGTAGCTGCAGTAGCAGTAGGAAAATTGTTTTCTGCATATCTAACACCAAAAGCAGAGAATTCATGATTATCAGCTATAAAGGTAGCAGCACCTCTAGTAATCGTAATTGTATCCGTTAAATGATAGTTCCATGAGAAGTGTCTAAAGGCGTCAACTTCATTTTCCTGTGTAGTTGTAAAGCCATATCTGTTTTTGTATACTTGTTGTTCCTCGTTAGCTCGGTCAGTTGCAACATATACTCCAGCAAGGACTACTGCACCATACTTGCTAGTCACAATTGCTCCCTCAATATCTCTCTGTAAATTTGGGTATGTATTATTTACTGCTGCATTAAGAGATGCAGTCGAAGCAGTTTGAGCAGGTGCAATTGAAGATTGAATGGCTTGAAAGTTGGAAGATAGAATTTCCCATTTCTCTACTTCTTCAGGAGTAAAGTACTGGTACTCTTTCACCAGAACAACATTGTTTAGAAATGAAGACAATTCGCTTTCAAATTCATTAATTGTAACATAGTTATTAAAATCTGTTTGAGCTAATTGCTCCACTCTACTTTCTAGCATTTCGGCACTAATATTAGCATCGGAGATTGATGATGCTCCAACAGCAGAAGCAAAAATTGAATAAGCTGTAAAGCTAGAAAGAAGGGCTAGTGAAACTTTTTTCATAATAGATAATCCTCCAGATATTGTAATAGAAACAAGATTATAATATCATTACTATACAGTTTAAACAATGAATTTTTGTAAAAAGGAGGAATATTATGAATAAGCATACTCTTTTCGCTATAATAACCGTTTTATTTTTGTTAGTTGGGTTTCAAATTGGTAGTTTTGCACTCATTTTAATTTCGGGAAATTTGTTTGGACCTTCAATATTCACCCAAACATTTGGCGTGTTGCTTGTTTGGGCAATTATACTTCTATATTTTTATTTAATACCATATCGTATTAATAGATTAAGCTGGAGACTTATTTTACTTTGCCTAATAATCTTTACAATCTTCTCCTATGTATATGACTTTCCTGTGATTGTTCTGGAAGACTAGTGAGACAACAACGTGGTGTTATCCTCTCAAGGTAGATAGTGAAAAAAGAGTTCATATTAATATGAACTTAACACTGGAAATCGGAGAGGATTTTTTGATGCAATCAAATAAACGTAGTAAGAGGGAATCGTCTGTGGGTGGAAGAAGGTTTGACATTTCATTAGTTTGTCAATAGTTTGGGATCAATAAAGGTGGACATATTGTAAAATTTGTAAATTAAAGACTAAATGTGGGTAATTGAGGATCGTTGGGGAAGCTGGATATAGGAGCATTATATGAGTTCCAAAGAAGAAAAAGGAGCCAATCCTGCTGCATGAATCCGGTACCGTACCGGACTCATGTCTTTTAGTTTTGTCTTAATGCGTTTGTTGTTGTAATAATCGATGTATTTGGATAGTTCATGTTTAAAATGTGAGATATTTTCAAATTCCTTTAAATACAAAAACTCGGACTTCATGTTGCCAAAGAAGTTCTCCATGACGGCGTTATCGTAACAGTTACCTTTACGGGACATACTTTGCGAGATGCCACGTTCTTCAAGGGCATGACGATACGATCTCATCTGGTAGTGCCAGCCTTGATCCAAATGAATAAGGAGTTTATCTTTATTTGTTAAACTGCAAAATGCTCGATCTAACATCGTTGAAACAAGGGAGTAGATTGGTCTTGAACCAATCGTATATGTAATGATTTCTCCGTTATACAGATCAAGTATGGGAGATAAATATAGTTTTTCTCCGAACAATTTAAACTCTGTAATGTCCGTAAACCTACTTCTCGTTTGGCCTTTCAGCGTGGGAATTGCGTTCTAATAGGTTCGATGCAATCTTGCCAATCGTCCCTTTATACGAACGATATTTCTTCATACGTACCAAACACTTTAATCCCAATACTTTCATCAAACGCTGTACCTTTTTATGATTCACATGGTGTCCATGATTGATTAACTCGTCACGAATACGACGATAACCATAGCATCCCTCATGCTCCTTATAAATCGCTTGTATCATGTCTTTTAGCTCTAATCCTTGTCTAGCGTACCAAACGCTTTTACCACGTAATAATACGCGCTACGAGGGATATCTGCTAGCTGTAGAAGTGCTTTTACCGAAAATTCGTTCCTTAGTTCATAGACTACTTGAGCTTTGTCTTGTTTGGTGATTTTTCCTTGCTTCGAACCGAGGCATTCAACTTTTTAAATCAGGATTCTCCATTTTCAAACGCTCTACCTCTGCTTGTAAAGCCTCTACAGATCCTTCTACTAGCGTTTTATCCTTCTGTGCTTTAGTTCCTTTTTTCATGGATGAGCGCCCCTTTTTCTTTGGTTGAAGGGCGCCTAACCCTTTTCATAACGCATAACAGCTGTACTTTTACATTTGTGCTAAATTTGGTCATAAAAAAAACTGCACCTCCAATTGGTAGTTGTGTCTAACAATTGGGGTGCAGTTCAGCGCGGACCGGCGCGCTGGCGGTTTACTGCTGTATATTAAGCCTTGGGTTTGAAAATGCCGGACGGTTTGCCGATCGGCAAGAACGCATAACCGAAGTGAGCGTTCAGTACCGAAGCACCTGTACCATACAGGGACACAATTCCGATCGCCAGTTCAGCGTATGCTGCAATGGTGTGGAAAATGTGAGGAGCTACGCCGAAAGCGTCAAAGGTCAAGCCAAGGAACAGGAAGTCAATCAGAATGAAGATGATAAGCAATACTTTATTCGCTTCAATAGCACCAATCGTCATGAACAGGGTGAATACGAGGTATCCGGCAAAAGCAAATCCGAGTTGCTTGCCATCGGCCTGTTCAGCGAGAGTGGAGCCAAATACGCCCATTTTGATCATCCAGTTGGCAGCCATGGCAAACCAGAAGAATGCGTACGCGCCAAAAGCTGTTGTGCCAAAGGTATTGTTGCGTTTGGAATCTTGAATACATGCGAATAACTGGGCAAAAGCACCCAGGAAGATCGCCCAAGGAATAGCGTAGCTAAGTCCTTCTGTAATGCCAAGCTTTTGGGAAGAAGCGACCAGGGTTACGATAGCCAACCCAAATAATCCCATTGCGCTGGGATCGGCGTTAACAATTTTGACTTTAGTCTGTGAATCGGTCTGCATGGTGATGATAAGCCTCCAATAATATCAAATCAGGATCAATGGCCGTCGTTGGCCGTCCTCTACATTACATCATTTGCATCCGCCGGGTCCGGACACACACATCGCCCTATTGTACCTGAATGACCCCATTATGGAAAGGGATTTTATTACCTTTTAAACCAATAGACTTTTTGTTTTTTCAATATACACATTTACGACACAATCCGTTCTGGCCGTGAATGATGAGGCCAGACGTTAGAATCCAACCCTCGGTGTTACCACTAAAATTGCGTCATATCAGCCATTTTCGGATAAGCTCTAGTGTGATAAAATAATCTTTATCAAAATTTGGAGAAGAATACAAAACATCCTTGTCTCCTATGCCATATGTTAATCCAACTATAGATTGACAGGAAAAACTAAAATGGTTCACAGAATAAGGAGGTATCAGGGGTCATGGTTATGAGTTTGGATTTGAAAAATAAAATAGAGAAGGCCAGACATAACCTTCATATGCTGGTAGAGCATAACAAGGGTGGTCTTGGGCATCCCGATGTGATTCGGCAGTCTATGGCATTGGACGAATTGATTAATGAGTATAACCGAATTAGCCGAAACCATTCACGGGCCTAAACCCAAAGCGATTTTAATTTTATACACGGAACAAATCACATAGATTGTAACGCTTGATCGTACAGACGGGCATGAATATAGCCGGTATGGACAGCCTCAGTTGAAGAGGCGGTATCCTACCGGTGTAATATTCATGCCCGTTTGTTTTTGCATCGTATCCATCATGCATCTGTTTAATGCAGTAATCGTTTGGCTTCCAAATAAAGGACCTGTACGAATTTTTTCGTATTAATGCGTGTCTGGGACAAGGAAGGCTCCACGTTGTTTTGCAGCTCCAGCATTTTCTTGCGAATTTCGGTAAAATCGAAAAATTTGGATGCATAGTTCTCGAACTTGGGATGTGTATAATCGGTTAATCCCAGAGAAACCACATGGCTCAGAGTCTGGAAGATGGCACGGCGAACACGTTGTTCCGATGCCTTGATCTCCTTGTTCACCTCTGCGAGAGAGGCGTCTTCTCCCAGTTTACGTATCGCTACATTCTGGAAGATGTCTTTGAGGGATGGGAACGTATAGGGGGACAGCTTATGTTCATCTGTCTCTACCTGCTCCAGATATTCCAGCATGTCCAGCAGATCCCTGCTGCCCGCTTCGCCGATCATGCCCATCTCGGACAGCAGGAAATGTCCTGCAGTCGTGATTGTTTTGTCCGGAACCGGAGCTTCAGCACGTTCGGTAGAATTTAAACCGGACAATCCCTGCAATGTCCGCTGAATATCTGCGATGGATTGCTGCATCCGAAGCCTTTCGCTCACCAACCGCAGAACAGATAGAATCTCCAACCGGTTAATCGGCTTCGTAATATAATATTCAATGCCTAGTGAATAGGCTTCACCGATCATAT
Source organism: Paenibacillus sp. FSL K6-1122 (assembly GCF_037977015.1). Taxonomy (NCBI): domain Bacteria; kingdom Bacillati; phylum Bacillota; class Bacilli; order Caryophanales; family Paenibacillaceae; genus Paenibacillus; species Paenibacillus sp. FSL K6-1122. Next base: position 6,854,311 of record NZ_CP150272.1, on the reverse strand, counting down.
TTTTCGACTCGATCTGAGAGATCATGACGATCCTGCCCTCGAACCTTCCTTCAAGCGCTCGCACAGTCTGAATCCCGTCTCGTTGGGGCATCAGCAGATCAATCAGCAGTACATCCACCTTATGCAGTTCCAATAGTTCCGCGTGAATATGTGCTCCGTCCTCAGCTTCCCCGGCAATATCGCCCAGGCCTTCATCCTCAATAATATCCATCAACATGGAACGAACGCCAGGATCATCATCCACGATAAAATAACGCATGTCAGTCATTCCCTTTCTCTGCGAATGGTGTGATTGATAAATCTATGGTAAAGGCGGTTAACGCCGCGATGAACTCTCGTTCCAGTGTAATCGTTCCTTTCCTTCTTGCATAGAACCTGACATGTCAGGTTAAATGACAATGATAGGGCGATCAAAGCCCGTTTTTAAAATAAATGTATAGATTGCATGTAGGTATTTGTCGATTTCCGTAGATGCCCTTGTAGTATAAGTAACATCCCGAAGTCTGGGGCTAGTGTTGTGCAGAATGGTACAAACTTTTCGCGTAACCATCTCTGTGCTTGAAATACACCATAAAAAGGGGCATACCGATGGAGCAAACAATACAAGATATTGTCGTCATTTTCAATGATTTTCTATGGTCCAAAGTGTTAATTATATTATTGGTAGTATGTGGTATATACTTCACCACCAAGACCCGATTCATGCAATTCCGCATGATTGGAGATATGGTAAAGGTGCTTCGAGAGCCAAAAAGCAAGGAACCAGGCAAAATTTCACCTTTTCAGGCGTTCTGTATTAGTATGGCGGCCCGTGTAGGTACAGGGAATATTACTGGTATTGCACTGGCGATCGCACTGGGGGGACCTGGGGCTATATTCTGGATGTGGATCATTGCAATTATCGGATCAGCCTCCAGTTTTGTGGAGAGTACGCTGGCTCAGATCTATAAAGTGAAGGATAAGGGCGGATTCCGCGGCGGTCCTGCATATTATATGGAACGTGGATTGGGCAAACGCTGGATGGGGATTTTATTTGCCATTCTCATTACGCTTTCATTTGGTTTGGTTTTTAATGCGGTGCAGTCTAACACGATTACTGTTGCATTTGAGAACTCATTTGGCACGGATCGGTTAACGGTGGGTATCATTATGGCAGTGATATTTGCAGGAATTATTATGGGCGGCGTCAAACGGATTGCAAAAGCATCGGAATACATCGTTGTTGTACTGGCCGTATTGTACATTGGGGTAGCGGCTTTTGTGGTGCTGGCGAACATTACCCAGCTTCCGGCCATGATTGCGTTGATTGTCAAAAATGCCTTTGGCATCGAACAGGTGGCTGGCGGAACTTTAGGCGCTGCGCTGATGAACGGTGTGAAACGCGGATTGTTCTCCAATGAGGCGGGCATGGGTAGCGCCCCGAATGCTGCTGCAACGGCGGATACAACACATCCGGTGAAACAGGGACTTATTCAGGCGTTTGGCGTGCTGACAGATACGTTAGTGATATGTACAAGCACAGCCATGATTATTTTGCTATCCGGGGTATACAAAGGTTCCAATCTGGGAGGCATTGAATTAACTCAGGCTGCATTAAGTGTACATATTGGTTCATGGGCATCGGGATTCCTGGCGGTTATGGTGTTCCTGTTTGCCTTCAGTACACTAATCGGAAATTATTACTATGGAGAAACCAACATTGAGTTTATCAAATCCAACAAAGTTTGGCTGTGGGTATACCGTATTTGCGTTATCGCGATGGTGGTGTTTGGTGCGGTAGCCAAAGTGCAGCTGGTATGGGATTTGGCGGACCTGTTCATGGGGCTCATGGTGGTGGTGAACCTGATTGCAATTTTGATGCTGTCCAAGGTGACTTTCGAAGCGTTGAAGGACTACAAGAAACAAAAGGCTGAAGGTCGTGATCCCGTCTTTACCCGGGACCGGATTCATATTCCGGGTGAAGTGGAATGCTGGCAGTCGGAAGAAGAAGTGATTGGAGATAAATCAATACATGTAACCAATTAAGGTTTTATCTGAACGTAGTTGGTTATATAAAAATAAAATGGGCACAACAAACAACAGGACTTGGATTATCCATCATGGGCAACCCGAGTCCTGTTTGTTGCATATAAAATGTATCTTTGCACTAGCCAAAGTTCATCAAAGATATATTTTGATTAATTTTTAACGGAATAGCTGATCAGTTGTTCGGATAGAGTTTTCATTCGTTCCCCTGTTTCATTAAGCTGCTCAATTACATCCGTAAAGGAGGATACAAGCGTAGCTTGTTCCTGTGAAGAGGCTGCAATCTGGGAGACTTCAACTTCCATCTGTTTGATGACCTGTTGTACATCTCTCAGACTGGTATCGATGTCACTTGTAGCTTGTTTGGCATCCACAGAGAGTTTGCGTACTTCGGAAGCAACCACACCGAAGCCGGCACCAGCTTCACCAACACGAGCGGCTTCAATAGCGGCATTCAGGCCAAGCAAGTTGGTTTGCTCTGAGATTTCACGAATGAACCCGGCTACTTTGTTGATTTGGGAAGAGTTCTGAACAGCAAGTCTGGTATTCTGCAAGATCTGCTCACTGGTTGCTTGCAATTCTTCGGCATGAGCGGCGACATGTTGCACCATATCAACGAGGTTACCATTGATGGTTTGATTTTCTTGTATAATGTCTTCAAGTTGGTTCTGGTTAGATTGGTCGTAAGATACACAGAAAACAGCAACAACTTTCTGGTGATCATCAAAGATCGGAATGTTCAGAATATCCAGTTCGATACCATAAACTTCCTTGGAGAGAGTAGCAAGGGTCGCTTCTCTTCCATTTTTTAAGATGGCAAAGTTTTGATACGATTCCAAGAGTGACATTCCTTTTTCAAAACCAAGATCAAATTTATCTGTCATAATGACATCTAATACTTTTTCGTGATCGTAAAGAGTTAAACTAGCTGGTTCTCTGAGGATCAGGCTGATATAAGGCATTACTTTAAGCAGGGCATCTACAACGTTCATGGAAGAGGACCATCCTTTCAATATTTGAATGTATTATTTTTAACGATCTATGGAATGCTCTATCTTTCATCGGACGGAAATGACTTTTCGTGAACGGCATTTTGCATGAAAGAATGAACATTTTATGATTAAATTTTAAAATATTTCCCATCTAAAATGATTTATTGGATATAAGTGTTAGTTGTAACTATTTTTATATCAAGATATTTGTACGGATGTATATCAAATATAGGACATGTGTCCTTTTGTGTACATTATATAGGGCAACGGAGGGAAGTCGGAATGAAAGAAATTATGGACTTTGGACTTGTGCGGCAACTCGCCCGTGAGAACGGGTTGGATCAGGTGCTGGACGAGCCTGCGCTCGCTGAGTTGCGACTACTTGAGGCTGCGAAGGGCGAGATGATATGTACCAAAGGTGAACGACCCGAGCGGTTGTATTTTCTCGTGCAGGGCAAGCTCAAGATCTATACCACCCTGCCTAACGGCAAGTCTCTGTTGCTTCGTTTCAGTACACCCCTTGCGCTTGTGGGAGATTTGGAACTGGTGAATGGCAAGGAGGCTATGAATACGGTAGAGTCTGTGAGCAAAAGCCTGCTGCTGGGTATCGGCTATCGCGCTCTCCAGAATACGTATGCAGAGAACCCTAAGTTTCTCCACTTTATGCTGAGTCAAGTTACGCACAAATTGTATACCTTTTCCAACCTGTCGAGTCTGAATATGTTATATCCGGTCGAGAGCCGATTTGCCAGCTATCTGTTGTCCACAATGGGCCAGGACGAGTCTTCTTCGGAAGAGATCCAGACCTCCAAGCTCACCGAACTGGCCGATATGCTGGGCACCAGCTATAGACATCTTAATAGAGTTGTTCAAGATCTGTGTAATCGAGATATTATTCGCAAAGTGCAGCGAAAGCTAGTGATCTGTGATCTGGAACAGTTGCGCGTCATCGCAGGAGGCAATATATATGAGTGATGGTATTTTAAAATAAAGCCCAAGCCTGCATATCTAAGCGACATGACGCGACACAATAAAATACAATACGGCACAACAAAGAGCACCCTCCCGAATATACCAAGGGGTGCTCTTTTTGCTCTGCACTTCAAGTGGATTAGATATCTCCGCGTTGTTCGAACAATTGAGCGATCTCTACAATAACACGGGTGGCCTTCACCATATTGTCTACCGATACATATTCGAATTTGCCGTGGTAGTTCTCACCACCAGTGAAGATATTTGGTGTTGGCATGCCCATATAGGATAGTTGGGAACCATCTGTTCCTCCCCGGATGGGACGAATAACAGGTTCGATGTCCAGTCGGGTCATGGCTTCATGGGCAATATCGACGATCTGGCGTACGGGTTCAATTTTCTCGCGCATGTTATAGTACTGGTCATTCAATTCAACCGTGATGCTTTTCTCTCCATACTTGGTCTTCAGTTCGTTTGCGATATGGAGCAGATTTGTTTTGCGCTCTTCAAACTTCTCCCGGTCGAAATCACGGATGATGTAACTCATCTTTGTCAGCTCAACATCACCCTCCAGAGACAACAGATGGTAGAAGCCATCATAACCGTCCGTGAATTCAGGAGCTTCCTCCACAGGCAGGCGTCGATTCAATTCCATCGCAATTTTCAGGGAGTTCACCATCTTATCCTTCGCTGTTCCGGGATGCACATTGGTGCCTCGTACGGTAATTTTGGCGGCGGCTGCGTTAAAGCTCTCGTATTCCAGCTCGCCAAGCGGTCCGCCATCAACTGTGTAAGCATATTTGGCTCCAAAAGCAGCTACGTCAAACTTGTGCGGTCCACGGCCAATCTCTTCATCCGGGGTAAAAGCAACCCGAATCTTACCGTGTTTCACTTCCGGGTGCTCAATCAGATAGGCCATCGCCGTCATGATCTCAGCAATGCCTGCCTTATTGTCTGCACCAAGCAATGTTGTACCGTCGGTTGTGATCAGCGTGTGGCCCTTATACTCGTGCAGTTCTGGGAAATCCTTGTTGGACAGTACTACATCCAGTTCCGAGTTCAACACAATATCAGCACCGTCATAGTTATCGATAACCTGTGGTTTTACATTTTTGCCAGTAAAGTCGGTCGCTGTATCGAGGTGAGCCAGGAAACCAATTACGGGAACATCCTTATCGGTATTGGATGGCAGTGTAGCCATGACATAACCGTTCTCATCCATCGTTACATCTTGCAGACCAATGGATGTACATTCTTCAACGAGCAGTTTGCCCAAGGCCAGTTGGCCGGGTGTGGAAGGGCATGTCTCGCTATTTTCATCGGATTGGGTATCCATCTGAACATAAGTACTCAGTCTTTGAATTAATATATCTTTCATATATAACCTCTCCCTAGCTTGAGTAGTATATAAGTTGAACTACTTGTTTTACACTGATCCACTACGAGGCCAGAATAACCTTCTGATCGCTGTTATCCCCAGATTTTTTTGATCCACTTTTACAAAGGTGAAAATCTGAGGATAGCGTATGCTTTCGATGCAGCTTTCTTGCAGAAAGCTTTTAGCTCCGCTTCTACAGGTTATTTCTGCCCTCTCCGTTATCGTGTACCGTTAGTCACAACTTATGTAAATTGGGTATAGTAATTATTGTGGTTCTCTACGGTTATCATATCATGTTTTGCAGTCATTTCCAGAATGGGGCAGATCCGAAATATGAGGATTTCTAGGTATCAAAAAGGGTACTAGGTCACAAAAATGTACGTACTTGTATTTCTATAACTGAGGTTCATAATAAATGATGAAGAAAGGATGTGTTCAAGACATGCCATTTATCACGGTTAAGGTACTGGAAGGCAAGTCGGTCGAACAGAAACGTCAGTTGATTGAACGTATGACTCAGGTGGCTTGTGAGACACTGGATGTTGATCCGAGCAAAGTCTTTATCTTCATTGAGGATTTGGAGAAGGACAATTACGGCAAGAACGGAAAACTGTTTTCGGACTTAGACAAATAAGTAAGAGTTCATATATATCATGATCATGGAACAGGAGATGTAACATTAATGACTGAACAATTATTTTCGCCCTATCAATTCAAGAGCCTACAATTAAATAACCGTGTCGTCATGGCACCGATGTGCCAATATTCTGTCACTGCGAAGGATGGCATTCCGAACGATTGGCATCAGGTTCACTATGTGAGCCGTGCGGTTGGAGGAACAGGACTAATTGTAATCGAGATGACCGATGTAGATCCGGATGGACGTATTACCGATAATGACTTGGGGATATGGTCAGATGAGCATGTGCCTGCCTTCACCAAACTTGTAGATGGAATTCATGCCTACGGCTCCAAAGTAGCTATTCAGATCGCACATGCGGGACGAAAAGCAGAGGATGCACCGCAGCCGGTTGCCCCATCGGTAGTTACATTCCCGGGAGAAAAGTACAAGGAGCCTCGTGCATTAAGCACGGAAGAGGTAGAAGCCATGGTACAGAAGTTCGCAGACGGTGTTCGCCGCGCAGTGCAGGCTGGAGTAGATACCATTGAGCTGCACGGTGCACATGGATACCTGATCCACCAGTTCCATTCCCCGCTGATGAACCATCGTGAGGATGTATATGGGCAGGATCTGTCCCGTTTTGGCGTTGAAGTCATTCGTGCAGTGAAAAAAGAAATGCCAGCAGATATGCCGCTGATTTTGCGGATTTCGGCTGTAGAATACGCGGATGGTGGATACGATATCGACCACACCATCAATATCGCTCGTGCCTACCAAGATGCAGGCGTGGACATGTTCCATATCAGTTCAGGTGGCGAAGGTCCTTCCGGACAGCGGAAACCGGGGAACTATCCGGGGTATCAGGTACCATTTGCCCGTCGTTTCCGTGAAGAACTGAACGTTCCTGTAATCGCAGTGGGTATGCTGGAGGATGCAGCGTTGGCTCAAGCGGTGATCGGAAACGGTGATGCGGATCTGGTTGCCGTTGGCAGAGGCATGCTGCGTGACCCGTACTGGGCGAACCATGCGGCTCTGGAACTGGGTGTCAGTAAGGATCAAGCTGCCATTGCGGAGCAATATTCTCGTGGATACTAACTTGCACTAACATTTACACTTGCCACTCCGATGACAGAATAACCTTCCGATCTGAGGATAAAGGCGAAGTGTATGCTTTCGATGTAGCTTTCTTGCAGAAAGCTTGTAGCTCCGCTTCTTCAGGCTATTTCTGCCCTCTGCGTTCTCATGTAAATGTTATTGCAAATTTTATATAGTAAAATAGGCCACAGCAGGGGATAACATTTGCTGTGGCCTAATTTTTTTATAGTGAGAAGCATCAGCATATCCATTCAATTACGGATTACTACGCTCTTCGAGTCGCTTCATAGACGAATTTTTGATTCGACTGTGTAGGTGGTTGATCCGGGTTAAAGTCGGCGTACACTTTAATGTCAGAGAAACCAATGTGTTCGAGAATTAGGCGTAACTCTTCTATGCCGTACCAACGCAAGGTAAGTTGTTGCAGCTCCGTAGCAACAAGAGCACCCTGATGCCATTGTTCGTAACGGATCAGACTCACTTTGTACTGTTGTAGAAGGTTCACTTCAATGGTTTTCACTTCTACCGTGATCGTATCACCATCGGGTAATGAAACGGTTGATGTTTCTACAGAAGAGGGTTGTGTCACATCGGGCAGAAACAGATCAAACACGAGCCTGCCGCCAGGTTCTAAATGCTGAAATAGATTACGTAATGCGTTAATCGACGCCTGTCTGTCTTGGATGAGGAGCAGAGAACCTCCGGGAATGATAATTGCCTCGTATCGATATAGAAGGTCAAGCTTCTCCAGATCGGCAACGAACAGCTCAGGCATGGGTAATGCCCGCTCCATACAACGAGAACGGCAAGAGTTGATCATATCCATTGAATAATCAATTCCATCCACCTTCAAGCCTGCTTCAAGCAAAGGAATGAGCACTCGGCCTGATCCTGACATGGCTTCAAGGATACGTCCATTGCAGCGCTGAAGATAATGGCGATAGAATTCAATGTCTCCTCCCAAGGAGTGTCCCACAGGTTTCGTGAGATCATAAACGGCGGTGCATAATGGACCGTAATAACTGAATGACATGGTATAGGTATCCCCCACATGTAAATGTATTAAAATAAAAACGTGGAAGGGGAATGAGCAGGATTATCCCTTCCGGCAACGGTTGGAATTGGATTTTTCAGAGCAGACTATCATAGGAATCACGCACCTTTTATGTAATATGTTCCAATTATAGGGTGTGGATAAAGCGGAGGTCAACTTCTATTCGGTAGTTATACGAAATGATATGTATAAGGAGGTGATTCGAATGGATTCATCATCAAGTTCATCAAGTGCACTGCCAGATATTCGGCAGGAAATTATGCTCCATGCACCTGTAGAGAAAGTGTGGGAGATGGTCTCGACCGAGCAGGGACTGAAAACCTGGTTCATGCCAAGCAATCTGGAACCCGTGGAAGGTCACGAGTTTATATTGGAAGCAGGCCCCTTCGGTCAATCACCGTGTCAGGTGACGGAAGTTCTTCCGCTGCACAAGCTGTCATTCCGCTGGGGGAAGGACTGGACGTTGACGTTCCAACTGAATGAACAGCCCGAAGGTACGGATTTCACACTGATTCACAGCGGTTGGGATGCGGATAAACTGACCGAGTTTGGACAGGCCCACGCTATCGTACGCGAACGTATGGAACAGGGATGGGCCGGAATCGTTCAGAAGCTTGCCCAAGTTGTTAAATAAATCTTCATTCAATCAACCCCAGGTCATTTCGCCCGTTCTTTCCGGTGAAATTCGGCCTGGGGTTCCTTGGTGTACCAAGAGCTGGTGGAAAAGATAGAAATCGGTCAAATTATAACGAATTTGACCGATTTTGATACGGAAACTATTTCCGTGAGCACCAGAAACGTGTAACATGAATTATAGTGATAAATCGACAAAATTAGACGTCTCTCGCCATTGTGAATGGAAGGAATACATAGATGAGAAAACACTGGATTATGCTGACCATAAGTTTCATATGCATTGTCATTGTTCCGCTGGGTTGGATCGCCCAGACGTTAATTAGCGAGCGGATTAACCCTCAAGCTTCAGAGGGGAAAATTGACCTGACCCAATGGAACTTTGATCGCAAGGGTGCAGCGTCTCTAAAGGGTGTCTGGGATTTCTACCCTGGGCAGTTGCTGAGCCCGGCAGATATTGAAGCAAGTGTATCCGGTCGCAAGCCTTTGCCGGCTTCGTCGGGCACTCAAGTTCCTGCCCGATGGAACAAATCTTTGGGGCAGGCCCATGGGTATGGAACCTATCATTTGCAAGTTCAGCTTACACCCCGGACGATGAAAAATGATTATGGTATACGCACACAGAATATACGCATGGCCCACCGGGTATTTATCGATGGGAAAGAGATTGGTGGCAAAGGCCTGCCAGGAAAGACTAGGGCAACAGATATACAATTAAATCTGCCCTTTACAGGATTCACGTCCATTGAGGGCAATACGGCTGACATTATCATTCAAGTATCAAATTATAGTTACTCGTCCGGGGGCATAGTAGCGCCCATTTTGTTTGGAGACGAGCATAGTATTCTGAAAAGTCAGCAACAAGATTGGCTCAGGGATCTGATGGCCTTATTCGGTTTTATCTTGCCAGCCGCCTTTTTTCTACTTCTGTTCAGATTACGACGTACGGAGAAGGAGCTTCGTTTTCTCGGATTATTCAGCCTTTCTGGTGCGGTGTACGCTCTGACACATGGGGAGAAGTTACTGGGTACGTTTGTACCGTTCCTGACCAATAATGAGATACTTCGGATTCAGCTCCTTAGTTCAGCCTTTGCCTATTATTTTTTGCTTCGGTATATGGATGCCCGTGTACCAGGAGCAGTTCATCAGTGGTTTGTTCGTCTGGCTGTAGTGCTAATCGTTACCCAGACTATTGTGGGTCTTACGCTTCCTCCAACGCTTTTCTCGTCTCTTGAGCTTCCCATGTTACTGATCTCACTTGTTGTCATGTTATATACGCTGCGAGCCATTTTCTATTGGTTGAAAGGACGGCCGAATGACAGCCACTTTGCACTGGTGAGTATGATGAGCATACTCATGGTTGTTGTGTTATATACGCTTGGTGCGTTCACTACCCTAGACACAGCGTTCTTTGCGCTGATTGAACTTTTATTATTTGTATTTGCCCAGATGATTGTGACCGCAATCCGCTTTGCACAATCATTCCGAGACGTGGAAGCTCTGTCGGAGCGTTTGCTGGCCATCGACAGCCTGAAGGACGAGTTCATGGCGAATACGTCTCATGAGCTACGAACTCCCCTGCATGGCATCATTAATATTGCGCAATCCATGCTGGAAGGGGCGGCTGGAGCAGTCACGCCCAAGCAAGCGAAAAATCTCTCCATGATTACTTCAACCGGGAAGCGCCTTTCACTGCTGGTTAACGATATTTTGGATTTTGCCAAATTAAAAAATAGTGAGATCGAGTTAAAACGGGTAGCTGTTGATCTGGAATCCGTTGCTCGTACTGTGGTTGAAGTCTCGGGTTTCACGTTTGAGGACAAGCCGGTTATATTGATTCAACAATGGCCCCAGTCTTTGCCACTTGTTGAGGCAGACGAAGATCGCCTAAGGCAAGTTCTGTATAACTTGCTGGGTAACGCCTATAAGTACACTGAGCAGGGTGAGATTCGATTGTACGCCAGCGTTGAAGGGGACTGGGTGAAGGTATCGGTCGCTGATACAGGGGTAGGCATTGCCTTGGACAAACAGGAGGATATCTTCCAGGCGTATGAGCAGAGTAACGGCACGATTGAGCGATTGAATAATGGAACCGGACTGGGTCTGAGTATTACGCGAAAACTCGTTGAGCTTGGCGGTGGTGAGATCTGGGTTGAATCGGAGCCGGGGCAAGGTTCGACCTTTCATTTCACCCTGCCTGTTATGAAGATGCCACTTTTGCAAACTCATTCGAAACCAGCTGCCGCCCGATATGTTGCTGCACAGGGGGCAGGGGCGAAGGAGCTTGTGACAAGAGAGTCAGATGAGCAGGATGATCTTACGGAAGCGGAGCATACGATTCTGATTGTAGACGATGACCCCGTGAATCGACAGGTATTGCTTAACCTATTGTCGACGGAGCGGTATCGTGTGATTGCAGCGGACAGCGGGTCCACTGCATTGAAACTCCGTGAGGAGTTCCCGTCCATTGATCTTGTTATTACAGACTGGATGATGCCTAAGATGTCCGGACTTGAGTTATGTCGCAAACTGCGCGAGCACAGTTCCTTGTCGGAGTTGCCGATTCTGATGCTGACCGCCCGTGGGTTGCCTGAGGATATCAAACACGGATTCCAAGCGGGAGCCAATGACTTCCTGAGCAAACCGGTGGATGCCGGTGAATTGCGCGCCAGAGTTCGGACGTTAATTGAGATGCGGAGTTCTGTGCAGGAGGCTATTCGGACCGAAATGGCCTTTTTGCAGGCCCAGATCAAGCCACACTTTCTATATAATGCACTCAATGTTATTATCGCAACCTGTGCAGTGAATCCGGACAAAGCAACCGATCTGCTGATTGAATTGAGTCATTACCTGCGCGGAAGTTTTGACTTCCAGAACAGGGAGCAGCTTGTTCCTTTGACCAAAGAGCTGGAATTGGTGGAGTCTTATGTGCATCTGGAACAGGCGAGATTTGAGGAAAGACTGGTGGTTGAGTATGAGGTGGAATCGGACGTACATCTGTATCTGCCACCACTCAGTATTCAGCCTCTTGTGGAGAACGCCATTCGCCACGGCGTGATGGAGCGGGCAGCCGGCGGGACAGTTCATCTTAGGATTTTCCAAGAGAGCGAGCATGTAGTCGTACAGGTCCAGGATGATGGTGTAGGTATCCCTCCTGAGCGTATGGCTCAGGTCAAGTCTGGGCGTACCGAAGGTCCGGGAGGTGTGGGGCTGCAAAATATAAACCGTCGCCTGATGTCTCTCTATGGTCAGGGGCTGGAGATTCATAGCCATGTGGGTAAAGGCACGCAGATCCGATTCCGTATCCCCGTGCAAAAGGTGAATTATTCCAATTAGTGTGCCGAGTGAAGCAATTATGGTTAACAGACTAATAAGCGGATGCCGATAAAATCGGTATTCCTATTGAATCTTTCATGGCAGGAGGCTGAAAGAACGGTGAGAGCCATTGTGATCGATGATGAGAAGCCAGCGCAGCTTCATCTGGAGCGACTACTACGAACGGACGGACGAATTACACCCGTGCAATGTTTTTCAACAGCTCGTGATGGTCTTCATTTTCTGGCAAAGGAACGTGTAGATGTTGTATTTTTGGACATTGGAATGCCCGAGATGAATGGCCTGGAAGCGGCTGAATATATACAGCAATTGGATCAGAGTATTCGTATTATCTTTGTTACGGCTTATGCGGACCATGCAGTGGAAGCATTTGAGCTGCATGCACTGGATTATGTACTGAAACCGGTCAGCTCGACCCGATTGGCCAAAACCGTTGATCGAATCGCGGGCATAATGTCGCATAATTCTCAAGTTGCAGCCACCGCCGAGGTACAGGGATCTGAACCTGTACCTGTGGAGTTGGATACTGAAGTTCCGGGGCTGCTTACGTTCAAACATCTGGATATCTACAGAAGCTTGGATCAGGGTGCCAAGAAACATAAGTGGCGCACAACCAAATCACAGGAATTGTTTGCTTTTTTGTTTCATCACAGGGAAGAATGGGTAAGCAAGGAGATTCTGCTGGATAAGCTATGGGGTGATGTTTCCCAGGAAAAGGGATTAACCCATCTACATACTTCCGTGTACCAGATTCGAAAGCTGCTTAAGGAATGGAACATGACAGGCAAGCTGGAGTACAATATGAACCGTTATCGTCTGTTATCAGGCAATCTGGTAAGTGATGTGGATCAATTTGAAAAATCCATGGTTTACCATGTCATCACATCCGACAATGTCGATGACTTGAGACATATGATTCCGCTTTATCGTGGTGATTATCTGGAAGAACATGATTATCGTTGGGCACAGGCCAAAGCAAGGGAACTCAGACGCAAGTATACAGCGCTGGTTATGGATATCGCGAGATGGGACATGGAGCATGGTCGTGGCAAGGAAGCGATTGAGCAATTAACGATATTACAGGAACGGGAACCGTATTCGGAAGAGATCTGCCGACTCATGATGGAAGTGTATGCATCTATGGATGATCAGCAAGGCATACTTCGTTTGTATCATTCATTTACATTGACATTAAATGAGGATCTGGGGTATCAGCCCGAGCCCGAAACAAGCAGGTTATATAAGAACCTGACGGACAAATAAACGTATGTAATGTAAGTTCAGACAGGAGGGTGAGCATGAAGCTATTCATACACCGCAAAGATTTGCGTACGGATGATCTGGCCGCATTCGATTATTTGCGGGAACACCAAGAAGAGAGTGTGCATGTTCTCATCTATGATTCATTCCTCCTGCGGCAAGGCCGAGAGAAGGAACACAGCGGTGTGAATTTCAGGCAGCACGCAGCGGAATTAGGCAGACAGTATCTTGAAGCCAAACGAAAACTGCATGTTGCTTACGGCAAACCGGCTGAAGTGGTTGAATTCATCCTGAACGAATTCAAAGGTGAGATTAACGAGATTGTGGTCCATCGGGACATGACGCCATATGCAATCGAGCGGGATAGGGCTATGCGCAAAGTCAGTGAGGCGCACGAGGTTACGTTCACACAACTGACGGATCATCTGCTGATGGATCTGAATGGATTTGCCAATTTTACAGGCAAGTCGGAGCCATATAAGGTATTTGCGGCTTTCCATCGGCGGTGGGTGGAATTCATGAATGAACATCCCAACCCTCCTTCGGCAACAACGGTTGCAGCGTTGAAGGTGAGTGATCGTCAGATTGAATGGCCGGATGCAATGCAGGTACCTCCGGAGTTGCTGGAGGGCATTGGTTCGAATGACGAGGACCCGCATCTGCTGTTGGATCAATTTTTGTCGGATCGAATTGCTGAATATGGGGATCATCGGGATGAATATGAGGCGTACGAGCCGAGTCATCTCAGTTCTTACGTAGCTGTGGGAGCTGTATCCATTCGTAAAATGTATGATGCGGCGAGTCGCACGGCAGAGGCGGGGGAATGGATCAGGCAGTTGTGCTTCCGCGACTTCTATCTGTATCGGGCGGTCTATGAGAGTCACTATTTTACATATGAAAAGGTGTACGATCTCTCGGCTCTCCATGATGATTACTTTGAACGGTGGTGCAAGGCGGAGACAGGCATTCCGATTATTGATGCAGCGATGACGGAACTGAATGAAACCGGACATATGCCAAACCGGCTGCGGATTCTCACGGCGATGTTTCTCACCAAAAACCTGCAATGCCCATTCACCTTGGGCGAAGCTTATTTCAGGCGTAAGCTGCGTGACTATGATAACATTCAAAACCGAGGTAACTGGTTATGGTGTGCCTCGCTTGGGGAGAATGCGGCTCCGTATTTTCGCGTGAACAATCCGGTAACACAATCCGAGAAGTATGATCCGCAAGGTGATTATATTCGCAAGTGGTTGCCTGAATTGAAGGATCTGCATAGCAAGGACATCCATCAGCCACGCAAGGATGCCATTGTTGATCTGAAGGCATCGAGACAGGCAGCTATTGACGTGTATAAACAGATTCTGGCGAGTCGTGCGAAGTAGACTCAGTCAGGGCGGGATGCATGCCCAAACCCAAATTTACCATTCTCATCCGGTTGATCCAATATTCATTTGGTTGAGAGCAGGATGTTCCACAGACCGCGTACTCGCGGTCTTTTTTACATATATAGACATGAAAATAGTGTGAAATGTGTTGAAAATTTAGGAATTGTTAAGAAAATGGACTATCCATCTTAAGCATTATGGCTTTTAATAGATAGAGAGCTTTATTGTATTAAGTCATATCTGACATATTGACGAACACATTAAGGAGAAACTTTAAAATGAGTGAAACACTGAAAAGAGAGCGAATTCCAGAGCTGAACCTGGTTCGTGCCTTGGCGATTATCGGCGTACTCAGCGTGCATTCCACGTCCTATGCGACGGTGGACATGACGGGCTCAGGCTACTACTGGCTGTACAATTTTATTAATATCTTTATGAAATATGGTACGCCAACCTTTATTTTTATGAGCAGTTTTGTGCTGTTCTATAACTATTATTCTCGTCCGCTGGATAAGAAACTTGTGAGTAACTTTTACAAGAAAAGATTTGTGTATATTTTGCTTCCGTACTTCCTGTTTTCATTGATGTATTTTGTTTTGCTACATTTCACGCATTATCAGGGCCGACCTTTCGGCGAATCGGCAGTAAGTTTTATCACGAAATTGTTTACAGGTAAGGCATATACTCATCTGTACTTTGTGTTTATTAACATGCAATTTTATCTGTTATTCCCATTGGTGTTATGGTTGCTTAAGAAATATCCTTCTGTGGTGAAATGGTCTGTTCCGATTGGACTATTGATTCAATGGGCATTTATCGTAAGTAATAAATATGGATTCCAGGTACCCAACAAGGGAAGCTGGGCGTTTTCGTACTTCTCCTATTTCATGCTAGGTGCTTTTATCGGAGTGTACTTCCCTAAAATCAAGCAATGGTTTGTTATCAGTCTAGCCAATGCAACCAAAGGACGCGTAGCTTCATGGATTCTGCTCTGGGCGGTATGGATCATTGCTGGGCTTGGCCATGTGTATATCTATTACCTGCTACGTCTGAAGATCGCAACGTATAACACACTGTGGTATGAATTCTTCTGGAATGTGCATACCTTTGCTTGTGCGCTGGTGCTTATCCAGATTGCCTATCTGCTCTATCGCAAAGGGCCGTCACTCATCGTCAAGCCGCTGAATCGGCTTGGGGCATTGTCCTTTGGTATCTATCTGATTCATCCATTCTTCCTGCTGGTGTATCGGAATTATCCACCTCAAACAGGAGTATCGTGGTTAGTGCATCTATGGTATGCCGGAGGATTCGGTGTAGCTCTAATCGCTTCGTGGATCGTCGTTGGATTGACGGCAAGGTTTGTTCCATATGCATGGGTCATCTTTGGCAATCTGCCAAAACCCAAACCACGACTGGTCCCACAACAGAACTCGGGCCAACTGGACGTTTGATAAGATGTATTTCCAACACAGGAATAATAAACCGTTTCTTGGTCGACCTTAGGGGAGAGCAGGGAGCGGTTTTTTCGTCTATACAGATATGCTGGATGTGGGGAACGAGTGTTTCTTTTTCATGTATGAGGGGTAATCATAAGGCGGAACGATAATACATTATGGATAACAGGATTAAGGTGAATATAATGACAACATGCGAAAAATGCGGGAGACCGATGCAGGATATATTGGAATATGTGGAACACATTCTTCACGAATGCAGTGAACAGACACAGGAGTACAACTCGAAAGATTATGAGGCCTATGGCCATGAGGGTGTTCACGAGCAGATGTGATACAATAGAAAGAAACCGGATTCATACGGAACCGAGGTGACAACATGGAGACGGGTCCAGCCCCTTTCCGGCAAGGAAAGACGGAACAAGAAGCGCGACTGAGCAAAACGTGTATGTATTGCGGACAACAGCGGCCGATGTCCGAATTCCGGCGCAGAACCGGAAAGCGGGCAGGTCCCGGAGCCAGGCGGGGAGCCTGCCGCAGCTGTCGCCAGCTTGGCGGACAGGCTGATCACGATGCGGGTTCAAGCGTGAGCGGGCGAACGAATGAACGGATGGAGCGTCAACGGGATGGCTTGGAGACACGTGCTGTTACTACAAGCCCCTCTGCATCTGCGAGAAATGAGGTAGGTCGTGCCTCCCATGGTATGGAGCAGGGATCTGCTACGTTGGCTGAGTCTGACAGAAGTCTGGTGTCTCAACCGTCAGTAGACTCGTCATCTTCGAATGACGATGAACATGCTGACTTGGTGACTTCCTCACCCTCTTCTTCGGGTATTCGGAAGAAGAGGAGAAGACGGAGAAAGAGCAAGCGTTCAGAGAGCATAACGGGCAATGAGCTGAGAGAGACGAGTCTGGAGCATGATGGTTTGGCGGGTGAGGTAGGAGATAAGCCACAGCCAGGTGAGCACTGGCGTGTGGAAGGGCATTCGCAGGGTCATGCTGCTGCGAATGAGAAGGGCAGTGCACAGCGGGCTGGCGCGCGAGCAGCCGCTGCAGGGCAGGCCGCCGAGCAAGCTGCGGCGGCCCACCAGGCTCTGCTGCCGGCTGAGCCGCAAGGCCCGGCAGCAGAGCCCATGGCTGCGGATCAACCGACCGCAGCCAAACGCAAGCGCAAGCGGCGCCGCAAGCGTGCTGCCGCGCTCGCGCCCGGCGCAGGGCAGGCCCGCAGCGTAGCTGCTGAGGCCCATGCGCCGGCCCTGAGCGACCGTGGCGCTGCCACCACGGTCGCTGCACCTGCGGCGGCGGAGGCACAGCCTGCCGCCACCGGGCGCGAGCCCGGGCAAGCGCCGGGGGCTGCTGCGGAGGCAGGGCCTCCTGCGCCCGTGCGCCAGCCGGGCTCGCCAGGGTCCAAGCCGCGCCAGGCGCGCAAAGAGCGTGCGCCCAAGGCGAACGGCGAAGACACTGCCCGCGGTGCATCCGGGCAGCGACCCGCGCACGCCAGCCGTAGTCACGGGGCTGGCACGGATGGCCGTCCCCGCCGCCAGACCCCGTCGGCCCCGGTAGCTATCGACCCGGAAGATCCGGCTTCGCTCCGGACCAACCGTCAAGGCATGGTACGGATGAGGGGGAAGACGGACAAGGGCAGACGCTGGCATCAGGAAGTGGACATGGAGCTTGCGGTCACGCTAGTGAAGGAAAAAGCCGCTGTGGTGGTGAATCGGTACACGATTCGCCGATTGTTCAGCAACAAGGATTTCAAGCGGTATATTCTGACTCGGGATCACTACACCTGTTACTTCTGTGGATCGTATGGAGATACGATTGACCATCTGCTACCGCGTGCCAAAGGTGGACATACCACCCCGCTCAACTGTGTCTGCGCCTGTAATCTGTGCAACCAGTCCAAAGCAGCGATGGATGCCGAAGAGTTCATGCATTCCGGTATTCCCGAATGGAATGCTGCACATCAGGCAGAATTGATTGAACTGGCCATGCAGGAAGCGCAGCTGGAAGAAGGATAAATGCCCCCGAAGATGGATTGGGGTTTCGATATGAAGAGCACACCAAGACCACAGAGGTCGAGGTGTGCTTTTTTGATTTAATTTTGATTTGGGTGGGAAGTGAGTTTGCTGTGCAATAATTTCTTCAAATTGACAACAGTGTTCATCGAAGATGTACGTTATACTGGGAGGGAGTTGCTAAAGAAGCTTCATCATCCATATGAATGATGTATAGTGAACATCAAACCTGAGAACTTAGACTGTATAGATTGGATGGATGCAGATGACCCCGGCAGCATTGGACATTATGTCATATATTACGGAAGAAAATATTCGTTTCTGGCTGGAGAAGTTTCGCTCCCTGGGCCCGTTACCGGGAATTTTGCTTACGTTTATGAAATCATTTGTACCACCGCTTCCAACGCTGTTGATTGTGGGCGTAAACGGTGCGGTATACGGTCTGTGGGCAGGATTTATATATTCATGGATCGGCATGGTGCTCGGTTGTACCGTTACATTCCTGATCGTACGGGAGATTGGGAAATCCGCTTTTGTAGAGCGATGGGCACGCAAACCTCGTGTGCAACGCAGCATGGTATGGATTCGAAGGAATGCATTCAGTTATGTTTTTTTGCTGAGTATCTTCCCGGTAGGTCCGTTTGTCATTATCAACGTGGCGGCAGGTATCGCGCGAATGCGATTATTATCTTTCCTGCTTGCGGTGGGCTGTGGTAAAGCGATCATGATCTTCTCTGTTACGTATATCGGTTCCAATGTGGAACAATTTCTGGAGCACCCAATACGCTGGGTAGGTGTATTGCTGTTCATTGCGGTATCCCTGTGGGCAAGCCGCAAACTGGAGCGACATTTTACCCGTTCATCGTCAGATGGTGAAGATCTGCATGATCTGAATCAACCCTCTGGAAAATCGATCTCCTCCTAGTTTCGGGGTACAGTGGTATATCTGTTTGGTATTTATAAATTACCTGAGATGGAAGGTAGGCCACATGCGATGAGGTACTACAGTATCCGACTTGCGAGTATGGAGCGGAACTAAAATTTGCTGGCGTGCGATAGATTAGAAATTAGAAAAAACATATAGACTGTACTCCGGCATGACTCCTACTTGTCCGGGGAACAGTCTATTTTTCATGCTTGATTACTGGAACGACTTCTCCTGTGCATTGTCCAATAACATGCTTCTTGATTATCTCCATATCTGTTATGATTTCTTCCCATTCCAGATTTCTAGTAGCGGTCCGTGCTGTCCATAGACCGGATCGGTAACCGGGATCGGAACCTTTCGGATTTCCTGAAGAGCCTTGGCACGATCGTCTTCCTCACCTGTGCGTGTGTTGTAACTCATGCCGCCCGGATAAGCACCGGCAATACGAAAATCAGTGCTGGACTCCAGACGTTTATGCCCTGTTCCAGCGGGAAGCACGACAACGTCGCCTGTTTGAAGGTAAACTTTCTGACCATTTTCTCCGCCTAAAATCAGTTTCACGAATCCACTCACCACAGCAAGAGCCTCATGAGCATTACTATGATAATGATGATAATTGAACACACCATTCAACCAGCTATTTCCCCATCCATTACGGTTCAGCAACGATTCTGCGTGAAGGGCCTCTTCAGCCCATACATTCTTATACAAAAGCACAGGCAGGGTCGGATGATTGGGAATTACACCGTCATCCTGAAGGAATAACGTCTCTATGTCCTTTTTCCGTTCATTCATCTCACATCACCTCACTATAAATTACCCGATAACCTCAAGGACGAACAAAAAACAATTGTAAAATGATACAAAATGTATCATTTTAAGGGTATACTCAGTACATAAACTCTCTTCAATGCACTCGTTGTATAAATCGCAAGGGGGAATCGTGTGTGAACATTGTGATTACAGGGGCTTCTGGATTTGTGGGATTTAATCTTTCACAGTATTTGGCGCAAAAGGGGCATCGAATTACCCTTCTGGATCGGGATGATTATTGTCAGAGGCTGGTTCATATCTCTCCTCTGCACGAGATGCCGTTCATCTGTTGTGACCTTGCATCGGACCGGATTCATCTACCTCCAGGAACAGATTACATAATCCATCTGGCGGCCATGCCACACGTGGATTATTCGTATCATCAGCCAGGGGAAGTTTTCCGCAATAATACACTCAGCACACAGTCTATCCTGCAATATGCTACAGAACATCACATTCCAGTCTTGCTGGCTTCATCCGTTGAAGTGTATGGCGGCGATTGGGGCAGAGTCTATCATGAATCAGATCCGTATGCACCCGTCTCTCCTTATTCCGCGTCCAAAGTCGCGTGTGAAATGCTGGCTCACTCCTATGCTCAATGTTACCAGCTTCCAGTCAAACTCTTTCGTTTGACCAACCTCTATGGTCCATGGCAGTTGCCAGACCGTATTATTCCCCGAAATTTTGGTCGGATGTTGGACGGACTGCCTCTGGATATCCAGGGATCGGCAGTGCGTGATTTCTTGTATGTAGATGATGCCCTCCGGGCCATTGAACAGATCATGCTGAAAGGCAAAGACGGACAGGTCTACAACATATCGACAGGGCTTGGAACAACCATGCAGGAAATAGGGGAGATATTGAAACCAATGGATCGATCCGTAGCTGCTGTAGAGATCCGGGAGCAAGAACCAACCCAGTCCAGAGGGTCGAGTCTGGTCGTACATTCAGGCAGATTGCGAGCGGAATTGGGTTGGTTACCACAAACCACGTTGGAAAAGGGATTGGAAAAAACCTTCCGTTGGTATCAGGAACATCCCGAATGGGTCAGACAGTTCAGCCGTGAATACCATACAACAAGGGAAACGCGCAGTTTCATTATCGATATGGCAAGATACGCAGTTCCAGCAGTATAAAATGCACAAAAAAAGCCAGGGAAGGGTGTATTGAGTAACACCTTCCTTGGCTTTTTTGCGCCTCCGTCTCATTTTCGGATAGCTTCCGAACACGGACGGTCAGGCTATTTTAAAATAATCTATTGCACGAAATTTTCGTGCTGTTGGACCTCACATTAAAAGGATCTAGTGATGATCTTTTTTAATGTCGGCAATTTTATCCTGTACAGCACCTTTGGCTTTGTCTTTTTTACCCTCAGCCTGAAGGGATCTGTTGTTTGTTGCATTACCGATCTGATCCTTCACTTCGCCTTTGGCCTTGTTTACGCCTGCTTTGATTTTGTCGCCAGTTGAATTACTCATATCGAACATCTCCTTCGTTTCTGGTGTAGTCCTTATTAACCGGGATGTCCGCATTCTAAACGCAATGGCTTTGTTCCAAGTTTTGCATTCGTGACGCAAGAGGTTCATACTTGAAATAGAAAAGATGTCCCAATGATGGAATAAGGCTGAGCCCAACGCTGCATAATAACGACAGTGACCAATTTCGTTGCATGATTATCGTGATATTGGAAAACAATTCCTGAACATTTGGATAAACGAATCCTTCCTTGTGTACATATCGCACATCTGGTCATATGTGATCTTGTCTTAATACCACATGTGGTAGGAATACGGATCTTGGACAGGAGGATCGGCGGCGTTAGCTTGCCTTCATGGGTTGACAAAAAAATCGATTTTGTTACAATGTTCACAATATCTTCACAAGTGTAAAAAATTTCTTTTTCATGTTCATGTGTAAGAGGTGTAATATAAGGGTATAGAGTTCGGTTTCGGCCTGCTTGTCGTTTTGTGCGTCAACACATGTTGTCCGCAATAGATCCAAGATACAATGCATGATATGGGAGTGGCCATGAGCTACGCTCATCCTATTGTGTGAAATTTGGTACATTTAAATGTATTCGATGTATTTTGTGGTTCGGCTCTGCTTGACAGGCATCATGAAAGTCGCGGACTTCTATCCCAAAGTAAAGGAGGACTTTCTCTTATGTCACAATCGCCTACTCAACAAGAGGTGCCAGTTACAGAAGGTGCCAACGTTTCCGAGCGCCAGTCCTTGGACGTTCTGGATCAACTGATGAAGCCTGAGGTACAGGAGTCTTTAACCGTTCTGGTGGAGAACCTGCCTAAATTGGCTGAAATGGTTACTGCTATGACAAAAGCTTATGACTTTGCACAAAGTGTAGCAACAGACAAAGTTCTGATCAGCGACACAATGAGCGCAATGGGCGAGTTCGCTAAGCCTGTTGTAGACAAAGCTAAAGGTGTAGCTTCTGCTGCCATCGAAGCCAATGACCGTGCGCAAACAGAGCAAACTTCAGTTGGCTTGTTCGCTATGCTGAAAATGCTTAAAGATCCAAACGTACAACAATCGCTTCGTTTTGCTCAATCTTTCTTGAGCATCTTGAACGAGCGTCAACAACCGAAACGTTAAGACTTAGAAGAACGGAGGATGGATATGTCGAAGCAAATTTTGATCTTGGGTGGAGGTTACGGCGGTCTGTTGACTGCATTGACTGCGCGTCAATACTTGTCTCCGGAAGAAGCGACAATTACTGTCGTGAACCGTTACCCTACACACCAAATTATCACGGAACTGCACCGTCTTGCAGCGGGAAGCATTGCTGAACAAGCAGTCGCTCTTCCACTCGAAAAATTGCTGCGTGGGAAAAACGTGAACTTGAAAATCGATACGGTGGATACAATCAAGCCGGACGAGAAAAAAGTTCTGATGACCAGCGGCTCCACATACTCTTACGATGCACTTGTCGTTGCCTTGGGCAGCGAAACGGCATTCTTCGGAATTCCGGGATTGCAAGAGTACAGCTTCACGCTCAAATCGGTTAGCGATGCAAACCGTATTCGTGCACACGTTGAAGCACGTCTTGATGCTTACAAACAGTCCGGCAACAAAGCAGACGCTACGTTTGTTATTGGTGGCGGCGGCTTGACAGGTATTGAGCTTGTTGGCGAATTCGCTGACCTGCTTCCTGCAGTATGTCAAGAAAAAGGCATCGACTTCAAAGAAGTATCCCTGTACACAGTTGAAGCAGGTCCTTCCATCCTGGCAGGATTCCCGCCAGAGCTGGTTGAACGTGCTAAATCAAGTCTTGAGAAACGTGGCGTTAACTTCATCGTTGGCGTAGCGATTACCGAGATGAAAGAAAACGAAGTTCTGCTGAAAGACGGCAGCTCCATCCCTACGAACACACTCGTATGGACAGGTGGCGTACAAGGCAACGCTGTTGTTGCTAACAGCGGAATTGAAGTGGATCGTGGCCGTGCGAAAGTTACGGAAGTTCTGCAATCTACTTCTCACAAAGACGTGTTTGTTGCTGGTGACAGCGCAGTGGTCTTCCCTAGCGAAGGCGCTCGCCCTTACCCTCCAACAGCACAATTGGCTTGGCAAATGGGTGAGACTATTGGTCACAACTTGGGCGTTATGTTCAAAGGTGGCGCAATGGAATCCTTCACACCAGTATTCTCCGGTACGCTGGGAAGTCTGGGTCGTAAAGATGCTGTCGGCATGATCGGTGGCAACCAGACTCGTCTGAAAGGTCTGCCTGCAACCATGATGAAAGAAGCAAGTAACATCCGTTACCTGGCTCACATTCACGGTTTGTTCGCACTGGCTTACTAATCTTAATGCCATTCAAGGGCGCCCTTTTGGGCGTCCTTTTTGGTTGTCACCATTACAAAGAATAACAGATATTCAGATGAAAAAGGTGCGGCAGAAGTGGTCGATGTGAGGTCGCGTATAAAGTACCTAGGGGATATGGCATATTAATGGAACGATGGAATCCTTCACATTTCATAGAGGTACTGAACAGGCATGGACATGAAGCCGGCGCTTAGAAGCGCCGGCTTTCGTTTAAATTATAGGATGAGCATCTTTAAATAAAAGGAACGGGAAGCAACAACAAGCCATCCGTTCAACTGAGAGGAGAATGACGTATGAACGTTTTAGTTATAGGAGCAAATGGGCAAATCGGTAAGTTTGTGGTGGAGCAGCTGGCACAGGAAGGCAAACATAAAGTAACGGCTATGATCCGCAAACCGGAGCAGGCGGATGCACTGAAGGAACTCGGTGCAGATGTGGTGATTGGTGACCTGGAGGGTAGTGTAGAGGATTTGGCTGAGGCAATGAAGGATCATAATGCCATTGTGTTTACGGCGGGTTCTGGCGGATCTACCGGTCAGGACAAAACACTGCTTATCGATCTCGACGGTGCGGTGAAAACGATGGAAGCCGCAGAGCAGCAAGGAATCTCCAGATATATTCTGGTTAGTGCGTATGGCGCAGATCAACGGGAGAAATGGTCTGAGTCCATTAAGCCTTATTACGTGGCGAAACATTATGCGGATCGTGCATTGTTTGCAAGTGATCTCAATTACACGATTATACGTCCAGGTGGTCTCAAGAATGAACCGGGCACAGGCAAGATTGCAGTTGGAACCGATCTGGAGCCGGGAAGCATCCCGCGTGAAGATGTAGCCCGCGTAATCGTGGCTTCTTTGCAGGAAGAGAAGACGTACCGGATGGCCTTTGATCTAATTGCCGGGGAGCATCCGGTTGAAGATGCTTTGGGCAAATTGTAGATGTTATTGTAAGATAACGGGAGAATGAAATGATGGGGATGAGGGGGAGCGCTGCATGAACGAAGCCGTGCTGGTCATAGAGGATGAGCCCAAAATAGCACGTCTGCTGGAACTGGAACTACAGTATGAGGGGTATCAGGTGGGCAAGGCTGGTAGTGGAACAGAAGGACTGGAGAAGTATGCTGAAGGACAGTGGGATCTGATTCTGCTGGATGTGATGTTGCCTGGTCTGAGTGGAATTGAAGTGTTGCGGCGAGTTCGGGCCAAAGATGCTACGGTTCCGATCATTATGCTCACTGCCAAAGATTCTGTAGAAGACAAAGTATCCGGCCTGGATCTAGGAGCCAATGACTACATCACCAAGCCCTTCCAGATTGAAGAGCTGCTTGCCCGAGTTCGGGCTGCATTGCGGCTTAGTGCAGTGGCGTCTGTTGTTTCTTCCGCTTCTTCTTCTACACCTGCTGATATGGGGAATGACTCTTCTGGGCATCAGGATGAAGCTGAGGCGGGCTGGTTGACGGCTGCCGGGTTGAAACTAAATGAAGGAACGCGAGAGGTATCCCGAGATGGTGTGGCCATTGAGCTTACTCCACGTGAGTTCGACCTGCTCGTGTATCTGCTTCAGAATCAACGTCAGGTGCTCAGTCGTGACCAGATTGTGCAGGCCGTGTGGGGATACGATTATTATGGAGATACCAATGTGGTGGATGTGTACATCCGTTATGTGCGCAAAAAGGTGGATAACGGATTCACACCACCCTTAATACATACCGTACGGGGCGTAGGATACGTCCTGAAGGAACAGTTATGAGCCTGCGCAGTAAAATCTACGGATATTCGTCTGTATTATTTGCTGTGCTGTTAATCGCGGTGAACCTGTCGGTCTACATCGTGTTTGAACGAATGTCGATTGATAACGAGGTTAATCGGGTGGAAGCGGAAGCGGAGTCTATTGTCAAAGGAGTGCGTCAGTCTGCCGGCTCCATTCCGCCGGATGACTTGTTACGGGCCTACGCGCCTGTGAACGGCATGCTCCGGATTGTTAATGAAGACGGCACCAGTTCCCCGGTGACAACAACAGCAGCTTCCGAGCAGCTGAGCAAGCTGCCTTATAAGTACGAAAGTGAGAAGAAATCGGAGTATACCCAAGTTGAACAGATTGGTTATGTGTGGGTATCAGTCCCGGTCATCTGGCCTGATGGCGAGGTGGTGAATGTACAGGTCACCGAGAGCATTGCAGAGACGGAGAATCGTCTGTCTGTACTTCGGACTGTGCTTGTGGCGGTCACGATTATTGCTCTGATCCCAGCCATTATCTCCAGTCGGATTCTGGCGAATCGGATGACCAGACCGATTCAGCAGATGACACGCACGATGAGTGACATTCAGTCCAGCGGCCAATTCAAGCGTCTTCCATTGGAGGAAGGATCGAAAGATGAACTGAAAACGATGGGACAGACGTTTAACCGGATGATGGATCTACTCGAATCCAACTTTGAACGACAAGAACGATTTGTATCCGATGCATCTCATGAACTCAAAACACCGCTGACCATTATTGAGAGCTACGCTAGTCTGCTACAGCGGCGAGGAAAAGAGCGGCCCGAGGTATTTGATGAAGCGGTGGAAGCGATTCTGTCCGAATCGGTTCGCATGCGAGAGATGACCGAGCAACTGCTACTGCTCGCGAAGCAGCCAGAGCAGTGGAATGTACAGTTGGAGCGTGTGGATATTACGAGACTGGCAACAGACTCCACACGTGCGTTTCGCGAAGCCTATCACCGCGAAGTCCGGTGTGAAGATCCAGGTTCAATCTGGGCGATCAGCGATGAGAGCAAGCTGAAGCAGCTTTTGTTTATTTTGCTGGATAATGCCCGGAAGTATAGTGAAGATGCAATTGAAGTCAGGCTGGAAGCCAAGGGGCAAGAGTGCCGAATTCGGATCATGGATACCGGGATTGGTATGCGGGAGGACGAGCTGGAGAAGGTATTTGATCGATTCTACCGGGTTGATCCGGCCAGAACACGCAGCTTGGGCGCAAGCGGTTCAGGTCTGGGATTGTCACTTGCCAAAGAACTGGCAGGTGCAGTGGGAGCACGGATTGAATTGAGCAGTACCGAGGGTGAAGGCACCGAGGCTTCAATTATTTTGCCAATATCCGTTCAGAACGGGCCGCTCTCATGAAATTCTCATTCTTCTCTTATATACTATATAAACTGAACTAAAGATTGTTCACACTGACACTACGATGACAGAACAACCTTCCAATCGCTGTTATCCCCAGATTTTTTGATTCCCTTTTCTCAAGGGGAAAATCCGTGGATAGCGTATGCTTTCGATGCAGCTTTCTTTCAGAAAGCTTTCAGGCGAAGTGTATGCTTTCGAAGTAGCTTTCTTGCAGAAAGCTTGTAGCTTCGCTTTTTCAGGTTTTTTCTGTCCTCTCCGTTACTGTGTAAAAGATTAGTTCATTTTATGTAGTAGCATTGGAAACTAAACTCAGACCGAATATATAACAGATGAACTCGGGCTATGGGGAGAGCTATAAGGGGGAAACTTGATGACAGAGCATGAGCAGCAACCACCGGAAATGAAACGGCATGAACAGGCGAACAGTGGATGGGCCAAATCTCGAAGATCACTCTGGTGGGGTTCAGGGCTTCTCCTTGTGCTGATTGTGGTAGCTGTTGGGTGGTGGAAGCCTTGGCAATCGAGTGGTGCGGTACTTACGGCAGATGCGGCAGCCCAATCGGTGCTGGATCAATATCCAGGTGAGATTGTGAATTCCACGTTGAAAGACGGAACATACATCATGCAGCTCCGTTCGGAGACCGGACTATATGACGTGCAGGTGGATGCCGTCACGGCTACCGTGAATTCCATCAAACGGCTGGAGTCCAACCCGCAAGCGGAAGAGAAGACGTTATGGAGCCGCGAACAGATCAAGACGGCGTTGTTAAAACAACAAACGGATGACCAACTGGTCTCTCTAGAACTTGTGGAGCAGCAAGGCAGTCCGGTATACACCGCGGTCATGAAGGCGAAGGATAACAGCCGTGAAGAACTCACGATTGATCCATATACCGGAGAGACGATATCTTCCAAAACAATAGCAGCGCCAACAACTGAACCGACAAAGGATGATCCAAAACCTCAGTTTCTGAGCGAGAAACAAGCCAAGCAGAAGGCACTTGCGGAGGTCCCGGGAGAAGTGGACGACATCGAACTGCGTGGAACCAACAGTGGGAATCCATATTATCTGGTTGAAATTGATCTGGAGGATGGCCGGGAAGCCATTGTGCAGGTGAATGCCATCTCGGGAGCGATTCGTTCGGTGACTTGGGATGAGGACGAGGATTAACCTTTTGCAAAGAACCCATTAAATATAGTTATCGTGTTAAACTGCTTTAGAGAGATGATTCTTAGTTTAGGGGTCATCTTTTTCAATTAGATGGACAATGAATACCTGTTAAATGAGCATTCTCTTCATTTTCTCATCAAATTCTAATCTAACTCTCGCTGATCTCTCATTCCTGCAGGTTATTCTATAAATGTAGACGAGAACGAAAACAACAACGAGGAGATGAATGATGATGATGAACAAACATAAACTATGGATTGGTAGCTTGTCAGCAGCAGTATTACTTGGTGGATCAGCCGTAGCGGCTAGTGGGAATGTGAACGGACAATCGGTGCAAACTACACCAACGTCAACAACACAATCCGTAACACAGAATCAGAACAGCACAGGTAAAATGCTGAATGCATCACAAGCAAAAGCGTTAGCGTTAAAAGCAGCCGATGGTAAAGTGGATGACGTGGATCTGGAGCGCCGTAACGGCCAAACGTTCTATGAAGTTGAGATCGACAGAAAAGGAACCCGTGATGTTGTCGTTCGTCTGGATGCGTATACAGGCAAAATTCTGGCGGTCATCGATGATGAAGACTACGATGATGACGATGACTATAAAGGTAATGTAACAGGCAACACATCTAACAGCTCTGCTTCCAAGCAGGTCAAATTGACGGCATCCCAAGCTTCAAACATTGCGTTGAAACAAGTTACG
This sequence comes from Paenibacillus sp. FSL K6-1122, assembly GCF_037977015.1. Lineage (NCBI taxonomy): Bacteria > Bacillati > Bacillota > Bacilli > Caryophanales > Paenibacillaceae > Paenibacillus > Paenibacillus sp. FSL K6-1122. The sequence goes on along the minus strand of NZ_CP150272.1, from coordinate 6,825,505 downwards.
GGTGGTAAAGTAACCAAAGTTGAGCTGGATCATGATGATGGTCGCTATGTGTATGAGATCGAACTGAGAACCGCTCAAGGTGAAGCAGATGTAGATATCGATGCCAACACAGGTAAAGTGTTATCGTTTGACCAGGATTTTGACGACCAAGATTAAGCAATAAGGGCGAGTATACGCCGATAAAACATCATATAAAAACCTGCCTACGAACAGCCGCACACAGCTAGAGATCGTTAAATCATGGAGGGGCAGGGCAGGTATAGCAGAGGACGCTTCGGGGGAAGCGTCTTTTTGCTGTTTATGGATAGAGCTGAGTATGAGATTGTACATTTTCCGCCGGATTGTTCACTATTCAAGCAGGAATGTGGCGGATACAATCGGAATCAGGGAGGTGATCGCCCAGCCAGTATTGCCAGGAATTCTTTTGCTAAAATGCATCATCGATCGGAGGCAGATGAGACATATCGATTTTATTTTATGTAAGCGCTCCACAAAAAAAACATGGAGGTGCATTACGATATGGCTATGAACGATGGATGGTTGAAAAAGAATACACATTCACGTCGCTTTACCCGCCGCTTAAGTTATCTGCTTGTGTTGGTTTTGGCGCTGCAATCAATAGGTATGCTGCTCGCACCCGGACCGAATGCTTCAGCTGCTCCGCTCAGTGTAACGAACGGGGTACAGTTCAAGGATACCAATGGCAATGTCGTTCATGCTCATGGGGGCGGGATGATTAAGGCAAATGGGTATTATTATTGGTTTGGGGAGAATCGTAATACGAATGGAACGTTCAAGGCGGTATCGGTGTATCGTTCATCGGATCTGAAGAACTGGGAGTATCGCAATGATGTACTCACCAGCAGCTCGGCAGCCGAGTTAAATATCTCCAACATTGAACGCCCGAAGGTCATCTATAACAGTTCGACTGGCAAATATGTGCTGTGGATGCACAAGGAGAATGGTCTGGATTATGGCGAGGCCCGAGTGGCCGTAGCTACTTCGAATACGGTTGATGGCAATTACACGTATGTGGGCAGCTATCGTCCACTTGGGTATGATTCCAGAGACATGACGGTATATAACGATAACGGAACCGCTTATCTGATCTCCGCGACCCGAGTGAATGCAGATCTGAATATATATAAGCTGACCCCGGATTTCCTCGGTGTGGAATCCCTTGTCACAACATTGTGGCCCGGACAATATCGAGAAGCACCTGCCCTATTTAAAAAAGACGGCGTCTACTTCCTGATCACCTCGGGTGCCACTGGCTGGAATCCGAATCAGGCGAAATATGCGACAGCCTCCAGCATTACAGGCACATGGAGCGGTCTCAGTAACTTTGGAGACAGTACAACGTATGGTTCCCAATCCACCTATGTCGTTCCGGTAGAAGGTTCACAGACAACCTCCTATCTCTACATGGGTGATCGCTGGGCTGGAGCGTGGAGTGGGCCTGTGCAGGATTCCAAGTATGTCTGGCTGCCACTTTCATTCCCAAGCGCAACCAGTCTGGCGATGAACTGGGCCAGCAGTATTACGATTGATACAGCAACAGGTACCGTAACTGGAGTAAGTACACCAGATGTATGGGACCCGAATGCTTCATATCAGCTGATTAGTCGTAAAAGTAACAAGTTGCTTAATGTCATCGGGGGTTCTTCCGCCAACGGTGCGGATCTGGAGCAGCGAGCAGATGGGGGAACAACAAGTCAACAGTGGCAGATTACCGATGCGGGTGGCGGCTATGTCAAAATCATCAACCGTTCCAGCGGCAAGCTGATCGGTGTGGAAAATGGTGCCACGACCGATGGGGCTGTCATTGAACAGTGGAATGATGGTGGGTGGGCCAGCCAGCAATGGCAGCTCGTCCATGTAGGTGGTGGTTATTATAAACTGAAAAACCGCAGTACAGGCAAAGTATTGGATATCTCCGGTCAATCCTTGGCAGATGGTGCTGCGGCCATCCAGTGGACGGATAATGGGGGTACGAATCAGCATTTTCAGATTGTTAAGGTGCAGTAAGACGTTTTAAATACTATAAAATAAGGTTCAACATAAAGTGGAAGCCCCTGTCTCTTACCATAAGGTGGGACAGGGGCTTTGTGATGTATTAGAGCTTGTTACGTGATGCTCTTACTCGAAAGGGATATCCAGTTGATGGCTCATATCGTGACCTATTTCCGATCATTACCATCCCAATCTGTGGTAAACTAGTAGAATTGTAGAAAAAGATAGAGACAGGAGCTGGATAACGAAGTGAGTGAACAACAAGTGCTATCCATTGAAAGCTTACGTATGAGATACAACGGACGTTATGTGCTGAACGGCATCGATCTGGAAGTGAATCGCGGTGAGATGATTGGATATATTGGTCCGAATGGGGCTGGCAAAAGTACAACGGTTAAGATTTTACTCGGGCTGGTTGAAGGATATGTAGGCACGGTGCGAATCTTTGGTAAAGATATTGCAGATGGGGATGTAGAGTACAAACGCAGAATTGGCTATGTTCCGGAGGTCGCGGAATTGTACGAACAATTAACGCCTGCGGAGTATCTGACATTCACGGGGGAGTTATACGGCATGTCCTATAAAGATGCGGATTACAAAGCCAAGCTATTGATGGATTGTTTTGGACTGGAAAAATCATATCATTCCCGCATTGCATCCTTTTCCAAAGGCATGCGTCAGAAAGTGCTGTTAATCTCTGCGCTGCTGCATGATCCGGATCTGCTATTTCTGGATGAACCACTCAGCGGATTGGATGCCAATAGTGTGATGGTGGTCAAAGAGATTTTGTCACAATTGTCAGCCAAAGGCACAACGATCTTCTATTCGTCACACATCATGGATGTGGTGGAGAAGATCAGCAGTCGAATTGTACTGATCGCTGAAGGACGCGTGGTGGCAGACGGTACGTTCAAGCAGCTCCAACAGCAGTCCATGGAAGGGACGTTGGAGGAAGTATTTAATCAATTGACAGGCTTCAATGAGCACAAAGCCATTGCGGAGCGATTTGTATCGATTGTGCAGGAGGTGTACTGATATGGAGGAATCCTCCGACTTCCGCACACTCAAGATTCTGGATCGCTTTCGTCCGATCATCGCCAGAACAGGGGCGGATTATGATGTGCTTCGCCTGATTTTGCGGGTGAAATTCCAGATGGATCAACGCAGAGTACCTACCATTTTGTCCAACAATTCAGGGAAAAAAGAGCGCAAGGAAGGGAATCAGTTTCTTCGTTCCCTATGGTTGTATGGATTAATGGGACTGATGATGGTCCCCTTCATCGTCTGGGATACGGGGCATTTCATGCTTCAGATGGGTCTTGTGTTTGGTATCTTAATGTTTATGATTATGACGTCCATGATCTCGGATTTTTCATCCGTACTGCTGGACATTCGGGATCGTAATATTATTATGACTAAGCCTGTTAATGGGCGAACGGTGGGGATGGCCCGAGCCATCCACGCAGGCGTTTATCTGCTATTGCTGACGGGTTCATTAACCGGTATACCGTTAATTGCTGCGTTAGTGACGCATGGGATCGGATTCTTTCTGATCTTCCTTGTGGAACTGATTCTGATCAATATGCTAATTCTGGTGACAACGTCTCTGATCTATCTGTTCATGATGAAGTTTCTGGATGGTGAGAAGCTGAAGGATATGATCAATATGGTGCAAATTCTGCTTTCCGTGGGGATTGCGATCGGTTATCAGCTGGTCATTCGTTCGTTCAGCATTATTGATTTTGGTATGGTATTTACCCCGGCTTGGTGGCAGTTGCTGTTGCCTCCGTTATGGTATGCGGCTGCATATGAATGGTTATTTGCAGGGGGCGGGAATGTGTGGATCTATACGTTCACAGCACTGGCAGTCTTGGTTCCTGTGGTGAGTATGATCGTATATGTGAAGCTTATGCCTTCCTTTGAATTGTATTTGGAAAAAATGGCACATTCGGGTCAGTCCTCTGGACGCAGACGTGGAAGATGGGATCGGTTGATCTCCAAGGTGGTCAGTCGTTCGAGAGAGGAGCAGGCTTGCTTCCGTCTGTCAGCCAGCATGATGCGTAATGAACGGGAATTCAAGCTGAAGGTGTATCCATCGCTTGGTTTATCATTTGTTTTACCTTATGTATTTTGGTTTACTGAATTGCAATCTTCTAGTTGGGCGGAGTTTAGACAAAGTTCGTTTGTATACACCTTTTACATCGTGCTGATGCTGGTTGTAACGGTTGTAGTCATGCTGAAATTTTCAGGACAATATAAGGCATTCTGGACTTTTCGCGCTGCGCCGATGGCGAATGATAGCGCGTTATATAAAGGCGCTCTGAAGGCGTTCTTGTGCAACATGTTCCTGCCGATATTTCTGGCAAATGCCATTCTGTTCACCTGGACATTTGGATCACGGATACTGCCGGATATTGCGATTATTATGTTGACGGCTACTGCGCTTGTGCCACTGGCAGGCAAGTTGTTGCTGCGTAAGCCACCGTTCTCCCAATCCTTCAGTATGGCCCAGCAAAGTGATGGTTGGTATGTATTCGCCGCCCTCCCTGTGCTTGCCATGTTATGGGGAGTCCATGTCTTTTTCCGTTCAGTGTCAGGGGGCGTGTGGATCTATGGTGCGCTATTGATCGTAGCGAATGTGTTGCTGTGGACGCTGCTGTATCGAGAGAAGAAGACAGCGAAGAAGAGGCCGGTTGCAGTTTGAGAAGTTGCAACAGAATAAAAGAGTAAAAGAATAAAAGAAGGAAATAAGGAACGAACAAGAGAGCGAATGCAATAAGAGGGATAGTTACAAGAAAACTCAATGCAATCCGCGCAGAGAGCGATTGGAACAAAGTGGCCAAAGGGCTGACGTATTAGATAACTAAGAATTAAAGTGCAGTGCATCGGAGAAGTAAGAGTTAAACACCGAAGAACGAAGATTAAAGAACGAAGAACCAGAGAAACGAGAGCCAAAGAATCAAGGACATAAGAAACAGAGAGCCAAGAACCAAGAACCAAGAACCAAAGAACCAAAGTGATAAGAGATTAGAGATGAGAAGAACATAGTGATGAGAGCTTAGAAGGGCTAACCGGGACATTTATGTCTAGGTTAGCCCTTTTTGATAGAGATCTCCTTGTCCGCAGCTCTAACGAACCTGAGGCGCCTTATTCAGGGGAATAATCAGAAAAATATATTCTAACGAATCTCAGGAACGCTATCCTTTCGAAAAGTAGCTTTTTACCTCGAAAAAGGACCAAATTAGGCAAAATAACGTGTCTGAAATTCGTTAGATATTAGAATCATACTAAAAGGGGCGAATAGCGTGTATCAGATTCGTTAGCATGGAGTAAAGCAGTGGAGGTTCTCTTTCGGCACGTCGGAATCCGTTGGAATGCAGTGAAGCCCATGATGAGTTCCGGTTATATTATAACTTTGAACCAATAGCGTGGCGGAGAAGGTGTTGGCGGTATGGAGATACTCAGGTGGCAGAGTGGGGCGACCTATTTTTTATCGCCTGATCGGAGGATGGATTCCGCCAGCCGATCGGCTGCATCGGCTGTGGAGATCAGAGATTGCGCAGCTTCTGCGTATACCTTGCTCAGCGTGCCTGCAATCCCCGCCACCTTTTGGCGGATCAGGTCAGGCCCTTCGCCTTCCAGCTCGTAGGCGGTGGAGATGATTCCGCCTGCGTTGAGCACATAATCAGGCGCGTACAGGATGCCGCGCGCCTGCATGCTGCCTGCAACCAGCTGTCGTTCACTCAGCTGGTTGTTGGCCGCCCCGGCAACGATGGAGCAGCGCAGCTCCTCCACCGTTGCCGGGGTCAGTACGCCCCCTAGGGCACAGGGGGCGAAGACCTTGCAGTCAGCGGCGTGGATATGGGCCGGATCGGCCGAGATGGCGCCGCTGAACTGCACAAGGGCACGTTGTACACGCTCCGGTACAACGTCTGCCACAATGAGCCGTGCCCCGGCTGCATGCAGGTAACGGCACAGGGCATACCCGACCTTGCCCAGTCCCTGGACGGCAACGGGAATGCCCTGCAAAGATTCAATGCCTTGCTGGCGCAGCGAGGTCACAATGCCGATGTGTACGCCGTAGGCGGTCATCTCGGCAGTGAAGTCATCCTGCGCCCCAAGCGAACCCGTGGTGTCCGTCACATGTGCGGTCTCCAGTCGGATCTGGTCCATGTCTGTCGCCGTGGTACCCAGATCAAGACCGGTCACGTATCGTCCGTTCAGCCGCTCCAGACAACGACCCAGTGCGCGAAAGCGCTGCGCCCGCTTGGATACGTCCGTATCCAGACTTTTATCTTGTGGATGCGTCACCTCATCGGCAACGAATTCCCGTTCTGCGGCAGCGCTCTTTTGCTGCTCTACCCCTAGATCTCCAGCGACCTGCTCAACACTTTGAGATCCGCAACCATCCTCATCCGGTTTTGCATTCTTCACAAAAGGTACATCCCATATGACTACTTTCCCGCCGCCATATGGCAATCCGGAGATTGCATTTTTGTACGTCATGCCTTTGGCAAGCTTCACAGCATCCCGAACAGCTTCTTCCTCGGACGCATACGTCCAGTAGCGGCATCCGCCGAGCGCAGGTCCAAGGACCGTGTTATGAATGGCAATGACCGCCCTCAATCCACTATCTGCATCATGGCAAAAAATGAGTTCCTCCATGCCTTCCCGCTCCATCTCCTGCCATAGCTGCATGACGGTACCCCCTTTTTGTTTTGACCCATCCATCCTGGTTTTGACCTGATATCCTGTGCCAGCGTGCTTGGCTTTATGATGATACAGCATATTCAAAGACCCCCGTTTTCGACCCTGGGACCTCCGCCGGGTTGATAATCGGTACAAACGGTTCTATAATTGCAGTTCCGGCATGCCAGAGAGCAGAAAATGCCTACGGATTTACATTCAACCGTTTAGAATGAGGGCATAACGTCCAATGATGGAGATAGAGCGAACATACAGGAAGCATAGATGAAACGAAATCGTCGAGTATATGCAGCAAAGGGCCAATTCCGTTGGGAGGGCCAGGAAAGAGGGATTGTGATTGATTAAAATATTGGTATTTATCTTTTTGATCCAGATTGTGTACGTATCCGCTTATACACTCCGGATGATTCTGACACTCAAAGGACAGAAATACATCGCTGCACTGATCAGCATGGGTGAGATTGTGATCTATGTACTCGGTCTGAATCTTGTGCTCCAATACCTGACTCAGCCTTCGGCCCTGATTGTGTACGCGGTGGGTTATGGACTTGGGGTGTTGCTCGGTGCGTGGATTGAAGAGAAGATCGCGCTCGGTTACGTTACCGTTAAAGTCATCTGTAACCAGATGGGCAACAACGTCGCGAATGCCCTGCGAGATAAAGGATATGGTGTTACTGCATGGGTGGGCAGTGGACGTGATGGAGATCGGCTTGTGATGGAGATTCTGGCAAAACGTAAAAACCAGAAATTGCTCTACCAGACGATTCTCGATCTGGACCCCAAAGCATTTGTTATTACTGTGGAGCCCAAACAGTTCCATGGCGGCTTCTGGACACGTTCCATCAAAAAGTAAAATCGAGCAGGTCTGCGGCAGATGCAGTCCTGCTTTTTTAATTTCATCCCATCTGGAATGTTCTTGTTACCTCGATGTATCCCTGAAACTTCACTCTCCAAGTTAACTCTGTACGATTCAAGGTTGCTTACAGTACAAACCCTTACCATACGAGCCTTTCCTAACCACATGTGAGATAGGGATTATTGTTGTAATCGCTTTCAACACTTACATTGAGAACATGTCCTTCGTAACTTGGCATGGCAGCGATGGACGAATGTCATCATCATATATTGGGAGGAATGGAATCGATGAAAAGCAAATTTCGAAGCTTATGCAGCACAGCTCTGGCTCTAACGTTGGGGTTAACTTTATTGTCCGGCCCGGCAAGTGTGCAGGCAGCGGGTAACGCAGACTACAATCTTACGGGCTTCTCCCAAGGGAACGCGGGCGGCGGCATCATTAGCGAATCAAACACAGCCACGTATAAGAAAGTGTATAATGCGACCGATCTGGCATTGGCGCTGAAAAAGAACTCCGGTGTCAAAGTTGTTGAGATCATGAACGATCTGAATCTGGGATGGAATGAAATTCCGAGCGCAGCGCAGACTTCTCCTTTTGCCAAGCATAATGATGCGCTGACGCATCCCGTATTAAAACAGACCGGTGTTAGCAAGCTCACGATTGATGGTTTCAATGGACTCACGATTTTCTCCGCCAATGGTTCCAAGATCAAACACGCTGCGATCAGCGTGAAACGAAGCTCAAATGTCATCATCCGCAACCTGGAATTTGATGAGTTATGGGAATGGGATGAATCCACCAAAGGTGATTACGACAAGAACGATTGGGATTACATCACCCTGGAGGAGAACAGCAACGTGTGGATTGATCACTGCACATTTAATAAAGCCTATGACGGACTCGTCGATTCGAAAAAAGGAACCAGTGGCGTGACCATCTCCTGGTCCCTCTTCAAAGGGGATGACGGCAGCTCGAACAGCTGGGTTACCCAGCAGATTAACGAATTGGAAGCAAATAAGGCTTCCTATCCCATGTACAACTACCTGCGCAGCAGTGCTGTAGGTCTCAGCAAAGCCGATATTATCGCCATCTCAGGACCCCAAAAGAAAGGACATCTGGTCGGTTCGACCAGCTTGGAATCAGCTAACGCCAACCTGTCCATGACGCTGCACCATAACTTATACAAGGATATTCAGGACAGGATGCCACGTCTCCGTGGAGGCAACGCACATGCATACAACATCGTGATGGATTCGACAGGGGCACGTGCCGCTAAAGCCAAAATTACAACGGCGATGGCAACAGCGATCGCGTCCAAAGGTTATAAGTTCGATATCATTGGCAATGGGGCAATCTCCACAGAGAGCGGAGCCGTATTGGTCGAGAAATCAGTCATCAAGGACGTTCTGTATCCTGTTCGCAACAATCAGACCGATCCGGCAGATCCAACCTATACCGGCAAAATCAGAGTGACCGATACCATGTATTCTTTGGATGGAAGCTCATTCCGTGGCAACAGTGATACGTCTGGCAGTCCACTGGCGCCAATCCCGGCCGTGGTGAAATCGTTCTCCTGGAACGGCTTCTCGTCACTGCCTTACAGCTATACCACGGATGATCCATCTACGTTGAATGCACGCCTCACGGCTTCCAATGGCGCGGGTTCCGGTAAATTGACCTGGTCCAAGGACAATTGGTTGAAGACAAGTTATTGATATCAAAGTAACCTGTTGCTTTTACGTTCTTCAAATAAGGAAAAGAGTGCTCCTGCAGCTACGATAGCCGGGAGTGCTCTTTTTATATGAATCGGCTCCATAAACAGTTTGGCGGGCCGCTTGAAAAGTGACTCCTTGTTAGGGTGGATCATCTCCAGCTGCAGCATGTGTTAGTCTCGCCGGTGATCGATGTGAATCTTTATTTATCTTCATTACCTTTGTGAGTAATTTATGACAAATTAACCATTTATACAAGTACGCCTTGTAATTTTACTTACCGGTAAATATAATTTATTAGAATTAACCAATAAGGATGGTGAAGCAGCTTGGATGTATGGATATACTCCGTACTTACTCTTGTTTATTTGATACTTGTTGTTTGGATGGCCGTCGATTTAACCCAGAGGAAGCAATGGCTCGCGTATTCCAGTTTTCAGCTATTTGTAGCGTTCAGCTTGGCATATGACAATGGAATTATTGCTATAGGTAATTTGATAGGGGATGGGGAAGTGTTAATGGTCCTCAGTAGCCTTCGATTTTGGCTACATGCCTTTGCTACCCCTACCCTTATTCTTGTTGGCTACCATATCTTGCGCAGCTCAGGTGCCAAGTTTGCCAATAGAAGTATAACGAGTGTGGTGGCATGGCTGATAACTTTAGGTTTGGTTATCTACCAGATTGTAGGTTTTACTTTATCCGAGGTTAAAAATCTCAAGGTGATAGAAGAGTATGGAGTACTGAGATATATGGCAGAAGGTCATGGAGGTCCGCCGATGATGGTGATCATCGTGGGGATTGTTCTGTTATTTGTTAGCCTGGTCGTTCTTTTCAAACATAAATGGGTTTGGCTGTTTGTTGGAACTGCCTTGTTGTTTGTAGGGCAGTTAATCTCCCTGCCAGTGGAAACCGGTACTTTAACCAATGTGTATGAGTTGATCCTCATCCTCTCGATTTGGAGAACGACTACATTTTTGATGGATTCAACAGATCATCGCCGTCGTTAAGCTCCAATGCATCAGAAAAGACTGGCCAGTAAGATAAAGGCCAGTCATCTGTGTTCGTTGATTTCATTTTTTAATTCAGATATCCATAGTATCTGATGAGGCAGACACAGCACTTACCGATTCACGATAGATGATATTGCCTTTAACATGAACACGGCCGAAGCTGCGGTTTGGGTTGTCGATCTTTTTGAGCATCGACTGAACTGCGGTACGCGCCATCTGTTCTACGTCCACTTCGACGGTTGTCAGCTTGGGATCGGAGAGCGTGGCATAGATATCATTATCAAAACCAACAACAGAGCATTGGCCAGGTACCTGAATATCCATGGAAGTCAGTTTCTGAACGAGCAGATGAGCGACCTGATCACAGTTGCATACAAAAGCGGTTGGCAGCTGTTCCGGCAGATCAATCTCAATAAACGTACCCCGTTCATCCCGATCATTCAGAACCAGATCCGGATTCATCGGCAAGTGATGTTCCAGCAAGGATTTGTAGTACCCAAGGAATCGATCCTGGATGCTGCTCGTGGAATACAGGTTCCCTACATAAGCAATGTTACGGTGGCCCTGCTGAACCAGATAGTTCGTCAGCTCATAGGCAGCGTAGAAGTTATCGGTAACAACGGAATCGATGTCCGAATGTTCATCGTAGAAGTCGAGAAACATTTTGGGAACCTCCATCGATCGCACCAGTTCAATATACTCTTTGCTAATCTGTCCGAGCACGATGAAACCATCGACCTTGTTATCGCTGTACAGCTTGGGCAGTGTTAATTCCTCCTCATCCTCCACATTCAGAATGTGCAGAATGCCGTAGTAGCCCTGTTCCTCCAGATGTTTGGTGATGCGCTGGAACACGCGTACATAGAACGACTGCGTAGGCCCGGTAAAACGCTCCGGGATAATTACGCCAATATTATGGGTTAAGCCTTCCTTCATGGAACGGGCAGCAGCATTATACCGATAGCCCATTTCAACAGCAAGCACTTTAATTTTTTCCTTTAATTCGCCACTCACGCCATCTTTATCATTCAATGCTTTCGAGACGGTCACACTGCTGACCCCGAGCCTGTCGGCGATATCCCGCATGGTGATATTGTTCTTCAGTATGGTCGCCTCCTTCAAGCCGGTATAGGCACAATGTGCTGTCATTATGATGAACACTTTCTTCCAACATAATAACAATCCATATCAGTATACATCGTTACCCACTTGGAATAAAGCCATTCTGGCTGTTGTTTCGCTAATTTTCAGCACATTGCAGGTTTCCCTGAGAGGACGCTCTACCGATGTTACGTTAATTGTTTCTGTAAAAGCTTCTCATTCTGTTCAATCAGCTGACCCCGCTGGCTGGCACAGTCCAGGGAACGATACGGATCAGCCGGTGTATTGAACGTATAATCGACCAGTTTCTCCAGAGTCGTTGTTGCCACATGACAGCGGGTATCGCTGGAAGCGTAATAGATAAAGACTTCTTCCTGCTCATTGACCACAGCACCGTTGCAGAAAATAACATTGGACACATCGCCTGCCCGCTCATCGTCATAAGGAGCAATGAAGTGGCCGCCCGGCTTGGCAATAATACGCGCCGGATCATTCAGATCCGTAGCGAAGGTGTATAACACGTAACGCAGGCCTGCTGCGGTGTTCCGAACTCCATGAGCAATGTGAATCCAGCCACGATCCGTCTTGAGCGGAGCAGGGCCTTGACCGTTTTTGACCTCATATACCGTATGATATTGCCGTTCGTCGATAATTGTCTCTTCATGAATGACAGGGTTCAAGATATCCTCACACAGACCAAAGGCGATTCCGCCGCCACTGCCTGTTGAGATGAATCCATCCTGTGGACGGGTGTAGAAGGCATATTTTCCATCCACGAATTCCGGGTGCAATACGACATTGCGTTGTTGAGGGGAATTCGTTGTGATGTTGGGCAACCGTTCCCAGCTTGTGAGATCTCGTGTCCGAACCAGTCCTGCCTGTGCAACTGCGCTGGATGTATCAAATGCAGGAGCCTCAGGGTCTTTGCGTTCCGAGCAATAGATGCCATAGATCCAGCCATCTTCATGTTGAACGAGGCGCATATCATACTGATTGGTTTCATCCGCATCGATATCATCCCAGACCAATGGTTTACCCGTGAAACGGAACCCGTCAATTCCATTGTCGCTCTCGGCGAGCGCAAAGATTGATTTGCGATCCAATCCTTCCGTACGGATGACCATGACGTATTTGCCATTGAAATAGATGGCTCCTGGGTTCAGTGTAGCGTTAATGCCCAGGCGTTCCATGAAATGCGGGTTTGTCGTCTCATCCAGATCGAATCTCCAATGCAGCGGTACATGATGGCGAGTGATTACTGGATATTGGTACCGATCATATATGCCGTTGTAAAAGGAAGAATTGATCTCATTAGGGCGAGTAAGCAGCTGTTCCTGTTTCTCCAGTAACTCCTTGTATTTCGGGTGTATCATTCTGATCCCATCCTCTCCATTAGTTCAATACAGAATCTGCTATTGTGATACGGGCATTTCCACGGTCCGGCAATTTCGCTCTGATCCGGTGTTCCGTTTCCATCAACCGACCAGTACCATTCCCCACCTGAGCGCTGATCAATGATGTTTTCTTTTGTATAGGTCCACAAGCGTTCCACTCTCTCCAGAAACAATGGATCACCTGTACGCTGATATGCATTATAGAAACCGACCATCGCCTCGGCCTGAACCCACCAGATTCGCTTCTCATCGATATGTTCACCTTCTTGTTCATTGAGCAGGGAACCATCCGCATTCACGGCTACATTGGAGATGTTATAGGCGATATCTGTTACCATCGCCGCATACTCCAGATGTTGCTCCATCCCCAGAACTTTCAGTGCTTCGTCGATTAGCCAGCTGGCTTCAATGTCATGTCCGAACGAGCGCAGATCGATGATGGATTCCCACTGTTTGTTGAAAAATACCCCGAGAAACTTGGTGTCTTGGTCATACACCCGTTCATATAGAATTCCGAGCAGGAGTTCCAGCGCCGCCTTCACTTGCTGATCTGGCCACACGCGATAGAGCGTGGTGTAGGCCTCCAGCACATGGATATGCGTATTCATTGTGTAGTCCGCAATAACCCCATTTTCGCTCAGCATTTCATTGGGCTGTTCCTTCCATGTGCGATCAAATTGTTCCTTGTACGCAGGTAGTTCGGCATCCAAACCTTTGTCCTCGATTAGAGAAAAAAGCGTTTTCGCAAGTTCCAATGCAGAAGCATCCCCAGTTGCACGATAGTACTCACTGAGTGAATACACGCCGAATGATTGCGTATACACATGTTTGCTCGTATCCAGTGCTTCCCCTGTGTAATCTACCATCCAGTACATGCCGCCATATTCGGTATCCATCACATGGTCAGCGAGAAAACGGTATGCATGTTCAGCATGCTCGCGCCATCTTTCGTTTCTGGTAATCCGATAGGCTGCTGCAAAAGACCAAAGTTGCCGTGCCGTGGCGATCCCGCCTTTGGGCGCCTGTTGATTAACCTGAAGATCATTGCCAACCCAGCCGTAGAATCCACCGTGGGTTGTATCTTTAAGGTTGGACCAGAAGGGTAAAATCTGCTTCTCCCAATGCTCCTTAATCTCAGATTGAAGTTCGGTTGTTTTTGTATTCATAAGTGAGCGCTCCTTCAAAATAGTGCATCAATCTAATTAAATTAAGTTAACGGTAACTTTATTAAATAATATTAGTGCCCTGAAAAATAGATGTCAACGAATTACTTCGCAATTTTTCTTGTTAAGTTATAAATAATTTAATTGACAGGTAAGCGTTGCCATAATAGAATTCATTTTGTAACCTTAACGATAACTTAATTAACTTAAGAGAGGGGTCGAAACAATTGAGAAAAAACAAAGGTTGGATGATGCTGCTGACGATGCTGCTCATCACTTCGCTACTTGCTGCATGTTCATCCGGAGGTGGATCTTCGCAGGCAGGGGAGGAGATCAGTACAGATCCGGCAGATATCAAAGGTGAAATAACTGTTCTGACACAACGTACAGATATTGTTGATACCGTATTCAAAGACTACGCAGCAGAGTTCAACAAGGAATACCCCGATGTGAAAGTAAATTTCCAGGCACTGGCCGACTACGAAGGACAAGTGAAGATCCGTATGAGCACCAAGGATTACGGTGATGTACTGATGATCCCGACCAGTGTTCCGATCGCAGATATCCCGGACTTTTTCGAGCCACTCGGCACGTACGATGAATTGAAAGACAAATACACCGCTATTGAAGAACGCATGGTGGATGGTCAGGTCTACGGTATCCCTACCGTGATCACTTTCTCCGGAATCATTTATAACAAACAGGTCTTCAAAGACGCAGGCGTTACCGAATTGCCAAAAACACCGGAGCAATTCCAGGTTGCGCTCCAATTGGTCAAAGACAATACAGATGCGGTTCCGCTCTACACCAACTATGCATCTGGCTGGGCTCTCACCCAATGGGAATCGGATCTGCCAACCGTTGCAGGCAGTGTGGATTACGTTAACGTGGACCAACCGAATACAGATGAGAACTTTGTGCCTGGTCAGCCGCACTATGAACTATATAAAGTGCTCTATGATGCAGCCAAGAACGGTCTAATCGAGAAAGATCCAACAACAACCGACTGGGAAAGCTCCAAAGCGGATCTCGCCAAAGGCAAAATTGCCACGATGGCACTGGGCTCTTGGGCCATCACGCAGATTCAAGGGATGACGGATACACCGGACGACATTGGATTCCTTCCTTTCCCTACGAATGCAAGTGAGGTTGTGGTTCCGCTCTCCGCGGACTATAACATCGGCATGAACGTGAACAGTGAGAACAAACCTGCTGCCAAAGCTTGGATTGACTGGTTCCTGGCGAAATCAAACTACGCGGTTGAACAGGGTGGCGGTATGGATGCAGACAAGAATGCTGAATTACCACCCATTTTGGATCAATATAAAGACGTTAAATTCTCCACGCTTACACCTGCCAAAGAAGGTCAGGAAGGTCTGGTCGACAAGATTGATAACGAAGGCGAAATCGGTCTCTGGCAGCCTGATTTCAAGAAACGCATTATCGAAGCAGGTATTGGGAACCGCAAGGAATCGTATGACGACATCATGAAAGATCTGAACGACAAGTGGGTCAAAGCAAGAGCAGAACTCACAAAATAATTGGATTAACGTAAGTGGATCAGGTGATGAATGGACTGCGGGGATATAGGAAGCCATTTATGAATGGAGTATGGAATATGTGGTATTTGAAAGCATGGTACCCATGCTCTTCCCCGGCAGTTATTCCGCAGGAATTCCATTGGACGGGAGTCTTTCGATATATAGGCGGGAGAACCGCTTGGAGGTGTGGAGAGCATGAAGTACTTAAAACTTTCGAATTGGGGCTACTCAGCGCAACGCATATTTATCATCTGTGCCTTCTCAATTATTCCGCTGGCGTTGCTGTTCACGTTTGCATACTTACCTGTCATCAACATGTTCAAATACAGTTTCACCGATTGGAACGGATACAGTAAAAGGTTTGATTATGTTGGGTTTGAGAACTACACGCGCATATTCAGTGATCCCGAATACTTCAAAGTATTTATTGTCAGCTTGTATTACTTCGTGGCTACGTTCTTACAGATGGGCTTGGCGCTTTACTTTGCCACCATTCTGAGTTTCAAGGTTCGAGGCAAAAACTTTTTCAAAGGCATACTGTTTTTCCCTTATTTGCTGAATGGGGTAGCCATCGGTTTTATCTTCCTCTTTTTCTTCAAACCGGACGGTACACTCGATATGCTCATGCATGCTGTAGGGCTGGGACAATACACGCAGCTCTGGCTCGGTAATCCGAATATTATCAACGTGTCACTCGCAGGTGCATCGGTATGGAGATACATGGGCTTCAACTTTATCATTTTCCTGGGTGCAATCTCCTCCATTCCAAAGGATGTGTATGAAGCATCCGATATTGATGGCGCCAATCGCTGGCAGCAATTCCGCCACATCATCCTGCCGAGTATTACGCGCATCCTGCAACTCAACCTGATCTTGGCGATTAGCGGCGCAATTAGTGCGTTCGATATTCCATATATCATGACCGATGGTTCCAACGGCAGTATGACATTTGTAATCCAGACGGTTCATTTGGCGTTTAAATACGGCAAGCTGGGACTGGCATCCGCCATGGCTGTGGTGCTGCTCATGATCGTTATTCTCGTTACGCTTGTGCAGCGAGTCACCATGAAAGGGGAGGAATAAACGTGACACAACTCAAATACACCCTTGCAAGCGTGGTTAAATATGCTTCCCTGGTTATTGCGGCGTTTATCGCACTGTTACCCATCGTGGTCATCCTGTTTGCATCTCTCAAAACCAATGCGGAGTACGCTACCAGCAGCCCGCTTGCCCCGCCAGCCAACTGGCTGAACTTCGCGAACTATGCGAAGGCTTTTGTGGATGGCAACATGCTGGTTGGTTTCAAAAATACAATTATTATCCTGATCATCTCTATTATAGGAGCGACCTTAACGGGTTCCATGATCGCGTATGTGCTGGATCGGTTCAAATTCAAAGGCAAGAAAATTATGGTCGCGGCATTCCTGCTCGCTACCCTGATTCCAAGTGTTACAACGCAGGTCGCCACATTCCAGATCATCAACGCGCTCGACCTGTTTAACACACGCTGGGCGGCCATCGTGATGTACCTGGGTACAGATATCATCGCGGTTTATATCTTCCTACAGTTCCTGGGCTCCATCTCAAGTGCACTGGATGAATCCGCCATGCTGGACGGCGCGTCGTACTTCACGATCTACTGGAAAATCATTCTGCCACTGCTGAAACCGGCCATTGTAACGGTCATTATCGTGAAGGGTGTGAACATCTATAATGACTTCTACACACCGTTCCTCTACATGCCAAAGACCGATCTACAGGTCATATCCACCGCCTTGTTCAAATTCAAGGGACCGTTCGGATCGCAGTGGGAGGTCATCAGCGCCGGCATCATGATCGCCATTATTCCAACGATGATCATCTTCCTGCTGTTACAGAAGTACATCTACAATGGCTTCGCGCAAGGCTCAGTTAAATAAAAAAACGAAAGGCTATATGAAATGCATATGAGAATACACAGGAACGAAGAGGACAGAAAAAAGCTGGAGAAACGGAGGGGACGCTAAAAGCTTTCTGAAAGAAAGCTCGCTCCGTAAGCATACGCTATAACCGGATTTTCCCTTTTATAAGGGGATCAAAAAAATCTGGGGATAACGGCGATCGGAAGGTTGTTCTGTCATCAAAGTGGTCTAGTGCAATTTTAAGTATTCATTTCATAAAGCCTAACCGAAGGGAGAATGAAAAATGTCAGTTGCTGAAACGAAAAACGTACACATTGTTGGGGATGCTTTGCCGAATATGCCTTGGGAGAACAAACCGGAGGGAACGGAAGGCCCGGTATGGAGACATTCGGCCAACCCGGTGGTTCCGCGTAACCCGGTCAAAGGTGTTGCCCGCATTTTTAACAGTGCCGTTGTACCGTATGAAGGAAAATTCATTGGGGTATTCCGCGCCGAAACCGTTAATGGACGTCCACACCTTCACATGGGCGCAAGCGAAGATGGTCTGGAGTGGACAATTGAAGAGGAACGCATTGCATTTGTAGATGAAAATGGCGATCCGTTTATGCCGAACTATGCGTACGATCCACGTTTGGTCAAAGTCGAGGACACGTATTACATCATCTGGTGTACAGACTTCTACGGCGCAGCACTGGGTCTGGCCAAAACGGATGACTTCAAAACATTTGTCCGCCTCGAAAATCCAATGCTGCCGTTCAACCGGAATGGCGTGTTGTTCCCGCGCAAAATCAACGACAACTATGTGATGTTGTCCAGACCAAGTGACAGTGGACATACGCCATTCGGAGACATTTTCCTGAGCGAAAGCCCGGATCTTGTGTACTGGGGCAAGCACCGTCATGTGATGAGCAAAGGTGGCCAAGGCTGGTGGCAATCGGTCAAAATTGGCGGCGGGCCTGCTCCGATCGAAACGTCCGAAGGCTGGCTGATGTTCTACCATGGCGTCACTGGGACCTGTAACGGATTGGTATATAGCATGGGTGCGGTAATTCTGGATCTGGATGAACCGTCCAAAGTGAAATATCGTTCCTCCAACTTTGTACTGACACCGGAAAAATGGTACGAAGAACAAGGCTTCGTTGATAACGTCATTTTCCCGTGTGCAACACTGCATGATGCCGATACCGGACGTATCGCCATCTATTATGGCGCTGCCGATACGTATGTGGGCGTGGCGTACACGACCATCGAAGAGATCGTGAACTATGTGATCGAGACGGATGAAGTCATCGCCGGAGATCATGAAGAGGGCAAGCTGTAATGCATATGGATTATATCAAGGGATTTACATTTGGCTGGATGAGTGGCAAGGGTGACTTCCGTAAGCCGGAAGCCAAAGAATCTTTGCGCCTGATGGCAGAACGTACAGGCAGTTCTCATGTTATTTTTGCACTGGCGGCACATCAGGATCATCCGCAGGCGGTAGAGGTCAAGTATCGAGGTACACATCTGGTAGAGGATGATGAACTGGTGGACATGATTCGTTATGCCCGTACACTCGGGCTGCGTGTCATTCTGAAACCAACCGTTAACTGTACCGATGGCACATGGCGTGCACACATTAACTTTTTTGATATCGATGTGCCTTGTGAGCCGAAGTGGAAGGATTGGTTCCGCAGTTACACAGCATTTCAGAAGCATTATGCAGCGATTGCAGAGCAGGAAAAGTGTGAGATGTTCATTGTAGGTTGTGAGATGGTGCAATCCGAGCGTCGGGATGAAGAGTGGCGCGAGGTGATCGCCGGTGTGCGTGAAGAGTACACAGGACTGGTGTCATACAACACGGATAAATATCAGGAAGATCATGTGAAATGGTGGGATGCGGTGGATGTCATCTCTTCCAGTGGGTATTATCCCATCGGAGACTGGGAGGCACAACTGGATCGAATCCAGCAGGCGATTGCTCCTTATGGCAAACCCTTTTTCTTCGCAGAAGCAGGCTGTCCCAGCCGCAGTGGATTAGCCCACGTACCAAACGATTGGGGGCTGGAAGGCGAAGTCAGCGCGGAGGAACAGGAGCGTTTCTATGAAGCGATGTTCCGGCATGTCAGTCAGCGTGACTGGGTGCGCGGATTCGGTCTATGGGATTGGAGCGCACATCTGCATGCGGAGAAGGATGCGCTGACCGATGACGGATACGGGGTGTATGGTAAGCCCGCGGAGAAGGTTATTCGTCGGTTCTATGAGGGCATCGCTGTAGAAGTTTAAATGAGAAACAAGAAGGCGTATGAAGATGGATTTCAGTGATATATCTGCATATGTACTTTCGTGATTTCCATGCTGTGAGCAAGGAATAACAGATTATGATGGAGCTTATTTTTGCAGTTGTGATTCATATGCAGGTCGAGAGGCTCTTCCTCCCACAGGAAGGGCTTTTTTTGGCTATTTTAGTAACAACACATACCATGTCGAATTTTGTTGACAAAAGGTGGGCTCCTGCCTATTCTTAATGGATGAATATGATAATCATTATCATAAAATAGAGAAAAGGGGTTCAACATTCATGTCTGTACAACATCGCAAATCTTCGGCCCTCACGTTGGCAACTATGCTCTTGTTGTTATTCGTTATTGTGGGTTGCAGCAATACAGGAAGTGGAGATGAATCCTCATCTGCTGCTTCGGATCAAACATCTACGAAGTCGATTACGATGTCATGGCCACGTGATATCGGTACAATGAATCCGCATACGTACAATCCTTCGCAATTATTTGCCCAATCGATGCTCTATGAGCCACTGATCAGTTACCAGAAGGACGGAAAACTGGAACCTGCTCTGGCAGAATCATGGACCATCTCCGATGACGGCAAAGTATATACATTTAAGCTTCGCCAAGGTGTGAAATTCTCAGATGGTACACCGTTTAATGCTGAGATTGTGAAAAAGAATTTTGATGCTGTAATGAAAAATAAAGATACACATAGCTGGCTGGGCATTGTAGGTGTGCTCGACAAGACGGAGGTTGTGGACGACCATACGTTCCGTATGACACTCACAGAGCCGTACTATCCTGTTCTTCAGGATTTGTCTGTGGTTCGTCCTTTCCGCTTCCTGGGTGAAGCCGGATTCCCGGATGACGGAGATACATCCCAAGGCATCAAAGAGCCAGTTGGAACGGGCCCGTGGATGCTGGCTGATTACAAGCAGGACGAATATGCTGTTTTCAAACGCAACCCGAATTATTGGGGAACCGCACCGAAGGTGGATCAGATTACGGTTAAGATCATCCCTGATGCAGAAACCCGCGTGCTTGCTTTTGAAAAAGGTGATCTCGACCTGATCTATGGTGAAGGTATGATCAGTCTGGATGCGTTCCAACAGCTTCGTGACAACGATAAATATGTGAGTCAGCTGTCTGATCCGGTAGGTACGCGAGATCTGCTGCTGAATTCCTCCAATCCGAAGCTGTCTGATCTCAGAGTACGGATGGCGCTCCAGCAAGGATTTAACAAAAAAGCGATGGTGGAAGGCATCACTCTGGGTCTGGAAGAACCGGCAGATACGGCACTATCCAAAAACTACCCATACACCAATGTTGACCTGAAACCGATCGAATATAACGTGGAACAATCCAAAGCTTTATTGGATGAAGCGGGTTGGAAGATGCCTGCGAATGGTAGCGTTCGTGAGAAAGACGGACAACAGCTTGAATTCGAAATGATTTTTGACAAGACGGACCCGATTCAGAAAGCGATGGCTGAGACCATTCAGGCGGAATGGAGCGAGCTTGGGGTTAAGGTAAACCTCACTGGGCTAGAACTGACGGTACAGATCAAACGTTTGAAAGCCAATGATTTTGACCTGTATTTCTGGTACAACTATGGTGCTCCGTATGATCCACATTCCTTCATTAACGTTGTAGCGAGCCCTGGATTTGGTATCTCTGAGACGCTCAGTGCCTTGCCGATGAAAAAGGAACTGGACGAGCAGGTACATGCCGCACTATCATCAACAGATGAGACGAAACGTCAGGAGCTGTATGGCTCTATCCTGACAACACTTCAGGAACAATCGGCGATTGTCCCCATCTCGTATGTTAAGAAAACGGCGGTATATCAGAAGAAAATTTCCAACTTTATTTTCCCGGCGAACCGTGATGAGAATCCGTTTGTAGGCATTGAATTGGGCAACCAATAAGTTGTATTTACTTTAATTTCGGAGTGGTAAAGCCTTGGCAAGGTCATGTAGCTTGATAAAAGGGAGGAAGTTTGTTGATCAGTTATATCGGGAAACGAATGATCGCGATAATTCCTATCGTTTTTATCGCTACACTCGTTACCTTTGCGCTTATTCATATTTCACCAGTTGATCCGGCCGAGGCTTATCTGACAGCCGCTCATATCTATCCAACACCGGAGCTGCTTGCGCAAAAACGGCATGAGTTCGGTCTGGATCAGCCTTTATTAACCCAGTATGTGCATACGATTCAGAAGATTGCCAAGCTCGACTTTGGCACCTCATATCTCACCAACAAACCCGTATGGGATGAAGTGAAACTAAGGATTCCCGCTACGGCTGAACTAGCCTTCTGGAGTATATTGTTATCGGCTTTGGTGAGTATTCCCTTGGGAATACTGGCGGCGGTGTATAAGAATAGCTGGATTGACATGGTCAGTCGTGCGATTTCCTATTTAGGAGCATCTATTCCGCAATTCTGGCTCGGTTACCTGCTGATCTTCTTTTTCTCGGTGAAGCTGGACTGGCTACCTGTGGAGGGGCGTGGATCGTGGGAGAATCTGGTTCTGCCTACGATTACACTTTCCTTGATTCTTATTGCGGTCTACACCCGATTGTTACGTTCCAGTGTACTGGAGCAATTGCAGGAGACATATGTACAGTATGCGAGAACACGCGGGATTCGCGAAAGAGTGATTATGCTCAAGCATGTCCTGAAAATCGCCATATCGCCCCTTATTACAGGAATGGGGATGAGTATGGGCAAGCTGCTCACAGGCACCATTATTGTAGAGCAGGTGTTTTCCTGGCCTGGGTTCGGACGTTATTTTGTCGATGCGATATTTAATCGGGATATTCCCGTTATTCAATGTTATGTCTTCCTGGCGGCCTGCCTGTTCATCGTATGCAATCTGCTCGTTGATCTGGTGCAGCTCGTTATGGACCCACGGATTTCAGCGAAAGGACGGGCAGAACATTGATAAACAAATGGCGTGCGGTATTTAAAGGGCAGAGAGCCATCCAGATCTGCTCGGTGATCATATTGCTTTTCTTCGTGATCGCGTTATTAGCCCCATGGATTGCTCCTCATGACCCGGTGAAGGTGAATCTGTTGCAGAAGCTGGCGAGTCCATCGCTTGAGCATTGGCTCGGAACGGATCATCTGGGACGCGACAATCTCACTAGGCTGATGTATGGAGCGAGAGTGTCGCTTGGATTTGCTACCCTGATCTTCCTGTCATCTTTGCTCATAGGTGTCATTGTAGGTTCAATCTCCGGTTACCTTGGTGGTTGGGTGGACAGTCTCTTGATGCGCTTGTGTGAAGGCATTATGGCGTTTCCGAATCTGGTGCTGGTGCTCGGTATTGTAGGGATCTTTGGTCCAGGTTTGATGCAGGTGCTTCTAGCACTCATGATGGTACAGTGGGTGTATTATGCACGTATCTGCCGGAACATGGTCGTTAGTCTGAAAGAACGGAACTTCATCGCAGCGGCGCGGATTAGCGGCTCCTCTTCGTGGACGATTATTCGGAAACATATCATCCCCAACGTGCAGCGTCCGATCGTTGTGATGGGTACGCTGGAGATGGGGTGGGCGATTATGGATATATCTGCTCTGTCTTTCCTGGGACTCGGTATTCAACCACCGAATGCAGAATGGGGCGCTATGATTCATGAGGGGACAGGTTATATTCGCAGTCATCCGGAGTTGATGATCTACCCGGGGGCATTGATTCTGCTCGTAGTCATTACGTTCAACATTTTGGGAGAAGCGTTATCCGAGCGTTATGGCATTGCAAAAAGGTAGTGGTTCGGAATCGAAGGCATATGAGGGGTGAACGTAACGATGGATGATGCAGCGAAGGTACTCGAAGTTCGTGGTCTGCAAGTGAATCTAAGAACAGCGGAGGGTTCAGTCCCGTTACTGCAGCCCATTGATTTTGAATTAAAAAAAGGTCGTGTCTTCGGTCTCGTCGGTGAGAGTGGCAGCGGTAAGACCGTTACATGTAACGCGTTGCTCCATCTGCTTGATCCGCGCAGGATGGAAGTGTCGGGCAGCATCCACCTGAATGGACGGGAGCTTGGCTCGTTGTCAGGTGAGGAGATGCGGCGCATCCGCGGCAAGGACATCGGATTTATTATGCAGAATCCGATGAATGCTTTTACACCCGTATATACGATTGGATCTCAATTCATTGAAACCTTGCGTACGCATACGGGAATGTCCAAAGCAGCTGCCAGGGAGCGGGCCATTGCTGCCTTGGCAGATATGAACTTACCCGAACCAGCTAAACTGATGAAGCGATATCCCTTCCAACTGAGTGGCGGTATGTTGCAGCGTGTGATGATCGCCATATCGATGTGCCTGCGACCGGCTTTGGTTATTGCTGATGAACCAACGACGGCACTGGATGTCGTGAATCAGTTCAAGGTGCTTCAGGAATTGGATCGGCTACGTACGGAGTATGGCACATCCATCTTGCTCATCTCCCACGATCTGGGCGTGATCTCGCAAATGGCGGATGAAGTCGCGGTCATGCAGAAGGGGCGAATTGTGGAGCAGGCGGATGTGTACCAACTGTTCGATCACCCGCAGCATGAGTATACACGGATGTTGTTAAATGCCAGACCCAGTATGTATTTAGGACGATAGCGAATGACAGATGAGTTGAATTGTTCAGTGAGTTTATGTGTAGAGCGGGAATACACTTGTTTTGAGTGGGTAGGCGTAGGGGTGGAATGAACATGGTGATGTGTAATTTCAGCTTCTTCGGAGATTGCTTCTGCCAAGTACAAAAGAGGAGGGTGACCTGATGCTTCAGGTACGTGAAGTAAGCCATAGCTATGGCAAACACAACTGGCTGGATCGTTCGGGAGCGCGTCCTCCTGTGCTGGCAGACATCTCACTTACGATCGAAAAGGGTGTGTGTCTGGGGCTCCTGGGTACGAGCGGGGCAGGTAAAAGTACCTTGGGTAAAATCATTCTTGGTCTGGAGAAGCCCAGCCAGGGTCAGGTTTTATTTCAGGGTCAGGATATCTATCGATCCAGCAAACCCGTGCTTAAGGGATTACGGCGCGATCTGCAGGTCGTGTTCCAGGACTGTTATTCGGCTGTGAATCCACTCATGACTGCCGCGCAGATCATCGGTGAGCCACTGGATAATTACGAGCGATTTTCGGCAAAAGAACAACTTCGTATGGTCGGACAACTGCTTGAGCAGGTTGGGCTTACACCTGAGGATGGGAGCAAGCTTCCGCACCAGTTCAGCGGTGGGCAATTACAGCGAGTTAACATCGCACGAGCCATTGCGCTCAAGCCAAAGTTAATCGTACTGGACGAATCGATCAGCAGCCTGGACATGGTGCACCAGACGCAAATTCTATCCTTATTGGCGGAGCTCAGAGCATCGTATGGGTTGTCTTACCTCTTTATCACACATGACATTCGAGCTGCCATGACGATCTGTGACCGCATTGCCGTGATGGATCAGGGGAAGTTGGTCTATAGCGGTGATGCCGGGGATTCGGTAATGCAGTCTGATCATCCGGCTGTGCAGCAGCTGGTTACAGCTATTTTGCCTGAGCATCCATCAGGTCGTATTTCGTTTAGGTAATGCGTTGTTTGTATTTGTAGATGGCTGTTCATTGGGGCGCTAACCATGGTTGTTTCCATTGCATTACTGATGCGAAGTCGACTTTCCAAAGGCGGGCGATTGGCGTATCAAGCTGACCTGTAGTGCAGATTTGTCTCTCTAAGTGCAGGTCGCTAACGAACCGAGTCAGTGTTAAATGGCGATTTAACGTGGAATGCAAAATGTAACGAACCTCAGTGAAGTTATTCCGGTGCAAACTAGTTTAAAATCATTAAATGATACACAGATCGAGGAAATAACGCGTCTACGATTCGTTAAACCTCAGACTTATCGGAAATGGCGCTAATAGCGTGTTTACGGTTCGTTAGATCATAATGAATGCTAAAAGGGTTGTCCCCTACGTCTTGTTCAAGATGTAGGGGACAACCCTTTTTTGTAACTGGGAATAGGCACATTCCTGCTTTCTGATATAAGTTAAACTAAAATTACAATTGCGCCACTCGCGGATTACAGGACTACCTTCAAATTGCGCGTATCCACAGATTTTTGATTTAACTTAAAACGTGAAAATCTGGAGAGAAGTATATACTTCCCATGAGGCTTTCTTGCAGAAATCTTTTACCCCATCTTCCGCCCAAGCTGTTCGATCTTATCCAACCAATTCTTTCTCTGTTCATCTGACTTCTTCCCAACTTGATCTACAGGTGTTATCCGCACAGGTTTGATGCCAGTCAGTGCAAATGTGGAGATTTTCATCATTTTATGTGCAGGCTCACCTTGGAACCATTTGAAGTACCAGCTCGGACCATCCATCGTGGTGATCATGCGAGCGGTGCGGCCTTTGAGCAATTGATCCGGGAAAGGTTTTCCTTTTTGATACTTGAAGGCGTAACCTGGCATGAAGATTCGGTCAACGAAACCTTTCAACAGGGCAGGTGGTCCTCCCCACCAGATTGGGAATACCCATACAAGATGCTCAGCCCACTTAATCGCTTCTTGAGCTTGTAGCAAATCCGGTTCAAGTGGAAGTTTATTACGATATCCTCCTTCCAGATTCATGTTGAATGCCAGCTCGTTCAGGGTGATCATGCGGACGTCGGCACCAGCCTGCACCGCACCTTTACGGTAAGCCTCGGCTAGTGCGCCGTTGTAACTGGGAGAGACGGGATTGCCTTGAATAATTAATATTTTTTTCATGGAAGATGACACGTCCTGACTATTTTAGTTAATGAACACTAACCTCATGTGCAAAAAGAAAAGGTCACGTATGACCCGGTAATCCATTCGTATATCCTAATGGTACGCTAACGATTCTCTTTTAGAAGTTGTTCAAAGACTCCGCTTTTGATTACAAATCATGCCTAGCGGCATCATCTGCATCGAATATGGGATTCAGCCGAAATAAGCGGATGTTTACGAAGGTTGTTTCCTTCGGAAACAATGTAGTTGCTCACGCCGTTTTCCTACGCACCGCTAATCCATTTCTAGCTTCATCCCATCTCCATCGTTACTCCTGAGGTAAGTGCCCCAACATCGATGCAAGTCGGTGAACAGTCTCGCCCGTATAAGGTACTAACAGCTCTGGTAGCTCACCTTGCATACTGGAGACCGCCATGCGTGTAATTGCACCGATCACCAGCACGGCTGTGAGCCGTGAATCCTGCTGAGGCAGTTCGCCCCGCATCATTCCCTGATCGATCAGATCCATTAACGCATCCAATGGCTGACGGTAATCCTCGCTGCTTCCGGCTTCAATGAATATTTCATGATTCTGTGAAATCAGCAGCAGTCCGTAGGGATCTTCATCATGCAGATGGAGAACCTCGGTAACCAGTTGCTTGAAGCGTTCCAACACCGGACCTTCCTGTCGAACATACCCATCAATTAGTGCAGTATAGTCGACACAGTATTGGGTGAAGGCTTCCAGGGCAACGGCATCTTTGTTTTTAAAATGTTTGTAGATCGCCGCATCGGTTACTCCGGCGGCGTCACCGATCTCTTTGACGGATATGCCGTCAACGCCTTTGGTTGCGAACAAGCGCATCGCCGCTTGTAGGATATCTTTCTTTTTGCTATCCACATGAGATTTGTTCTTCATGATTGTATAGTAAGTGATTACTAACCAAAATGCAATAAGCAATTTTGAAACTCTGAATTGAGAAACTGAATAAGCGCTTACGACCAAAGCTTGCAGGCTTGTGAGCGGCAACGTATGATGAATAGAAATCAACATCGGAGTAGCAGGGAGAACGAAATGGATGGTGGGTAGCGTGAACGAAGAGTTGGACCCATACAGCTGGGTGACGCCCGAAGGAATGCTGAATGATCACTATATAACAAGCCGCGAACAGTTGTATAAAGGAATAAACGGACGATATGTGGAGCGATTCACTGTTCCTACCGGTGAAAGTTATATTTTCAAACCGTTGACGAATCCTGTACAGCATGGACGGGAACGATGGATGTACGAGCGTGTGATGTCTGGCTTACCACCAATCTATCCGCAACTCATTGCAGCGTCGGATCTTACCATTGCTCCAGCACAGAGCTGGATGATCTACGAGGATCTGGGGCAACTGGTGCATGATTCGCAAGAAGCGACGATGCTCGGCGCAGCGGCACATATGGCAGCATGGCATGCATTGCCTGTTACGGATTGGAGTGAGCTGCCTCGCGTGGGCCAGAAACCGTCCATTCGCACAATGTTGGATGAGTTGCAAATGCAGAAGCAATCTACCGATAAACTGTTATCCAGACTGGACATGCAACTGCCCGAATCCGATTGGGACAAGATCACTAGGTTGATCCTCACGGCAGAGGAAGAACTTCCTACTGTTTTGTGTCACGGAGACCTGCATCCAGGTAACATGGCGGAGGTGGACGGCAGACTGGTCATCTTGGACTGGGAGCATGCCCATCTGAATACGCCACTGTGGGATATATATCACCTAGTTGATCTCTCGCATCCGCTGTTTCCCAGAACGGTTACGCCTGCATTGCGAGAGCGGGTCATGGATGTTTATTTGGACAAACTGGGGAGCCTCGGCATGCAGATTGAACGGGTTTCTTTTGCAGAATGGTACGACGCTTATGCTATTGTATTCTCACTCTGGATGCTGTGTTTGATTGACGGTGACCTGAGAAGTGAGGAATGTGTGTGGCCGAAGGAACAGTTGCGTAACCAGTGGCATGAGACGGCAGCAACGCTGGAACAGTGCATGAAGCACTTGGGCGAGGAATAGAAATGAGGGGTGAGAAGCTTGCGTAAAGTCGGACTTGTTATGCGTAAAATTCAATTTACAGAAGCTCAGGGGCCACGCGTATTTGCGGATCGGCTGAAGCAGATTGGTCTGGAGCTGGGCGTGGATATTGTGTTCATCTCGCCGGAGCGTCATGTCAGCGGATACGACTGGTTGCCGGGGTATGAGCATGAGAAAGGTGACCTGGTGAACTACGATATCGTGCTGGACCAGATTCATAGCCAGAATATAGAGCATGTTATCTACACCGTATCCGGGTTTACATTTTTGAAGATGTTCTTACCGAAGAGTGTATTGTTCCCGCACAGTTTCCCCGATCCCGCGCTAACGGGATATGAGATGATGAAGCCATTTTATACGATGGTGGATAAAGCAATTGTACAGACGGAGTTTTTAAAAACAGAACTGGGCCGCAATTTCGGCGTACATGACGTGAACGTTATCCCGATTGGCTTTAGCGAAGAGCTGGCGAACCGGCACTATGATCCGAGTCAGGTTGTGCATAATCGGGTGCTCTGGATCGGTAGGGATGAAGCGAATCGTCGCCCGGATCTGGTGCTGGAATACGCTCGGCAGAACCCGGACAAGGAAGTATATATGGTGTTTGGCGGTGTACGCTATAAGGAAACCATGAAGAAGTACGACATTCCTTCCAACGTGAAGCTGAAGTTTGCGCTCACGCAGGATGAGATATTTACGTTGATGAACTCATCCAAGGTATATTGGAACTGTTCGGCCTTTGATACATTTGCGATGCCGTTGACGGAAGCGATGGCGATGGGCAAAATGGTCGTGAAGCCGGAGCATGCCTGCTACGGTCACATTCGATCCACGCATGCCTTTGCAGGCAATGAGGATAACTGGTTTGAACTGGTGAACATGGCTGCGGCTGCCCCGCGCAGTGTGTCAGAAGACAACCGGGAGTATGCGTTTGGTGCCTTTTCGCGCACGAAGATGAAAGAAGGGTACCGACACTTTTTCTCGGATTGGTTGAAGTAACGTAAGGTCTGTAACACAGGGCTTGATCCATCCAGCAACAGGAGGGGAACCTTATGGAAGTACTGATCTTGTGGACATTGGGAATGTGGGCGGTGCAGCTGCTGATTGAATGGCTTATCTACCGGCTGCAAGGACGCCGAATGACGTGGGTACAATATATATTGCCATGTGTGGCCTTGCTCGGCGGTGCCGTTGTAATCATGATCAGCATCGATATTGGCGGGTGGAACGGCATCGGATATGCCCTGCTTGGCGCATCACTGGGTACCTCGGGAATGTTAACACTTATTACGGTGGCGATCAGGGATGTAATGCTTCGGCGACGGGGCAGGGATTAATCAGAGCAGTAGCTACTGTGGAGTAAGGATGAACTGGGCGATGGGATGGTTGCAGGAATGCATTCGTCTGTGATATATTGACATTAATTATGACAGGGGAGGTGAAGACAGGTGAATCACGAGATGCTTAACAACCGTATTAGCCAGCTGCCGATTGCTATGGCTGGCATTGTTCATACTTTTCTGACCAACGGGAGAAGTCTGTCCAATTTTGAATATACGGAAGTTAACATTTGCGAGAAGATGCCTGCCTTGACCTCATTCGGACGATAAGCGATATTGCTTGAATTCTGAAGGGCCGCGGAGCTAACCTCCTGCGGCTCTTTTTGTGTTGCGGTCAGGATCTTCCATACCATAGGAGGAACCTTATTATGATGATTATTAGCGCGCAACAACTGACTCAATACCACGGAGCACATCTGGTGCTGGACGGCATTACGTTTGAAATTATGGAAGGTGACAAGGTCGCCCTGATCGGCCGCAACGGAAGCGGCAAGACCACACTTATGCGCCTGATGGCAAGACTGAACAAGCCGGATGAAGGGCAATTGATGATCAAAAAAGATACACGAATGGGATATGTGGCTCAGGTTCCAGAAGGATTGGATGACCATACCGTACTGGATGTACTGAGTCTTGGATTCAAGGAGCTTATGATATGTCGCACGCAAATGAAGGAAATGGAGCAGCAGATGTCCGATCCGGCATGTGCAGCAGACCCTAATCAATTGGAGCGCCTGCTGAAACGCTACGCGGCACTGCAAGACCAGTTCGAGCGTGAGGGTGGATACGAAATGGATGCCCGGATCGATCAGGTGGCGGACGGTTTGGATATCGCCAAGGCACACTATGGTTGGCGCTTTGGTTCCCTGTCCGGTGGGGAGCAGACTCGGGTGGTGCTGGCTTCACAGCTAATCGTAAGACCCGACCTGTTATTGCTGGATGAGCCGACAAACCATCTTGATCTGGAGCGGGTTGAGTGGCTGGAAGGATTTTTACGAGAATATCCCGGCACCATTGTCCTGATCTCGCATGATCGCTATTTTCTGGATCGGGTCGTGAATCGAACACTGGAGCTGGAGGATGGAGAAGCGGAAACATCTGCTGGCGGTTATACGGAATATATGAAAGTGAAGGAACAACGGCTGTTGCAGCAATTCGAGGAGTTCAAGGAGCAGCAGAAGGTTATCAAAAAAATGAAAGAAACGATCCGCCAGTTAGAGGAGTGGGGCCGAGTTGGTGGGAATGAAAAGTTCTTCAGACGGGCGGCTTCTATGCGTAAAGCCATCGAGCGGATGGAACAGGTGAAGCGTCCTGTACTGGAGCGCCGAAATGCCGAGTTCGATGTGCGTCCTACGGATCGAACGGGTAAACGGGTAGCGGTATTGGAACAGGTCGAGAAGAGCTATGGTGAGCGTGAAATCCTGCGCGGAATCTCGGGTCTGCTGGAATATGGAGATAAAATTGCACTCATTGGCCGCAATGGCTCCGGCAAGACGACCCTGTTCAAGCTGTTGCTTGGTGACGAGCAACCCAATGCGGGCAAGCTGGAGTGGGGTGCTCGCGTGGATGTGGGATACCTGGCTCAACAGGAGGAACCCACGAATCCGAAGCTGAACGTACTCGAATACTTCCGTCTGGAAGCAGGTGTGGAGGAAGGAGAGGCTCGCGGAATTCTGGCCCGATATCTGTTCTATGGAGCGGATGTATTCCGCTCGGTGGGACAGTTATCTGGTGGGGAATGGACGCGCCTGCGTTTAGCTCTACTGGTGCAACGTAAACCCAATGTACTGCTGCTCGATGAGCCAACCAACCATCTGGATATCGCATCCAGAGAAGCGCTGGAAGAGTCCTTGGTTGATTTTGAAGGAACTGTACTTGCCATCTCGCATGATCGGTACTTCGTCAATCGCCTCGCTTCCCGTGTCTGGGAACTGGAGGACGGTCAGATGACCGCTTATCTGGGAGACTATGAGGCGTATCGTGAGAAGAAGCTTGATTTGCAAGCTCGTGCGGCGGCGACAACTCAGGCTACAGCAGGCGTGGGCGTTTCTTCTCGTGGGAACACCAAGTCAGAGATGAAGTCAGGTTTAACGTCCGAGCTTGGCTGGACTGCCAGATCAGGGAAGAAGCCAGGAGCAACCTCGACAATGAACGGATCCACTGTTGTAGCTGCCGGTGGAAGTCATGGTCATAAAGCTTCTACTGAATCAGGTAAGGCGATGGCCTCTTCGGCAGCAGCGGCATCGAATCATAGAAGTAGCAATGGCAACAAACCGTCTGCGGAGAAGCTAGAACAGACGTTGGCTCGTCTTGAGGCACAAATTCAGGTGCTGGACCAACAATTGGAAACCGTACAGAACAATCCGCTTGAACTGGAACAAATCTGGAATGAACGTGAGCAATTGTCCGCTGATTATAATGATGTATTGGCACAGTGGGCTGAGTTATAAGTCCGAATGGCATGAGCATAAGATTGAACAAGTGCGGTCGGAGAGTCTTCTCCGGCCTTTTTGAACTGGATTACATACCAAAAGTAGAAAACAGTATGTTATTTCCTGCTTTAATCGGAGAACGAAGGTAGCCAACATGTTCTTTATTACATGTCATGGTGAATAGAATCAATTTCATAAATCACTAAAAATGGAGTTTTGTAACTAGACATAGACAAATTAAACCATTTCGATCTATGTCTAGCCTTGATTTGAAGCAGCTAAAGGTACTATGAAATTGATTCACTAGTGTAACTTTTTTCCTTCTGATGCGTTAAATACGTTTGTATGAATTGAAACGGCTCACCTAAGAGCTCGCAAAAAGGGAGGTTATCGGTATCTATTATTCATTGACGTATCGGAGTTGGTCGGATGATCGACAGGCGGAGACGGGAGTGCTGGAACAGGCTTCAGTCACACGAGATGAACTGTTCATGCGCAAACTGGTGGATGCCACCTTGGTGAAAAACAAACTCTGGGCGCATCTGTCCAATGAATGCCAGGATGGGCGGGAACATGCAGTATATGTAACGCCATATGACCAACAGATGCCGGATGAGTACGGTGCAGCCATTGCGGATGCTGCGCTGGCGATGTGCAAAATGTCTTCCATGTACAGCGCAGAGTATATGCTCTGGAATGGAAGTTCATTTCAGGAGTTGGAACTCACAGTATCCTCCACCTATACGATGGAGCTTGCCGAGCAACTGCTGGACCATTACATGGTTCGCGCTGGCAAGACGTATGAATTCCTGTATTCCGTGCTGGATGCGGATTGCAAGAAAGTGTTGTTTTATATGAAAGAGGTGGATCTGTGATGAGTGACCAAGAGCGGGGGCAAGCATCGAAACCCGGATCAAAAGCAAAGCTGGTTGCTTTCTCCCTGATGCTGGCGGTTCCTGCCGTGTTATCCGGTTGTGGCAGCAACAATGATGAATGTGACCCGGAGTATGATACCGGATGTGAATATGATTCCAGCAGTGGGCACTATTACTACGGTGGGTCGTCTTATCGAAGCAACAAGGATAGTAACAGCTCCTATAGCAAATCCAAGTCCAAATCAAGCGGCTTCGGTAGCTTCTTCCGTAGCTCGGGAGGATAACCGGATGAGGCAAGTGGTTCAACTGCCGTTAAGTCACGAAGAGGTATTTCAGGGTGAAACGGAACAACAGATTCCATATCATCGAATGTACGGGAAGCAATATTGTGTGCCAGCATTAACGGTTTACTCTCCCTCGGAGGTGCTGGAACTGCATACCGCAGCCGAGGCGGTAGACGGCATTTACTGTAAAGTGATGCGATTTATCCAGCAATATATGCCGGATTCTTTTTTGAAGCATCAGCTCGGTATCCATCCCGGGCTTATCCCGGCGGCACGTATGGAGTTGGTAACTGGAGGCATTACCCGTCAGGACTGGATTATCGGAGAAGCTGGGCCCAAGTGTATTGAAAATAATACGGACACCCCAACGGGTATACCGGAGGCTGCTGCATTGGAAGGTATTCTGGTCGATATTGCTGAGGATGCTACGCTAACTGCACCATCTGCCGAGATGGATACACGTATTCGGGAGTGTTTCAGGATATGGCTCGAATTCTATGCAGAGCAGGGATTAAAGGGTCCGGTGACATTCACTTCTTTTGGCGAACATGTCGAAGATCGAACAAATACGGAATACCTGATGAAACGTTGTCAGGAAGCCGGATATGAAGTCTTCTATGCTCCACTGGAGGAACTGGAGATTGTTCCGGGGGAGGCGCTTTACCATCGGGGGCGGGAGATTAACCTATTGTATCGCCTTTATCCACTGGAGTATCTGATCGATGATCGGGATGAGACGACAGGGGTGGACATTGGTGCTGCACTGCTTGAACTTGTACGTGAAGGACGACTGGGCCTGATGAATCCTGTTCAGCATGTACTGATGCAGAGTAAAGGCTTCATGGCGGCGATCTGGTCGCTCTATGAGCGGAACGAGCAAACCCCGGAGTATTGCGGGTTTACCCTCTTTGATGAAGCAGAGATGGACGTGATTTCCCGATATCTGCTGCCCACCTATTTTTCATCTGAGCCCTTCGAGCTGAACGCCATATCATATGTAGCCAAGAGTTATTGGGGGCGCGAAGGCAGAGGAACTCTTTTGCTGGATGGAGGAACGGACAATGCCTTTGGAAAGCAGGAGATGGAGCATCCTCTTAACGAGGCGCTGGAATCCAATCTTGCATCTGGAGCGACAGAAGAGGATGAAGAGATTACAGCTTATTACGAAAATCAGCCCAAGATCTATCAGCAGCTGGTTCCGATGGAACAGGCCGTGATTGAGACGGAAGATGGAGTGTACAGCGGCTATCTGCTTACAGGGGTGTTTGTTATCGGTGGGCGTTTGGCTGGGATACTACCACGGGTCGGGGAGAAAGTAACCGGAGATATGGCCTATTATTGCGCGGCTACGGTTCGTGAACGGATGAATGATGAGGAGGAGAAGAAGGAATGGAAAACTTGGGATTAAACCTTGTGAATGTGGCGGTGGGTGTAGGCATTCTGCTGGTGGTATTGGTATGTGGATATTTTGCTTTTAGCAAATTGACCCGGTATAACGATAGTGAGGAAATCGCCAAAGGTAACGAGGCGGCAGGCATGTACATGGGCAGCAAATTGCTGGGACTGTGTATTATTGTGGGCATGGTATCTTTCTCGACGCATTCGTGGTTGGATATGCTGCTGTGGTCGGCGTTTGGAATTATTGTGCTGTGCCTGGTCTATATTATATTTGATTTCCTGATTCCAAAAATGCGGGTGTGTGACGAAATCGCACGAGGCAATATGGCGGTAGCACAACTGCTGCGTTCGATTATCATCGGCGTTTCCATCGTCATCGGTACATTTTTGATGTAAAATAAGACATAGTGTTTTATAGAATGTACTATATAAACGGAAGAAGGAGCGCGGCATCATGAGAAGAGTCATCATCGATACAGATACAGCAGGAGACGATACGATTGCGATCCTGACGGCATTGCATCACTTTCAGGTGGAAGGCATCACCATTACGGGCGGTAACGTACAATTCGACCAAGAGGTTGAAAATGCCCTGTACACGGTACAGGTTGCTGGACATGGCGGCAAGGTACCTGTGTATAAAGGTTGCGAACGTCCGCTAATGGCCTACGGTAAAGCTCAGCACCGGACAGTGGAAGATGTGCATGGCGATGATGGTATGGGCGGCGCGCATTTCCCGAAGGCAGATCAGCGTCCCGAGAGCAGGCATGCGGTTGATTTTATCATTGAGAAGGTGCATGCACATCCAGGTGAAATTGAACTTCTGGCGATTGCCCCGCTGACCAATATTGCGATGGCGATCCAGAAAGACCCAACGATTATTCCGAAGATTGCTCACCTGTACATCATGGGCGGAACGAATAATGCACTGGGCAATATTACACCGGCGGCGGAGTATAACTTCTACGTGGACCCGGAAGCAGCGAAAATTGTACTGCATGCAGGCATTCCAATCACGATGGTTGGTTGGGAGATGTGCACGCAATATTCAGTGATGGACGATGACGATCATGCAGAGATTGCGGCTCTGGGTACATCGGGTGCCGATTTCTTCACTGCAATCAACAAAGTGGTTATGCAGTTCAACAAGTCGGTACATAAACTCAATGGCACCACTCATCCCGATACGTTGTTGATGGCTGTAGCCGCGGATGAATCCATCATGACCAAGTCGGGTCAATATTATGTGGACGTGGAAGCGGCAGGAGAACTGACACGTGGATATAGCGTGGTCGATATCAACGGACGTTTTGGCAAAGAGCCGAATGTACGTGTCTGTGAAGCCATCGATCGGCCCAAATTCAAATCTATGCTGCTGGACGTTCTCTCGGCGATCCAATAAACGCAGGAATTTAACTACAGGAAAAAGAAGAAAATCCGTGCCTATCCCAGGTACGGATTTTTTATTGCCCATTTTAATCTAATCTTGCTGCAACAAAAACGAGCGAATGCCTGTCGTGACCAGATCATGGTCTTCCTCATCAGGCAGACCTGATACCGTAATGGTGCCGACTTGTCCCTCATTTTTCAGAATCAGCGGGAAAGCGCCACCGGCTAGGACATAGTCCGATGAAGGCAGATTGAAGTCTTGTTCAAGTGTCTGGTTTTCACTTCTCAACCGCAGAGCCGTGTGCCAAGAGCTGGATGAGAAATGATTCACTACGTTGTTCTTGCGGCGAATCCAGTCTTCGTTGTCGGGATGAGTGCCTTCCATCGCATGCAAAAAGAGGCGATGCCCCTCCAGGGTGATGTCGATGGTCACGGCTTGGGAGCGACGCTTCGCTTCTTCGACCAGATGCTGGCCAAGTTGGAGTGCTGTTTCAGAATCAAATGTGTCAAATACCAAGTCCTTTTCTTCCTGTTGCATTTCCTTTAATTTCTCTGTCGTGGTCAGGTTCAAATTACAGGCATCCCCTTTACGTATATGATTGATGTCTACATTCGACATGGATTGGTGTAGTCCCTTCTGGATGCAGTCTGAACGATGTTAGTGAACGTTATTTGCGTGGTTAAAGACCGTTCATTTGGAGACCGTACATCGGCTGTGTTAAAGTGAAGGGAACCTAATATACATAACTCTTAAAGTTAAAATAAGTTATTGCTACGTAGGCAGGAGGAGAAGCACGATGCTGTTTTATTTTGTAGCACTGCTGGTGACTTTGGTGGACCAGGGAACCAAGATTGCAGTGAGGATGTATATGGAAGTTGGCGACGTCATGAGACTGGGTAACTCGGGCATGCAGTTACAGCATTACGAGAACAGTGGAATGGCTGGCAGCATGTTTCAGGGAAATGCGCGTCTGTTCGGTGTGATTGCTGTTCTGTTCATAGCGGGCATGCTGTATTACCGGAGTAAAGGTGAGATTCGCGGTTTCTGGATGCAAGCTGGCGCGGGTTTTATGGTCGGCGGGGCTTTAGGAAATGCGATCGATCGATTTATCTATGCCCGGGTAACGGATTTCCTCGTATTTCCGTCAGGACGCGGGATTTTGAATCTCGCTGATGTTGCAATTAACATCGGTGTGGTCATGATTATCATCGGCATGTTGATTCGTGCATATCAGAGTTATCGGGCCAAGCGTTTACGTAATGCTTTGCCGAAAGCAGAACGTTCGTAATAGGTTGGATAAAAGCGTTACAGTGGCTGAATATAAGCTTATTAAATGAGGGACATTGGATATTATCCAGTGTCCTTTTTGTTATGCCCAATTCGGGTCATGGGAAGAACTGCCGTGATTCATTTTTACCGAAACCGTTTTAGAAATAATAAAGACCTATATCATCCATTCAGATTGAAGTTAGTTTGGAAGGATTAACCAAATGGTTATTTCACTATTTTTATGGGTAAATCTTTACGTATATAAAGTGAAACTAAGATATACACGAACACGGAGAGTGCAGAACCAAACTGAAGAAGCGCAGCGTGCGTGTTTATCACCGGATTTTCCCTTTGAGGAAGGGAATCAAAAAAATCTGGGGATAACAACGATCGGAAGATGGTACTGCAATCGGAGTGACACTGTGTAAATCACATTAGTTCAATTTATTAAGCTGAGGGAGGTACAACATGAGAACAACGCTTACCAAGGCTCTCGGGACAATGTTGCTGTGTGGAATGATGGCTGTACTTTTATCTTCCTGTACCAGTGGAGATAGCGCGAATGGCAAAGTGCAGATTGAATTTTTCCAGAACAAGCCTGAAGCCAAAACAACCTTTGATGAATTAATTAAAACGTTTAATGCGGAGCATGACGATATCCAAGTGACACAGGTGAATCCGCCCGATGCGGAGACAGTACTGAAGACGCGTGTCGTCAAAAATGATATTCCGGATATTATGGCCATGGGGGCAACCGACACCTATTCCATTCTGGCTCAGAGTGATATTTTCACCGATCTGACGGATAGCACATTACTCCAGACGATTGATCCGAACTACATACAAATGCTGAATGATCTCACAGGCATGGACGAAGTGACAGGTATTCCTTACGCGACTAATGCAAACGGCATCATGTACAACAAAACGTTGTTTAAGGAAATGGGATTGGACGTGCCCAAGACGTGGGATGAACTCATTGCGACCGCCCAAAAGATTAAGGATGCAGGTGAGATTCCATTTTATTTCACATACAAGGATGACTGGCAGACGAGCCTGCCGTTCAATGCACTAGCCTCCAATCTGGTCGGTATTGATTTCTACCAAGAGCGGCGCGATAACAAAATGACGTTCAAGGAGAAGTACCGCGAGGTAGCTGAGAAGCAACTGGAACTCATGAAATACGGTCACGGCGATAACTTTGGTAAAGCTTATTCGGACGGTAACCGTGCCTTCGCTAACGGTGAAGCCTTCATGTACATCCAGGGAACCTGGGCCATCTCGGAGATTCGCAAAGCGAACCCAAATGTTGACATCGGTTTCTTCCCATTCCCTACGGGCAACGATGCAAGCGAGATCAAGCTGGTGAACGGGATCGACTCCCTGT
Source organism: Paenibacillus sp. FSL K6-1122 (assembly GCF_037977015.1). Taxonomy (NCBI): domain Bacteria; kingdom Bacillati; phylum Bacillota; class Bacilli; order Caryophanales; family Paenibacillaceae; genus Paenibacillus; species Paenibacillus sp. FSL K6-1122. The sequence continues at coordinate 6,786,642 of NZ_CP150272.1, read as the reverse complement.
TTACCATTGCGGAGGACACGCCTAATCGCGAGCAGGCAGAGACGTTTATTGCGTTTCTATTAGAGCCTGAAAATATCGGAAGATACATTGACGAACAGACGCTGTTCTCTGCGGTAAAAGGCGTGAAGCAGGATGATCCTGCCGTACAGGAATTGATGCCTTATATCGAGAAGGGCAAGGTTATTGACTTTCCCGATCACTATATTCCGGCTGCCGTGCAGCTGAATTCCATCGTACAGTCCTTTTTGCAGAACCAAAACATCGACAACTATCTAGATACACTCGACAAAGAATGGGACAAGGTTGCTAATCGGCGCTAAGCCTTGTCAGAAGGAGGATGGAGTATGAACAAGCGTATCGCACCCTATTACTGGATGACGGTTCCGGCAGTCGTGTTGTTCTTTGTGTTTATGACGCTGCCGGCCCTCCAGGGCATCTATTATTCATTTACGAATTATAACGGTTTCGGGAAAGAATATGATTTTGTTGGTTTTAAAAACTATTTCAACTTGTTCCAAGATGACAATGTAGGCAATGCCTACTGGTTTACGTTCAAATTTGCGATCGTGGTGACGATCCTGACCAATATTCTGAGCTTACTCATTGCACTCGGGCTGAATGCCAAGATCAAGTTCCGTAACTTTTTCCGCGGCATCTACTTCCTGCCCAATATTCTGAGTGTACTGATCGTAGGTTACATATTTAACTACCTGTTCTCCAACGTATTCCCGATCTGGGGACAAAATCTGGGCATCAACGCGCTATCCACGAACATACTTGGTAGCGAGAGCCTGGCTTGGATCGGTATTGTCATTGTTGCAGTATGGCAATCGGTGGCCCTGAATACGATTCTGTATTTGGCTGGTCTGCAAACGATACCAACGACACTATACGAGGCATCCAACCTCGACGGCGCAGGCAAATGGCGTGAATTCTGGAGCATTACTTTCCCGCTTATTGCCCCGTTCTTCACCATTAATATGGTGCTGGCGATGAAAAATTCACTTATGGTCTTCGACCAAATCGTAGCCTTGACCAACGGTGGTCCCGGACGGGCGACGCAGTCCATCTCCCATCTGATCTACACCGGCGGATTTGAAGGCGGCGAATATGCTTATCAATCTGCGAACTCGGTTATTTACTTCATCGTTATTGCGGTGATTTCAATTCTGCAAATCCGGTTCCTGCAAAGAAGGGAGATGGATCTGTAATGAGAAGCCGTACACGAATCAATTGGCTCGTTATGCTGCTTGTTGTGCTGGGTACCCTGTTTATCCTGTTCCCATTGTATATGACCGTTACAATAGCTTTGAAAAATCCGGAACAGATGGCCCAATCGGTCTTTGCCATTCCGACAACACTTCACTGGGAGAATTTCGCGAGAGCCATCGACATGACAAACTTCTTCCAATCGTTCCGTAACAGTGCAATCGTTACCGCATCCACCGTGCTTTTGACGTTGCTCAGTAACTCGATGGTAGCCTATGCGATTGCGCGGAATATGGAGAAACGCAAGTTTTTCAAAGGATTGTATTATTACTTTGTCAGCGCGATGTTCATTCCATTTCCAATCATCATGCTGCCGATTGTTAAGCTGACCGCATCGCTGGAGATGACAAATCTGGTAGGTCTGATCCTGCTTCACACGGTTTATGGCTTGGCATTCAACGTATTTGTATACGTTGGCTACATCCGGTCCATTCCGGTAGCGCTTGAGGAAGCGGCGTTTGTAGATGGGGCGACAACTTGGGGCACGTTCTGGAAAATCATTTTCCCGCTCATGGCACCCATCAGTGCCACGGTTGGTATTCTGACATGCCTATCCACGTACAACGATTTCTTGCTACCACTCATTATTATCAGTGATCCGGGACAGTACACGCTGCCGCTGGTACAGTATGTATTCCAAGGACAGTTTAATACTGAATTTAACCTTGCGTTTGCATCCTACCTGCTCGCGTTGCTACCGATGATTATCATCTACCTGTTTGCACAGAAGTGGATCATCAACGGGGTTACCCAAGGGTCTGTGAAATAACTGAAGATGTGTCACAGAGAAGGATATGTGTGAAGGGATATGAACAAAGAGAGGTGGACTTTAAAAGTCCCCTCTCTTTTTTTGATCCTTGTCATTTAACGTTTGGGAACTATTCGGGAGGATTGATTAACCTGTAAAACTATGCTATTTTTTAGTCGTTAGTTTAATCGGTAAACAAAGACTAAGAGAGAAGAAGAGTAAGGTTCATTTCTGCAAGCGCTTTAACTATATAAATGAACTAAACATTTATACGAGAACGGAGAGGGCAGAAATAACCTGAAAAAGCGGAGCTAAAGGCTTTCTGAAAGAAAGCTGCATCGGAAGCATATGCTTCGCCTTTATCACCGGATTTTCCCCTTTAAAAAGGGAATCAAAAAATCTGGGGATAACAGCGATTGGAAGGTTATTCTGTCATCGTAGTGGCTAGTGTAAATATTCTTTTGTTCATTTTATATAGAAGAACTGAATACGTAGATAATCCGGCATCGTTTGTACCCAGTCTTCAAGAGCACGGGCGTAAGGTGGTGGGTTCTTTTACATGCCAAAAAGAGAGGAGAATGGGGAAGTTGCACGGGAAAAAAGGACATTTTAACTCACTTCGGAATCAGATTTTCATTGGTTTCGTTATGGTGATGCTTGTTGTTCTGCTGCTCGCAGGCATATCGGCTTATGATCGGGTAGCTGCTTTGCTGAAAAGCAATGCGGAGAAACATATTCACCAAACCGCCGTCCAAGCCAGTGGCAGATTGGATGCAATCATTGCACAAGTGAATTCGCTGACCGCCCAGGTGGCGGATGATGCATATGTGCAACGTCTGCTCAGCGATGAGAAGCAGGGCAACCCGGCTACCTTTAATCAGCGGCAAGCTCTCTTGCAGATTGCAGGCAGTTATCAGTCTTTCATCAACGGCGCGCAAAGTATGGAGATATACACTACGGGTTATAACCGCATCTTTCCGATGGATGACCGATCCCTCGATCTCAGAGTGGAGCGCAACTGGATCAACCTGGCGGATGAAGGAAAAGGCAGACTGGTATGGGCAGGTGCTGACCCTGAAGATCCGGGTGTGCTTCTGGCTATTCGACGGATTAACCTGCTGGATCATTCTTTCGAACATGGAGGTTATGTGGTGGTGCGGATGCAGCGCAGTTTTTTTCAACTCAATGATTCGAATGGGGCAGATGGTTCGCAGGACTCTATCATGCTCTTGGATGGGGTGGGCGAAGTGGTGACTTCCGATCTGGAGATCAATCTCGATCCCAAAGCCATATTGGACAGTGGATCAGTCGTGCAGAACGGGGAGGAATCCTATATCGTCGTCCGGCAAAAATCGGAGTTAACGGGATGGACACTTGCTGTCCTGACCCCGCTGCGGGAGACAACGGAAGGTGTATCCATCTTGAGAACGGCGCTGCTCGTTTCGGGAATGATTGGTGTTGTTCTGTTCCTTATCATGTCCTTCTTTCTGTCCACAATGATTACACGTCCGCTCATACGTCTGATGAGGGCCATGCGCAGTGCACAGCCGGGAGCAATGAGACCTAATCTAATGGTTAGCTCTACGATGGAGATCAATGAACTCAACGACGTATATAACCAGATGGTCTACAGGCAGAATGAATTGACCCGTGTGGTTCATGAGAAGGAGGTCATGCAGTCCCGGGCCGAGTTGAAGGCGTTGCAATCTCAGATTAATCCCCATTTTCTATTCAACACGCTGGAAGCGTTCTATTGGTCCCTTGAGGAGAAGGGAGACGAGGAGATGGCACGTATGGTGGTGGCGATGTCCCGATTATTTCGCTACATCATCTCCAGTTCGCAGCAGGATGAATGGGTTACGATTGCCGACGAGCTGGAACACGCCGAGCGTTATCTTCAAATTATGCAGATGCGGTTGGGAGAGAGAATGCAATGGGAGATTCAGCTGAGTGATGCGGTGCGTAAGGTCGCAATACCGAAACTTCTTATACAGCCCTTAGTTGAAAATGCGATTCTTCATGGGGTTGAAAGTAAACTGGGCCCGGGAAAGATAAGCGTCCATGTGGATGCTTCGACCGAGAAAAATCTGGTTCGCATTGAGGTTCGGGATGATGGTCCCGGTATGGATGAATTACGGCTTCAATCTGTCATTCATGCTTTACATGGCGGGCCCGCTGTATCTAACAAGGGTACAGGCGTAGGTCTAATCAACGTACATCGGCGACTGAAGCTTTACTTTGGCAGCCAACTTGGCGAACGTTGCAAGCTTTCTATAACAAGTAAGGTTGGGGAAGGAACTGTCATTTGCTTTGAGATTCCCATGGGAACGGAGGGGTGCATATGATTCATGACAAAACGATTCTTATCGTGGATGATGAGCCGCGTACAAGAGAGGGTATTCGCAAAACACTGGAAGGATGGTCGGCAGGACGAAATCACATTCAGACTGCAGAAAGTGGCGTCGAGGCTGTGGAATGGCTCAAGAAAAAGCCGGCAGATCTGTTAATAACGGATATTCGCATGCCGGAATTCTCTGGCTTGTCTCTGATTGAAGCCATTCAACATTTTTCGAACAAGCCTGTTGTCCTGATTATGTCGGGGCATGCCGATTTTCAATACGCCCAGCAGGCCATTAAGCTGGGTGTTGTGGAGTATATGTTGAAACCGATTGATAAGGAACAATTGCTGCAGACCGTCGAAAAAGCCCTAAAGTTCAGCGAACAACAGAGACGTATTCAAACGATGCAGGAAATGGTTGACCCCAAGCTGCTGGATGTTAAGGAGCGAGGGGAACAGAGGCTCAATAGCCAGATCAGTGAAGCTTTGACCTATGTGGATGCTCATCTGGGTGAACATGTGACCATGCGTGAAATCGCTGATTTACTCCATCTCAACTCCAGTTACTTCAGCGTATTGTTTAAGGAACAGATCGGCATCAATTTTAGTGAATACCTTACCCGCAAACGCATTCAGCGCGCGAAGGAGTTGCTTGTGCAGACAACGATGCCAATCTCGGAGATTGCGGAACAGGTGGGTTATCAGACGGATAAGTATTTTATCACAGTATTTAAAAGTCTTGAGGGGCTTAGTCCAAGCAAATATCGGCATTCCCTATCTGAATGAAATAACAAATAACCTCAAAAAAGTGGAGTTTTTCCAAATTACTCTGGTCTTATAGGTGTGATAGGCCCGTGCTACAATTTGGTTAAAGCGGTTACATTAACCGAAAAAACCAAGGGGGTTGGAATAATGAGCAAAAAGACGATGGCCATTCTTCTGTCATGGACGCTGGTTCTCGCCGTAATTTTATCCGGATGTAACAGTTCAAGTTCGGATGAAGAGGGTGAAACAGGCAGCAACGGCACAGATGGGAAAGTAACCCTCAAATTCATGCACCTCTGGCCAGCAGGCAGTTCCGCACAGCAAAACAAACTGGTCAACGATATCATCAAGCAGTATCAGACGGATCATCCGAATGTAACCATTAAGCAGGAAGTGCTGGAGAATGAACAATATAAGAACAAATTGAAAATTCTGTCGGCATCCAATGAACTTCCCGATGTTGGTGTAACTTGGGCTGCCGGATTTCTGGAGCCTTATGTGAAGGGGAACCTGTTCGCACCGGTCGATGATCTGCTGAGTGACTCTCTGGGCGAGAAATTCATAGCCGGAACAACAGAAGCTTATGCGATAGACGGTAAAACATATGCGCTACCAATTGAGTTGAATATCTCCCCCATTTATTATAACAAAGCCATTTTTGCAAAATATAACTTGCAGCCGCCAGCAACGTACGATGAATTCCTGAGTATGCTGAAGACACTGACAGAGAACGGTGAGGTGCCGATCGCACTGGGCAATAAAGACCGCTGGACTGGCTCACTCTGGTATATGTATCTGGCGAATCGGTTAGGTGGAGATGCACTGGAAAAGGCCATCAATGGCTCTGGCAAGTTTGACGATCCTGCGCTGACTCAAGCTGCTGCCGAGGTACAAAAACTGGTGGATATGAATGCTTTCAACAAAGGCTTCAACGGGTTGTCTAACGATGAGGGCAAATCCGAATTCATGAACGAAAAAGCTGCCATGTATCTGATGGGTACCTGGGAACTGCCAAACTTTACGACCAACCCGGACATCCCGCAGGAATTCAAGGACAAGATCGGATTTTTCAAATTCCCAACAATGGAAGATGGCAAGAGCGATATTAACAGCTGGGTAGGTGGTCCAGGTGTAGGACTGTTCGTGGCCCAGAACTCCAAAGTGAAGGAAGAAGCGCAGAAGTTTGTGCAATACTTTGTGGAAAAATGGGGTGAAAGTTCGGTAACTGAAGCAGGCGTCATCCCGGCAACCAAAGTGGATACAGCTGCAGTACAGCTACCACAGCTTTACATTGACCTGCTCAACGAATTGAATCAGGCCAGCAGCCTTACACTCTTTGCAGACGTACAGATGAAACCGGCAGCCGCTCAGGCACATCTGGACATGATTCAGGCGTTGTTTGGCAAAGCGGTAACACCGGAGGACTTTGTGAAGAATCATCAGGCTGCAATTGATAAAGGCAATTGACGTACACACGTTTGAACGCTTGAAGGGAGGATAATGTGATGGACAAAGTCATGTCCAACCGTCTCGTTGCTGCGTTGTACGTGCTTCCTGCACTGCTTCTGCTGCTGGTCTTGGTCTACATCCCGATCGTGCTCACCGGGTATTATGGGTTGATGCAATGGGACGGGATCGGTGCAATGACCTTTATTGGATTGGATAATTACGCCAGACTTCTTCAAGACGGAACATTCTGGCAGAGTGCGAACCATACTTTTTTGCTTGCTTTGTTCTCTGCGCTGAGTCTGATCGGTTATCTGATGATCGCTTTGGTGCTGTCAGGCAAGATCAAGGGGGCCAATCTGTTCCGCAAAATATATTTGATCCCGATGCTGCTGTCTTCGGTCGCGATCGCCCAGTTATGGCTGAAGATCTATCATCCCAGCAATGGTGTGCTGAACACCTTTCTGGAAGCGATCGGCTTCAGCAATCCGCCAGCCTGGCTGGCGGAGCCATCACTGGTGCTGTATGCACTGTTCGTACCGATTCTATGGCAGTATGCAGGCTTCTATATTTTGATCTATTATGCGGCCCTCAAAAATATTCCGGAATCTCTGGTGGAAGCAGCCCGGATTGATGGGGCAAGTCCTTGGCAGATCGCTTTTCGAATCAAGCTGCCCCTTATTACAGAAGTCATCAAGGTGACTGTGGTACTGGCTGTGGTGGGCTCACTCAAGTATTTTGACCTCATTTACGTGATGACCGATGGCGGACCAAATGGCTCCAGCGAAGTGATGGCCTCCTATATGTATCGTCAGGCGTTCCGTAGCTTCGACTTTGGTTACGGCAGTGCTGTAGGGTTCTTCCTGCTCTTGATCTGTCTGCTGGTTACCTGGCTGCTTCGTAAAGCGACAGCATCCAAAGATACGATCCAGTATTCCTGACGCTAGTTCGTGTCTGAAAACTCGCTGAAGTGCATCCTTTTACCGCCTTTTCGCCCCCTGCTGCGTCACTTTCCCTTGACGTGCCCCGGCACGCCTGCGGAAAATTTCCTTGCTTGGAACGAAAATTCGGCAAAATCTGCCACCTTCGGAGTTTCCAGACACGCCCTAGTGAAATGAAAGGAGGTCCATCCCGGTGAAGACGGATACGGCTGTAAGATTGTCAACTTACCCGGGGACAAGCCGAGGTTCGGCATGGTTAAGGAGATTTGGATATATTCTGCTGTATTTCCTATTGTCCCTGGTAGCTTTACTGCAAATTTTACCTTTGGTATGGCTGCTGTTATTCTCGCTTAAAAATAATCAGGAAGTATTCGACATGGCGCCTTTTTCCCTTCCTGCTACTCCGCGTTGGGAAAACTATGTCAAGGTATGGACAGAGGGAAATATCAGCTTGTACTTCTTCAACAGTGTATGGATTACGGTGGTCTCGGTGGTGATCACCGTGCTGTTCGCCAGTCTGGTGACCTTTGCCATTACACGTATGCGCTGGAAGGGTCGTTCGCTGGTGCTGGGGCTGTTCATGGTGGGTCTGATGATCCCTGTACACTCCACGTTGATCCCGCTGTTCAGCTTGTTCCTGAAGCTTCATCTCACAGATCATCCTTTGTCAGTCATCCTGTCTTATATTGCCTTTAATATGCCAATTACCATTATGATTCTACTTGGATTCTACTACGCTCTCCCCCGGGAAGTGGAAGAAGCCGCAGTGATGGATGGTTGCTCCGTGCATCGGATTTTCTTTCGGATTGTGCTGCCAATGACGTCTTCGGTCATTTCCACAACGGCGATCATTAACATGATCTATAACTGGAATGAATTCATCTTTGTTAATACGTTCATCAGTACAGATTCGTACAAAACCCTGACTGTTGGGGTACAGAACTTTATTGGTCAATACACAACGGATTGGGGAGCCATTGGTGCAACGCTGATGATTAGCATTATGCCAATCCTGATTGCTTTTCTCATCTTGAGTAATCGAATTGTGGAGGGCATTGCTGCGGGTTCTGTTAAAGGTTAAAAGGTTGAGGGTCCAAGGTCCTTCCATTACTTGCTTAAAAGCGAGTTGGGAGGGGCCTTTTTTGTCTTCTGAAACCTCTGATAAGCTTACGGAAATGGGGCTTTATGAAAGCAGTGAAAATACCTATTTATGGAATTACAAAAAACTTTCAACTATTTTCGCAAAACTACTGCATTTTCAAACCACCTGTGCTAACATACCCTAAGAATTAAAGCCCACATGGGAAAGGTGAGAAAATGACAGCAATATCCTCAACCAAAGAGTCCCTTCGTTCTGATGCCAAGGATCTGAATCTGATTCGACTTACATGGCCTATTTTCCTGGAACTCTTCTTATTTATGTTGATGGGGAGCGTGGATACGCTCATGCTCAGCTCGGTATCCGATAATGCGGTCTCCGGCGTTGGAGCAGCCAATCAGATTATTTCTATCGCTATCCTTGTATTGGAAGTCATTGGACATGGTGCTGCGATTGTAGTCGCACAATATATCGGATCCAAAAAGTTAAGTGAAGCAGCACAAGTTACGGGTAATGCGATCACACTGAATCTTATCGTAGGTCTGGTCCTGAGCGGAATCTTCCTTCTGTTCGGAGGACATTTGTTATCACTCCTGAACATTCAAGGCGAAATTTATGATTTTGCCCGTTCGTATATAAATATAGTCGGTGGCGGTATCTTCCTTCAGGCGCTCATTAATGCGCTGGCTGCGACGATTCGTACACATGGTTATACCAAAGAAACGATGTATGTCGCTGTATTCATGAACGTGATTCACGTTGTTGGTAACTATGCATTGATCTTTGGACACTTCGGCCTTCCGAAGCTTGGAGTGGAAGGGGCAGCAATCTCTACGGTGGGAAGCCGGTTTATCTGCCTGCTGATCTTCTTCTGGTTGTTGTATCGTGTGAGCGAGGTACGGGTGGATTTTGAATACTACATTAAGTTGTCTAAGAAATTCATTGGCAAAATTCTGCGGATTGGCATTCCGTCTGCGATGGAATCCATGGTATATCATTCCTGCCAGCTCGTGTTCACGCTGTATGTGACCTATCTGGGCGCAGAAGCTATGGCAACCAAGCAGTATGCGGGTAACATCTCCAGCTATATCTACTTGTTCAGCATGGCGATTGGTATGGGGACATCGATCATTGTAGGTCGGCTTGTGGGTGCGCGGCGCAAAGACGATGCGTACAAACGTGTTTTTGACAGTGTAAAATGGGCCCTTCTTGCCACGGTTATCATTGATGTAATCATCATTTTTTTCCGTGTGCCGCTGATGAGCATATTTACGGATAATCCGGAAATTATCAAGCTGGGGGCTCAAGTGATTCTACTCAGTCTTTTGCTCGAAACCGGGCGTACCTGCAATATTGTAATCATTGGTTCCCTGCGTGCGGCAGGGGATGCAAAATTCCCGGTATACATGGGGCTGATCTCCATGGTCTGCATGAGTCTGCCACTGGGGTACCTGCTCATATTCAAGCTTCATCTGGGGCTCGCGGGTGTGTGGCTTGCCATTGCGGCAGATGAGTGGACCCGCGCGGTCATTATGTTCTTCCGCTGGAAGAGCAGAGCTTGGGAGAAACATGAATTGGTGGAGCATGATGACGAAGAGGTTGGTGCACAGCCGGTACCGGCTGTCTGACGAAGAATGTTGTGCAAAGATATAAATGAACCTGCTGTAGATCAATGAAGTGGCTCTAGAGTAGCCACAGGACGGCGGTTTCCCAGAAGAGTCAATTACGGATAGGATTCCATCCGTGATTGGCTCTTTTTGCATCTCCGGCAGAGGTAAGCAGAGGTGAAGATAGCAAAATTGATCAAAACAGCGGTTACACCATTCACGTATAGTAAGGATATGGAAGGGGGCTTTACCTCAGTTGAGCCGTTACCGTGCAATGATTCAGCAAAGTTTGTTCTATATTGAGACTCATCTGCATGAGCAGATTGGGCTGGAAGAAGTGGCATCCGAGGCGTTGTTGTCGCCATATCACTACCATCGAATTTTCCGTAATGAGGTGGGCATGACCGTGGTGGATTATATCCGAAACCGTCGGATGAGTCTGGGCGTCCACCACCCTCCGATCGACGGATGCGGGCATTTTGGACATCGCTCTGGCTTGTGGTTTTGAGAGTCAAGAAGCCTTCACCCGTGCATTCCGCAAATTATATGGCATGCCACCAGGACGTTTTCGCAAATTGTTCGATCTGAAATTATTCGAAGGAAGAACCAGAGGAGGAGAATTACAGATGAACCAGACGTCAACAATTACAGGTTGGATGTTAACCGGGAGTCACCCGCAGAATTATGAGATGGGCATTGATCCGGCCGAAGTGCATCAGGGAAAAGCATCAGGATATTTGAAGGCCGTTACGCCAATGGAGCCCAACGAGTTTGCAACAATGATGCAACAGTTCAGAGCGGACAAGTATGTGGGTAAGCGAATGAAATTATCGGGATTCGTGAAGACCGAGCGTGTGGATGCGTTCTGCGGATTATGGATGCGTGTGGATAATAACGTGCATGATGTACTTCAATTTGATAACATGCATGATCGGCCAATCACGGGTACGCAGCCATGGAATCAGTACAGTATTGTGCTTGATGTGCCGGAGGGCAGCGCGGTCATTTCATTCGGGGTTATTTTGAACGGCAAAGGAAAAGTGTGGGTCGACAGCTTCCGCTTCGAGGAGGTTGATCTGAACACACCACTGACACATATGGAGACAGAGTACGAGATGTCGGACGAGCCGCTGAATCTGTCATTTGAGGAGTAGAAGCAATTTATGTGCAGATCCATTATCAAGCTGAGGCTATATGGGAATTATGATATAATGCTGGTGAGAATGGAGCTGATGCTGAGTGACGGAATTACTCGATCCACGAGTAGATTTTGTGTTCAAACGCATTTTTGGAAGTGAGCAAAACAAAGATGTTTTGTTAGCTTTTCTGAACAGCACGTTTATAGAGACCGGCGAATCTCCTCTTACGGAGATCACTGTGGTTAACACGTATACAGATAAGGATAGTCCAGAGGATAAACAATCCATTCTGGATATTAAAGCAAAGACGGTAGAAGGCAAACTAATTAACATTGAAATGCAGCTGTTTAACCCGTATAACATGGAGAAAAGGACGTTGTTTTATTGGAGTGAGATGTACTTTCATCAGATAAAAAAGGGTGAAAACTATAGTCTACTCAAAAAATGCGTGACTATTAATATACTCAACTACTCCTGTCTGGATAATGAGCGATATCACAATGTTTTTCATTTACGAGAAGATCATACAGGTATTGGTTTGACGGATGATATCGAAATACATGTGATGGAACTAACCAAATTGGATGAGTATTCTGTTCCGATGGAAAAAGGCGGACTCGTGAATTGGTTATTATTCCTTAAAGGAATAGATACATCAAACTGGGAGGTGCTGGCCATGAATGAACCGATGTTGAAAAAGGCGATGGATACGCTGGAATTTCTGAGTCAGGATGCGTCCACCAGAATGGCCTACGATGCTCGAATGAAAGCATTGAGTGACGAAAAATCAATGATTGAAGGCGCACGAGCTGAAGGAGCGGCTGAAGGCAAGAGAGAAATGGCTCGTGAGTTACTCACACTTGGCGTAGATCTCTCTGCTATAGTTAAAGCATCTGGACTCTCTGAAGATGAAATTAAGAAGTTATTGCCTAAACAGTAACATGAAACGGGAATCTATAGATTAAGGGCTGATCCAATCACGGGTTGGCTCTTTTTGTCGTCATTGGGGTATAAAGAAAGTAGAGCCAAGTCCAAGCTGAGAGGATGAAAGCTTCTCATACAAATTGCAAACTCATCCATAGCTAAATCGCAAAGATCTTGCTAACATAAATAAAAAGAACTGAATATTTACACGAAAACGAAGAGTGCAGAACCAGTCTGAAGAAACGAAGTTCAAAGCTTTCTGTCAGAAAGCTACTTCGGAAGCATATGCTACGCCCTTTATCACCGGATTTCCCCTTTGGAAGAAGGGGATTAAAGAAATCTGGGGATAACAGCGATCAGAAGACGGTACTGCACTTGAAGTTATCTCGTGTAACGTAGAGGATGAATCCCATGAATAAAAAAGTGCTCGTGGTAGATGACGAATCAAGTATTGTCAGTGCCATTGCTTACGCGCTGCGGCGCGAAGGATATGAAGTAGATACTGCGAGGGACGGCGAAGAGGCCTTGGTCAAGGTCGCATCGTTTCACCCACAGGTCATGATTCTGGACGTGATGATGCCCAGGCTTGATGGATACGGCGTATGCCGCAGGCTGGAGGACCGCGAGGATATCGGCATTATTTTGCTGACCGTCAAAAATGATATCGTGGACAAAATCGTTGGCCTGGAAATGGGCGCCGATGATTACATGACCAAACCATTCGAGATCCGTGAACTGCTCGCAAGGGTAAAAGCATTGATGCGCCGTGTCGAGAAAAGCAGTCCACCACCTGACGATTCGAAGAATCAGGCCATCGTGAATGGCACACTGCGTATTCATGTTGCTCACCGCACGGTGACCGTGAATGAGGAGAAGTTGGATCTGACACCAAAAGAGTTCGACCTGCTGACCATTCTCATGTCCAATCCCGAGCGTGTGTACACACGAGACGACCTGCTGGACCGGGTCTGGGGCATGGAGTATGCGGGTGGGACACGGACCGTTGACATTCACATCCAGCGTTTGCGTAAAAAAATTGGAGATACGGATCAGCAAAAATTACAGACCGTATACGGGATTGGCTACAAAGCATCTGCACCTGAAACAGGCGGGGCCATATGAGAGTCAGCATCAAGCTGAAGTTCAGTGTTTTTCTGGCAGCATTGCTTATCCTAACGGTGGTTGTGCTTAGTTCACTGGTTCTGCGCGGTATTGAACGCAATCAGCAGTCACAAATTGAAGGTATTTTATCACAGCAGACACGGCTGGTGAATCTGAATGTGCGACAGTCCTACTACACGGAGTCCGTTCATCTGGAACAGGACGTTTTTTTACAACAAAACGGCCGCAGGCTTGCACAGGAACTGGCCAACTCTACCGGATTGCCGATAGCGCTCTATGATATGAAAGGCCAACAAGTCGGTTCATCGATCAGCTCTGGGGAGAGTGCGATTGTTCAGGATACGCTCAACTATGCACTGCAAAATAAAATTGCCTATCATGAACAAGGGGATACCTTGCTCTATGCGGCACCGTTGGACGGTCCGGATGGACAGATGGGTGCTGTATGGATGCAATATCCGGTCCAAAGCTACCATGAATTCTATACTCGCATCCTTCAATTGTTCATATGGGCGGGCATTGTCGTTGTTGCGCTGAGCTTCATATTAGGTTATCTGTTCTACAATCGGTTTGCCGTTGCGATTACCCGACTGAAGAGGTCCGCAGATTCCATTCGCGAAGGGAATTACATTACGGAGTCTCCTTTAAAGCGCAAGGATGAGTTGGGGGAGCTGGGGCAGGGCATTTATTATATGAGTACATCCATTCAGCAAAATATCACAGCCATGCATGCGGAGCAGCAGAAGCTGCAACTGGCGATTGAGAAACTTCAAGCGCTGGAACAGCAGCAGAAACAATATATCGGTAACATCAGCCATGAATTCAAGACACCACTGACATCGATCAAAGCTTATGTGGAGCTGCTCGACATGTATAAGGATGATCCGCAACTGCTTGATGATGCCACGAGTAACATTGGCAAAGAAACGGAGCGGCTGTACGAGATGGTCGAGAAAGTCTTACATTTATCTGCCTTGGAGAAGTATGACTTTGAGAACCAGGCCGAAGATGTAGAGGTCAGCGCGCTACTGAAGGATGCCTGTGGCCGGATGCGTGGGAAAGCGGAGAAGTTTGCGCTGAACATGGAACTGGATCTTGAACCGGCGGTGATCCGCAGCGATCGGGAGAGTCTTATGCATATTTTCATCAACATGCTGGATAATGCCATCAAATATAACGTTCCGGATGGTGTGATCCGGGTGAAGAATGAATTACGGATGCAGGAGCGTCAAGCAGTCATTCGCATCTACAACTCGGGTACGCCGATTCCGGCAGAGGCGCGGGAGAAAATTTTTGAACCCTTTTACACCGTGAACAAAGACAGAGCCAGAAAAACCGGCGGAACCGGACTGGGGCTATCTCTCGTGAAGCAGTTTGTTGAAAAACAGGGCGGTACAATCACCCTGCTGTCGGGCGATCCAGAAGATGGGGAAGGTGTGACGTTCCAGCTCATGTTCCCTTTGGCTGATTCAAGTTTACAAGTTCGAAACAAGTCTGAATAACTTTGGAAGTATGCGATGTATATGCTTGGTCTATAGCAAGAGAAACCAGGGGGGACCATCATGAATTGGAAACAAGCAGCTATGGGCACGTTCGGAGCCATTGCCCTGTTAACGACAGCGGCATGCGGGGGAACAACGGAGCCGGGGGGCAACGCACAAGGCGGGAAAACGGGCACGGATATTACGGTAAAAGATAATACCAACACGTCCGTGTACCAGAGCTTCAAGCTGGAGAAAATTGATAAATTGCCGAATATGCGCGGGATCGCATGGCTAAGTGACGACTGGATTGTATCCGACAAAGAGAACAAGTCCTTGAAACCCGTCACGGTTGAAGGCCAGGAAAGATACCCGCATAATTTATATATGTATGATCTGACGAAAGGCACAGACACGCCGCTCAAAGAAAGTGAAGCCAGTCTGGGTGCACCGCTGGTATCACCGGATGGTCAGTACCTGTTCTACCGCGAGCCGGAGGAAAATACGGGCAAAGGCTACTTCCTGAACCTGCATAACGGGGAGACAACCCCTGCTGGCAAGGAGGATGGATTCATCCAAGAAGGCGCATGGCTGGATAATGAACATGTCGTTTTCCCCAATATGAAGGGTGATCTGATCTCGGCAAGTGTGGACGGTACAACAAAGATACTGGTGGAAACAGGTAATTTCAATGTACGGAGTATCAAGGTGTCAGGCGATATGCTCTATTATATTACGGGCGAGGACGGCCAGTTGAATGCATACGATGCGAAGACGGGTGAAGTAAAACAGGTGCTGAAAAGTGTGGAGTGGGTCATCCCATCTAATGATGGAACAAGGCTTGCGATTGTGAAAAGAACAGCGGATACCAAACGGGCGCTGGTGCTCACCGATCTGGAAGGCAATGAGAAGGCCACGCTTGCCAGAGGCACACAGATTTTCGGCACAAGCTGGTCGGGTGATGATTCCAAGATTGCATACACCATCAATTCTGAGAATGATAATGAGAAAGGGCTATTTGTCTCCAACACGGAGTCGGCAGAACAGTTCCAGATCTCGGCCGATATGGACAACGCTTCTGACCCACTCGCCTGGAGCCCGAAAGGAAATAAAATCCTGTTATCACAGGCGGTATTGGAGAATGAATCGTATCACTTTGTAACCTCGGTCATTACGATCTCGGAATAGGGTGAATGGTGCAGAAAGATATGTTCCATATCTTTCATGCCTTTCTATACATTTATATTGACTAAGCTGTTCCGCTTCCGATAAACTAGAATGCAGGAATAAAAGTCGAATGTCAGGCAGCAGTTCGAGACGATGTTTCGGGCGGCTGTTTATTTTCTTTTTTAGAAGTAAGGTTGCAACGTAGTCGTCTTGCCGGATGATCCGGCCAATAACAACATGGAATAGGAACAGGTGATATACATGTGTAACAGCGCGTACCGCGTGCTTTTATATTATAAGTTCGTGAAGATTGAAGACCCCGAGACGTTTACACAAGAGCATCTGCAATACTGTAAGGACCTTGGTGTGAAAGGCCGTATTCTGATCGCATCCGAAGGCATTAACGGTACGGTATCCGGAACGCCAGAACAGACGGAACAGTACATGAAAGATATGCTGGCTAATCCGCTGTTCAGCGACATGGTGTTCAAGATTGATGATGTCGAGGAGCATGCGTTCAAAAAAATCTTTGTTCGTCACAAAGCAGAGCTGGTAACCTTCCGTGTGGAAGATGAACTTGACCCAAATGTGACTAGCGGCAAACGCCTTTCGCCGAAAGAGTTCCATGAACATCTACAACGTGATGACGTTATCGTTATCGATGGTCGCAATGATTATGAATACGAAATTGGTCATTTCCGCGGGGCCATCCGTCCAGATGTGGAGTCGTTCCGTGAGTTTCCGGAGTGGATCCGCGAGAACCTGGGTGACATGAAGGACAAAACGATTATTACCTACTGCACTGGCGGCATTCGCTGCGAGAAGCTGACCGGGTTCATGATCAATGAAGGATTTCAGGATGTGGCTCAATTGGACGGCGGTATTGTCACGTACGGTAAAGATCCGGAAGTACAAGGCCATCTGTTCGATGGTAAGTGTTACGTGTTTGACGAGCGGATCTCTGTACCGATTAACCGGACAGAAGAGGATATTGTCATTGCCAGCTGTTATCACTGTGGAACGACACATGACCGATATATTAATTGTCCAACCTGCAACCTACAGCATGTAAGCTGTGAGGATTGCGAAGAGACGCATAACCGCTTTTGCTCGGATGCCTGCCGGGAGGCAGCACCGGTACACGCATAAGCAGGAGAGCAGGTGCTGATCGTGAAGCGCGAAGAGGAACGAACGACGCGTGAACGGATTTTGTTCATGCTGAAGCAGCAAGGTACATTGACCGCGAGGGAAATGACAGCTGATCTGGGTCTGACCGGCATGGCCATTCGCCGTCATCTGACGGCACTGGAGCAGGACGGCTGGATTGAGGTTCGGGAGGCCCGGGCTACGGCCGGACGTCCGTCCTCGGTGTACCAATTGACGGTACGTGGGGACAGCTTTTTTCCAAAATCATATTCCTCCCTTACGCTGGAACTGCTTGAAGAATTGTCTGACTCAGCCGGGAGCGGTGTGGTAGATGCATTGTTCGAGAGTCGCCGGGACAAGCTGCTTCGCAGCGGATTGCCACAGATGGAGGGCCAGGATCTGGCTGGACGGGTGGAGGAACTCGCTCGAATCCAGAATGCCAACGGATATATGGCGGATGCGTCCAGAGAAGACGATGGAACCTACGTCATTACGGAAATGAACTGCCCGATTGTACAAGTCGCGAGTGTCTACAAGCAGGCTTGCCGCTGTGAACTGGAACTGTTCCGCTCGCTACTTCAAGCTGAGGTGGAGCGTACTGAATGTTACGCCGATGGCGGCAAAAGGTGCAAGTATGAGATTCGCGAAGCGTCGGGGAATTAATTGGTTTATACACAAGAGATTGTTTCGATTCGTCGAAATAGTCTCTTTTTTTTAAATAGAAATAACGTAAACACGTTATATTTATGGTGAGATGCGTGATATAATTTGAAATAACATCCAGATGTTTTATACATAACTCAATATTAGATGGGAGGCGTTAATGATGCACGAACCCGAACCGGCTTTGAAAAAGGCCATGAATCTATTGAAGGAACTGAGCGAGGATGAAGAGTTCCGCCAACAATATGAAGCACGTCAAAAGTTTTTACGGGATCAAGTATCCATGATGGAAGGCGCACGAGAAGAAGGGATCAAAGAAGGTGAAACTGAGAGCAAGCGGAAAATCGCAATGAATATGCTCAATTTAGGTTTTGATCGAGAGACCATTGTCAAAGCGACGGGACTAACCTCTGCTGAAGTGAAAGCAATCCAGCAAGAAAAATAAGCTAGATATACTAGGCAACTCGCATAACTTGCGGGTTGCTTTTTTTTCGTTATGTAATGTTTTCTATCACAACCATACGATGAAAGTAAATTGGAAGCGGTTCAACCATTGACGGATATCGGGAGGCCCCTTAATATTAGGGGAACAATAAAACACCAACACGGGTCATGGACTTCAGTCGCATGAGAAAAGTCTATATTTGTCTGCTTTTGTCGATCAAAGCAACAATGCGTTGAAGCGTTTGTTTTGTCCCGCCCTATCGTGTCAATGGAATCTCGATAAGGGTAACCACATTTTATAAGATGGAGAGGGGTTCTCACACATGAAAAAGAAATTTTGGATGTCACTGATGATGGTTGCTTCAATGATCGTTGCAGCAGGTTGCGGAAATAACAGCGGTACAGGCTCGGAATCCGAAGGATCAGGGACTACAACAGGTGGAGGCAGCGAGGAAAAATCATATCAGATTGCCATCTCGCAGATTGTTGAACATCCATCTCTGGATGCTACACGTGAAGGATTCATCGCAGCCCTGAAGGAAGCGGGCATTGAAGAGAACAAGAACCTCAAAATTGATTACAATAACGCGCAAGGTGATTCGACGAACAACCTGTCCATTGCACAGAAAATCTCGGGTGATTCCAAAAATGACCTCGTACTCGGCATCGCAACACCATCTGCGCTGGCGCTGGCTCAACAAGTGAAGGACAAGCCATTGTTGTTTGCAGCAGTGACAGACCCACTGGGTGCCAAACTGGTGACCGATATGGATAAGCCGGGCGGCAATGTTACAGGTGCATCCGACACGAATCCGGAGGCTATTGTACAATTGGCTGACTTTATCGCCAAAAATCTGCCGGATGTGAAAACGGTGGGCTTGGTCATTAACGAAGGTGAACCAAATGCGGTGGTTATGGCAGATAACGCTGAAAAAGCGCTCGCAACACATAATATCAAGCTGGTGAAAGCACCAGTTACGAATACATCAGAAGTAAAACAGGCTACGGATTCTCTGGTTGGCAAAGTAGACGCTTTCTACATCACGCTTGATAACTCTGTCGTGAGTGCGGTTGATACGATCATCCAAACGGCAAACAGTAATAAAATTCCGTTCTTCTCCAGTGATCGGGATACTGTTGAAAAAGGAGCTTTCGCAACCGTTGGCTTCAAATATTATGACCATGGATATCAGGTGGGTGAGATGGCTGCGGACATTCTGAAAAATGGTACAAAACCTGGTGATATGAAAGTCACCGTTCCGGACAAACTGGATCTGATCCTGAACCTGAAAGCGGCTGAAGCCCAAGGTATCACGGTTACGGATGAGATGAAAGCGGAAGTAAAAGATCAGGAAAACAACATTATTCAATAGAATCAATTCATAAATTTAATGAGTTATGAGATTGATTCAATAATCTGACCGGAGTGTAATCCGGCAGTATGGATGCGAGGCGAACATGCAACGGGTTCGCCTCATTCTTTTCGATAGACAGGGAGGAAGTAGTGTGAGTATAAGCTGGAATTCAATTGAAGGGGCGATCGAGCTGGGGCTTTTATATGCACTGATGGCACTTGGTGTATATATTACGTTCCGCATACTCGATTTTCCTGACCTTACCGTAGACGGAAGTTTTACAACAGGAGGCGCAATCGCGGCGGTTATGATCTCCAATGACTTCTCTCCTTGGCTAGCCTGTTTGGCGGCAATGGCTGGCGGCATGGTGGCTGGGGCTTGTACAGGTCTGCTTCATACCAAAGGCAAAATCAACGGATTATTATCCGGGATTTTGATGATGATCGCGCTCTACTCCATTAATATGCGTATTCTTGGCGCACCGAATAAATCCATTATGGGTATGGATAATCCATTCTCAGGTGAGCATGTCATGGTGTTAATTATCATCGTCGTGCTGGTGTTTAAAATTATGCTCGATCTGTTCATGAAAACAGATGTTGGACTGGCACTCCGCGCGACAGGTGATAACAAACGTATGATTCGCAGCTTTGGTGCAAATACGGATGTGACTACCATTGTAGGGGTCAGCTTATCCAATGGATTGGTTGCCCTGTCCGGTGCATTCATTGCACAGCAATCAGGTTTTGCAGACATCACGATGGGCATCGGTATGATCGTTATAGGACTGGCTTCCGTCATTATCGGTGAGGCCATTCTTGGAGCAAGAACGGTATTCTGGGCTACACTTGCAGCGATCGTTGGTTCAATTATATACCGGATTGTGGTTGCACTTGCCCTACAGGTTGAATGGTTTGATACATCTGATCTGAAGTTGATCACCGCGGTGATCGTTATTATTGCTCTTGTATTCCCAACGATGCAACGCTCCATGAAGCAGCGTAGTCTGGCTCGCAAACGAACGGAAGAGTTGATGCGATCCGGGGGTCAACAGGCGAAGGGAGGTATGTGATCATGCTGGAGATTACGCAAGTAACCAAGCTGTTCAACCCAGGTACAACGGATGAGAAGACCGCGCTAGTCGGTGTGAATCTGACGATGAACCCGGGAGACTTTGTGACGGTGATTGGTAGTAACGGGGCCGGTAAATCTACGCTGATGAACATCATCTCGGGTGTGATGAAGCCGGATATGGGCGATGTACTGATCAATGACCGCTCCATTAAAAACCTGCCGGAGCATAAACGTAGCAGCTGGATTGGCCGGGTGTTTCAGGACCCAATGGCAGGAACAGCACCACATATGTCCATTGAAGAAAATATGGCGATGGCATACAAACGTGGCAAAGGACGCGGACTGGGCTTCGGAGTTACCCGTGCCAGACGGGAGATTTTCAACACGCAACTGGAGAAGCTGGGAATTGGACTGGAGAAGCGGCCGAATGCAAAAGTGGGTCTCTTGTCTGGCGGGGAGCGCCAGGCACTTAGCCTGTTAATGGCTACGTTTACCCAGCCGCAAATTTTACTATTGGATGAGCATACGGCAGCCCTTGACCCATCACGTGCCGAACTGATCACGGAACTGACGGAGACACTTGTGCGTGAGATGAGACTGACTACATTGATGGTGACGCACAATATGGAGCAGGCCATTCGTCTGGGTAACCGTCTGATCATGATGGACAAAGGCCGAATAATTCTGGATGTCAGCGAAGAGCGCAAGCGTACGTTGACTGTCCCTGAGTTGCTTGGTGAATTCGAACGGATTAGCGGCAAAAAAATGGCAGATGATCGTGTCGTGCTGGGTTAAGACAAGGGAACACTTGTTGGAAGAACAGCTATACGTACCGTAATCCACAATCTAAGCCATCTATAAGTTAGACGATAAAAACCTTTTGCGTTCTCGCAAAGGGTTTTTATGGTATGTTGAACACGTTGAAAAAATGGAATGAATCTATACGATTTCGGATCAGCGAATTATACATAGTAGGAGGAACCAGGCATGTCTTTGCAATTGGATGAAGGGACATATACGGTAACACGGCGAACGGAATCCATTTGTCTACTCGCCAAGGAATTTGCACTGCTGCATTTCCTGTATGAAAACAAGGAGAAAGCCTTCACCCGCAGTCAACTGCTGGATCGGGTATGGCCGCTTGAATATCCGGTTGAACGCACTGTGGACGATCATATCTATCGCCTGCGCAAGAAATTGAAACGCTGGGATGAGATCCGTCTGGATACAGTACGGGGCTACGGATATCGGCTTGCTGTGTATGAGAACAAGTCCGCTCTACCCGCTAGCCCCTCTGCTCAGGACCCAGAAATGCAGGAGGTCATTCACGGATTACTTCGTAAATATCATGTGTTTGGGCAGGGAAACGCCATACAGACCCTGGTTCAACAACAGGAAGCACTTGGCATTCAGATTGCCCCTTATTATCAGTTGTATATCCGTTTTATACAGGGAGATCTGGAATGGCTGATTACAACGAAAGAAATTCCCTTTGAGGAGCGACTATATTGGCTACTGATTTTCGTGCACCCCCTGATCGAGCCAGTGGATAGTATTCAGTTGTATGAACAGGCGCTGAATTCAGCTGCATTGTCTGCCGATCAGCTTCGCGAACTCCGCATTCTCAACATCGTTGAAGTCTATGTAGAGGTGGGCCAATATCAACGTGCCAAAGAGCAGCTGGAAGAAACATATCGTGTAATAGAGACTGACGAGCTCAAGAATTTCAGACTGCCTGTAGCACTTGCAGCGTTGTATGTGGAACTGTGGGGTGGCAGCGGTGAAGCTGTTGAGGCTCAGATGGCAGTCCTGCAATCAGGATTGAAGGATGCCCCGTATCTGCGAGAGATCGGGCGTTTTCAGATGATGGAAGGATTATGGTTACTTCGGCAGGGACGGATTCGTGAGGCAGAGTTAAGAATGGATGACGGTCTGGATGTATTGAAAATGTCGCTGAACGCACCGCTATATCTGAATGCTGCATATCAGATTCTCCTATTCCTGGGTCATCATCGAATTGAAGGTAGAATTCGCAGTAAGTATCGTCAAGTGTATGCGGAGGTCGGCAAAAGTTACGGTGTACCCGCATATGGACAACAAATTGTAGATGAAATACGTAACTTTTTATCTCATACCTCCCCATCCTCTGATCTTCCTCTGATATAACGCCCTTATGATTACAGCCAAGGAACATACAGACCGCAAGCGGCTGTAATCAAGGGAGGAAGTACATGTATGACCGTCATTTCAAATGAACCCACATCTAATGAATCCACCGAATCACCCGCCTCATCTGCGGAATCTTCCAAAAGCTTATGGACTAACCTCCAGTTTGTCCGCATGTTTATCGCATACTCACTGGCTACGTTTGGAGATTGGTTCGATGCACTTGCGATCCAGGTGATGGTGGCTTACCGCTGGGGTGCTGACCCACTGATCATTGCACTTATTCCTGTATGTATGGCTGTCCCAGGCATACTGCTGGGCTCCTTTGCAGGTGCTCTGGCTGATCGACTGCACAAAGTAAAGATCATGATCTTGTGTGACGTGATCACCGTGGGATTAACCATTGCTATTTTATTCGCGCCAAGCCCGGCATGGTTGCTTCCACTTCTTGCCCTGCGGGCCACGATGGGAGTTTTTCACGTTCCAGCTCAGCAGGCGTTAACCCGCCAGGTGGTGGCAGAGGAGCATCTGTTTCAGGCATCATCCCTAAACGGTTTTGTGAGCCAGTGTTCGAAAGTGGCGGGACCACTTCTGGGTGCAGTCATTTTGGCCTTTTTCTCACCACAAATCTGTATTGTTATTAATGCCTGTACCCGCCTGTTGTCAGGTGCGGTATTATGGCCCTTGCGGCGTTTGGTGGAGAAATCGGAGTCCCTTGAATCAGACGGGAGTGCTGCTAGTGAAAAAGATGGATCGGAATCTTTGTTCTCCCAGTGGAAGCAAGGCTGGCGTTTTATACAGAGCAGTCGCACCGTACTGAGTACGATTCTGTTCGGCTGTTTTGGACTCATGGCCATCCTCATGATTGATTATCAGTTTACGACCCTGTTTCGGGAGATCAAGCCAGGTAATGAATCACTGCTCGGCTGGTTGGGGTCGTCGGCAGGAGCCGGGGCAGTCGTCATCATTTTGTTGTTAAATCGCTTGCCTAGAATTGGGTATGGGTGGGGACTGGGTGGAGGATATCTGTTCGTGGGTGCCGGAATCGCTGCGCTGGGGTGGATCGGCCCACAAACACCTGAAATTTGGGTCATTATCTGGGGCCTCTGCATTGGGCTGGGTAATGGACTCTTTATGGTAACACTGAATTATTTGTTGCAAAAGGAGACCCCTCCTGCCTATGTAGGGCGCGTCTTTGGCATTCAAAACTCGTTATCCAGTGTTGTACTGGTTGTAGCTCCACTTGCAGGTGGAGCGCTCATTCGAGTTGCGGGGCCGAGCCCCACCTTTCAATATATCGGTCTCGCTACGCTGGTAATTGGTCTTGCCGGCATACTGCTACAACGTATCTTATGGGAGAGGAAACAGCCTCTCATAACGGAAGCCAAAGAGAACATTCCGCAGGAATCGGCCTGACAGCTTTGACCCAATTCCTAACATCATTGTATCCACAGTCAGACAACTAGCCGTATTAAAACTTGGGGCTCTCTTAATAGCTAGCTGTTCCTACCATAAAAGAGTGAGGAGATAATCATGGTTTTACCAAAGCCGAGAGAAGCGAACTTACATGTAAATAAGATACGACAAGCGTATCTTCAATATTTTAGGAATTGATGATGCATTACTTGATCCTGATATAGTTCCTTATCCTGAACATGAATAAGAGGAAAGAATCCGTGAATTATAGGTTACTAAACCCTGGAGCAGTGACGCTCAACTATTTTCTTATAAAATGATTGTAAATTCTAAAGGAAGAAAAAGTGAGAGATCAATTCCCAAAACTATTCTTAGATGAAGAGTACGTGTTGTTCTGATTGAGCTTGAATATTCAAAGAAACGGTGATCCTCATCGGTATTTTTTTAGTGATTATATCTTGGATCTGGTGTGGAAACCTATAAATATGGATGTTATTTTCTCATATGGATAATAAATTATTATTTTTTTATAAAATTCCATAACTTTACACTGAGATAAGGTGTTCTTATTATAATCAGATACATTTAATACATTAATTGTATTTGGTTGTACGTAAATAAACCTAAGAGAGGGGAAAGTGAAAAATGAAGTTGAAGTTGAAGTTTCCTGTAATTCTGTCTTTAGTAGTAGCACTGGTAGGAGGTACCAGCTCAGCTGCTTTTGCTGAAA
Source organism: Paenibacillus sp. FSL K6-1122 (assembly GCF_037977015.1). Classification (NCBI taxonomy): domain Bacteria; kingdom Bacillati; phylum Bacillota; class Bacilli; order Caryophanales; family Paenibacillaceae; genus Paenibacillus; species Paenibacillus sp. FSL K6-1122. Next base: position 6,761,602 of record NZ_CP150272.1, on the reverse strand, counting down.
CTGAAAATACAGTCTCGGCCGAGTCTAATGTATCAAGAGCATTTATCGTTGAAGATGGGGTGAAAAAAGAGCTTAATACTGAGCAGTATGATCTTTTAATAAAGGAAAATGAGGAAAAACAACAACTTTTAGAGGCACAGAAAAGTATTATGACTAATAGAATTAATATTGGGGATTTAAAGAGTCGTTCTAATGATGATGATTTGATTACACCATTTGCTTTGATTGATCGAAGTAGATACGTTCAGGCTGGCTTCGTACCTACAGTGTATCGGCAAAATTTAGCTCGCAGAATTTCCGTTCCGGTTTATAATTCTGGGACACAAACTGCCACTAGAACTATCTCCTTTGCGGCTTCACAATCCTTTACGAGTAACGTTAGTTTATCCGCTTCTCATACAAAAAAAGCATTTACTGCAGGGGTATCAGTAGGGGCATCGTGGAGCAACTCATACTCTAACACTGATTCAATTGCTCAACCAATACCTCCAAAAAAATACTCATGGATGCAATATACTCCCAACATGAGTAATTCTTTTGGTACAATGTATGAAGAACTATGGAACTTCGATGGTAAGACCAATGTGAAAATAACTGATGAGACATATTTTCTAGACGTTTATATCGCGAAAAAAGGAAATGCAGGATTGCCTGATGGGCTCTATGTAATAATGGAAACTGATACAGTTCCGAATTAAAACAAATCTATTGATACCAAGGAGGAATGATTATATGAATAAACGGGCAGCTGGTATTACCCTCCTTGTCATCTCTGCCATATTGTTTATTTCGAGAAATAGTACACATTTTATTGTTGCGGCAATTATGGGCCGCAAAGATAATGTTTTAGGTGAGGGTATGTTTGAGTACGCTTTGTCAGTTACTAGATCCTTTTCTTTTGTCCCAGAAATAATTGCACTATGTCTAGGAATTATTTATCTAGTATGGGCTGAAATGGACAAAAAGAAAGAATTGCATTGAATAATAAATCATCGTTTTACTCATTCTTAGAGAGCATCCATACGGGTGCTCTTTTTGATCTTAAATGAATCGATTTTATGTCCGTGAGAATATAACACACTGCAAGCATGAATTTTTACGTGTCGCCGCCACATTAGGTGGCCATTACATTCTCGTAACTACTTAGAAGGTATAAGTGTAGATAACTTATTAAAACCGGAGTGGGAGCAATTCATTATGCTCTGTGCTGAACAATCGGTAGAGGTAACGGATTATGATAGAGTGCTTTTTTGATGGTTCGATCTTCGAAGTACAAATCCATATGCTTTTAGGGAAATAAGAAAGATAGACACTAAAGAGATTAAAACATGGCGAGAACTGGCATATGCCGGTTCTTTTTAATGTCTGTCGGCCGTTTGCTATCCTAGAATGTTATATATTGAACGAATCATACTTCCCACCAAGCAAAATAAGCAGTGGAGGCCATCAGCCCACCAACTGAAAGTGATCCGCTGACAGAGAGGTTAATCGCTTGACCCGGAGGAACCACGTAACGGCCAAATTCATTGGACAGAAACGGCCCTGCTTGAAGGGGCATAGCCATCAATGGGGTCGCTCCTGAAGGTGTAGCAGCAGAGAACCGTACCGTGGCTACGCTGGTATTGCTGCTGGAAAGATTGCTGTTTACTGATGTTAGTGTGGTGGGCGATGTCAGTGTTCCATTAGCGCTCAGACTCATGGAACCACTGAAGGAAGATAATAGATTGAGTGATACCGTAATTCCACCAGAGAGCCGTGAGACGTATAGGGTTTTCCCACTCCCTGCGGGATTGGCCAATTGTACGGTGGCGATCACCGTTCCTCCCAGCAACCCCAGTGTTGTGGAGTTGGTGGAACCTGCGTTGTACAGATTGCCTGTACTGCCAGCATTATTCTCCGGAGGTGCAACAATGCCGGGAGAAATATACGTGTTGGTGTTGGACGTATAGACGGGCTGGCTTAACGGGTTGAATACATTATTGTTCGGCACAGTGTGCACCTCCTTTTATCAGGGTCAAACTCAGAATTCCCACCAGAACAGATTAATGGCTGCAGTCTGATTCCCCGTGCCTACGCTAATGGATAATGTTTGTCCCGGTGGAACAATAATGGAGCCATTCAGATCCAGTGAATACATTCCTGCGGTGAGCGGAATACTTGCGATGCTCGTGAAGGTTCCCCCCAGAGTACCTGTATTTTGTCTTGTGGTAACTACACTGGCGTTGGTATTTCCAAGTAACGTATTGACAGGCACTGGTGTGCTACCAGCAGTCACGGTTCCTCCTGAATAGATAACAAGAGTAGCTGCCGCTGTTGTGCCTCCTGTGAGGCTGGATATACGTATTGTTCGGCCGCTGCCGGCCGCATTCAGGATCTGTAGAAGAAGACTCTGGTTGGAAGGAATTAAGGTATTGTTGGTCGTCAGGGCAAAAAAACTGCCTGCAGCAGCTGCACCGCTGTCTGGTGACGCTTCAATGCCCGGGGCTGAGAAGGTATTGGTCAGTTGAGTAAACAGGGGACGATTAGATTGGTTGAATACATTATAGTTGGTCATCTCATCCACCTCCCATAGACCAGTTCATTTGAGCAACATTCCGATTGATTCGTATTTCATTGTACTTGCAGTGTATGTGAAAGAAGCAAAATGGATTGGGGACTGAGCCGTATATCTGGAAATAACGGCGGTTGCCGTGCCCGTATATCCAATCCGGGCATACGATGCGTAAGCACATTTTTTAAGGGGAAATCGAGATGAGTCGAACAGCGAAGCAAAGCAAGAAGAGAACGAAGCAACCAACTAAATATGTCAGTCGCCGCCGCTCCCGTCATTCCTGCCGCGCTAAATTGCTGAAACCCCCTTGTTCCCGGATTACTCGTCCCCGGTTCAAGCAGGGTGCTTCCTCACGTACGAAACTTCCTGGTGCTATTCATTGTTTTACAGAGCATACGTATGTCGGAGCCGAAACCAGTAGCAGCATGGATTCACTCCCGGCACAAGACACCTCATCACTCAGCATGTATACCTATGGCGTTGTGAATCGGGGAAAACATCCGGCTCTTGTACAGATCCAGATCAGCCCCAATGCCGTGGATTATGCTGTGGACAGCCAGGAGGTGGTCGCGGGAGGCCAGACCAAAGCGCTGGTACCATTGCGATTTTTGCACTATACCCGGCTTGCAATTCGATCCGTTGAACCGGATCATCCGACCCGGCTCGATGTTTACTTTCAGGCGCAGCGTATGCCATAAGGGAGTATGATCTCACAGATTTGACCAGGGAGGAGGACGAGGCACATGCCTAACTTTACAACGTTTAATACGAATCCGGATAATCTGAGAACGTTGATTTTTGGCCAGGATAGTACAGGCACAGCCCAGCCTGTCAGAACGGATACAAGCGGGAACGTGGTTGGCATTATTTTGGACGGAACCATCAGTAACATCTCAGGTCTGACCACGGTTACAATTAACGCCGGAACCATTACCAACATTCTGAACGGAACGATCACGAGTGTACTTGGAGCGACGATCACGGCAGGTACGATCAACAGTGTGCTTGGAGCCACAGTTACAGCGGGTACATTAACGAACTTGCTAAATGGTACGATCACAAGTGTATTGGGAGCAACGATCACGGCGGGAACGATTACAAGTGTACTCGGGGCAACTGTAACAGCAGGAACGCTGACAAACTTGTTGAACGGTACAATCACGAGTGTGCTTGGGGCCACGGTGACCGCAGGAACACTGACGAACTTGCTGAATGGTACGATCACCAGTGTATTGGGAGCGACGATTACCGCCGGAACGATCACGAGTGTGCTCGGAGCCACGGTGACCGCAGGAACACTGACGAACTTGCTGAATGGTACGATCACCAGTGTATTGGGAGCAACGATTACCGCCGGAACGATCACGAGTGTGCTCGGGGCCACGGTGACCGCAGGAACATTGACGAACTTGCTGAATGGTACGATTACCAGTGTATTGGGAGCGACGATTACCGCTGGAACGATCACTAGCGTGCTTGGAGCGACCATCACGGCGGGTACCATCACAGGTATACTCGGAGCAACGATTACCGCAGGTACGATCACCAGTGTACTCGGTGCAACGGTAACAGCGGGTACGTTGACCAATTTGCTGAATGGTACGATTACGAGTGTACTGGGAGCAACGATTACAGCCGGAACCCTGACGAACTTATTGAACGGAACCATTACAAGCGTACTTGGCGCAACCGTAACTGCTGGTACATTGACGAACCTGCTGAACGGTACGATTACGAGTGTACTCGGGGCAACGATCACCGCAGGAACCCTGACAAATTTGTTGAACGGAACGATTACCAGTGTGCTGGGTGCTACAATTACAGCGGGAACACTTAGCAGTGTGACATCCATTTCACAGAAGAGTTTCCAGGAGTCCCAACTCATAAGCACCCCGACCGCCAACACCTTCACAGCGCTCCCGGCGGTTACGACCAGTGTATTTGGCACGTATTCTTTCTTTGTATATAACCGGGGGCCGGGTGTAAACCGGGTAGATGCTCTTGTTGAGATCAGCGCCAATGGAACGAACTGGTACACGGATGTGACGACGGTAACGGGCATTTTGTCCGGGTCAGTCGATGTATTGGTACCGCAGCGTTTTCTCAAATACACGCGTCTTTCCTACCGCTCCAGCCTAATCGGTGCACCAAGCACGATTGATGTGTTCTTCAATGGACAAGGCACATAACCCATTTATTTGTCATATAGGTACATGGAGTTCCTTTGGTGGACTTCATGTACTTTTTTGTATTGGAGGTGGTTGGATTTGAAGAACCGTTTACTTGGAATTCATATGATTGTGCAAAATGAAGAACATCACCTGCCCCGCTGTCTCGACAGCTTGAAGCATATCAGCATGGAATGTTTTATCACCGATACTGGCTCATCTGACCGTACACCCGAGATCGCCAGAACGTATGGAGCAACGGTGTTGCACGCCTGTTGGGAAGATGACTTTGCCCATGCACGAAATATCAGCCTGCCTCTGGCGAGCACGGAATGGGTCCTGTGTTTGGATGCCGACGAGTACGTTACGCAGGGATTGGAAGAACTGCTGAATTATTTACCTAAAGTCCATAAAAGCATTTCAAGATTACGTATTACCATAGAAAATCGATACGGCGAAGGGGTAGAAGAGAGCGTTATCTCTCGGCCGGTGAGGCTGTTCCGTGCTCATCAGGAGTATCGATATGTGGGACGCGTCCATGAGCAGTTGGTTCGTTGTTTCCCAAGCAAGCTTGTCCTAGATCAGGCTACTGATATGAATAAGAGCGAGACCTATACAGATGAACAAAACCAATTGATCGAAACTGAACCGCTTGCTCCACTATGTCTGGTTCATGATGGATATCTGGCTTCAACGATTGCGCAAGAGCATAAGCCAAGACGTAATTTGAAACTGATTGAGCGGGAACTCGCAGATGAGCCTGCACAGCCTTTTCACCTGTACAATCTGGGAGTAACGTATTGCCAGCTTGGTGAGGTCGAAAAGGCAATTGAAGCGTTCAGTGAATCATTACACCTGACAGAGTTGCTCGCACCATATCGACCTACACTGGTTAGAGATTATGCAAAGACTCTTGTGGGATCGGAACGTTACGACGAGGCGCATGCAATTCTGGCTGTGGAAAGACAGCGTTATCCATCTTATGCTGATCTGCACCTGTTGTATGGGGAGACGTTGGAGCTGCAAGGTTTGGAGGAGCGTGCATATCAATCGTATGCTCGAGCAACGGACTGTCGGGAGGGAATAGACCGTGTTGGACACAGTGATGGCGGTAGCACGTTAGACGCGTCATATGTAACGGAAGCGGGTTCTAACAGTTACAGAGCCTATACTGCGATGGCAAGACTTGCACAGAAACGGGGATTCTATAAAGAGTCTGCACATCTGTACGGGCTGGCTCTGGACAGCATGTTCACATATGCTCCAGCATGGGCGGGGTTGGCAGACGTGCTGCAACAATCCGGTGAAACGGATGAGAACATAGCAGAAACATTACTTACCAGAAGCAGAGGAATCGGAGAGTCAGATCACGGTGATTTGATTCGTGGTGAAATGCCCCATTCATATGCAGTGACAAATGAGGATCATCTGGTGCAAATGATTCATGTTCTAACAGGCTGTGGAGCATATGAACAGGCATTGAAAATGCTGGATGCAGATTCGTGTACTGCTCGTATCCATGTAGCGGATCAAATACATTGGATGTTGTGTGCGAATAGGGTTTCCGAAGCACTGCAACTGGCAGAAGAACACTGGAACGTGGGGTGTGTGCATGAAGACAATCTGCTGGCTGAGCACAGAATGGATTGGGCACTGGCTTGTTGGGCCAACGGATTAAGATTATCCGAGGCGTTCCTCGCAACTACGCTTCCACAAGAAAAGAACGTTTGGAAGGTCATGGATCGACTGCTGGATCAGCTATCGAAAGAGCCGCGAAGCATGGAACCTGCGTCACAAGAACAGAAGCTTATTCAATGGGGTCCGCAGGCAGAAATGGTAGCAGAGAAGGTTGTGCAGCAAGCCGTAAAGACAGGACAGCTCACACTTGCTGAGCAACTGCATGAGTTGCGGGCCATGATGATGTGTGATCATTGGGGAACGACTTTAACTCGAAGGCGAAAGTTTGCAAGTCTGCTGTATCGTCACGGGTATACCATGGTAGCCGCGAACATCCTGATTCAGTGCATGACCGAGAGTGAGCTGGATGCCGAAGGGTTATTCTGGCTGGGTGAAACGCTGTATGCAAAAGGCCACAACGATCAAGCGCTGTCTCTGTTCGAGCAGGCTCTGGAGCGGGAGCCTGATATGTGGCAGGCCCGAGTTGGATCAGCTGTATGTTACATGCGATTGGCAATGGAGGCGATTCGGCAGGAATTGGTTCGATCTCCTTCTTCAGGTGTACTCGCTGCACAACATAATGCACTGGAACAAAGGCTGCGAACGACCGAGGGTATGCCGTGGCGTACGCTTTTCCATGCAAAGGAAAGGAGGAATCAGCTTGCGAGCGGAACGAATTTCCCTATGCATGATCGTGAAGGATGAGGAAGAGTTACTGCCTCATTGTCTTGCCAGTGTCCAGGGAGCGGTGGACGAAATTATTGTAGTGGACACCGGTTCATCGGATCGCAGCGCGGAGATTGCGCAGCAATATGGCGCGTTGGTTGTGCGATTTGAGTGGTGCGAAGATTTTGCCGCAGCACGGAATGCTGGCCTGGAGCGCGCTTCCAGCGATTGGATTCTCTTTCTTGATGCGGACGAGGCGCTCGATAGGGCTGCGCGGGAGCAGATCAGGAGCTGGACGTTGGTCAGCGGATGTGACGGATTGTTTTTAAACATTCATAACTATACAGGTACGGGTCAGCAGGGGGTTACCGTGAATCCGGTTTTGCGTCTCTTCCGTAATGCCCCGGAGCATCGGTTCGAAGGTCGAATTCATGAGCAGATTGCGGCGGCGATTTGCCGTAGGAATTCAGAGGCTGCTTTTCATGTGACGGACATGGTCATCCATCATTATGGGTATCAGACGGCGATTGTGGAGCGCAAAGATAAGGTGAACCGCAATGTTCGCCTGCTGCAACAGGTAGTGCAGGAAGAACCTAATCAACCGTTCCATCACTATAATCTGGGTGTCGAGTATCTGCGTGTGGGGGAAGCGGAGCGGGCCTTGGAGACGTTTGGTGTGGCTCGGATGGGGATTGATCCTGCGGTGACCAGTTACGCGCATTTGCTGTTCAAATATGAAGTTCGTTGTCTCCAGCATCTGAATCGCTGGCAGGAGGCATTAGATCGTATTGATGCTGCGCTTGAACTCTTTCCAGAGTACACGGATCTGATGCACCATCGCGGGGTATGTGCAGACGCATTGGGTGATGCAGATCGGGCAGAATATTCGCTGCGTGAAGCTGTCCGTATGGGACCACCTCCACCCATATACCATACGGAAGAAGGCATCGGCACCTATCAGACGTGGTATACGTTAGGACGATTACTGGAAGGAAGGGCGGATCTGGAGGGTGCGGTGGATGCTTACGTGGAAGCGGTACGTGCCAAATCGAGTCTGTTACCTCCGCTCTATCGGATATTTCGAATTGTGCGAGTCTCCGGGCAGGAACATCAGATTCCAGAGCTGGTGAGGGAGCGCTTTGCACTCAGTTCGGAAGAGGCTACACACAAAGTATTGGGTATTCTGGAGCAATCTCGTTGTTATGATGCGGCTCTGCAATTGTTATCGGGTATATACTCACAACCCTCCGCAGAGATGAGGGAGCGTTTATCTGTGGCGGAGGCGATGCTCCAAATCCAACAGGGAAGATGGAACAAGGCGCGTCTGAAACTGGAACCTGTGCAGCGGAAAAAAGGGCTGCTCGCGATCTCGTCTGCACGATGGCTCGAACGTTTGGAGTGGATCGAGGGGAAGAAAGTCAACGGAGATGATCCATTGACCTTGTGGTTGAAGCGTAGTTCGCAGGTGGGTGAAGGAACGAATGAGGAACCTGCTGTGCAGACAGGACGAATTGCTGGTCTGAGAGCAACAACGAAGAAGGAGATGGACTCCAGCATAGACGGAACCGTTACAGGAGCAGAGTATGATGGCTGGCAGGCCCTCGGACTAATGATGGAAGGATGTGTACAGTCCGGGAGATGGCAAGAGCTGCATAGCCTGATTCAGATGTGTCGACAGCAATTGGCTGGAGAAGGGTTATCGGTGGAACAGAGCGTTCGAGTGGGAGAGAAGGAGAAAGAGATGGAAGGGAAAAAGGAAAACGGGAAGGTGAGTGACATTGATTCGTTCCCTGGGGCTTCGGATACCCTGACGGGAACCAGCTGGCTGGTGAAAGGATTGGTCAGTGCTGCGGACCATCATCTGGAGGTGTTCGCTCAGCATACAGATGGACAGCGGCACCGTTGTTGGCCTGTCGTTCAGCATATTCGGCTGGAGTTGCCGGGAGCGGACGGGTTTGAGAGCTGAGAGGGATCAGGCAGCGGGAGTTCAACTTAATTCAGCGGGCTAATTGGTGCGGCTGAACTCCTTTGGTGAGGGGTGGTGATGAATATGGGCATAGGGATTAGCTTGTGTATGATCGTGAAGGATGAAGCTGTGTCACTCCAGCGGTGCTTGAATGCAGTCAAGGATGTTGTGGATGAGATCATCGTTGTGGACACAGGTTCGATAGATGATACAACTGAAATTGCGCGTCTCCATGGTGCCGTTGTAATTCGTACGGAATGGAACGGAGATTTCAGTGAAGCCCGTAATCTGTCACTGGCCGCTGCTACGAAACCGTGGATTCTGGTGCTTGATGCGGATGAGGTATGGGCACAGACCCCTCAGATGAAGACAGAACTCATGCGGTTGTTAGCGGCAAGTAGGGCTGACGTGTGGGGATACTGGATACAGGTCACAAGTCTGCTGGGTATGTCCGGTGAAGAGCATGTGACGGATGCGGTGTGTCGTTTGTTCCGAAATGATCCCCGAATTGCCTTTCAGGGCAGAATTCATGAAGAGATTGCTTCTTCCATCATGGCACTGGCTCCGCAAGGTGTGCTTCATTCTGGACTTGAAGTCATTCATTACGGATATCTGGAGCAGGTGATTACCGACAAAAATAAAGGTGCACGGAATATGCAGTTGATTCGTTTCGCGTTGAATCAGGAGGGCGATCAACCGGAGTTGTTATATGCTCTGGCCGCAGAATGGTTTCAGCAAGCGAAGTATGATGAAGCACTCCGTTTGTTACAGCCATTATTGGCACAGCTTAAGCCGGAGTGTGGATATCACTCGGATCTGGTGCTGAAAACGGCTTACGCCTGGCGAGAGATTGGCAGCCCGGAACGGGCGCTTGCTGTAGTGGAAGCATGGGCGCCCGTGTATGAGGATTTTCCGGATTTGTTGGAGTTTGGTGCTGTACTTGAACTGGATCAAGGGAGAGAGGACGTGGCCTTGAATTGGTTAAAACAGGCTAAATCAGCTGCTTCCACAGCCAGCAGGTATACATCAGTCTCTGGTGCTGGGACCTATCGTAGCCTGACGCTGGAAGGCATGGCATATGAGCGGGCTGGCCGTTGGGCAGAGGTAGAAACCGCGTACACGGCGGCGCTGAGCATGCAACCCGGCAGCATGGCTGCATGGCAGCGGCTGTTGTTGCTGGCCGCAGCCACAGGGCGGCCGCATGCCATCGCCAGCGCAGCCGCCCGGGTAAGCTTGCCGCCTGCGGCATGGCAAGCGTTGATCCCGGCCGCGCTTGCCGCGCATCGGCCGGATTGGCTGCTACGCCATGCGGCGGCGCTTGCTGGCCCGCTGCGGGCACAGCCGCTGGCCGCCGGGCTTGCGCTGGCCCAGCTGGGCGAGGACGCCTCGGCTCGGGCGGCTTTGCAGCCCTGGGCGGCGCATGCGCAGCACGGGCCAGAGGTGGCCCTAGCGCTGTGGGCGCTGGGCCACAAGCAGCCCGGCGGGCGCAACGCCCGAGCGGCGGCTCGCCAGCAGGCAGCGATGCCCGCCGCGGCCCACGCCGCCGAGGCGCTGCTGCTGCGCGGGGCCACGGCCCGCAGCAGCGGCCTGGCGTGCAGCCCGCCCCGCGGCGCAGCGCCAGGCGGCCCGACCGCGCCTGCGCCGGGCGGCGTGCTCGCGGCTGCGCAAGCGCTCGCCGGCGTAGGCGCCTGGGCCGCATGGCTGCGCCTGCTGCAAGCCCTGCCGCCTCGCGGTGCGCTGGCGTTGCTTGCAGCGCTTCCGCCTGCGGCACGCTGCGGGTTGCTGCGCGCACCCGCGAGCGTCCGCGAAGGGCTGCTTGCGCTATGCGGCACGCCTGACGGCGCGCAGCAGCCCCAAGCGGACGAAGTGCCCGCCTCGGAGCGCACCGCTCACGCAGTCCTCGCGGGCACGCTCGCGCTGCTCGCCGGGCGGCAGAACCTGGCGCGTGAATGGGCCAATTCGGCCCAACTCACTGCGCGGCAACCTGCCGCCACAGGTCGCCCGGCGACGACAATCCCGCCGGGCCTGCAAAACCTGTTGCGCCTGACAGCACCCGGCGCAGCCTATGCCAAAGAGTACACCAACCAGTGCAACATGTTACTGGTACACCTATAATTTCCTTTAATCTTTAATCTTTAATCTTTAATCTTTAATCCTTAATCACTAATCACTAATCTCTTATTTCTAGTCTCTAGTCCCCAACCTCCAACCCCTGTACATCCCCACATATTCCCGCACTAGCCCATCCGATTGAAATTGCAAAAGCAACGGAGCTACCGGTAATCGGAGCATTTCCCGAACCGTGTATTGTTCCGTTGCTAATGGGTCGAGCTCTCAAGCCCTCAATTTTCCACTCTGCACTTAACTCTAAGTAACCCAATTTGTCTCAACCTTTGCATATCACCGCTCGAAAACAGCGGATCGGCGTGCCGTACATATCAGACCAGATGGCATCGTCTGGCTCTTTCACATTCAGCTTATCTTCAATGGTTAATCCGGTGACAGCCATGATTGTCTCCAGCAGATCAGGCCGCATCTCGGGCACATCAAAGGTAGCGATTAACTGTCCGTTTGGTTTCAGCACCCGAGCGAATTCACGAAAAGCTCGCAGCATCGTGCCTGTATCCAGATGCTCCAGTACAGAGATACAGAACACCCGATCAAACTTACCCGACTCGTACGGAAGCTGGGCCAGATTAGCCTGTGCACGGTGCAATCGGACGAGAGTTGATTCCGGCAGATCCTGAGCGGCTTGCTCCCCAAAATCAGAAACAATATCCAGTCTTATCGCCTCTTCAGACAAAATGCGTTCATCCCAGTCACAGGCGTGAACCTCGCGGCAGTGTTCTGCAAGCCAGAATTTGAATGGATGGGAGATGCCGCAGGCTGCATCAAGGACCACATCATCTGGACGTGCAAACCGCCGGGCCCATTCATATTCGTAGGGACGGCTCCACCATGCCGGATGCAGCGGGAAGACCAGTGTGTCCGTTTTAGGGTCACTTTGCCGAATGTATCTTGATTCCATGAATTCCGTTGCCTTGGGCGTATCCATCATCCCCGAATTCCCTCCTTCAATCCTGTCTCTGCCAAAAAAGATTCCAACACCGTGCTCCACCGGCTCCGCCACCTGGCAAGATCATAGGACAGTGCAGTCTCGCGCGCATAGATTCCCAGTCGTTCTCGCTCGGCCCGATCCTGTACAAGGCGTACCAGTGCAGCGGTTAGTTCCTGCTCACCAGGAGGTACCAGCAGTCCATTAAAACCATCCTGAATCAGATCATTCAATCCGCCAACATTGGAGGCAATTACCGGAAGTCCACAGCTCATCGCTTCCAGACAGGCATAGGAGGTGCCTTCCGAGAACACAGTTGGAATCACAGCGATATCTGCCTGATGGTAGGCCTCCCGAATATCCCGGAAATCATACGTGCGCTGGTTAATTCGCTCCGCATGTGGATGAGTACGATGCCAGTAACGAAAGACTCTCCCGACTGTACTGCCTTCAACCAGTTCCCCGGCAAATTCAACCTCCAGATCTGGAAAGGCTCCAAGTAGTTTATCCGCCGCCAACATCATTGGAATAATACCCCGCTCCATGCTGATGCGGCGTGGATAGATAATGCGAATTGGTCGGGGAGAGGTCATACGGGCATCCACAGTTTTCTTTTCAACCTGTCCCTGAATCGGACCATTAATCTGATACTCAACATCTGCTTCTACTAGAATTTCCGTAGCCCAATCCTTTGAATTCCGGTGATTATGAGCAAACCTATACGTTTCGCCATCTGCCTCGACTTCTTCCCGTTTCGATAACTGTAAATGGAGATCTACCGTTTCTTTCCCCTCTGGTTCTGGATCGCTATCTGTATCCCCACCTCCATCTCCGTTAGCCTTACCACTGTTCGCTCCATCACGACTCATTCCACCCTTGCCTTTTACAGCTTGCACCCCTGATATAACTGCACCAACATTTTCTTCATGACTCGCCAGATCATTCTTCCATGCGACAAGCCATTCGTCTTCCTGTTTCTGCTCGAAGGTTCGTGTTGGTGGGGCTGGTGTGAAATAAGACGTATCCACCGCATTGGGAATCAGGACAACCTGCCTTGGATCGGTATAGGTGCACGCAGCCCGGCAAAAGGTTTGGAAATGGGAATCCACGGATACAATGCGCACGAGTCCATCCAGAGCCAGTTGAATATGTTCCGCGACTTGTTGTTTGGTCTCCAGTGGCAGTCCGGGACGATCCCAGTTAATGCCGTGACAGATGCCAAGACTGCCAGGTTTGTAGGTAATGGGTTGCCACAGACAGCTGGCATAGATCACGGGGCCGCGCGCTGCGGCTGCCATCCGGTCAAAGGCTTCCGGTACATTATCCATGTCGTACGAATAACCAAATACGTCAATCTGCTCCGTCCGAGTCTGGAATTCTTCAAAATAGGACAGCTGATGAACTTCGGGAATATGCCCGAGTCCCCGGATGACACTGCACAGATCCAGAATGTAACGTTCCAGTCCACCACCAAATACACGACCGAATTCCCGGTTGTACCCGTCGGTGAAACTATGCGTCAGAATACTCACCACGCCCATCTCACGGTCCCTCCTTCCAGGGGATCAACCGAGGTTCCGGATCGAGAATAGACTCGTAATGTGCAAGATTGCCCCACTCACCGCTAGGATCAATGCGCTTGTAACGCAAATATTTACGAACCCGGTCCTCCAGACTGCCTGCCCATCCGAGATGCTGAACCTTCAATTCCGTGCTGACCCCAGGCAATACCGTGCAGGACAAGGGAAGGCGGGGAACATGATGATTCTGTTGTGGATAAAAATAAGGATATCCAGGCATATACCGTACAAGTGAAGCGGTATGCCGTTTGTGCAGAGACCAGAGATCATCTTCCCGGTAGTGGGTCCGGCCACCCCACATATCGTAGAATCGGAATGCAAACCAGTCCGCATACTCCTGATTAATCAGAGTGCGTATGGCTTTCTTGGCCTCTGAGCTGTACAGCTCATCCGCATCAACTGAGAGCAACCAGTCGGGACATGTTCCCGCAGCCGCTTGCCACAAGGTGTTGCGAAGTCGCCATTCCTCGGCGAACAGTGGTTTCTCCAATACCTCCAGACGGACCACCTTTGGATAGGCTTTGCATATGTCCGGTGTTCCGTCTGTGCTGGCATCGTCCACAATGACGATTTCATCCACGAACTCACTCAGATCATGCAATACTTCTTCAAGGTATCGGCCACGTTCATTGCGAACCTGGAGCATGGCGGTCAGCTTGTTGCCTTTGCTTTTGCGAACCCGACGAATGGAGAAAGGCTCTTTGAATACACTTGTTTCCTCTTGTGTTACAGCAGCATTCTGTTCTGCCTGACCTTGTGAATCATTCCAGTGATGCACTTGGCTTCGGATGTCCTGCGTTGGTTGTGCATGATCCGGGGTGTGATCGCCATTTTCCAATGCGTCTGTATGTGTTCGATCGACTGTTTCGGTTGGCGTGTAAGTGGTTTCGGTTCGGATATTCCTGTGCACCATTGGCCCATTCAACTGTTGTCTACGCTTCTTCGGGTCCAGCATCATGGCACCTCCCCAAGCAATTGCTGTACAGCATGATCCAACAGCTCCAGCTCGACAATCCGGGCCAGCGCATCTTCATCCTCCAGTGCTGTCTCAAGGAAATGTCGGACTGCCCCGTGTCGTTCCCCTCGCAGTGCCAGCGCACTGCCGGATAATTGCTGATAATCCCGGCGACTGGCATCATCCTGAATATCGACTGCATGCACCAGAGCCAGTGCTTCTTCCACACGTCCAGTCTCCTGGTAAATGCGGAATTTCCAATGTCTCGCCGTTTCTCCGCCAAGTTCGTCCAGGATACGCAGGGCGTTTCCGTAATCATCGTTCATACGGAGTAGTTCCGCTCGTACAAGTTGATCCTCTCCCGCCTCAAACCAGCGACAGAGCTGTTCATAATGATGCCGTTCTTGTTCATCGGCTGCACTAATTCCGTACACCCGCAGGGCGTCCTCCAACTGTCCGGACCGGGCATGAATGGCAGACAGGAAGCGATAGTGGGAGACCACACAATCACTGCGACCGTTCAAGACCGCGTGGGTAAAGGCCTCTTGCAGTGAATGGATAGCCCGAGGATCTTCAAGCAAGTACTCATAGGCTGCCAGCAAAAAGGATATCGTCTCATGTGCACCTGCTTTGGCACGCAACTGACGGTAGAAGTCGGCACGTACACTGCATTGAAGCAGGGTGACGCTATCTGGAGTGCCTGACAGGATCTGCCGCAGCGCATGCAAGAAGAGCAGTTCGTAGTCCCGGAGAGGGACTTCGAGATCATCCTTTTGCATCGTACCCGCAGGTGCAGGGTCTTCTCCGCCCAGCCAGATGGCACGTACGCCTTGGAATAACAGCTTCATATAACGTGTTTCGGAGGATGTGCCTACCAGATCGGCGATGCCGACCAGTTTGGAAATACTGCTCTCCCATAGCGGAGATTCTGCTTCGTTTCCAGCAGGCTCAGGGAGCAGGGCAATACATAGCTCAGGCTCCAGCGAAGCTGTAGCCATTAGCCAGTAGGGATGGGCGACTACGGCTACGGTGCGAGGTTCCAGCAATAGCTGCTCAGCCTCAGGGAGGGAGATGATGGTAATGACCGGAGGTACATCTTCTGTTTGCGTCAGGCTGCTGACATAGTAGACCTCTCCCTCGATCGACAGCAGTGCAGCAATATCGGGATAGGGAAAGGATGACCAGCCTCCTTTGCGAGGGAAGAGAACATACCGGACAGGGGGCAGTGTTGTACTGGCCTTATCCAGGCTGGCTTCGGTGTCTTCACCTGGTAGTGGTGCAGGTTTTTCCATGAATAGTTCACCTCACCTTGACTGTAATATGGAGCGTCATTCGCTCTGCATGTGTTTCATGCTTTCACTTCATATGTAAAGCCCTCACGGTACTTCGCATGATATGCCTGAGACTAACATATGGGCATTCCGTCCCAAACATGAGTATCTTCCATGAATAGATGAAGTTGGCAAGCTGTGATAAAAGGCTGAATTTTATCTTTTGTGTGACCAGGATCACTTTTTTTTGCTCTAGAGAGGAAGATTGTGATAATTCTCACATGTATAAAATAGGTAATCTGGCACAATACGTTCATCAACGTATTTGGCGGACAGACAGCGAAGGTGCAGCTTCAATGCCAAATACGCATACTGCGAAGTGAACAGAAAGAAGGGGTAACGGTATGGATCCGATTATGTTATCGCGTATCCAATATGCACTTACAACGATTTTCCATTTCTTTTTTGTCCCGCTATCCATCGGTCTAGTACTGTTGGTTGCGATTATGGAGACGTTGTACGTTGTTAAGGGTAAGGAAATCTACAAAACGATGGCGAAGTTCTGGGGCAAGCTGTTCCTGATTAACTTTGCCGTCGGGGTAGTCACAGGTATTTTGCAAGAGTTCCAGTTTGGTATGAACTGGTCCGAGTACTCCCGATTTGTCGGAGACGTGTTCGGTGCGCCACTGGCTATTGAAGCGCTACTGGCGTTTTTTATGGAGTCTACATTTATTGGATTGTGGATATTCGGATGGGATCGTTTGTCCAAAAAAGTGCATCTAGCCTGCATCTGGCTGGTGTTTGTCGGCACATTCCTGTCCGCGCTGTGGATTCTGGCAGCCAATTCATTTATGCAACATCCTGTTGGGTTTGAGATTAACAACGGCCGAGCCGAGATGAATGATTTCTTTGCACTCATCACGAATGGTCAGTTGCTCGTCGAGTTCCCACATACAATCTTTGGGGCATTGATGACAGGAGCCTTCGTTGTAACCGGGATCAGTGCCTACAAATTGATGAAAAAGCAGGATGTGGAGATCTTCCGCAAATCGTTTAATATCGCGATCATTATCGCTCTTGTTTCTTCATTTGGTGTAGCTTTCTCCGGACACTTCCAGGCGCAATATCTGGTGGAGACACAGCCGATGAAGATGGCAGCCAGTGAGGGCACATGGACAACGACAGAAGATCCGGCACCATGGACGGTGGTCGCTTTTATTGACCCGGATAAACAGGAGAGTACGGGTGAGATCAAAATCCCTGGATTGCTCAGTTATCTGTCCTACAGCAAGTTCTCCGGTAGTGTCAAAGGTATGAAGGAGCTTCAAGCTGAGTATGAACAGACGTATGGACCGGGGGACTACATCCCGCCGGTACGGACAACATTCTGGAGTTTCCGCATTATGATCGCAGCGGGTGGTTTAATGATTGCATTGGCGCTATACGGTACGTTCCTAGCCATGCGTAAGAAGCTGGAGGTCGCTGGAAAGTGGTTTATGCATCTGATGGTGTTCGCCATCTCCCTGCCGTTTATCGCCAATACGTCAGGTTGGATTATGACCGAGGTAGGAAGACAGCCATGGACAGTATTTGGCTATATGACAACCGAAGCCGGGGTCTCGCCGAACGTATCCGCAGGAACGATCCTGTTCTCGACCATCGCTTTTACCGCTGCGTATACGGTTCTCGGAATCGTGATGGTATACCTGTTCGTACGTGAGATCAAAGCAGGACCGTTTGCGGTCGAGAAGCCAGAAGATCACGATGAATCGGCCGATCCGTTCGGCGTGGATGGAGGTTATTCCGTTGTCACTAAGTGAGTTGTGGTTTTTGCTGATTGCCGTATTGTTTGTTGGTTTCTTCTTTTTGGAAGGTTTTGATTTTGGGGTGGGGATGTCTACAGGCATTATCGCCAAAACAGACCGTGAACGTCGGACTCTGATCAACTCGATCGGTCCGTTCTGGGATGGTAATGAAGTATGGCTGATTACGGCGGGGGGAGCAATGTTTGCTGCCTTCCCGCACTGGTATGCCACGTTGTTCAGTGGTTTTTACCTGCCACTTGTGGTGGTGTTGCTTGCCTTGATTGGCCGCGGAGTTGCTTTCGAATTCCGCAGTAAAATGAAACAGCAACGCTGGCGCAAAACATGGGACATCATCATTGTTGTCTCCAGCGCGCTCTTGCCTTTCCTGTTCGGCGTGGTCTTTGCCACATTGATGAAAGGTCTGCCCATTGATGGGGAGATGCAGTTGCGTGCAGGATTCCTCGATATTGTTAATCCGTACACCGTGATTGGTGGCTTGAGTGTAACGCTGCTGTGTCTGGTTCATGGATTGCTGTTTGCATCACTACGGACAGTAGGTGATCTCAGAGAGCGTGCCTTGAAGACAGCGCAAAAGTTGATGCTGCCGCTGGTTGCACTGCTCGCCGTTTACGCGTTAATGACGTATTTCATGACGGATGTGTTCGCCGTACGCGGCTGGGCTCTTTGGATCATGGTTGTACTTGGCGCAGTTTCGCTTGCACTTGCGGCATACTTTGTTCGTCAGAAGCGTGAAGGCTGGGCTTTTGGTATGACTGGAACAGTGATTGCAATTGCCTTTGCCTCGGTCTTTATCGGACTTTTCCCAAGAGTGATGGTGAGTTCCTTTGGGGCGGCGTATGACCTGACTGTATACAATGCCGCATCGGGAGCGTATTCATTGAAAGTAATGACCATTGTAGCTTGCACATTGCTGCCGTTTGTTCTTGGCTATCAGATCTGGAGTTATTATATCTTCCGCAAACGTCTGAACGAGCAGCACCACCTGGAGTACTAATATGGGACGGGGGCTGATGAAGCTGCCGGGCATCCGGCCGGTACTTGCGCTGGCCTCAGCGCTGGTGCTGCTACAGGCGATGACGATCATTATGCAAGCCAAATGGCTGGCACAGGCCATCACGGCATTGTTTGAAGGTTCATCCGTAACGGAGCAGTACCCTGTACTGCTGCTGTTCCTGGCTGCTTTTGCCGCCCGCTACGCCCTATCCTTCTGGTTACAACTCGTGACTTCACGATATGCGGAGAGGACAGGGACTGATCTGCGCAGACAGATGGTGGAGCAGTGGTTCAGGCTCGGGCCGCGTTATGCCAAGACAGAGGGCACAGGCCATCTGGTCACACTGGCACGTGAGGGAACAGCTCAATACAAGACGTATCTGGAACTATTTATTCCTCGCATGCTGGGCATAGGATTCACACCCATCGTCATTTTGCTGTATGTGTTCAAGCTGGATCTGATGTCCGGGGTTATTCTGATGCTGACACTCCCAATCCTGATCGTATTCATGATTCTGATTGGCCTCGCAGCTCAGCGTAAGATAGACGGACAATTCAGATCTTACAAAGCACTCGCTAACCATTTTGTTGATACCTTGCGTGGACTAGAAACGCTAAAAACATTGGGACAGAGCAAAACACATGAAGGGTCCATTTTGCGGGTCAGTCAGCGGTATCGGAAAGCAACGATGTCTACTCTGCGCATGGCTTTTCTTTCTTCGTTTGCACTCGATTTCTTTACGATGTTGTCCGTTGCTTCCGTAGCAGTTGGTCTGGGATTACGTCTGACAGAAGGGCATATGCTACTTGGCCCTGCGCTGACGGTACTGATCTTGGCACCTGAATATTTCCTGCCTGTACGTATGCTCGGCGCTGATTATCATGCCACATTGGACGGTAAGGAAGCTGGAGCGGCTATCAACCAAGTGATTGAACGGGGGAAAGCTGCTGAACAGAAACAAAAAGAAGCCTATGCAAATGTTGTTGCGCATGCGGACATGGCAGAGGATGGGACGGGATATGCATCATTGTCTTTGGGTAAAAGGAAAGCCGCTACTTCGACCATACGTGTCGTGTTGAATGATAAAATGGCTGCGGGGCATCTTGCTCCTGATTCTGCTTCTGTTTCTACTACTCCTGAGCTTGTTTCTTCCTCTTCCTCAGTGTTCTCTTGGAATGAGAGTAGCAGACTAGCACTAACGGATGTACAGGTACGGCATGATGATGAAGGTCCTTATTCGCTAAAGGATGTCACATTTCAGATCACGGGTCTTGGCAAAATCGGTATTATTGGTGCCAGCGGAGCAGGCAAGTCCACGTTGATTGACGTATTGGCTGGATTTCAGCTGCCTACTTCGGGTCAAGTACTGGCTAACGGCCAGCCGGTTACACCAGATATGCTCGAATCTTGGCAAAGACAGACGGCAGCTATCCCACAGCATCCGTATATTTTCAGTGGAAGCCTGGCCGATAACGTTCGTTTCTATATGCCGGAGGCTTCGGATGCGGAAGTGGCCAAGGCCATTAGCGCAGCTGGATTAACCAAGCTACTGTCCTCATTATCCGGTGGACTGTATGAGCCCATTGGGGCTGGTGGCAGACAGCTCAGTGGTGGGCAGGAGCAACGCGTGGCGCTGGCAAGGGCCTTGCTTAGTAAACGAAACATCCTGCTGCTTGATGAACCGACAGCTCATCTGGATGTAGAGACAGAGTATGAACTGAAACAGACGATGCTGCCGCTATTTGAAGGGAAACTTGTATTTTTGGCTACCCATCGTCTGCATTGGATGCCGCATATGGATCGGATTATTGTCATGGATGGCGGCACAGTGGCAGAGACGGGAACACATCAGGAGTTACTGGCACGACAAGGCGTATATTATCAGATGATTCAGGCCCAGATGGAGGCGATATAAAATGAAGTCCGGATATGAGCATATGGAGACCGTCCGTAACGGAAAAGAAAAAAATAGCTGGATTGCTCCGTATGTGGCACAGTACCGCTGGAGATTCATCGCAGTTATTGCGCTGGGTACATGTGCTGCCTTGTGTGCGGTACTGCTACTGTTCACCTCCGGATTTCTGATCTCCAAGTCTGCGCTGCGTCCTGAAAATATTTTGATGGTGTATGTACCTATTGTTGGTGTACGTGCATTTGGGATATTCCGCGCCGTGTTTCGATATATCGAGCGATTGGCAGGACATGATGCCGTACTGCGGGTGTTGGCCGATCAACGGGTGAAATTATATCGCATTCTGGAGCCACAGGCCCTGTTCCTGCGTTCTCGTATGCAGACCGGGGATGTACTTGGAGCACTCGCCGATGATGTGGAGCGGTTGCAGGATATTTATCTGCGCACCGTTTTTCCCGCCGTTACCGCACTTGTGATGTACGGTGGGGCTGTGATTGCCTTTGGCAGTGTTGATCTGGGATTTGCGGTGTGGATGGGCTTGTATATGTTATTTCTCGTTGCCGTGTTACCTGCGATCTCCCTGAAAGTGACGTGGAAATGGCGTGTACGGATGAAAAAGGAAAACAGCAGGTTGTATACCCGTCTGACCGACGGTGTACTTGGACTGGGAGATTGGCTTGCAAGTGGACGAGTGGCCGAATTTGTTCAGCAACAGGAAGAAGCGGAGGAACAGGTCGACGCGATTCGTCGCAAGTTGCGGCGCTGGACACGCTGGCGTGATCTGATGGCTCAGTCTGTCATTGGCCTGCTGGTGGTATCGGTTACGTTATGGGCCGGAAATGCCGCTTCTATCGGGCAATTGCCTGCCGTGATGATTGTTGCTTTTGTGCTGGTGTTATTTCCACTTACGGAATCACTTCTGCCTGTAGGGGATGCAGTGGAGCATCTTCCACAGTACCGGGAATCACTGGATCGCTTGAAACAGCTCGAAGGGAAAGGGTATCTTCCGTTGCAGAATGGAGTTGGTGATGCTGATGGAACGGGCGAATCGATCTCTGTAGTAAAAAACGGCAACGTGATGGCTGGACAGACATCGGAGTCCTTGCCAGCTGCGAATGTTATCCCAGACAGACGAATTCGTCTTCGCATTCCACCCAAACTCAGAGCAGACATCGAGATTAATCGCGTAAGTTATCGTTATGCAGCGGATGATTCCTACGCCGTACAGGACGTATCCCTTCATCTGCCACAAGGCAAACGATTAGCTATTCTTGGACGAAGCGGCGGCGGCAAATCAACCTTGTTGAAGCTGATTCAGGGGGCATTACTTCCGTCTGCGGGGAAAGTTCTGATCAATAATATGTCTGTGCAGACCTTGGGTGAGAGTGTCACGGATGTCATCGCAGTACTGAATCAGAGCCCATACCTGTTCGACACCACGGTAGCCAATAATTTGCGGATTGGTCGTCCACATGCAACGGATGAGGAGATTCGTCAGGTGGCCGCCCAAGTAGGGTTATCCGGTCTAATCGAATCTTTGCCGCAGGGATATGATACGCCAATGCTGGAGACGGGCCTGCGTTTCTCCGGTGGGGAAAGGCAACGGATCGCTCTGGCCCGGGTACTGCTTCGGGAGACACCTGTTATTATATTGGATGAACCAACCGTAGGGCTTGATCCGGTGACGGAACGAGAGTTGATGCGCACCATCCTGGACAACTTGCAAGGCAAAACGATGATCTGGGTCACCCATCACCTGATTGGTGCGGAACAGATGGACGAACTTATTTTTATGGAAAATGGAAAGATTGCCATGCAAGGTTCTCACGAACAATTGCTGGCTGGGGAAGAGCGATACCGCCGTCTAATCGAACTTGATCGGCCGGGGTGGTCTGACTTGCAGACAGTAGAGGGCAAGCTGCCTACTGCCGCTTCCAGATAGCAGGAACTTTCTCGGCAAATGGAAGCGAATAGCGTGTCTCAGGTTCATTAAAACAAAATAACACAAACAAGGGATGTCCCCTGTCATATTCATGACTTATGGGACATCCCCTTTTCGTTTCTTGATGTGGAGTTTTATGAAAAATCGCTATGTCTATGATGTGAATTGATCTGCAGCAGCCAGTCCCAAGGACTTAACGCTCAGATTTCCTGTGCCAGCAGCATGGCTGTGCCACAGGATTGACGCACAACCAGTTCCGGCTCTACTTTAATGCAACGATTATCCATTTGTTTGTTCATCAGATCAAACAGAATCATGGCAGCAAGGCGTCCGATTTTGTCGGTATCCTGCTTGACGGTTGTGAGCGGTGGATCGGTATAACGGCAGGCTTCGATGTCGTCACAACCTGCCACAGCTATATCTTCTGGAATGCGTAACCCCACTTCCTTAAAGGCGCGAATAGCTCCAAAGGCAAGTAGATCTGTGGCTGCAAACACGGCACGTGGCAGAGTCTTGAAGGCGAGCATTTTCTTGGCCGCTTCGTATCCATCCGCTGCGGCATAATCTTTGCTGTATACAACCCACTCGGGCTTTTCATCAAGACTAAACTGATTTAGTGAACGTTTGAAAGCCATCTCTCTCTGTTGCATCACAAGAGAGGCGCGCTCCAGCCCGATAAAACCAACATCTCGATAACCGTTCATATAAAATTGTTCTACAACTTTGGTTGAGATCTTATCGTTATCGGACATGATGTAACAGGAGCTTTGTCCTGTTAGCTCGATATCTATTCCGATACAAGGAATCGGGCTGGCATCCAGGTCGAATATGCTGCTCTCGACCTCATCCCCCGCAATAATAATACAGCCATCCACTTGAAAATACTTGGATCTCGCCAAGTAGTCCTCACCCTGATCCAGAAACTTCTCATTCGAGAAGAAGAGTAGATCGTATCCAAGCAAGCCAATTTGTTTCTTAAACGCATTGATAACCTGTACGAAGAAAGGGTGGCTGAAATCCACGTTCAGCTTCCCTGCAAACACAACGCCAACGAGGCTGGATTTTTTGGTTGCCAGTGTTTTGGCTGAAGAAGATGGACGATAGCCTGTCTCTTCCATAATTTTAAGTACACGCTGGCGCGTTTCCTCGCTAATATCTGGATAGTTATTGATAATCTTGGACACCGTGGCTACAGATACGCCGGCTAAACTCGCTATCGTTTTGATATTCATAAACATCCCTCGGATTCCTAAACTGGTTTCGTAAACTGGGGCTGTATCGGTTTTTTCGCTTTCTTGCAAGTATTCTATGCTACATAGACCGGAGAGTCAACAGCAGAGAGAGGGTTTCACACTTGAAATGATATGCATCCATAGGTTTGAAGTGATCAAGGAGGTTTGTCGCGAAAATAAGGATGGATTTTAGCTCGTAATCTTAATTGTTTTACAGATTTTTAGTCCATTTAAAGGAATACCGGGTTATCTGGGGCTGTATATGAAATTATGTCATGTGCTGTGTTTCGTAACTTTCGTAACTATCGTAAAGGTTACCTTGATTTCAACGTATACCGCAATAAATAAAGCTTTTATTAAGCGGGTTGGAGCATAGAAATCAAAAAAACAAAATGACTATTTACAAAATAAAGATCTGAAGTCATAATAAGGGTGGAATTAACGAAACTGATTTCGTAGATTTAATTCAAAAATATGGGGGACAACGAAAATGAAGAAAATGACTTTAGCCATTGTACTTGTAACCGCTTTATTATGTGTGCTCGCCGCTTGTAGTAGTAGCTCTTCGGAATCAGAAGGAACTCAGGCTACAGACAGCAGCAAAAAAGTTACCTTGAAGATCATTCACTGGCAGCAAGAGAATATTAACAACTACATCAAAGAGTTTAATACGAAATTTGAAGCGAAATATCCGGACGTAAAGGTGGAGTATACTACCGTTCCGGCAGACGCGACTTACGATCAGTTGATGCAAACACGGATGAACGCCGGAAGTAATGGGGATGTGGATATCATTCCACTCAAATCAAGCTTTGTAGGCGCTCCGCAGGAATGGTCCAGTGGTGCTGCTGATCCGATGTGGAAGCAATGGATCGATGCCGGGTTAATCGGTGATCTGTCTGATCAATCTTTTATCAAAAACTACAATGAAGCGGATGTACAGAACGCAATGACGTATAACGATAAGGTGTACGGTGTAAACATGGGCAAGGTGGCATTCACAGGACTGTTCTACAATAAGGAACTCTTCGCAAAATATAATCTGGAAATCCCTACAACCTGGGATGAATTGCAACATGTTATCAAAGTGTTCAAAGACAATGGTGTCGAAGCGCTGGGTCTGGCGGGTAAAGATGTATGGCCAATAGGTCTTGCGGTGCAAGGGCTTCAGGCCTCTATTCATGAAGATCAGCTTGCTTATATCAAAGGTCTATGGACTGGTGAAACCAAGCTGACGGATCCGGTTCAACTTGAAGTCTTGCAGAAATCTCAGGATCTGATGAACAATGCAATGCCTGGTTTCATGGGTATTGACTACGGAACATTGCCCAGTTTGTTCGCTACAGGCAAGGTGGCTATGATTGCTGACGGCACTTGGGATGCAACAACAATTCAAACGGCCAACCCTGATCTGAAGTTTGGATATTTCCCAATTCCAGGTAGCAATGATGCAGCCAAGAACAAAAATCTGGCGGGTAAATACGATATGACTTGGATGGTGGTGGATAACTCACCGAACAAGGATTACGCAATGAAATGGCTTGATATGTTATCGGAGAAAGAGAACTACACGGAATTTGTGAATGCAGCCGGCTTCCTGCCTACACAGCCTGATGTGGAGATGACAAGTGAGTTTATCCAAGGCATTCAGCCTTACCTGGAGGACTTTAAACTTTCTTGGGATCAGTTGTTCATTAACCGTCAGAATGTAGGACAGTACATTTCTGAGGCCAGCGTTCACGCAGAGATGCTCAAGCCAGCCGGACCGATTGCAACACCGGAAGAGCTTGCGGGTAAATCCCAAGCGGACTGGGATGCTGCTGCTCCAAAGTAATTCATAATCATTCATATTCATGGCACAAGTTGGCCGCATGCGCCGGAATAGCGCTCGGGTCTGAGCCTTCAGGCCAGACAAGGCTGTTATTCCGGTTTTCTTATGTCTTAGTTTTACCCCATGAAAGGTGTGAGGATGATGTATCCGTTTGGGAAAGGTAAGGCAAGACTTATTCCTTATCTGTATTTGAGCATTCCGTTGTTACTTTATGTCGTGTTTGGCTTCGGTCCATCACTTGTGACGATACTGTTTTCGTTTACAGATGCTACTGGTGTTCGGGGCCAGGAATGGAGCTTTATCGGCTTTGAAAACTATAAAACATTTTTTGGTGCATCCAATGCTGGAGACCGAATGGATGCTATTGGGCGATCCTTATACTTTGCGTTTGCTGTTGTGATCATACAAAATGCAGTGGGTTTGTTTATAGCGATTTTGATCAATAAAAAGCTTAGAGGCGATAAATTTTATCGCGCGGTATTCTTTTTGCCAGTGGTGCTGGGGGTTACTGTGTCTGGACTCATTTGGCAACTCGTTGCAAATCCGCTGGGCGGACCAGCCCAGTCCTTTCTGAATTTCTTGGGTACCAGTTCCAACTTTTTTGGCGATTATAATATCGCCTTCGAACTGATTATTTTTGTTCAGATCTGGATGTACATGGGTTACTCCATGACGATTTTTCTTGCAGGTCTGCAGTCTATTCCGAGCGATCTGTATGAGGCGGGTTACATGGATGGTGCTTCGGGGTGGAAAGCATTTACAAACATTACATTCCCCATGATTGCTCCTGCATTCACCGTTAACATGCTCTTGTCTATCATAGGGGCATTGCAAACCTTTGATATTATCTATGTACTTACAGGCGGCAAGTTCAATACAACGACGCTTGCGTTTGATGTTTATGCTACGGCATTTGGCACAGGAACGGCTGATTATGGTTTGGCTTCTGCTGTGGCGATGATTCAGTTCCTCTTTGTATTTACCATATCGATGGTCGCTTTATTTTACCTTCGCAGAAGAGAGGTGGAAGCGTAATGAAACAGAGCCAAACGTCCAGAATGGTCAGCTACGTTATCGTTCTGCTCATGCTTGCGTTGTACGTTTTCCCTCTATTCTATCTGTTCAATGTATCCATGAAGACACAGACAGAGTATCTGCTCGATCCTGTAGCTCTTACTGAAGGGATCCGGCTTGAGAACTTTTCCGAAGCATGGAACAAAGGGAACTTCTCTCAGTATATGTGGAACAGTGTGCTCTATACAGGGATGTCCACCCTGCTGACGTTGATTTTATCTATATTTGCTGCATTCCCGCTCGCACGCAGATATGTTAAATTCAGCACACTCATTTATATTTTCTTTCTGATTTCCATGTACCTTCCCAACCCGCTCATTCCGCAGTTTTCCCTGATCAATAATCTGGGTCTTTACAACACCCAAATCGGGTACATCTTATTGAAGACGACAGGTACGGGCATTGCCTTTCTCATGTTTGTGGGTTATATCAAATCAATATCGCGTGAACTGGATGAGGCCTCTGCCATGGACGGGTGCGGGTATACAAGGTATCTGTTCACCATCCTTGTTCCGTTAATGAAACCAATCCTGGCAACAGGTATTATTCTTACCGCGATTGGTGTATGGAACGATATTATCGGGCCGACCATTTATTTATCTGATCCGAATTATCAGCCGGTAACCAAAGGACTCTTTACATTTTATGGACAGTACATGAACAACTGGCCGCTGCTCGCGTGTGGCATTCTGATTGTTACCTTGCCACTGGTTGTCCTGTATGTTGCTTTGCAACGTTTCATTGTTGGAGGTGCTATGGCAGGGGCTGTTAAATCGTAAGTTAGAATCACTCCGCTTTAACTGAAACGAAAAAAGGCAAGCGATCCAAAAAAACATCATAAGAAAGCCACCCTCAACGCAATGAAGGTGGCTTCTATTATTTTCATCGTTATTTTGGTTTTACAACTCTACTAACATCAGAATAATGGAGGATAGACACAGACATGTGCTGACTAGATACAGCACACCCACCACCTGATTTTGATTCAATCCGGCACGCAGCAACCGATAATGAGCTTGACTCGCATCGGCCTGATAGATCGCTTTACCTTGAATGAAACGTTTGATAACGACAAAGATGTTGTCGAAGATCGGTACACCCAGCGCCAGAATGGGAATGAAGATGGACAACATGGTCGCTTGTTTGAATGCACCATCCAGAGCGATAACCGCCAGAATGAAGCCAAGGAACGTAGCGCCTGCATCACCCATGAACACTTTGGCAGGAGCTTTGTTGTACTTCAGATAACCAATCGTTACACCGACCAGAATGATCGACATGAGTGCGGAATCACTTTGACCTTTGGCAAGCGCCACGATGAACAGGGTAATTGCCGAGATGGCCGATAACCCGCCAGCCAGTCCGTCCATGCCGTCCGAGAAGTTGATGACTGTTGTCACCCCGAAGATCCACAGGATCGTGAGAATGAATTGCAGCCAGATTGGAAGCATGACATATTCCGCGTTGAAGGGATTCACGAATCCGGTAAACGCAATGCCAGAAGCAAATACGAGTACTGCAGCAGAGACCTGTACGAGCATTTTGGGCAGGGCAGGAAAATCTTTGCCTTTTGTTTTGTACCAGTCGTCGACGGTACCAATCGTTAGCAGAAGCATACCACCAGCGACCAGAGCCGCTGTTTCCCATGTGATTTCTTTTGTAAGAGCAATGTATGTCAGGAAAAATCCAGTAAATATCGCGTAACTCGCCGTGAGCGGGATAGGTTGCCTGTGTAGCTTACGCTCCACATCTTCCCGAGGCTTGTCCACAAAATCGAGCCGGTGAGCCAATCGACCAAGCGGTGGAATAAGCAGAACCACGACAGCAAAAGACACTATAAAAGCCAGTATGTATACCATAAACTCGCTTGTTTCACTCCCATCTACCAATTTCCCCTTATTATACGAGTTAAACAGGAAATCTGTCGATGTCATTATTGTAACCAGATGTATGCAAAGGTGAGCAAAAGTTCAGGTTTTATCACATTTGAGGAAGATAGGAGCCGAAATAATGTTTTACGGTTTCTGTATGATAGCCATCATCACCTTGCCAGGTTGCTGCAAAGACAAAATCACTGGAACCACCTTTACGTTTTCTCGGTTTATCTCCAGGAGCCAGTATGCCGGCTGCCGCCCAGATTTCCAGCAGGGCATCCCGCTCCTGTTTGCTGGAAGGGAAGAGATCCTTCCACTTCTTCTCAAGTGAGCGAGCACTGTCTTTGGGGTCTTCCGTCTGAGCTGCTTCAAGCAGGTTGACCAGGATGGCTTGGTCTTCAGGGGTTACTTCATATTTCGCATCGTTGTCCTGAAGCAGTAATTCCAGATCCATCAGGCAATAGATAAGCCAGCCGTGACGCACGCCGCCCCACTTAATCCGTTCAAAATTAAGGACGTTTAAGTCGACATCGGAATATTCCTTGTCTGACTGCAAACGCAGGAAGTTACAATCTCCACAGGCACTGGTGTTAGGGTGAAGGGCAGGGCGCTCCGCATAGGTGTGTAAAGGCATGTTCAATGTTAAAGCCCAGCTGGATAATGCGCTGCGTAGATAGACTTTTTTGGTGGACAGACTATGTAGAAATGCCGAAATCACCCGTTCTTTAAACGAGTCCTCCTGATGCATGTCGTACAGACGCTGAACAATCTCGTCATGCGTGATCGTGAGTGGATCGAACATAACACCTTTGCTTTTGGCATATTCAAATTCCTCCCCGGAGAAGGGTAGAGAGGTTGTTTTCCAGCCACCACCTCCCCAGAAGGTGCTCAGCAGTATCTTTGCTGCCTTTTTGTCCATATGGTTAGCCTCCTTTATGGGAATTGCAATTATGATGAAAGTAGTTCTTCAATTTCAAACCTGCTTACTTTAGTCTACGTATTCCTCGGTTGTATTCAGAATCATCTCGACGAGTCCTGGAAAACGTGTGTTTAGTTCTTCCTTTCGTAGGGAATAAAAGTGCTGTTTACCTTCAATGCGTGGCTGGATCACGCCAGCTTCACGTAAAATTTTGATGTGATGGGACAACGTGGATTTGGAAATATGGTCAACTTCGAAGGCGGAGCAGTTTTTCTCGCCAGAACTGGCCAGACAGTGTGCAATTTTCATGCGGATCGGATCGCCCAATGCATTGCAGACCGTGGTCAGCTTCAATTCCGAAGCCATAGGTATCGTTGGAGTTCTCATATCTATGACGTTAGCATATTCGGCTTTCTCTTTCAATGTTTGAAATATTTCGAACTATAGAAGTTGAACTTGTAACTATTACACTTGTTTACTCCGATTGCAGTACCATCTTTCGATCGCTCTTATCCCCAGATTTTCTTTATTCCCTTGGTCCAAGGGAAAAATCCGGTGATAGCGTATGCTTCCGATGTAGCTTTCTTTCAGAAAGCTTTCAAGCGCACGCTTCGCTTCTTCAGATTGGTTCTGCACTCTCCGTGTTAGTGTAAAAGTCGGTCTCAACTTATATATTTCTTGCAGGCAGTATAAGAAGTATGATACATTTCTTTTCAATTAGTTCGAAAATATTCGAACTGAAAGATTAGAAAACGGCTTTTTATTCTAGGAGGAATATAAATGAGTACTATGAGTACCACTACACTGTTGAACAACTATTTCCGTTTATTTGATGCTTCACGTACAGACGAGCGCGCCATGCAGGACTTATTGTCCCTGTTTACACCGGACGCGGAGATTGTGCTTAACGGCACCAGCCGAACAGGATTCGATGGTTTTATGAAAGCTTTCTACGAATATAATAAGGATGTAAAACATATGTGGGACGCGTGGGTGCAACAGCCTGACGGCAGCTACCAGACCAACTGGGCGGTATGTGGACAAGCGGCAGACGGAACGGTATATGCCAAAGCAGGCATTGATATTGCGCGTGTGAATGATGCGGGGCAGATCGTGTACCTAGAGAATGTACAGGCTGACCAGAATGCGTTCAACAAGTATAATCAGTAATAGCGGAGTATTAATAGGTAATAATGCAATGGTTAGGAAACGAAGCTCCGCAGTCTTTCAAGCTGTGGGGCTTTTTTTGTTCGCATATTTAGGTGATTTTAAAGGCGCTGGGGACGAGGGCTTCATCACTCTGATAGCACAGTTTCTACAGGGAAATTGGTACACAAAAACTGTACATGAAGATCTGTACATAAAAATCTGTTCATGAAAAAGACCCTCCCACATGTTTTAAACATGGCGGACGGTCCTCATGAACGTGCATAAGACGTAGTCGCTAGAGCCTTAGGTTATTCTGAGCCAGACGCAGCTTAGGAGATGGTGACTTTCTGCATGGTGACAATAGTCTGTCAATTCTAACGAACCTGAGACGCGCTATTGGAGGATATTTGGCAAAAGTAATTTTCTAACGAACCACAGACAAGTTAGTAGGCTAGATATTAGGTTCTAGAGCAGTTTCGTGCCCCATGTAAGCCGATATAAGGTGGCTCAGGTTCGTTAGATTTTGAAAACATGCTAAAAGCTTCAAATAAGACGTCTACGATTCGTTAGCGTATTCCATGTTCGACTTTTTAAATCCCCGACGTGTAACATCCCACGACTTCCCTACCCTTGCATCGTCTTATTCTGAAAAGCAGCAATATCCGCATACTCTTCTTCAAACTTACGGGAGATGCGGATGAAGATGGGCAGCAATTCCCGGTAGACGCGGACACTGTCCGGGTCCGGCTGGTGCCGATACGTTGATCCGATCATGCCGGAGACGGCACTCAGGGAATCAATGCGGCCAAGAGCATACAAGCCCAGTACGGCTGCGCCGAGGCAGGAGCTTTCGATACTTTCGGGGATGATGACATCCTGATCGAAAATATCGGCCATCATCTGGCGCCATAACTCAGAGCGGGCGAAGCCGCCTGTCGCCTGAATTTTTTTCGGACGGCCAATCTTTTCTTCGATCGCCAGCATGACCGTGTACAGGTTAAACAACACACCTTCGAGCGCGGCGCGAATCATATGTTCTTTCTTATGATGCAGCGTCAGGCCGAAAAACGAACCCCGTGCATTGGGATTCCAGAGCGGAGCCCGCTCACCTGTCATATACGGATGGAACAAGAGACCTTCCGAACCTGGAGGTACATTTTTCGCGACACGAGTGAGCACTTCATATGGATCGATGCCAAGTCGTTTCGCAGTCTCCACCTCGGAAGCTGCAAACTCGTCCCGAATCCAGCGAAAAATAACACCGCCATTGTTCACCGGTCCGCCAATGACCCAGGCATCCTCCGTGAGCGCATAACAGAAGAAGCGTCCTTTGGGATCGGTCACCGGTTTATCTACGACTGTACGAATCGCTCCACTGGTACCAATGGTCACGGCCACGACGCCCGGATCAATGGCGTTCACGCCCAGATTGGAGAGCACACCATCACTTGCACCGATGACAAATGGTGTGGTGACCGCAATGCCCATTTCCTTGGCGTACTCCGGGTGCAACCCATGTTTCAGCACATGTGTGGTTGGGACCAATCGGGACAAGTGTTCCGGCGTAATGCCCGCTACATGCAGCGCTTCAGCATCCCAGTCGAGTTTCTCCAGATTCATGAGTCCGGTTGCGGAGGCCATGGAGTGATCAATGACGTATTCAGAAAATAATTTATAGAAAACATATTCTTTCATGGATATGAATTTGTGCGTCTGTCTGAACAATTCAGGCTGATCCCGGGTGAGCCACATGATCTTGGTGAGAGGGGACATCGGATGAATCGGCGTACCTGTTCTCAGGTATATTTCGTGACCATTCATCTCGGATTTGAGTACTTCCGTCCACTCGGCACTGCGATTATCTGCCCATGTCATGGCCCGCATCAGCGGTTTGCCGTGTTGATCGACTGGCAGAATGCTGTGCATGGCCGAACTGAAGGATACAAACAGGATGTCCTCTGGCTTCACTCCCGCTTTGGAAGTGGCCTGTTTAACGGACTCGATGACTGCTTTGAAAATATCTTCCGCATCCTGCTCCGCAATCGCAGGTGTGGGGGTGTATAGCGGATAGTCGGCACTGCCTTGAGCCACAATGGTTCCGTTCTGTTCGAACAAGACGGCCTTGGTGGAGGTCGTGCCGATATCTACGCCGATCATATAGGGTGAAGAAGCCATTTTGTCATCCCTCTTTCTTAAATATATAAGGTGGTGCTATTCATCCAACTTATATGGCATCTGTTATTTCATCTATAGATAAGAATATCAGACTTGAGGGATGGATCAAAATGCCACAACCTTAGTCCTTCACCGCCCCTGCCGCAATATCCGAAATAAACTGGCGGCTGATGAACAGGAACATAACGATGAGCGGAATGACGGCAAGCAACGTACCCGCGATAACCATGGCATAGTCTGTGTTATACAGCCCGTTTAATTGAGACAACGCAATCTGCAACGTGTATTTGCGTTCATCCGTCAGGACAATCAGAGGCCACAGATAATCATTCCATACGCCGATGAAGGTGAATGCGCCGAGGAAAGCAAAGGCAGGTCGCAGAATTGGCAGCGCCACGTTCCAATAGAGTCGGAAGAAATTACAGCCGTCGATGCGGCCCGCATCCAGCAGATCGTTGGGAATGGACTCTGTTGCATACTGGCGAATCCAGAAGATGCCGAAGGCGTTCACCATGCCCGGAATAATGAGAGCTTTGAAGGAACCGACCCAGCCGAACGTAGCCATGAGTACGAAGGAAGGCACCAGCGACAGCTGGGAAGGTACCATCATGGTCGCGAGCAGCAGGATGAAGAGCCACTTTTTGCCGGGAAATTCAAACTTCGCAAACGCAAATCCCGCCAGTGAGTCAAAAAACAGCACCAGAATGGTCACGAGGCCCGACACAAACAACGTATTCAGAAAGGCGCCCCAGAAGTCAATCTGCTGTAACACCCGCGTAATATTATTCCACAATTCTCCCCCGAACCAGAGCTGGGGTGGAAACTTGTAGATATCGGACGTTGTCCGGGTAGACATTACAATCAGCCAATAGAACGGGAACATGGATATGAGCATGCCCCCGATAAGACCGGTATACAACACCAGCGATTTGAGGTGTTTGGTCGCCATGTGTGCTCCCCCTTATCACATCAGGATGATTTGCCTTGAACAAGCTTCCAGTTCACAATCGAGAACAGGGCGATAATGAGGAACATGCCCCAACCAACGGCAGCGCCATATCCGAAATAATTGTTAATGAAGGATTCACGGTAGAGGTACAGTACAATCGTCATGCCTGCTGCACCTGCGCCACCATCATTACCTACCAATACTTGAGGCTCAGTGAACAGTTGCATACCGCCAATCGTTGATGTAATGACCGTAAACAGGATCACAGGACGCAACATCGGAATTGTAATTCGGAAAAAGGACTGTATCGCTGATGCGCCATCAATCTTGGCTGCTTCGTATAACGTCTGCGGAATACTCTGAAGCCCGGCCAGATAGATGACGGCGTTATATCCGGTCCAGCGCCAGACCACCATGGAGGAGATTGCGACTTTAATGCCCCATGGTGCATTAAGCCACTCCACAACAGGTAGCCCGACCGACTGCAACAGATAATTGAGAAAGCCATAATTGTTGGCAAATAAAGCACCGAAGATAATGGCTACCGCTACAATGGATGTGACGTTTGGCAGAAAATAACCGACCCGAAACAGGGTACGGAACTTCACAAATGGTGCATGCAGCAAAAAGGCAATAATCAGGGCGAAGAAGAGCATCGGAATTGTCGAATAGATCCAGATCATGAACGTGTTGCCCACGGCTTGCCAGAACTCGGCATCGGTCAGCATGTATTTGAAATTGTTGAGTCCGTTAAACGTCATGACACCGATGCCATCCCATTTATGAAAAGCCAGATAGAGTGAGAACCCGATTGGGAACAGCCCAAATACCGCAAACAGAATATAAAACGGCGATATCGCAACATAGAGTGCACGATGCTCCCACATTCTCGCCCATAGTGACTTCTGCCGATCCAGATCAGGTCTTTCATGTCCGGGATCGGGAGTAAGACGAGGTTCAGTTACAGCCATATGAATTCCTCCTTTGCGGATAACGAAACCACACGTTGTTCAGGTTAACGCTGCAATTCCCGCTCGACGCGGTGTACTGTATCTGTCCAGACCTGCTGTGGATCGGCATTTTGCTTCGCGACATCATTCAGCCGCCGGGTGATAATGTTGTGTACGGAAGGGTATCTTTCGCCAAAGAAAGCATCCGGCACATCCTGTGCCGATTCGGCAAATACAGGCCCTGTCGCCTGTCCACCGAAGAAAGGTTCTTTTTCTTTCATGGCAGGATCATCAAACACACCTGGTGCAGAAGGGAACAGGTTCAGTGTCTGATATTGCTCCAGTTGATTTTCGGGACTTTGCAGCCAGCGAACCAGTTCAAAGGCTTCCTGAGGATGTTCACTCGACTTCAGGATGGACAGGAATGATCCCCCGTTGTTGCCATCTCCCCCTGGTGCCCGAGCGACCCGCCACTTCCCGGATGTATCCGGAGCGGCTTCCTGAAGAACTTGTTTCATCCAGACAGCGCCCACGAAAGAGGCGATTTCGCCATTATTCATCGCGGCGTTCCAGCTTGGAGTCCAGCCATCTGCATTGGCTAGCAGTCCCTTCTCTTTGAAAGCAACGGCCGTATCCCAGCTCTTGCCCACAATAGGGGAACCCATGCCGATAAAGGACCCGTCCGGCCGGAAATAACGCTCCGCAGACTGCGATATGACTTGATTGTAAACGGTTGCAATATTATCGGTTAGAAAAACCTTGCCTCCGAATTTTTCCTTGAGCTGTTCTCCGGCAGCAGCATATGCATCCCAACTGTTGATCTGGCGTGTAACGTCTTCGGGATCAGATGGCAATCCGGCTTCCTTGAACAGATCTTCTCGGTAGAAGAGGGCTGTTGGGCCCGTATCCATCGGGAAACCGATCATCTGTCCGCTTGGCGTAACGCCTTGCTTCCATTTCCACGGCAGATATTGGTCTTCAATATCTCCTGCACCGAGATCATACAGATTATAGAAACGGTCCTCACTGGGGAATAGCTCCATGATCCAGTCGTTCAATGCTACAATGTCTGGTTCACCTGAGCGTGCAGCGAGTGTTGTTTTGAGTTTTGCTTTGAAATCACCGCCGATTTTCTGAGCTGTCAGTTCGATATTGGGGAACTTTTCCTTAGCCCTGGCAATCAACTTATCATCGATGGAACGATTCCAGTACCATAATGTAAGCGCTACCTTTTTGTTGTTCGCTGAATCGTCCTGTCCGGGCCAGATGGAGCATCCGCTTATGAGCAGGACGCAGACCATCAGTATGGCTGTCCAGCATGTTCTTTTCCGGCGGATCATGTGTATTACCCCCTCATCATTAAGTTCGAGGCATGAAGTGCTTTGGACTACAACATTAGTGTATGAGCAGTTTATAAACTCATACCCAATATTCCTAAAATGAAACACATATTTGTGTCGATTGCGTAACATAAATTGGGTAGTTACTTTAAAAATAAAAGTTACTTGACACATTATAATTTTTATTCTAAACTAACTTACATAAAGTAACTAATGATGATGAGAATAATATAGATACGTACTATATAACATCCAAGTGATCCATTTTCGCTTTGGATGCGAATCAATCAACAGACAAGTTGGCCTAAACAGGAGGAACGACAATGATCAATTCACATATTATTCAACTGCTTGCCCCCAAAATTCAGACTTTTCCGAGTGGAAAAGAGTTCATATACCTGGTGGGGCCAATCAAACTCCCGGTAAACCTCGATGGGGAGACCAAGACATTCCAGTGGTATAGCTGGATGAAGTCAGACAAAGCGATGGAGAGCGGCGAGTTAATCGAATCTCTTGCTGAGGCTGAACTGGCAGAGCGTCAACAATCCAGTGTTTTGGTCTATGGTGACTTTGCCGAAGCACAGGATGCGCTCATTCGCATGCACAGTATCTGTCATACAGGCGACATCTTTGGCAGCAAACGCTGTGATTGCGGCTTCCAATTGGAGCAATCCATGAAAATGATCGCCGCTCACGGAGCAGGCGCACTATTCTATCTTGCGAACCATGAGGGACGTGGCATTGGTCTGTTCAGCAAAGCGATGGCGTACATTTTGCAAGAAGAAGGTCTGGATACGGTAGATGCAAACTTGCAACTCGGATTCACAGACGATGCCCGCAATTATGACGATGCGATTGCCGTATTGCGTGCGCTTCGCTCCGCACCGGTTACATTGATCACCAACAATCCACGGAAGCTGGCTGCTTTGCAGGAAGCGGGATTGAATGTGGGCGGACGTGTGCCACTATGGGGAGATCGCTCTGCTTTCAACGAGAAATATCTGCAAACGAAAGTGAACCGTTCCGGTCATTTGGCAGAAAGTGATGGTTGGGCTGGGGCAGAGACGCTACTTCCGCATGCGCAGGGTTAATCATTATTTATAGACGTATACGAATAGATGGCTAGCCGTTGTTGTACTCTCTGTTATGGAGAAGTACAACAGCGGCTTTTTACTATGGATGATAGGGTAGCGATCAGGTTTTCCTGATTCACGGAATGGCTTGCCGTTCCCGCAGTGCGGATTATACAATATAGTCATCTGATGAATGCGGGAGGAACCAAGGTGCCATTTGAGGGACAACGTATATTGCCGGCTGCAAAGAGCATGAAGCAGTTTGAAGCGATGATTGAAGGCCCTTATACCTATGGGGTGATGCTGGAAACGCATATTGCACAGCTTCAGAGTGTAATGGACGAGGCTCGGCGGTACGACAAAAAGATACTTTTGCATGCAGATCTGGTCCAAGGATTGAAGAATGATGAGTATGCGGCAGAGTATCTGTGTCAGCACATTCGCCCAGCAGGACTGATCTCTACGCGAGCGAGTGTCATTCAGAAGGCAAAGCAGAAAGGCATTACAGCGATTCAACGTATTTTTCTGCTCGATACCCATGCACTGGAGAAAAGTTATCTGCTGCTGGCCAAAACCCAACCGGATTATATTGAAGTATTACCTGGCGTCATTCCGCATATTATTGCGGAAGTATCTGTGCGTACAGGGATACCCATTATTGCAGGGGGATTGATCCGTTCACCGGAAGAGGTTGAACTTGCGCTTGGCGTCGGGGCTACGGCAGTGACCACATCCAACGCAGATCTGATCCGACACTTCGAGAAATCGCTTACACCTTAAAAAGAACCCACAACAGGAGGTTGGCTGTATGGAAAAATATATATTGGCTCTGGATCAGGGAACAACAAGCTCCCGAGCTATTCTATTTAACCGTGGCGGGGAGATTGTGCACATTGCACAGCAGGAATTCCCTCAATATTTCCCCAAACCGGGCTGGGTAGAGCAGAATGCCAACGAAATCTGGAGTTCCATTCTTGCCGTGATGGCTTCATGTCTGGCAGAAAGCGGAATTAAGCCTGTCCAGATTGCCGGAATTGGAATTACGAATCAACGTGAGACCGTTGTGGTATGGGACAAAGAAACAGGCAGACCCATCTATAATGCAGTGGTATGGCAATCCAGACAGACCGCGGATATCTGTGAAGAACTGAAGACACAGGGTCTCGGGGACCTTTTCCGCCGTAAAACAGGATTACTGATCGATCCCTACTTCTCGGGAACAAAGGTGAAGTGGATTCTGGATCATGTCCCTGGTGCCCGGGAGCGGGCAGAGAAGGGTGAACTGCTGTTTGGTACGATTGATAGCTGGCTGATCTGGAAACTGAGCGGGGGTACACATGTCACGGATATATCCAATGCCTCACGTACCCTGATCTATAACATCTATGATCTGCAATGGGATGACGAATTGTTGGCTATCCTCGACATTCCCAAGGCTATGCTACCAGAAGTGCGAGGTTCATCCGAGGTGTATGCACACACAACAGACTATCATTTCTTCGGTCATCGGATTCCGATTGCGGGAGCGGCAGGAGATCAACAGGCAGCGATGTTTGGTCAGGGCTGTTACACCAAGGGTAGTATGAAAAATACATATGGTACCGGTTGTTTCATGCTTATGAACACGGGAGAGAACCCGGTACAATCCAATCACGGACTGATTACAACGATTGCCTGGGGGATGAATGGCAAGGTTGAATATGCACTCGAAGGCAGCATTTTTGTTGCAGGTTCAGCGGTTCAGTGGCTGCGTGACGGATTAAGAATGCTTCGCTCTTCAAAAGATAGTGAGGATTACGCCTCACGTGTGCCTTCGACAGACGGCGTTTATATGGTACCTGCATTTGTGGGACTGGGCAGTCCGTATTGGGATAGTGAGGTTAAGGGTGCGGTGTTTGGCCTGACACGAGGCACGACAAAGGAACACTTTATCCGTGCTACGCTTGAGGCATTGGCGTATCAGACCAAAGATGTACTGGAGGCAATGGAATCCGACTCGGGTATTCCCGTGCATGCTCTGCGTGTGGATGGAGGAGCGGCGGCCAATGATTTCCTCATGCAGTTCCAGAGTGATATTCTGGGCATTCCTGTCGAACGCCCAACGGTGAATGAAACGACTGCATTGGGTGCGGCTTATCTGGCAGGATTGGCGGTAGGATATTGGACGAGTGCGGATGAATTGACGGATCATGAAAATACGGAGCGTGTCTTCCAGCCTGTTATGGCTGAGCAACAACGAACAGAACTGTATACAGGCTGGAAACGTGCAGTGAATGCAGCAATGGCTTTTAAATAAAAGAAATGAAATGAATATTTCTTGGTGTGGGTATTTGTACTTTTTAACTAAACATATGTTATAAATGATATTTACTGGTGGAAAATGATGCATGATTTACAGGGTTATTCTTCCTGGAGGAGGCAAAATATATACCCACTATAAGGAAAAAAACAAGGTTAGTGGATTCATTTGAAATTCCATCCTTTGGCAGAACAACTTTTTGAATTTTTTTTGAATAATGTGTCATTTCAGGACTTCACGCCGTCAAAAATCTGTGATAGGATAAAGGCACAAGTTAAAAAAATGATGTCTGGAGATCGGGAGGGACCACGTGCCGCTCAGCAATTGCTGAGCGAATGACGTGGTCCTTTTTTTGGTTTTTTTACGGAAATATTAAGGAAATCAATGGGAGGTTCAAGAATGACAGAAACGTTCTCGTCAGCACAACGGACCGAATATTTGCAAAATATGGCGAATGCACATTTTGACGTATTGATTATTGGCGGCGGGATTACAGGCGCAGGGATTGCATTGGATGCGGCTTCGCGTGGGTTGAAGACGGCGCTTGTAGAAATGCAGGATTTTGCAGCAGGTACATCCAGTCGTTCGACCAAGCTTGTCCATGGCGGATTACGTTATTTGAAGCAATATGAAGTGAAGATGGTTGCTGAGGTAGGACGGGAGCGGGCTGTAGTTTATGAAAATGGGCCACATGTGACCACACCGGAACCGATGTTGTTACCGATCTATACGGCTGGCACGTTCGGCCGCTTCAGCACATCCATTGGACTGATGGTGTATGACCGGCTCGCCGGGGTGAAGCGCAGTGAACGGCGCCAAATGTTGAATGCTGGAGCAGTGTCAGACAGTGAACCTCTGTTACGCAAACAGGGGTTGTTGGGTGGTGGACTCTATGTGGAGTACCGGACTGATGATGCCAGGCTCACCATAGAAGTTATGAAAGAAGCTGTCAAACGTGGGGCACAGGCAGTGAACTACGTTAAGGCGAAAGGTTTCCTGAAGGAGAATGGCAAGATTACAGGTATTGAAGCCGTGGATCAGATCGATGGACAGATCTATACGCTAAAATCAAGCAAGGTGATCAACGCTTCCGGTCCATGGGTGGACGGTCTGCGGGAATTGGACGGTTCACGCCAGGGGAAAACACTGCAGATGACCAAAGGCATTCATTTGGTCTTTGATGGTGAACGATTCCCATTAAGACAGGCCGTCTATTTTGATACACCAGATGGTCGAATGGTCTTTGCTGTCCCACGTGATGGAAAAACCTATGTAGGCACAACCGACACTGTATATCAGGATGATCCTGCACAACCGCAAATTTCCGACGCGGATCGCGATTATGTGATTGATGCAGTTAATGGCATGTTTCCAGATGTACACATTGGTACCGGGGACGTGGAATCCGGATGGGCGGGTGTACGTCCACTAATTCATGAGGAAGGCAAGAATCCGTCCGAAATATCACGTAAAGATGAAGTCTGGGTATCCGAATCCAATCTGATTACGATTGCCGGGGGCAAGTTAACTGGATACCGTAAAATGGCCGAGATGGTTGTTGATCTGGTCGCACGCCAGATGGAGCAGGAGAGTGGACATTCCATAGGCCCTTGTGTAACGAAGAAGATGCCCATCTCCGGCGGTGATGTAGGGGGATCGGCTGGATTTGTATCGTATGCGGAGCGCAAGATCAAGGACGGTGTTGCTCTCGGGCTTGCCCGACCTGCTGCGGAGCGGCTGGTTCGCACGTATGGTTCCAATGTGGAGGCACTGTATGAGCGAATGCCCGATCCACGCACCAAGTCCGAGCTTCATGGCATGCCACAGGAGCTATTGCTTATGCTACATTACGCGATTGATGAAGAGATGGCTGTAACCCCATCTGACTTTTTAGTACGAAGAACAGGTGATTTATTCTTCCGTATTAATGAAGTTCGTCGCTATAAAGCAGCAGTTATCTCGTATATGGCAGGTCGTTTGGACTGGTCAGAAGAGGAAGTGGTTAAACATACACAGGAACTGGATCAGCTGTTGCTGGAAGCATCCGGCAAAATCTAAGGCAGGATTTTAAGATCGAGAGTCGAATGGAACATGTAAGCGTGTAACATAGAGAGGGGATTACATCCATGACATTACAGATCGGAATCATTGGAACAGGCTGGTTCAGTAAGGTACACGCGGATATTCTCGCACGGATGGAAGGTGTTCGTGTTGCGAGTGTCTGTGGAACTTCGCTCGAAAAGGCAGAGGCTATGGCCTTCGTTTATGATGCTGTTGGTTACGGGGAACTTGAACATATGCTGGATGGTGAGAAGCTGGATGCGGTGTATATCTGTGTGCCTCCGATGTCTCACGGATCGATTGAGTCCGAATTAATCCGCCGCGGTATTCCATTCCTGGTGGAGAAACCGCTGAGTACTGGAATGGATGTTCCACGTCAGGTGTTGGATCAGGTGCAAAAGAGTGGATTGTTAACCTCTGTAGGATACCATTTCCGTTATCAGGAGGCTGCGCAGGTCCTGCGGCAAGCGATGAAAGAACAGACGGTCGGCATGGCTCTTGGCCGCTGGATGGGCGGAATGCCAGGGGTCGCCTGGTGGCGGCGTCAGGACGGTTCAGGAGGGCAATTCGTAGAGCAGACTACACATATTGTAGACTTGCTTCGGTATTGTGCAGGAGAAGTTACGGAGGTATATGCTGTAGCAGCTCAGCGAAGCAT
Organism: Paenibacillus sp. FSL K6-1122; assembly: GCF_037977015.1. Classification (NCBI taxonomy): domain Bacteria; kingdom Bacillati; phylum Bacillota; class Bacilli; order Caryophanales; family Paenibacillaceae; genus Paenibacillus; species Paenibacillus sp. FSL K6-1122. Next base: position 6,719,455 of record NZ_CP150272.1, on the reverse strand, counting down.
GCATGAGAAGCATGAACATGTGACCGTAGCCGATGTGGCAAATGTGACGCTTAAGCTGGAAAGTGGAGCGATTGCCAGTATCGCCAATACATGTCTGTTGCCAGACGGAGAGGGCGGCGCAGGACTCCAGTTCTACACGGATGCAGGTGTGTGGGATTGGACGCCAGAACGTTTGCTTCTGCCAAGTGCCGCAAAACATGCGATGGCAGGTCTGGAGATTCCGGCAGGACATAACCCATACGAGCGTGAGAATGAAGCGTTCATTCACGCCCTGCGTACGGGAGACCGTTCACGAATTCTGTCCGATTATGCGGATGCCTGCCGTACACAGGAGATTACGACGGCGGCGCTGGCATCGGCAGATTCCGGTCTGCCGGTACAGCTTCAGCCTTCAAAACGTCTCTCTCATTAAAAGGTTGAAGGTAATATAAATACGCCTGAATCAGGGAATGATCCGCAGATCAGCCTGATTCAGGCGTATTTGTGTTGAGTAGAGATTATTAAGTAGCAATTCAACTACTCGGATTTCTGCTGTTTCAACCAGTCGGATGACCAACTGTAGATCTGATCAATGACAGGTTCAATGGCTCTGCCTTTCGGTGTCAATTCATACTCTACACGGGGAGGTATCTCGGGAAACATGTGTCGGGTTACGATACCTTCCGTCTCCATTTCCTTCAATCTCTCCGATAAAAGTCGTCCACTGATCGCCATCTCTGCTTCAAGCTCCGTAAACCGCTTGGGTCCGGACAACAGTTGGTACATGATTAACAGTACCCACTTCTTGCCTATGATGTCTATGGCTTGAGTGATCATACAGGGACTTGGTGATTTTACTTTTTTCAGCTTCAACGTGTTCACCTCGATTCATAATGATTTTCTTCAAAGTTGTATATGAAAGGACATGATTTCTGCCGCTTTAAGAATATAGGACATCCAAGTAAATGAGGGTTACTACAAAATATACTGTAACATACCTTTTGTATGTATTATACATCATACAGTGAAAAATTACTTGAAGAAATTATATTATTATTATATACTAACTTCACAAAAGTAAGTTGGTGATAAATAATACGTATAATATGAACGCGTACTATTCTGAAAATTGAACTGGGCTGAACGGTTGAAAACAGAGTAACCTTTGGGAACTTTTACATAGATTCTTTTTTACAATGTGCAGCAAAAATAATCATTACATAGTAGGAACATATAATTTGTTACAGGAGGATCTACATATGAACAAGATTTTGGGTTACGTTTTTCTGGTTGTGTTAGCAGGTGTCTTCGTCATGACGGGGTTTAACAAGATTAGTGGGGCAGAAATGATGATTCAGACATTCGAAAGTTTCTCTTATCCGACATGGACGATGTATCTGCTGGGCGCTGCGGAGTTGCTTAGTGCTGTAGGACTGCTGATTCCACGGACTCGCATCCTGGCTTCTGGCATACTGACCTTCATTCTGATTGGGGCCGTGGGAAGTCATCTGATCTATGCACAATACGCTGCTGTTCCGTTCCCGGCTGTGTTGTTGGTAGCTAACATTATTGTTTTGGTTGTGGGCATGCGCAGATTGGAAGCGGAAGAAGAAGGCCAGATGGACGCGATTCAGGCGTAAGTTAAAGATAAGAGGGAACCTAATTGGGCTGTTCAACGTGGAAAAGGTATTCCTGTCAAAAGGAATGTAAACGCGGATGCCTATGCAGAAGATGACCACTGCCAGTAAGCGGTGGTCATCTTTTTTTATGTAAGACTTCGCGTGGCACGTGTAACGATTCGCCGCGTATGTTGGGTATCCGACTGCTGCGTCCAAGTGGCACAGACCTGCCGCACCCACTCTGGATTGGTCTTGCTGGCGTCGTTCAGCCAGTTACTTACCGAATCCTGTACATACTTATGGGCATCGGATTTTACTGCGTCAAGCAAGGGAAGGGCCATGGCCGGATTTTCTTTTAACTCCTGAATATGCTTGGCCCAGACGCCACGAGGTCTGATTGATTCTATGGCAAAGCGACGGATCAGTGGATCAGGGTCAACGCTCCATGGGATTAACTGCTGCAAGGCTAAGGATAATTCGGCAGAGATGGACTCCCGTACAGCCATCCAGGCGATTTCTCTTACACCAAAGTGATGATCTGCTGCAAAGGGCCGAATATGCTCCAACTTTTCAGTCAGGTTCAGACCGGAATCTAGCCCAATGATATAAGCCGCCCAGCAGCGAACACTGTCTGAACGATGCTCTGCAATGGAACAAAAGAGATTCGTTTTTTCATTGACTGATGGACGTTTCAACAGATCAAGCCATTGCATGGCTATGGCCGGGATGATTTTCATGATCCGCTGCTCATTCATCTGTGTTAACTGCTCTGTAATTGCTCTGGTTTCGGCATCCATTCCCCATTCATGGGTAACCTTCTGAAAAAGAGAAACATGATCTACAGCCAGCCATTCGGTCAGATTGACCGATTCGATATGTCCTGCTTGTAGCCAATTGCGGATATGCTCAGGAATTTCCGTTGCTTTACGGGCACCTTTGCGAAGAAAAATGTCTTCAGGGATAAATAGATCTGGCTTAGTATCCAACGGTATACTCCTCCTTGGTTGTATAACATCATGAGTTATACAGTACAACTTGCTGGAGAACAGGGATGTAAGGCATCTTACAAGTGGTCAGTGATTTTCCGGAGGTTAGCGATTTCGTCACGATGAAGGGAGACTGATTTGAATCCGGTACGAATACGTCCAGATTTTGCCAAGTCTTGCATGACAATCGTAACCGATTCCCGTGTGGCTCCTGCCATCCAGGCAATCTCCTGATGGGTAAGCCCGAGTTGAATCCGGCAGTACTCATCTTCTTCGATGCATCCCATCTGTTCAGCCAGCCGGAAGAGATTATGTATCACCTTTTCATGCAGGTTTCCGAGTGCGAGCGTCTGTGTCAACTCGCTCATTCGTTTGATCCGCTCGCTTAGTACGTTCATCAGTCTCATCATAAATTCTGGATGTTCAATCAGAAACTGTTCAAAACGTTGTTTGCTCATCAGGCAAATATCACACTCCTCCATCGTTTCGATATAAACGGCGCGTGTTCCGAGTGAGATTCCGTTCATTTCTCCAAACACGTTACCTTCCGTCAAAATATCGAGAGTGAACTGCTTGCCCTCCGGATTTAATGTATATAAACGAACCTTTCCCCGTTTTACAAAATAGAAACCTTCTGTAAACGTATCGGGTGTCTGGATCTGTCTGTTTTTAGGTATGGTCGTAATAGAAGTCATCCCATCCATTTCAATCAGGTCTGCCTCGGATAAGGAGGACATGAGGTCGAATTGTGATAAATACAGAATTTTATCCATAGAACTCCTTTCCATTACAATATGAATATAAAAAAAAGAAGAACCCACGAAAAACAACGGGTTCTCTTGCAGCGGGACTTCCTGATCGGAAGGTCTTCTGACTATAAATGATCAAATGCCATTTTGATTATAGTAACTTTTTTAATTGAGAGACGCGTCCTTGGCTGATGCCAAGCTTTTCCGCAATTTGCTGTTGAGCCAAACCGGGATTCTGTTCAACAATTTCTTTCATCTGTTGCAGCATACGTGCCGTCTTTGGCCGCAGGTCCGGGTATTCTTGGTTGTCAGCTGTGGTCCCTTCTTCCCTAGCGGGAGATGAGACTGGGGCGGATTTGGAAGCAGGACGCTCCACGGGTGCAGGAGCCTGTTTGTTCTGAGGTACGAACCAGTCGGGAGAGTCATCCGGGTGTTTTAATTGAATTGCACAAGTCCGGCAGATGAATTGTTCTTTGAAATACATTTCCGTATCTACATCACCGCAAAAAATACATAATGTTGATTTGTACTTTCTTAAAATCAACTCTTTTCCTTCAATGAAAAACTCAAGCGGATCGCCGATATGGATTTCCATCGTATCCCGCATTTCTTTGGGAAGGACAATTCGTCCAAGACGGTCCAGAGATCTCTTCATTCCGGTTCTTTTCATCGCATCTCCCCCGCAATATTCACAATTAAAAACCTGTCCTTATTGTAAGGAAGAAAGGGCTTTAATACAACAATAATATTTCAAAAAAGTGGATAATTCCATCCATTATGGGAAAATAAGTTTAGAAAGCACGGGTGCAACCGCTAAAGTGAACAATGCAGCGAGCACCATGGAGATGCTGGAGATGGTACCGGTCAGGGAACTCAGTTCAAACGCCTTGGATGTCCCTGTGCCATGGGCACCGGTTCCAAATAGTGTGCCTCGTGCAATCTCCCCATCGATGCGCAGCATTTTGACGATGGAAGGGCCCATAATTACTCCGAGCAGACCAGTCATAATAACAAAAACAGCTGTCACTGCGGGTATGCCACCGATAGTGGCGGATACGTTCATGGCAATTGGGGTGGTAATCGATCTTGGGATCAGACTATGAATGAGACCGGAATCCAGGCGCAACCATTTGGCGAGCAGGGCAGAGGAAAGTACGGCAACAACCGAGCCAGTCATGACACTGAAGACAATCTCGGAAATATGTTTTTTGAGTACATGGAAAAAGGTATAGAGCGGTACGGCAAAAGCCACGGTGGCCGGTTGAAGCAGCAGACTCAGCCATTTGCCACCACTACTATAAGTGGTATAATCCGTTCCCGTTGCGAGCAATATGCCAACGACGAGGAGCGGCGTAATGAGCAGTGGAGACAGATATACTTTCGGCAGATTGCAATATATTCGTTTGGTAACCCAATAAATACCGACGGTTAACAACAGGCAGAGGAATCCAATCATCCGGTGTGACGCTCCTTTCGTTTGGCAATTCGTGTAGCAACCAGGCCTGTGCAGGACATGACCAGGAATGTACTAAGTAATACGATGAATAAAATTTGCAATCCGTCATGCTCCAACATGGGCATATAGTTCATAATGCCAACGGCTGACGGGATAAAAAATAACAATAGTTCACCGAGCAGCCAGGCAGCTCCAACTTCAATCCAGCGCAGCTTCACGACACGAGTCTGAAGCAGAATGAATAATACAACCATACCGAGTATGGAACCCGGTACAGGAAGATGGAGAGTACGGGCCAGCAGGTCCATGAGCAGTGAAAAAACCATTAAGAGCGCAACCTGTGCAATACCAAGGCCCCATTTTTTCACTTCAATCCCTCCTTGTATAATCAACGTAATCGTTTAAGTTATTATGAAAATGAAAATGATTCATTTGATATCACAAATTTTACATGGCATTCTTTCATGAGTAAAATGCATATTAAGAATGTTTATTATTCCATTTGTCTATGAGAGGTGAGTATCAACCGATGGATATCCGCCATTTGCAATATTTTCTGGAAGTCGCCCGGCAGCAGAGCTTCACTAAAGCCGCCGAAGTTCTGTATATCACCCAACCTACGATCAGCAAGACGGTCAAGAGTCTTGAAGAGGAATTGGGTATCACGTTACTGGACCGTTATGGGAAGAAAGTTGAACTAACCGATGCAGGCCATGTGTTTTTTCGGCAGGCACTTGAGATTGAAAAATCATTCCGCAGTCTGTCGTCCGAATTGGACGACCTGATGAACTTGAAGAAAGGCCATCTGCAGATTGGCTTGCCGCCAATGGTGGGGTCCAGCTTTTTCCCCATGATCATTGGTGAATTTCACAAAGCCTACCCGCAGGTGACCATTCAACTATTTGAGGATGGTGCCAAAAAAGTAGAGGCCGATGTGATCAGTGGTGCACTGGATATTGGCGTGGCCGTACTGCCAACCGTGGATGAACTGTTGGATCATTTTGTGTTTGTCAAAGAGAAGTTGAACTTGCTTGTACACCCTTCACATCCGCTTGCAGGGAAAGAGTCAGTTGCGCTGCATGAACTGGAAAATGATGCCTTTGTATTGTTTCGGGAGGATTTTGCGTTGCATGACCGGATTATTGTGGCCTGTCAGCATGCGGGGTTTCAGCCCCGGGTGGTATATGAGAGCTCCCAGTGGGATCTGCTCAGCGCAATGGTTGCCGCCAATCTGGGTGTAGCTCTACTACCGGAAACGATCTGTCGTGAGGTAGACAACATGCGCGTGCGCATTATACCCGTGGTGGAACCGGTGATTCCATGGCAGCTCGGCATGATCTGGCGGAAGGACCGCTATCTGTCTTTTGCCACAAGAGAGTGGATCGGATTCACACAGTCGATGCTGGGTGAGTAAGGGAAGCGATCGGAAGGTTGTTCCATTCTAGTGCCCAGTGTAAATACTCTTTTGTTGACCCCGGATCGTTGTTACAATGGAAGCATAATCATGATGGAGGTGTACGAACATGAAACTGCGGGTATCCGCTGTACAATACCAGCTACAAACAATCAGCTCGTTTGAGCAGTTCGCCGCTCAGGCTGAGCATTACATACGGACAGCGAGCGAATATGGAACCGAATTTGTGCTGTTCCCGGAATTTTTCACAACGCAATTAATGTCCATTGGGGACAAACAAGGCAATGCTCTGACAATTGAGGATCTGCCGAACTTTACGGAACAATATGAGCAACTGTTCACATCACTTGCTGCCAAATACGGTATGCACGTTATCGGGGGAACCCACGTCATTCGCCGTGAAGGGAAGTTGTATAATACAGCCCACATGTTCTACCCGGATGGTCGCATCGCTCGCCAGGACAAGATTCACATTACACCAACCGAAGTCCAAGAATGGAATATGGCTCCCGGAGATGGACTTGAGGTGTTCGACACCGATAAAGGCCGTATTGCCATGCTGACCTGTTACGATATTGAATTCCCGGAAATCGTACGGATGGCCAAAGCCAAAGGCGCAGACGTAATTTTCTGTCCTTCCTGCACGGACGATCGTCATGGATTCTACCGTGTGCGTTATACGAGTCATGCCCGCGCGGTAGAGAATCAGGTGTATGTTGTGTTAACCGGAACAGTGGGTAACCTGCCGACCGTTGATTTCATGCGTGCCAACTATGGACAGGCTGCAATTATTACGCCGAATGATATTCCGTTCCCGACACGTGGCATTCTGGCCGAGGGTGAGATTAACAACGATATGATTGTGACCGCCGATCTGGATCTGGATTTGCTGTATGAGGTGCGTGAACGTGGATCGGTAACGACCTGGCGTGACCGCCGTACTGATCTGTATACCGATTGGGAGTAGGTGTTGCTCTTAAAACCGAACGAAACAGAGTAGGGAATTCATTTTGTCAGTGGAAAGGGGTGACCCGGCAACATGTATACCAAAGAAATGCTGATCACCGACCCGGAGCGAAGTGGCAAAAGGGTAAAAGCAGTCGTTCGCAATTATGTTACTGCCGACTTTGAGGAACTCATTCGCATTCAGGCGGAGAGTTTCCCTCCTCCTTATCCGGAAGAGCTGCTCTGGAGTCACGAGCAGCTCACCAGTCATGTGCAGCATTACCCGGAGGGTGCCATCTGTATTGAAGTCGATGGAGAATTGGCCGGTTCGATGACTTCGCTGCGGATGCAGTGGGACCCTGCACATCCGGCAAGTCATACCTGGGCCGAAGTAACGGATGACGGTTATATTCGTAACCATCAGTCCGATGGCAACACGCTGTATATTGTTGATCTCTGTGTTCGTCCAAAGTACCGCAAATGGGGACTGGCTCAACTTATGATGCAGGCGATGTACCACCTTGTCATCGCTCAGGGGATGGATCGGTTACTGGGTGCTGGTAGAATGCCGGGTTATCATCTGGTTGCAGACCAACTGTCTGCGCAGGAATATCTGGATCAGGTAGCAGCGGGAGAGAGGCGTGACCCGGTGATATCGTTCCTGCTTCGCTGTGGCCGCATGCCTGTTGGTGTGACCGCAGACTATCTGGACGATGAGGAATCCTGTAATTATGCTGCCCTGATGGAGTGGCGGAATCCGTTCAAATAAAAAATATCAAATGAAATACATTATCAATCGAGGGGGTATTTATCCATGGAATTCACGCGTATTATATCTATTAAAGATCCATTGTTTGCCCAAATGCACAAGTTGATGCAGGAGATTTTCCCGCGGGAAGAAGTGCTGGACTTCCCCCTGTGGGAAGAACCGCTGGAAGACCCGGGTATTCGGGTGTTCGTGGCTGTGCATGAGGGACAGGTTGTTGGAGCGACGGAGTACCGTTATTACGAGGATTGGAACGTTGCCATGACGGACTTCACGATTATTGGGCGCGAAGGACTGGGGATCGGCAGTTTCCTGGCGAATCACCGCAAGCGTGATATGCAAAAGCTGGCTGCAGCAAACGGGAAAGAATTGTTCGGTATGTTTGCCGAAATCTACAACCCTTATCTGAGTCAGGATCACGAGTTTGGCGGCATCAAGCCGATGGACCCGTATGTGCGTCGCGAAGTTCTGTCCCATCTGGGATATCAGCGTCTGGACTTCCCATATGTTCATCCATCCTGGCAAGGTGACGGCGAAGCAGTTGGCGGATTGGATCTGTGTTTTATGCCAGGCGATGAGTCCCTTGGTGAACTGCCAGCCAGTCTGGTGGCTGATTTCCTGAATCGATATTATGCTGTGCTTCCTAACAAACCGCAGGAATGGCTTGCCATGGTAGAGCAATTGACTGCTCGCAAGTCGGTTGCGCTACTGCCGTTGTAAACTGGACGGGATAGAACATTAGATCATAGTGGCGTTGCAAGTACCTTGAAGAATGATGACAGATGCAAAAAGCCCGTAGAACAGGCCATTATTGGACCTGCTTTCTACGGGCTTTTTCTATTTAGTTCAAGGTTGAGATTGAGCCAATGTATGATGGATTTAAAATATTTTCTTTAAGAAGTGGTGAATGAGCTCATGGATCTCTGTCACATGTGTTTCGAGAGCAAAATGCCCAGTATCAAGTAAATGCACTTCTGCAGATGGGATATCACGCTTATAAGCTAAAGCTCCAGCAGGAAGAAAAGCAGGATCATTTTTACCCCATACAGCTAGAAGAGGAGGTTGATAACTACGGAAATAAGCCTGAAATTCAGGATAAAGATCCACGTTTGTTCTATAATCGAGGATTAAATCCAGTTGGATTTCTTCGGCTTCCGGGCGTGACATGTAGGCAATATCCAGTGAATATCCGTCTGGTGAAACAAGGCTAGCATCAGTTCCATGAAGATACTGAAAGTTACGGATAGTTTCGGGGGTTAAGGAATCACGACATGCTTCACGATTTTCAGGTGTTGGAGAGTGCCAATACATCTCCCAAGGTCCCCATGCGTCACTAAACCCTTCGACATATGCGTTGCCATTCTGACTAATAATGGCTTGAACTTGTTCCGGGTGAGCCACTGCCAAGCGATAACCGACAGGTGCCCCATAATCAAACACATACATTACATATTTCTTAAGAGCTAATGCTTCAGTGAAACCTTCAATAACTCGAAACAGGCTGTCAAATGTGAAGTCAAACTGACTGCGCGGTGGAGTTGTTGTGCGACCAAACCCAGCAAGATCAGGGGCAATGACACGGTATTGTTCTGCCAGTTTGGGAATAAGGTCGCGAAACATATGACTAGAGGATGGAAACCCGTGTAATAGTAAAATAACTTGGCCATCCTTAGGCCCGGCTTCACGGTAAAAAACTTCGACATCTCCAACTTTCTGGTGCTGATAACTAATCTTCATTTTTTACATCTCCTTCTGGATTCATTAAGAAGTCCAATATTATTTCTCTTACTTACTTGTAGAACTGGTGATGACGTGTTTTTATTGTATAATTAAACTATTCATTTGAATAACGAATAGATTGAATACTAGCTATTTCAAATCGAAATACAAAAGGGTGAAAGATATGATAAATTCCTTAGAGGGTCGTTTTTTTCAGGCATTTATTGCTTTGCTTGAAGAGAAGAGTTTCAGCCGAGCTGGGGAGCGCTTAGGTTATGTCCAGTCCACAGTAACAACTCATATTCAACAGCTGGAGAAGATCTGCGGACAGAAGTTGTTTCATCGATTTCCACGAGGGGTGGAACCTACGGAAGCTGGAAAAGTATTTTCCAAATATGCTTATCAGTATGTCCACTTAAGTGAATCCCTTAAAGAAAGTATGAATGATATGAATGAGCCGTGCGGAACAATAAATATTAGACTACAGGAATCCTTTTTTCTTACACGCATGCTTCCATTTGTACAGGAATATACGAGAAACTTTCCAAGCGTAAATTTACGTGTTGAACAAGGGGCGCATCAAGATATTCTAAAAAGTGTGCTGGATTATGCCCTGGATTTTGGCATTGTTCCTCAAAACCCTGAGCGACATGACATTCTCTTTTATCCGATTATGGAAGAGACTATTGTTTTTGTTGCATCTGAGGATTTGGTTTGGAAAGTGGAAAGTGTAGGGGCGCAGATTCTAAATGACGAGGTGTTTATCAGTAACGGCACATCTTGTTTGTATCATACGACTGCTGTAGATGTTCTAAAGAATGAAGGGATTGTGGTTAAGGATGCGTTAGAGCTTTCAAGTCTTGAGATGATCAAGGAACTTGTATGCTGTGGTAAAGGTTTTGCCTTGGTCCCTAAAATAGCGATCAAAAACGAACTAAAGATGGGTAGATTAAAAATTCTTCCTTTTACTTCTAAAATAAGCTTTACGCATGGTCTGATTGTTCATAAAAATCGAGAGCGTAGTTTTACTGCTGAAAGTTTCCAATCAGAACTACTTAAATATTTTAAAGAATATTGATCCATTAGCTCTTGTAGCCTTCTGAAATGGTAAAGGGTTGAATGCCGATTGTGTGTAATTCAAATAACGCACATGTTCATCCTTGCAGGATTGATCATGTACGTTATAGATGTGTAATCTTGAAGAAACTTCAGTACTTGGTGATTCACTATGAAGCTCTTTTTAGAATATTAAAAAAATAAAATCAGTTCGCGCCCTTTCGATCCGGGAGCTGGCTCAAATAACTGTTGGACAAGTGTGCAAGATCCAATGCCCGATCATATTGTTCCTTGGTTATAAACCGCGAAGGAGACACCTCACTGTTATTGGGTGTGGAGAATACTGAAGGTACCTTTTCCGCCGAAATCTTCGATATCTCTTCTGAAGGAACACCCGTCTGCTGTTGCTCGGCATCTTGTCTGCCCGCATCAGCTAGGGAATAATGCGTTCCGTCCCCGTATCCTTTCGCCGGTATGAAGAGAGAAGCATCGTTTAGTACCGACCCGGAAGGAAGGTAATAACGTTCGGGTAGGAGATTTCCATCTTCGTGTAACAAATCCTGTCCGAAGTGTAATTGGTCCTTCAGCGATACACCGGTGAGTCCCGCAATCGTTGGCAGAATGTCCACCTGGCCTCCGATCTGTTCCAGTTGTACACCCGGGGTAACGCTCGGGGCCGAGATAATGAGTGGAATATTAATCATATCTGCTGATGTGTATTCCCGACCATACAACTCTTTCATAAGGACTTTGTCATCCCGATCCAGTGAGTAGATAGGAAGCCCCAGGTGATCCCCGTACAAGACAAACAAGCTATTTTCCCATAATCCCCGTTCTTTCAATCCAGCAATCAACTGTCCAACTGCCTGATCCGCATAATGCTGTGATATCAAATAATCACCGGGCAACGTATCCTTGTAACGCTCTGGCAGCGTCAGCTTCACCTTGTTTTTAGGCAAAGTGTACGGGTGGTGGGCTGACATGGAGATGATATGGGCATAGAAGGGATCACCCGAAGACTGCATGGATTCCAGCTTATCCAGTGTTTTGGAATACAGTACTTCATCCGAGGCCGAAAAGGCGATAGAGTCCTGTGTGCCGAAATAATTAATATCATAATACTGGTCGAATCCAAGTGCCTTGTATAACTGATCCCGATTCCAGAAACGAACATCATTTGTATGGAATGTAGCTGTCTGATATCCGTTTGCTGACATCAGCTTAGGTAGACTCGGCAGAGCTTTATCCGCATATACAGTTGTTGCTGCCCCGTTCGGCGGGGTGTAGAACGATGTGTTCACAACAAATTCTGCATCCGATGTATTTCCCTGTCCCACTTGCTGATAAAAGTTCGGAAAATACAGGCTCTGTCTAGCCAATTGATTCAGATTAGGCGTAATCTCTTGTCCATCTACCTCTAATCCAATCAGAAAGTTCTGAAACGATTCCAACTGGAGCATAATCACATTGCGTCCGCTCGCGGCACCCTGCTCCACAATTGCAGGAAGTTCGGTCGTTTGTTTCAGCTGGTCGATGTCAGTCTGATCAATGTGAGCGATGGGCACAGGTTTATCAGGTCGATCCAGGATGGTATACGCCTCGTAACCAAGGATACCCATCTGTTCTGCTTGTGTAAGCTCACTCATGCTGGCCCGATTGGGATAGATGTTAAGCATGCACAGGATCATGGACAAGGTCAGTATGACCGAAGCAACCCGTCTTCTGGCACGTCGTTCAAGCGGAATGCGGTTCAGACGTTCTGTACTCCCGAGCTTGATCCGGCGACGAATGAGTATCCCCCCAATGATCAGAACGTCTGCAAAAATAAACAAATAATAGGGGTCAAGCAAAGAGAACATGCTGCTCTTGACCGAGGTCACCTGATTCACTTGTGCCAACGCGTGATAGTTAACGATTACGCCATAGTATTTGTAGTACATGATGGCTGCAAAGAAAATCCCTGAGAGCAGCAAATTCATGGCAAGGTATATCCACATTCGCCGCTTGGCAGCAAACCACTCAATTAGACAGAAGCCGATCCAGATGAGCGGCAATTCGGTCAGCAGTGGTTTCCAGACAGGGATGTCATCGAAGATAACGATCCAGGCCAGTGAACTTTTGATCATCATAATAATGGTAAAGAATATAAACGGTCCGCTTAGAAATCGGGTGAGTGAACTGCGTGACAAGGTACCGCCTTCCCTTCCGAAGTTTCATTTAACAAGTATTATCCTATCTCAGCATGGCTGTGTCAAAAATGAGAGCCTTCTACAATTGACGGCAAAAAACCTCTTCCATGCAGGAAGAGGTTTGAAAAAACATGGGCTACTGCGATAAAAGCCAGATGCGACCCAATTTTGTTATTCTATAGTGTACGTTGTGACGTAAGAAGGTCTGGGGAACATGGTGGGCTTCTGTGCAGTCAGCCCTTCGCTTGTACTGCGGTTACGGTGAGCGTGACTATATGCTTGGGATTCCTGCCAGCCTTTGAAATGTTCCTCCGACTGCCAGAGTGTAAGTACCACATACGTGTCATCCTTCAGAGGACGAAGCACACGAATACCGACAAAGCCAGGCTCGTCTTCTACCTTACGGGCACGGTTCTTAAACCGTTCTTCGAAATCGTTACGACCATCCTCTGTGACAGGGATATTGTTGAGAACAGCGTAACCACCGCCAGTCCAGGAGCCTGCGGCATCGAAAGCTTCATATGCGGCTACTTTATCATCAGACTCAATATTCATCAGGCGTTCTGCGGATTCAATAGCCAGACGCACGTGCTCTTCGCTTCGCAAAGTCAGATGCGGGTATGCAGCAAGTGCATCCGGAATCGGTGAAGGAACCAAATAGATATACATAGAAGCTGCCTCCTTATTAAGTACATTCTATCTCAACATAGCATATGGGATTGTGCGAGTCCAATCGGTTCACATGTATCGGACAGGTGGGCTAATTCCGAGCTGAGTAGTATAGGTTTGCCGCAATAGAAGATAAACAATGAATGACAAACACTGCAGTAATAATGAAAAAGGAAAGCGATATTCCGTCTAGCATAACTACGAGGATCCAGGCCAGAGCAAGACTGATAGTGGTCGCATTCCAGGAGAAGGCTTTTGCTCTCGTGATACAATAGAGGTACCGCTCATCCAGTCCGTTGTGCTTTTTTGCAATCAACCTTGTGAAAAAAATAATGAGTATTGCAAATAACAAACCAGCTACAATTCCACCGATCCCGATCATCCGATTCAGTAATTCAGAACTCAATATTCTCATCTCCTTCAAAAATAAATAATTCCTCGATCTGACAGCCAAATAATTGGGCAAGCTTGTGAGCAAGCACAAGAGAAGGTTTGTACTTTCCAGATTCCAACGATATGATGGTCTGCCTGGAGACCTTAAGCCGTTGAGACAGTTCTTCCTGTGTGATGTGCATATGTATTCGTTTGTCTCTGATTAGATTTTGCAAGTATATCCTCCCATAAGTAAAGTTCGCTTTACGTAAAGTTAACTTTACTTATGCGACGATGGGATGTCAATCTCTCTTTATAATATTTTCCACTTCTTCGAGGTGGTGCTGTGTCCAAAAGCATATTTCATGATAAAGTATAATCACTACAAACAGAACGGGTGATCGTATGACAACAACAATTCGGATATCGGTTAGACCTTTGGTGGAGTATGTGTACCGCAGCGGCAGCATACGTCCAGGGTTCCGGACCAATGCCTCGATGCAGGAGGGAACTCGAATTCATCAGCGGGTACAGAAGGAGTACACCGAAGAGGATCTGAAAGAGATTGTGCTCGAAGCTGAGATTCAACATGGGGATCTGACCTATGTGGTGGAGGGACGATGTGATGGCCTGATCCGGTTGGAGGGTCAGTTGACGGTGGATGAGATCAAATCAACTGCGGGCAATCTGGATGATCTGGGAGAAGGTCTTCCCGTACACTGGGCGCAGGCGATGATGTATGCCTACATGTACGCCGATCAGCAAGATGAACCACGCATGCAAGTGCAGCTGACGTACGTGCATTCGGTAACTCATGAAGAAAGACGATTCCGCCGAATGGCAGAACGAGAGGAACTGGAGCAGTTTGCGGCAGAAGTAATTGCCGGTTATGCGCCATATGCAGAGATGATCGCTGCATATGAAGAAAAGCGTGATATCAGTGTGAAAGAGCTGCCGTTTCCTTTTCGCAAATACCGGGAGGGACAGCGGAAGCTGGCAGGAGCCGTGTACAAGACCATTCGTGAAGGCCAGGGATTGATGGCCAAAGCACCAACAGGCATTGGTAAAACGATGTCCGTACTGTTCCCCACGGTCAAAGCGATTGGCGAAGGCGAAGCAAGCCGATTGTTCTATCTGACCGCGAGGACGACGACACGGGTGGCGGCAGAAGAAGCTTTTGCCCGGATGCAATCGGAAGGATTGAAGATGCATGTTATCAGTCTGACCGCGAAGGACAAGATATGTTTTAAAGAAGAGGAAGCTTGTGATACGGGGCAATGCGGCATGTGTGAAGGATATTATGACCGTATTAACGGGGCCGTGCTGGACATGCTGGAACATGAGACGTTGATGACACGTCCGGTCATCGAGCAGTATGCGCGCAAACATCGGGTGTGTCCGTTTGAGTTTTCACTGGATGCGGCGTATGCAGCCGATGCGGTGATCTGCGATTATAACTATATTTTCGATCCGAGGATCTCTCTGAAAAGAATGTTGGAGGAGCAGAAACGCAAGACGGTGTTATTGGTGGACGAGGCACATAATCTGGTTGATCGTGGCCGAATGATGTTTTCCGCTGAGCTGGAGAAGGCAGTATTTCTGGATGTGAAAAGAGAGTTCCAGTCGCTGGACAGCAGTGTGCCTGCTGCCAAAGCCATTGTTGACTACACCGGGGCCATTGATAAGTATCTGATTACCCTTCGGAAAAACGGTGGAGAAGAAGGAAAGATCATCCAGCAGGAAGCACCGGAGGAACTGATTGAACGACTGGAACCTTTTGTCATGGTTGCGGAGCAATGTCTTGTTGAAGGTGGTTCAGGGAATGCCGAGACGGATCAGCTGCTGTTGGATGCCTACTTCACGGCACAGAATTTCCTGCGTATTGCCAAGCTGTATGATGAACGTTTTATTACGTATGCAGAGTGTGTTCGAAGTGAAGTGAGAGTGAAGTTATTTTGTCTCGATCCTTCGGTACTGCTTCGTCAGACGGCCAAAGGATTCCGCTCCCTCATTCATTTTTCGGCCACATTGTCACCCCTTCGCTATTATCGGGATATGCTGGGTGCAGAGGAAGAGGATTATACATTGCAGATTCCATCGCCGTTTCAGCGTGAACAATTGGATGTGAGACTCCTGCCCTTATCCGTGCGTTATAAGGACAGGGAACAGTCCCGGCGCCCCATTGCGGAGATGCTGCAACAGCTAGTAAGTGAGTGGCCGCGCAGCAATTTAATGGTCTTCTTCCCTTCTTATCCTTATATGCGGGAGATATACGAAACCTATGCACAGCTTCCAAGTGAAGCGGATACGGTCATACAAAAGCAAGGCATGAACGAACTGGAACGGGAGCAGTTTTTGGATGGATTTCAGCCGAATCCTGAACGAACACGCTTGGTATTTGCCGTCATGGGTGGCGTATTCTCGGAGGGTGTCGATCTGCCGGGAGACCGCTTGAATGGCGTGGTTGTGGTAGGTGCGGGGCTGCCGCAGATTGGTCTGGAGAACAACGTATTACGTGATTACTATGATCGGACAGGACGCAACGGATTCAATTATGCCTATATTTTCCCCGGTATGAATAAGGTGCTGCAGGCGGGTGGACGGCTGATTCGGACAGAAGAAGACAGGGGTGTGCTGGTGCTGGTCGATGATCGTTTTATCCAAGAACCGTATCGTTCCCTGCTGCCCGAGGAGTGGCGGGACTATAAACGAATTTGATGAAAGAACTATGAATGAAATGATGCATGTATATAAGTTGAACTAATCATTTACACGATAACGGAGAGGACAGAAAAAACCTGAAAAAGCGAAGCGTTCGCCTTTATCCTCGGATTTTCCCCTTCGAAAAAGGGAATCAAAAAATCTGGGGATAACAGCGATTGGAAGGTTATTCTGTCATTGTAGTGTCAGTGTAAATAATCTTTGTTAAGCTTATACAGCATATATTTTTTGATTTTCTTTCCTTTATATGATTGAAGGGTAGGGTGAAAGGGTTATAACTTGGTTAGCAACGAACGAACAACGGCGATTACCCTATCCGTTCCGCGGTCCGCTTCGATAGCAATCAAGGAGGTCGGTTATAATGAAGAGAAATCATACCATGATGCAGTTTTTTGAATGGCACCTGGCTGCAGACGGAGATCATTGGAAGCGACTGGCTGAAATGGCCCCGGAATTGAAAGCCAAAGGCATTGACTCGGTATGGGTGCCTCCTGTGACCAAAGCCGTATCAGCTGAGGATACAGGTTATGGTGTATATGATCTGTATGATTTGGGTGAATTTGACCAAAAGGGTACCGTGCGTACCAAATATGGCACCAAGCAGGAACTGATAGAGGCCATTGCTGAGTGTCAGAAGAACGGCATTGCCGTCTATGTGGATTTGGTTATGAACCACAAGGCTGGGGCAGATGAGACAGAAGTGTTCAAAGTGATTGAGGTTGATCCGAATGATCGGACGAAGGAAATTTCTGAGCCGTTTGAGATTGAGGGCTGGACCAAATTCACATTCCCGGGTCGCGGGGATCAATACTCCTCTTTTAAATGGAACTCTGAACACTTCAACGGCACGGACTTTGATGCCAAGGGAGAACGAACAGGTGTATTCCGCATCGCAGGAGAGAATAAAAAATGGAATGAGAATGTCGATGATGAGTTTGGCAACTATGACTATCTGATGTTCGCCAATATAGATTATAACCACCCGGATGTTCGGCGCGAGATGATTGATTGGGGGAAATGGCTGATCGATACCCTCCAGTGTGGTGGGTTCCGGCTGGATGCGATTAAGCATATCAACCATGAATTCATTAAGGAATTCGCAGCAGAGATGATCCGCAAACGTGGTCAGGATTTCTACATCGTAGGCGAGTTCTGGAATTCGAACCTGGATGCATGTCGTGAATTCCTCGATACGGTAGACTATCAGATCGACCTGTTTGACGTGTCTCTTCACTACAAGTTGCATGAGGCTTCGCTTGCAGGTAGAGACTTTGATCTCTCCAAAATTTTTGATGATACCTTGGTGCAGACGCATCCTACACATGCGGTAACTTTTGTAGATAACCATGACTCCCAACCTCATGAAGCGTTGGAATCATGGATTGGTGATTGGTTTAAGCCGAGCGCTTATGCGTTGACTTTATTACGTCGTGATGGGTATCCGGTTGTATTTTACGGGGATTATTATGGCATTGGTGGTCCTGAACCTGTGGATGGCAAAAAAGAAATTCTGGACATTCTGCTGTCTGCCCGTTGCAACAAGGCGTATGGAGAGCAGGAAGATTACTTTGATCACGCCAATACGATTGGCTGGGTACGTCGTGGCGTAGAGGAAATCGAAGGTTCCGGTTGTGCAGTGGTCATCTCCAACGGGGATGACGGTGAGAAGAGAATGTTCATCGGAGAGCATCGTGCTGGTGAAGTTTGGGTGGATCTGACGAAGAGCTGTGATGATCAGATTACCATTGAGAAAGACGGCTGGGCCACCTTCCATGTGTGCGGTGGAGGCGTCTCGGTATGGGCTCTTCCTGAACAGAATGAGGACTGCGCTGACGCCGAGTAACGGCATGTGCCAGGCAGGATAAGAAAAGGTACACCGACCGCATAAAAACAGTATATAGATAGATCGTTATCGTTAAACCATCTGAACAGGAGAGCGAGTATACCTGTGTCCAGGTGGTTTTTTGCATTTATCTAGGTACAACTAAAACTCCATCCTAACGAACCGAGGGCACCTTATTTGCACTGAATTAGCGTTATTGGAATTCTAACGAATCTCAGTAACCTTATTACTCTCAAAAACGATTGAAATAGCGCCAATTGGAGCAACATCACCTGATTAACGCGTTTGAGATTCGTTAGAATACTGGTAACTCGGATTTCAGCCGAATAAGGCCTCTCAGATTCGTTAGCTTAACGTGGGTTAAGTGTCGCCGCCATACGCAAACGAATCATTGCTACAATTAAAAACATGAAATGAGAAAGAAACAGTTCGGTTCCACATCTTAATACATGGTACAATAATCCAAATATGGAGTGTTAGAAAACAAAATGAGAGAACGTAATAAGCGATATTTTTTGCGGAAGATGGAGAAGAGGAGGGGCGGCATGAGTCCCAAAAGAGAGATGAACCGTTTCTTCCCGTTGGTCATGTACCTATGTGTAATAGCCGTGTGTCTGGGGGCTTGCAGTTTGGGACCAAACCAGGGGCCAGCGGGTGAACCGAAGCGAACCGATGAGTATACGTTGAATTCGGAGCGAAGAGATTTGAATGAGCGGGTTACGAAGAACCTTGAGTCTTTTCAGACGAACTCGCCAGATGATTATAATTTGACAGCAACGGTGGATGTGAGTCATGAATCCGGAGTTGATCGGATTACTTATGAGATTTTGGTGAATGAGGCTCGGGTGCCCATGGTTAATGTCATTCAGTCCTTCACCCTCGATCCCAACATGATAAATCGAATAGATGCTGGAGAGTTATTTCATTCCAATGTGAGCAATACACACGAGATTAGTTTAGAGTCTGACAAGGAACCGCTTGGATTGAGTCTGAGCAGAAGTTATGTCTTGAAACCAAAGGCGGAGATCGACAGCAATATCCTCCAGCGTTATGCAGATATGTATATCAAAATTTCCTATGGCCCAAATGATCAGCGAACGGAAGATTATTTTCATGTTCAGGCCGAGCCGTCTCCAAGGACGATTGAGTATATGAAGTCATTGGAGAGAGATTAGATTAATAGAAAGGCAGCATCCGCCAGTTCCGTATGAGGAATCTGAGTAGACGCTGCCGGTTCATCTATTTGAGATAGTAAGGTTATTACTTTTCAAAATACTGATTCATCGTATCCCACATTCGATTGAACTCACTTCGTTCCATTGAAAATGCTCCAGGCTTCTCAGGTTTGTGGTTTTACCTACTCCAGTTCAAATGATTCCAACGTGCCAACCATCCGCAGATTATGCTCGCGGTTGAACTGATCCCGTCTGTCCGCATCCGCGTACTCATCATGATAATGCATCAGTACGGTTTTCTGTCTCACTTCCGCGGGTAACTGCTCCAGATCTTTCAATGAAGTATGGGATTTGATGACCAGATCGTGCATATGGCATTCATGGAAAATCAGCTGCACATCAGCGGCAACTTGCTCCACACGTTCCTGGTCGAGTGTACTGTCAGCACTGTAATAGAAGTAAGGCTTGGCGAGTAGCCCATTGCTGACCATACCGGGAACATGCTGTGTCCGAAACGTCTCAAACGTCACGCCGCCCAGTTCGAATGTGCCTCCATCTGGCAGGGGAACGACATCGTAGTAATCGCTCATGGTACGTTCACCATCCGTTGTGTAGCGCATGCCGGGGGATAGAATGTTCCAGAGCGGATCTACCAATTGTTCGTGTATGAACAGACGGGGTTTGCGGTCGCCTACGATCTGTGCGTAATAACCCAGCATCTGTACACCATTAATATGATCTTCATGTAGATGCGTAATGAACACGTTGTGGATATCGGTCATGGCGAATCCATATTCCTTGAGTGCTTTAGCATTTGATTCTGGAAAATCAATGACAAGATGCGTGTCTCCGAATTCAGCCAACATACTATTGTGGTGCTGCTCCACGCTGAACATATCTCCAGTGCCGAGAAAAGTGATTTTCAATTCATTTCATCTCCTTGTGTGATCTTCAGATCAGCATCCTTGCGTTAAATCCAGTATACCTTGTTCCCGAATATATGCCTAAATCAACCTTTTTTGATAACGCTATCATTTTATATTGAACTTTGATGATAAACAGTGTAGCGTAAAGATGGGAAGTGAACCCATATGAACGTAAACTCACCTAAAGGGAGCGTGCGAGGCGAATGAAATCTTTTCTGGATGAACAATTTTTGCTGCACAATGAAACGGCGATCAAGTTATATGAGGATTATGCCAAAGACATGCCCATTATTGATTATCATTGCCACCTCAGTCCTCAGGAGATCTACGAGAACAAAACCTTTGGCAATCTTACAGAGGCTTGGTTATACGGTGATCACTATAAGTGGCGGCTCATGCGCGCAAACGGAATTGAAGAGCAATATGTGACCGGCGGCGAGGGAGTAACCGATTACGATCGTTTCATGGCTTATGCCAAAACGGTACCGATGATGATTGGTAATCCACTGTACGCCTGGTCTCATCTGGAATTACAGCGATATTTCGGCGTCTACGAAGTATTGAATGAGACAAGCGCACCGGCCATCTGGGAAAAAGTAAATGCCAAACTGAACAGTGACGGATTCGGTGCACGCGATCTGATTACCAAATCCAATGTCACTGTTGTGTGCACAACCGATGATCCAACGGATTCTCTGGAGTATCATCTGAAAATTCAGGAAATCGAAGGCTTTGATACGGCGGTATTACCTTCTTTCCGCCCGGATAAAGGCTTGGAATTGAACCGGGATACCTTCGTGGAATGGGTGGGCAAGCTGTCGCAGGCATCTGGCACTGCCATTTCAGATTATGAATCTTTCCTTGCTGCGCTGGAGTCACGTGTGGAATTTTTCCATTCCGTCGGCGGCAGAGTCTCTGACCATGCACTTGATTATGTTCCTTACGGCGTGGCTACACGCGAAGAAGCAGCTGCCATCTTTGCAAAGGTACTTGCGGGTCAGAAGGTAACTCGTGAGGAAGAGGACAAATACAAGACGGTAACGCTGACGTTCCTTGGCAAACTGTATGCAGATCGGGGCTGGGTGATGCAGTTCCACATTAATGCAGCCCGTAACAACAACACACGGATGTTTGCCAAACTTGGGCCGGATACTGGTTACGATGCCGTGAATGATACGCCGCTTTCCGCAGCGATGATTGGATTACTCGACGCGTTGGAGCAGCAACAAGCACTGCCCAAAACGATTCTGTATTCTCTGAATCCAAGGGACAACGAAGTGCTCGCGGCGATCATCGGCAGCTTCCAGGGCGGGGGTATTCCGGGCAAAATCCAGCTTGGTGCCGCCTGGTGGTTCAAT
Source organism: Paenibacillus sp. FSL K6-1122 (assembly GCF_037977015.1). Lineage (NCBI taxonomy): Bacteria > Bacillati > Bacillota > Bacilli > Caryophanales > Paenibacillaceae > Paenibacillus > Paenibacillus sp. FSL K6-1122. The sequence goes on along the minus strand of NZ_CP150272.1, from coordinate 6,697,513 downwards.
GATACGAAGGATGGCATGCTCGCTCAGATGAAAGCCCTGGCGAATGTTGGTCTGCTCAGCCGTTTTGTTGGCATGCTGACCGATTCACGCAGCTTCCTGTCCTACACCCGGCATGAGTATTTCCGTCGTCTCGTCTGCAACCTCATCGGTGAATGGGCCGAACAAGGGGAGGCACCGCAGGATATGGAGCTGCTTGGTCAGATCGTACAGGGCATCGCCTACAACAATGCAAAAGAGTATTTCCCGTTTGCCTCAGTGCCTAAAACAGTCTCTGCTTCACAGTCCTGATGAGTAACAAACGCACCTAATCATGCAATTTATACAATAAGAAGATTCTTTTGTGTCTACTTTTCAATCGTAATAAAATGCTCCCCTTCCTTACCTCCGGGCCATCATCCACCGGAGTTATGAACGGGAGTTTCTTTATAAGTTGAATTCATGGAATTGTACATACTAACTATAGTGGGCTCCAATGGAGGCCATATGACAAAACCCATAATCAAGCGCGTGTATGCTCTTGGTTATGGGTTTATGTTGGTTATTTTTAGATGTTTGACAATGGCTTCTTGCGATAATATACTTAGTAAACCTAATTAATTGTGCATCTATTTAATTGTATTACTATTTAATAGATGTCCTATGATGTTGGATGTCTATGGAATGATAAAGAAAGAAGGAGGGACCCATTATGACTGGTATAGATCCGGTCGCTCAGAAGCTTTTGTACTCCATTATGCAGTTTAATAAAGGCAAATGGAGGCAACATAAACCTCATGGGCGCAATCACAATGAAATTATGGTGCTGGGTTGTTTACTCCACGGGATGCATCCGGGAGAACAATTGAACTGGCAGGACAATCCGCCTGATTTCAATGACACGATCGAATCCAATCATCCCGGGATGAAAGTCTCGGAAATCAGCGCATTGCTACGAGTGAAGTCACCGACCATTACACCTGTTATTCGTGGCCTTGAAGATGAGGGGCTGGTCAAACGGACGATGGACCCGGAGGATCGCCGTGCTGTCCGCATCACGATTACTGAAGCAGGTCGTGAAATTATTCGGGCTGCTCACCAAGAACGCATGGAAATATTCAATAAGTTAGTTGAGCATTTGGGTGAGCAAGACAGTACTCAGCTAGCTGAGTTGTTGACAAAGGTATACACCTTTTTTGATACATTAATTTCCTTGCAAAAGGATGATTCGACAAGAGGAGATGATAAGCCATGATGAAACTGTTTCGCATGCTGAAGCCATACCAAATTCCGATTATTTTTATTCTGGTGTTGGTACTGTTTCAGTCGCTTGCTGAATTGTACCTGCCTACGTTAATGGCAGATATTGTGAATGACGGCATCATTAAAGGGGATATCCCGTATATCTGGCAGATTGGTGGATGGATGTTGGTCATCGCGATTGGCGGAACAGCGTGTTCGGTGATTGCCAGTTATCTCTCATCTCGAACAGCGGGTGGATTTGCCAAACAACTGCGTAGCAGAGTATTCCGCCATGTGGAGAACTTCTCTCTCCAAGAGTTCGATAAGATGGGTACTGCTTCGCTGATTACACGTACGACGAATGACATCACACAGGTACAGAATGTACTTACAATGATGCTGCGCATGATGATTATGGCTCCGCTCATGTGTATCGGGGGTATCTTCATGGCGGTATCTCAGGACGCCAAATTATCTACGATTTTCCTGGTCGTGCTTCCGGTACTCGGTGGAGCTATTGCGCTGATTGGTGCCAAGGGTTTACCTTTGTTCAAAACCATTCAGAAAAAGCTGGACCGACTCAACCTGGTGCTGCGTGAGCAGTTAACAGGGATTCGGGTTGTTCGTTCCTTTAACCGTGGGGAGCATGAGAAAGTGCGCTTTAACGGGGCCAACACAGAACTGAGAGATTCATCGATCAAAGTTAATGTGCTCATGGCGACCATCATGCCTGTGATGATGCTGGTTATGAACTTTTCGATGATTGCCATCCTTTATTTTGGTGGAATGCGGATCGACACTGGTAATATGAACATCGGTGCATTGATTGCCTTCATCCAGTATGCAATGCAGATCATGTTCTCACTGATTATGGTTTCGATGATCTTTGTTATGATTCCAAGGGCTTCAGCATCGGCAGAACGGATCAACGAAGTGCTTGATATGCAGCCGGATCTTAGCAATCCCGAGCAGCCTCGTGGTATGAAATCCATGCAGGGTATGATTGAGTTTGACAATGTAACTTTCCGTTATCCGGGCGCAGAGAATCCAGCTTTGTCCAATATCTCCTTCACAGCTCGCTCAGGTGAGACAACAGCCATTATCGGTGGTACGGGTTCTGGGAAATCGACATTGCTCAGCCTTATTCCACGATTTTATGATGTGACCGAAGGCAGTGTTCGGGTAAATGGTACGGATGTGCGTGAAATTCGGCAGGAAGATCTGCGTGCCAAAATTGGCTTTGTACCACAAAAGGCAGTCCTCTTTACGGGTACGATTACGGAGAATATTCGTCACGGGAAAGATGATGCCACAATGGATGAAGTTGTTCATGCGGCCCGCACGGCTCAGGCGGAGAACTTCATTACCGAGATGAAAGAGGGATATGACAGCCTTATCGCTCAAGGTGGTAACAACGTATCTGGTGGACAAAAGCAACGTCTGTCCATCGCTCGCGCACTTGTTCGCCGTCCGGAAGTTTATATCTTTGATGACAGTTTCTCTGCTCTCGATTTCAAAACGGATGCTAAACTTCGTGCTGCACTGAAGTCCGAAACGACAGAAGCAGCTGTGCTGATTGTTGCGCAACGCGTAAGTACAGTAATGGATGCCGATCGCATTCTGGTTATGGATGAGGGCCGAATTGTCGGTTCAGGAACACATAAAGAGCTGCTGGAGCACAATGAAGTGTATCGCGAGATTGTATCCTCCCAGCTGACAGAGGAGGAGATCGCATGAGTGAACGTACAGAACGTAAGTCGCCTCGTCCCCATGGTGGGCCGGGTCCAGGTCCCGGAATGGGCATGCGACCTCCCGCTGAGAAAGCAAAAGATTTTAAAGGCACACTACGGCGCTTGATTCGTTATCTCCAGCCCCATAGTTCTCGTCTGTTAGGTGTGCTGGTTGCAGCCATTTTGAGTACCGTATTCAGCATCATCAGTCCAAAAGTTATGGCCGAAGGAACGGATATTCTCAGTAAAGGCGCCATTGCCATCCTTCAGGGTGTACAGGGAGCCGGGATTGATTTTCCTGCATTGATGAAAGTGTTATACCTGCTTGGCGGACTCTATCTGTTCAGTGCTGCATTTATGTATGTTCAGCAATACCTGATGGCCGGTGTGGCCCAACGTGTTGTGTATGACATGCGTGAGCAGATCAGTGCGAAGGTTGGACGTCTTCCTTTGAAATATTTTGACTCCCGCACAACTGGGGAGACACTTAGCCGTGCCACGAATGACGTGGACAATATCAGTAATACACTTCAGCAAAGTTTGGCACAGTTCATTACGTCTATCGTCACAATTGTCGGTGTAATTATCATGATGCTGACGATTAGTCCATGGATGACGCTGATCACGATTTTGACGTTGCCACTCAGTGTAGTTGTTGTCATGCTGGTTGCATCTCGTTCGCAAAAACACTTTGCGGGTCAACAGAAATCCCTTGGGGAACTGAATGGTCATGTCGAAGAGATGTACACGGGACACAAGGTCGTCAAAGCATTTGGACGCGAAGAACAATCCGTACAGCAATTTGAGAAGGTCAATGAAGAACTGTATGAATCCGGCTGGAAAGCTCAGTTTATCTCCGGTATTATTATGCCGCTCATGAGTTTTGTGGGTAACTTGGGTTATGTACTGATCTGTGTGGTTGGTGGGATTTTCGTTACACGCGGATCGATCTCTATCGGGGATATTCTGGCCTTCACACAGTACTCCCGTCAATTCACACAACCGATTAACCAGATTGCAAATATCTCCAATATTATTCAATCAACGATTGCTTCGGCAGAACGGGTATTCGAGTTGCTGGATGAAGAGGAAGAAGTTCCGGAGTCCAAACAACCCGTGCAATTACAGCAGCCTAAAGGTGCGGTTGCATTCCAAGGTGTTAATTTTGGATATAAAGAAAATGAACTGCTCATTCATAACATGAATATTGATGTAAAACCGGGACAGACGGTAGCCATTGTTGGACCAACGGGAGCCGGTAAAACAACCCTGATCAACCTGTTAATGCGTTTCTACGAAATTCAGGATGGTCGGATTATGATTGACGGTGCAGACATTAAGGACATGGAGCGTGGTAAGTTGCGCAGTCTGTTCGGCATGGTGCTTCAGGATACCTGGTTGTTCAACGGAACGATTCGGGACAACATCGCCTATGGTCGAGAAGGTTCTACGGAAGAGGATGTAATCAAGGCAGCCGTTGCGGCACATGCGGATCACTTTATCCGTACACTGCCTGATGGTTATGATACGGTGCTGAATGAAGAGGCGTCGAACATCTCTCAAGGGCAGAAACAGTTGCTGACCATTGCAAGAGCGATTCTGGCGAACCCGGCCATCCTCATTCTGGATGAAGCGACGAGTAGCGTGGATACACGGACCGAAGTATTTATCCAGAAAGCAATGAATGATCTGATGAAGGATCGCACGAGCTTTGTCATTGCACACCGTTTGTCTACCATTCGCGGCGCCGATCTGATCCTGGTTATGGATCATGGTAACGTGATTGAACAGGGTAATCATGATGAATTGATGGCAAGTCAGGGCTTCTACGCCGATCTGTACAATAGTCAGTTTGCGGAGCAACAACCGCAGGCGATCTGATTACACTGTAACTAACTAGAATAGCCGGGAGCACTCTTAGGGGTGCTTCCGGCTATTTGTCGTGTATCCAGAGGAGTCGATTCTAATGTGGAGCAGATTGGATCCGTTTGGATACGATGGATCTATAAGATATGAAGGAACGTTGGCATAGTAATTGGGGTTGTGGTGCTCGTCAGCCTTTCAGTTGTTTGCGTGAGATGCAGACAGGATGAGGGTTCATCCTTCGTCCATGCTAACGAATCGTAGACACCTTATATGAAGGATTATCAAGCACTCCCAATTCTAACGAACTTGAGACATGTTATTTCTCGGATAAGCAGCACAAAGCGGTAAATTAAACTGCAGAATGAGAAAATAAGTGTCTACGATTCGTTAGAATGCCGGAATTGTGGAATTGGGCCTATTAGAGTGTGCTTAGTTCGTTAAAATATTCTAATAAACCTTAGTCATAATTGTCTTACATATGCCATGCGTGCAAAAATAAAAACGGGACGAAGCGGTGTAACTACACTGCTTTGTCCCGTTTATTTATAATTTGAATTCATCGTACATCAATCTAGATACAAGCATACGAGCATAAGCTCACCGAGTGGGACATCCAGATTAGTCATGAGATACTTTGTAAGCCTCAGTTTGGGCATAGCATGACTCGCATTTTACTGATCCTTAGAATCGTTCGCAGGTTCATCAGTGTCATTGCTAGAGACCGACCTTACTTCTGCCTTCACGTCGTCGCTGTTAGCTTCCTCCAGCGCAGACGGAGCGGGTTCACCCGGGATTAATTCGCGCTGCTCAATCATGCGTTTGACAACCTCATAACAGTCATCCACATGTTTGTTACCCACATAGCGCATGGCTGTGAAGCTGAGTGCGGCAGCCAATCCCTGTCCTGCAAATGGGACAAATTTGGCGACGGATTTGGTGGCTACGCGTACGCCGACTCTTTTCAGAACCTGGACAACCAATTCCTTGGTGATCATACGACCAATGACTTTGCTTCCGATGGACATCACGAATCCATAGATCATGGATTTGGTCTCGGGGTCCATGCCGTCCAGCTGTTTTTGTGATAATCCGAATTTATTGTTAATGGCAGGCAACAGCTGCATCAGCATCCCCACATCAGCCAGTACGTCTGTACCGGGTAGCGGAACGAGTGTTGTACCGGCAGATGCGGTAGCTCTTTTGCGAACCATGGTACGGCATTCCTTGCGAACTTGCTCCAATTGTTCCAACGTTGCCGGAATCATAGGGAATCCCTCCATTCGTATATGGTATAGATATAACCGTTTTGACTCAATTTGAATGGGTTCTCACCAGCAAAATTTGCAACCTTATGACATTAAGGTGCGGAGAAACCCTTTTTCTCATGCATACATCTGGTTAAACAAGGAATTGGCTAGTTAGATAAAAGGGTTATCTATTTAAGTTTAACTATACATTTACACGAGAACGTAGAGGACAGAAATAACCTGAAGAAGCGAAGTGTTGGCCTAAAAGCTTTCTGAAAGAAAGCTACATCGGAAGCATACGCTTATCCCCAGATTTTCACCTTTTTAAAAAGTAAATCAGAAAAATCTGGGGATAACAGCGATCGGAAGGTTATTCTGGCATCGGAGTGGCATGTGTGAATATTCTTAAGTTGAACTTATATAGCTATTACGAATGAATGAGGATTAGGATGCATACCTGATTGGGAAACCTATTTGGAATCATGATGAGTGCTTAGCGAAGGGCTTGTTTACGGCTTCAACCTTTGTGGGTAAAGGGTAACAAGCATTGGAATGGAGGAAGAGGGATGGAATTTAACAAAGCGTTGTTAATTCATCATCATCATTCGGGCAAGGCCAATCGTGAGAATACGGTAGGCCTTGTGGCTGGTGTGCTGGCTCCCGCTGTTCATGAACTCGTCATTGTGCGTACGGATGAACCAGGTGAAGGAGAGAAGCTGTGTCGTGAACGCGGGGAGCAATTCGATGTGGTGTTTATCCTGGGTGGGGATGGCACGGTGCATGAATGCGTGAATGGACTAGCCGATCTGCAAGAACCTCCGTTGATAGGCATATTGCCTGGAGGCACCTGTAATGACTTTGCGCGTTCGCTCGGCATTTCACCGGATGCAGAGATTGCGGCACAAGAAATGCTGGCAGGTCGGGTGGTATCCATTGATGTTGGACGGGCTAATGATCGGGTGTTCACGAACTTTTTCGGCATTGGCTTGATCAGTGATGCATCGCAGAATATTAACGAGAATCTGAAAGGCGCGCTGGGGAAGCTCAGTTATTTTATCAGCACTTTACAGACAATTAGTCATACAGAGCCGTTTCGTTACCAACTGGAGGCGGATGGGAAAGAGATGGAAGGCGAAGCGGTGATGATCTATGCAGCCAATGGCCGTTTTCTGGGAACAAATGCATTACCCTTTGCACCGGATGCGTTGCAGGATGGCAAACTGGACGTGCTCATTATTCATGAGACAGGCATTCCGCTGCTGCGAGAGATTCTGTCGCACAAGCCAGAGGGAGAATGGCAACCTCAGAGTGAGAGTATTTCATACTTCAAGGCATCTACGTTAAAAGTGAAGACCGATGCGCCGATGTCAGCTGACACGGACGGCGAATTGTATATGAAGACACCCGCCGAGCTGTCGGTGCTGACGGGTCATCTGAAGTTTCTAACCGGGGAGGGTTATTAAATCCCCCGGTTTTTTAGTTTGATTTTAGTTGATCGAAAACTTAAACATTCCCTGGCTGATCTCTCATATCACGTTGCCTGAACTCATCCTCAAGCATGCTCATCTGAATGGCATCATGGTATTGATGATTGTAGAACAAGACATCCCGCTTCACACCCTCGCGCTGGAATCCAAGCTTCTCATACGTGCGAATTGCTCGCTCGTTGAAGGCGTACACCTCAAGCTCGATTCGATGCAAGTTACAGATGCCGAAGCCGTAGTCCAGCATAAGTAGCAACGCCTCGCTACCGTAACCTTTTCCTTGATGCTCCGCCTGATCGATGGCAACCCGGATATGTGCACTGCGATTCTTGGCATGCATGTCCATCAGGACGACATCTCCGATGATCTGGTCATTTTCCTGTAAAGCAATAAGTAGCATGAGTCTGGTGTCATCTTGTGCAGCGCTCTCAACATAACGTTCAACCTGAGCACGTGTGAAACTGTTCTGTGTACCCGTCAGCCTGCGCATCTCGGCGTCAAACAGTCCAGGGAAATAAGTATCCACATCTGTAATCTCGAAAGGGCGCAGGTATATGCGCGACGTTTCTAGCAGACGAGGGATGCGTGGGGATGGTTTTGGTGGTGACATTGTTGTTTCCTCCTATGAGTTCAAGGCTAGTGTTATTCATGTTATGTATCGTATTAATCAACAGGAAATAGATAATTAACAACACTTTACCATATTTTCTCATGCTTGTAGCAATAATGGTCGATATAAGTATTGTCGTGCTTGCTATGTCGAAGAGAAACCTAGTTTGAAGATTCGTATTACTCTGCTCGAATTACATATTTTGATTTGCTGTACTGTATACATAGCTGCGTTGTAGTAAACCAGACATTCATAGTCTTAAAGAGACGTATCAGTTTACCTTAGCAGGCCGATAGATTCTATAAGAATAGAAATGGGGATTTAACGAAATGCGAAAGTTAGAGAATTGTTTGAAGTGGTTTACTGTTTTTTTAATTTTGGTTACACCGCTGTTTACTTCACCTGGACAGGTCTCAGCAGCGAAAAAAGAGATCTATATCACTCTTTCTGGAGAAAAACACAGATATGTAGGAGAAGTCAAAAATGGTGTTCCTAATGGTAAAGGAATATCCTACTTTCCAAATGGGAAGAAGAGCTTTGAAGGTAAGTTTGTAGCGGGGAGGCCTCATGAAGGAAAAAGGTATAACTCTGATGGGAAGCTGTACTCGGATATCTCTAATGGACAGGGAAAGATCTATTACCCAAATGGAAAGTTTAATTATGTTGGTAAGGTGGATAAGGAAACGTGGCTTCCCTCAGGTAAAGGTACCGAGTACGACATAAATGGAACGGTTAAATATAAGGGCGATTTTTTGAATGGTTCGTTTCATGGTCAAGGTAAGTGGTATACAGAATATGGTGAAATGTTCTATCAGGGTACGTTTAAGAATGGTTTGCCACAGGGACAAGGTAAAGCATATCAATATGGAGAAATTGCCTATGTTGGTGCATTTGATAAAGGAGTACCCACGTATTCTGGCAAAATTAAATTGTACGAAGATGGTGTAATCATCTATGATGGGCAGGCTAAAAATGGAGCTATTACCGGCAAAGGTAAAGGGTACTTAAACGGTAAGTTAGTCTATGTGGGCATGTTTAAAAACGGAAGACCAACGGGTGAAGGTAAATTCTATACGGAGAATAGTAGTGATGGCCCTAATATATCTATTTATATCACTGTCGATTAAGTAACAGGTAAGTAATTACAGGATCAATTCAAAACTTTCAGGAGCAGAGTCCTATAATCATGATTAGATTTCAACCAATAAACCATCGGTAGGTGTGTTCATTGCATCGCCCGATGGTTTTTGGCATAACTGCTTTTGAGATACAGCTATATATTTTAGTTCCGCTTAACCGCTCCATCCAGAAATAGCGCCACCAGTTCCTGCGCGAGTTCCTCAATGCTGCCGCCATTCATGTTGCGTACATCTTCGCGGTTTGCGAGCATCAGCAGTGACGTAAATGCATGGGCAAGCAGCATAGGGTTCCCGACCCGCAAATAACCATTATCCATCTCCTTCTGAAAATGGGTAGCTAGTACTTCGAATATGCGAACCTCTGCTTCTCGAATCTGAGCGAGTTGCTCCATGTCCAGATGTTTCTCGGCCTCTCGCATCATGGTCTCCGTTTCAATATGGGAGTGCTGCATCTTCGCTTCGGCAACCTTAACCAGACGTTCTTGCAATGGACCGGGTTCATCCAGACGAAGAGAAGTCTGCTGCATGCCCATCGCCATCATGCGGGTGATGGCAACGGTGAACAGATCGGCTTTGCTGGTGAAGTGATAATAGATTGATGCTTTGGTCACATTACATAACGAAGCGATCTGCTGGAGAGAAACGGGTTCATACCCGTATTCCATAAATAGACGTGACGCGGTCATCAATATGTTGGATTGCACAGATGCTTGATCCACACCCGTTTTGGGTCTGCCCGGTGACCGGGGAATGTTTGATTTTTTGCTCATAAGTACATACCTCTTTACGTATTTAATTGCTTGTTAGACGTGTTCACAAAATTAGGCATTGCAAAATTAACCTTCCGGTATATATAATTAAATCGATTATACTATGACCCGTGGTTCATTACTACACCATCACATATATTAGGGCTTCATAGAAACAGAATAGGGAGATGAAGAGACAATGCAGGAAGGTTCGGGTTACGGCCGCTGGGTTGCCGGCAAACGAAGCAAATGGATTACGCTGTTGGTATGGATCATTATCGCCGTTGTGCTTGGCATGGTATGGCCTGCTGTAGGTGATCGTGAAACCAATAACGCACAGGATCTGAGTGAATCCAAACCATCGGTTCAGGCAGCTGCACTTGCCGAGAAGGAATTCCCTGGTGGTGAAGGACTGCCCGCGCTGATCGTATGGCGTCAAGCCGGCGGTCTGACAGATGAACAGATTCAGAACATTCAGGCATTAACGGAGCGACTGGATCAAGATCCGGTAGAACAACAACAGTCCGTTGTGCCACTCTATCAATTACCTCCACAGGCATTGAAAGGCCAGCTTTCGGAAGACGGAAGTACCTTGGTTATGCCACTTTTCTTCAATGAAGGTGCCGATTCAGAACAATTGAAGGAAGCTATTGAAGCACTTGAGCAAAAAACACAAGACATCTTCGGGGCAAATCCGTTCGATGTAGCCATAGATGATACCAATACACTGATTGCCCGTGTGACAGGGCCAGTAGGGATATCCATTGATGCGAGCGGGCTATTCTCCTCCGCCGATGTATCCTTGCTGATCGCTACGGTTGTACTGGTATTAGTACTGTTGCTGTTGATCTACCGCTCGCCTGTACTGGCAATTATCCCGATTATTGCGGTTGGATTCGCGTATATGGTGACAAGCCCCATACTCGGATTCATGGCAGATCAAGGCTGGATTACGGTGGATGCACAGTCCATTTCGATCATGACCGTGTTGTTATTTGGAGCAGGAACGGATTACTGCCTGTTCATGATCTCCAGATACCGCCAGATTCTCTATCATGAGCCGGACAAAAAGAAAGCCATTTTCCAGGCAATTACCGGATCATCTGGCGCCATTGCTATGAGTGGATTCACGGTCGTTGCAGCACTACTGGTACTGCTGCTGGCTGAATACGGTGCATATCATCGCTTTGCCGTACCATTCAGTCTGTCCATCTTTATCATGTTTATTGCAAGTCTGACACTGGTTCCAGCGCTTCTTGCGATCTTCGGTCGGGGTTCATTCTACCCGTTCGTACCACGTACACATGAGATGGAAGTGGAGCGTGCTAAGAAAAAAGGCAAACCGGCTCCTGCCCCGCGCAAAGTGAAGGAAAGCTGGATTGGCCGTGTTGTAGTAACAAAGCCATGGACCGTTCTTGCAATTACGTTGGTATTGCTGGGAGGACTGGCGGCATTCTCTACTCAGGTTAAATTCACGTATGATCTGTTGTCTTCCTTCCCGGAGGATGTGCCTTCCCGCGAAGGTTTCACCGTCATCGGCGAACAATTCTCCCAAGGTGAGCTGGCTCCAGTCAAAGTGATCGTTGATGCCGAAGGCAAAGAAACTGATCTGAAGCAACGTCTCGAATCGCTGGATTACATTAGTAAAGTAGGCGATGCTCAGCAGGGTGCCGAGAATGCCAACATTACCGCCTTTGATGTGGAATTTAATCTGAATCCATATTCCATGGAGGCAATGCAGCATATTCCAGATCTGCGGGCTACTGCGGAACAGGCGCTTCAAGATGCTGGTGTAGCTAATGTGGACAGTCAAGTCTGGATTGATGGTCAGACGGCTGAACAGTATGACATTGAAGTAACCGGAGAACGGGATGCCAAGATCATTATTCCGGTGGTCATCGGCATGATTACATTGTTACTACTGTTGTACTTGCGTTCAATCGTAGCCACAGCATACCTGATTGCAACGGTTGTTCTGTCGTATTTCTCTGCACTGGGTCTGGGTTGGATCATCATTCACTACGGACTTGGCGCAGATGCCATTCAGGGAGCGATTCCGCTGTATTCCTTCGTATTCCTCGTGGCACTGGGTGAAGACTACAACATCTTCATGATCTCTAGCATCTGGCAGAAACGCAAAACGATGCCGCTTCGTCAAGCGATTAGAGAAGGTGTTGGCGAGACAAGCTCTGTTATTACATCTGCAGGTCTGATCTTGGCAGGAACGTTTGCGGTACTTGCTACATTGCCAATTCAGGTGTTGGTGCAGTTTGGTATAATCACAGCCGTTGGTGTGATGCTGGATACCTTCCTGGTTCGCCCGTTCATGGTACCGGCGATCACCGCATTGCTGGGTAAATGGGCCTTCTGGCCAGGCAAGTATGTGCCGATTGCAGAGAAGAATGAAGAGAAACAGAACCATTCCATGTAATGCATGGAATGGGTGAGATGGACGGCGGGGCTTCAAGCCTGCTGTCCATTTCTTTATTTTCCGAACGATGATGACCTCTACCAGTTGTCCTCCTGAGATGGAATGGTGGAACTGTAAAATATCCGCAGGATGAGGCGTGATCCTTGTTTTCTTTGCATGGGGAAGGTTTACGTAACCAAGGGTTATGGGACATAATAGAGAGAGCGTCAGCCTTGGGCAGACGGATGATCAACATCAATGGGACAACCAGGGGAAGGATGAAAGCAAGCATGACGAACCAACTTAATGTGTATTTTAACCATGACGGCGGCGTGGATGACCTCGTATCGCTGTTCATGCTTCTGCAAATGGACAATGTACATGTAACCGGCGTATCGGTTATTCCGGCAGACGGATATCTGGAGCCAGCAACAGATGCCAGCCGTAAAATTATCGATCGTTTCGGTACATATTCCGTAGAGGTATCCAAATCCAACTCCAGAGGGAAAAATCCATTTCCTGCGGCGTGGAGACTTCATTCCTTCTATGTAGATGCACTTCCTGTACTGAACGAGTCCGGCAAAATGGAAGCACCACTCTCTGCCATTCCGGCACACCAGCATCTGATCGAGAAAGTGCGCAATACCGAAGGCAAAACGTTGCTCCTGTTCACAGGCCCACTGACAGACCTTGCGCGTGCACTGGACGAAGCACCAGACATTGAAGAGAAAATCGACAAGCTGGTATGGATGGGCGGTACATTTGAGCGTGGTAACGTAGAAGAACCTGAGCATGATGGCACAGCAGAGTGGAACGTATTCTGGGACCCGGAAGCGGCTTATCGTGTATGGCAGAGTGGTATCCAGATCGATCTGGTTGCACTGGAAAGCACAAACAAAGTACCTCTGACTCCAGCCGTTCGTAACCGCTGGGCAGCAGAGCGTCGCTTCGAAGGCGTTGACTTCTTGGGTAACTGTTACGCAGGTTGTCCGCCACTGGTGTACAGTGAGACAAATTCCACATACTATCTGTGGGATGTGCTGACAACGGCTTCCGTTGGACGCGAGGACATCGTGAAGAAAAAAACCGTAAACTGTATTGTCATCCCGGATGGTCCTAGCCAAGGCCGCACGGTGGAGCAAGCAGACGGACGTCCAGTACAACTGGTGTATGATACCGATCCGGAAGCGTTCTTTACGTACATGACGGATTTGGGTAAAAAAGCTGCTCCGCAGCGCTATTAATTCAGGCAACTGTAAGGCTTGCCAACATTAAAGGACAACAAAAATAAAGCCGCAGGCAGTGGTCTGGATATGGGGTTGAACCCCATAATCCCGTCCCTGCCGTGCGGCTTTTTGTTTTGGGCTGATCTGCAATCTAGCTACCCGCTATATTTTAAATCGACTAATCAATCCGTTCAGCTCACTGGACAATACCCGCAGAGATTCTGCGGATGCACTCATCTCATCCATGGATTGCAGCTGGCTATCGGTAGCGTGCGATACCTTCTGGATACTTGAAGAGGATTCGCGTGAGATATGTTCCATATCCTCCACGGAAGCGGACACTTCTTCTGCACTGGCAGACAGCTGCTCGGATGCTGCGGATACTTCGTGCAGACGTTCATTCATCGTCTCAATCCCGGTATGAATGGATGTGAATGAACGGCCTGCCTCCTGAACAACAGCGAGACCGGATTGGACTGCTGATGTGCTGGCAGACATATGTTCTGACAACAGGGCAGTCTGGCGTGTCATCTCGGCGATCAGTTCGGTTACATGCTGGGACGATTGCTCTGATTCCCCCGCAAGCTTGCGAACCTCTGAGGCAACCACCGCAAACCCGCTGCCATACTCTCCTGCACGAGCTGCTTCAATACTTGCATTAAGTGCGAGCAGATTGGTCTGTGAAGCGATACCTTTCATCAGATGTGCCACCGACTCAATTTTACCTGAGTACTGCTCCAGCTGGGAGGTGGAGGCTACCATCTGCACATTCGCCTGATGAATTTTGTCCATACTGTCCATCGCCGTGTTGATGTTGGCTTGACCTTGCACCGCGTTATTGGTCGTTTCCTGTGATACATCCGCAACCATAGAAGAAGAATTCGCAATATGCTGCATGCTGCGTGTGATCTCTTCCATGGCTACCGTAACTTCGCCAGCACGAGCCACCTGTTCAGCAGCTCCACTGGCCGTATGATTGGTATGCTCGGCAATGCGCTGGCTGGCTTCAGCAGTCGCCTGTGAATGTTTCGATACTCCTTCTGCAGCTTGTAGCAGAGAGTCGGAGCTTTGACGGATGCCCGTCATGACATCACGGGTACCTGTAACCAGATGTTTGAACTCGGAAGCGAGCTGTCCCACCTCGTCCTTGCGACTAAGTTCAACGTTGACGGTCAGATCGCCTTTTCCTACCTGGGTAATTAACTTCTTCAACTTCACCAATGGTCGGGTCAAGTAATGGGCGAATCCATACACCAGCAAGACACTCAGCAGAACAATAGCCAAGGCTGTCCAGATCATGGTCATACGGTTGCGGGACATCAGTTCATAGACCGCAGTGGAATCAAGATCCGCACCGACCAATCCTAGTACTTTCCCGTCAGCCCCATGGATCGGCACATATGCTGTAATGGTAGCGCCATATTCATCCTGTGTGAGTTCACCCCGAATAGGCTCATTCTGTTCAAAAGCTTGCAGCATTCCTTCATAAGGGGTCTCTTCTGCGGAACCGTAAGGGGAGAAGTCATCCTCTGCCACATCGGCAGCAGCCCCGTCCACAACGTAGAAATATGTATCTGTTCCATTTTCTTCGCGTGTACCAAGGGTGTACAGATACTTGAGTCCATTGGCCTCGCGCAGCTGACTAAGCTGCTCACGCAATATGCCATAATACGCTGTCTCGTCCTGTCCGGTACTGAGTGGTGCATACAGAGAGGTGTCAATTAATGCAGCTGCCCGTTCACCCACAGCCTGTGCCCGCATCCCCATGGATTGCTCGACCAGTTGGGCTGATGAACGGTACATGGTAATGCCAAGAACCGCACCCGCGGCCAGCATCAGACAGGAAAAAAATAAAAAGATCCTCATAAACAAACTGTTCATTGGTAAAAGTGTTCCCCCTTGATCTGTTAAATCAATCGTCTTTTTGTCCCTTTACTTGGTACTTGTCGTTCTTCTTTGGTTCGTATGTATTGTATATCAAATATACAGTTTTCTACTTGAAATATCGGCATCCGGTCCATAAAGAATTAGCTCCCGAGTCAATTTGATCCGGGAGCTGGTTTTGTTTCAATCCTATATTGACCATGCTCATCATTGGAACACATCTCATTGTCACTACATAGAGGGGCTTCACATGACTGGGTGATTACGTCATTACATCGTTCCGCCGCCCTGGCGAACAGAGGCAGGAATCTTTTCAGGTCCCTGATTAATATATTTATTGATAAAAGTACCCACCTTGGCATCGTCGAATTGGTCGAGTTTCATCGTTTTGGTCCATGCGGTCACCACGACTTCACTGCCTTCGGAAATATCCTTGTTGGGTACAGCCAGAATACCTGCTCCAGCTTCGCGGAATTTGGCGAGGTATTTCAGATGTTCCTTCAAATCCTCGCTGGCGTTCTCACGATAATAGATGATGATGTCCCCGTGCTCCAGATTGTGTACCAGATAATTATAGCCCGGGAAGTCGGTGTAAAATCCAAACTTGATATCATGCGGATTATGCGGCCCCGATGTTGGAATTGTCATCTCATACTGAATGGGGTCCTCCGTATGGTCTGCCCCATAATATTTATCGTCCGTCACGTCGATTGTCGCGTTGGACTCCAGATCAGCTACATTATATGTTTTACCTGCCCCTTGCATGAAGAACAGGCCAAACGTAATAATCGACACTGCCATCATTACATGTGCAGCCAGCCGAAGGGATCGACTTTTTTTATGGATGTCTGCCCGCTCTTTCTTTTTCATGTGGCCCAGAATTTTGCCCTGTGTGCGTGATGCCCAGATATAGGCGGCGATGGAGAACAGCAATACAATTACACCTACGATGAGCCACAGGTAGGATGTACCTGTCTCGTGCTCCATTTGCATATGAGTCATGTCCATAGAGAGTTCCTCTGCTTTCTTTGTAAAATGAGTGATTAATACACTACATAATGTAGTGTTGATGGCAACGAAGAATCCTCACATTACGTAACAGGAGTTTCTGGATTGGTTTATTACGTAAATAAGAACATACCTGTTGCACTACACATTATAGTGTATGATACATGCTCCGTGCAATGCTGCCTTGGAAAAACAAAAAAAGACCTTCCCGGCATGAGCAAGGAAGGCCTTAATATAAATCCAAAGAGTCAGTAAGATTTATATTTATTGAAATAACCATTTACACGAAACGTAGAGGACAGAAAGAACCTGAAGAAGCGGAAGCGTTCGCCTTTATCTCCAGATTTTCACCTTTGTAAAAGTGAATAAAAAAATCTGGAGATAACAGCGATCGGAAGGTTGTTCTGTCATCGAAGTAACGAGTGTAAACAGCTTTATTCCAACTGAATTATTTTACAGACGACCAAACGGTGAAAGCATCAAGCGGATCAGCCCAATGATAATCTCACCCAACAATCGATACAGAATAAAGAACACGACCACATTGGCGATCAGCACACTGTACATGCTGTCGATGGCTGCTTTGGTACGATTCAGTGGATACTGGAACAGCACCGAATTCAGAGCAACAAAGATAATGATATACGAGACAGCAAGCAATGAGATCGCGATGGAATACGAGATGATAATAAACAGATTCGCCAGAACAAGGGATACGACAGCAGGAACAAGCAATGTACCAAACTGGGCAACCAGTGTTTTGGGACGGAAGGTTATTTTTTCAATCTTCAGAATAGCGTACATCAGTGCAATAGAGGCAATCAGGATAATGACGGTGAACAACAGCGGTCTTAAAAATCCACCAATGAACAAGCCGTCCATGCCTATGCGACTAAAGGTAATTAAGAAGTATGTAGAAGATAGAACTGCAATTAGCGCCATCGTTAGCCATCCGTTTAGGGAATGCTGGTCGCCAACGGTTTTCATCGTCTGATAAGGACGGGCCAATACACTGAGGAAATAGGATAGATACTGTTTGCTTACTTCTTTGGCTTGCTGAACTTTCTCATTCTGCACAATATTATTCCACTGATTGGAGCTATTGTCTCCTGCAGAAGCATGGTCATTGGTACCTGTTGATTCTCTCGCCTGTTCCTTGTGAATGGAGACGGATGGTGTGTTGGATGGAACGGATGCCTGGGAAGAGGTAGCCTGCGTGCTGGACCAACGGGTATATTCGGGTTCGGAAGCAGCAGATTCCGAGTTCGGTACAGGAGTTGGTGATGAGGTTGTTTGCGTTAGATTAGAGCCGCACCTCTCGCAAAAATGGGCATCTCCATTTTCGTGATTACATACTGGACATTTCATGGTATAAGCCTCCAATTTCTAGAAAATAAAAACATGTCAACATTGTGTCTCATTTTAACGGTTAATGACGAAGTTTGTCTATGTTTCGCAGGAATTAGTACCCATTTAGGGAAAGTTGAAACAAAGGCCTCGAATCCTGTGTATGAAAACGGAGTATAGAAGCAACAATAGTATAGGAATGACATGCAGGCATATTAATGTAAATTCACTGTGGTTTAAGACGAATTGTTTTTGGCTGTTAATGTCTCATCGTTCGCTTTTATGTGTTATTCTCATGTTAACTATATCTTTTGGGTTGCCTATGATCGTATATTTATGTATAATCAATCGTGTTAACACGTCGAATGTACGGTAGTAAGAGATGTGGGTGAGTTCATGGAACTACTGGACAGCAATGAGAGCAAGAAGAAGATGTGCCAGTATTATAACGAAATCTCGAAGGAACTGTTCGGATTTGGCACCACTCTCCTGAGAGTGACCATTGACCAGAATATTGTGACCTTCTACGCGAAGCACCGACGTTCACCGCGCTCTGACGCCCTGGAAGGGGAGGCCCCCGGCTTAAAGCTGGAAGTGGACTTCCGCATGTCTGTCTTATATAAGAAGAAATTCCGGGAGAAGCTCGAGCAACACATGGGTTTGCCAATTGAAGCTATATTACGGGATTATGATGCGTCCACTCAGTGGGCGATCACAAATGTGATTCTGGAACAGGCCTAGGATGGATCGGCAGGATTGATTCTTGTTGATGTATACAGAGGTTATGGCCCGGATTCATGATCAGGTTCCGTACAATTTCATATGATGGCGTCTGTCTTTGGATTGATTCTGAAGCAGAAACCGATGATGTACCGGCAGCGGGTGTCGCTTTCCTTTGTTTACGAAGAAAAGTGTTCTTGTTTATACAAGAGCACTTTTCTTTTTGTTTTTTCATACACATCACATATATCAGGGGGAATCAGGATCATGATGAAAAAGTGGATTAGCGGTTTGGCAGCAGTGGCAATGACATCGGTATTACTTGCAGGTTGTGGCAGCAGCACGGATGATGCAACAGGCGGATCAGGGAGTGGGGGAACCGCAGCGAACAAATTGGTTATCTCCACTTGGGGCTTCTCTGAAGATTTCTTCAATGAAGAAGTATTTGGTCCATTCGAAAAAGAACATAATGTAGACATCGTGCTCGAAGTCGGCAATAATGCTGAACGTCTGAACAAAATTCGTCAAGGAACATCAAATGTCGATGTTATCTACCTGTCTGATTACTATGCACAACAAGGTATCGATGAAGGTCTGTTTGAGAAAATCGACCGCTCCAAAATTCCAAATGTAAATGACATTTATGATATTGCCAAAGCACCACTTGGTGAAGATTATGGCCCAGCCTACACGGTTGGACAGCTCGGTATCGCTTATAACCCGGATCTCGTATCCAAAGAAGTGACTTCATGGAGTGACCTGTGGGACCCGGCGTTCGAAGGTAACCTGACCATCCCGAATATTACGGCAACAGCAGGCCCAATGGTTGTGGATGCAGCTTCCCGTGTAGCTGGAAACGATACGTTTAATGAAGATGCGGCATTTGCTGAACTGAAAAAACTGAGCAGCAATGTGGTGAAATTCTATAGCCAAACGTCCGAGTTCGTGAACATGTTCTCCCAAGAAGAAATTGCGGGCGGACCGATCATGGAAATGTATTTCAAAGATCTGAAAGCAGCCGTGCCTAATGCAAAGTTTGTTACACCTAGCGAAGGTGCATATGCCGTGATGAACACAATCAATGTCGTGAAGGGCAGCAAAAACAAAGAGCTGGCTGAAGAGTTCATCAACTGGCAGCTTAGCCAGGATGTACAAGCAAAATCTGCCAAAGCTAAAGTCGATTCCCCGGTTAATACAAAGGTTGAACTGACTGCTGAAGAAGCAGAAGGCGTAACATACGGCGCTGAAGTTGTGGAGAAGCTGAACAAGCTGGATATGGAATTCGTGAATCAACAGGTTAAAGGCTGGACAGATCGCTGGAACCGTGAGATTGCACAATAAAAAGTAACCGACTAAATAGTTATCTTTGATCCTATATAGTTTAACTAAACTTTTTACACGAGAACGGAGAGGGCAGAAATAACGTGAAGAAGCGAAGCGTTCGCCTTTATCCCCGGATTTTCCCCTTGAAGAAGGGATTCAAAAAAATCTGGGGATAACAGCGATCGGAAGGTTATTCTGTCATCGGAGTGGTAAGTGTAAATATTCTTTAGTTCAACTTATCATTTGCAGCAAGCAACCATATCACCGCATAGGAGTTGAGAACGGATGAGTGAAGCGCAAAATCGCATCATTCTGGACGTGGACACGGGGATTGACGATGCACTGGCGATTTTGCTGGCCGTCAAAAGTCGGAAGTTGGACATTCTCGGCATCACCACAGTCTGTGGGAACGTATCACTCCAGCAGGCAACAGAGAATACATGTAAAATTCTTGAACTCGCGGGTGCACCTGAAATTCCGGTCATTGCCGGAGCAGCTGGGCCGCTCACTCGCAAGTCGCATTATGAACACCGGGTACATGGACAGGACGGATTGGGCGGTGCGCTACCTGATCCGGCCGTGTCTAAGAAAGCCGAGGAAGGTTTTGCGCCAGACTTTATCGTGGCACAAGCCAAGCAATATCCGGGCGAACTGACATTAATCATGACCGCACCCTTAACGAACTTGGCACTCGCGCTGATGAAGTGTCCTGAATTACCTTCTTTATTGAAGGAAGTCATCTTCATGGGTGGCGTAGTTCGTGGACATGGCAACATTACACCAACCGCCGAGTACAACACATACGCTGATCCAGAGGCCGCACGCATCGTACTGCACGCAGGCATCGAGAAGCTTACCCAAGTCGGATTGGATGTGACGCGTCAAACATTGCTGAATGAAGCAACGATTGAGCGTCTCACTGATCCTGCACTGCGCGCATACGTTGCTCAAAGCACGGAGATTTACATCAACCGTTACGAACAAATGAACGGCGTCCGCGCTTGCGCTTTACATGATCCACTAGCCGTGGGCGTAGCCCTAGCCCCGGAACTGGTAGGACGTAAATCGTATTATGTCGATGTCGAAACCGCCAGCCGCCTGTGCGATGGCCAGATGGTATGTGACTTCCAAAACCGTTTGGGCGAGCAGCCCAACACCCTCGTCTGCGAAACTGTAGATGCGGAAGCATTCCTTGAACTGTTTATCAACGCATTAAACGCGTAGTTGCTCTGCCCAATAAGATATTTATACGATTGCGGAGAGTGCAGAACCGATCTGGAGAAGCGAAGCGTTCCCCTTTATTCCCCGAATTTCACCTATGAGAATGAATCAAAAAATCGGGGGATAACAGGGATCGAAGGACGGTACTGCAGTCGGAGTACTCAAGTATCAATCTCGAATTAAATTACAAGTCAGGAGTATCGCGATGAAGAAATCAGTAATCTACTGGCTATTGCTGCCGGGATTCGTGTTTTTGGCGGCATTTATGATCATTCCGATTGTCCTGACGATCGGGTCGACGTTTTTCCAAGAAAACTCCTTCACGTTTGAAGGATACATGCATTTTTTCAGAGACCCATACTTTTTGAAAATATTGCTTACGACGCTGCAAGTCAGCGTGGTCACCACTATCGTCTGTGTGGTGCTCGGATTCCCGACAGCTTATTATATTTCACAGAAAGCGCCGCGCCGCAAAGGTATTTTGCTGGCACTGGCGATCTTCCCACTGCTGACGAGCCCGGTCGTGCGCTCGTTTAGCTGGATGATCATTCTTGGACGCAAAGGGTTGATCAATAACACCCTTGTTGGTCTGGGTATCGTGGACAAGCCGCTGGATATTCTGTATACACCAGCAGCGATGATGATTGGTCTGACGCATCTGTTCCTGCCACTGATGATTATCTCTCTGGTGGGCGTGCTGGAGAACATTGACGGTGACCTGCTCAAAGCAGCACAAAGTCTGGGTGCATCGCGCATTACGGCATTCCGCCGGGTCGTGTTCCCGCTGGCTGTGCCAGGACTTGTGATCGGAGCCGTGCTTGTCTTTGTCGGAAGCCTGACGGCGTATACCACACCTGCCCTCCTTGGAGGCAAGCAACGTGTAATTGCTACGTTCCTGTATCAGAACGCCATGACCCTCAACGACTGGTATCTGGCCTCGGTTGTTGCCGCGATTATGATTGTGATTACATTTGTCGTGGTTGGTGTCATGAACAAAATGGCCAAAACTTTAAATCCGAAGGGGTAGACATATGCGGGAGAAACATATCGGGCTGGGCCTGTTCAGTCTGCTGGTCTTTATCTTTCTGCTGGGCCCGCTTCTGATCATATCGGTCACTTCGTTTGAACCGGGAACGGTACTCAAATTTCCGCCGGAAGGGTTCTCCTTCCGCTGGTATGAGAATATTTTCAACACAGGCGGTTTCCTCCGCACATTCCAGACGTCCATCATCATTTCCTTACTGGGAAACTTGTTGGCACTGGTGCTCGGAGTTCCGGCTGCGTATGCACTTAGTCGTTACGATTTCAAAGGCAAGTCCGTGCTGAACGCACTGTTCCTGTCCCCGGTACTGATCCCGGGAATCGTGCTTGGTTTTACATTGATGAAATACCTGATCGTAATCTACCATCTGCCGATGTATCTCGGACTGTTGATCGGTCATACGATTATCATGCTTCCATTTATCATTCGGGTTATCGCGTCGAGTCTGTCGAGCTTTGACTTTGCAGTGGAAGAAGCTGCGCTGAGTCTTGGTGCGGGACGGGTAAGAACGTTCTTCACGATCGTGCTTCCCAACATCCGCTCAGGAATTATCGCTGCCGTGCTGATTGCTTTCCTGGAATCCTTCAACAACGTGGACATCTCGGTGTTCATGACCGGACCAGGGGTAAGCACATTACCGATCCAGATGCTGACGTATGTGGAGAATTATTTTGACCCAACGATTGCAGCGATTTCCGTGCTGTTGATGGTACTGACCGGACTCTTAATGTTCGTGATCGAACGGATCATGGGCGGATTTTCATACTTTACTAAACGTTAATTGGAGGCGCAGAACGCTATGGCATTGCTGACATTAGACCACGTATCCGTGGCATACGATAAGCAGACAATCCTGAAGGATTTTCAGTTGGAGCTGGAAAAAGGTAAACTGCTCTCCCTGCTCGGACCGAGCGGTTGCGGCAAAACAACTACGCTGCGCCTCATCGCCGGATTTCTGGAAGCATCACAGGGCAAGTTTATGTTCGGCGGCAAGGATTATACGAAGGTTCCGGCGAACAAGCGGAACTTTGGATTTGTATTTCAGAGTTATGCGTTATTCCCGCATCTGTCTGTCTATGACAACGTGGCCTTTGGCCTGCGGATGCGCAAGGTGAAAGACAAGGATATCTCTTCCCGTGTGATGCGAATCCTGGAAGTCGTTAACCTGAATGGATTTGAGAAACGTTTTCCACAAGAACTGTCCGGTGGACAGCGTCAGCGTGTAGCCATTGCTCGTGCATTGGTCATTGAACCTGACCTGCTCTTGTTCGACGAACCACTCAGTAACCTGGATGCCAACCTGCGCCTTAACATGCGGGTGGAGATTCGCCGTATTCAGCAAGAGTTGGGCATCACAACGCTGTATGTCTCTCATGACCAGGAAGAGTGTTTCTCGATCTCGGATCAGGTAGCGATTATGAACAAAGGTGTGGTCGAGCAGCTCGACCGCCCGGAAACCATTTTCAAATATCCGGCAACGGAGTTTGTAGCACGATTTATCGGGTTCCATAATTTCATTGAATTCGCGGAGCGCAGTGATGCAGGTGAATTAATCACATTGAGCGCAGGTGGACGAACTTTTACAGCAACTGCGCATCCCGGAACAGCACGTCCCGGTGCACGCAAAGGTGCAATTCGCCCGGATGATCTGATCGTTAGTGGAGATACTTCTGCGGATGTGGTGAACGCCTTGCCGGGCATTATCAAGGTCAGCACGTATCTGGGACGCAGTTATCAGTATGTGATCGAGACGGAACTCGGTGACTTTACAGCAAATCAAGAGATGGAAACACCATACCTTAGCGGGCAACATGTTAGCCTGATCTTCCCACAGGACAAGCTTGTATTGGTAGAGTAGTCGTGAATGTAGCGAGTAGCTTTAAGAAATAAGAGCAGTAAAGAAGGCAATTTATGCGATGATTTCCGGACGATGGCAGTGGTGCGCAGTCATGTGCAGTACAGCAGATTAAAGTGCAGGTTCATTGTCCGGTTCGCATCGTGGTGAAATGCTTGTGAAGAAGGAGATTATGCCCCATGCGTGCAGATCAACTGATTGTAAATGTACATGTGTATAACAGTTATTATAAACGGTTTGAAATGAACAACGTCGCTGTATTGGACGGCAGATTTCTATATGTTGGACCCGGCGGACCTGAGATGATTCAGGCAGACGAAGTCATTGATGCGCGGGGAAGATACATGATTCCTGGCTTGATCGATATCCATCTGCATATCGAAAGTACAATGGTGACACCGGAAACCTTTTCCCATGGTCTGATTGGCTGCGGGGTAACGTCCATTGTCGCAGAACCGCATGAGATGGCGAATGTGTTCGGGCTGGAGGGTGTGCAGGAGATGATGGCTGTGAGTCGGGAGACGACAGTGGATATGTTCTATGCGATCCCGAGTTCCGTTCCGGCAACCCCGATGGAGACAACAGGCGGTTCGATTGAAATTGAAGATATGGACTTGTTGCTCGCCACTGGCGAGATCATCTGTCTGGGCGAGATCATGAACTATGTCGATGTCATCCGTGATCCCGAGTGCAAGACAAACCAGATTTTACAGCATATTCGCAAAAACTATCCCGATCTGGTGATCGAAGGACATACACCGAAACTGCTTGGACTCGATCTGCATCAACTGATCTACGCAGGTATCGATTCCGATCATACTCATCAGAGCATTGAGGGATTACAGGCGCGGATTGCGGCAGGTATGTTTATTGAAATTCAGGAGAAATCAATGACCCCGGAAGTCATGGAGTACCTGATTCAACATGATGTGGCGCAGCATTTCTGCTTTGTAACGGATGATGTGATGCCGGATTCACTGGTGGAGCATGGTCATCTGAATCATATCGTACGTAAAGCGATTCAGATGGGGATGCGTCCGGAAGATGCGATCTACGCCGCAACATCTACCCCTGCTTCCCGGATGAAAATGACCGATCGTGGCAGCGTGGCCCCGGGCAAAGTGGCCGATTATGTGTTGGTATCCAACTTGAATGATCTCTCTATTGATCAGGTGTACAAAAACGGCCGCAAAGCTTATGACGATTACGAACCGTATAAGCAGGAGCGCATAACCGGGCAGTTCCCACCTCACTTCTATAAGAGCGTACAGTTGGAAAAGCTGGGCGTAGCAGATTTTGCGATTCAATTGTCAGATCCTAAAGTCAGTGGATCAGGTGTTGATCTCGCTGGTGAAGGTGAATACCAATGCCGTGTCATGATGGTGAAGGATGGTTCTACTTTTGTTGAAGAGCATATTGGACCAGTTCAGTCTTCGGATGGTGAATTGTTATGGGAAGAAAGCGGATATGCGCAGATCGCGACCTTTGAACGTTATGGTGTGAACGGCAATCGTGCACATGGTCTGATCGGTGGAGACACCATCAAGCGTGGTGCTATTGCAACGACATATTCACATGACAATCACAACCTGCTGGTTGTAGGACGTAATCGTGAAGATATGATATTGGCAGCTAACACAGTGATTTCGAGCCAGGGTGGGTTCTGTGTGGTGGAAGATGGCAAGGTGCTGTCCCATCTGGAACTTCCCGTAGGTGGAATATTGACGGAAGAACCACTTGCAGTGGTGTCGCATCAAGTGAAGGAACTGAGAGCAGCAATGTTGTCTCTCGGGTATGTACATTACAACCCGATCATGTCGATCAGTACTCACTCTCTTGCGGTAAGTCCGGCACTAAAGATTACGGACCATGGCCTGATTGATGTGAATGCAGGTAAGGTTGTATCGTTGATTGTAGAATAGAGTTTATTAAAAAATAGCGTCACCCCATTTCATGACCATGAGTTGTGAAATGGGGTGTTTTTATGTATAAGAATGACTATTTAATGCTTCTTTGCCAGACAGAGGTCTGTGGCTATGGTTTAAGCTGGATAGGGCTGCAAGAAATCCTCCTTTGGACGGGACAAATGAATACATATATAGTAAGAAGAGAATGTTTGGACGCAGAAGCAGGAGGATAGACAACTATTATGAATGAAATAAATAATGCTAAAACCATATTTTTCGACGTGGATGACACCTTATATGATCACTTGCAGCCGCTTCGTGGCGCATTACAGGATGTTCTTGGCCTGCCAGATGATTTTCCTTATGCTGAGGCATATCACCGTTTTCGCTATTATAGTGACTGGTTGTCTGCACAAGAAGATCTGTCCGCTGTACCAGAACCGGATGCGGTGGAGCGAATGCGCCGTCGGAGGTTTGAGCTGACGATGGAAGAGTTTGGACTCCCCTTACAATTGGGACAGGCTGAAGAACTGCAAGCACAGTATCTGAGCAGACAGTTTGAGATTGTACCTTTTGAAGGAGCGTATGCGTTAATCAGAAGGCTTCAGGCAGAAGGTCATACTGTCGGTCTAATCACCAATGGAGAAGGAGAGCATCAGCGCCGCAAGCTTGAAGCACTGGATGTGCTCAGTCTCGTGGACGAGCATCTGGTCTTCATCTCCGGTACAACTGGTTATGCGAAGCCGGATCGCAGGTTGTTTGAATATGTGAGTAAGCAGTCCGGGACAGATGCCGGTTCCAGCTATTACATTGGCGACTCGTGGCGTAATGATGTGGTAGGTGCGGTCGATGCGGGGTGGACAGTCATCTGGTTCAACCATCGGGAGGCGCTGCCGGAGTCCGATCATCAACCTCATTTTGTAGCTTCGAGCTATGAGGAGATCAGTCGTATTCTGACTTTTGAGTTTGTTCAAGCTTAAGGAGATTTATGTTTAAAGGAGCAGTCTTGTTACCGTCTTAGGTGCAGGTCTGCTTTTTTATATTATACCTTCTATAAAGGCATCATTAATGAGGTGTCTAACTCTTCGCTTTCAACTACAATTGCCATGAGTCCAGTTTCTGTTTTGGTTTCGTGCCATTCATGTTTATCCCAGAGAACCGCTTCGCCACAACGAACTTTGATGTATTCATTTGCTTCCCCTCTAACCCTACCCTCTCCGCTTACGATTAAAAGGAGTTGAGGAACTACAGCTTGGTGATAACCTATGACCCCACCCTCAGCTAAATGCATACATCCGATATGAGCTGCTTTGTTGGTCTGCGTTATACGTGACATTACGAAATTAGAATCAAATTTGGTAATCTTCTTCCCTGACTCTTGTTTAAATTGAAATATCCTCATGTTTACCTCCGCAATAGTGACTAAGTTAACTTCCTATAATGGTAACTATCTTTATGATGGGTATCATCCTATTTCACTAATTTATGGATAATACGATCAGATGAGTCTATCATAGCTCCAATCGTTTAGGAACAGTTTGCTTACATTCATCAATTTTGTTAGTTGTGTGTGCCAACGTTTCTATGAAGCTGTACTTCATGGAATCTTCATTTACAAGACAGTGCAAAAGCCTTCCCAAACAGGATATGCGGTGTTATAATTAAAACAAGATTTAGATTAAGTCTAAATTAAAAGAAGCGAATCAAAGCAATCCATTATAAAATTCAAATTCTATTTTTATATTCGAGAGGGGATAAATTCCATGAGCACAATCCAAACTAGAAACAACACTTTTGCTAACAATGCCACAGCACTTCAAGAGGTCCTGAACCGTCAGATCGCAGGTTGGTCCGTATTGTACACGAAACTGCATAACTTCCACTGGTATGTCCAAGGACCACATTTCTTCACACTGCATGCCAAATTCGAAGAACTGTACAATTTGGCTACGGCAAATATGGACGAAGTTGCAGAACGTTTGCTTGCTATTGGTGGACGTCCGGTGGCTACGATGACTGAACAGCTGCGTCTCTCTCCGATTGAAGAGGCACAAGGCCGGTTGTCTGCTGAACGTATGGTAGAGTCGGTGGTTGCTGATTTGCACACGATGGTGGAAGTGATTCGTCAAGGCATTCACGAAGCAGGAGAAGCGGAAGATAATGCAACAGAAGATATGCTGATTGGATTCACCGCTGCCCTGGATAAAGAGGTCTGGATGTTAACCGCATTTCTGGGCAAATAAGCAAAGTCACCCTACATCCTGACAACGATATGTAGAGTCCGTGAACAAAGTGTCCGTTCGCTTACAAATCCGGTGCGCTTGCCGTATAATGATGGCATTCAAGATGTACAGAATGGTGGAATGAACAATGCGGTCAGACCTGGAACAATTGCAGGAAGAAGCTGAACGGTTTATATATACATGTTATGAAGAGCTGGGCCATTCGCGTGAAGACGCAGAGGCCCGGCTTGTTGCCGTTATGGGAGAGATCGAAGTAACCGGTACTTATGTGCATACCACTGAGGAATTGGAGCAGGGTTGTAAAATGGCATGGCGAAACAGCAACCGCTGCATCGGGCGGCTGTTCTGGGATAAACTTCGCATCGTGGACGCCCGTCATGCTGATACGGCAGGAACGGCAGCGGAAGCTGTGCTGAATCATATCCATGTAGCATCCAACGGTGGCAAAGTAATTCCGATGATTACCATCCTTCCACCGGCTGGGCCGAATGGAACTCCGGTACGCCTCTGGAATCATCAGCTTATTCGTTATGCGGGATATGAGACAGAGCAAGGTATTATCGGAGATCCTGCTTCGGTGGAGCTGACCAAGGCGGCGATGTCACTTGGCTGGCAAGGGGCAGGTAGCCCCTATGATGTGTTACCGCTCATTATTCAGGCACAAGGACAAGCCCCAGAGTGGTATGTTGTGCCAGAAGAAGAGATTGTGGAAGTTCTTATTGAACATCCGGAGCAAGTGGAAATTGCCGAGCTGGGCATGCGCTGGTACGGTGTGCCGATGATTGCTGATATGCGACTGGAGATTGGCGGTATATCTTATCCAGCAGCACCATTCAATGGTTGGTATATGGGTACCGAGATCGGCGCCCGTAATCTGGCGGATACGTTCCGGTATAACAAACTGCCTGCGGTGGCGGCAGCATTTGGATTGAATACGTCGAGTGAAACGACATTGTGGAAGGACCGGGCGTTGGTGGAGCTGAATGTGGCTGTGCTGTATTCGTTCAAAAAAGCAGGCGTGAGCATTGTGGATCACCACACAGCAGCAGCGCAGTTCGATTTATTTGAACAGCGGGAAGAGAAGGCTGGGCGTGAACTGACCGGAGATTGGGTGTGGCTGATTCCGCCAGTGTCCCCGGCGACAACACATATTTTCCACAGCTCCTATCGTAATGAGATCGTGAAGCCGAACTTTTTCCGTCAGGATCAGGCGTATACCCTGAAAGATGGCGTGGCATCTGCCGCAGAACTGCGAAGCAGTGAGCAGCAGAATGCACAGGTAGAGAATCACCAGCCGCAGGCCGGAGATGCACCAATGAAATGCCCGTTTGCACACTAAATTGTGCAGACGGGTTATTTTTTGTGATCCTTTTTTATCAAACGAAGAACTACCCCTCTTTCAATCGATATCGACTGCGCATCACAGCCTGAACTACAATGGCAACAGCAATCAGCACCAGATTAAACACAAACACGGAGTACAGCGAGCCAACTTCCATAAGTAGCGCTGCAACCAGTGGAGACACGATGGAGCCGATCTCGGCAGCAGAGACAATTTTGCCTATGACAGAACTTCGACTCTCGTCCGGGGTATGATCACCAATATGAGCAAAGAACGAATCCATGTAACATGCACCGCCAACCCCGCCAATCAGCATGCCAACGTAGACCCATAGATGAGAGGACGTGCTTAGAAATACAACAACTTCGATTCCAATCAGGAACATGCCAAGCATGCAGAGCAGCAGACGATCGCCCATCCGGTCAGAGAGATAACCAACAAAGGGAGCAGCGGCAAGCGTAGAAATCCCGGAGACGGTGAAGGCGAGACTGGTGGCAAACGGGTCCCAATGCATGATGTGAGCTGCATACAGTGCAAAATAGGTGAGAAATACGGCATAGGCGCTCATCTCCAGAAAATGTACCGTACCGTAGCCAACAAGCTGTTGCCGCCTGGTGAACCCTGTGTATGGGCCAGTTGTTGTTGATTCGGGAGCTTGGTTGGATTGGGAGGTTAAGGAGGTATCCGCAGCTTGCGTATGCAGTGCATCAGATGTTGTTGAAGGTAAAGGAGGGGTGTCATCCGTGTGGAGCACCGGGTGTGCTGAGTTGACCAGAGGTTCCTGCTTAACAACACCCGAAGGATCTTCTAATAGATGATCACTTAGCGTATCCCCAGACTCATGATTAGCTCTAGCTTGTGCCGTTGTCTTCATCCCCATCGCAGCGACCACGGCCATCAGACAACATACGGTAACGAGTAAAAAAGGCACCGACAATGGCCAGTGCAGCGCGAGCCAGCCACTTATGACCGGACCGAGCACCATGCCGCCGCCCTCACTACTGCTGATATATCCATTGTACAGGCCGCGGTTGTCTACATTACCCTCATCTCCGATGATGGAACGTACGACCACGGTAAGGCCCGTGGAAGCGAGCCCCTGTAGAAGTCGGAGCAGGCCGAATAACACCGCAGCAGTAGACAGCGCGAAGCCGCCCATACAGCCAGCCAGCAGGATCAGCATCAGGATGAGAGCCTTTTTACCACCTAGTTTCTTATAAATTGCCGCTGCTGGAACGCCACCAATTACTTTCCCCACATAAAAGAGTGCAAAAATAACCCCCATCATCCAGCCGGACAGGCCGAATTCTTCAATAAACAAAGGAAATAGGGGCAGGATCATGAATCCGCCCATCTGACTTAAGAAACAAATGGTCATCAGCAAAGGCAGGTTACGACGAATATCCAAGAGCCAAGACTCCTCTCACACATAAAATGGAATCCTAAAATCCTTCATTTACTCCATATGGGTACGTATTATCGACATTACCCGTAATGTATGCAGAATTTTTGAAAATAAGAAGAAATGACACGCGGCGTTTACATCAAAACCATTGCGGATATACCTGAATCATATATAATAGATGGGTTATCTATAAGGATGCATGAACGAAAAGTGTACAGACTTAAGAGGTACCTCAAGTATAAGGGGGCGATGTGAAGCATGTCAGAACAACAACCGATTATCCGCTTCGAAGCGGTGACTCAGCAATACGATCAGGATGAAGCCGTATTGAAGGCGGTCAGCTTTGAGATTGAGCGGGGTAAATTTTATACGCTTCTTGGCCCATCGGGCTGCGGGAAAACAACGATATTGCGGCTGATTGCCGGTTTTGCGGAGCCGACACAGGGCAGTATTTATTTTAACGGTGCGCTCATCAACAGAGTGCCTGCCCACCAGCGGCAGGTGAATACCGTATTTCAGGATTATGCATTATTTCCACATTTGAATGTATTTGAGAACGTAGCCTTTGGTTTGCGGATCAAAAAGATGAAAACGGCTGAAATTCGCAGCAAAGTGTTGGAAGCCCTCAAATTCGTCAATCTATCCGGGTATGAAAACCGGGAAATTGGCGAAATGTCCGGCGGACAACGACAACGTGTCGCGATTGCACGCGCGATTGTGAACGAACCTGAAATTCTGCTACTGGACGAGCCGCTTTCGGCACTTGATCTGAAATTACGGACCGAAATGCAGTACGAGCTACGGGAGCTGCAACAGCGACTGGGCATCACGTTTATCTTTGTTACGCATGATCAGGAAGAAGCCTTGGCGATGTCCGACGAGATTTTTGTCCTGAATGGCGGCGTGATTCAACAGAGCGGTACACCGAATGATATCTATGATGAGCCGATTAACCGCTTTGTAGCAGACTTTATCGGTGAATCGAACATTGTATCGGGCAAAATGAAGCAGGACTTTGTGGTGGAATTCGCTGGCGCACAGCACGAGTGTGTCGATCAGGGTCTCCAGCGGGACGAGCCGGTAGAGATTGTCATTCGCCCAGAGGATCTGGAGATTACAACCGAAGACCAAGGCAAACTCAAGGTCAATGTGGATTCCCAGTTATTCCGCGGGGTGCATTACGAGATATCCACGTACGATGATGCGGGCAATGAGTGGCTTGTTCATTCAACCAAGAAAGCCGTTGTAGGCGCACGGATTGGACTGTATTTTGATCCGGAAGCGGTACACGTCATGCGCTTTAACGAGACCGAAGAAGAGTTCGACAAACGACTCGAAGCCTACCAAGAGGCCGCTCATGCAGACTAAGGCCAGCACACGCAATGCGTATCTGATTCCATATGTATTATGGATGGTGTTGTTTGTTGTGGCGCCGGTTCTGCTGGTCATCTATTATTCGTTCTTCGATGTGGAGGGTAACTTCACGTTTGGCAACTACGCCAGATTCTTCACACCGGTGTACTTGCAGATGACGCTCAGTTCGTTCTGGTATGCATTTCTGATTACGGCGTTCTCACTGCTGATCTCGTATCCAACGGCGTATATGCTGACCCGGACGAAGCACAAGCAGCTATGGTTGCTACTGATCATTCTGCCAAGCTGGATCAATCTTTTGCTAAAAGCGTACGCCTTCATCGGCCTGTTCGGAACGTACGGTCTGACCAACTCCCTGCTTGAAGTGGTGGGTATTGGTACACAGCAGATTTTGTTCACCGATTTCAGCTTTATTTTTGTCTCGGTGTACATCTTCATTCCATTCATGATTCTGCCGATCTTCAATGCGCTGGAAGAGATGAATCCATCGTTGATCTATGCGGCGCGTGATCTGGGAGCCTCATCGTGGCTGACATTCCGCCGGGTTATCTTTCCACTGACGATTAGTGGAGTAAAATCAGGCTGTCAGGCTGTATTTATTCCTGCGCTGTCTCTGTTCATGATTACCCGCCTCATTGCGGGGAACCGTGTAATTACGCTGGGAACAGCGATTGAACAGCATTTTCTCGTCACCCAGGACTGGGGGATGGGTTCAACGATTGCCGTCTTTTTGATTATTGCGATGGCGATTATTATGTTCCTGACTGGATCAGGCAAGAAGGAGGTGCGTAATGGGAAGAAACGGAAAGCTGTCTAACGTCTATCTAGCCGTTGTATTCGCCATATTGTACGCACCGATTGCGTATCTGATCTTCTATTCCTTCAATAGTGGCGGCCACATGCGCAGCTTCGAAGGATTCACGCTTGAATGGTACAAAGAGGTGTTCGCTGATACTCGGCTGCTCATCATTGTGCTGAATACATTTATCATTGCGCTCCTGTCATCAGCGATCTCGACGATCCTTGGTGTAGCAGGAGCACTGGCGATCTACCATGTGCGTCGCAAACGGACCAAGAACACGCTACTGTCACTCAATAACGTGCTCATCGTTAGTCCGGATGTCATCATTGGTGCGTCATTCCTGATCCTGTTCACCATGATTGGCATCAAACTGGGCTTTACTTCGGTTCTGTTGTCTCATATTGCGTTCAGTGTGCCGATTGTTGTCATCATGGTACTGCCGAAGCTACAGGAGATGAGTCCGACACTGATGGATGCGGCACGGGATCTGGGCGCTGGATCATGGCAGATTCTGACGCGTGTGGTGTTGCCATACGTGAAACCGGGTATTTTTGCCGGATTCTTCATGGCTTTGACGTACTCGCTCGATGATTTTGCAGTAACATTCTTCGTCACGGGTAATGGATACTCCACACTCTCTGTAGAAATATACTCCAGAGCAAGGCAGGGTGTATCGTTGTCAATCAACGCGCTATCAACCCTCTTGTTCCTGCTCACGGTGCTGCTGGTGGTTGGATATTACTTCATTAACCGCCGTGCAACACGGATACCACCCGGAGGAAAGGGGCTGCGTCCATGAAGCAACTGGTACGGACATTTGCGATTGTTTTTGTGGCCGCGTTTGCCCTGATGATCCTGGCTTCGTATCTGAATAAGAGTCAGGGGTATTCTGGCGGCAACACGCTGACCATCTATAACTGGGGCGATTATATCGACCCTGATCTGCTCAAGGAGTTTGAGGACGAGACAGGCATTAAGGTTATCTATCAGACGTTTGATTCCAATGAAGCGATGCTGACCAAGATTGAGCAAGGGGGAACCACGTTTGATGTGGCGATTCCTTCTGAATATGCGATTAGCAAAATGAAAGAGGAAGACCTGCTCGTTCCAATTGATCACAGCAAATTGACTAACCTGAGCAACATCGATCCGCGGTTCTTGGACTTGTCCTTTGACGAAGGCAACAAGTACTCGATCCCTTATTTCTGGGGAACGGTGGGGGTTGTGTACAATCCCGAACTGGTGGATGGATTAACGTTTGATAGCTGGAATGACCTGTGGGACCCGCGCTTGAAAAATCAAATCCTGCTCCTTGACGGTGCACGCGAAGTCATTGGTATGGGATTGAACAGTCTCGGGTATTCCTTGAACGATACCAACGAAAATCATCTGCAAGAAGCGCTGAAGAAGCTGTCTACATTGACACCAAACGTCAGAGCAATTGTCGGAGACGAGATCAAGATGCTGCTTGCGAACGAGGAAGCTGCGGTTGGACTCGTGTGGTCCGGAGATGCGTCCGAGATTATGGATGAGAACGACAAGCTGGATTACATGGTGCCGGAAGAAGGCTCGAACCTCTGGTTCGATAACATGGTTATTCCCAAAACAGCGAGTAATATTGAAGGGGCACACCAGTTTATCAACTTCATGTTGGACCCGGATCATGCCGCTCGCAATGCGGAGTATGTCGGATATTCCACACCAAACGCCGAGGCACTTAAGCTGCTACCAGAGGACGTCTCCGAGGATGAACGGTTCTATCCAGACGAGACACTGACAGGTAAGCTGGAGGTCTACGATAATCTGGGTAAAAAAATGCTCTCACATTATAACGACCTGTTCCTGGAGTTTAAAATGCACAGCAAATAACCGCCAATAACGTGTGCACATTTCGTTAGATTGCAAAAAAGACAAAAAGGGGTGCTGCTCGTCATTTCATTTGAATGACGAGCAGCACCCCTTTTTTATTACTTACTTCAGAGCAATAGCGCTTGAAGTGCCATATAAGATGAACATTTAAGATCACACGTTAACGGAGGGGACAGAACAAACGAAGGAAGCGAAGCGGTCGCCTTTATCAACGGATTTTCCCATTGCTAGATGGGATTCAAAAAAATCCGGGGATAACAGCGATCCGAAGTTGTGCTGTCACCGCAGTGACTCAGTTAATCGCACCCCATTCATCTTATATAATTGCCACTACATGCGTTTTTTGCGACCCACCATGATCCATGCCCCACCCATAATCAACACAATTGCCACGAACGGTTGGATAAAGCTCAAGCTGCTCAGCATCGAGCCAATCGACATCACAGCGAAGAACAGCAGCGATATAACTGTTAGAATGTTGATGGGGATCAGCAACCATTTGTTCCGACCACCAAACCAATACAATTCGAACAAACCAACAGCAACAGCCAGGATAAAGCCCGGCCACATCGTACCCCAGTTGTTAAACAGCATAGCGATCTGACAGACGATACCAACCGTGAGCAACAAGCCACCAGGAACCAGTAGTCCAACACCTCTGCCAATCATGGAGAAGTAGAGCCAGTGGAAGAACAGCCCGAGTGGGATCACGAATAACGTGGGCCAGAATGTAGCGAAGATTGTACCCGGACCGAGTGAACCTCCCTGGTTCAGAATCAGGTACACGCCCAGCAAAATGAGAACAGGCGCAAGGATCGTACGTTTAGCCATAATATCTCTCCTTCTTAATACAAGATCAATTTTCCGAACGGTTGTATGTAGAGCAATTACTTTCGTTATTCACAGCATACCATGAACTGGAAAACTCTATCCTCCGTCTTTGGAGTTAAAATGAACCTAGACCAAAGTCTAGGTTCGAAAGATACTCAGTCGTTTTTTCATGCAAACAATCTGTGCCAAACGGTGGTGAACAAGTTACACAGAAAAATGTGATTTAGGCTTGCATGTTGCAAGAGAGAATTATCATTGCTTTCGTAGCAGATGCTCCCAGTTTGTAGGGAATCCCAAAAGGGATATATCAACTATAGTGTAAGCTTCGATTAATGAGGATAGCTCAGTCACCCAACTATCCCAGATTGTTCTATCCTTTATCAGGTACTTCGCATTGTAGATAGCTCCAAAAAGAAAGGCTTTGTCTAAGCCTAATAATTCATCATTTCGTGTGTATCTTATGGTAACAGGGATTCTATAATTAAAAAGTCTGCTGTAGTGAGCACATCTATTCCTAAAAACAGTTAAGACGTGGAACCAGTTCTCAAGTTCCCTATAACTTATGTTTCGAGAAGGGTAGTATTCTCGATCAATAGATTTTTTGTCAGACGTTTTTAAATTTTTATAGAGTGAGGACATCATAGAAATTGTACTAACTTCAAAGGCCGCCCAGATAGGATATCTATCTTGGTAATTCTCTCTATGATGAGCAATAAGCACTTCTTTGTGCTGTTTTTGAATGCATTTTTGCAAATCCTCCATAAAGCGTTGGTGAAATTGAATTTTAGAAAAATTAGCGGCATTCGTATATCCAAGAGCACCATACTTGTGGGCGAGCTTGTATGGAATTTGTGATCTTAAGGCAATCTCGATGTACTCGACAATCTTCATAAAGTGATTTCTAAGGGCTGCATCAAACAAATGATGCTTATACACTTTGTTGAAAGTCGTTCCTTCAATGTAGTTGTCCGAGGTATCCTGTTTAAAAGTTAAGGCATATGCAGTAAACCTGTAATAGTGAATGCGTTTCAGGATTGTAATTGCTTCTACATCATTTTCAATTGTCATTTTTCGGTTTTTAAACTTTTCGAGCTGTTCTTCATATGTAGTATGCGCTTTCATTTCACGTAGCTGAACATCATCTGGCAAGGAAAATACCCCCATAACGCAAAAATGTCTCGCCCTGTTCCACATGCATAAGCAGAGGTGCGGGCGAGATCTGTTATTAAGAATATACGATTCGTTGATTGTTTATTCAACAGTTAAACTTAAATTGAGCAACTACTGAATGGTAAAGCTGAGTCATCCAAAACGAAGCTTGTTATTTCACCACATCCGAATGTTTCTTGCCCCAGCTGTTCACACCGTCATCCTCAATAATGGAGATGGCAGCGTCGGCGATGTCGGGGTTTGTCATCAGTTTCTCCTGAATACGGAACTTGATGTCATCCGCATCGGCAAGACTGAGTCCTTTGGTCAACTCAATCAGACCTTCGACATGATAATAACGGCCTTCCTGAATGATACGCATCATCTGAATGTCAGCAACGTGTGTGTCTGCGAGAATAGTCTGGGACACTTTGTCCTCAATATCCTGCGGAGCCGCAACACCGATCAATCCGATCATATTATCGTAACCGACACGGAAGGCTACAGCGATCATCAGACATCCAATAATCGTTGTCACAATGCCATCGAGCAATGCAAAGTTGGTCAATGCAATTACTACGACAGAGATCAATGCAAGCAGAGCACCGAGTACTGCTACAACATCTTCGTAGAATACGAGACGGGTTGGTGGCGCAGCACGGCCTACATTTTTAATGGCAGCAGGGACCAAGGCAAATCCGGCGGCTTTGGGTGCGCGTGCTTCTTTTAGAATTTCCTTCATGGCTTTGATCAGGATGGCCCCGTCAATGACAATGTTCAGAACAAGCACTCCGATGTTAATCCAGAGACCACCGGTATGACCAACAGGATGCTGCAAAAGATGGATGCCTTCATGGATCGTTTCATACGCCATAATGGTAACAACAATAACGGCGATCATACAGAAAATGTTAATGACCCGTCCGAATCCGGTCGGGAAGCGGCGTGTAGGTTTTTTCTCGGACAACACACTTCCGACAAAGACAAACCCTTGGTTAATGGCATCAGCGAGTGAATGCATCGCCGAAGCGAACATGGCACCACTGCCACTGAATAGGAAGGCTCCCCCTTTGCACACAGCAAGAACAGCATTACCTGCCATCGCTACGGCGGAGGATGTGTTTCCTTTTTTGATGAGAGACATAAAGCTCTCAGACTTCGGTTGTTCAGCCACTTCGTATGTTCCTCCCAGATCAATGTATTAGGTGTAGAAAAGGCAGTCTTATCTATACAGCATGTGCATTTCCACTAAATGTTATTATAACCGCTTTGACATATCCCAGCATTATGCAAAAAAGGTCATATCATTATGCGCATTTCAGTACTCAATGGCTTCCAAGGCACGTAAATTGCGGTTGGATTGTTCCAATAGTTCCGTAAACGTCCCAGCGACATAATATACAAAATCTGGGTCATGCACGTACATAATAATCTGTCCAACCGTTCCTTGCTCTGTCGGATCAAAGTCGAACATCAGATACAGCGAACCACCTCCAAGCATGCCAAACGTGATCCATTTCTTTTGAAAAAGGTAGGGTTTGATTCGGGGATCAAGCTCACGGATCTCTTCTTCGGTAAAATAATCATCCATGCGGTTCTCCACCAGCGTGTACTGCTCCTTTTGGATTTTTTCCAGGGATAACAGGTAAAATGGCTCGGATTCCCGTCCTTCCTCAAGGCTTGGGTACAAGACGTGAAAGCCATAACCACTCCCATTTTTACGTTTATAAAACGCACGAAAATCAGCAGGTAATCGAATACCTTGTTCACGCTCGAATGCGTCGAGCTGCTCATCCGTCACGCCTTCAAACTCGCGATATGCCTCCAAGAGCTCCCGGTTCTCCTCATCTTGTACCTTCTCCTCCAGCAACATATCCAGTTCTTCCATCAATTCATATATACGCTGTTCTGGCATCTAATTCCCTCCGTATGAACTATTCAGATAATATGGTGAGTGATATGCGCGCAAACTGATTCTAATTTCACCTCATATTATAGTTATAATCCGGAAAAGCACACAAGAAACCGGAGTCCTTGCTTTCATACTACAATGGTCTCATTATTCAAGGACGGTTGTTGCATATCAGCACACTTAGCTCCATCACAATCGATTATGTACATCCATCATGGCAGTCACTCTTAACAACAAATAAAGCGTGAGCAACAGGAATGATCCCTGTAACCCACGCTACATTTTTAATCTGCTTTATAAATGAAACTAATCTTTTACACGAAAACGTAGAGGGCAGAAATAACCTGAAGAAGCGAAGTGTTCGCCTAAAAGCTTTCTGCAAGAAAGCTACATCGGAAGCATACGCTTATCACCAGATTTTCACCTTTATATAAAGTAAATAAAAAAATCTGGGGATAACAGCGATCGGAAGGTTGTTCTGTCATCGGAGTAGCGAGTGTAAATACTTTAGTTCGTTTTACATAGTCCTCTTTAATCAAACTTCCAACAGGACAAGCTCAGATTGCCATACTGATAGGCTTTGAACAGGAGCGATGCACGTTTGTTCTGATCTCCCGCACCCATGGCGAGTAACAGCGGTACAAAATGCTCCGGCGTAGGCACGGCGGCTTGAGCTGAAGGTGCCAGTTTATCATAGGAGAAGAGAGACTCCGTATCCCAGCTCACCAGCTTGTCATGCAGCCAGTTGTCGAACTCTGATGCCCACGGGTCAACGCCGTTACTTTCCCAGTTCAATCGACGTAGATTGTGGACGGTTCCTCCACTGCCAATGACAAGAATGTCTTGCTCACGCAAGGAAGCGAGCGCTTGTCCGACCTGATATTGCTGCTCACCTGTCAGATAGCGATTCACGGACAAGGCAATTACAGGAATATCCGCATCTGGGTAGAGCAGGCGTAGAACGACCCAAGCGCCGTGATCCAGTCCACGAACGTCATCGGTCTGTACCGGAATCCCGGCTTCTGTGAATAAACGTTCCACCTCGGCTGTGGTCTCTGCCTGTCCTTGAGCCGGGTACTTGATCTGATACAGCTCGGGCTGGAAACCGCCGAAATCATAAATGGTCTCATAGTTGGCTACCGAGGATACAAGCTGAGTTGTGGATTCCCAGTGAGCAGAGAATAACACAATTGCTTTGGGTTTCGGCAGTTCCTGTCCAAGTTTTTGCAAAAATTCGGTGTACACATTCTCCTCCAGTGCCAGTGATGGGGCACCGTGAGCAATAAACAGAGATGGCATCATTATGAATTCAGTCCTTTCGGGTCTTCGGTAGTCAGATTTGCATCCGTCCGAAGCCAGTGTTGGAATTGTTGATATAGTTCGGGGGTCACCTGGTGTCCACCGTTGTAAGGTACATATGTGACGTGATTGGTGTGTTGACGGAAGAAATTGGCGTTATCTTCGCCCAGTTGCAGCGGGAATAGATGATCTTGATCTCCATGCGAGATGAACACAGACAGCTCCGAATCGGGGTGTAGCATGTACTCGTCTTTCACAAATTGCGGGATGTACCCACTCATCGCTACAATGCCTTTAATTGCATCTCCAATCACCAGCGATAAAGTCATCGCCATAATGGCGCCCTGGCTGAATCCGGCGATATAACGCCGCTTGGGATCAATAGCATATTTGGCGGACAGATCAACAATCAACTGTTGCAGTCCCAGCACGGAGGCATCATACAATTCACGGATGGGGTTGCCAATGCTTTTAATCTGAAAATAAGCATAACCACTACCCTGAACGATAGGCCCACGGATGGCAACAATAATAAAATCAGACTGCATAGGCTCCATTAAACGAAGCATATCCTGTTCATCTGATCCCATCCCATGTAAGGCGAAAATCACGGGATAACGCTGATCTGGATTGTAATGAGACGGTAATCGGATTTCATGTATATAAGGAGAATTCATTGAAAACACCACCTGATTAGGATTGAGTTAATATATCGATTTGACGATAAAGTTCACCAATATGAAATAAATATTCTTATTTATGAACAAAATTTATCATGGTTTCATTGTAGGGTCAATACTTTTTTTGTATGATGAATATATGTTGTTTATAAGAAACCTTGAATGGATTTAAAAGAAGTGTCGTTGCGCATGGTTCATATCTTATTTCCAAGGACGTGATCAGGATGTTAAAGCGTATCGTGCCTATTCTGAGAATATTTGATGAAAATAAAGCTAGAGAGTTCTACCTTGAAT
The DNA here is from genome assembly GCF_037977015.1 of Paenibacillus sp. FSL K6-1122. Taxonomy (NCBI): domain Bacteria; kingdom Bacillati; phylum Bacillota; class Bacilli; order Caryophanales; family Paenibacillaceae; genus Paenibacillus; species Paenibacillus sp. FSL K6-1122. The sequence goes on along the minus strand of NZ_CP150272.1, from coordinate 6,656,327 downwards.
ACCTGGGTTTCCAATTGGATTGGGAACATCGATTTGAGCAAGATATGCCCTTATATATGCAGATTTCACTCGATTCCATCGTGATTCATCTGTCCGAACATCATGGAGATTGTACACCTGGAGCTGCCTTGCGCGTGGAAACAGATAACTTGGATACATTCCATGGTGCACTTCGTCAGAAAGAGTACAAAAATGCGAGACCCGGTATAGAGGAGACCCCTTGGCAATCAAGAGAAATGACTGTGACGGATCCGTTTGGCAATCGAATTATATTTGTTGAGACAAGGGCCGAATAGATAACCTGAAGTAGCTAAGCTTACGTCTGGTGTCTTATATAGAGAAGGGGAGGGACGCGATATGGATATTGGCTTGGCTATTCGTACGATCCGCAAACAGAAACAGATTACGATCATGCAGATGTGCGAGGGCACGGGGTTGTCCAAAGGTTTTATCAGCAACGTGGAAAATAACAAAACGTCACCTTCCATTGCTACGCTTGAAAGTATTGCGGATTATCTGGAAGTGCCACTGCCCTATTTGCTGCTGACACCGGAGCAACGGATGAACGTGGTACGCAAGAACGAGCGTAAGGAGACGACAGCAGGAAGCGGACAGATCAAAGTGCAGCAGCTTACAGCCAAAGGTGCGATGCGTATGTCCATTGTGGAGTTACCGCCAGGTGCATCGACCGGGGTTAGCAAACATGCCGGAGAGGAAAGCCATCTGGTGTTGCAGGGCAAGATTCGTGCGGAGCAAAGCGAAGATGTGGAAGTTCTTGAAGTGGGTGATTCGTTTACCTGGAATGCGATCGTGCCCCATGAAGTGACCAATATCGGAGAGGAACCTGCGGTGGTGCTCATTGCGGTGTCCAAAGAATTGGGTCTGGATCATTTATAAAATAAAAAAGGACGCTCCCAAGTCATGAACATGCGAACCTGCATACATGTACAATGGGAAACGTCCTTTTATATTTCTAACGAACTGAGTGAGCCCTATTAGATGATTTTAAGCAGATATCGAGATGTAACGAATCTCAGACGCTTTATTTCACTCTTGTGTGTGTAATTTGGCTACATTCCACAGAATTCTGGCGAGATAACCTCGCAGTGATTCGTTACGTTTCTCATTTCCTGCAAAAGAGTACAATAAGGTGCGAGAGATTCCTTAGAAAGGTCAGAAGCACCTGTCTATTGTGGATTAGTTGTCCAGATGCCTGCTGTTTTAACGAAGACACGGTCGGACAGCTTGAGCGTTGCGAGTGCAAGTTCAGCTACATCTTCCGCTTGCATCATGCGATCTTCGTCGCCAATTTTCAGTCCGGCATTGGTCGCAAGCTCCGTATTAACGGTGCTTGGAGTCAGTGCCGTTACACGAATGTTGGACTTGCGCACTTCCTGCATCAGAGATTCGGTCATGCCAAGCAATGCAAACTTGGACGCGCAGTATGCCGAACCTGTAGCGAATCCGCGCTCACCTGCAGTGGAAGCAATATTGATAATGCTGCCGCTACTTTCCTTGATCATGCTCGGAAGGACAGCGCGTGTAACGTAATATGTACCCATAACGTTAACATGCAGGATGCGCTCCCACTCTTCCGGCTCCATCTCCATGAACGTTCCGAACTTTCCGATCCCTGCATTATTGATAAGGATATCCACCGCACCGAGTTCCATCTCGATGGCTGCTACAGCGGCTTCGGCCTGCGTGCGATCCGAGATATCTGCTACTGCACTGGTTACTTTCACACCGTATTCTTGACTCAGAGACTGTTGCAGAGCCTGAAGATCGGAAGCGGTACGTGCAATAAGGCCGAGGTGCACTCCTTCTTTGGCAAGAGCTTCAGCGATCGCACGGCCGATACCTTTTCCGGCACCTGTGATGATCGCTGTTTTATTTTTAAGTTCCATGTGGGTAATTCCTCCTTAGAAATGGACTAGCATTCAATTATACTATTATTACCCACAGTTCGGAAATTGGCTTCATCACTATTTGGTAATCTCGATGCTGCCAGAAGAAGTACGGGCCTTGATCACTTCCCGGCTCACCATTGGCGATTCAGGTACATCGACACTTCCGGAAGTAGCCTTAGCGTCGTAGATTCCGTCAAAATCAGGTGCAGCTTGAATGAAAATATCTCCTGATGTTCCAGACGCATTAATCGGGGCGGAATGGGACTGTTCAATATGAATGCTACCCGAAGTGAATTGAACATCAGCTGCGCCGTTTAATTCAGTAATCTCAATATCTCCTGATTTAATCTTACTGTTTACATGACCGGCAATCTGATCTGCCGTAAAACTTCCGGATGTCTGTTTCACGGTCATGTCTCCATTAATCATGGAAGCGTTAATGTCGCCAGAAGTTAGAACCAATTCAATATTGGGCGCCTTGATGTTTTCCAGACGTATGGAACCTGAGGTGTTGTTCAGCTCAAGCTGATTGGCATTTAGACCTGTCAGATCCCATTCACTTGAAGAGGAGTCCAGCTTAACCTCATTTAATTGGTGTCCTTCAGGCAGAGCAACGGTTATTGTGGAGTCTTGCTCATTCCAGTACAAGGTGAAAATTTGCAATCGTTCACGTGCTGTCTGAGCCAGTTGGAATGTGCCTTTGGATAAGGTGGCTTGTTCGAAGCTTTTGACTATGGCAGGGTCCCATTTACCATCCACTTCGATATAACCATTCGAATCGGGGCTTATGACAAATTCAATATCTGCACTGAAATTAGCATTCATGATAATGTTCTGCAATTCATCTTCTTTGAAATCCCATCGTTTGGAATAATGCTCCCGTTCATCCCCGAACTGAACGCCATAGATGGATGTCCCGAGCAAACCTATTCCGATACATATCACGGCAAGCGCAAGCCATTTTTTGGTACTCATGCGGAAACATCTCCTTTCATCGTGTTTTTATTCCATCTAATATATTGAAGAGTGACGATTTTGAAGGCTCTAAAGACATACTTCGATGCGATGGCAAACAAAATGCCGACACCGAAAGCGCCAATCGCAACGAAAATTTCCGGTTTATCGAGTTGGCCCAGGAATACAAAGTCCACAACTGCTGCTACAGGAGCCACTACCAGCAAGGAAAGGCTGGCAATAACAAGCCATACCGACCACATCATGAGACCAAGAGGAATGCCAAGGATCAGATTCAGGAACAACAGGCCGATGGCTGTGAAAAATTTGCGAGTGGCGCTGGTGCTGTTTCTGGGTGACCGCATCTCGCGATACGTCGGTGCATAGAACGCATCTGAACCCGGCGTATGCATGTCATAACGATCACCGAGTGCTTCCTTGGCGATTTCTTCCGGCTGTCCGAGTTCCCGAGCGATCTCTTCTTCCAGCTTGCCTTCTCGTAGTCCGAGCTCGAAATGTTGATCATAGTCGGCGAGCAACTCAGCCCGTTCGAATGGGTCCATCGGCCGTAGATGAATTTCCATGGCTTTCATAAATTGTTGTCTATTCATTGGGGATTCCTTCCTCAATCAGATTTGCGACATTGCGCACAAATTCATTCCATTCTGTCGTCAGTGCCGTCATGTAGTCGCGACCTGTATCGGATAGTCGGTAATACTTGCGCGGCGGTCCTTCGCTTGATTCTTGCAGGTAGGTGGTGCAGTAACCGTCATTTACAAGCCGGCGAAGCAAGGGATACAGTGCACCTTCAGCAACTTCGATATGTTTGGAGACCGCCTGAGCCAGTTCGTAGCCATACCGATCCTGCCGGTTAATTAATACCAGGACGCACAGCTCCAATACTCCTTTTTTGAACTGGATGTTCACATTCACACAGGTTCCTCCTTCGTAGCTTCATTTATCGCTAGTGTATATTGTTCAGTAGTGGTGAAGTCATCATAGCATCCAGTACTGTTTAATGCAAGGTAGTGACTTTAAAATAGTTCCGTATCACGATTGATCGATAATAAGTTCGTTTAATACTGATGCTTAGCTGAAGCTGTCTGTTTAGCTATAATTCAGCATACGCAAAAACCGGATCGGTTACTTCCGTCTGAAGGCGGATTCCGATCCGGTCTGTGAGATGAACTTTTGTTTCTTTGGTTACAAGTTAATCGCTAAATGTCGGTTATTCTTGTGCATCCAGAACTTTAAGGTCTTCCACAGCAGGGCCCTCAATGACATGGCCTGCATAATCGAAGCGGGAACCATGGCATGGGCAATCCCACGAACGCTCGCCCTCGTTCCATTCGACTTCGCAACCCAGATGGGTGCAGGTGGTATCCACCAGAAACAGCTTGCCACTGGTGTCCTTGTAGGCGCCAGCACGTTTGCCATTATGACGAACGACGGCTCCTTCGTCTTCACCAATATCGCTAACCTTTTTGTGCACAATGCCTACTTTACCGGAGATTAATTCCTTGGCTACATTCACATTTTCCACAATAAAGTGTTTCATACCAGGATCGGCCTTGAATCTTGCCGGATCGAATATGGCAGCATGAGGGTTGTCACGTCCAGTGATGCGATCTGCAAGAAGGTGTCCTGCCATCGTGCCAGTTGTCATTCCCCATTTGGCAAACCCGGTCGCCACATAGACTCGTTCATGTCTTCCGGTAATCGGTCCGATGTAAGGCACCTTGTCGATGGAGATCAGATCCTGGGCTGACCAGCGAAAAGGGATGTTGCGAATGCCAAATGTCTCCGCTGCGAACTGCTCTAGGCGTTCATAGTGACCGAAGGTACAGATGCCTTGTCCAGTTTTGTGATTTTCGCCGCCAAAAAGGATGTGTTCCTTCCCGTTATGTAAGACGGTACGCAAGGAGCGGTAAGGTGTATCGTCCGAGATGTACATGCCGCCCACATAGGGTTTCTCCGGTTCGACTAATACAGCGTAGGATCGTTCGGCGTGTAATCGTGTGAAATAAAATCCGGGATCATAGACGGGAAAATGAGAAGCCACGACAATATGTTCCGCTGTTACGGATGGGCCATCTCCATAAGTTCTGACATGTAGTGAAGCATCTTCCTCTACATCCGTAACTGTCGTATGCTCGTAGATCTGTACACCTTGTTTCACAGCGGAATCGAGCAAGTAGTGCAGGTAGGCCAGCGGATCAAATCGTGCCTGACCCGGCATGCGAATGCCTGCCCTTGCGGGAACTGGAATAGGGAGTGGGTCTACCCACTCACCAGGGATATTGAGTTTGCCATAGGCGGTCAGCTCGATCTCCAGTTTTTTAATGTTTTCCTCTGATTGAATGTAGACGTAGGCATCTTCCTCTGCCCACTGGCAATCAATCTGTTTTTCCTTCACCAGATTGCGCATCCACTTGGCGGCATCGGCATTGCCTTCATAGTACATCCGAGCCTGTTCTTGTCCGAAGTGATGCATAATTTCATCAAATATGACACCGTGCTGTGCAGATACCTTGGCCGTGGTATGACCGGTCGTGCCATCCAATACTTTTCCAGCCTCCAGCACGACTACACGCATACCCGTCTGCGCGAGCAGATAGGCTGTAGTGATCCCGGCAATACCGGCACCAATAATCGCTACATCCGCGGTGATATCTTCTGTCAGTTTCGGATAGCTATCGAATTCATGCGTAGCACGCCAAAGTGATTCGGGGACCGGGGGCAGACCCGTCTTGGGCTGCTGATTGTCGCTCATTTTTTTTCCTCCTTGATTATCTTCAATCTATCGCATGGGATGTTGTTCAGCGCACATCGTTGTACTCTTATTCATGATTGCCAGACTATGCCAGGAAAAAACGGTGTTGTTCAGATTTTGCAGAGGGGATGTTCACAATTTCCTGCACAGAACCTCTGTTTTTTTTGTTAAACATGCTATATGATAAGATTACCGAAATCGTTTTAGGTTTTGAAAAGGAGATCTATTTTTACACCTGTAAACGTTGATTCTAAAAGGATTAATTGATCCATCGGAAGAAATATTTCATCCGAATTAACCCCCGTTTTTACTTGAGATATGTATTCGCTATCATTTTAATTAACTACCGATAACCAAAGGAGATTCTATATGACGACCAACCAAACGAAATATCCGTTTCAAGATACAGCACTAGAGTTAGACACTCGGGTGAAGGACCTTGTATCCCGCTTGACGGAAGATGAAAAAATTGAATCCATGCTGCAATATCAGCCGGCAGTAGACCGCCTGGGTGTGCCTGCATACAAACACGGTACAGAAGCGGCCCACGGCTTGGCCTGGCTTGGAGAAGCAACATCTTTCCCACAACCGGTGGGGCTTGCATGCACATGGGATGCGGATCTGATGAAGGAGATTGGCTCCGTGCTCGGAGACGAGGCACGTGTATTTTATAAACGAAATCCGGCAGTGAACGGTCTTACGCTGTGGGCACCTACAGTGGATATGGAACGTGACCCGCGCTGGGGACGGAATGAAGAGGCGTATGGTGAAGACCCGGAACTGACAGCCGAGCTGACAACAGCATTGGTGAAAGGAATTCAGGGCGACCATCCGAAGTATTACAAAGCGGTCGCTACATTGAAGCATTTCCTTGCGAATAATAACGAAGTTGATCGTGGAAGCGGTTCGTCCAGCATTGATCCACGTAACATGCGTGAGTATTATCTGAAGGCGTTTGAGAAGCCATTTAAGGAAGGCGGCGCACAGTCCATGATGACGGCGTACAACTCTATTAATGGTACGCCAGCGTTGTTGCATCCTTTTGTGAACGAGATTGTCAAAGGTGAATGGGGCATGGATGGTTTCGTTGTCAGTGATGCAGGTGACGTAATGGGCATCAAGAATGATCATAAATACTATGATTCCCACACACCAGGTACGGTAGAGTCTGTTAAAGCCGGAATTGATAGCATCACCGATGATGCTGAGCTGTCCAAACAGGCACTGCGTGAAGGATTGGAACAAGGTACACTCACGATGGATGACATCGACAAAGCGTTGTTCAATACATTCCGTGTGCGTTTCCGTCTGGGTGAGTTCGATCCGGAAGAAGGCAACCCGTACGCTGCGATCGGTGAAGAGTCCATGATGACGGAGAAAGCAAAAGAACTGTCGCTCAGAGCCGCAAGAGAACAAGTGGTATTGCTCAAAAACGACAAAGGCACGCTCCCGCTGGACAAAACAAAAGCAGGTAAAGTGGCTGTGATTGGTCAATTGGGTGGAACCGTCTATCGTGACTGGTATGCAGGCACCATGCCGTATAACGTATCCCCACTTGAGGCGATCCGTGGCAAAGTAGGCAGCGACAAAGTGGCGTTCAAGGATGGTAATGATCGTATTACGTTAACTTCCGTAGCCAATGGGAAGAAAATTGGACTGGCAGAAGGTGAGAAATCACCTGTGATTGCTTCGGGAGAAGCGGAGAAATTTATGGTGTCCGATTGGGGCTTCGGAAGTTATACCTTGCAGGCCGAAAGCAACGGCAAATATCTGACAACAGATGAAGAGACCGTAACGGCTTCCGCTGATGAAGTGTACGGCTGGTTCGTGAAGGAAGTATTCCACCTGTTGCCACAACAGGACGGCAGTGTAGGTCTGACCACTTGGAATGGCAAAACGGTGACTGCACCTAATGGTGGAAACGATGCATTAGTAGTGTCCGAAGAACTGAAAACCTTTGGTGCCACAGAGACGTTCAAGCAGGATGTGATTGTGAACGGACTTGAAGAAGCGGTAGCAGCGGCTAAGGCTGCGGAAACGGCGATTGTTTTTGTTGGTAATAATCCGCTTGTAAATGGTAAAGAAGAGATTGACCGTCCAAGTCTGGATCTCGCCGAATCCCAGCAACGTCTGGTTGAGGCGGTCTATGCCGCGAACCCGAACACGGTAGTTGTCATCGTGGGTAGTTATCCGTTCACATCCAACTGGGTTCAGGAGAACATCCCGGCGGTATTGTATACTTCACACGCAGGACAGGAACTGGGTAACGCAGTAGCAGACGTACTCTATGGCGACTATGCGCCAGCAGGCCGTTTGAACATGACATGGGTACAATCAGCAGATCAACTGACCGACATCAAGGATTACGATATCATTCAATCCGGTCGTACGTATCAATATTTTGAAGGTAATGTATTGTATCCGTTTGGACATGGTCTGACGTATGCAACGTTTAAATACAGCAATTTGGAACTTAGCCCAGCTCAAGTGGGTATAGAGGGCAGCGTTACGGTAACTGTAGATGTAACCAATACGGGTTCAATTGCCAGTGACGAGGTTGTTCAGTTGTACGTTCGTGCAGGCAAATCCCGGGTGAAACGTCCACTCAAAACGTTAAAAGGATTCCGTCGTCTTCATATCGAAGCGGGAGCTACAGCGAAGGTCAGCTTTACTTTGCCTGTTCAGGAACTGGAAATCTGGGATGTAACTCGTGATCGGTATGTCGTGGAAGGTGGAACTTACTCTATTATGCTTGCCAAGTCATCCTCCGATGTTCAGCTGGTTGCAGACCTGACGGTAGAAGGAGAGACGATCCCTGCCCGTAATCTGGGTGTGGCTACTCGTGCCGAGAATTATGATGCATACTTGGGTGTTGATCTGGATGAGAGCAAAGAGGGCGGAAGTGCTGTCCGTGTAGTTGGTGAGCAAGGATGGATTGCCTTTAAGGATGCCGATCTGGGTAGTGGGGCAGCAGCAATTGAAGCTCGTGTATCCGTGGAACAAGCAGGCGCTGTGTTGGAAGTTCGACTCGGTTCACCAGACGGTACGCTCGCAGGACGTGTGGAACTGGCACAAGGTGAAGCCCAGCAGTGGTCTACCGTGAAGGCGGAACTCACAGGTGCATCAGGTGCGCAGGATGTATACATTGTGTTGTCTGCGGGTGTGCGCATCAGTCACTTTGAGATTCGTTAAGTCAAATAACTCATGAAAAAGCCTCCGAACTTATTCGGAGGCTTAGTTTGTTGTTTAATGACCATTTTGCATAAATCCCCTGAGCGGTAGGAAACGAATTATACAAATTTCTATGATATGAACCGTGCTTGTATTGTCCATTAAACGTATTTTTATTTTCCGTCAAACGTAATCATTTTTTGCACAAATTGCTTCAATTGTTTGTTGGTTTCATTCAGTTGCTCAATTGTGCTCATGAAATTGTTTACGAGTTCAGCCTGCTCTTGGGAGCTTGCAGTGATCTCACCAAGTTCATTCTCCATGCCTTGAATGGATTGCCGAACCGAGAGAAGAGAATCTTCAATACGTGCCGTTGCTTCTTTGGTATCCACAGACAGTTTGCGAATTTCTTTGGCAACAACGCCAAAACCTGCACCAGCTTCCCCTACACGAGCAGCTTCAATGGCAGCATTCAAGCCAAGCAGATTGGTTTGTTCGGAGATTTCACGAATGAAACTGGCGACCTGAGTGACATTGCCTGATTTCTGTACGGCTTGTTTGGAATTGTTCCGGATCTCTTCGGTTGTGGCACTGAGTTCCTCGGAGTGTGCAGCTACATGCTGTACACTGTCAATTAACTGGTTAGTCAGATTTTCGGTAGCATCCATGAGCTGTTGCAACTGGTCTTGGTCATCCATACTGTAGAGCAGATTAAACAGGGCGATGACTTCACCTTTTTCATTTTTAATGGGGATAAAAGCCACGTCAAAAGGAACACCGAATAAATCTTTAGGGTAGTGATCGAATCGTTTGACTGTACCGCCGTTGAGATCAGCAAAATTTCGATTTCCATCCAATAGAGGGTCGCCGGGTTGATAATTCAGTTGTTTTAACGATTCCCCTGCTGAGAAATATAGGAATTTCTCATGATCAATCACGGAGAGGGTTACATCCTGACGAATCGTATCTCGAAAGAAAGGCATACATGTAATTAATGCTTGAACAATATCCATATAAAAGATGATTCCTCCCTGGTTACCTTATGTAAACGGTTAAATTTTAAATGCTAACTTAATAACTACCTATATTATATATCGTCATGCAATAGAGAAGAAAATAGAGAGAATGGATAAAACCTATTTCTTAAAGAAGACCGCTATACGCCAACAAGACACGAGTCCGCTGGGGACCAGTGCCTTGTTAGTTGGTGAGGGGAATAAAACCAATGTTTACAGCATACTGAGCTGCATTGTAACGATGGTTCGAGTGGCTAGTGTTGCACGGACATCAATCAAACGCTGATTCCGGCTGCCGCGGAAGGGAAGGGAAACATCACGCTCCGCTTCAACGTATCGACCGTCAATAATCACATCGCACAACCGGGCAAGCTCCGCTCTTGCAGGGTCGGTAATCAGTTCTTCATATTCGAATCCCGTGTAGGCCCATACCGTCAGATCAGGACGTGCAGCGCGGAGCTGCTGGACCCAAGACGTACATTCTGCTGCCGAGAAAAAGGGATCACCACCACACAACGTAACGCCATCCAGCAATGGATGGGTCGTCACTTCATGCAGAATCTGCTGCTGCCGCTCCTCTGTAAAGGGCTCACCCGCTCGAAAGCTCCATGAATCCGGACTGAAGCAGCCCGGACAGGCGTGACGGCATCCGCTGATGAACAACACGGCACGCAGGCCGATTCCTTCATTCACCGATTCCGGGATGTAACCATATAGATTCACCGGTGTTTCACCCGATCCCGCACTTCGGCTTGCTTCGCAGCATTGAAGCGTACTTTGTAATCTCCGGTCAGATAGCCAGTTACGCGGCGTAACCGCTGGAAGTGTACATGGTTCTCATGGGCTTCACAGCTTGGGCATACATCCCCAATGACGCCTTCATAACCACATGCAGGGCAGCGATCAATTGGATGATTAATGGAGAAATAACCGATATCCTGCGCCAGTGCATACTGTACGATCCGCAGGAAAGCTGCGGTGTTGGCCCGAACGTTTCCGTCAAGCTCCACATAGGAGATTGCACCCGCGTTACATAACGTATGGAACGGTGCCTCCAGTTCAATCTTCCGATATGCTGGAAGCGTGTGGTAGACCGGGATATGGAATGAATTCGTATAATACTCCCGATCATTCACTCCGGGAATAATGCCATAACGCTCTCTGTCGATCTTCGTGAATTTGCCGGACAACCCTTCAGCAGGTGTGGCAAACAGGGTGATATTCAAGTTATGCTGCTCGCTCATCCGGTCACAGAACTCTCTCATGGTCCGAATAATGTTGAGCGCTTCGCGATGTACATGAGGGTCCTGCCCATGATGGCGCCCATAGAGAGCTGTCATACATTCCGCGAGTCCGATAAAACCAAGAGATAATGTTCCATGCTTTAAAAGCTCGGCAACCGGCTCGTTCGGGCCAAGCTGTTCTCCACCTTCCCATACACCCTCCCGCATCATGAAGTCCGATGCCTTGGCAGGCTGCAATGTCTGAATTCGGTAGCGGTGCAACAGGCCGGAAGCGGCATTATGCATAACTGACTCCAAAGCAGTATAGAATCCGGCTCGGTCAGCGACAGCTCTTGCACCTTGGCAGATGCCAAACCGGATGCCGAGCTTCACGAGGTTAATGGTGTTGAAGGACAGATTACCTTTACCACTTTGACGATTGCGACCAAACCGGTCAGCCAGTGTACGTGTGCGGCATCCCATAGTTGCAATGATCGTATCCGGATCTTCCGGATGATAGAAAGGCAGATTGAAAGAGGCATCCACATTGACAAAGTTAGGATACATCCGCCGGGATGAACAGGTGACTGCGAGCCGGAACAGATCATAGTTCGGCTCTCCTTGAGCCTGATTGATCCCCTGTTTACATTGGAAAATATGTTGAGGGAACACGGGAGTCTCCCCGTTGCCCAGGCCACGAATGGTTGCTTCCAGCAACGAGCGTGATACCAACCGTCCTTCCGCAGAAGTACATAATCCATAGTTCAGTGAAGTAAATGGAATCTGACCACCCGCCCGGCTGCTCATCGTATTCAGGTTATGAATCAGTGATTCAGCAGCTTGTCCTGTCTCCAATTCAGTCTCTTCATAGGCGAAGGCATATGCCCGCGGACATTGATTCTTCGCTTCGATGCTATCCAGATGAAGCTGTTCATCCCCGATCAGAACATTTTCACCAAAGAGCCGTTGCCCTTTGCGGTAGTGTTTGCGGAACGATCGCTGTACATAAGGGGCCAGATCCCAGTCAATTTTATTGGCCGATACACCGCCATATTGACTGTTCTGCTGGGATTGGAAGATGATCGCAACCAGAGCCATGGCAGACATGATCGTCTGAGGTGTGCGAACCGATCCGTTACCTGTGTTGAAACCCGCAGCAAGGAGACGGTCAAACGGGATAAAGATACAGTTGGTCGTTCCAAGTGCATACTGATCCAGATCGTGTACATACAGATCCCCATTCTCCACAGCTTGGGCAAGCTCTTCCGGCAACACATGACGCAGAGCATGCCACTTGGCGGTCTCCGAACCGAGCCTGCTCATCTTACCACTGAAGGAATCCCCGTTCAGATTCGCATTTTCCCTCAGCGTATCGGCGTCTTCTGCGCCAATAATTCGTCTTCCCAGGTCGGATAATAGATCGGATGCCAGTGGGGTGGCATACTCAAGCATGTTCATGTAAGGTTCCTCCTAAAATGATTTTGGTTATCATTCAATTCACGTTAAATACTATATGTAGATTCGTCTTATCCATTTATAAACTATATGTGGTTTTTTGGGTGTGATAATGATCACACAGCTTACTGAACAAAGTGGACTTTCCTTTAATTGCTACGGATAAAGGTTCCCAAAGTCTGAGCGGAAGCGTATAATTTCTAGTTATTCTGCAAGTATAATATCCGAAGTCGGACAAGATGGACTTTAATCAAGCTGAAAAGGCGAGTTGCAATGAATTCGCGGTCGTTAAACCATCCGTTTAAGACCTGCTTTTGTCCACAAATGGGCAATAGGCAGGGAGTATGATTCTCTTATACTTCTACGGTGTTAATCATATAAGTATAGATTGTGACAGCTATTCGGATTTTTGATGACCCCTGTACGTGATTAAACATTCTGAAATACAGATTTGAAAGTGCAGCTTAGATAAGAGGGGTGAATCATGGGGACGGCAGAAGGCATTACAAGAGGCTTCTATGAAGATATAAAGGAAGCTGCGGCCCATATCGTAGACGTATTAAGTGGTATATTGAAGGTCAATACCATCTTTGTTGCCACGAATGACGGGGTGACCAATGTCATTTTGGAGGCCTTTAATCGTACGGAAGAGTTAGTTGTTAAAGGCAGTGCACTTCCATTTACGGATTCATATTGCAGCCTGGTATTAAGAGACAACGGTAGCGTTCTTACGATCCCGGATACATGTGAACATCCGATGACACGATCCATGGGCGTTACGAGCGGACTTGGCAATCGCTTCTTCGTGGGCGTGCCTATTATGAGAAGATCGGGCGAAACATTTGGCACCATCTGTCTGATGGATGATCCTGGTTATGTGATCAGCGAAACCGATATGAAGACACTGAAGGCAATGGCTGTATTCCTGGGTTATGTTGTTGATCTGGAAAGCACGTTGCATGTTCAGGAGCAGAAATTGAGTGATTCGGAACAAATGCAAGAACAGCTCCAGGCAGAGAAAGAACGTGCCGAATCTGAGGCTATGACCAAAACACAGATGTTGAAGCTAATGAGTCACGAGATTCGCAATCCTTTGAACGGTATTTTGGGACTGACAGATCTGATGCGCACACCGGATATGCCTGAGGAGCAGTCCGAATATGTGAACATGATTGAGACAAGCGGCAATATTCTGCTTTCCTTGCTGAATAATATGATGAATTTCAACATTAATGAAGCAGGTAAAACGGTTATACATGATGATCCGTTTGATCTGGTAGGCACCATTGAGAATACCGTGTATCTCTATGCCGGGATTGCGACGGGCAAGAACATTGAGCTGGGATTAAATCTTGAACTGAATGTATCTCAAGTGTTTGTTGGGGATGAAGTCAAGATTGGACAGTTGCTTGCACACGTCATTCAATATGCTCTCGATTCAACGCGTGAAGGTTCCGTTCTGATCACAGCAGTGGTGAACGGAGAAGAATTGGAGGAGACCGGTACACTTCAACTCAAGGTGAAGTACACGGGTCAGATGTTATCGGACAAGAAGACACCAACCTTTAACAGCCAAGATGAAAATTTGAATATCCAAAAACTGATTGGAAGCAATCTAGGTTTAGCTGTAAGCCAGAATCTTGCCATTCTCATGCATGGCCGTATTCAGGTGAGTAGTGTGAAGGAAAATGAGACGGAATTCAACATCTCCCTTCCATTGCGCAGATACTGGGAGTTACCTCAACTCGCAAGTGTTCAGCAACGGTTAAAAGGGAAAAAGGTGTTGCTTGCCAAGGACCCTGATATTTTGCAAGGTGTCTCTTCCCTGATGCGTAGGTGGGAGATGGATGTACACATGACCTCGGGTGTGACATTAGCGCATGATTGGATCAAGGAAGGATTCATGCCGGATGTAGCCGTTGTGGATATGGGATTAATGGAAGGCGGCGCGGTTGATTTTGTACATGAACTGAAACAGCGCCTGGAGAATCTGCCCGTCATTGTTCTTGTTCCTTATGGTATGCACATTGAATTGCATGAAGCAGAAGCCTTTGATGCTGTTCTGACCAAGCCGGTCAGACAGGCTGATCTGTTGAATGCATTGAGCATTACTTTGCCTTAGATCATGATCATAGATCTTTATTCGGCGCACCTTATAGGTGCGCTTTTTTTCATTTTCCATTTTCTGAGCCAAAGCCCTTTTATTCCGAGCTGGTTACGTTACAATAGAAAGTGAACTTCATCTTTATAACCAACAGAGGAGGATATGCAATCAATGGATTATCGCAGATTAGGTGGAAGCGGACTGAAAGTAAGCGAGATCAGCCTGGGAAGCTGGCTGACGTACGGAGGGTATGTGGAACGTGAGAATGCGGTGAAATCAATTGAAACTGCATTTGATGAAGGCATTAACTTTTTTGATACTGCCAATGTATACGAACGGGGTGCGGCAGAAGAACTGCTGGGGCAGACGCTCAAAGCATATTCCCGTGACTCTTATGTACTTGCAACCAAAGTATTTGGCAAAATGGGTGATGGTCCGAATGACCAGGGGTTGTCTCGCAAACATATCAAGGAGCAATGTGAAGCCAGCTTGAAGCGCCTAGGCGTTGAATATGTGGATATCTATTACTGCCATCGTTATCATACCGAAACACCAATTGAAGAAACACTCCGCGCGCTCGATGATCTGGTACGCCAAGGCAAAGTGTTATATGTAGGCGTCAGCCAGTGGACAGCGGCTCAGATGGAAGCTGCGTTGGGTACAGCAGATCGTTTGCTTCTGGATCGTATCGTGGTCAATCAGCCGGTGTACAACATGTTTGACCGTTATATCGAAAATGAAATTATTCCGCTCGGTGAGCGTAAAGGCATCGGACAAGTTGTATACTCCCCGCTTGCTCAAGGTCTATTGACCGGGAAATATACGTCCGTTTCCGATATCCCAGAGAATAGCCGTGCTGCCAAGCTAGGATGGGACGAAGGAAAGATCAATGCGGATCGTATCGGGAAAGTTCGTCAACTGATTGAAGTGGCGGACAAGCTGGATCTGAAGGTTGGCCAACTGGCCCTTGCCTGGATTCTGCGCCAGAACAATGTATCCAGTGCACTTGTAGGGGCGAGTCGTCCCGAGCAGGTAAAAGAGAACGCGGCTGCATCTGGCGTGAAGCTGGATGCTGCCATTGTGGAGGAGATTGAGAGTATCCTTGCTTGATCTCCTGTCAGCACACAAGCTGAGATGATATGCAATGATCTATAAAGAAAGGGATGTCCTGTGCGCCTGAATAGGCGAACGAGACATCCCTTTTTTGGAGCGTTGAAAGGATAGATTATTGAAAGGTTAGATCTTACTTTAAAGTGTAAGAGGCAAGGAGCGAAAAGTTAAGGCACACACACGGTTACGCCCTGTATTCTTGGCTTCATATAAAGCACGATCGGCCTGTTCGAAGAAGTCATCATCGTCATGATCATCACAATGATCGGGGTACACGGCTACACCAATGGAGATGGTTAGACGTGTCGTGTGCCCGTCAGGCAGAGCAAAATGGTATTTCTCTACAGCCTGTCGTATAGATTCGGCGGTAGCCACGGCCTGACGGTGTCCACAGTCGAGCAAGAGAATGGCGAATTCTTCCCCACCATTTCGTGATACGATATCAGCAGAACGTGCATGTTCAACGAGCAGTTGTCCAAGTTGCTTCAGGACAGCATCGCCGGCGGAATGACCATAGGTATCATTTACCTTTTTGAATCGGTCAATATCAATGGCAAGCAAGGAAAGCTTCTGTTGGTAATCCCGCGCACGCTGAAGTTCCAGTTGAAGTGATTTTTCGAACTGTCGTCGATTGCTCAGGTTGGTAAGATGATCGGTAGAAGCTCTTTTTTCCAATAGAAATAACATTTCATTGGATTTATTAATGAATTCTGCAATGAAATAGATAAATATTCCACCGGCAAAAGAAATGGTCATTTGTAACGGATATATCTTCATTAATGAATTCATGCTGTCCGTGTTCAACATAAGAATGATAAAGATTAATGTCATGCCAAGCAGATTCATTGTAATTATTTTGGTCAGTCTGGACCAGGGAGCATAGGCGAAGTATACACCGGACAGTCCGATCAGAGTCATGACAAAACCTGCATCTATGGCAGAGGATGATAAGCCGAACATCAGAATACGAATGATCGAGATCATGAGTCCCGTAACGACCGAAGCCAATCCTCCCATATATACCGCTGCGGTAACGATGGCCAGATGCCGTAGATCTACAATCGTAGTTTCGTTCAGAGGGAATGAATAGTTCATGAGTACTGTGCCATATATACCGAATAATAAGCCGCCGATCAACTGAACACGTAACGAGGGAAAAGGCAATCGGATACTATAGAACTTTGCGATGATCCCGGACACATACATAAACGTAATCATGACACAGATATTAATGAAAAAAGTGCTAAACAACCGACATTCCCCCTTTTTACGCACATCCCTATATTTTATCTGAAAAGTGGTGCTGTAGCGAACCATATTATCCCAAATTTATGAGGGGATTGCTGGTAAAGGTGGTTTATTTGCATATACAGGATGTTAGAGTGACATTGACTTCAATATGCAATGAGATTTATACTTAATCTAAATCAAAATATATTCCTTCTTTTTGGGAAGACCATCATAAGTAGAAGATCAGTGTCTGATTTCATATAAAATGGATCAATAATAAAGGAGAAATGGTTGTGAGAACTTTAAATCTGACGATACAACGGCAAGCGGTATATGATGTGGTGCGCCATTCAGAGGATCACCCGACAGCTGCTGATGTCATGAATCGACTCGTGGAACAAGGATATAATCTGGCCTATGGTACGGTGTATAATTCTCTTCGTTATCTGACGGACAAAGAATTGATACGGGAACTTAAACTCGGAGAGACAGCAAGCCGGTACGATGCCCGTATGGATGATCATCAGCACATTATGTGTGAAGTGTGCGGCAAAGTGGACGAGGTGATGACAGAGGTTCCTCCACAATGGATGAAACAGGTAGCTGAAGAAACCGGATATGCAATCGATCATGCTCATGTGGTCTTTGGAGGTGTCTGCGGGGAATGCAGAAACAAACGGATCAAGTGAAAATAAAATTGCCTGGCCGCCGTTTACCCCTAAGGGTTAAACCAGCCTTGTCTGACTCAACACCCCTTGTGGACAATTGTCCTGTTACACGGCGTGTTATTCTGATCAGCCCGATGCCGGGGCAGGTTCATGAACTGGTAAAGGCCTTAACGGATAGCTGCTTTGATGTACTGGTCTTCCATCGCTGGGAACCGGACCTGCATGAGCGTCTTGTCTTTGATCTGTTGATCTATGATCTGTCTGTTGCTGGAACGATCGATGCATTTGCCGGCATTAGCAGCCGATTGAATCGTGAGGCTGAGCACACAACCCCTTGTCTGTATCTGGTTGGTGAGAAGATGATTGGCAGTGCAAGTGGACCGATGCTTCAGGAGGAGTTGCTGGTGTGGCCTGCACGCCCGCAGGAAGCACTTTACCGGGTGCAGCGCATGATTGGCAACAGCCCTGCTCTGCCCAACCGTGGTTTTTTGCCTGAGGAAGGACACCGTATCGGATTTAAAGATTTGTGGCTTGATCGTGAACGGATGAGTGTACAGCGCGATAATAACCGGATTCATCTAACCAAGACCGAATATGATCTGTTACTCAAGCTGATTGATGCCAAAGGTGCAGTCATTTCCCGTGAGGAAATGCTCAGCGATATCTGGGAGACGGACTTTACGGGTGGAAGTAATGTGGTCGATGTTCATATCAAAAGCTTGCGCAAAAAGTTGGGCGATAACGCATCTTCGCCGCAATATATTGTCACTGTAAGAGGAGTGGGCTACCGCCTGGCGGATTAGTCCGCTTTTTTTTGCCCAAATTTTATCTTTCACTTCATGCTTTTTCGGGTACTACCTAATAGATAGGCAGATCAGAATCATTCCCTTAAAACATGTTCATAGTTCATTCATGAATGTTGAAGAACCTCATCTTAATCTCATGTGAACCTCATGCAAGAGCAGAGTGGGACATGTTAGAATCAATTTAACAGTTAGATCAAGTCTAAATGTATATTTAAACCGAAGCCGAATATGATTTTAATAGTAGATATATAACAGCCGTGAGACCCATTAGAGGAGGACGACATGATGACAGAACGTATGACAACAAATCAGGGCGCACCTGTAGGTGACAACCAGAATTCCCGCACAGCAGGCAGAAGAGGGCCGACACTGCTTGAAGACTACCATCTCATTGAGAAAATAGCCCACTTTGACCGTGAACGTATTCCCGAAAGAGTCGTACATGCGAGAGGTGCCGGAGCTCATGGTGTATTCACGCTGGAGCAGAGTATGAAGGCTTATACAACAGCTGACTTCCTACAAGATCCAGGTACGGAGACGGATGTGCTGGTTCGTTTTTCAACCGTTATTCATGGTACGGGATCACCAGAGACTGCACGAGATCCACGTGGATTTTCCGTCAAATTTTACACACGGGAAGGCAACTATGATATTGTCGGTAATCATCTGCCCGTTTTCTTCATTCGTGATGCGATGAAGTTCCCTGATATGGTGCATTCCTTGAAGCCGGCTCCGGATACAAACATTCAGGAACCTGCCCGATATTGGGACTTTATGACCCTCTCACCGGAATCAACACATATGATGACCTGGTTGTTCTCTGATCTGGGCACACCAGCAAGTTATCGGGAGATGGATGGTTTCAGCGTACATGCTTTCAAATGGATTAATGCACAGGGACAGGTCCACTATGTGAAATACAAATGGGAGTCTGCACAAGGCGTGCGAGGCTTCTCTCGTCAGGAAGCTGCCGAGGTACAGGGGCAAGACTTTAACCATGCTACCCGGGACCTGCATGAACATATCAAGAACGGGCAGTACCCGCAGTGGAAGCTTCAGGTACAGCTCTTGAAGCCGGAGCAAATGGATGATTTTGCTTTTGATCCACTCGACCCAACCAAAACTTGGCCTGAAGATGTATTGCCGTTCCATACGGTAGGGACCATGACCCTGAATCGGAATCCGCAAAACTTCTTTGCTGAAGTGGAGCAGGCGGCCTTTTCTCCTAGTGCGCTTGTACCCGGAATTGAGCCTTCCGAAGACAAATTGCTGCAAGGACGCCTATTCTCCTATCCAGATACACAGCGTCATCGGCTTGGACCGAACTATTTGCAAATTCCGGTGAATTGCCCGTACGCACCCGTTCGTAATCATCAGCGTGATGGACTCATGAATGTGAATCAGGACCCATCTCCGGTGAACTATGAACCCAACAGTTCAGGAAACAGCCCGCAAGAAGATCCGGCATACCGGGACAGTCAGGTTCCGTTACAAGGGCATGTTACAAGAGAGAAAATCGAGAAGACGGATGATTACACGCAGTCAGGTGAACTTTTCCGTTCATTTACTCCTGTAGAGCAGCAGCGTTTGCTTGATAATCTGATCAATGACCTTAAGGGGGTATCTGTTGATATTCAAATGCGTGCCCTGTGCCACTTCTTCCGGGCGGATGGGCAGCTTGGCGGACGTTTGGCTCATGGACTCGGCGTGGATATTTCTGCACATATGCCGTCACAGGATGGGAAATAAAGCACATTTTGACCATGTTCTACAACATCATACGGACTAATATTCGTTGAAGACCGGGCAGAACCGCGAACGTGCGGAACTCCCGGTCTTTGGCCTTTTTTACTGAAATGGAAAACAAATTTACAAATCATTTACATAAAATAGCTGACATAGAGGTTGACTTCTCATTTGATGGCACTACAATGGGTAGTGTGAGGGGTGTCAGAAAATGAGAATACACAATTTCAAAGTGGGTGAGCGTGGGCTCAACCGATTTTTCGGTCCGCTGGAAGCCAAGATTATGGACATTTTATGGGCTCATCCTGGCAGTAGCATCCGTGAAGTGCAGACCGCACTTGAACAAGACAAAGACGTCAATTTTAATACAGTCATGACCGTGATGAACCGGCTCGTAGACAAGGGACTTCTCGGAAAGTCACAAAAGGGCAGAACATCTTTGTACCAACCGGTACAGAGCAAGGAGGAGTTTATGAACGACCAATCCAAGGAACTGTCACATGAGTTGGTGGATGAATTCGGAGCTTTGGCATTGAATCATATGCTGGATGCGCTGGACGAAGCAGATGCGGGTCTGATTGAACGCTTGGAACAGAAGATCAAACAATGGAAAAAGGATAGCGATTAAGATGTGGAAGACCCGCTCGAAACTTTTGTTTACCGTCGGGTTTGGCATTCCGTTACTCGTGTTCATGCAGATGTTCATGTACGCGATGTACAAAATTTTTGGCTGGGATATCCCGTTTAACCTGCTCTGGCTCTGCAATCATTGGATGAGTCGACTGGGATGGTTATCTGTGGGACATTTCCTGCTGGCACTGGTATTGCTGACATTTGCGGGAACAGGCTGGTTGTTAATGGTGCGTATGATGAAAACCAGAGCAGCCGTACGTAAGCTTCGCTCCATGGAGGTGCGTGCATTGTCTCGCGAACTGGAGTCCAAGTATCACCATCTCGGACAGCCGGGATTCATTGTGGTGGACAAGCATTCTCCGGTTGCATTTACAATTGGTCTATGGAGACCTTGCATCGTACTTTCCACGGGGCTTCTGACGATGCTGGATGCAGAAGAGGAGACTGCAGTTGTGTACCACGAAGTCCATCATCTGTGGCACCGTGACCCACTGAAGACAACACTGTTATCGGTATTTGCAATCATGATGCCGTATATTCCCGTATTGAAGCATACTTCGAAACATTACAATATTGTTAGAGAAATTCTGGCAGACAATGAGGCCATTGAGCGTACAGGCAATGTGGCAGGCATTGGCAGTGCTTTGCTCAAGTTGCTCCGTGCTTGTCCTGAACCTTGGGGGGCCAAAGAACTGACCGTTCAATCCTCATTTGCGGATACGTCGGTGAATGTCCGCATTTCACGTCTGCTGGACCCAGAACAGGACGTGACGCTGAGGTTGCCACGTTATGCTGTTCTGATGTCGGCTACTGTTTTTCTATTGCTGTCTATCTTGTTTGTTTGGTCCATCGGATAGATTAATTGGGCTACATGTGAAGTCGAATATAATGAGGAAGGAAGATGAACATGAATAATAAAAGTGTAGAGATTGGATTACTTTTCTCAAGGATTATGATCGGTTTGATCTTTGTATTGCACGGCTGGAGTAAATTTGAAGGTGGAATCAGCGGTACGGTAGGTTTTTTCGAAAGCATTGGTATTCCCGGATTTCTTGCATCCGTTGTAGCCATCATTGAGTTGGTAGGTGGTGCAGCGATGATTCTGGGTCTGGGAACACGTGTGTTTGCTGCCCTGTTTGCCATCGTGATGGTTGGCGTTCTGTTTACAGCCAAAGTGGGTGAGCCGTTCCTGAGTGGTACCGAGTTAGATTACCTGCTTCTTGCGGGTTCCCTGACACTGCTCTTCACAGGAAGCCGCCTCCTGGCCGTGGATTATCTGTTCTCCAGACAGGGGAACGCTCGCCAGAATGTGAGTGCTTGATTTGACTAACGATTGCTAAAAATAATGAAGTGCAGGATGAGTCCTGTAACGAGGTTCTTTATTGGCCAGGCCGGTTCGGGAATTGATTTGCGAACCGGGCTGATCAGTAGAGAACTTTTTTCGTTTGGACGACATGCCTGAGGTTTGTTACAATGAGAATAAGTATGCAACTAAGAAAAAATAAGGAGGATGCATTTTATGATTAACGTCATTCCATCCGATGCCCGCTCCAGCTTCGATCGAGGCTGGCTCCGTGGTAGTCACAGCTTTTCTTTCGGAGAATACCAAGACCCGGAGAATACGGCGTTTGGACCGATGCGGGTAGCGAACGACGATGTGATTGCGCCTGGTCGCGGTTTTGGAGCTCACCCGCATAGTGATATGGAGATTGTATCGATCGTACTGAACGGCAAGTTGCGACATGAAGATAATCTGGGCAATGTAGCCGTTACAGGCTTTGGCGGTATCCAGCGGATGTCAGCAGGCAGTGGCATGATTCATACCGAACATAATGCATCCGATACCGAAGAAGTACGTTTGCTTCAGCTCTGGTTCATGCCACAGACAAAAGGGTTGGAGCCCTCCTATGAGACGACATCATTTGATCCAGCGGCATTGGCAGGAGCACTCGTGCCGATTGTATCCCCAGATGGGGGACCAAGAGTTGCGACCATTCATCAGGATATGACGATCTACCTTGGCCGATTAGCCAAAGACGAAACGTTAACCTTTAATCAGGATGCAGGCCGCCGAATGTACATTTTCTCCATCGAAGGCAAGCTGGGATTGGACGCAGAGTACCTGTTGAACGAAGGCGACACGGCTCGTGTGGAACAGCAGGATTCAATTGAACTGCAAGGAAACGAAGATACGTTCTATATGATTATTGATTTGCCGTAGATGGCTGATGAAATGAACTCCAAGATGAAGGAGGATATACACGTATGGCGCAACAGGAATGGTTTATGGTTAAACATGCGGTGACCGGACGAGGATTAGCTAATAGCAAAACAGATTCGCTGTCCTATCGGTTCCAACAGGAGGGTACAGGTTTCATATTTACCGTTACGGGTCTGGACGAGCAGATTGTGGAACAGATTATGGAGCTTAGACAGGAACTGAACGTATTTCGATTCGTCCAACGCAAGGATCAGCCCCTTTTGAAACACTGGTATTACGTAGATGGTGAACGGGTAGTATACGACAGGGAGAGTCACACGCTAAGCATCTATGCGAAGTCGGAGATTCGTTATGTGCCTGAAGATTATTTTGCGGATTAACTTATAAGTACCTATAGAACTTGGAACATCCCAGAGGTCTCTGTTAAATACAGAGGCCTTTTTGCTGTCTGAAAACTCAGAGAATTTAATCGTAATTTTGCAAAAAAGACCACATAATTCCCTGCTGTCTGGCACAAGCTACCTTGTATAAAAACAAGAATGGAGGGGCGGCATATGGCAGACAAAACATCTGGGAAAGACAAGTCCGGACAACCGGGACGAGCTTCAGAAGAAAAAAAACATATTCCTTTGGGACTGCCGTCCCCGCCTTTTCTTCGGCAGCCAATTAGTGCAGTACATGAAACTCAGATTAAGGCGGTAAAGGAGATATTCTCCGATTGTTCTGATGTGGTTTTTCGCAACGTCATGATTACGCCTGAAGTGAAAGGACTTCTCGTCTATATTGAAGGTATTGTCAATTCGGCTGATATCCAGGAACACATGCTGCGACCGATTATTCGAGGGCTGGTGCAGCAACGTACAGATGAACCTGATGTTCCACTGGATGATACAACCGTTGAGCTAACACAGGTGAAGCGAGTGGATACCTGGGCTGCTGCGACAGAAGGGGTGCTGGCATCCTCTGCCCTTCTGGTGATCGATGGAAGTAACAAAGCCTGGATGTTCAATGTCAAAGGTGGCGTCAGACGTGGTGTGGAGGAACCGCAGACAGAATCCGTGATTCGGGGACCGCGGGAGGGATTTACCGAAACGCTCCGTGTGAATACGGCCTTATTGCGGTTCAAGCTGAAAACACCTGCTCTCAAGATGGTGAGTATGACCCTTGGAACAGACACCAAGACAGATATTGTGCTGACCTACCTGGAAGGTATTGCCGATCCAAAAACGATTCAAGATGTTAAGAAACGTCTGGAAAAAATCAATATTGATGGCATCCTGGAGACGGGTTATATCGAGGAATTGATTGAAGATCATCCGTATTCCCCTTTCCCTCAGATGCACTATTCGGAGCGGCCGGATACCGTTGCAGGCAATCTGTTGGAAGGACGCTTTGCCATTATGGTAGATGGAACCCCATTTTCGCTGATTGCTCCAGTCACGATGTGGCAGATGCTGCAAGCCAGCGAGGATTATTACGAGCGATTCTTCATCAGTAATCTGGTGCGGTGGATTCGCTTCCTGTTCGTAGCCATCGCTCTTTTTCTGCCGGCGCTTTATATCTCCATCACTACATTTCATCAGGACATGTTGCCCACCACGCTTATTCTGAGTATTGCGGGTGCACGGGAAGCTATTCCTTTTCCGGCTTTGGTGGAAGCCCTCATCATGGAACTGTCGTTCGAAGCTCTCCGGGAAGCGGGGGTCAGGTTACCCAAGACAGTGGGTCAGGCAGTCAGTATCCTCGGTGCACTTGTGATCGGACAGGCAGCAGTTCAGGCGGGTATTGTATCGGCACCGATGGTTATTATCGTATCCATGACAGGAATAGCTTCCTTCACGATCCCGCGATTTAACTTCGCGATTACGGTGCGTCTACTCCGATTTCCGATCATGTTACTGGCAGGTATGCTTGGACTATATGGCATCGTCATCGGCTTGGTTCTGATCTCGGTACATCTGACACAGATGACTTCGTTCGGTGTCCCATATCTCTCCGGTCTTAGCCCGTACAGTAAAACAGATACCAAAGACATTCTCATTCGTGTGCCATGGTGGAAAATGATCAATCGTCCTTCTACGGTACATCGGGATCAGAAACGGATGACCGAAAAGATCAACGGTTCCCCTGAAGCTGAGGAAGGGTGGTGAACCCATGCAGTTCATATATAAGTACCGGGCAGTGATAGCGCTGTTGTTATGTACCACTTTTATTTCAGGTTGCTGGGATCGTAAGGAGATTAACGATGTTGCCTTTGTGATTGGTATTGCTGTCGATAAGGAGGGGGACAATTACAGATCCAGTCTTCAGATTGCTCTGCCGGGACAATCCGGTTCTTCCGGTAGTGAAGGAGGCGGAGGCGGCACGAGTGGGGATAAATCCTGGTTCATGTTATCCAATACAGCCAAATCATTGCATGGTACGTCTATTGAAGGTCAAAAGGAACTCTCACGAAGAATCTACTATGCGCATCGCCGTACGATGCTTATTGGTGAGGAGCTTGCCCGGGATGGCGTGGCCTCCATGCTTGATCTGTTTACGCGGTATCCGCTGAACCGATTCTCTGCATTGCCAGTGGTCACAAAAGGTGCAGCATATGAAGTCATGGATACGGATGCACCTATAGAGAAGTTTCCATCCGAGATGGTGCGGGAACTGTGTTTCCTCAATATGCGTAATCCACGTTCACTTAAAACATTTATAGATGCCATTCTTAGTGAAGGTGTGGATCCATTCCTGCCGGTCGCTTCGAAAGTGACCAATGTTCCAAAAGGGTGGAAGGACGCCAAAACAAACATCAAGCTGGATGGATTGGCCATCTTCAAGAAAGATAAGTTGGTTGGCATGATTGACAAAGCTCCAGCTGATGCGCTCATTCTTGCTATGGGCGAAGCCAATGCGCCGGAGATTATGGTTAAAGCTCCTGGCGGAGATGGAGATATGTTCATCAAGTTGAACGAGAACAACGCTTCACTACATCCCAGTATCAAGGCTGATAAGGTCACCGTGAATATTGAATTATATGCCAAGGGAGTTCTCGTAGATAACGAATCCAATTATGGTGACCGACGTGAGAATGAGATTCAGAAGATAAATGAAGCCATTCACGAGAAAATAAAATTGGATATCGAGGAAGGTGTCCGGTTGGTTCAGGGGAAATATCATGCGGACATTCTTGGAATCGGTCGATCCATTCATCAACATCTGCCGGCCAAGTGGGACACGATGAAGGATCGCTGGGATGACATATACCCTGAAGTCGAGGTGACGGTTACTCCCCATGTCATTATTGAAAACGTTGGGGTGAGCAATAAACCAATTGGCGTCGGAGAGGATGAAGTTGTACATGATTAAACCACTCTTATTTACCTTCCTGGCCATGGTAATCGTAGTCATTTTGATGGATTTCAGACATTTGAAACAGGCAGCTGCCATTAATCGCTGGCTATCCTATAGTTTGATAGCAGTGGCTACAGGCATTTGGTTCTATGTGACTAATCTAAGCAAAACCTTATTTGTGTCGGTATGGATAAGCCACGTTATCCAGCGCTTACTGCCACTGCCCTAGGTTGTGGACAGGATGCATTAAGTTTGCGAGATCGCAAGAGGGAAAGGAGGTATATCATGAATCAGAGAGTGACACACCGTCAGATGATCCTGCTCGTGCTGCTGCTCAGTATTTCAGGAACGTTAATTCAGCCTCACGCGCAAGCTATCTACTATGCGGAACAACACGCTTATCTCTCGTATATACCTGTAGTCGTAGTGATGCTTGCATCCATGTGGATGTTAAGTCGGGTCCAGCGGAGATTTCCGGATCAGGATCTATTTCAAGCCCTTGCTGGGCGATTCCCCTTTTTGGGAAGGCTCGCAGGATTGATGTACATTTTGTTTTTTTTCTTTGTGTTTGCGAGGGATATCCGGTTAACGGGGGATTATATCAGCATAACTTTGTTAGAGACCACGCCCATCTCCATCATTGTGTTATCATTGATCGTTATGGGAGTTTTTATCGTCAGAGGTGGGCTCGGCTCCTTAATCGGTATGTCGGAGTTGTATGTGACATTGTTTCTCTTAAACTCCGTGATTGTGCCTTTCATGCTCATTCAACAGATCAATATGGATAATTTGATGCCGTATTTTCACGTTGATGTTACGGGAGTGGGCAAGGGGAGTTGGTACATATTTTCGTTTTACGGAGAGATGATTGCATTGCCTTTTGTTATCAAAGGCAGTGATTTTCGATATAAATCGGTTGTGTCAGGTATTATCCTCTCTGCACTCCTGATGATGCTAATCCTTGTGGAGACCATTACCTCCATTGGAGTTCCTATCGCTTCAAGGTTGGTGTATCCCTCCTATGAACTGGCAAGACAATTGCAAATCAGTGATTTCTTGGATCGGTTTGACCTTGCGCTGGCAGCGGCAACCTTGCCTACCATGATCACGAAGATTGCATTTGACCTGTACTTTGTCTGCTGGGGATTGAAGCGAATCATTCCGAACGTATCGGGAAAGGTGTTGACAGGTCCGATTGCCCTCGTCGGATTTGTCTGTGCATTCTGGTTCTTCCGAAATGCCATTCAGCTCAATCGTTTTACTCGGGAATGGACATGGGTTGCCATTGTTTTTGAAGTACTGTTCCCTATTGTGCTGTTTCTTTTCCTTCGTCCTCGCAAAAAGGATAAAAAAGAATCTACCCAACAGAGATCGGGAGACCAGCCAAAGAAAGAGAAGCATGAGCCGGAACAAAAATCGGCTGATTCGGAGAAGGACGGAGAGAAAAGACGGAAAGATTCTCATGGAGGAGAACTCCAGCCTTCCTGATACATCCCATCAAAAATCCTTATAGATGAACGGGCAAAAAGAGGGAAAGTACAGTTTCCCTCCACAGAAGTACCCTGTATACTGTAGTCAGACTGATGAACATTCGGCTGAACTAACGGGGGGAACATGAATGGCTCAACATTTGGCAGGTGTGCGTGTAGCATTGACAGGACCACGAAAATCGAAAGAAATGTCCATACTGGTTGAAAAAATGGGTGGAATCCCGCTTGTGCGACCGGCACAGGGGACCGTATTCCTGGATGATCGGAGTATCAGGGATGGGCTGGTATCCTGGATCTCAGACCCGCCAGACTGGGCGGTGTTAACTACGGGTATGGGATTGGATGCATTATTTGAAATGGCTGAGGATATGGAAGTGGCAGGCCAATTGTTGGATGTGTTATCGGAATCCTCAATTGCGGCAAGGGGATACAAGACGGTGAATGCGCTCAAAAAGCGCAAGCTAACACCGCTGGTACGAGATGATGACGGTAGCACGGACGGGCTCATCCGAGAATTCACCCCACATGATCTCGCAGGGAAAAAGGTTATGTTGCAGCTTCATGGGGAGACAGCTCCCAAAATCGTTGCATGGTTGGAAGAACAAGGTGCCATCGTCAGACAAGTGCTTCCTTACCGCCATGTACCGCCAGAAGAGGCAGAACTGGAACAGTTATTGAATGAAATTCTAAATTTCGAGGTAGATGCTGTTGCGTTCACAAGTGGACCGCAGGTTAGATTTCTGACGCAATATGCGGCTTCCCAGGACAAGCTTGAGCCGTTGCTTGCAGCCTTCAGACAAGGTGTAATTCCTGCGTCTGTAGGTAAAGTTACAGCAAACTCTATGCGTGAAGAAGGCATTGAGGCACTGGTCATTCCGGAGGAAGAGAAGATGGGAGCACTCATCGTTGAGCTTGGGCGTTACTTTGCAGCAGGGCGTGCGGCCAAGATTAGAGATTAGTGGCCTGCTTTTAGATCAGTTCGACAAAAAGCTTTTGGCGTCGCTTCATGAATAAAAAGTGTGCATTAATCTTAACCGCATCGCTATATGATGCGGTTTTGTTTAGATTATAGAATTTATACGTTACAACTAAAACACGAATGTACATCCTTGATAGTGCTTCGATCAGAGGCTTTTGTTATATCGAAGAAAAGGTGGAAATGACGATGACCATTGCAGATCGTAATGCCAGACCCCGACTGATCATTGCAGGCACCGGAAGTGGTGCAGGGAAAACGACAGTAACCTTGGGGCTAATGAGGGCACTCGCTCAGCGTGGCTTGAGTGTACAGGGGTTCAAATGCGGCCCGGACTATATTGATCCGACATACCATACCGCCGTCACGGGGAGACCGTCACGTAATCTGGATGCATAGATGACATCGCCTGAGTATGTGAGAGATACGTTCGAGAAGGCATCGGCGGGACATGATATTTCCATTATTGAAGGCGTAATGGGCCTCTACGATGGCAAAGATCCTCTCAGCAATACAGGCTCAACTGCAGAGATTGCTCTGGTCACGCAGACCCCTGTGATTCTGGTTGTGGACGTACGCAGCATGGCTCGCAGTGCGGCCGCGATTGTCTTGGGTTTTCAACAGCTGGAGCCTGAATTAAATATTGCCGGAGTGATCGTCAACCGGTGTGGAAGTGCGGGTCATTATACCATTGTGCAAAAAGCCATTGAGCAGATGTGCGGCATTCCTGTGGTTGGCTGGCTGAAGCGGGACGAAGACATGTCCATCCCGGAGAGACATCTGGGGCTGGTGCCTGCCATTGAGCGCGGTGAACTGGAGCCATTATTTCAGCGGGCTGCCGATGTGCTGATGGAAGGCACTGATCTGGATCTTCTGCTGGGACTGGCGGCAAGCGCCCCGCCGTTAAATGCAGAAGAAGTGAGTCCTGCCACGACTGCCCACACGGATTCGGCTAATGCTGAATCAGGCTCCAATTACGATTCACAATTCGATTCAGTGATCCACGTTAATAATCGACATGTATCATATGCGGTACAGCCTGTCATTGCCGTTGCGCGCGATGCCGCATTTAATTTCTATTATCCCGATAATCTGGAATTGCTCGAAGCAGCCGGGGCCCGATTACAATACTTCAGTCCTCTTGCTGGCGAAGGTATTCCAACGGATGTGGATAGCGTCTATTTGGGCGGCGGGTTTCCAGAGGAATTTGCAGCAGAGATTGCCGGTAAC
Organism: Paenibacillus sp. FSL K6-1122; assembly: GCF_037977015.1. Taxonomy (NCBI): domain Bacteria; kingdom Bacillati; phylum Bacillota; class Bacilli; order Caryophanales; family Paenibacillaceae; genus Paenibacillus; species Paenibacillus sp. FSL K6-1122. The sequence continues at coordinate 6,626,272 of NZ_CP150272.1, read as the reverse complement.
CAAGGGTTCTTGGAAGGACTTCGACAGGCAGTACAATCCAACATGCCTTTATTTGCCGAGTGTGGTGGTTACATGGTGCTTGGAGAAACGTTGACCGACCGAGAGGGAGTTACTTTCGACATGGCGGGCATTATCCCCGCACAGGTGCAGATGCAGAAGAAGCGCGCTGCGCTTGGCTACCGTGAAGCAAGTAGCGTTCGGGATTCCTTTTTGATGAAAAAGGGTGAAGTACTTCGGGGTCATGAATTTCATTATTCGACAATGACCTATCGTGATGAAGAAACGATTCCTTATGCGTATGAGACCAAGGGGATGTGTGGCTTGAAGCAAGAGGGATATGCCGCAGGCAACATCGTGGCGGGGTATACGCACGTTCATCTGGGCTCTTACCCGGCAGCCGCTCGAAGATGGGTGGAGCATTGTTTAGCCTATCGGCAGGAGCGAGATATGCAGAGATAATAGCAGCTATTTATAGCTCAAATAGATAGCTGAATTCAATAAGCAAAATGGCTCTAATCTCGCTTTTACCTCCTGAGTCTTTGGTCGTGAAGTTGGCGATCCTATTCTGAATTAAAGGTTTTCAGATGAATATGTGGAATGAATAAAAGACAGAATCATTATGCGAGGGAGGGACATCATGATGAGAACCGTATGTGTAACGGGAGCTGCCCGGGGATTGGGATTGGCTTTGACGGCACAGATGCTGAAGAGAGGGTATCTCGTGTATGCGGCCGGTCTGGACGTGGAAGATTCCGAGGGAATTCGTATGCTTGCAGAAGGATATCCTGACCATCTGCGCGCCATCGAACTGGATATCGCGGACGACCTGTCGGTAGCTCTGTTCACGGAGACATTGAAGCTGGATACGAATCATTTGGATATGCTGATCAATAATGCGGCTATACTAGGAAGTATTACGGATCATATCCGCGGGCCGTTGAATATGGCGGAGATGGCTGAAGTATTTAATGTGAACACCTTAGGTACACTGCGTGTGACTCATTCCCTGTTACCCCTCCTTCTTCAAGGACAGGTCAAGCTGATTGTTGATATCTCTTCCGAGGCTGGAAGTATAGAGCAATGCAGTCGGGATGGGTGGTATGCCTATTGTATGTCCAAAGCTGCTTTGAACATGCAGGCCCGTCTTGTGCACAATGGTCTGAAGGATGAAGGCGGACAAGTGATGCTTGTGCATCCCGGTTGGGTACAGAGTTATATGAGGGGCGAATTGGATGTTGCTGCGGATCTCACGCCCGAGCAATCTGCACAGCATATCGCAGTACTTATCGACCGCCATGAACAGTTTAAAGGAGATCAGCCCGCATATGTGGACTACAAGGGAGAGAAGCTCCCCTGGTAGTTGGTTTTATACAGTGAGGTGAACAAGAAAGGAGATTAATTGAATGGATCATCGTAAAAAAGCATTACTACTTGGCGATTATACACATCCGGATTGGCACCCGCTTCAGGGGGTGGATGCGGAGATTAGCCGAATTTTTCATGATACTATGACTGTGCAGTGCAGTGAGAATCGGAATATGCTGCTGCAAGAAAATATAACCGGGTTTGATGTATGTATCTCATACATGGACGATTGGAAGGGGAAAGTCTCTCCACAGCAGACAGCAGGTTTGTTGTCCTATGTAAGTAATGGGGGTGGACTGGTCATTATACATAACGGCATTTCGCTCCAAAATCGTTATGAGCTCAAACAGATGATCGGTGCCAAGTTCCTGCATCATCCGGCGTATGCACCGCTTGAATTCACTGTAACGGCGGAAAGCCATCCCGTGACGGAGGGCATTTCGAATTTCACAATGGAAGAAGAGCCGTATCAGTTCGAATTTGGTTCTTTTGCCGAAACGAAGATATTGCTAGAATATCAATCCGAAGATGGACCAAAGCCTGCGGTTTGGGCTCATCGATATGGTGTTGGGCGTATTGTTTATCTGATGCCGGGTCACCATGTGCCGTCTTTTGCACACGAAACGTACCGGAAGTTACTTCTGCAAGCAGGCAAATGGGCTGCGCGTTACGTCTGATCGGACTGACATTTTTGCATGCAGAGTATAAGGGGTATAATATAGAGATCAACGAAGAGGAGGATGACAAAAATGAGCGATTTGTTCAAAAAGGCGATCTCGTTAGGGCTTGGTCTTACTGTCGTAAGCAAAGAAAAAATTGAGAAAACCGTGGATGATTTGGTCAAGCGCGGGGAACTTGCGCCCGGTGAATCCAAAGCTTTGGTTGAACGTCTGCTGGAACGGGGCGATGAAGAACAAGGCCAGTTCAAGAGAGTGATTCAAGAACAGGTCAAGCGTGTGCTTCAGGAAGCTGGTGTGGCATCCGAAAGTGATGTAACCAGTCTGGAACAGCGCGTTGCCGTTCTGGAGAAAAAACTTGCCGAACTGGGCCACTCACCACAGCTTCATCCTGATGAATCCCCAGCTCCACTTGAAGTTCCTCCTCCTCTCAAAGGAAACGAGATCGAGTAGATGGCAGTGCGAATCAAACATGTCGGCAGATACCGTGAAATTGCCATGGCGCTAGTGCGTCATGGCTTCGGTTATATGGTCGAGGAGCTGGGCTTGTTCCAGCTGCTGGCTCTGCCCAGACGGTGGATGTCGCGTGAAGCACACACCACCAAAACGCTGAGTGAACGCATCAGGCTTGTGCTGCAGGAGCTGGGGCCAGCTTTCGTCAAGCTGGGGCAACTCGCAAGCACAAGGGCAGATCTGTTGCCTGAGTCTGTCATTCGTGAGCTGGTGAAGTTGCAGGATCAGGTCCCGCCGTTCTCTTCCGAGACGGCACGGGGTATTTTGGAACAGGAATTGGATACACCGCTGGAGGAGATCTTTTCCCGGTTCGAGGATACCCCTGTAGCTGCGGCCAGCATTGGACAGGTGCATCTGGGCAAACTTCAAAGCGGTGAATCGGTAGCCATCAAGATTCAGCGGCCGGGCATATCGCGTATTGTGCAGCGTGACCTGGATATCTTGCGTGAGCTGACAGCCATGGCCGAGAAGCGCTGGGACTGGGTGAAGCAATATCAGATTCCGCAAATGGTCGAAGAATACGCTCAGGCGTTGATGGCCGAGCTGGATTATACAGTCGAAGGCCGCAATACGGAAAAGATTGCACAGCAGTACCAACAGGACAACAAGGTCAAAATCCCGGCAATTTACTGGGATCAGACTTCGTCCCGTGTGCTCACTATGGAGTATATCGAAGGTATCAAGCTCAATGATCGTGAAGAACTGGTCAGACGCGGTCATGATCTGAATAACATTGCCGAGCGGCTGGTGGATTCATTATTAAATCAGATCTTTATTCAGGGATTCTTTCACGCTGACCCACATCCGGGCAATCTGATGGTATTAAAGGATGGACGTCTTGCTTTTATAGACTTCGGTATGGTGGGCAGTCTGAGTGATGAGATGAAACAACAGCTCGCTTCGCTTATTATTGGATTAATGCGCAAAGATACAGACAGTATGATCCGGGCGATTGAGAAGCTCGGCATGATGCCAGATGACATGGACCTGCGTGGTCTTCATGTGGATTTGGACAAGTTACGTACCAAATATTACGATATTCCCTTTTCCAAGATTAGTGTGGGTCAGGCATTGAATGATTTATTCGGCGTAGCCCAGAGGCACCGGGTTGTCATGCCTGCCGATATTCTGCTGCTCGGTAAGTCGTTGCTTACAATGGAAGGTGTAATTGAACATCTCGATCCTTCCCTGAGCATTGTAGATATGGCCGAGCCTTTTGGGCGGAAGCTGATCAAGGAACGTTTTAGTGCCGGAAGAATCAAGAATCGGTTGTTCCGCAGTGCGGCCGATATGGCCGAGAGTGTCATTGGTCTGCCAGGGCAGTTAAGGCAATTATCATCCATTATTAGCAAAGGCAAGCTGAGACTGGAGATTAGTGTCCCTGAACTGGATGCACTCATGCGCAGAATGGACCAGATTAGTAATCGGCTGTCTTTCAGTATTGTGTTACTTGCCTTTTGTATCATTATGGTGGGCCTGATTATCGGTTCGTCGATCAGTCATCAGTCCACGATGCTGTGGGATATTCCGGTCATTGAGATTGGTTTCCTGGTGGCGATTCTGATGGTGGCTTTCCTGCTCTATTCGATATTCAAATCGGGAAGGTTCTAGCAACAGCATTACATCACAAGAATACCCGTAAAGAGACTTTCTCCAAAGGATCTTTGCGGGTTATTTTTTTGTGAATAGAGAATTGGTGAGTAAATTATAGAAAGATTAAGATAATAGAAGAAAAGGTTTTGTTTTTTCGCCTTAACTGTATTAGTACATATCCGGTCCTGTGACTATAATAATAGGTCAGTACATTAACGGACCCGGTTTTTCTGAGAGGGGAAAACCTATTGGCATCAGGATCAGCTCCTGATGTCGCACGAGTAAGACAACTGAGGCAGTAATGGAACACCAGCGGTACACACTGGAACGGAAAAGACATGAGTGCATATTAACCCTTCAAAGCAATATGGATGGTAAATAATGATGCAACTCAGGGATGAGCATAGGTGAATGACGCGGAGAGGAATCCGTTGTTTTGTGCTGTCCTGGGTAGATGGTTAGTGTGAACGGCTTCCGTTACTGTTCAGCGGGATTGTCCATTATAAGGAATACACGTAGGAGGAACGGCAAGAACATATGAATACTTTAAAACAACAATGGTTTGGCAACATTCGCGGAGACGTGCTGGCAGGCATTACGGTAGCGCTGGCGTTAATTCCGGAAGCCATTGCGTTCTCCATCATTGCGGGTGTTGATCCGATGGTCGGATTATACGCTTCGATTACGATTGCGATTGTGATCTCGATTGCTGGTGGAAGACCAGGCATGATCTCGGCGGCAACCGGTGCCATGGCGGTACTGATGGTTGGACTCGTCAAGGATTATGGCGTGGAATATCTTTTTGCGGCGACGATTTTGACGGGCATTATCCAGTTTCTACTGGGCATATTTAAGGTTGGACGGTTTATTACGTTTGTGCCTCATTCGGTACTGACCGGATTCGTTAACGCACTGGCTATACTCATCTTTATGGCGCAGTTAACCCACTTCACGGGAGCGAACTGGATTATGTATGCGATGGTAGCGGGCACGCTGGCGATCGTTTATATTTTGCCACGGTTTTTCAAAGGCGTTCCAGCTCCACTGATTGCGATCATCGTGATGACGATTATTACCGTGGTGTTCCATCTGGACGTAAGAACGGTAGGAAACATGGGGAATATAACGAGCACTCTGCCGATGTTCCACTTGCCAAATATTGCGTGGACTTGGGACACGCTGATGATTCTGCTGCCTTATTCATTCACCATGGCACTGGTTGGTTTGCTGGAATCCCTGCTGACCGCAACCATCGTGGATGAGATGACCGAGACCAAGAGCAGCAAGAACCGTGAAGTGCGTGGTCAGGGTATTGCAAATTTTGTGAACGGTTTGTTTGGCGGCATGGGTGGCTGTGCGATGATTGGGCAGTCGGTCATTAATGTGAAGTCTGGCGGACGTGGAAGATTATCTACGTTTACTGCGGGTGCGTTTCTCGCGATCCTGTTGCTGCTGTTTAGCGGTGTGGTGAAACAGGTACCGATGGGGGCACTCGTCGGTGTGATGTTTATGGTGTGTATCGGGACATTCGACTGGAGTTCTATCAAAAATATAACTCGCGTGCCGCGCGCGGAAGCCTTTGTCATGATCGTGACGGTGGCAATTGTGGTCTATACCCACGATCTGTCGATCGGGGTTATGGTCGGCGTTGTGCTCAGTGTGCTGCATTTTGGCTGGAAACAGACCAAGATTCGTGTACAGGCGAGCCAAGAGCAAGGGCAGAAAGTTTATCGGGTTCACGGACCATTCTTCTTTGGTTCTTCGTCCCGATTCGTGGATGAGTTCGATGCAGAGGCCGATCCGAAGGAGATCACGATTGATTTCGGAGGGTCACATATCTGGGATAACACTGCGGTTGTGGCTATCGGCAAAGTGAAGTTCAAATACGCGAAGCTTGGCAAAACCGTGCACCTGCGCGGGTTAAACGAGGAGAGCACTCGCATTCTTGAACGGAGTGGGTTTGCTACAGCTGGAGGGCACGGTTCGTAACTTGGTTGCAACGAAGGTTGTTGTTCAAAGGTGCAATGTCTGACTATAGTTACGCGGACAAGGTGAAAAATGAACGGTTTAGTAAATCTGGAATTAAGGATCTAAACAAGTAATAAAGTTATGAAGGCTACTGTCCTAAAGTAGTGTTGAGCAGACATGCGACAGCCCTATGTAGTAGATAACATAAAAATATACTTTTTATCAGCGGCGCACTTTTTCCCAATGTAAGTCGGGGAGAGGGCGTCGTTGTTTTTTTTTATTAGAGTGTGTGGTGTGTACAGTGAAGAAGAGAACAGAAAAAGAACGAAGAAGTAGAAGTAGTAGTAGTTCTAATGGTGGTAGTGGTAGTTGTAGTAGAAATAGAAATAGAAATAGAAGTAGAAGTTGTAGTAATAGTTCTAGTAGAAGTATAGGTAGTGCTGGTTGTTGTTGTTGTTCCTAGTTCTAGTTTTTGTAGTTGGTGTTCTGGTTCTAGTAAATGTTGTTATTACTGTAGCTGATGTTATTGTGCTCAAGCTTGTGTCCTTCAGAGTGTGTAGAATCTAACGAACCTGGCACGTCTTATATGGGGTTATTTCATGTTTTCATTATTCTAACGAATCTCAGACATCTTATTTTGCTGATTTCACCTATACTGATGCCGTTTCGCGGGTATTTCCGAGTAATTAAGTGACTGGAGTTCGTTAGAAAATCCAAACGGCTTTAATTGGCGTAATAGGGTGCCCTGGATTCGTTAGAATCAGTGGTACGTGGGAGGTTCAGCGTTAGAGCTATTTTTGAACCACGAGAAATCTTGAATCTTGATCTCAATGTACGGAGTTATGTGAGGTACTCTTTCAATTCCTGAAACTTTTGCAAAATAGCTTCCTTTTGATCTGTTTCAGAATATCCTGTACAACAATTTATAGAATCATAGCAGCTATCTCAATCTCAACGAAATCTCTAAACTATCCAAGGATTATGAACATAACGAACCAATACATCTTTCTCAAGGAGTGTCATTAGACAGTGTAACCCGCTATAAACTCCGCCTGACCATGTGCAGTTCAATCCTCAACCCCATTCTACAGAGTCAGGGTCATACTTCGAGCTAGCGCTTTAGCTTACTCCACTCATCATCATTCTCAGAGGGGCTCCTATAGTTACTCTCAAAACCAACCTCACACTCTCTGTCAAAACCAACCTCACACTCTCTGTCAAAACCATCCTCAAACTCACTTGGTCGATACAAGTCACGCGGATCTTGGAAATTTTGTGCTACAAGTTGGGGGTGTAACGCTGTATCCCCTTTTGTTTTGCTTGACTAACGTGTAAACTACAGGGTATGGAGAAGAAGAGCAACGAGTGGATTGCTTTTTAAAAAATTCATTTCATAATCATGATTGAACTAAGGAAAACTAGTCTTGATGGCAGATACTGATACTGAGTCATTATGAAATGGACTTATCTAAATGAATATACAGAGGTGTAACGATTGGCAAACTTTGAACAACTGGGCATTCGCCCGGAATGGTGCGAGATCCTGAAACATCAGGGCATCGCCGTGCCGACTCCGGTACAGGAGCGTTCGATTCCGGTACTGCTGGGTGGACGCGATATTATCGCTGAGGCACAGACAGGAACAGGGAAAACGCTGGCATTTTTGCTGCCGATTATTCAGAAAATTAACGTATCCGACCGTTCTCCGCAAGCGCTGATTATTGCGCCTACGCGTGAGCTTGCGCTGCAAATTACGGAAGAAGCGAAGAAGCTCACGGCAAACGACGATAAACTGCACGTGCTTGCCGTATACGGCGGGCAGGATGTGGACAAGCAACTGCGTAAATTGCAGAACGGTACCCAGATCGTTATTGGTACACCGGGTCGTCTGCTGGATCACCTGCGCCGTGGCACGTTGAAGCTGGATAATGTGAAAAAACTGGTGCTGGATGAAGCTGACCAAATGTTGCACATGGGCTTCCTGGACGATGTGGAGACGATTCTTAGCGAGCTACCACATAAACGTCAGACAATGCTGTTCTCAGCAACGATGCCTAAGGGCATTCGCAACCTGGCGAAGACCTACATGAAAGATCCGGAAGATGTAAAAGTATCTTCTCAATCTGTTATTCCGATCAAACAAATTCGCCAGCAAGTGCTGGAATGCACGGATCGTGGTAAATTAGAAGCACTTCGCGGCATGATTGATACGTATCGCCCATACTTGGCGATTATTTTCTGTCGGACCAAGCGTCGTGCATCCAAGCTGAACCAAGATCTGCGTGAAGCAGGTTATGCAAGTGATGAACTTCATGGAGATCTGTCCCAATCCAAGCGTGAGAACGTAATGAAAGCGTTCCGTGATGCCAAACTGCAAGTGCTGGTTGCTACAGATGTAGCTGCACGCGGACTTGATGTAGAAGGCGTCACGCATGTATTTAACTACGATATGCCGCATGATGCGGAAAGTTATATTCACCGGATTGGTCGTACGGGCCGTGCAGGCGGTACAGGTCTTGCTGTAACGTTTGCAACAGAGCACGACAGACCGGAACTTGCACGTATTGAGCAAGGTATCGACCAGAAGCTGTCCCGTATTCAGTGGACAAGCGAAGGTCCAATTGCTTCGACTGGAGCAGCTAGACGTTCCATCAACAGTCAGGGGGATGACGAACGTTCAGGCGGACGCTCTTCCGGAACTGGTAGTGCCCGTCGCGGTGCAGGCCGTAACGATCGCAGAGATGGCGGACGTGGGGGGCGTGGTTCCCGCGGTGGCGAAGGTGGCCGCAGTGAAGGCGGACGCAGTGGTGGTCGTAGCGGTGGCCGCAGCAGCGACAGCAGTCGCGGAGCAGCAGGTCAAGGTGGACGCGGTGCGGGTCGCAGTGGCGACGAGCGCAGCGCAGGTCGTGGTTCCGCGCGCAGCAGCGACAGCAGTCGTGGTGCAGCGGGTCAAGGCGGACGCGGTGCAGCTAGCAGCGGCTGGGCTGGCCGTAGTGCCGACAAGCGCACCTCCGGGCGCAGCAGCGAAGGCTCTCGCCGTCCGGAATCCGCAGGACGCGGACCGGCGAAGGGCGACCGTCGCGATTCTCGTCGCGGACGGTAAAGCCTTGGCGCAAGCGGCGATGCAGCCGCAATTGCGCAGGCAACATGCCATGCCACAGGGTTTGGCATGGCACATATGAGAGGGTTCGGGTACGGATGTACCCAACCCTCAGATCAAGGGTCGCGACGGAACCACGTCGCGGCCCTTTTTCACCAGGACAGATGCTCATTTCCGCTTATTCTTTTTGTCATCTGCGAGTGCCTGTTTGCGCGCCTGCTTGGTCCATGGAAGATGCCATTTAGGTATTCCCCATGTAGTTTTTCCTTTTTTTTCGTGTACTGCGTTTAGCACGTGGCAGACTGCCATAAAATTCAAAACACCTCATCCTAGACCTAAGGATGGGGTGTTTTTGGATTAATTCTTATATCATTAGAAGCATAACCTTCGATCTGTGGTGCTGACGCGCATGCAGGGATGGATGAAATTGCATTCGTCTATATACAGGGAGTGAGTTTGCACTAAACTACGTTTTTCTTTCTCAATATATCATCCCTACAGCTGAACATCTGCATATTGATCCCGATATTTCTCGTTATACACCCGACCTACCGACTCGGCCAATCCCCCTCGTGCCTTGCTCGGATAGCGTTCAATCGTGTGATAAAGTCTCATGAAGCGATCCTTGGGCATAAAGCGGGCGTAGCGGGTAATAAGACTAGGGAATAACTCAATATATTTGCTCTTGCGCACGGCAGCAGCAGCTACGGCTGTAAGTATCTGAATTCCATTGTGGAGCTGTAAAATGTTCACTTCATAGGTTGCGATATAACGAATCGCATCTTCCCGGATCAAATCCGGCTTGAGCCGAGCAATCTCACCGATATATTCAGCGAGCAGCCGCTCGAAGCTGCGTAGCAGCAAGGGCTTGAGTTGCAAATCCATGTCACTACGCAGGACAAAGGATTGTAACAGCGCAACCTGCTGCAGTCGAATCCGGTCATTGTAGACGAGTGAGCCGATCTCGCGGAGCATCTCATAGGCAAGTGCTTCATCCTGCTTTCGAGCTTCGGCGACCAGAGCCCAGTTGCGGTTAATACCCTGGCGGATGAGTTCCTCATCCTGTTGTAACGTGCGCTTCAACTCGCGCTGCTGCTCTACCTCGAATGAACGTTTCTGCATGAAGATCAGTAAGGCCAGAAGCAGCAGGGAAATGCTGGCTGCCGCCATGGTCTGATCTATGGTCTCACCGAAATAGGTAGCAGCTACACCGAACAATATCGTAATGAACAAGTCGCGTGCAATCCGGCGTTTCACACGGGAAGTTGCCTTCGCTTGAACGGAATTCAAGGTACCCCGGCCACAGGCCGTGCACTCCTCTTCCCACAGGCAGGTGTACTGTCCACAACGTGAGCAGACTTGCAACTTTTCATAGGCATAGGTCGTTCGATGAAATGGTCTTATGGATACAACTAGTTTAGTACTCATGCTCAATCACGCTCACCATTCAGAATAGTGTAGAGGGTACGATCCGTGTCTTCGCGGGAGATTGGTTTCCGCCGATGAAGCTGGAGTGCAGTTACCTTTATAATGACAAAAAGAAACAATATGGCGAGGCATCCGTATGTAACCATAATCCGTTCCCTTCTATGGCTTGGTGAACAAGCGCTGTTATATTGCAGTTTGCTGGCAATAACTATATCATATTTCCATAGTTGGTACTTTTGTGCCAGTTCAAGGCATGAAATCGTCGATTTTTGTCAGTCATTACAAAACTGTAACTCAAGATAGGGGTGCTTTTCAGAATTTGTTAGTAGACTGTTAAGATTTCCTTAAGGCTTGACGCCTATAATAAACTATTCCCATTTTAATCTCAAACGTGAAGGAGTACACCCAATGCTGCGGACACGCAAAATACGCTGGCTTAGTGGAACGATGGTTCTGCTGGCAATTCTAACGCTACTGTTACCTCAAGCGTTGCTGCCACAAGCTGCAGCGGCTCAGGCACAGACAAGCGGAATCGATGCGGTACTTGTAGCCGATGTAAGTAATTCGATGAATACAAGTGACCGTGACAAGATCAGTAATGAAGCCATGAAAATGTTTATTGATATGCTGCCCGTCCAGGGGGACAAGGTAGGGATTGTCGCTTATACCGATCAGGTGGAGCGGGAAAAGGCTATGCTGGAGATTCAGTCCGATGCGGACAAGAGTAGCCTGAAAGATTTTATTGATCAGCTCGGCCGGGGGCCATATACCGATGTCTCAGTTGGTGTCGCCGAAGCCGTGAACATACTGAATCATGGTGCAGACCCATCCCACTCGCCAATGATCGTGCTGCTGGCGGATGGTAACAATGACTTTAACAAAACCAAAGGCCGTACACAGGCACAATCTGATGCTGACCTGGCAAAAGCCGTGAAGGAAGCACAGGATCAGGGTATTCCGGTGTATACGATTGGATTGAACGCCGATGGCAAGCTGAACAAGAATGCACTCGCAGACCTGGCTCAGCAGACTGGAGGTAAATCATTCATTACCGATACGCCGGATGATCTGCCACAGATTCTGAGTGAGATCTTCGCCGATCATGCCAAACTGAATGTGGTGAAGCTGCCCTCTGTAACGGGAAACGGCAGTTATCAGGAAGTTACCGTGAATGTACCGAATGACAGTGTATTGGAAGCAAACATTTCGATCATGTCTTCGAAGCCGGTGGAAGTGCAATTGACGGACCCTTCTGGACAAGCTGTAGACCTGAAATCGGACGCAGCCAAGCTCTCGACGTCGAAGAGTTATTCACTCGTGAAGCTGTTGAAACCCCAAGAAGGAGACTGGAAACTTCGGGTAAAAGGGGCTCCGAAAGACAGCATCGATATCAACCTGTTGTTCAACTATGATCTTCAGCTCGTTGTGGACCCAATTAAGACCAAGTCCTATACCAAAGGAGACAAGGTTGATCTTGCAGCCAAACTGGAGAATGGCGGTCAGCCGCTTCAGGATAATGACCTGTATAAGGATATGAAGGCCACGCTGGTTGTGAAAGATGTGGATACAGGCAAAAGTGAAGAACAACCGCTGGAAAACACAGGTTCTGGTTTTGCCGGAACGTTTGAAGTACCAGACAATCATAACTATGAATTAGTCATCCGTGCGGAAGAAGACAGCTTCTACCGTGAAAGTGAGCCAATCACGATCAACGCTAGCGGAGCAGCCGGAAGTGGATCTCAACCAACAACGTCAGGCGGTGAACAGGATAAGCCGTTTCCTTGGTTACCTGTCATCCTGGGTGTTATAGCTCTGATTGTCGTAGGTGTTGGAGCATGGTTCCTGATGGGCTGGCTGAAACGCAAAAACCGGGGATTTGTAGGCCAGATGGTTGTGGAGATTCGTGATGAGAACACAGGAGACAAGTCATATCCACAATATAAAAAGCTGGTATCCTTCCGCGGTAGATTTCATCTGCATCAGTTGTTGCAACTGGACCCTGAGCTGAAGGAAACCGAAAAATATGTATTCACGCCCAGCAATGGGGATCGAATTATAATCCGTAACACCGCAGGCGGTACGTTGGAGAAATCCGGTCGTGCAGTCGATGCAAGCTCAGGCGTTGAACTGAAGAACGGTGACCGACTGAGCATCCCGCTGCAACAGGCGGACAAAACGATTTTGATCGAGTATTTGGTGTGAAGGATTATAGCTAAATGAATGTAAGCTATATAAGTTGAACTAATCCATTTACACGAGAACGCAGAGGACAGAGAAAACCTGAAGAAGCGAAGCGTTCGCCTAAAAGCTTTCTGAAAGAAAGCTACATCGGAAGCATACGCTATCCTCAAATTTTTCCCTTTAGAAAAGGGAACCAAAAAAATCTGAGGATAACAGCGATCGGAAGGTTACTCTGTCATCGGAGTGGCAAGTGTAATGAGTTTGTGCCAACTGGTCTAACTAAAGGGAGGACATGGAATGAAACCGATTGTTAGAGAACATATTCAGCAACTGGATGTATCACTTGGCGGAGGTATTGTCAGTGAGAAGATCAGAGTTGATACGATTGATAATCCCATTCTGATTATTGGTTTGGGAGGAACGGGAATTGATGCGTTGTTGCGTCTCAAATATCAGATCAACCGTCGTTTCAAGTTGCCACAGGACCCGGTATCCAAGAAAAAAATGGACAAGCCGGACAATGTGGAGTTTCTGGCTTTTGAGACAAACGAACAGGATCGTGCCAAAAAGTATAAAGGGATCGGACTTGATCCGATTAATGAATTCGTGCTACTGTCCAATGCTGAGATTGGCGGACTTCTACAGAACCGCAGCGTGCTTGAACCGTATATTACGGACTGGCTGTCTCCCGAACTGAGCATTACGGACGGCATGAACGGCGCTGCAGGGGTGCGTCAGGCTGGACGTCTGCTCCTGTTCACCAAGATTAATCAGGTCGTACAGGCTATCGATAAAAAGATCAAAACACTATCCGTAGGCACCAACAAAAAACTGATGGTGTTCCTGCTGACAGGTCTGTCCGGCGGTACAGGCAGCGGCTGTTTCCTCGATATTTCCTATATTGTGCGCGGCATTATCGAACGTGATCACGGCTCTGCCGGGATTGACCGCGTGAATACGCTGGGATATCTGTTCACGCCAGATGTGAACCTGTCCAACAAAAGCTTGAGTGAACACACTCGTGAATACATTCGTAAAAACGGATATGCTGCGCTCAAAGAGCTGGATTACTGGATGAACGTGGATAGCCGCGGTGAGCGGTTTACACAGAAGTACGGCAATATTTTAACCGTCAACTCACCACTGCCTCCATTTAACCTGTGTCATCTAATCTCTGCTACGAATACCGAAGGCAAATTGCTGGAGAACGCCTACGATTACTGCATGAACGTCACGGCCGAGAACATTACCAACTTCATGGCAAGTGAGGAGAAGCAGTCGGGTGAGGAGTTTGCGATCCATGACTATATCAGCAACATTCGGACCAACATTGCACAGATGAACAAGGTGTACCCGGCTAACTATGATTACAACATCATCGGTGCATCTTCGGCTGTACTGCCAATCGAAGAGATGACAACCTATCTGGCGTATCGCATGTTCGACAAAATGAACACCATGTTCTCCAAAGCACCGAATCAGGAGGATACCGAGAAATTTGCCCGCAAGCTGGGCATTGATCTCGAAAGTGTGGTCAAATCCTTTGAAGCGCGCGTGCCAGAGCCGCTGCCTGGTTATCAGAACAGTGAGCGTTTATCCTATGGCAACGTGGTGAAATCACAGGTTGTGAATATGGACACCGAACTGGAACAGAACTTCCTGGCGCGTGCCCGTGAAGAATATATCAAGGCGAAGAAACAACTGCCAGGCGAGATTGCGGGTCAGTTCACTGAACAGATCCGGCGTATGTTTTTGCATCCCGAACAAGGTCCGTTCTATGTCTCCCGTCTGATTTATACGGAAAAAGGTTTCTGTGTACTGAAGATGATTCAGTCGTACATCGAAACGCTGCGTGAGAATGCCTTCCGCATTCCGCGTGATATTGAAGCAGCTCAGGAGCAGTCCGAAGAGAAACTGGGCGATGCGAAGAGTGCTTTTGTCTCCAAAGAGAAGAAAAAGAATGCTTATATTGAAGCAAAAATTCATGAGTACTGGCTGCACGCAGACGTGGAACGTAACGATCAGATGATTGAGTTCTATGAAGATCTGTATGAGTTGCTGAACCAGGAAAACAGCCGCATTTATAACGTATTTACCGAAACGCTGAATGCCCTTAGCTCGATATTTGCCAAGAACGGTGATCTGCTGACACGCGGCGAGGAACAAGCCGATCACAAAGGCAACAAAACATATTACTGGAACGTTGTAAGTGTACCGGATATCGTCAGTGTGGTGGACGGGCTGTTGGATAAGCGTGATACAGATGATCTGATCCGTGACTTCTCTCGTGAATTGCTAGAAAACTCCAGCCAATGGGTGAAAGAAAACGAGATTGATATCGTCAGCTCCATCTCCGACTTCCTGAGTGAGAAATTCGGTGATCTGATTACCCGTTCCATGGAAGATTTCCTGGTGATCAAATATGGTCAGGATGAGTCGGTTGAGAAATTCGTGGAACGTTTCATTGCTGGAAAACTGGATGATGAGGCTGTTCCGGTGTTCAATCTGAGCAACAGTACAGGCAGTCTGCATTTCCCTTCATGGGGATTTGTATCGGTACCGGCACAGGCGCCAGGCATTCTGAAAGGGATTCGCAATTATCAGAACAATGCGGTAGGTAAATCTCATTTTACCGTCAAGGAAAGTGAAGTGCGTAACCGGATATTCTGGCTGAACACCCGCAACGGGGTACCACTCTTTGTCTATACACCGCTCAAAGTATATGAGGAAAGTTATGAACGTACCATTTTGGACAAAGAAGGCATTGGTCGTCACTTGGTGCAAACGGAGAAAAACAACTGGACCTATCTGCCGTCTCCGATTCCAGAGAAATCATGGGGAGATGTGTATGAGAACGCCCGCGTGAAGCAGTATAATGCCCGTGTGCGTAACGAATTCGAGCAGGCGCTTGGATACAACATTGTGACAGCCAAATCCATTGATGAGAATACAAGCAACCGGTATGCGATTGTGACAACAGAAGCGTTTGATTTGTCTGCCAAACTGGGAGCCTACGACATGCGTCTCACGTCCACCACGCCGAACCTCGGCGAAGTGAAGCGGGCGGTGATCGAGCTGAAACGTCTGCAATCCGAAGGGTTGCCACGTGTGGGAGTTAAGGATATTTTCGGCAGTATTAATGAAGATATGGCCAAAGAAAACCTGGTACGCTCTCCGCAGCTGATCGCGCGCGTACGTGAGGAACTGGCGAAGATGAATGCCATCTCGGCAAAAGTCGCCGAACTCGAAGGCATTCTTGCCCAGTACCAGGACGAAGAGCAGTGGTATGACCGCTTCATCGAAGCGTTATATACTGACACCATCGTCAAAAAAGGTGCCCTCTACGTCTATGACCGTGACCCGGAAGAAGACGCATGGGAGCCGTTCGCAAACTTGATGAAGAGCCGTAACTTTGCCGAGTATGAAGTGTTTGGCAACTTCCGCGGTCTGGCAGAGAAGGATCGCAGTACATTGCTGCGCAAAGCCTCCCGCCGCGATAACGATCTTACAGCTTCTGAGGATATCACCCCACTGCTGACAAAGCTGGATGATCTGGCTGCGCTGTTCATGGAATCGCGCGATCGTCTCGAATACGAGCGGGTAGAACTGGCTAACGGAGAAGACATCTATCAGTTCTACAGAACGATGTCGTCCAAGCTGAACGACATTCGCAGAAGGCTGAAGTAAGATGGCGGCCGGGATGGAGTTCAATTCGAACAATACCCTGAAGCGTGATCTGGAGAAGTATGCAGCGCAGTATGCAATAGAGCAGGAGCGTCAAGGCAGCCTGGGTGATGGACGCAGCAGTATCCATTACCCGGCGCTGTTCCTGTTTGTGGGTGATCTGGTTGCACCTGCAGTGTCTGCTGTGCAGGAGATCAATCGGCTGAAATGGGATAACGGAGACGGTGTGGTCTACGTTCAGATTGGTACAGAAGATCAGAAAGAGCATCCGGGTGAAAAGAGGAATATTGGCTCGTCCGATGATGGGCAGGTGACTTGTCACCGCTTACCTCTGTCCGCTGGGCAGACGGAGCGACCGTCCAAAACACGGCGCAAGGATGTACACCGCAGTTTCCACGAATCGGATCAGGCGCTCTACGATCTGAATCGTACGCTTCGTCGGGTCAGTAACCGAATTGCCGAATATGGACGGTTATACTCGTCATTTGATCGGATTTACGTTACGGTGGTAACCAGAGCGGATGATCCGTTGAATGTATTGTTGCCAGAGCTCACTAAGCTGACGGAGACCATTTTGTCCCAAGCCTTCAAGTCGGTGCAGACGGATCTGCATGTATTGGTCAGCGAGATGGAACAGGTGGATTCCTTCGGGTATGCCAGCGCAGCAGGCCTCGCTTTTCTGCGGGAACTGGATTATATGCAGTCGCTGGACTACACGTTCAGCGGTAAGCTGCTGGTGACGGAGGATGGGATCTCCATTCCGGTTACACATCCCGCGTCACCGTTGTTTGATCTGGTATATCTGTTGTCCGACAAAAATGAGCGTGGAACCGGCGTTCCCGGTGGCTGGATCGAAAATGCCGAGATCATCTGCCGCATCTGCCTGCTGAAGAACAGGAAGCAGGATGTGGATCACTCGGGTAGCGTTTCAAGCACGGGAGCGAACACGTACAACAATACATCTTTTAAAAACAATATTCGTACCACCTCTGATCAGCATGGTTATGCCAGCGCGGGTTTTGCCGAGATCAGGCGGCCAAACAAGCCGATTGCACTGGCGGTGTTATATCACATGTATCGGTATCTGCTCGCACGCATGCGGCAGGAGCCGGACTGGAGCATTAAGGACAAGCTATCTTTCTTTGGACTGGACGCGGCCTCGGTGGAACGCAAAGTCGAAGGCCTGCTACCCTATGAAGATCTGGTTAGTGGCATGAGTGGCATCATGACGCATAACGTCAGTTTCTCTGATCTGAAGCTGCTCTCACTTCGTGAAGCGGAGAGAGCGTTGTTTGGACAAGGAGCCGAAGCGTACTTCCGCGATAACGTTGTCCGTCTTGTCGAAGAGCGTGTGCGCGAGCGCAGCTCTAGCGGTTCCCTGCGCCGTCATGCTGAACATTCCCGCGCGGAGCATCCAGAGGTTGGTTACTTCCAGTGGGCGGCCTGGAGTGACAGTGAGCCTGGCAGTGTGCGTGAAGCGCTGCTCGGATTGATTCGGGATAAATCGATGCAGCTTGAATCGGCACGTGCTCTGCTGGAGCAACGTCAGCAAGAGCGAGTGGAAGATCAGTCGTTCAAACGAGCGTTGTTCCGTGATAAACAGAATGTGCGCAATCTGATTGACTGCATGCTGGAGCGAGTGTATGTACCAAAGGTAGAATTACTGCGACTGGAAAATGAATTACATCTGCTGCGTATCTACGATACGGAGATGGAAGAACTTCATCGTTTTAGTCGTCACGTCACAGCAGCACTTGAAGTGCTGGAACGCACACTGCGAGAGACAGCTGCCCAAAGTATCGCTGCTGCCGATGAATACATCGGCCAGAACGTGATGGAGTACTACGGCAAAGTGACGGAAGAGCTAATCATCGACCTGGAAGCCAAACGCGGACGGGATGTATGGTTTGAGGACCGTTACATGGGAGACATGAACCGGCTTGCCACAGAAGGCGATGACCGTCTGTTGAAACGACTGATGGAGGTATGTCACTCGTTGCTGCTTACGGCCGAGCCATTGCGATTGCCATTTGAAGAAGAACTGTTGCAGCGGGCGAATGTCACGATTGCCTACGGAGATAAAGATGTATTAACCCGCGATGATCTGTTCCGCAGGTTGTACCACACGCTGGAGGATCAGGCGGTTGTTCGGGTCCGGGTATTCGATTATACGCAGGAACATCGATATGAAGAGAAGTATTTCTTTGGTGACCATCATAGTGCTTTCATGGACTACGCGGCACATGCCGAAGAGACGTCACGTATCTACAAGTTGGGTGTGGTGTACGAAGAACGCAGTAGTGGCGTGGAGAAGCTGAATCTGATGGGCGGTTTCCATCTGGAGGATCTCATGGTGTATCGGAACGGCAAGGTATATTATGACTCGTACACGGAGAATGGCTATGAACTTCACCCCGCTGGTCTGGTGGAAAAGTTGTCACCCATTCGTTAAGACGCCGGCGGTGTCCTGACACCCAGCACCAATCTTGTATTAACTCAGCCTGTTTACGGCTGGTATGGAAAGGATGCATGTAGACATGCAGCGAAAAATCAATCTTCTCCTGGTCCTGTTCAGCCTGATTGGCGGGGCAGTGGGCTTTGCGGCAGGAGAAATCATGCTGCGTCAATGGCTTGGGGAGATGCCACGTCTGTTGCTGATGGGATTATACTTTGGCGTACTGGCACTGAGCGTTGGATTGTTCTGTTTGATCGCAGAGATGATCTCACCCAAGCTGAATGGCGCTTCATGGAAGCTCCGGTATCTGGGACTGTCGTGGAAATTGCTTGTTCCGGCAACACTGGCTCTGTTATTTGTTGTTGGACTCGCCCTGCAATTGTTGTATCAGATCAATCCGGGCGGTGTGAAGCAAGTGAAGGACATCGTACTGATGATCGATAACTCGGGCAGCATGAGCGAGACAGATCCGGATAACGGACGCTTTGAAGCAGCCAAGACACTGATCAGCCAAATGGAGAGTGACAAACAGGTAGCTGTCATTACGTTTGATGACCAACCGCAGTTGTTACAGCCGTTTATTGCGCTGGATAGTGAAGCGGCCAAGAATGAGGTTTATAGCAAAATCGATGGCATTGTCACGACTTCGGGCGGCACCAATTTTGATGCCGTGCTGCGGGAAGGCATGGAGCAGATTCAGGGCAAACAGGACCCGAAACGCGGTACCGTCGTCATCTTGTTATCCGATGGCTTCAGTGAAGCGGACACGACCGATATTTTGTCCCAATATAACAACGAACAGATCTCTATTAATACAGTCGGCCTAAGCCTGGTGGACCCATCAGGTACGGATCTGTTGCGTAATATTGCTCAGCAAACGGGCGGCATGTACTATGATGTACCAGATTCCGGAGGTCTGAATCTGGCATTCCAGCAGATCTACGATACGATTGATGAACGGACGCTGGTAACGGAGCGTACAGGCATGATGGAGCACAGCGTTTATCTGGCGATTTTCCGTGTAGCAGCAGTGTTACTGATTGGCGTGGCGCTGGGTGTGTCACTCGGACTCGTGTTTGATAACCGTCATCTCGCGCTCAGCTTTGGTATAGGCGGTGCGGTGTCGGGTCTACTGGCAGGGCTTCTGCTGGAGTGGGGACTCGACGGTTCGAACGTGGGGGATACATTCGTACGTCTTGGTGCGATGCTCATTTTGTCTGGCGTATTGACCCTCTTCTCCTGGATTGTTCCGATTAAGGAGAACACGCCGCGGAAGAGCAGGGGTCGTCGTGAAGCTGGCGGCGGAACTTCTTCTGCCGAAGGGTTTGGTCAGAGACAAAGAGATACACGCAGCAAAGGATTCTAACGTCGGGAGGTCAATGGAAATGCGGTTTACGGATGCAGACCCTTCGACACCCTTGATTCGAAAACTGACACTTGCGGTGGACGAAGGGCGTTGTACACTTCGCTGGCTCTGGCCGGAACGGGTAGAAGCTGTGTATGTGGAACGGCTGGAGCTGGATATGATGAGCGATGATCGTACCGGGGAAGAGCCTGCACAGGGCAAGCTGAAGCTGTACACGAGAGAGGAATATAAGGCGAGCAATGGTTACACGGATCGGATTACAGGTTTTGGTGCCATCAAGTACACGGTTTATGTGTGTCAGATGCAGGAAGATGGGCCTGTGCTGATCCGTCAACGAGATGAGGACAACATGGTGATTGCAAGCGCAGGGAAGGCGGATATCCGCTTTTCCATTCGCTACAAGAGCGGTTTTTTTCAGAAACGAAAAAGTGTATTGATCACCGTCACAGCGGAAGTACCTGTTCCAAAGGAAGCCCTCTGTTATGTTCGCAAACAGGGCGGGGTTCCGCTGAATAAGGAAGATGGTACGGTGTACCCTTTTGTGAGTGATTTTGCTCCCGGAAGAAATGAGATGCCGCCCGTTGAAGTTGCCAAGGATGATTATGTGCGATTATTCTTCACGGATGGACCGAAATATGGAGCCGCCTATCGGCTTATATCAGACTAGATAGTTGGACTAGCGATTGGGAGGTTACTCTGTCATCGTAGTGCAAGTGTATATCACCTTAGTCTGACTGATCAGGGGAGGGGAGTGGCTATGAGCTTTTTTAGTCGGTTTTTGAAGAGACAACAGCCGGAGGAACGTCCGCTGTTTTATGATATTGTATGCCCTTATTGTTTCAGCAAGTTTTCACCGGAAGAGGTGGTGTTCCGCGCTGCCCATCACCGTGATGATGATGAGGACTACGCACTCGGGGAAGATGCGAAGTTGAATCGGTATCGCGAAAGGTTCGGACTCGACACGGTATTTGATATGGAGGCGGTATTGGCACCCCATGATGTACCGGAGGAACACCGTATTTATTCCGATAACATCGTGATGGGGCTGAACGATCGGTATGGTGTCGTTACGCGTCGCCGCTTGTGTCCGCAATGTCATAACGAGCTGCCTGTTACGGCGGGTAAAGCACCGAGCAATATCATATCCATCATTGGTGCATCCCAGGTAGGTAAATCCGTCTACATGACTTCATTAATTCATACATTGCAGCATTATACGGCCGATCATTTTGACGCGGCTTGCATGCCATTGAATGCGGAGATCAGCCGCCGGTTCCGTGCGGATTATGAAGAACCGTTGTTTGAACGGGGGGATCTGCTGGATTCCACACAGAAGGAGAAACTGCAGGAGCCGTTTATCTTCCAATTTGTGTTCAAGGACGAAGATAAAGCGCCGCTGACACTGGTTTTCTTCGACGTTGCGGGTGAAGGTATGGTGGAGCAGGATTATCTCGGACTTCACGGGCAGCACATCAAGAACTCGGCAGGCATTCTGTTTATGGTGGACCCGCTTCAGATTCGTTCGATTCGGGACAAAATCCGCATTAACCTTGGCAACGAGCCGGGAGAGTGGACACCACGATACGATGAGCCGCGTGATGTGGTGCTGACGATGTTTGGAGATTTTATCGCGTACCAGGACAAAGCCAAGACCAATATTCCAACAGCGGTTGTGCTCACCAAAAGCGACATGCTGCATTCCCTCAAGGATGAAGAGGGGGATTATATCAAATCCAACAGTAATGTCTTCCGCAACATGGTGCACCGCGATTGGTTCGACTTAACCGAGTTCGAGAATATCGACGGGGAGATCCGGCGTTTTATCGAGAAGGTGGATCGCCCATTCAAGGGCACGATGGATGTGTACTTCAAGGATACAGCCTATTTCGCAGTCTCTGCGCTGGGTAGCAATCCGGTGGATATGAAATTGCAGGGTGTGGTTAGTCCGATTCGCGTGGATGAACCCTTCTTATGGCTATTGTACAAGCTGAAGTACATTGAGGGGAGAGTGGGATGATGCGTTCTTCCGTAACCCCGCCCATTGAACAACAGTTGTATACCCGAGAGCGGCGCGGGGTGTTTCGCACAACAGAGGGGTTTGATACGGTTGCGGCATCGCCGGGACTGGACCCTTCTTTTATCAAAAAAGTGCTTCACCCCTACTGTGTCTATGATGCTCCAGCGGAGCTAACAGGCCGTAGCGAGAAGGACGAGACGAAGTTTCCGGCTGCCATTCACCTGCTTCATCTGGAGAGTGGGGAGACAATCCTTGGGCAAAATGTGTACCAGTCTGCGGATTTCACCGGGCTGCGCAGTGCCTTTTTTGCACATAATTACGTCTTGTCTCCCGAACGCTCGGAAGAGCAGATGAAACAAGGCGGCTGGCTGGATGCCGTGTTCGCCACGTCCTATGACATCGAACAAGGTACAGTTCTGCCAGCACTTGCTGAATTGCCTATATCACCTAGGAGCGGACAGGGTGGGGCGACCGATGCTGGCGTAGGATCACCCACCCAAGTGCTGAGCACCTTGAAGATGAACGAAGTGCTGTTCAAGCGCCTGCTCTATGCGGTAATGCAGTCTGTAGCGACACGCAGAAAAGTATACATTGCTCTGGACCTTCCCGCAGAGGAATTGACCGCAGGGGCCAAAGGATTGTTACGTTTGCTGTACACGGCTTTACCATACGCATTCCGGCGGCAGCTGGGATTCATGACGTTTGCCAAGGAGCCACAGGCCAAGAAGGGCATCCACGTCCAGTTTGTTGAGCGAGGGACGTTACGTCCGAAAGACCGGAATACGGAGAAGGATTTCACCTTTGATCTGGTATCCGGCAGAGTGACACATGCGGATGCATCTGTGGCGAAGTTACCTTATGCAGAATTCGCTTGGGCCTTATTGCAGGAACCTGCGGCGGCGGATGCGTTCTATACGTTTGCGGATGAAATGTTGTCCGGCATGGAACCTGGGCGGGAACTTTCCATTGAAGCCTATGGCGAACTTGCGGTGTTCTATGGTCTTGAACAAGGCATGGAAGACCTGTATCTGGATAACAAAAGTCATGTCCTGAGTGGCTTGCTGACCTATTTGAAGCCGGATGGTGGATTACAGCAACGTTCCCGTCTGAACGAGCTGTTCCTGACCTTGCTCAGCAGGGAACTGGACAGCGTGAAGCGTGAGAACGTACCCGAAGAAGACGTCGCAGCTCGCATTGGCGAATATTTCAGTGTTGCCGCGCCCGTGGTGCAATCCCGGATAGTGGACTATTTTATCTACGGTGTGAATAATGCCCGCGCCCAGAAGCGTATGCGTGCTGTGCAGGAATTGTATGCTGTGCTGGATCGGGATCCGCAGCTGAATCGGGCTTTCTTTGATAAAGTGCTGGCCAATGAATCGCTCACTAAGCTGTTGTTCGAGCCTTATCTGGACAATCAGCTGAAACGCACGGAATCGGCAGCGAACGTTGTGGAAGTGATCCGAAGATGGGTAACGTCCCATCCATCTGCGATCCACTACAGCTTCTTGCAGGAGCGGACAGCCAATGAGCTGCGTGAACGGTTATGTTCTGCGCCTAATCCGGTACAGTCTGCGAATGAAGCGCTTCAGCGTGTTAGCATACTGGATCGAGTATCCGCTGATTTCACCTATGATACAGGCATTACGGCACGAATTGGTCAATCTGAAGCTACAGCCCGCCCTAATCGCAAAGAGGGATCTCCGTCTGCCAGTCAAGATCCGGCGTATCAGGAGGAGTTAACCCGCCTTGCAGACAAGCTTGCTTATGTCATTAACCTGTTTATGATTCAGGATCTGGATCTGGAACGGGTTAACCGTGAACAGCTATTAAGCATTGATATTTTGCAGCATGGCAATGAGGTTCGGGATTGGGCGGCAAGTCAGGGTTCTGATGTATCTGCTCGAACGAACATGATGCTGGCTGCGAGAGTGTGGCTTAGTGGCGAGGGGAATGAAGAAGAGGCATTGGAGGCACTTTCCCTGGCAGAACGCAATGAACTTCAACGCTGGACGCGTCGCTGGCTTGCCGGAGAGCTGCAGGCTCATCCGGGGATTGCGGCATATGAAGCTTTGCCGATGGCTTTTTATCGGGGAGGAAGCGGCAGCAATCGGTTGGATTATCCTGGCCTGATTGAATTCATCCGCACCAATGCAAGTCGTGCTGAAGGGCTGTATCCATTCTTCGAATGGTCAGGAGATCATCGGATGTTTGTCCGGGGTTCCAATGCGCATAAAGGATATGCGGATGCCATCGTGGCGTATTTCAAAGCCCATGACCGTGAAGCTTTCAAGTCGAAGTCAGCTTTCAAACCGTATTATGTGAGAGCCAGCAAGACAATGAAGCCGGTCTATGACCGTGCGAAGACGGAATTGTCCTCTCCACTGGTGCGGATGCTAACGGGTAAAAGGAAAAATCTGTTTGGATTAATCCTCTTGATCCTGGTTCTGGGTATTGCTGGCGGTACATATGCATGGATGAAAGATTCTGTAGAGCCGCCAGCGGCATCCCCTCCTTCTACCCAGGAGCCTGTCATACCGGCTGAACCGGAGGTGCAGCTCGCGGAGCAGATTGCTTATATGATTCCTGCGAGTGAACAGGAGGGTACGCAATCACCTGCCCAACTGGTGATCCGTTTCAGGAATGATACGGGAAGCACTGAGTTTGAGCAAGGCCCGCTGCAATTGACGATGAAAGATGGCAACACGCAGGAGTTGGATGCTACAGGTAAGTGGGAGAGCTTTAATCGGAATGAGGAGCCAGATAACCAAGTTCCTTCCGATGGTGGCTCAGGAAGTACTTCCGAAGGAAGCACGGATGGTTCTTCAGCGGGAAACATAGAGCAGACGGAGGATGGCGATCAGCAGGCCGATCCTTCAACATCGGGTGATTCCACTTCAGATCCTGCTACTGATACAACAACGGATACAGGGACGAATGCATCGTCTAATGCTGCGAGTGGAGACACGGATCAAGGTACGGATGCCGATCAAGCTACTGGTTCCACATCGCCTGACACATCTGTATCCAATGAACAGGATGCGAACACTCCTGCACAGATGTCTATTGGAGAGGTAGATCGTCTCTATCCGTATGGATTGCAGATCGATCTTCCAGCGAATATGGATGCCGAGAGTATTGCCAGTGTGAAGAGTACGCAGGGCAATATGACTGTAATCCAATTGATGCCTCAGCCGAAGCTGTAAGTTATTTTATATGAGCATGTTGCATAGATTCATTAAGTGTCTTTTGATCCAATAATGAAAAATGCTGACTTCATACCTTATTAAACGAGCGTATGTGAGATGACCTTGAACTTTAGATTTCAAGGTCATCTTTTTTTATTTGATATGGCGGATATAGCAAACACATTAAAAAAACTCGCACATTCACAATTCAGACACAAAATTTGCGATTCAAGAGTTTGAAAGACAGTCAGAAGTGATAAAGTGCGCGGAATGAATGAGAAAAGATCTCATGTGTACTTGGGGAAAGAGCGGGATTTCTGCTACAGAAAGACCAAATAAAGCACGAAAAGAGAAGAAAATTTGGTTTTTTATGTTGACAAATGATAATGATTATCAGTATCTTTAGTGTAGAAGATATTTGCGTCGGAAATCACAGAATTACAATTTCGTTTTTGTTGTCATAGCCGGATTACATAACCGGGATAAATGAGAGAGGGATGATCGCATGTTTCGTCTGGAGACGACCAAGCTGGATATCGCTTATGAGGAAAGACTAATTGTAGAGGATCTGAATATTCAGATCCCCCAAGGAAAAATTACAGCACTTGTTGGAGCCAATGGTTCAGGGAAGTCAACCATCCTGAAAACGATGGCACGTATTATGGCTCCAAAAGCAGGTAATGTATTGCTCGACGGGAAGTCCATCCATAAACAGTCCACGCGTGAAGTTGCCAAGCAACTTGCGATTTTGCCACAGAATCCAACAGCCCCTGAAGGTCTTACCGTTACTGAATTGGTATCGTATGGTCGCTTTCCTTATCAAAAAGGATTTGGCTCCATGCGTGCGGAAGACAAACGTATGATTGAATGGGCTATCGAAGTGACAGCCATGACTGAATTCCATGATCGTCCGATTGATCAACTGTCCGGTGGACAGCGTCAACGTGCCTGGATTGCCATGGCACTTGCCCAAGAAACAGATATCCTTTTCCTGGACGAGCCGACTACATTCCTGGATATGGCTCACCAGCTCGAAGTATTGCAATTACTGGAGCAACTGAATGCCACAGCCAACCGTACCATTGTTATGGTTGTGCATGACTTGAATCATGCTTCCCGCTACGCACATCACATGATTGGTATCAAAAAAGGTAAAGCCATCGCTCATGGTTCACCTGTGGAAGTTATGAACTCAGATGTACTTCGTGAAGTATTCAACATTGAAGCAGATATCGTGATTGATCCGCGTTCCGGTGTACCGCTCTGCTTGCCTTACGCTCTTGCAGGCGAACGCCAGCAATCGAAGACGCCAGAGCAGCTGGTCATGAACAGTGCGATGGTTCATGCTGGAGGACGGGCAGAACCACGTGTCCAAGCGACAGGAAGTTAACGAAATGGGCCATATGTGGTCCTTACATTATAGAATGAAGCCGCTGTGCGCTATTGCACGCGGCTCTTTTGCATTCATGGGGAATTTGCAACGCATGGTAGCAAAGGGAAGGGGTAGACCCGGGATTTGGTAATCGCATTGGATCAGGTCTATAATAATAGGACAGGCTGTGAGTCCGTTGGTTATGCCAACATGCTCGCAACAGCCCAAACCAACATATGTCATGGGAGGAATCAGTCATGTCCGTATATTCATATCAGGCGGTAACCACCGCGAACCAAGAAGTCTCACTGGATCTGTATCAAGGTAAAGTATTGGTCATTGCCAATACAGCCAGCAAGTGTGGGCTGACCCCGCAATACGGTGAATTGCAAAAGCTCTATGATCGTTATCGCGATCAAGGCTTGGTTGTACTGGGTTTCCCTTGTAACCAGTTTGGAGGGCAGGAGCCAGGTACAAGTGAGGAAGCGGAATCATTTTGCCAGATTAACTATGGTGTGAATTTCCCGGTGTTTGCCAAGGTAGATGTGAATGGTGAGGACACTCATCCCCTGTTCCAATACCTGAAGGAGCAACAACCTGGCGTAGGTGAAACAAGCGACATCCAATGGAACTTCACCAAGTTCCTTGTTAACCGTGAAGGTGAAGTGGTAGGTCGTGTTGAACCGAAAGAATCTCCGGAGACAATGATTGCAGATATCGAGAAATTGCTCGGTTAATACAAGAACGTTTGAGAAGCCTGTCCTTGCATAAGCAAGGACAGGCTTCTTAGATTATTTTATATACGTGGATTTATTCTCTTCACAGGTAGGAGTTGGATCCATGAAATCAACCCTGTAATGAAAATTGAAGCCATTTATTCTTTGTATAAGTCAAACATGAAGGCAGGAGACGCCTCTAACTTTATACGTCCACACTGTGTTCATACAGGGATCACGGAAGCCATTACATAGCATAAACCCGCCCAAATCCGGGGACAATGAAATCAATACAATGAAGGGAAGAAAGGCTTAAATACAGGGAAATGACCTCCTTCGACAAACTTTTTTTGCTCAACCTATTGCAATGTGAAAAATATCACATTATAATGAGTGTATAAAGTGAAATAAATCACATACACAGTTTCGAACAAGAAGTGAAATGTTTCACAACCATAACAACCTTATATTCAAACTCATTTATATATTTCGAGGAGGAACTTTTAATGAAAATCGCAGTTATCGGATGTACACACGCAGGAACCGCAGCCATCGTAAATACCGCCAAATTGTACCCGGATGCTACCATCACGGTGTATGAGCGCAATGACAATATCTCCTTCCTATCTTGTGGCATTGCGCTCTACGTAGGTGGGGTTGTGAAAGACCCTGACGGTTTGTTCTATTCTTCGCCTAATCAACTGGCAGAGCTTGGTGTTGAAACCAAGATGCTTCATGAAGTAACAGCAGTAGATGCCAAGGGCCATACCCTTCAGGCTAAAAACCTGCAAACCGGGGAAGAATTTGAAGATACGTTTGACAAACTGATCGTGACAACGGGGTCATGGCCTGTCGTTCCGAAGCTTGAAGGCATCGAGATGGACAACATCTTACTTTGCAAAAACTACAATCATTCCAACACGATTATTGAAAAAGCCAAAGATGCCAAACGTGTTACCGTTGTAGGTGCAGGATATATTGGCGTAGAACTGGTTGAGGCTTTCCAGATGAACGGCAAGGAAGTTACCCTGATCGACAGTGTGGACCGTATTTTGAACAAATACTTGGACCCTGAATTCACGGATGCGATTGAAGATACGTTGACTGGACGCGGCATCAAGCTGGCTCTTGGTCAAACGGTACAGAAGTTTACTGGTGAAGATGGCAAAGTAACTAAGGTGATCACGTCCAAAGGAGAGTTCGAAACCGATCTGGTTATTCTGTGCATTGGTTTCCGTCCAAATACCGAACTGCTCAAAGGCCAAGTGGATATGCTGCCAAACGGCGCAATCATCGTGGATAAATACATGCAAACGAGTCAAAAAGACGTCTTTGCTGCGGGTGACAGCTGTGCTATTCATTACAACCCAACGGGCAAAGCATCTTACATTCCACTGGCAACAAACGCGGTGCGGATGGGTACACTCGTAGCCCGTAACCTGGTTCGTCCTACGACACCGTATATGGGTACACAAGGAACATCGGGTATCAAAATTTATGAGCAAAATATCGCGGGTACCGGGATGACGGAAACGTCTGCTGCTGACGAAGGCCTGATTGTTGAATCCGTGGTACTGGAAGACAGCTACCGTCCGGAGTTCATGCCAACGGCTGAGAAACTGTTGCTCAAAGTAGTATATGAGCAGGCTACTCGTCGGATCGTTGGAGCACAGGTGATGTCTCAGGTTGATCTGACCCAATCGATTAATACGATCTCGGTCTGCATCCAAAACAATATGACCGTAGATGAGCTGGCCTTCATCGACTTCTTCTTCCAGCCACATTACAACAAACCATGGAACTTCCTGAACACGGCTGGTCTGCAAGCACTGCCTCCAATAGAAGTAAAAGCACCAGCAATGGTGTAAGGAAGCAGAATAGATGGTTGAACAGCGATCTTGATAAACGCCATACAAAGATAAGTCATGCTTGTCCGTAAATAAGAGCTGTGCGATAACTGCCAAGATTACGAAACAAGGCGGACGATTATAAAGGAAAGAGAAGACTGGCGAGTATATCGTCAGTCTTCTTTTTTGTTGTTTTAGCTACAAAAGGCCTTACTACACTCTTGCTGTCATAACTATTCCAAGACACTCTTAAAGTATCTTTTTAAGTAACATTGTGATAATTTGCACAAAGTTATGTTTAGGACCGAGATACAATTAGGATGTGGTATTCAACGCATAACTAATGAATTTCAGATGGTTTTATCCAATGATGAACAATGAAGGAGAGGATGAATGATATGGCAGCAAAAACACCTCTTGAGGTTGCACAATATACGGCGCAAACAGGCAAGAAGAAGGCTCAATATCCGGTGTCTTCTGTACTGGTGCTTAGTTTTCTGGCAGGGGCTTTTATTGCGCTGGGTTTTCTATTGGATATTCGGGTAATTGCTTCTGCGCCAGCAGAGTGGGGGAGTCTGGTCAATCTGATTGGAGCAGCAGTGTTCCCGGTTGGATTAATCTTGGTACTCATAGGTGGTGGCGAGCTGCTGACGGGTAACATGATGGCAGTTCCACTTGCAACGATTGCACGAAAATTATCTGTGGGTAGTATGTTGAAAAATCTAACCTTAGTGACGATTGGTAATTTTGTTGGAGCTTTGTTTGTCGCGTACGCGTTTGGACATGTGCTGGGTCTGACCGGAGAGGGTGTATATCTGGCAAAAGTGGTGGATATGGCTGGGCATAAGCTGCATGACGGCTTCCTGCAAGCTTTCATCTCTGGCATCGGCTGTAACTGGCTGGTCGCGCTGGCCGTGTGGTTATCTTATGCTTCGGATACGATGAGTGGCAAGGTACTGGGCATTTGGTTTCCAACGATGGCATTTGTGGCGATTGGATTCCAGCACGTTGTGGCCAATATGTTCCTCATCCCGGCGGCAATCTTTGAAGGACATTATTCGTGGGGTCAATATGTGATGAATTTCATTCCGGTATGGCTCGGGAATCTGACTGGTGGTGCTCTGTTTGTAGCTGCAGCCTATTGGGTGGTGTACCTGCGCCAAGCCGAGCCAAAAGTGAAACCAGAGATGGCGACGTCGATCGAACCTATGGAGACGGAGGCTAGAGTAATGTTGAGCAAACAAGCATAGCGGGCACAGCGTAGCATGTGTGCACGTATTATAGAAGAGAAGACGATTCGGGTCTTGTTCGATTAATGGCGAATATGCTGTGATGGAGCAGGGCGGGATCGTTTTTTTGTGGTGTCCTTATTGGATTTTAACGCAAAATAAATTCGCCATGACAAGGTTCGGGGGAACGAAACCTGTTCATGGCGAATTTCGGGAGTGGTCCATGATATGGCATGAGGAGGAAGTGGGGAAACACTAGCCTAATGCCTTATTTTTAATTTACCCCTGAATTCTGAAGTTGAATCAAACTCAAAAACATTTTTTTGAAAATAATTTAAAGCCGCTATAGCGGCGAATATGAAGCAAAAACATACTGTTCTCTTTACGCGATAACCTCGAAGAAGATATGATATAGGGATAGCTTTTAAAGAGGGGAGCCTTACGATGATCGATCAGGAGAATGGTATATTTGCGGCGGTGTGCCCGCTCGACTGTCCGGACACTTGTGGTCTGTTATTACATAAAGAGAACGGCAAAATTGTGAAGGTGGCAGGCAATCCGGATCATCCCATAACTAAGGGTGCCATCTGTAATAAAGTCAGAAATATGACCGAGCGGGTATATCACCCCGAGCGTCTACAATATCCGATGAAACGTGTAGGAGCCAAAGGCGAAGGCAAGTTTGAACGAATCAGTTGGGATGAAGCGATTCGTGAGATTACGACCAAATTCACTGAATTGTCCGAAACCTACGGCCCGGAGAGCATCCTGCCCTACAGCTTTTACGGTAACATGGGCATTCTCGGCGTAGACGGTATGGATCGGCGTTTCTTCAATGCGCTTGGTGCGAGTGTACTGGAGCAGACGATCTGTAACTCCGCTGGAAATACCGGCTGGAAATATACGATGGGCGCCAATCGGGGAACGGTGCCGGAAGATACGGAGCATGCGGATCTCATCCTGGTGTGGGGTGGCAATATCGTCAGTACCAATATGCACCAGGTCGTTTTGGCGGAGAAAGCCCGCAAGAAAGGCGCCAAGATCGTCGTCATCGACGTTCATCGCAATCGCACGGCCCAGTGGGGCGACTGGTTTATTCCGCTGTATCCGGGCACGGACAGTGCACTGGCGCTAGGATTAATGCATGTGTTGTTCGAACGGGGACTAACGGATGAAGCGTTTATGCAAAAGTATACGATAGGTCATGAGGCACTACGTGATCATGTCCGCAGTTACACCCCTGAACGTGTTGCACGCATTACGGGCGTGCCGGAGGAAACCATTGTGGAGCTGGCCGAACTATACGGCAACGCACAGGCAGCCCATATTCACATCGGTAATGGCCTCCAGCACCATGATAATGGGGGGATGAACGTGCGTAGCGTTGCATGTCTGCCTGCTATTACAGGGCAATGGCTGAAGCAAGGCGGCGGTGCCGTTCGCACTAACAGCTACGCGAGCACAAATAGCGACGCGCTCGAACGTCCGGAGCTCCGGCAGAATCCCGAGCCGCGAGTGGTGAACATGAACCGGATTGGTGAAGCGTTGCTGGAAGCAGAGCAGCCAATCCGAGCGATGATGGTTTACTGCAGCAATCCACTGGTGGTGGCACCGGATACCGAGCGGGTGGAGCGAGGTTTTGCACGGGAGGATCTGTTCACGGTTGTGCATGATCTGTTCATGACGGATACGGCGAAGTATGCAGATATCGTATTGCCAGCCACATCTTCATTTGAAGCGACGGACCTGTACACCTCTTATTGGCATCAGTACGTTCATCTGCAAGAGCCGGTGATTGCACCGATTGGGGAGAGCAAGAGCAATGTGGAACTGTTCTCACTGCTTGGGCAGGCTATGGGGTACGATCCTGCAATCTTCGGAGAAACACCGGAACAGATGATTGAGAACGCACTTCAGGGCACAGGCAACCCCTACATGAATGGGGTCACGTTGGAAGGACTGAAGGAACATCGATTCGTGAAGCTGGATATGACGCCATATGCTGCATATCTGGATCAGCTGCCCACACCTTCAGGCAAAATTGAATTGTATTCCGAGACGATGGAACAGAGAGGGCTTCCGCCGCTCCCTACCTATAGTGCTCTGGTTGAAGGATACGATGGGGAGAATCCGGCTGGACCTGCCGATACGTATCCATTGATGTTCCTGTCGCCGCCAAACCATAATTTCCTGAACTCCACCTTTGGTAATTCAGCCAAACATCAGCGTTTGGAAAAGATGCCTCTATTGCAGATACACCCCGAGGACGCCATCCGTAGAAACCTAGAGGATGGAGATGCAGTGGTCGTATGGAATGATCGTGGGCGCATTGAACTTACCGCCAAGGTGAGTGAAGCCATGCTGCCGGGAACAGTGATTAGCCAAGGCTTATGGTGGGATGGTGACGGCAAGAAGCAGCGGGCGAATTCACTGACGTCCAATCGGTTGTCGGACATGGGGAACGGGGCTACCTTCTTCTCGGCCACTGTTGAAGTGAAGCGTCAATGAGTGTGCTTGCGGCGTGATTTTTTTGAGGTAAGATGAACAAAGGCTAGAATTTGAGCAGGATTAAAGAGCAATTGATGTAACACTTCATAAAACCTTCGCTCTGGCTGGTTATGGTTATGCCGTCAGGGCAAAGGTCTATTTTTTATGGCCATTTGTATGTGCAGAGGTACTAAGGAGAATGAACTAGAGATGATGAGATGGCTGGATAACTATCCAAAAGAAGTGAGAATATTTTTATTAGCAAGTCTGGTTAACGCAACCGGCAGTGCACTGATGTGGCCGCTGACCACCATGTATGTATTTGATGAACTTGGACGGACGATGGCCAACGCGGGTTTTGTAATCCTCATTCAGTCCCTGGGTGGCATCTTTGGACAATTGCTTGGTGGTTCGTTGTACCATCGGGTGGGCGTGAAGAAGCTGATCATTGGTTCACTGGCGCTTAATGCGTTAGGTTTGTTTGCGTTGCCGTGGATTAGTGCGTATTGGGTCGTATTTATATGTGCCATGGGCTGGATTGGGCTGTTCAGTTCATTGTCGCTACCAGCGATTCAAGCCTTTATTGGCTTCCGGTTTGCGGAGCGACGCGGTGAATTATTCAATATTATCTATGTGGCGAACAATATCGGGGTGGCGATTGGTACGGCGTTGAGCGGTTTTCTGGCTGACTTTTCCTATCACCTCAGCTTTGTACTGAACGGGGTGACCTCAGCCGGATTTGCAATTTTCTTCTGGTATTATCTGTCGCGGGTTGAA
The DNA here is from genome assembly GCF_037977015.1 of Paenibacillus sp. FSL K6-1122. Lineage (NCBI taxonomy): Bacteria > Bacillati > Bacillota > Bacilli > Caryophanales > Paenibacillaceae > Paenibacillus > Paenibacillus sp. FSL K6-1122. The sequence continues at coordinate 6,592,312 of NZ_CP150272.1, read as the reverse complement.
CCGGATCAGGGGGAAGTACATCTGACCAAACGGAAAACCGTCCCCGATGGGCCGGGCGTCTGGGCATTGCTGGGGAATACCCGACTATATCTGTTTATGAGCTTGGGCGTACTCTTCCTGTTATTCGGCAACTCCATCTGGAACACAGGTGTTTCCCCGTATATCATCTCTGAGGGTATGGAAAAAAGAATGTACGGTCTGCTCTGGACCCTGAACGGGGTGCTGATCTTTGTGGGCCAACCTTTTACCAGCTGGGTGAAACGGACCATGGCCCGTACCTCCACTGCCCAGATGACGGCGAGTGCGGTATTCTATGGCATGGCATACATTGTGATGATTACCATGTACAGCTATCCGGGCATGGTGCTCGCAATGGTATTGGCCACGTTTGGAGAGATGTTGATCTCCCCTGCAACGCCTGCATTTATCTCGGAGCATGCGGGCAGGGCGGCACCTTTTTACATCGGGATATCGGGTGGGATCGGTGCGGTTGGACGGGTTATCGGGCCCTATGCGATGGGGGTCATGTATGACAAACAGGGACTTATTCCGGTAGCGTGGCTGGCAACAGGCACAGCAGCTATTGCGGTACTTGGTTTTGTGTTGCATGCAGTGTTGAACCGTAATCGTGAAGTGAAGGAGTATGGAATGGACGCCTAACAGATCTCATCGGGTTGGATAGGATGCGGAAGGAAGAACGAGTTGAAGTGGACGGTAAATCCACTGTAAACTGTCTGTTCATACGTAAATTATGGTTGACAAAAAAATGTATTTATGCTATAATTTACATATAAAAATATTCCGTATATAATAAGATTCTCCTGGCCAGGGGAATCTTATTTTTGTTTGTACGGGAGGAATAAGTATGAAGCAAAATGAATCCAGTATCACATCATTGATTTCGACTTTTGGCCGAGCCTATCACAGCCAACATGACACACCCCTCATTTTCGATGATTTTATGGCGAAATTGCTGATCTCTCCTCAAGAGTTTTCAGATATCAGCAATAACATGGTTAGAGGCATTTATTTTTTCAACCCGGATATGGCTCACGAGCTCAAGGACGACCCGGAAAAGGTTCTAAAATGGATTACCCAGGTACAGTTATCTCCAATAACTCTGGCTCGAGCCGCTTACTGTGAGCATGTACTTTTGCATGAAGTCGCGTTGGGATTGAAGCAGGTAGTCATTCTTGGCGCCGGGATGGATACGTTTGCTTTGAGGCATCCGGAATTGGAGGACACGCTGGATATCATTGAAGTGGATTATCCGGCTACACAGCAATTCAAGAAAGAGCGGCTGAATCAGGCTGAGCTGACTATTCCGGACAATCTTCACTTTGTACCCATGGATTTTACGCGTGAGCTTTCGAATGACAGCTTGACTATTGAAGGTTTGAAGAAACGGAAGACGTTGGCTAGTCTCTTGGGTGTTTCGTATTATTTGCCCCAGAATGATCTGTTTAACGTGATTCGTCATGTGTTTGCGAACCTGCCAACCGGAAGCTCTATAGTTCTGGATTATGCAGATGAGCACCTTTTTGAGGAAAAAGGAATGTTTAATCGGGTTGAAAATATGGTTAAATTGGCTGCAATGGGTGGTGAGCCGATGCAATCCGGGTACGCATATGCGGAGATGGAGGCCTTGCTTGATGAAGCAGGGCTACTTATTTATGAGCATCTGACTCCCGAGGCAATTCAGGAACAGTTTTTCCAGGATCGAATCGATCATCTAAGGGCATTTGAAACGATACATTTCATTCACGCAGTAAAAAAATAAATCGATCCGGGCATGTAAGTCACCTATATAGCCCGCATTTGCATAGTAGCGGCAAACCTTCACCCTGTGGCAGGGTGAAGGTTGTTTGGTTTGATCAAAGGAACAGCACAAACCATGATTCTGTAGCCAATAACATCACACGTGATACAAATGTTCAACAATCAGACTTGTTAGGGTGCAATTCCATGTCATTCAATGTCCTCCCCTCTATTTGTGCATAATGCCCATATAATAGAATGGAACTGGTTAAAGGCAGGAGGATGCATACGATGTACAAGGTTTTGCTGGTTGATGATGAATTTATGATCTCGGACGGGATCTCCAGTGTGGTGAACTGGTCCAGATTAGGAACAGAACTGATCGGCATTGCTCAAGATGGATTGGAAGCGCTTGCTTCAATTGAGCGGCAACGCCCGGATATCATCATCTCGGACATCCGCATGCCGGGAATGGATGGGTTACAGCTGGTTGAAGCTGTGGCAGAGAAGTATCAGCATATCTCGTTTATCATGCTCACGGGTTTTACGGAGTTCGAATATGCGAAAACGGCCATGCAGTATGGGGTGAAGCACTATTTGCTCAAGCCCTGCAGTGAAGAGCATCTTGTACAGGCTATTAGTGAATTGGTCAGTGAGAAGCGGGAGCTAACCGATCAGGAGCGTTTTGTGCAGTCGATCCAATATAATCTGGAGCGTGTACTGCCGCATGCCAAGGAATATTTTCTGAAAGAGCTAGTCACGAACAGAACATACGGGGTCAAGGAATGGAAGTATTTCGAGGAATTATTCGATGTACAGTTTCAGGATCAACGTGTGCGGTTGCTACTGGTAGAGATTGAGGGGGATCATGAGTATTTGCACTTGTTCGCGGTGAAGAACATTGCCGAAGATATTTTTCACAATCCAATATTAAGTGCCACGGTTGGAAGGCATGTGTTACTAATTATGGAGGACAAGTTGTCTGAAACGCAGTTGTTCCATAATATCGATGAGATTCGCGCCACATTTACCCGATATTATCATGATGATCTCACGATAGCACTAAGCGAGCCAGGAGACCTCTCGCAGGCACGCCATTTGTACATGCAGACGCTGGTTTATCTCAATTACCGCTTTTACCTCGGTGAGGGCAGTCTCATTATGGAACGGGATATTTACTCTCCCGGAGAACGCATTCTTCCTGAATTCGAATACGATCCGGAGCGGATGGTTACTGCAATCAAGGCGGGACACTGGCAGGAAGTTGGATCAGAGCTGAACCGGATGTTTCAGCTGCTTGCCAGCTTGCGATACGATATATCCCAAACGAAGTCCTATCTTATTCAGATGTTTATGGAGATGATTCGACTCAGTGGCACTGCCGAGATGAAAAGGTATATGGACCAGTTGCCAGGCATGATTGAATCCAGCACCCTGCATTCTTTTCAACAGTTTCTGCTTGCCGTTGCCAAAGAAATCACCTTGCGCCGCTATGATCAACATCGCTCCAGACAATCGCAGATGGTAGGCAGTGTGAAACAGTTGGTAGAGAAACGCTACAAGGACGAGACATTAACACTCCAGTCCATCGCTGGGGAAATATACATGAATCCAGACTACATCGGCAAAATGTTCAAAAAAGAAACTGGTGAGAAATTTACGAACTATGTGTTAAGCTACCGCCTCCGTAAAGCGTTGGAGCTTCTGGAGCAGGACGGGAACTGCACTGTATCCTCGCTTGCCGAACAGACAGGCTTTGGTGCCAACTGGCCGTATTTCAGCAAAATGTTCAAGAAATACACGGGTTTCTCCCCTTCCGAGTATAAAAAAGTACCCTAAGACAGCGTTGCTGCGCTTCTACATAGCTAATCTTTATATCCGATCTACATCTAATCTGTGATCGGGCCCTGTACGCCATTCATCGGCAGCAGGGTCTTTTTTTGTCGGACGGAACTCGGTTTTGAACATCCATTTATCGGAAATGAGCATGGGAAGAAAAGGCGCTCGCTTCTATCATTAGAAGTGTCATGTTAGTGAATGAACATCGAGAGTGGAGGTTGAGTGGATGGAGCTGAATCGAAGCCGGGGGATTGAACCTGGGCGTTTGAAGCCAGCTGGCAAATGGAGTTCGGTGAAAAAGGAACTTGTCCGCAACAGATACGTTTATCTGATGCTCGTTCCTGTGGTAGCCTACTATCTGATTTTCAGCTATGGGCCAATGTACGGGCTACTGATGGCATTTCAGGAATCCTACAACCCGATCAAAGGAATCTTGGCAGGGGAATGGGTCGGATTTGACAACTTCACCATGTTTTTTGAAAGTTATTATTTCTGGCGACTGATTAAGAACACACTGATTTTAAGTTTTTACAGTATTGTGTTTGGTTTCCCGGCTCCGATTCTACTAGCACTGCTACTGAATGAAGTCCGGAAGAAGTGGTTCAGAGGTGCAGTACAGACCATCAGTTATATGCCGCATTTTATTTCGGTTGTCGTCGTGGTTGGAATGTTGAAAACGTTCTCATCTCTGGACGGTGGGTTATTTAACGTCATTCGTGACTTTTTCGATCTGCAGCCAATTATGTTTTTGGCGGAAAAAGATATGTTCCGTCCGATGTACATCCTGTCCAACATATGGCAGGGCGCAGGCTGGGCCTCGATTATCTTTTTGGCAGCACTAAGTGGTATTGATCCTCAGTTGTATGAGGCTTCCAAAATTGACGGCGCAGGCCGCTGGAGACAGCTGTTACATATTACACTGCCGGGCATTATGCCCACGATTGTGATCATGTTAATTTTGCGTATGGGGGCGGTCATGAATGCGGATTTTCAGAAAATATTGCTGATGCAAACAGCACCGACCTATGAGACATCGGATGTCATATCCACCTTTGTTTATCGATCCGGTATTTTGGAGGGGAACTATACGTATTCAACCGCCATCGGACTATTTAACGGCGTCATTAATTTCGCGCTGCTCATTATCGCAAACGCGATCAGCAGAAAGCTTAACTCAACCAGTCTATGGTAATCGGAAGGTGAAGCGATGAAACAGTCTATAGGGGAACGACTTTTTGATGTATTTAATACACTGCTGCTCTTGGTGATCATGGTTTTATGCTTGTACCCGATGCTGTACGTGTTCAATTCTTCAATCAGCGACCCGGACCAGATGCTGCGTTCCCGTTCACTGATGCTCATTCCTGAAGGTTTTCAGCTGGGAGCGTACAAGTCGGTATTTCAGGATACTCGCATCTATACGGGATATATGAACACCTTGTTCTATGTTGTGGTGGGTACCGCCATTAATCTGCTCATGACTTCACTGGCTGCATATGGGCTGTCACGCGGTGATCTGATGGGCAGAAAAACGCTGATGAAATTAATTACGTTCACGATGTTCTTCGGTGGGGGTATGATTCCGACTTTTCTGCTGATTCAGAATCTGGGCATGGTGGATACCCGTTTTGCGCTTATTATTCCGGGTGCCATCAGCACATTCTATTTCCTCATTATGAAAACAAACTTTGAAGGCATCCCGATCAGTCTGATCGAATCGGCGAAGCTTGATGGTGCCAATGACTTTCTGATTTTGTTCCGAATTGTACTGCCTTTGTCAAAGCCAATCCTGGCGGTCATGATGCTGTATTATGCGGTTGACCATTGGAATGATTATGTCGGACCGATGCTCTACCTGCGCAGTCAGGAGTTGTATCCGATCCAGATTATTATGCGTGATATTCTGATCAGCAGCAGTACAGAGGCCATGGGCGCTGGCGCCGATACCGGCTTTGCCATTGGGGAGAACATCAAATATGCGACTATTATTATCTCCACACTGCCGATCATGCTGGTATATCCGTTCATCCAACGTTATTTTGTTCAGGGCGCTCTAATCGGTGCTGTGAAACAATAAAAAATGTATCCTATGGAGGCGAATTACGTGAAAAAAAGAATGGGGTCCATCCTGTTGTCATCGCTACTTACCATGTCTTTACTGGCGGGCTGTACAGGTGATAATGAACCAGGTAACGCAGAGCCAGCAGAAGGAACAGAACCTGCGGTTCAGGCATTAACCGAGATTCCGCTACCGATTACAAGTGAGCCATTTACCATTGATTACTGGCGCGCCAATGATGCCAAACTGACAGCTTCCTTGAACAATTTTGGCGATATGGCGGCTTATAAGGAAAAGGAGAAGCTGACAGGCATAAAAGTGAAGTTCACACATCCTCCGCTTGGACAACAGCGTGACCAATTCAATCTGTTGATCTCCACGAAAGAGCTACCGGATGTCATTTATTATAACTGGGCAGATGCCGTTGGCGGACCGGAAAAAATGATCAAGGATGGTCGAATCATTCGATTGAACGAACTGATCGACAGTTATGCACCGAACTTAAAGCGGATTATTGAATCCGATCCGGATGTGAAAAAACAGATTGCACTCGACGATGGAACGATCTATATGTTCCCGCTGCTGAAGCTGGATGCATTGAAGCTGAATGCCACTTCAGGTTTAATTATGCGCCAGGACTGGCTTGATAAATTAAATCTCAAAGTACCTACCAACATTGATGAGTGGTATACGGTGCTTAAGGCATTTAAGGAACAGGACCCTAACGGCAACGGCAAGCCAGATGAGCTACCATTCACCGGAAACTGGGGACCGGGAAACCTGACCAAGCTCCATGATTTTGCCGCGGCATTTGGTGTCATTGGTGGTTTCCAGATGAATGGAGACAAGGTGGAGTTTGGACCGATTCAGCCGGGATACCGTGATTTCTTGGAGACCATGGCCAAGTGGTACAAAGAAGGGCTGATTGATCCCGAGATCATGACCAATGACGGTAAAGCTTTCGATTACAAGGTCACCAGCAATCTGGCAGGCGCATATCAGGGTGGTGTGTTCAGCGGCATGGGGAAATACTTCAATCTGATGAGAGATACGGATCCGAACTTTAACGTGACGGGTGTACCATGGCCTGTATCTCCGGATGGAACTTCGTATGCGACATTTAATCTGGACGCTAAAGTGTTGTCTTATGGTGAGGCTATTACGGCTTCCGCAGACGAAGACAAATTGAAATATATTGTTCAGTGGATGGACTACAACTATAGCGAAGAGGGTAGTGATCTGTTCAACTTTGGTATCGAAAATGACAGCTATGTTCGTGACGGGGAAGGTGTCAAATTCACAGATACCATCATTGATAATCCGAACGGTCTGACGTATGATCAGGCACTGGCTTCCTATGCCTTATCCATTATGGACGGTCCGATCAATCAGGATAGCCGTTATCTGGATGCACTATTATTTGACGACGGACAGCGTGCGGCGAACGCGGAATGGATGAAAGCAAGCTCAGCATTAACGCTTCCTCCAATTCGTTTGTCAACAGATGAGGTGACCACAAGTACATCCATCATGAGTCAGGTGAATACGTATTTGAATGAAACGATGACTGCCATTATTAGCGGACAGAAACCGATCACCGAATTTGACAAGATGGTCGAAACAATCAAGAGCATGGATATTGACCGGGCGATTGAGGTTCATCAGGCTGCGTATGATCGATATCAGTCTAAATAATACGTGAGAAATCGAGCGCTAAAACTTTGGGGAAACCTTCCTGTATGTGATATACCTAGTAGTATCACGTGGTTCAAAGGAGCGCTTTGGTCATGACAGCCTACCGCAAACTCAGCATCAAAATGAAAATGTTTCTGATGATTATGTTCATGATGGCGTTTGTCATCATCCTCGCGTTTGGGTCCTTGTATTATACGTACTCGGAGTATGACAAACAGCTGTTTGATAAGTCGTCCCGACTTCTGAACCTTTCTTCGTCTACAGTGGATGTTGAACTTCAGAAGTTGGAAGCGTTATCATTAAACATGATCTCCGATACGCAGATTCAAAGAGCCTTGAAGTCGTTGCTGGATGACGATAGCGCATATTCAAGCTTTATTGAACGAAAAAAGATCACGGATCGGCTATGGGAGCATATTAGTGGGGCTGCACGATATGTGCAGTCCGTTCATCTGATTGATTCCAGGGGAAGAGTCAATAAATATGGCGAGACACTAACCGTATCTCAGGAAAAATATGATCGGATGATTGCGGCTGCGGAGCAGGCCAATGGTGCAGTGCGCTGGTTATACCCGGATGACGATGACCCGATGCTGGTTATGGTGCGTCAAGTGCGAGCCTATGAACCGATGACCCTGGAACCGGTAGGCATACTGTTTCTGCGTATTAATATCGAGCGACTCGTCGAGGAGTATGCGGGCATCGATAGCCAGGACAGTGACATTATTTTAAAAGCAGGTAGTGATGTGGTGTATCCTTATCGCCAGCTTCCAGAAGCGGTGTCCGCCGGACTGAATCCACTTCCAGGCAGTGGGGGATATGAGATCAAGAATCTGGATGGGAGGGAGATATTTCTTTCCCAGAAGAAATCCGCATACACCGACTGGGTGTATTATAATATGGCCTCTTATGATGAAATTTTTGAACGCATTATATGGTTGAAAAATATACTGATCGTCGTTTATCTTATCGCCATTCTGGTTGTTCTCGCGCTTGGTATGGTGTTCGCACGCAGTCTGACAAGGCCGATCAGGCAGCTCATCAGTCAGATGAAGGAGGTTCAGTATGGGGATCTGGAGAACATAGACGCCAATCTCTCCATTCCAACGCACCAGCACATGGATGAATTGGGGTTACTACAGCGTACGTATCGAATGATGATTACACATATTAATAGATTGATCAAAGAAAATTATGCAAGCCAGTTGGTCATTAAAGAAACGGAGTTCAAGGCGCTACAGGCGCAGATCAATCCCCACTTTCTGTATAATGCGCTGGATTCGATCCATTGGCTCGCCAAAAAGAACAGGCAGGAGCAAATCTCCAGTATGGTGCTATCACTCGGATATTTGCTGCGTTCCTCCATCAGCTTCAAACAAAATATCATTACCATTGCGGAAGAGCTGGAGATCGTCAATCATTACATCACCATTCAGACCTACCGTTTCCGGCAACGGCTGGATTTCCGTATGGATGTGCCCGCTCCTTATCTGGGGTGTGCCATTCCAAAGTTGACCCTACAGCCACTCCTGGAGAATGCCATTCAATACGGTTTGGAACCACAGGTTGGATCATGTCTGATTCGAGTGTATGCCGAGATATCAGGTGGCAAGCTGGCTCTTATCGTGGAGGATCACGGCCCCGGCATGGAACCCGAATATGTGGAACAGGTGCTGCGCGGTGAAGTGAAGACCAGAGGCACAGGTATTGGTCTACTGAATATCAGGGAGCGGGTACGTCTGGCTTTTGGCGAAGAATATGATGTTCTGCTGGAAAGTAAGCCGGGGCTTGGAACGAGAGTAACAGTGCTGCTGCCACCCCCATCACCAGGTAAGGAGGAGAAGTTATGGGAAGATGGATGCGAATGATAGGCATGCTCTGCCTTATGCTGACTCTTCCTGGCTGCGTGAACCAGTTGGATCAAAGGCCAGGCATGATTGTGGAAGAAGAGCCGATAACGCTACGAATCGCTTGGTGGGGTGGAGAGTTCCGCAACAATGCAACGATTGCCGTTATCGACCTGTATGAGAAGTTGAATCCACATGTGAACATCGAATACGAATATAGCAGTTTCAATGAATACTGGAGAAAACTTGCCCCACATGCAGCAGGCAATGCGTTGCCCGACATTATCCAGATGGACATTTCCTATCTGTCCCAGTACAGCTCGCTGCAACTGTTGGAGGATATGACGCCGTACATGCAGAACGGACTGATTGACACGACGGATATTGAGAAGGAACAGTTGGAGAGTGGTAGCCTGAATGGAAAAACCTATGGTCTCAGTTTAGGGGTTAACGCCATGCTCAGCATCTATGATCCGGAAGTGTTACGGGCCAATGATATTGAATTGCCAACGGATACGTGGACATGGGCGGATTTTGACCGGATGGGCGAACAATTGCTCGGGAAAGGCATCTATCTGGGAACCTATTTCACGCCGGAACAGTTTTTCGCGTATTACTTGAGACAGTATGGTTCCAAGCTGTACGCCGAGGATGGCAAGAGATTGGGATATGAGGATGATGGGCTGTTTATTGAGTACTTTGGCAGGATGCAGAAGCTCGCGGAAAAGAAACTTATTTTTGCACCGGATATCTGGACATCAGACATTGGCCAGCCTGATAACGACCCGTTTTATCTGGGAGAGGCTTTGTTTAGCTGGGGGTATTCCAACCAATTTATCAGCACCGCTCAGCGTTATGGCAAACCCTTAACCATCTCCCCAATGCCTGGGCCAAACAGCCAGGATGGATTGTTCTTGAAGCCAGGCATGTTTTTCTCCATGGCGGGCAATTCCAGACATAAGGAAGAGGCAGCCAAGTTCATCAGCTTTTTTGTGAATGATTTGGATGCCAATCTGCTGCTCAAAGGGGAGCGGGGTGTGCCTGTCTCATCCAGTGTCAAAGAGCGGATGAAGCTGGTGGTTGAACCGGAGCTGGCGCAGGTGTTTGATTATATCGATTGGGTTGCGGATAACAGCACTCAGATGGACCCGCCTGATCCTGTAGGTGCGCCAGAGGTCACTGCGGTGTTACGTGAGTTGTACGATCTCCTGTTGTTTGGCAAAATTACGCCTGAGCAGGCGGCGAAGGATTTCCGTGAGCGGGCGAATGCCATTCTGGGTGGGTAGTTATATAAATTGAACTAAACGCCATTTACACTTGCCACTTCGATGACAGAACAACCTTCTGATCGCTGTTATCCCCAGATTTTTTTGGATTTCCTTTTTCAAAGGGTAAAATCCGGGGATAAAGGCGAACGCTCCCGCTTCTTCAGGTTATTTCTGTCCTCTGCGTTCTCGTGTAAATATGTAGTTCAATTTATATAACGAATAGTAAAAATAAAACAACCTTCACTCTAGGACAGAGGGAAGGTTGTTCTGTTGTTGTGACCATGTGTTTAAGCCTACAAACCACTTGGTTTCACTTTTAAGCCCTGCCTTTAACCAAACTGGGCTTGATGCAGTCGGCTGTACGAGCCTTGACGCGCGAGAAGTTCTTCATGACTTCCTTGTTCAGCGACGGTGCCGTTCTCCACGACTACGATGCGATCGGCGTGTCTGATGGTCGCCAGTCGATGGGCAATCACCAATGTCGTACGTCCCTGAGCTAGTTCAGATAAGGCCAGCTGAATGGCTGCTTCAGTCTCGGTATCGAGTGCGGATGTTGCTTCATCCAGAATGAGAATAGGTGGGTTTTTCAGGATCATTCTTGCGATGGATAAACGTTGCTTCTGTCCGCCGGACAATTTCACGCCACGTTCACCGATCATGGTGTCCAGTCCATCTGGCTGGGATTGTACCAGCTCTTCCAATTGGGCCCGGCGAATGGCTTGCCAGATTTCCTCATCGGAAGCATTCAGTTTGCCGTATGCAATATTTTCTCGAATCGTTCCATCAAACAGGAAAATATCCTGCTGCACAATCCCGATATGGGAGCGCAGTGATTCCAGCGTCATGTCCTTCACCGGAATGCCATCGATGGAGATATGTCCTGCATCCACATCGTAGAAACGCGGGATCAGACTGCATAACGTCGTTTTACCTCCGCCCGAAGGTCCAACCAGAGCAACCGTCTGGCCTGTCTGGATATCCAGATTGACCTGAGACAGCGTAGGTTTGTGTTCTCCATAAGAAAAGGTAACGTTATGGAAAGCAATATCTCCTTTGACATCCGGAATCGGTTTCGCTTGTGGTGTATCTTCTACATCCGGTACAGCTTCAAGAAGCTCCAGGTAACGTCTGAATCCGGCGATGCCTTTGGGATACGTCTCGATGACAGAGTTAATCTTCTCGATCGGTCCGAGGAATACATTGGAGAGCATCACAAAAGCGATGAATTCCCCGTAGGTCATACTGCCTTGAATGACAAACCAGGTTCCACATACCAGTACAAACAGCGATACAAATTTCATCAGGATAAAACTGAGTGAAGAGTTCCAGGCCATAATACGGTAGGTGATTAGTTTTGTAAGCCGGAAACGTTCGTTGTTCTCAACGAAACGTCCTACTTCATGTTTTTCATTGGCAAAAGCTTGTACCACACGGATGCCGCTCACATTGTTCTCAACCCTTGCATTATAATCGGCGATATCCGCAAACATGCGCTTGAACGCCTTGGACATTTTGCGACTGAAATACAGCGACAGGTAGATCATCAGCGGCACAATGATGAACGTCATCACATCGAGCTGCCAGTTGATCCCCAGCATAATCCCGAAAGCTCCAGCGAGTGTCATGAGGGCAATGAATAGATCCTCGGGTCCATGATGCGCGATCTCACCAATATCCATCAGATCGTTGGTCATGCGGGAGACCAGATGCCCGGTCTTATTGTTATCGAAGAAGCGGAAGGACTGTTTCTGTACACGCTGGAACAGTTCACGCCGCATATCGGATTCGATGTTAATACCAAGCTTGTGGCCCCAATAGGTCACTGCATAATGGAAAAAGGAACTGAGCAGGTAGATGCCGAGCAACCCGACACACGCCGCTAAGATCATGGACCAATTGCCAGCCGGAAGCAGTTGATCGACCACCCGGTTAACGGCGAGTGGAAAGGCCAGCTCCAGCAGAGCGGCAGCGATGGCACAGGAGAAGTCCAAGATAAAGAGTCTTTTGTAAGGACGATAATAAGACATAAAACGGCGAAGCATATGTAAGTCCTCCTCAATATGACATAAATGCCCGAGCAGGATGATTAGCCTGTCCGGACACCTGTATTCATGCTTATGTTATTTACGGTTTTGCTCGGCACGTTCTACGATCATATTGGCGAATTCCTCAGCCTGACCTTGAATCGCAATTGGGTCGAAGTACCAGTAACGGTCTTCCAGCAACTCATACACCTGATTGTTTTTCACAGCCGGCAGGGATTGCCAGATGGAATCACCTTGGTAATTTTTGGTGTTTTCTCCAACGGTTAAGAAGATATGATCCCCTGCATAATCACCAACAACTTCACGCGAAATTTCTTTCCATTGGGTATCACCCATCAGTTCTTTTTTGGTGATTTCGAGTGGGGCAAGTTGCAAAGCACTGTAGACCGCTTGTCCTCCTCGACCAAAATTGTCTCCATATCCATAATAACTTTTGTCGGATACTTCAAGGATGGAGAAGGTTTCCTCCGGTTTAATGACTGTTTTCACCTTAGCGCGAGCGGCTTCAATCCGTTCATCGTACGTTTTCAGCCAAGCTTCGGCTGCTTCGGATTTGTTCATCAGCTCTCCGAATCCCCGGATTTCGTCGTGTACATTGGTGAAAGTACCATACGGAATGACCACGGTCGGTGCGATTTTTTGATAACTCTCAATTTCGCTGGCCTGATCAGAGTAGGTAATGATCAGATCCGGGTTCAAGGCAACAACCTTCTCCATGGATACCGCCGCCCGATCACCAATACTCTCTATGCCCGCTACCTGATCTGCATAGAACGGGTTTTCCAAATAATATTGAACAGCACCAACGGGTTTCACACCCAGTGCGAGCAGATCACTTACGTACATATCGGTAACGATTCGTTTCGGTTCAGCCGGAATTTCAACATCTCCGCTTAATGACTTGTAGATCCGTGTAGCACTTGAATTGTCTGAACCGGACGACGTGTCTGTGTTCGTCTCGGAAGAGGCTGTTGTTGCTTCGGTTCCCGCTGCCGAAGTCTGTTCAGTGGCAGTCGAGCCTGTTCCGCTACTACATGCAGCCAGAATCATAATGATGGCGAGCATAAGAAGAAAGCCGGAAAAGCGTTTTTTTGCAGCAAACATATTTTTGTTCCCCCTGTGTATAATCAATAATGATTATTATTCTCATTAATAACATAGAGGAAGATGTGATATTTGTACATGGACAACTATGATCACTACTGCATGGACAATTATGATGTGAGGTGACGCATGATATGCTGCAACTGCTCCATAACGGACAAGGGATCAAATCCATAGAACATGTCGGCATCAATCTCGTATACACGTCCTTCACGAACGGCGGATAGGGTGCCCCAGGATTCCTGATTCGGCAGGTTATCCAGCATTTTTCGTTTGGCAGGTTCCTCAGGGAAGGCGACAAACATGTGATCTGCGGCATACAAGTGGATCTCGGACAACGGAACATGAACGTACCCCGTAAGTAACTGTCCATCCTGCTCCATACGTGAGGGTGGAGTGAAGCCCAGTGATTGATACAGCACATGAGAGGCTCTGCCCCAGCCATGACCGTAGATATAAGCCCCGTCTTCTCCAATCATAAACATGCAAACGGCGGACCCTCGTGTTCCTTCCATCTGTTGGTCTAACGTATGATTGGCTTCTTGCTCCAGTTGATGATATTGATCTAACAACGCTTGTGCATTGGACTCAAGCCCGGTAATTCTGCCCAAAAAAAGAAGCTGCTCCTGCCAATCGATTTCCTCAAAGGGCATCAGAATGGTCGGTGCAATCAGACGTAGTTCATCGGAAGCGGGATGCGGTGCATACCCGACAATGACATCGGGCTGAGCGTTTGCAATCAGATCCGTATGTTTAACCAGCTCATATTCGGAATGTCGCTCAAATTGCTCATGACCATCATGATCATGCGCACACATTTTTTCTTCCATCCAGCTTGCTACGGCGCCCATGTGGGGAGTGTGGCCCAGTGCCAGAAGTGAGGCCGTATAATTGTAAGTCAAAGATACAATCCTTTTGGGCATTTTCCGGTAGTGTGTTGGTGCTGATCCAACCATCTGTTTGAATTTGCGGCTTAGATAAAAGGTGTCCCTGTAGCCTGTCAGTTGTGCAATCTCCTGTAGCGTAGGGTTCGCGAACAACAGATGCTCCTGAGCCATCCGGATCCTGAGACGGGTCACATATTCAACAAACGTAAGACCTGTATGTTTCTTGAACTCCCGCGAAAAATGCTCAGGACTCACATTTGCATCCCTAGCCAATTGTTCGCGGGTCAACGGATGGGTATACATCTGATGGATATGTCTAAGCACGGCATCAAGCCAAGAGTGATCTTCATGAGCAGAATGAGCCACATGATCCCGTAAAATATCCAGTAACTCATAAAAAAGCATATGTGGCCTGAAGGGGCTGGAATCACGGCCTGCCGTACTGGCTTGAACCAGCTCTACTGCCCTGTCGGTGAGAGTGCGACTCGCAATGGGAACTGGTATCCCGAACGGCCAGAACAGCTGTTCATTTTCAGTGGAATCAAAAGCAATAGCAATGCCCTGTACTGGCGACAGGGAGCCGCGCTTGTTCTCGTGCTGAAGCAGGTTTCCAGCTTGCCGAACGACTGCACAGCCTGCATTTAATGTCAGTTTACCCTCTGTACTGATCAGCCTGGCCTGGCCAGCAGTAATGACGTATAGCACATGAAGAGTGCTCCACATCTCATCTATGCGGGAGAATGCCTCGCGGTCGTGAAGCTGCACCAGATGGCACGGCTTGAAGTGGGCAACAGGTACGGACTGAATCTTCTGCAAGGAAATGGGACGGGACAGCGATTTTTTATGATAAATAGGCTTGGAAATATTCATTAGATAACTGTCTCCTTACATAAGTCAGCAGGGACAGTATTCGTCTCATGCCCCTGGTGTACTGGCGTAATTCTCGGATCTCGACTATTATGCAGTATATACTATAAACGGAGTGACGTGGATGGACAGATTGAACAAATCAACTTTTTATTTGAAAAATAGATAAAGTGGTTGAAATCGCTATCAACACCGACTATAATGAAAATGTCGAAACGTTTCAATCTGGCGTTTACTGCCAGTTTCATTGTATTAGGCACGAACTGTTTATAGAGCGCCAGATTGAAAGACGTGTCATGACCATCACTAATGGTATGGATTGGAATGGGACGCATTCAACCGTGGCCCCATAAGGATGGGAACGAGGATTTTTTTTGAGAACACCTCGAAACGTTTCGATTGACATCCATCGCAATGATATGTATAAAGATTAATAAACGATAATGAAGGATTTAGTGGTTGTTCTAACCATGTACCGTATAAAATGTGGGTAACCTTGAATTTGTTTTAGTTTAGAAGGAGCGAACGTGGAATGGCAACGATTAAGGATGTGGCAAAGCTGGCAGGTGTAGCACTCTCGACTGCTTCCTATGCGCTGAGCGGGGATAGCAAGGTTAGTGCCAAGACCAAGGCTAAAGTGCTTGAGGCAGCACGAGAACTGAATTACCGCAAGAACGGCTTTGCCATGGACCTGAAACGGAGCCGGACAAACACGATCGCTTTGATCCTGACCGATCTGTCGGGCCCATATTACTCGGAATTGATCCGTAGTGTACAGGATGTAGCCCTCGCGAACGGGTATGACCTGATTGCTTGCAGCTCCATGGGTGGACGGGATTCAACGGCAGTGCGATTTTTGCGTGAAAAAAGAGTAGATGGAGCCATCATTCTGGCGCATAACATTCATGATGATATTCTGGTAGAATCTGCCGGTCATCGTTTTCCGATCATTGTGATGGATCGTCAGCTGTCGAGTGACCATCTAGTCAACGTGCTGGTGGATGGAGAGCAGGGCGGTTACCTTGCTACCCGCCACCTCATCCAGGCTGGACATCAGAAGATTGCTTATATCAGCGGTCCATCCAACTCGTATGACAACGCGCTCCGTTACCAAGGGTATCTGCGAGCGATGCGGGAAGCGGGACTTGAAGAAAAGTCCAAATGGCGTCTGAGCGGTAATTTTGTACGTGAGGGCGGATACAGTGCAACCAAAATGATGATCATGCAGGGCGATCTTCCCTCAGCGGTATTTTACGGTAACGATGAGATGGCGATTGGTGGCCTGAAGGCATTGGAAGAGCGTGGTGTATCGGTGCCAAATGATATTTCCGTGATCGGTTTTGATGATATTCAGTTGTCCGAATATGTGCATCCACCGCTGACAACGATACGCCAGCCGAAGCATGAAGCCGGGTCGCTCGCCGGACATCTGTTATTCCAGATGCTCAATGGCGAAGCGGTTGACCCTTCATATACGTTAACGATTAATATGATCGAGCGCAGCTCTGTACGTTCGGTTTAGACCGAGTCTGAACAACAAAGAACTGCCTGCATGCTGAAGTAAAAGTTTAATGATGGGGTTATCGTCCGGACGGGCTGTAAAAAGCCGGTTTGAAGAGGCCCCTATTATTTTTCAAATTTATCGAAACGTTTCGATTTTAACTAATTCAAGGAGTGAACCTTATGACAACGATGATTAATGAACCGATCCGGTTAAGTGCCGGAGAGTTATCCTTTACCTTTTTGAACAGTGGCGACCTATACCAGGCTACATCCGGTACAACGATGTTAAACCAGTTGCTCAGCAACCAGATTGATGGATCATTGAACAACCTGTACCTGCGTGTACATGAGGGAGAGAATATCAGCTCGTTCCCGTTGCTCGGTGTACGTTCGAACAGCAAGGTGATTACAAGCAAGGCACAATCCAGCAACCAGTTGATCTGGGAGGGCACAGTCCAGCTGGAAGGTAGCGAAAAAGGCATTGGCTATCAGGTCGTATTTACAGCTACACCTCAAGGTGTATGGTTCTGGGATGTGAAGCTCACAGGACAACAACATAACGTAGATGTGGTATACGGACAGGATGTTGGGCTTGCAGATCCAGGTGCGGTACGCAGTAATGAGGCTTATCTGTCACAATACATTGACCATACGGTGTTTGAAGATGAGGCGAAAGGCTATGTCGTTTGTTCCCGTCAAAACCAGCCTCAGGGCGGTGCATTTCCATATATGCAACAAGGTTCCCTGACCAAAGCAGTTGGTTACTCCACAGATGGATTCCAATTCTTCGGTCTGTCATACAAGGAAACGAATCAACCAGAGAGTTTGAATCACCCAACGCTGGCAAATGAGACATATCAGTATGAATTTGCCTATACGGCATTGCAATCTGAACTGCTGAATCTGAACGGAGAAGCTCAGGTGGTCTTCTATGGACTGGCGAAGCCTAATCATGCTGAAGGAATCTCTGCACTGGAGTTCGGAGATGAAGTTACAGCAGCATGGAATGAAGTACAGGCTCTGACTGTGGAAAACGGCGATACGTTGGAACAGGTGAAACTGTCCTCCTTCCTGGGTGAACCGCTGGTAACACTCGATCTGACACAAGATGAGATTCATGATCTGTTCCCTGATCGTCATCAGGAAGAGCACAGTGGTGAGGAACTGTTATCCTTCTTCACAGGCAGCTATGAACATATCGTTCTGAAAGCAAAAGAATTGCTCGTAGAGCGTCCACACGGTCACATTCTGATGAGTGGTGGCAACGTGCAACTTGGAGCACAGGTTATTACGACAACATCATATATGTACGGTATTTTCAACTCACAACTCGTTATTGGTAACACCAATTTTAATAAAATGATCAGTAATGCTCGCAATGCATTAAACGTGCCGAAAACGGCGGGACAACGCATCTATGTGGAAATGGACGGACAATATCGTCTGCTGACGATGCCTTCCCTGTTCGAAATTGGCTTCAACTATGTACGTTGGATCTACAAAACGGCATCCGATACGATCATCGTAACGAACTATACAGGGGCACACACCACCGAAGTGAGCATGAACGTACGCTCCACAAGTGGCACAGCATACCGTTACCTGGTAACAAACCAGATTACGATGAATGTGAATGAATACGAGTATCCGCTGCATATGACGCAGGACGGCGATACATTGATCTTCAAGGCTGATCCACAAGCGATTAGTGCAGGAACGTATCCAGATCTGCAATACCGTATGTCGGTCGATGGCGCAGCTGTAAATGTAGGGGACGAAACGTTGCTGGCAAGTGGTATCCGCAGTGGTTCCGCATCACTGGTTACGCTTAGTCTGGAAGCAAGTGCTGAATGGACGCTGAAGGTACAAGGGGTATTGGAAGGCCAAGCGGACAGCGGTGTGGTAGCAGGTTCAAGCCTGACGTTTGAAGAGGAAGTGCAGGCATACCGCGAGTTCTTCGCAGGTGTGATGAACGGGTTCCGTTTGTCCCGTGGCGAAGGTCAGAGTGCTGAGGATTTGTTCAAAGTAAATGCGCTAGCTTGGTGGTACACACACAACATGCTGGTTCACTACTCCGTGCCTCACGGTTTGGAGCAGTATGGCGGCGCGGCTTGGGGTACACGGGATGTGTGTCAAGGTCCGGTGGAGTACTTTATGGCAACACAGAAATATGAGCAAGTTCGCGATATCATCAAAATGGTCTACACTCACCAATACGAAGATGATGGCAACTGGCCGCAATGGTTCATGTTTGATAAATACTTTGCGATTCAACAGGAAGAAAGTCATGGCGATATCATCGTTTGGCCGTTGAAAGTATTGGCGGACTACCTGACAGCGACTCGCGACTATGCAATCCTGGATGAGAAAGTACCTTATACCGTCAAGCATAGCTTCGGGTTCACGGAAGAGACGGCAACGGTACTGGATCACGCGAAAAAAGAGATCGAATATATCCGTTCGCACTTCCTGCACGATACGTTCCTGTCTTCCTACGGCGATGGTGACTGGGATGATACGCTCCAACCAGCCAATGCACAGCTGAAGCAATACATGGTAAGCAGTTGGACGGTGGCATTGACGTATCAGTCCGTGAATGTGCTCTCGCAAGCGCTGAAATTCAAGGATGCGGACTTTGCACAGGAGCTTGACGTGCTGGCTCAAGGCATCCGTGAGGACTTTAACCGTTACATGCTGGGCACAGATGTGATTCCAGGCTTTGTATACATGGAAGAAGCGGACCAAGCGAAGCTGATGCTTCATCCAACAGACACAGAGACAGGCATTCAATATCGACTGTTGCCAATGACGCGCAGCATGATCGGTGAATTATTGAATGCGGAGCAAGCAGAATCACATTATGCCTTGATCCGTGAGCAGTTCCTATGCCCGGATGGCGTGCGTCTGATGAATCGTCCAGCTCAATATGCTGGTGGTGTAAGCACACACTTCAAACGTGCAGAGCAAGCGTCCAACTTCGGACGTGAGATTGGTTTGCAATATGTGCACGCCCATATCCGTTACGTGGAAGCGATGGCGAAGCTGGGTAAGACAGATCAGGTGTGGAATGGTCTCGCGATGATCAACCCGGTTGGTATCGGCGAGGTTGTACCTAACGCGGAGATTCGCCAAGCGAACTCATACTTCAGTAGTTCGGACGGTAAGTTTAATACGCGTTACGAGGCACAGGAGCATTTTGACCAGCTTCGTAAAGGGACTGTACAAGTGAAAGGCGGATGGAGAATCTACTCCAGCGGCCCTGGAATCTACATGAACCAGCTGATCTCCAATGCACTTGGCATTCGTCAAGAGGGCGGCGATCTGGTCATTGACCCGGTATTGCCAGCTGAGCTGAACGGCATGCAATTCGAATTTGAGTATGCGGGTGAGCCGGTGACGTTTATCTATCACTTGAACGAAGGTGCTGTGAGCCGTGTAGCGGTGAATGGCAAAGACATTCGTACTGAGCGTACAGCGAACCGTTACCGTCAAGGCGGAGTAAGCATCTCACTGGATGAGTTCAGACAAGCACGCAGTGCAACTGAGCGTACGGTTGTTGATATCTATATGTAATTTCATAGCATGATGTACACCAAGGTCATCCTCCTTTAATCAAGGCGGGATGGCCTTTTTGGCATATGCTCATAATCCACTAGCGCAGCGGGACCGCCAGCAACGTGTACAACAGCTCATTATGCCGCACATGTTTTGTTACGTAGCCCTGTTGCTCCAGCCAGCCGCATAGCTCATCCAGCAGAGGGAAGTGACGCTCGCGTAAGGCGCGCAGCTGTTCCTCGTATCCTGTGGTTTCTGCCTGCCGAATATAGGAATCACGGTGAGTCGCATCAACAAACATCAGATCCGTTAGACCGATACGTCCACGCGAGGTTAATACCCGCTGCATCTCCTGTAAAGCCAATAGTTGCTGATCTGGACTTAGATGATGGAAAGCAAAGCTGGATACAACAAAGTCGAAGGAATGATCGGTAAAAGGCAACGCCAGAAAATTACCAAGTTTCACATGCATCTCAGGATATTTGGTACGACATCTGCGTAGCATCTCCCGGGATTGGTCGATTGCAGTCATGTCTGCGCCGTGCTGTAGCAGTTTCCCAGCCAGATTACCTGTGCCTGTACCAATATCAAGTCCTTTCTCACCAAGGGCGGGAGAGATCCAATGAGCTGTCTGTTCGAGCGCTTCGTCATAGTTGTGATACAGATAAAAGGAAGACTGTACCGTATCATTGGAATCGCCCGGCGTGGAATGACCTGCATTATGGTTTGGATGTGAAACTTCATTCTCATCGCTTATAGGCGAGGGGTTGGCCGAATGATGCCTGTCCTCTGAATTGGGGTGTTCAGTACTGACTCTGCCTTCTGCCTGCACTCGCTGATCATGGATGGCTGCCTGCATGTCATAATTCCACCGATCATGCCAGTTCTGCCGTGCTTCACGCAGGCGACGGGCACTGTCTGCGAGATCGTGCAGATGGCTGACATCCAACGGGCCGTCCTGACGATTCAGGTCAATCATGCGCTGGGTTGTATCCATCATACGTTTGAGCTCAATCCACTGGGCATACATGACGGCCTGTTGCAGCTCCAGATATTCTTCCAGCCGCTGCTGATTCCCTTGATCAATCTCTCCGAGCGCATGTGTAATATCCTGTAGCGACATGCCAATCTCACGCAGCGCAGCAATGGTCTGAAGCCGCCAGATATCATTCTCGGTGTATGTGCGATACCCGTTACTGGACTGTTTGGCGGGGAGAATTAATCCTTTTTCCTCATAAAAACGAATGGCTCTCGCCGATATACCAAGCCTGCTTGCTGCCTCTTTGATGTTCATCATGCATCCCCCTCCTTATCGAATCAGTATAAACCATGACGTTACGGCAAGGTTAAGTGTTTATTTCATTTTGCGAAAAGGTTCAATACCGAGTGGAATTTTAGTCAAAGCTGAGGCTATGCTACAATATATAGAACGAACATATGTAAACAGTGAAGCAAACGAACAACGTATTTCTAAGTTTCTTAAATTTCTTAACTCTCTTAATTTCTTAAATCTCCCGACGTTATAACGTACAGCGTTGTCGACTATAGCACGAAAGGTTGAATCAATATGCTTACCAGCCATACATTTACGATTCGTCCATCCGAGATTAAAGATGCAGCCCAGCTAATGGAGTTGGATGCCCTGGTATGGGACAAATACACCTCTCCTGCACCGATGCAATGGCGTTCCAGGCAACAATATCTGCAACATTGCCCGCCAGGCAGTCAATTGATTGCGGTGCAGGGAGAGCGGGTATGTGGTTATGTGGGCTTTCAGCCAGCCACAGGTATGCCGGTCAACCGTCATGTCTACGAGATTCATATTGCAGTTCATCCCCATGATCGGCGTTGTGGCATTGCCACAGCTATGATGGATGCCATTAAGCAGCATGCGGCCCAACAAGGCGTTCGCAAGCTCAGGCTGCGTGTACTTTCCAGCAATCCGGGAGCCATCACGTTTTATACACAGTGTGGATTTGTGACGGAAGGCAGGCTGGTGTCCGAGTTTTATATCGAAGACAAGTATGTGGACGATATTCTTATGGGTTATTTTATCCAGACCAAATAGAAACTAGCTGAGGAGGAGGAACAACGATGGACATGGGACTTCAAGGTAAAAAAGCACTGGTGCTGGCTTCCAGTCGAGGACTGGGCAAAGCGGTAGCCGCTCAATTGGCAGCAGAAGGTGCTGACGTCATGCTTGCCAGCCGGAGCGAAGAAAAGCTCGCAGCAGTGAAGCAGGAGCTTCTGGCGCTTGGTGGTGGCGGACGTGTGGAATATTGTGCAACCGATGTGACACGCAAGGAAGATATTGAGGCTCTGATTCACAAGACAGCAGAAATGTTCGGACAGATTGATATTCTGGTGAACAATTCGGGTGGCCCGCCATCGGGTTCATTTGAGTCACTGACGGATGAAGATTGGGAACGTGCATTTGAATTAAATGTGCTCAGTTATGTAAGGCTGATTCGCGGTGCTCTTCCTTATATGAAAGAAAGCGGAGGACACATTGTGAATATCGCTTCAACTTCGGTGAAACAGCCGATTCCGGGTCTGGTGCTGTCCAATACGTTCCGTACCGGCGTGTTTGGATTGGCGAAGACCTTGTCTCAAGAGCTTGCTCCATACGGAATTTTGATCAACACGGTGGCGCCGGGACGTATTGCAACAGACCGTATACGTGAGCTTGATGCAGCACGGGCTGAGCAGAACGGAATCAGTGAGGAAGAGGTATCTGACCAATTCCGTAAAGAGATTCCACTGGGCCGTTATGGTCAACCAGAGGAGTTTGCCAAAGCGGTGGTGTTCCTGTTATCCGGGGCCAATACGTACATTACCGGAACCTCATTGATCGTGGATGGTGGCATGGTCCGAGCACTATAAAAGTCATGGATACAATAAAATACCCTCTGTCACCACATTACGTGGAGATCGAGGGTATTCGTGTTGATCCATTATGTTGGGAGAGATCACTCCGATTTATTATGTAAGCGAATTAGCGCAAGAGTTCCCATTCATGCTGAAGCATGCCGTACACCGCATGGTTCACGTAACCTTTAGGCAGTTTCTCTGCCTGACGAATGACACCCTCGAGAACAAATCCAAGTCTTTCAGGGATAGCACGACTCCGTTTGTTATTTGTTGCCGAGCGAATCTCGACGCGATTCAGATCCAGGGTCACCAGAGCATAATCAACCAGAACGCGACAAGCGCTTGTCATCAAGCCCTGACCCTCAAAACCTTTGCCAAGCCAATATCCGATGCTTACCGAGCGGTTGGTCCAGTTAATCTCGTGGAATCCAATGACGCCGGCTAGATCCCCTTTTGACCATACTCCGGCGGTGAATCCGCCATTCTCGGCACCTTGTTTTAACGCGTTGGTAATAAAGTTCGAGGTGTGTTCCACTTCTGTCACATGATCCACCCATGGCAACCAATGTCTCAATTGATCCCGCGAGCGATCCGTCAGTTCAAACAGCGGTTTGGTATGTTCCATGGCCAGTGGCCGGAGTTCGGTATATTCATCCAATGAATAGGTAAACATGAATGCAACCTTCTTTCTTTGTATAGTGTTGTTCAAAAAAGTCCACTTTTGATTACGAATCATGCCTAACGGCATTATCAGCATCGAATATGAAACCAGATTTTTTGAACACGTATTTGTAGTGGATTAGCGGGAAGTCTTGGGTAACTTTTGCTCCAGTGCAAACAGGTCTTCTTCCATTGAGGCCATGCGTTGATTGACCGTTGTGCGTGCGTCACGGAGTGCCTGATTATATATGTAGGGAGCGAGCTGTGTCATGAACAGGTCGAGGACACCCCAAGCGGCCAGATCGCCGAGTTCTTCGCCACGTTCCTCTTCGAAATACGACTGGATGGTGCGAATGGCTTCATCCTGCTGTTCTTTGGTCAGTTTAAGCGAGTTCGATGGAATGGGAAACCCTCCCTTTAATTTGTTTTTACTATCATGCTACATGATTCGAGCGAACCCGTCAAAATGGTTTAGGGCCTATTTATGCACGGCTAATCCTGACTTTGGTGCCGTTCTTTATTGAACTCCTCCCCCGTTAAAGGTATATTTAAATGAAACGCGTACGAAACTTTCCAAGAAAATAGATTTTTTCAGGAAATGACTTCGTTATTAAGGAATTATAGCCGGAATTGCTGCAATTCCCTAAGGCTCCAATCCATTCATGAAAGGTTTGATACCTGTGGACAATCGTACAACCCCACCTAACTTTATCAAAAATATTATTACCGAAGATCTCCGGTCTGGGAAAGTCCAGGAAGTTATTACCCGTTTTCCTCCGGAACCGAACGGTTATCTGCATATCGGCCATGCCAAGGCGATCTGGATTAACTTTACGCTGGGCGGCGAATTTGGCGGCAAAACGAATCTGCGCTTTGATGACACAAACCCGGTCAAGGAAGATGTAGAGTACGTTCAATCGATTCAGGAAGACGTGAAATGGCTCGGATACGAGTGGAACGAGAAACGTTTTGCCTCCGATTATTTTGATGAGATGTACAACCGTGCTGTCTTGTTGATTAAAAAAGGAAAAGCCTACATCGA
The DNA here is from genome assembly GCF_037977015.1 of Paenibacillus sp. FSL K6-1122. Taxonomy (NCBI): domain Bacteria; kingdom Bacillati; phylum Bacillota; class Bacilli; order Caryophanales; family Paenibacillaceae; genus Paenibacillus; species Paenibacillus sp. FSL K6-1122. The sequence goes on along the minus strand of NZ_CP150272.1, from coordinate 6,567,312 downwards.
CGACCAAAGCGCCGACGAAATCCGTGAAATGCGCGGAACGCTGACGGAGCCTGGTAAGAACAGCCCGTACCGTGATCGTTCGGTGGAAGAGAATCTCGACCTGTTCACACGTATGCGTGCAGGTGAATTCAAGAACGGGGAGAAAGTGCTGCGTGCCAAGATCGATATGTCTGCACCTAATATCAATCTGCGCGATCCTGTTATTTACCGGATCTCACATGCACACCATCATAACACGGGCGACAAATGGTGTATCTATCCGATGTACGCCTTTGCTCACCCGCTCGAAGATGCAATTGAAGGTGTAACGCATTCCCTCTGCTCCTTGGAGTTCGAGGATCAACGTCCATTCTACGATTGGGTTATTGCCGAGTGTGAGATGGAGAACCAACCACGTCAATATGAATTTGGTCGGCTGAATCTGTCCCAGATGGTAACAAGCAAGCGGAAGCTGAAACTGCTCGTAGATGAAGGACATGTGGATGGATGGGATGATCCACGTATGCCAACAATTTCGGGTCTGCGCCGCCGGGGTTATACACCGGAAGCTATTCGTGATTTTGTATATGAGACAGGCATTTCCAAAAACTATGGAGTTATCGACCTGCAAACGCTGGAGCACTTTGTACGTGAAGACTTGAAACTGAAAGCTCCACGCACGATGGCTGTGTTGCATCCGCTCAAAGTGGTCATCACCAACTATCCTGAAGGACAAGTGGAATGGCTTGAAGCAGAGAACAATGTGGAGAACCCAGAGATGGGTAATCGCCAAATTCCGTTCTCTCGTGAGATTTATATCGAACAAGACGATTTCATGGAAAATCCGCCGAACAAATATTTCCGTTTGTTCCCTGGCAATGAAGTTCGTCTGAAACATGCATACTTCATCAAATGTAACGATGTGATCAAAGATGCAGAAGGCAATGTGACTGAGATTCATTGTACCTATGATGTGGAGACAAAGAGCGGCAGTGGCTTTACTGGCCGTAAAGTCAAAGGAACAATCCACTGGGTAGAAGCGACTCAAGCGGTACCTGCTGAATTCCGTCTGTACGAGCCGTTGATCCTGGATGAAGCACCGGAAGCAGAGGTGGAAGTGGCAGTAGCTGGGGCTGAAGCTGAGGTTGTGGAAGAGCAACCGGAGAAAACGTTCCTGGATCAATTGAACCCGAACTCCCTTGAGATTGTTAATGGGTATGTGGAACAAGAGATGAAAGAAGCGAATGCTCAGGATAAATTCCAATTCTTCCGTCACGGTTACTTTAGTGTAGATCCGAAACATTCCGAACCAGGACGTCCGGTATTTAACCGGGTCGTATCCCTGAAAAGCTCGTTCCAACTGCCGAAGGCATAATGTGAAGCGCATAGGTAGGACGATAGGTTAGCAGTAAACTTAAATCTATGAACGTAAAAGGCGTCTCCAGGGCAATAAGCCAATGGAGACGCCTTTTTCTTGTGCGCCTGCAATTGATAAAGAAGGTTGTACTAATACAAGTCCTGGTTCTGCGTGGATACACAAAAAATAATTATTAATACAACGGGATACTTAAATAAACATTTTTCCAACTTTCGGCGTTTAAGTTAATGTGAACAATAATTTCAAGGAGGAATCAAGATGAAGCGATTTGTTTCTTTATTGTTGATGTTAACTTTAGCTGTCTGTGTAGGCTCTGTTGCCTCTGCTGCTTTGGACCAATCCCTAATAGATCTACCTTTTAAGGAACGTGCGGCGAATGTGTACAATTCATCACTAAAAAAAGTTGAACTAAGTGTCATAAAGGATGGAAAGGCAACAAAAACAACTTATAAATCCATTTATATCCCAGTGAAAGATGTTTTTAAACGATCTGGAGCAACGTTTAAATGGGATGGAAAGAAAAAAATAACCACGATTAAAAATGAAGGACAAGAACTGATTCTTAATTTCTCTGGCAAAGAAATCATAGCGGGTAACAATCAAGTTGTGCTCCCTCAAGAGTGGGTACAATTGAAACACGGGATCTCGAGTATGGATGCATTTGTCTTAGCATATATTTTTGAACTCTCGACTGATGACTCCGATCAAGAAAGAGTGGACTGGAAAGAAAAACTGAATTTCTTGGATATCAAAGGTACAACCGGTTTTCCAGGATTAGATAAGTATATGCATGTGTTTGTTCAGTTTAATGATTAGTTAAAATCTATAGAGAAACTAGCATCGTGTTCATATTATGATAGAACGAACTACAGCTCCGCTTTATCCCCAGATTTTTTGATTCCCTTTTCAAAGGGTAAAATCCGGGGATAACAGCGATCAGAAGGGTATTCTGTCATCGTAGTGCTCTTGTGTAAAACGATCTCTCAACTTTTTCAAACAAAAGATTATCTGTCCTCATCCATATTACCCATCTCTGTCAACACAACTGGTTGATAGCCGTTACGTCGATTCGATAACCACATGATGCTAAATCCAACAGCGCCGATGAGCGAGAAGAATACGCCAATGCTATACATGATTTCTGCACCGAAGCTCTGGAACAACCAGCCGCCGAACAGACCGGCAATGACGCCGGAGAGACCGCCCCAGGCCATTGTGTAGACCGCTTGACCGGAAGAACGATAAGGTCTTGGGATAAACAGCATGGTCAGTTGCGTACCTACATAGAAGTACCCACCAAACGTAATGGAGTGCATCAACTGAATGAATACAATCTCCAGTGGGTTGTTAGCCAGTGCCATGAGCTGCCAGCGAAGTGCAAACAGCACACTGATCAGAATGAGAGATGCCAGGAGCATGCTCATTTTGCGTTTGAGCAAGCGATCGAGCAGCAGGAATACGCCGACTTCGAGAATGGATGAGGTGAAGATGGCCCAGCCGACCATCTGTTTGTCGCCACCCATTTCTACTATGTATAGTGACATAAACGTACTGTTCATGGCATTAGGCACCGATACGAGTACACCCAGGCCGATAAATGCCATAAAATACGGATTGAACATGACTTTGCCAAACCGCCGAAAAGTAACCACCGGTGTATCCGAAGCGATCGGCTGTCTGGGTAGAAATACGGATAATACAAAGGCGGTGGCAATCATGCACGCAAATATAATGGATACACTGCCGATGCCAAAACGGTCAATGAGCGGTCCGGCTGCGACGGCAGTCAGCGCCCAACCGAGTGAACCCCAGAGCCGGAATGACCCAAATTTTTGGGTTGTACCATCGATATATCCGAGAATCAGACTGTTCGTTTGAGCAAATAATGGGCTTTGAAAAAAATAAAAGAAAATCATGGCTACATAGATCCACGTATACGTGGGCGCATAGAATACACCTTGGGCGAGCACAAATGTGCCTCCCATCATAATCATCAGAATGATGCGAATGTTGCGAGATTTATCGCTCCAGAAACCCCAGAACGGGTTGGCAAACAAGGATACAAAGGGTCCAATCGCCATCAGACTGCCAATCTCCAGTTTGGTCATACCAATCTCTTGCAGGTAAAGTTGCAGGAATCCGGCAAAGATGGAGATGGCTCCATATATGAAAAAGTTATATAGTTTCAGAGAAACCAATGAGGGATTGCCTCTTGAAGGTGCAGGTCTGTCCAATTAAGCCATTCCTTTCAAATGCATATTGTTCAATGTATCATTTGTTGAAAGGGGATTCAATGCATAGCGAACGTTTTGAAATTGATGCAGTCAAACACATATCGTTACCAGGAGGGAGGATAACAACATGAACACGCGTGAATGGACAGGCATCATATTGGCAGGAGGATTATCCAGTCGTATGGGGACCAACAAGGCCATGCTGGAACTGAATGGTTCCGTTGTACTGCAACATGTCACAAAGGCCATGAGACCCGCCGTATCCCGTATCATCGTGGCTGCCGGACCCAATGTGACAACCTACGGTGCAATGGGCTACGACTGCGTTCAGGATCACTATCCGGGGAAGGGGCCACTCGCCGGTCTTCACGCGGCACTGGAGGCTTCCGGTACGGAATGGAATCTAGTCTGCGCCTGCGATATGCCGCTCCTGCAAACGTCTTTTTTTGATGGGATAAAAAAGCTGGCCGAGTCGCATGACTCTTATTCTGCTATCGTTCCACGCGTGGATGGACAAGTCCACCCTCTTGCAGGGGCTTACCACAAACGAGTTCTCCCTGATCTCGAGCAGCGCCTGATACAGGATCATCTTCGAGTCATGCGATGGCTTGAAGAGATCGGTTGCTGTTATGTCGAAGCGGAAGAGCTTGAAAGAGCGGGCGTTCATCAAGTAGCGATGCAAACGAGTAATATGAACACGCCGGAAGAGTACGAGCGTATCCGTAATCAAGATTCTGGACTCGATTCCGATCTGTAGGATACAGGATCACCTGATGCATCTGCATGATGATTGCGATATTGAAGCGGGCTTTGGCCTGTCCAACGTTTGAATTGTCTGCTGAAATGGGACAGATGGGTGTAACCGAGCTTCCACGCAATTTCCCCGAGCGACAGCTCTGGCTGTTCGATCAGCACTTTGGCCTCCTGCAACTTCAAGCTGGACAGGTAAGCCCTGGGCGATCGTCCATACACCTTGCGAAAGACCTGTAGACCATATCCCGGGCTGATGCCAAACGAGGATATAATCTGCTCTACTTTGACCGTGGATACGCTGCTTTCCTTGGTTCGAAGCTGGGCATGGAATGCCTGCTTGATTGCCTCCGCTATAGCTCCCGCATAATGCATGGCTGTTGGAGCTGGTGCATGTGAAGTAGCAACGGAAGTGGTGGCCTCCGGTTCATTGTCAGCGGCTTGGGACAACAGGGCGAACAGTTCAAACATGCGTGCCTGCATGATCATTTTTTCGGTGGATGTATAGGCCTCAGATACGTTAATCATGCCCATCCAACTTTCCAACACAACGCGCATCTTCTTATTATCTGCCGTACCTGCTGCGTAGATTCGGCTGTGCTGTGACATCAGCTTCAGGGTGAAGACTGGATCATCCACATTAAAGTGAGCGCTAAAATAAGTCATGCCTTCCGTGGTTACACATTGATTCGTATGTTTGAACCCGGGAGGAATGAGAAGAATGGAACCTTCCTCCACGGTATAGGTATAACCATGAATCACACTCTCCTGCGTACCTTCGATGATCAACATAATCTCAAAGCCAGGATGTGATTCCTCGGGCATCGCCCATCCATAGGGTACTTGTTGGCTGTGAGCACCATAGAATTTGATGTTACTGTCGATAATAGGCAGCCAGTGGGCCAGCGTATGGTGAGGCATTTCTCGGAGCTGTGATCGCATATCCATCATATTCACCTCGGAAAAGGGTAAAAACAACTTGCCTTATACAATCGGCACCCGTAGTATACTTCATTATAATTAGTTTAACGTGAGCATGGTTAATCCATGGAACGCATCAGCGTTTGAAGTGGTTGCTGAACAATCTAAGTTCTTCAAACGATAATAATGTAAACGCTACCATTATGGATTGGAATATGTCAACTCTTGCACACGTCAAGATCATTATATTTTCCACCTAAAAAGGAGATTAAATCATGGACAAATTATTATATGGCGTAGCTTACTATGATGAATATATGCCTTACGAAAGATTGGACAAAGACATTCAGATGATGAAGGATGCAGGGATTAACGTGGTCCGCATTGCAGAATCAACCTGGAGTACCCATGAACCGCAGAATGGTGTATTTGACTTCTCTTCCGTAGACCGCGTGTTGGATGCCATGCATGAGGCAGGGATTCAGGTTATCGTTGGCACACCAACGTATGCTGTTCCAACGTGGATGGTCAAGGAACATCCGGACGTTCTGGCTACAACCTCACAGGGACCTGGCAAATATGGCGCAAGACAGATCATGGACATTACACATCCAACCTATCTATTCTATGCCGAGCGGATCATCCGCAAGCTGATCTCTCGGGTAAGCACACATCCAGCGGTAATCGGTTATCAGACAGATAACGAGACGAAGCATTACAATACGGCTGGAGATAATGTACAACTGCAATTCGTGAAATACATGCGTAACAAGTTCAGCTCCCTGGATGAACTCAACAAGGAATTTGGCCTCGATTACTGGAGCAATCGGATCAATAGCTGGGAGGACTTCCCGTCTGTTGTAGGAACGATCAACGGCAGTCTGGGTGCTGAATTTGCCAAGTTCCAGCGACAGTTGGTAACCAACTTTTTGGCTTGGCAAGTGGGGATCGTGAATGAATACAAACAGGAAGGACAGTTTGTTACCCAGAACTTTGACTTCGATTGGCGTGGATATTCCTACGGCATTCAAGGGGATGTGGACCATTTTGCCGCATCGAAACCTTTTGACATCACCAGTGTGGACATCTACCATCCTTCCCAGGATGATCTGACCGGCATTGAGATTTCATTCGGCGGGGATGTGGCGCGTTCGACCAAACAATCGAATTATCTGGTACTGGAGACCGAAGCGCAGGCGTTCTGGCATTGGGTTCCTTATCCGGGACAGCTGCGTTTGCAGGCATTCAGTCATCTGGCTTCAGGGGCGAACATGGTCGCTTACTGGCACTGGCATTCGTTGCACAATTCCTTTGAGACGTATTGGAAAGGATTGCTCAGTCATGATTTCGAACCGAATCCGGTGTACAACGAAGCGAAGACCATTGGTAGGGATTTTGCAAGACTGAGTCCTAAGCTTGTGAATCTGAAGAAAAAGAATCGGGTGGCCGTGCTGTTCAGCAATGAGGCCCTGACTTCCATCAAGTGGTTTGGGTTTAACTTCACCAGTGACAAGAACTACAATGACGTGGTGCGCTGGATGTACGATGAATTGTACAAGATGAACATTGGCTGTGACCTGATCGATCCATCGGTTGAGAGTTATGCGGAATATGATGTGCTCGTTGTACCTGCTCTGTATGCTGCTTCGGATGCATTGCTGGAAAAATTGAATCAATTCGTAGAGGATGGCGGACATATCGTCTACTCGTTCAAAAGTGGATTTGCAAATGAGCATATCAAGGTACGCTCTACCCGCCAGCCCGGGCTAATTAGTGAGGCATGCGGGATCAGTTATAACCTTTTTGTAGAGCCAAAACATGTTTCGCTGCGCGATGATCCATTCGAGGTTGGTGAGGAGCAGAACCGAATTCACACCTGGATGGAACTGATTACGCCGACAACGGCTGAAGTACTCGCTTGGTATGATCATCCACATTGGGGTGAATATGCGGCAATTACCCAGAATGCCTATGGAAAAGGGAAAGCAACCTATGTCGGATGTTATACCAGTTCTGCGGTGATCCGTAAGGTGTTGGAACGTGTCATGAAGGAAGCGGGCGTATGGGGAGCTGATCAGGAGCTGGCTTTTCCTATCATTGTGAAGACAGGTGTGAACGATCAAGGGAACACGATTCGCTATTATTTCAATTATGCAGATGAGGCAACATCCTTCGTAAATGCTTATGGAAAAGGAACTGAACTTCTGGCAGGAACCCCGATTGCTGAAGGAGAGAAGATCGAACTGGAGCCATGGGGCATACGGATTATCGAACAATAATAGGAAATAATAAATATAGGTATATAAGTTGAATTCAACAAGTACACGTTAACGGAGAGGGCAGAAGAAACCTGAGGAAGCGGAGCTAAAAGCTTTCTGAAAGAAAGCTGCATCGGAAGCATATACCTCGCCTTTATCAACGGATTTTCCCCTTAGAAAAGGGAATTAAAAAAATCCGGTGATAACAGCGATCAGAGGGTTGTTCTGACCACGTAGTGATCTCGTGTAACCATTCATTCTATTGTATAACGTGATATTTTAACATTTCCAAACGAATATAAAGACCAAAGCGCCCTCAGCTTCCATGCTGGGGCGTTTGTCTATTTTAGCTCAGGAGTGGATGCGCTGTGTTTACCGAATGTTATCGGAAGCTGATAGATCCTTTCAAACGTAGCATTCGCAATAAATTGATTCTTACCATGACGCTGCTGGCCGTTCTGCCCGTCATTGCCATGACCGCTATGGCTGCTGAGAATACCCGCTCTTCCATGGAAGAGGAGATTATGGAGACCAACCGAGCCAATATGAACTGGGCCTCCATCTATCTGGGTGAACAGTTCGCGCGCATGAACAACATTATCTATTCGATTCAGATCAGTGACGAATTGCATCAATATCTGGCGTTGAACGAGGAAGCGCCGGCGGCCAGTCGGTTCGATGAACAGAAGGCCATGTTCAATATGCTGAACAGTGTATACTATTCCGCTGGCAATTATGTATTTGGCGTTGAACTGTACCTGAAGGAATTGGACACCTTGTTCACCTTCAACTCGATGGATTCTCGCATCAAAGCGGTATCGGAAATACCGGAAGGATATCATGAGCTTTTTGCACAACATAAAGATTTTACGATTATCAATGATCCGGACGATCCGCAAAAGTTTCACATGACCCGCAGCATGAACCGCTTCGAGGATCAGGCACAGATCGGGGCCATCAGTCTGGAGGTCAAGTGGGCTGAGTTCAACCAGACCCTGGAGCTGCTGGATAGTCGGGGTGACTATGCGGTATACATTGCTGACAGCACGGGGAGTCCGGTCTATCAGCCAAACCAGGATATTCAGCCTTCAGCGGAAGCACTGGAGAAATTGGCAGGCACAAAAGAAAGTTCGGGGTTTATCCGTACAGCCAAGGAGTACGTATTCTTTCATTCCATTGAGCCGTCAGGACTGCTTGTGATCAAGATTGTACCTGCCCATGTTGTTAACGAAAGTGCCTTGGAAACGATGAAATATGGATTGGTTGTGGGTGGCCTGGCAACCGTCATTTCTGTAGGACTAGCTGCGCTCGTAGCCTGGCGTACATCGAAACCCATTGTCAGACTGGCGAATTCCATGAAGGGTATTCAACTGATCAAGGACAGGGAAGTGGTGCGAAGTGGCCGGGTAGATGAGATTGGTCTGCTGGAGAAAAATCTGCACGGCATGGCTAGTCGTATCCGGGAACATATTCGCGACAACTATCTAATGAATCTGGAGAAGCAGACGGCCGAGCTCAAAGCACTGCAATCCCAGATCCATCCGCATTTCCTGCAAAACACACTGCAGATGATTGGCGGCATGGTCTACTCGCAAAAACCGGCAGACAGTTACAAGGTCATTCGAGCCTTAAGCGAGATGTTTCGTTATATTGTGCGAGCGCCGGATGGACTTGTACCCCTACAGTCTGAACTGGACCAGCTGGAGCATTATATGCTGATTCAGAAGCAGCGTTTTGCCGGCAGGCTTGAATATACACTGGAGATCACCGGAGAACTTCGGGCGTGTTATATCCCCAAGTTGTCTTTGCAACCCATTGTGGAGAATGCATTTTTGCATGGTCTGGAGAAGAAACAGGGCGAATGGAAGCTGGGCATTGAGGTGGTCTGTGAACCTAGAGATGTAACCATTCGAATTTGTGATAACGGCGTGGGTATGGATGCTGAGAAACTAACGGAGATGAAATCCAGACTGGAGCGGCTTACCCGGCAGGCAGATCGGGTGTGGAGTTCAGGTACAAGTATTGGACTGGTCAATGCGGCCTCACGAATGGTAATGCATTTTGGACCTGAATACGGGATGAGCATGGAAAGTGAATATGGACAGGGGACGAGCGTTACGGTACGAATCCCCTGCAATACAGGAGGCGAAGCCTTGTGACAAAGGAACTGTACAGAGTGCTACTGGTGGACGATGAACCGTGGAACCGGGATATTTTGCGCAATCTCGGAGATTGGAATGAACTCGGCATGACCGTTGCAGGTGAGGCAGAGGATGGCGAGCAGGCCATACAACTGGTCAAGCAGCATCAGCCTCACATTATCATTACGGACATGCGCATGCCCGGTACAGACGGTGTGGAACTGTTACAGACGCTGAGCGGACAGTACCCACAGATCAAGGTGATCGTGGTGAGCGGGTATGATGACTTCAATTATGCAAAACATGCGATCCGGCATCGGGCTGCAGATTATCTGCTCAAACCGGTGAATCCGGATGAACTGAATGGTGTACTTGCTAAATGTGCAAAGGAATTGGAAAAGGTTGAATCAGCACCTGAATCATGGGAATCGTACCCATCTTCGTTCGCAGGTGAGTTCTCCCTGTTTCAGCAGCAGGCCCGCCTGCGGTTTAATGACCTGAACGTTCAGAGTCTGCGTGAGTGGTTCCAGCAATTACAGCAGAAGCTGGAACGATGCGAGATTAACAGACCTCGGCAGCTTGGAAGGGTGGCTCATGAATTACAGGCTTTGCTGGATGAATTGTGCGTCTCCAATGGCTTGTACGAGCGGCCCGAAGCAACGGCGCTACCTCCTTCAACAGCGCTGGCTTCCATCGAATCCACGATCGCATGGATTTCGACTCCGTACTATCTGGCTTTGGAGCAGCTGATTGCGCAGCGTAAGTTCAAGAACAAGCTGAACCTGAATGAGGTGAAGCAATACATGGAGCAGCACTGTATGGAGATGATTACGCTGGAGCAGCTCGCCCAGATCTTTTTTGTCAGCAAGGAATATCTCAGCAAGGTATTCAAGAAAGAGTATGAGGTTAATGTGACCGACTATGTTATCCAGTTGCGTATGACGCGAGCGAAAGAATGGGTGATGGATGAACAGATTCCGTTCAAGCATGTTGCCGAGATGGCTGGTTATGAGGATGTGTCCTACTTCTATCGGGTATTCAAGAAGCATTTCGGAGTTTCACCTGGGGAGATGCGGAAGGGACAGGCTCGAATATCCGGCAATTCAGGCAGTAGCACGGAATGAGCCGTTCGAGAGAGCATTTGCGGCAGGATTAAGGTTTAAAATAATCCAATACACAAGTCTAATTTTGTCCAATGAAGCGCTTTCATTTTCTGATATATAATGAGCCTATGAAAGACAAACCAGTTACACACCGGGAGGTCATAAGAGATGAAAGTATGGAAAAGCGTAGCAAGTGCGGTACTGGTCAGTGTTCTGCTCGCAGGTTGCGGTTCCAATGCAGGAACGGACAATGGGCAGGAGGAATCGGCATCAGGCAGCACGGTATCACTCAAAGTATTCGTTGCACAACCTCGGCTGAAAGAACATTACGATAAATATATAGAACAGTTCAAAGCCAAGGAGAAAGCAGAGAAAAACATTGAAGTGAACGTGCAACTGGAGATGCCACCTGCGGACAATGCACCTCAGATTCTGAAGACTCGCCTCGCCTCCAATGATGCACCGGATGTGTTCGCCCTGCATGCAGTCAATGAGATTCCACCATTCAGCAAAGCTGGTTATCTGGAAGACCTGTCGGGCCAACCTTTTGTCGATAAGCTGCTGGATTCGGTTAAACCTTCCATAACGGATGCGGAGGGTAAAATCGTAGCTATTCCATTGGAAACAGTATCATGGGGCTATCTGTACAATAAAGATATTTTTGAAGAGCAAGGGCTGGAAGTGCCAACAACGTTAACAGAAATGAAAGCGGTCGTGGAGAAACTCAAAGCAGCCAACATTACACCGTTTGAACTATCCTACAAAGAAGCCTGGATTCCGCAATTATTCCTGCCACTTACGGTGGGTGCATTAACTCAGTCTGAGCACAAAGACTTCGTGGAGAAGATGAATCAGGATCAGGGCTCCTTCTCCGATATGAAAGCATTGTTTGATATCTTCGATCTCGTCAATGCCAATGGAACGGACAAAGCGCTGGAAGTGGGCGGAGATGATGGTTCAGCAGCCTTCGCATCAGGAAGCGCCGCGATGTGGATTCAGGGACCATGGTTTGCCGAAACCATACTGAAGTCCAACCCGGACTTGAACTTTGGTGTAGCACCAATGCCGATCAATGACAATCCGGATGATACCAAAATCAATCTGAGTACCTCCACTTCATTGGCAGTATCGTCATCTAGCAAAAACAAAGAAGTGGCACTCGATTTCGTGAACTACATTCTCGATGACAAGGATTCAAGTGCATTCTTCGAAGCGCTCAAGTTCAATCCGATTGCCAAGATCCATGACTTCAAGAGCTTCCCGTGGGTTGACGATGCCCAGAAATATGTGAGTGAAGGTAAAGCTTATGAGGACCCATCCCTCCCTCAAGCGGTGAAAGACGAGTCAGGCAAAGCGTTGCAAGGCTACTACTCTGGGCAATTAAATCAACAGCAGGTTATCGATGCGCTCGACAAGGCGTGGAAATCCTACAACAAAGTCAACAAGTAAGGAGCTGTGAGGAATGGAGTATCCGCTTTTGTTGGCAAATCTCAACGGTCTGAGAGTTTTGTCAACAAATTAGCGGTACTTTGTTTCGTCGCAGTCTCCAAGCAGATGATACGGCAGGCAGAACGTTCTTTGTTCCCTCGTTTACAATCATCCGCTTCGAGTGAAAAGGGGGAGAACCAATGGCTACGAATGTGTTCAAGAAGTATCTGTCACTGCTCGCGTTCACTGCGCCTGCCTTTGTCATCTATGCGATTTTCCTGCTGTATCCCACGTTTAGTGGCATGTTCTATAGTCTGACGGATTGGAACGGACTCAATCAGGATTACAGCTTTATCGGTCTGGGCAACTTTGTGGAATTGTTCAAAGAAGATCCCGACTTTCTGAACTCTCTGTGGTTCACGATGAAATATGTAATATTTATGCTGATTCTGCAAAATGGAATTGCCTTGCTGCTCGCTGTGTTGATTGAGTCACGAACGCGCAGCAAAGGGCTTTTCCGGACGTTGTTCTTCATGCCTAACATGATCAGTACAATCATCAGTGCTTTCATGTGGACATTCATCTTCTCTCAGGTGCTGCCACAGCTCGCAGAGAAACTGGCTTTTTCGTTCCTCGACCAGCAATGGTTGGGTGATCCGAAGTTTTCATTTTACTCCATTCTGATCGTATCGCTCTGGAACGGTGTAGGGTATATGATGATCATCTATCTGGCTGCTCTCCAGGGTGTGCCGAAAAGTCTCAAAGAAGCGGCTGTTATTGATGGGGCCAACGCATTCCAGGTACTGCGCAATGTGGTGTTGCCAATGATTACTCATGCCGTGACCATCTGTTTCTTCCTGACGCTGAACGGAGCATTCAAAGTGTTCGAAGTGGTGTATGGACTGACTGGTGGTGGACCGGGCCGGGCCACGCAGGTGATCACGATGAATATCTATGAAGAAGCGTTCTCCAACAACTTCAGATATGGCTATGCGAGTGCCAAATCGGTTGTGCTGTTCATCATCGTACTCATTTTTACACTCATCCAGATCACCGTCATGAAGAAGAAAGAGGTGGAAGCATGAGGATGCAACGACTGAACAGTTATCTGATTCGACTGCTGCTGATTCTGGGCTCTCTCGTCGCTATGCTGCCGATCTACATGGCGGTTGTGAACTCTTTCAAAACACAGGGTGAGATGTTCCAATCTTTTCTCGCGCTACCAACAACGTTGCACTGGGAGAATTATTCGGACGCGTTTAACAAAATCAATCTGTTGGGCAGTTCCATGAACTCGGCAATTGTATCCTTTCTGGGGATTGGGGGAATCGTATTCTGTGCCTCACTTGCGGGATACAAGCTGTCACGTACCTCCGGACGTTTGAGTAACCTGATCTTCTTCCTGTTTGTTGCATCCATGCTGGTGCCGTTCCACTCGATCATGATTCCGCTGACACGGGTAGCCAAAGGCATGGGGGTGCAAGGAAGCACGTACGGATTGGCCCTGATCTATATAGGACTTGGCGTGAACATGGCAATCTTCCTCTATCACGGGTTTGTGAAGTCCATTCCGCGTGAATTGGAAGAATCAGCTCAGATGGACGGATGTAATGAGTTCCAGACATTCTTCCAGATTATCTTCCCACTCTTGCTGCCGATCACAGTCACCATCGCGATTCTGGACTTCCTGTGGATCTGGAATGACTTCTTGTTGCCACTGCTCATGCTGACCGATGTGAATCGTTATACGCTGATTCTGTCCACAAACATGCTGTTTGGTGAATATAATAAGGAATGGCCATTGATTCTGTCCTCCCTGGTACTGACTGCGATTCCGGTTATTCTGATCTATGCGTTCTTCCAGAAGTTCATCATGGAGGGTATTGCGGAGGGTGCGGTCAAAGGATAGAACGTTCAAAGGAATCCCGCAGCGCATCTGGTGTTTGCCCGTTCTGTTATTCGAACACACTTACGAAACTTACGCAAATAGCCTTGATCTGAAGGACATGGTCCTTCCAGGTCAAGGCTGTTTTTTGTTGTTGAAATCAGGAAACAGCATTCTTCTAAGTCAGGAGCCAGAGTCTATAAGTCTGTGGACAGCTTCTGCAAGGCATTGTAATCCACGCTCCATCTCGTCAGGGGATGCATAAGCGTAAGAGAGCCGAATGTGACTCGCATCTAACCGGTCATATAGATAACCCGGGTGTATAAGTACGTTTTGCTCCAGACAGGTATGGAACAATTGGCGGATAGAGAGAGGGGATACGGTGAATTGCAGCCAGATGTAAAATCCACCAGCGGGTATTTCCCAATCCGCAATCCCATGGAAGTGACGTTGAAGCAACTCCAGCATGATATCTCTGCGTCTGCGTAGTTCAGGGCGAAGGCGTTCCATATGTCCAGAGTGATGTCCTTCGGCGAACCATAGGGCAGCAGCTTCTTGGGCGAGTGAACTGGTGCCGTAATCGGTCTGCATCTTGATATCTGCGAGACGGCGAATGACCGGCTCTGGCCCAACCATCCATCCGAGGCGCAGACCGGGACTGACTGCCTTTGACAGGGTGCCCATATGCAGCACCCTTCCTTCCTGGTCACGCGCCTTCAGTGATGACGGAGGAGGTGTATCCAACCACAGATCACTGTAGGCGGCATCCTCCAGTATGGAGATGCCTAGTGTTCGAGCGGTGGTCATCAGTTCTTCCCGGCGGTAATCACCCATCACAGAGCCGGTGGGATTATGGAAGCTCGGGATCGTATAGAGAAGCGAGATGTGGTCTTGATCTTTTACATGCTGCGCAGCATCCTCCAGACGTGCAATATGCAATCCTTCGTCATCCATAGGGATGCCACTCATTTTCAACCCTGCCGACTGAAAGGCGTGAATCGAATAGAGATACGACGGTTTTTCCAGGAGAACCGCTGATCCGCGAGGGAGCAGTCCGACCGAAATCAAGTGTAGCGCCTGAAGAGAGCCGGATACGATTAGTATGGAATCTGGAGAGGCCTGAATGCCGGTAGTCTGCAAATGGACGGATAAAGCCTCGCGAAGTTCCAGGCTTCCTTGAGGTTCCAGGTAGTTGAGTGTATGAGAACGATGGGACAGGGCATACAGAATGTCGTTAAAAGCATCCTGAGGCATCAGTTCCGGGGCAAGCTCCCCTGTACCGAGTCGTATGATGCCAGGCCGGAATTCAGCCTGATTAATCTGCTGGATTTCGGGCAGGTTGGGATAATACCAGCCCTCCTCAATGGCTTCGTTCCAATTGGGCATCGCTCCGTGAGCCATACCATGCCAACCGGAGCCGGAAATATAAGTTCCCCCGCCATGTCTGCCTTCAATCAGACCAGCGGCGGCCAGATTATCAAGGGCAGTGACCAATGTACTGCGGTTTACGCCCATGGACTCAGCCCATATTCGCTGTGAGGGGAGACGGTATCCTGCTGACCATTCGCCCGTTGTGATTTTCTGCCGAACATAGGCTTCAATCTGGCGATACAAGGGCAAGTCGAGAGAGGGATTCGGCTTCCATCCCATGTTTAGCCGAGAATCAGAACGTTCCATAACTGGCAGAATCACCTCCGTTTATCTTTGTAACAAACACTATATCATTTGGTTGGGTCTGATGCCATCCAAGTGGTTGGTTACGTCGGCCATCATCTGCCCTACTATGGAATACAGAGATAAGGGGGAAGCGCGATGGAGGTTGTTATTCACGCAGTGGTTCTGGCGTTTGGCCTGATCTTGCCACTGGGTGTGCAGAATGTATTTATTTTTAACCAAGGCATGAGCCAGAGGCGTTATATACATGCACTGCCTGCTGTAATAACGGCAGGGATCAGTGATACGTTGTTGATCGGGGCAGCCGTTGGAGGGGTGTCGCTCATTTTGCTGCAATGGCCAGTTCTGGCGAATGTGTTGTATGCAGTAGGAAGCCTGTTTCTGCTATATATGGCTTGGAGTATCTGGAGGTCGTCCGAATCTGTGGAAGGTTCGCAAACGGTAATGTCAGCAGGGCGACAGATTGCGTTCGCAGCATCAGTATCTTTACTCAATCCCCATGCTCTGCTGGATACGGTTGCCGTGATTGGCACCAGTTCACTTCAGTATGAAGGGGTGGAGCGCATTTATTTTGCCCTAACAGCCGCGGCTGTATCGTGGATATGGTTCTTGGGACTTGCAGGCGCAGGCAGGGTGATTGGCAGAACGGATCGAACTGGACGCATCAGTCTGGTGTTTAATCGGTTGTCCGCTGTGGTCATGGTTGGACTGGCGGTTATGATGCTGTGGAAGCTCATCTATTCATAGAAGGACCGTGATGTGGCTCGTCTTGTTTAAAATAAAAAAACTCCCCGTGACGTTAATCGCGCAGGGAGTTCAATATGAGTGCTGAATTTGGTGATCAGCATAACCTGCTGATCTAGTTATTGAGTTGGAACATGTAGTGCTCGATAACGCTTTGGTGTAGCGTCTCTTATATATGGTTAGTCATTTGAGTTAAGGTCATCGTAATCGGATCTATTCTGCCTTCAGCAGCATGGATTCAATAAACACTTTCAGATCACGGCTTACACTGTTCAACTGATCAATGACCTCGCTGAACTCGGTTACCATCACAGCCTGTTGGCTGCTAGACTGTGAGATGGATGTGATCTCTTGCTCCATCTGCTGAATGGAATGCTGAACATCCTTCAAGGAACGTTCGATATTCACCGTAGCTTCTTTGGTACCCGTAGAAAGTTTACGCACTTCAGATGCAACAACGCTAAATCCGGCGCCTGCTTCACCTGCTCGGGCTGCTTCGATGGCTGCATTCAGGCCTAACAGATTGGTCTGTTCTGAGATTTCACGGATGAATGCGGCGACTTTGTTCACTTCGCCTGAGTTCTGCACAGCCATGCGGGTATTATCCAAAATCTGCGTGGAAGATGCCGTCAATTGCTCGGATTGGGCGGCTACCGTCTGCACCATATCTGTTAATTTTCCGCTGATACCGCCGATCAATTCAGTGAAGTACTCCAGTTTTTCCTCGTTCTGAAGAGAGAAACCAATGGCAAGTGTGCCCACGATATTTCCTTGTTCATCCCGAAGTGGGGTGGCCGCCGAGTTGATTGATGTACCATAAAATTTTGCATCAATACGGTTCGCTGAAGTTTCCCCATGTATAAGCGCCCGGCGGAGTGTAGGGTCATCGAGGGAAACGGGGTCTCCTGCCTTGATACCCAGATCGAGTTCATTGCTGGGAACATAATACCAGAACTTCTCCGTGTCGGTTACCGCAATCATGATATCGTGTTCTTTCAGCATAATTTTAAAATATGGACTTGCTGCAACGAGTGCTTCAACGATGTTCAATAAGGTTCAGCTCCTATAATGTATGTGTATCATCTAGATGTATTGTATACATCGTCAGAATGAGGTTAATCTTGAAGGCCTGATAAGGGCATAACGTATATTAATTAAATTTTTAACAAATGAAACAGGAGAATTGGAGTTTTTCAGAAATTTATGAAAATATAACGAAAAAGCAGACAAGAACATGATGTTCTTGTCTGCTTTAGTTATCACCTATTCCTTATGACACGCTCCACTTCACATTATGAATGCTGATTTACCTAAGGGTTCACCGCGCCAGCGTTACCTCATCCGTTGTGTGAAGAGGTCATCCTGATGGTGGAGATATATATCCATACGCAGGAATGCGCGGTTGTGTTATATGCGTACTGTTGCTATCCGCCAATCTGGGACATGCGGCGTACCGTCGGTGTATGAGATTGCATTTTTTGTTCCAAAGCCAGAGCCATCTCATGATTCTTTGGTTTCGTACCCAGCGCTTTGAGGAAAAGTGCCGCCATGGCATTCGGATCATCCACGAAGCGGCGAACATTATACTCATCCGACCAGTAGAGGCAGGCTTTGATATGTCCGTCAGCGGTCAGCCGAAGTCGGTTGCAATTGTCACAGAAGTGATCGCTTACGGGATGAATCAATCCAAATGTGCCTTCGGAGCCCGCAATTTTCATATTTCGTGATGGGCCATTGCCCGCAGGGCCTTTTGTATTTTCTACCGTCCAGCCTGCTTCAGCACATACATCTGTCACGGCTTCCAGCGGCAAATAAGATTTGCGCCATGAATCCGAAGCCTGTCCAATCGGCATATATTCAATAAAACGCACATGAAGAGGTTGATCAATCGTCATAGCAATAAAATCCTTGATCTCATCATCGTTGATACCCTTCATCAGCACAACATTCAGCTTGATTGGAGCAAGGCCAGCGGCAGTTGCAGCTTCAATGCCTTTCAGCACCTTGTTCACATCTCCGCCGCGGGTAATCATGGAGAAGCGATCAGCGCGCAGGGAATCCAGACTGATGTTAATCCGGTTCAACCCAGCATCTTTCAACGCCTGGGCTTGTTTGTCCAGCAGAAGAGCGTTGGTAGTCAGGGCAATATCGTCAATCCCGTCAATTGCCGAGATCATGCTGACGAGCTTATGCAGATCCTTGCGTACCAACGGTTCGCCCCCGGTGAGTCGGACTTTGCGCATGCCCATCGGGGCAAGTACCTTCAGCACCTGTGCTATTTCTTCGTAGCTCATAATCTCATCATGTGGAGCAAACTCCATACCCTCTGCGGGCATGCAATACACACAGCGTAAATTACAGCGGTCCGTAACAGAAATACGGATGTAGTCATGTATCCGGCCAAATGAATCCTGAAGCAGTTCCATGCAGACCACCCTTTCATCGGTTCAGATTGGAAATCTTCTATTATAAATGATACGACAATTTCAAAAGGAACAGTTGCATCAAATTTTAGCTATTTCTCCAATCCGCGTCAACGATGACGTCAGATGACAGCATTTTTGGCGGGGTGATTCAGATGGAATTGTCCCACGAGCTGTTGCAGAAAAACCGTAATGGCTTCCACATTATGCGAAGAATGCTGAACCTGCAACATATCACGGATCAGCTCCATCATCTCTGCTTCTACCTCGGCGGAAGTCGCCCGATTTTGATGGCTGATTGCAGCAATATTCTCCATCAGCATGACCACTTGATCCACGACTTGCGTACGCTCAGGTTCTTCAGCAGTAGCATTTTGCAGAAGTTGCGAAGCGGCCTGAACCAGTGTTGTTCCTTCAGCCAGTACCTGATCACCCTCTGTGATCAATTGAGATGCAGCTCCTGCTGCCGTTGAGATTCGGTCCAGAATCTGATGAATATTTTCAGTTGAAGAGCGAGATAACTCGGCTAGCTTGCGGATTTCCCCTGCAACGACCGAGAACCCTTGGCCATGTTCGCCCACGCGTGCGGCTTCAATTGTAGCATTCAGAGCCAGCAGGTTGGTCTGAGCTGAAATTTCATCAATGACAGCCAGTGCACGGTAAATCTCTTTCATGGTATCCATGAAGGACAGGATGGTACGGTTAGTATCGGATACCGCTCCTGAGATTTGGGTCATTTTATCGCCGATTCGTTCCACTTCCTGCTGGGCTACGCTGATCTGTTCGGTAGCAGAGGTCTCCAGTTGTTGCAGCGTTATGCGCATGTGATCAGCAGCGATCTTGGCCTGGTCGAGATCTTCCAGTTGGGTGCGAATGGCCTGAATCATCGAACCAAGCTTGTGGTTCACACGTTCAGTCGTGCCTTGGGTTGTCTCTGTTGAAGTTCGCATCTGATACTGGTTGTCCATAACGTCTACCGTGGCAAGTTGTACCTTCAGCATAATGCCTTCCAGAGAGTCAATCATGTTGTTGATCCACTTCGCCAGTTCACCTGATTCGTCTTGGGCAAAAGCAGACGTGTCCAGGCGCTGGGTCAGATCACCCCTGCCTTCGGCGTTAATTCGAATAAATCGGCTGATGCGACGCAAGTCTTCATGAACCCGTCGATATTGGCTGCGATGCAGCTGTAATGCAGTGAAGAATCCAAATAACACGTTAAAAGCGGCCATTGCTGCCGCGCTCCAACCACTACCAGTGAAGGCATAGACAAGAGCTGCTCCTGCAACGCCTGACAAAAGCGTGAAGAGACTGTGTTGATTGAACTGGCGCCAGCCGATGCTTCGTATCCGATACACTTCCTCCAGATCCCCTTCACACATCATGCCCCAGCGATCAGGACAGTGTGGCAGCTGGAAGGTGATGCCTTTGCCAATCACAGAAATATGGCGGTAATCCGAGTAGCCGGGAAAGGCTACGAACAGATTGGAACCATTCTGAATGGTGTTTGCTACTCCGGGGTGTAGTTCTCCGGTCGATGGATCAGTGAACATGAGTTCCAGCTCGGTATGCTCCTTAACGGAAACGATACCCCATTCGGTGGTGACACCATCTTTGAGATTTTCCCCATGTGTAAAGGTACGGTCTTCGAATCGACTTCGGGATAAGGCGGTGCCGGGTTGCAGATGGGGCCGTAATATCGACTCAGCCATAAAGAGGTAATTGTCACCGGAATCGGGATAGATATGACCTGATTCTCGTTGGATCAGGTCACCGAGTACATCCCCAGGAACACGGCTGCATAATGAACCGACATATCGACCTTCCTGCAGGATTGGGGAGATAAACAGCAAGGTGACATCATCGTGAAAAGCGGACGAGCGGGGACCAATATCCAACGTCAGTGGATCAGAATATGGACCATACAAGCATTTTTTGCCATGACGATCTGCTCTGGAGTATTTCAATCCTGGTCCAATTAAAGCTTCGTAATCTTCATAGATCTGTCCAATATGTTTCTTATATGTAGAGAATACCACCTGATTCTGTTCGTTCAGCATGAATAGCTCCGTACTGTCTACGGCTCGAATATAACTGGATTGAAACCATGTATCTAGTTTGCTTAGTTGCTGTGAACCTTGTAATACATCTTGTAATCGGACCGACTGTATCTGTTGAAGCAAACGATCCAGGTGATTCCATTGTTCATCTGCCCAGTCCATCATAAGCTGCCGTCTCGTTTCGGCAATTCCCTCAAAAATCTGTTCCACATCTTCCTTCATATGTGCGTTCAACCGATACGATCGCCACAGCGGCAATCCTTTTCTCCATCCCAGCCAATCAAACATCATGACCACCCCGATTTCTGGATTCTCTATTCAATCTTTATACAAGAAAACGAACAAGAATACGAGGGGATATGTCATATTTTCCGAATATTTAATCAATAAATACAAATGATTGTGCGCTTGTTGTTAGGTGAAATGTATGTTAGCTATCTACGAAGAAAACTCACATGGATGTATCTGAGAATCCATCTCATTTTACATTGTGTAACATGAACAGGCCCATACTCAAAACACACTGTATAATGTAATCTCCGCCCAAAGCGATATAGTATTATCTAACAAGCAAAACCTGTTACGTTAATGTATATAAACCTCCCATTCAGCCTTGGTGTGTAATGAAAACAACTTCCACAAAGGAGAATGCCCATGTCCTCCGCACCCTCAGCTACAGTCGCCGAAGCCTGCCATATTGATGTAGATCATGTGTCCGTTATCTTTGGCACAGGTACACAACAAGTCACTGCCTTGTCGGATGTTACATTCCAGATCCAGTCCAATGAGTTTGTCTCGCTGCTTGGCCCTTCCGGCTGTGGCAAGTCCACCTTGCTCCGGCTGGTGGGTGATCTACTTCAGCCCACCTCAGGCACCGTTCGCATTGCAGGTCAGGAGCCTGAGCGGGCTCGGCTACAGCGACAGTTCGGTATTGTCTTCCAGACACCAGCCTTGTTCGATTGGCGCACGGTTCGTCACAATGTGGAATTGCCCTTGGAGCTACTCGGTACCCGCCGGAAGGAGTGCCGCCGCATTAGTGGTGAGCTGCTAGAAATGGTAGGGCTAACCCGCTTCGCCGACCATTATCCATGGCAACTCAGTGGAGGGATGCAGCAACGTGTATCCATTGCGCGTGCACTTGCGCTTGATCCGCCATTGCTGCTCATGGATGAACCCTTCTCTGCCTTGGATGAATTCACCAAAGAAAAGCTTCAATTGGAGCTGCTTGAGATCAAGCGCTCAACAGGCAAGACCTTCCTCTTTGTCACACACAGCATCCCCGAAGCCGTATTTCTGTCCGACCGGATTATCGTACTCTCGGCACATCCGGGGCAAGTACATTCCATTCATTCCGTCAATCTGTCTTCCGAACGTCATAGTGAACTGAGAGAAACGGAAGCCTTCTACCACATGATTACAACCATCCGCAACTGCTTCTACGAGGAGCGTGATGAATCTCATGTCCCTGCGATTCTTTAAACCGGGTTATCGTTCCTGGGTTGTCATCTGGATTACAGCGGTATTGGTACTGTGGGAAGCAGCCGCCTGGATGCTCCAATTGTTCCTGTCACCTCAGCAGGCGGCGTCTCGCCTTCCTTATCTGCACGAAGTTCTTGCAGCCTTGTTTCGTTACTCGAGTACGCTCGCAGAGCAGGGGGCTGTCACGTTTGGCAATGCAGCCATTGGTTTTGCAGGGGGAACGTTGCTGGGTCTGGGTTTGGCGCTGCTAATGAGCGCGGCTGTCTGGCTGGAGCGCACGTTATCGCCATATGTTGTCTCCTCACAGATGGTTCCGGTTATTGGTCTCGCACCAATTGTGTACGGGATCATCCACAATGCGGAGTGGGCGCGGATTGTTATGGCTGCGTATGTCACTTTCTTCCCGATCATCATCCATACGTTAAAAGGATTGAAAAGTGCAGCACCAGAGCATCTGGAACTGATGCGTTCCTGTGGAGCTTCACTGACTGCACGATATATCAAATGCCTGCTGCCCTCAGCACTGCCGGGACTATTTTCAGGTATGAAAATAGCTGCTCCGCTGGCGGTGACCTCCTCCATCGTTGTGGAATTGATGGGCGCCCCCAACGGGCTCGGCGTCCTGATGGTCAGTTCGTTATATTACGGCCATGCCCAAGTTGGCATGTTCTGGGCAACCATCATGCTTAGCATTGGCATTGGCCTGATCTCGTATCTGGTCATCAGTCTGGCTGAACGTTGGCTAACCCCTTGGCAGCCTGAATT
Organism: Paenibacillus sp. FSL K6-1122; assembly: GCF_037977015.1. Classification (NCBI taxonomy): domain Bacteria; kingdom Bacillati; phylum Bacillota; class Bacilli; order Caryophanales; family Paenibacillaceae; genus Paenibacillus; species Paenibacillus sp. FSL K6-1122. The sequence goes on along the minus strand of NZ_CP150272.1, from coordinate 6,544,093 downwards.
CAGGGCCAAAGGAGGTCAGGCCACATGAGTGAAGGTAGAGTGTTGAGCCGGAAAAGTGATGAAGGTGTGTCGATTGCTGCTGTAACTGGCGCGGCTATGCCCCTCAATGGTCCGCAGACGGCAGCTGTCCCAGGATCGGAAATTTATGGACAACAGGGACAAGCCGAAAAGGCCAGATTAGGCCCTGGCGTTCGCGGACGATCGGTTGCACTGAGTATGCTTCCTTGGGGTGCGGGTATGTTGTTTCTCGCCCTCTGGCAGCTCAGGGTGTTTCATTGGATATTTTCGTTGGAAAGCTACCAACTACCTGTGCCTTCTGCGATTGCGGCATCCATTCAGGAAAATGCCAATATGCTCTTTCGATACGCGATGTATAGCGGAACCGAAATGCTGGGAGGTTTTTTGATCGGTTCATTGTTGGGTGCTCTGGCAGCGGCAGGTGCATCATTCTTTCCAACAAGTGGCAGGGCTGCGGTTACGGTTTTGTCGGCACTGAACGCAGTTCCGATTGTGGCACTTGCCCCGATTATGAACAATTGGTTTGGTGATGGGATCTGGTCCCGTATTGCTGTTGTCACAGTGATTACGATGGCAGCGATGGCTGTCAGCCTGTTCAAAGGACTGACTTCCATTCAGCCGCAGTACAGTGATTTGCTGAGTGGCCTTGCCGCGAGCAGGATGCAGTTTTTTTGGAAGCTGAGACTGCCTCATGCGCTACCTTCCCTCTTCGCCGGTCTGAAGATCAATATGTCGACCAGTATTATCGGGGCCATTGTGGGTGAATTTTTCATCGCCTCCCAGGGGCTGGGGTACTTGCTCTCGGATCAGATTCGACTGGCGAACATGCCCTTGGCCTGGTCCTGCATTGTCATCGCCGCCGCGCTCGGCATTGTGTTGTATGAAGCGGTTGTCCTGGCAGAAAAGCGACTCATTCCGTGGAATCGTGCACGCACAGATCACTAACGTACATCAGGGTAACAACCATCCATAGATCGTAATACGTGATTGAGGTTGTTCAAAAAGTCCACGGTACTGAAAAGCAGACTTTTTGAACACGGACTGATGATAGAAAAATCGTATATAAACAGGGGGTTGTTCTGTACATGTACAAAACGTTGAAGCCGGGTTTGCTGGTATTGGTCCTGTTGGTTGTTACGATGCTGGGCGCATGTTCTACGAAGTCTGAGCCGGCGGCTGAGCCTGTCGCTGCGAGTTCAGGAGGGGCGGGAGAAGCAGATCAACCGTTAACCAAAGTGAAAATTCAGCTAAAATGGGTGCCGCAGGCGCAATTTGCCGGGATTTATGCAGCGAAGGAAAAAGGTTTTTTTGCAGATGAAGGCATTGATGCCGAGATTATTCCGGGTGGTCCGGATATCGTGATAGAGCAGCAGGTGGTCAATGGTGCGGCCGATGTGGGCATTACGGGTGTAGACAGTTTGCTGGTCAGCCGGGATAACGGTCTGCCACTCGTCTCACTCGCCCAGATCTCACAGAAGAGTAGCTATCGCTTGATTGCCAAGAAGTCCCTAGGTATTACCGATCCCGCTCAGATGAAAGGCAAGAAGGTCAGTACCTGGTTTGGCAGTCAGCAGTTTCAGGTGCTCGCGTTCATGGAGAAGAATGGCCTGGATCCGAAGAAAGATATTGAACTGGTGAAGCAAGGGTTCACAATGGATCAGTTTTTCAACGATCAGGTGGATGTAGCTACGGCGACGATCTATAACGAATACCACGTTGTGCTGGAAAGTGGAACGAAAGAATCCGATCTGGATGTGTTCAACATTGAAGATGCCGGTGTTGGCATGCTAGAGGATACGCTGATTGCCAAGAAAGATTGGGTAGACAGCAACCGTGAGCTTGCGGTCAAAGTGACCCGTGCCATTTTGAAAGGCTGGAACTACGCCATTGATCAACAGGATGAGACGGTCGATATCGTAATGAGTAATGTGACGGATGGCAGCACCACCCGCGAGCATCAGGTCACGATGCTCGAAGAGATTGCAAAGCTGATTCGCCCGGAAGGATTTACGGAACAGCAAGTTGGCAGCTTTGTGGATGAGTCATTTACCCGAACTGCGGATATTGCACTGAACTATGGCTTGATCAAAAAAGCCGCCAACCTGGATGAAGCGCTGGAGAAAAGCATCTATGAAGAAGCGGTGAAATAAGCGCGTGGAGGAGGATGACGAATGAGTTCTGTGGATCAGCAGCCTCAGCCGCTTGGTGGTACGAAGGAAGAATGGCTGGAGAAAGATCGCAAATACGTATGGCATCACATCTCGCCTCATAACGATCATCCAATGATTGCAGTGAGTGGGGAGGGTAGTTGGATCACCGATCAGGATGGTACGCGTTATCTGGATGCGATGTCGGGACTGTGGTGTGTGAATGTGGGGCATGGCCGGGAGGAGATTGCGAGGAGTGCCTACGAACAGATGAAAGCACTCGCTTATGTACCGATGACGCAGAGTCATGAACCGGCGATTTTGCTGGCGGAGAAGCTGAATGAATGGCTGGAGGGGGAGTATCGAATATTCTTCTCCAACTCAGGTTCAGATGCAAATGAGGTGGCTTTCAAAATAGCCCGTCAGTACCACCATCAGAATGGTGAGCCTACTCGGCACAAATTCATCTCCCGTCACCGTGCCTATCACGGTAACTCCATGGGAGCGCTGGGCGCCACCGGGCAAGCCGCACGCAAGATCAAATACGAGCCACTCGGCGTAGGTTTCTCTCATGTTCCACCACCGTATTGTTACCGCTGTCCGTTTGGACGAAACAAGGATGGATGCGGACTCGAATGTGCAACCATCTATGAAGAGGTGATTCGTTGGGAAGGTCCTGAGACGGTTGCCGCAGTAATTATGGAGCCGGTGATCACAGGGGGCGGCATGATTGTACCCCCACCGGATTATATGCGTACCGTGCAAGAGATCTGTCAGCGCTATGGCGTGCTGCTCATTGTAGATGAGGTAATCTGCGGTTTTGGCCGATCTGGGCAGAAGTTTGGTCATCAGAACTATGGCGTACAGCCAGATATTGTGACGATGGCAAAAGGCATGACCAGTGCGTATTCACCGCTATCAGCAACGGCGGTGCGAGCCAATCTGTACGACACGTTCCGGGAACCCGGCCCGGATACCCATTTTCGCCATGTGAATACGTTTGGCGGGAATCCGGTATCCTGCCGGGTGGCACTGGCGAATCTGGAGATTCTGGAACGAGAGAATCTGGTCAGCCGGGCGGAGGAACTGGGAAACCTGCTTCGTGAGAAGCTGGAACCTTTGCTGGAGTTGTCCATTGTGGGGGATATCCGTTCATTCGGATTCGCCTGTGGCATTGAATTGATTGAAGCAGACGGATCTCCTGCGGAGGCGGATAAAGTAATGAAGGTACTCGCCAGTTGTAAAAGGGATGGCATCCTGATTGGCAAGAACGGCGATACCGTACCGGGGTTTGCAAACATTTTGACGATCTCTCCACCGTTTGTTACCACCGAGGATGAGTTGGATCTGATCGCTGGAAGTTTACTCGTTGCGCTACGTAGTCTGGACGCAGGTTAGTTGCCATACACAGGTACGACAGACGTTTACGGTTTAGCAAGCGAGATGAAAATTTTCATATCATTACGCGAAAATAAGCGCAAGGAGGCGAGGAAGGATGCAGACCACAACAGGCAAACTCATTAATCAGCTTCGGCTGAATGAGCGAATTGAGCAGTTGTCACAGATTGGCCGAATCGCGGAGACGGGTGTTTGCCGACTTGCCCTGACCCCGGAAGATATGGATGGCATCATACAAGTTCGTCTCTGGATGGAAAATGCCGGTCTGACGACGCGACTTGATCCGTTTGGCAATCTGATTGGTCGTCTGGAGGGTGCGGATCAGGCGCTGCCGCTCCTCATGATTGGTTCCCACATCGACTCTCAGCCTTATGGCGGTCGATATGATGGAGCGATTGGTGTGCTAGGCGCGCTCGAAGCAGTGCAATGCCTGATCGAAAATGGCATTCAGCCCCTAATGTCAATTGAGATAATTGCCTTTTGCGACGAAGAGGGTTCCCGTTTTAACAAAGGCCTGTTCGGCTCACGTGGCATAACGGGTCAGTTGGAAGAAGGCGAACTGGAGCGGCAGGATAAAAATGGAGTGACCCGCCGGGAGGCACTGGAAGCCTTTGGCTGTTCTCCTTCGGATTTTGAAGAGGCGATCTATCCGCCAGGTTCCATAGGCAGTTATCTGGAGTTGCACATTGAGCAGGGGCCGGTGCTGGAAGCGATGAATGCACCAGTAGGTCTGGTGACGGGCATCTCGGGTCCGTTGTGGCTTACGGTGACGATGAAAGGCATGGCGGGTCATGCCGGCTCCGTTCCGATGGGAATGCGGCATGATGCTCTGGTAGGTAGCGCCAAAGTCATTGCGGCTTTTGACGATATGGTGAGAGAAGACCCGGAAGCTCCAACTGTAGGTACGGTGGGAAGTCTGAGGGTGTTTCCAGACTCGCGTAACATTATCCCGGAGGAAGTCAGCTTCACGGTTGATTTACGAGACATGGAGATGGAGCGCAGGAACCGGCTTGAAGCCCGATTGATGAACATTTTGGATGACGTGAGTTTCCGATATGGTCTAACCTACTCGCTGACAGAGGATACGAATAGTGAGCCGCGGTATTGTGCAGAGCCAATCAAGTCGGTGATTCGTTCATCCGCGGAAGAGATTGGGGTTACTTTGCCAGAACTGATGAGTGGTCCGTTCCATGATGCGTTGGCCCTTTCGCTTGTGTGTGATTATGGCATGATTTTTGTCCGCAGCAAGGACGGCATCAGTCATCATCCCAGCGAATATTCCTCCCCGGAGGATATTGGACTCGGCACGGAAGTGTTATATCGCACCATTCGGAGGATGTGTAGTGGAGTGAACCAACCAACCATTTTACCTGAGGAGGCGTTGTGACGTTATGAGCAAAATCAGCATCGGATTAATCCAGGCTTCTCATGAGATTGAAGGTTCAGCTCCCGTTGAGGTGCATAAGGAGGCTGCGGTTCAGAAACACATTGTGCTGGTCCGTGAAGCGGCTGCAAGAGGGGCCAAGATCATCGGGTTGCAGGAAGTGTTCTATGGGCCGTACTTTTGCACAGAGCAGAATCCCAAATGGTATGCATCCGCTGAACCGGTGCCGGAAGGACCGACGACCAGACGTTTTCAGGAGCTGGCAAAGGAGCTTGTGGTGGTGATTATTTTACCTGTATACGAGGTGGAGGGCATTGCTTCGTATTACAATACGGCAGCCGTTATAGATGCGGATGGTACGTATCTGGGCAAATACCGCAAACATCATATCCCGCATGTGGAAGCAGGTGAGGGTACGAATGGGTTCTGGGAAAAGTATTATTTCAAACCAGGTAACCTTGGGTTTCCGGTTTTTGATACGGCCTACGCCAGAGTGGGTGTGTACATCTGTTATGATCGTCATTTTCCGGAAGGGGCACGATTGCTTGGGCTCGCAGGGGCAGAAATTGTGTTCAATCCGTCCGCTACGGTTGCGGGTACATCGGAATATCTGTGGAAACTGGAACAGCCTGCTCATGCGGTAGCTAACGGCTATTATGTAGCGGCCATCAACCGGGTTGGCGTGGAAGCGCCATGGAATATGGGTGAATTTTATGGACAGTCGTACCTGGTCGATCCGCGAGGCAGAATGGTAGCGATAGGCAGCCGGGATCAGGATGAGGTCGTCATTGGCGAGATGGATACGGAGATGATTCGTGAGGTGCGTAATGTGTGGCAGTTCTACCGCGATCGCAGGCCGGAAACGTACGAACATCTGGTTAGTCTGTAAAAGTAGCTGGAAGTTGCGCGGATCAAACTTCAGGAGGTGCATGACATTGATGAACAGCTCAGGAACAACGTTATCCGATTATGGGTGGGAGAGTAGTTTTGCCGAGATGAAACCCGCCATGACAGGTAAGGAAGCGATGGAGGAGTCGAACCGCTGTCTGTACTGTTACGATGCACCATGTATCAAGGCTTGTCCAACCGACATTAATATCCCTTCTTTTATTAGCAAAATATCAACAGGGCACCTGAAAGGATCGGCCCGCACCATCATGGATGCGAATCCGGTTGGAGCCAGCTGCGCACGTGTATGTCCCACGGAAGAGCTCTGTGAAGGCGCATGTGTGTTAAACGAATCGTCGAAGCCGATCCGGATTGGTGACTTGCAGCGATATGCCACCGACTGGGTGCGGGCGAAGAATGAGCCGTTATTCCAGGCAGCACCTGCCAATGGGAGAACCGTCGCTGTAGTGGGAGCAGGGCCAGCAGGACTGTCGGCGGCACGTGAACTGGGGCGCGAAGGATATGAGGTGACGATCTACGAGGCCAAACCCAAAGGCGGCGGGTTGAATACGTACGGCATCGTATCTTTCCGTTTGCCCGAATCGGTTGCGCTATGGGAAGTGGAGCAGGTGGAGGCACTTGGTGTGCAGATCCGTTATGGGGTGCGCATTGGTGTGGATATTCCTGCTTCGCAGTTGCTGGAGCAACATGAAGCGGTCATTCTGGCCTGTGGCATGGGTTCAGTACCCATGCTGGGCATTGAAGGGGAGACACTGGAAGGTGTCTATGATGCGATTGAACTGGTGGAGTCTACCAAGCAAGGTGTTCCACCCGCTTTGAATGGTCTGAAGGTCGCCGTTATTGGCGCGGGTAATACGGCGATAGATGCAGCGACTTGTTCGGTACGTCTTGGTGCCGAGCGGGTGCAGATGTTATATCGGCGCGGGGAAAGTCAGATGACGGCGTATGCGTTTGAATATACGTTTGCCAAGCAGGAGGGTGTGGAGTTCCGCTGGTTTACGATGCCGCAGCGTATCATTGGAGACGAGAACGGTCGGGTTCAGGCTGTGGAATGCGTGAAAATGGAGCTAATTACCCCGTCTGGTGGTGGGCGCGCGTTGCCTGCGCCTGTCGAGGGATCGGAGTTCATGATTGAATGTGATACGGTCATCCGGGCTATTGGGCAGCATCGGTTATTACCATTAATCGAAGCGTTTGGGCTGCGTCACCAATGGGGCGTCGTTGAGATCGAACCGCATACGTATCGTACCTCGCATCCTCAGATCTATGCGGCAGGAGATGTCATTTTTGGTCAGGGCCAGGGTGAGGCGATGGTTGTCTCGGCTGCACAGCAGGGTAAGCTGGCTGCCGCCGCAGTCATGAAGGCGTTGCCTGGACAGGTGGAAGAGACGGCGTGAGTTGTGAGCGAGACAAGGAAAAGTGGAGAGTACACGGAAACCGTGCAATGAAAGGGTGTAAGGAGAGAGTACAAGGAGAGGCGAAGGTGGGAGGGCGCAAGGGACTGATAGAGTGATATAGGTGTAGATCAGATCTGAGCAAGAAGTGTGGGTACATCAAATTCTCGTGTACCTGACACGCTAACGAACCCTACACACCTTATAGTGGCAATTACCGAGGATTGGAAAATCTAACGAATCTCACACGTCTTATGTTGACGAACACCTGTTGAAATGAAGCCGAAATGAGCTACTACAGTAATATAAGCTTTCTACGATTCGTTAGATTTTGAAATTGCCGCAAATGAGTCCAATAAGAGGTGTACGGTTCGTTAGAATTTAGGTGTTATCCAGAAACACCCTTACTACGCAGAGATCCTGAGCACGACCAAATATTCCAGTGTAACTATATAAGTTGAACTAATCATTTACACGATAACGGAGAGGACAGAAAAAACCTGAAAAAGCAAAGCGTTCGCCTTTATCCCCGGATTTTCCCTTTCGGAAAAGGGAATCAAAAAAATCTGGGGATAACAGCGATTGGAAGGTTATTCTGTCATCGTAGTGTCAGTGTAAATAATCTTTAGTTCAACTTATATAGTAATTTCAAACAACACCAAGGAGGGATCGTTATGGCTGACTTATCCATTAATCTGGCAGGTATTCGATCACCCAATCCATTCTGGCTGGCTTCTGCACCACCAACCAATACGGGATATCAGGTCCAGCGTGCATTCGAGGCCGGCTGGGGTGGTGCGGTGTGGAAGACGCTGGGTGAGCCAATTATCAATACATCCTCGCGTTTCGCGGCGGTCCATTTTGGTGGGCAACGGGTGGCGGGGTTTAATAATATTGAATTGATATCCGATCGTCCGCTGGAAGTGAATCTGCGGGAGATCGCCGAGACCAAGAAACGCTTCCCGGACCGTGCGGTTATCGCTTCACTGATGGTGGAACCTACGCGGGAGAAGTGGCATGAGATTGTGAAGAAGGTGGAAGCCGTCGGCGTCGATGGCCTGGAGCTGAACTTTGGCTGCCCGCATGGCATGGCTGAACGTGGCATGGGAGCTGCCTCCGGTCAGCAACCTGACCTGGTCGAACTACAGACGATGTGGGTGAAGGAAGTGGCGACCACACCGGTGATTGTGAAGCTCACGCCGAATATCACGGATATTACGGCGACAGCCCGGGCAGCTGTACGAGGTGGCGCGGATGCGATCTCCCTGATCAATACAATTAACTCCCTGGCAGGTGTGGATCTGGATTCGTGGAATACCGTGCCCCATGTGGGCGGCAAAGGAGCGCATGGTGGATACTGTGGCCCAGCTGTGAAGCCAATTGCACTGAACATGGTTGCGGAGTGTGCACGTAATCCGGAGGTGGGTGTGCCAATCTCTGGCATAGGCGGCATATCTGATTGGCGGGATACCGCAGAGTTTCTGCTCATGGGCGCTACAGGGGTTCAGGTATGTACCGCAGCGATGCATCATGGATTCCGTATTGTGGAGGACATGATTGATGGGCTGAACGATTATCTGGATGAAAAGGGTCTGAGCAGTGTAGCAGAACTGGTAGGTCAGACGGTTCCACGTTACTCGGATTGGGGCAATCTCGATCTGAACTACAAAGTGGTCGCCCGCATCAACCGCGATGTCTGCATCAATTGCAACAAATGCCATATTGCTTGTGAGGACACCTCGCATCAGTGTATTGATATGTTGACCGACCCGTCCGGCTCCTATCTGGAAGTGGTGGAAGAGGACTGTGTTGGCTGTAATCTGTGTTCGATTGTTTGCCCGGTGGATGGGGCGATTGAGATGGTTGAGCTTGTGCCTGAGCAGGAACCTGTAACCTGGAATGAACGTCAGTCTGCGATTGCGATGTTGCAATCGGTTAGAGATCAATCAACCAAGGAGGCGATATCATGAGTACCCGCAAATTGATTCGTAATGGTGTGTTGGTCACGGCGTCGGATACCTTTGAAGCAGATATTTTGATCGAAAAGGGTAAAATCACACAGATTGGCATCGGACTGGTGCCAGACGAACGAATGGAGGTTGTAGATGCATCGGGCTGTTATGTCATTCCGGGCGGGATCGACCCGCATACGCATCTGGATATGCCCTTCGGTGGAACGGTAACGGCGGATGATTTTGCGACGGGAACGACAGCGGCAGCTTTTGGCGGTACAACAACGATCATTGATTTTTGTCTGACACAAAAAGGCCGTCCATTAATCGAATCTCTCCAGGAGTGGCATGCCAAAGCCGAGGGTAAAGCTGCCATCGACTACGGTTTCCATCTCATGATTGGCGAGATGAATGATCAGGTGCTAGAAGAGCTGCCGCAGATCATTGAAGAAGAGGGTGTGTCATCCTTCAAGGTGTTCATGGCGTATAAAAACCAGTTTCAGGCCGATGACGGGATTCTCTTCCAGACGTTGCAAAAGGCAAAAGAGTACGGCGCACTCGTCATGGTTCATGCCGAGAACGGGGATGTCATTGACCTGCTGGTTCGACAGGCGCTCGCCGAAGGGCGCACGGAGCCGATTCATCATGCGCTGACTCGTCCATCCATGCTGGAGGGAGAAGCAACAGGGCGTGCGGCGCGTCTGGCTGCACTTGCGGATTCACAGCTGTATGTGGTGCACGTGACCTGTGCGGAAGCAGTGGAGCAAATTGCGCGTATGCGTGAAATGGGCTACCGGATCTGGGGGGAGACCTGTCCTCAGTATTTGACACTGGATCAATCGATCATGGATCAGCCGGACTTTGAGGGTGCAAAGTATGTTTGGTCACCTCCGCTGCGGGAAGCAGCACATCAGGAAGTGCTGTGGAATGCATTGAAAAGTGGTCAACTGCAAACGATTGGCTCCGATCATTGCTCGTTTAATTTCAAGGGGCAGAAGGACTTGGGCAAGGATGATTTTAGCAAAATTCCTAACGGGGGGCCTGTCATCGAAGATCGTCTCAGCATTCTGTATTCCGAAGGTGTAGTCAAAGGAAGGATCACACTGAATCAGTGGGTTGATCTATGTTCGACAAGAGCGAGCAAGTTATTTGGACTATTTCCGCAGAAAGGGACTCTCGCTGTCGGGACAGACGCGGATATCGTTATTTTTGACCCCTCTGTAAACAGGGTGATCTCGGCAGATACGCATCATATGAACGTGGATTACAGTGCATTTGAAGGTATGCAGGTACAGGGATGTCCGGTGACGGTGTTGTGCCGCGGGGAGTATGTCATTCGAGATCGGCAGTATACCGGAACAGCAGGGGCAGGCCAATATGTGAAGCGCAACAAGTATGATGCAGGCGCGCCCATACCGATGAAACATCCTGTGACGGCAGTGAATGGAGGGAGAAGCTGATGTCGGATCATGATGTGTTTGAGACCGAGAGGATCGTCATAGAGCGAATGGTTGCACAGGGTTATCGGATCTATGCGGTACGGGAACATCTGGAGGGTGCTCACGTCATATGGGGGCACCCGGATCTTCCCGAAGAGAAACAAGAGCAATACGTAGGCACGGCGTCTGGACGGAAGTGGTTCAGTCACATCCTGATTCGCCAGCTTCAGGAGCAACGGGGAGCGTAGACCATACTGAAGCTTTTCATGCGATCGGGCCGTGTACGTACTCATAAGCGTAGATGGCAAGTTCGATCGCGACCCTTTTCTCGGGGAGGATATAGTCTTCTCCCAAAAGGGCTTCGATTTTGTCCAAACGGTGATACAGTGTCTGTCTGACGATATATAGAGCGGTGGCCGTCTCTTGCTTGGAGCAGCACAGGACCAAATATTGCTTGAGGGTCCGCAGCAGCTGACCTCCTTTCTCCACGTCGTAACGAATGAGCGGCCCCAAATATTCTTCGATGAAATCATCCAGATTGCCACTCTGCTTCATATTAGCGATGATGCGGTAACAATGAAGATTACTGTAAAAGGGCTGCTGCATCACACCGATGTCCTTCTGAATTCGCAGTGTCTCCTTCGCGGATTCCAGACTATCCTTGAGACGGGAGAGGTCTGTGCAGTTATGACTGATACCGATCAAGCCTGAGAAGAGGCAGTGGGTCTGTTCCTGCTCGTGCTGCTGCAGCTGTTCGATGCAGCGCCAGAGACTGCTTTTGCGCTGAGATCCAGGTAGTGGGTCGAGAATGATAAGAATGATCTGGTGGTTCAGAACGGTGCTGTAGAGGGTGAAGTTCTCCCGAGCAAATACCGACCGGGCGACGATGTTACGTTGGATCAACAACTTCTGAAGTCTGAGGCTATCTGTGTATGCTGGATTGTTGTCGAATAAAATAATAGTGGCTTTGCTCGTTGCGAGAAGGGGATTAACGGTAGATATATATTCATGGATTTCCTTCGTGGAGTGGTGTCCGTTAAGCCAATCAATGACCCACATATCTTCTTTGTAGCGGCGTTTCTCTTCCATGTATTTGGTTCGCATCCAGTCCTGAGCAATCGCGGCCGCGCATCGTTCCAGTGCCTGAATGACGAATTCATCCGAAGGTTTGATCGGTATGCTTGAATCTTGATCCGTCAGCTTTTGATGCATCAGCACAAGGTCGGCAAAGGTGTAGTCCAACGCCTGAACAGGCATGCTGATCACATCCAATGTGTTATCTGACAGCTGCATTAAATTCGGAATATCCTCCCCCGCCAAATGTTCCCGCTGCAAAAACCAATCCTGCCGACGAGTCTCCAGCTGCTCTGGAGGGCAGTAGGGAACGGCACTTGCTTCCCCTTCAAGTGGATATAACGCCACGGCACATCCGGTTGTTCGTGACAATAATCGAAGCAGAGGTTGTACGCCATCTCCATTCAGAAGAAGTTGGTTAAAGGAGGTGGTGAGACTATCGAGTTCAGCGATCATCCGCTGATGACTGCGAATCAGGGTGAAATGCAAGTCTTGCGTAATATCGATATAACGGACTTGTTCGTGGAACCAGATCAACGGAAAATCAGCTGCTACTGCAATTTCTTTCATAGCCCCGAGCTGTAACTTGGTGTGATCCCCCAGTTCCATACAGAGTCCGGCAGCCCCACGTGCAATTAACTGACGCAGAAAAGACAGGCCTTGCTGCTCACCCTCCTGCCAGCCAATGCCTGTTGTCAGCACCAATTCCCCGCCATTGAGCAAGTCCCCCACCTCGGGAACCTCCATGATATGAACCCAGCGAACATACCGCTCCAGCGCACGATCACTGGCCAGGACTTCTGCCTTGCGAAACACAGGACGTTTTAACATGTCTCTGACTTGAATATGAAGCGTTGTCTCCCCCACACAACCACCATCCTTCCCCAATCACATGTGATCTATCTGGAGTCTGGAATCCGTCAACTTACATAATTAATCCATATTATAATTCTATTTACAGCCAATGGGCTGAAATCTAACGTTCATTTGTTTCAAATGACAAATGGGACTGTGCTTTTTGTGATTTTGATTAAAGTGAAGAATTTATATGTCAGTCTATGTATCGTGTAAATTACATAAAAAAAAGCCCTTTAACATCACATCGGAATTCAACCATTCCAATATGCGCTAAGGGGCGAGAAGCTAATATTATAGTCTACATTTAAGTTGTACTCGAACCGTTACATGAGTACAATCAACGACTTCTTAATCTTCGATTCTTTTCTTTTTAAATTTCATCAGGAACTCATACACAATCGGTACGATAACCAGCGTGAGCAGCGTGGAGCTGATCAGACCACCGATTACGGTAATTCCGAGTCCTTTGGAGATGATACCCGCACTCTCTTCGAGACCCGTTACCAGTGGCAAGAGGGCACCGATAGTTGCGAGAGCGGTCATCAGAATTGGACGCAGACGTGTTGCACCGGCTTCCAGCAAGGCTTCACGGGTAGGCATACCCTCTTTTTCCTTGTGAATAACACGGTCGATCAACACGATAGCGTTGGTGACCACGATACCGATGAGCATCAGTCCACCCATCATGGCCGAGACGTCGAGCGTACCACCAGCGATGAACAGACCTACCATAATACCAATGACCGTAAATGGCAGGGAGAACAGGATTGCGAATGGTGCCAATCCGCCGCCGAATGTAACAACGAGCACGAAGTATACAATGGCGATGGCCGCCAGCATGGCGAGACCCAGTTGAGTAAAGGTATCATTAATCTGTTCGGTTGTACCGCCAAACTTCACTTCAACGCCATCAGGCAGATCCAGCTTGTCGATCTCAGCCTGTAGGTTACTCGAAGCTTTCGTTACATCCGAAGCCAGGATGTTGGCTGTGACTTGTACGACAACTTTACCATCAATTTGCATGATGGAGTTCGGGGACGTACCTTCTTCTACTTTGGCAACATCTTTGATTGGTACTTCGATGCCAAGCGGTGAAGTGACGGTTTCATCCTCAATTTCTTTAATACTGCTGAATGTTTTGTTGTCTGTCTCTACATATACTTTGTACGTTTTGTTATCGATATCGACTTCCGTAAGCACAGGACGTTCCCGTGCCGGGCTCAGCGTCATCGCCAGTTGGCCTGCAGTCAGGCCCAGGGAACTCAATTTCTCCTGATCCGCCACGAGCGTATACTGCCCGTAGGTGTCAGCAAGTGTTGTATCTGCTTTTTCAAAATTATCCTTATCCGCTTCAACCAGTTTCAGAATTTCGTCCGATACAGGTTTGAGTTGCTCTACATTATCGCCATAGATGGACAGGCTCAAGCCACTGCCACCCAGACCGCCGGACATGTCGAGCTCATTCCAGGTACCTACGGTAACTTCTTTCTTCAGACCTTCTACAAGCTGTTCCTTCACTTTGGTAAAGTCTTTCGTGTCTTCGTTATATTCAATATAGAATAGAGCCGAGTTGGAACCACCGCCACCCATGCTGCTCAGTGGATTACTTCCGCCGATGGAATATTGCATTTTCTCCAGACCTGGTTGTTCCAGCAACCACTTCTCGGCAACGAGTGCTTCTTTTTCGACATCTTCACGCAAAGCTCCGGTTTGTGGGCTGTACGTAATGGTCACATATTTATCCTGTTGCTCTGGCAAGAAGCTTGCACCGATGAACGGGTACAGGAACAAACTGCCGACCAGCAAGATCACTGCAATACTGACGGTGATGAGTTTGTGTGACAGGGTCCAGTTCAGCAAGCGTTTGTAACCTTCCGCCATTTTGCCTGGTTTTTCTTCGTGATTCTGTTTGTTCTTCAACCCTCCACGGAACAGGGTGTGCGCAAGCATCGGCACAATGGTAATGGCAACGATCAGGGATGCCAGCAAAGCGAATACCATGGTCAGTGCAAATGGCGTGAATAACTCACCGACCATGCCGCTTACCAATGCCAGTGGCAGGAATACCGCAATAGTTACGATCGTGGAAGAAAGGATTGGCACAAACATCTCGCGAGTTGCTTCGCGGACTAGTTCACGGCCTTTCAATCTTTCACCTTTGAGTGTTAATCTGCGGTAGATGTTCTCGATAACAACGATGGAGTCATCGACAACCCGTCCGATGGCAACCGTCATCGCACCCAGCGTCATCATGTTCAAAGTAATATCCATCATATTGAGAGCAGTCAATGCCATGAGCAAGGAGAGCGGGATCGAGATAATGGAGATAATGGTTGAACGAATATTACGCAGGAAGAGCAGGATGATCAGGATGGCAAACAAGGCGCCAAAAACGGCTTTGCCCAACATCGTGTTCACCGAGTCCTGAATCGGCTTACCTTGGTCAAGCAATACAGTCAAATCAGCATTTTTGAACTGCGATTGCAACTCTTCAGCTTTATCTTTGACTGCGTTAACGACATCAACCGTGTTGGCATCGTTGGATTTTACAATGGAAATACCAATCGATTCCTTGCCGTCTGTCCGGGAAATGGATTCCGCTTGACCGATGACTTCGATCTTGGCAATTTCACTTAATTTTACTGTCGGGATACCAGCTGCGTTGGCAGCAGCTGAAGGGCTACCTACACCGGCATTACCACCAGCGGCTTGGTCCGTTCCTTGTGAAGCACCTGGAGCGGTACCTTGACCAGCTTCACCAGTTGGTGCTCCAGAGCCTTGTGGGGCTGCGTTTGAACCATTGCCTGCGGAAGCACCGGCACCGCCGGGTACAACTGGAATGGCAAGGTTTTTCAGATCATCGATGTCGATGATGTTGCCATCTACAACAACGGCTTTCTGGGATTTATCCAGTTCAAACAGTCCAAGGGGCACACGAATGGATGAACCTTGAACAATGCCGTTTACCGTATCTTCCGTTAGGCCCAGCTCGGCCATTTTGGCTTGGTCAAACTTCAATTGAACTTCTTTTACATATTGACCGGACACCTGAACCTGAGCTACACCGTCAATGTCTTCGAGTGCAGGCTGAATATCCGATTCAACCAGTCGTGTCAATTGTTCCAGGTCACCGCCGTCCTTGTCGGACAGGCTCAGAGATACAACCGGGAAAGAGTTAATGCTGAACTTGGAAATGGTCGGCTTCTGCACACTGTCAGGCAGTTGAACTTCATTCAGTGCCTCACGAACGGTTGCAGTTGCGTTGGTCAGATCTGTTCCATAATCAAATTCGAGTGTGATCGATGCTGCGTTCTCCATAGAAGTGGAGGTCACCGTCTTCACGCCATCTACATTGCGTAGTTTTACTTCCAGCGGCTTCGTGACATCCTCAACAATTCCCTCCGGTGCAGCCCCCGGATCAATGGCAGTGACATTCAGAAACGGTACGTTGATGTTCGGGATTGTCTCTTGTTTCATCGTCAATCCGCTGTACAAACCTGCGAAAGAGATGATAATCGTCAGAATCCAAATCGCAAACTTGTTGTTCAGTGAAAAATTAATAATACCTTTCATACGATGGTTTCTTCTCCTCTCTGTTTCTCCTGTTTATATGTGTGACGAGTTAGCCTGGATAAACCGGCTATACTTGGCATCCAGACTGTGCTTAAGCTCAGAGTGCAAAGGTTTGATGGCAGATACGCTCTCCAAATTGTGCATCATGCCGAGAATGATGGCACGCCGCGGTGTGAATTCCATCATCTCCTGTCTGAGGATGGCGATGGTTTCGAGAACATCATTCTTTGTTTGCCCTGCGGGCAAATCGGAACCAGCGATATCCTGCATTTGCTTGATGATGTGAATGGGATGACGCATCACAGTGGAGTCTGTGTTTGGATCACTATTCCATGCGGGCCAGTCTTCCAACAAAATCAAAGGTGCAGGGCGCTGATCGAGCAATCCGTAAGCTGCATAATCAATCATTTGCAGCATATTGGCTGCCATTTTGGAGACGGTAAGGGAAGGCATTTCCGTAAACCAGATCTTAACGTAGGAGAGGAACAGACCCTGTATTAGCAAAATAAGATCTATCGTATAGGGTTCAATCTCCGGTCCGTACATATCTTCCAGTTTGTCCTTGAAACCGTGTAGTGTAAGGACCTCCAGATCTTTATGCTGCGGATGGCATTTTTCCTTGCGATGTGGCTCATCATTCATCATCATGCTTTGCATTTGCACACGTAAAAATTCCTTTAGCTCTGACACATGGCCGAGCAGTGTCTCAATCTGTTTGTGTGAACGTTCTCTCGGAGTAAGGTCAGCTTCATGTTCGATCCGGGATAGTTCGTCTATGAGCGTAAATAAACAGTACTCCATCGTGCTGTCTTCCAATTCCTCTTTGGATTTAAATATAAGGTAAAGGCTTCCCTTGGACATCCCGCATATCTCTGCAATCTCCTGCATGGAGGTTGCGGCACTGCCTTTGGCCGAGAATAGCTTGAGTGCTGTAGTAATGATGAGTTTTTTCTTCTCATTCATCTCATGTATAGGGTTCATTAACGATACTTTCACCTCATCAGGGAACTTATGAGTTCTTGAATTGACTTTAGGGTCAAACTAAGTATAAACGATCTAGTTGAAGGAATTCAAATGGGAGTAAATTGGAAAATCAGAGCGGAGAAAAGAGACTGATCAAAGGGAAGAATACACGGCAAGTAACAAGGTACAGCTTGTATGTACGATAGGGATAAGGTATCAAGAATGGATAAGTTAGTTTCCTCCAGTGAAGGCGTACAAGGCGAGTATAATAATGGCGACTAGAGCGATAAGATAGAAGATGGCCATGCCGATCAGAAGGGTATACCCTGTATAAGAGCCCATGCGTGCCAATAACTTTTTCATGATTACGACATCCTTTCTTACGTAGCAAAGTATAAAGAGGTTCCCTATTTATATCATTCTCCAAAAAAGACGACTTCCTGATCGAAGTCGTCTAATTTATATTACAAGATTTAATAGATATCATAATGGAAGCTAAGAATTACACGATAACGGAGATTGCAGAACCGACTTGAAGAAACGAAGTGTTCGCCTTTATCACCAGATTTATCCCTCTTCAAAGGGAATCAAAGAAATCTGGGGATAACAGCGATCGGAAAGTGGGACTGCAATCGGAGATATAAGAGTGTAATTCAGTTGTTCCGTTACGTGATGAGCTTCAGACCAACAGCTGCCACCAAAATCATCGCGATAAACAGGATACGCTTCGCTTCTTTCCGTTCACCGAACAGGAACATGCCTGTTAACGTACTGCCGACCGTCCCGATCCCGGTCCACACGGCATACGCTGTGCCCATCGGAATAGACGTCATGGCGTAGGACAACAACGAGAAGCTGAACACAAACGACACCAGCATAAGTACGATGTATGGCCATCCTTTCTTGGTGGAAGCACCATTAATACCGATTACGCCGAAAATTTCACATATCCCTGCACCTACAATTGCCATCCAAGCCATTATACTGCACCTCCTTTGGCTTCTTGCTGATCCGTAACCAGCTTCAGTCCGATTACGCCGCAGAGCAGCAGCCCGATAAGCAATACTTTGGCCAAGCGGAACGGTTCACCGAACAATACCATTTCCGTAAGGACAGTACCCGCCGTACCAATTCCCGTAAAGACGGCATACACCGTACCCACAGGCAACCTTTTGGAAGCGGCAATGATCAGTCCAAAGCTGATCACGATGGCAATCCCCGTTAAAGTCCACTCCCAGGCATTCGAGGCATGTTTCAGCCCGCTTACCCAGACAATCTCAATAATTCCGCCGATAAATACATATAACCAGTTGCGGTTCATGTTGTTGAATCTCCTTCCGGCACAACGCTGTGTGCCTCGTCGTTCAAATGATGAATGCCATGCCAAAATACAGGCCAGGCTGCTTCCAACCGTCTCTTGTACCGACGGGAACTTCCATAGATAATCTCCACTGTGATACCGTCGAGAAACGTCATAAATGCAATGGCGGCTTGTTCCGCGGGTAGGGGCGGTATATCTTCATTACGCATTGCCCTTTGCAACAGACGAGTCAGTGCGCGTTCCATACCATCGATAAACGGATACACTTGATCCATCACTTCGCCATACAGAGAAAGGGGGGGGTAAAAACAATTACGCAACATCAAACGAGCCGAAGCATGGGCATTGTATTCTTGTTCGAACCAGATCAACAAGCCTTTCAGCCTCTGCTCCAATGGCAGATCCGCATGATCGCGGAAATATTCCAGTGTGTGCCGTTTTACCTCGTGAAATGCAAAGTCCAGTGTGTGTAAAAACAAGTCATCCTTGCAGCTGAAATGCGCATATATGGACGGTTTTTTAATCCCGACTTCATCAGCAATAGCTTTCAGAGAAGCTCCCTCATAGCCATCTCTGGCAAAATGGAACAGGGCTGCATCCCGAATGGATTGTGCAGTCATTCAATCACCTTCCTAACGGTCGTTAGGTAATTATATTTTCACACTTTACATCACCTGTCAAGATGAAAATATCCGCCTGCACAGTAGAGTACAGGCGGATATAACAGGTATGGATGTGGTTTCTGATCAAAAGGTCGTAAGACCCAGAATCAGTTGCAACTTATATAGGATACCTTTCAAAAACGTAGTCTTCTCCTGGAACTCATCCAGGTCTAACGTGAACTCGGCATCATTATTATTCCATATGCGCTCAAAATAATTCGCGATATCGAGTGTGAACTTATTGTCTGGAGGTGCAGCAACCCATAGATCATTCTCCAGATTGTAGTCATTCATGTTTCGGGGGGTGAAATTGGTTGAACCCCCTAGGACAATATGATCTCCGGTTGCTTTGGCAAGATAGATCATCTTGGTATGGTATTGCTCCTTGGTGGTGTTATACCAGCGGATCTGTATTTTACCGTCGGATTTATCATGCAATTCAGCGGCGACAGGACGGTTCGGAATCCCGATCTTTTCCTGACCAAAAGCATTTTCATTTGGATCTAGTACAAGCCGGATCTCGGTTCCTCGTTTTGCGGCTTCCAGCAGGGCTTCCAATACTTTCGGAGAGGCCACATAGAACATGCCCATCCATAAGGTGTCACCTTTGCCAGCTTGATTGATCTCATGGAGTACAGCGTCATTCACTTTGCCTTCAGTTAAATAGCGTATTCGCAAATCTCCCGTGTTTGAATTCGAGGAAGGAGCTGTGTAGGCAGGAACCTTGCCTCCGCCTGAGATGTCTAGAACAGCTTGCTCGGACTGAAGAATATCGCCAATGATTGGACCTGTTACTTCAAATGCAATATTCGAGTGGTAGGCACTCGCATCATGGATATTGCCAGAAGAGACAATCGCTGTCTTCTCACTAACAACAACTTTACGATGATTGGCCTTCACATTGAGCAGCTTGAGATAGGAACGCACAGTGACATCCGGACCATCCGTGGCCATCAGGTTTTTGATCCAGCCATCTCCAGATTGGCCAAACCATTGGAAGAAGGTCCGCCAGACCGCAGAGTATACTGGAGTTGAATCACGCAAAGGGTCCACATCCGTGATGACCACATGAATGCCTGCTTGTTTCATTTGTTCCAGCAACGGATTGGGTGCTGAGTTATAGTTGGTATTTACTTCATCTGTAATAAACCAGATGTCCATATCAGGATGTTGATTTTTTTTGGCGACCAGCGCTTCGGTAAATTCGGAACTGACAGGTGGGAAGTTCTGTCCCTTATGTTGATAATTATTGAACAAGAACATATCCACCAGGACAAACTGCTCTGCTTCCTCGACAATCTGCATCATGCGCTGGAATATCTGTTGTTCATGCTGCATCTGTCCGTCGGAGGAAGGATAAGTGAGGTCATGCAGGAACTCGACTTGATCCACACGATACTCCGGACTTTCGTAGGAAATGCCCGCTGGTAATGGTTTGTAGGTCTGATAGAGCATGACGGCGATGAGCCATAGGACTAATAGGACAAGTCCTGTTCGTATGTATGGAAATTTGCCGCGTGAAGACTTGCGGTCTGATGTATGGCGGCGTAATGAGACCAACGGTGGACTCCCCCTTCTGTACTTGCTGACTTCTATTACCACACGGATGATAACGTTGACGCAGGAGAACCCGCTAGCATAACGAATGTAGCAGTAAAACGCATATGGCAAAATTGGCAGTATGCAATCGACAGGTGTCTGAGCGTTGTGTATAATGAGTGTATTATTTTTGTAGAATGTTAGGGTTTTCATATGCCTGACAAGGACGGGGAACCAATGATATAACCTTTGAAATCTGGACATTTAGGAAAGAAAGTGGGTAATAAGGTGTATTCCATCAAACAAGTCGCTGCCATGCTCGGTATCCCGACGGTGACGCTCCGGGCTTGGGAGAATCGGTATAGTGCGGTCACCCCTGAACGGACGGAATCGGGTTATCGAATGTATACCGAAGAGAATGTTGCGGATCTGCGCTGGTTGAAAGAACAGGTTGAGCTACATCAGACCAATATTTCGGAAGCGGTACGGATGTTGAAAGTAAACAAATTAAATCCGCCCGAGGCTGTGCCCACGCCGATCATGGCTTCGGTGCCTACGATGGAAGAAGCCTACGCACGCATGGCTGATCAGATCTATGACTCGCTCTACAACTTTCAGGGTGAACGTGCCAATGGTTTGATTGATTTTGGGTTCACCATGTATGGGTATGACTCGATGTTCTATCATGTGTTGGTGCCCATTCTGGTCCGGGTTGGAGATGCATGGGAGCAAGGCAGGGCTTCGGTGGCTCAGGAACACTTCATGACACAGCTGATATCACAGCGGTTTTATCAGTTTTTCCATCTGTTCCCGATCTATCCGCATCTGCCCAAAGTTCTGGCGTTGTGTCCGGAGGGGGAGCACCATCAGGTCGGATTGCTGCTGTTCTCTCTCTTTATGCGCAAAAATGGAGCGGAAGTACTGTATCTGGGTGCGAACACGCCAGAAGAAGGTATCTTCCCGATTATCCGGGAGCAGAAGATCAAGTTGGTCTGCCTGTCGATCACAAGTCCAGGGCTTCTTGAACGGTGTGATCAGCTCGTCGAGCGGATTATGAACGAGTTCCCGCATATTCGCTTTGTACTTGGAGGTAAAGGCTATGAGCGTGCAGAGCATGCACGTTATCCGCAATGGATTATGCCGGAGAGTTCTGCGGACTGGCAGTCGTGGATGGAGCGTGAATATCTCTCCGAGCGGTCACCTGGTGCACGGTTTGGACAGGCCAATAATTAAACATAATCTCAAATGATATGAATAGGTTAGTGTATAAAGGACATCCTTTGACGAAAGTGATCAAAGGGTGTTTTTTGTGTTTATAAATGGAGTAGTAGTGTATTTTGACCGACGGGTCATTTTTTGGTTTACAAGCTCGTATAATATTTGTATTATATTTGTATAATGTTTTTGCTAGTTACCGCTTAAAGTATTCTTGGGCGGTTTAATAATAGGTTAGGGGCTAGAGAACTATAGAATTCCCTACATAGAAAGGTGAGTGGCATGATACCGAATCAACAACGCAAACGTGCAGCTGTCATTGGCGCAGGTCCAGGTGGACTTGCAGCAGCGATGTTATTGTCCGGTCAGGGGTACGAGGTAGATGTGTATGAGAAACAGCCAGTCATCGGGGGGCGTTCTGCCAGATTGGAACTGGGTGAATATCGATTCGACCGCGGTGCTACATTTTTGATGATGCCTCAGCTGATTGAAGAGATGTTTGACGTGGTGGGACGTAAGTTATCCGATTATGTGCATATGAAAGAGTTAACCCCACTGTACGCACTGAACTTTGGTGATAAGGTGTTCACGCCTTCTCGTAATCGGGAAGATACAGCTGCACAGATTAAGGAATTGTTTCCGGGTAATGAAGACAATTACCTTCGGTTCATGCAAGAAGAAGAAGTGAAATTTGGCAAAGTCATGCCTTTACTCCGTCGTCCTTTTGGCAAGCTGACTGACTATTTGCGCAAGGATGCGGTAACAGCTCTACCTAAGCTTGATGTCCACAATACAGTCTATGGAATCTTGTCCCGCTATTTTACAGACGAGCGTCTGCGCTGGGCATTTACATTTCAATCCAAATACCTTGGCATGTCTGCCTGGGATTGTCCGGGCACCTTTACCATACTATCGTTTATTGAGCATCACTACGGATTGTTCCACCCCATTGGCGGCGTGAATCGGATCTTCCAAGCCATGGCCGATGTCGTGGAAGAATACGGAGGACGCATACATACTTCCACCCCGGTGAAACAGGTCATCGTTCGCAATGGTCGTGCAGAAGGTGTGTTGCTTGAGAACGGTGAACGCATCGAAGCAGACCATGTGGTGGTGAACGCCGACTTTGCACATGCGGTTAACCATCTGTTTGAACCAGGCGTGCTTAAGAAATATACCCCGGAGAAAATGAAACGCAAAAAGTATTCCTGCTCTACAGCAATGCTGTATCTGGGCGTGGATGGTGATGTGGATCTGCCGCATCACTCGATCTATTTTCCCGAGGACTACCGGTTAAACGTTGATGAGATTACAAAGCATAAAATGTTATCAGCCGATCCATCTCTATATATTCATAACCCTTCCAGACTTGATTCGACGCTGGCACCGGAAGGGAAATCTGCTTTGTATGTTCTTATGCCTACGCCTAACCTTACCGCAGATATTGATTGGGAGGCAGAACGGGAGAATGTGCAGGAGGCCATGATGAAACGCATGGAAGGCATTCCTGAGCTGGCAGACATACGCAACCGTATTGAAGAATGTATGCTGTTCACTCCACTTGATTGGCAGACTGAACTAGATGTGTATCGCGGAGCAACGTTTAATATGGCACATAACCTGGGTCAGATGATGTATCTGCGTCCCCATAACCAGTTTGAAGAGTTGAAAAGTGTATGGCTGGTAGGCGGCGGAACACATCCGGGTAGCGGGTTGCCCACGATCTTCGAATCGGCACGGATCAGTGTCAGACTGATTCAGGAAGAGGACGCACGCACACGTTCCAAGCCATCCTCTTATGTGAAGACGGCAGAAGCCAGAGGGCATTCATGAAGCGGGCCGCTATTGTAGGCGCAGGGATTGGCGGACTCACTTCGGCACTGTTATTGAACCGTCAAGGCTGGGATGTCACCGTGTATGAACGGGGTTCCCGCGTTGGCGGACGCATTGGATATGAGCAGGAAGGCGAGTATCGGATCGATCAGGGGCCAACGATCGTACTGTTGCCGGAGATGTTACTTGGCATAATGGAGGAAGCAGGCGTAGATCGTTCGAAGATTGAGTTACTTCGCTGTGATCCGTTATACAGAGTGCATTACCACAGTGGTCGTGTCATGACCAAGATGACCTCACGTGAAGAGCAGACGGCGGAGATTGAACGTTTGTTCCCGGGAGAGAGCCGGGGATTCTCACGATTCATGAAAGATATGGACACGTTGTTTCCGGCAGGCAGGGCAGCGTTTCTGGAAAGGGCTTTTCCGCGCAAAAGGGATTTCTTCACCCCTTCGCTCATGTCACTCATGGGCAGATTGCGTGCACACAAAAGTGTCCGGAAAGCGGTAGGCGATTATTTTGAGCATGAGGAATTGCTTGATGCGTACTCTCTGCAAAGTTTATACATCGGTGGATCACCGTTTGGAACGCCAGGTATCTATTCCCTTTTGCCTTACGCAGAGCATGAATATGGCATCTGGATGGTCAAAGGTGGATATGCAGCATTGCCGGCTATTCTGGAACAGGAACTGATATCACGTGGTGGGCGTGTCGTGCTGAATTCGGAAGTGACCGGACTCAAGATTAAAAATGGTGTGTGTGAAGGTATAGAAACGGCAGCAGGCGCAGAAAATGTGGATGCAGTTATCTACAATGGTGATTTCCCCCATCTATCAGGTTTGCTTGGACAATCACCAGAGGTAGCACGTAAAAGAAAACCGTATCGTCCCTCTTCCGGATGTGTATTGCTCTATGTGGGCGTGGACAAAACCTGGGAAGATGCAACGACGCACCAGTTCTTCCTGCCACCGAGTCTTGAAGGCAGTTTGCAGGAAGTGTTCAATCAGCGACGCATTCCGGCAAAGTCCTCATTTTACGTATTTAATCCGGTCGCATTGGATGAAACTGCAGCGCCTCAAGGACAAAGTGTATTATATTTCCTCATTCCCGTACCAGATGCCGAAGGTGTCGACTGGGATCAGGAGAGTGAAGCATTGGCAGAACGGGTACTGGAAGAAGCGGAGCAACGTGGATTCCCGGGACTTCGTGCAGCGATCAAGTGGAAAAAGGTACGTACACCCGCTGACGCAGAGCGAGACGGGCTCTATGGGGGCGGAAGCTTTGGTATAGCACCTGTATTATTCCAGTCCGGTGTATACCGACCGCAACCCAAACCATTCCCTAATATAAAGGGATTATATGCCGCAGGAGCATCTGTACATCCAGGTGGCGGAGTGCCGATTGTAATGCAGAGTGCACGGATGGCCGTCAATCAACTCATGAAGGAGATGGGAACATGAATGAAGCGATTTTGAGCAGGTGTGAAGAGTTGATGCAAAAGGGTTCTTCCTCTTTTTATCAGGCCTTTAGAGGGCTGCCAAGTCCACGTCGGGAAGCGGTATATGTCATTTATGCCTTCTGCCGCATGATTGATGACAGTGTAGACGAGCCGGAACATTCGCCATATACGATTCACGAGATCCATGATTTGTTTGATCGGCTAGACGATGCGGAAGGACACTTTATCTGGCCAGCACTGAGATGGTTGTTCAGCAGTTTCCCTCATCTGGATAAGGGGCCATTTTTCCGTCAGATGGAAGGGCAGCTCACAGATCTTAAAGTAACGCATTATACAACGATGCAGGAACTGGAGCATTATTGTTATCTGGTGGCCGGAACCGTAGGCGAGATGTTGTTGCCTGTATTGAGAGATGATAACGGCGCAGAAGTAGCGATGAACGGGATTGCTTTGGGTAAAGGGATGCAGATCGTTAATATTATTCGGGATGTTGGTGAAGATCGGGCCAGAGTGCGTCGGTATGTTCCGCTGGAAATCATGGAGAAGCATGGTTACACCGAGCAGGACTTTGAAGACGGGGTTGTGGACGAACGTTTTATTGCCATTGTTCATGAATTAAAAGCTGCAGCATTGAACTGGTTCCGTATTGGCATGGATCGTCTGGATACGTACCCAACGGAAAGTGCATTTTCCATCGAGCTGGCAGCAGCCTTTTACTCCACCATTCTACACGCCGTTGAACGCAACGACTATGACGTATATACCAAGCGGGCATATGTTAGCGATGAATTGAAACTGGAGATGCTGGGTGCGATTGTGAAACGTTACCCGATGCTGGCCTATCAAGCCTCCCGAACGGCGGTATCCTGATGATCCAGTGGCTTTACTGGGCGTGGTATGTCATTGGAGCAACCTTGATGCTAACGATCGGTGTGCCTGACGTATTATCTTTTTCAAATGGTTTATTTCTAATCTTCTACGCATTGTATGTGCTGGATCTGATCTATCAAGGGCGTAATCGGACAGGCCTGTCCGACCAGTCAGTCATCTGGCTGAAACCCGGACTCTGGATATCCTCTGTGATTATCTGGCTTGGAGGTATGGGCGTAGAGTGGGTAGGCGTTCATACGCATTGGCCTTTTGGCGAGTATGCCTACTCAGACTTCTTCGGGATTCATCTGTTCAGTGTGCCAGTTACGCTGGGTTTCGCCTGGATCGCAGTGGTGGGTAACTCGGCGCTGTTAAGTGGCGGTGGTTCAACGTGGACTGGCAGACTGCTTCGAGCAGTGAAGACCGGGTTCTGGGCGATTGTTCTTGATCTGGTACTCGACCCTGTTGCGCATGCAAGAGGATTCTGGGAGTGGCAAGCCCCAGGTGGATTCTACGGTGTTCCGTGGTCCAATTACATAAGCTGGTTTATCATGGGTGCATTCTTGTCCCTTTTCCTTCCGGCCATGCCTAATGACCGTAGCTCATTGCTGCGTGCAAAATGGTTGTATCAGCTGTTTATTCTTCTGTTCGGCCTGCTTGCTCTAAAGGAAGGGATTACGGGCAGCTTTATCATCGCCATTGCTGGTGTGCTTCTTGCCGAAGGGAGCTGGCTCTATGATTCGCGCCGTAAAATCAAAACCGTTTAATCGTATTTTTGCCTTATACAATCACTATTATCTGCTACGTCGGCGCTTCCGCTCCTTCACGCTCACAGGGTCACTGGACCCGCAGGTGGACATCAGGGACAACTCCCCGATTGAAGCGACTCGTCCGGTGATCTATTTCATGAATCACAGCTCCTGGTGGGATGGTCTGCTGCTCTATCATGCGGCCAGGCAGACATCGCGGGGTGATCATTATGTGATGATGGAGGAGCAACAGCTTCAGCAATATGCTTTTTTTCGTAAATTGGGTGCGTATTCGATCAATAAGGAGAGTGCGTCCGGTATTCGGACCTCTCTACAGTACACCAGTGAATTATTGGATTCAGGTAAAAGGGTCTGGATTTTTCCCCAAGGAGAAATTCTGCATCAGGAGGCCAGACCGATTCAGTTCCGTCCAGGCATCGGATTGTTACTTCGTCGTTCTCCAAATGCCATTGCTGTACCGGTAACCTTGTGCCATGGGATGGTCCAGCATGATTTACCGGAAATATCGATGCAGGCGGGCCCGGCTGTGATGGAAGACTGGAAGGCGTTGAAGAGTGAAGAGATTGCCGCCAGACTCGGCCATGTGCTGGAACAGCAGTTAGACGATCATAGATCAGAGCTTATACGGATGGGGCAGGGAAGTTTGCCAGATGCGATTCCACTGATTCGTCATGTACGTTCGACAAGTGAAAAATACGATGCGGCACGAAAGCGGGTGAACCGTTAGCATGAATGCATCTGAAATCTTCTGGATTGTGCTTACCTGCATATTGGGCATACAGTTGCTATTCGCTCTATGGAACGTCTCCTGTCTGCCCAAAGTGCGTTCATTCCGAGCAGACCGAATACAACCACCAGACCTGCTGGTCTCGGTGCTGATTCCAGCCAGAAATGAACGACTACATATCGAAGGATGTCTGGAAAGTGTGCTCGCGAGCGATATGTCAGGATTCCGGATGGAAGTATTGGTGCTGGATGATCGCTCCGAAGATGAGACAGCGGCCATGGTACAAGCGATTGCGGATCGGGATGCACGTGTGCGTTTGCTGCATGGTGTCGATCTTCCTGAGGGCTGGATGGGGAAATCCCATGCGTGCCACAGGCTGGTTCAGGAGGCCAAGGGAGAATGGTATATGTTCGTGGATGCGGATGTGCGTCTGGAGCCAAGTGCCATTCGGCAGACTCTCGCGGCAGGGTGTGAGCAGAGCGGGGGCCTGGTAACCGGTTTTCCTTATCAGGTAACGAAGACGTGGATGGAAAAGCTTGTTGTACCCATGATGGTCTTCACCATCATCAGTCATCTGCCCATTTTCATGATACGCAGATCATCCAGTCCGATGTTTGTGGCCGCTACGGGGGCTTTTTTGCTGATTCATCGCTCCAGTTACGAAGCTTCCGGTGGTCATGCTGCCATTCAGGCGCATCTGGTGGATGACATGAGTCTCGCCAAAGCGGTTAAGCGTGCAGGTCATCCGGTGATGCTGACAGACGTGCATGACGTAACGAATACCCGCATGTATCAGAACGGTGAAGAAGTATGGAACGGATATAAGAAAAACATGTACGAAGGTATGGGACGTAAAGACGTACTGCTGCTGGGCACGATGTTGATGTATACACTGATGTATATTGTGCCTCCACTAGGATTGATTATTGGACTCCTTATGGGCAGTTCGATGTCCATTCTGTATGGATTGTTAGGAACATTATTAGGTATGGCTGTGAAAAGAGTAGCGGATCATGCTGGCGGACAACCCTGGTGGCTTGCCCTTCTGCAACCAGTCAGCATGGCCTGTGTCATTGCCATCGGATTCGCTTCCTGGCAGGCAGGCCGCTCCGGCAAGGGGTATGTATGGAAAGGTAGGCGGTACAGTTGAGAGGTAACGTCATTATAATCGGTGCAGGATTTGGAGGTCTGTCGTGTGCGATACGACTGGCTTCACAAGGTGTGCAGGTAACGATTCTGGAACGGCAGCAACACGTAGGTGGCAAGCTACAGCAGATTGAGCGGGACGGGTATCATTTTGACCGTGGACCGAGCACAATCACGATGCCATCGACCTTTCGTTCAGTCTTCGACCATGCGGGTGTAGCAATGGAAGATTACGTACAATTATATGAGTTAGAGCCGCGGACACGTAATATATTTGCAGATGGCACAGTGGTAGATTTGTCAGGTAATCGCGGGTGGATGAAGGAGCAGATCGCTGCGTACAGTCCGGAGGATGCGGCTCGTTATGATGCGTTTATGGATGAGTCTGCTGCACTGTATGCGGAAGCCAATCGTCATTTTCTGGGTAAGTTGCTGCTGTCTCCTTCTGACAAATACAATCTTCAGATGCTGCGCAGCCTGCTCCGCGTGCGGCCAACGGTGAAGCTGGATAAGCTGCTACGCTCGTATTTCCGACATCCGCATACGCTGGCTATGTTCGGACGGTACGCGACCTATGTGGGATCATCGCCGTATCAATCGCCTTCCATTTTTGCCATGATGGGGCATGTGGAAGCAGAAGTCGGCATCTACGGGGTCAAAGGCGGAACCTATCAACTGATCGAAGGAATGACCCGGCTGGCACAGGAAAAAGGCGTACGAATCATTACCGGCACGGAGGTCCGACAGATTGTTGTTCGGAATGGCAAAGTGGCAGGCGTGGATACGGATCAAGGCTCTCACGAAGCAGATCAAGTGGTTGCCAATGGAGATGTGCTTAGCGTGAATCGACTGTTGCTCGCACCGGAACACCGGAAAGAGATGAGCGATGCGCGCATACAGAAGTATGAGCCATCCATTTCAGGATTTGTGACGCTGGCAGGTGTGCGAAGGCAATATGATGCGTTGTTACACCATACGGTCTTTTTCCCGGAACGGTATGAACCGGAGTTCGACCATATTTTCCGTGACCGTAAAATGCCCGCCGATCCCACGATCTACATCTGTTATTCCGGTTATTCGGAAGTGGGCATGGCTCCGGTGGGAGCCAGTAATCTGTTCATTCTGGTCAATGCCCCCTATTTGTCGGATTCATGGAATTGGGAGCAGCAGACGGAACGTTACGGAGCGTTTGTGCTGGAACAATTGGCAGCGCGGGGAATTACCGGGTTGAATGAATCCGATGTGCTGATCCGGTACACACCGCGAGATATCGAACGGGATACCTTGGCGCATCAAGGGTCGATCTACGGCATCTCGTCCAACTCGGTGAAGCAGACCTTTATGCGACCAGGCAACCGAAGCAAAGATGTACAAGGACTCTGGTACGTCGGCGGAACGACACATCCAGGCGGCGGAACCCCGATAGTGACGTTGTCCGGACAGCTTGTTGGGGAGCAATTGGCATCGGAAATCTTGAGATAAGTTTGTTGTGCAGATGATGGAGTGAAAATGTGTTTTGTTGATCCATGTGCGTGTGTATCGTCTCTGCTAACCAGCTTCGAAGATGCGACAGATGATCCGTGCTGTTGAGTAGGTATGAGATAGTGGTGCTCCGGGATTTAAGTGAGACATTTGGTGTCGGGGCATCCTTTCAATAGCCGGTTTGGAACGTTATACTGGATAGAGTTAAACTGCTGAGCTGCAATGCTTATAGGATTAATGTTTTTGTCTTTTGCAAAAGACGTATATACATAGAAGTAAGGAACGGGCAGGTTATCCTGTCGATCCGCACGATTCTCACATAGGAGGTCTCATCATGAATGAACAAGAGCGAGCCGGCGAACGGCTGCTTCCCGAAGTGGCTACGGGAGAACGGAAGCTAGAGCACGTGCGCCTCTGTCTTGAGGAGAATGTGGCAGGAGAAGGGGTAACCAGCGGTATGGAGCGGTTTGCGTTTCGCCATCACCCACTGCCGGAACTGGATTTTGAAGAGGTGCATCTGGAGACTTCGTTTATTGGCAAAAAAGTACGTACACCCTTGCTCATCAGTTCGATGACGGGTGGAAGCAAAACAACAGGCGCCATCAATGAGCGCCTCGCCCGAGTAGCAAACGCCAGAGGCTGGGCGCTCGGCGTAGGTTCGATCCGGGCTGCCGTAGAACAGCCGGAACTTGCAAGTACCTTCGATGTGCGGCGCTGGGCACCGGACATCCCGGTCATTGCCAACCTGGGTGCGGTGCAGCTGAACTATGGTTTCACAACAGCTGACTTCCAGCGTGCTGTAGATATTGCGGGTGCGGACATGCTCGTGCTTCATCTAAACACCTTGCAGGAAGTCTTTCAGCCGGAAGGTAACACCAACTTCAGCGGATTATTTCAGCGGATTGAAAACTTGTGTCGTGAGCTAGACGTACCTGTTGGCGTAAAAGAAGTAGGTTTTGGCATCGATGGCGTGACGGCTCAACGCCTATATGAAGCGGGTGTCGCGTTCATTGATGTAGCCGGAGCAGGGGGCACAAGCTGGGTGCAGGTAGAGAAGTACCGCAACAATAACCCGGTACGCCGGGCAGCAGCTGAAGCTTTTGCCGACTGGGGCATTCCGACAGCGGAGTGTATTCAGGAAGTACGAGCGCTGAATCCTACTGGTGCCCTGATTGGCAGCGGTGGACTGCACACTGGCGTGGATGCGGCCAAAGCCCTCGCGCTCGGTGCGGATCTCGCTGGTTTTGGTCGATCTCTTCTCGAATCCGCAGTAGCTTCCGATGATGCGCTGAATGAGCGGCTGGAACAGGTTGAGTTTGAACTTCGTACTGTCATGTTTGGCATTGGTGCAGGTCGGATTGAGGATCTGAAGCAGACATCACGTCTGGTGGAACGGCGTTAGATAAAACCAGAGGTGAAGTCTTGCTGAACAGTTTTGACTTGTGAGAGTATGCGCTGGGCCCGATGGAGCAACTTCCGCTAACGAACCTGCAACACCTTATTTGGCAATATAGGCGTTAGTTGGGAATCTAACGAATCTCACACACGCTAATGGGTTAGAAAACTGCGATTTGCAGCGGATGACGCCAAAGAAAGAGTAAATAACGAGTCTATAGTTCGTTAGATTTTCAAAACGCAGGAAAAATGCTGAATAGTGTCTCTCGGGTTCGTTAGAATGTGAGGGAAACGTGGAACGGTTCATGGACCGAACTTGGCACTTCAACTGTAGACTGCGACAAGTCAATTGATTAATATTGGTGTATTACTTTTAGCATGTCGATAATCAACGGCATGCTTTTTTGTAATGTATAACAAGATGAAGATTTAATTCAAAGTAAAATTTTTTATTGTTTGTTAATACATTACACTTTATGATTGATGAGTCTTAAGGAATGGTTTTTAATAATTTTATAGGCACGAAGACTCACTTGAAATTAAGGAAAGGATGGATTGATTCAAGACTAGAAGTTAAAATTTCGAAATTATAAGTATATATTTAAGTTTTAGATATCCAAAGTAATAATGCAGGTTTTTTAAGATCATACATATGAGGCATTAAACACAATTTCTAAGAGGTGATACATACATGAAGTTCAAGAACGTATTAATTTTCATGCTAGTTATTAATTTATTGTTGGTTAATCTACTGATTTCAGGAGCAGGGACAGAAGTAGCTCATGCAAATTATGAGCCTCGTACAGATAAAATAACTACGGAGTCTTCCAAGTCGAGTGATAACTTTATAGACTCGTATAATACCAACACGACTAATACGTCTGCATCAATTGAAACAATAAGTGACACTATTACTACGTCATATTTGCCGAAACCTAACGTAACGGTAACGACAACGGAAAACTCCATAACGGTGTCTTGGGATGAAGTTCCCGGAGCAACTAAATATGCTGTTACTGTCAATCGAGAAGTTGCTATGGATAAAAATATAAGAACGTACACAATAACAAGAGTTGCACCAGATGAAACATATAGGATCGGAGTTCTCGCTTATGACGGGGAAAAATACGGAGAACAAGAGTTACTCTTCGTTAGATTGAAGGGACCTGCGCCAATCTACGATGATGCGGGTAGAATTGATTTTACGGGGAAAATTTCAGGTGAATTAGAGATTGTTAATGGTGGCTTCGCTTATGTAAACTGGGGGCTTGTGAATGGCAATGCGATCAGTCTGTTTTACAAGCAAGATGCCAATGTACTGGCTGAGGTGTACGTCAATGACGTGAAAAATACTGATCTGAACAGCCAATCCAGCTCAAGTGCTCTCATTAATGGTTTGAAACAAGGTGAGAAAAATGTGATCAAGTTAGCTTGGACGAATTCTACAGACTCCACTCAAGACTCAGTCGAGTTTATTATTACGCCTCCTGCAAAGGATGCTTATACTTTAGGAGTTTCCAAGGCGGGGTTTGGATCAGTCGTTGATCTTAAGCAATACGGTAAATGGTACCTCGTGGATAATCAAACCTTAATCTCTCAGAATACCGTTTCTAAATACATTGATACACAAGGTGATAGTGCTAGATGGAGAGTAGACCTGTATTCCAAGTTCGCAGATAGTGTGGGCTATGAACTAAATAAAATTAAAGAAGACAAGCAGTCTCCTTTTAACACGCTATGGTGGAATGTCAATGCGTTTGATACAGGGGAGTACGTTCATGGCTATTCATCTCCTGTAGGGATCGTTACCAAGGAGGATTTAGAGAAATATACAGGGGTTGTTCTAAATGATCCTAATCGTCCGAATCAGATGATATCCAGTCTGGCTTTGGCTAATCCTAATACATATGAAAATGCAAAACATGGTAATAAGGGGCCTGTTTTTACGGAGATAGCCACTGGATCTGATGCATTCCCAAATAATCATATAAACTCTGTTGCAGCAGGCAGCGCGGTACAAAACTTCAAATATAAAGCCTTCTTAAAAAATAATGTGGAATTTAAAGGACAGGGGACTCCTGAAGATCCTTACGTTATTCCGACGCTAGCTGATGGGGAACCTGTGATCACGAAACTAGATAGTCCTAGATACTCCCAGTCGAGTGCTGTGGGTAATAATGCGATTCGGTTGCAGTGGCATGCAGTGGAAGGTGCTGAACAATATATTCTCAAGAGTGGTTCTGAAATTCTATATGAGGGTCCGCTTTTAGAATATGTGCATGAAGGTGTGAATTTTAATTCGATCACTAAGTATACATTAGTAGCTCGCAAAGGCGATGTTTACAGTGAAGAAGCGAAATTTACAATCGGAATTAGAAATTTTATTACATATCCACCAGATTTCCGAGCTGAAGCGCTGGATTCCACCAAAGTTAGACTTACGTGGAGCAAGGTAGACCATGCAGTAGAGTATGTGATTACTCGTAATGATCAGCCTTTAGCGATCACTAAGTCAACCTCATACGAGGATGGGAATGTTACACCTGACACCACATACATCTATAAAGTGATTGGCCGGGACGGAGACAATGAAGGTCCTCCTGCAGTTAAAAGTGTGAAGATACCTAAGGTGACTGAGGACGTGGCACCGAAAGGCCAAATTAACATCAGAGTCAATCGAGTGTACGATAATAGAGTGGACCTACAATGGAATCTGGTGGAGGGAGCAACCCATTATGAGATTTACCAGGATCAAGTGAGTAAAGTATGGTCAGGTCATTCAAATACGATGATAGCGTACACGCTCCAGCCAGGAAGAACATATACCTATCGGGTTGTAGCGAGTAACAAATACGGAAAGGTTGAATCTAGTACAATCGAAGTGCAGACGGCGGGCATACCTCAACCAATGAATGTGGCTCCAATGAATGCCTCGAACGCAACGATTGCCTTTGAATATCAACCTATTGAAGGAGCAGTTCATTACGTTGAACGTAATCCACAAACGAAGTACGAACCTCTAGGAAACGGTGTTTATCGTAAGACGTATTTGAATACTGCCACTGGAGAAACACGTGATGAGGGTATGGTGACTGCTGTGAACGGTAAGTTGCAGTTTAGTGAAGTGGGCGTCGAACGAAATAAATATTATGAGTATAATGTCATCGCTGTTCGTGTCAGACCTGATGGATCAGAAGAGGTCATTGGCAAGCAGACGGTTGCTGTAACAACTCCAGCAGATGGAAGTGGTGCAACGGTATATGGATATAATTATCCTATTCCTCCTTACCATAATGTTAATAATATCCCTTTCCCTAGTGCGGTTACGGGGAAAAACGACAGCATTACAATTGATACTCAAGTTGTGGGTTCAAATGGAGAAGTGAAAAATCCAGCAAGTGTTACTTTTAGAGATATAGAAAAGAGTTATGCGAAGGAGGCTATTATCTACTTGGCACAGAAGGGAATTGTCAAAGGCTATTCCGATGGTTCGTTTGGTGGACATCAAAAAGTGACGAGAGCCGAATTTGCAATCTTCTTAAAACGAGCCCTTGGATATAATTCTGTGGTTCCTTATATTAATGAATTCAACGATGTTCAATCTAACTCTTGGTACTATTCGGAGATAACTCCTGCATTACAACAAGGTATACTTAAAGGATTCAGTGATGGTTCGCTTAGACCGAATGTGGACGTTACGAGAGAAGAAGCATCAAGTATGATTGAGAACGTAATGAAAAAACAAGGTTATGTATTATCATCATTCACACTTTACGATGACAACCAAATGATCTCCAATTGGGCTAGAAATAGTATCAGTCTTGTAACTCAAGAATCTGTTATGAAAGGATACCCCGATCGGAAGTTTATGCCTAAAAAGCAGCTAACCCGACAGGAGGCTGCAATGATAATCTATAACCTATTGCATAGCAAGAAGTAAAAGGCCCGTAAAGTTCTTTTTACTAACTTTTAACGGTGATAAACGATGTTGAAATAAAATAGGACCCTAACATGCAATCTTCCTAAAGGGAGATTGCATGTTTATTTGATGATTGACTGATCTACCTTTTACATACATTCTTCTTTCACGGTGACATTCTCATTGGTTACAGTGACGTAGGAATTGCCGGACAAGTATTCCGTATAACCGCAAACCGTTTTGTTATAGGTTTTTCCGCGACTGTCCGTGAACGCCAAGGAGACGACCCCCTCCCCGGAACGTTTCAGTTGCGGGGCGAATTTCACGTTTGCTCCGCTGGGAATATCCTTGTCGAATATGTAGGTGGAGCCACTCTCGTTGTTGTTAAACGAGTTGTCGCCTTGAACCAGGCTGGCCTGAATATGGGTGAGGTCATAGTCGGACTGATTGTGGATCGTGATTCTTAAGTGGCGAAAGGGATCCATTGCATTCAGAAAGCTCATAAAAGCGACTATGGCGATTCCGAGTATGATAGCGGATAAGATAATCATTTTCTTTTTGGAGAATCGGCGACGTGTGTTCAATAAGATCCACTCCTTTCCTATGAGGTATAAACGATGGGATGAGATCAAAAGTTTTGATTAAAATGGATAAATATGAAAATTGAAAACCGAATCGTCAGAATAACTTTATGCGCTAAGCGGAAGAACAGGATACAATAAGATACTAGTAGTGCAAAAAGGACTGCACAGAGATGATACATAATTAAGATCACTCGAAATAAGGAGGTAAACAACATGGAACTTTCTCCAATGAATCAGGAAGATTATTCGAGTTTTTGCATTCGATCGATTAAGGATTTTGCACAGGAAAAAGTAGAAGCGGGTACCTGGGCTGAGGAAGAGGCGCAGCGACTGGCGGAGGAATCTTATGAACGTTATCTGCCAGAAGGCTTGAACACACCCGGAGCATATCTCTACAATCTGGTGCATCCTGTGGACGGAAATGTAGGGTATATCTGGTTTAATATCACGGATAATCGTCGTGGAAAAGATGCTTTTTTGCTGGATATCGTGGTTGAAGAAGTGCACCGTGGTAAGGGATACGGAACAGAGACAATGCAGGCGCTTGAACAGACGGCCTTGAGTCTTGGCGTGGATCGCAT
The DNA here is from genome assembly GCF_037977015.1 of Paenibacillus sp. FSL K6-1122. Lineage (NCBI taxonomy): Bacteria > Bacillati > Bacillota > Bacilli > Caryophanales > Paenibacillaceae > Paenibacillus > Paenibacillus sp. FSL K6-1122. The sequence goes on along the minus strand of NZ_CP150272.1, from coordinate 6,507,481 downwards.
TGGTTTGCATGTCTTTGGACATAATGTGCGGGCGAGCAGCCTATATCGCAAGATGGGATATGAGGTAACGGATCTAACCATGTACAAGGAAATAAAAGGGTAAACCTAATAGCGGATATTCTAGGCAAAACTTAAGATCTGCGCAAAACGAATTATCCGCAGTAACCGGGGATTTCGGGAAGCGTATGGGACTCTGGTCGAATTGGCGAAGTTCCTTGATGCCTTGAGGTTTGTCATATATAATGTATAGGATTATCCATACCGAACAAGTAATCAATGAGGAGTTGTCATATACATGGCTTTGAAAGCTGGAATCGTGGGTTTGCCTAACGTTGGTAAATCTACATTGTTTAACGCAATTACACAAGCAGGTGCCGAATCGGCAAACTATCCGTTCTGTACAATTGACCCTAACGTGGGGATTGTTGAAGTACCGGATGAGCGTCTGGACAAACTGACAGAACTCGTTGTACCTAAGAAAACAGTACCAACGGCGTTTGAGTTTGTAGATATCGCTGGTCTTGTTCGCGGTGCGAGCAAAGGCGAAGGTCTTGGTAACAAGTTCCTTGCTCACATTCGTGAAGTAGATGCAATTGTACACGTGGTACGTTGCTTTGTAGATGAGAACATCACACACGTCGACGGTAAAATTGACCCGGTGAGCGACATCCAGACGATCAATCTGGAGCTGATCCTGGCCGATATCGAGAGTGTTGAGAAGAAAATCGATCGCTCCAAGAAAAACATGAAGGGCGGCAACAAGATTGCCTCTCAAGAAGTAGAAGTATTGGAGAGAGTGAAGGCTGTTCTGTACGATGACAAGCCGGCACGCAGCATGGAACTTACGGATGATGAGCTTCTGATCGTGCGCGATCTGCACTTGCTTACCTTGAAGCCTGTTCTGTACGCAGCCAATGTAGCTGAGGACGAAATCGGCGACGTGGCGAACAATGCTTACGTGCAAAAAGTAAGAGAATTCGCAGCTGCTGAGAACGCAGAAGTGGTGCCAATCAGTGCGAAGGTTGAAGAAGAGATTTCTGAGCTGGAAGGCGAAGATAAACAAATGTTCCTGGAAGAACTCGGTATCGAGGATTCCGGTCTGAACCTGTTGATCAAAGCGGCTTACAAATTGCTCGGTCTGTACACATACTTCACAGCAGGTGTACAGGAAGTTCGTGCGTGGACAATCCGCAAAGGTACCAAAGCGCCTGGCGCAGCGGGTGTCATTCACACCGACTTCGAACGTGGATTCATCCGTGCAGAAGTGGTTTCCTACGACGATCTGGTTGCAGCGGGTTCCATGAACGGTGCCAAAGAGCGCGGACAACTTCGTCTTGAAGGTAAAGAGTACGTTGTAAATGACGGCGACGTTATGCACTTCCGTTTCAACGTATAAGTTGTTACTCGTTTATATTTAGATTCAATAACCAAAACCCTACGATCTTCTTGTGAAGATTGTAGGGTTTTTAGTATCGATGTAAGGGGCCACCTCAATCGTAATGTACTTATGTACGCTCAATTCATACGAGGTTTGCTTAGTTACCAACAATAGTCTTGAAAGAATAGTGTTCTTTATTTATATCAAACGAATCCGCAAGCATTCTTTCGCCATTTCTAGCTTGATTAAGAAGATCGGGGTCTAATTCAGCTATGAGCAACTCAACGTTGTCTTGCGAGGCATCAATTATATTATCACCTAGAGGGTTCCATACACCGCTATGTCCACACGTATCCCAGACTCCGGTTGTTCCAACGTGATTACACATCGCTGTAAATATCGTATTATCCAGAGCGCGGGCAGGAAACCATACTCGTGACTCTTTGTACCCCATTCCTTTACTAAAAAGAGAGCTACCCATATATAAATGACAGCCATTTTGTGCTAAAAGACGAGAATGTTCAGGGAAACCTGCGTCATAACAGATGGCCATCCCAATATTCCAGCCCTTTAATTTAATGATGACCTGCTCATTATTGGTTGAGAACATTTCTTTCTCCGTTTGAAATAAATGAGACTTGTCATAAACACCCACTTCATGTCCATTGGAATCTATTATAACTGAAGAGATGAACACATCCTCGCCTCTTATTACAGGGGTTCCGATGATTGACCAAATGCCGTACTTTTTGCATGCTTGACGCAACTTATCAATCCTCGCATCATTAATGGAGAGTGTATATTCAGTTACATTGGATTCTACGATTTCTGGCACATATCCCGTCAGATATTTTTCTGGAAACATGATAATATCGGCGTGCTCTTTTCCAGCTTCTTCAATCATCTCATAAGCCCTATTAACGTTCTCTTCAATATTTCCGTCGATCGAAGAACATTGTGCCAAAGCAATCTTTAATTTTTCTGTTGGAAAAACAGCTGGTGTTAAGTTCATAGCATCCATTCCCTCCTAAACTAAAATATCAAAACTATGAATTATAGAGCCCTTGTATATATTTTACAACATCAGAAATAAACTTGAATGATCTATTTGTTACAAACATTCTCGGTAGGCGAATCCATCAGCGGAATGACAACGAGTGAAAGTTGAGAAAATTGAATTATAAAAATTAGTTCATCCGCATGCGGAACAGTTACTATTCAGAACCATAAGAATATGCTATAATTAAGAGTCGTATACCACGTTAAAATTCGCGCTTGAACAGATGAGCTTAAGCGAGTTTCATACAGGGTACGCGATTTCTTGATTTCACTTTAAAAGTAAAGGATTTGATGACGTTGTAGCGATGTTATACGTCGATCATACAGGAATGTGAATACATGCTGCGGTCAGGGGATTCGGTGTGAATCCTGTGCGTTGTGGAATATAGATTATAGATGTTATGAATAATGAAACCGAAATAATTATTAAAAACGATATTTGCATGGACAAAATAATGTGTGAGGTGACTATACATGTTGGATAAATTACAGGCGTTAGCCGACCGTTATGACAAGTTGAGCGAACTTTTGTGTGACCCGGATGTGGCAAGTGACAACAAAAAGTTGCGGGAATACTCCAAAGAACAATCCGATCTGCAACCAACTTATGAAGCGTACAATGAATACAAACAGGTAAGTCAGGATCTCGAAGCTGCAAAGGAAATGCAGGGTGAGAAACTGGATGATGAGATGCGCGAAATGGTCAAAATGGAAATTGACGAACTGAGCACTCGCCAGAAGGAACTGGACGAATTGATTCGTGTACTCATGCTGCCAAAAGATCCGAATGACGACAAAAACGTTATTGTTGAGATTCGCGGAGCAGCTGGTGGAGATGAAGCAGCGTTGTTTGCAGCAGATCTGTATCGGATGTACACACGTTATGCAGATGCACAAGGCTGGCGTGTAGAGCTGATGGACGTTAACACAAATGATCTCGGTGGATTCAAAGAGGTTGTTTTCCTGATCAACGGACGTGGCGCATACAGCAAAATGAAATACGAAAGCGGCGCACACCGTGTACAGCGTATTCCGACAACCGAATCCGGCGGACGAATTCATACGTCAACTTCAACGGTTGCGGTTATGCCTGAAGCCGAAGATTTTGATATCGAAATTCATGATAAAGACATCCGTGTTGATACGTTCTGTTCCAGTGGTGCAGGTGGACAATCGGTTAATACCACGAAATCCGCAGTACGGGTAACGCACGTTCCAACGGGAATTGTGGCGACATGTCAGGATGGAAAATCACAGAACTCCAACAAGGAAAAAGCGTTGCAGGTTCTGCGTACACGTATCTTCGATATGAAACGTATGGAAGAGGAAGCGAAGATCTCTGTTGAGCGGAAGAGCAAAGTGGGAACGGGCGACCGTAGTGAGCGTATTCGTACGTACAACTTCCCGCAAAGCCGTGTGACGGATCACCGTATCGGTCTGACGATGCACAAGCTGGATCAGATCATGAACGGGGAGATTGAAGATATCTTGTCTGCACTGACGATTGCTCAGCAGACCGAGTTGATGGATAGAGGAGAATAATCTGTGACCCGCGCGCAGTTTGTCATGACGCCGGAACAGAGCTGTCGGGAAGCCTTCGTGGAGGCTTCCTCTTTTTTGGAGAAGTGCGGCGTGTACGAGCCGCAAAACAATGCCCGGCTGCTGCTGGAACATGTACTCGGCGTTTATGGCGCCGCGTATTACATGATGCAGCCGGAGCCTTTTCCCAGCGAGCATCGCAGCCGCTGGGAGGACGCCGTCACGCGCAAGGCTGCGGGTGAGCCGGCGCAATACATTATCGGCAGCCAGGAATTTTATGGGCTGCCGTTCGAGGTCACGCCGGCCGTGCTGATTCCGCGGCCGGAGACCGAGCTGTTGGTCGAGGCTGTGCTACGCGAAGCCGACCGCGTGTTTCCCGACGGCGCTCCGCTCGCCGTCGATATCGGCACGGGCAGTGGCGCCATCGCGGTGACGATGGCTTCACTGCGCCCGCGCTGGCGGGTTGGCGCCGGGGATCTCTCGGCGGCTGCCCTGCAAGTGGCCGCGCGGAACGCGGCCGCGAACGGGGTACAGATCGACTTCCGTGAAGGCGATCTGCTGGCCCCGTTCGCCGGGGCACGGGTGGACATCCTGGTGTCCAACCCGCCATACATCCCGGCGGCTGATATCGCCGGGTTACAACAAGAGGTGCGCGATCATGAACCGCGCATGGCACTGGACGGCGGTCCGGACGGGCTTGCACCGTACCGTATCATGCTGGAGCAGTTGGCGCTGTTGCCTGCGCCGCCGCAGATCATTGGTTTTGAGCTGGGCCAAGGGCAGGCTCGCGACATCGCAGCTTTGCTTGAAACGGCGGGACATTGGCCGGAAATTATCATTGTACCGGACCTTGCCGGAATCGAGCGGCATGTCCTGGGTGTTCGTACTTCGGAACAGGTGACGAAAATGTAAGGTTCCGCGGGTTTTCTTTTTGCCGTGAAATCCTCTACAATGAGATATACCGAAGATTTCTGAATGCTTGGGGGAACATAATTACATGCTGCACAAATTTAAAAAGATAGACTATTCTATTGTCTTTATACTCGTTATTCTGATGGGTATCAGTATTTTATCGATTTACAGTACAACGTTTGGTCGTCCGAGATGGGAATCCTACCCTCAAAAGGCAGGGATTTTCTATATTATAGGTTTCATCGTATTCTTCGGAATGTCCATGATTAACTATAAAGTGATCATCAAAAACTATTTATATATCTACGGTGTGGGCTTACTGCTACTCGTTATCGTTAACTTTTTCGGTGTTACGTATTATGGAGCCCAAGGCTGGTTATCCATATTTGGCCTGAGTTTGCAGCCTGCGGAATTATTTAAGTTGTGTTTAATCGTTTTCCTGTCTGCTCTGCTTGCGAGAAAGAAAAACAGACCCTTATTCTTCGGGCGTGATGTCATTCCGATCGCACTGTGCGTTTTGCCTCCTTTGTTGTTGGTTCTGCTTCAAAATGACTTGGGGAATGCTTTGAGTTATGTAGTCATTCTTGTCGGTCTGTTGTGGATTGGCAATGTGAAATTCAGCCATGCACTGATTGGTTTCGTGATTGCTGTTGCTGCCTTTATTGGTGGAACACAGGCCTATATTCATTATCATGATGAAGTTGCCAATTTCCTCAAAGATATTGGACGTGCTCACTGGGCTGAGCGGTTTGACCCTTGGCTCGTGCCAGAACAGACATCCAGAGATGTATTGTGGCAGACCTATAATGCCAAGTTAGCCATCGGTTCCGGAGGAATCAGTGGTAAGGGGTATCTCGAAGGTACGACAATCCAGTCCAATCGAGTACCGCTCGCATATGCGGATTCCATCTTTGTGCAGATTGGTGAAGAATTCGGTTTTGTTGGAGCATCGGTATTGTTACTGCTCTACTTTATTCTGATTCACAGGCTGGTGTTGATCGCACTGGAGTGCAAAGATCGGGCTGGGCCGTACCTGATTGTAGGTATTATTTCGATGCTTCTCTATCAGATTTTTGTTAATATTGGTCCGTTTATCGGTCTGATGCCATTAACAGGGATCACACTTCCATTTATCAGTTTCGGCGGTACCTCTCTTGTGCTCAACATGCTTAGTATGGGTGTTGTCATGAGTATTAAAGTTCATACGGAAGAAAATGAAGATATCCTGGGTTCGTCAGAACAACTCAGTATCACTGAGATGGTCATGAAGTTGTTCAGACGGAAGCAGTCGCAGCAAGAGCAATAACTCTCGTGAACAGAACGTAAGATATATGTGTATAAGCGTAAATAACGATATAACTATTAAACCCTGGAACAGACCAACCCAAGTTACAAGGGGTGGATGTTTTGGGGTTTTTATTGTTTTTAGAGTGTGAGTCGGGCCATTGAATGGTTTAATAGTCATCCTGAAGCATCCAGATTTCCATTTTATCATCCATTTTTATACAATAGTAATATTGAGTTCAATTGGAAATGATAGAATGCTAGATTTCAGGGGGATGGACAGCGTCATGTTGAGAATGTTGAAAAAGATGGACGGTGTGATTCTTTTTGTAATGCTGTTGCTCATGATTATTAGTGTATTTGCGATTTATAGCGGAACGCAGACAGATGCCAACCTGGCGAATCATCATGTCAAAACGATGTATTTCTATGTGGCCGGGTTCATTGCGGTGCTTGTGATCGGGCTTGTGAATTACAAGTTATACGTGAAATATGCGTTTTATTTGTATGGCTTGGGGATCATACTGCTGATCCTGGCCAATGTCCTGGGAAGTTCAATCAATAACGCCAACGGTTGGCTGAAGCTGGGCGAAAACTTTTCTTTTCAACCGGCAGAGCTGTTCAAGATGATTCTGATTTTGTTCCTCGCCCATTTGATCGTGAAGAGACAACGAGGCACACTGAAATTTTGGAGAGATATTGTGCCGATTGGCTGTTGGGCGTTTATTCCGTTTGCCCTTGTTATGGCTCAGAATGATTTGGGAAATGCGCTGGGGTATGTGGTGATTCTGGCTGCGGTATTCTGGATCGGAAATATGAGGCTGAAGCACGCATTGATTGCACTGGCGATTGTGGGGGTAGCGTTCTTTGGTTTTGTCAAAGCCTATACCTTCTACCATGATGAAGTATTCACTTTTCTTGAAAAGATAAAACGTGAGCATTGGGCAGAGCGTATTGATCCCTGGCTTGTACCGGAGGAGGCTACCTCCAAAGCTTCCTGGCATACAAAAAATGCAGGTTTAGCCATCGGTTCAGGGGGCATCATCGGCAAAGGTTACTTGCAAGGAACATCCGTTCAGAGTGGACGAGTCCCCTATACGTATTCTGATTCCATTTTTGTTGTGATCGCAGAGGAGTTTGGCTTTGTTGGTGCATCCGTACTGATTCTGTTGTACTTTATCCTGATCCACCGCATGGTGCTGATTGCTCTGGCATGTAGAGATTGCGCGGGACCCGTCATCATTGTAGGTATTATAGGAATGTTGTTGTATCAGGTGTTTGAGAACGTGGGGGCGTTTCTCGGACTGATGCCACTCACAGGTATTACGTTACCGTTCATCAGTTACGGCGGCACCTCTTTGCTTATTAATATGGCTTGCATCGGTGTAGTCATGAGCATTAAGTTGTACGGGCAAGAAGAGGAGGATGAACTTCTGATGGGAGAGCAACAACCCCGGTTGTCGGAACGTTTATGGAATATGCTCAAGAAAGAGAAAAGTGCTGTGTAACTGTTGAGTCGGTGTAGGTGAAAAGTAAAGCGGTGGGACGTATAACGTGATCGTTTATAGGAATGAAGAGGTTGATTTGCCCTGTAACCAGGTGCGGATCAGCCTTTTTAACATGATAGGTGAGAAAGTGTAAATCATAGAAACGATTTAGTAGATTTATTGCAAATGCTAGGTTTACTTCTGTCTCTACGGGGCATACTGATAGACATGAGAGAGTTGCAGGCAACGTGATCAGAGAGCCGAGGGGGAGAACGGAATGAGCAGACGAATTGTAAAGCAAATTGGACTTATTATTGTATGTCTTATGTTGATTATCATGATGTGGGAAGGTCAGAAAACGGATGCAGCTGTGGCGGCCACAGCAATTCCAGAACAATCAATTCGCTTGCGTATTCTAGCAAACTCGGATGCACCAGGAGATCAATTGGTGAAACGCGAGATTCGGGATGCTGTCGTTGCTCAGATGGGCGAGTGGGTAGCCGAGCTGGAGAATCCGCAAAGTCTAGATGAAGCGCGCAAGGTTATTCGTGAGCATTTGTCCGAGATCGAGAATAGAGTAGGAGAAGAGTTGGCCAGTCGCGGTTTAAATTATGAGTATCAGGTGGAGCTGGGTTCTGTTCCTTTCCCGACCAAGCTGTATGGGGGTACCGTCTATCCTGCCGGAGATTATGAAGCGGTTCGAATCATACTGGGCGAAGGCAAAGGTCAGAACTGGTGGTGTGTGTTGTTCCCGCCGCTGTGTTTCATTGATGCAGGGACCGGGGATGCACTGGCGAAACCTTCAACCGTATCGGCCGTTGCAGCTGAACCAGGAGATGCAGAGGCATCTGTGCAGGGAGACACACCGGAAGCAAGATTCTTTCTGTGGGATATGGCTGTGAAACTATGGAGTTGGGTGACTGGATTGTTCGCATAACAACGGATTTATACTGAAAATAAGGGCGACTTCGATTCAGGGAGCTGCCCTTTTGATATGATTTAGTGGTGAATTTCCGGGCGAAGTTTGAAGGGCATCCGAGTTGGGACAGGTATGTTATAATTACTTATAGTGCGTGTTCAAAAAGTCTGGTTTTCAGTACCAAGAAGATGGAATGAAGCTAGAAATGGAGTAGCGGAGCGTAGGAAAATTACGTGAGCAACCAAAATGTTTCCTTCGGAAACATACTTCGTAAGCCTCCCGCTTATTTCGGCTGAATTTCATATTCGACGTTGATGATGCCGCTAGGCATCTATCGTAATCAAAAGCGTACTTTTTGAACAACCTCTTATATTGAATATGGATATGAACTAACCTACTTGAAGTTTAGGAATGATGATATATGAGCAGAGAAAACGAACCAGTGCAACACACCTCTGAGATGAGGGATGATAGAGAAGAACGTGATATGAAAGCTCCGGGAGAGCTGGTCACTGAGATGTGGGATGTACGTGTCTTGGTGAGCGCTGAGAACGATCACGGATTGGGTAATATTGAAATGTTGGATGTGAAAAAGGGGAGCGCCGATCAACAGGCGCTCGCCGACTTGCAGGCTGCCGCAGCCTGCATTCGTCAAGGTCAGACGGTGGCCTTTCCGACCGAGACGGTCTATGGCTTGGGTGCTGATGCGCGTAGCACAGCAGCCGTGGAGGCTGTATTTGTCGCTAAAGGCCGACCTTCCGACAATCCACTGATTGTGCATATCGCGCACCGTGACCAGTTGGATACGCTGGTCACGGAAGTGAACGAAACGGCGGAAGCGCTGATGGCGGCCTTCTGGCCGGGACCACTGACGCTGGTGCTGCCGGTTAGGCCGGGGGCGGTGTCCCCGCGTGTCACCGCCGGTCTGGACACGGTGGCCGTGCGCATGCCGGACCACCCGGTGGCCTTGCAGTTAATCGCGGCGGCGGCATGCCCTGTAGCTGCGCCAAGCGCCAACCGCTCTGGGCGGCCAAGCCCGACACTCGCGTCTCATGTACGCGAGGATCTGGATGGCCGCATCGGCGGCATTGTGGACGGCGGCCCCACCGGGGTGGGCGTCGAGTCCACGGTTGTGCAGGTCGGTGACGACGGTACCGTCACCATCCTGCGCCCTGGCGGCATTACGGCGGAACAATTGTCCGCCGTTGCCGCCCGTGTCGCCACGGACCCCGCGCTACTCGCGGAGGGGGCCGATGGCGTGGGCAGCCCGGCGCCGCGCTCGCCGGGCATGAAGTACACGCACTACGCACCCGCAGGGGCGCTGTGCGTGGTAGAGGGGCCGCCCACAGCGGTGGCGGCCTGGATCTGCGCCGCCCTCGCAGAGGCGGCGCAGCGCGGAGAGCGCACCGCTGTGCTGGCGTTCGCCGAGCACGCGGAGCAGTACCGCGCCGATGCCGTGTTCTCGCTGGGCGATGCCAGCGAGCTGGAAGAAGCAGCGCGCCGGCTATACGCCGCGCTGCGCAGTTGCGATGAGCAAGGCGCCACATATATTGTGGCTGAAGCCTGCTCACGCGAAGGGCTGGGAGCAGCCGTCATGAATCGGCTGCTCAAGGCTGCGGGGAACCAACTCATACAAGTTGGCAACCAGCAACCCTCATAACCTCTCCTGATCATACAGTCAGGAGAGTAATCACTCTTTTTCCAAAACAAAATCAAGATTCTATAAAGCCAGCATCTGACCAGAGATCCGTCGCCGTTTGCCTTTCATCGGTCATGTTTAGGTCCTTGTCCGCATATCGTGTACAAGAACCTTTACGTGACTTGGGGGTATGGGGATGTGGGATGTGTCTGTCCATGTAGGGCAGTTGGTAACCATTTTGATCATGGCTATTGCGCTTGGCCTCGATGCGTTCTCACTCGGGATCGGAATTGGCATGAAGGGCATTCGGCTGCGGGATGTATTGCGAATCAGTATTGTAACGGCGCTATTTCATATCATCATGCCGCTCATCGGCATGTATATGGGCAAATACGTCAGCTCCCTGCTCGGTGACATTACGACGTATGCGGCAGGTGGATTGCTTGTTTTGCTGGGTGCTCATATGATTCTGAATGCATTCCGTGAAGGCGATACAAAGCTGGTGGACCACCGTTCCCTGCTCGGCGTTGTTTTGTTCTCCCTCAGCGTAAGTGTGGATTCATTCTCCGTTGGCGTATCCTTAGGGATGTTTAGCAGTGATCTGATCTTGACCGTACTTGCTTTCGGCGTTTGTGGCGGGGTGATGTCGGTTATGGGGCTGTTATTAGGCCGTCGGGTGAGTCAGAATCTCGGGGATTACGGCGAAGCTATTGGTGGCGCAATCTTGCTTGCGTTTGGACTTTTGTTTATATTTTAGAATAAAACTTGAGATATCATATCATTCGCATCATATGTAAAATGGGGAGGCTAACACAATGAAACATATTTTATTCGTGTGTACAGGAAATACGTGCCGCAGCCCCATGGCAGAGGGGCTTTTGCGAAAATTGGCATCGGAGCGTGGCATTCAGGTAGAGGTTCGCTCCGCAGGTGTGGCAGCAACGTCGGGTATGCCGATCTCCCGACATGCTGAAGCAGTTTTGAGAGATCATAACGTTGAAGGTCCACCTCATTCCACACAGCTTAGCTCTAACCTGGTAGGTTGGGCCGATCTGGTTCTTACATTAACACGGAGTCATAAGCAACATGTCATGCAGGTTTTTCCCGATTCAGTCCACAAAACCTATACATTGAAAGAATATGTGGAGGATGATGAACAGGTATTAAGTGATGTTCAGGAGTTGGACAGCCTGTTTGCAACGCTTGAGATGAAACGTGCCCTTGGCCAAGAGATCCTGGCATCGGAGCGTGAGCGAGCCATTGAGATTAGACAACGAATTCCAAGTTTCGACATCTCCGATCCGTTTGGAGGAAGTCGTGATGATTACAATATAGCTGCAGCTGAGATTCGGACGGCATTGGACCGGCTTTTGGATAAGCTGGGATAATTCTGATCCTGCGAGGCAGGTTATAGAAATAGGACACGTGATGTAAATTAACCGTTGATTTTAGCCGCGGGTTGTTTTATGATGAAGGGGAAAACAGGGATCCGGTGTAACTGGCGACGAAGTGGGCATAACCACGATGGAGCACCGGAACAAACGGCCGGTCGCCTGGGCAAAAGAGCAATTCTGCGTTACCCGCAGACTGCTCTTTTTTTCGTCTTTCATCTGATTATTCGCTATAATAGTACCTGAGATGCCGTGCAAGAATACGAAGGACAACCAAGAGTTAGCGGGCATGATTTTATCGGGAGGCGATAATAGGATGACTATAGAGTTAGATTCGGAACAACCCGGATTGCAGGAACAGACCGCGTCTATTCTGCATGAACTGGCGCTTGCCGGACAGCTTGGGCCTGGACAGATCGTTGTGATCGGTACAAGCACAAGTGAAGTCGCAGGCGCTCGGATTGGTACGAGTGGTGCCATTGAAGTGGCGCAGCAGCTTCTTGCGGGTATACGCGAGGTGCAGGAAGAGTTCGGTTTTGACACGGTATTCCAATGTTGTGAGCATCTGAACCGTGCGCTGGTAATGGAACGTTCTGTGCTTACTCGACTTGGATTGACCGAGGTTGGTGCAGTACCCGTGCCCAAGGCCGGAGGTTCAATGGCATCCGCAGCATATCGTTCGCTGACCGATCCATGCCTGGCTGAACATGTGCAGGCCCATGCGGGACTGGACATTGGGGAGACGATGATTGGGATGCATCTCCGGCATGTAGCCGTACCCTATCGTACAGCGCTTCGCTATGTTGGAGATGCTCGTGTAACCACAGCGTTGACCCGTCCGAAGTTGATTGGCGGCGAACGCGCGGTGTATCGTATGGAAGAACAACCAGATTCGACATTTTGTGACTAACATATAAAGCGAGACTAATTGGGTTACACTCCTGACTTTGATTGCATCACCATCTTCCGATCGCTGTTATCCCCAGATTTTTTAATTCCCTATTTAAAAGGGGAAATCCGGTGATAGCCTATGCTTCCGGAGTAGCTTTCTAAAGAAAGCTTCTAGGCGACCACTTCGTTTCTTCAGATTGGTGTTGCACTCGCCGTTTTCGTGTAAACATTAGTTTCACTTTATAACTTCACTTATAACTGGGAGGAATTTAATCATGGAACAATTGCGCAAGAATGACCCGGCAGTACTGGAAGCGATGAATCTTGAACTGAAACGTCAACAGAACAACATCGAACTGATCGCATCCGAGAACATCGTAAGTGAAGCAGTAATCGAAGCAATGGGATCTGTTCTGACCAACAAGTACGCTGAAGGATATCCAGGTAAACGTTACTATGGCGGTTGTGAGCATGTGGACATCGTTGAAGACATCGCGCGTGATCGTGCAAAAGAATTGTTCGGAGCAGAACACGTGAATGTTCAACCTCACTCCGGTGCACAAGCGAACATGGCAGTTTATCTTGCAGCGTTGAAACCTGGTGATACTGTACTTGGTATGAACCTTGCCCATGGTGGACACCTCACACACGGTAGCCCGGTTAACGCATCTGGTTTGCTGTACAACTTTGTAGCATACGGCGTACAGGAAGATACATTCCTGATTGATTATGATGAAGTACGCAAAGCGGCTTTCAAACACCGTCCTCGTCTGATCGTTGCAGGCGCAAGTGCATATCCGCGTACCATTGATTTTGAAAAGCTAGCTTCCATCGCCAATGATGTAGGCGCTTTGTTCATGGTGGACATGGCTCACATCGCAGGACTGGTTGCTGCTGGTTTGCATCCAAACCCGGTTCCACATGCGCATTTCGTAACAACAACTACACACAAAACGCTGCGTGGACCTCGTGGTGGTATGATTCTGTGCCGCAAAGCGTGGGCAGCAGCGATTGATAAAGCCGTATTCCCAGGTTCCCAAGGTGGACCTCTGATGCACGTGATCGCTTCCAAAGCGGTAGCATTCGGAGAAGCTTTGCAACCTTCGTTCAAAACGTATGCTGAGAATGTCGTAAAAAACGCACAGGTTCTGGCTGAAACACTGATCGCTGAAGGATTGAACATCGTATCTGGTGGTACAGATAACCACTTGATGCTGATCGACACACGCAGTGTGAACATCACAGGTAAGGAAGCTGAGCATGTGCTTGATTCCATCGGTATTACCGTGAACAAAAATGCAATTCCATTCGACCCTACAAGCCCGTTTGTAACGAGTGGTATTCGAATTGGTACACCTGCTGCAACTTCCCGTGGCATGAACGAAGAAGCGATGGTAGCGATCGGTAAGATCATTGCCAAAACGCTGAAAAATCCAAAAGATACAGCGAAGCTGGATGAAGCTCGTGCAGAAGTGACTGCACTGACAGACCAATTCCCGCTCTATACCGATCTTAAATACTAAAAAACTTTGCTCATGCTGTTTGTATTTGAGATGTTCTTAAAATGGGATACAAAAAAACGAAGCAGACAGAATGAGACCGCAGAAGCGAAGCGCTCGCCTTTATCCCCGGATTTTTCCCTTGTTAAAAGGAGAATAAAAAAAATCTGGGGATAACAGCGATCGAAGGATCATTCTGTAGGCGGAGTGCCATTGTATTCATCATTTTCATTTTCTCAACGACATAACAGCAGGAGCAAAACAGGACCGGATGGATCATTTTCCGGTCCTGTTTTTTATAGGATTCGGTAATCTGTAATGATTGGGTGCCCTTTGATGGTGTAATTCGTTGTTGGTGATGATATAATATACAGGATTTATCGAGCCCATGAATGGTGGCTAGGTATATTTGGAAATGCTGAACATGAAGAACTTACCGGAGGGACAAATTAGATGGGAAAATTAGTAATATGTGATCACCCTTTGATTCAACACAAACTGACGTTTATACGCGACATGCGTACGAATACGAAAGATTTTCGTGAATTGGTGGATGAAGTAGCAACGTTGATGGCTTATGAGATTACAAGAGATGTTGAACTGGAAACGATTGATGTACAGACACCTGTAGCTGCAACACAAGGTAAAGTCATCTCTGGACGTATGCTCGGACTGGTGCCGATTCTACGTGCAGGACTCGGAATGCTGGATGGCGTTGTGAAATTGTTGCCAGCGGCAAAAGTTGGACATGTGGGTCTGTTCCGTGACCCGGAAACACTGCAACCGGTAGAATACTACACCAAACTGCCTACAGACGTAACAGAGCGTCAATTGATTGTAATTGATCCGATGCTGGCAACGGGTGGTTCGGCAATTGCAGCTATTGACGTGCTCAAAAAACGTGGCTGTACCCAAATCAAAATGATGAACCTGGTTGCAGCACCGGAAGGCGTAAAAGCTGTGCAAGATGCACATCCCGATGTGGACATCTATGTAGCAGCATTGGACGACCGTCTGGATGATCATGGTTATATCGTTCCAGGGCTTGGAGATGCAGGAGACCGTCTATACGGCACTAAATAAGTATATCGCATGCTTTGTAAGAGGTTGTTCAAAAAGTCCAATTTTGATTACGAAGGATGCCCAAGGGCATCATCGGCATCGAATATGAAATTCAGCCGAAATGTCCGTTGCTCACGTAGTTTTCCCTACGCTCCGCTACTCCATTTCTAGCTTCATTCCATATTCTTGGTACTGAAAACCGGACTTTTTGAACATGAACATATAGAAAAGGGGCTTTGTTCGAATGTCCAACAAAATTAAAGTCATGACGATCTTCGGGGTGCGTCCGGAAGCCATCAAGATGGCTCCGCTTATTTTGGAATTGCAGAAACACCCTGAGTCTATTGAATCTATTGTTTGCGTAACTGCGCAGCATCGCCAGATGTTGGATCAGGTACTTGAAGTTTTCGACATTCATCCCGATTATGATCTGGATGTGATGAAGGACCGTCAGACATTGAATGAAATTACAATTCGTGTTCTTGGCGGTCTGGAGCCAGTGTTAGCCGAAGCTAAGCCGGATATTGTACTGGTTCACGGGGATACATTAACTACCTTTGTAGCGAGCTACGCAGCATTCCTGCAACAGATTCAGGTAGGACATGTGGAAGCGGGGCTGCGGACGTGGAACAAGCTGTCTCCATATCCGGAAGAGATGAACCGTCAGCTGACGGGAGTACTGGCTGATCTACACTTTGCGCCTACGGATTGGTCTTCTTCCAATCTTGCCAAAGAAAATAAATCGGAGTCTAGTACGTACGTCACAGGCAACACGGTAACAGATGTGTTTCAATATACTGTACGGGAGGACTACACACACCCGGTACTTGATTGGGCCCAAGGCAAACGCCTTGTGCTGATGACAGCTCATCGCCGTGAATCTCAAGGCGAGCCTCACCGCAACATTTTCCAGGCCGTCAAACGGATTGCCGACGAATTCGAAGATATTGCCATCGTGTACCCGGTGCATCCAAGTCCTGCTGTGAAGGAGCCGGCTCACGCGATCTTGGGGAATCATCCCCGTATTCAATTAATTGATCCACTAGACGTGGTGGATTTGCATAACTTTTACCCGCACACTCACTTGATTTTGACCGATTCAGGCGGTTTGCAGGAAGAAGCACCTTCGTTTGGTGTGCCTGTGCTCGTATTGCGCGATACAACAGAACGCCCGGAAGGTATTGAAGCCGGAACGCTGGAATTGGTAGGTACCGAAGAGGAACGTGTGTATGAACGGACCAAAGCTCTGCTCACAGACAAAACCCTGTATGCAAGCATGAGCCAGGCTGCCAATCCATACGGTGATGGACATGCTTCGGAAAGAATTGTCAATGCGATTTTGCATCATTTCGGTGTAAATAGTGAACGTCCGGAATCATTTCACAGAAAATTCAAAAAATAATACATTTTTTCTGACGGATTTATAAAGGGCAAGCATACAGTTAAACTGTACGGTTTACGCGGGTTTATGGGCTTTGAGGGTCTGTATTCCCGTCGTTTCCCCCTTTAAAACGCTAAAATCATTCAATTGACAAAGGCTCTCATCATTCAGTAAAATTAACTGGGATTGCAAGGGTGGCGTGGAAAATGGCCGATTCGAACAAACCAAATTCATCCCGTAACCATGACGATAATGTATGGAAAGCGATGGGACTCGTGACAGCTTTTGGGATCGAGATTGCCATTCTCGCTGTTGCCGGATATTACGCTGGCTCCTGGTTGGACAAGACCATCGGAGGTAACGGAATATGGATCGCCGTAAGCGTTCTCTTTTTTCTTGCGGCAGGCGGTGTAAGCATCTACTTTATCGCGAAAAAAATCATGGGGGAAAGTGATGAGTGAACTAACCAGATACCGCAGATCGATGACTGTTTTCGTCATGTACTTTCTTATGATTTGTTTTCTCGCAGCGGCCTTTATGCCACGTGTGGAGACAATTGCTTTGGGACTGGCCCTGGGTACAGGAGTTAGCTGGATCAATGCATTTTACCTGGGCTACAAAGTAAGGAAAATGTCTGATGATGCGGCAGAAGGTAACTTGAAGCGTGTCAACTTGGGATTTTTGACAAGAGCGGCATTCGCTGTGCTCGGTATATTCATATCGATGCGCTTTCCGCAGTACTTCAATACATATGCGGTTGCAGGCGGTCTCGTCATTGCACAATATTCCTTATTGATTATAGGGATTGTCTATTCCCGCAGAGCAGAATGATGTTAAGGGCTGCAGCTTTCAAGTCGAGAAAGGGGTGAGAAAAATATGCATGAAGCTCCAATTATTATGCTTGGCGGATTTCGACTGGATCTATCGGTTCTGTTGATGCTGGTAGTTACAGGTGCAATTGTTTTTATTTTTGCTGTACTGGCAACACGGAGATTATCCGTTGAAAATCCCGGCAAGCTGCAAAATTTTATGGAGTGGGCAGTAGAATTCGTCCGCAATCTGATTTCCAGCACAATGGATATGAAGAAAGGTAAACATTTTATCTCTCTCGCTCTTTCCATGATTATGTTCATTTTTGTAGGGAACATGCTCGGCCTTCCGCTCGTGGCTGTATCTGAGGTAACAGATGTTAATCAGGCACAGGTATTCGGTAAGCCGATTGTTACAGCGGTGGAGGCGTTTGAAAAAGCGCATGCCAAGGACCCTGAAGCACACCCACACGTTGAACTGGCCTGGTGGAAATCACCAACAGCCGACTTGTCTGTAACGATGGGACTAGCTCTTGTAGCGTTCCTTGTATCTCATGGACTTGGATTGTTCCGTAACACAAAAGGATATCTCCAGCATTACTTCAAGCCATTCGCCTTGTTCTTGCCAATCAACTTGATTGAGACGGCATCCAAGCTGTTGACACACGGTATGCGTCTATTCGCGAATATCTTCGCGGGTGAGGTACTGATCGCAACGATCCTGAAACTGACCACATTCAAAGTGTTTGGTGCTATTGCAGCGATTCCGCTACTTATGGTGTGGCAAGGCTTTAGTATCTTTATCGGCGCGATCCAGGCATTTGTGTTTGTTATCTTGATGATGGTGTACATTTCACAGAGCATCGAGACGCATGACGAGCATTAAGTTTCAAGCCCTACGAAGATTTCTTCACCAGGCTGAACAATAAAAAATTCGATTTATCATTTTAAGGAGGATATACAAATGGGAGCAATGGCATTAATCGCAGCAGCAATTGTTGCAGGACTGGGCGCGTTTGGCGCAGGTATTGGTAACGGTATGGTAATCAGCAAAACGGTGGAAGGTATTGCCCGTCAACCGGAAGCAAAATCCACTCTTCAAACAACAATGTTTATCGGTGTAGGTTTGATCGAGGTATTGCCGATCATCGGTGTGGTACTCGCGTTCATGTTCTACGGTATGGCTTAATCAAATTTTAAAGGTTTGGCGGGGAAGGCCATAGCCATCCGCGCCTTCTTTTTAGGTAATGTCCGTTCTAACGGATGACGTTTCAAGGATACCTCCAGGAAGGAGTGAACAGATTGAGTTTCATATGGGAAAATACGCTTCTTGCGATTGTTGCATTTGCAATTTTATATTGGCTGCTTAGCCGTTATGCCTTCGGGCCTTTGTTCTCCATTATGGAAAAACGTCGTGAACTCGTGATGACGCAGATGAATGAGGCTGCACAGACTCGGGAACAGGCCATTGCCTATGTGGAGGAACAAAAACAAGCTCTTGAACAAGCACGTCAAGATGCTTACGACATCATTGAACAGTCCAAACAAACAGGTGGCAAACAAGCTGAATCGATTTTGGCTGATGCAAAAGCTGAAGCTAATCGTCTGAAAGACGATGCAGTACGCGAAATCGAGAGCGAGAAGAACAAAGCAGTCGCAGCACTTCGCAGCGAACTGGGTACAGCTTCCGTTCAGATTGCATCCAAGTTGATCAAAAAAGAAGTTGAGAACGGTCCTGCACAAGAAGAGCTTGTGAACCAATACCTCAATGAGGTAGGAGGCCGACAATGAGCCGCGATACGATAGTTGCCAAGCGTTATGCGAAAGCATTGTTCGAAGTTGCTCTTCAGCAACAGCAGGTGCTTGAGGTTGAACAGGAACTGGTTGCAGTAGTCAGTGCATTGACCGGAGATGCAGATATCGAGAAATTTATCGTATCTCCTAATATCTCTGATGAAGTCAAGCAGAACGTGCTTCACTCAAGTCTTGATGGTAAGGTATCCGAACCTGTCCTTCGTACAGTTTTGTTGTTAATTGAACGCGGACGCGTTGAATTGCTGGGAGACTTGCTGAATGATTATCGGAAGATCCAAGGTGAGTCGCTGGGCATCGCTGATGCACGTGTCTACTCCACTTATGCGTTGAATGATGAAGAAAAAGAAGCGGTAGCCCGTGAATTCGGTGGCCGTGTGAATAAAAAGATTCGTATCGAGAACATTGTTGATCCGACTCTGCTGGGCGGATTGAAAGTCGCCATTGGCGATACGATCTATGACGGCAGCTTGGCTGGCAAGCTCGAACGTCTTGAGCAGTCTTTTAACAGACGAGTACAGTAGATTGGGGTGAGGACACTTGAGTATCAAACCAGAAGAAATCAGTACATTAATTAAGAGCCAAATCGAACAATACAAGACCGATATCGATGTAGTCGAAGTCGGGACGGTAATCGAGGTTGGTGATGGTATCGCTCGTGTTTACGGACTTGAGAACGTCATGTCCAACGAGTTGGTTGAATTCCCAAGCGGTGTTATGGGACTCGCCATGAACGTCGAAGAAAGCAATGTCGGTGTCGTTATCTTGGGACCTTACTACGATATTCGTGAAGGTGACCAAGTGAAACGTACTGGCCAAATCATGCAAGTGCCTGTAGGCGAAGCATTGATTGGACGCGTTGTGAACCCGCTCGGTATTCCTGTAGATGGCAAAGGGCCAATCGCTACAACGGAATTCCGTCCGGTTGAAGGTAAAGCACCAGGCGTAATGGATCGTAAATCGGTTCATGAGCCGATGCAAACAGGGATCAAAGCCATTGATGCAATGGTTCCAATCGGTCGTGGACAACGTGAGTTGATCATCGGTGACCGTCAAACAGGTAAAACATCCATCGCGATTGATGCGATCCTGAACCAAAAAGGTAGCGGCATGAAGTGTATCTATGTGGCTATTGGTCAGAAACAGTCTACGGTTGCTCAAGTTGTGGAAACTCTTCGTCGTAAAGGCGCAATGGAGTACACAATCGTTGTAACTGCAGCAGCTTCCGATCCATCACCACTCTTGTACATCGCACCGTATTCCGGATGTTCGATGGGTGAGTACTTCATGTACAAAGGCGAGCACGTTCTGGTTATCTATGATGACTTGACCAAACAAGCCTCTGCATATCGTGAGCTTTCCTTGTTGCTTCGTCGTCCACCGGGCCGTGAGGCTTATCCGGGTGACGTCTTCTACCTGCACTCCCGTTTGCTGGAGCGTGCTGCGAAGCTGAATGATGAACTGGGTGGTGGTTCTTTAACCGCACTGCCGTTCATTGAAACACAAGCCTCCGACGTATCAGCATACATTCCAACGAACGTAATCTCCATCACGGACGGACAAATCTTCCTGGAAGCTGACTTGTTCAATGCTGGACAACGCCCGGCAATCAACGTAGGTATTTCCGTATCTCGTGTCGGTGGTTCTGCTCAGATCAAAGCGATGAAAAAGGTTGCAGGTTCCCTGCGTCTCGACCTCGCTCAATATCGTGAGCTTCAAGCGTTCTCCCAGTTTGGTTCCGATCTGG
Source organism: Paenibacillus sp. FSL K6-1122 (assembly GCF_037977015.1). Taxonomy (NCBI): domain Bacteria; kingdom Bacillati; phylum Bacillota; class Bacilli; order Caryophanales; family Paenibacillaceae; genus Paenibacillus; species Paenibacillus sp. FSL K6-1122. The sequence continues at coordinate 6,486,672 of NZ_CP150272.1, read as the reverse complement.
ACAAAGCGACTCAGGCTCGCCTGAATCGTGGTGCACGTATGATGGAAATCCTGAAGCAAGGTGTAAACCAGCCTCTGGCCGTAGAACAACAGGTGGTCAGCTTGTACACAGCCGTTAAAGGATTCCTGGATGAAATTCCTACAGGTGATGTGACTCGTTTCGAAGGTGAGTTCCTTGCCTTCATGGAGAGCAGTCATCCGGAAATTCTTGCATCCATCCGTGATACTAAAGAATTGACTGCAGACAACGAAAATGCACTGAAAGGTGCAATTGAGAAGTTCAGAAAGAGCTTTGCTGTCTCTGTCTAAATAAATGACTGCAGGTGCGGAGTTGTCTAACCGATTCCGCATGTCTGCATGTAATACTTTGACTCTGTCAAAAAAAGATGATGCTTACGAAGTAACTTTGACCCCGTCAAAGTAGGGTTGTGCTTACGATGTAGTTTTGACTTTGTCAAAACTTTAAGGTGGTGAAATCATGGCAAAAGGCATGCGCGAAATTAAGCGGCAAATTAAAAGCGTACAAAGCACCAAGCAGATCACCAAAGCAATGGAGATGGTAGCTGCTGCAAAACTGCGTAAAGCGCAGGAAAAAGCGGAAGCAGCCCGTCCTTATTCGGAGAAACTGAAAGAAGTTGTAGCTAGTATTGCATCAAGCACGCAAGGTATACAGCATCCGATGCTGGAGAGCCGTCCGGTCAAAAAGACAGCTTACCTGATCATTACATCGGACCGTGGTCTTGCAGGTGGATACAATGCGAACGTTTTGCGTCAGGTTAATCAGACGCTCAAAGAGCGCCACAACTCCCAGGATGACTACGAATTGTTCGTCATTGGACGTAAAGGACGCGATTACTTCAGACGTCGTGAAATTGCGATGGCATCCACAACAACGGATCTGTCGGATTCGCCTTCATTTGCAGACATCAAATCCATCGCACACGAAGCTGTTCATGGGTTTGAACTGGCTGAATTTGATGAATTGTACATTTGTTATAACCGCTTTGTGAATGCGTTGACCCAGATTCCTACGGTAGAAAAACTTCTTCCGATGGAAACACCTGAGGTAACTGCTGCGGAAGGACCAACGGCAAGCTACGAATACGAGCCGTCTGCTGAAGCTGTACTGGAGGTTCTGCTTCCGCGTTACGCGGAAACGCTGATCTATGGTGCACTTCTGAACGGTAAGGCAAGTGAGCTCGGCGCGAAAATGACGGCAATGGGTAATGCAACCAAAAATGCATCTAAACTCATTAACGACTTGTCATTGACCTATAACCGTGCCCGTCAAGCGGCGATTACGCAGGAGATTACGGAAATTGTGGCAGGTGCCAACGCAGCACAAGGCTAACCGTTTTTTTATTAATGAAGGCTTGCAGAGCAAAGATAAACGAACGGTACATTATTTTTGCAAAAGTAGCAGGCTTGTAGGAGGGGAACGTTAAGATGAACAAAGGACGCGTTGTGAGCATCATGGGTCCGGTTGTTGACGTCGAGTTTGATCGCGGCGGTCTGCCGGAAATCCTCAATGCCATTACGATCACTACAGTAAGTGAGAGCGGCGTAAGTGTGAACCTTACACTCGAAGCTTCGAGACATCTGGGTGACAACCGAGTACGTTGTATTGCGATGTCCTCCACGGATGGACTTGTTCGTGGTATGGAAGCTTTAGATACAGGAGCACCAATCTCTGTACCCGTGGGAGAAGCAACACTGGGTCGTGTATTTAACGTACTCGGCGAAGCAATTGATACTGGCGGTGCCGTAGCTGCTGAGCACAAGAACCCGATTCACCGTTCAGCACCTGCATTTGATGAACTGACTACCCAAGCAGAAATGCTGGAGACAGGAATCAAAGTTATCGACTTGCTTGCTCCTTACGCTAAAGGTGGTAAAATCGGTCTCTTCGGTGGTGCCGGTGTAGGTAAGACGGTAACCATTCAGGAATTGATCAACAACATCGCACAAGAGCACGGCGGTATCTCCGTATTTGCGGGTGTTGGTGAGCGTACACGTGAAGGTAATGACTTGTATCACGAGATGAGTGATTCCGGCGTTATCAACAAAACAGCAATGGTCTTCGGACAAATGAACGAGCCTCCAGGCGCACGTCTTCGTGTAGCCCTCACAGGTCTGACGATGGCGGAATACTTCCGTGATGAAGAAGGCCGTGACGTGTTGCTCTTTATCGATAATATCTTCCGTTTCACCCAAGCGGGTTCAGAAGTATCTGCCTTGCTTGGACGTATGCCTTCCGCGGTAGGTTACCAACCTACGCTGGCAACAGAAATGGGTCAACTGCAAGAACGTATCACATCAACGAAAAAAGGTTCTGTAACATCCATCCAGGCCATCTACGTGCCTGCGGATGACTACACTGACCCGGCTCCTGCAACGACGTTTGCCCACTTGGATGCAACGACGAACTTGGAGCGTAAAATTTCCGAGATGGGTATCTACCCTGCGGTAGATCCACTGGCTTCCAGCTCCCGGATCTTGTCCCCTGAAGTTGTAGGTGAAGAACACTACAGCGTAGCTCAAGGCGTTAAACGTATCTTGGCACGTTACAATGAATTGCAAGATATCATTGCAATCCTGGGTATGGACGAGTTGAGTGAAGAAGATAGAGCGCTTGTATACCGTGCTCGTAAAATCCAACGTTTCTTGTCCCAGCCTTTCCACGTTGCTGAAGCATTTAACGGTATTCCAGGTAAATACGTTCCGGTTAAAGAAACGGTGCGCAGCTTTAAAGAGATTCTCGAAGGTAAGTATGATGATCTTCCGGAAGCAGCTTTCCTCTTTGTTGGTACAATTGAAGAGGCAGTGGAGAAAGCCAAAACACTGGTTTAGTCTGAATCCAGGATTGTCCTTATGTGGGCTATCCTTCGGATAGTTTCAGGAGGGATGGAATTGAGCACCTTTTTGTTGGAAATCGTAACACCCGAGCGTTTGGTCTATTCAGAACAGGTGAATAGCATTACGGCTCGTGGTATTGAAGGGGAACTGGGCATTCTGCCAGGTCATATTCCTATGGTTACACCTTTGCAGATTGCACCAATCTATATCCATAACGGAAAAGAAAATAAACGAGTTGCTATCGGTGGCGGGTTTATCGAAGTTCGTAAAGATAAGGTTGTTGTACTCGCAGAGAGTGCTGAATTCCCGGAAAGCATTGATGTGGATCGTGCGCGTGCGGCGAAAGAGCGGGCAGAACGTCGGCTTGCAAGCCAAAGCAATCAGGACCACTTTGATCACCGTCGTGCAGAGATTGCGCTGCAAAAAGCGGTTAACCGGATTAATGTGTTCGGCAAATAAACGATTCTTGGAAGCCTGGCGGCTTAGTCTGCCGGGCTTTTTTGAGTTTGTTTGATAGAATTGTTTTATCGAATATATCAAAAGGGCTGACCACAAATCCATCCTATCCCTTCAGTAAACAGAAGTATTTTAAGCAAAATATTCACCGATTATGATTATTTGAATAGAGTGTAGGACTAAAGTAGTGGGCGCATTTACCACTAAGAGAACCATTTTTTTCATGAGTAAATTTAAATTATTTCCGAGGAAATGACAGAATCGATATCGAAATAGCGCTCTTTTATGTCGTTTTAGTCACAAAATCCCGGCATTTTAAAATTAAAATATTTTAGAAGTGGAAATCAATGTAATTGACAATGTATGATGAAAGAGCCTATATTCCATAGAGTCAGCAGAAGCAGGAAGCTGCGTAGTAGATTCCATAGTCATGCACAGCCGCATTGTTGCTGCTCGGTGATTGGGCATCAGGAGATTCCTGCCTGGCAGGAGTAAATCTGACAGTACGCTCAGTATGTTGTGCTTAAGACATTCCAGTATACTAACAAGTTATGGGTGCCGGGCATATGATATGCTGATCGCTGCAACAAATGTGGAGGTAAAGAATATATGGATACTGATCTGACGAATCAGGTGAACCAAGCATTAAGCACCAATGGCTTGGTCTCAATCATCGTCTCCCTGTTATGTATTGCGTTGTCTTGGTGGGCTTTGACAAATCTCAAACTGGATTTAATCATCAGGCAGCCACGAGGTGCTCAGGGAAGACTGTTGCATTTGTTGCTCGCCATCATTTTGGGGCATGCCGTTGCTGGCTTTGTCATTGACTATTTGTCCTGGACTCAAATGTTGCGTAATTTGTTTTAATGTTGAGATGGTTGGTTAATCATCTGTTAGGTTCTTCAAGCTGCTCATTGTCGAATAACATCGATTAATTGTGTTAACAATTAGAGTATGAGTTGTCGGTAAAGAAATTAAGAAAAAAATGTGACGTAAAATTGGATGAATTTGAGATGTTTTATGTAAAAATGCTTGTATCGTACAATTCAACAATGTTATGATGGAAGTTAGGGAATTCACAATTGTTCACTTATTTTGTAGTTATAAACGGGATATCCGGTTCATGCCGGCTAATAACCATCCCACTCTGTCTGTTCTGATGCTCTGCTGGCTTGTAAGACACTGATTTTTACATGCTGAATAGCAAGACGCACGGCACATGGTATCATTGATATGGATTATAAAAACCAATTCTTTTCTGAACAGACATCTGTGGCAATATGCCAGAATATGTCGAAATTCCACACACAGCAACAGTCCTTTCTAGCATAGTGGGGCTTACGTATTCCGGAATGAAGAAAAGGGAATAAAAGCGCGGAGGGAACCATGATGAGCAAATTTATCGTCCGCGGTGGCAAAAGGTTGACCGGAAGTGTCAAAGTTAGCGGCGCTAAAAATTCTGTTCTTCCGATCATCGCTGCCTCTCTCTTAGGGGAAGAAGGACAAAGCGTTATTATTGACGCGCCTCCTCTAGACGATGTGATGACGATTAACAAGGTGTTGGAATCGCTGGGAGCGGGAGTTACATACCGGGACGAAGTGATTACCGTAAATGCGGAGAAACTTACTTCCTGTGAAGCCCCGTATGAATGGGTAAGTAAAATGCGGGCGTCTTTCCTGGTCATGGGGCCTTTGTTGACTCGTATGGGTCATACAAGAATCTCACTTCCTGGTGGATGTGCCATCGGTACACGGCCTATTGATCAGCATTTGAAAGGTTTTGAAGCCATGGGCGCAGAGATCAGCTTGGGCCAAGGTTATATCGAAGCTCGTAGCCAAGGTCGGTTGCGTGGCGCGAAAATTTATCTGGATGTGGCTTCCGTAGGTGCCACTCAAAATATTATGATGGCTGCAACATTGGCCGAAGGTGTAACTGTTCTGGAGAACGCGGCAAAAGAACCTGAGATTGTGGATCTTGCCAACTTCCTGAATGGAATGGGTGCCATCGTACGTGGTGCTGGTACTGGAGTGATCCGCATCGAAGGTGTGGAGAAACTGACAGGCGTAACACACACCGTTATTCCGGATCGGGTAGAAGCTGGTACGTATATGGCTGCTGCTGCAATTTCTGGTGGTGACGTGTACATTGAAGGTGCAATCTCTGATCATTTAGGCTCCGTTATCGCGAAGCTTGAAGAGATGGGTGTTACAATCCAACCGGATGAGAATGGCGTGCGTGTAATCGCAGATCGCCCTCTTAAAGCTGTGGATGTAAAAACATTACCATACCCAGGATTCCCGACCGATATGCAATCCCAGATGATGGCACTCTTGCTTGCATCTGAAGGAACAAGTGTCGTGACAGAGACTGTTTTTGAAAACCGATTCATGCATGTGGATGAATTCCAATTGATGAATGCGGAGATCAAAGTTGAAGGACGTTCGTCCATCGTCACAGGTAATGCCAAACTGAAGGGTGCCAAAGTAACGGCTACCGATTTGCGTGCGGGTGCCGCACTCATTATTGCAGGTCTTGTTGCTGAAGGTACAACGGAAGTGGGCGGTGTTCATCACATCGACCGTGGCTATGTACATCTCGCTGAGAAGCTTAACGGACTTGGCGCTGACATCTATCGGATCTCGGTTGATGAGCCTAAGCTGGAAGCAACCAAAGCACCAAGTGAAAAAGTGGAGAAAGAAGTACCGATGTTTAAGGTACAACCAACTTTGGCTTAACACTGGATTGAATAGAAAAAATATGGCCCTCTATTATGAGTCACACGGTTGTGTGGATTATGAATGCGATGGAACGTATATTGTAAAAAATGATAAAGCTAAGCCATCTGGCTTGGCTTTTTTTGTGTTTACTTTTAAGAAGACAACGAGATATTTGATACCTGATTCTATTAATAGCTGGTCCTAACTTGTATAGCATAACATCGTATTCTGTATCGATTCTGAACCAAATGAAAGAGCGTACTTTATATAGAGTGTCGATTCCAGCTAACACTGGTATTCAGCGACAGATCAACGTTTCTAAGATGTACATAGCAAAAGAAAACAAGAAATTGAACATAACGAAAAGGGCCTCGTTTCTCTCAAATCAGGTTCTATCAGATCAAGCCAGCTCATAACCTAAACTATGGATTTGAACAACACGACCGGCACATGACCGGCCATAGATAACGGAGGGTTATATTCGAATGAAAGAAGCTCGTGTACAGGTAAAGGTACCCCTTGTCCCTCGTCCAGGTATGCAAGAGCCGGAGGGAAATACCGTTTCTGGAGTGGAAAAAGACAAGCCTGCCCCATTGAACCTGAGGACTGTTCCATCACAGCCTGCAAGATTATCCAATCCAGGACGGGTGTCGGCAGATGAACTGAACCGAAAGACAACCGAGCATATTCATATACCTGTTATTGAGCTGGACCAGTTCCGCCGAGTGAAGCGTCGCCGAATGCGGACATTTGGACGAAAACCCCGATGGGGACGTAATACGACGCGATGGCAACCTGCTGCCGCTGTATCTTCCTTATTGGCGATGGCGCTGCTGATTCCGGTAATTCTGGTATGGCCGCGGACAAGTGAATCACCTAAGCCGATCCCTGCTCCAACATATTCAAGCAGTACAAGAACCCCAGCTCCTGCGCCAGCCGTTCCTGTTACGTACCCTGAACCTAAAGTGCGCGTATACCTGTCTGCAACGGGCACAACGATGAATCTGCCATTGGAAGACTATGTTACCGGGGTTGTGGCAGCTGAGATGCCAGCGGAATTCAGACTGGAGGCGTTAAAGGCGCAGGCAATAGCTGCTCGTACATTTATCGTGCGTAGGTTAGCTGCGAGTGATACAAGCGGTGTTCCATCAGGTGCGGCGGATGTAACGGATACGGTCAGCCATCAGGTGTTTATTCCGCCAGACCAGGTGAAAGCGGATTGGACGCGTCTAGGGAAGGCGAAGGAATGGGAGAAGCTACAACAGGCTGTGCGCGAAAGTCGAGATACGGTGATGACATATCAGGGCAAGGCAATCACCGCATCCTTTTTTTCCACAAGTAATGGGTATACCGAGAATGCTGAGGATGTATGGGGGAACGCCGTGCCGTATCTGCAAAGTGTAGACAGTCCGTGGGACAAAAACCTGGCACCAGGATTCAAGCAGACCGTCACCATGAAGCGTAATGATATTCTACAGAAGTTAAACCTGGATGCCATTCCGGTTACCGCCCAGAAGGGTGGATCGTGGATGGAAGTATTGTCTACAACCAAAGGGCATCGGATTAAGGAAATGCAGATCGCAGGTGAAACATTCAGCGGACCCGAAGTTCGTAAACTGCTTGGATTAAGATCCAGCCAGTTCAGTTGGAAGACCACAGGTGACGAAATCCAGATTACAACGTACGGTTACGGTCATGGGGTTGGCATGAGCCAATGGGGAGCAAACGGCATGGCGCAGGAGGGACACACGGCCACCCAAATTCTCAAACACTACTATACCGGCATTTCATTCGGACAGGCATCCAAGATGCTTGCATCGAAGTAGGAGAGATGAACACGGATGGATAAAGCGAAATAATTCGAATGAGTAGGAGTATGTGCGAATGTATACAAATGTATGTGAATGAGAGCAGTTGCGCGCTAACGAATCTGAGAGACCTTATTGGGTGTTATCACAACGAATGGAAATTCTAAAAAATCTCGGACACGTTATATCACGACATACCACCGAATTGATCCGATAATAGCGCCCAAAAGAGTAATTAGCGTGTCTATGGTTCGTTAGAATTCCTAAGCCGCGATTTCCCCGCCAATAAGGCCGCCTGAGTTCGTTAGAAATATATTATTATTCTAATCACTAACAAAATGGTGGATACTTCCATTCACTACATGCTCATTCGCAATAAGCAAGCCAAACCAGAACCAGAACGTTGAAATCAAGTTTCCAAGCCCTAAGGTTAAAAAATTGATTTATGTTCCCTGTCTACCAAGCAACTTCTAACTATACTGTATCCATTCATGAGCCAGCTTCTTTAAGATCTAGATGTTGTATTGAACATTTATTATTGATGCGGCATCACCAATCTCTAATCTCACAGCTCACTTTAACGAACCTAGAGCACTTTAAATCTGCATTATCCAGTAACATCCTATATCATTTCGCTCTCACTGATAAATGCACTTCATAGAAGGATTGGCCTCTACAGCCAATCCAGACCAGTCTACCAACCACCCATTCCGGAGCTTTCGAGATTCGGCTATATATGAGGAGAGTGCTAGCGTATGGGGAGCACAGGGGACAGAAAAGACCTGTAGAAACAAAGTGTCCGTCTTTACTACCGGATTTCACTCTTAAGAAGGTGATAGAAGAAATCTGGTAGTAACCAGCGGTCGAAAGGTTTTCTGGCCCCGAAGCGGCGCACCAACTAGCTGCACACACACTCCATATATAGCACTCTCTGAAACCTCCGTGAAAATAATTAGAGTCGCGCGTGTATAAAAGAGTTGCACCCGGTAACACTTGTTACTGAGGTGATTAACATGAATGAACAAAACAAAAAAACAAACCAAGAAGAAACTCCTAAAACAACTCAAGGAGTACCGGCTAGTCAGCCCTCTTCATGGAAAAGAGCAATGTCCAAACGCTGGGTCTTCCCGGCAGCCTACATCGCAGCAGCAGGCATTATACTAACCTTAGTGTGGGTCTATCAGGGCACAGGCGACAAAACGCTAAACTCGGACCCTGCTAGCGGGGTAGTAGAAACAGGCGCATCGGTGGGTACAGAAGGAACAGCAGTAGGCGGAGAAGAAGAAAGTGTGGAAGTTGTTGCAAAGTCGGAGAATTTTGTATGGCCGGTAGCGGTACCGTCTGAAATTTCGGTAGTAAAACCTTTCTATGATAGCGAAGCTTCAACCGAGGAACATGAAGCGGCAATGGTGCAGTACAATGATACATTCATCCCGAACACAGGTGTGGATCTGGCACGTGGGGATAACAAAACGTTTGAAGTAAAAGCAGCGCTTGCCGGTAAAGTTACCCGGGTTGAGCAAAATCCGCTCACAGGTCAAGTTGTGGAAATCACACACAGCGATAACCTGAAAACGGTATACCAAAGCTTGGCAGACGTCAAAGTGAAACAGGACGACGAAGTGAAACAGGGAGATGCGATTGCATCCGCTGGCGTCAATGAATTGGGTAAAACGCTTGGCAACCACCTTCACTTTGAAGTGTACGAAGACGGACAGCCAGTTAACCCGCAAGGATATCTTCCGGAAAAATAAATGAATTTTACCGCAGCAACATGACGGGCAGAGGGTTAAACCTCTGCTCTTTTTGTGCTTTTCAGAAAATAATGGGACCTTCGAAGCTTGTCACACCTCTAAACCGCGAATATATAGGCATGCTCCTCATATAATGTACCAAACTATCCACACAGTAGGGAGGCGGGAGCGTGCACGATTACATCAAGGAACGGACCATCAAAATTGGTCGCTGCATTGTTGAGACGAGGAATACGGTCCGTACCATAGCCAAAGAATTCGGCGTGTCAAAGAGTACTGTGCATAAGGATCTGACGGAGCGTCTGCCGGAAATCAACCCTGATCTTGCTGACCAGGTGAAACACATTTTGGAGTATCACAAGTCCATCCGCCATTTGCGGGGCGGTGAAGCGACCAAAATTAAATACAAAAAAACGAGTGGCAAGAAACGTGAGGTGTTGGCTTCCGCCAAATCGTAAGCATCTTCACAAAGACGTAGGCCAAAAAGCTCACACATGCATTGAATCCCTCCCCTGAAGTATGATATGTTAAATGCTGGTACAGGATCGAATTATGACATCTTATCAGCCCGATTTTTACATATATATGTTGCACTTTGTCGAACGAGCGGTGACGTGATAAGGGACTCTTTTTCACAGGATACGCTGACCAAATAATATCACTTTGGGGGCTCTTTTATGTTTAGCAAGGATATCGGTATTGATCTTGGCACGGCCAACGTGCTTATTCACGTGAAAGGAAGTGGGGTTGTCCTCGATGAACCTTCCGTCGTGACCATTGAAAGAGATACGAAGCGTGTCCTTGCTGTTGGGGAAGAAGCGCGTCGTATGGTGGGGCGTACTCCAGGTAACATTGTTGCCATTAGACCGCTGCGTGACGGCGTTATTGCGGACTTCGAGATTACAGAAGCGATGCTCAGACATTTCATTAATCGTGTGGGTGCAAGAAGCTGGTACAGCCACCCTCGGATTTTGATTTGTGCACCAACGAACATTACTTCCGTGGAGCAGAAGGCCATCCGTGAGGCGGCAGAACGCAGCGGTGCCAAAGAAGTGTTTCTGGAAGAAGAGCCGAAAGCGGCAGCGATCGGTGCGGGAATGGATATTTTTCAGCCGAGCGGCAATATGGTCGTGGATATCGGCGGCGGTACGACTGACGTTGCAGTCCTTTCTATGGGCGACGTGGTCACCGCCTCTTCTATTAAAGTCGCAGGGGACAAGTTCGACGAAGCCATTATCAAGTTTATCAAAGCCAAGTACAAGCTCATGATCGGTGAACGGACCGCTGAAGATATCAAAATTGCGATTGGTACCGTACATCCGGGTGGACATCAAACGGAGATGGACATTCGCGGACGCGATATGGTATCCGGCCTTCCTGTTACCGTAACGATATCGGGAAATGAAGTACAGGAAGCACTTTGGGATTCCGTGCAATCCATCATCGTGGCAGCCAAATCGGTATTGGAACGTACACCGCCTGAATTGTCAGCGGACATTATCGACCGTGGTGTTGTATTGACTGGCGGAGGTGCATTGCTGAACGGACTGGACGAGCTTTTGTCCAATGAATTGCATGTACCGGTATGGGTGGCGGAAGATCCAATGCACTGTGTCGTGAAGGGGACAGGCATAATGCTTAATAATTTGGATCAGGTGGTTAAGAAAAAGTTCTAATCTGCCGATATAAATAGCAAAGGTTCGCCATGCTTGGGAAGCAGAACGGACAAGCAGCCAACCTGTGATGCAGGTCAAGCGCTTGAGGAGAGGGGTTAATTCATGTTAAGAGGTCTGTACACCGCTACTGCGGGAATGATTACGCAACAACGCCGCCATGACACAGCAACACAGAATATCGTAAATATGAACACCACGGGATATAAACAGGTGAACAGCGTAAGCCGTTCCTTCCCGGAAATGCTCATTACTTTGGTGGGCGGAGATGCAAATCTTCCAACAAAGCGGCTGGGCAAGCTGAACACGGGGGTGTTCGCGGAAGAGAGTTTGTCCATGAATTTGCAGGGGACCATTATGGAGACTGGGCAGAAAAATGATTTTTCCATTTCATCCAATATGACTGTCAATGATCAGCAGACTGGACAACCTGTCCCGTTTGACGCATCAGGCAAATTTGTACGGGCCGACGGCACGGTGACTTACCAGCCTCAGGCGTATTTTACAGTTCAGGATGCAGAAGGTAACACCGGATACACACGCGATGGTCACTTCGAGATCACTGGAACGGGACAATTGCTGAGTTCAACAGGTTCACAAGTGTTGGATAATAATGGACAACCTGTAGTGTTGACAGGTTCTGTGGAGCAATTTAAAGTGGATGAGCAAGGCCGTTTGGTAGATGCAGCAACGGGTGCACCGACAGGGGTTACTCTTGGCATTAGTGTCATTGACCAGCCGAATCAACTGGTTCGTCAAGGTAATGGCAACTTCAGTCTCAGCGATGCAAACGGGGCAACGTCCCGGATGATGGCAGCTGGTGATAATGTGCAGATCCGTCAGGGTTACCTGGAAGGTTCCAATGTTGATGCCTCACAGGCAACGGTTGATATGAACGCCGCATTCCGGGCGTATGAAGCAAACCAGAAGATCGTACAATTCTACGACCGCAGTCTGGATAAAGCCGTCAATGAAGTCGGGCGTGTATAACGCCGACGTTTAAATATAACCGCGCAGCGGAGAGCCAAACGCCCTTTGCGCAGCAAAGCAGAGAGGCTCACGCGAAGCGCAAACCAATCGCAGCCGAGCCTATGCGAGGAATGCGTGGCAGTACCTGAGCGAAGCGATGGTCTCGACAGTCCTTTGCGGAGCAAAGCAGGGAAGAGACCCCGCGGAGCGCAAGAGCCTAGACGCAGCCGAGCCTATGCGAGGAATGCGTGGCAGTACCTGAGCGAAGCGACGGTCTCGACAGCCCTTTGCGAAGCAAAGCAAGGAGAGACCACGCGGAGCGCAAGAGCGTAGACGCAGCCGAGCCTATGCGAGGATTGCGCAGCAGTACCTGAGCGAAGCGACGGTCTCGACAGCCCTTTGCGAAGCAAAGTAGGAAGAGACCTCGCGGAGCTACACGCCGCATAAAGAGCGTGCCCGACTATGATTCAGCCATGTGAAACGATGGCGGGAATCATAGTCGGGCAGTCGCGGCGAACACACACCACCGTCACTTAGCAAGATCGTACCCCACTTACCTAATCCGCCTGTTTCGGGAGTCCAGAGGGCAGCGCCATCTGGGGCCCTCCCTACTAGGGAGGGTTTGGGAGGGTGGACAGGACACAAGGGAGGGTATACCACCAATGAATAATTCCATGATTAGTGCCAAGGTTTCCATGACTGCCATACAGCAGCGTCTGGATGTCATTTCCGATAATATTGCCAACGTGAATACGGCAGGCTATAAGAGCAAGCAAGCGGCCTTCGAGGATGTGCTGACCCGGGTTCAACAACAACCGGACAAGTACAAACTGGATGGACGTTCCACACCGATGGGATATAACCTCGGTTTTGGTGCTCGTTTGGCAGATGTAACGAAGGATATGTCTCAAGGCCCCTTGAACGAGACTGGCCTTCCGACCGATCTGGCCATTGAAGGAAATGCGATGTTTGCAGTTGAAGCGAATGGGGAGAAAATGTGGACACGTCAGGGTGCATTTCATTTTGTACCTGATACAAGACCTAAGCCTACTCCGAATTCACCTGATATGATGGTGATGGTCAATGGCGAAGGCCACTTTGCCCTGGATCGTCAAGGCAATCGTATTACGGCACCGAATAATAGCAAAGTTGCTTTTGATGAAAATGGCAACCTGTTAATCCGACGCGGTAATGCGGCAAATGCAACCATTGGAGCACAGCTGCAAGTGGTAGACATTGAACGCCCTGAGGGGCTCGTACAGTATGCGGATAACCTGTTTGGACTGGATGCGGGATTAACCGAGGATGATGTATTTGGCGCTGATGCAGCTACACGTCAAGCAGCTGCATTGATTCGTCCAGGATTTCTGGAGCAATCCAATGTGGATCTGACACAGGAGATGTCTTTGCTTATGCAAGGACAGCGGACATATCAGCTGGCGGCAAAGGCGCTAACTTCAAGTGATTCCATGTTGGGTCTTGCCAACAATATGAGAGCGTAAAAGGTGAATGTGATGACAGAAACACAGCAGCAGAACAGTAAGCCGGAGAAAAAGGAAGTCAAGAAGAAGAAGAGTGGATGGCGCATCGCAAGATGGTTCCTGGTTCCGGTCCTGCTTGTTCTTGCCCTCGCTGGCGGAATGGTAGCTGGATATGTGGTACTGGGCAAACAGGATATCGGTTCCGTATGGCAATGGAGTACATGGGAACATGTATATAATCTGGTATTCGCTCCATAATGTAACGAGTTAAGCGAAAACTCCTGCGCAGGCAGGAGTTTTCTTTTTGACGTTGAAAACAGTATAATGATGGATGACGTTTGACGTCACAAAAGAGGCCTCCCCTGCGAAAGACATTCGTCATCGCGAAGAGAGACCCCTTATCTTAACCTTCACTACTGCAGTCATGAAGGATATAACTAGTGTTAACCGAAAATATGCTTTCCATACAAAATTTAAAATTAAAAACCTTTTATATGAGCTTCGACTTGATCATAATCAGGTTTTCCATGTCCGCACTAAAGTCAGTGAAGGGAACGGAATCGTTCGAAAGAAGCGAGGCGCTCGCCTTTGTTTCCTAATGTTATCCATCTGAAAAATAGTTCAGAAACATTAGGAAACAACAGCGATCGAAAGAACGATCCGTAACCGTAACGGTCACCTATGCGCACATGAAAAATCCATGATGAAGAACGCTCATATAAACATCCCGAGAGGAGATTACACTGTGCTCGATATCAAACAGATTCAAGAAATCATCCCGCACCGCCCCCCGTTTCTGCTGGTGGACAAGATTCTAGAGATTGAGGATGGCAAACGTGCCGTTGGTTTGAAAAACGTAACTATTAACGAACCTTTCTTCATTGGTCATTTCCCAGAGTATCCCGTAATGCCGGGTGTACTGATTACAGAAGCGCTAGCTCAAGTTGGTGCGGTAGCCATTCTGAATTTGGAAGGCAACAAAGGCAAAATCGGCTTTTTGGCGGGACTGGACAACTTCCGATTCCGTGGACAAGTTGTGCCCGGAGATACGTTGATTCTGGAAGTGGAGATTACACGTCTGAAAGGTTCTATCGGTAAAGGTAAAGCAACTGCCCGAGTGAACGACAAAGTGGTCGCTGAAGGCGAGATCATGTTTGCACTGTCTGACCCAAGCTGATTACATACGTGAGCATTGACATCATGCAGGAACTTAGACGGACCGAATGATGCAAGATGTTGAAGTAACTCAGCACACCTGAATTTATATAGACGGAAGGGGTTTATCGGAATGGAACAGTTAAGCACAGCAGCAGCAGAGACGTTGCAGCAATGGTTGGAGGATGCTTCGATTGATGAAGCAACGAAACAGGAGCTTCGTGACTTGCAGGATCAGCCGAAAGAGCTGGAGGAACGTTTTTACAGAAACCTGGAGTTTGGTACAGGTGGATTGCGCGGGGTCATTGGTGCGGGAAGTAACCGGATGAACCGTTACACCGTAGGTCGGGCAACGCAAGGATTTGCGCGTTATTTGCTTGAGCAGCATGGTGACCAAGAAGGCAAACCTTCTGTTGTCATTGCTCATGATTCCCGCCATTTTTCACCTGAATTCACACTGGATGCTGCGCTTGTACTGGCTGGAAACGGCATTGTAGCCAAGCTGTTCCCATCCCTGCGTTCAACTCCTGAGTTGTCATTCGCAGTGCGTCATCAGAAGGCAACTGGAGGGATCGTTGTAACAGCGAGCCATAACCCACCGGAATATAACGGATATAAGGTCTACAATCATGAGGGCGGTCAATTGGTACCGGATGAAGCGGAAAAAGTCATTCAGTACATCCAGGAAGTGCCTTCCCTTGCTGACGTGAAAAAGCTGACGCAAGAAGAAGCAGAAGCTCAAGGACTCCTGATCTGGTTGGGTGAAGACCAAGACCAAGCGTTTGTGGATACCGTAGCGAGCCGCAGTCTGAGCCGTGAACTGATCCAATCCGGCATAGGCCGTGATTTCAAAATCGTTTACACACCGCTTCACGGAACAGGTAACATCCCTGTACGTCGCGTGTTGGAGCAGATCGGATTCGAGCAAGTGCACATTGTAGCTGAACAAGAACAGCCGGATGCTGAGTTCTCTACCGTGAAATCCCCTAACCCGGAAGAACGCGAAGCGTTTACGCTTGCAATGAAGCTGGGAGAATCCGTAGGCGCTGACATTCTGATCGGAACAGATCCGGATGCAGACCGTATGGGTGCTGTCGTGAAAGACAATGATGGCAAATATTTCGTCTTGTCCGGTAACCAGTCTGGTGCCATTATGGTACATTACCTGCTCAGTCGCCTGCAAGAGACAGGTACACTGCCAAGCAATGGTGCGGTTGTCAAAACAATCGTAACAAGTGAGATGGGTGCTGTTATTGCTGAACATTACGGTGCAGAAGTGATGAACACACTGACGGGCTTCAAATATATTGGTGAAAAAATGAACCAGTTCGAAGCAACAGGCAGTCATACATTTTTGTTCGGATATGAAGAGAGTTATGGCTACCTTTCCGGTAACTATGCCCGTGACAAGGATGCTGTCCTTGCCTCGATGCTGATTGCTGAAGCAGCTGCGTATTATAAGAGCCAAGGCAAGACGTTGTATGATGTCTTGCAAGAACTGTACAACCAATTCGGATATTTCTTGGAGAAGCTGGAGTCCCGTACGCTGAAAGGCAAAGACGGCGTGGCTCAGATTCAAGCCAAAATGACGGACTGGCGTTCCAATCCGCCACAAGAAGTAGCGGGAATTGCTGTACAAGATGTACTGGACTACTCCCTTGGTCTGGACGGTCTTCCGAAGGCGGACGTACTGAAGTTCATTTTGGCAGACGGTTCATGGTTCTGCTTGCGCCCTTCAGGAACAGAACCGAAGATCAAAGTATACTTCGCCGTGCGTGGAGAGAATTTGGAAGATGCGGAAAGCCGGATCGAGCGTCTGGTGACTACAGTGATGTCGCGTGTAGACGCACAATAATACGAATGCAACAATGAGCAAGAACATGAGAAGGCCTCTCCGCACCGTAAGGTTGGTTGGCGGAGGGGTTTTTCTTTGAAATAAAAGTGTAGATGGTTCTAGCATATAAGAGGGCTTGTTGACACAAGCTGTTTGTAACCTATTGTATGAATGTTTAAATGAACGAATTACTTGAGCTGAACGTGCATTTGGTTCCAACACTTGAGGAGGTACATGTAGTGCGTCAAAAATGGCTTTATTGGAATAACGCTTCTCGGAAGTGGTTGTGGCTCGTCGTTATTATCGGTCTGGTCGCGTCCATCCCTGTCATCAGTGATCGGGTGCAGACAGAATCTTCTGCCAAAAAGGTGGAGCTTGTCTTTAACTATCGAGGACTGCTGGATATCTCAGCGTATCAGGCACATCCGCAAGATTTCATGAATGAACAATTGACTCGTCTAAAAGACGCAGGCGTAACAACGATGGCTGTGTTCGAAAGTACATTGGACGAGCTGAGAAAGACACGCCGACTAATGGTATATAACGGCCAGGATCTCGCGAACCTGACCAAAGATGTGATCCCTTCTAATGCAAATTACACGTATGTGTTATTTACATCAGAGGAAAACGCACAGACGTATACCCCTATTATTGAACATACGTTCGCTGATCGGCAGATTCCGGTAGTACCATGGGAATATGAAGGTCGTAGCGGCTTAATATTGCAGACTCCTCCCGAGAATGCCAACATGCAGCCTTTGCAGCCCGATCCGGTTGCCGTGAAGATGCTACGTGATAAAGGTTTCTACATTTTGCCGCGGATCTCGGACAGTGTGCCATACAGCCAAGAATCGATGGAGCGCTTGCTTACCTTCTTCGAAGAGAATGGCGTAAAGCGCATCTTGTTTGATGGTGATGCTGTGAAAGGGTACAATGATAATGAAGAGATGAAAAGTCTCGACCAATTCGCACAGTTGCTGAACAAGCACAATATTGGTCTTGCAGCCATCGAGAACTTGAAGAAACCACAGTCTGGTTTCCAGACTCTTGCGTATAAAACGGATTACAACGTTACGCGTCTGTACTCGCTTAGTGATGGAGATGCCAATCTGGACGTAGATACGATTGCTGACCGTTTTGTTCTCGCAACCAAGGATCGCAACATTCGTATGCTCTATATGAATGCATCACCAAGCCGGAATACAGCAAAGGCTATGATTACAGATCCAATTGAGAATCTGATCAACAGCCTGGGTGAGCCGGGTCATGCCGTAGAACGCATGGCGAAGCATGGATTCGAGCTAGGACAAGCTGAGGCATTTTCAGTTAAGGATTCTTCGATTCAGCGTTATGCCAAGCTGGTTGCTCTTGTTGGTGCAATTGCCATGATTGCACTTATGGTTTCTTATTTTATCCCACTACTGACCTTGATCGCATTTGTGGTTACTTTGGTGGGCAGTGCAGGATTGTTCCTTTTGAAACCAACGCTGCTGGAACAAGGAATTGCCTTGCTTGTGGCAATCGCCGCGCCGACCATAGCGATGGTGCTGGCCGTTCGTACAGTGAACTATCAGCAACAGCGTCAACCCGACGCATCTGCGGGTCGTCGTTTGAAACAGACATTAGTTTTATATGTAAGAACTTCGATTCTGTCATTCCTGGCGGTACCTTTTGTCATCGCGTTGCTTAACAGCATTACGTACAGTCTGGTCATTAACCAGTTCCGCGGCGTGAGTCTGTTGCACTTTGCACCTATGGCACTGGTAGCGATCTATATTGTGTTTTATCGTGGCTCGGGTTCATTCTCTATTAAGAAAATTAAAGAAATGCTTCGTATGCCAATTAATGTGTTAATGGTTGTTTTGGCGCTTGTTGCTGCCATTGTTGGGTACTATTACTTGAGCCGTACAGGCAACTCGGGTTCAGTAACACCATTAGAGATGTTCCTTCGTACCACGTTGGAAGATACGTTCGGTGTACGTCCGAGATTCAAAGAATTTATGCTGGGACACCCGCTATTTATCGTTGGCGTGTTCGCCGCTTTAAAATATCGTAAAGTCATCTTTGTGCTCATTATTGCAGCGATTGGACAGTTGTCCATGGTGGATACGTTCGCGCATATCCATACGCCGGCTGTATTGTCACTCATTCGTGGAGTGATGGGATTGGGACTTGGCTTAATCTTCGGTATCATTGCTGTGGGTGTGTGGCAAGTAGCGGAAGGATGTTGGAAAAAATGGTCACCACTTCTCAAAAGTTAGTCATCTCGGGGTATTACGGATTCCGCAATAGCGGAGACGAAGCGGTGCTAAAGTCGATTTTGACAGCGCTGGAAGAGGAAAGCCAAAGGTCGAACATAACGATTGAACCTATTGTTCTCTCGGGTGATCCCGAGTCAACAACCGCCATGTACGGTGTGCGCTCCGTGCATCGTATGAAATTGAAGGAGGTCCGTGAAGCACTCAAGGAGAGCGACGGGTTAATTAGTGGCGGAGGAAGCCTATTGCAGGATGCAACTGGACTGAAATCCATTCCTTATTATCTGGGTGTAATCAAGCTGGCCCAGTGGCTGAAAAAACCAACGTTTATCTATGCACAGGGGATTGGCCCTGTGAATCGTAAAATTTTCAATCCGATGATCAAATCGGTCTTTAAGGCCTGCACCTATGTATCCGTTCGGGATGAACAATCTGCAGATTACCTGCGTGGGCTCGGGTTACAGTGGAATCAGATCCATGTTGTACCCGACCCCGTAATGGGTTTGCCATTACCTGAAACAAAAGTTGAGAGGGGCGTAGGTGCTGTCTCAGCAAATGCTGCTTCTCAAGCTAATCGAGTGGAACCTTCAACTGGAGGACATACCAAGCTTCCTGTGATCGGCGTATCGGTACGTTTTTGGGAGTCAGACCGAAAGGAACTTACGGCTATTGCCGCCGGATTGAAAAAGCTGTGCTCCAAAAGAGCGGTGCACCTGCGTTTTCTGCCATTTCATCTGCCAGTGGATGAACAGGCATCACGATTCCTTATGGAAATGCTCGGTGATGTGACCAGCAAAGGCAGCGAGATTAGTATCACAGAAGATCTGACCGACCCTCAGCTTATGCTGGAGGAAGTCAGCAAGTGTGATCTCGTCATCGGTATGCGTCTGCACAGTCTGATCTATGCAGCTTCGCAATATGTGCCTCCGGTGGGTATCTCGTATGATCCGAAAATTGATCAATTCCTGCTTCGTCTGGACAGTGAACCAGCAGGAAATACGGATACACTCGATGGAGATAAACTCGCCAAGACTGTTGTTGGACTGCTGGATCAACGTTCACAGTGGTTGAAGGAACATGAAGAAGGCATCACCCAACTGAAGCAGGAAGCCAGAGTGCCTGCACAGCAGATTATTAACTATTTAGGCCGCAAAGGATGAGATAAAGATGAGTCAGACCGGATCAATACCTACCGTTTCGATCTACGGCATTCCTTTTTCCAAACTGACGATGAAAGAAACGGTAAAGGTTCTCCAGGAAGCTGTGCTGTCCAAACAGACACCACATCAGGTCATTACAGCCAATCCAATTATGGTCATGGCTGCATTGGAAAATCCCGCAATCATGGAAGTCATGCAAGCTGCGGAATTGATTGTTCCTGATGGAACAGGTGTCGTATGGGCTGCAAACTATTGTGGAGATCCTGTAGCTGAGCGAGTGCCGGGTTTTGAGCTTTTACATGAATTGCTGCGTGTTGGAGAAAACTATCGATGGGGCGTATATCTGCTTGGTTCCACCCCTGAGGTGATTCAAGAAACGGCAGTTCGGTTACAACAGCAATATCCGGCGATTCGAATTGTGGGTTATCGCGACGGTTATTTTGGTCCGGCTGAGGATGAACAGGTCATCGCTTCTATTCGGGAAGCGGCACCTGATCTGTTGTTTGTAGCACGTGGGGCGGACACCCAAGAACCGTGGATTCACAAACACAAAGATGCACTACAGGTTCCTGTAACCATGGGCGTTGGCGGCAGCTTTGATGTGATTTCGGGCAAAACCAAACGTGCGCCTATGCTGTTCCAAAAGTTAAGACTGGAGTGGTTCTATCGCTTGTTGCGTGAACCAAGCCGGGCTGGCCGTATGCTTGCGCTTCCGAAATTCGCTGTTAAGGTGATGCGTGACAAAGAAAACGTGACGAAAGTCCGTTAAAAACAGGTAATTGCGAGATAAATGCGTGTTTTTGCTAGAAATTGAGGATGGCTTTTCGGGTGTGATGAGCGTATAATTCATTCCGGATTACATGTGTGCCACTCCATGAAAACAGAAGCGTTACACTTGGCACTACGATTGCAAGGCAACCTGTCGATCGCCGTTATCCCCAGATTTCCTTTTATCCTTTTCCAAAGGATGAAATCCGGTGATAAATGCGAACGTTACACTTCTCTAGTTTTCCTTGCACTCTCCGTTATCGTGTAACAAAATTTTTCATCAAAAGTGACTAACAAATAATTTTTTATATATAAAAAGAGATCAGGGGATTTATAATTTCGTACAGGTATTATAATTGGGGGTCGAATGTTCAAATGGTAGCGATCTTTATCATTGGATTTATCGTGTCAATGGGACTGGCTCTTGCCCTGACACCACTTGTCAAAAAGTTCGCAGTCCGCATTGGCGCGATGGATACGCCGAATGCACGTAAAGTACACACACGGATCATGCCTCGTCTTGGTGGTCTGGGGATATTCCTGGCCTTTATTATTACAGTTGCTGCATTGCTTCCGTTTGTATCGGCATGGTTCACGACTCGAGATATGAGTTTTGTCAGCGCGTTTCTGATTGGTGGGACAATTATCGTGCTGATCGGCGCACTCGATGATCGGTTTGAACTGTCAGCCAAAGTGAAGTTGCTTGGTCAGATCGTTGCTGCTTCTGTCGTTGTATTCGGATTTAATATCCGGGTAGATTTCGTTAACATTCCGTTTCAGGATTCCTACTCTTCACTCGAAGCCTGGGTATCCATTCCGCTGACGATCTTCTGGATTGTTGGTGTAACGAATGCGATTAACCTGATTGATGGTCTGGATGGTCTGGCAGCCGGTGTATCTGGTATTGCAATTGGTACCATTGCCGTGATGTCCTTCCTGATGGGTAACATGATGATTGCCTTGATGTGTCTTGTATTGCTGGGTAGTATTATCGGATTCCTATTCTTCAACTTCCACCCGGCCAAGATCTTCATGGGGGATACCGGATCACTATTCCTTGGTTTCTCTCTGGCAATGCTGTCCATGCTGGGATTCAAACAAATTGCTATCGTGTCCTTTATTACACCGCTGATCATTATCGGTGTGCCGCTCTCGGATACCTTCTTCGCGATTATCCGTCGTGCGGTACAACGGAAACCGATTTTCGCACCGGATAAAGGTCACCTGCATCACTGCTTGCGTGAACTTGGATTCAGTCACCGTCAGACGGTACTGATCATATACGGAATTGCCGCATTCTTCGGAGTTCTGGCGATTATCCAATCTTCTGCTGCCATGTTTGAAGCGAATTGGGTAACATTTGTGGTCATCTGTATCATGATGTTCTTCCTCCAAGTGGGAGCAGAAGTTATCGGGCTTGTTAGCAAAACGAGAAGACCGGTTATTAACTTCCTGATGCGCATGCGCGTTAAGTTGAATCCGGAGACCCGTTCGAAATCATAAATAGATAAATGTAATGGTTACAGCTATTCTTGAATATTATTCCAGACCCAACCTTATCCCTAGTGGATAAGGTTTTTTGTTTATTTTGAGATTTTTACTAAATAATTGGTACCTTTTGCCGATATATAAAGGTAACTGACTTAAAAAGAGGAGAGATGATATTTAATGCTGCGTATGAAAAAGCCAATTGTTTGGCTAATGCTGATAGCGCTGGTAGTAACTCTGATTCCCGCTGGCTATGCACCAGTTGCATCGGCCGCGGGACAGACAAGTTACTTTACTCCTGACAATGCTGGGAATGTCCAATTGAAAGATACAGTAGGACTGAAGTTGAGCGGAAACAGTGCCAATGCGGATGTGTTGTCTCGTACATCAGCTTTTGTTGTTACAGGAAAGGAACAGGTTTTAACAGGAACATTCACCAATGTTACAGGTTCAACACTCGGTGTGAATGTTCAGCTGATGAATCTCAAAGGTGACACTTGGACTCCTGATAGTACACGTGTTGCACCAGGGGTAGTAACTGTTGATCCTAATCGACCGGATAATCGGTTTAGATCAACCATTACACTGTTCCCAGGGATGAATAAAATTACGTTTACAGGTTCCCAAGGACCAAGTGAACGCTCTGAGAGTTTTTATATTTTATACGATTCCGTCCCATACATTGAGAAGTTGCAAGTCCTTGGTGGAGCGGATAACCTCAACTTGAATGAGGGATCTCAGGTTGTGGTTAACACCGGCGAAGTTACAATTCAAGGTGTTGCGCAGAACTCATCCAAAGTAACGATATCGTTGAATGGTGGCTCGGAGCTGCCTACATCACTATTGCAGGATGGTACATTCTTCTCTCCGGTACTGACACTAAAATCAGGTGAGAATACCCTAAGAATGACGATTGAGAGTGGCGTCGATAAGAAAGTATTTAATTATTCTTTGTTATATTATGATGAAACAAAACCATTCACTCAGTTGGATTTAATTGAAGGTGCAAACGGGCTGCCGCAGAGTATGCTTTCATCAGCTAGACCGACCTATGGAGGCACTCCTGCTAGTGCCAATGTGAAAGCACAGTTATTGCTTCCGGGAGCTGATGTTACTGAAGTTCCGGTCATTGATGTCGATGGAAATGGGAACACGGGTGTAAGTAATGTAAATGTGGAACATATCCCTAGCGTGGGACAAAACACACCGGCTTATGTCCTAATTTCCTTTGATATTAACCCGATCACATTCAACGGAGCTCCTGACCGATTACAGAATCATAGTCTATCGGTAGACTATGGGGATAAAAAAGTTACAACAAGTATGAATTTTGAATATGTACAAGATGCAGTTGTAATTACAGGATTGAAGTATCTTAGAGACTACAATGGGTCTGGTACTGTTCCAGATGGAATACCACTTGATGGTGCCAGCGTAAGTGGATCCAACTTTTATATTTTAGTGGAGACTAGCAGAGCACCGAGTGATCCAAAAACTTTGGTTGCGGACTATCTGCCTAGAGGAACAAGCACAATTACCGTGAACCATGTAGGTCCGCTTAGTGCGACAGATACTACAAAAAATATTTACGAGATTAAAGGGTTCAAAACGGGAAATCAAGTTGTTCAATTTAAGTATTCCGGATCGAGCACAGGTCGGAATGCAACGATTTCATTCGCTTCAAAGAGCTTTATCTCTGTAGAAAATCTTACTGATGGTCAAACTCATGATTTGAAAGACAATGCCACAGGCGTTCCAATTCTGGGTCAGTACATTGGATTTGATACGCTTAGCAGTCCATATTTTGTAGCTGAAATTTTTGCCAACGGTACAAAAGCATATTCTACTGAGGGTAGCGGAAATACGGATTTCCCACGCAAGTTGAACCTGGGGGCAGATGGAACAATTAATAGCGTGATCATTCCTATTGGAGAACCCGATGGCTTGTTATTTTTCGGTGAGAACCGAATTGTGCTGACAGGAACAACTAAGGATGAGAACGGACAACTTAAAGAGGTATCTAAGGAACTTCGAATCTATATTAATGATAATAATATTTCGAACATTCGAAACTTCCAACCTGCAATTACGAAAGGTCGACCAGAATTTATTGAACCATTAGACCAGGATGCACAATGGGTCAAAGATGCTTTCAATATGTCACCAGAGTTTGTGTATTCTGATAATAAAATCACCACCAGCTTGAAGAACTTTGATATTGTCATTCGCGGAGCAGGTGCGACACGGATGAGTTTGAGCATGGGGACTCAGAAGATATTCGATCAGGACATTCCAGATGGAAACACGGCAACTTGGGACAATGCAAAGATTGATCCTCAGTATGCACTGGATAATGGTACTGTTACAGTTGACAGAGCAGGTCGCCAACAGGACTTTGTTATTCGTCTGCGTAATCTGAAAATGGATACACCAGGAACGTATATCTATACACTAGACCTCTTCAATCGGACGGGAGCGAAGACCAGTCAGAAACTTGAAATTGTTAAAGAAGTAACTGGATACCGTATTTTATCACCTAAACCGACTTCAGGTGATCGTGTAGTTGTAAATAAGAACTTTGTTCATTTTGACATCGAAGCAGAAGGTGCAACAGGGGTTATCATTGATAAAGAACCTGCACAGAAGCTGCAAGGTGTAGAGACAGATCGCTTTGTCCTGGATTATGTAGGGTTGAAGCCGGACAAATCTAATAAAATTAAACTAACCATTAACCGTGATGGTGTAACAACCACTGACACTATTGATGTATTCTACACAACAAGTCCAGGTATAGATTCCCAATACATGGCTCCGAAAGTAGCTAATAAGTATTCAGCCTTTAATAAAAAGCTGGAATTGAGTTTCCCGAAAGGTACAGTTATGGAAAGTACTGATATTCGCGGAATCAAGAAATTTTATCCAGACAATAAACTTCTCTTTGGTATCGCAGATCCCAATAATGGTATTGTAGAGCGTCGCAATGATTATGGCACTGTCATGGGCGTAGGTGCAGAGAGAGGTGAGGGTGACCCAGTAAACTTCGATGTACAAGAAGAATACTTCAGAAGATTTTCTGCCATTGTAGGAGATACATTGAACTTCAGTCCAATTTCTGATATTTATTGGGTCAGCGGTGGTCTCGGAGAATATGGTTCAAGAGATTCAACAACGTATAAAGCGCCGACAAATGGTATCGGACCGTATACACCTGACGCTCTATACGGAGATGTTAAAGTACCAGCGGAGCGTACAATCAAGCCTTCACAGCGTGGAACATTGACACTGACCTATGATTCAAATGTAGTAGATGATGCTGGAACGACTATTTCCGTCTTCTATTACACACCAGGACGCGAGTGGAAACGAATTGGTGGAGAAGTGGATTCCAAGAAACACACAGTTACTGTGCCATTTGATCAGTTCGGATATTATAAAGTCATGAAATTAAGAAGAAGTTACAACGACATCACGAATCATGGATGGGCTAGAAATATTCTGAATGCGTTATATGCTAAAGGTTTCATGCAACCGATTCGTTTCGAACAATTCGGAACAGATGATCGTGCATCCCGTGGCGAATTTGCTACCATTCTCGTCAAAGGATTGAACTTGCCGATTACTGCTGATAATAAACCTACATTTACAGATGTAGGAGCAGGGACAAGTTCATTTACATGGGACTACGCAAGTATTGAAACGGCAGCCAGAGCGGGTATTGTATCAGGACTTACGGATGGAAACTTTGGTCCGGATCAACCTCTTACAAGAGAGCAAGCAGCTGTAATGATCGCAAGAGCCCTTGAATTAAAGTTAGCCAGCAATGATAGCAAGTTAACTAGTGCATTGGCCAAATCCTTTATTGACTCAGGAAGCATGGAAGCTTATTCAAGACCAGCGATACAAGCGGTGACGAAGGCTAAAATTATGGAGGGATCTCCAGTCACAGTTGCAGGTCAGAAGAAGCCACAGTTCGCTTTTAATCCAAAAGGTAATCTGACACGTGCAGAAGCGGGTAAAATTGCAGTAGAATTGCTCAAGAAGAGCACAAAAGTATTCCCTAAAACCTTGAGTTAATTCATTTGATACATCGATGCAATTTAGGAAGGACCTGTCCCTTACTCTAAAGGGGCAGGTCCTTTTCATGGCTGTCAATGAATGGACATAGAATACTTTTATAATAGAAGAAACAGAATTATTACCAATAACTATTTTTGTAATTTGCTAGAGTTTAAGATACAATAACGGTAAATACACAATGATCTAGAGGGTGAAGTTAGCTAATGAAACCGATTTATTCGAAAGCCCAGCTGGGCTACATGAAGGCAAAGACACAGTTTGAGAAGCAGGCAGTCATTCTGGAGAAAAAGTTGGAAGATACACGCAAGACTCAGGAGATCTCTCAGGAAGTTATGGAAGGGCTTGTACAGTCCACTGGCTTCCATGATGCGTATAACAATCTGGTTCTGGCTGAGAATGAGTTGATTGAATGGTCTCACACGACGATGAAGCATGAGAAAACGTACCGTGAGAACAGACAACCAATTGATGATATGTATCTGAGATTGAACAGTGATCCAAATATGCGTGCTCAAATTATTGAACTCGCGATGAAGATTAAATAACTTATATTTCCAGAACTGCACTAGAAGCATCCCAATAGGGGTGCTTTTTTATTTTATTTTTTGTGAATTTTGTCGCTTCATAGGTTGAAGTTGCGGGTATAGATAAACGTTGGTAGCACAGACAAAACAGAGATCACAATTCCAGATTCACTGCTGTATCAACGGTTTGAAAAGGTTTTGAATGGCTTCAATACCCGCACTGTACCTATACATAAAAAAAATCAAAACTTTTTTTGTGCAATCCGCAACTTTTTGAAATCTACTGCGTTTAAAGTGTAGAGTCGAAAACATTGGGCCTGTTACCAAGAATGACCTCGTGAAGAATCTTGTCTATTTTTTAGAAAAAATTGCTTTACGGCACGAGAGACCCATTGTATAATACGTAAGGTAGGATTAGGAAACTACTCTATTTACGTGTGATTCTGCTTTACAAACTAGTTTACAAGTTTCTGTGATATGCTCACAGACATCATTTATATTAACTTGCTCACAACTCTGGAAAGGGGGTGCAACAATATATGAGGAATACGAGCGACCCTATTAAAAAAGAAAATTCAAATGTTATGAACGCCCAAGGAGGAGAAAAAAAGGTTATGAAGAAAATTTTATCCGTAGCATTGTCTACAGCAATGGCATTCTCAATGTTTGCATCTGTAGCATTCGGTGACACAGCAGTTTCCCCGCAACAACAGTTTGATGCATTGAAAGCAAAAGGTATCTTCAACGGTTATCCGGATGGTACAGCAGGTCTTGACAAAGACATGACTCGCGCTGAGTTTGCAAAAGTTATCACTAAATTGCTGGGTCTGAAAGAGATCACTGGAACTCTTTCTTACACTGACAAAAACTACACAGCTAAAAACTGGGCTGTACCTTACATCGAAGCAGTAACTGCTGCTGGTATCATGGAAGGTAAAAACGTTGAGAAGAAAATCTTCGACTTCAACGGTAAAGTGACTGTGTCCGAGATGGCTACAATCCTGACTCGTGCATTGGATCTTGAAATCCCAGCTGAAACAAACAACACTGCTCCAGCTTGGGCTAAAGGTTATGTTCAAGCAGCAATCAACGCTGGTTTGGTTGATGCAAACACTAACTTCACAGCTAACGCTTCCCGTGAATTGCTTGTAGGCGCTGCTTACGCAATTGACGAAGCACAAAGCTTGAAAGTAACTTCTTACACAGTAACTGAAGGTGGAAAAGTTGTTGAATTCAAAATCAGCGACGGCGAAACTGTAAAAGTTACTTTGGATAAAGCTCTTGAAGCTAACAAAGAAACTGAAGTGAAATTTACTTACAAAGAAAAATCTTTCACTGAAAAAGTTACTTATGTTGTAGAAGCTGCAACTAAAGTACAATCCGCTTCTTCTGTTAACTTGAAAGAAGTTGACGTTGCTTTTGACGGTAAAGTAGATAAAGCTACTGCAACTGACAAAAACAACTACTCTGTGGACAGCAATTCCAAAGGAATCAAATCCATCACTTTGTTGGCTGACGGTAAAACAGCTCGCCTGTTGTTGAACGAATCCAGCAAATTCACGCAAGGAACAACTTACAAAGTAGTTGTTAAAAACGTGAAATCTTCTACTGGTACTGTATTGCCACAAGGTGAAGTTTCCTTCACATCTTCTGACAATGTACTGCCTACAGTAGCAGAAGTTAAAGCTCTGGGAACTAAAGTTATCAAAGTAACTTTCTCCGAGCCAGTTGTAGCTCCAACAAGCAGCAACTTCCAATTGGATGACAAAGCTTTTGTTGGTTCTGTAACTCAAGGTGCTAACCAACGCGAAGTAATTCTGCGTGACTTCACTGGTTCTATCTCTGAAGGTGCTCACAAATTGACTACTTCCCTGGTTGAAGACTTCGCTGGTCTGAAATCTTTGGCTGCAACAACTGACTTCACTGTAGCAGCTGATACTGAAGGTCCTAAAGTATCTGAAATCTCTGCTACATTGGAAAAAGTAACAGTTACTTTCGATGAAGAAATCGATCCTAACTCCGTTACTAATGATAGCTTCTACTGGAAATCAGGCGACACTAAGAAAACTGGTAAAGTAACACAAGTTGCTTCCAATGTTTACGAAGTTGAGTTTGATCAAGCTAACCGCCTGCCAGGTTATGAGTCCACTTTGTTCGTAGAAGTAAAAGACTACTCTGGTAACGCTAATGCTGTGAAAGAACACAAAATCAACGCTACAGTTGACTTGGTTCGTCCACAAGTAGTTGAAACTACTTTCGGTGATCGTACAAACACTTTGACTGTACGTTTTGATAAAGCTGTAAGTGCAGCTGATAAAAAGTATTTCACAGTGAAAAAAGGCAGTGATAACGTTCCAGTAAATAACGTTACTGCAGCTGATAGCTCTAACAAAATCTTCTATGTTACATTCTTCAGCGAACTGAAAACAGGAACTTATAACCTTAAAGTTGCAGATGTGCAGGACACTACTGCATTGAGAAATACTTTGGTTGAGTACAATGGAACATTTATCGCTAATGATAGCGTAAGTCCATCTGTTCAATTCGTAGATTACAATGAATCTACACGTAAGGTTACACTGAACTTCGGTAGAGAAATGGATCTGTCTACTTTGAATAACAAAGGAAACTACTACATTTCCTTCGTTAAAAATGGTGGAAACGCGCAAAGTATTGCATTGCCAACAGAAGCAACTGTAAATGCTGTAAACGGTGGTAAATCTGTTGTTATTCAGTTCCCTGAAAACATCGATGCTACACGCGTTACATTTGGTCCTGCTGGAACTGTTAAGAGCATTACTGCAGCTGGTTTGAAATCTAAAACTGGTCAAATCGTTTCTATTAATACTAAAGAATTGAATGACGCTACTAACAATCGTCTTCAATGGACTGGTGCAGTTCAAAAAGATGCTAGAACTTTCGAACTGGAATTCAACCAAGTAATTGCTAATGCAAGCTCTAGTGATTTCCGTATTGCTGGTCAATATCCTGTCTCTGTAACTGTTGATGAGAACAAAGTTACTTTGAAAACAGATCGTGACTATGTAGGTGGAAGCACTAATATCACATTGGTTTCTAACAACAACATTGAAACTTACTCTAACAACAGAACGAATTTGACTAACGATCAAACTTCACCTGTTAACAGTAATGTTTCTCCTAAAGTACAGAGCGTAGGTATCCCTGTTAATGGTGCTGTTGTTGCACAAAGAAATTCTGATGATGAGTTCTACGTAACTTTCTCTTCTAATTTGGCTGGAGAAGCAACACAAATCGGAAATGACTTCATCGTAACTAATGAAGCAACTGAAAAAGAACTTGTTCTGGGTGAAGGTTTTGAAGCAGAAATTGCTAACGGCAATCAAGTAATGATCACTATTAAAGGTGCTACTGCTACTGAGAAACAACCAGTTACTGTGCAAGTTAGAAAAGGTGCTAAGTATCTGAAAGCAGCTGGAACTAACGGTCCATTGGTTGCAGAATCCAGCAAATATACTGTAGTTGCTAGTTCTACATCTACAAATAACGATGTGACTGGTACTGCAACATATAATGCTGCTACAGCAGCAACTATTGCTAAAGTCAATGAAAATGGATTGAGCTTTACTGCAGTTCCTTCTAAAGCAGGAGAAGCTGGTAACATTACTGTAGCTCTTACTGTAGTACCTGCTGCACCTGGAACAGAACAAGTTGTGTTCAGTGCAGACGGAAAAACTATCACAGTTGATACCACTGCTACAGCATCTGATATTGCTTTGGTAGCTCAAGGTAAAGCAGACCTTCCTTATACGGTTGTTGGTGGTACTGGTACATTACCTACTACTGGAACTACTGATTATGAACTTGAAGGTGGAGTTGATGCTAAACAAGCAACAGTAAGAGTTGCACTTAGCAAAGCTGCAAGTGGAGTTGTGAACCAAGTTGCTATCACTAATTCCGAAGCAACTAAAAACTATTCTGCTGAATTGCAATTTGCTCAAGGTGCTACTACAAGCCAAGTGCTCGTAGTTAAACTGGGAGCTGATACAATTAAAGCAGGTAGCACATTGTCTGGTAAACTTATCGTAAACAACGAACAAGTTAACCTTACTACAGGTGCAATCAACTAATTTTTTATCACTAAACCAGAGAACTTCGGTTCTCTGGTTTTTTTGTATCCAAAACCAACAACATCGTAACTTTCTCGCCCCCCCAAACGTTTATACTATATAGCAACAAGCAACTTATGGGAGGTTTGGAAGTGGATCATAAAAAGGTCATAACGACTTTGATAACTAGTATGTTATTCATCAGTTCAAGTGGAGGTTTAGTAGCTGCCGCAAGTACACCAGCTAACTCAGGTAAACCTGCTACAAATAACAGCGCAACAACAAAGAAGCAACAGACAACAACCACGAACAAAGTCGTACATACCCTGGCTAAGGTGCCTGCGGTTAAAGTAACCGCACGGAGTACCGTGAAATTAACCGACGTCAATATCTTGTCGCAAGACGACGGGAATACGGTGACGTATACACTGACGTATAAAAATAATGACAGCACACAGATGATGATGCTCGATTATTGGAGCAAAGTGAAAACAAAAGGTGGAACAAGCTTCTCTCCAAAGCTGATCGCCAAGGATCAGGAGAAAAAGACGGTATCACCGGGTTCCACGGTGGATCTCACATATGTTATGAAGGTTGGACGTGAAGTGAAATTGAGTGATCTGAACTTCCTGATTGTAAAATGGGATTTCAGTAAACCGAATTATGAAAGCACGCTGGGGAAATTCAATGTTCCCACATCATATAGCATCACTACACCTGTAGGTAAAACGAAGACGGTTCGTCTGAGTGATTCAGCCGTCAAGGTTAAAGTCTCTGGGATTAAAGTGTATCCAAGTGAGAATAAGAAACAATACGTCAAAGTTGGCGTGAACCTGAATAATATCAGTTATAAGCTATTGGATAATCCAAACATCAAGTGGATTCTACGTACACCAGGTGGTACGAATTATCCGTTGACCCCGGATAAGGATAGTACAGGTGTCAGCATTCAGGCACAGGCCAATAAAACGTTAAATTTAATGGCTTCTTTGCCTACAGCGTTGAAACTGGAAAAGTCCGAATTACTGCTAGTGGAAGAACAAGGTGAAGAGAAGACAGCTCTGCCAGTGGCTGCATTACAGCTTCCTGAAGCTAGCCAAACGAATGTAAACGTAGTAGCGAATCAACCGAATATCATCTCGATTGATGGACAACCTGTATCGACTCTATTGGAATCTGCTCGTGTCCGTGGTGAGGATGAAGAGTTTGATCTAACGATGCAGTGGGTCCTTAAGAACCAAGGGAAAAAAGAAGTTAAGGTTCCCAAATACGCATTAGAGATCCGTACAGAAGATGGAACTTCCTATCCGATCGAGACGAAGGCATTAGATGATCTGAAGTTGAAGCCAGGTGCGACTAAAACGATCAAACTGAACTCTACGATCCAAGGGAATGGGGATACCAGCAAAATCAAATTATATGCGATGACACCTACAACCAAAGATGAGAGCAAAGAAGGGGAAACATCTGGCGGAGGCACGAGTGGCTTTGAGTTCTCCTATCCGGTTGGTATCTATGCTATTCCTGAATCCATAACGGTTGGAGATGGACTTACAACGGAAACGGTAATAAAAAATAGTAAAGGTACATTCGGTGTATCTGTTGGCTCCTTGCAACGGCTTCCTTGGACAGACAGTGATATTATTGCTGCCAAGGTCACCATCCGTAATGCATCGACCAAAACGGTTCAATTGCCTGAGCTGGAAGCGATGTTCACAATCGATTCTGCACGTATTGATGGAGATACGAAGCTGATTCGTGCAGAAGGCGGCAAGTTACTAGGTTCTGGTATGGTCACCGAAGCTTATCTCCTGACGAAGATTCCATCTGAACTCAATATGAGCCGTCTGGAATTAACTTTGCAGGAGAAAGTAAGTGAGGAAGAAAAGAACGATTGGATTACTCTTAGTACGTCCGGTTTAATTCAGCCCCTCTCTTATGTAGGCGAAGGGAAAACCTATACTCAAGGAACTGCAGATAAAGAAACAGAGCTGGGCATACGCAGAACATATGTATATCCGGGATCTTCGTCCGATATTGTATACACCGAATTCGAGATGACGAATAAGTCTCTGCGTCAGAGTGGCCTTGCGAAGTTGGTAGGATACTACAAAACAGCAGATGGTCAATATTACAAAGCAACAGCTAAGCAGGCAAACCGTGTACCGGGACCAGGTCAGAAGAGTATCGTTACGTTCTGGGCCAAAGTGCCGAAGAGTGTAACAACATTATCTGATATGCGTCTGATTGTAGGTGAAGGGGTTGCTGATAACAAGTTTGTCACCGGTGAAGGTGATGCAACGGCTTATGTTAATGCCATGTCATTTGAAGTACAGCCGAAATCATTATCTGTTCTATCTTCTCTGAATGATATCGACTTGTATCCGTTCAAATTCTCGGGCAGCAATATTAAAGCTTACCTTACAGGTGGAACGGCAGTACAGATTGAGATGATCTACTCCTTAACACAGGAGGAAGCTGTGGATAGTGGAGAGTACGGACACAAGCTGATTCTGTCTATAACTGATGGGTCAGGAAAAGTCTTTGATAAAGAGCTCACACCAGGAACTGATCTGAAGACAGGTATTAATCAGACGCTCAACTGGAGTATTGATGATACGGTATTTGATAAAATACGTGGTGGCTCATATCGCGTAGCCTTGTATGATGTTTTCGAAGGTCAACGAATTCGTCTTGCAGAACAAGGCTATAGTTACGATGTATCCAAACTGCCTAAAGAAGAACCGATCATCCCGGAGTTCCCGGAAGAGGGTTCTAATAATCCCAATAATAATCGGTAATTTGTACGAAAACTAAGATATTTTAAAGCTAAGACCTCGCTTCCACATCTACGGAAGCGAGGTTTTGCTTGTCGCATGTCTATTTTTTCTCTATAGTTAAAGTTAATAGATTACCAGAGGAGGAAAATGATTCACATGAAACCTTATATGAAAGTATCCCTTGCTGCTCTCGCGATTGGTGTTGGCGTGTGGGTTGGGTCGGTATACAGCAATACAGCCATCGGTGCAGGTACAAGCCAGCCAGGAACAGCAGATGATCCGGTTGTAACAAAGAGTTATGTAGATCAGCAGATCCAACAGGCTTTGGGCGGTAAGATCCCGACTGGAGGAGGAAGTACCAATACAGGAACAGACAGCAATGCAGGAAATGGTAACAACACCGGTTCTACAGGAACCGGGAACTCCGGTAGCACAGGTGGAGACACATCACTTCCTCCACTGGTCTCGGGCGCTTCTGAAGCCGTTGAGATCGTAACCGTGAAGCCGGGTCAACAGCTGATCGGCAAGTCTGGCGCGGAGTTCATTGTACGGAGCGGTAAAGCTGTGATCGTCAGTGAAGGTACGAATGGTGTAGCTGATCTGACGGACGGGATTGACCTGACGAATGGACAGGCAGCGCCGACCAATCACCTGCTCTCTTTTCCAAGGGATGGACGGGGGATCACGGTATTGGAAGGAAACAAATATAGCCTAACCGTAATGGTTCGTGGTGGATATACTTTGAAATAGGATTTGTAGCTGTTAAAGGAATTATTCATTAGTCATACTTTTCATTTGCTCAGATTACCCAGTTATAACAAACATTAATACGGCTAGCTAACCTTGTTCCTGCTCACTCTATAACTGTTGACAATCAATTAATGGAGGTGCAGGAACCATGGCTAGAAGCAATCGCAAAGTGGTACCCGAAAGTCGTCAAATGCTGGATCAGATGAAGTATGAGATTGCTGCAGAGTTTGGTCTCAATGTAGGTTATGGTGGCAGAGGTTTGGCTGGTGCGGATACAGAATTTGGATCTGAACTGGGTGAAGTAAGTGATCACTCTTATGGGCAATACAAAGGGTGGGGACATCTGACTTCCCGTGAGAATGGATCGGTTGGTGGAGAGATCACCAAAAGGCTAATTCGCCAGGCAGAACAGCACTTATAGGGCATTTTCCTTACCCCATTTCGTTTGACACGTCTTGACAAATACGTTAAGATGGCACTTGAGGTATGCAACCTTTTCCACTAGGGAAAGGTTGATTTTCGTTTGAGGCAATTACCTGAAAAATCCTTATCTTCGGTACTGCGGACCCTGCGTCCTTATTCCATTTTGGAAAGCTTCGAGGGTACAGTGAACGAATCGCTGTCATGTTTTGTTCGGGCAATCGCCATACTACTAGTTATGGGAGGTTGAAACTTCATGTCTGTTAAAGGCCGGCATCTATTTACATCGGAGTCTGTAACCGAAGGACATCCGGATAAAATCTGCGATCAGATCTCAGACGCCGTATTGGACGCATTTCTTGCAAACGACCCCAATGCTCGCGTAGCTTGCGAAGTTTCCGTAGCCACAGGCTTAGTGCTTGTCATCGGTGAAATCAGTTCAGCTTCTGAATACGTGGACATTCCGTCCATCGTTCGTAATACAATTAAGGATATTGGCTACACACGTGCCAAGTTCGGTTTTGATTATAACACTTGTGCAGTTCTGACTTCTCTGAATGAGCAGTCCGCTGATATTGCCCAAGGCGTTAACGCAGCGCTTGAGAACCGTGACCCGGAACAAGTCGCTCGTGAAACAGAAAACATTGGTGCAGGTGACCAAGGTCTGATGTTCGGTTTTGCAACGAACGAAACACCTGAACTCATGCCTTTACCAATTGCATTATCCCACCGTATCGCACGCCGTCTGGCGGAAGTGCGTAAGAACGGTACATTGGAATATCTTCGTCCGGATGGTAAAACGCAAGTAACGATCGAATACGACGGTGACAAACCGGTACGTGTTGATACAATCGTTGTGTCTACTCAGCACGCTGAAGAGACTACGCTGGAGCAGATCCAAAAAGATATCAAAGAACATGTAATCTTGCCTGTCGTTCCAGCTGGATTGCTGGATGAGCAGACTAAATATTTCATCAACCCAACAGGACGCTTCGTTATTGGCGGACCTCAGGGAGATGCAGGCCTTACTGGACGTAAAATCATCGTAGATACCTACGGCGGTTATGCACGTCACGGCGGTGGTGCGTTCTCTGGTAAAGATCCAACAAAAGTAGACCGCTCCGCAGCATATGCGGCTCGTTACGTAGCGAAAAACCTCGTAGCTGCAGGACTTGCAGACAAAGTTGAAATCCAGCTCGCCTACGCGATTGGTGTAGCCAACCCGGTATCGATCAACGTGGATACATACGGAACTGGCAAAGTCAGCGAAGAGAAATTGGTTGAGCTTGTGCGTAACAACTTTGATCTTCGTCCGGCTGGCATCATTCGTATGCTGGATCTGCGTCGCCCAATCTACAAACAAACCGCTGCTTACGGTCACTTTGGCCGTACAGACCTGGATGTACCTTGGGAGCAAGTGGACAAAGTAGACCTTTTGAAAACTCAAGCAGGTCTGTAAGTTAGATTCAAAAGTAATGAAGCCCTTGATTCCGTTAAAGGAATTAAGGGCTTTTTTTTGCTTCCATCGATTTCACTGCTTGTCATGGACAAAGGAAAAATTATGGAATAAATACCCAAATAACTAAATGAAATCCCTTCTCTAACCGAAATACATAATGAGGTCTGTACATCAGACAGGAGAAGAAATGCAGATAAGGGGGAAGATCAGTGGAATTGAAGAGAATTGCAAGAAAAGGCATGCTCGGAATCTTAATTGTTATGCTGACCGCTCAAGGTTGGCTTACGGGTTGGAGTGGAGTCGAACAGGGAGCATATGCTGCACACGTATTAAGTGCAAATGGAATAACGAATACTGTTCCTGCCGTGAAAGGAACGAATGTGGATAGTTCAGTACCATTCGTTATTGATTTTGATAAACCTGTTCAGAAGGCACCGGGTACACAAAGTTCAATCTTGATTAAACGTTTGGATGACAATACAACGATGGGTTCGGTGCTGGTATCCAGTGAACAAGTCGTGATTGATCCCACACCACCGATTACAGATCCTACGACACCGGATGCGGGAGACAACACACCTGTACCAGCTACTGGCCTACGAGTGACGATTACACTGGGCAAGACTCTACCGGGAGCAACATACTACGTAGAGATAGATAATAAATCATTTGTTTACGCGGACAATACTCCATTTCCGGGACTGACTAACAAAGAGTGGACCTTCAGCACTCTGGGACTAGGCTCAACTTCCCTTGTGAGTAGAATTCCTGATAACGCAGCAATGGTATCTCCTTCAACTAAGGTAGTGATGACTTTCGATAAGCCGGTAACCGCAGGTAGAGGGAATCTCATTATTTATCAGGGAAGAGTTGGTGGTACTGTATTTGAGCAGATTCCAGTAAATGCAGGAACAACTCGAATTACAGGTTTTGGAACCAATACGATTACGATCGTTCCCACGAATAACTGGAACAACAACACTACATATTACATCGTAATGCCAGAAGGTTTTTTGAGGGATAGAAATGAGAATGATATCAGTGCAATTAGTGGGAATGTTTGGGGATTCAATATCATATCCGATCCGACGTCCCTCATGGTATCTACTGTATCTCCCGCAAACGGTACTACCAATGCACCATTAACGGGAAATTTAACAGTTACGTTCAACAAAGAACTTGATCCGAATTACATTCAGAATGTAACGCTCAAAAAATCAAATGGAGCAACCGTTGCATCCAAGACAGCCATTAATAGTTCAAACAATAGACAATTGCTGATTACACCTGCGAGCGCATTGGATAGCAACACAAATTATGTGGTAGACATTCCAGCCAATACGTTTCGTGATAAAGCAGGAAATACATTTACAGGTCTTAATGGGTCTACATCATGGGCCTTTAAAACATTAAGTGCAGATACAACTGCACCTGTGTTGAAGAATGCTAAGATGCATAGCAATAACACCATTCGCCTGACGTATGATGAGTGGCTGTACAGCACTAATTCGCTGAGTAGTACTTATGCTGTAACTGTAAATGGTGAAAAGAGGAATGTCAGCTCCATTTATATCTCAGGTGACAGTGTATATGTTGTCTTGGATACGGGTGTAGCGGTAGGACAAGTTGTGCGGATTTCATATACACCCGGTACTACAGGTAATCGTCTTACAGATCAATCTTCCAATGCTGCGGCTGCTTTTGGCGCAAGAGATGTGGAGAATGGTTTAGATTCTGTCATGTCCAAGCCGCGAGAAGGTAACGTGTATTACAGTACAATTACGTTGTACTACCCTGAGACGGTATATATCACTTCAAGTGATGCGGCAAGACAATTCAGTGTAACTGCGGATCAGTCGGCTGTAGGCATCAATAGCATATCAATCAATGGCAGCTCTGTGGTTACATTGAATCTTAGTCGGTCAATTACGGATGGTGAAGTCGTTCGGGTTGCATACACGCCAGGTTCATGGCCTGTAAAAGATACACGTGGACAGGCTCTTGCTGGATTCAGCGGCTTCTATGTCCGCAATTCAATTGATACCAAACCACCTGAGTTTAAGAGTGCTGAGGTGAGTGGTAACAAGTTATGGATGCGTTACAATGAACCACTGAACACGACGAATAAACCGCTCAACAGCCAATATTCTGTTCTGGTCGATGGTAAGCCAGTCTTCGTTAATGATTCCGAGATCGAAAATGATCTGGTTACGTTAACGCTGGCTTCAGCGGTGAAGGATACACAAAATATATCTCTATCATATGTACCTGGAGCATTGCGATTAACGGATCTGAACAATAACCCAGCAGGATATCTCAATCTGACTCCAGTAACGTACACATATGGAAATGGCAAAATCCTGTCGGCTACGCTTCAGGGAGACACGGTTCAGATTAATTTCCGTGATTCAATCCAGTCCCAGGCTGCACTAACAGCATCTCAGTTCAGTGTAGTGATTGGTAATTCAACCACAACTGTATTGTCTGCTTCAGCTTCTGGCTCTGTGGTGACGTTGAAAGTGGATACTTCAGCAGTAACATCGACAGCTACTCAGACGGGAACGGTGAGTTATGTACCTGGGGCAGTGCCGTTACGGGATGCGTCGAATGTCACGATAACAGCATTTGGTCCACTTACGTTACAACAGACGAATAATAGTTCGAACAATAATCAGTCGGGAAACCGTCCTTCCTGGTTGTCGGAATTGGATGCAACGAGCTATGGTCAGTCTTTACTTGTGATGAATAATACTACGGCTTCTGCTGTATCTGCGATGTCCCACTATAATCGCCCGACTCGTCAATTCAACGTGGATGCAACCAAGTTGATTCAGTCCTTTGAATACGCTGGAGCAAACGGGAAATTGACTCAGCCAGTGGTATTTGAGATTCCGGACAGTGAATCGGCTGCGTATGTTGGATTCCCATTAGATGCACTGACTCAGATTGCTGCAAGTTATCGCACAGGCACTATTGGTGTGAAATATGGCGATCTTCTCTGGACGGTGCCACTGTCTAATTTAGATATGGCGGCTATGAGTCGGAGTGTAGGAACGTCAAACACAAGTGCTACGACAGGAGCAGCAGTTCCATCCTTATACGTTCAGTTAGAGACGGTACCTGTGTCTTCATCGGGGACGATGGAAGGCTTGATTGCAGGTGCAGGAGCACAGAAACTTGCGAATTATACGGATGTGTACCTGTTTGCCAGTAATGGTACGACCGATCAACGTGTGGAGCAGAAAGTGAAAAGTCAGTTATCCATGCAATTACCAGTAGGTACTTCTACAGTAACATCTGGATTCACTTATATTGATCCGGTTACCTTCATGTTATCAAACGTACCTAGCTCGTTTAAAAATACACAAGGAAGTGTAGTTGTCCATGGACAACTGAATGGGAATCAATCGGTAGTTCCGGTCAACCATATTGTTAATTATCCGGACACCACATCACACTGGGCTAGTGCAGTTATTAAGGAACTCTCTGCCAAATGGATTATTAATGCACCAAATGGTTCTTACTATCGACCAAATGAGAATATATCACGTGCAGAATTCGCTGAATTGGTCGCCAGAGGTCTGGGTTTAAATGGAGAACCAACTGCAGCGAGTCGTTTCAGGGACGTTCGCAGTGGAAGTATGACAAGTGCCTATATCGGGGCTGCCGCTGAAGCGGGGATCATTACGGGGAATACCGATGGCACGTTTAAGCCGGATCGCCCCATTACGCGTGAGCAGATGGCGCTTATGATGGTACGTGCGATGAACTACGGTGGGAAAACAGTCTCTCTTCAATCTTCCGCTGCTACCACTCTATCCAAGTTCAAGGACAGCAACAAAATCCAGTCCAAGGATTCTGTTGCCAAAGCGGTGCAGGAGGGAATCATTCAAGGCATGACAGCCAGAACATTTGAACCCCAAGGGAACGCGACTCGCGCTCAGGCAGCAGTGATGTTGAAACGGGTTTTGGACAAGTTAGGATATCTATAATAGTAATTAGCTCTTTTATCTTAGTGAAGCGAAATCGATCAGGGGAATAAGTTCAACTGGTTGGTTTCGCTTTTTTATATTATAAAGTCATAAATTTCATGGATAGAGGGTGTAAATTTGCTTAAAAAAATGCTAGTATTTGTCCTCGTTCTGGGGTTAGTATCTATACCATCACTGGCTTATGCTCAAAATAATAAAGAATCCATACAACTGTACGTTAATGAAAAGCCTACAGACATTAAACTGATGACAAAATCAGGAACGGTGTATGTTCCATTTCGAGAGTTTATTCAACTAATGGGGTACCAAGCGGATTACTCAGTGGTAGATCGAGAGATTTCAGTTAAGATCGGGATATCAAAATTTATCTTCCTACCGGATGATGGTTACATTAGTGGATCGGGAGATTATTACGAATTACAAAGGCCGGGTATTCAAATTGATGGAAAATTCTTTTTACCTATCCGTTATGCCGCCTGGTTAACCAAGCACTCGGTTAAGTATGATCAAAAGTCGAACACGGCTTGGATGCTAAAGTATGGGTATGGTCAAGAGAAAGAGATACTTGATTTGATAACAACATATGATAGAGCTTTCACTGTAAAATTACTTGCTTCAGATCATATGCAGAGATCCTATCTGACGGATAGTAAGATTGCACCCCAAGTGAGCGAAATCCCTGATCGAATTTACAGTATAGATATAACAAGCATTACATACGAATCTGCGAACCAGGCATTATTGTATGTTACATATATCCATAATAATCAGGTAATAAATGACCAACATGAGGTCGTGTTTCGAATTATAAAGGAGAACAATCGGTGGAAAATACTTCAGGATCGATATCTTTCCAGTAATACTACGCTTCCAGAAGATATCGATAAATCTGTACATATGATAAAAGAGAATTTTAATGAGAAGCAACAAAATATCCTATCTGACCTCAGGCAATATTATAGAGCGTTTAATCAGAAAGACTTTGATTTAACGTATAAATATACTTCGCCATTTGATATTGAACGAATGAACGCAAATGCAGTTGATGAATGGAGAACATGGGAGCACATTACAAGAGCTTCCTTTGAGTATGGAGACACTACGTATCATATGTCTAATGAACGAGTCGTGTTTCTTGGGGAGAACCAAGCTGTTGTTCATGCAACCTTGGAATGGAGCTACATCTCAGAGAACATAGAGCAGAACCATTCTATATATGAGGCGCTGATCTACCTCGATTACGCCAATGGGCACTGGAATTATAGTTATGATCATGACATTAGTGAGAACGAAGAGGACCCCAATCGAATGTTACCCGAAATTCATTTCCCAGAGTTAAATTGAAAATATAACGAATATCAGTATACAGATAAATTCCCATGTATGAGTAGCTAATTGCATACATGGGTTTCTTTTTGCCAAGAATCCCCTCAAAGTTAGCTGGGGGCGTAACTTTTTCCACAAAAAGCAGTCTATTAATAGAAGAGTATACTAGAGATCTCGCTATCGGCTGCCTACTTGGCAGTGTTCGTGATGTCTAAGATTGATATACAAGATGGGAGAGACGTTTCAGACATGCTGGGGAAACATGAGAAACAGCTGGAAGACGTTAAGGGCAGTAAGGTGAAGAAATGGGCGATTGTGACGCTGGCGGGTGTGATCTGGATTGCACCGGTGATGAGCGCAGGCGGGCAGATGTGGTCAGGCACTTCGTGGCAATCGGTGGCCGCTGCAGCATCTACGAATACAAGCAAGTTGAGTGAAGAAATTCTGACTTCGGGTGCGAAGCTCATGAAATACAGATATACAACAACACGTTCCGGTTCCAAGGTCAACGTACTGGCGGATGTAGTCCAGGTGGATCTGCAGAACCCATATGTGAAGCTGGATGTAATGACAGGCAAGGGCGGTAATCTGAACAGTAAACAGAGCACAGGTGCCATGGCCAAGGAAAATGGTGCAGTAGCTGCTGTAAATGGCGATTACTTCAATGTATCCGGGGAACTCTCGCCAATTGGTGGACAGGTCTCCGATGGCGTGCTGGTCTCCACACCATCCGAACTGTCAGGCATGTATGCCCTCACGGTGACCAAGGATGGCAAACCGATGATCGACGAGTATTCTTTTGACGGAACAGTGAAGGCACAGGATGGTTCAACCTTTGCTTTGCGTGGGATAAATAAAGAGGATTATACGGTAGAGTCGGGTGCGGTGAAGTATAGTCATGCCAACTCGATGTATATTTATACACCGGCATGGACATCGAGCAAACGACCAAATGATCCTTCCACAACCCCAACAGAGGTTCTCGTGCAGAACGGAGTAATCACCCAAATCTCGGATAAAAAAGCGTTAAACATGACGGTGCCGAAGGATGGGTACATTTTGCGTGCGCATGGAACAGCGGCGACATGGATCATGAGCCATCTATCCGTTGGGCAAACCTTGGATGCGGATTACAAGTTAAAAGCCAAAACAACCGGGCAATCGGTTGATCCTAGTAACCTGGAGATGATGATTGGCGGTCATACCATTTTGGTGAACGGTGGAAAGGCAGCTTCCTTTTCCCGTGATATCGCATCTTCCGGCATTGGTGGCATTCGTGCAAGAACGGCAGTAGGATACTCCCAGGATGGTCGGTATGTCTACATCATTGCATCGGAGAAAAACAGTAACAGCAGCGGGATGTCGCTGACGGAACTGCAATCCTTCATGACAAGTGTGGGTGTCTGGAAAGGCATGAATCTGGACGGAGGCGGCTCCACAACGATGGTAACACGTCCGCTAGGTGAGCAGACCGCTGGTCTGACGTTCAACACAGAGTATGGCACCGAGCAACGTCAGGTTGTAAACACGCTAGGTGTGTTCTCTACGGCTCCTGTAGGTAAACTGAAGGGCTTTGCCGTGAGTGGTAGCCAAACGTTGCTGGTGGGTCAAGAGGGCAAGTACACAGCCAAAGGATATGACACCTACTACAACCCGATCGCAACAGGCGATATCAGCATGTCCTGGAAGTCCAGCAACAACAGCATCGTGAGTGTCAGCAACGGTACAATCAAAGGCGTGAAGCCAGGCACAGCAACGCTGACGGCAACGAGCAATGGAGCTTCATCCTCGATTAAAGTATCGGTATTGGGTGGAAGTGAGT
Source organism: Paenibacillus sp. FSL K6-1122 (assembly GCF_037977015.1). Taxonomy (NCBI): domain Bacteria; kingdom Bacillati; phylum Bacillota; class Bacilli; order Caryophanales; family Paenibacillaceae; genus Paenibacillus; species Paenibacillus sp. FSL K6-1122. The sequence continues at coordinate 6,443,057 of NZ_CP150272.1, read as the reverse complement.
TGGCTTCCCTGACAGCAGGATCGGGTCTCGGTTCGCTCCAAGCAGGCACAACGATGTCCATTCCTGTAACGGCAACAACGAAGAGTGGACAAAGTGTTACGGTTCCGGCAGACTCGCTGACATGGGAATTCATCGGATTCAAAGGTAAAGTGACTGCTGACCAATTAACCGTATCTTCCGTCAATTCAGGTGCACAAGTAGGATATGCGATTGGACGTTATGATGGTTACAGCACAGTCGTGGTACTCTCGGCTTCTGCGAGCGAAACGATCTGGGAAAACTTCGAAAATGTGAATTATCCGATTAACTTCACAACGAACGCAGCGGGTGTAACTGGTACGGCCACCGTTACTGCAGGAACTGGTGAAAAAGCCGGCTCCAATGTACTGCAACTCGGTTATGATATGACTGCTGGAACAGGCAAAATGTACGCTTATGCACAACTAAATGGCTCTACCGGTAGAGAGGTATCTGCTGCAGCTACATCAATGTCGATGGATGTTATGGGAGATAAAAGTCTGAACTGGCTACGTGCTGAATTCACGGATGCCAATGGCAAAACGGTATATGCCGATCTCGCCAAGGCAATTGACTGGAACGGGTGGAAGAAGCTGAGTGTGGACCTGAACGGACTGAACATCTCCTATCCGGCGAAGCTGAAGCGGGTCTATGTGGTGAACGTGGAGGAAGGTCAGGATGAGCGTGCGAAATCAGGTACGGTTGCTTTTGACAATATCGCATTCACGATGCCTTCCAAGTCCAGTGAAGTCGGATTGCCTACGGGTACAGCTTCGCTTGTGCTTGGACAGAAATCGATGACCGTGAACGGAACGAAAAAAGTGATTGATGCAGCACCGGTCCTGAAAAATGGTACAACGTATGTGCCAATCAAACATGTTTTGGACGCTTTTGGTGGTCAGGCAAGCTGGGATAGCAAAAATCAGCGGATCACGGTATTACGTGGTGGCAAGCTGATTGATTTGGTTGTAGGGCAGAAAGAATTCATTCTGAATGGTAAAAGACAGAGCGCAACTGTTGCACCATACGTAACGGGTGGTAGGACTTTAGTCCCGCTCAGACTCGTTTCCGAGCAACTTGGTCTGACTGTAAAATGGGAACAGAAAACGAAGACCGTTACCATCTCATCGTGATATGGTATGATATATACCGGAAACGATAGAAATGGAGTCGAACAAACGTGGATTTACAAGCCGATGCCATAGACCGCGTCATTAAAAACGCCATACAAGTCATGGAAAACAGCAAATATCAAATGTTCGAAATTATGGACGCAACTCGCGATGAGCTGAAAACACTCAACGAAGAGTTAAAGTCGGTACTGAAGGAGACGGCGGAAACGATCGAGAAAGTAGATCAATTGGAGCTGAACTACCGCCGTTCCCGGATCCGGCTGACTGAGGTTAGCCGCGACTTTGTCCGTTATTCCGAACATGATATCAAGCAGGCGTACGAGAAAGCAACACAGCTGCAGCTGGATCTGATGATTTATCGTGAGAAGGAAATGTATCTGAAGGCTCGTCGGGATGATCTGCAGAAGCGTGCCAAAAATGTGGAAGCTTCTGTGGAGCGTGCCGAGACCATCGGTTCGCAGATGGGTGTTGTACTCGAGTACCTGTCAGGTGAACTGGGTCAAGTGACCCGGATCATCGAATCTGCCAAAAATCGACAAATGATTGGTTTGAAAATAATTTTGGCCCAGGAAGAAGAGCGGAAACGTATTGCTCGTGAGATTCATGACGGGCCTGCGCAGATGCTCGCCAATCTAGTGCTTAGGACGGAAATTGTAGAAAGAATGCTCATTAAGCAGGATTTTAAGATGGTCCAGGCCGAAATAGTAGATTTGAAAGGCCAGGTTCGTTCCAGTCTTGAAGAGATGAGAAAAGTTATTTTCAATCTGCGTCCTATGGCACTGGATGATCTGGGACTGATTCCAACGCTTCGGAAGTATGTGCAGGATTTTGAGGTAAAAACGAAAATCCGGTCGCTTTTTGAAACAAGAGGTAAGGAACATCGTTTATCTTCAGCCATGGAGGCTGCAATCTACCGCCTCGTGCAGGAAGGTCTGTCGAATGCTGCAAAGCATGCTTATCCCACTTATGTTGTAGTGGAAATTACATACCAGGCTCAGCTCGTCAAAATTGTCGTTCAGGACAATGGGCTTGGGTTCAAACCGGAGCTTCTTGCCAAGAAAAGCAAGGATCATACCCACTTCGGTCTGATTGGGATGAGAGAACGGGTTGAACTGTTAGAAGGAAGAATAGAGATTGAATCCGCAGAAAATCAAGGAACCAAAATAGTGATTCATATCCCGACAAACGTGGATAAGGGAAAGGAGTAGCAGGATGATGGAAAACCGTGATACTGGTAAAGCATCGATTAAAGTTCTTTTGGCTGATGATCATCAGCTGTTCCGTGAGGGACTGAAACGCATTTTAAATATGGAGGACGACATTGAGGTCATCGGTGAATGCGGCGATGGTATTCAAGTGCTCGAATTCTGCAATCAGGATAAACCGGATATCGTATTGATGGATATCAACATGCCAATCGAAAACGGGGTTGAGGCAACGGAGAAATTGCGTGAGCTGTTCCCTGATGTCAAAGTGATTATCTTGTCCATTCATGATGATGAAAGTTATGTATTTGAGACGCTTCGTAAAGGGGCTAACGGATACTTGCTGAAGGATATGGAGGCAGAGTCTCTGATCAATGCGATTCGTTCCGTGCATGAAGGACATGCGTTCATACATCCGAAAGTAACAGGCAAACTGATCATGCAACTACGTCGTATGACGTACCTTAATGAAACAGGGGCAATGAGTGAAGGAGCTTCGAAGGAAGCAGGTGTTAAATTTGTCGCTGGCGACAATAACCCGCTCACACGTCGTGAGGCTGAAGTGCTTCGCTTGATGGCAGAAGGTAAGAGCAATAAAATGATTGGTGAATTCCTGTTCATCAGTGAAAAAACAGTAAAAAACCATGTCAGCAGTATTCTGCAGAAGATGGAAGTGGACGACCGTACGCAAGCTGTTATCAATTCGATCAAATATGGTTGGGTTACGCTCTAATACCTTATATTTTTCGTAAAGCAGTATTCTTACGGTAAGTCAGTCCATTGGTTGATTCAACCTAGACGAAGTATAGATTGGTGTTCACTCGCGCCCTTTCCAGAATGTTGGATTGGTCTGCGGGTTAATGGACTTTATCACTGCAAATGAGCAAAGTGTAAGGCTGTGCGGAACATATGTTCAAGCTTAGGCGTGAATGAATGACCTGGCCTGTCTTTCTTCGTCCGGTGTCGATCAGCGTGGAATATGAGTGATAGGAAATGCAAGTGTAACCCTTCAGGAAGTACAGCATATACTTGTTGTATACAGGGATGTTCGCCATGGGTGAGCATGACCTTCCGAGGAGGTGCAGTTGCCATGGTTGCTCATCTGACTATGATTCTGCTCATATACTTCCTGGCGGCAATGGCCGTTCATGCCATGCACCAGCGCCATCTTTCCCGTCCGGAATCTGAAGGTTTCGAGCAGATCCTGCTCATCCCTTCCAATCAGGCAGGGCGGATCGAAGGCATTGTAAGAGAACTTTGCCGGGAATTGTTATACCGTGGTAAGAGCTTCAGATTAACCGTTGTTGCTGATCGTACAGAAGCGGAAACGATTACGATTATTGAAAAGCTTATGCAAAGGCAAGGCATGGAGACATCTTATCTGCCTGCTGTCCCTGCTGATATTGAACGGGTAGCACAGACCGATCACACGTTTCGCCTGATTGATTTGCGTGAGTCAGAGCAATAAATCATCATGTGAACGGAAATGGGATTAGCATTTCGCAGATCTACAGTGAAAAGATTACAGCAGAAGCTGTAGTCTTTTTTTGTAATTGTAGCCAAGTCTGCTTTTAAATTAAAAATGGGTTTTTATGCAATCTATGGTTATTGTCTGGGTTTTGACGAGTTCATGAATATTAAAATAAACTTTTCGAAGTCAGAACTCTTAATTTAAAAGTATAGACGATTCAGATTGGAAAAAGTTTCGCAATTTTATAGAAAGATTCTGGTTATTAGAAGAATTGGTGTGAGTGTACTAGAGGGGATAGATCGGCCTATAAAATGAAAGCAGACTCTTCCATTATATTGACCGATGGTATATTAAACCATATAATTACTTAAAATGGATGTTGGACGTGAGAAAAGTGTGTTTCTGGAAGGGGGTATCTTCTTGAGTATAATAGATAAGACGATCCGAACAGAATTTTTACATTACATAGAGGAAAACAAAATCCTTCTTTATCATTTTGCAGAGAAATCAGGCATTAACTCTGGGACGCTAAGTAGAGTGATTAATGGTTCACAGCCTATATCGGTAAAAATCCTGGATATTATGACAGAATATATGGGGTTGAAAGAAGGATATTTTTATGAACAGTATGTGAGTGAGTTGTTTGATGATTCTACAATGAACTGGAGACGACTGCGTCCGTTTATCATACGCTGTGCAGAGCTTGGTAAAAACGATTGTATTGAAAGAACAGTAGATCTAATGATGGAAAATCCTACGTATATCAAACCTTTGTTTGATTGTGCCGAATCATTTAATGCCGAAGGGAGTGCGGAAGCTGCATTAATTATATATCGTAAGGTGTGTGAAGGAGAACGGTACCAGCATGCCGAACGATTGGCGATCTGTCAGTATCGAATATTCAAGCTCTCGATTAATGATGATCAGCAGAATAATCTGGAATGTGCTGTGCAATTTGATCCGTATGTCGTGCGCCTTAATGAGTTGGATCAACTGGATGCGCTGAAAGATCTGATGAATCTATACCTCTCATTGCGTCGTTGGGACAAAGCGGAGCAACTGGCAACACGAATGGGCAAACTGGCGAGGGTGCAGTACAAGATCAAACATCAACGGATTAGAAGGGGGAAGAGTTATCAGGAGCCTTCCAAACCTTTGTTTGGTTATATTTTATACTCGGATTTGATCATAGCATCAATATATGGAGAAAAGAATGAGTATCAGCAGGCGTTATACTACGTCTCATGCTATGAAAAACACGAGTGGATTATTGAGAATGATCTTGAGGCAGAGCTTACAAAGAGTCAGTTTCGGGAGTGGGCAACAGCAAATAGGTACCTCTTTGAAATAATGGCAGGAAGAATTGAGATTTTAGATGAGTATGTGGATTATTTATCTACAAAAGAAAATGAGATTCTACGTGGATTGTTTAAGCTTATTAAGGCAGCACTAAATTATAATATGAATATGGATCATGTGTTGGAGCGCTTTAAGACCACAATATCATCATTTATGATCACACATGAGAAGGTGGGTTCTTATACCAATCAGATTATAGATGATCAGTTCGTGAATTTCTTGGCAGATGTAGCGGATTACTATCTAAACTCAGACCGGATTCGGGTTGGGATTCAATTTATACTGGATAGTTTGGCAATCTCAGCTAGAATTAATAATGATGCTTGTATGGTCAGAGGGTTCTGTACATTTGATTCCATTCGGCATTTAGCAACAAACGAAGAGCTTCATAAGTACACTACACTGCTGAAGGAGGTTCGAAAAGAGAGATGAAGATAAAATTCATAATCATTGCTACCATAATTACCATCACAACAATGGTGGTACCATTTAATACGTCTTCTGCTACGGAGAATGTACCACCTGAAGTGCCAGAAATTTTGACGACTAATTCTCATGGTCAAGGTGGTTGGTAGATCTTATTTTATAGATTATAGAGAGTTACCTGTGAGAGGATGGCCACATTTCATTTTCTTATAGGTTTTTTGTATATCTGACATGAATCTTGGTTTTTACATAAGGGGTTACACTATTTCATAGAGGTGAGGATGCTATGAAATATGTTGTGAACAATCAGGAAAGTGACTTGGAACGTGAACGGGAAAGTTTGCACGCGTTGGTTGCAATTTATGGTTTACAACATCCAATCGTAATTAAGCAATCCGAAATTTTAGATGAGTTGATTAATCGATATAATCGAATGTTCTCAGGCATCTCCAAAATAAGTAATACATAACCGGTTCCTGGACATTTCAGACCAATATGATTGAAGTAAACGTACACCGTAGAATAAGGCTCATCTAAATGATATATATAATAGTCTGGTTAGAAGTTGTTCAGCATTTGATCAGCAACTTCTAATTCGAGTTGGGAAATAAATTTTTTGAATGGTTGAATTTGTAGAGTAGAGATTCAATTGGTATAGTGATAAATAGATTAATCATAAGAAGATGGAATATGGACATGAAGCACATGCTCCGGCGAACAGCCGGGTTGGCATGTGCTTTTTTTGCGTTTAGGAGAAAGTACGATGGGGGAGGAGAGTAAATGAAGGTTGCTTTGTATGTGTGCCGTGTAGGGGAAGGGTGGAGCATGATCTTGTCTCTCGATGTTCGGGTGGATGTGGCTTGGTGGCTAGAAGGGGGACGTGGGCGACATGTGCTGCGCTGGTTGTTGTTGGATCCAGCGTTGCCGTTAAGTCAGGCATCTTGGTTGGTTGAACATTTTGAGATGGAGCGAGGTATGGATCAGTGGGGCCAGCACGAATGGCAGAGCTACCTTGCACGGAAGCTGGATGTATATGAACTCGCCTCGGGGGAAGTTGAGGCGAGAAAAGTTATAGCGGGCAAAGCGGGGAGTGCTGCTGTGCGTGGCATTCAGGTAGGCGGGATGCCGGAGCCGTATCCCGCCGTGCAGTGGGCTCAGCTGGAGCGGGGCGCGGCCCTGCTGGCTGAGCGGATCAGCGGCCGCCAATTACTGGCGGCCGAGGCGGAGGCGTTGCTGGCGGATACCGCCCAGCCGCCAAGGGAGTGGCGCGCGGCTGCGCAGCTCGCGCGCTTACACGGGCGGCTGAGTATCACAGCCGCCCTCGAAGGGCCTGCCACGCGCCGTCGGCACGCGTGGCTTGGACGCGCGCGGAGCGCGCCCCGCTGCCACCGTTGTGGCAGCAAAGCCAGGCAGCGCGTACCCTGCGCTGCCTGCGGCCTGGCGGCGTGCGCCTACTGCGAGGCTTGCCTCGCGCTCGGGCGCAGCCGTGCTTGTGCGCTGCTGCTACGCAGTGCAGCGCAAGGGGCCGTGCCACGACGCGGCGAAGCACCGCGTGGCACGGCCTTGGCCCCCACCGGCGGCGGGCTCGCCCGGTGGGGGCTTAGCGCAGCGCAGAGCGCGGCAGCAGCCGCGGCGCTTGCGTTTTTGGCCCGGCCGCCCGCAGGGGATGGGCCGGGGCGGTTCTTGCTGTGGGCCGTGACCGGGGCCGGCAAGACGGAGATGATTTTCCCCCTGCTCCAACATACATTGGACCGCGGTGGACGAGCACTGGTCGCTACGCCGCGCAGGGATGTGGTGCTGGAGCTAGCCCCGCGTCTGGCCAAAGCTTTTCCGGACACCTCACTCGCTACCCTTTACGGAGGCAGTGAGGAACGCTGGAAAGATGCTCAGCTCACGCTTGCGACCACACATCAACTGATGCGTTTTTATCAGGGGTTTGATCTTGTTATCATCGACGAATTGGATGCTTTTCCCTATCACAACGATCCCATGCTCGCTCACGCGGCAGCATCCTCCTGTAAGCCGGACGGGAATTTTGTCTATCTATCTGCCACACCACCTGCTCGGCTCCAGAGGGAAGCAGCACGGGGGAAACTCAATCATGCCAAAGTTCCAGTACGTTTCCACCGTCATCCTTTGCCCGTGCCAAGATTGGTAAAAATGGTTACCGTTGCTGAATGTATTAAGAAACGAAATCTTCCTTCTGCCTTGAGGACTAACATCCAAATTTCATTGAAGCGTGACGCCCAGGTATTTGTCTTTGTGACACGTATTGCCCAGATTGAGGCGTTTGTGAACCTGATGCGTCGTACCTTTCCCGGAATCCATATCGAAGGAACTTCATCTCAGGATCCTGATCGCGCTAGCAAAGTTACAGCCTTTCGTGAACGCACAATTCGTTTGCTCGTAACGACAACAATTCTGGAGCGTGGCGTTACCATTCCGCGCAGTGATGTTTTTATATTGGATGCAGACAATGGTCTCTTTGATGAAGCGTCACTGGTCCAGATGGCGGGTAGAGCAGGGCGTTCCATGGATGACCCGGCGGGTAGAGTGGTTTTTGCATCATCTCGTCGGACACGTTCACAGGTGAAGGCCGTTGCCCAGATTCGGAAAATGAACGCTATCGCTCGTCGCAAAGGCTACCTGCATCCACCATCCAAGACATAATTTTGCCCAGTTCGTATCCACATATCACAATACATTCCCGAGACTGGAGGTATGCCCCCTATGTTCAACTGGCTCAGTAACATATCCGATCACGCGCAACACCTGACCCAGCGTCTCCATCACCTGCTCGCCCCACCGGGAGCGACTTGTCTGACATGTGGCACTCGAGCGATTCTGTCTTCAACTTATCCAGGCATATGCCCACGTTGTGTGAAGCAGATTCCATGGATCCGTTCCATCCGTTGCCTGCGTTGTGGTCGGGGTGTTGGGTGCCCGGACTGTGCTCGTCCACACATGCAAAACCGTTCTTTTATCGCCAACCGCAGCGCCGTACAGTACAACGCTCTTATGAGAGAATGGATTGGCATGTACAAATTTCGAGGCCATGAAAGATACGCGCCGCTCCTAACCGCGCTGTTGATTCAAGCCTTTCAAGCGATGAGCGAAGAACGAAATTCTGCTTTGGCAAAAGAACCCCCAGCTCACGTGGCTCATATCGCCACGCCTGCTCAAAAAATGAAGCCGCAATGGCGGCCTGACGCGGTCACCTATGTCCCGGTGAGCAGCGAGCGGCTCGCCGAGCGTGGCTTCAATCAGGCGGAGCGGCTGGCTGCTGGGCTCGCCACCGCTTGCCGCCTACCCATCGTGGATCTGTTGCAGCGCCAGATCAACACCACCAAACAAAGCTTCAAATCACGTGGTGAGCGTATTGAAACGATGAAGAACGCTTTTTCCATCAACCCGGATGGCACGAAGTTAATTGAAGAGCTATACAAGGGATCTCATCTGCCAACACATATGGGCATATCGCATGCCACACCCATACAGATCCTGCTGATTGATGATATATATACAACAGGCAGCACCTTGGACGCTTGTGGGCGGGTTATTCTAAATGCTGGCTTCCACATGGAGATTCCGGTCGAGATTTACACACTGACACTGGCAAGATCCTAGACAGGAAAATATGTTCCTTTATTAATCATTGATACGTTAATGCGTGTCTCCATTCCATTTATTCCGTTTGAAATATAGTTGTTTGATGAAATTATAAATGAAAGTGTAATAAGAAATTTTTTACATGTAAAAAAGAGGAATTGGTTTTCTCGCGCAGAATAGATAGTTTTGCCGTTCACCACAGGTGACAGCATAGGGAGTGGCACAACATATCTGTTGAAGGGGAGAACAAAAGTGGTCGCAGGAAAAAGAAAAAATGGATTTTACTTATGGACCGTCCGTCTACTAGTATTCATGCTGGTATTCGGACAGTTTGGCGTGTACGGGGGGAACCGGGCACATGCAGCAGTAGGAAGCGGGATAGTCTCATCAAGTAATGATTACCAATATGTGTTGACCAACAACAACGGCCAATTACAGGTGAATCAAAAATCAGTTAAGCTGGGTTGGGTGAGATCATATGAGATTTCAACATCAGGATATTCTTTTAGGAGAAGCCAATCGATTAATGGAGCAGTTGAGGACATAACCAAGATTTCATTTGGCTCCTATACATCTACTTATGCCGGTAAAGTTACCAATGCCTTTATCATCGACTTTGCTGAGGTATGGGAGTATTACACGACTATGGAATACAGACAATCCGGAACCAATGTTGGAGTATGGAATAATTCCACCGTTGATGAATTTGGAATGACTACGCCAAGATATGTGCAAAGCTATGAGGCTACACAGTTAAGTCTTGTGATTAATGCCGATACAGGAGCGGTAGTAGATTTTGTATCTAACCTGAATCCGTATTACATACGGAAAGCAGAATCATTCAGTTTTGTAAAAGAGCCGGGGACAACACAGCCTATTACTACAAATCCTGCTGTTCCAGCTAATTTGGCGGCTGATGCCAGTGATGTAGCTATTAATCTCAATTGGTCTGCTGCTCCACAAGCTGTTCAATATGAGATTGAAGAGAATGGCGTAGTCAAAGGGCCTTTTTACGGAATCAATTATACACGTTCTTCACTTACACCCAATACTACATACACCTATAGAGTACGTGGAATTAACAGACTAGGAGCTAGTGAGTGGAGTGAGCCGGTTGCAATAACAACCTTGCTTGAGAAACCTGTTTTGGCCGTAACGCCAGAGGAAGGCAAGAATACGATTCAGTGGATGGCGGTTGAGTCTGCAGATCGCTACCAGTTGCAGATTGATGGTGGTACACCATTTGAATTAGGAAACGTAACTTCCTATGTACATGAAGGGCTTGAAGCGAATTCAACGCATACCTATGTGCTAAAAGCCTTCTCGGCTAACAATGAGAGTGCGTGGAGTAAAATGGTGAGTCAGTTAACAGTACCTGATCGTACCAACGGGCTGACGGTTACTGATGCCACATTCAATAAATTAACGGTAGCTTGGACTGCGGTAAAGGGTGCTACAGGATATGATTTGGAGATTGATGGCACTAATGTTGCTGTAACAGGCACCACTTATAGTAAAACTGGCCTTGTAGCTAATACAGAGTACACTTTTAGAATCAGACCTAAAAATGCTGGTGGTGCAGGAAGCTGGAGTGATGTAACTACAGGAATCACCCAGATGAGTACACCCGTTATTCAGTCCAACCCTTCACAAGAAGAAGTTGTTCTCATCTGGTCACCAGTTGATGGTGCAACGTCATATGAAGTTGAGGCGGATGGCGTTGTCGTTGGAGATATATCAGATTCAATCTATACGCACACAGGGCTCAAACCTGGAACGGCACATAAGTATCGTGTACGAGCTATAAGTGACAATAACATTAGCGCATGGTCGGCAGTGAAATCACAGAATACGTTGCCTGATTCCGTTAATGGATTGGTGGTCAGTGCAGCGACCAATGCAGCTGTAACTGTGAAATGGACAGCAGTAACCGGAGCCACAGGTTATGATCTCGATATCGATGGAACAGTTGTCCCTGTAACAGGAGTAACCTACACGAAGAATGGTCTCGCAGCAAATACAGATCATACCTTCCGTATTCGCTCAAAGAATGCCGCTGGTGCAGGGGCATGGAGTGATCTGATCAGTGGAATAACGCAGTTGAACACACCTGTCTTGAAAGCAACATCAGAAGAAACTGCAATCAATCTTACATGGGCTGATGTAGCAGACGCAACGAAATATGAAATTGAGGCTGATGGAGCAGTAGTGTCAACAGTAGAAGAACCTAGTTATAGCCATACAGCATTGCTGCCAGGAACAGCGCACAAGTATCGTATTCGTGCGTTGACGGATACCAACACAAGTGCATGGACAGCAATCCTGACGCAGAGTACATTGCCTGCAGCGGTATCAGGTCTCAGTATAACATCCACAACAAACACCACAATTGCCTTGAAATGGAGTGCAGTCACCGGTAGCACTGGATATGACTTGGAGATTGATGGAGTGGTAGTTCCAGTTACTGGTTTAACATATACGAAGAGTGGTCTTGCAGCGAATACGGACCATACGTTCCGTATCCGTTCCAAGAATACGGCAGGTGTGGGTGTGTGGAGCGACGTGGTAAGTGGCAGGACTCAACTCAATACGCCTGTTCTGAAAGCATCTTCCCAAGAAGATGTAATTACACTAACTTGGGAAGATGTTACTGATGCAACCAAATATGAAGTAGAGGCAGATGGTATTGTTGTAACTACGGTTACGGCGCCAGTCTATACACACGAGAGTTTGGCTCCAGGAACAACGCATAAGTATCGTGTAAGAGCCCTGACGGAGATGAACGTTAGCCCTTGGACTGCACTTCTCACTCAGAATACTTTACCGGGTTCAGTCACAGGGTTGAGTGTAACCTCTGCAACCAATGTCGCTATCGCGCTTAAGTGGAATGCCGTAACTGGAGCAACGGGTTATGACTTGGAGATTGATGGCACGGTAGTAGCTGTAAGTGGATTAACATACAACAAGACAGGTCTTGCAGCCAATACGAATCATACGTTCCGGGTCCGCTCCAAAAATACGGCAGGTGCCGGAGCATGGAGTGATGTCATTAATGGTACGACATTGTTGAATACCCCTGTTTTAAAAGCTTCCTCGGAAGAGACTGCTATTACAGTAACATGGGCAGATGTATCAGATGCGATCAAGTATGAGATTGAAGCAGATGGCTCAATTGTTGCAACAGTTAATGAGCCGAAATATGTGCATTCAAGTCTTCAGCCAGGAACAGCGCATAAGTATCGTGTACGAGCACTGGCAGATACAAACAACGGGGCTTGGACTGCTGTCTTAAATCAAAATACACTACCAGGTTCAGTTACTGGATTGGGCATTACCTCTGTAACGAACACAACAATGGCTTTGAAATGGAATGCTGTAACCGGAGCAACAGGTTATGAACTTGAAATTGATGGCACAGTTGTAGCTGCTACTGGATTAAGCTACAACAAGACCGGACTTGCGGCTAATACGGATCATACGTTTCGCGTTCGCTCCAAAAATGCGGCAGGTGCCGGAGCATGGAGTGATGAGGTAAGTGGTACAACATTATTAAATACCCCTGTTCTAAAAGCTTCCTCGGAAGACACTGCGATTACATTGACATGGGCAGATGTAACAGATGCAACCAAGTATGAGATTGAAGCAGATGGAGTCGTTACTGGTACAATTAGCGAACCGAAATATGTGCACACTAGTTTGCTTCCAGGAACGGCGCATAAATATCGTGTACGTGCACTGACGGACTCTAATACAGGTGCCTGGACTGCAGTGGTGACGCAAAGTACGATACCTGCTTCAGTTACTGGTTTAAGTATTAGCTCGGCTACGAACGTAGCCATTGCATTGAAATGGACGGCAGTAACGGGAGCAACAGGATATGATTTGGAGATCGATGGTACAGTTGTACCGGTAACGGGAGTAGCTTATACGAAGAGTGGGCTTGTGACAAATACGGATCACACGTTCCGTATTCGTTCTAAAAATACAGCAGGTGCAAGTATATGGAGTGAGATTGTAGAGGGCACAACTTTACTTAGCACACCTGTGCTGAAGGCTTCTTCTGAGGAACAAGCGCTCACCTTGACATGGCCTGAAGTTAAAGATGCAACCAAATATGAGATTGAAGCGGACGGAGTCTTAGCGGGTACTGTTAAGGTGCCTACTTATACTCACAATAATCTGATAGCTGGAACAGCACATAAATACCGCGTACGCGCTCTGACCGAAACCAATGTTGGAGCTTGGACTGCGGTCTTGACACAAAATACGTTGCCTGGTTCTGTGACCGGGCTAACGGTAACAAGTGTAACGAACACAGCTGTTGCTCTGAAGTGGAACGCAGTCTCAGGAGCGACGGGATATGACCTTGAAATTGATGGCACGGTGGTACCTGTTAGTGGAGTGGTTTACACCAAAACGGGACTTATCGCCAATACGGATCATACATTCCGTATTCGTTCCAAAAATACTGCTGGGGCTGGAGCTTGGGGAGATGTAACAGATGTTACAACCCAGTTAAACACACCTGCTCTGAAAGCAACATCAGAGGAAACAGCTATTACTTTGAATTGGCTTGATATTAAAGATGCAACCAAATATGAAATTGAGGCAGATGGAACAATTGTTTCTACAGTAACCGATCCCTCATATGTTCATAGTAATTTGCTTGCAGGAACATCGCACACCTATCGTGTGCGTGCATTAACGGATAAGAACAGTAGCGCTTGGTCTACGGTCTTGACTCAAAACACTTTCCCGGGCAGTGTGACCGGATTGAGTATGAATTCTGCAACAACAGTAGCCATTGCTATGAAGTGGAATGCAGTTACGGGAGCAACAGGATATGATCTGGAAATTGACGGTAAAATAGTCGCAGTAACCGCTTTGGCCTATACCAAAACAGCACTTCTAGCCAATACAGAGCATACCTTCCGCATTCGTGCCAAAAATGCTGCTGGCATTGGTAGCTGGAGTGAGATTGTAACCGCCTCGACCCAATTAAATGTACCAACAACGCTGAAAGCTGTACCTGAAGAAACTTCAGTTACGCTGACATGGAATGAAGTTGTTGGTGCAACAAAATATGAGATTGAGGCAGATGGCATAGTGGTTGCTACTGTAAGTGATCTCTTGTATGTCCATAATGGAGTACTTGGTGGAACCATTCATAAATATCGTATTCGTGCCCTGACCGACACTAATGTGAGTGCATGGACAGCAATATTGTCCCAAACTACGTTACCTGCAAGTGTCTCAGGCTTGAGTATTAACTCAGCAACCACAGTGGCTATTGCGCTGAGATGGAGTGCTGTAACTGGAGCTACCGGGTATGATCTGGAGATTGATGGTACGGTGGTTGCCGTGAGTGGAGTAGCTTATACGAAGAGCGGACTTGCACCAAATACGGAGCATACTTTCCGGATTCGTGCCAAAAATGCTTCTGGTGCGGGAGCTTGGAGTGAGATCATAACGGGAATGACTCAATTAACTACACCTGTGCTGAAGGGAACTTCGGACAGAACAAACGTTTTTCTGACTTGGGACTCGGTTGGGGGAGCTTCGTCTTACGAAATTGAAGCCGATGGGCAAATTGTGGCGATTGTCAGTGATACAACGTTTATTCATTCTGACCTGTTACCGTCCAGTTTGCATAAATATCGCATTCGGGCATTCAATGATCAGAACACAAGCATATGGTCTTCTGTACTAAGTATTAGAACATTGAATTAGTAATGTATAAGGGGGAATGGGTTTGCATATATGTGCATCCTGTCCCCCTTTTTTGTTTTGCAAATAGACTATGGCTTCATCAGAGAAAATAAGGTAATCTATAGTTATTATCTATTCGGAAATGGAAGTTTGAGAGGGGCGTTTTAGCGATGAATCTAGGTAATTGTCCTCGCTGTGGTAAATTATATGCGTTGAATTTTCGAGATGTATGCTCGAACTGTATTAAGGAAATGGAACAGGAATATCAGATCTGTGTAGATTATTTGCGCGAAAATAAAGGCACTAATATACAGGAACTATCTGATGCAACAGAAGTTTCGATCAAAACCATTACCAAGTTCATCCGTGAGGGACGGATTTCCATCGAAAATGCCCCGAATATGATGTATCCTTGTGAAGTATGCGGAACATTGATTCGTGAAGGTCATATGTGTGACTCTTGTCGTAATCGTTTGACGAAAGACTTGGCTAGTGCAGCTCGCGATGTAGGTCAGAAGGATAACAACAATGTAGGCGGACGAACCTACAATGCTGTCGACAAACTACGCGATTCATAGGAACGAGGTCTTAAATACAGATCTTGCTATAACAAATGTTTTGAAACGTACCGATAAACTTATTAAAGATTATCGGTTTTTTTTATTTTCCTAATCATTTTGATAACATAAAGATAAAGTAAGAAAAACGTATATCGTCGTTAAAAACCCTATTTGGAAGGAAGTGCAAGTTAAATGAAAATCAATGAACCGAGTAGAATTGGCGCCATCAATTCATATCAAAGGAACGTTGAATCCAATCAGCAGGCTGATGCCAAGAAGAGCCGCCGTAAGGACGAAGTATCCATTTCTCCGGAGGCGATGAAGATGCTTGAAGAACAAAGTCGTACACAGGATGCAGGACGCATACAACGGATACAGGAACTGAAGGAACAGGTGAGTTCGGGAACGTATCAGGTAGATAGTAGCAAGCTTGCTGACAAGCTGCTGCCGTATTTTAAGTCTTTTGATAAGGAATAGGTGATCACGTAATGGCAGCACTGGACAGATTAATTGCAGTTTTGCAGCAAATGGAACAAAATCACCGCGATATGCTGGCACTCAGCGAGGTCAAGAGACAGGTCATTGTCAAAAACGATGTGGATGAACTCATTGCCGTTCTGAACAAAGAATCCCGTTTCATGAAACAACAGGAGCCATTGGAGATTGAACGGCAGAGCGCAGTTCACGAATTGCTTCAGGAGCGTGGTATCAAGTCCATGCTGAACCTGAACATTACGGAGATCTCGAAGCTGATTTTTGATCCGGCTGACAAACTGCGATTGCTTGAAGTCCAGAAGAAGCTGGCGGGAACACTGCATGAATTAAAAGAAATCAATCAACTGAATCAAAAGCTGATCGAGCAATCGTTGATGTTTATTGATCTATCAATGGACATCTTTGCTTCTCGGCCAGAACAGGATGCCACATATCAGCATCCTGCTGATAAGAACGGTAATCCAGGGCGAATCGGTCTGTTTGACACGCGTGCCTGATTAAATTAGGGGGAAACCAGAGTGACATCTACATTTCATTCAATCGAAACGGCTAAACGCAGTTTGTTCACACAGACGACAGCTCTTAGCACAACAGGTCATAACGTAGCCAATGCCAACACGGAAGGGTACTCACGCCAAAAGGTAAACATGCAGGCATCCATTCCAATGGAGCCGTTTGCATTTCTGCACAGCACTACACCAGGACAGCTCGGTACAGGGGTAGAGTTCGACTCTATTACCCGTGTGCGCGAGAAATTTCTGGATGACCAATATCGTAATGAAAACACCAACTTCGGGAGTTGGTCCATTCAACGAGACACGCTTGAGAAACTTGAAGCTATTGTGAACGAGCCTTCCAACACCGGATTTCGGACGGTTATGGATAACTTCTACAAATCATGGTCCGATCTGAGTAAAAACCCTGAGGACGTTACAGCACGTCGTATTGTCAAGGAAACAACACTGGCTCTTACGGATGCGATGAATCAGATTAGCCGCCAATTGGATGCGCTTAGTCAGGATTTGGATAGTAACATCGCTGTGAAAAGCAATGAGATCCAGGGTTACCTGGGTAACATTGCGAATCTCAATAGTGCCATTGTAAAAGTCGAGTCTCTTGGCGACAATGCCAACGATTTGCGCGACCAACGTGATCTGATGACGGACAAGCTGTCCAAAATAATGAACGTTACCGTTACAGATTCTCCGCAAGGATACCAGGTTCAGATGAATGGACAGGCACTCGTTACAGGCGGGGCTGTACAAGTGGCGGTCGATCCTGCTTTTCTGAATACAGCATATACAGCGGGAACACTCACTAATGGTGAGGTTCATGGCATGATTAAGTCGAGAGACACGTTGGTAAGTGATTATAAGAAGCAGATGGATGAACTTGCTAACACGCTTGCAAATGGTGATATTGAAATCATACTTCCAGCAGGATCGGTTATCCCTGCTACGAATGCCTTAGGACTTGCAGGGGGGGCGTTAGCAACAGACACGAAGGTAACCGTAAAGGGACTCAATGGTCTGCATCAGCTGGGGTATACGATGGATGGTACAACCACCCCAGGTCTACCTTTCTTCACAGCAACAGATGGTGGAACAGCAATTACAGCTGGCAATATCTCATTGAACGCAGAAATTTTGGCTGATCCGAATAAAATTGCTACTTCTTTGCGTACTACAGATGCGTCCGGCACAGAGACTGTAATCAAAGGTAATAATACACTTGCCATTTTGCTCGCCAATCTGAAAGATACACCAATGAAGTCTGCTGACGGCATGCGTAATGCAGCTATTGGCGCACAGTTTAGTGCCATTGTTGGACAGCTAGGGGTGCAATCTCAGGAAGCCGCACGTCAGACATCCAACTCGGAATTTCTGGTGGAGCAGGTGGAGACACGTCGCCAATCCGTGAGCGGAGTATCATTGGATGAAGAGATGTCCAATATGATCAAGTTTCAGCATGCCTATAACGCATCCGCTCGATTTATGACCACTTATGATGAATTACTTGATAAATTAATTAACTCTACTGGGACAGTAGGCAGATAATAGAAGGGAGTGACATAACAGACCATGAGAATAACAAATAATATGCTCAGTTCACAGCTACTATTGAACCTGAACCGGAACGCACAACAGATGAATAACACCCAGACCCAATTAGCTACAGGTCGGAAGATTAACAAACCTTCAGATGATCCGGTAGGAATAACGTACTCCCTTCGTTATCGTGCAGAGCTATCCTCCAATGAGCAGTATCAGAAAAACGTAGACAGTGCTATTTCTTGGTTGGAATTCAATGATACCGTTATGAATCAAGCTGGGAACGTTGTTCAACGCCTACGTGAACTGGTAGTTCAGGGATCGACAGGCACTAATCCTCAATCTGCACTAGACAGCATTAACGAGGAAGTAAAACAGTTGAATGAACAACTAATTGATGTATCTAATAGTAAACTGAACGGCAAGTATATCTTCAACGGTGAAACCTATGACGTAAAACCTTATGAGTTTCCTACCAATCCAGATGGGTCCTTTGATACTTCGAATGCTGCATCTATTGTAACGGACAAGGGTAAAATTAACTTTATTGTTGGTGAGAGTGTACAGTTACCCATCAATGTGAATGGCAATGAGGTATTTGGTACTGGAACGGAAGAGGATAATCTATTCGTAACGGTTAATAACATTATGAAGGCTCTAACAGAAGGGGATACCGAGGCGTTATCCAAACAACTGGATAATATAGATGCCCGAATGAACAAGATGCTAGCAATTCGTTCGGAGCTAGGGGCAAAAACCAACCGTGTTGATCTGATGATGGGGCGTCTCGATGACCTTAATATCAATCTGACAGATCTGCAAGCCAAAGTCGAGGATGCAGATTATGCTGAATTGGCGATGCAATCCAAAATACAGGAAAATATCTACAATGCTTCCTTATCTGCGGGTGCTAAAATTATCTCTCCCTCTCTGGTAGACTTCCTGAGATAAAAGGAGGGCTTAACCCGTGAAGACTCTTCCGGTTGTCCAGATTCGAACAACGCCATCCATTCTCAATATGGATGCTGACCCTGGTCAGTACTCTATTCGTCAGCCTAAGGCAGAAGTGCAGCTAAACACCAGACCTGCCAAGCTAACGGTAGAGAGTCATCCTATCATTCTTCGTGTAGATCAAAGTAAGGCTTTCTCTGCTTACAATGGCGGGAATATGATCGATATGAACGCACGAATATATTCTGGAATACAGCAACAATTTCTTCAAAACATGGCTGAACGCGTTCAACAGGGGAATCAATTGGCAGCGATCCATAAGTCAGGTAATACAATTGCCAATATAGTGGGCATGGACTGGAAATCACAGCCATTCCCTGAAACGCGCACTCCGGCTTCATTTGATAATGTTGAGACACGTGTTGATACAAGACCACCGGATATTAACTTTCAACCCGCCGTTTCTGAAATGAACGTTATTGTTAACAAACCCGAGATTGAATATCAACGGGGCAAGCTTGATATTTATGTGAAACAGTATGCGTCAGTTCAATATACTCCACCTGACATAGATATCGGGTTGTAAGTTATAATGTAGAGCTATAGACGGTCTCGATATGCAGCCATCTATGGCTCTTTTTGTATAAATTCTTCGCCAAGGAGGCGTTTACCATTCATATTCATACAAGCATGTGGGGAGAACTAGAGGTCAAAGAGGAAGATCTGTATCAATTTCCTAAAGGGTTACCCGGATTTGAAGAAGAGACGGAGTACGCGTTAATTCCATGGGAAGATACCCCGTTCAGTTATTTACAGTCTGTGCGTGAACCAGGCATATCTTTCTTGCTGGTTAGTCCATTTATGTTTGTACCTGATTATAGTTTTGAATTGGGTGAAGTAGATAAGGAAGAATTAGGAATTGAAGAACAGGTATCTGTTTTCTCTATGGTGACTACTTATTCGGACACAAATAAATCTACCATGAACTTGTTGGCTCCAGTTGTACTTAATCCAGCAAAACGTCTAGGGAAACAAGTTGTACTCCATCATTCCAGTTATGAGACACGTCATCTCATCTGGGCCGAAGATGAAGCAAACTCAGTGAAGGGTGGAGTCTAACATGCTGGTACTCTCACGAAAAAAAGGCGAATCGATTGTGATTCAAGATCATATTGAAGTCACTGTGCTTGCTGTAGAAGGGGATACCGTACGAATCGGTATTTCTGCTCCTAAGCATATTGATATCTTTCGGCAGGAGATCTACGCATCCATTCAGGAAGCGAATAGGGAGTCTGCTACCCCTCTCGCAGCCAATATTGAAGCGTTTATGGAGCGTTTAAGAAAAACAGAAAATAAAAAAGATTAAAAATATTCCAATTTGCTATAAACAGTTGCTCACCTTCCGTCGATATATAATTTAGACGCTGCTTCGGCAGGGCGGCCGACCTTAATGTCGCGGCGTTTACCACATGGATGTGGAACTAATTTATTTTCAGGGAGGAAATACTCTAATGATTATCAACCATAACGTACCGGCGTTGAACACTCACCGCCAATTGTCTATTAACACAGGTAACACTAATAAAAACATCGAAAAATTGTCTTCCGGTCTTCGCATCAACCGTGCTGGTGACGATGCTGCTGGTTTGGCAATTTCCGAAAAAATGCGCGGTCAAATCCGTGGTTTGGACCAAGCTTCCCGTAACGCTCAAGATGGTATCTCTTTGATCCAAACAGCTGAGGGTGCTTTGAACGAAACTCACTCCATCCTGCAACGTCAACGCGAGATTGCTAACCAATCTGCTAACGGAACGAACACTGATTCCGACCGTCAAGCATTGCAAGACGAAATGAACGCTCTGACTTCCGAAATCAACCGTATCGGTAACACAACTGAGTTCAATACTCAAAAATTGTTGCAAGGTGACGGAAAAGCAAACCTCGATGGAGCTAAAGTTTTTGCTGATGGAAAACTAGCAAGTGGAGCAACCAATAAAGTTGCAGTTGCACAAACTACAACTATTGGTACTGCTGCAGCTGACGGGGATACGTTGAAGTTCACTTTGAACGGCCAAGATTTAACTGTTGGCTTCACAACGACTGGCAGTAACGGTGCTGCTGCAAATGATGGCAAGGCCTATGATGTTACTTCTAATTCTGCAAAAGTAGCTCGTGCTGCTACAGCTGATGCGGCTGCAAATGGTGCATCTTTACGTGAAGCTTTGACATCAATGATTAATGAGAATGACCAACTTAAAGGTCAATATACAGTATCGGGTGCAGGTGCTGACGTAGTTATTACCGCAGTAACTGGCGGCAAATTTGATGGTGCAGATGGAAATATAGCTGCAGCTGCAAAAACAGGAACAATAGCATTTGGTACAACTGGAACAGCAGCTGTTGGTACAACAACTTCAGTTAGTGCATCTAAATCTCTTGACTTTAGCTCATTAGAGAATACAGATGCAGCTACAACTAATGCTAACCTTCAGAAGTTAGTAGGAACTGGGTTTACAATTGGTAATCAACAAGTTGAGTTTTATAAGGCTAGTGAAGGTGCATACAAAGGCTCAGGAATTGGTGTAGCTATTGATACAGCATTGGAAAATGCCACTTACACTAATAAAGCTGATGCTTTGACGAAGGCAATTGCAGATGCTGTTGGTAGTAAAATTGAAGGTGTTACACTTACTAACAATGCCAATAACTTAGTGATCACAGCTACTAAGGGTGGGGTTGAAGGTAACAATATTGAGTACAAAGATGGTGGAGTTCAAAAAGCTTTTGAAACTTCCTTCCAAATCGGTGCTAACACTGGTCAATCCATGAGTTTGTCCATTAATGACATGCGTTCCAAAGCTCTGGGTATCACTGGTAAAGCTGGCGATGCTGGCTTCACTAAAGACAACACTGTAACAGATGGAACAAACGATGTTAAAGGCGAAGCGGCTTTGAACATCTCCACTAAAGAAGGCGCAGCTGCAGCAATCGCAGTTCTGGATAAAGCAACTGCATCTGTATCCAGCGAACGTTCTAAACTGGGTGCTACACAAAACCGTCTGGAGCACACAATCAACAACTTGGGAACAGCTTCTGAGAACCTGACAGCTGCTGAATCCCGTATCCGTGACGTTGATATGGCGAAAGAAATGATGCAACAAACGAAAAACAACATCTTGGCTCAAGCAGCTCAAGCTATGTTGGCGCAAGCGAACCAACAGCCGCAAGGCGTTCTGCAATTGCTTCGTTAATTTTAACAAGCTCTACACTAAACCTTGGATCTTTGATCCAAGGTTTTTTTATTAGATTTTACATATTACCTAAAGCTGGGGCGCGTATACGCCGATATATATTATAAATGCGAAAAAGTTGGAGGTCATTCAAGGGTGAATATTCAATTTTCCTTATCTGCTGCCTCATCTGTAACAAAACCTGCGACTGAGGTGCAGCACCCAGTTGACGCTTCTCAAGCAATAACCGACACAGCAAACATCAGGACAGCGAAGGAAGCTTATGCTAAAGAAAGACAGGGTGTGCACTTATCTGTAGGGGAAGAACTGCTGATCCGTAACATTGATAGAGCGGTGAAAGCCTTGCAAGGTCCGGAAACAACACTAGATATCAGTATTCATGAGAAGACACATGATATTATGGTCAAAGTGTTAAATAAAGAAACAGGGGAATTGCTCCGTGAGATTCCACCAGAAAAAACGTTGGATTTAGTTGCTAAGATGATGGAAATTGCCGGCATCTTGATTGACGAGAAAATATAGATTACGGAGGTGGCGAAATGGTTACACGTGTTAATGGATTTTCTGGCATGGATATTGAGAGTATGGTCAAAAGCATGATGGCAACGAAGCGAGTCCCTTTGGACAAACTCAATCAGGAAAAGCAACTGTTACAATGGCAGCGGGAGAGCTATCGTGAATTGAGTAGTAAACTATATGATTTCGGAACGAATAAGTTAATTACAAAATATGGGAATTCCACTGCGTTGAACGCTAACAAAGCAACAGTCACGGGAAACACTGATGCGGTCAAAGCTGAAGCGTCAGCAACCGCTAGTGGAGTTGAAATGAAGGTAAGCGTCACTCAACTGGCTAAAAGTGCAACGGAGTCCACGTCTGGTCTTGGACAAGGAGTAAGCAGTTCTACGTCATTAGCTGCTTTGGAAGGTGTAGACTTATCCAAGATGGGTTCAGCAGATATGGCGAATTATCTCCAAAAAGGTTTTGATATTAAAATTAATGGTGTAAGTTTCACTGATAAAGACGGGAAATCTTTATTTAATGGGTTGACTTCAATCTCTACACTGGTGTCGACCATTAACTCCAATGCTCAGGCAAATGCAGTTGCAACTTATGATGAAATAACAGGTAAATTGTCAATATCCTCCAAAACAGGAGGGCTGGATAGTAAGGTGACTGTGGAAACACCTACTGGTGGTAACTCGGTGTTGGCCCTCTTCTCGAAAAAAACGGTAATCGAAACCAATGGAGCAGGCTCAGGGGTTACCGGTGATAAAACACTGGCTGACCTATACAAACTGAGTGGTGGTAAAGATCCAGAGCCAGGTGCACCTGCAAAAACGTATAGTTTTGTTTTGAACGGAAAGACTTTTAGTTTCAATGAAAGTGATAAAATTTCCGATGTAGTAGACAAAATAAATTCCGGTGATGCGAAAGCTACCGCGAGTTTTGCTGACGGGAAATTAACCATCGCTGCTCAGTCCGGTGAGCAACTGAAGATGAGCGGTGGCTCCTATGAATTTATGAATTTGTTTAAAGGGATCAACTCTTATGGGGATGTTGCGGGTCAACTTACGTCTACAGCAGGCCAAGATGCGATAGTAAGTGTGAACAATGAACCTCTAAAAGACATCAAGAGCAATACATTCACTCTTAATGGTATACAGATTACCTTAATGGATGTAACGACGAAGAATGGAGTGGATACTCCGACCATTATCAAGAATCAAAGTGACCCAGATAAAGCGCTGGAATCCATCAAGAGCTTTATTGAAGATTACAACAGCCTTATTAAATCTCTGAATTCAAAGGTTGAAGAGACGAAATATCGTGACTTTAAACCTCTGACAGATGAACAGAAGAAAGAATTGAAGGAAACTGAGATCAACACTTGGACCGAAAAGGCAAAAAGTGGTTTGCTAAAAAATGACGATATCATTAAAACAGTATTGTCCGAAATGCGTCAAGTGATCACGGATAAACTCGGTCCATTAAGTGCTTTGGGTATTACAACGGGTAACTATTCAGAGAATGGTAAGTTAGTTATATTGGATGAGACAAAGCTTAAAGGGATGATTAGTGCTAATCCACAGCTTGCATTGGATCTATTCCAGGGTCCAACCAACGCTCCTAAAGAAGGCTTGTTCGACAAATTGGCAGATAAGGTCTCCAATGCGATTGAGAAAGTCTACCAACGTGCCGGTACCAACAGATATACAACCGATGTAACCAGCGCATTCCGTGATGAAAACATCATGGGGCGTAAAATGAAGGATTATAATAATCGAATTCTGATGATGCAAACCAACTTGCAACGAACAGAAGATAGATACTATAAACAATTTGCTGCGATGGAAGCGGCAATGAACAAGATGCAAACACAGTCGTCCAGTCTCTTTTCCAGTTTAGGACAATCTTAATATAAAGGGTGAGACTTTTGATTACATCTCCTTATGATAAATACCGTCAATCCTCAGTTCAGACTTCAAATCCGGCGCAATTGGTCATTATGTTGTATGATGGAGCAATTCGTTTTGTTAAGACAGCTATTGATGGGTTGACCCAGAAGGATAATGAGAAGACAAGTCTGAATTTGGGGAAAGCTCAGACCATCATTAGTGAATTGATGAGCACCTTGGACCGTTCTTATGATATTTCCAAGAGTCTGCATTCATTATATGAATACACGAATTATCTTCTTGTGGAGGCAAACATTCGCAAAGATGTGACCAAAGCTGAAGAAGCAGTAGGATATTTAACGGATCTTCGTGAAACGTGGTTACAAGCTTCTAAGATTGCTGCAGGTCAGGAAGCGCCACCTGTCACTACTGAAAGTGCTCATGGATAAATCGTCATATCTGACTCAGTTACAGCAACTGACAAGTAATATCATGGACGTGTTATATGAAGCTGAGTATGAGCAACTCGAAGCTTTTGTTGAAGAGCGCCAAGTGATTGTTAATGGACTTGTGGAGCAGTTTTCTCTCCAGCCCGCAAGTGTAACCGAGAAGATAGAGATCGAACAGCTCTTGGGCAACGACAACGAAATTGTAGCACGTATGAATGTTCTGCGATTAGAAGCTCAGGACTGGTTGCATAAACGAGGACAAGCCAAAACACAGCGAAATGCTTATGAGTCAGGTTATACACCAGATAGTTTTTTAATGGACAAAAAGAAATGATTATTTTACTAAACCTGTATGCATTGCTTGGCTTAATTAGTCAAGCGATGTATACAGGTTTTATTTTATTTGTTTTTATTTGTAATAAAAAGAAGGGAATGTATCTGATTTTGTCGAATATATAATTGTTATGAAAATACATAAAAGGAGAATTATTATGAAAAAAGTATTATTAGTAGTTTCTAAATGTTTACTAGGCTTCACATTAATAAGTGGATCATGGAGTGGAACAGCAGGGGCAGAATCTGCTGAAACCAATGAAGGGAGTCCGAAGCCTGTCCAGTTTGAACTGCCTAACAATGTCTCCAAGCTAGAACTTCCTGAGGGAAGTTTTTCAACTAAAGGGTTTGCTAGAGGTAAAAAGATTGAGGTTGATCGTCCTGAGATTTCTATTCTGTCCAATTTTAACGTGACGGGCGATCGAATAAGTTTTAGTGACAGTTTGACTGCAGTTGACCCAGCAGATTTTTGGTTTTTTAGTGTGCCAACTGATCGCACAATCCTGACACAGTTGAGATCTGCTAATGCTAATTACAGAGTTGATTTGTATTCAATTGATTGGAATACAGGAACTGCAACTCCAACACCATTTTGGGGCAAGGCAGGCGAGATCAGATTTGCAACGGATTTAGCTGCAGGTGACTGGGGCCTCCGAGTTACGTCTACAGGCAGTGTAGGGGACTCGTACAGCATCCATGCCAATATGGCGAATCCTTCTGTGGTTCCTGATCCGAGTAATCCTGCCAATACGGCGAAGCTTACTTCGTACTCTGAAAACCTAATCTCGGCAGTGATGGAGTATCCTAATGGCGATATTACTGTAAATGGTGAAAAGATTGGGAATACCTCGGCTGTGAGTAATATCAATGCTCATCTCACATGGGCAAGGGAATATACCTTTACAAGCGGTGGAGCTCATTCGTCCATAAATCATGATATTGATGATGTACGGATTAAAAGTGTCACAATTCCACTTAAGTATACATCTCAATATGCGCAGTCTGATAATGCTGTTTTCATAACTCTAGATAAAGGAACTTTATTTACCTCATTCCGTTCTAATTTTGTTTCTGGGGTACCTACTTCCAGCTGGAGTACATTTGAAGATGTTCAAGGCAGAACAACTCCTCGCAGACTTGATGAAATTGATATGCTTGGTGATCCGGACCTCTTGGTTTATGACTTGGATAAGAAAAAGGTTATTGATTTCGCGAGTAGCTTGAACTATTGGTATGCCAAGGGGATAGAGACATTCCCCTCTGTTGTGTATTATAAATAATTTAAGACGTTTCAAATTGGATTTGAATATTGGAAAAGTTGACTCAAATAATAAAAGCTCATCGTAAATTTTTACGATGAGCTTTTATTATTAATTGCTGTAGAAAGTTACATGTTATTAGCGTTAGATTTCACTGACTCTATATCGGCATCTACAATCAGTTTCCTACAACTTCGAATTCGTGAAGTTTGATTAAGTTTTGTAATCCAACGATGCCCGGTCTGGCTTAACTAGTAGATGGAAATCAGATGAATTTGTTCATCTTCTTCGAGATAATGAAAGGATAGTGTGCGGGAACCATATTTATAGATCATGTCATATCCGCCTTCTGCTTCATTTAAATATTCTTTCTGAGGTTTACCTAGCCACAGCTTAACCATTTCGGGATAGAGAATACGTTTCTCTGAGAACAGGTTGAAGACTTTAACTTTTGAATCATTATTCAGTTCATGTAAGTAAGAATTAAAACCGATCGCGTATTGCGAATAAACGTAATATGCTCCCCATTCGCCGTTCTCTCTGAATTTAGCTTTTTTTAATGTATTAAGCAGAGATTTGTGGGTCATACCCAGCTTGATATTGGGCTGATTCGGCAGAGTTCCTTTCATGACAGATGTCTTCAGATTTTCAAGATAGGCACGATCTCCGATTCCTGAATTAGGCCAGTTAGGCTGATTAAAATTAACATAGCGAGTGTCACTTAAACGCAACTCCAATTTACTAATATTGAGTTTGAAGGTTTCTATCTCATATTTAAATACAGTGTTATTATAGAACTTGAATTGCACTCGGGAACCAGATAACATACGTATGCCGTCATCTCTGCCAGCAGGGTAGAAATCAAAATCATTTAACTTTTTACCTTTATTATCTACGAATTTTAAGGGTTGCAATATGCCTGAACGTATGATGAATGGTTTAGCTAGATTGAAGTTGGACGATCCCCACTCTGTGATGAGTAGCATATCGGGTGTACCCGTATCCTTGCTCTTAATGGTGTAATGCCAGGTTTGAGGTAAGGTAATAGAATGAAGATCAAGGTCCGCGGATTGTACTGTACCGTAAGAGTCTCCTTTCTTCAACAAAGCTGCGCGATAAGTGCCTGTATATGTAATGTCACCGGGTTTGTTATTGGTCCAGAAATCTTCCTCCTTTAGAGTTGATTTTTTTTCATCTTGAGCAAAAATATAGACTGTATATTGCGTTTGGTATGCATCGCGAAGTGTGAAGGATAAGCGACAGATTTTTTTTAGTTCTTCTGCAGATATTTTATTCTCCTGAGCATCTGCTTGATCGGATGTGGCTATTACGAATATCCCGGAAAAAAGAATAAATAGTAGGATCATAGCCCCCCATGTTTGTTTCCGCAGTAGTAAGTGAATCATTACTTTGATATCCCCTTGTTAAATGAATTATGGTTGCTGATGAATATATTCTAAATTTTAACATGCAATTTAATCCCTCACCATCAAATCCTACTTTTTGCAATTGGTAGCTAAGGAGTTTTGTTAACGAAATCTATTAATGATCAATAATTGATAGCTGAAAATAGACTTACCAACCCTCCATTTACCTGATATATTCAAGATATCCCACCTTTCAACACAAACCCCAATTAATCTACAAAAAATTCCAAGAAAACATTTACTTTTCCAATTGACAATGGATAACTTTGGATGGTATTATCTGAATTGTGGGCAGAGGTTAAGGCCGAAAGCTTCACTTCATTTGATGACGAAGGGAATGTTAGTGCATGCAAGGTAAAGTAAAATGGTTCAACGCAGAAAAAGGTTACGGTTTCATTGAGACTGAAGATGGCGGCGACGTATTCGTACATTTCTCCGCAATTCAATCCGAAGGATTCAAAACTTTGGAAGAAGGTCAATCCGTAGAATTCGACATCGTCGAAGGCGCGCGTGGACCGCAAGCAGCTAACGTAATCAAATTATAATCATCCGGACAATCCGACCTACATATATGGTTAGATGGTTACCAAATTGAATTATCGCTAGCATCAGACTCCGGTACTTTCCGGGGTCTTTTTTTGTTTCAATAGATTAGAGATTTGAGGATCATCCGAGGAACATTATTCTATTGAATTTAATAGATTCAAGAGATAGATTGAAGTTCATTTTACATATTAGATTGAGCAAGCTCAAAATGGGTTAATTACATCATCAAGCGCCTAATAATTCATACCAAGTAAATATTCGATTATGGCTGAATATGATGAAATATCGCGAAATATGGCGTTATGCCTACGTTGGCAGATGTGGCTTGAACAGATGTCATTATTCGGTCACCGGGAGTTTTTACATGGCGCTTACATTCGTGTTATAATGAAGTGGCAAAGGAAAAAGGAGGAGTGCCCTATGAATTTAAGTATTCGAGGTCAACAAATCGAGGTTACTGATGCTTTGAAGGATTATGTCGACAAAAAGTTGAGTAGACTCGAGAAGTATTTCGATGCACCCCTTAACTCTGACGGTGCTGTTACATTGAGCACGACGAGAGGTTTGCATACGGTAGAGGTGACGATCCCTTTGAAAGGCATTGTGCTACGCGCTGAGGATGAGAGCGACGATATGTACGCATCCATTGACTCCGTGGTGGACAAGCTGGAACGTCAGATCCGCAAACACAAAACAAAAATTAACCGTAAGTTCCGCCAGGAAGGTAGCCTGAAGACACTCTTCGTTGAAGATCCAACAGGTACTGTAGCTACAGCTGAACTGGATACGGACACGGATGACGATGATTTTGAAGTCGTACGGACGAAACGCTTTATGTTGAAACCAATGGACGTGGAAGAGGCCATCCTCCAAATGAACATGGTTGGTCACAATTTCTTCGTATTCTCCAACATTGACAGTGAAGAAGTTAGCGTTGTTTACAAACGGAACGATGGTAAGTACGGATTGATCGAACAAGGTTAATCTTAACGTACTTGCATATGAATATGAATATGAATATCTAAATAATAATGAACACAGGAACTGTAGTTTCCTGGGTTAGATTTATCAAGAGCTTCCATCCCTTAGGGGATGGGGCTCTTTTGTGCGTAGAGGAGCTGGGAAATGACCTTTGGAAATAAAATGGTGAAACTATTCCCTATGCTGCTGCGTCTAATAGATAGTATGAAGAATCACAATCGGTACAACTTTACCACCAGATTCCGATGGTTACGAAAATATTCGCACACCTACATTCGAGAACTGGATATTGAGATTTCCATCCAAATTTACCATCAAAATTCGTTGACAGGGCTGTCCACCCTGCAAAACGAAACATGACAATCGAATGCTTCCGCTAACGACTATGATTTTTTGCACTTAAACTCCATTTGATATGTCTCATAAGTTCAAAGAAGTGTGCCGTGGCGTGTTGCGGCGGCCCTTACAAACTGTTACAATTTATGCAAAGAGAATCATTGTCCTGATGAGGAATTGTCAACGAATGATCGCTAATCATAATCAATGACAGGCACAGCACCATGAACATGATTCGCAAGGCTCGGGCTTCGGCTACTTTTTAATAACCGAATCCGTTTGAATACCGAATCAGCTTCATGAGGAACCCTTGGCAAGCCTGGAGTTGATTCATCCATATTACTTTTTATATTGTTTGTCACCCCCGGGCAAGTGGATGCAACATCCATCCGATGGTGTCGCGTGGCGGCAACAGGGGGTCTATTCTGTTTTGCACGAAAGGGGTATACCATGCTAGGACTTGTCAAAAAGATCTTCGGCGACATGAATGAACGTGATGTTAAACGTCTGATGAAGACGGTCGATGTGATCAATAAACTGGAACCACAATTTCAGGCGTTGTCTGATGAACAACTGAAAGGTAAAACGGACGAATACCGTGCTCGTATTGAAAAGGGAGAAACAACAGATGAGCTTCTTCCAGAGGCATTTGCAACCGTACGTGAGGCATCACGTCGTGTACTGGGCAAACGTCACTACGATGTACAGATGCTGGGCGGTATCGCTCTGCATGAAGGCCGTATTTCCGAGATGAAAACGGGTGAAGGTAAAACGCTGGTAGGAACACTTCCAGTATATCTGAACGCGTTAATGTCCAAAGGTGTACACGTGGTCACAGTCAATGACTATTTGGCACAACGGGATAGCCAGGAAATGGGACAAATCTATGAGTTCATGGGCATGACGGTTGGGGTTAACCTCAGCGGTATGGACCATGCGTTGAAACAACATGCATATGCATGTGATATTACGTACGGAACGAACAACGAGTTTGGTTTTGACTATCTGCGTGACAACATGGTGCTGTACAAAGAGCAAATGGTACAACGTCCATTGTTCTTCTGTATCATTGATGAAGTAGACTCCATCCTGGTCGATGAGGCGCGTACGCCACTCATTATCTCTGGACAAGCTCAGAAGTCGACGGATATGTACTATGCAGCAGATCGTTTTGTGAAACGTTTGGTGCCGGAAGAAGACTTTACGGTAGACATTAAGGTGAAATCCGTAGCGTTGACTGAGGCGGGCGTGGCAAAAGCAGAGAAAGCATTTGGTATCGAGAACTTGTATGATCATGCCAATGTAACTCTCAACCATCACATTGTACAGGGCTTGAAAGCTAATGCAATCATGCGTCGTGACGTGGATTATGTGGTCAGTGATGAGGAAGTCATGATCGTTGATGAATTCACAGGTCGTCTGATGTCTGGACGTCGTTACAGTGATGGATTGCACCAAGCGATTGAAGCCAAAGAAGGCATTGAAGTACAAAATGAGAGCATGACGCTTGCTACGATTACTTTCCAGAACTATTTCCGGATGTACCGTAAACTTGCGGGTATGACGGGTACAGCGAAAACCGAGGAAGAAGAGTTCAAAAAAATCTACGGTCTCGAAGTACTGCAAATTCCAACCAACCGTCCGAATAAACGCGATGACATGGCAGATGTCGTGTATAAGAGCATCGATGGCAAGTTCAATGCCGTTGTAGAAGAGATCGTGGCACGCCACAGTAAGAATCAACCGATTCTGGTAGGTACAGTGTCCATTGAGAACTCTGAACGCCTGTCTGACATGCTTAAACGCCGTGGTGTCAAACACCAGGTACTGAACGCCAAGTACCACGCGGAAGAAGCAGAGATCATCTCAGGAGCTGGTCAAGCGGGTGCAGTAACGATTGCAACCAACATGGCAGGACGGGGTACAGATATTATCTTGGGTGATGGTGTAGCTGAAGTAGGCGGCCTTCATATCATCGGTACAGAGCGTCACGAATCACGCCGGATTGATAATCAGCTACGTGGCCGTGCGGGACGTCAAGGTGACCCGGGTTCAACACAATTCTACCTGTCACTGGGCGATGAATTGATGAGACGTTTCGGTGCAGACAATGTATTGAACATGATGGAGCGTCTTGGTTTTGAAGAAGACCAACCGATCGAGAGCCGGATGATTACCCGTGCAGTAGAATCAGCGCAGAAGCGTGTTGAAGGTAACAACTTTGACGTGCGTAAAGTCGTTCTCCAATATGATGATGTAATGAACCAACAACGTGAAATTATATATAAACAGCGCCGCGAGGTACTGGAGTCCGAAAATATCAAACAAATCGTTATGGATATGATCAAGCCTTCCATTGAACGTATCGTTGAAGCACATTGTAGTGACGATATCCCGGAAAACTGGGAGCTTCAGGAAGTTGCTGATTACATGAACAGCAAATTGCTGGACGATGGTTCCATAACTAAAGATGATCTGTGGGGTAAGGAAGCAGAAGAGATCATCGAGTTCCTGTTCACGAAAGTTCAGAACAAGTACAATGCACGTGAAGAGCGAATTGGCGAAGAGATGGTTCGTGAGTTCGAGAAAGTGGTTGTGCTCCGTGCAGTAGACAGCAAGTGGATGGATCATATTGATGCAATGGATCAATTGCGTCAAGGTATCCACCTTCGTGCCTACGGCGGTACAGATCCACTGCGTGAGTACCAGTTCGAAGGCTTCGAGATGTTCCATCAAATGATCGCTTCGATTCAAGAAGAAGTAGCGACTTATGTGATGAGAGCACAGATCGAGAGCAATCAGGAGCGTCAAGCGGTTGTTGAGGAAAGTCAGATCTCGACAAGTGGTGAACCTGCTGAGAAACGTCCAGTGAAGGTTTCTGACCAAATCGGACGTAACGATCCATGCCCATGCGGTAGTGGCAAGAAGTTCAAACACTGCCACGGTCAAGAGTAGTTAAAGGGTTCATTTATACACGAATGACATGAATGGCTCCTTGCAGCCGGGTATTCCATAGGATGAAGTGAAGGATGCAAAACCGATTAATGGTGCATAGTTATAATAATATGACCATGATCACGGGGAAGAGATATACTGATACAACAGTAGTCTCAACACCAGGGTAACGCATCGGATACTTGATCTGGAGGAATGCCCTGGATGCGGGGAGCTTATCTTAATGAAAAGAGGAATTGCACATGATCGATCCAAATGTGAAGCATGACCTGCGTGAAATAGGCAAGAAACTAACCAACCTTAGGGGGTCTCTTTGACTTAGATCTGAAGCAAGAGATGATCGGCAACTTCGAAGTGAAGATGTCTGCTCCGGATTTCTGGGATGATAGTGACAAGGCGCAATCCGTAATCGCTGAGCTAAATGCGGTGAAGGGATCTGTGGATCAATACACCAAACTCCAACAGGACTACGATGATGCGGTGATGATGGTAGAACTGGCTGACGAGGAAGGCGACGAAGACCTCGCTGCAGAGATCGGTAGAAGCGTCACAGCGATCGTGAGCAAGGTGGCAGAGTTCGAACTTCAGCTGCTCCTGAACCAGCCGTATGATAAGATGGATGCCATTCTAGAGCTTCATCCGGGCGCAGGTGGTACCGAGTCACAGGACTGGGGACAAATGTTACTGCGGATGTACACACGTTGGTCCGAGAAGCGTGGCTTCAAGGTTGAGGTGCTGGATTATCTGCCAGGAGATGAGGCGGGGATCAAGAGCGTCACGCTATCGATCAAGGGGCACAATGCTTATGGTTATCTGAAAGCCGAGAAGGGTGTACACCGACTGGTGCGGATCTCTCCTTTTGACTCATCGGGCCGTAGACATACGTCCTTTGTATCATGTGATGTGGTTCCTGAGATTGATGATACGATTGAATTGGACATTCGAACAGAGGATCTCAAGATTGATACCTACCGTGCGAGTGGCGCGGGTGGACAGCATATCAATACCACCGACTCAGCCGTGCGGATTACCCACCTTCCGACAGGTGTAGTTGTAACGTGTCAGAATGAACGTTCACAGATCAAGAACCGTGAGCGGGCGATGAAGATGCTTCGTTCGAAATTGTATGAGCGTAAAATTGAAGAGCAAAAACAACAGCTGGATGAAATCCGAGGAGATCAGTCGGATATTTCATGGGGTAGCCAGATTCGCTCCTATGTGTTCCATCCCTATAGTATGGTAAAGGATCACCGTACAAGCGTAGAGACTGGAAATACAGGGGCAGTAATGGACGGCGACCTCGATGCATTCATCGATGGTTATTTGCGTAGCCAGATTAAAGTAGAAACCGATTAATATAAGTTCCTGTATGGACCCATACGTGTAGGCGTATGCTGGTGTATACGGGAGCTTTTTTTTGAATAATTTTATAGGATAGAAAAAATGAGCGAACAACTGATCAGTCACATAAAAGGAGAGCACGAGAACATGCAACAACGATCACAACTTCACAATAATCGCAAAAAGAGGATAACTAGCCTCATTCCACTCAATGGTCCATGGAGAAACGTCGTGGATACGGTATCTATCATTGTAGGTTCGTTTTTAATTGCAGTGGCCTTTAATTTATTTTTATTACCAAATCAAATCGCTTCGGGTGGGGTGTCCGGGTTATCAATTCTGGGCAAGGAATGGCTTAATTGGGAGCCGGCATATACCCAATGGGCGATTAACATTCCACTGCTGATTGCGGGTTTCCTGCTCATTGGCAAGCAGTATGGTGTTCGCTCGGTATTGGGCAGTATTGTCCTGCCACTGTTAGTTTATCTCACGAAGGATTGGGCCATCCCAACAACGAATCCGCTACTTGGTTCACTGTATGGTGGGATTGGTGTTGGTTTAGGGATTGGAATTGTATACCGAGGTAGAGGATCAACAGGTGGCATGAGCATTCTTGCCAGAATCGTACAGAAATACAGTGGACTGAGTTACTCATTGTGTGTCGTAATTATGGATGCTACGGTTATTATTATGGCTGCTTTTGTATTGTCATTGGAACAGTCTCTCTATGCACTAATTGGGTTGTATGTTACTGGTAAAGTGATCGATGCCGTTGAGATGGGCCTAGGCTTTTCCAAGGTGGCTTATATTATCTCCAACCAGACCGAAGCGATTAGCAAAGTGATTCTGGATGACCTGGATCGCGGATTAACGAAGCTGGAGGCCAAAGGCGGTTACACCGATGATCAACGAACAGTACTGATGGTCGTGGTTGGGCAAAATGAGGTACCAAGACTTAAAGCGTTGATCCGGTCTGTGGACCCGGGAGCATTTGTCATTATCAGTAACGCGCATGAAGTGCTTGGTGAAGGTTTTAAGCGGGGAGAGCATGTGTGAACGGGTTGAAAACTAATGAGTGAGCCGCGTATGCTCATACGTTTGGAAGTTCAAGACAAGAAAAAAACAGGTACATCTTTTCTCCGAAATGACGGGAGAGGATGTGCCTGTTTTTTTACTATAAATATTGACCGCTACAAAATCGGAGATAGCAGACGGGAAATGGCTTCTTTGAAGCGGATAATGAAACTGCGTTTTTGGTATTCATCGAGCGTCATTTCCCGCGATACATGCAGGTCGTGCTCAAAGGTTTGTACAAGTGCTGTCGCAATCGCTTCATCATACATAAAGGCGTTAACCTCAAAGTTTAACCGGAAACTGCGGTAGTCAATATTGGCGGTTCCCACGGATGCAACCAAACTGTCAATGATAAGTGTTTTGGCATGAATGAAGCCATTATCATATATAAATACTTTGGCGCCCACCTTCAACAACTCACCAATATAAGATAACGTAGCCCAATATACAAAGGCATGGTCGGGTTTATTTGGAATCATGATGCGAACATCAATGCCGGACAGACACGCGAGACGAATAGCTTCGAATACACTGGCATCCGGGATAAAATAAGGAGTTTGAATCAGAATCGAATGTTTGGCCCCGTTAATCATCTTAAGGTAACTGTTCTTGATATGCTCGGTCTCTGCATCAGGTCCACTGGAGACAATCTGCATGGCAATCTTTCCTGTGCCCTCAATATGAGGGAAATGCGCTGGAACGTAGGGTGTGTCGTGTTGTTTGGACGCTTCATTCCAATCCAGGAGGAACCGGGTCTGCAACGCATGAACGGCATTCCCCTGAATACGCAGATGTGTGTCACGCCAGTAACCGAATTTCGAGTTCAAGCCAAGATACTCATCTCCAACGTTAAACCCGCCTGTGTACCCCAGGTTACCATCAATGATGACAATCTTACGGTGGTTCCGGTAGTTCATACGCAAGTTGATCAGACTGAATTTGGAGGGGAAAAAGACTTCAACCAAACCGCCTGCTTCGCGCAATTCTTTGAAAAAGCGTTTGGATACCCGCCGCGATCCGAGCGCGTCATACAGCAAACGAACTTTGATGCCTTCCCGCGCTTTGCGGATAAGTGCATCCCGAATTCTTTTGCCCAGACGGTCGCCTCTATAAATGTAGTATTGTACGTGCACGTGATCCTTGGCCGCTTCGATGTCATCCAAGAGCCGCTGGAATTTATCTGTTCCATCCGTAATGATCTCGACCGCATTATCTTCCGTCACCAGAGCACCGTTCTGCTTCAGGTTCATATAGATCATGTCCTGGCTAGTCTCGGTTGCTTGGTTGCGGAAAGGGGTGCGGTTATCGTGCAACTGCGTGAGCTGGGCTTCAATACGTTCCTCTAGCCCGAGCTTCTTACGTTCTTTCCACTGGAAAAGCCGGTATCGGGTCAGGTTCTGACCGGTTAAAAGATAAAGTACAAACCCAAACACCGGAATAAAGTTCAAGACGAGCAGCCAAGCCCATGAAGCGCTGGCATCCTTCCGTTCGAAGAAAACGACTGCTGCCGCAAAAATAATATTCAGGCCAAGGAGTACAATAAGTAAAATGGATTCGATATGCACTATAGTCCCCCACGTCTCATTATGACCATCATGAATCTATTCATATGTCCTTGATTAGCAGGTTAGTTATGAATGAGACCCTGATTGTAATGTTTCCTACTAATACGTATTTTAACAGATGTATACCTATTCGTCCCGGATGTTAAAAAAGATATGTTCGGATTGGATGTAAATCCATGTGAAATTGATGATAGAGTGTTGTATTTATATAACCAGAGTCGTATAATAATACACAAATATGCATATAAGCGACGGAATTGCTGTGTTCAAGTATCCTTCAGGCAAGGACATAGCACAAGTAGCGCATACATCGAGATTGGGGGAGCGAGAGTGAATAACAAATTAAAAGTAGCAATCGTCGGTTCCACCGGCTACGGCGGGGTGGAGCTGATTCGTTTTTTCCAGAACCATCCGCTGGTTGAAATCACATCGGTGATCTCATCATCGAGCAGTGGTGAGTCCATCGCAGATGGATTTCCGCATTTGACGGGCGTGATTCACAGGCCACTCGACGGTGTAGATCCGGCTGAAATTGCGAGTCGTGCGGATCTGGTATTCACAGCGACCCCGTCCGGCGTAAGTGCAAAGCTCGTACCAAGCCTGCTGGCAGCAGGACTTAAGGTGATTGACCTGTCTGGCGATTTCAGACTTAAGGATGGAACGGTGTACGAAGAGTGGTACAAACATCCGGCGCCTTCAGCTGATTTGCTGGAACAAGCGGTATACGGCATGGCTGAGGTGTATGGCGAAGAAGTGAAGGGAAAGAATTTTATATCCAACCCAGGCTGTTATCCAACGGCTACACTTCTTGGACTGATCCCTGCAGTAGAGGCAGGCTGGATTGATCCTTCTACTATTATAATTGATGCTAAATCAGGCGTATCTGGAGCAGGACGCGGAACAAGTCTGACAAATCATTATGCAGAGATGAATGAGAATTTCAAAGCCTATAAACTGAATAAACATCAACATATTCCCGAGATCGAACAAGTGCTTGGCAATATAACGGGAACGCCTGTTACGGTTACTTTCACAACACATCTGGTGCCAATGACACGTGGAATTATGAGTACGATGTATGCAAACCTCGTTGGGGAACACAGCGACCGGGAGATTGTGGATTTGTACCGCAAATATTATGAGAACCGACCTTTCGTACGTGTACGTGAACCGGGCATCTGGCCTTCTACTAAGGAAGTGTATGGATCCAACTATTGTGATATCGGGTTTGCGGTGGATCCTCGCACAGGTCGTTTAACGATTATTTCGGTCATCGATAACCTGGTGAAGGGTGCTTCCGGGCAAGCGATTCAAAATATGAACCTGATGATGGGATGGGAGGAGAACCTCGGGCTGAACATGACACCGGTATATCCATAAGGGATTGGAATTCAGGAGGAGCACTGGGACATTCGGTGTAAAGTGCTTTCTCGGAGTCACTTAGGGAGAACGGATCAGGTTAAGCAGGCGGATCATCAGCATATAGCTGAACGCATACGGGGGATATGATATGGGAACGAATGTGGAGCAACAGACTTTTACCGTGGTTGAGAACGGAACAATTGTAACCCCTGGGGGATTCACTGCTGGTGGACTTCACTGCGGATTGAAAAAGACATCTCGTAATGACATCGGAGCGATCCGCTGTGATGTACCGGCTACAGCTGCTGCTGTATACACGACGAACGTGTTTCAGGCGGCACCACTCAAAGTAACGCGCGAAAGCTTGAGCAACGGACGCCTTCAGGCTGTTATCGTTAACAGTGGTAATGCCAATGCATGTACAGGGCAACAAGGGGAAGAAGATGCTTATGCGATGCGTTCGGCGGCTGCGCGTGAGTTGGGTGTGGCAGAAGAAGACGTGGCTGTGGCATCCACAGGTGTCATTGGTGAATTGCTCAAAATGGATGCTGTACATTCAGGCATTACTGGTCTTCCAGCGCATATGGGCAAGGAGTCGAATGAGGCGGAGCAATTTTCACAAGCGATTCTGACAACGGATTTGGTAAAAAAGGAAGCTTGCGTCTCCGTTATAGTTAACGGTAAGACGGTTACGATTGCGGGAGCCGCCAAAGGCTCGGGTATGATTCATCCGAATATGGCGACAATGCTCGCTTTCATGACCTCTGACGCGGTCATTGGTGCAGAAGCGTTGCAGCGCCTGTTGCGCCAGGCAACGAATCATACATTCAACATGATTACAGTCGATGGGGATACAAGTACAAACGACATGCTGGTAGCGATGTCCAGTGGATATGCAGGCAATGAAGAGCTGACGATGGAGCACCCGGATTGGGACGCTTTTGCAGCTGGATTCACCTATGTATGCCAAGTGCTGGCCAAAGCCATTGCTCGCGATGGCGAAGGAGCAACCAAACTGGTTGAGGTAGAAGTTACAGGTGCGGTAAGTGATGATTCCGCGCAAGCAATCGCGAAAACTGTCATCGGTTCCAGTCTGGTGAAATCCGCCATGTTTGGCGCAGACGCCAACTGGGGACGGATTATTGCAGCCGTAGGGCGTGCAGGACAGCCGGTGAACCCGGATACCGTAGATATCCGTTTGGGAGATATCTCGGTACTTGCGCAGTCCCGCCCAGTCGTGTTTGACGAAGAAGCGGCATTGGCCTATTTGCAGACTGATACAGTTCGCATCGTGGTGGATTTGCACCACGGCGAAGGAACAGCAACAGCCTGGGGCTGTGACCTGACGTATGACTACGTCCGAATTAACGCCGCATACCGCACGTAATAAACCTTTGGGGTAAAGGTTTTACGAAACAGCTGTCTTCTATTGTGAAGCTGTTTCGTGAGATGTTTCAAAAATCATCAATGAAATTTAAACTTGTTGTTTGGTGTTGGACATATAGCGATAGTAATGGAGAAGACGGAATTGATTCTGCAGAAGCGGAGCGGTCGCCTTTGTCTCCGGGTGTTCCCCTATATAGGGATAATTCAAGATACCTGGAGACAACAGCGATCGAAAGAACAATCCGAATTCGGAATGGACTCCTACCAGGCTTTGTGACCGTATAAAAGTGTTATATTTTTTTGAATATAATTTTTACTATGATAGGAGCTTGCCCTCATGAATTCAACAATGCCAAACGAGAGTACCGCAACGGAAGCGAGCACAGAGAAACAGATGTTTGTCATGAAATGTGGAGGCAGCACGCTGGCAGCATTGCCCGAGTCTTTCTTTGCGGATCTGCGTGATTTGCAGTCTCAGGGCACGCAACCGGTAATCGTGCATGGTGGAGGTCCTGCGATCTCGGATAACCTGGCGAAGCTTGGTATCGAAACCGAATTCGTTAATGGCCTACGCAAAACGACTGAACCTGTGCTGGACGTAGTGGAGATGGTGCTTGCAGGCAGTATCAACAAGCAGATCGTGCGCCTGATTCAGCGTGTGGGCGGTCGTGCACTAGGCTTGTCTGGCGTGGACGGTGGTCTGATTCAGGCTAAACCTGTTACAAACCACGCAGAGATCGGTTGGGTAGGCGATGTCACTGGTGTGAACGCAGAGATTATCCAAGGCATCGTGAACATGGGATACATGCCAGTTATCGCACCAGTTGGCGTAGATGCAACTGGACAACGCTATAACATAAATGCAGATACAGCTGCCGGTGCAGTGGCGTCTCATCTCGGCGTAAGTCGGATGATTGTCGTGACCGACGTTCCAGGCATCATGAAGAACGTAGGCGGCGAGAAAAAAGTACTGCCATCCGTATCTGTACAAGAGATTGAGGACATGATCCAGACCGGAGAAATCTATGGCGGTATGATTCCCAAAGTACGTGCAGCAATTGCATGTATTCATGGCCAAGTACGTGAGGTCGTCATCGTAGACGGCAGCGAACCCCAAATCCTGAGCCGAGTGCTCGGCGGAGAAATCATCGGAACAAGAATCATCCGTATGCAATAATTTGCTCGATACGCTAGGGTCTTAATAGTCTTATTTAAATAAAAAAATATGTGCACGGCTTTTTTATATAAGAAATCTAATATTACACTCACAATATCGTAGGGTGCAGAACCAATCTGAAGAATAAAAATGCATAACGGAGAGGACAGAAATAACCTGAAGAAGCGGAGCTAAAAGCTTTCTGAAAGAAAGCTACTTCGTAAGCATCAGCTCGCCTTTATCACAGGATTTTCCCCATTGAAGGGGAATAAAAAAAATCCGGGGATAACAGCGATCGGAAGGTTGTTCTGTCATCGAAGTGGAAGTGTGCATACGTTCGGAAGATGGACTGCAATCGAAGAGGTTTAGTGTTATGTTTTATTCACCTTAGGCGTGCACAAACCAATAAGGAGTGATATGGTCATGGCAAAAGGCAACGAACAGCCAGGTTCTGGCACAGCAGTAGCGGGCGCAACAGCAACAGGTGCAGCCGCACAGACGGAAAGCTCGCTTTTCCAAACGTATGCGCGTTATCCAATCAGTCTGGTCAAAGGTAAAGGCAGCTGGTTGTGGGATGACCAGGGCAACCGTTATCTCGATTTTATGTGCGGACTCGCTGTAACTAGCCTGGGCCATGCACCGGAGAAAGTTGGAGCCAAGCTGAAAGCTCAGATTGATGAGTTGTGGCATGTGTCCAACCTGTTCCAGATTCCAGGCCAGGAGAAAGCAGCAGCATTGCTGACAGCCAATACGTGCGCTGATGCAGTTTTCTTCTGCAACAGTGGTGCCGAAGCGAATGAAGCAGCTATCAAAGTTGCACGTCGTTATCACCAAAAGGTGAAAGGCACAGATCGCTATGAAGTGATCACCTTTGCCCAGTCCTTCCATGGACGGACACTCGCAACGCTGACAGCAACCGGACAGGATAAGGTGAAAGAAGGATTTTTACCATTGCCAGCCGGATTTGTAACTGTACCTTTGCATGATATCCCTGCTCTTGAAGCGGTAATTGGACCCAACACAGCAGCTATTATGCTGGAAATGGTTCAGGCCGAGGGTGGTGTATATCCGGTTGAACCGGAATTCGTCAAACATGTACGGAAATTGTGTGACGAGCATGGGTTGCTGTTGATTGTCGATGAAGTACAAACAGGAATGGGACGTACGGGTAAACTGTTTGCGCACGAACATTATGGCATTGAGCCAGACGTGTTCACCGTTGCCAAAGGTATCGGCAGTGGTTTCCCTGTAGGCGCGATGTTGGGTAAAGGTTTCCTGCGGGATGCATTCACGCCAGGTAGCCATGCGACAACATTTGGTGGAACACCACTAGCTTCATCCGTTGTAATCGCAACAATCGAAACGATGCTGGAAGATCGTTTGCCAGAGCGTGCAGCGGAGATGGGTGAATATCTGATGAGCTCCCTGCGGAATCGTTTGGCGGGTAATTCCTTTGTGAAGGAAGTTCGTGGCTTGGGATTGTTAGTCGGCATCGAATGTGCTGAGCCGGTAGGTGATATTGTACTTGCTGGGCAAAAACGCGGGATTTTGTTTGTCTCTGCAGGACCGAATGTGATCCGTTTGCTTCCGAACCTGTATGTGAGCAAAGAAGAGATCGACGAGGCAGTATCGCTGGTAGCCACATTGATCGAAGAGCACGTAGCGGCGAAAGCCTAACATAAAAAAATGATAACCTTTCTGTCTCGAGGCCATTCCCGGCCTCGAAGCAGAACGAGATGATGAATCCCTGTAGCCGCGCGGTGAAATTGCAGAAGGCGGGAATGAATAAACTCGAGAAGCATCGAGACAAAGTGTTGACGGTGCTCTCTTCTGCCCATGCGGGTGCAGGGAACCGGAAATAAGGAGGACATTATACATGACAGCACAACAGACGGAAAAGATTCAGAAGATTGATCTGAGAGGCCGGGATTTTATCGAATTCACGGACTACACAGCAGAGGAGATTCGTTATCTGCTTGATCTCGCAATTGAGATTAAAGGCAAACAAAAAAGCGGTGTACCTTTTCAACCGTTGAAAGGCAAAACGATCGGACTTATTTTTGAAAAATCATCCACACGTACGCGTGTATCCTTTGAAGTGGGTATGTTCCAATTGGGCGGACACGCGCTCTTCCTGAGCAAAAATGATATCCAGCTGGGTCGCGGGGAAACAACACATGATACAGCCAAAGTATTGTCCCGTTACCTGGACGGCATCATGATCCGTACCTTTGGACACCATAATGTAACTGAACTGGCAGAGCATGCGGATGTTCCGGTCATTAACGGCCTGAGCGATGCAGCGCATCCTTGTCAGGTACTGGCAGACTTCCAAACGGTGCTGGAGCACAAAGGCAAGCTGGCAGGTCTGAAAATGGCCTACATCGGAGATGGCAACAA
The DNA here is from genome assembly GCF_037977015.1 of Paenibacillus sp. FSL K6-1122. Lineage (NCBI taxonomy): Bacteria > Bacillati > Bacillota > Bacilli > Caryophanales > Paenibacillaceae > Paenibacillus > Paenibacillus sp. FSL K6-1122. The sequence continues at coordinate 6,399,850 of NZ_CP150272.1, read as the reverse complement.
CATGGCACACTCCCTGATGCTCGGTGCAGCGAAGATGGGTATGCATGTTGCTGTCGCAACGCCAGAAGGTTATGAGCCGGATAGTGCAGTTGTGGAGCAGGCGCGCATTATCGCACAGGAGAGCGGTTCTGAAGTGATTGTAACCTACAGTGCACAAGAAGCAGCCAAAGATGCAGATATCGTGTATACGGATGTATGGGCGAGCATGGGCTTTGAGGAAGAGCAAAAGATTCGTGAGCAGGCATTTGCGGCATATCAAGTGGACGAGGAACTGATGAAAGGCGCGAAGCCAGACTACATGTTCTTGCATTGTCTGCCAGCACACCGCGGCGAAGAAGTGAGTGCCGGTGTAATTGACGGACCGAACTCCCTGATCTTTGATCAGGCGGAGAATCGCTTGCATGCACAGAAAGCATTAATGGCTGCATTAATGAGCGAATAGATGCTATTTGCCTTTATGGGTTGATTTTAGGCGCAGATTTCGCGATGATAGATTCATCTATAATGTACTTTAAAAAGTTAATTAAATAAGAAGCATACACAAACACGGAGAGACAGAAAAAGCCTGAAGAAGCGAAGCGTTCACCTTTATCCCCGGATTTTACCCTTTGTCATAAAGGGATGAAAAAAATCTGGGGATAACAGTGATCGGAAGGATTTTCTGGCTCGTAGGATTCAGTGTATGAAGGCTCTGTTTAACTTAACTGATCTTGGGGAGGACCATTGAACATGGCTAAGGAAAAAATTGTACTCGCGTATTCAGGCGGGTTGGACACATCTGTAATTTTGAAATGGTTGAAAGAAACGTATGATGCAGAGATTATCGCATTCACAGCGGATATTGGACAAAAGGATGAATTAGACGGTTTGGAGGAAAAAGCACTGGCAACAGGCGCTTCCAAAGTATACATTGACGATCTGCGCGATGAATTCGCAAAAGATTTCATCTATCCAATGTTCCAAGCTGGTGCCCTTTATGAAGGACAATACCTGCTTGGTACAAGTATCGCTCGTCCACTGATCGCTAAACGCATGGTGGATATCGCTCGTGCAGAAGGTGCTACAGCCATCGCTCACGGCGCTACAGGTAAAGGTAATGACCAAGTTCGCTTTGAGCTGAACGCGGCTGCGCTGACACCAGATATTAACGTAATTGCACCTTGGCGTCTGGAAGAATTCCGTAACCAATTCCCGGGACGTGCCGAGATGATCGCGTACGCTGAGAAACATGGTATTCCGGTAACCGCTTCTGCGGCTAAACCATACTCCACAGACCGTAACTTGCTGCATATCAGCTATGAGAGCGGTGTGCTCGAAGATCCTTGGTTCGATCCAAGCGCGGACGAGAACAAAGACATGTTCCTGCTGAGCAGTGCACCTGAAGATGCACCAGATCAAGCGGAATATGTTGAACTGGAATTCGAACAAGGTGACTGTGTTGCACTGAACGGTGAGCGCCTGAGCCCACTGCAAGTGATGGAGCAACTGAACGAGCTGGGTGGCAAACATGGTATTGGCCGTGTAGATATGGTTGAGAACCGTTTTGTTGGTATGAAGAGCCGTGGCGTGTACGAAACACCAGGTGGAACAATCTTGTTCACCGCACATCGCAAAATGGAGTCCATCACGATGGACCGTGAAGTGATGAACCTGCGTGATAGCCTGATCACACGTTACAGCACACTCGTTTACAACGGCTTCTGGTTCGCACCGGAACGTCTGGCGCTGCAAGCGCTGGTGACTGAAAGTCAGAAGAACGTTACAGGTACAGTTCGTGTGAAACTCTACAAAGGCAACATCATCGGCGCAGGTGTTAAAAGTCCTGTCAGTCTCTACAATCCGGACATCGCAACGATGGAAGCTGATCCAACGCAAGCCTACGATCAAGGTGATGCAACAGGCTTTATCCGCCTGAATGCACTGCGTTTGAAAGTAAACTCCGGCGTGGAGCAAAACAAAAACTAATTTCAACCTGCATCTATAGAGCTATATCAATATAAATGACAAGGCAGGCCGTTCTTGCACATCTGGCAGGAGCGGCTTTGTCCATGAGCGAAAGGGGAGTACTCACTGTGAGCAAGTTGTGGGGAGGACGTTTTACAAAACAAACCAATCATTTGGTTGAGGAATATACGGCATCGATCAATTTTGACAAGGCTTTGGCTGAGGAAGATATTCAGGGCAGTCTGGCCCATGTGACGATGCTGGGCAAATGCGGCATTCTTCCGGCGGAAGATGTAGAGACGATCAAAGAAGGATTGATCACCGTTCTGCACAAAATCCGTGCGGGCGAAGTGGAATTCTCCGTATCGGACGAAGACATCCACATGAATATTGAGAAAAACCTGATCGAGACGATTGGTCCTGTAGGCGGTAAATTACATACAGGCCGTAGCCGGAACGATCAAGTTGCAACAGATATGCACCTATACCTGCGCGAACGCGTGGTTGGATTTGTAGGCATGCTGCATTCCTTGCAGGAAGCACTGATTGGACAAGCAAAAGATAACCTAGATACCATCGTACCGGGTTATACGCATCTTCAACGGGCACAGCCAATTCTGTTCGCACATCACCTGATGGCGTATGTATCCATGTTCCAACGGGATGCGGAGCGTCTGATGGACAGCTACAAACGCATTAACATCCTGCCACTGGGCGCAGGTGCGCTCGCGGGCACAACATTCCCGATTGACCGTCATTTTGTCGCGGAACAACTGGGCTTTGATGGCGTGTACGAGAACAGTCTGGACGCAGTAAGTGACCGTGACTTTATCGTTGAGTTCTTGGCGGCGGCTTCGCTGATCATGACTCACTTGTCCCGTCTGAGTGAAGAGCTGGTATTGTGGAGCAGCACGGAGTTTGGTTTTGTGGAATTGGACGACGCATTCTGCACAGGCAGCAGCATCATGCCACAGAAGAAAAACCCGGACGTTCCTGAACTCGTGCGTGGTAAAACAGGACGTGTGTACGGCAACCTGATCGGTTTGCTGACGGTACTGAAATCTCTTCCACTGGCATACAACAAAGACATGCAGGAAGACAAAGAAGGTATGTTTGACACAGTAGCGACGCTGGAGGGTGCGCTGCAACTGTTTGCTCCAATGATCGCGACAATGACAGTGAACAAGGATCGCATGCGTCAAGCGGTCAACCAGGATTTCTCCAACGCTACGGATATTGCCGACTTCCTCGTGGGAGAAGGCTTGCCTTTCCGTCAGGCGCATGAAGTGATTGGTAAAACGGTACTGTACTGCATCCAGAACAGCAAGTATTTGCTGGATCTGACGATTGATGAATTTCGTCAGTTCTCACCACTGTTTGATGACCGGATCTATGATGTGTTGCAACCGGAAGCGGTAGTGAACGCTCGTAATGTTTACGGCGGGACAGCTTCGGGTCAAGTTGCTGAAGCGATTGGACGCAGTGAGAAGGTACTGGAGATCACCGAGCAATGGATTACGAACCGCGGTTAATACCACCGCTACTATAAGGTAAACTTACAGATACAACAGTACAACACAAAGAAGCAGGCCAGAGAACTTTGTTCTCAACGGCCTGCTTCTTTGTGTTGTACAGCGATGTGCTCTAGATATATTGAACTCAACCGCGAACGGAAGGTAGGTTGTTCTACTATCGGAGTACCAGTTTAGTTACTCCTGGTAGCTCCATTGCAATTCTCCACTAATCGCGCTTTTGTAAAGGCAACCATTTCAATACATCCTGAATCTTGGCATCCCAGTAGCCCCACTCATGTTCACCAGGCCCTTCATCGTATGTCAGTTCGAAGTTCGTCTGTTCACAGGCTTGACGGAAGGTTTGATTATCCTCATACAGGAAATCTTCCGTTCCGCAGCATTGGTAGAGCAAAGGTCGAGGACTTTCGCTAGATTGGCTTTCTTTTAACAGATGGATCAGATCGTTCTCTGTACCTGCCACCTGTGGTCCGAAAATACGTTGTAACTCCGTCTGTTGCAATGCTGAGGATGCGTTTCTATCCATATGTGCAGACATATCGAGTGCTCCAGACAAACTGGCAGCAGCCGCATATTGATCTGGTTTACGAAGGGCCAGCTTGAACGCCCCATAGCCACCCATGGATAATCCGGCAACGAAATTGTCCTCCCGTTGGTCTGAGAGTGGGAAGAAAGAACGAGCAAGTGCCGGCAGTTCTTCACTGATAAAGCTCCAATAACGTCCGCCTTCTACCATATCTGTATAGAAGCTGCGGTGAACCTGTGGCATAACAACGGCGATCCCGAGGTTGGCCACATAACGTTCGATGGAAGTCCGACGCAGCCAGATGGAATCATCATCAGACAGGCCGTGCAGCAGGTACAGGGTTGGGTGTAGTCCTTTGCCAGTCACATTCTCCATACCGATCTGATTGTGGGTTTGTTGCGGCAGAATGACATGCATGCTGGTGCTAAGCCCGAGCGTATCCGAGTAAAAATCACATTTAATAAGTGCCATGAGTATAAGAAACCCCTTTCATAAGTTCGTTAACCAAGTGTTCTGACATGAGACGATGGGATGAAAATCGGATGCCTAGGCCTCCAAAGTGTTTATATGTAACAGGTTATACGCATTACGCTTCCATTGCAATAACAAGATCTACAGTAGAAAACAAAGAATTTCACACCAGTGGTTAAAGTGGAAATCTGTAATCTGATCATCGATTTTTCAATCTGATTTACAACATAACAATGTTATGTTACACTCATTTCAATAAAAAGGGGGACCATATATGACGGATGATTTGATCTCCAAGAAAGAATTGTTGGACCTGACAGGAATCTCATACGGCCAGTTGTACCGCTGGAAGCGGAAAAATCTCATTCCGGAAGAATGGTTCATTCGGAAGTCGTCCTATACCGGACAAGAGACTTTTTTTCCCAAACAACAGATTTTACTGCGCATTGACAAGATTCTCAATATGAAAGACGGATTATCGCTGGATGAGCTGGCAGACGTGTTCTCACCTACGTTGGGTGAAGTAGAGATGTCTGCACAGCAACTATTAGAGCGAAACATTGTTTCACAGATCTCGCTGGATCTGTTAAAAGAAGCAGGTCGAGAACAACCGCTGTATGCTTTGGAGCAGATTATGATGCTCTATGTCCTTGATAAGCTGTTAATGAGCGGAGATATTACTCGGCAAGAGGGTGCGTTGCTGATCGAAGTGATGTCCGAACATTATTATCGTTTTACAGGCAAACCCAGCGAACTCGTGCTTATTCGTAAGATGGGTGTTCCTTCATTCATGCTGGTAACAGCAGGAACGGAGTTTTATTTTGACAATGGTGTGAAAGTGGTTCTTAGGCAGCCGATGGGAACATTTATGGAAGAATTAAAACTCAAATTGGGATAAGGAGAGGATCATCTATGGAAGAGCGGAATAAGCGGAATGATCTGAATGTGGCTGGCATAAGTCAAACGGCAGGCGGGAATTTTCACCGTGTATCTATCGATGGCATGGCTAAGGTGAACGGCAACCTGGACTGCACCTCTATGGAAGTGAATGGAACATTGAAGATGCACGGCGCTTTGACCTCTGAGAGTGTAGCGATTAACGGCATGTGCACGTTGAATGGACCTCTGACCAGTTCTCGTGTTCGGGTGGATGGCATGACGACGATTAACGGAGATCTCCATAGCCCTGAACTTGAAGTGAACGGAAAGTGTACCGTACGTGGAAGAGTAGATGGGGAACGAATTGATATTGGCGGTGTGATCGATATTGAAGGGGATGTCCAATGTGAGTCCCTGAATGTACGGGGCAATATTAAGATCAGCGGCTTACTGAATGCGGGAACAGTGGAGATCAGGCTGCATACATCTTCTTCGGCTAAAGAGATTGGCGGAGAGCGTATCGATATTCGTCGCAAGGAACAACAGAATGGCTTTTGGAAAAGTATTGGTCTGGGCGGGACCCCTTCATTTAAGACATCCTTAATTGAGGGTGATGAGATTGTGCTGGAAGATACCGAAGCTGACATTGTGCGGGGGAGTAACATTCTTATCGGTCGCGGCTGTAACATCAGACTGGTTGAGTATTCAGGTGAACTTGAGGTAGATCAGGATGCCAAGGTGGGCAGCAGTCAGCGAATTTAAAGTTTGGATATGGAGAGAAAGGGATGGGATCGACATGAATAACAATCATGGGCGTTCATTGGACAAAAAAATGGATATCAGCATCGTTGGTGATGGCAGTTCTTCTGGTGGCGTATACGGCAAGATCAAGGTCGTAGGGGACGCGTCCTTTAACGACAATCTATCTTGTGATCGATTCAAATGTACGGGTACATCGGTCATATACGGATCGCTTGAATCCACAGATATTAAAATTACCGGAACCCTTACTCTGACAGAGCGAGAGGCCAGCAACGGTGGTGAGGATGGAATCCAGGCATCTGGCCTGCATGCCAAAGCTGAGCATATAAAAGTGGTCGGTGAACTTCATCTGTCAGGGGATTGTCAGGCAGAAAATATCAAGCTGAACGGGCGTTTGACGATAGCGGGGATGCTCAGCGCTGAACAAATGACGCTCAAAATCATGGGTCCATCCGAGGTCAAGGAAATGGGTGGTTCCATCATCTCGGTGAAGAGTGGCCGGTTGAATGACTTGTTTACGGGGAATAAATCAATTCTCAAGGCACAGATTATCGAAGGTGATGACATTGAATTAGAGAATACGGAGGCCGAGACTGTCCGTGGCGATAAAATAAAAATCGGTCCTGGCTGCCGGATTGGTACAGTGGAATACCGTTCATCTCTGCAAATTCATCCGCAATCGGAAGTTTTGCTGCAAAGCAATCGGTCCTTGGACTGATTAACGCAGACTTCTTTTCGGATATACTAATGCAGTCATATGAATAGAGCGTGAATGGAGAGATTGAGTACAATGGCTGCACGTAAAAACAGTATTGGATTGGTGCTGGCAGGGTTACTGCTCAGCATACTAATGGCTTCGATGGATAATACCATCGTGGCAACAGCTATGGGGGATATTGTCGGGAAGCTGGGTGGGCTCGACAAGTTCGTCTGGGTTACCTCCGCGTACATGGTGGCTGAGATGGCAGGGATGCCGATCTTCGGTAAGTTATCCGATATGTATGGACGGAAGAAGTTTTTTGTATTTGGTATTATTGTGTTTATGCTTGGCTCAGCGCTGTGCGGAACGGCAACGTCTATTGTGGAATTGACGATGTACAGAGCGATTCAAGGTATTGGTGCGGGGGCCCTGGTGCCGATTGCCTTTACGATCATGTTTGATGTCGTTGCACCAGAATCTCGTGGTAAATTGGGTGGATTGTTTGGAGCCGTCTTTGGCCTCTCCAGCGTATTCGGACCTCTGCTCGGTGCTTACATTACCCAGTATGCGACATGGGAATGGGTATTCTATATCAACCTGCCGCTAGGCTTGATTGCATTTGTGTTCATTGCGTTCTTTTATAAAGAATCCCATCAGCATCAATCCCAACAGATCGACTGGCTGGGTGCTGTAACACTGATCGGTGCTGTTGTGTGCCTGATCTTTGGTCTGGAACTGGGCGGCAAAACATTTGCCTGGGGTTCGTGGCAGATTCTTGGCTTGTTTGCCGGATTTGTAGCATTAGCGCTGCTCTTCCTTTTTGCAGAAACCAAAGCCAAAGAACCAATCATCTCTTTCAGCATGTTCCGCAACCGGGTCTACTGGTCCAGTAACGTTATTGGTATGTTCAGTGGTGCGGCGTTCATTACAGCATCCGTGTACATTCCGATCTTCATACAGGGGGTACTCGGTGGTAAAGCGACCAACTCCGGTCTTGTGCTGCTGCCCATGATGCTTGGGTCTGTTGTGACGGCGTCCCTGGGCGGGGTGCTGATGACCAAAATCAAGTATCGCAATATCATGATCCCTACGTTAGCTTTACTTGTCATTGGACTTGGATTGCTGACCACACTGGATGAGAATTCTTCCCTTTGGACGATACGTATCTACATGGTGATGGTTGGTCTGGGTGTCGGTGCGTCGTTCTCTGTACTTAGCAATGCAGCCATGAACGCATTTGAACCGCAAAGGCGCGGAGCAGCAAGCTCCACACTTAACTTTTTGCGGTCCCTCGGTATGACGATGGGCATTACGATCTTTGGTATCGTACAGAGCCAGGTATTTACGCGTAAAATGAACGATGCTCTCGCTGGTTCAGCTGCGGAAGCAGGTGGTGCTTCAGCGGGTGGCGTGCCGCAGGGAGTGGACCTGACCGATCCGCATGCGTTACTCTCACCAGAACTCAGACAGGCGATTCCGCCTCAGGTGCTGGATACCATCACACATGCCTTGTCTTCTTCCATCGTGCAGTTATTTGCCTGGGCTGTGATTCCGGCTGCACTCGCGTTGGTCGCTTCCTTCTTCATGGGAAGAGAGAAGATGGTTGTAGGCGAAGAGCAAGGCGAATACACCGGCGGTCACTAAACCGTAATGCAGTAAACTAACTATAAGTTAAAGGTAGTAAAGCTGATCGTAGCTTGGTAAAACTCGAATAACATATCTTAAACCATAAAAAGACACACTTCTCGCGTATCCTTAAAAGGGACGGGAAGTGTGTCTTTTTGTTTTCGTAGGATCAGTTTATCCTAGAATGCATGAATTACGGATTGAACTCTTTTGGCTGCTTCAGAAAAGGAGCCTAAGGCTGTTTCGTATCGCTAATCCCGTCCTCGACCACAGAAGGCCCTTGTGGGTCAGGTAGGCTGCTATGACCGGAGCGGGCAATTAGACGATTCTGAGCTTTGTACGTGTCCCGTGTAATCGTTTTGGATTCGACCACTTTGCCGTCCAGCCTCTTGGTTCTTACCGTCTCCACAATATATCCAGGCTGTCCGTCTTGCAGCACCTGCTGTGCACCATCAGGCAGTACCGTACTGGACACATACTTTACCGGAACACTTAATGTTTCAATGGTGCGAGATTCAAGTGCATAGCTGACATTCTCCGGGAAGGTGCCGAAAAATTTCACCATCAATTGATGGTTCTTCACCTCTGCATGAATGAGTAAGGATTTTCCTGTATTGTTCTTGAAGCGAAAATTGATGGCTCCCGAGGCAAAGGTGGCATCCAGTCCTTTGGGCAAATATTTGACCGGCAGGGAATGGTTGCGACGCTCAATAATATCAAGACCCGTCAATAGCGCTGCGTTATACACCGTACTGGATACCTGACAGATTCCCCCGCCAATTCCGGGGGTTAGTCTGCCATTAACAATGACCGGGGCCTCACGAAACCCATACTCCTTTTCAGCTTTACGGACGACCTTCTCATAATCGAATGTGGCATCTGGTGGCAAAATCATGCCGTTAATCGCTTCCGCTGCTGCGCTGACATTATGTATCCGGCCTTCACTACTATTGCCCAGACCCGTGGAGAACTGGATGATCTTTCGGTCAATGCCTTCCTGGCGCAGCGAATCAAGAGTTACTTCAGGTTTCAGCGTATACAGTGGTACCTGGATCAGCAATGGGGCTGGTTTTTCATCCGGGTTCAGTACACTGAAATCTCGGTGCAACTTGGTCTGAATGAGACTTGTGAGTGTATCCCAATCAATGCGGCGGACGCCCTTTTCCGGGATATACTGGACTTTGTCACTTGTGGTAATGCGGCGAACAGCGTCCGCAGGTGTACCGAAGGTTTCTTTTTCCCAGGCAGGGCTGAGATGTTCTTGGAGTGGTCTTGAGTTGTAGGTCATATCGAGAGAGAACTCTTTCGGAAAATGATAACGTGCATAAGCGCGTTCCCACAGGTTACCTTCCTCCAGCTGTTGTATCGCGGATTTCAAGCTGTTAACGTTGTAGCTCACCCCCACCTGAGCTGCGCTATACGACATCGTCTGGGGGTTGGGTTCAGTCACTTCAAAGGTGACAGGCCAGTCCTCCAGCTTTTGGATCTGTTCATCCAATTCATGCAATACGTTCTTACGATTCTTCCCCTCCACCAGCATCTCGCCAACGTGAACGTTTTTGGGCAGGGCAGGCTGATTCACGTACATATACAACAATCCATAGGACGCGGAGCCGATCAAGAGGATGGAGAATAGAACAATGACCGTCAAATGTATTTTTTTCATAACCGTACGCTCCTTTATACTTCAGTTGTTCCCGACTTTGTAACACTTTCTATATATATGATCCAATGCAGGAAAACTTTCGGGTACTCAATAGGTAACAAATTTGTTACAATAAACTTCATATGAATCCATGCTTCACCATTGAAACAGGAACGAAGTGGATTTTTCCCTGATGAAATTCAGGTCTTTTTAAAGGAAATGCCGGGATTGTGTCGAAATGATAATGGCTAACTATGCGAGCAGGAAGTGATGATGTGATAGAAATGCAGGACGTGTGGAAGACCTACGCCAATGGGACCCACGCATTACAAGGGGTGTCGGTGAAGATCGACCGCAATGAATTTGTCTATATCGTCGGTCCGTCCGGCGCAGGTAAATCGACATTTATGAAATTGATGTACAGAGAAGAAGTTCCGACCAAAGGACAAATATCCATTAACGGATTTAATATTGGTAAGTTAAAGCCAAGAAAGATTCCTTATGTGCGTCGTAACATCGGCGTTGTGTTCCAGGATTTTCGTCTGCTGCCACGGATGACAGCATTTGAGAATGTGGCATTTGCCATGGAAGTTATTGAAGCACCGAAGCGTCATATCAAAAAACGAGTGATGGAAGTGCTCGACTTGGTGGGACTGCGGAGTAAGGCAAATCGCGAACCTTCACAGCTCTCGGGTGGAGAACAGCAGCGTATTGCCATTGCACGGGCTATCGTCAATAACCCATCGGTTATTATCGCGGATGAACCTACAGGTAACCTCGATCCGGAGACGTCGTGGGGCATTATGCAACTATTGGATGAGATTAATTTCCGGGGAACAACCATTGTTATGGCAACCCACAACAAAGATATCGTGAATACGATGCGTAAGCGGGTAATTGCGATTGAACGTGGACAGATTGTACGGGATCAGATGAGAGGGGAATACGGTTATGAATTTTAGTACTCTCTTGCGCCATCTGCGGGAGGGATTCAAAAACGTATTCCGCAACGGCTGGATGTCTGTGGCCTCCATCATGTCCATCATTGTGTCGCTATTGATTCTTGGTGTGTTTATGTTGCTGGTGCTCAATGTGAACTCCATGGCGAATCAGGTTGATAGCCAGGTGGAGATCAGCACGTTCCTCGAACTGAATGTGGACGAGAACCTGCGTAACACACTGGAGAAAGAAATCAGCGCGATGCCTGAAGTAAGTGAGATTCGTTTTGTTTCCAAGGAAGAAGGACTCAAGGAGTTCCGTGAGCGTCTTGGAGAGAGTGCAGATAACGTGCTTAGCGGTTTCGATGTGGACAACAACCCACTGCCGGAGACCATTGAAGTTGAGGTCATTGAACCGGAAACCGTCACTTTTGTGGCGCAAAAAATCGAAGCTTTGAACGAAAAACACCCGGAGAAGCCGATCATGAAAGTGAACTACGGCAAGGAAACGGTGGAAGTGTTGTTCAAATTTACGAAGCTTGTTCGTAACATCGGATTTATTTTTGTCGGGGGACTGGGTCTCATGTCCATGTTCCTGATCTCGAATACGATTCGCGTAACGATTCTGGCACGTCGCCGGGAGATCGGAATTATGAAGCTGGTTGGTGCAACCAATACCTTTATTCGCTGGCCTTTCTTTATTGAAGGTGCACTCATTGGATTTATTGGCTCTGTCATTACGGTTGGTGTGCTGTTTGTTGGGTACAGCCAGTTGATGAAGACGATTGGTCAGGATGTTTTCATGCAGATGCTTAACTTGATCCCGCTCGGCGAAATCTGGGGGCTGTTTGGAACACTGTTGATCGGACTTGGTGTGCTGGTAGGTATTTTGGGAAGTACACTGTCCATTCGGAAATCACTCAACGTTTAATTTTGTTTTCAACGATCGAATTGCAGAATATGTCGAAAAGAATGGTAAAGCAGGTTCATTAATGGACGCTGTTTGACGATATGTAGGAAAGACGGAGTCTTTTAAGATTGAAGAAAGCAAAGAACATGCTGTTCACCACCTGTGCAGGTTGCTTTCTTGTGAAATCATAGGATGGGGGATCATCATTTTGAAAAAAACCGCTTCGCTGCTGGCCTTTACGTTATTGGCCAGTTTGACGCTTCAACCTTCTGACGGATATGCCAAGAGTAGCATCAGCGATATTGACCAACAGATTCAGCAACTGGAGAGCAAGGCCGCTTCTGCCAAGCAGGAGCAAAAAAAAGCGGCTTCCAACAAAAAGGAAGCACAGCATTACAAGAACAAAACCAACGCTTATCTGAAGGTTGTCATGGAACAGATCAATGTCGTTAGTGATGAACTGGCGAGTGTATCCTTGCAGATCGAGAACACGGAGGAAGATCTCCGTACAACAAAAAAAGATCTGCAAGCGGCAGAAGAACGCATTGTTGCAAGGGAAAAATTGTTGGAGTCACGCGTACGCCTGATGTATACGGACGGTGCTGTATCCTATCTGGATGTATTGTTGTCCTCTACTAGCTTCACTGACTTCCTGACCCGTGCGGATTCACTCAAAACGATTGTGGATCAGGATCAGCATCTGCTGGATGAGCACAAAGCGGACAAGCAACTGGTTGTGGACAAAAAGGCAGAACTGGATGTGCAATATGCGGAAGCCAAGAGTCTGTATGCACAGAAGAAACAGCGCAAGTCCCAATTGAATGAAAAAGAAGCGGAAAAGCAAGTGCTTCTCGCTTCATATGATGCTAAAATTGAAGAGTCAGAAGAGCTGACACAAGAGCAGGAAGATGTATTAATGCAGATTGCCAGCAAACGTTCGGCACTTCTTCAAGAGAAAAATAAATTGCGTGAACAGCAGGCAGCAGCCGCAGCCAAAGCAAAAGCCGCAGCAGCGGCTCGGGCGAAAGCTGCAGCCAAGGCGCCTACTAGAGTGAGTTCGGATAGTAGCAGTGAGGTCACGTATTCATCCGGTAATGGTATCTTCTCAAGACCGGTATCTGGAGGACGTATTTCTTCTGGATTCGGCCCCCGTACCCATCCAATTACGGGCGTAGTGGGTAAAATGCATGCCGGTGTCGATTTTGCTGTTCCTCAGGGAACTTCGGTTCACGCTGCTTCTGGCGGAATCGTGATCATGGCTGAATGGTATAGCGGTTATGGTTATACGGTTATTGTGGACCACGGCGGTGGACTATGGACGTTATATGGTCACTTGCGCGAAGGTGGATTCAAAGTCAGCAAGGGAGACACAGTAAGCAAAGGGGATACCATCGCTGAGTCAGGAAATACAGGGAACTCTACTGGACCTCACTTGCACTTTGAAGTGAGAGACAACGGTACCGCTGTAAATCCGATGAACTATTTGTAATTATTGCTCCATCGTTCGAATGGAAAAAACATATTCCGTACAAGCTAGACATATAATAAGCTGGCATGTTCAGGGAATGGATTCTGGCAACAATGGAATCGGACACGCTTCAAAACTAAAGGCGGTGACAAACGGATGATGAAGAAAAGATCGGCGCTACTGCTTGTCATTGTGGGTCTCCTGGGCGGTAGTTTGCTAACCCTGGTACTAATGACTTACCCGGGAATAGCAAACCAAACCACAGCGGGCGAAGGTTTGCTGGCTAGTGTAACCGGCAATACACAGCAGAAGAACGATTTGAAAAAGATTGAAACTGCGATGGATTTGATCTCAAGCAACTATTATAAAGACGTGGATCAGACCAAATTGATTGACGGTGCGATCAACGGCATGATGGAATCGCTTGGTGATCCGTACTCCAACTATATGGGGCAGGAAACGGCTGCTCAGTTTGAAGAGTCGATCGAAGGTTCATTTACCGGTATCGGCGCAGAGGTATCCTCACAGGATGGAAACGTTGTTGTTGTTTCCCCAATCAAAGGATCTCCTGCCGAGAAAGCGGGTATTCGTGCAAAAGACATGATTATGTCGGTCAACGGCGAATCCTTGCAAGGTTTGGAACTGAACAAGGCTGTTAACAAAATCAGAGGTCCCAAGGGCAGTGAAGCGAAGGTACAGGTCAAACGTGCTGGATCTTCCGAGCTGATTGAATTTGTGATTGTACGTGATGATATTGATCTGGAGACCGTATATGCTCACATGGAGGATGGCGGAATTGGCGTTATTGCCATTACTCAATTCTCTTTGAATACAGGCGATCGCTTTAAGGAAGAGTTGGCGAAGCTTGAGAAGCAGAACATGAAAGGTCTGGTCATCGACGTACGGAATGACCCAGGCGGTGTATTGCAAGTTGTTATTGATATTGCTGAACAGTTTGTTCCTAAAGGCAAGGTTATTGTGCAGGTTGAAGACAAGAACGGCAAAAAGGAACAAAGCAAGTCCAATGGATCAGCCAAAGCTTATCCAGTCACAGTCCTGATGAACAAAGGTAGCGCGAGTGCCTCGGAGATTTTGGCCGGTGCATTACAACAGTCAGCAGGTGCTAAGTTGATCGGTGAAAACTCCTTTGGTAAAGGAACCGTCCAGACGAGTTATGACAAGCAGATGGGTGATGGCAGCTTGCTGAAGATCACCATTGCCAAGTGGCTCACTCCGAACGGAGACTGGATTCATGAAAAAGGAATCAAACCGGATATTGCGGTAGACCAGCCGGATTATTTCTCGGTGGCACCGATTAACAAAGAGAAGTTACCACTGAAATATGACAGCAATAGCTCGGATGTGAAAAGTGCGCAGACGATGCTGAGAGGACTCGATTTCAAACCGGATCGTGTGGATGGATACTACGACCAGAAGACGGAAGAAGCGGTCAAGGCATTCCAGAAGCAAAAAGGCATTCAGGCTACAGGCCAGATTGACGAGAAAACCGCTGAATCACTGGAAGCGGCTCTGATTGAACGTATTGCTAATCCTCAATATGATGCACAGCTGAAACGCGCGATCGAAAATGTCTCGAAGGATATTTCGTCCGCTGTGTCGAAGCCATAAAGAAGGCTGATTTTCAGCCTTCTTTTTTTCTGAACCGGCTGAAAGAGAGGGGTGACCGACCACAATGGAATGGGTATGGCCGTGGTTAACTACATTAGGGGAAGCTTTGTTGCAGTTGTTTATTCAGCCGTTTTATTATATTGCGGTGATCCTGATTGCGCTGATCTATCATCGTCAATTACTGCAGGAGCGTAAATTGTTCCATGTTCGTTTGCAAAGCTCGATAACACAGACGATTCGGGCGGTGCTCGGAGGCATACTCATTGGTACCATCGTCTCGATTGTGTCCCTATTCCTCGGTGCACATCTTACACTGGGAAGCCTGATATGCATATGGGCTGCAACATTAATTCTATCCTTATTCCGTATCCGGTATCTGTGCTTTGCTTATGCGGCCGGGTTACTGGGTGTGTTGCAATTTGGTTTGAATCTGGCTTCAGGTTGGCAACCATCGGGTTGGATGGGCACTATCACGGAAACGCTACGTACCCTGGATATGCCTGCACTGCTTGTCCTGGCTGCCCTTCTACATATGGGTGAAGCCTTGTTGGTACGCATGCAGGGGGTATCGATGGCATCACCACTTCTCTTCGAGGGAAAACGCGGGAAACTGGTTGGGGGATATCAACTGCAGCAGTTCTGGGCCATTCCTCTACTGATTCTTGTTCCAGTCACAGGAGGTGGCGCGGAGCTGGCATGGAATCCACTGATGAATGCAGGTCATAGTTACATGCTGGTTGCGTTGCCGATTATGCTCGGATTTGGTGAGATAACGCAGAGTATGCTTCCGGGACAAAAGGTACAGATCTCATCCAAGCGGTTGATGATATACGGGGCAACTTTGCTTGTGTTCAGTTTGCTTGCTGCATGGTGGTCTCCACTCATGGTGGTTGCTGCGCTGATTGCATTTATTGGACATGAATTTCTGGTATGGTACAGCGCGTTTGAAGAGCAAAACCGCAGTCCGGTATTTGTCCATCCGCAGCATGGGTTGAAGGTATTGGCTGTTATTCCGGAGAGTCCTGCTGCAGATTTGGGGATTGAAGCAGGTGAGACATTGTACAAGGTGAATGGTAAGTTGGTTCATTCACCGGAAGAGTTACATCGTGCCCTGCGGATGAACCCGGCTTTTTGCAAACTAGAGGTTCGCAATCACCAGGGTGAAAGCAAGTTCATGCAACGAGCGATCTATGAAGGGGAGCATCATCAGCTTGGGGTCATTATGGCACCGGACAATCACGAGGTTTGGGCGATTCGGTTACGTCCACTGACGTTGTTCCATATCATCAACCTCAAATTGTTTGCCCGTCTGAAAAAACCACAAAGGGACGAAGCTCTCTTGGCGTTACCGCCAGCCCCTGTGGGCAGTGATAAAGGGTCCATAGAGATGTAACAACTAAGCATACGTGATGAAGTATGTTGCATAAATCAAGCAATGAAAAAGGTATTTCCGAGCGCCGTCACAGGCAAGGGAAATACCTTTTTTGTTACTGTTTTAACATAAAGATGGCGATTTGGGTCCGATCACGCAAGCTCAACTTACCGAGAATATCCGTGACATAGTTTTTGACGGTGCCTTCACTGAGGAACAGTTTGGCGGCAATTTCCTTATTGGACAACCCCTCCGATATGGCCTCGGCAACCGCCAGCTCCATACGAGTCAGTCCATAGGCTTCGATTGGGTTCTGTGTCAGGGGAATCGCAGCAGGACGAAGAAGGCCTGCCAATTTGCGGGCTATATCCGGATGGATTAACATATCGCCGTTATGTACGGTCTTGATGCCTTGAATTATCCGTTCGGGGGGGACGTTTTTGAGCAAATAACCGCTTGCTCCATTCTGTAATGCTTGAATAATATACTCATCGTCGTCAAAAGTAGTTAGCATGAGCACCTGGATTTCAGGAAAACGTGACTTGATGCGTTTGGTACCTTCAACTCCGTCACATTCCGGCATCCGAATATCCATTAAAACCACGTCCGCAGACGTCCCTGATTCAAGCAATTCCAACGCTTCCTGCCCATTTGAGGCCGTGCCTGTAACGAAAATGCCAGAGTCCAGTCCAAGCAACACTTTCAGGCTCTCACGAATGAAGTAATCATCGTCTGCGAGAATCAGCCGAATAAGTGGGAGCTGGCCTGAATCATTCTTGTTGTTCACATCATTACGTTCGGACATGAGAATATTCACTTCCTTTTTTCAGAGTATATCCATCTGGTTCGTTATTGGAATGCGTGTAATCACTGTATACGGATAAGCCGATTGAATCTCCAGGACTCCTCCCACCATTTGTGTGCGCAGAAGCATCCCTTCCTGTCCTATGCCGTTTCGCTTGGAAGAATGAGGATTGATTTTGCCATCATTACTTACACTCATACGGACTTCCTGATCCCCAAATACCAGCTCTACTGTGATTGAAGAAGCATTTCCGTGTCGCAGGGCATTGGTCAAGGCTTCTTTGGCATTTTTGAACAAAACAATTTGTATGCTGGGATACAGCACATGGGATGGGCCATGAACTTCATAATTTGTCTTCACGCCGGTATCTCTGCCCACTTCCTCTAGGAGACGATCCAGGGCGTAGGCTTCGGATGCATAGGAATTAGGTTGCAGTTTGTGTAGTGTGCTGCGCATATCATCCATACTATCGGCCAATTGATCGCGAATCTGTCTCACCATTTCCGTTCCTTGTTCCATATTCAGGGGAAGGGTCAGCAGGGCGGCTTCCGACATCATTTTGGTGCGGATCAGTCGATGCCCGATATCATCATGAAGCTGTCTGGAGATACGGGTACGTTCCTCTGCCTGAGCCACTCCTTCAAGTTGCTTTGTAAATAACAGCAGCTGCGCACGAGTTTCTTGTAGCTCGTAATGTTTGCTGCGAAGTTCGTCATAGACTTGTTCCAGTTGTCCGCGGCTGCTCGCCGTTCTTGATCCCTGCCAGGACAGAGCCGCTGTGATGAGCAGAAGCAGGTTGCCAAGAACCATCGCAGTTGTCTCTGGGGAGAGTAATGTAGTGGCGGTTGTATTTAGTGTGGTTAACCCTGGCTGCGGTGCCTGTGGGTCAAAATAATGCCAATGCAAAGCGAGATTGTTAGCGACAAGCTGAATTGCAAACATCAACCATCTGCGACTTCCCTCTAGTCTGTATATATACACGTAGAGCACGGATAGAGAGAGGAAAAACATAAATGGTCCATACGAAGCAATCAGCCAGCAGTTCCAGAGTATTTCGGCCAGAAGCAACAGCCATTGCTGTGTACTTGAACGGTTAAAATCTTTCCACACGGAGAGTCCAAGCGCAATGATGATATACAGGGTGTAGACGGCTTCGTTTTCCAAGGGCAGCATCAATAGGTACAGTACTGCTGGAACGATAATTAATCCGTATTGCAGAAACCGCATCGGCATATGGTTGTGACATCCTTTATATAAAAAGTGGAGTAGAAAATCTCTTGGTAATGCGCCCTTGATTATACCATAAGCAACATTCGAATCAGGAGATGACTTAAGTCACCTTCGATTCATGACTTTTTGTACCTTCGCTACAGATTGCGATCCGTTACAATAAAATTATGAAATCCAGCGGCGAAGGCCGAAACGGAAAAGGGGCGTAAAAGGGATGGGCATACTTGAAGTAGATCATGTAGTAAAACGATACGGCAGCAAGCTGTCCGTGGATCATTTGAACCTTAGTGTTGGCAAAGGCGAGATTTTTGGATTGCTTGGTCCCAATGGAGCAGGAAAAAGTACCACCATTAGCATGATTGCAGGGCTCCTTAATATGGATCAGGGTGAGATCAGATTAGATGGGATCTCGGTCAAGGAGCGACCGCTTGAAGTAAAGCGCAAGATCGGACTCGTTCCGCAGGATCTGGCTTTATACGAAACCATGTCTGCTGCGGAGAATGTGACCTTTTTTGCCAGACTGTATGGACTGCGTGGAAAATTGCTTAAGGAAAGAGTGCAGGAGTCCCTTGAATTTGTAGGGTTGCAGGATAAAGCAAAAGATGCCCCCTCGACTTTCTCTGGCGGTATGAAACGCAGGTTAAACATCGCATGTGCGATTACACATCGCCCGGATCTCATTATTATGGATGAACCTACAGTTGGGATTGATCCGCAATCTCGGAATCATATTCTTGAATCGGTACGGACACTCAACAAGATGGGTTCAACGATCATATATACAAGTCATTACATGGAGGAAGTGGCGGCGATTAGTCACCGGGTTGCGATTATGGATCAGGGACGAATCATTGCCTATGGGACTGAAGCAGAGCTGAGAGAACGGGTAGCATCGGAGGAAAAAGTAGTGCTTTCCACTTCCGGTATCGGTCCCGACGTCGTGGAAGAACTGAAACTTCACCCCCGCGTACGGATGGTAGACGTTTCAGAGAATACACTGACCATTACGCTGCCTTCGGCACAGCAGGATCTGCAGGATCTGCTCTTCATTTGCAGCAAACATGAAGTAGCCATTCAGTCGCTCAAGGTCGAAGAGCCAGATCTGGAAACATTGTTCCTCAATCTGACCGGGCGTACGCTTCGGGACTAGGGGGAACAATAGATGAATATATGGCATATTTGCATCTTTGAATTAAGGCGTATTCTTAAGATTCGATCTGTGGTGTTAAACCTGTTTATTTTGCCGTTGTTACTGATTTTTATATTGGGCACGGCACTTTCCAGTACGATGGGTACGGCGGATGATGTTATTCCAGATACTGTACGTGTGGGAATCATCCATTTGAGTACTGAATCTGGTGGAGGATCAAGTACGGTTAATCAAGCACTGGATTCATTCGTTGAATCCCCGGAAGTGGCTGAGATGGTCAAGGTGCAGAACTTTACAACTGAAGAAGAGGCCGTTCATTCGCTGCGTACCGACAAGCTGGACTTTGCTGTAATGATTCCTTCGGATTTTGAGCAAAACGTGATGATGGGGAAAGAGGCCAGGTTACAGTGGATACGAGGAAAGGACAACACACTTAATACCTTGGGTGAAACTTTGTTCACACGTTTTACGGATGAATGGAATCGACAGATGGCGATTACCAAAGTGCTCGGTCCGGAAGTAATTGCTGCCATGTCCTCTGCTTCGGAGTCTGGTACGGCGAATTCAACCTCCATTGCTGTCACTAATCCCGGTAAGACAGGTACGGCGTATAGTGCCTCCCAATACTATGCAGCTTCCATGCTGGCAATGTTCATGTTGTACTCAGGCATGACAACCAGTACCAGCCTTTTTGGAGAGCGTGATAACAAAACGTTAATTCGCCTTCAGGCTGCGCCTATAGGTAATGGAGTTATTTTCGCTGGCAAAATTGCAGGTAATAGTCTGCTCGCTTTCTTACAAGCAACAACGATCATCCTTATGACATATTGGCTCTACGGTGTGGATTGGGGAACCCATCCTTGGTATATTGTGCTGACTTGTGTATGCATCACACTGGCATCCATGACTCTTGGCGTAATCGTGGCATTGGTATGCAAAAGCACAGCATCGGCCAGTGCAACCTTACAAGGTATCATCGTTGCCATGACATTCATCAGCGGTGGGTTCATGCCCATTCCGATTGATTTTGTACAACGGCTTAGCCAATTTACGGTTAACCACTGGGCGCTCCAAAGTTTTCTGAGAATGATGCTGGATGCACCTGTAGCTGAGATCCTGTATAACATTCTAATGTTAGGCGTAGTATGCGCTGTATTACTGCTCATCTCAGGATTGATCTATAGAAAGGCAGGATACCGATATGAATAGTCTACACATCGCCTGGTTGATGATTAGACGTACACTTGGCCGTAAAATGGGCTTCATTACGTTTCTGCTTCTGCCTTGCCTGGTGGTTACAGGAGCGGTTGCTCTTTTTGGAAGCGAGCAGATTGCACGTACTGTTATTCCCTATGTGAATGAGGATGGAGGGGTGGCGGGGACATGGATGATTCATGAACTTGCTGACAAGGAGGAGTATCTGCTCAAACCGATGACAAACGAAGCAGAAGTGAAGGAAGCCATCGCTCAGCAAAAAGGAAGTTCTGGCATCATCATTCCGGCACATTATACGGAGGATCTGTTACAAGGAAAGCCAACCGAAATTCAATTGGTGGAACTGCGTATGAGTGAAAGTTCCTATACCCTACGAGCAGCAGTTGAAGGTTTGACGAGCGGATTGTTACAATCTGCTTCAGCTGTTAAGGTGGCAACAGGTCCTGTCTCAAGTGAGACAGATATACTATCGAGTACACAGAAGCCATTTGAACGGCTTTTACAGGAGATAGGAAAACATCAAGTCGCTGGTGAAGTCACCGATCTGCAGATCTATCCCAAGCCAGGCCTGAACAATGTGACTGGATTTACAATCATGTTTATGATGGGGCTGTTGACCAGTGCAGTGGCTGTGATAATGGAAGATCGCAGGAAACGTACGATGGCCAGAGTATATACGGCACCCGTCCGTGCATATGAGATTGCGCTTGGTAACTTCCTCGGTAGCTTTGTCATTGGCATGATTCAGATTGTTCTCGTTTTGGGAGTCAGCAGGTGGCTACTGCATTATGATGCCGGTATTCCTTTTGGCATTCATTTCATCATCTTGGCCGCATTCATGCTGGTTTCCATGGGGATCGCGAGTACCGTGGCAGGTTTAATCCGTAATCCCAAAAATGCCAACATGCTGAATTCACTTGTCATTATGCCAACCTGCATGATAGGTGGTTGTTTCTGGCCGATCTCGTTGATGCCGGATTATATGCAAAAGCTCGCCAACTTTGTTCCACAGAAATGGGCCATTCAGGCAGTGGAGACGATCTCTGCTGGCGGTACATTGTCGGATATCACATTGCCACTATTGATTTTGTTTGGCATGGCTACCATTTTACTGACTGTTGGCTCTGCGATTCTACGCCCTAGCCAGCCAGGAGTAGAGGCATAAGGTAATACGACATAAAAGAAAGCACGCTCTGCTGAATTGAATTCAGTTAGAGCGTGCTTTCTTTGCATAAGGAATGATGCATTATGTGAGATATTGATGATTAAGGTTGGAGTTGACGCAGGACCGTTATTTCAACCCGACGGTTCTTTTGTCTTCCGGCCGCTGTGGTGTTGTCACCCGTTGGGCGAGTATCCGCATATCCGGCATACTGGAATCCGTCCGGGTTAAGTTTCTCTGTATCCAGAAAAAATCGTAATACAGACAGTGCACGTTCCCCGGAAAGCTGCCAGTTATCGGTATAGGCGGAGTTTGCTCCCACAGGAACATTATCGGTGTGACCCTCAATGCTGACAACGGTGTTCAGATCACGGAACAGGCTGGCAAGTTTACTTAGCGTTGGTGCTGCACCGTCCTTTAGAGCGGCCTGTCCCTGATCAAACAGGAAGCGGTCACTAAGTGTAATGGATAGGCCCTGTGGCTTGTCCGCAACAAAAATCTGATTTTCCAGTTTATTATCCTCGATATATTGGGTAATCACATTGAACAGATTTTGCAATTCCTGCTCCTGTGATCTGAACTGTTCTTCCCGTTCTGTGAGGGGCTTGTTGTCATTATCTGGTGTTGCAGTCCCGGAATCGGAAGGGTTTCCTTCACCATCTGAAGGATCTTCACCCTGCACCTCGGATGGTGGAGTCTCTGTAATCGTTTGACCGGGTTTCTCACCGAGTCCCTCACCAAGCTCAAGGATTGAGTCGGACGCATTAAATGTATTTTGTAACGATTGAGTAACGACGTCATATTTACCGGAATCCAGATTGCTCATGGCATACATGATGACAAAAAAGATCAAAAGCAGAGTTATGAGATCGGCATAAGTAATCATCCAGCGATCCCGATGATCGATAGTTTCACGTTTTCCGCGCCGTTTACTGCGCCGACTCATCCAATCCCTCCTTTGCTAGGGGGCGTATATGCTGACGATGCGTAAGGGTGAAGGACTCCAGTCTTTTGCGTACAAGCTGAGGATTCTCACCGTTCTGAATGGCAAGTACACCTTCGAGAAGCATTTCCATGGTCTGTACTTCATCGGCACCTCTGGATTTGATCTTAGAGGCAATGGGCAAAAAGATAAGATTGGCACTGGCGACCCCATACAGGGTTGCGGTAAAGGCAACAGCAATGGCAGGTCCGAGTCCGGTTGGATCGGTCAAACTGCCAAGTACCTGAATAAGTCCCATCACGGTTCCGATGATCCCCATGGTTGGAGCGTACCCACCAGCGGATTCAAATATTTTGGCGTAACCCTCATGTTTTTGTTCAATGGAATCAATCTCCATCTCCAGGATCTGGCGAACCACATCCTGATCGGTACCATCAACAACCATCTGGATACCGTCTTGCAAAAATGGATGCGGATGATCCATAACCTTGCGTTCCAATGCAAGTACACCTGAGCGGCGTGCGATTGAAGACATCTCCACCAGTTCTTCAACCCACAAGCCTGAATCATTATTGTTACGTCCAAAAGCCATACGCAGGGCAGCTGGAATCGTACGAAGGCGATGCGCCGGGAAACTGGCAACCACAGCAGCAATCGTTCCACCGAATACAATTAAAGCAGCCGTTTTTTGCAGGAGACCAGACAATTGGCCGCCTTCCCACAAAAAACCGCTAATGACTGCGGCAATTCCGGCAATAATACCGATAAGTGTCGCAATATCCATAAATTAACCCACTCCTATCTTCATTTCACGTTTGCATCACTAAAACGAACGAGGTATAATTAAACGGGAACAAATATTCCTATTACTATAAGTTTTCCCATATGAAAATTCGGGGAACTTCGACAATATATAGTGACTATTATTTTAGACGATAGGGTGAGATACGGCAATGAGCGATATTATAATGAGCGACAAAACGTTCGAAATCGAGTCAGAGTTTTCTCCCCAAGGTGATCAGCCTGCAGCCATTATAGAATTGGTGAAGGGTGTTCAGGAGGGGAAGAGATACCAGACACTGCTGGGTGCAACGGGTACGGGTAAGACGTTTACGATAGCCCAGACGATAGCCCAACTGCAACGTCCGACGCTGATTATTGCACACAATAAAACGTTGGCAGCGCAGCTTGCAAGTGAGTTCAAAGATTTTTTTCCTAATAACATGGTTGAGTATTTCGTCAGTTATTACGATTATTTTCAGCCAGAAGCATATATCCCGTCCTCCGATACGTATATCGAGAAGGATTCAAGTATTAATGAAGAGATCGACAAACTGCGGCACGCAGCGACAAGTTCGTTGTTTGAGCGCAGGGACGTCATCATTGTAGCGAGTGTTTCCTGCATTTATGGTTTGGGTTCACCGCACTCGTATTCAAGCATGTTGCTGTCACTTCGGGTAGGCATGGAGAAACCGCGCAATCAGATTTTGTCTCGTCTGGTAGAGATCCAGTATCAGCGGAACGATATTAACTTTGTGCGGGGTACGTTCCGTGTTCGTGGGGATGTTGTTGAGATTTTCCCTGCCTCGAAGGGTGAACATGCAATTCGGGTTGAATTGTTTGGTGATGAGATCGAGAAAATTACGGAGATTGATGTGTTAACCGGAGAACTGATTGGTGAACGTGAACATATTGCCATCTTCCCGGCGTCTCACTTCGTAACGCAAGAAGAGACGATGAAGGTTGCGCTGGTGAACATTGAGCGTGAACTCGAGGAGCGTCTTGAGGTGTTGCGTGAACAGGGGAAACTGCTGGAGGCTCAGCGACTGGAGCAGCGCACACGGTACGATATCGAGATGATGAAGGAAGTTGGATTCTGTTCGGGGATTGAGAACTATTCCGGTCCGCTGACTTTCCGCGAACGTGGCGATACCCCATACACACTGATGGATTACTTCCCGGATGACATGTTGATCGTGGTTGATGAGTCTCACGTGACTCTGCCACAGATCCGTGCGATGTATAATGGTGACCAAGCGCGGAAGACGGTATTGGTTGAGCACGGTTTCCGTCTGCCATCAGCGCTGGATAATCGTCCACTCAAATTCGAAGAATTCGAAGGCAAGATGGATCAGATCATCTATGTATCGGCTACACCAGGCCCGTATGAGATCGAGCATACCGATACGATGGTGCAACAGATTATCCGTCCAACCGGTCTGCTTGATCCAATTATCGAACTGCGTCCAACAAAGGGACAGATCGATGACTTGATCGGTGAGATTAACGACCGGATTGCAAAAGACGAGCGTGTGTTGATTACAACATTAACGAAGAAGATGTCCGAGGACCTGACGGATTATCTGAAGGAAGTTGGCATCAAGGTTCGTTATCTGCACTCTGAGATCAAGACGTTGGAACGGATGGCGATTTTACGTGATTTAAGGTTGGGCGTGTTCCATGTCCTGATCGGAATCAACTTGCTCCGGGAAGGTCTCGATCTGCCGGAAGTATCCCTCGTCGCTATATTGGATGCCGATAAGGAAGGATTCCTGCGTTCCGAACGCTCACTGATCCAAACGATTGGTCGTGCGGCACGGAACAGCGAGGGTCGCGTTATTCTATACGGTGACAAAGTGACGGATTCGATGGATAAAGCAATAAAGGAAACAGAGCGTCGTCGTGCAATCCAGATCGAGTACAACGAGAAACATGGGATTACACCACAGACGATTCGTAAAAAAGTGCGTGATGTAATAGAGGCAACCAAAGTTGCCGAATCCAAGAAAGACTATCTCACAGGCGCAGCCGAGAAGATGTCGAAGAAAGATCGCCAGGCACTTATTCAGCGCCTAGAGGTAGAGATGAAAGACGCAGCCAAAAACCTGCAGTTTGAGCGTGCTGCCGAGCTTCGCGATGCGTTGCTGGAACTTCGCGCTGAATAAGATACTGCTCATTCATATGCTCCAGTTAAGATGGATCTGTAACAAGAGAACGGCCAATTGGCCGTTCTCTTGTTGAGTAAGGAAATCGTTGATATCTACCGATAATAAGAGATGTTGAAATCTTGAAATCAAGTCTATACTGATAGAAATGTTGAAATTGGTTAAAAGGTTTATAGGAAAGCAATTGGGAGTCGAGAGTGCCCCAGTGTTGACCTCGGAGCCGAGCCGAAGGCAATGGCGACCTGACGCGACCAGGGCGAAGCCGAGAGCGCACCCTCGCAGTAGAGCGGCCGTATAAGGTTCCGGCAATGAGCCGGAACCTTATACGGAGCCGCGGGCACACGACAACCCTTCACATAGCAAGACCCGACCCCTCACGGTTGCACCGCTTGTTTCGGGTGTCCAGAGGGCTGCGCCCTCTGGGGCCCTCCCTTGGAAGGGAGGGTTTGGGAGGGATCGAAAAGCCTTTAAAGGTTTGGATTAGTAAATTTGAGAGGATGAATACTATTGGCGAGCGATAACATTGTCATTAAAGGCGCACGAGCGCATAACCTGAAAAATATCGACATTACCATCCCACGTGACCGCTTTGTTGTATTGACCGGCCTGAGTGGCTCAGGCAAGTCCTCGCTGGCTTTTGACACAATCTATGCCGAAGGACAGCGGCGTTATGTAGAATCATTGTCAGCTTACGCACGGCAGTTTCTGGGACAGATGGAGAAACCGGATGTGGATTCCATCGAAGGATTATCTCCTGCCATTTCAATAGATCAGAAAACAACAAGCCGTAACCCGCGTTCCACAGTAGGAACCGTGACCGAAATTTATGATTACCTGCGTCTATTATTTGCACGTGTGGGTCATCCGCATTGCCCAGACCACGGCGTAGAGATCAGTTCCCAAACCGTAGAACAAATGGTTGACCGCATTATGCAATACCCGGAGCGTACCCGGCTACAAATATTGGCACCCATTATCTCTGGTCGTAAGGGTGAGCACAAAAGTGTATTTGCCGATGTGTCCAAGCAGGGCTTTGTCCGTGTACGGGTGAACGGGGAACTGCGTGACCTCTCAGAAGATATTCAATTGGAGAAAAATAAAAAGCATACGATTGAAGTGGTCGTTGACCGGATCGTTGTTAAGGATGATGTACAGGCGCGTCTGGCGGACTCCATTGAAACGGCACTTAATTTGTCCGGAGGACAACTCCTGGTAGACATTATGGGTGAAGAAGAACTGCGCTTCAGTTCCAACTTTGCCTGCCCGGTGTGCGGATTCAGTATTGAAGAGCTGGCACCGCGGATGTTCTCATTTAACAGCCCTTTCGGGGCTTGCCCGGATTGTGATGGGTTAGGTGTCAAAATGATCGTTGACCCTGATCTGCTCGTACCGGATCGGACTAAGACCATCGAAGATGGAGCTTTTGATGCTTGGACAGGTGGCACATCCACCTATTATCCGCAGTTCCTGAAGTCAGTATGTGAGCACTTCAACATTCCGCAAAATGTACCTGTCGAAGATCTGCCGGCTGAGCAGATGAACAAGTTGTTACAGGGAACAGGTACGGAGAAAATCCGTTTCCGCTATGAGAATGATTTTGGACAACGGAAGGAAGCACTGGTTACCTTCGAAGGTATCGTGAATAACCTGGAGCGTCGTTACCGGGATACAGCATCTGAAGGTATCCGTGAGTTTATTGAGGGTTACATGAGTGCGAAGCCTTGTGGTACATGTAAAGGTCAGCGTCTGAAACGGGAAAGTCTCGCAGTTACGATTAATGATCACAACATGGCCTATGTGACTAGTTTGTCCATTGGTGAAGCTGGCCGATTCTTCGATTCATTGGAATTGAGTGAGAAAGAGCAGACGATTGCCAAGCTTATTCTGAAAGAAATCAACAGTCGTCTCGGCTTCCTGGTGAATGTTGGTCTGGATTATCTTACACTGAGTCGTGCTGCCGGAACATTGTCTGGTGGGGAAGCTCAGCGGATCAGACTGGCTACACAGATTGGTTCCAGCCTGATGGGTGTGCTGTATATTCTCGATGAGCCGAGTATTGGCTTGCATCAACGGGATAATGACCGTCTGATCTCAACACTTGCGCACATGCGAGACATTGGTAACACGCTGATCGTGGTTGAACATGATGAAGATACGATGATGGCTGCCGATTATATTATTGATATTGGCCCAGGTGCAGGTATCCACGGAGGTACCATCATGTCACAGGGTACACCGGAGGAGATCATGAACGATGAGAACTCCTTAACCGGTCAATATCTGAGTGGACGCAAGTTCATTCCGATTCGTACAGAACGTAGAAGTGTAGGAGACCGTTGGTTGGAAGTACGTGGAGCCAAAGAAAATAACCTGAAGAATCTGAATGTGAAGATTCCTGTAGGTGTATTTACTGCGGTAACGGGTGTGTCTGGCTCAGGTAAATCCACATTGATCAATGAGATCCTCTACAAAACGTTGGCACGTGATCTGAACCGTGCTCGGGTGCGCCCGGGTCAGCATAAAGAGATTCGTGGTCTGGAACATATCGATAAAGTTATCGATATTGACCAGTCGCCAATCGGGCGGACACCACGTTCCAACCCGGCTACGTATACAGGTGTCTTTGATGATATCCGGGATCTGTTTGCTCAGACGAACGAAGCCAAGGTACGTGGATACAAGAAAGGCCGGTTCAGTTTTAATATCAAAGGTGGACGTTGTGAAGCCTGCCGTGGAGACGGTATTATCAAAATCGAGATGCACTTCTTGCCGGACGTTTATGTCCCTTGTGAAGTCTGCAAAGGCAAACGATACAACCGGGAAACACTTGAAGTGAAATATAAAAACAGAAATATTTCCGATGTGCTGGAAATGACGGTTGAAGATGCAACCCAATTCTTCGAGAACATTCCGAAGATCCATCGTAAAATGCAGACACTGATGGATGTGGGATTGGGTTATATCAACCTGGGACAACCTGCAACCACATTGTCTGGTGGTGAAGCCCAGCGTGTGAAGCTTGCTTCCGAGCTGTATCGCCGCAGTACAGGGAAAACCATCTACATCCTCGATGAACCGACTACCGGTTTGCATGTCGATGATATCGACCGTTTGCTGAACGTATTACACCGGCTGGTTGATTCTGGGGAATCGGTGCTAGTGATCGAGCATAACCTCGATGTGATCAAAACGGCAGACTATGTTGTTGATCTGGGTCCAGAAGGCGGTAGCGGTGGAGGTACCATTGTTGCAACCGGAACACCTGAGGATATCGTTAAAGTGGAAGCTTCTTATACCGGCAAGTACTTGAAGCCGGTTCTGGAGCGGGATACCGAGCGGAGCAAGGCACTGCAGTTGGTGGACTAAGGTCCTCTAACCAGTAGTTATATCAATATGAAGTGGCAGTATTGGCCCTTCTTCTCGAAAAGGTAAAGACGTTGGATTACGATCTAATGTGCTCTGCTTCTGAGAAGAAGGGCTTTCATTATGAATTATGCAAGGTGTTTCCTTCGGACTAAGGTTATTTCGTGAAAGTGTTTACATATGCATTGCGACGAGCGTTACAGGAATATTCGGCCAAATTGTCTTTTTTTCATTTTTATGGATGATAGGGCTTGCATTACAAGCGGGGTACAGATAACATAGAGGAAGATATTAGGGTATGCGTTAGCTGTTCAACTATGGTAAGGAGGTCTGTCTATCCATGCTGTTTGCAGAAGCTGCCACGGCGAGTACATCGAATTTTAATGCATTTGATATTTTTGTCATCTTATTTACGATCCTGATTTTCATCGGAGTTGTTCGGCTTCTTCGGGCACCGAAGAAAAATCTGTTTGCGATCGGATTTGCAGTAGTCAGCCTACTGGTATTTCTGATGACAGACTATGCGATGATAACGGGTTGGTTTGCTCAGTAGGAATGCTGCTGAAGTGAATGGAATTTAAGCCAAAAGAGATATGGAGGAACACTTTCCATGGGAGACATGGAGGGTGTTTTTTTTCGTTTATATGGAGCGATTGAACAAGATTCTATCTTCTCTACTAAAATAGGACTTAAAACAATTGTATATCCAGAATCTGTATGATACATTGAGGGATACCGGAATTGCAGATGAGAGAAAAAGAGAATAGATTCAGCGATGAATCCGATGTCGAGTCGCGCAAGAAGGATGTATAGAGAGGGTCAGGTGAGAATATGAGCGTGTTGGGTAAAAAGGGGATAGCCATACTGATGGCTGCTGTACTCTCGATTAGTGTGGCGGCAACGGCCGGTGCAGCTGAATCCAAAGCGGCAATGCAAGCGAAGGTGGTAGACGGTCAAGTCTATGTGAACACCAAGGATCTGCTCAAGGCAGTTGGTGGAAGTGGACAATATGATGCCAAATCGGGAACGTACACGTACAAGGGAAGTGAAGCCATTCCCAAAGTGATCGAAAAGGTATCTCCTTCCGTCGTAGGCATTATTGGGAAATCTACCGAAGCGCAGGACGGTGCAACATCAGACGACCGTTATAATCTTGCACATGGTACAGGTGTCATTATCCGGTCGAACGGATGGATTGTAACGAATGCTCACGTGGTCGACGGATTAACGAACCCCGTGGTCGTAACGACGGATGGCAATACATACAAAATTACGAAAACATACAGTGATGCACTAAGTGATCTGGCGCTAATCAAAATCAATGCCAAATCACTCAAACCGGCGAGCTTCGCCAAAGCTTCACAAACCACTGTTGGAGAAACGGTGATTGCCTTGGGTACGCCGATTTCCTTTTCTTTGCGCAACTCGGCAACGGTAGGGGTAATTAGCGGCTTGAATCGTGGTGTTGAGGCGACCTACCGGTTGATTCAGACCGACACGGCGATTAACCCAGGAAATAGCGGAGGACCGCTGGTCAACCTGAAGGGTGAAGTGGTTGGTATCAATTCCATGAAATTTTCTGCGGTCGGCGTAGAGAGTTTGGGGTTTTCGATTCCAGTGGATACCGTTCAATATATCATCGATCAGTTTTTTAAATATGGCAAAATAAAACGTGCAAGTCTGGGACTACAGTTGGAAGAAAGCTGGTCTGCGATTGTGGGCCTGCCTACAGATGATCCCTTAACGATTACGGGCGTACTGTCTCCTGAAGCCAAGAAAGCCAAAATCAAAGAGGGTGATGTCCTTTATAGTGTCGCGGGCACACGTGTCTCTTCAGTAGTGGATATCAATGAGTTGCTCAAAAAGTATCTGCCTGGACAAAAGGTAAAGCTGTTGATGCAAACGGATGGCGATATCGTCACCCGCACGTTGGTGCTTGCTGATCGCGCAGACATCGTAGACGAGGAAGATGAAGCGTTCCTTGCAGATGAAGAACAATAAAGCCCGGCGATCAGCCCGGATGGAGAGAGGACGAAAGAACGGAATGAAAAAGTCATGGATACGTGTGCTAAGCACAGGTGTATTAACCGGGATGCTGACCATTGGTGCGGCATTGCCTATATGGGCATCTGATCTGACGACAAGTGAACTACGAGTCAAAGCAGGTAGCACGAGCGCCTACATTAACGGCGATAAGCAGGCCATAGCTAAACCTTACAAGTTCAAGGGTGTTACGATGGTGCCTGTTGGTGTGTTCAAGAAAGCATTTGGCAGTGAAATCCGGCTGGAGAAAAATGATGTTGTTAAAATCAAGGAAGGTCCTCACACGGTCACCCTAACGATTGGCAGTTCAATTGCCTGGGTGGATGGTGTAAAACATGAGATGGGTGTCGCTCCCAAGATGGTGAATGGTGTACTTATGGTTCCACTTCGTCCGGTTGCTGCCGGTATCGGAGCGACGTTAGCTCCAACCAGCTCCGGAGAAATGGTCATTCGTCTGTTGCAAACCGATGATTCGGTGGATGATGAGGATGGTATTCATCCGGATGAAGGCAAAACCAGAATCGGCAACAGTTTTTACGGTTGGTCCATTAACTACCCGGCAGACCTTATGGTTTTCCAGACCGGTGAGCAGGAGCGCATGATAACTTTCGGCGCTGCGGACAACAGTTATTATCTTGAAGTGTATGTCAGCGATCAGGATGTGGCTCTGGATGCGGATGATTTGTTGCAGCAACTCGTCCAGGAGGCCAAACAATCGGGAGATACGGTGCTGGATCGTCAAGCGGTGTCGAAAGGCAAAACACCTTATGCACGGATTATCGTGAAAGATGTAGACGGCATGTTATGGGAGATGCGTCAGTATCTGAGTGAAGGTCGTCAATATGATGTGTACCTCGCGGATTACGAAGCCCTGAATTATAAAGATCTGGGCAAACGTGCAGCGCTACTCAATTCATTCCAGCCAACCTATGCAGAGTCGGATCGAACGATTAAGGATCTATCCACCGTAGATAATGGCATGCGCTCCGCGTGGAACGATGACTATGGTATTGAATTGAAGATTCCAGCCGGCTGGTCGATGGATAACAATCAGATGATCTATGAAGCCAAGGATGGTGCATATCTGCAATGGCGTGTCACATCGGCGAAGACAGGTACAACGGTAAAAGACTGGAGTGGCCAACTGGATAAGTGGATGCGCGAGACATTTACACCAGAGAGTTACGAGCCAATCGGCTCATATACGATGGATATCTCGGGAGAGACTGCCGAGGTGAATGAATTCCGTTATAACTTTGGCGGGGGCTGGCAGACCGAGTTTGATGTTCTTTTGCAGAAGAATGGGTATCGATATTATGCAGAGTATACGTTCCCTGAGGAGCAGGTTGCAGATCGGGCATGGTTTGAACGGATCATGAAGAGTGTGGAGATTGATTTTGATACGGTTGCCGATAATTTCGGTCAGCTGGATGAAGATCCTTATTTGACAGACAAAACGAAGACACTTACACGTACGTCCAAACGTTATAAATACAGTGTGGATATTCCGCGTTACTGGACACCTTACAGTGATCGATTCGAATATTCACCTGTGGTGTACACCTTTACGGGCGGAGAATTCTCCATTGCGGCGAGTGAAGACAAGTCAATCGAGATGACGGTCAGCCAATTGAGAGAAGCTTATGCCGAAGCCACCAAAACGCGGAAAAACTTCCAGCTGCTACGCAGTGAGGAGCTGACGTTTGCGGGTGTGCCTGCATTTTCCTTTACGTATCATGAACTGGACAAAGGCGTGCCATATGCGGGTCGGCAGATCGTGTTTGAAAAGGATGGAACAACCTATACGATCACAAGTGGTCTGAACGATGCCAACAAGACAGAAGTTCAGGCGGCCGCCTTGGAAAAAGCAGTGAACTCATTTACTTTTATTAAATAAATGTAGTGGAGCCGGAGGGTCAAAAGACCTTTCGGCTTATTTGTTTTCTGTATAAGATAAATTAAATATTTACACTGGGACGAAGAGTGCAGAACCGATCTGAAGAAGCGAAGCGTGCGCGTTTATCACCAGATTTTTCCCCTTTAGAAAAGGAAATAAAAAAATCTGGGGGTAACAGCGATCGGAAGATGGTACTGCAATCGAAGTGTCTAGTGTAAATCTTAATGGAAATGAAAATGGTAAACGGTTTTTTCAGGAAAACGTAGAAGAGTCGGTGCAGAAGTGGTACACTATACTAGTTCAGGAGTTATGACTGCTGATCTGATGAATAGGAATGACTGTAAGCTTGGAGTTCAGGCAATACAGACATAATAGATAGATATTGTAATACCGTGACAATGCAGGTGTACCCGATAAGGTGCAGTCTTAGGCTTGGTATGTTTAGGCGTTTAAGGATATAGGGATGAAATCCGGCGGATAGTCGGTTATGGGGAGGATCTACATGAAAACAGCAACAATACGAAGAGAAGACGTTGAACTTCTGGCACCCGCTGGTGACTGGGATTGTATGCGTTCGGCGGTAGCTAATGGCGCAGATGCAATTTTCTTCGGAGTCGAAAAGTTTAATGCACGGGCACGGGCGAACAATTTCCGCATGGACGAGCTGCCGGAGATTATGGCGTTTTTGCACAGTTATGGCGTAAAAGGTTTTTTGACCTTTAATATATTGATTTTTGAAAATGAATTGACGGATGCGAAAGAATTGATTGATGCATGTGTCGATGCAGGTGTGGACGCTGTAATTGTTCAGGATTTGGGTTTGGTGAAGATGATCCGCGAGATCTCACCGGATTTCCCGATTCACGGTTCAACACAGATGACGATTACGTCACCGGAAGCGGTCGAGTTCACGAAGCCGTTTGATATGGAACGTGTCGTTCTGGGACGGGAGAACAACCTGAAGCAGATCCAGAAGATCGGGGAACAGGCGAAGCTTCCAATGGAAGTATTCGTTCATGGTGCGTTGTGTGTATCCTACTCGGGGCAATGTCTGACTTCCGAAATGTGGGGAGGACGTTCGGCGAACCGCGGAGAGTGCGCACAAGCTTGTCGTCTTCCATACGATCTGATGGTGGATGGGGTGCACAAACCGATGGGTGATGTAGCTTATCTGTTGTCTCCAAAGGATCTGGCAGCGATTGATCTGATGCCGGAACTGATCGAAGCAGGAGTAACTTCTTTCAAAATTGAAGGACGTCTCAAAACGCCAGAATACGTAGCAAACGTAGTAAGCAAATATCGTAAAGCGATTGACCGTTATTTTGATGGAGATAACACGCCGCCAAGCAAGGAAGAAGTTCGCGAATTGCAGCAAAGCTTCTCCCGTGGATTCACGCATGGTTTCCTGAGCGGTACAAACAACAAAGAACTGGTGGATGGAACGTTCCCGAAAAGCCGTGGTGTCTACCTCGGTCGTGTAGATCAAGTGTTGCGTGATGGTGTGGTCCTGAAGCTGGATGCACCCGTGAAACGTGGAGACGGGATCGTATTTGACGCTGGAGACCCGACTCAGAAGGAAGAAGGCGGACGGGTATATGATGTACGTCGCAAAGGCGTAAAACTCGAAGGCGAAGCCGAAGAGGGCTGGATCGTTGACGTTGTGCCAGGCCGTAGTGACGTGGATTTGCGCCGCGTAAAAGTTGGCGACAAAGTGTGGAAAACAAATGACCCGGCGCTCGACAAACGTCTTCGTCAAAGCTTCGAGACCGAGAAGCCTTACCGCGTATTCCCGGTAAAAGTAAAAGTTATCGGCAGCCCGGGGCAGCCGCTTAGCACATGGTGGACAGACGTACAGAAAGGCACGACCGTCCGTATTGATTCCGAGATGGAACTGGACATCGCGCAGAAACGTCCAATGACACATGAATTGCTCGAAGAGCAGTTCGGACGTCTGGGAGGCACCGTGTTCCAGTTGGAAGGAATGGACGTCAACTTGCACGGTGACGTCATCATCCCAATGCGCGAGTTGAATAACATTCGCCGTCAGGCGGTAGAACAACTCGCGGGCGAACGCCCTAAACCACCCGTCTACGTGAAACGGGCGGTAGATGTGTACGGCGATTCGGTTAAACCGGCATCGCCAGTCGCTCGCGGTCAAGCAGAACTGACCGCACTCTGCCGCAGCCTGCCACAAGTGGAGGCAGCGATTGAAGCAGGAATCGGTATGATCTATGCCGACTTCGAGTTTATCAAACAGTTCCCGGCAGCCGTGGAAGCTGTGCATGCCGCTGGTCGCAAGATTGCGCTGGCAACACCGCGTATTCATATGCCTGGGGAGAACGGATATCATAACAACATCCTGCGTCTGAAGCCAGATGCGGTATTGGTACGTAATACAGGCGCACTGTACTTCTACCTTCGCCACCGGATGGAGAACCCGGATGCGAAGCACCCGGAATTGATCGGCGACTTCTCATTGAACATCGCCAATCACAAAGCAGTAGAATTGTTCCTGGAAGCCGGATGTGACTGGATTACGCCATCCTATGACCTGAACATTCAACAAATGGTTGATTTGCTGGGTCACTCCCGTACAAGTCAGACCGAAGTGGTTATCCATCAGCATCTGCCGATGTTCCACACCGAGCACTGTGTGTATTGTACGTTCATGAGTGAGGGTACGGACTTCACGAACTGTGGCCGTCCTTGTGAGGAACAGCGTGCATCACTGCAAGACCGGATTGGCATGTCCCACCCGGTACGTGTGGATGAAGGTTGCCGTAATACCGTGTACAATGCAGTGGAACAGTCAGGTGCCGAGTATCTGACCAACTTTATGGATCTGGGTGTATCCCGTTACCGTGTGGAATTCCTGGAAGAGACACCGGAGCAGGTACGCGAAGTTATCGATCTGTACAACCGCGCACTGCGCGGCGAGATCAGTGGTACACAAGTTTGGAAAACACTCAAAGCAACAAACCAACTGGGAGTTACACGTGGTCAATTGGTGAAATAAACAGATTGTATGTTACATCAACATTTACAATCAAGCATGAAGCAACCCCAATCTCTGCTTTACGGAGCTCTTGGGGTTTTTTTACATCATGTACAGGAGGCGAAGAAGCGTGGCGCCATTCACAATTATGGATATCAAATTGCTGTGCGGGGTCACGGCATTCAAGCGCGGAGAAGATTATAACCAATCTGGCAGGGTGACCAATCTGGTGGTCGGTGAGGACAAGCTTCATTATGAAGCTCAGGTACGTGGATCGGAGCGCTATCAGGTGACCGTGGATATAGATGGAACGCGTGAGGTTGTAGCAGGCTGCAGTTGTCCGGGTGATGGCAGGCATTATGACTATTGCAAACATGTCGCTGCTGTCCTGTTGGCTATTCACGAATGGGGTGAGCAGCAGGAGCGTAATGCCACGATTGCCTCTGGAAAACCCCTTCAACCTGCTACAGGCCAAGGAGCCAATACCAGTTCCAGCTCAGGTTCCAAGTCCATAGTTGGGACGTTGGTCGAAGAGAGCATGTGGGAGCGACCACAGTCTGCTTCACAACGAGAGCAACTGAATGATGCTCCAGAGCGTCCGCCCGTTCACTTTGCCCAAGCAGGTCGTCCAAGCTCAGCTTCGGGGTGGGGCCGCTCGGCAGATAAACCTTCTTACCGTACGGCGGATCAGATTCTGTCCATGTTTGCCAAGGATCGGAGACCGCTGCATGGAAATGATCGTAAATACACTGCCCCTGTCAGCCGTTCCTCCCTGCGGGAAGAATTGCAGGTTCAGTTTATATGTAAGCTGATACAGGTTCACAAGGGTGGTGGGAAACTTGCTCTTGAATTGAAAGTGGGTAACAAACGTCTGTATGTGGTGCAGAAAGTGAAGCAATTCCTGAACTGTATCGAGAAGGGCGAGCCCATGTCATTTACCAAACTGTTCCACTATGATCCATTGATGCATGTTTTCACTCCGCAGGATCAGGCCATTCTCTCGATGCTTATTCGAATGAGACAGAGTGAGGAGGCCTATCGCCAATCCATCTCCGGTTATCTGGGAGCTTCGGACGGACGGGATATACTGATTGCTCCGCTCGTATGGAAGCCATTGCTGGAATTACTACTACAGGCCGACAGCCGGATGGAGGGCACGGGATTTGCCAATGGACCACTCACACTGGGTGAGGGGGTACTTCCTTTATTTTACCGGATCGCCCAGGGAGTGAATGAAGGATATCAGCTTGAAATTTCCGGACTGCGTGAGCTGATTCTTCTCCCTGCTTATGATGCCGCTGTGGTGGAAGGGCAGTTGCACATGTTGGAGCCGATGCAGATGCGAAGTCTGGAGGACTTGAGTGGGGCGCTCACGTCGTATGGAATCAAGGAAAGCATCGATATTTCGACTCAGCAGGTGGATGAATTCGTACAGCATGTCGTGCCAGAACTGCGTACGCTTGGACATCTGTCCATTGATTCACAGGTGCGTGAACAGATCGCGGAACCGGAACTTTCACCGAAGCTGTACATCGACTTCTATCGTGAACGTATTACAGCGCGTCTGGAATTCGACTATGAGGTCATGGTTATTAATCCACTTGCAGAGTATTTAATAGATGAAGAAGAGAAAAAGGTTATTTTGGTGCGTGATCGATACAAAGAACGGAATCTCATTGAACGGCTCGATCGTTCTTTCCTGGAACGTGATGGTAGTGTCTGGGCGAGCGAACGGGAAGATGCCATCTATGATGTTATGTATCATCTGTTGCCTGAGCTTGAAAAACAGGTAGACATCTATATGCCAAACGCCGTGAAGGCCATGGTGCAATCCTATCCAACACCGCCGAAAGTACGAGCAGATTTGGGGAGAGGACTGGACTGGCTTGAGATTTCATTCGAGATGGAAGGTGTGGACGAGCAGGAGCTTCAAGAACTCATGCGTCGCATTGTGGAAAAGAAACCGTATTTCCGTCTCAAGAGCGGTATCTTTCTGTCGCTTGAAAATGAAGGTGCAGACAGTTTCGCTCATATGGCCGATTCACTGGGACTTGGAGCAGATGACATCAAGAGCAGCCATATCCGGCTGCCAGCTGTTCGGGCGTTACAATTGCCAGGCAGGGATGAAGTTTCCGGTCATGTGAAGTGGGGAGGCTCCCTGAAACGTTTCCTTGATGATCTGCGAGATCCCGAACGGATGGATTTTGCATTGCCAGAGACACTGACCCCCATCCTGCGGGATTATCAGAACAGTGGATACCAGTGGCTGCGTACCCTCGCTTATTATCGTTTTGGCGGCATTCTGGCGGATGATATGGGACTTGGCAAAACGTTGCAAAGTATCGCCTATATCACAGCGGTTCTTCAGGAGAAGCCCGACTACAATATGGACAATACGGGCGTTGATAAATACCGGGAGAGCGGATCATTACGGGGCGGTGAAACGTTGGCGACTTCCAACATTGATTCCGAAACTGGGCTCCCATTGGATAAGATGGATTCAGAGAATACGGATGGCCTATGGTCCACGATGCAGCAGGATGGACTGACAATCCGAACGAGGGTCATTCATCCCCCGGTACTTGTCGTGGCGCCTGCCTCGCTAACCTATAACTGGGCTAATGAGTTTGCACGGTTTGCCCCGCATCTGAAAGTCCTGATCGCAGCCGGTCAGAAAGAAGAGCGAGCCAATATGCTTTCTGGAATGGATGAGGCAGATGTGATTGTGACGTCGTATCCTCTGTTGAGACGGGATTTGGATACCTACCTGGGCCGAACCTTTCATACGCTCATTCTGGATGAAGCTCAGGCAATTAAAAATGCTTCTTCTCAGACCGCGCAGGCAGTCAAACAGATTCAAGCTCCGCGTCGTTTTGCACTCACAGGAACGCCTGTAGAGAACTCACTGGATGAATTGTGGTCCATTTTTGAAGCGGTATTCCCTGGATTGTTTCCAAGTTACAGAAGATTCCGCGACCTTCCTCCGGAACGGATCTCGCGGATGGTCCGTCCGTTTATTCTGCGCCGTCTGAAGAAGGATGTGTTGGAAGAATTGCCTGATCGAATTGAAACGGTACAGCGGTCAGAGCTTACGGTTGAACAGAAGAAACTGTACGCCGCATACCTTTCCCAGCTTCAGGATGAAGCATCGAAGGACATGGAGGATAACGGATTCCAGAAGAATCGCATCAAAATTTTGGCTGGCATCACGCGCTTGCGTCAGTTGTGTTGTCATCCGGCCCTCTTTGTGGAAGGATATCAAGGAGATTCCGGGAAAATGGAACAGTTGCTAGAAACGGTCGAGGATTGTTTGGCTTCAGGGAAACGAATTCTCATCTTCTCCCAATTTGCGAGCATGTTGAACTTGATTCGTCAGACCCTTGCGGCACAGGGAAGGAATCTGTTCTACCTCGATGGTCAGACACCTGCACAGAGCCGGGTTGAGATGTGCCACAGATTTAATGAGGGCGAAGCTGAACTGTTCTTAATCTCCCTGAAAGCTGGAGGTACCGGATTAAACTTAACAGGGGCAGATACCGTTATATTATATGATCTGTGGTGGAATCCTGCCGTGGAAGAACAGGCCATTGGGCGAGCCCATCGCATGGGACAGAAACAAGTCGTGCAAGTTATCCGTCTGGTTACCGAAGGTACGATCGAAGAGAAGATTTTGGAACTCCAGCAGCGGAAGAAGGACTTGATTGCCGAAGTTATCGAACCGGGAGACGGAGTATCGACGACCTTATCCGAACAGGATATCCGCGAATTGTTGATGGTATAATGGAGTCCAAGCATCGTAGCAATAAGAATCATTAAATATATGAATCTATACAAGTTGAACTAATCATTTACACGAGAAACGTAGAGGACAGAAAAAAGATGGAGAAGCGAAGCGTTCGCCTAAAAGCTTTCTGAAAGAAAGCTGCATCGGAAGCATACGCTATCACCAGATTTCACCTTTGTAAAAGTGAATTAAAAAATCTGGGGATAACAGCGATCGGAAGGTTGTTCTGTCATCGTAGTGTCAGTGTAAATAATCTTTAGTTCAACTTGTTTAGCAAAAGGAGTGGGTTCGTGTGCGTATTCGCAAAGCGATTATTCCAGCCGCAGGGCTGGGTACCCGGTTTCTGCCTGCCACCAAGGCGATGCCTAAGGAAATGCTGCCCATCGTGGACAAGCCAACGATCCAGTACATTATTGAAGAAGCCGTAGCTTCAGGCATTGAAGATATCATTATTGTGACAGGTAAAGGGAAGCGCGCCATTGAAGATCACTTCGACTACTCTTTTGAGCTGGAGCAGAATCTGGCGGATAAACAGAAGTGGGACTTGCTTAACGAAGTACGCAAACCCTCCGAGATGGCAGATATCCATTATATCCGTCAAAAGGAACCGAAGGGACTTGGTCACGCCATTTGGTGTGCCCGCAAGTTTATCGGCAACGAGCCTTTTGCCGTCCTGTTAGGGGATGATATTGTGGAAGCGGAACATCCCTGCCTGAAGCAGATGATCGATGTCTACGATGAACTGCAATCTCCGATTGTTGGTGTACAGCCTGTTGATTGGAGCGAGGTATCCCGCTATGGGATAGTGGACGGAGAGTTGCTGACCCCTACCGATGATCGTGTCTTTCGGGCCCGCCGCTTAATTGAGAAACCAAAGACCGAAGATTCCCCTTCGAACCTTGCTATTATGGGACGTTATATTCTTACACCGGATATCTTTGAGATACTAGGTCAACAATCTGCTGGTGTCGGGGGAGAAATTCAGCTTACGGATGCCTTGTCCCGATTGAATGAACAGCGGCAGATTCTCGCATATCACTTTGATGGATTGCGTCATGATGTTGGTGAGAAGTTGGGCTTTATTGAGACATCGATTCACTACGCATTGCAACGCCCGGATCTACGGAAAGATCTCTTGAAGTATTTGGAACAGGTCGTAAAGAATCAATAAATGGTTTTCCGCATGCCCTTGAAGTCCAGCCGAAGAATGATATCGCGGCTGGGCTTTAATTTATTTTATGGAAGAGTAAATATGAGGGTTATACAGGCCAATGAACAAACACATACCCGACACTGTACATATACATAGTCAATATGAAGAAATGATGTCAACAGCAAAACGGAGGGATGTCATGAAGGTACTTCCGCTGTTTATGGATGGTGCTGCCATATTGGAACCCAAGGTTTATGGTGATCACCGTGGATATTTTATGGAGAGTTATAATGAGCAGGTTCTGCATGAACAGGGGATACAGCACGTCTTTATTCAGGACAATCAATCCTTGTCGGCTGAAGCAGGTGTTCTGCGTGGGCTTCATTATCAACTTCAGCCCAAAGCACAGACTAAATTGGTGAGGGTTATATCTGGGGCTATATATGATGTGATTGTGGATGTCCGCACCTCATCCCCTACTTTTGGCCGATGGAAAAGTGTCATTCTAAGTGAGTACAACCAGCGGCAACTGCTTGTTCCTCAAGGATTTGCTCATGGATTCTGTACCTTGGTGCCTAATTCCCGGGTAACTTATAAGGTAGATGCCTATTATTCACCTGAACATGATCGTGGAATTCTGTGGAACGATCCGGCGCTCGCCATTGATTGGCCTGTGACGAAACCTATATTATCGGAGAAGGATCAGAAGCATCCTTTACTGAAAGATGCTGAACTGAATTTCGACTAATTAATCAGACTTTTCAGATACTTCTGTATCTGGAGGCAGAGGGAGAGAGACAGCATGAAACTACTGGTTACAGGTGGGGCCGGATTTATCGGCAGCAACTTTGTGTTATATATGCTTCGTGAACATCCGAGTTATGAAATTATCAATGTGGATGCATTAACGTATGCAGGGAACTTGGAGAACTTGCATACGGTAGAGTCCAATCCCCGATATACCTTCATCAAGGCAGATATTGCAGATGTACAGCAGATGGAAGCTGTTTTTTCTCAAGGCATCGATGTGGTTGTGAATTTCGCTGCCGAGTCTCATGTGGATCGAAGTATTCTGTCCCCGGATATCTTTGTGCGTACCAATGTGATGGGGACTCAGGTTCTGCTGGATGCGGCAAAGAAGTATCAGGTCACCAAATTTGTTCAGGTATCGACGGATGAGGTATATGGATCATTGGGTGCAACAGGTTTATTTACTGAAGATACACCTCTGATGCCAAACAGTCCGTACTCTGCAAGTAAAGCTGGCGGGGATCTACTCGTAAGAGCTTATCACGAAACCTTTGGACTTCCTGTAAATATTACACGTTGCTCTAATAACTACGGGCCTTTTCAATTTCCAGAGAAACTGATTCCGCTGATTATATCCCGGGCATTAAATGATGAAGCCATTCCAGTATATGGTGACGGCCTCAATATTCGTGACTGGCTTTATGTCGAGGATCACTGTAGCGCGATTGATTTGGTGATTCATAATGGACAATCTGGAGAGGTATACAATATTGGTGGTAATAATGAACGTACTAATATTTACATTGTGGAGAGCGTATTGGAACAACTGGGTAAACCAGCGAGTTTGATTCAATATGTACAGGATCGATTGGGACATGACCGACGTTATGGTATAGATCCTACCAAGATACGTACAGAGCTCGGATGGCAACCTGCACACAATTTTGAGACAGGGATCAAGGAGACGATCGAGTGGTATCTGAAACATCAAGATTGGTGGACGAGAATTCAATCAGGCACATATCAGGACTATGTTCAGCTTCAGTACGGTAAGCGGATGGGTGATTCGTCCAAATGAACTATAGAGTTATGGTGACTGGCGCGGCAGGACAGCTGGGTTATGATGTGGTGAAGACCTTTCAAGCAGAGGGTCATCAGGTATTGGCCTGTGACAAAAACCAGATGGATATTACCGATCAACAGCAGTGCACAGATATGATTACAACCTTCCGGCCTCACATCATTATTCACTGCGCTGCTTACACGGCGGTCGATCAGGCTGAGGTAGATGAGGATACAGCATACGCAATTAATGCATCAGGTACTAGAAATATCGCGGTTGCCGCCGAGAAAGTGAAAGCAAAACTGGTATATATCAGTACCGATTATGTATTTGATGGGAGCGGGAGTACACCTTACCGCGAGTACGATGTAACGAATCCGCAGAGTGTATACGGCAAGTCGAAGCTTGCCGGGGAACGGCTGGTTCAAAGTTTTTGTACGCAATGGTTTATCATTCGAACATCATGGGTGTATGGCGTGTATGGCAGTAATTTTGTCAAAACCATGCTGGAACTTATGGAGAAACGTCCACAACTGCAAGTTGTTCATGACCAACAAGGTTCGCCTACCTATACGGTGGATCTTGCCCGATTCATTCATATCCTTTCCATAAGTGAAAAATATGGTATCTATCATGCCTCCAATTCAGGAACTTGCACATGGTACGAGTTTGCAGAGGCAATAAAAGAAGAAGCCAATAAGCAGAGTGGGTTCGAGCCTACAGCCGAACTTACGCCATGCACAACCGATCAGTTTCCGCGTCCAGCCCCTCGTCCTGCATA
This sequence comes from Paenibacillus sp. FSL K6-1122, assembly GCF_037977015.1. Classification (NCBI taxonomy): domain Bacteria; kingdom Bacillati; phylum Bacillota; class Bacilli; order Caryophanales; family Paenibacillaceae; genus Paenibacillus; species Paenibacillus sp. FSL K6-1122. The sequence continues at coordinate 6,356,169 of NZ_CP150272.1, read as the reverse complement.
CTCGGTGATGGATCATTTGGCAATTCGAACGAACGGACTGGAACCTCTGAGACCTTGGCGTGAGGCGCTGATTGCGTTTTTGAAAGAGTTGAGTGTACAGCAAAAGGACTGAGCATGTGGAGGGTCCGTGCTTTATTTCCAAACTACACCCACCATTTAACAGCCGCCTCGGGCGGCTATTTTGTTTTACACCTCATCAATTCGGGTAGATAGCTAACAAAAAGGTACTGAGGATGTGAATGTGATATGAAACGCATTGCCGCCGTGTTAATACTACTGATCGTTACCGTGGGCACACTCTTTTTCGCCTATGAAAGCGAGAGTGAGGAACAACGGGACGGATTTACCGCTTATAGATTAATCGCCCATGCGATGGGCAGCATTCGTGATCAACCATATACCAACGCCTATGAAGCGATGATTGCCAATTACGAGAAAGGCACACGTGTATTTGAGATCGACTTTATGTTAACCTCGGATCGCAAAGCCGTAGCCAGACATGAATGGACCGCTAATATGAGCAAAATGCTAGGACAAGACGAAGAGCTTCCGGAGGATAGACAAGCCGGGGCACTGACACATGATGAATTTATGAATACGCCTATTTTAGGCATGTATCAACCCATGGATGCTGATGGCATTATAGATGTACTGGCCGAGTATCCGGATATGTATATCGTAACCGACACCAAGGAACAGAAGGATGAGGATATTCAGCAGGTGTTAAGATCCCTCGTGGATGCAGCCAAAGAACATGACCCATCCGTGCTGGACCGGGTGGTTGTACAGATCTATAACGAACCGATGCTCGAAACGGTGAAAGAAGTCTATGCATTCCCTTCCATTATCTATACGTTATATGCCACACAGGATACAGAAGCTCAGGTTGTTGATTTTGTGCAAAAGAATGATATTGATGCCGTGACTATGCCGGAATATAAAGTAAACCAGAATTTCGTGGCCAAGCTGAATAGTGCAGGCTCAGTCACATACGTGCATACCATCAATGACACTGAACAAGTGGCTAATTATGAGAAATGGGGCGTGTACGGGGTCTACTCGGACGTGCTGACAGAGCAAGAACTGGATGAGATGAATACACGTTTTGCCTGGAAACCGTAAAAATTCATGTTTTCCTGTTCCCCTTTTTATACGAACATTGACACTCACTGTCTGCTGACTTAGACTTAGTTTACAAGCTTTCTAGGATGCAGAAGAACCTCTGGAGGAATGTTCGTTGATAGACATGATTAAGCAGTGGAGACATGTATTTAAGCTTGACCCGGACCGGGAAATTACAGACGAAGAACTCGATCTGGTCTGCATGTCGGGGACCGATGCAATTATCGTCGGCGGATCTTCCGGAATTACTTATGATAACACGGTAGACCTGATGTCCCGTGTGCGTCGCTATGAGTTGCCTTGTGTGCTTGAAGTATCCGATCTAGAGGCCGTTGTTCCCGGGTTTGACGGATATCTGATCCCGATGGTCCTAAATGCAACGGACAGCAAATGGATGATTGGGCACCACCAGCAGGCCATAGAGCGTTACGGTTATCTCATCCCATGGGATCTGCTGATTGCCGAGGGTTATATTGTGCTCAATGCAAACTCCACGGTAGCGCGGTTGACTGGTGCAGATACGGATCTGACGACAGGAGCTGCGGTGGCATACGCCCAGGCTGCGGAGCGTCTGCTCAATCTTCCAATTGTATATATGGAGTACAGCGGAACGTTCGGAGATATGGAGCTTGTTGGTGAGACGCACAGACAACTGGATCGGGCACACCTGATCTATGGCGGCGGAATTGATGATCCGGAGAAAGCCACGCAAGCTGCCCAGGTGGCAGATACCGTCGTGGTAGGTAATATTGTGTATAGCGATTTGAATAAGGCACTTGAGACGGTGTTGGCTGTAAAAGGAACCATTTAATCGGTTTAGTTTACCATTCCCCCATTTTCCCCTTATGATCTGTTAAAATAGAACTTTGCCCTTACTAATTAAGCAATTCGTATACAAGAGTAAGGTTTACACAGAAACGAAGTGTTCTCTCTTGTATTTTTACTACCTTTAAATATAAGCTAAACTAATTTTTACACGAGAACGAAGAGGACAGAAATAAGCTGGAGAAGCGGAGCGTTCGCCTTTATTACCGGATTTTTACCTTTGAAAAAGTAGATGAAAAATCCGGGAATAACAGCGATCGGAAGATTATTCTGTCATCGGAGTGGCAAGTGTAACCTATTAATTTTGCTTTATAGACCAACCAACGAAAGGAGCATGCATGCATGCAACCTGTAAATATACATGATGCCGTTGCACGGCTTAACACCCCTCAACGGCAAGCCGTCGAGGCGACGGATGGCCCGCTGCTGATTATGGCCGGAGCCGGCTCCGGCAAGACCCGGGTGCTGACACACCGGATTGCCTACCTCATTGCAACACGGAAGGCACCCCCGTGGGGCATTTTAGCGATTACATTTACGAACAAAGCCGCCCGTGAGATGCAAGATCGTGTATCCCAACTAGTTGGTGGCTCCCAAGGCCGCGACATATGGGTATCCACGTTCCACTCCATGTGCGTGCGTATTTTGCGTCGTGATATTGAACGTATTGGCTTTACCTCCAACTTCAGTATTTTGGACTCATCGGACCAATTATCTGTTATTCGCAGCTGTATGAAAGACCAGAATATTGATACCAAGAAATTCGAGCCCAAAGCAGTTCAATCCATGATGAGCACGGCCAAGAATGAACTGATCAGTCCGGAGCAATATGAGAAGCAGTCGGGAGACTATTTCGAGGGTATTGTGGCGAAGGTATATAAGATGTACCAGAAACGGTTAAGAGCCAACAATTCACTTGATTTCGACGATCTCATTATGCAGACCATTCAACTGTTCAAGGAAGTGCCGGAAGTCCTCGACTTTTACCAAAAGAAATTCCAATACATTCACGTGGACGAGTATCAGGATACGAACCGTGCACAGTACATGCTGTGCCGCATGCTTGCTGACAGCCACCACCACATCTGCGTTGTAGGGGATAGTGACCAGTCGATCTATCGCTGGCGTGGGGCGGATATCAGCAATATCCTGAACTTTGAGAAAGATTACCCTGAAGCAAACACGATTTTGCTCGAGCAGAACTACCGTTCTACTTCCAATATCCTGAATGCAGCGAATGAAGTGATCGGCCTGAATACAGGGCGTAAACCGAAGAAACTGTGGACGGACAAAGAGGGTGGTTCGAAGATCAAGGTGTACCGTGCGGATTCCGAGCATGATGAGGGGTATTTTGTTACCTCTGAGATTAGTAAAAATGTGAAGAACGGCAAATCCTATCAGAACCATGCCATTTTGTACCGTACCAACGCTCAGTCCCGGGTTATAGAGGAAATTCTGATCAAGTCTGATATTCCGTATCAGATTGTCGGCGGCATCAAGTTCTATGATCGTAAAGAGATCAAGGACATTCTGGCGTATCTGCGCCTGTTATCCAACCCCGACGATGATATCAGTCTTACACGGATCATTAATGTACCAAAACGTAGCATTGGTGATACAACAGTAGCGAAGCTCGCGGCTGCGGCAGGAGAGCGTGGAATTTCTATTTTCCGTGTGCTTCAGGTCGTAGATGATCTTGGTTTTGCTGGTCGTACGCGGAATGCGCTGGTGGAGTTCTATGACATGATCGCTGCGTTGCATCAGATGGTAGAGTATCTGTCTGTAACTGAACTGACCGAGAAGATTCTTGAGATGAGCCAATACCGTCTTGAGATGCAAAATGAAAACACACTCGAATCCCGTGCACGGCTGGAGAACATTGAAGAGTTCCTGTCGGTAACGATGGAATTTGAGAAAAATAATGAAGACAAAACGCTCGTGTCGTTCCTCACCGATCTTGCATTGATTGCTGACATCGACAGCATGAACGATGATGAAGAGGATCAGAGCGACGCGGTTACCCTGATGACCATGCACAGCGCCAAAGGTCTGGAGTTCCCGGTTGTCTTTATCGTGGGTATGGAGGAAGGGGTCTTCCCGCATAGCCGTGCCTTTATGGACAATGAAGAATTGGAAGAAGAACGCCGACTTGCTTATGTAGGGATCACCCGTGCGGAAGAGCAACTGTTCCTGTCTTGTGCACAGATGCGGACGTTGTTTGGACGTACAACTGCGAACCCGCCTTCCCGCTTCCTGGATGAAATTCCGGATGAGCTGAAGGAAGACACCTCCATGGCTCGTGATCGTTACCGTCGTGGAAGTAGCGGAGGCGGCTCATATGGTGGACGTGGGTTAGGCTCTAGTGGAGGAAGTAACTTCGGTGGTGGCACCAAGCTGTTCGATCACCAAAGTAAAAGCGGTTCATCTGCTACCTCATCCACGCCAACTTCGCGTGTGACCACAAGTGTCTCCCGCCCAACATATTCTACGCCATCCTCTGCTTCCAAGCCGGTAGCTTCTGATGGTGAAGCAGGATTCAAGGCAGGAGATAAAGTGCAGCATGGCAAATGGGGGACAGGCACCATTGTTGCGGTCAAAGGGACAGGTAATGATACCGAACTGCAGATTGCCTTCCCGGCTCCGGTGGGTGTGAAACGTTTGCTTGCCGGATTTGCCCCAATTACAAAAGTAGAATAAGAACGAAACCCCCTTTTGTACGATAACAGAGAGAACAGAAATAACTTGAAGAAGCATAGCGTTCGCCTTTATCCCCGGATTTCCACCCTTTTAAAATGGATTAAAAGAAATCCGGGGATAACAGCGATCGGAAAGTTAATCTGTTATCACAGTTCAGTGCAATAGGAGTGTTCGTTCTACATAGATCAAATTAACGGAGGGATGGCCCTGTATGGACCCGATGCACCGGATGGAGCAACTCGTTACCGAGCTGAACCAGCATAATTATCAGTACTACACGATGGATCAGCCACAGATCAGCGATAAGGAGTATGATCTTCTGTACGATGAACTGGTTACGCTGGAACAGGAAAGCGGCATGGTTCTGCCTGATTCTCCAACACAGCGTGTGGGTGGCGAACTGCTAAAGGGGTTTACCCCGCATCGCCACTTATCCTCCTTATGGAGCCTGGACAAAGCACAGAATATTGAGCAGCTTCGGAGCTGGAATACCCGTGTACTAAAACTGATTAATGACTATAACAGTAAAAATCCCGATACGCCTTTACCGGAACCAGATTATGTCATTGAGTTGAAGTTTGACGGATTGACGCTGAACCTGACATACACCAACGGTGAGTTGGTGCAAGCCTCTACACGAGGGAACGGTACCGTAGGTGAAGGTATTTTGGCACAGGTAAGAACGATCCGATCCGTTCCGCTCAAAATTCCTTACACAAGCGGTACGATTGAAGTACAGGGTGAAGGCATCATGAATCTGTCTGTCTTGGACCGATACAATGAGACAGCGGCAGAGCCACTCAAGAATGCGCGTAATGCAGCAGCAGGAGCGCTCCGCAACCTGAATCCGAAGGCGACGGCTGAGCGTCGGTTGAATGCTTATTTTTATAATGTAGGTTATTCGGATGACATTCAGTTTGCCAATCATCAGCAGATGATGGATTTCCTGCGTGAGAACCGCTTCAAAGTTAATCCATCGATTACTTATTTCCATGAGTTTGATGATGTGATGGAACAACTGGCCGCGATTCAGGAGAACCGAGGGCAGCTAGACTATCTGATCGATGGAGCTGTTATCAAAATTACGGACATGCGCACCCGCGAAGTGTTGGGTTATACCGATAAGTTCCCTCGCTGGGCGGTGGCATATAAATTCGAGGCTGAAGAGACCACAACGGTTCTTAACGCTGTGGTATGGAATGTGGGCCGTACTGGCAAAGTAACTCCGCTGGCACGCGTAGAACCGGTTGAACTTGCCGGGGTAACGGTACAGAACTGTACTCTGAACAATGTCGGCGATATTGAGCGCAAAAATCTGAAGTTTGCTCTGGGCACACGGGTCTTTATCCGTCGCTCCAACGACGTCATTCCTGAGATTCTGGGTAAAGTGACGGAGGAGAGTGATGGTGAGGAGATCGTCTTCCCTGAGCAGTGTCCTGCATGTGGATTCCCACTGGAGCAACGCGGAGCGCATCTGTTCTGTAACAATAGACTTGCGTGTAAACCACAAACGGTGGCACGTATTTCCCATTTTGCTTCCCGTGATGCTATGGACATCGAGACGTTCAGTGAGAAAACAGCGATTCAGTTGTATGATGAATTGAACGTACGTGAGCCTGCCGACCTGTATACGTTACAGTTTGATGATTTGGTGAAGCTGGAGCGGTTTGGGGAAAAGAAAGCGAACAACCTTATCGCTGCGCTTGAGCTTAGTAAAGATAGAGACTTGGCTTCCTTCTTATACTCACTGGGTATTCCGAACACAGGTAAATCGACAACGCGCATGCTCGCTGATCATTATCGAGATCTGCACGCCATTATGAATGCAACCGTGGAAGAACTGGTTGAACTACCCGACGTCGGTGGTATTGTGGCAGAGAGCATCGTAAACTTTTTTGCAGATCCGTTTACACAGGCTGCAATTGAGAAAATGCTCAACTTGGGTGTGAAAGCTCAGGCACCTGAGGCACCAGCCGTTGCTGTTGTGGAAGATTCCTTCTTCAGTGGTAAAACGGTTGTCTTGACCGGAACGCTGCATCAATTGACGCGGGAAGAGGCAACGCAAAGACTGGAAGCGCTCGGAGCGAAGGTGACTGGCAGTGTGTCGAAAAAGACAGATTTGGTTATTGCCGGAGAGAAGGCAGGTAGTAAACTAACCAAAGCTCATGATCTCGGCATTCCAACGATTGAGGATGAGGACGAACTTGTACGTCTTTTGAACCCACAGGGTTAGAGGATAAATGAACAAAAGAGTTCATATAAAAAAAGCCCCCGAAGACACGAATATGTGATCGGGGGCTTTTGCTATTTATTGAATTACTTTTACAACGAATGAACGCTCACCAATTTTATCTTATCTGATCATGACCCACTTAAATTGTTAGGAATGCGTTGAGATGCGCCTGTAAGCCATGCATCCTTGTCATATCCTCGCTCTTCCCAGTAACCGATATGTTCACTGTCGATGAGTTCAATGCGATTCAACCATTTTACTGATTTATAGGCATACATCTGAGGAATGACGAGCCGTACCGGACCGCCAAGATCAGCAGGGATAGGTTTGCCATCATGCATGACAGCGACCATAATATCTTCCATTTGTGCTTGATCCATCGTAATGGCATCCGTATACACACCATCACCGGAATAAAACTTCACACTATGAGCTTCCGGTTTGACCCCGGCTTGTTTCAAAAGCTGTGCAAGAGAAATACCTTCCCAGGTATTTTTATATACAGACCAGCCCGTTACACAGTGGAAATCACTAACCTGTACGGTACGCGCCAGCTTCACGAATTGTTCCCAGTTCCATACCTGTGCCCGTTCAACCAGTCCATCAATTCGGAAAGACCAATTAGCATTGGAGAAGGATGGTATGGGCGTAACCGTATATACGCGGAAATGACCTTCAGCTCCGCCTCCAATGGGAGGTGAAGAGGCAGACAGCGGTTGTGGCAGAGGAACCATACGGTTAGGATCGTTCTCCAGCATGCTATCAATACTATTATCGATCTTGAGATTTCGTCCTACCCAGGATATAAAAGTAGGACCAAGAGTCACGGCGAGACCAACCCCCACAGCAGAACGGATGAAAGCTCGTCGTGTATACAATGGTTGAGGTCGCTCCTCTGATTTGAGGGGATCTCTCTCGGAACTGCGATCAAACTGGGAAGAAGATATAGCAGCCGGAGTTTCTTTTTCATCCGATATTGAATCAGATGGATCAGCTGTATTTTGAGTTCGTGTTGAAGTTGTAGTGGTTTTAACTGCACGACGTGCAGGATCCTTTAACCATTTGGTCCGAGTGATGGAGTGATAGATAATATAAGGTAAGCCCACCCAAGTCAGCAGGTCATGGATCAAAAGTGCAGCATTCGACCATCGAGGTCCAGCTAGCTTGAACTGCCATAATACAATACCCGAGAGTAGCCAACCTACCAGCAGCGCAAGAACTAAGATGGTGTTTACCCTTTGCCAAGGCCTATTTCGAAGTTGTTTCCAGTGCTTTCCGGCCAAAATCAAGTAATATACTACGGGTGCCAGCATAGCTAGCCCAACGATGATATGTAGCCATTTTAACCAGACACGTCCAATTCCGAGTATCTCGCGCCAAAAGCCGCCTACCAGCATAAGACCTGAAATAGCAAGGATCACAACAATCCAGGCATTCCAAGCATGGATGGAAACCAACTTTTTGCCGTAACCTTTGCGTCTGTTCTTCAACCATTGTTTCAAGTGCGATCACCCCATATAGGTTAGTAATGAGTTTATTCAGAACTTTGGATATGTAATAGCTAGCTGTGAATGGAGTACGTGATCTGTGTAAAGGTGCAATGCGAGATGGTTATACGATTGTTCATAGGCTACTTATGAAAGTAGTACACTTGACTGCTTAACCTTATCCCTATACCTATATACCTTATTATAGAGTTTTTGGATCACTTTCTTCAAACCAACAGAAGGGCAGGGATCGTTATCCCATCTTGGGTTCAGAGAATGTGCTAATCTGTCGAATACAGGTTGGAAACAAGACAGCGTAGATGAAGATATGATGATATCAAAAGGTTGATTAAAAATGCTTGCTAAATAAATCACTACGTGATATATTATTTCTTGTCGCTTCAAACGAATGATTGTCATAATCATTTGAAGGATGACGAAAACAAAGTGTTGACAGTAAGTTAGTTAACATGATATGATAAGATTCCTGTCCGGTTGACAAACATCAACATAAACGGACATACAAGTTCCTTGAAAACTGAACAAATGGATAGTAACTTTTGATTCACAATGAATCGTCAGATTCAAAATGAGCTTATCGCTCTTTTCAATACTTTATTGGAGAGTTTGATCCTGGCTCAGGACGAACGCTGGCGGCATGCCTAATACATGCAAGTCGAGCGGAGTTGATAGGAAGCTTGCTTCCTTGATACTTAGCGGCGGACGGGTGAGTAACACGTAGGCAACCTGCCCTCAAGTTTGGGACAACTACCGGAAACGGTAGCTAATACCGAATAATTGTTTTCTTCGCCTGAAGGAAACTGGAAAGACGGAGCAATCTGTCACTTGGGGATGGGCCTGCGGCGCATTAGCTAGTTGGTGAGGTAACGGCTCACCAAGGCGACGATGCGTAGCCGACCTGAGAGGGTGATCGGCCACACTGGGACTGAGACACGGCCCAGACTCCTACGGGAGGCAGCAGTAGGGAATCTTCCGCAATGGGCGAAAGCCTGACGGAGCAATGCCGCGTGAGTGATGAAGGTTTTCGGATCGTAAAGCTCTGTTGCCAGGGAAGAACGCTTGGGAGAGTAACTGCTCTCAAGGTGACGGTACCTGAGAAGAAAGCCCCGGCTAACTACGTGCCAGCAGCCGCGGTAATACGTAGGGGGCAAGCGTTGTCCGGAATTATTGGGCGTAAAGCGCGCGCAGGCGGTCATTTAAGTCTGGTGTTTAATCCCGGGGCTCAACCCCGGATCGCACTGGAAACTGGGTGACTTGAGTGCAGAAGAGGAGAGTGGAATTCCACGTGTAGCGGTGAAATGCGTAGATATGTGGAGGAACACCAGTGGCGAAGGCGACTCTCTGGGCTGTAACTGACGCTGAGGCGCGAAAGCGTGGGGAGCAAACAGGATTAGATACCCTGGTAGTCCACGCCGTAAACGATGAGTGCTAGGTGTTAGGGGTTTCGATACCCTTGGTGCCGAAGTTAACACATTAAGCACTCCGCCTGGGGAGTACGGTCGCAAGACTGAAACTCAAAGGAATTGACGGGGACCCGCACAAGCAGTGGAGTATGTGGTTTAATTCGAAGCAACGCGAAGAACCTTACCAGGTCTTGACATCTGAATGACCGGTGCAGAGATGTACCTTTTCTTCGGAACATTCAAGACAGGTGGTGCATGGTTGTCGTCAGCTCGTGTCGTGAGATGTTGGGTTAAGTCCCGCAACGAGCGCAACCCTTATATTTAGTTGCCAGCACTTCGGGTGGGCACTCTAGATAGACTGCCGGTGACAAACCGGAGGAAGGTGGGGATGACGTCAAATCATCATGCCCCTTATGACCTGGGCTACACACGTACTACAATGGCCGGTACAACGGGCTGCGAAATCGCGAGATGGAGCCAATCCCAACAAAGCCGGTCTCAGTTCGGATTGCAGGCTGCAACTCGCCTGCATGAAGTCGGAATTGCTAGTAATCGCGGATCAGCATGCCGCGGTGAATACGTTCCCGGGTCTTGTACACACCGCCCGTCACACCACGAGAGTTTATAACACCCGAAGTCGGTGGGGTAACCGCAAGGAGCCAGCCGCCGAAGGTGGGATAGATGATTGGGGTGAAGTCGTAACAAGGTAGCCGTATCGGAAGGTGCGGCTGGATCACCTCCTTTCTATGGAGAATCGTTTCCTGCAACGGAAACATTCAAATATGCAGGTCTCAGAACCTGCAACAGCAACACAGTTACTTATCCATTTGTTCAGTTTTGATGGAATTTGAGGGGCCATAGCTCAGCTGGGAGAGCGCCTGCCTTGCAAGCAGGAGGTCAGCGGTTCGATCCCGCTTGGCTCCACCAAACAATTTCATCTATTTGGCTTGTTCTTTGAAAACTAGATATCGAAACGAAACAAACGCGAATTAGAACATTCCTTTAAGCTGAACTTGTGCAAACAAGTCAAGTGTATAAAGGTAGTTAAATTGCTTTTGTGAGGGTATCGGGTGAGAGCGACTTTTGGCTTTGCGCAAGCAAAACAAGGGAAGCGAGCGACCGAAACCGGAACAAAATGGTTAAGCTACTAAGAGCACACGGAGGATGCCTAGGCGCTAGGAGCCGATGAAGGACGTGGCGAACAACGAAACTGCCTCGGGGAGCTGTAAGCAAGCTTTGATCCGGGGGTGTCCGAATGGGGAAACCCAGCTGGGGTAATTTCCAGTTACTCATAACTGAATACATAGGTTATGCAGAGGCATACCAGGGGAACTGAAACATCTAAGTACCCTGAGGAAGAGAAAACAATAGTGATTCCGTCAGTAGCGGCGAGCGAACGCGGAGAAGCCCAAACCAAAGAGCTTGCTCTTTGGGGTTGTGGGACGTCTCACATGGAGTTACAAAGGAACCGGTTAAGCGAAGAGGTCTGGAAAGGCCCGCCAAAGAAGGTAAAAGCCCTGTAGTTGAAAGTTGGTTCCCTCCGAGACGGATCCCGAGTAGTGCGGGGCACGTGAAACCCCGTATGAATCCGGCAGGACCATCTGCCAAGGCTAAATACTTCCTAGCGACCGATAGTGAAGCAGTACCGTGAGGGAAAGGTGAAAAGCACCCCGGAAGGGGAGTGAAATAGAACCTGAAACCGTGTGCTTACAAAAAGTCAGAGCCCGTTTTAGGGGTGATGGCGTGCCTTTTGTAGAATGAACCGGCGAGTTACGTTCCCGTGCAAGGTTAAGGTGAAGAGCCGGAGCCGCAGCGAAAGCGAGTCTGAATAGGGCGAATGAGTACGTGGACGTAGACCCGAAACCGGGTGATCTACCCCTGTCCAGGGTGAAGGTGCGGTAACACGCACTGGAGGCCCGAACCCACGCATGTTGAAAAATGCGGGGATGAGGTGGGGGTAGCGGAGAAATTCCAATCGAACTCGGAGATAGCTGGTTCTCCCCGAAATAGCTTTAGGGCTAGCCTCGGAAAACAGAGTCGTGGAGGTAGAGCACTGATTGGGTGCGGGGCCCGCAAGGGTTACCAAGCTCAGTCAAACTCCGAATGCCATAGACTTACTTCCGGGAGTCAGACAGTGAGTGCTAAGATCCATTGTCAAAAGGGAAACAGCCCAGACCATCAGCTAAGGTCCCCAAGTGTGTGTTAAGTGGGAAAGGATGTGGAGTTGCACAGACAACCAGGATGTTGGCTTAGAAGCAGCCACCATTGAAAGAGTGCGTAATAGCTCACTGGTCGAGTGACTCTGCGCCGAAAATGTAACGGGGCTAAACACACCACCGAAGCTATGGCTTGATGCTTTGCATCAGGGGTAGGGGAGCGTTGTATAAGGGTTGAAGGTGTACCGTAAGGAGCGCTGGACATTATACAAGTGAGAATGCCGGTATGAGTAACGAAAAGATCAGTGAGAATCTGATCCGCCGAAAGCCTAAGGGTTCCTGAGGAAGGCTCGTCCGCTCAGGGTAAGTCGGGACCTAAGGCGAGGCCGAAAGGCGTAGTCGAAGGACAACAGGTCGAAATTCCTGTACCACCGTAAGCCGTTATGAGCAATGGGGGGACGCAGTAGGGTAGTGACGCGGACTGATGGATGTCCGTCTAAGCAGTAAGGCTGATGTGTAGGCAAATCCGCACATTGTAAGGCTGAGCTGTGATGGGGAGCGAAAATTATAGTAGCGAAGGTCATGATCTCACACTGCCAAGAAAAGCCTCTAGCCAGGTGATGGTGCCCGTACCGCAAACCGACACAGGTAGGCGAGAAGAGTATTCTAAGGCGCGCGGAAGAACTCTCGTTAAGGAACTCGGCAAAATGACCCCGTAACTTCGGGAGAAGGGGTGCCCCGGTAGTGTGAATAGCACGAGGGGGCCGCAGTGAAAAGGCCCAAGCGACTGTTTAGCAAAAACACAGGTCTGTGCGAAGCCGTAAGGCGAAGTATACGGGCTGACGCCTGCCCGGTGCTGGAAGGTTAAGGGGAGTGGTTAGGAGCAATCCGAAGCTGTGAACCGAAGCCCCAGTAAACGGCGGCCGTAACTATAACGGTCCTAAGGTAGCGAAATTCCTTGTCAGGTAAATTCTGACCCGCACGAATGGCGTAACGACTTGGGCGCTGTCTCAACGAGAGATCCGGTGAAATTTTAATACCTGTGAAGATGCAGGTTACCCGCGACAAGACGGAAAGACCCCATGGAGCTTTACTGCAGCTTGATATTGAATTTGGGTACGATCTGTACAGGATAGGTGGGAGCCTTTGAAACGTGAGCGCCAGCTTGCGTGGAGGCAACGTTGGGATACCACCCTGATCGTATCTAGGTTCTAACCTGGTACCGTAATCCGGTGCGGGGACAGTGTCAGGTGGGCAGTTTGACTGGGGCGGTCGCCTCCTAAAGAGTAACGGAGGCGCCCAAAGGTTCCCTCAGAATGGTTGGAAATCATTCGAAGAGTGCAAAGGCATAAGGGAGCTTGACTGCGAGACCTACAAGTCGAGCAGGGACGAAAGTCGGGCTTAGTGATCCGGTGGTACCGCATGGAAGGGCCATCGCTCAACGGATAAAAGCTACCCTGGGGATAACAGGCTTATCTCCCCCAAGAGTCCACATCGACGGGGAGGTTTGGCACCTCGATGTCGGCTCATCGCATCCTGGGGCTGAAGTAGGTCCCAAGGGTTGGGCTGTTCGCCCATTAAAGCGGTACGCGAGCTGGGTTCAGAACGTCGTGAGACAGTTCGGTCCCTATCTGTCGTGGGCGTAGGAAATTTGAGAGGAGCTGTCCTTAGTACGAGAGGACCGGGATGGACGTACCGCTGGTGTACCAGTTGTTCCGCCAGGAGCACCGCTGGGTAGCTATGTACGGACGGGATAAACGCTGAAAGCATCTAAGCGTGAAGCCCCCCTCAAGATGAGATTTCCCAGTATGTAAGACCCCTTGAAGACGACGAGGTAGATAGGCTGGGGGTGGAAGTGCAGCAATGCATGGAGCTGACCAGTACTAATCGGTCGAGGGCTTATCCAATTAGCAAGTTGTAATTCGCATGTTTCGTTTCGAATCTAGTTTTCAGAGAACGATCTCTGAATGTAAGCTATGCTATGCGTTTGGTGGCGATGGCGGAGGGGTTCCACACGTACCCATCCCGAACACGACCGTTAAGCCCTCTAGCGCCGATGGTACTTGGACCGCAGGGTCCTGGGAGAGTAGGACGCCGCCAAGCGAAGAACCACTGCCGATGTTATTCGGTGGTGGTTTTTATTTGTTTATTTTAGGGGATGCGGAAGCATCTCTTATTTGACTTTGTAAGAATCCTCTGACACACTCTAAGGGGTACATATATCAGATATCAGGCCATGATTTGGATTGATATAACTCTAGCGAATGGGGTGTAGGACAACATGGAAATTCAGAAATTGACGGTAGATGATTTTGAACCGGCGATGGCACTCTCCGAATATGCTTTTCAAGTAGTAATGAGTGAAGAACAGAAAGAAAAACGGCGCAGTCAATTTTCGTCACAGGATATATGGGGTGTATATGAGGACGGGCAGCTAGGAGCCAAACTTCACATCATTCCTTTTCAAACCTATATTCATGGCAGATCGTTCGAGATGGGCGGTATTGCGGGTGTAGCCACCTGGCCAGAGTATAGACGCAAAGGCTGGGTAGCGGGTCTGCTGAAGCATGCGTTGGAAGAAATGAATCGTAACAAACAGAGCATATCATTCTTGCATCCATTCTCTTTTGGTTTCTATCGGAAGTATGGATGGGAGACGTATGTTGAATTTAAACGTTATAAAGTACCTACAGCTCATTTGCCTCAGAAAAAAGAGACACCTGGAACAATTCGGCGTGGGGATCCGGGCCTCAGCATATTAAAGGAAGTATACAGTGCTTATGCTGAGCGTTATAACGGAACTCTGGTTCGAGATGATGCAAGGTGGGAGAATTCAGTTCTTGTTAATGGGGCCAGCCAGAAGGCTGTATATTACGATGAAGCTGATGCAGCACAAGGTTATCTTTTATATGAGGTTAAGGAAAATAAGTTTACCATTAAAGAGATCATCTATCTGAATGAAGAGGCTAGGCAAGGGCTGTGGACCTTCATTGCTAACCATGATTCCATGATCCAGGAAGTTACGTTGCAGGCGCCTGCCAGTGACACGCTTGCCTTCCAATTGGATAACCCACGGATTCAGCAGGAGATTCTACCTTATTTTATGGCGCGTATCGTTAGTGTAGAGCAGTTTATATCCCAGTATCCATTTGCAAGCCAGGACTCACCGGTGCAGATTGTACTTCAGGTAGAGGATGCCCACGCTCCATGGAATGAAGGGGTATGGCAATTAAACGTGGCAATGAACGGAACAGCGTCCATATGGAAAACATCGGAGCCAATTACTGATGATCAGATCATTAAGGTGGATATTCAATCCCTTACCGCGGTGCTGATGGGATATCGCAGACCCACGGAAATGGCACGAATCGGAAGAATTCACGGACCGAACACAGCAATCAAGGCTTTGGAACAAGCGATTCCTGAACGGGAAACCTATTTGCTCGATTTCTTCTGATGACTATTCCCACTGCTCCATTTAACTTGATTAGCTTATATAGAAATACGGCGTGATTGAAAGACAAATGGACTTCTCCAGCAATTTTGGGGAGGTTTTTTTGTGTCCGGGGAATATTTCGTGTAAAATCGTAAAAAATGAATAGTGACCCCACTTGGCAAAACCACAAAATATGCTATAATGGTTATAAAGTCAAAGAAAGTCAAAGTCAACTAAAGGTTTAATACTTAAGTAGCTTTCTTTCTACAATCTGATGCATGATCGCCAATATACGGGATTCATTTCATCGGAGGATCAAGGGAATATTAAAGGACCTTCGTGCTTCCTTCGCTCTCCTGTTGACACCTGTGGAAGCAAGATTCGCTGTTTCCCTGATTGGTTAAATGGGTAGAGAAGGTGTACTCTGTGGGGGCGTGTGGGTCCTTATTGACTTAACGTTTCAGACAGTGGAGGATGATTGGATGCGTAATATCTCTGATATTATCGAACGATATCTGAAGAGTATTTTGCATGAAAGTCCCGAAGGAATGGTTGAAATTCAGCGTAATGATCTGGCAGATCAATTCTCATGTGTACCTTCCCAGATCAACTATGTCATCAGCACACGTTTTACACTCGAGAAGGGATACCTGGTAGAGAGTAAACGCGGCGGTGGTGGTTATGTTCGCATACAGCGCATTGAATTACCGGCCCAATCAGCTCTGCATAATCATTTGCACCATAGTATTGGTGAAGAGATCGGGCAGACAGCTGCCGAAGGTCTGATCTATCAATTGGAAGAAGCGCGCTTCTTGAACAAGCGGGAAGCCGGGTTGATGCGAGCTGCTGTATCTAGAGAGGTTATATTGGTCAAACTTCCTTACCGGGATCAAATTCGTGCCAGAATGTTGAAGGCGATGTTAATATCTTTGCTCGGTAAATGAAAACTATCGGGGTCAAAGGAGGTACATCAATATGCTGTGCCAAGAATGCAATAAACGTCCGGCGACACTTCATTTTACGAAGATCGTAAATGGAGAGAAGACGGAATTCCATATTTGTGAGTCATGTGCCCGTGAAAAAGGGGAAATGATCCCTGGAACAGCAGGTGGGTTTTCCATTCACAACTTGTTGTCCGGATTGCTTGATTTTGATCCAGCCGGCAAAAGTGGATCGGCAGGAACACCACCTGCAAAAGCTCTTCAATGTGAAGAGTGTGGTATGACGTACGCACAATTTAGTAAGATAGGCCGGTTCGGCTGCAGTTCATGTTATAAATATTTTGACAGTCGTCTAGATCCTTTGTTCAAGCGGGTTCATGGTAATACGTCCCATGTAGGCAAAGTGCCTGCACGAGCTGGTGGTCGCATCAAGGTGAAACGGCAAATTGCTGATCTGAAGCGTGAGCTACAAGAGAGCATCGCACAAGAGGAATTTGAAGAGGCGGCCCAGATCCGTGACCAGATCAGAGGACTTGAAAAAGGAATAGCTCAGGAGTAAAGTTTGTCATGAGTAGGAGGGATGCGTAATGCCTAATCTGCGCTTTACAGATAAGGCGCTCAGCGACTGGATGCGCAGTGATGCGGCTGATTCCGAAATTGTCATTAGCAGCCGTGTCCGGATTGCACGCAACCTTCAGCATGTTCCGTTTCCGATGCTGGCTTCCAATGAGCAATCGGAAGAGGTGCTGAATAAGCTGAGCGAAGTACTTCAATACGATGACGTTCATGCCTTTGGGGATTTTCATACGTTGGATCTGATCGATATTGACGAACTCGACAAACGGGTGCTGGTGGAGAAACATCTCATCAGTCCAAGTCTTGCGAATGAATCCAGGAATGGTGCGGTTATTCTCAGTGAGGATGAGTCTGTCAGTATTATGATTAATGAAGAGGATCATCTTCGTATCCAGTGCCTCTATCCGGGGTTCCAGGTGAAAGAAGCCTGGGAGAAAGCTTCCGCAATAGATGATGCTTTTGAAGCGCACGTGGATTATGCTTTTGATGATCGCAGAGGATACTTAACTAGCTGCCCTACCAATGTAGGTACAGGTGTCAGAGCATCGGTCATGATGCACTTGCCTGCCCTGGTGATGACACAACAGATTGGCCGTATTCTAACCGCAGTTTCCCAAGTGGGATTGACGGTAAGAGGGATATACGGTGAAGGTAGCGAGGCAATGGGTAACCTGTTCCAGATCTCGAACCAGATTACTTTGGGACAGACCGAACAGGAAGTCATCGAGAACCTGCATGGTGTTGTGTTACAGATGATTGGTCATGAACGTACAGCGAGAGAACGGTTAATTACCGACTCCAGACTTCGGATTACGGATCGGGTCATGCGTTCTTATGGCATATTGTCTCATGCAGCTATTGTTGATTCCAAGGAAGCTGCACAGCGCTTATCGGATGTACGCCTTGGCGTGGATCTCGGATTGTTGGATGGACTGTCCATCACGGTAATGAATGAATTGAATGTGATGACACAGCCGGGATTTTTGCAGAAAACATTCGGGGAAGATATGCGCACAGATGAGCGTGACATATACCGTGCTCAGTTGATTCGTGATACGATCAATGCAGCGAAGCAGTCCTAGTTTAGCCTGATATAGTATTGAATTATGGTTTCATGCCGCATTGCGGCTTTTATATAATAAGGCATGTACAAATGCCGAATGACTTTATTCGCAGCATGGCTGCAAACAAAAATGATATGAAGAATACGACGGTTATTTCATTATATGACCCTCGTTTTATCCAAAACCATGGAGGTGCAGGAGATATGATGTTTGGAAGATTTACGGAACGGGCCCAAAAGGTGCTCGCACTCGCGCAGGAAGAAGCTGTCCGTCTCGGTCATAATAACATCGGTACTGAGCATATTTTGCTCGGCCTCATTCGTGAAGGCGAAGGCATCGCAGCCAAAGCACTGATCGGCCTGGGACTCGGATTGGAAAAAATTCAGGATGAAGTAGAAACGCTAATTGGCCGTGGCCAAGAGCAACCTACCAACATTGCATATACGCCACGTGCGAAAAAAGTAATTGAACTGTCTATGGATGAAGCTCGTAAATTGGGCCACACTTATGTAGGCACAGAGCATATCCTGCTCGGATTGATTCGTGAAGGCGAGGGTGTTGCAGCACGTGTGCTCAATAACCTAGGGATTAGCCTGAACAAAGCACGTCAACAAGTGCTGCAATTGCTTGGCAGCAGTGAAGCTGTATCCAGCCATAATGGCACACCTGCCAATGTCAGCACACCAACGCTGGACAGTCTGGCACGTGACCTCACGGCATACGCCAGAGAGAATAACCTTGACCCGGTCATTGGACGTAGTAAAGAAATTGAACGTGTCATCCAGGTGCTCAGCCGTCGTACGAAGAACAACCCGGTATTGATCGGTGAGCCAGGTGTAGGTAAAACAGCGATTGCTGAAGGCCTTGCACAAAAAATCATCGCAAATGAGATTCCGGAAACATTGCGCGACAAACGTGTAATGACCCTGGATATGGGTTCTGTAGTCGCTGGAACCAAATATCGTGGTGAGTTCGAAGATCGTCTGAAAAAAATCATGGATGAGATTCGCCAAGCAGGTAACATTGTCCTGTTTATCGACGAATTGCATACCTTGATTGGCGCAGGCGGAGCTGAAGGTGCCATCGATGCTTCTAACATTTTGAAACCGGCTCTGGCCCGTGGAGAATTGCAGTGCATTGGTGCAACAACGCTGGATGAGTATCGTAAATACATCGAGAAGGATGCAGCGCTTGAGCGTCGTTTCCAACCGATTACTGTAGATCAGCCTTCTCCGGAAGAAGCGATTCAAATCTTGCACGGTTTGCGTGACCGTTATGAGGCGCATCACCGCGTGAAAATTACGGACGAAGCAATTGTGCAGGCGGTTAAACTGTCTGACCGTTACATTACAGACCGTTTCCTGCCAGATAAAGCGATTGACCTGATTGATGAAGCGGGTTCCAAAGTAAGATTGAACTCTTACACGATCCCACCAAACCTGAAACAACTGGAAAGCCGTCTGGAAGATATCCGTAAGGAAAAAGACGCTGCAGTTCAAAGTCAGGAGTTCGAAAAAGCAGCAGCTCTGCGTGATACGGAACAAAAAATCCGTGAAGAGCTGGATGTAACGAAGAACCAGTGGAAAGAGAAACAAGGTCGCACCGATTCCGAGGTTACTCCTGAGGATATCGCACAAGTGGTAGCCAGCTGGACAGGAATTCCTGTGAACCAACTGAAAGAAGAAGAGACACAGCGTCTGATGAATCTGGAGTCTATTCTACATGAACGTGTCATCGGTCAGGATGAGGCAGTGAAGTCTGTCAGCCGTGCGGTTCGTCGTGCTCGTGCGGGACTTAAAGATCCAAAACGTCCGATGGGTTCATTCATTTTCCTCGGCCCTACAGGGGTAGGTAAAACAGAACTTGCTCGTGCTCTGGCTGAAGCGATGTTCGGCGATGAAAATGCAGTAATCCGGATTGATATGTCCGAGTATGGTGAGAAGCACTCGACTTCCCGACTTGTCGGAGCGCCTCCAGGATATGTTGGGTACGAAGAAGGTGGCCAGCTGACAGAGAAAGTTCGTCGCAAACCATATTCCGTAGTCCTGCTCGATGAAATCGAGAAAGCACATCCAGAAGTATTCAATATCTTGTTACAAGTGCTTGAGGATGGTCGACTGACGGATTCAAAAGGTCGCGTCGTTGACTTCCGTAATACGCTGATCATTCTAACATCCAACGTGGGTGCCGAAGCGATCAAACGTAACTCTACACTGGGCTTCACTGCAGTTGTAGATGCAGGAGCAGATTATGACAACATGAAGGGGAAAGTGATGGATGAGCTGAAGAAAAGCTTCCGTCCAGAGTTCCTTAACCGGATTGATGAAATTATCGTGTTCCACTCACTCGAAGAAAAACACATCGCTGAAATTGTTACGCTTATGAGTGAAGAACTTCGTAAACGACTGCTCGAACATGAGGTCGATTTCGAACTCACTGATAATGCCAAGTCTTTCCTTGCGAAGTCAGGCTTTGATCCAGCTTACGGTGCGCGTCCGCTTCGTCGGGCGATCCAGAAGCATATCGAGGACAAATTGTCCGAAGAGTTGCTCACAGGTAACGTAACCAAAGGGGATTCATTGCTCATCGACGAAGAGAACGGTGCACTGTCTGTTACGAAAAAAGACGTGGTCGTTCCGTCCAATGAGGAAATCGAAACTAAATAATATTTAGCAAGCTTTGGAGTTAAACTTCAGCTTGTATTGATCCATAATCCTTAATCAAATCCTTCTCGGCTTCGGCCGGGGAGGATTTTTTGCAATTTGGACAGAAGACGGACATGATTATGTCAGGAACATGTGTAAAGTTTGCGATAATCCTTTACGAAAAATCTCAAACAATGGTAAACTTTTAGTAACCCTGCACGTCAGGGAGTTTGGGTGAAATTCGTCGAATAATGCAAAATGCTGTTATAAAATTAAATTATAGGAGTGCTGAAGTGGCCAAAGTTAAAACCAAGTTTCAATGTACGGAATGCGGCTATGAAGCCCCCAAGTGGTACGGTAAGTGTCCGGGTTGTCAGTCATGGAATTCAATGGTGGAAGAAACAGAGACGGTGGTCAAAACACAAGGGAGAAATTCTCCTCTGTTTGACAGTAAAGATAAACCGCTTCCTATCATAGATATAGATAGCGGTCAGGAACCGCGTGTACAGACTGGAATCGGAGAGTTGAACCGGGTATTGGGTGGCGGAATCGTTCCGGGTTCACTCGTTCTGGTGGGCGGAGATCCGGGTATTGGTAAATCAACGTTGATGTTGCAGACGTCTCATGCTTTGACGCATTCGGGTTTGCGTGTGTTATATGTTTCCGGTGAGGAATCAGTCAAGCAAACCAAATTGCGGGCAGACCGTCTCGGGGCACTCTCTGCCGAGTTGTATGTACTGTGTGAAACGAATATGGAACGTGTAGAGGAAGCGGTGGATCAGATCCAGCCGCATTTTCTGGTCATCGACTCCATTCAGACGGTATATCTTCCCGAAGTTACCAGTGCGCCGGGTAGTGTAGCACAGGTAAGGGAATGTACGTCAAGGTTCATGCGGATTGCCAAAGGCAGAGGCATTGCAACGGTTCTTGTGGGGCATGTTACCAAAGAAGGTGCTATTGCCGGTCCACGTATGTTAGAACATATGGTGGATTGCGTGCTTTATTTTGAAGGAGAACGGCATCATACGTATCGCCTGTTGCGTGCGGTGAAGAACCGTTTTGGTTCCACCAATGAGATTGGTATTTTTGAAATGGGCGAGGATGGACTTCGTGAGGTGGGCAATCCGTCCGAACTCTTTTTGTCGGAACGTCCACTGGGTGTAGCAGGTTCAACGGTAGTTGCCAGTATGGAGGGGACACGTCCTCTGCTCGTGGAATTACAGGCGTTGATCTCAACCACCCATTTCCCTTCTCCCCGCCGTATGGCAACAGGGGTAGATCTGCATCGATTAAATCTGATCATTGCAGTGCTGGAGAAACGGATGGGGATGTTTTTACAGACCCAGGATGCATACTTAAATGTAGCTGGTGGAGTACGGTTGGATGAGCCCGCTGTAGACTTGGCGGTTGCTGTCAGCATTGCATCCAGTTTGAGAGATGTACCGACCAAGCCAGACGACGTCATCTTTGGCGAGATCGGTCTGACAGGTGAAGTTCGAGCCGTATCACGGGCCGAACAACGAGTGAAGGAAGCCGCAAAGCTGGGCTTCAAACGAGTCATTTTACCAGAAAAAAGCTTAAAGGGCTGGAAACATCCTCGCGGGATACAACTGATCGGTGTGAATACCGTGGCAGATGCACTAGCGGTTGCTTTAGATTAGGGGGCATAACAAGATGAAAGATATGAGCCAACTGGATAATATGAATGAGTTGTTAAGGCTGATCGCACCAGGTACACCTTTCCGCGAAGGTCTGGAAAATGTGCTGCGCGCCAAGACGGGCGCACTGCTTGTTGTAGGATACAGCCCTGAAGTAATGGAAGTGGTGGATGGGGGATTCTCGATTAACTGTGATTTCTCCCCGAACTATCTGTATGAACTCGCCAAGATGGATGGAGCCATTATTCTTAGCGAGGATTTGAAGCGTATTCTTTACGCCAATACCCAGTTAATCCCGGACTCTTCGATCTCTTCATCAGAGACGGGGATTCGTCACCGGACGGCAGAGCGTGTAGCAAAGCAAACGGGTAAATTGGTCGTATCCATATCACAGCGCCGGAATATCATTACCTTGTATCAGGGAACACTTCGTTATTCCCTCAAGGAAATCGGGGTTATTTTGACCAAAGCGAATCAAGCGATCCAAACCCTGGAGAAATACAAAGCGGTATTAACACAGTCCCTTACGAATCTGAGTGCTTCGGAATTTGAGGAATTAGTAACGATTCCTGAAGTGGTTAATGTGATTCAGCGTACCGAAATGGTGATGCGGATCAAAACGGAAATCCAACGGTACATTCATGAACTCGGGAATGAGGGACGACTCATTTCCATGCAAATGGAAGAACTTGTGGGTACAACGGAAGAAGAAGCCTGGTTATTGTATAAAGACTATGCCCGTGACGACAGTGATGACAAAATCCGTGAAATTATCGTGGGACTGAAAAGATTGTCGGACGATGAGTTGCTGGATGCACATCATATTGTCCGTCTTCTCGGCTATCCATCATCAGCGGCTACTTCTGAGGATTCGGTTGCCCCTCGTGGATTCCGGGTATTAAATAAGATCCCCCGCCTGCCCAATGTCATTATCCATAATCTGGTGGATCAATTCGAACAATTGCCTCATGTTATTATGGCTACAATTGAAGAACTGGACGAAGTGGACGGTATTGGTGAAGTTCGTGCCCGGACCATTAAGGAAGGCCTCAAACGTTTGCAGGAGCAAATGTTTATCGACAGACAGATGTAAGGGTTTGCCTATATAAAGGCTTGAAATGGATGAGGTGAAACAACGATGCTAACCAGATTCATTCCGAATCTCTTTACCCTGGGTAATCTGTTTCTTGGAATGATGGCAATTTTGCTTGCGATTGATGGAAATTACAGTTTGGCTGCCATTATGGTCATTGTAGCGATGCTGCTGGATGGTTTGGATGGCCGAGTGGCACGTGCACTTAATGCCCAAAGTGAATTCGGCAAGGAACTGGATTCCTTGTCTGACATGGTTTCCTTTGGTGCAGCACCAGCCCTGATCATATTTATGGTGTCGTTTCAAGATTCAATGCCGATTCTCGCCTGGATCGCAACAGCGGCTTTTCCGATTTGTGGAGCCATTCGTCTTGCTCGATTTAATGTTCGTCCGGGAATTCCCGGGTACTTCACAGGTCTGCCGATACCGGCAGCCGGCGGGGTACTGGCCACACTGTCCTTGTTCAATAAGGATATTGGCCCGGTTAGCATGATGATTGCTACGTTGCTGTTATCGTATCTGATGGTGAGTTCGCTTAAATATCCCAATTTCAAAAAGGTTGGTTTGCCACGCAAGGCAATCTGGATTGCACCATGGGTTGTGTTATTTGCCATAGCCGTAGCCGTTATTTTCCCGGAGCAGTTATCCAAATTGATCTTTATTCCGTTGGTGTTATACGCCCTGTATGGAATGAAGCATAATGTGCGAACAGCGGCCTCACGTAGTCGGGCGAAAAAGCGCAAGGATGAGAAATCTTCCCGTCCTTCCGATCGTTAAGTCGCCTTGGGAACAGACACTATACAAAGAAAGCACGTACTCTCCTGAACTGGAGAATGCGTGCTTTTTGTTTATTCAGATCTATTTACGGTAAAAGAAACCCTTACGGACGACATACATATCTTCTTACGACAGATTAAACATCCCTAACGTTGAACACTTCTGTGATTCGTGATTTACGACCTCTTCCATGTTAATGTCCAGCAGATTGCAGAGAGCCGACATGTAGAACAGGTTCCGCCCTAGCTCAGAGCTGATGACCTCTCTGCAGTTCTCACACAACTCACCTTCCACATGCGTTTCCAGCAGGCCCTTGGTTTGAGCGATATCGCTCTCCGGGGCATATTTCTGCTTGGTGGCGTGCAGCTCGATGCAGCCGCATTCGGTAATGGCTTTGGACACGGCACGGTTAACAGACGCTCCGGCTTGTCCCGTTTTGGACAGTACATCAATCAGGCTGCGATGACGCAACAACAGTTCAGAAACTTGATCCTGGAAAGCCTGTAAACTTAGCGTACTCATTTTGCCACTCACCTCGGGATATGAATTGAATTCATTATATGCCAATAATTTACCTACTTTCAACTGACGATTGCAACATTTCCAAAAAGTTCTTCCAGATGGGATTAGCAATTCAGGAATTGGATCATACTGGATATAAAGATCAAGATACATTGAAGGAGGTGCAGGGACTAATGTGGAAAAAAGGCATTTTAACTTTTACAGGATTGTGCGGTGCATGGTTCGGCTACACGGCATATCATCTGGCAGGAAAATCGGTCCCATGGATGGCGGAGTGGATTCAGTCAGCAGGATTACTGGGAGCTGGTATATCGACGCTGCTGGGAGCTGTAATGTTTATGGCTGTATGTAATATTGGTGGAACATTGATGGCAGACAGGCTGCATAGTGGAATTGATTCATTGGCAAAAGTACCTATGAACGAATTGGCTGCAGGTGCTGCAGGTACAGTTGCAGGATTGCTCGTGGCCTTGTTGCTCTACCCTGTTGTGGGATGGATGGGGACGGCAGGAGAAGTGCTGCAAGTGGCGCTGACGGTGATTAGTGCTTATTCCGGTTATACCCTTGCCATGGCGAAGAAAGACGATCTGGGGGCCTTCTGGATGTCTGGACGATGGGGTCATCCCGAGGTGGACGAGGATAGACGGATGGAAGAACATAAAATTCTGGATACCAGTGTTATTATCGATGGGCGTATCGCTGATATATGCAAAACCGGATTTATTGAAGGCACGATCGTAATTCCGGAATTTGTTCTGGAGGAGTTACAGCATATTGCTGATTCATCGGATCTGCTCAAGCGCAACAGAGGACGGCGTGGACTGGACATTTTGAACAAAATCCAGAAGGAACTTGATGTAAAAGTCCTGATTTACGAGGGGGATTTCGAGGAAATCTCCGAGGTGGACAGCAAACTGGTTAAACTGGCTAAAGTGCTTCAGGGCAAAGTGGTCACCAATGACTTTAACCTGAACAAAGTGTGCGAACTCCAGGGTGTATCTGTGTTGAACATTAATGATCTCGCCAATGCGGTTAAGCCGGTTGTTCTGCCAGGTGAGGAGATCATGGTGCAGATCATCAAGGATGGCAAGGAGCATGGTCAAGGTGTAGCTTATCTGGATGATGGCACAATGATCGTTGTGGAGGGCGGACGCGAGTATATCGGTATGATGATGGAAGTGCTGGTGACCAGTGTGTTGCAGACTTCAGCGGGACGAATGATTTTTGCCAAGCCGAAACTGTTGGAAAAAGCCCAATAAAGCGGTATGATGGGTAGTGTATCGTTGAATGATATTGTATATCTTTGGACGATAAACTGACAGACAAGGCAGGGATTGCGGCATGGATAAAGGGTGGGGCGTTGTCATTGTGGCAGCAGGTCGCGGAACCCGGATGGGGACGACCGAGAGCAAACAGTTTCTGTTGCTGCAGGACAAGCCCGTTTTCATACATACGCTTGAGGTATTTGCTGCGCTGGACGAGATCCGCGAGATGGTGCTGGTCACAGGAACCGCAGATGTTGAACGCTGCCAGGATTGGGTAAAAGAATACCAACTGGATTCACATGTCCGTGTTATCCCCGGAGGGAAAGAGAGACAACATTCTGTCCATAAAGGCCTTGAGGCACTTGGGACGGATTGGGTTCTCGTTCACGACGGGGTACGTCCTTTTGTGAACCATGAGCAGATCAAGGGATGCATGGCGGCCGCTATTTCCGGTGGTGGAGCAGCTGTGCTAGCGGTTCCCGTGAAGGATACGATCAAACAAGTGAATGCGGAAGGAGTCGTTACGGCGACGCCAGACCGCAGCAGTCTGTGGAGCATTCAAACCCCGCAGGCTTTTCGTCTTTCTTCCCTGCTCTCCGCCTACGAATCAGCTGAGCAGGACGGATTTCTGGGAACAGATGATGCCATGCTGGCTGAACGTCAGGGAATGTCGGTCAAGGTTGTGGAAGGCAATTATACCAATATCAAATTAACAACGCCGGAAGATTTGCAATATGCTGCGTTTTTGCTGGGGGGAGAGAAGAAGCGATGATACGTGTAGGACAGGGATTTGATGTACATCAGCTGGTAGAGGGACGCCCGTGTATTATTGGCGGAGTAACGATTCCTTATGAAAAAGGTCTGCTGGGTCACTCGGACGCAGACGTGCTGTTGCACGCGATCAGTGATGCCATTTTGGGTGCACTGGCACTTGGGGATATTGGCAAACACTTCCCGGATACCGATCCGGAATTCAAAGATGCCGACAGCCTGAAATTGCTGGAGCATGTATGGCAGCTTGTGAAGGATCGCGGGTATAAGCTAGGGAATATTGATTCAACGATTATTGCCCAGAAGCCAAAGATGGCTCCTTATATCCCACAGATGGCTGAGGTTATTGCCAAGGCACTAGAAGCGGATGTAACACTGGTGAACGTGAAAGCAACAACAACAGAGCAACTGGGATTCCCGGGACGGGGAGAGGGCATTGCCGCTCAATCCGTTGTTTGCCTTGTACGTGTGTGATATCATCAATCAATTAGTGACGGAGGGGATCATATGAGCACGGATATTCGTGTGCGTTACGCGCCGAGCCCAACGGGACACCTGCATATCGGGAATGCCCGTACGGCGTTGTTTAACTATTTATATGCCAAACATAATAACGGTAAATTCATTATTCGTATTGAAGATACGGACGTGAAGCGGAACATTGCCGGTGGTGAAGAAAGCCAACTGAAATACCTGAAATGGCTCGGAATTGAGTGGGATGAAAGTATTGACGTGGGCGGAGAATACGGACCATACCGTCAAACGGAACGTCTGGACCTCTATCGTAAATATACGCAGGAATTGCTGGATAAAGGTTTGGCTTACCGTTGCTTCTGCACGGAAGAAGAATTGGAGCAAGAGCGCGAGGAACAGTCCGCACGTGGAGAAACGCCGCGTTATTCTGGCAAACACCGTGACCTGACTCCAGAGCAAATTAGTGCGTTTGAAGCGGAAGGCCGCGTAGCGAGTATTCGTTTCCGTGTGCCGGAAGAGCGCACATATACGTTTGATGATATGGTTAAAGGCACAATCTCGTTCAACAGCAAGGAATCCGGTGACTTCGTCATTGTGAAAAAAGACGGCATTCCCACATACAACTATGCCGTTGCTGTGGATGATCACTTGATGAAGATCTCCCACGTCCTGCGTGGGGAAGATCACATCTCGAACACGCCGCGTCAACTGATGATCTATGAAGCGCTTGGCTGGGAGCCACCGCAATTCGGTCATATGACGTTGATCGTGAATGAAAATCACAAGAAGCTGAGTAAACGGGATGAGTCCGTTATCCAGTTTATTGAGCAGTATGATCAGCTCGGCTATTTGCCTGAAGCGATGTTTAACTTTATTTCCTTACTCGGCTGGTCGCCGGAAGGGGAAGAAGAGATCTTCTCGCAAGAGCAACTGATCTCCATTTTTGATACGAAACGTCTGTCCAAGAGCCCTGCGGTATTTGATACCCACAAGCTGGCGCACTTGAACAACCACTATATCAAACATGCTGACCCGGAACGTATTGCCGAAATGGCCATTCCGCATCTGCAAAAGGCTGGACGTATTTCTTCCGAGCTGTCTGCTGAACAAAAAGAATGGGCTTATACGCTGGTACACCTGTACCAAGAGCAGATGAATTCTGCCTCCGATATTGTCGAATTGTCGGAAGTATTCTTCCGTTCCAATCTGGAGCTTGAAAGTGAAGGAGAAGCAGTGCTTGCGGAGGAGCAGGTGCCAACTGTACTGAAGGCATTTGCGGATAAAGTACAGGCGAGCGAAGAGTTTACTCCAAGCAAAATGGCTGCATTGATCAAGGAAGTACAGAAAGAAACCGGCTTTAAGGGCAAACAGCTCTTTATGCCAATTCGTGTAGCCTTGACTGGACAGACGCATGGACGGGATTTGAACCAAACGATCGTGCTTCTGGGTCGTGATACGGTGATCGAACGTTTGCTTGCACAAGTAAAATAATCTTAGTCGAAGACATTCCGTTTATTTGGAATCTGAACACAGTCCTACGATGGATAGATTACGTAGGAGGCTGTTGTCAGTCTGAGGCCTTTTCGCTATAATAACAACACAACGAATAATTGATATGATTTATCTAATAGAACAGCAAAGATCGGGAGGAGTAGACTGACCCGGACAGATTCAGAGAGGATGGTCCCGTAGCAAAGAGAGATTTCTTTGGATGCGGTGGCTGTGAACCATCCACTGTCCATCAGTCGAAATGCGCCCGTGAGCTGCACAGCCGAATCCGGCCCCGCCTTTGTCGATCATGACATGGGAAAACGTTAGGATAGGTTGTGACGATTGGTTTCCGTTACCAAACCGCTTGAGGGCTCATTCTATTTAAGAATGGACCGAGCAGAGTGGGACCGCGATAAACGCCTCTGCAGCTAAATGCTGCAGGGGCGTTTTTTTGTTTAGGCGAGTGTGCAGTACACTACCAAGGAACGCGCCGTCCGGTAAGCCGGAGGACGGGAACCTGAACAAGAGGGGAACGAGCATGTTCAAGAAGATCAGATCAGATATCCAGGCGGTGTTTGAAAACGATCCGGCGGCCCGAGGTTGGTTTGAGGTGGTATTCACCTACTCAGGGCTGCATGCGATATGGGCACACCGGATCGCTCATTTTTTATACAAGCGAAGATGGTTCTCGGTTGCCCGATTCATTTCGCAGGTTAGCCGTTTTATGACAGGAATCGAGATACATCCTGGAGCTACGATCGGAAATCGGTTGTTTATTGACCACGGAATGGGCGTCGTTATTGGAGAAACATGTGAGATTGGCGATGATGTCGTGATCTATCAGGGGGTTACCCTGGGCGGAACAGGGAAAGAAAAAGGAAAGAGACATCCGACCATTGGTAATAATGTGGTTATCTCATCCGGAGCCAAGGTGCTGGGTTCATTTAGCGTGGGGGATCAGTGTAACATTGGTGCGAACTCCGTTGTGCTTAAGGAGGTCCCTTCCAATAGTACCGTGGTAGGTATACCGGGTAGAATTGTTAAACAGGATGGCCGACGGGTAGATCGCCTCAGTCAGCAATTGCCCGATCCAGTCGTTGACTCCTTGCGCGGTATGCAAAAAGAACTCGAACGATTGCAGGAAGAAGTACGTACACTGCAAAATGCCCGTGAAAATGAGACTGTGCGTGATACGTGATACAATAAATAAAGGCAGTATAGGATGAAAGGATAAGTGACCATGACGCTTCAGATTTATAATACGATGAGTCGTACCAAAGAGGAATTTGTTCCCCAAGAGCCAGGGAAAGTGAAAATGTATGTCTGCGGACCAACGGTATATGACTACATTCATATCGGGAATGCACGCCCGGTTATCTTTTTCGATACGGTTCGTGGATACCTGGAACAGACAGGACATGATGTGAACTATGTGGTGAACTTCACGGATGTGGACGATAAGTTGATTCGCAAAGCAGAACAACTTGGAACAGACGTTCCTCACGTGGCTGAGAAATTTATTGCTGCCTATTATGAAGACATTGAGGGATTGGGTATTCCCAAGGCAAGCAGCAATCCGAGAGTAACGGAAAACATGCCGCTGATCATTGATTTTATCCGTGAGCTGGTTGAAAAAGGATTTGCGTATGAAAATGGCGGTGACGTCTATTATCACACAGGCAAATTCAGCGAATATGGCAAACTTTCGAAACAAAACCTGCAGGAGCTGCAATTTGGAATCCGTGTGGGTGTGGACGAGCGCAAAGAGCATCCCGAAGATTTTGTGCTCTGGAAGGCTGCAAAACCAGGTGAAATCTATTGGTCCAGTCCTTGGGGCGATGGTCGACCAGGGTGGCATATTGAGTGCTCCGCCATGGCTAGGGAGTACCTTGGGGATACACTGGACATTCACGGGGGTGGACAGGATTTGCAGTTCCCGCACCATGAGTGCGAATGCGCCCAATCCGAGGTATTAACAGGTAAACCACTTGCGAACTACTGGATGCATAATGGATTCATCCGGATTGATAACGAGAAGATGTCGAAATCACTCGGTAATGGAGTTCTGGTTAAAGACTTGCGGAATCAATATAAACGCGAAGCGATTCGTTATTTCATGTTGTCTACCCACTATCGCAATCCATTGAACTTCACGGATGATACGATGGAGCAGGCACAGAACAGTGTGGACCGGATTGCAAATGCGGTAGGTAACCTGAACCATCGTCTGAATGCAGTAACTGTTGATCAGGACATCACAGCAGAGTTTGCGGCAAGACTCGACCAAATTCGTCAGCAGTATCACGAGAAGATGCAGGATGATTTCAATACTCCTGATGCAATTACTGCGATGTTTGAGTGGGCAGCGGAAGCCAACCAACTGTTGCAACAAGAAGTGGTTAATGCGGCAGACATTCGCGCACTCCTCGAGTTGTTCAGTGAATTGAATGCTGTACTGCGCATTTATACTGACGCAGAGCCAGAACTTCTGGATGAGGAAGTAGAACGTCTGATTGAAGAGCGTGTAGAAGCGCGCAAGTCCAAAAACTGGGCAAGAGCGGATGAAATTCGCGATGAATTGTCTGCACGTGGCATTCTGCTTGAAGATACGGCGCAGGGCATGAGATGGCGGCGCAAATGAGCGAAGGACATCCAAATACACCAAAACAACAGGACCAGGTCACAGAGGGAGGGTGGTTCCCTTATCCTCCTTCCAGACCTGCGAGGTTGATTCCACCTATTGCACTGGCCTATATTGGTGATGCGGTATATGAGGTAGCTGTTCGTCAATATCTGTTGTCGAAGGCAAACATGCGTCCCAATCATTTGCACCGTAGTGCAACCGGGTTGGTATCAGCGAAGGCACAGAGCCGCATACTTACAACGATTGAGGATGAACTGACAGAGGAAGAACGGGATATCGTCCGGCAAGGGCGGAATGCCAAGTCGGGTAGTGTACCCAAAAATGCAGATGTATTGGAGTACAGACATGCTACGGCTTTTGAATGTCTCATTGGTTACCTCTATAGCAGTGGTCATCATGATCGCATGATTGAACTGATCGGGCTTGGCATTGAGCACGCGGAACAACAATCGCCATCGTCGACAAAAAAATAGAAATTTCAACAAAACAATGCATTACAGAGAGGATCGAACAACGATGGAAGAAGAATGGATCGCCGGTAAACACTCCGTGACGGAGGCGCTGCGTTCAGGCCGGACCATTAATAAAATATGGATTGCCGATACAGCACAGAAACATCTGACTCAACCTATTATCTCGGAAGCTAAAAAACTAGGTATTGTCATTCAACACGTGGACAAGCGTAAGCTGGATCAAACGGTACCAGGCATTCAGCATCAGGGGGTAGTTGCTCAAGCAGCACCTTACGCTTATGTGGAGGTAGAAGACATTCTTGCCGCAGCAAAAGCGAAGAATGAGCATCCTTTCCTGATTCTGCTGGATGAGATTGAAGATCCTCATAACCTGGGGTCTATTTTGCGGACAGCAGATTGCACGGGTGCGCATGGCGTCATTGTACCGAAACGTCGCTCGGCAGCGGTAACCGTGACAGTATCCAAAACATCAGCAGGTGCTGTGGAGTACGTGCCAGTGGCTCGTGTAAGTAATCTTGGTCAGACCATCGATCGCCTCAAAGAGGAAGGTGTATGGGTTGTAGGGACAGATGTCACCGCTCACGAAGGTGTCTTTGGTAATGGAGTCTTTACTGG
Organism: Paenibacillus sp. FSL K6-1122; assembly: GCF_037977015.1. Lineage (NCBI taxonomy): Bacteria > Bacillati > Bacillota > Bacilli > Caryophanales > Paenibacillaceae > Paenibacillus > Paenibacillus sp. FSL K6-1122. Next base: position 6,323,780 of record NZ_CP150272.1, on the reverse strand, counting down.
CCCTGTGGCATTGGTAATCGGAAATGAGAACAAGGGAATGGGACGACTTATTCGTGAGAAATGCGATGTGCTGATCAAACTACCAATGCAAGGTCAGATTAATTCCCTGAATGCTTCCGTGGCAGCCGGGGTTGTCATGTACGAAGTGCTCCGCTCGCGTCAAGCGCAGGAATAGAAGGTATGGCTGATTCCCGTGATGTGCTTCTTGTAGACGGGTACAACATGATTGGCGACTGGCCGGAATTAACCAAACTGGCGGAAAGTGGGCTCGAAGAGGCACGTAACAGGCTTCTCTTTCGTCTTGCAGACTACCAGGCTTTCTCCGGCCGTCGAGTCATTGTTGTGTTTGACGCCTACCTCGTGCCTGGACTCGGTAAATCCTTTACTCAGAGCAAAGTGCAGATCTATTTTACAAAGGAAAAAGAGACGGCAGACGAATGCATTGAGAGACTCGTTCGGGAACTAAGCATGCGAAGACGCCAAATCTATGTGGCTACGAGCGATATGGTAGAGCAACATGTCATTTTTGGACAGGGAGCGCTACGTGTATCTGCAAGGGAGTTGCTAATTGAAGTTGAGCAGAACGAAAAAGAATTAAAAAAACGACTGGAAGAAGATCAGGCGAAGACCACGCGTAACACACTCGGGGGTAAGTTAAGTCCCGATGTATTGAAAGAGTTTGAGCGATGGCGCCGGGAATAACAGCACGTTTTTACAAAATTTAGAATATTGAAACTCTTGACATTTATGTTATTGATGTTCTTTTTTAGGCAGAGCGTGGTTGACGGTGTGAGGTACCATCATATATACTGATCCTATATTTCATAGAGTAGAGTAACGGGGTACCTTGCGTTGCAGCCGGAGGGATTGTCTGTGAGTGTCGACCTCAAAGATATCATGTTATCTAAGTATGATTACCAAAGTGACGAAGACATTGTCGAAGCTTTCCGTGAAGGCGAAAGCGAAGCGTTAGAGTTTCTAATTAACAAATATCGTAACTTTGTACGCGCCAAGGCAAGATCTTATTTTCTGATTGGGGCAGACCGGGAAGATATTATTCAAGAAGGAATGATTGGCCTCTACAAATCCATTCGAGATTTCAAAGGGGACAAACTGGCTTCGTTCAAGGCTTTTGCCGAACTGTGTATTACAAGACAGATCATCACGGCGATTAAGACAGCAACACGTCAGAAACATATTCCGCTTAATTCTTATGTATCTCTGGACAAGCCTATTTATGACGAAGAGTCTGATCGTACGTTACTCGATGTGATTTGTGGAACCCAGGTCAGTGATCCGGAAGAACTTATCATCAATCAGGAAGAGTTTGTGGGCCTGGAAGATAAAATGTCCGAGATTCTGAGTGATCTGGAACGTAAAGTATTGATGTTGTATCTGGACGGGAGATCTTATCAAGAGATTGCAGTAGATTTGGACAGACATGTGAAGTCCATTGATAATGCACTTCAGCGCGTCAAGCGCAAACTTGAAAAGTACCTGGAAGTTCGAGATAATTAAACACATGTTGTCGTTGACGGAAAAGGCTCGGTGTTTGAGTCTTTTTTTAGTGTCTCAAGTTTATAAAATCTAAGAATGTTTATACTAGTAATCGCTCGGTCCAAGCAGGAGAAGAGAAAAACAGAGATGAGAAACGAATGTACGTTGTAAGGAAGTAATACCCAATGAATGAAAGACTATTCTTTCATTGACATGGTTATACCCTTGTGATAAAGTGTTTTAGGTAGGCCTAAATTTATGGCTTTTTTTCAGGATCAATTTAGAGACTCTGCTTGAATGTGGAAGTCTTCGGGAGGTGTACATCATGCGGGTAATTATTACTTTGGCTTGTACTAACTGCAAACAAAGAAATTACACTACGACAAAAAACAAGCGTAATCACCCCGACCGCATGGAGATGAAGAAATTTTGCAAGTTTTGTAACGAGCAGACTTCTCATCGCGAAACCAGATAGTTTTTGGAGGTGTCGGCGTGAAACGAAGTTTCAAATCTCTGATTTCCTTTTTCTCAGAAAGCTGGGCTGAACTTAAAAAAGTTCGCTGGCCTAATCGTAAAGAGCTGACCAACTACACATTGATCGTACTTGGTACTGTTGTGGTTATGACGCTGTTTTTTTGGGTCATTGACATTGGCATCTCCTTTGTGATCGAAGCGATTATTTAAGAAGGGTTCCGGTGGCTTGATATGGAAAAAAGATGGTACGTCGTTCATACCTATTCAGGGTATGAGAACAAGGTCAAAGCCAATTTGGAAAAACGCGTAGAGTCTATGGGCATGGAAGACAAGATATTCCGCGTTCTTGTTCCTATGGAAGAAGAAGTGGTAAACAAGGACGGTAAGAAAAAAACCGTTATGCGTAAAGTTTACCCCGGTTATGTCTTGGTGGAAATGGTACAGACGGATGATTCTTGGTATGTTGTTCGCAACACACCAGGGGTTACAGGATTTGTCGGTTCGACAGGTTCTGGGTCCAAACCAACTGCATTGTTGCCTGAAGAAGTGGAACAAATTCTGAAGCACATGGGAATGGTTGAACCTAAGCCGAAAATTGAGTTCGATATTAAGGAATCCGTGCGTATTAAAGTCGGTCCTTTTGCGAATTTCGTAGGCTCCGTGGAAGAGATTTTGGTAGAGAAAAGCAAGTTGAAAGTGCACGTGAACATGTTTGGACGGGAAACACCGCTTGAGTTGGAATACACGCAAGTGGAGAAGATATAGTTTCTTCAAGTTTCTTGTGGGAGGGTTGAAAAACCCGTTAACCACTATTTTGCAAGGAGGTGTCAATCATGGCGAAAAAAGTTATTAAAATGGTAAAACTGCAGATTCCAGCAGGTAAAGCAAACCCAGCACCACCAGTCGGTCCAGCTTTGGGTCAAGCAGGTGTCAACATCATGGCATTCTGTAAAGAATTCAACGCTCGTACAGCTGATCAAGCGGGATTGATTATTCCAGTTGAAATTTCTGTATTCGAGGACCGTTCCTTTACTTTCATCACTAAAACTCCACCAGCAGCAGTTCTGTTGAAAGTGGCAGCTAAAGTTGAAAAAGGATCAGGCGAACCGAATAAGAAAAAAGTTGCTACTGTTAAACGTGATGCGGTACGTCAAATCGCAGAAACAAAAATGCCTGACCTGAATGCAGCAGACGTTGAGTCCGCTATGCGTATGGTCGAAGGTACTGCCCGCAGCATGGGTATCACCATCGAAGACTAATTTTCATAAGAAACATGGCTTCGTAAAACCGGTCGATTCGCGACCGGTTGATGTGGGAGGTATATCCGCTAACACCACAAAGGAGGAATAAAACATGGCTAAACACGGTAAAAAATACCTGGAAGCTGCTAAGCTGATTGACAGCGAAGCAACTTACGAGCCTTCAGAAGCTGTAGAGCTTGTGAAAAAGGCAGCTACTGCAAAATTCGATGAAACAATCGAAGCAGCAGTTCGTTTGGGTGTAGACCCTCGTAAGCAAGACCAGGCTGTACGTGGTGTTGTTGTCTTGCCACACGGCACAGGTAAAACACAACGCGTATTGGTATTTGCAAAAGGTGACAAAGCGAAAGAAGCGGAAGCGGCTGGCGCGGACTATGTTGGTGATGCAGACATGATCAACAAAATCCAACAAGGCTGGTTCGAATTCGACGTCTGCGTAGCGACACCAGATATGATGAGTGAAGTAGGTAAATTGGGCCGACTGCTCGGCGGTAAAGGTCTGATGCCTAACCCTAAAGCCGGAACGGTAACTTTCGATGTAACTAAGGCTGTTCAAGAAATTAAAGCCGGTAAAATCGAATATCGTCTGGATCGTGCAGGTCAAATTCATGCACCGATTGGTAAAGCTTCTTTCTCTTCTGAGCAACTTAATGAGAACTTCAAAGCTCTCATGGAAGCTCTGAATCGTGCTAAACCAGCGGCAGCAAAAGGTGTTTATCTGAAGAATGTTAGTCTTTCTTCCACGATGGGCCCTGGCGCACGCGTGAACGCAGCAGCTTTTAGATAATATCTCTTGACAGGCTTGTCCTGTTTTTGATAAGATATAAAAGTTGTGAGTCCGAGTGACTGACCGTTGACATTTGAATATGCTTGCCGTAGACAGTAGGTGCCATTTGGCTTAATTTCCTGCCGAGGTGTGATTATAGAACTTAGAACGATGCAAATCGATGATGAGTATATATCAAGCCTTCGTGATTCTACGGAGGCTTTTCTTAATGGGATAAATTTGATCAGGAGGTGTACAGATTGGCAAACGCAAAAGTGATTCAAGCAAAACAAGAATCCGTTGATGCAGTAACAGCAAAATTGCGCGAGAGCGTTACAACTGTTGTTGTTGACTATCGCGGATTGAACGTTGCCCAAGTAACTGAGTTGCGTAAGCAACTTCGTGAAGCAGGGATCGAATTCCAAGTGCTGAAAAACTCGTTGCTTCGCCGTGCAGCTGCAGCAGCAGAACTGACAGAACTTGAAAATGTTCTTACAGGTCCTACTGCAATTGCATTCAGCGTAGATGACGTTGTGGCTCCAGCTAAAATTCTGAACGACTTCGCGAAAAAGAACGATGCACTGGAATTGAAAGGTGCAGTCGTAGAAGGTCGCGTAATCGGAGTAGAAGAAGTTAAGGCATTGGCAGAACTGCCATCCCGCGATGGACTCCTCTCCATGCTCCTCAGCGTGCTTCAAGCGCCAGTGCGCAACTTCGCGCTTGCGGTTAAAGCAGTTGCAGAAAAAGAAGAACAAGGCGCGTAAGCAACTTGATCTGAATGCTGCTTAGGCGGCAAATGAATTAAAAAAAATAATATTATATATGGAGGTTCACTCATGAGTAAAGAGCAAATCTTGGAAGCAATCAAAGGCATGACTGTACTGGAATTGAACGATCTTGTTAAAGCAATCGAAGAAGAATTCGGCGTAACTGCTGCAGCTCCAGTAGCTGCTGCAGGTGCAGTAGCTTCTGCTGAAGCTGAGCAATCCGAGTTCGACGTAATCTTGACTAGCGCTGGTGCTTCCAAAATCAACGTTATCAAAGCAGTTCGCGAAATCACAGGTCTTGGCCTGAAAGAAGCAAAAGAATTGGTTGACAACGCTCCAAAAGCATTGAAAGAAAAAGTTGCTAAAGAAGAAGCAGAAGCGGTTAAAGCTAAGCTTGAAGAAGCTGGCGCTTCAGTTGAAGTTAAATAATTTAGCTATTACAAGCTAAATGAACAAAACAACAAACCCCTTGACATATATCAAGGGGTTTGTTGCTGTAATTGTAAATGGAAAGTGAGTGAGGGCATGTCCAATCATTATTATTCGGACAAACCACAAGTGGCGCATGATCGCAGAGCAACTGAAGTGGTTCTTCGCGGATTCAGTCTGCGATTCGTGACGGATGCCGGTGTGTTTTCCAAAAACGGAATCGATTATGGCAGCAGAGTATTGATTGATGCGATAGAGTTGCCATCAGGGGCTCATGTTCTCGATGTGGGCTGTGGATACGGGCCCATGGGTCTTACAGCAGCCAAACTTGTACCGGATGGGCATGTCACCATGATCGATATCAACGAGAGAGCCGTTGAACTTTCCAGGGAAAATGCAAAAGCGAACGGAATTAACAATGTTACGGTATTGCAAAGTAATCTACTGGCTGAAGTAAAAAAGCAAGATTTTGACGTTATCCTAACCAACCCGCCTATACGGGCTGGGAAAGAGACGGTTCATACTATTTTCGAACAGGCACATCGCCATCTGAAGGTAGGCGGTTCGTTGTGGATTGTCATTCAGAAGAAACAAGGAGCCCCGTCAGCGAAAGCAAAATTGGAATCTTTGTTTGGAAGAGTGGAAGAAGTGACGAAGGATAAAGGCTATCGGATTTTCAAAGCGGTGAAATCGGAAGAGGTATCTACTAAAAGCTGAATCCGAGTTTGTAAAGTAAGCAGGGGATCATTTTTTTTGCAATAGGACTATTGACTTGAAATTCAGGTCGTGGTATAGTTGTAAAATGTCAGTATTAAGATGCCCTACTTGGCTTTAGCTAACTAAAAATGTCAACCTTTTTTTACGCCGAACGGGCTTATTATGCCTACGTTTGGCGTATAATATGTACATTTTGGGCAAACTGGGGATAAGAATGATTTGGAAAGACATCCGCCGATCAAAGTTGCTCTTTTTTCGAACGACATTTCGAGTAAGGGCTTTTCTTTATTTGTGGATGCATTGCTTTGCTCTGTATGTGTACCATTATAAGGTTACAAACAGAGGTTCGCAACGAAATTTTTAAAGTGAGTAGACATTGAGGGGTGAGTTTAAGTTGGCAGGACATCTTGTTCAATATGGTCGACGCACTCGGCGCAGTTATGCACGAATTAACGAGATACTCGAAGTTCCGAACCTGATTGAAATCCAACAAAAATCCTATGATTGGTTTTTGGAGGAAGGGTTGCGCGAAATGTTCCAGGATATCTCGCCGATCCAGGATTTTACAGGTAACTTGATTTTGGAATTTATCGATTACAGTCTCGGTGAACCGAAGTATACAGTAGACGACGCAAAAGAGCGTGACGTTACGTATGCAGCACCGCTTCGGGTCAAAGTCCGGCTCATTAATAAGGAAACCGGCGAAGTCAAAGAGCAGGAAGTATTCATGGGAGATTTCCCGCTGATGACCAACACGGGCACATTTATTATTAATGGTGCGGAACGGGTTATTGTCAGCCAGTTGGTTCGCTCTCCTAGCGTTTACTTCAGTACCAAAGTAGATAAAAACGCCAAAAAAACGTATACCGCTACAGTTATTCCTAACCGCGGCGCTTGGTTGGAACTGGAGATGGACGCGAAGGATGTTGTTTATGTCCGGATCGACCGTACACGTAAAATACCGGTTACGGTTCTCCTGCGTTCACTTGGTTTTGGCACAGATGCTGAGATTCTGGATCTGCTCGGTAATGACGAATATATCCGCAACACACTGGACAAAGACAACACGGATTCCACGGAGAAAGCACTCATTGAGATCTATGAGCGTCTTCGTCCGGGCGAGCCTCCAACGCTTGATAATGCGAAAAGCTTGCTCGTAGCACGTTTCTTTGATCCAAAACGTTATGACCTGGCTAATGTAGGTCGTTACAAAATGAACAAAAAGCTTCACATCAAAAACCGTTTGTTTAACCAGCGTTTGGCTGAATCACTTGTTGACGCTGAAACAGGCGAGATTATTGCTGAAGCAGGTCAAATGGTGGATCGTCGCTTGTTGGATGAAATCATGCCGTATCTTGAGAAGAGCGTTGGTTTCCGCACGTATCACGTGGGTAACGGTGTTCTGGATGCTAATGATGTTCCTATGCAAACGATCGATGTATTTTCACCAACAGAAGATGGTAAAGTAGTCAAACTGATTGCCAATGGAATCATTGACAAGTCCGTTAAAAACGTGACGCCGGCGGATATCATTTCGTCCATCAGTTATTTCCTTAACCTTCTGCAGGGAATTGGTAGCACGGATGATATTGACCATCTGGGTAACCGTCGTTTGCGTTCGGTGGGTGAACTCCTGCAGAACCAGTTCCGTATTGGTTTGTCCCGTATGGAGCGTGTGGTTCGTGAGAGAATGTCCATTCAGGATGCTAACGTAATTACACCACAGGCCTTGATTAACATACGTCCTGTTATTGCATCCATTAAAGAGTTCTTTGGTAGCTCTCAGCTGTCACAGTTTATGGATCAAACGAACCCGCTGGGTGAGTTGACACATAAACGTCGTTTGTCCGCACTCGGACCCGGTGGTTTGACGCGTGAGCGCGCAGGTATGGAAGTGCGTGACGTCCATCCATCCCACTATGGCCGTATGTGTCCAATCGAGACGCCAGAGGGACCAAACATCGGTTTGATCAACTCCTTGTCTACGTTCGCCCGTGTGAATGAATATGGCTTTATTGAAGCTCCATATCGTTGGGTTGATCCGAAGACAGGTATTGTAACCGAGCAAATTGATTACCTGACAGCGGACGAAGAGGACAACTATGTTATCGCGCAAGCGAATGCGAAGCTGAATGAAGATAGTACATTTGAAGAAGAAGCGATCATTGTACGTTATAACAAACAGTCGGATAACATCCTTACGATGCCGAGTGAGCGCGTTGACTACATGGACGTATCTCCTAAGCAAGTTGTATCCGTCGCTACAGCGCTTATTCCGTTCCTTGAGAACGATGACTCCAACCGTGCGCTCATGGGATCAAACATGCAGCGGCAGGCCGTTCCACTTTTGATTCCTAAAGCACCACTTGTGGGAACAGGTATGGAACACAAAGCCGCGAAAGATTCCGGTGTATGTATTGTCTCCGATTATGACGGAATTATTGAACGATCTACTGCGAACGAGATTTGGGTCCGTCGTGTTGAAGAAGTGGACGGTCAGGAAGTTAAAGGCGATATCGTTAAATATAAATTACACAAATTTATGCGTTCGAACCAAGGAACATGCATTAACCAGCGTCCGATTGTTAAAAGAGGTGCCGCTGTCAAAGCTGGCGATATCCTCGCTGATGGTCCTTCAACGGAAATGGGTGAATTGGCTCTGGGACGTAACGTTGTTGTTGCCTTCATGACTTGGGAAGGTTACAACTACGAGGATGCGATCTTGCTCAGTGAAAAACTCGTTAAGGAAGATGTATACACATCCATCCATATCGAGGAGTATGAGTCAGAAGCACGTGATACCAAGCTTGGACCTGAAGAGATCACACGTGATATCCCTAACGTTGGGGAAGAAGCGTTGCGTAACTTGGATGAGCGCGGTATTATCCGCATCGGTGCTGAGATCAGTGCTGGCGACATTCTGGTTGGTAAAGTAACACCTAAGGGTGTAACAGAGCTGACAGCAGAAGAACGTCTCTTGCATGCGATCTTTGGTGAGAAAGCACGTGAAGTACGTGATACTTCCTTGCGTGTACCACATGGTACTGACGGTATCGTAGTAGACGTGAAAGTATTTACCCGTGAAAACGGTGATGAGCTGCCTCCAGGTGTTAACCAACTCGTTCGTGTATATATCGCTCAAAAACGGAAAATTTCCGAGGGTGATAAAATGGCCGGACGTCACGGTAACAAAGGGGTCGTGGCCCGCATCTTGCCGGAAGAAGATATGCCTTTCCTGCCAGACGGTACACCGGTTCAGATCGTTCTTAACCCACTGGGCGTACCTTCCCGGATGAATATCGGTCAAGTACTCGAGGTTCACTTGGGTATGGCGGCGATGCAACTGGGTATTCACGTAGCAACTCCTGTATTCGACGGAGCGAAGGAGTATGACGTCTTCGATACGATGGAAGAAGCGGGTATGCAACGTAATGGTAAAACTGTCCTGTATGATGGTCGTACAGGTGAAGAGTTTGAACGTGAAGTTACCGTAGGTGTCATGCACATGATCAAACTGGCACACATGGTTGATGATAAAATCCATGCCCGTTCCACGGGTCCTTACTCACTTGTTACGCAACAGCCATTGGGCGGTAAAGCCCAATTTGGTGGACAGCGTTTCGGGGAGATGGAAGTATGGGCGCTTGAGGCATACGGTGCTGCTTATACGCTGCAAGAAATCTTGACTGTTAAATCCGATGACGTTGTTGGTCGGGTTAAAACGTATGAATCCATTGTCAAAGGTGAGAATGTTCCGGAACCAGGTGTTCCTGAATCATTCAAAGTATTGATCAAAGAGCTGCAAAGCTTGGGTATGGACGTTAAGATTTTGAGTGAAGATGAGCAAGAGATTGAAATGAGAGAAATGGACGATGAAGATGACGCTGCGAGCGATAAGCTCAGCCTCAACCTTGAGGGTACAGAGGTCGGAGCGGAATAAACCGCTTCGAGCGCATGATGACCGGCGTTTTTCATCAGGCTCACGTCTTGCTCCGGCTTCGGCCGGAGTGGGCGTAACCTAGATTACAGGAATTGGTTAAGGAGGGTTGCTCCTTGTTGGACGTCAACAATTTCGAATACATGAAGATCGGGCTTGCTTCCCCAGAGAAAATTCGTTCTTGGTCCCGCGGAGAAGTGAAAAAACCGGAAACGATCAACTATCGTACGTTGAAACCGGAAAAAGAAGGGCTGTTCTGCGAAAAGATTTTTGGCCCTACAAAAGACTGGGAATGTCATTGCGGTAAATACAAACGCGTCCGTTATAAAGGCGTTGTCTGTGATCGTTGTGGCGTTGAAGTAACACGTGCGAAAGTACGCCGCGAACGGATGGGCCACATTGAGCTCGCTGCTCCGGTATCGCATATCTGGTACTTCAAAGGTATTCCGAGCCGTATGGGTCTTGCTCTGGATATGTCTCCAAGATCTCTTGAAGAGATTATTTATTTTGCATCATATGTTGTAACTGATCCAGGAGAAACTCCACTGGAGAAAAAACAGCTGTTGTCCGAGAAAGAATACCGCAGCTACCGTGAAAAATACGGTTATGGTTTCCATGCTGGCATGGGCGCAGAAGCGGTTAAAAAATTACTTCAAGACCTTGACATAGACAAAGAGCTCGAGTTCCTGAAAGAAGAGCTCCGGACTGCGCAAGGACAACGTCGTAATCGTGCAATCAAACGTCTGGAAGTTATCGAAGCATTCCGCAACTCCGGCAACAAGCCAGAGTGGATGATCATGGATGTACTTCCTGTTATCCCGCCGGAACTTCGTCCAATGGTACAGTTGGATGGTGGACGTTTTGCAACGTCTGACCTGAATGACTTGTACCGCCGTGTAATCAACCGGAACAACCGTCTGAAACGTCTGCTTGATCTGGGCGCGCCAGATATTATCGTGCAAAATGAAAAACGGATGTTGCAGGAAGCTGTTGACGCATTGATCGATAATGGTCGTCGTGGCCGCCCGGTAACGGGTCCTGGTAACCGTCCATTGAAATCTCTCAGCCACATGCTGAAAGGTAAACAAGGACGTTTCCGTCAAAACTTGCTCGGTAAACGGGTTGACTATTCTGGTCGTTCCGTTATCGTTGTTGGACCTTACCTGAAAATGTATCAGTGTGGTTTGCCGAAAGATATGGCACTTGAATTGTTCAAGCCTTTTGTTATGAAAGAGCTTGTAAATAAAGGGCTTGCCCACAACATCAAGAGCGCAAAACGTAAAGTTGAGCGTGTAAGTCCTGAAGTATGGGATGTTCTTGAAGAAGTAATCAAGGAGCATCCGGTTCTGTTGAACCGTGCCCCTACGCTTCACAGACTCGGTATTCAAGCATTTGAACCGATTCTCGTTGAAGGTAAAGCAATTCGTCTTCACCCGCTCGTATGTACGGCATACAATGCCGACTTTGACGGTGACCAAATGGCCGTGCACGTTCCCTTGTCCGCTGAAGCTCAAGCGGAAGCACGTATCCTGATGCTTGCATCGGGTAACATTTTGAACCCTAAAGACGGTAAACCGGTTGTTACTCCTTCCCAGGATATGGTGCTTGGTTCTTACTACCTCACTATGGATAACAAGGAAGAAAAGGGCACAGGTATGATCTTGCGTACAGTTAACGAAGCTGTATCGGCATACCAACGTGGTACTGCTGGTCTGCATGCGCGTGTAGCTATTCCGGTTAAGGCGCTTGGTAAAACAAGCTTCACGGAAGAACAACAAGAAGGAATGTTGCTGACAACTGTCGGTAAAATTATCTTCAATGAAATTTTCCCGGCAAGCTTCCCGTATATCAATGATGCGACTCGTGCTAACCTGTACCAAGGTACTGCAGATCACTCATTTGTATATGAAAAAGGTGCTGATCTCAGAGAAGCTATTATGAATGCTCCTCTGGCTGGCGGTGTCGGTAAAGAATACCTCGGCTCCATCATTGCACGTTGTTTTGAAATTTATCACACAACGGAAACAGCCGTTATTTTGGATAAAATCAAACAACTTGGTTTCACATACTCTACACGTGCCGGTATTACGGTTGCGGTATCTGATGTTATCGTTCCTCCTGAGAAGTTTGAAATTCTTAGACAATCTGAGGAAAAAGCACAAATCGTTACGAATCAGTACCGTCGTGGTCTGATTACGAATGAGGAGCGCTATGACCGTATCATTGATATCTGGTCAAAATCCAAAGATGACATCACTGAGATTCTGATGAAGTCCATGGATCGTTACAACTCGATCATGATGATGGTAGACTCCAAAGCACGGGGTAACAAATCGCAAATCACCCAATTGGGCGGTATGCGTGGTCTGATGGCCAACCCATCTGGTCGAATTATCGAACTCCCAATCAAATCGAACTTCCGTGAAGGTCTGACGGTACTCGAGTACTTTATCTCCACTCACGGAGCGCGTAAAGGTTTGGCGGATACAGCCCTGCGTACAGCCGATTCAGGTTACCTGACTCGTCGTCTCGTAGACGTAGCCCAAGACGTAATCGTGCGTGATGATGATTGTGGTACAGATAAAGGCTTTACGGTAAGTCGTATCCAGGATGGTAAAGAGGTTATCGAAGATCTCTACGACCGTATTGAAGGCAGATACTGCTTCGAGACACTTCGTCATCCGGAAACGAAAGAAATCATTGTAGGTCGCAATGAATTGATTGACTCCGATAAAGCAGAAGCGATTATCAAAGCAGGTATTACTAAATTGCAAATCCGCTCCGTCCTCAGCTGCCGTGCAAGTCATGGTGTCTGCAAGAAGTGTTATGGTCGCAACCTCGCGACTGGTAAACACGTGGAGATCGGTGAAGCAGTTGGTATTATCGCAGCACAGTCCATTGGTGAGCCAGGAACACAGCTTACAATGCGTACGTTCCATACCGGTGGTGTAGCCGGAGACGATATTACGCAAGGTTTGCCACGTATCCAGGAGTTGTTCGAAGCTCGTAATCCTAAGGGTCAAGCAACGATCAGTGAAATCGATGGTGTGGTTAAAGAGATTCGCGAAGCGAAAGATCGTCGTGAAATCGAAATTCAAGGTGAAGCGGAATCCAAAGTATACGCCGTTACCTACGGTTCCCGTGTGCGCGTAAGCGAAGGCGCGGAAGTTGAAGCGGGTGACGAGTTGACAGACGGTTCCATTGATCCAAAAGAGATGTTACGGATTAAAGGTATACGTGGTGTACAAAACTACATTCTGCAGGAAGTACAACGCGTATATCGTAACCAAGGCGTAGAAATTAACGATAAGCACGTTGAAGTTATGATCCGTCAAATGCTGCGTAAAATCCGTATCGTAGATGCAGGAGATACAACGCTGTTGCCAGGATCGTTCGTGGATATGCATGAGTACGAAAGAGCTAACAAAATTGCGATTCTTAGTGATAAAGAGCCGGCGGTTGCTAAACCAATCCTGCTCGGTATTACGAAAGCATCCCTGGAAACAGACTCCTTCCTCTCGGCGGCTTCGTTCCAAGAAACTACACGTGTATTGACAGATGCAGCGATCAAAGGTAAAGTCGATCAGTTGCTCGGTCTGAAGGAAAATGTAATCATCGGTAAATTGATTCCTGCAGGTACAGGTATGCACCGTTACCGCAGCATCAAATTTGCTGAGCCAGAAGATGGCCAATCTTCAGTAGAAGAACTTGAGCCAGTTTCGGTTGATTAAATATATTTCTCCTCATTAGAGGAGAGTGAAAGTTTTGTGCGTCAGGAGACGGACGTTTGTATGATACAGGCGGACGAATCCTGATGTACGTAAACTTTTAAAAAATGTTTTAGGATTAGCATTGACAATGCTTGCGCTAGATGCTAATATATCAAAGGTGCGTGGGCAGCTGATTGTACATGGTTCTATTCGGAGGAATACACAATGTCTAATGAAAAAGCCTTGCAAGATGCTCATGTCAAAATAGGTACCAAACAGACCATGCGGATGGTGCAGACAGGTATGGCTTCTGAAGTCTATGTCGCAGAAGATAGTGATCCGCAGCTTACTTCCAAAATCATTGCTTTGTGTGAACAACACAATGTAAAATGCACGAAAGTGGATACAATGAAAAATCTCGGCAAGGCTTGCGGGATTGGAGTAGGAGCAGCTATGGCTGCTGTCGTAAAATCATAGGGTAAGGAACGTTTTTGTCCGAGAACTTTTAAGGATTCTCCAAGGCAAAAACTTTTCATTTGTCTTTTTATGAACCGCCTGGGTCTGTGGACTTAGTGCAAAGAGGTTTATAAAGAAACATGAATATTTGAGGAAGGGGGTGGCAATCACATGCCAACTATTAACCAACTGGTTCGTAAAGGACGTCAAGCAAAAGTTGAGAAGTCAAAATCTCCAGCTTTGCAAAAAGGATTCAACGCTTTGAAACGTGAATCTACTAACATCAGTGCCCCACAAAAACGTGGTGTCTGCACTCGTGTAGGTACAATGACTCCACGTAAACCAAACTCTGCACTTCGTAAGTATGCCCGTGTTCGTTTGACGAACCGTCTCGAGGTTACTGCTTATATCCCGGGAATCGGACATAACCTTCAAGAGCACAGTGTGGTATTGATCCGCGGAGGTAAAGTTAAAGACCTTGCAGGAGTTCGTTATCACATCGTTCGTGGAGCTCTCGATACTGCTGGTGTAAACAACCGTATGCAAGCTCGTTCGAAATACGGCGCTAAGCGTCCAAAAGCTAAAAAAGCCTAAACTATTATAGGCAGATAGCCTGAAAGCCTTCTGGTCTAAGTCTGGAAGGTACAGGATCTGCTGAACAAGAAAGAAAGGGGGATATCCATGCCACGCAAAGGTCCAGTTACGAAAAGAGACGTTCTGCCTGATCCGTTATATAACAGCAAGTTGGTTACTCGTTTAATCAACCGCATCATGATCGGCGGAAAACGCGGTGTTGCTCAAAGCATTCTGTATAATGCGTTCAAGTTGATTCAAGAACGTACGGGTAATGACCCTATGGAAGTATTTGAAGCAGCAATCAAGAACATCATGCCAGTCCTGGAAGTTAAAGCTCGCCGTGTCGGCGGTGCCAACTACCAAGTACCAATCGAGGTGAAACCAGAGAGACGTACTGCTCTGGGATTACGTTGGCTCGTGAACTACTCCCGCAACCGCGGTGAGAAAACAATGGAAGAGCGTTTGGCGGCTGAGATCATCGACGCTTCCAACAACACAGGCGCTTCCGTTAAAAAACGTGAAGATACGCACAAAATGGCTGAAGCGAACAAAGCGTTTGCTCACTACCGTTGGTAGGATTCAGTTCACAATAAAAAAACTTCAATTTTGAAGGGAGACCCATTTCATGGCTAGAGAGTTCTCCTTAAAAAATACACGTAATATCGGGATCATGGCTCATATTGATGCGGGTAAAACCACGACAACTGAGCGGATCCTGTTTTACACAGGACGTACGCACAAAATCGGTGAAGTACACGAAGGCGCTGCGACAATGGACTGGATGGAACAGGAACAGGAGCGCGGAATTACGATTACTTCCGCTGCAACTACCGCTGCTTGGAAAGGCCACCGCGTTAATATTATTGATACCCCGGGACACGTTGACTTCACTGTTGAAGTTGAACGTTCCCTTCGTGTATTGGACGGAGCAGTTGGTGTATTCAGTGCGAAAGAAGGCGTTGAGCCTCAGTCCGAAACCGTATGGAGACAGGCTGACAAGTACGGCGTACCTCGTATCGCATATGTAAACAAAATGGATATCATCGGTGCTGACTTCCTGAACGTTGTATCTGACATGCGTGATCGCCTTCAAGCGAACGCTGTTGCGATTCAACTTCCAATCGGCGCTGAAAATGATTTCAAAGGTATCATCGATATCGTTGCACAAAGAGCTCATATGTACAAAGATGACCTTGGTCAAGATATCGAAGAAACCGACATTCCTGCAGAGTTTGCAGATCAAGTTGAAGAACTTCGCAACGAGTTGATTGAGCGCGTTGCTGAACTGGATGAAGATTTGACAATGAAATACCTGGAAGGCGAAGAGATCACAATTGATGAGATCAAAACCGTACTCCGTAAAGGTGTTGTAGATGTTAAGATCTTCCCAGTTATCTGTGGATCCTCATATCGTAACAAAGGTGTTCAGCTGATGTTGGATGCTGTTATCGACTACTTGCCAGCTCCAACAGATGTTGCATCGATCACGGGACATCTTGAAGATGGAACTGAAGCAATTCGTAAGTCATCCGATGAAGAGCCATTCTCCGCATTGGCATTCAAAATTATGACTGACCCTTACGTTGGTAAATTGACATTCTTCCGCGTATACTCTGGTGTTCTTCAATCCGGATCATATGTATTGAATGCCACTAAAAACAAACGTGAGCGTATCGGTCGTATCCTTCAAATGCATGCGAACAGCCGTCAAGAAATCACTGTAGTTTACTCCGGTGATATTGCAGCTGCCGTAGGTTTGAAAGATACAGGTACAGGTGATACACTATGTGATGAGAAAAATCCGGTTATCCTGGAGTCAATGAACTTCCCTGATCCGGTTATCGAAATCGCTGTTGAACCTAAAACCAAAGCTGACCAGGATAAACTGGGTGTTGCTCTCGGTAAGTTGACTGAAGAGGATCCAACTCTTCGTGCTCATACTGACGAAGAAACAGGCCAAACGATCTTGGCAGGTATGGGTGAGCTTCACCTTGATATCATCATCGACCGTATGCGTCGTGAGTTCAAGGTTGAAACTACTGTGGGTAAACCACAAGTAGCTTACCGTGAAACATTCCGTGCTCCAGCGCGCGTTGAAGGTAAATTCGTACGTCAATCCGGTGGTCGTGGTCAATACGGTCACGTATGGGTTGAATTCGAACCTCTCGAGCCGGGTACAGGCAGCCAGTTCGAAAGTAAGGTTGTCGGTGGTTCCGTACCAAGAGAATACATTCAACCTGCACTGTCAGGGATTGAAGAGCAAATGAAAAACGGCGTTATTGCAGGCTTCCCGCTTGTTGACGTTAAGGCTACAATCGTAGACGGATCTTACCATGATGTCGATTCCAATGAGATGGCATTTAAAATTGCCGGATCTATGGCGCTTAAAGCGGCTAAAGACAAGTGTAAACCAGTTCTGCTTGAGCCTATCATGAAAGTAGAAGTAACTGTTCCAGAAGAGTACATGGGTGACGTAATGGGTATGTTGAACTCCCGTCGTGGCCGCATCGAAGGTATGGATTCCCGTAGTGGAGCTCAAATCATCCGTGCTAAGGTACCTCTGTCTGAAATGTTTGGTTACTCTACAACTCTTCGTTCCGGTACTCAAGGACGCGGCGTATTCTCCATGGAACTCTCTCACTATGAAGAAGTTCCTAAGAGCATCGCTGAAGAAATCGTTGCCAAAACAAAAGGCACCGAGTAGTTTTCTCACACTGGATGCAAGTGCATAAGAATTAAATTCGGAGCACTTCATTCAGTGAAAACATAAAATTATAATTTTAAGGAGGCCACGTTCAAATGGCAAAGGCTAAATACGAACGTAATAAACCCCACGTTAACATCGGTACTATTGGTCACGTCGATCACGGTAAAACAACTCTGACTGCTGCAATCACAACTGTATTGTCCAAAACTTACGGTGGTGCTGCAATTGCATTCGACCAAATCGACAAAGCTCCAGAAGAGCGCGAACGCGGTATCACAATCTCCACATCACACGTTGAGTACGAAACTGACACTCGTCACTACGCTCACGTTGACTGCCCAGGTCACGCCGACTATGTTAAAAACATGATCACTGGCGCGGCTCAAATGGATGGAGCTATCTTGGTAGTATCCGCAGCAGACGGCCCAATGCCACAAACTCGTGAGCACATCTTGCTCTCCCGTCAAGTAGGCGTACCTTACATTGTTGTGTTCTTGAACAAATGTGACATGGTTGAAGACGAAGAGTTGTTGGAATTGGTTGAGATGGAAGTTCGCGACCTTCTTAACGAATATGAGTTCCCAGGTGACGATACTCCAATCACTCGTGGATCCGCTCGTGAAGCTCTGGCAAACCCAGATGGCGAATGGGCTCAAAAAATCGTTGAGATGTTCAAAGAGATCGACACTTACATCCCACTGCCTGAGCGTCAAACTGACAAGCCTTTCTTGATGCCTGTCGAGGACGTATTCTCCATCACTGGTCGTGGTACTGTTGCTACTGGCCGTGTAGAGCGTGGTACTGTTAAAGTCGGCGAAGAGATCGAAATCGTTGGTATCACTGAAGAAACTAAAAAATCCGTTGTAACAGGCGTTGAGATGTTCCGTAAATTGTTGGATTCCGCTCAAGCGGGTGACAACATCGGTGCATTGTTGCGTGGTGTTGACCGTACTCAAATCGAGCGTGGTCAAGTACTTGCAAAACCAGGTTCTGTTAAGCCACACACAGAATTCACAGCTCAAATCTACGTTCTGACTAAAGAAGAGGGCGGACGTCACAAACCATTCTTCACTGGTTACCGTCCACAGTTCTACTTCCGTACAACTGACGTAACAGGCATCATCAACTTGCCTGAAGGTACTGAAATGGTAATGCCTGGTGATAACATCACTGTTACTGTTTCCCTGATCTCCCCAATCGCGATTGAAGAAGGAACTAAATTCTCCATTCGTGAAGGCGGACGTACAGTAGGTGCCGGTTCCGTAGCATCTATCCAAAAATAATTTGGCTTAACGCTGAATAAAGCATATGTAACAGTGTACTGGAACGAGTAACATTGTATTGTAACGAAGCTTCGGAAGAGTTCTTTATCCGACATCGGATAGAGAACTCTTTTATTATGTTTAAAGTTCGGAACCTGCGTCATACGAAATGAACATCATTTACGTGTTTAGAAGGATTGGCAAGGCAGCCTGGATATTGAAGATTAACACTGCAATAAACGAAGTCATTTCATCAGAAAAGATAAGTTTAAATGTTTTTCTTAAATATGCTTGCAATACGCCTATCTTTTCTATATAATAATGAATGTTGTTCTGTGACGTTGCGATGATGTGAGAGGTTACTGGCACACCCGGCCCCTTTGCCATGGGAGAGTGGCTAGAAAATTTTCACGGAGTATGTCCGATAAAAAATTGGGCGATAGAAGGAGGGACTAAAATGGCAAAGCAAAAAATTCGTATTCGTTTGAAAGCTTACGACCACAGAATTCTTGATCAATCCGCGGAGAAAATTGTTGAAACAGCAAAACGTTCGGGTGCTGGTGTATCCGGTCCGATTCCGCTTCCTACTGAAAAACAAATCATTACTATTCTTCGTGCGGTGCACAAGTACAAGGATTCTCGGGAACAATTCGAACAACGTACACATAAACGTTTGATCGACATCGTTAACCCGACTCCACAAACTGTGGATGCCTTGATGCGCTTGGATCTGCCGTCCGGTGTAGATATCGAAATTAAATTGTAATATAAGCTACAACAAAGACCATGTATAAAGGAAAAGAGGTGTCAACATGAAAGCAATCTTAGGAAAAAAACTCGGAATGACTCAAGTATTTACTCCTGAAGGTAACGTCGTTCCAGTAACGGTTATCGAAGCAGGCCCTTGTGTTGTTTTGCAAAAGAAAGACATTGAGAACGATGGCTACGAAGCAATTCAAATCGGTTACTCCGATAAGAAAGAGAAAAATGCTAACAAGCCAGAAGCAGGTCACGCTAAAAAAGCGAACACTGCCCCTAAGCGCTACGTTCGTGAAGTTCGCGGTATCAACATCGCAGAATATGAAGTTGGCCAAGAACTGAAAGCTGACATTTTCGCTGAAGGCGAATTCGTTGACGTAACGGGTATTTCTAAAGGTAAAGGTTTTGCCGGCGTTATCAAACGTTGGGGACAAAGCACTGGACCTATGTCACACGGTTCGCGTTACCACCGTGGCCCTGGTTCAATGGGTTCGATCCAAGCTAACCGCGTTCCTAAAGGCAAACGCCTGCCAGGACACATGGGACATGATACTATTACAATCCAACGTCTTGAAGTAGTTAAAGTAGACGCTGAGCGTAACGTGTTGCTCGTGAAAGGTTCCATTCCTGGACCGAAAAACAGTCTCATTAGAGTTAAAGAAACGGTGAAAAAATAACCACTGAAGAAAGGAGGAACACAAAATGCCAAAAGTATCAGTTTACAATGTAGATGGTAGCCAAGTAGGCGAAGTTGAATTGAACGATGCGGTTTTCGGAATTGAGCCGAACCAACACGTTCTGTACGATGCAGTTCTTATGCAACGCGCTTCCCTTCGTCAAGGTACCCACAAAGTAAAAGGACGTTCTGAAGTTCGTGGCGGTGGACGTAAACCTTGGAAACAAAAAGGTACAGGTCGCGCTCGTCAAGGTTCAATTCGTTCACCACAATGGAAAGGCGGCGGTATCGTATTTGGTCCAACACCACGGAGCTATGCGTATAAACTGCCTAAGAAAGTTCGCCGCTTGGCGATCAAATCAGCCCTTTCATCCAAAGTGCTTGACAATGACATTATCGTTTTGGACGCTCTCACGTTGAGTACGCCTAAAACTAAAGAATTTGCAGCCATCTTGAGTAACCTCAAAGTGGGACGTAAAGCTTTGATCGTAGCTCCTAGCTATGATGATAATGTAGCTCTTTCCGCACGGAATATTCCAGGCGTGAAATTCGTAGCTGCTGACGGTATTAATGTTCTTGACGTGCTCTCGCACGACAAATTGATCATTACGAAAGAAGCAGTTCAGAAGGTAGAGGAGGTGCTCGCGTAATGAAGGATCCTCGTGATATTGTAAAACGTCCGATTATTACGGAACGTACTGCTGACATGATGAACGACTTGAAATATGTATTTGAAGTCGATATCCGTGCAAACAAAACCGAGATCAAAAAGGCAGTAGAAGCTATTTTCAATGTAAAAGTGAAAAACGTGAACACGCTTCGTGTTCCAGCTAAGCCGAAACGGTACGGACGTTATTCCGGATATACTAGCGAATGGAAAAAAGCGTTTGTAACGTTGACAAAAGACAGCAAAACGCTTGAGTTCTTTGAAACTGTATAATTGAATTTTTGAAGTAAGGAGGGAAACCCAGTGCCAATCAAAAAGTATAAACCAACATCCCCGGCAAGACGGAACATGTCCGTTTCTACATTTGAGGAAATCACCACAAATCAGCCGGAGAAATCGTTGTTGGCCCCGTTGAGCAAACAAGCAGGCCGCAACAACCAAGGTAAAATTACAGTTCGTCACCATGGTGGTGGACACAAACGTAAATACCGTATCATTGACTTCAAACGTACTAAAGATGGAATACCGGGCCGCGTTGCTACGATTGAGTATGACCCGAACCGTACATCCAACATCGCTCTGATTCACTATGCTGATGGTGAAAAGCGTTATATCATCGCTCCTAAAGGTTTGAAAGTTGGAGATCAAGTATTCTCCGGACCTGAATCAGACATCAAAATCGGTAACGCACTGCCACTCGAAAACATTCCAGTAGGTACCGTTATCCACAACATCGAGTTGAAACCAGGTAAAGGCGGACAATTGGTTCGTGCTGCTGGTACAGAAGCTCAATTGCTTGGTAAAGAAGAAAAATACGTTTCCGTTCGTCTCTCTTCCGGAGAAGTTCGTCGTATTTTGAAAGTTTGCCGCGCGACAATCGGATCTGTAGGTAACCAAGACCACGAGCTCATCAAAATCGGTAAAGCCGGTCGTAGCCGTTGGTTGGGTAAACGTCCTGAGGTTCGTGGTGTAGTAATGAACCCTAACGATCACCCACACGGTGGTGGTGAAGGTCGTGCTCCAATCGGACGTAAATCGCCAATGTCACCATGGGGTAAACCTACACTTGGTTACAAAACGCGTAAGAAAAATAAAGCTTCTGATAAATACATCATTCGCCGCCGCACGAAGTAATACACACTGTGCATAACTTCGTGAGGCATCTGCGGATGCATAATAGCTATGTTTGAAGGGAGGATCTCCACATGGGTCGCAGTTTGAAAAAAGGGCCATTCATTGATGGCTACATGCTTAAAAAGGTAGAAGAGATGGAAGCTTCAGGTAAGAAGAATGTGATCAAAACCTGGTCCCGTCGTTCTACAATTTTCCCGCAATTCATCGGACACACATTTGGCGTTTACGATGGTCGTAAACACGTGCCAGTGTATGTAACTGAGGACATGGTCGGACACAAACTGGGTGAGTTCGCTCCAACCCGTACGTACAAAGGCCATACTGCTGATGATAAGAAAACAAGAAGATAAATGAATATCTTTAATGTTTGAAAGGAGGTTACACAATGGAAGCAAAAGCACATGCTAAG
Source organism: Paenibacillus sp. FSL K6-1122 (assembly GCF_037977015.1). NCBI lineage: Bacteria > Bacillati > Bacillota > Bacilli > Caryophanales > Paenibacillaceae > Paenibacillus > Paenibacillus sp. FSL K6-1122. The sequence goes on along the minus strand of NZ_CP150272.1, from coordinate 6,301,578 downwards.
TTTATCCGGATTGCTCCTCGTAAAGCTCAACTCGTTGTTGACTTGATTCGTGGCAAGCAAGTAGGTGAGGCGGTTGCCATTCTCCGTCACACTCCGAAATCTGCTTCTCCAATCGTTGAGAAGTTGCTTAACTCCGCTATTGCGAATGCGGAACATAACTATTCTTTGGATGTTAACAAATTGGTTATCTCGCAAGCTTACGTGAACCAAGGACCGACAATGAAACGTTTCCGCCCTCGTGCAATGGGACGTGCAAGTCGTATTAACAAACGTACTAGCCACATTACTTTGGTGGTATCTGAGAAGTAGAAGGAGGGGAAATGTGTGGGCCAAAAGGTAAATCCAGTCGGACTCCGTGTCGGAATTATCCGTGACTGGGAATCTAAGTGGTATGCAGGCAAAGACTTCGGTGATCTTTTGATGGAAGACGTGAGAATTCGTGAATTCCTGAAAAATAAATTGAAAGACTCCGCTTTATCTCGTGTAGAAATTGAGAGAGCGGCTAACCGCGTAAACGTAACGATTCACACTGCTAAACCAGGTATGGTTATTGGTAAGGGTGGTTCGGAAGTTGAAAATCTTCGTAACCAAATTACGAAAATTGCTGGCGGTAAAAAAGTACACATCAACATTTCTGAAATTAAGAACCAAGACTTGGACGCTGTTCTTGTAGCTGAAAGCATTGCACAACAATTGGAACGTCGTGTTTCTTTCCGTCGTGCTCTGAAACAAGCAATTCAAAGAACTATGCGCTCCGGTGCTAAAGGTATCAAAACTCAAGTAGGCGGACGTCTTGGCGGTGCTGAGATCGCACGTTCTGAAGGCTACAGCGAAGGAACTGTTCCACTGCACACACTGCGTGCTGACATTGACTACGGTACAGCAGAGGCTCATACTACTTACGGACTTATCGGCGTAAAAGTATGGATCTATCGTGGAGAGGTTCTTCCTACGGCTAAGAAACAAGCTGCTAAGGAAGGAGGCAACTAATCATGTTGGTACCAAAACGCGTAAAACACCGTAAGCAACAACGTGGACATATGAAAGGCCAAGCTAAAGGCGGAACGACTCTGAACTTTGGCGAATACGGTCTGCAAGCTACGGAACCGGCTTGGATTACGAACCGTCAAATCGAAGCGGCTCGTATTGCGATGACTCGTTACATCAAACGTGGTGGTAAAGTTTGGATCAAAATTTTCCCAGACAAACCAATCACTCAAAAGCCTCTCGAGGTTCGGATGGGTAGCGGTAAAGGTAACGTAGAAAAATGGGTTGCAGTAGTGAAACCAGGTAAGATCATGTTTGAACTTGCTGGTGTACCGGAGGAAATTGCACGCGAAGCAATGCGTCTTGCCGCTCACAAACTGCCAATCAAAACGAAGTTCGTGAAACGTGAAGAATTGGGTGGTGAAGCAAATGAAAGCTAGTGAATTTCGCAACCTAACCTCTGCTGAAATCGAGCAAAAGATTGCCGGATTTAAAGAAGAACTCTTTAACCTCCGCTTTCAATTAGCTACCGGTCAGCTGGATAACCCGACTCGCATCCGTGATGTGCGGAAAGAAATAGCTCGTGCTAAAACCATTATCCGTGAGAGAGAATTGGGAATCGGTTAATTAGGGATAGGATGGACAATCCGTCCGTAATCAGGAAGGAGGCCAACAATGAGCGAAGAACGTAACGCACGTAAAGTGCAAACTGGTAAAGTGGTCAGCGATAAAATGGACAAAACGATTGTTGTTGCTGTAGAAACTTACAAAAAACACAACTTGTACCATAAACGCATTAAGGTTACTAAAAAATTCAAAGCGCATGACGAAGAAAACACTGCGAAAATCGGTGACACGGTGAAAATCATGGAGACTCGTCCGCTTTCGAAAGATAAACGCTGGAGACTTACTGAAATCGTAGAAAAAGCGGTTATCATCTAATGCATCAGCAGCATTGCTGAAAGGAGGAATACTAAATGATTCAACCATTTACACGTTTGACTGTGGCCGACAACTCCGGTGCGAAGGAACTGATGTGTATCCGCGTACTCGGCGGTACGGGACGTCGTACAGCTCAAATCGGTGATCTGATCGTTTGTTCTGTTAAACAAGCAACACCAGGCGGCGTTGTCAAAAAAGGTGATGTAGTTAGAGCGGTTGTCGTTCGTACGAAACGTTCTGTACGTCGTAAAGACGGTTCCTACATCGGTTTTGATGAAAATGCAGCGGTTGTTGTAAAAGAAGACAGAAGCCCACGTGGAACACGTATTTTCGGACCAGTTGCTCGCGAACTTCGCGATAAAGACTTCATGAAAATCGTTTCCTTGGCTCCAGAAGTTATCTAAAGCTTAATCTCGTGATGTTAGAAACAGGAGGTGTACGAAATGCCAAGAGTGAAAAAAGTTCTGGAATCCCATAACAACAAACTTCACGTTAAAAAGGAAGATACGGTTATGGTGATCAGCGGTAAAGACAAAGGTAAAAAAGGCCGTGTCATCGCTGCTTATCCTCGTGAGAACCGCGTCCTTGTGGAAGGTGTTAACATGGTGAAAAAACACCAGAAGCCTAACCAGCAAAATCCGCAAGGCGGCATTATCGAGAAGGAAGCTCCGATTCACGTTTCCAACGTAATGCACATCGATCCGAAGAGCGGAAAAGTAACCCGTGTAGGTTACAAAGTTTTGGATAACGGTAAGAAAGTGCGCGTTGCTAAACGTTCCGGAGAAATTATCGACTAATTGAACCGAATGAGAAAGGAGGGCTATGATTCATGGCATCAAGAATGAAAGAACGTTACCTGCAAGAAATCGCTCCTGCTTTGATGCAGAAGTTTAACTATACAACGGTAATGCAAGTGCCGAAAATCGAGAAAATCGTTATCAACATGGGTGTGGGCGACGCTGTCCAAAACTCTAAAGTGTTGGATTCTGCAGTAAACGATTTGCAACTGATCGCGGGTCAAAAACCTGTAATCACTCGTGCTAAAAAATCTATCGCAGGTTTCAAACTGCGTGAGAATATGCCTATCGGTGCGAAAGTTACATTACGCGGTGAGCGTATGTACTTCTTCCTAGATAAGCTGCTCAACGTAACGCTTCCTCGTGTCCGCGACTTCCGCGGTGTATCGAGTAATGCTTTCGATGGACGTGGTAACTATACACTGGGTCTGAAAGAGCAATTGATCTTCCCGGAGATCGAATACGATAAAGTTGATAAAGTCCGCGGTATGGATATTGTCATTGTAACAACGGCGAAAACAGACGAAGAGTCCCGTGAATTGCTTACGCAAATGGGAATGCCTTTCGTTAAGTAATGTTGGCATAACGTTTCCGGGTGTCTGGAAAGACTCCCTTTTCTCCGAAATTATTTAGGAGGTGTCAGGCTAAGTGGCAAAAACTTCGATGAAAGTTAAACAACAACGTACACCTAAGTTTAAAGTACGTGCATATACACGCTGTGAGCGTTGCGGACGTCCACATTCGGTCCTGCAAAAGTTCAAAATTTGCAGAATTTGTTTCCGTGAATTAGCTTATAAAGGCCAGATCCCTGGCGTGAAAAAAGCAAGCTGGTAAAAAGTCCTGAACGGGAAGGAGGTTAACTCACAATGACTATGTCTGATCCAATTGCAGATATGCTTACTCGTATTCGTAACGCGAACACTGTTCGTCACGAAACGGTAGAAATGCCTGCTTCAACAATGAAAAAACAAATCGCCGATATCCTGAAGCGTGAAGGTTTCATCCGTGACGCTGAAGTTATCGATGATAACAAACAAGGGATTATCCGTGTTTTCCTGAAATACGGTCAAAATAACGAGCGCGTTATCACTGGTCTGAAAAGAATCAGTAAACCTGGTCTTCGTGTTTACACGAAAAGCAACGAAGTACCTCGTGTACTTGGTGGCCTGGGAATCGCGATCATCTCGACATCTAAAGGTATCATGACGGACAAAGAAGCTCGTCAATCGAAATCCGGCGGAGAAGTCGTTTGCTACGTTTGGTAATATAACGTCACAAGATAGGAGGTGCAACATATGTCTCGTATTGGTCGCAAACCAATCACAGTACCAAGTGGTGTAGACATCACCCTGGACAACACCGTTATTACGGTAAAAGGACCTAAAGGAACTTTGACTCGTGAGCTTCATAAAGACATGAAGGTTACAGTTGAAAATAACGAAATCACAGTTGTGCGTCCTTCCGATAACAAAACTCACCGTTCTTTGCACGGCACAACGCGTAGCGTTGTAAACAATATGGTGAGCGGCGTTACTGAAGGATTCGCGAAATCTCTGGAATTGGTTGGGGTCGGATATCGTGCAAGCAAATCCGGAGATAAAATCGTTCTGAACGTTGGTTACTCTCACCCGGTTGAAATTACACCGGAAGCGGGAATCGAATTCGAAGTACCTTCGAATACAAAAATCATCGTTCGCGGAATTGACAAAGAGCGTGTAGGTGCTTACGCTGCTAAAATCCGTTCCGTACGTGAACCTGAGCCGTACAAAGGTAAAGGTATTAAATATGAAGGCGAGCGTATCATCCGTAAGGAAGGTAAAGCCGGTAAGAAGAAATAAGATTTCTCTTACCGCCTTTGCGCGGCTTTCGGCTTGCTTGCTTCGTGTGTTTCTAATATACCCCGTGGCTTCTGCTTTGAAGCCAGCGAGGTAACCTGAAAGGAGTGAATCTTTGAGATGATTACGAAACCAGATAAAAATAAGGCTCGTCTGAAAAGACACCTTCGTGTTCGTAAGAAAATCCAAGGAACGGCAGCACGTCCTCGTTTGAACGTATTCCGTTCTGGTAAACATATGTATGCTCAAATCATCGATGATGTTGCTGGTGTAACAATCGCTTCCGCGTCTACCGTAGACAAAGAATTGAGCACTGACATCAAAAATGGTGCATCTGTTGAATCAGCTCGTAAAGTTGGCGAACTCGTTGCTAAACGTGCGAAAGACAAAGGTGTTTCCAACATCGTATTTGACCGTAGCGGTTATCTGTACCATGGTCGTATCGCAGCATTGGCTGAAGCGGCTCGTGAAGCAGGACTTGAGTTTTAAGATATTTTTCAAAAGGAGGTTAACGACTTGCGTGTAGATCCGAATACTTTGGAACTGACTGAAAGAGTTGTAAATATTAATCGCGTAGCTAAAGTAGTAAAAGGCGGACGCCGTTTCAGCTTTAGCGCACTGGTTGTAGTCGGCGACGGCAACGGCTGGGTTGGAGCTGGTATCGGTAAAGCGGGCGAAGTACCTGATGCAATTCGCAAAGGTATTGAAGACGCTAAGAAAAACCTTGTACACGTTCCACTCGTAGGAACATCGATTCCTCACTTGGTAACAGGTAAGTTCGGCGCAGGACGCGTGCTGTTGAAACCAGCATCTGAAGGTACTGGTGTTATCGCTGGTGGTCCTGTACGTGCGGTTCTCGAACTTGCTGGTGTAGGTGACATTTTGACAAAATCTCTGGGTTCTTCGAATTCCATGAACATGGTCAATGCGACTTTGGAAGGTTTGTCCCGTTTGAAGCGTGCTGAAGACGTGGCTAAACTGCGCGGAAAATCCGTCGAAGAGCTTCTGGGTTAAGGAGGGAATTCTCATGGCTAAATTAGAAATTACCCTCGTCCGCAGCTTGATCGGACGTCCGGAGACGCAAAGAACAACTGTGAAAACATTGGGTTTGCGCAAAATCAATAGCAAAGTGGTACAAAACGATAATCCTGCCATCCGTGGTATGATTAACAAAGTAAGCCACTTGGTTGCTGTTAAAGAAGTAGAAGCTTAATATCGGGTTAATCCCACAAATCTTTAAGGAGGTGCAACGAACGATGAAGTTACATGAGCTTTCACCATCTCCTGGATCCCGCAAAGAACGTAAACGTCTTGGTCGCGGTCCAAGTAGTGGTACAGGTAAAACATCAGGTCGCGGTCACAAAGGACAAAATTCTCGTTCTGGCGGTGGAGTACGTCCAGGCTTCGAAGGTGGACAAAATCCATTGTATCGTCGCTTGCCAAAACGTGGTTTTGTAAACCCAACTCGCAAAGAATATGCAGTTGTGAATACTGAAGACCTGAACAGTTTTGCTGCGGGTACTGAAGTAACTCCAGAATTCTTGATGACGAACGGCGTAGTTAAAAACGCTAAATCCGGAATCAAAATCCTGGGTAACGGTGATGTCACTGTGAAGCTGACTGTTAAAGCTAACAAGTTTTCTCAATCTGCTATTGAGAAAATTGAAGCTGCCGGCGGTACAACCGAGGTGATTTAATGTTCAAGACCCTAAAGAATATCTGGCGGGTTGAAGATCTGCGCAAAAGGGTATTATTTACCCTTTTTGTACTGATCATTTACCGCATCGGCTCCTTTGTTCCCGTACCGGGAGTTAACAAAGACGTGTTCGAAGCGACAAATTCTGCGGGTAAAGAAGTTTTTGGACTTCTCAATACGTTCTCGGGTGGAGCGCTCTTCCAGTTCTCGATATTTGCGCTCGGGATCGTGCCTTACATCACTGCGTCTATCATAGTACAGTTGCTTTCCATGGACGTTATTCCTAAATTAGCGGAGTGGGCAAAGCAAGGTGAACAAGGTAAGAAGAAATCTGCACAATTGACCCGTTATTTAACGATTGGCCTGGCATTGATTCAAGCGTTTGGTACGTCGATCGGATTCAACCGCTTGTACAATACAGACATGATTCCTAACGCTACATTTGCAGATTATATCTTGATCGCGATTGTACTTACGGCCGGTACTTCATTCCTGATGTGGCTTGGTGAGCAGATCACCGAGAAGGGCATAGGAAACGGGATTTCGATCTTGATCTTTGCGGGTATCCTATCTACGGTGCCTAACATTATCAAACAAACGATCGAATCCGACTTCATTCAACCTGACCAACTGTTTATGAATATTCTTAAAGGTGTTATCATCGCAATTGTTATTGTGTTGATCATCATAGGGGTCATTTACATTCAGCAGGCGATTCGGAAAATTCCGGTACAGTACGCTAAACGTGTCGTAGGTAACAAAATGTACGGTGGACAGAATACACATATCCCGCTGAAAATTAATGCAGCAGGTGTTATCCCTGTCATCTTCGCATCATCGTTGTTGATGTTCCCGACGATCATCGCCAACTTCTGGGCAGATCGCCTTTGGGCACAGTGGATCGGACAGAACCTGACTACACACAAACCTCTGGGTATGTTGTTGTATGTCGTGATGATCTTCGGTTTCACATTCTTCTATACTTTCGTACAGATGAATCCACAGCAGATGGCTGATAATATGAAAAAGAACGGCGGTTACATCCCAGGCATTCGCCCGGGTAAAGCAACCGAGAAATATCTGACCCGTGTCATGACTCGTTTGACAATGGCCGGTGCCATGTTCTTGGCAGTCATTTCCGTTCTGCCTGTAATCTTGGGGGCACTGTCTGGTTTGCCTCAATCTGCGCAAATTGGAGGAACATCCCTCCTGATCGTTATCGGTGTTGCGCTGGATACGATGAAGCAAATCGAAAGCCAATTGATCAAACGCCACTACAAAGGTTTTATCAATAAATAGGCAATAGGTACCGGTCGAGTGAAGATTTACTTGCCGGCACCTATTGTGCTGTTTGTTGATGTAGGGTAGTCTTGGAGGGAGTGACATAACGTGAACATCCTATTCATGGGCCCTCCGGGGGCAGGAAAAGGAACGCAAGCAGACGTCATCGTGAAAGAGTTCGGTATTCCCCATATTTCAACAGGCGATGCATTTCGTCTCGCGATCAAACAGGGAACTCCCATTGGCATGAAAGCCAAGGAATATATGGATCAAGGATTGCTTGTACCAGATGATGTAACCATTGGCATCGTTGAAGAACGTTTGCAGCAGCCTGACTGCAGAGAAGGTTTCCTCTTGGACGGATTTCCAAGAACCCTTTCGCAAGCAGAAGCGCTCGATGGCATTCTGGATCGATTGAACTCAGGTCTCGATCATGTAATCAACCTGAAAGTGGATCGCAACAAATTGCTCGCTCGTTTGACGGGTCGTCGAATTTGTAAAAACTGTGGTTCCACTTATCATGTGGTATTCAATCCGCCTAAGCAGGAAGGTATTTGTGATAAATGCGCTGGTGAGTTGTATCAACGCTCTGATGATAATGAAGAGAGTGTAGGTACACGACTGGACGAGTATATCAACAAAACAGCACCACTCCTCACGTTCTATGAGACTAAAGGTCTTCTTCGTCAAATGAACGGAGAACAGGATATCGATCAAGTTTCTCAAGAAATCGTGTCCTTACTGAGAGGTTAATTGATGATCATTGGTAAGTCCGAAACGGAACTGGGCTTGATGAGGGAAGCAGGGAGAATTGTTGCGGAAACGCATCGTCTCTTGGCAGAGCATATCGCTCCCGGTATTACGACTGGAGAACTTGACCATATGGCTGATCAATATATCCGCAGTCAAGGAGCTGTGCCGTCTTTCCAAGGTTATAACGGTTTCCCTGCCAGTGTGTGCGCTTCAGTCAATGAAGAGTTGGTACATGGATTTCCCGGCAAACGCAAGTTGAACGAGGGCGATATCGTTACGTTTGACATTGGCGCGCAGTACCAGGGGTATCATGGAGATTCCGCCTGGACTTATCCGGTCGGCCGTATTTCCGAAGAAGCCCGTCGTCTTCTGGACGTTACCGAGGCTTCGTTATACGCAGGTCTGGCGCTGGTAAAACCGGACGTTCGCTTGTTTACAATATCTCATGCGATTCAGAAATATATTGAAGATGAAGGGTTCTCCGTAGTTCGTGAATATGTCGGTCACGGCATAGGCGCAGATCTGCACGAAGAACCACAGATTCCGAACTATGGTCTTCCCGATCGGGGACCACGGCTTAAAGCGGGCATGGTGCTGGCCATAGAGCCGATGGTTAACGTAGGTAGACGGTATGTGAAAACGTTGGGAGATAACTGGACTGTCGTCACGGTTGATGGTAAGTTATGTGCACACTTTGAACACACCGTAGCAGTTACACCAGATGGTATGGAAATTTTCACGAAACTGAATGCGTAGGTGATGAGGCATGAACAGTCAGTCTAATCCGCAGCTCGGTCAACTTGTGAAGATCCGTAAAGGCCGCAATGCGGACCAAGCCGCAGTAATTGTTGCTATAGCGGACGGTAAGTTCGTATATATTGCGGATGGAGACAAACGTAAGTTTGATCAACCAAAGAAGAAGAATCTTCTTCATCTTGAGCTCCAGCCCATGATTAGCAGCGAGGTTGTGAACAGTTTAAACGAGAGTGGTCGGGTGACAAATGGAAAGCTCCGTTACGCGGTTCATTCATTTCTGGAATCCACCAACATTCAATCTGAAGAGAAAGGAGACTGACTAATGGCTAAGGAAGATGTCATTGAAGTGGAAGGTACGGTTCTCGAACCGCTACCGAATGCAACATTCAAGGTTGAGCTTGAGAACGGTCATCAAATTCTCGCTCACGTTTCCGGAAAACTGCGGATGCACTTTATCCGTATCCTGACTGGAGACAAAGTAGTTGTTCAGTTGTCGCCTTATGATTTAACAAAAGGTCGCATAACTTACCGTAAATAGTAGTAGACAGTTGCAATGAACTGTGAAGCTTATGTAGCGGGTTTTGCCCGGCAAAACTTGCGAAAGCTTCGAAGCCGGTTTTACAATAGTAGAACAAGGTCAATGCTTACGAAGAGGGTTTTGCTTAGCAAAACTTTGAGGAGGTAATTCACATGAAGGTAAGACCTTCGGTCAAGCCGATTTGCGAAAAGTGCAAAGTCATTCGCCGCAAAGGGAATGTTATGGTTATCTGTGAAAATCCGAAACACAAACAAAAACAAGGTTAAAGAAGGGGGTGTAGCGTAAAATGGCACGTATATCTGGTGTGGATTTGCCACGTGATAAGCGCGTTGAGATCGCCTTGACTTATATTTTCGGAATCGGTAAAACGACTTCCCAGAAAATTCTGAGCACAACAGGCATCAATCCGGACACTCGTGTTCGTGATTTGACGGAAGATGAAGTCAGCAAATTGCGTGAAAGTATCGATAAAGAGGTCAAAGTAGAAGGTGACCTGCGTCGAGAAATCTCTTTGAATATTAAACGTTTGACGGAGATCGGTTGTTACCGTGGAGTTCGTCATCGTCGTGGTCTGCCTGTTCGTGGACAACGTACGAAAACGAATGCTCGTACTCGTAAAGGTCCTCGTCGTACAGTAGCGAACAAGAAGAAATAATAAGGGGGGATAAGAGAAAATGGCTAAACCGAAAAAAGTCGTACGTACTAAACGTCGTGACCGTAAGAATATTGAATCTGGCGTGGCGCATATCCGTTCCACTTTCAATAACACTATCGTTACTATTACGGATCCTCACGGAAACGCAATTTCGTGGGCAAGCTCCGGCGGCCTCGGATTCAGAGGTTCCCGTAAATCGACTCCGTTTGCTGCACAAATGGCTGCTGAGACTGCTGCCAAAGCTGCAATGGAACATGGGATGAAAGCCGTTGAGGTTATGGTTAAAGGACCAGGCGCAGGCCGTGAAGCAGCGATCCGCTCTTTGCAAGCTGCTGGTCTTGAAGTTAACCTGATCAAAGACGTAACTCCAGTCCCGCATAACGGATGCCGTCCTCCAAAACGTCGTCGTGTCTAATGAGATTTGCCCCTGCGTGTGGTATATTTCCGGCACAATCTGCTAATAATGGTTGTTTAGGCATACTACTACATGTTTTCGCAAGAGAAGGTAAATGTTTCATAGAGGACCGACGTTTTGAAGGAGGGGTATTGCAGTGATTGAAATCGAAAAGCCGAAAATTGAGACGGTAGACGTCAACGATGATGGCACCTATGGGAAATTCGTAGTAGAACCGCTTGAGCGCGGATACGGTACGACGCTTGGAAACTCGCTTCGCCGAATCTTGCTCTCGTCACTGCCGGGTGCGGCAGTGTCTTCGGTTCAAATCGATGGCGTTCTGCATGAATTTGCTACAGTTCCTGGCGTAATGGAAGATGTAACGGAGGTTATTCTTAACCTGAAAGCTTTGTCGCTTAAGATTCATTCAGACGAGGAGAAAGTGCTCGAGATTGATGCTGAAGGCGAAGGAGCAATTACGGCTGGAGATATCCGTGCTGACTCCGATGTGGAAATCCTTAATCCGGATTTGCACATTGCTACGCTCGGACCAGGTTCGAGACTTCACATGCGTATTTTTGCCAATCGCGGTCGCGGCTACGTCCAGGCAGATCGGAATAAACGCGATGACCAGCCGATCGGCGTCATCCCAGTCGATTCCATCTTCACCCCGATCAGTCGCGTTAACTACGCTGTGGAAAATACGCGTGTCGGTCAAGTGACCAACTATGACAAGCTCACGTTGGAAGTTTGGACTGATGGAAGTATTCGTCCTGAAGAGGCTGTAAGCCTCGGCGCTAAAATTTTGACTGAGCATTTGATGCTCTTCGTGGGTCTTACAGACGAAGCGAAAGATGCAGAAATCATGGTCGAAAAAGAAGAAGACAAAAAAGAAAAAGTACTCGAAATGACGATCGAAGAGCTGGATCTCTCTGTTCGTTCCTACAACTGCCTCAAACGTGCCGGTATTAATACCGTGCAAGAGCTGACTACGAAAACGGAAGAAGACATGATGAAAGTCCGTAACCTCGGACGCAAGTCTTTGGAAGAAGTTCAAGAGAAGCTTGAGGAACTTGGTTTGGGACTCCGTACAGAAGAATAGACAGCCGAGTGCTTGAAGTGAAGGAGGGAAAACAATGGCATACCAAAAGTTGGGCCGTAATTCCAGCGCACGTAAAGCTTTGTTCCGTGACCTGGTAACCGACCTGTTCTTATACGAACGCATTCAGACAACTGAAGCGAAAGCAAAAGAGGTTCGCTCTATTGCTGAAAAACTGATCACTAAAGCGAAAAAGGGAGATCTTCATGCCCGTCGCCAAGTGGCAGCTTATGTTCGCCGCGAAACTATCGATGGTGAGCAAGATGCAATCCAAAAACTGTTTAGCGAATTGTCCGGTCGTTACGCTGAGCGTCCAGGTGGATACACTCGTATCTTGAAACTGGGACCTCGTCGTGGTGACGCAGCGCCAATGGTTTACTTGGAACTGGTAGACCGCGCGTAAAACAGATGAGATGAGGAAAGGGGACAGAATCAACGATTCTGGATTAACCCTTTTTTTCTCTTCATTTCGGAATTCGTGCTGTAATAGAAGCTCCGTAAGGGGCTTCTTTTGCTGTTCGGGATAGGGATATGTATAGTATGGAACAAAGGTGTGGTATTAATGCGAAACTTATGTATGACGTTAACTTATGATGGCACTGCCTATTACGGCTTCCAAGTACAGCCGGGTGGGAATACCATTCAGGATCATCTTGAAGATGCGATTCGTGCTTTAACCGGTGAGAAGGTTAAAATTACAGGTTCAGGCCGAACAGATGCAGGTGTTCACGCCCGCAGACAAATCTTCAATTTTCCTACGGAGTCCCAGATCCCGATTGAACGTTGGTGTATTGCACTCAACTCCAGATTACCCTCCGATATTGTCGTTATTGATGCGATTGAAGTTTCGGCTGATTTTCATTCTCGCTATGCAGCGAAAAAGAAAACGTATCGTTATACAGTCAATGCGAATCAATTTCCGGATGTATTCAACAGAAGACTGCAATATCATCATCATGCGAAGCTTGATATTATGGCAATGCAGGAGGGCTTACGACATTTCATAGGGACGTATGATTTTACCTCTTTTGCTTCACGCAAGTCTCAGAAAGAGAATCATGTCCGTTCGGTGTACGAAGCATGGATGGAAGTGGACCGATCAATGTGCAGAGACCATCCGCGCGATCAGGGTGTCATTCACATTTATGTGAGTGGTAACGGCTTTTTGCAGCATATGGTTCGTATCATTGTAGGGACACTGCTGGAGATCGGAGAGGGCAAACGGAAAGCCTCTGATGTACCAAATATGATTGCTGCATGTAATCGATCTGCTGCAGGACCTACTGCAGTTAGCTGCGGTTTAATGCTCTGGGATCTTGAATACAAAAAAGATTGAATTTGGTGAGTGAAAAGCTTAATTAACACTTGCGATTTAATCGCCTATCATGTAATATAAAAGTTGTGTTTTCTTAATGGCTTTCCCACAGCCCCAATTAAGAGTTTCACATCAAATTTACAATCCATCAACACCTAAAGTTATAACTTAACGAACGAAGATAAATGAAAATGATGATTTTGAACATTTTAAGGAGGAACTTTTCATGCGTACTACGTACATGGCGAAGCCTAACGAAGTTGAGCGCCAATGGCACATCATTGATGCTGAAGGCAAAACCCTCGGACGTTTGGCGAGCGAAGCAGCAGCTTTGATTCGCGGCAAACACAAGCCACAATTCACTCCACATGTGGACACTGGCGATTTCGTTGTTATCATCAATGCTGAGAAAATCGTATTGACTGGTAAGAAAATGCAAGGTAAAAAATACTACCGTCACTCAATGCACCCAGGTGGTTTGAAAGTAACTACAGCTGAAGAGATGGTTAAAAACAAACCTGAGCGTATGTTGGAATTGGCTGTTCGCGGTATGCTTCCTAAAACTCGCATGGGCGAGAAAATGAAGTTGAGACTTAAAGCGTACAGAGGCACTGAGCATCCACATGCAGCACAAAAACCAGAAGTTTACGAACTTCGCGGTTAATTAAAAGGAGGACAGTTTCATGGCACAAGTACAATACTATGGGACAGGTCGTCGTAAACATTCGGTAGCACGTGTTCGCCTTGTACCGGGTGAAGGACGCATTGTCATCAATAAACGTGATATTAATGAATACTTCGGTTTGGAAACACTCAAACTGATTGTAAAACAACCACTGAACTTGACAGAAACGCTCAACAACTATGACGTTCTTGTTATTGCTCATGGTGGCGGAATCTCCGGTCAAGCCGGCGCAATCCGTCATGGTATCTCCCGCGCTCTGCTCAAAGCAGATCCGGAATACCGTGCATCCCTGAAAAAAGCAGGATTCCTGACTCGTGACCCACGTATGAAAGAGCGTAAAAAATACGGTCTTAAAGCGGCTCGTCGCGCACCTCAGTTCTCCAAACGTTAATATTAAAAGCCTTTGGCCTCGGTCAAAGGCTTTTTTATATATTCATGAATATTACGCCATATATTATATTAGTTTGTGCGATAGCTCTCATATCTCTGATGTCTCTCCCCGTGCTTGTGCATTTTTCCTTCATTGCCTTTTCATTGTGCTCTTAATGTCCCTCAATACAGTCCTATAATATGTACGTTGATACATCTACATCCTACTGAACCTCTCTAATCGTTTAGATCATTGAATACTCTCATACCCATCGCTCACCACACATTTTATAACAGCTCCTATAAAATCATCGATTAGAACTCACGCCGGATTTTTTGAATGCACTAGGCTTAATGTTTTTGCACTTAATTCTTTATTGCAAACCTTATCAGTATTTCTTATGGAAACGATAAAAGTCCCTTACATATCAACAGCTAAAATCCGCAAAGCTGCTCCCCTTAAAACTTTAGCTTTTCTTCCTTCAACTTCAATCGCCCAGTGATTTTTTGATGTTGTTCTTGACGACAAGAACTGTCCAAACCCAGTAACAGCAAAGGTTTCCCAGGCTAAGCGTTGTATTTTTACCTGTCTAATGACCTGGGCCAATATCATTGTTTTTATCTCATTAACAGAGAAATGGATAAATTGAACCAAAATATTGTGTAATAGCGGCAATCAAAAAGGGTCAAAAACTGATTTATTTTACCATATGGCAGGCATTGACATCCCCAATGAAAGATTTATACTAAACATAATTCATATTAGATTAGTCGGCTTTAGGTGTATTGAAATGCAGAATGGGGGAAATTCACAGATGAACTTGTTGGAGAAAGAAGATTTGGCACGGACGAAGGCAGAGGAACTGGAACATGCCAGTCCAGAGGATATTATTCGGTATGCTATTGAAACATTCCCAAATATCACTTTTGCATGTAGCTTTGGTGCAGAAGATGTTGTACTTGTAGATATGGTGCAGAAAATCAGCCCATCCACAGATATTTTTTATCTGGATACAGATTTTCACTTTAAAGAAACATACGAAACACGTGATAAGATGCAGGAGAACTACAACCTTGAATTTGTACGTGTGTCACCTAAGATTACTCCAGAAGAGCAGGCAGCTGAGCACGGTGAAGAGTTGTGGAAGTCTGATCCCAATGGGTGCTGTAACATTCGCAAAGTCGAACCGTTAACACGTATTCTTTCTCAGTATGATGCATGGATTACAGGTATCCGCAGAGATCAAGCACCAACTCGTGCAAACTCAAAGAAGGTTGAGTATGATTCCAAATTTGGCCTGATGAAGTTTAATCCGATTGCTCACTGGACGACTGAGGATGTATGGCAATATATTCGTGACAATAACGTTGTATATAACCCTCTTCATGATCAGAACTACCCAAGTATTGGTTGTGAGCATTGCACACGTCAAGTTATGCCTGGAGAGGACCCACGTGCCGGACGCTGGTCTGGTAATGATAAAACGGAATGTGGCCTTCATAAATAATAGATATACAAGGAGCTGACAAGATGACATCGATTCTGCCTCATGGAGGTACGTTGGTTCAACGTATCGTACAAGGAGAAGAACGGGAGCAATTGTTACAAGACAGTAAAAACTTTTCTTCTTTGCGTATTAATACTTGGACGATATCAGATTTGGATTTAATTGGTGTAGGTGCGTTCTCACCACTTCAAGGTTTCTTGAATGAGGAAGATTACCTTTCGGTGGTGTCTCGCATGCGTCTCGCCGATGGAACAGTCTGGAGTATACCGATTACACTTGCTGTTGACGATAAACAAGCCGCATCCCTCCAGATTGGTGAACGTGTGAAACTTGTTGGTGATCAAGATGGAGTCACTTATGGATTGCTCGAAGTCCAAAGTATATACCAGGTGGATCAGGGTGAAGAAGCCCGGCGTGTATTCAAAACAGATGATCCCGAGCACCCGGGCGTTAAAAAACTGTTGGAGCGTCCTGCAACATACGTAGGAGGTCCAATCCAAGTGTTGAACCGTCCAAAACCTTCGAAATTCGAAGAATTCTATTATGATCCTGCAGATACCCGGAAGATTTTTCAGGAGAAGGGTTGGAAGACCGTAGTTGGTTTTCAGACACGTAATCCGGTCCATCGGGCTCATGAATACATTCAGAAGAGCGCTATGGAGATTGTAGATGCACTCTTCCTGAATCCGCTTGTTGGAGAGACGAAGTCGGACGATGTACCTGCAGATGTTCGGATGAAGAGTTATCTGGTATTACTGGAGAACTATTACCCGGCTGATCGTGCGTTTCTTGGTGTGTTCCCCGCAGCCATGCGATATGCCGGTCCACGTGAAGCTATTTTTCATGCGATGGTTCGCAAAAATTACGGGTGTACCCACTTTATTGTTGGTCGTGACCATGCGGGTGTTGGTGATTATTATGGAACATATGAAGCACAGGAGATCTTTACTAACTTTACAGCAGAGGAACTGGGGATTACTCCGTTGTTCTTCGAACATAGTTTCTTCTGTACCAAATGTGGAAACATGGCATCCAGCAAAACTTGCCCACATGATAAAGAACATCATATGGCGCTTTCCGGCACCAAAGTACGCGGGTTGCTCCGTGACGGCCAGTGCCCTCCACCTGAATTTACACGTCCTGAGGTAGCTGAGGTGCTGATTGAAGGAATGGCGGAGCAAGTCCGCTCCTAGCGGTATATTTGTCCATCTTGTCCCATATAGATGATTAGAGTCATTTATAGGGACGAGGTGGTTTTTTTATGCGTAAAAATATGGGGAAACACTTTGTAGTCTGGATTAGGCTAAAAACAATCAAAAGGGTCATGCTGAGTCTCTGTCTACTGGCCATGTTAGTGGCGGTAATGTCCTATGAACTGCCTTCCGCTAAGACGTCAGGTTATTGGAGTTTGCCGATGGCGGGTAAAGTCATTGCCATTGATGCAGGACACGGAGGTCCAGATGGAGGAGCGGTAAGTAAACAGGGGGTTATTGAAAAAGATATCAATCTGTCTATCGCCCTGTATGTGAGAGATTATTTGCAACAGGCAGGGGCCTTAGTGGTTATGACACGAGAAATAGACACTGATTTGGCGGAATCGGACACCAAGGGGTACTCCAAACGAAAGACGGAAGATCTGAAACAAAGAGTACGGCGGATAGAGGATAAGCAAGCAGATCTCTTTATTAGCATTCACATGAACAGTGTCCCATCCAACCGATGGAGTGGAGCGCAGGTTTTCTATACAACGAACCATCCGGATAATGAAGGTTTGGCTAATCTGCTTCAACAAGAGATGGTTCGTAACCTGGAGAATACAGATCGGATCGCCAAAACGGTGAATACGGTTTATCTGTTACAGGCTCTGAAGATCCCTTCAGCGCTGGTAGAAGTGGGTTTCCTTTCTCATCCGGAAGAGGCACGTATGCTTGCTGACGAAGCTTATCAACGTAAGGTAGCTGCTTCGATCTATAATGGAATTCTCAGATATTCCTCAGGAGAACGGCCTAAAAGTTAGTCAGAACAAGAAAGGTAATGATATAATTGGATCAGCATACCTAATTACATGCCAATAGATAAAGCTGAGGTGCTGTCTGATGTTATCAAAAGAACAGATACTTGAACTATTACAGCCATTACAAGAACCACAATTGGGAGTAAGTCTGACCGAACTGGAATGGGTTCGAGATATTATGGTGAAAGAAAATCATGTGGCTCTGACCATAGTGACACTGGAAAATCGACCTGAGGATACAACAGCCTTGACTGATGCAACGCGTAATCTGTTGTCCCAGCACGGAATGAAGGATGCCCATATTCGTGTGCGTGCAGCTTCTGAGCATGATCGTGAGAGCCTGAATATGGGACAACCCGATAATGAGCCAGATCGGGACGAAGTGCTCGTAAAAGGTCACGCAGCGGGTCTGGATGGACATGAGCTGTTAAGTCCTGAATCAGGTGTTCGTTTTATTGCTGTGGCCAGTGGTAAAGGTGGCGTTGGTAAATCAACGGTAACCGTTAATCTGGCTGCAGCCTTGGCACGTCAAGGCAAGAAAGTGGGCTTAATTGATGCGGATATCTATGGCTTCAGTGTACCCGACATGATGGGGATTGAAGAATATCCGGTCGTTGAAGATGGCGTTATTCAACCGGTTGAACGTTTTGGCGTCAAAGTCATGTCGATGGGCTTCTTTATTCGGGAGAACAATCCGGTAATCTGGCGTGGACCCATGCTAGGTCGGATGTTGCGTCAATTCTTTACGGATGTCCAGTGGGGCGAATTGGATTATATATTACTGGATTTGCCACCAGGTACGGGAGATGTTGCTTTGGATGTGCATCAGATGTTGCCACAGAGTAAGGAAATCATCGTTACCACGCCGCATGCAACGGCAGCTTTTGTCGCAGCACGTGCGGGTGCAATGGCCATTCAGACCGATCATGAGTTACTTGGTGTGGTTGAGAATATGGCTTATTATGAGTGTGGCAGTTGCGGAGAGAAGGATTATGTCTTTGGTCGTGGAGGCGGGGGAAGACTTGCGGAAAGTCTGCATACAAGCCTGCTTGCCCAGATTCCATTAGGCACGCCGGATAATCATCCTTCCGAGCCTGATTTCTCACCTTCGGTTTACAAAGCTGATTCCCGTATAGGGGCTATCTACGATGAAGTTGCCCGGTCCATTGAATCCAAATTCTAATGGTATGAGTGTTATAAATACAAATAAAGCCTGCGTCCATTTGGATGCAGGCTTTTCAGTATCTGTGGTGCGTATTAACACCTACTGTTTATGATCCGCCGCCCGAATCTCCACTGCTTCCACCATCTCCGCCATCACCACCACCTTCGCCCTGACCGTCTTGCTGTCCGCCTTGCTCTTCCCCCTGTTTTCCGCCACTTTCCACTTTGGGTTGCAATTCGTCCTGTACTACCTTCTTGAGCAAAGTGAGTACTTCCATGCGGAACAACGGGTTTTGCATCACTTCCTGCATGACAGTCATCGTCTGTTTACGATAATCCGGAGTCTTCGTCATATCCATGAACATCTTGGATACCTCAGGTGACTTCATGATGTCTTCAACAGACTTTTGATATGTGGGATCTTTAATCAATTGCATATGAAGTTGTTTACTTTGTGCGTTGATCACTTTGGCAAATTCACCCGCAAACTGCGGATCGGTCATGATCTTTTCGAATTCCTTCTTATATTCGGGAGCTGTGATGGTATCTTTTACTGCAATACGTATTTGTTCCGAAGATTGCACAGGCATTAACATTTTCATACCAATGGATCCTGAAGCACCACCCGAACCGCCGCCTTCTTCAGAACCGCTGCTTCCGCTGGATGAGCTTTGACCTGTAAGAGCTTCCTCCACCGCTTTCTTGCCTTCATCACTTTTCAAAATATCTACAACCATTGTTTTCATCTCTTTATAACTGCCCTGAGGAGGCGAAGAACTCTGATCTGAACCGCAGCCGGCAAGCATGACGGATAGCCCCAGTACGACACAGCATAGCTGCCACAAAGGCCGTTTCATGTGTACAATCCCTCCTTGATTAGATACTGGATGTAGTATGTGATGGGAAAGGGGGAAATATGTTGAGCAATGATGGTTTTTTGCTGAGAAGGTTGGTAAAATAAACACTCGGGGGTGGAAAACTTTTGAATTTACGTAAATGGTTTTTCCTGTTTTGGACAGCCTTGCTTATTGGGGCCGCGGGAGCATTGGGTACAGGATTGATTATGATGCTGGTGAACGGGGAGAAAACAAATGGATTAAATGATTTTCTTCTGTATCTTTTGATCTTATTTGGATCAGGGGTTATGATCAGCGTGTATTCACAAATGGGTTTCTTTGCATATCTGATATTGAATTATATGGGTAAAGGTGTATTTCCAAAGCGCGGTTGGCAGATCGTGCAGATTGTACTAACGGTGTTAGCCCTGCTTGACGTGATGTTTTTACGCCTGTTTGTTGGGGGAGACCGGGAACGCATATCGGATATTGTGTTAGGTATCATTATTTTGGCAGCTGCAATTGTTACCGCTTACGTTAAAGTAAAGCTGACTCATATCTCCGCGCTTGTACCTACACTCTTTTTCATGATTGCCGTCACCATAGTGGAGACGATCGGCGTATTACGTATTGATGTGAATGCTGCAACCATATTTATTGTGGTTCCCTTGCTCCTATGTAATGCATACCAAATGCTGATATTGCACAGGCTGGTGGATGTATCGACGAACCGGAGTGTAAGTGGAAAGGCAGAACAGTTGAAAGAAAGCCGAGCATAGAATTCATTTTGCACAAAAAACATACCAAAAAGAGCTAACCTGGTTAGCTCTTTTCAACTTTTAAGCACCTATTTGAGCTATAGCTCATAATTGAGTAATCATTGACCGCTGGCTTGGTCACGAACTTCCTTACCTTCCACACTGGAATGGTTGAGCAACTCAGACACGGTAACAAATTCATAGCCCTGATTTTTCAACTTGTCGATAATTACAGGGAGTGCTTCATGCGTTTGTTTGGAGGAATCGCTTGCATGCAGCAGTACGATGTCCCCTGGATGTGCCTTGCTTACTACGCGATCAACAATGGTCTGTACACCAGGGTTTTTCCAATCCAAGGAGTCGGTATCCCACTGCACAACCTGATAATTCAGACTATTGGCTACCTGAAGCACTCGCTTGTCAAAGTCCCCGTTGGGCAGACGTAGTAATTTCGGTTCTTTTCCCGTTAAATCGGTTAAAATGCTATGAGCTGTCGAAATTTCTTTGCGAATTTCTTCTTCAGTCAGGCTGCTGTAGTTCTCATGTCTGTGACCATGGCTGCCAATTTCATATCCTGCCTCTTTGATGGCAGTAACAATTTCGGGGTGTGTCTTGCTCCAGGGGGAGGAAAGGAAAAAGGTTGCCTTCTGCACTTTATTCTCCTGAAGAACTTTCAGAATCGGCTCTGTCCGTTTATCCCCCCAGCTAATGTCAAAGGTAAGTGCGATTACCTTCTTCTCGGTTGGAACGCTGTAGACGGCGGATGGTGCTTCCTCCGAGAATACGGAGACATTGCCTCTCTCCAGATAGATAATACCGATCGCAAAGATGGCAGCAACGAGGACAATCAGGTACCGTTTAATCTTTTTGCCGCTAAATACATAGAACGAGTTCATTTCAATAAGCGCCCCTCTCCCATAAGAAATGCTTGTTTACTCTCCAATGTATGCTCGTACTGCCCAGTTATTCGTCACTGATCCTTGTTTGTCCATCATTTTAGATTCTACAGGAGGTTATTATGTTAAAATTCAGTACATTTCTTAAAGATCTTGGTTCCATCCGTAGTGCATTAATCTGGTCCGTAGTTTTGTTTGCTGTTGGTATAGGGGCAGGATGGGTGAGTACAGGGCCACTGGAAGAACTGTTGTTGAACCAAATCGGAGGATTACGTGAAGTCAGTGAACGGCTGGAGCAGGGGGGCAATGTGCAATGGAACTTCTTTCTGTTTATCTTTTTCAATAATGCCATCAAAAGTGTACTTGTCATCTATGCCGGTATATTCTTCGGAATTCTGCCTGTCATCTTCCTGCTGATCAATGGGATGGTCCTTGGATTTGTGGTGCACACCACGATGAATTATGGAGCAAGCTTCTATGACATTGTGGTTAAAGGTTTACTTCCGCATGGCATTATTGAGATTCCGGTCATTATCATTGCTTGCGCCTTCGGACTGAAGTTTGGTGGTCTGGTTATCAAAAGCCTTGCACAACTTGGAAGTGACAAGCGAAATACGATGGGTACCCGGTGGAGAGCATTCATGAATAGGACGCTAACGGCATCCTTTTGGGTTGTCATCTTGCTTCTTGTTGCAGCAATCATCGAAAGCACACTTACGTATACTCTGGTGAGAGGATAAAATTTTGTGATGGTTGGCATTCATAAATTTTCAGAAAGTTGACCATAACAATAAAACGGGTTTCAGCAGCACCCACAAAAGCGAGAATGCACGGGGTGTTGCATGAAACTTGTGTAAGTGTGATAAAGAGGCTATGCACAAAAAGGAGAACTCTAATGCTGGGTATGTTGTTTAACGAGAAGGAATGCAAGGAACTAGACTATGTGCTGCGTAAAGAATTAGATGAGATGCTTTTCGATCTAAGTGATAATCGTCTTGACCAAGAGATCAAATATGCTATCGCGAGCCGATATAAGACTGTGTTCCGCATGTATGCACGCTTTGCCCCGCCAAAAGAGTTGTCCAAGTACGCCAGAGGTGGGAAGCTGAAAAAGTCGAAGCCATAATGCTGAAGCTGGTCATATATTCGATTTACAGTAGTGGAAGGGAGGTGCGGCTCTTCATAGCGGGTGCTGTACCTCTGAACTATGAGAATGTGAAATTGCTGAGGGGTTCATACTTTTTGTCGAAAAAGGGTTGACCTTTCTAATTTCATATGGTAAATTAATTTTCGTTCCTTTTTTAGGAGCGGTTCACGGAAACAAGCATGAAAATAAAGCGATTGAAAATAATCGAAAAAATAATGCTTGCAAAGAGAACTTCAACATGATATATTATAAAAGTCGCCGCTGAAACGACGACAACATGAAAAACAGCACTAAATTGAATGTTTGATCTTTGAAAACTGAACAACGAGTGAGTAAACATTCTGCTTGCAGAATGAACGCGAAAGTTTGAAACAAGCCTTAGCTTGAATCGACTGGAGCACAAATGAGATTTTTAATCTCGTCAGATTCAAAATGAGCTTATCGCTCTTTTCAATACTTTATTGGAGAGTTTGATCCTGGCTCAGGACGAACGCTGGCGGCATGCCTAATACATGCAAGTCGAGCGGACTTGAAGAGAAGCTTGCTTCTCTGATAGTTAGCGGCGGACGGGTGAGTAACACGTAGGCAACCTGCCCTCAAGTTTGGGACAACTACCGGAAACGGTAGCTAATACCGAATAATTGTTTTCTTCGCCTGAAGGAAACTGGAAAGACGGAGCAATCTGTCACTTGGGGATGGGCCTGCGGCGCATTAGCTAGTTGGTGAGGTAACGGCTCACCAAGGCGACGATGCGTAGCCGACCTGAGAGGGTGATCGGCCACACTGGGACTGAGACACGGCCCAGACTCCTACGGGAGGCAGCAGTAGGGAATCTTCCGCAATGGGCGAAAGCCTGACGGAGCAATGCCGCGTGAGTGATGAAGGTTTTCGGATCGTAAAGCTCTGTTGCCAGGGAAGAACGCTTGGGAGAGTAACTGCTCTCAAGGTGACGGTACCTGAGAAGAAAGCCCCGGCTAACTACGTGCCAGCAGCCGCGGTAATACGTAGGGGGCAAGCGTTGTCCGGAATTATTGGGCGTAAAGCGCGCGCAGGCGGTCATTTAAGTCTGGTGTTTAATCCCGGGGCTCAACCCCGGATCGCACTGGAAACTGGGTGACTTGAGTGCAGAAGAGGAGAGTGGAATTCCACGTGTAGCGGTGAAATGCGTAGATATGTGGAGGAACACCAGTGGCGAAGGCGACTCTCTGGGCTGTAACTGACGCTGAGGCGCGAAAGCGTGGGGAGCAAACAGGATTAGATACCCTGGTAGTCCACGCCGTAAACGATGAGTGCTAGGTGTTAGGGGTTTCGATACCCTTGGTGCCGAAGTTAACACATTAAGCACTCCGCCTGGGGAGTACGGTCGCAAGACTGAAACTCAAAGGAATTGACGGGGACCCGCACAAGCAGTGGAGTATGTGGTTTAATTCGAAGCAACGCGAAGAACCTTACCAGGTCTTGACATCTGAATGACCGGTGCAGAGATGTACCTTTTCTTCGGAACATTCAAGACAGGTGGTGCATGGTTGTCGTCAGCTCGTGTCGTGAGATGTTGGGTTAAGTCCCGCAACGAGCGCAACCCTTATATTTAGTTGCCAGCACTTCGGGTGGGCACTCTAGATAGACTGCCGGTGACAAACCGGAGGAAGGTGGGGATGACGTCAAATCATCATGCCCCTTATGACCTGGGCTACACACGTACTACAATGGCCGGTACAACGGGCTGCGAAATCGCGAGATGGAGCCAATCCCAACAAAGCCGGTCTCAGTTCGGATTGCAGGCTGCAACTCGCCTGCATGAAGTCGGAATTGCTAGTAATCGCGGATCAGCATGCCGCGGTGAATACGTTCCCGGGTCTTGTACACACCGCCCGTCACACCACGAGAGTTTATAACACCCGAAGTCGGTGGGGTAACCGCAAGGAGCCAGCCGCCGAAGGTGGGATAGATGATTGGGGTGAAGTCGTAACAAGGTAGCCGTATCGGAAGGTGCGGCTGGATCACCTCCTTTCTATGGAGAATCGTTTCCTGCAACGGAAACATTCAAATATGCAGGTTCTTAGAACCTGCAACAGCGATTCATTTCGGTCCGTCACTTCGGTGTGGATGAAATGAAGAGCACAAGCAACTCACTCGTTGCTCAGTTTTGAGAGCTCAAACTCTCAAACGTTTGGTGGCGATAGCGAAGGGGTTCCACACGTTCCCATCCCGAACACGACCGTTAAGCCCTTCAGCGTCAATGGTACTTGGACCGCAGGGTCCTGGGAGAGTAGAACGCCGCCAAGCGTAACCCATTTTGGGTTCAAATAGTATATATAATGTGGGCCCTTAGCTCAGTTGGTTAGAGCGCACCTCTGATAAGGGTGAGGCCGGTGGTTCGAGTCCACCAGGGCCCACCATCTATACCTTTAAACTTTATATGGGGCCATAGCTCAGCTGGGAGAGCGCCTGCCTTGCAAGCAGGAGGTCAGCGGTTCGATCCCGCTTGGCTCCACCAAAAAAGTCTTACAAGTTTGTTCTTTGAAAACTAGATATCGAAACGAAACAAACGCGAATTAGAACATTCCTTTTTAGCTGAACTTGTGTTAAACAAGTTTTAATAAAAACGGTAGTCAAATTGCTTTTGTGATGGTATCGGGTGAGAGCGACTTTTGGCTTTGCGCAAGCAAAACAAGGGAAGCGAGCGACCGAAACCGGAACAAAATGGTTAAGCTACTAAGAGCACACGGAGGATGCCTAGGCGCTAGGAGCCGATGAAGGACGTGGCGAACAACGAAACTGCCTCGGGGAGCTGTAAGCAAGCTTTGATCCGGGGGTGTCCGAATGGGGAAACCCAGCTGGGGTAATTTCCAGTTACTCACAACTGAATACATAGGTTGTGTAGAGGCATACCAGGGGAACTGAAACATCTAAGTACCCTGAGGAAGAGAAAACAATAGTGATTCCGTCAGTAGCGGCGAGCGAACGCGGAGAAGCCCAAACCAGAGAGCTTGCTCTTTGGGGTTGTGGGACGTCTCACATGGAGTTACAAAGGAACCGGTTAAGCGAAGAGGTCTGGAAAGGCCCGCCAAAGAAGGTAAAAGCCCTGTAGTTGAAAGTTGGTTCCCTCCGAGACGGATCCCGAGTAGTGCGGGGCACGTGAAACCCCGTATGAATCCGGCAGGACCATCTGCCAAGGCTAAATACTTCCTAGCGACCGATAGTGAAGCAGTACCGTGAGGGAAAGGTGAAAAGCACCCCGGAAGGGGAGTGAAATAGAACCTGAAACCGTGTGCTTACAAAAAGTCAGAGCCCGTTTTAGGGGTGATGGCGTGCCTTTTGTAGAATGAACCGGCGAGTTACGTTCCCGTGCAAGGTTAAGGTGAAGAGCCGGAGCCGCAGCGAAAGCGAGTCTGAATAGGGCGACTTAGTACGTGGACGTAGACCCGAAACCGGGTGATCTACCCCTGTCCAGGGTGAAGGTGCGGTAACACGCACTGGAGGCCCGAACCCACGCATGTTGAAAAATGCGGGGATGAGGTGGGGGTAGCGGAGAAATTCCAATCGAACTCGGAGATAGCTGGTTCTCCCCGAAATAGCTTTAGGGCTAGCCTCGGAAAACAGAGTCGTGGAGGTAGAGCACTGATTGGGTGCGGGGCCCGCAAGGGTTACCAAGCTCAGTCAAACTCCGAATGCCATAGACTTACTTCCGGGAGTCAGACAGTGAGTGCTAAGATCCATTGTCAAAAGGGAAACAGCCCAGACCATCAGCTAAGGTCCCCAAGTGTGTGTTAAGTGGGAAAGGATGTGGAGTTGCACAGACAACCAGGATGTTGGCTTAGAAGCAGCCATCATTGAAAGAGTGCGTAATAGCTCACTGGTCGAGTGACTCTGCGCCGAAAATGTAACGGGGCTAAACACACCACCGAAGCTATGGCTTGATGCTTTGCATCAGGGGTAGGGGAGCGTTGTATAAGGGTTGAAGGTGTACCGTAAGGAGCGCTGGACATTATACAAGTGAGAATGCCGGTATGAGTAACGAAAAGATCAGTGAGAATCTGATCCGCCGAAAGCCTAAGGGTTCCTGAGGAAGGCTCGTCCGCTCAGGGTAAGTCGGGACCTAAGGCGAGGCCGAAAGGCGTAGTCGAAGGACAACAGGTCGAAATTCCTGTACCACCGTAAGCCGTTATGAGCAATGGGGGGACGCAGTAGGGTAGTGACGCGGACTGATGGATGTCCGTCTAAGCAGTAAGGCTGATGTGTAGGCAAATCCGCACATTGTAAGGCTGAGCTGTGATGGGGAGCGAAAATTATAGTAGCGAAGGTCATGATCTCACACTGCCAAGAAAAGCCTCTAGCCAGGTGATGGTGCCCGTACCGCAAACCGACACAGGTAGGCGAGAAGAGTATTCTAAGGCGCGCGGAAGAACTCTCGTTAAGGAACTCGGCAAAATGACCCCGTAACTTCGGGAGAAGGGGTGCCCCGGTAGTGTGAATAGCACGAGGGGGCCGCAGTGAAAAGGCCCAAGCGACTGTTTAGCAAAAACACAGGTCTGTGCGAAGCCGTAAGGCGAAGTATACGGGCTGACGCCTGCCCGGTGCTGGAAGGTTAAGGGGAGTGGTTAGGAGCAATCCGAAGCTGTGAACCGAAGCCCCAGTAAACGGCGGCCGTAACTATAACGGTCCTAAGGTAGCGAAATTCCTTGTCAGGTAAATTCTGACCCGCACGAATGGCGTAACGACTTGGGCGCTGTCTCAACGAGAGATCCGGTGAAATTTTAATACCTGTGAAGATGCAGGTTACCCGCGACAAGACGGAAAGACCCCATGGAGCTTTACTGCAGCTTGATATTGAATTTGGGTACGATCTGTACAGGATAGGTGGGAGCCTTTGAAGCATGAGCGCCAGCTTGTGTGGAGGCAACGTTGGGATACCACCCTGATCGTATCTAGGTTCTAACCTGGTACCGTAATCCGGTGCGGGGACAGTGTCAGGTGGGCAGTTTGACTGGGGCGGTCGCCTCCTAAAGAGTAACGGAGGCGCCCAAAGGTTCCCTCAGAATGGTTGGAAATCATTCGAAGAGTGCAAAGGCATAAGGGAGCTTGACTGCGAGACCTACAAGTCGAGCAGGGACGAAAGTCGGGCTTAGTGATCCGGTGGTACCGCATGGAAGGGCCATCGCTCAACGGATAAAAGCTACCCTGGGGATAACAGGCTTATCTCCCCCAAGAGTCCACATCGACGGGGAGGTTTGGCACCTCGATGTCGGCTCATCGCATCCTGGGGCTGAAGTAGGTCCCAAGGGTTGGGCTGTTCGCCCATTAAAGCGGTACGCGAGCTGGGTTCAGAACGTCGTGAGACAGTTCGGTCCCTATCTGTCGTGGGCGTAGGAAATTTGAGAGGAGCTGTCCTTAGTACGAGAGGACCGGGATGGACGTACCGCTGGTGTACCAGTTGTTCCGCCAGGAGCACCGCTGGGTAGCTATGTACGGACGGGATAAACGCTGAAAGCATCTAAGCGTGAAGCCCCCCTCAAGATGAGATTTCCCAGTATGTAAGACCCCTTGAAGACGACGAGGTAGATAGGCTGGGGGTGGAAGTGCAGCAATGCATGGAGCTGACCAGTACTAATCGGTCGAGGGCTTATCCAATTAGCAAGTTGTAATTCGCATGTTTCGTTTCGAATCTAGTTTTCAGAGAACGATCTCTGAAATGTAAGCTAAGCGTTGCGTTTGGTGGCGATGGCGGAGGGGTTCCACACGTACCCATCCCGAACACGACCGTTAAGCCCTCTAGCGCCGATGGTACTTGGACTGCAGGGTCCTGGGAGAGTAGGACGCCGCCAAGCGAACTCTTTCATCATACATAGAAAACAGGCTCTGCATGTGGACGTTGTACGATGAATTGCATTTGCCCTGCAAATGCATATTATTCCCTGATAGCTCAGTTGGTAGAGCACTCGACTGTTAATCGAGTTGTCACAGGTTCGAGCCCTGTTCGGGGAGCCATTTGCTCTCATAGCTCAGTAGGTAGAGTGCATCCATGGTAAGGATGAGGTCACCGGTTCGATCCCGGTTGAGAGCTTTGGAAATGGGGCCCGTTGGTCAAGGGGTTAAGACACCTCCCTTTCACGGAGGTAACAGGGGTTCGAATCCCCTACGGGTCATATAGTTGGAGGCTTAGCTCAGCTGGGAGAGCATCTGCCTTACAAGCAGAGGGTCGGGGGTTCGATCCCCTCAGCCTCCACCATATTTTTATTGGGGATTAGCCAAGCGGTAAGGCAACGGACTTTGACTCCGTCATGCATAGGTTCAAATCCTATATCCCCAGCCATTTTAGTATGAGTCATTAGCTCAGTTGGTAGAGCACCTGACTTTTAATCAGGGTGTCGAAGGTTCGAGCCCTTCATGACTCACCATCATATGCGCGTGTGGCGGAATTGGCAGACGCACTAGACTTAGGATCTAGCGTCTTTGACGTGGGGGTTCAAGTCCCTCCACGCGCATCCTTTATTTGCGGAAGTGGCTCAGCGGTAGAGCATCGCCTTGCCAAGGCGAGGGTCGCGGGTTCGATTCCCGTCTTCCGCTCCAATATTTTTGCGCCCTTAGCTCAGCTGGATAGAGCGTTTGACTACGAATCAAAAGGCCGGGAGTTCGAATCTCTCAGGGCGCGCCATTATTTTTTTAGTATCGGGATGTAGCTCAGCTTGGTAGAGCACCTGGTTTGGGACCAGGGGGTCGCATGTTCAAATCGTGTCATCCCGATTTTTGTTTACGCGGGTGTAGTTCAATGGTAGAACTTTAGCCTTCCAAGCTAATAGCGTGGGTTCGATTCCCATCACCCGCTTACAGAATATAATGAAAGAGCCTTTGCAGATGCAGAGGCTTTTTTATTTTATTTAACGAAATAATCAGCAGTTATTTTATATTATAATTTATGTAAAGTATAATACAGGTTTATTTAAAAAAGAGCCAAGACCTCCCTATTTTAATAGTAAAGGGGTCTTGGCTCTTCTGTTTACCTCTGTGGATGAGCTGCTTCTAAGACGTAGCAGCTATTGTATAGTGACGTGAGTACAATTTAACGTTCGTTGCGATCCGTCACTCTTTTACGCATGCCCGCTAATCCAAGCAGTCCCAACAAACCAAGCCAGCCCCAATCCATGCCGTTGTCACGGTCGGTTGTTGTGGCGTTTGCCCGAACATTGTTGGTACGATAGTCACCATTGTTGCGGTAGTTTCCATCCATGTTCATATTCATGTTAGAATTAGTGTTTGTGCGGTCCATGTAGTTGGTGTCCTGATAAGACCGGACACGTGAGCCGGTTGTATCCATTCCTTTGGACATATGACCATCAGCAGCAGCAGGGCCAGCCATCGCGGCCACCAGAAGCACGGAAGCAATAATTGTTGTACCTTTCTTCATCATGTGGATTCCTCCTTTTTAGTAAGAGCTACAGATTAATCTGCCCAAGAAGACAAGTACAATATGTAGAAAAAGTCTGTTAAGATATACCTTTGAGTCCAATTGAATAACAACATACATAAGAAACTTGCCTAGTAAGCAGACTGTAGTGGGAAGAAAATTATAATTACACCTTTAATTTATTGCGTCACTGTGGTAAAGTATACAAAAGCTTGCTTTGCCGGTCATGTTTCTTTGTATATCATCTGTTCTCAAACAATGAAATTATGCGGTTTAACCTTAATATCAGGTACATGGGATCATATCTAAAAGAACTGTATATTTATGAGTTTTTAAGAATAGGTATGAGACTTTTGATTTATCTAAAGTACGTGAAAAAGGTATCATGCGACAGTATATGACCATTAATTGAAGCAGAACAAGAAAATGAATAAAAAAGCGTGTTTTTGTGCTGTAAATCGGGGATAATCCCCATTTTTTCTAGTAGAAAAATAAAGATTTTCGTACCATTTTATTGTATGATGTTATGAAGGTGTCAAATTTACGTGTACGAATGGAACGATCAGATGGGAGGATAAGCATGACTGAAACTATGGTAACCGCCAGCAAAAGCCAATCCAACAACCTGCTTCGGCGAGACGTGCGGTTCCTGGGCAATATACTCGGAGAAGTTCTTGTCCATCAAGGCGGCACGGAGCTTCTAGATATCGTTGAGAAGATTCGGGAAACGAGCAAATCGTTACGTGCAGAATTTCTGCCAGAACTCTATGCAGAGTTCAAAACGATGATCCAGGAATTAGACTCGGACAATCGTCACCAGGTTATTCGGGCTTTCGCTATTTATTTTCAATTAGTTAATATTGCTGAACAAAACCATCGGATCCGGCGTAAACGGGATTATGAACGTTCTGCTGGGGACGCTGTGCAGCCAGGATCGATTGAGAAAGCAGTACAGGATCTTAAGGAACGTGGACTGTCTCATATAGAGGTGGAAGAGATTCTCGACGATTTGTCGTTGGAACTCGTTATGACAGCTCACCCAACCGAAGCTATGCGCCGGGTTATTCTGGACATTCATAAACGGATATCCGAAGATGTCATGTCACTTGATAATCCTACGCTGACGTTGCGTGAACGTGAACAGTTGCGTGAGAAGCTGCTGAATGAGGTTATTACACTCTGGCAGACAGATGAACTTCGCGACCGCAAACCGACTGTGCTTGATGAAGTGCGGAACGGGATGTATTACTTTCATGAAACGTTGTTCCACGTACTTCCGGATGTATATCAGGAGCTGGAACGCTGCCTGAACAAATTTTATCCTGACCATGACTGGCATGTGCCGACGTATTTGCGGTTCGGTTCCTGGATCGGTGGAGACCGGGATGGAAATCCTTCGGTAACTTCAGATGTAACATGGCAGACACTGTTGATGCAACGCAAGCTTGCTTTGCGTGAATACCAACGGATTATGATTGAACTTATGGGCCATCTCAGCTTCAGCACAAACATCATTCATGTATCGGATGAGCTGGTGCAGTCGATTGAGCAGGATCGTAATTCTGTTACATTGAAAAAAGTGGATATCTGGCGGAATGAAAAAGAGCCATACCGCATCAAATTGGCTTATATGATTGCCAAGCTGAACAATGTACTGGATGAAAACAAATTAGGTCAGCCTGACCGTTATCATAGCGCACAGGATTTGATTGATGAACTGATGATTATTGATCGAAGTCTGCGCCATCATTTTGCCGATTACGTAGCAGATACGACCATTCGCAAAATGATTCGTCAAGTCGAGTTGTTTGGTTTCCATACCGCAGCATTGGATGTGCGTCAGCACAGTAAGGAACATGAAAATGCGATGTCTGAGATTTTGGCGAAAATGAACATTGTAGAGGATTATGCGCGTCTGACTGAAGACGGTAAAATCGATCTGCTTGCTCGTTTGCTGGATGATCCACGTCCACTTACTTCTCCTTATCACCAATACACGGAGGGAACCAAAGAGTGTCTGGATGTCTTCCGTACCATCAAGCGTGCCCAGAACGAATTTGGGAACGGCTGTATCACAAGTTACCTGATCAGTATGACGCAGGGCGCAAGTGATTTGCTGGAGGTTATGGTATTTGCCAAAGAAGTGGGCTTATTCACCAAAGGTCACAACGGTGACGTTGTATCTACACTTCAAGCGGTACCGCTGTTTGAAACGATTGATGATCTACATGCGGCTTCGGACATTATGCAGAAGCTGTTCAACCTTCCTGTATACCGCGCAAGCGTAAAAGGACGGAATGAACTGCATGAAATCATGCTTGGTTATTCAGACAGTAACAAGGATGGCGGCGTGGTTACAGCAAACTGGGAATTGCGTGTAGCAATGAATGCCATCACGGCTGTAGGTAATGAACACGGCGTTAAGCTGAAGTTCTTCCATGGACGTGGCGGGGCTCTTGGACGTGGCGGCATGCCACTCAACCGCAGTATTCTTGCTCAACCACCACATACGATTGGTGGGGGCATCAAGATTACGGAGCAGGGAGAGGTTATTTCTTCCCGTTATTCCCTTCAGGGGATTGCATACCGCAGTCTGGAGCAGGCAACTTCGGCTCTAATCACAGCAGCACTTAATGGGCTTGAGCCGCAAGAGTCAGCATCCGAACGTCATTGGGACAGCATCATCAAAGAGATTTCGGAAGTATCTCTGACGAAATATCAGGATCTGATTTTCCGTGATCCAGACTTCTTCACCTTCTTCAAAGAATCAACGCCGCTTCCGGAGGTTGGTGAGCTGAATATTGGTTCCCGTCCATCCAAGCGTAAAAATAGTGATAAGTTTGAAGATCTGAGAGCGATCCCTTGGGTATTCGCCTGGACTCAAAGTCGTTATCTGCTTCCGGCATGGTATGCGGCAGGAACAGGATTGCAAAGTTACTATCAGGATAAAGAGGAAAATCTGGTTGTCCTGAAAGAAATGTATGCAAGCTTCCCATTCTTCCGTACATTAATTGATACGGTACAGATGGCCGTAGCTAAGGCAGATCTGGTCATTGCCAAAGAATATTCAGCCATGACTTCGAACAAGGAAGCCCGTGATCGCATCTACGGTCAGATTGAAGCCGAATTCAAGCTCACAAAAGAGCTGATTCTGAAAATTACCGGAGAAGCTGAAATTCTGGATGATGTACCGGTTATTCAAGAATCCATTCGCCTTCGTAACCCTTATGTAGATCCGTTGTCCTACATGCAAGTTCAACTTCTGAGCGAGCTCAGAGATATGCGTGAACGTGGTGAGGATGATACAGAACTGCTCAGAGAAGTGTTGCTGACAATCAATGGCATCGCTGCAGGACTGCGTAACACAGGTTGATGATTGAACTGCTGCATTTGAATAATTATATGTAACAAAGTACCCATTACTTTGTTAACTAAAAAGCTCCATTCTCTGCTCTACGGAGTAAGAGATGAAACGGGACTCCTGCGGGAGTTCCCGTTTTTACTGTTTTTGGCGGATATTTGTCATACAGTCTTGATTTTTGACCAAAGTTGATTTACGATTTGATTGGTGAATTACAAGTGTGGACGGGTATCAGAAGACGGAAGACCCATCAGCATGTCTGGGGGAATAAGGGTGGACAATTTGGAGAATAGGCTTATTAAACTGGTGCTCAAGGGCGACCAGAGAGCCTTTGCAGAAATCGTTGAACTATATAAGGACAAGCTATTTCATTTGGCATACCGGATGCTGAACAATCGTCATGAAGCTGAAGACGTTGTGCAGGAGACGTTTTTGCGTGTGTTTCGTAATATGGAGAAGTACGATCCGAACCAGAAGTTCTCAACCTGGATCTACCGGATCGCAACGAATCTGTGTATTGACCGACTGCGCAGAAAGAAACCTTCATACTCATTGGATGCTGAACTGAATGATCAGGAAGGATCTGATGGTTATGCGATGCTCCCGAGTGATGATCGTACACCGGAGAGTGAAGCTCTCCTGTCAGAAACGCAGACACTCATTCGTGAGGCCATTGACAGTTTGCCAGCCAAGTATAAGTCCGTTATGATTCTGAGATATTTACAGGACTTGTCGCTACAGGAAATCAGTGATGTGACAGGTATGCCCGTAACAACGATCAAGACACGCGTTCATCGGGGCCGTGATTTTCTACGTAAAAAATTGGAGTATAAGTTATAAATGTTAAGCGCCTTTAAATATGGGCGAAATTATTTGAAACATATCCGAAACGGATGCGTATGTAATGTATGCAAGTCTTATGCGTGCTTTTTAATGGCACATGGACTAAGTGATTTAAGAAAGGATTGGCTCTCATATGGATTGCAACTCGGCCGTCTCTTTAATGCATGAATGTTTGGATGAGTCGTTGTCCCCGGCCCAGAAGGTTGAACTGAAAAGTCACCTTGTGATCTGTCCGGATTGTCGCATGCGCTTTAAAGAGTTGGAACAGACGGAAATGTTACTCTTTGCCATGAAACACTATTCACCGTCTGCCTCTGATGAGCTGACCAATCGAATTATGAATGCTCTGCCCCAGCCCAAGAGACAGCAAGCATGGCTCAAATGGGTCAAAGGACATCCCGCGCTGACGGCGGCAGCCTTCTTTTTGGTCGTGATGCTCTTTAGCGCCTTGAATTTCTGGAATCAGAATAACGAAATGGTTGTTAAGGGAAATAATCTGGACCAGATCGTGATTCAGGGTAACACGGTTATTGTTCCTGAAGGTAAGTCAATTGCTGGCGATCTTACGATAGAAAATGGAACCGCACAAGTATATGGTGATGTGAACGGCAATCTGACGGTTATCGACGGACAACTGTTTCAGGCTTCAACGGCGCATATTTCAGGTCAGGTGAAAAGTATTGATCAGGCGCTGGACTGGTTCTGGTACAAAATAACCAATATGGTAAATGAAGTGGCTTATCGCTAGAACAGGGTAAAATTCTTCAATGGTATATACCAAGCAGGGTACCTCCAGATTGCATGGGGTACTCTTTTTTTATACGCAAACTTTGTAATTAATGGTAAATGTGATGTTTATGTGCAGTTTGAGACTGCCGTAACTTGCAACCTGAACGTTAACGTTATAACCTAGATACTAAAGAGAACATACTACTACATATAGATAAGCATTTTGCACAAATCAAATAATGCAAAAATGCGGAGACAAAGGATTATATAAAATCCTAATGGGTTAATATGAGATCAGGGTTTACTCATCAATGGGGATAGCGGGGGCTGGCTTATGAATTATTTTGCTGACTTAACGTGGACAGAGTCCATTAAGGACGTTATCGATATATTGATCGTTACCTATATTATGTACAAACTGATTTTGCTTGTGCGGGGGACACGTGCGGTTCAGCTCCTAAAAGGGATTCTGTTCCTTGTGCTGATCTGGGCATTAAGTACGTGGCTAAACTTGTATACGCTCAAATGGTTAATGAACCAGATGTTTACGTTTGGTGTCGTTGCGGTCTTCATTATCTTTCAGCCGGAACTACGTCGTGGTCTGGAGCAATTGGGACGCGGTAAGCTGTTTGGACGTTCAGCGGCAGCGAGTGATGAAGAACTAACCGTGTTAATTGGTGAGATTATTAAGTCAGTTAATTATTTGTCACGGCGTAAAATTGGCGCTTTGGTCGTATTTGAACGTGAAACAGGTCTGAACGATTACACGGAATCGGGCATTAAGATGCATTCTCTGGTCAGCTCGGAGCTGATGATTAACATCTTTATTCCAAGTACACCGCTCCATGATGGAGCCGTTATTATACAGGGAAAACAGATTTCGGCGGCAGCTTGTTATTTGCCATTATCAGAGAATCCTTTTATCAGTAAGGAATTGGGAACACGTCACCGTGCAGCAATCGGGATTACCGAAGTTGCAGATGCGATCTGTTTGGTTGTCTCCGAGGAGACAGGACAAGTGTCACTGGCAATGAATGGACAGGTCGTTCGTGATATTAAGGAAGAATCGCTGATTGCCAAACTGTATGAGGAGTTGCGCCCAACATCCAATCTGAAAAAGAATGGCTGGACAACCTTCTGGAAACGGAAGGGAGGACGTAACAATGGATAAGTGGTTTAACAATAATAACTTTGCCAAAATACTTGCGCTTGCGGTGAGCCTGTTGCTCTGGTTCATGATTCATCTGGATGAAGTACCAACCACCCCTACGATTACAACAGGGACAACCAACAAGGTTGTGGAACGTACGGTGCCTGTTCAACCTTATGGATTAGACAGCAACAGCTATGTGCTCACTTCATTAAGTACGGATGAGGTCCGGCTGGAGATTAAAGGACAGCGCTCGATGCTAACATCGATTTTTACGAATGACGATTACAAGGTACTGGTCGATCTGAGTCAGGTGAAAGATGGGTCCAATACACTGCCACTTGTACCTGATTTGCCTTCCGGGGTAGAAGTGGTCAGCATGGAACCTTCCATGGTTACGGTGAACGTAGAAAAATTGGGCACCAAATCCTTCAATGTGAATATTGTACCCGAAGGGGAACCATCCGCCGGATACAGCGCTGGAACGCCCGTAACTGAACCTTCGACGCCGGTTAAGGTAACTCTGCCCGAAGGGCAACTCGAGGCTGTAGCGAAGGTCCAGGGCAGTGTGAGCGTGAAAGATGCCAAGGAAGATGTCATACAGAAAAAAGTGAAACTTCAAGCATACGATGCTGAAGGCAAGGTCCTTGAAAATGCGATTATAACGCCTCAAACGGTTGAAGTCCGAGTTCCGGTCAATCAGCCCTATACATCTGTACCCTTAAGAATCAAATATTCGGGACAGCTTCCGGAAGGCCTGGTACTCTCCACGGTAGAGCCAAACGTGAAAGAAGTCTCGGTTTATGGATCAGAGGATGCGCTTGCAGGTATACAGTCCTACGACCAAGTAACCCTTGATCTTACACAGTTTGATCAGTCGGGTACATCGACAGTTAACGTGGACTTGACGCCGCCTTCCGGTTTTGAGAAAATCGAGCCTAGTTCGATTCAGATCAAGGTAACCATATCACCATTTGACGAGGCAGAGGAGACAACCAAAGTCTTTCCGAACGTCCCCATCACACTTACCGGTGCGGGGAATGGACTGGAAGGGACGCTGGTTACGCCTCGAAGCGGCGGTCTGAACCTCACACTTACAGGCTCAGCAAGTATGCTTGAGGGTCTGAGTAGTGATGATCTCACGTTAACCGGGGATCTTGCTGGACTTGCGGTCGGAACGCATGAGATCAAGCTTGAAGCCGACCTGCCCCGTTATGCCAAACTGGATGAATCATCCACTGCATTGAGTGCGACGGTCAAAATTAGCGAAAAGGCTGAAGATACCACGACCACTCCTGGCGAAGAACCGACGGACGAGGGAACGGTAGCACCTGACCCAACACCAGCCGAGGTTGAAAATGGGGAAACAGAGCCTGTTCCTGATGATGAAGAAACGGAATCGAATACGGATACTCAGGATCAGGGTCAACAGGGGAGCACAAGCAGTCGAGGTAATTTAAATAATAATAACAGCGGTACTGGCAGTAAAAGTGGCGCGAATCCGTAAACGTTCTAATTTTAAAATTCTCAAAAAAATAATAATAGTGCTCGTATATGATGCGAATAGAAGGAGTTAAATCATGGGGAAATATTTTGGTACAGATGGTGTAAGAGGGGTTGCCAATAAAGAGTTAACGGCAGAGCTGGCTTACAGCATTGGACGTTGTGGTGGTTACGTGCTTGCAGGTGGTGTGGAAAGACCAAAAGTGGTTATCGGCATGGATACTCGTATCTCGGGATTGATGTTGGAATCCGCACTGGTTGCAGGTCTGCTGTCCATTGGCGCTGATGTGATCCGTCTGGGCGTGGTATCCACTCCGGGAGTGGCGTATATTGCACGTTTGTTGAAAGCTGACGCGGGCGTGATGATCTCGGCTTCCCACAATCCGGTTGAGGATAACGGAATCAAGTTCTTTGGTGGAGATGGCTTCAAGCTTTCTGATGAAACAGAGAACCGGATTGAAGAACTGATGGATGCGGAGACTGATCAATTGCCACGGCCAGTTGGTGGCGGGCTGGGTACTGTAACGACAGATGAAGAATCCCGTTATCGTTATCTTGATTTCCTGAAAACGACTGTAAATGAATCGTTCTCTGGACTTAAAATTGTTTTGGACTGTGCAAACGGAGCAGCTTATGAACTGGCACCAAAATTGTTCAGTGAACTAGGTGCAGAAGTCATTGCCATTGGCGCTGAGCCTAACGGCCTGAATATTAATGAGCAATGTGGATCAACTCATCCAGAGAACCTGAAACAAGAAGTGCTCAAACATAAAGCAGATCTGGGTCTTGCTTTTGACGGGGATGCAGATCGTCTGATTGCTATTGATGAGACAGGCGCTGAGGTGGATGGAGACTTCATTCTGTGTATCTGTGGTGATGCGATGAATCGTGCAGGCAAGTTGAAGGACAGTACTGTTGTATCGACCGTTATGAGTAACATCGGATTCTACAAAGCAACGGAGAAACTTGCACTGAAAACAGCTAAAACGGCAGTAGGTGATCGTTATGTGATGGAGGAAATGCGTCGCGGCGGTTACAACTTGGGTGGAGAACAATCTGGCCATGTTATTTTCCTGGATTACAATACAACCGGAGACGGTATGCTGACTGCGATTCAACTCGTGGATACGCTCAAGGCTTCCGGTAAAAAACTGAGTGAACTAAAAGCGCTAATGACCCAGTACCCACAAGTATTGGTGAATGTGCGTGTTGAAGATAAGAGCAAATACGAGGGTAATGCTGCAATCGAGCAAGCTATTGCTACAGTAGAACAACAACTCGGGGATAATGGACGTGTACTCGTTCGTGCTTCAGGTACTGAATCTCTGATCCGTGTTATGGCGGAAGGACCAGATAAAGACGAACTTGAACAATTTGTGTCTCAAATCGCAGATGTAGTGCAAAAAGAACTGGTATAGGACCGGAAGAAATCCCATGTGCATACGGTTTTCTAAAGGGAATTGTTGTGTATAAAGGGTATGATATAACAGGATTTAGGACATATAGTGCGTGTTCAAAAAGTTTGGTTTTCAGTACCGAGAAGATGGAATGAAGATAGAAATGGAGTAGCGGAGCGTAGGGAAACTACGTGAGCAACGGACATTTCGGCTGAATTTCATATTCGATGCTGATTATGCCAATAGGCATGATTCGTAATCAAAAGCGGACTTTTTGAATTTCCTCTAAAGATGGATATTCCTGCGTCCCGGCCTGATGAGACCATAGGTCTGTTTATCCGGTCGGGATTGTAGGTAAATATGCTAAAATTGTCACAGGTACTTTGCTCCATTGCAAAATGGACCTGACGTGCATATAATGAGTGGAGTCGTCATTCAGACACAGAAAGTGAGGAACGTAAGGTTACAGTTATACAAGCGCCAGAGCTTGGAGTTGCGCGGGATGATGTTGATCAGGATTTCTTCTAGGTTGAAGAACGCTGATTAAGATCAACGGCAATCAAGCTGACGAGGTGGAGGTGTTCGGATTGTTCGGCGGGGACCTCCCGGTGAAGCACCAGAGCCGTAAACCGGATTGCGGAAAATGGATAGGTGACTGTCCACACAACGCGCCGGTGCAGGTGCAAGAGTTAAACTAAAATTCAAATGAATGTGCGTGAAGAGCGTAAACAGTACGCGGACGGGAAAATGATGTACATTCATGATTGCATTCATTACAGCTTATGATGACAGCGGGGCGACACGAGGTCGCTCTGATCATTGATAATTGAATAAGTACCAAGTATTCATGAAACGCTAGGCAATCACTCATTTTTCCGATATGCCGCCTCTGCCTGTTTCTCTTCGTGACACAGTATTCATATACAAACGGAGGAAATAAATTATGTGCGGTATTGTTGGATATATTGGTAATAAGAACACTCAGTCGGTATTGGTCGAAGGATTGAAGAAACTCGAGTATCGTGGTTATGATTCTGCAGGTATCGCAGTATTCACACCGGAAGGTCTGCAAATCACGAAAGCTCTTGGTCGTCTTGCGAACCTTGAAGCCAAGCTGGATGGTGCACCACTGGTAGGTAATGCCGGAATCGGACACACACGTTGGGCAACTCATGGTAAACCATCGGATGAGAACTCTCATCCACACACAGATGGAAGCCAGAAGTTCTCTGTTGTGCATAACGGTATTATTGAGAACTACCTGGATCTGAAGGACGAATTGATGGCTCAAGGTCACACGTTCACTTCCGAGACAGATACTGAGGTTATCTCTCACCTGATCGCACGTGAATACAATGGTGATATCGTCAAAACAGTACAAAAAGTGATTACGCTGTTGCGTGGCGCATTTGCACTGGGTGTATTGACAGAGCATGAGCCTGAGAAACTCGTAGCTGTGCGTCAAGCAAGCCCGTTGATTATTGGTATTGGTGAAGGCGAGAACTTCATTGGTTCCGACATCCCGGCAATTCTGGAGCATACACGTAACGTGTACATTCTGAATGATGGTGAAATGGCTGTATTGACACATGATGCTGTCGAATTGATGACGATTGAAGGCAACTTTATTTCTCGGGAAATGATTCGTGTCGATTGGGATGCTGTAACCGCAGAAAAAGGCGGATTTGAGCACTTCATGCTGAAAGAAATTCATGAGCAACCAAAAGCATATCGTGATACTATGCTGGGTCGCATCGATAATGAAAGCAAAAAAGTTCAACTTCCTGAGTTGAAAATGACTGAAGAACAAATCAAAAATATCCGTAACGTTCAAATCATTGCATGTGGTACAGCGTACCATGCAGGTCTGGTTGGACGTACAGTGATTGAGCAATTGGTACGTATTCCGGTTGAAACAGATGTGGCTTCCGAGTACCGTTACCGTTCCCCAATCGTGCACAAAGATACACTTGTAATCGTAGTGAGCCAATCCGGTGAAACTGCCGATACGCTTGCTGCATTGCGTGAAGCACAATCCAATGGGGCACATGTACTGGCAATCACAAACGTAGTGGGCAGCTCCATTGCACGTGATGCAGATGATGTTATCGCAACATTGGCAGGTCCTGAAATTGCAGTAGCTTCTACCAAAGCGTATACTTCGCAATTGATCGCGTTTAACTTGCTTGGTCTGTACCTTGCACAAGTTCGTGGTACTCAATCTGCAGAAGAGATTGAACACACGCTGGCAGCAATGCAAGCATTGCCTGAGCAAGTGGAATCCATGTTGGAGCAAGCGGAAGCAATTAAAGGATATGCAGAGCAAATCTCCAAACATGAACATCTCTTCTTCATTGGCCGTGGTCTTGACTATGCAGTAGCTCAAGAAGGATCTTTGAAGCTGAAAGAGATCTCTTATATTCACTCCGAGGCGTATGCTGCGGGTGAGTTGAAACATGGTACGCTTGCATTGATCGAAGATGGTATCCCTGTTATTGCCCTGGCAACGCAGGAGAACGTACTTGAGAAAACAGTGAGCAACATTAAGGAAGTAAAAGCACGTGGCGCAGATGTATTGGCAATTACGTATGAAGAGCACGTAGCACCATTGCTGAAATCCGTAGACCAAGCGTTTGCGATTCCTAAGACGCTG
Organism: Paenibacillus sp. FSL K6-1122; assembly: GCF_037977015.1. Classification (NCBI taxonomy): domain Bacteria; kingdom Bacillati; phylum Bacillota; class Bacilli; order Caryophanales; family Paenibacillaceae; genus Paenibacillus; species Paenibacillus sp. FSL K6-1122. The sequence continues at coordinate 6,260,112 of NZ_CP150272.1, read as the reverse complement.
CCACTGCTTAGCCCTGCTTTGTCTGTAGTTGCGCTGCAATTGCTGGCATACTATGCTTCCCTGGCACTGGGTCATGATGTAGATAAACCACGTAACCTGGCGAAAAGTGTAACGGTTGAGTAAGGTAAGGAATTCAGTAAACTAATAAAGTATGGACAAAATAATGGTCCTGATGACTCTAAGTCATCAGGACTTTTTTGATGTTTCAGGAGGGTGGTTCTAAATATTAGAACCACCTTATTTGTGTTTTTTCATTGTAAATTGCGGTCATTCATTGGACGAAAATCCATCAGATTATAAAGTATCTTAGGAAGAGTATCCTTTTGTAATTCTCACATTTGAAATATTCTTCGTGCACGAATGTAATCAACTTCTTAAAGAGAATCATTAACCTTCGCAACTCGTAAGTGCAAATATATCCCCAAGAAGGATGCGGATCGGGCATAAAAGATCATTTGAATGGTAAAGGAAGATGACTGAACGTGACGGGTACATCTTTCAGCAACTCACAAAATGGTATGCCAAGAAGCAACAATGCGCTCGATGAAGAAGCTTATTACGCGAAGTAAAATTATTGACCGTTCAATTCGGACTCAGAACGCGATTGTAATCTGCATGTAAATGAGTGAAGGACATCGGAAAGCGTATAAGGGAAAACCTCACCTACGGTTTGACGAGGAGGAGCAGAATATATTTACCCTTTACTCTAACAGAGGCGTAGAGAAGAAGGCGTGATACAAAACGATGTCGGCTACCATCCGTGCGGACGCTGTGACCAGTTTCCAGCCAGGCTTTCAGAAATTGGTCAGGTAATCATGTTGAAAATTACAAAGTGCAAGGAATCGGAACACCGGCAAAGAATATTTAAAGGGAATATATACCAAATTTACCTGTTAAATGACTGAATGTCAACACTCGTCGAATTCCTTGATTGATGTCAAATCATGCCCAACGTTTCTTCTCCATTCACTATTTTTAACGAAAAATGTTAACACATAATGTTTTATGAACCAAATTTAACAATATAATGACTATATTTAACAAAAATTTCACTATACATTCTTGTAAATTTTGATATAATTCAACCTAGGTCTTATTCCCTATTATTCTAATAAATGGAATTGTAGGGTTTTTTATACCCATCCAAGCTGTGTGCGAGAGACCAGTATACTGGCTTACCAACAAGCCGGCATGTGGGGACCAACAATTGTGGAAAATGACAGCCTAGAATATGTTGCTCCATGACGTCAGAAGGTTTAGAAAGGAAGGTTCAGAAAGATGGAGCCAACCTTATCCCAATTCCGATGGAGGATGAAGCGAGTGAGCATTTTTGAAAAGCTGGAATCCAACGTAAGATCTTACTGCAGAAGCTTTCCGGTGGTATTCGACCGGGCCAAGGGAGACCTTTTATATTCTGAGGACGGAAGAGCATATATTGATTTCTTTGCAGGTGCCGGGGCACTCAATTACGGCCATAACAACGATTATATTAAAGACCGGGTTCTCGATTACTTGACCTCCGACCGGATTATGCACGGTCTGGATATGTATACAATGGCCAAGCGTGAATTCATCCAGAGCTTCTCCGAGCGGATCCTGGAGCCGAAGAAGCTGAATTACAAGCTTCAATTCTGCGGTCCAACAGGGACGAATGCGGTGGAAGCGGCCCTGAAGCTCGCACGCAAGGCGAAGAAGAGAAGTGGAATATTCGCATTCATGGGTGGCTTCCACGGCATGTCGCTCGGCAGTCTGTCGGCGACAAGCTCCAAGTCCATGAGAGAAGGGGCGGGGCTTCCTCTGGACGGAGTTACGTTCATGCCGCACCCGAGCGGGGCTTTCGCAGAAATGGATACGCTCGGTTATATCGAGAATATCCTGACTGATTCGCACTCCGGAATCGACAAGCCGGCCGCGATTCTGCTTGAAACGGTACAAGCCGAAGGCGGAATTCACGTTGTCGACGCGCAGTGGCTACGTGAGCTGCAGCAGATTTGCCGCAGGCACGATATTCTGCTCATTACAGACGAGATTCAAGTAGGATGCGGCCGGACAGGCGAATTCTTCTCCTTCGAACGTGCGGGGATCGAGCCGGATCTCATTACCCTGTCGAAGTCGATCAGCGGGTACGGCCTGCCAATGTCCCTCCTGCTGCTGAAGCCCGAACTGGATATCTGGACGCCGGGCGAGCACAACGGCACCTTCCGCGGCAACCAGCTGGCTTTTGTGGCCGCGAAGGCTGCTCTCGAGTTCCGGGACAGAACCGAACTGGAAGCTCAGGTGAAGCAGAAGGAAGAATATGTGCGCTCGTTCCTTGATCAAGAAATTAAGCCTCTACATCCGTCCATCGCCATCCGCGGACTCGGCCTGATCTGGGGCATTGACGTCTCGGGGTTCATGGATGAAACCGGGGCGAAGCGGGTGGCGGATATCAGCTTCGAGAACGGGCTCATCATTGAAAGAGCCGGCAGAGGAGATTGTGTGCTGAAGATCATGCCTCCGCTGACCGTCTCGATGGAGCATCTGGCCGCCGGCTGCGACATTATCAAGTCCAGTATGCAGCAGGTGATCTCTCAGGAGACCAAGGATTTACTAGTAACGACCTAAGCTTGGCCAAGCCGATGGTCGCCCCCGGCAAGAGGCACGAAAGTGCCTTCCGGAGGGCGTGCGGACTTGATGTTAAGGTAGCGCTTTCACCTCACGCTACCTGCGGTAACGTCAATCAGCATGGAATTCTCCGGCAATCCAAGCGAAGTCCCGTTCGTGCCATACGGAGCATTCTTTGAGCCTCATGCAGTACCCTCGTTAAATTTAATCGTCAGGAAAAGCTCACTACCCCGCAGCCGAATCTTTACTTATCCACACCAGGGCTGTGGGGGAATAATCAAATCGTACATAGAGTGTATCAATACCCCTTAAACATAGGCTTCGTCAAAGGCAGCTCGGGTACCAAATCAGGAGGTACGGTCGACTTCCTGCTGGACGGCCGGAACCCTGCGGCAAGCCTTACATCGACAGGAGGAACATTCCTTGTCGTCTATCCCCAAATCCAATTCCGAAACCCATGTTAAACCAAATCCCGTCTTCGGGTGGCTCGTCCGCGGCAATCTTATTGAAGCAGAGGAGTCCGAAGCAGCCGCATCTCTTGCGTAGAACGATGTTTGTTGTCCTTTACGCATGCGATCAACCGGGCAATCGAAGCGTGACGTTGCGCAAGCCATTGATATTGTTGTCAGATGTTTGAAAAAGAGAGGAGCGAGGCTGGAGCGTTGCTTCGGCATATGCTCCGCCGGATTGCTTTTACCGATGAAGAGAGGGGAACGATCCAGATGGCTTTTGAAAAAGAAACGTTGTTTTGGAACGAAAAATTCGGTAGTGACGATTATACCTTGACGCGGTTGCCTTACAGCAAATCTCCAAACTCCCTGGTGCCCAATGTTAAAACCGTTGGCGGTTCGCTTTCGGAGGAAGCGGCGCAGCGGGTCCTTCAAATGAGCAAGGGTGCTCCGCTGGCTGCTTTTATGATTTTGCTCGCAGGTGTTCAGGCACTCTTGCATAAATATACAGGAGCTTCAGACATTCTGGTCGGCATGCCGGTTGTGCCGAAAAAGGGGGAGACGCGTCGATCCGTTAATCATACGGTCATTTTGAAAAACTCGCTTTCGGTGGGGGCAACTTTTAAAACGATTCTGAGCGAACTGAGGACTTCCTTGCCGGAAGCCATTCAGCATCAACATATTCCGTTCTTGAAAATGACGGAGAAGCTGGATCTGCAATATGCAGAAGGTATACCCTTCGTCCATACGCTAGTATCCCTTAAGGAGCTGCATCTGGACGAAATTGGGCAAAACGTGGTCACAGACTGTTCATTTGAATTCAGTTTAGCCAACGGGACGATACAGCTAGCGCTGTCATATAACGAGCACTTATATGACTCCGAGTTCATGAATCGGGTCGTCGGCCATCTGAATCGCCTGCTGTCCGTCGGGCTTCATGAGCTGGAGCTGGACATTGTGCGAGCGGATATGCTGTCGGAGGACGAAAAATTTCAATTAATACAAAGCTTCAACGATACCGAGAAGGACTATCCTCGTGATCGGACGATTCATCAGCTTGTGGAGGAGCAAGCGAAGCGTGTACCCGAGGCGACTGCGGTTGTTTTTGAGGGGCAGCGGCTTTCATACGCAGAGTTGAACGAACGGGCAAACCAGCTGGCGCGTACGCTACGATTGGTCGGTGTGCTACCCAATCAGTTGGTAGGCTTGATGGTTAGGAGATCGCTGGAGACGGTCATTGGCATTTTGGCGGTTCTGAAAGCTGGCGGTGCCTACGTGCCGATCGACCCGGAGTACCCGGAAGAACGTATCCGCTACATTCTGGAGAACTCGAACGCGCAGCTGCTGCTGACTCAAAGAGAGCTGTTACAGCAAGTCCCGTTCGAAGGGACCGTATTGGCGCTAGATGACAAGCAGGCCTATAGCGACGATGGCTCGAACCTGGAGGCGGCCAGTGGTCCACATGATCTTGCTTATGTCATTTATACGTCAGGTACAACGGGCAAACCCAAAGGGGTCATGCTGGAGCATCGTGGTTTGGTCAGCTTGAAGTTGATGTTCGCAGACAGGCTGGGCATTACGGAGCATGACCGGATCGTTCAATTTGCGAGCTTGTCCTTCGACGCATCCTGCTGGGAAGTGTTCAAAGCACTCTATTTTGGCGCGGCTTTGTACATCCCGACGGCCGAGACAATTCTCGACACTCGTCTGTTCGAGAGTTATATGAACGAGCATGCGATTACGGCGGCGATTCTGCCCCCGACGTACAGCGCTCATTTGAACCCAGACCGCCTTCCCAGCTTAACAAAGCTTGTAACGGGAGGTTCGGCGGTATCGGCCGAATTTGTACAGCAGTGGAAGGAGAAGGTCCACTATTTCAATGCTTACGGGCCTACCGAAGCTTCGATTGTTACGACGCTTTGGGATGCGGATGAGCAGCAGCCGGAGCGCAGAGTCATTCCGATTGGGCGCCCGCTGTCTAATCATCAGATTTTTATTTTGGATGCCCACCTGCAACTTGTGCCTCCGGGAGTGGACGGCGAGCTGTGCGTTGCAGGCGTGGGGCTTGCGAGAGGTTACCTGAACCAGCCGGAGCTGACGGCAGAGAAATTTGTGGAACATCCGTTTGCGCCGGGTGAACGCCTTTACCGTACAGGAGATCTCGCCCGCTGGCTGCCGGACGGTAATATGGAGTATTTGGGCCGGATCGACCATCAGGTGAAAATCCGTGGATTCCGAATCGAGGTCGGTGAGATTGAAGAGCAGCTTCTGAAGATCGACTCGGTGCAGGAGACGATTGTGATTGCGCGGGAAGGCAAAAGTGGGCAAGAACTGTGCGCTTACCTGGTCGCTAGTCTCCCTCTTACGCTCGGCGAGCTGAGAAGCGCGCTGGCGCAAAAATTGCCGAATTACATGATTCCGGCACATTTTGTTCAGCTTCCGCATATGCCGCTCACCCCGAACGACAAAATCGACCGCAAGGCTTTGCCTGCCCCGGAAGGAAACGCACTGACCGGCGGCGAGTACGTAGCTCCACGCAATGAAGCCGAGCGGACGCTTGCCGATGTGTGGCAGGCGGTATTGAACGCCGATCGCGTTGGAGTAACGGATCATTTCTTCGAGCTGGGCGGAGATTCGATCAAGTCCATTCAAGTATCTTCGCGGCTTCATCAAGCCGGGTACAAGCTGGAAATCCGGGATTTGTTCAAATATCCGACGATCTCACAGCTTAGCCTGCATGTGATACCGATCGGACGTACCATTGATCAAGGCGAAATTACGGGTGAAACGGCGCTGACGCCGATTCAGCATTGGTTTTTCGAGAGCTCCTTTGCGGACCCGCATCATTTCAACCAGTCGGTGATGCTGTACCGGAAGGAATGCTTCGACGAAGAGATGGTACGTCAGGTGCTGCAAAAGCTGGCCGAGCATCATGACGCCTTACGGATGGTGTTCCGCAAAACGGAACAAGGGTTTAGCGCACGGAACCGCGCGATTCAGGAAGACGAGATGTTCACGCTGGACGTGTTCGACTTCAAAGATGCGGAGAATCCCACGCAGACTGTGGAAGCGAAGGCAACGGACATTCAAGCGGGCATCGATCTGGAGAACGGGCCCCTCATGAAGGCGGGACTGTTCCAGTGCGCGGACGGTGATCATTTGCTGCTCGGGGTTCATCATGCTGTGGTAGATGGCGTGTCTTGGCGCATTTTAATGGAGGATTTCGCTCTAGGTTACGAGCAGACTGGCAAAAGCGAAGAAATTCGTTTCCCGGCGAAAACAGATGCGTACCGCACTTGGTCCGAGCAGTTGGCTGCTTACGCGCAAAGCCCGGAGATGGAGAAGGAACGGGCCTATTGGCAGGCCGTGGATCAAATGGAGGTTCCGGCCGTGCCGAAGGATATGGAGGCGGACGTTACGACGCAGCAGGACAGCGAATCGCTGTTTGTCCGTTTGGCTCCCGAAGAAACGGAGCTGCTACTGAAGCGGGTTCACCGTGCCTTCAACACCGAAATGAATGATATTTTGGTAACGGCGCTCGGCATAGCCTTACGCAAATGGACGGGGCACGAACGGGTGCGGATCAATCTCGAAGGACACGGACGTGAATCGATCGGAACGGATATCGATATCACGCGTACAGTCGGCTGGTTTACGACCAAGTTTCCGGTCGTCCTAGAGCCGGAAACTGACCGGGATTTGACCTATCAGATTAAACAGGTCAAGGAAAACTTGCGCCGCATTCCGAACAAGGGGCTTGGGTACGGCATATGCCGCTATCTTTCGAAATCGGAGGAAGGCTTGGTTTGGGGCGCAGAGCCGGAAATTAATTTTAACTACCTCGGCCAGTTCGACGATGATGTCAACCAGGGAGAGATCGACATATCTTCTTATTCCAGTGGCAGCCCGGCTAGCGACCGGCAGGCCCGCAGCTTTGTGCTGGATATCAACGGTATGGTGCTGGACGGTGCTTTATCGCTCGATCTCAGCTACAGCCGGAAGCAGTATCGGAAGGAAACGATGGAAGCCTTCGCTCAGCGGCTTGAGCAAAGTCTCCGAGAGCTCATTACCCACTGCGCAGGCAAAGAGAACACCGAATTGACGCCAAGCGACGTGCAATTTAAAGGCTTGACCATCACAGAATTGGAGCAAATCGCCCAGCGCTCGAGTCATCTCGGGGAAATCGAAAATATTTACTCGCTGACGCCGATGCAAAAGGGTATGTGGTTCCACAGCGCGCTTGACCGGCAAACGGCAGCTTACTTTGAGCAGACGCGGTTTACGATGCGGGGAGCGCTCGACGTCCAGCTTTTTGAGAGGAGCTGGATGGAGCTTGCAAAACGTCATCTGGTGCTGCGGGCGAATTTTGTGAATGGACCAGCGGGCGAGCCGCTGCAAATCATATACCACGATAAGCCAGTCGGCTTTGAATATGAAGAGCTGCTTCATTTGCAGGTACATGAGAAACAAGCTTACTTGGATGAAAAGGCCGAGGAGGACAAGCTTCGTGGCTTCGACATGGAACATGATGCGCTCGTTCGGTTTACGATTCTGCGCACTGAAGAGCAAAGTTATCACGTTCTGTGGAGTTTCCAGCATATTTTAATGGACGGCTGGTGCCTGGCTCAACTGACGCAGGAGTTGTTTGAGATATACTCGACCCTGACCTCTGGGAAGCAGCCAGCGGGAGGTAAAGGATCGGATTATGGCGATTATATCGAATGGTTGGAGAAACAGGACGATCAGGCGGCATCCGGCTATTGGACAGCGTTCCTGGCAGGCTACGAAGGGCAAACCGTACTTCCGGGGCAAAAGGAACCAGCGCCGAGCGGCAGATTTATGGCTGATCACGTCACCGCCGAACTAGGCAAGGACTTGAGCAAACGGATGGACCTGGTGGCGAAACAGCACCTGGTTACAGTCAATACGCTGCTGCAAGCCGTTTGGGGCGTAATGCTGCAAAAATATAACGGAACAAACGATGCCGTATTCGGCAGTGTCGTTGCCGGAAGACCGGCGGAAATCCCGGGCATTGAGTCTATGATCGGGCTGTTCATCAATACGGTGCCGGTCCGCGTCAATAGCGAAGTGGACACCGTGTTCACCGACCTGATGGCGAAGCTCCAAGAGCGGGCGCTGGATTCCGGGCGTTATGATTACTATCCGCTGTATGAAATTCAAGCGCGTAGCGTGCAAAAGCAGAATCTGATCAACCATATCATCGCTTTCGAGAACTATCCGGTGGACGAGCAGATGGAGCAGGCGGGGGACCAGCAGCACGGCGGCCTGACAATTGCTGACGTTCAGATGGAGGAGCAGACGAACTATAACTTCAACGTGACTGTGATGCCGGGAACCGAGATCGAAATTCGATTCGACTTTAATGCCGAAGTGTTCGATAAAGACAGCATCGAGCGGCTCAAGGGGCATCTCGTGCATCTGCTGGAGCAGGTAACGGATAACCCGGAAATTACCGTGGGCGAGCTGGAACTTGTGACGGAGGCAGAAAAGGCCGACCTTCTCGGACGTTTTAACGACACCACGACGGAATTTCCGCGCGGGCAGACGCTCATTCAATTGTTCGAAGAGCAGGCGGAGTACATCCCGGATGAAGCCGCCATCTCCATGAATGAGCAAGAGATGACTTACCGGGAGCTGAACGAACGTGTCAACCGCCTTGCCCGTACCTTGCGTAGCCACGGGATATCCCAAGGACGTCTGGTCGCCATTATGGCTGAGCGTTCCATCGAAATGGTTATAGGTATACTGGCAGCACACAAAGCCGGAGCCGCTTACGTACCGATTGACCCGGAATATCCAGAGGAGCGTATCCGTTTCTTGATAGAGGATTCAGGAGCGCAGGTCATGCTGACACAAAGCCGCTTGTGCGAGCGACTGGCGGGTTTGGACTCGGTGATCTTACTGGATGACGAGTCTTTCTATCACGAGGACGGAACAAACCTAAATCAAGGGATTGAAGCGACAGATCTGGCCTGCGTGATCTATACGTCAGGCACGACGGGCAAGCCAAAAGGAAACCTTGTTTCACACCGCAACATCGTGCGCGTTGTGCAAAATACAAATTATATCGACATCACCAATCGCGATCATGTCCTCCAGCTTTCGAGCTATTCGTTCGACGGAGCGATTTTCGATATTTTTGGTGCTTTGACCAACGGGGCGCGGCTGGTGCTGGTTCCCCGCGAGACGTTGCTGGAAATTGGTCTACTGGCGGATCTCATCCAGCGCCAGCGCATATCGGTCATGTTTATTACGACGGCTTTCTTCAACGTGCTTGTAGATGTGAATGTCCATTGTTTCCGGGATGTCCGGGCGATTTTGTTTGGAGGAGAGCGTGTCTCGGTTGGTCATGTACGTAAAGCACTCGCCCATCTTGGAGCGGGTAGGCTCAACCATGTATACGGACCGACGGAAAGCACGATATTTACCACGTACCTTCCGGTCGACTTCGTTGATGAGTCGGCGCTTACCGTTCCTATCGGACGACCAATCAGCAATACGACGGTGTATATCGTCGACAGCCGGAATAAGCTGCTACCGATCGGCGTGGTCGGGGAGCTATGTGTCGGCGGAGAAGGTTTGGTACGGGGCTACAATAACCGGCCGGAACTGACGGCGGAGAAATTTGTGCACAATCCTTTTACGTCAGGAGAGCGCATGTACCGGACGGGGGATTTGGCGAAATGGCTACCGGACGGCACGATTGAATATGTGGGACGAACGGACGACCAAGTGAAAATCCGTGGCTTCCGCATAGAGCTGGGCGAGATCGAAACTCAGCTTCAGAAAGTGGAGGGAATTCGGAAAACGACAGTATTTGCGCGGGAAAACGTGTCCGGCGAAAAGCAGCTTTGCGCCTATTATGAAGCGGACTGTGAGCTTCCGGCGGCCGAGCTGAAGAGCGTGCTGTCTCAGGAACTGCCGGCCTATATGATCCCGACGTACCTGATCCAGTTGGAGCGTCTCCCGCTGACGACGAATGGCAAGGTTGACCGCCGCTCCCTCCCGGCACCTGAGGAGAGCTTGCAGCCAGGCGAAGGACATACTCCGCCTCGGACTCCGCTCGAAGCCAACTTGGCTGAAATATGGAAAAGCGTGCTTGGATTGGAGCACATCGGGGTTCATGACAACTTCTTTGACTTGGGCGGCCATTCCCTGCGGGCAACGACACTGGTGAGCAAGGTGCATCAGGAGTTGAACGTCGAGTTGCCTCTGCGCGACGTATTCCGCTACTCAACGATCGAACAGATGGCTCTCGCCCTCTCCCGGATCGAAGAACATTCGTTCTCGTCGATTCCGCTGGTAGGCGCAAGAGCGTATTATCCACTTTCCTCAGCTCAGAAGCGGCTGTTTATCCTGAATCAGCTGGAAGGAGCCGAGCAGAGCTATAACATGCCGGGTGTGCTGCTACTCGAAGGATCAATTGACCATAGCCTGCTGGAGAAAGCTTTCCGCGGACTGATCCAACGTCATGAAACGTTGAGAACCGGATTTGAGGTCGTGAAAGGCGAAGCGGTACAGCGTATTTACGAGAGCGTTGATTTTTCCGTCGTGTGTCGACATGCGAACGAGGAAGAAGCATCTGCAGTCGTGCAGGCTTTTATCCGACCTTTCGACTTGGCGAAGCCACCGTTGCTGCGTGCCGAGCTCGTAGAGCTGGCCGCCGATCGTTATTTACTGATGTTTGACATGCACCATATCATCTCCGACGGGGTTTCGATGGACGTGTTCGTTGAGGAACTCGTTCGTCTGTATGGCGGTGAGTCATTAGAGCCTTTGCACATTCAGTACAAGGACTATGCAGTATGGCAGCAATCGGACGAGCAAAAAATTCAATTGAAACGCGAGGAAGCTTACTGGCTGGACCGTTACCGGGGCGAGCTGCCGGTTCTGGAAATGCCAACGGACTATCCGCGTCCTGCTGTACAGAGCTATGAGGGACATACGCTGACTTCCTTCGTGGACGAGGCAACGAACGAAGGCTTGAAACAGCTGGCCGCTCAAAGAGGAACGACGCTATATATGGTGTTGCTTGCCGCATATACCGTGCTTTTGCATAAATACACAGGTCAGGACGATTTGATCGTCGGAACGTCGATTGCGGGCAGAACGCACGGCGACACGCAGCCTTTGATCGGAATGTTCGTCAACACGCTGGCGATCCGCAATTATCCGGCTTCGGAGAAGACCTTCCTGTCGTATTTGGAAGAAGTGAAAGAAACGACTATAGGCGCTTACGAGCATCAGAATTATCCGTTCGAAGAACTCGTCGATAAAGTGCAGGTTAGCCGGGATTTGAGCCGCAACCCGCTGTTTGACACGATGTTCTCCCTGCAAAACCTGGAGGAGTCAGAGTTTGAGCTGGAAGGGCTGAAATTGTCCCCGTACCCTAGCGAATATGGTATGGCCAAGTTCGACCTGAGTGTGGATGTTACGGAAGAAAATGGCGGACTGGAGTGCAACTTTGAATTCGCAACGGCTCTTTATAAAGAAAGCACGATCCGGCGGCTATCGATTCATTTTGGACATTTGCTAGCGGCGATTGTAAGCCATCCGAATGCAAAGATCGCTGAGCTGGACTTGCTGACGGAAGAGGAAAAAGAGAAGATTCTCGGCGCGTTTCACCCGATGCAATCGGAAGTGGCTCCTGTGGCCGCGTTCCACCGACTGTTCGAGGAACAGGCGGAGAGCACTCCGGAAGCGGAAGCCGTTGTATACGAGAACGATCGGCTGACGTATGCGGAGCTGAACGTACGGGCGAACGGCTTAGCGGCCACGCTGCGCGCAAGTGGAATCGGCCGGGAGGAGATTGTTGGCATTCTCGCCGAGCGCTCGGTTGACCTGCTGGTGGCCGTGCTGGCCGTCTGGAAAGCAGGCGGGGCATATGTACCACTTGACCCGGATTATCCGGCGGACCGCGTGCGGTTTATGCTTGAAGACAGCGGAGCGAAGGTGCTGCTGACACAAACGCTGCTGAGAGAGCGTGCTGAAGCCTGGCTCAGCCAAGAGGAGCTGGCACTTGCAAAGGTGTTGTACCTCGACGACGAAATGTCATACAGCGAAAACCGGGAGAATGCACCGCTTGGTTCCAGCATGGTTTCCGGTAAAGTCTCCGGCGAGCTGACGGGTGCTGTGAACAGCGATGATCCGAGTCATCTGAAGGTTACTGGCTTGGACAGCTTTCATGAAGCTCGTCCTGAGGACCTAGCGTACGTGATCTACACGTCGGGGACAACAGGCAAGCCGAAGGGTGTAATGATTGAGCACCGCAGCTTGGTGAACACGGCAGCGGGCTACCGGCGGGAATACCGGTTGGATCAGTTCCCAGTCCGGCTACTGCAACTCGCTAGCTTCTCGTTTGACGTGTTCGTGGGTGATATCGCACGCACGTTGTATAACGGAGGCACCATGGTCATTGTACCGAAGGATGATCGGATTGATCCGTCTCGCCTGCACCACTGGATAGAGCGGGAGCAAGTGACGATCTTTGAATCAACACCAGCACTGATCGTACCGTTTATGGAATACGTGCACGAGCAAGGGGTGGAGTTGAGCGGGATGGAGCTGCTCATCACAAGCTCGGACAGCTGCAGTGTGGCGGATTACCGGACCTTGCAGGAGCGTTTTGGCTCATCGTTCCGCATTATTAACGCCTACGGCGTGACGGAAGCGGCAATTGACTCCAGTTTCTATGACGAAGAATTGAAGGAGCTGCCGCAGACAGGCCATGTGCCGATTGGCAAAGCGTGGCTGAATGCGAATTTCTACATCGTGGATGCACAACTGAACCCAGTACCGGTCGGGGTGTTGGGCGAGCTGGTTATCGGCGGAGTCGGCGTGGCACGAGGCTACTTGAACCGTCCAGATCTGACAGAAGAGAAGTTTGTAGACAGTCCCTTCACCGCTGGTGAGCGGCTGTACCGCACAGGAGACTTGGCGCGGTGGATGGAGGACGGCAACGTGGACTTCATCGGCCGAATCGACAACCAGGCGAAAATCCGGGGCTACCGGATCGAGACGGGGGAGATCGAGTCGCAGCTGTTGCGGGTGGAAGGTGTGCGCGAAGCGGTGGTGCTGGTTCGAAGTGACGCGAACGGGCAGAAGGCGCTATGCGCGTATTACACGCCGGATACCGGAGTTGAGCTGGTAGTGAACGATCTGCGCAGGGCGCTGGCACAGGAGTTGCCTGGGTACATGATCCCGTCGTACTTTGTGGAGCTGGAGCGTCTACCTCTGACACCGAACGGAAAGATAGACCGGAAGGTGCTGCCAGCGCCGGAAGGGGAAGCGGGAAGCGGAACGGAGTACGTCGCACCGCGCAATGAGCTGGAAACGAAGCTGGCGGCGATTTGGCAGGAGGTGCTGGGGCTTGCGAAAAAGATTGGTGTTCACGATAACTTCTTCGACATCGGTGGCCACTCCCTGCGCGCGACAACGTTGGTCAGCAAGATTCATAAAGAGTTGAACGTGGATCTGCCACTGCGCGACGTGTTCCGCCATTCCACGATCGAGAGCATGGCTACCGCCATTTCTCGGCTGGATCAGCAGATATTTGTTTCCATTCCGGTGACGGATGGCCGAGAGGTGTACCCGCAATCTTTTGCTCAAAAACGTCTCTTTATTCTGAATCAGCTGGAAGTTGCGGAGCTTAGCTACAACATGCCGGAAGCGATGCTGCTGGAGGGTGCTTTGGACCGGGCAAGGTTCGAAGAAACGTTCCGTAAGCTCGTGGCGCGGCATGAAATGTTGCGCACCGGGTTCGAAATGGTGGACGGAGAAGCATCACAGCGGGTTTACCAGGACGTGAATTTTGCCGTGGAGTTCTATCAAGCGGATGAGCAAGAGGTCGAAGCGGTGGTTCACGGTTTCGTCCGTCCGTTTGACTTGACTAAGCCACCGCTGTTGAGGGTAGGCCTTGTTGAGCTGGCTCCGGAACGCCATATTCTGATGTACGACATGCATCATATTATTTCTGACGGCGTTTCAATGGAAATCTTTGTTGAAGAATTCGTGCGTTTGTATGGTGGAGAGCAATTGGAGCCGCTGCGCATTCAGTACAAAGACTACACCGTTTGGCAGCATTCGCAGGAGCAGCAGGAACGGCTTCAGCATCAGGGGGCGTATTGGCTGGACATGTTCCAGGGCGAGCTTCCGGTGCTGGAAATGCCGACCGACTATCCACGTCCGGCTGTACAGAGCTACGAAGGTCAAACGCTGGAGTTTTTCTTCGACGCTTCAAAAACCGGCGGCCTGAAACAGCTGGCTTCGGAAACGGGCACGACGCTGTTTATGGTGCTGCTTGCCGCGTATAACGTGCTTTTGCATAAATATTCAGGTCAGGAAGACGTAATCGTTGGTACGCCGATTGCCGGAAGGAATCATGGAGATGTGCAGCCGTTGATCGGGATTTTCCTAAACACGCTGGCGATTCGCAGTTATCCGTCTTCGGAGAAAACCTTCCTGTCATATCTGAACGAAGTCAAAGAAACAACTCTGCGTGCCTTTGAGCATCAGAACTATCCGTTTGAACAATTGGTGGACAAGGTGCAAGTCACCCGTGATTTAAGCCGCAATCCGCTCTTCGACACGATGTTTACGATGCAGAATACGGAGAACGAGCAATTTGAGCTTGAAGGGCTTCGCCTGATTCCTTATCCGAGCGTACTTGATACTGCGAAGTTTGATATCAGCTTGGATGTGGGCGAGGAGAACGGCGGCTTGGATTACAGCTTTGAATATGCGACAGCTCTTTACAAAAGGGAGACGATTGAACGGCTGGCAAAACATTACGAGCAGTTGCTCCTGACAATTGTAAACCGTCCAGATGCGAAGATTGCCGAGCTGAACTTGCTGACAGCAGAGGAAAAAGAACAAGTTCTCAGTGCGTTTAATCCAGCGCAGCTAGAAGCGGCTCCTGCGGCTACGTTCCACCGTCTGTTTGAGAAACAGGCAGAGCGTACGCCGGAAGCGGAGGCCGTTGTGTATGAAAATAAACGCCTAACGTATGTGGAGCTGAACGAGCGAGCGAACCGCTTAGCGCTCACGCTGCGTGCAAATGGCATCGGCCGGGAGTCAATCGTTGGCATTCTCGCCGAGCGTTCGGTGGACTTGCTGGTGGCCGTGCTGGCCGTCTGGAAAGCCGGCGGGGCGTATGTACCCCTCGACCCGGATTATCCGGCGGACCGCGTGCGGTTTATGCTCGAAGACAGCGGAGCGAAGGTACTGCTGACACAAACGCCGCTGCGAGAACGTGCCGAGGCCTGGCTCCGCGAAGAGGAGCTGGCGCTGATGTCGGTGCTGTACCTCGACGACGAAGTGTCGTACAGCGAAGATCGGGCAAATGCTCCGATGTGCTTTGATCAAGGCTCCAACATGGCTTCCAGTCGGGTCTCTGGCAAACTAACGGGGGCTGTGAACGGTGCGGATCGGAACCATCTGGATGTTGTGGATGATGTTGATGTTGTTGGCATGGACAGCTTCCATGAAGCCCGCCCAGAGGATCTGGCGTACGTGATCTACACATCGGGAACGACGGGCAAGCCGAAAGGTGTGATGATCGAGCACCGCAGCCTGGTGAACACGGCGGCGGGTTACCGGCGGGAATACCGATTAGATCAGTTCCCGGTGCGGTTGCTGCAACTCGCCAGCTTCTCGTTTGACGTGTTCGTGGGCGACATTGCCCGGACGCTGTACAACGGAGGCACGATGGTGATTGTGCCGAAGGACGACCGGATCGATCCTTCTCGTCTGCACTACTGGATAGTGCGGGAGCGAGTGACGATCTTCGAATCAACACCGGCGCTGATCGTGCCGTTTATGGAATACGTACATGAACAGGGGTTGGAGTTCAGCGGGATGGAGCTGTTGATTACAAGCTCGGACAGCTGCAGTGTGGCGGATTACCGAACCTTGCAGGAACGCTTCGACTCGTCGTTCCGCATCATTAACGCTTACGGTGTGACGGAAGCGGCGATCGACTCCAGTTTCTATGACGAAGCGCTGACGAAGCTGCCGCATACAGGCCATGTGCCGATCGGCAAAGCGTGGTTGAATGCGAAATTTCACATCGTGGACGCACATCTGAATCCCGTACCAGTCGGCGTGCTGGGCGAACTGGTCATCGGCGGCGTCGGCGTGGCGCGTGGGTACTTGAACCAACCGGAGCTGACGGAAGAGAAGTTCGTAGACAGTCCGTTCGCTGTGGGCGAGCGGTTGTACCGCACGGGAGATTTGGCGCGGTGGATGGAAGACGGCAACGTGGACTTCATCGGGCGGATCGATAACCAGGCAAAAATCCGGGGCTACCGGATCGAGACGGGTGAGATCGAGTCGCAGCTGTTGCGTGTGGAAGGTGTGCGCGAAGCGGTGGTGCTGGTTCGAAGTGATGCGAATGGGCAGAAGGTGCTGTGTGCGTATTACACGCCGGATACTGGAGCGAAGCTGGCAGTGAACGATCTGCGCAGTGCCCTGGCACAGGAGCTACCGGGTTACATGATCCCGTCGTACTTCGTGGAGCTGGAGCGTCTGCCTCTGACACCGAATGGGAAAATAGACCGGAGGGCGCTGCCAGCGCCGGAAGGGGAAGCGGGAAGTGGAACGGAGTATGTCGCACCGCGCAATGAGCTGGAAATGAAGCTGGCGGTGATTTGGCAGGAGGTGCTGGGGCTTACGAAGCAGATTGGCGTTTACGACAACTTCTTCGACATTGGCGGCCACTCCCTGCGAGCGACGTCACTGGCAGGCAAGGTATTTAAGGAACTAAACGTCAACCTCCCGCTGCGCGACGTATTCCGCCACTCGACGATTGCGGCGATGGCCGAGGCGATCGCCCCGATGGAACGGCGGGAGCATGAGGCCATTCCTCAAGCGGAGCAGAGAGAGTATTACCCTCTGTCCTCCGCGCAGAAACGGCTGTTTATTCAGCACACGCTGGATGGAGCAGATCAGCTTTACAACATGCCGGAACTGGTGCAGGTGGAAGGTGAGTTTGATTTAGACCGGTTGGAAGCCGCCTTGCGGAAATTGATAACACGGCATGAATCGCTGCGCACCGGTTTTGAAATGATGAAGGGCGAAGTGGTTCAGCGGATATACCCACAGGTCGATTTTGCTATCGAGCACCATCAAGCGGATACAGAGGATTCAGATCAAATCGAGCAGATCGTCCGCAACTTCGTTCGTCCGTTTGATCTCGGCCAACCGCCGCTGTTGCGCGCCGGGGTCATCGAGCTGGAGCCGCACCTGCGTATTCTCCTTTTCGATATGCACCATATCGTGTCCGACGGTGTATCGATGGCGATTGTGATGGAGGAGTTCTCGAGTTTCTACGCCGGAGAACAGCTGCCACCCCTGCGCATTCATTACAAGGATTATGCCGTTTGGCAGCAGTCGAAGGCCCACCGAGAGCGAATCGGGCGGCAGGAAGCGTACTGGCTGCAAACCTTCGAAGGCGAGCTGCCCACGGCGGACCTGCCGATGGACTACGAACGGTCTGCCGTTCGTAGCTACGAAGGCGCGCATGTGGAGTTCGACGTCGAAGCTTCTCTCTCTGCGCAGTTACGCGAATTGGCTGCCGAGTGTGAAAGCACACTGTTCATGGTGCTGCTTGCGGCCTATACTGTGTTGCTGTCCAAGTACAGCGGTCAGGAAGACTTGATCGTGGGCACCCCGGTGGCTGGAAGAACTAACGCCGATTTGGAGCGGGTCATCGGCATGTTTGTTAATACGCTGGCGCTCCGCAATCGTCCGTCTGGCGACAAAACGTTCTTGTCCTACCTGGAAGAAGTGAAGGAAACGGCTTTGGGTGCTTTTGAGAACCAGGATTATCCATTCGAGGATCTCGTGGAACGGTTGAATGTGAAACGGGAGCCGGGCCGCTTCCCGTTGTTCGATGCCGTTTTCGACTTGCAAAATATTGAAGAACGAGACGCCGAACTGGAAGGGGTCAGCCTGAAGAATTACGAGCTTGACCCATTGGAAGAAGCGAAGTTTGATCTGACGCTGTTTATGTATGAAAACGAAGGGGCGTTGAGCGGGGGCTTCTTCTACGCCACCAAGCTGTTCAAAGAAACGATGATCCGCACCTTGACTGAGGATTACCTGCGGGTACTGTCTCAAATTGCGGAAAATCCACAACTCGAGCTAAGCCGAATTGAATGTCATAAACCGGCGGCAGGCGCAAAGAGTGCCGTCGATACGATCGAATTCGCATTCTAATGTTACAAGCGCGCTTCCGTCATCAAGCGACAGCGCGTGTATCCCAAGGAAAACGCGAACAACATGCAAGCCCGTAAACGCGCAGGCCGAAAGCAAGCTCTTTCGGACCTGCGTCGGGGTATGCGGTCACTTCATTTTTAGGGGAGGTACGAATGAAATCGTTATTTGAAAAGGAAGAACGGTACTGGAGCGGCAAGTTTGACGCAGATGATAGCCTGAGCTTCCTTCCCTACAGTCAATCCTCCAAATTATCTGTGGGTGGCGAAGCTGCGGCAGAGCCGGACTTGCTTCATCGTACTCTGCCGAGCGAACTCTCGGAGAGAATCATTGGCCTCGCCAGCGGTTCGGATTTGGCTCTGTACATGATTGTTTTGGCAGGAGTCAAAAGCCTGCTGTTCAAATATACCGGGCGGGACCAAGTGCTGGTCGGCATGCCTTCGTATAGCGCAGACCAGGGCGAGACGCCGCCGCATGACATCTTGGTGATCAAGACATCGGTAAGCAGCCAGACTACGCTGAAAACGCTGCTTGGGGGCATCAAAGGCTCCATCGGCGAGGCGCTGGAGCATCAGCACCTGCCTTTTCGAAAAATGGTGGAGCCGCTCCATTTGGACTATACGGGGCATGGTCTCCCGGTCGTCAACACCATCGCATCCTTCGCCCCGATTCATCCGGGACCGCTGAGTAACCGTGTGGCGGCTGATACCGTTTTTCGCTTCGACCGCCAAAACCACTCCATCGAGCTGGAAATAAGCTTTGACGGACAGCGGTACGAGCGGGCATTTATGGAGCAGGTGGCCGACCATCTTGTTCGTTTGCTGTCCATGCTTTTATTTCAGCCAGATCTGGAGCTTGGACAAGTCGATATGCTGTTCCCAGTCGAGAGGGAGATGCTGCTCAAGGGATTTAATGACACCGAAACCGAGTTCGAGCGGGGGAAAACGATTCATGGCTTGTTCGAAGAACAGGCGGAGCATCGCCCGGATAACGTGGCCATCGTCATGAACGAGCGGCAATTGACCTACCGCGAGCTGAACGAGCGATCCAACCGCCTTGCGCGGAAGCTGCGGGAAAAAGGAGTAGAAGCAGACCAGCTGGTAGCGATTCTGGTCGAACGCTCGCTTGATATGGTCGTCGGCATTCTGGCAATTCTTAAAGCGGGCGGAGCCTTCGTGCCTGTCGATCCCGACTACCCGGAGGAGCGCATCCGCTTCATGATCGAGGATTCAGGCGCACCGTTATTGCTGATTCAAAAACATCTGCACGAGAAGACCGACTTTGAAGGAACACGCCTTGAATTAGACAATTTTGTTTGGGGCGATAGCGGGGCGGAATCCACTGGTGTGCTGGATGCTTCGAATCTGGAGCCGGCCAGCGGTCCGAATGATCTGGCTTATGTCATCTATACATCAGGTACGACGGGCAAACCCAAAGGGGTCATGCTGGAGCATCGTGGTTTGGTCAGCTTGAAGCTGATGTTCGCGGACAGGCTGGGCATCACGGAGCATGACCGGATCGTTCAATTCGCCAGCCTGTCATTCGACGCGTCCTGCTGGGAAGTGTTCAAAGCGCTCTATTTTGGCGCGACTTTGTACATCCCGACGGCCGAGACGATTCTCGACAACCGCCTGTTCGAGAGTTATATGAACGAGCATGCGATTACGGCGGCGATTTTGCCTCCGACGTACAGCGCATATTTGAACCCGGACCACCTTCCCAGCTTAACGAAGCTTGTAACGGGAGGTTCGGCGGTATCGGCCGAATTTGTACAGCAGTGGAAGGAGAAGGTCCACTATTTCAATGCTTACGGGCCTACCGAAGCTTCGATTGTTACGACGCTTTGGGATGCAGATGAGCAGCAGCCGGAGCGCAGAGTTATTCCGATCGGGCGCCCGCTGTCCAATCACCGGATTTTCATTTTGGATGCCCACCTGCAGCTTGTGCCTCCAGGAGTGGACGGCGAGTTATGCGTGGCAGGCGTAGGGCTTGCGAGAGGTTACCTGAACCATCTGGAGCTAACGGCAGAGAAGTTTGTGGAACATCCGTTTGTGCCGGGAGAACGCCTTTACCGGACGGGAGATCTCGCCCGCTGGCTGCCGGACGGCAACATCGAATACCGGGGGCGGATCGATCATCAGGTGAAAATCCGCGGCTACCGGATCGAAATCGGCGAGATTGAAGAGCAGCTGCTGAAGATCGCCGCTATGCAAGAAACGGTGGTACTCGCCCGCGACGACGCAAACGGCCATAAGCAGCTTGTTGCTTATTACGTTGCGGAAACGAGGCTGGCGGCGCATGAACTCAAGGAGCAGCTCGCTAAGCAGCTTCCGGGATATATGATTCCTTCGTACCTCGTGCAGCTTTCGCGGATGCCGCTGACCCCGAACGGGAAAATCGACCGCAAAGCGCTACCCGCGCCAGAGGAAGCCGCCACTGGAAGAACGGAATATGTCGCGCCGAGAACGCTGCTCGAGATGAAGATTGTCCGTGTCTGGCAGGATACACTTGGCATTCCACAGGTTGGCGTAAAGGATAACTTTTTTGAGCTGGGAGGCAATTCCTTAAGTCTGATTAGGCTTGTTCAAGCCGTTTACGATGAAACGGGCATCGAGATACCGCTGAATCGCCAATTCCATCATGTAACCGTTGAAGCCATGGCTTTTGGAGAGGAGGATCTGGGTCTGGATAAAGGGGGAGACTCCTTCATTAAGCTAAATAAAACAGGGGATCTGAACGTGTTCTGCTTCCCTCCAGGCAGCGGCTTCGGCATCGGTTACCGAGAGCTTGCAAGCAGACTAGACGGCCGATTCGTGCTTTACGGCATTGATTTTATCGACGATATCATCGATTACGAGGCCATGCTGAACCGTTATGTGGATGAGATTGTTCGTATCCAGCCTGAAGGACCTTACGTGTTGCTCGGTTACTGCTTCGGAGGCAACCTGACGTTCGAGGTAGCCAAATCGATGGAAAGAAGAGGGTACTCCGTAACGGACATGCTCATGGTGGACTCGTGGATTAAGGACACACTCACACCTTATGAAACGTCTGAGAAAGAGCTTGAAGAGATGCTTGCGGATTTCGACGAAGAAGAGAAGGAATTAATGAGCAATCCGCTCGTGCGGGAGCGTGTTCATCGGAAGATCAAAGCCACATTGACGTACGAAGCGCAGCTTATTAATTCAGGAACGATAACTGCCCGGATTTACGAACTGATTGCGAAGGACAGTGAAGCGTTCCGCCTGGAGCACCAGTTGCCGTCTTGGCAGAGGGCAACGACGCAAGCTTACGCCGATTACCGGCTGGAGGGCGCACACGAGGAGTTACTGGAACTCACGCGCGTGGACGAAACGGCCGTTGTCATCCGTGACATCTTAGTGCAAATCAAGCAGCAGATCGAAGCGGAGGCAGGGGTCCTGCATGGGAGCTGACTGGCAGACGTCTGTTCAAGGACAAGGCACAGCGGCGCCTTCCAAGCGCCGAACCGCTTATGCCACCTGGAAAGCGTTCCGCTGGCTGATGTCCTATGTAAGCCGTCACAAAGGCTGGATGATCGTCGGTATCCTGTCCGCAATTGCCGCCGCTGTTATTGAGATATGGACGGGACGTTTGGTCGAGCAGCTGACCACACAGGCCGAGAATGGGGCGGGGCCAATCGTTCTGCCGATCGTGTACACGGTCTTTGTGGTCATCTTGATCGGTGTGCCGGCGAAGTTTTTCATGAGCTTTGGTGTGGAGCGAAGCAGTGCCTCTGCGGTGCAGGATATCCGCAACCATGTCATGCGTCATATCGGCAAACTCCCGGTCCCCTATTTGGAAAAGCAGCACTCCGGCGACGTGTTGTCGCGGATCAACAACGATCTGCAGCTCATCCAGCAATTTATGATTCGGGACCTCGCCCAGTGGTTTTATCATCCGCTATTATTTATCGGCTGTTTCGCTTATTTGATGTATCTCCAATGGGAGCTGATGCTGTACAGCCTGCTGTTATTTCCCGTAGCACTGCTGGTTTCCCAATGGATCGGCAAGCAGTTGGAACAGTTGACGGAGGAAGCCCAAGCGAACATGGGCCGAATGAACGTCAACCTCCAGGATACGCTTGGGGGGATGCCTATTGTAAAAAGCTACCTGCTATCCGGTATGTTATCTCGCTCCTACCAAGTGCTGCTACAATTGACGGCTCAAAAAAAGCTGGCCGTGAAAAAGCGGGAAGCCTGGGTCAACCCGCTGCTTTCTACGCTGATGATTAGCCCGATCATTTTCGCCGTCAGTTACGGAAGCTATTTGATCTACAACGGGCAGCTAGGCGCGGGAGAACTGATCGCCTTCCTGTACTTGCTTAATCTGTGTCTGGAGCCGCTGGAGCATATTCCCGAGCTCATCACGCGCACGTTCGAAATGACCGGTGCCCTGAGAAGGGTCTCCGAAATCGTCGAGCAGCCGACCGAAACGGAAAATGGCCGTTTGCTTCCAAAAGCGAGCGCCGCCCCCATCCAGTTTCAGAACGTAACCTTCGGGTATGAAGAGAGTTCCCCGATTCTGCGGAATGTTAGCTTCTCTGTGCCAGAAGGCAAGACGATTGCACTTGTCGGAGCGAGCGGCGGAGGGAAGAGTACGGTGTTTAAGCTGGTATGCGGCTTTTATCCACTTCCGGAGGATCAGGGCGAGATCCGCGTGTTCGGAAGCCTGATCCACGGTGCAGATCCGGAGCAGCTTCGGTCGCATTTTTCCGTGGTAACCCAAGATTCATATTTGTTTAGCGGTACGATCGCCGAAAATATCGGCTATGGGCGGCAAGAAGCGTCGATGGACGAGATTATCGAAGCCGCCAAAGCCGCTCAGGCTCATTCTTTCATTTTGCAGCTTGAGGACGGTTACCAGACGTATGTCGGAGAGCGCGGCGGGTTTTTGTCTGGTGGGCAACGCCAGCGCATTGCAATGGCTCGGGCGTTTCTGAAGGATGCTCCCGTTCTGCTGTTGGACGAGCCCACATCGGCACTTGATCCGGAGTCGGAAAGCGCGGTTCAGGAAGCGTTGGGCGTATTGATGAAGAAGAGAACGACCATGGTTATTGCCCACCGGCTCTCTACGGTACAAAACGCCGATGAAATTTGGGTTATGGAACAAGGAAGTATTGTCGAAAAGGGCACTCATGAACAATTGCTCGAGAGGAAGGGACTGTACGCCCAGTCGTATTACCAGGAGTTTACCGAGTCTGCCGAACGCAGGGAGGTGTCGTACACATGAAAAAGGGCGGAAGGCTATCACAAGTGAAAGAACTCGGCTACTTGCTGACGTTTATGAACCGCAAGCGCAAAACCCAGTACGCGATTGGCCTTGCTGTAACGGCGCTCACCCAGACATTGTTTCTGATCGCCTTCAGCTTGGTCGTACATAACTTGGTTGATTTCGCCGTGTCCCGAGATACGTCCCTGATGGTAGAAGCTTTTGTTATTTTGGGCGCGGCCCTGTTCCTGGAAAATATAATTTCTCCCTGGTTCATTTACTTATACCAGCGCAGTGTCGAGCTGACTGTGCTGAATATCCGCAAACGTCTTTATGACAAGCTGTGCCGGGTGCGGCCGAGATTCCTGGAGCAGAACCACCATGGGGACTTGCTGTCGCGAGTGAACAACGACGTAACGACCGTTGAGTTTACATTCTCGCAGGTTTACTTCGTTTTGCTGCTTCAAGTTGTCTTCTGCATCGGCTCCATTGTCTCTATGGCGGTGATCGATTGGCGGTTTGCTGGCGTATCCTTCGTCATTCTGCTGCTGTCTTCTCTGGTCAGCCTGAAATTTGCACGGGATATCCGCGCTTTGTCCGAACAAGGCTTGCGTACGCTCGGTAAAATGACCGAAAAGTTTAAAGATTTTATGGGTGGCATTCAAATTGTGAAGTTGTTCCGCATCCGCACGATTTACGGCCAGTACGAGGCGTTGAACGAGCAAATGACGCAAACGCTTCGGCAAACGGCGAAGAAGAACGGTATGCAGGCTGCGGTGAACCATTTTATCAGCTACGTCACGTTCTGCGGCATCATCGTCATCGGCAGTCTTCTTTATGCTTACGGATTGATGGGAATGGGAAGTGTCGCCGCTCTGGCAGTTTTGCAAGTGAATCTGACGCACGCCTTGTTGAACCTGGGGATGGTTCTGTCGATGACCCAAAATTCGCTCGCGGGCGCTCACCGGATTCAAGAGGTACTAAGTGAGGAAGAGGAACCGGAGCGTTTGGGATCTTCTCGTAGCGAGCTTTTATCGGAGGCTGCGGTGGAGTTTCGCGATGTGGAATTTTCCTATCAGGCAGATAAAAAGGTGCTTGTCGACATGTCCATGCAGGTGTTTCCTGGTCAGGTCGCTGCGATCGTGGGAGCCAGCGGCAGCGGCAAAAGTACGCTGATTAAGCTGTTGCTCGGTTTTTATCCTGTGGACAGCGGAGATATCCTGCTTCAGGGTAAACCTTTCGGCCATTACACGCTGGAAGAAATCCGCAGGCAGATTGCATACGTTCCGCAGGAACCGTTTTTGTTTACCGGCACGATTGAGGAAAATATCCGCTATGGCAACCCGGATGCAACGGATGAAGAAGTGGTTGAAGCGGCCAAAGCGGCGTACGCTCACCATTTTATTCAGGAACTTCCTGAACAGTATAAAACGCCAGTGGGAGAGAGGGGAGCGTCATTGTCAGGTGGACAAAGGCAGCGAATTGCGATCGCCCGGGCGATTCTCAAAAACGCCCCGATTCTACTGCTGGACGAAGCGACTTCTGCATTGGATAACGAATCCCAGCATTGGGTACAGCAAGCTCTGAACGTATTGATGAAGGGGCGCACCACCATTCTGATTGCTCACCGTCTCAGCACTGTGGAACATGCGGATTTGATTACGGTCATGAATCAAGGAACGGTCGTGGAACGGGGCCGCCATCAGGAACTGCTGGCGCTCGGAGGTTACTACGCGCGGCTGTACGGCTAGACCCGCTTTTCGGCGGGCGGCTTCCTGCTGATATTCAGGTATAAAGCCTATCTACAAACAATCTCTAATACGGGAGTGTGTCGATGTGAGAGAGAATACGAACAAGCAATATGGATTAACGCAAGCCCAGCGCCGGATATGGTTCATGGAAATTATGAATCCGGGCACATCCATCACGATGCTTTCCGCGACCTACCAGATTACGGGCGAGATCGACACCAAGCTGCTTGAGCAAGCGGCGGCAGAGATTGTCAAAACCTATGACGCTTTCCGAATCCGCATTAGCGGGGATATGCAAAATCCAACGCAGTGGTTCGAAGAGCTGGAGAATGTCCAAACCAGGATAAGCCACCTCGAAATAGGCACAACCGAACAATTCTATGCTTGGGTGAAAGAAGTAACCGAAAAACCGGCGAGTGTGTTCGACGAACACCTCTATCAATTTACGATGATCCATTTTGCGAACGGCCAAGTATGGCTTAATTTGACTATAAATCATATCATCGCCGATGGCTTGTCCGTCACTGCTTTGTTGCATGCGGTGATGGAAAAATACCTGGAACTGCGCAATGGCATCTTCAGCAGTTACCAGGCCCCATCCTATCTGGATTATATTTCAACTGAGCATGAATATGAGCAATCGCAGCGTTATCAAAAAGGCAAGGAATATTGGCTAACCAAGTACAAGACTTTGCCTGAAACGAGCGGCATTAAAGCGGTTCCGCCATTCTCGATTGGTAGCGAATCGAATAAACGTTCCATCACTTTGGATGGTTCCCGCTATGACCGCATTCTGGCTTTTAGCGAACAATATCAGGTTAGTTTATATACGTTATTTTTGTCCGCCATGTACGTCTTATTGTATAAGCTGACCGACAGCACCGATGTTCCAGTCGGCACGGTTTTTGCCAATCGCACGAGCAAGAAGGAAAAAGAAACGATCGGTATGTTCGTCAGCACCGTGGCTACGCGGATTAGTCTGAATCCAGTTGGGTCCGTGCTTTCCTTGATCCAAACGGTTTCCAAGGAAAATACGGCGGATCTGCGGCATCAGAAATATCCTTATAACCAATTGATTCAGGATTTACGCGAACAACACGGCCGCAACGATCTTTCGGAGTTGTTCCGCACGTCTCTGGAATATCTACCTTTGAAAATCGTGGAGTACGAAGAAATCAAGGTACGTCTGGAGGCTCACTTTGCTAGACACGAGATGGACGATCTACTGCTGCGCTTCGACCATATGCTGAATGAAGGCCATGTCATTCTCCATGCTTCCTATCGTACCGGCCTGTTCGAGACGACCGAGATTGATCGCATTATGGAACAGTATGTAACCGTTTTGGACCAGTTTCTTGAGACTCCCGAACTGCGGGTGAGCGAGATTTCTCTGTTGAGCGATGAGGAGAGACACCGTATTCTGGACGTGTTTAACCCGCCGGTGGCAGCACTGAGCGAGGGAATAGCGTTTCATCGGTATGTCGAAAAGTTTGCCCGAGACATTCCGGATCACCCGGCAGTTGTTTACATGGACAAAAAGCTGACTTACGGCGAATTGAACAAACGCGCTGAGCGGCTGGCTGCGCTGCTTCGTGAACAGGGCGTGGGAAGGGAGTCGATTACGGGGATCTGGGCGGAGCGTTCGGTGGAACTGCTGGTCGGTGTGCTCGCCGTATGGAAAGCCGGCGGAGCTTATGTACCGCTGGACCCCGATTATCCGGCGGAGCGGATTGAGTACATGCTCAGCGATAGCGAGGCATCGGTGCTGCTTACGCAGCGTCATCTGTTGGAGGGGGCCGGAGGTTGGCTGGCCGATGACCGGCTGAAGCTTCAAGTTGTCTATGCGATGGACGATGAACAGATGTATAACGGGGATACCTCAGCCGTGGAATTTGAATCTGCTGACAGTGCGCCACAAGACTTGGCTTATGTGATTTACACCTCCGGTACGACGGGACGCCCAAAAGGCGTCATGATCGAGCATGGTAGTCTCGTGAATACGGCGGATGCGTACCGCCGTGAGTACCGGTTGGATCAGTTCCCGGTGCGGTTGCTGCAACTGGCGAGCTTCTCGTTTGACGTGTTCGTTGGAGACATCGCGCGGACGCTGTATAACGGAGGAACGATGGTAATTGTGCCAAAGGATGACCGGATTGATCCGAACCGCTTATACGGCTGGATTCGGGACCAAAACATTACGGTATTTGAATCGACACCTGCGCTTATCCTGCCGTTCATGCAGCATATTTATGAAGAAGGGCTGGACATCAGCTCCATGCATTTGCTGATTACCAGCTCGGATGCTTGCAGTGTCACCGATTACCGATTGCTGCAGGAAAGATTCGGCGGACAATTCCGCATCATCAACAGCTACGGCGTTACCGAAGCGGCCATTGACAGCAGCTTTTACGATGAGCCGCTGGACAAGCTGCCATCGTTGGGTCATGTGCCGATCGGCAAAGCCTGGCTGAACGCCCGGTTTTACATTGTAGATGCCGGGTTAAAGCCGGTTCCTGTAGGGGTTCCGGGGGAGCTTGTCATCGGCGGCGCCGGGGTGGCGCGCGGGTATTGGAACCGTCCGGACCTAACCACCGAGAAGTTTGCAGACAGCCCGTTTATGTCTGGCGAACGTCTGTATCGAACAGGAGATTTGGCCCGCTGGCTGGAAGACGGCAACGTTGACTTCATCGGCCGGATTGACTATCAGGTGAAAATTCGCGGGTTCCGGATCGAACTCGGCGAAATTGAAACGGCCCTGCTCAGTTTCCCGGGGGTCAAGCAGGCTGTGGTGACTGACCGTACGGATGAGCAGGGGCAAAAGTATTTGTGCGGTTACGTGGCGGGGGATGTTTCCTTGCAACTGAGCGATCTGCTGTCCCAATTGAAACAAGAGCTGCCTGCGCATATGGTTCCGGCCCGGTTGGTGTCTCTTGATCAGCTTCCGCTCACACCGAACGGCAAGATTGACCGTAAAGCGCTACCTGAGCCGACCGGAGAGATAGAAGCCGGCCGTGAGTATGTGGCTCCTCGCACAACGCTGGAAACAAGACTTGCTCTTATTTGGCAGCAGGTGCTGGGTATTGCGCGAGTTGGAGTCCAAGACGATTTCTTTGACCTGGGTGGTCATTCCTTGCGGGCTTCCGCGCTTGTTTCCAAGATTCGAAAAGAGCTACAAGTCGAGGTTCCGCTGCGGGACGTTTTCCGCTACACCACGATCGAACAGCTTGCCCAAAGAATTAGCGGTTTAAAGCAGCAGGAAACCTATGAGATTACAAAGGCGGCAGAGACCGAGTACTATCCGGTTTCATCCGAGCAAAAGCGTCTGTACGTCCTGCGCCAGCTTGACGCGGCCGAGCGTAGCTACAATATGTCGGCGGCGCTTCTTCTCGAAGGCAAGCTGGACCGCACGCGCGTAGAGTACGCATTCCGGGCGTTGATTCAGCGCCATGAGACGCTGCGTACCGGGATCGAGCAGGTTCAAGGCGAGCTTGTGCAGCGCATCTATGACGAGGTGGAGTTTGCTGTAGACTATTTCCAGGCGAGCGAGCTAGAAGTGGACCATGTGGTGGAAACATACTATCACCCGTTTGATCTGACTAAGCCGCCACTTCTTCGCATCGGCCTGATCGAAGTCGCCGAGGATCGCCACATCCTGTTGTTTGATATGCATCACATCGTCTCGGATGGCATCTCGACAGCATTGCTTTTCGACGAGTTCAGCCGCCTGTATCGGGGTGAGGAGCTGGCTCCGTTGCGTATTCAATACAAAGATTATGCCGTTTGGCAGCATTCCGAAGCCTACGGGCAGTTGATCCAGCCGCAGAAGGAGTACTGGCTGGAACAGCTGTCGGGCGAGCTGCCTGTGTTGGAACTGCCGACGGACTTCCCGCGGCCTGCGGTGCAAAGTTTTGACGGCCGGACCGTGAAGTTTGAGATTGGGAAAGAACGGACGGAAAAGCTGAAAGAACTGGCCGCACGGACGGGCACGACCCTGTACATGGTGCTGTTGTCTGCTTACTCGATCCTTATGCATAAATATTCGGGTCAGGAAGATCTGATCGTGGGAACCCCGATTGCCGGAAGAACGCAGGAAGAAGTGCAGCCAATCGTAGGTATGTTTATCAACACGCTTGCCATTCGCAGCCATCCGGAGCGTTCCAAGCCGTACCTTAAGTACCTGGAAGAAATGAAGGAAATCACACTCGGGGCTTTTGAACACCAAAATTATTTGTTCGAAGATTTGGTGGAAAGTCTTCATATTCCGCGCGCGACCGGCCGGAATCCGCTCTTTGATACGTTCTTCTCTCTGCAAAATACGGAGAATGAGCAAATTGTCATCGAGGGGCTGGAGCAATCGTTTTATCCGTTGGAAAACCGAACGTCCAAGTTCGAGCTGCTTCTGGATATTTCGGAGCTGGATGGTCAGCTCGAATGCCGGTTGGAGTACGCTACGGCTTTGTATAAACAGGAGACCGCGGAGCGGTTCGCCAGACATTATGACAAGCTACTCGAAACTATCGCAACAGCGCCGGAAGGGGATATTGCTTCGCTGGAAATGCTAACCGAGCAGGAAATCCGTGAACTGGTGCGCGGTTTTAATGATTCGGAGGCAGACTACCCACGGCAGCAGACGATTCATGGCTTGTTCGAAGAGCAGGCGAAGCTTTACCCGGATAACGTGGCCGTCGTCATGAATGAGCGGCAGCTGAGCTACCACGAACTGAACGAGCGATCCAATCGCCTTGCGCGTAAGCTGCGGGAGACAGGAGTCGAAGCGGATCAGTTGGTAGCGATTCTGGCCGAACGTTCACTTGATATGGTCGTCGGCATTCTGGCGATTCTCAAAGCGGGCGGAGCCTACGTGCCTGTCGATCCCGACTACCCGGAGGAACGCATCCGCTTCATGATTGAGGATTCGGGCGCACCGTTATTGCTGATTCAAAAGCATTTGCATGAGAAGACCGATTTCGCAGGAACGCGCCTTGAATTGGACGATTTCGTTTGGGGCCACAAAGGGGCGGACTCCGCTGATGCACTGGACGCTTCGAATCTGGAACCAATTTCTGGCCCGGGTAACTTGGCTTATGTCATCTACACATCGGGAACGACCGGCAAACCCAAAGGCACGTTGATTGAGCATAAAAACGTCGTGCGCCTTTTGTTCAACGACAAGAACCTGTTCGACTTTGGGCCGTCCGACACGTGGACGTTATTCCACTCGTTCTGCTTCGATTTCTCCGTCTGGGAGATGTACGGAGCACTTCTGAATGGAGGAAAGCTGGTTATCGTACCGCCACTTACGGCGAAAAATCCAGCCGAGTTCTTGGCACTGCTGAGCCGCGAACGGGTCACGATTTTGAACCAGACGCCAACATATTTCTACCAACTGCTGCGTGAGGTTTTAGCGGACCATCCGTACAATCTGCGGATTCGCAACGTCATCTTTGGCGGCGAAGCACTCAGCCCGCTGTTGCTCAAGGGTTTCAAGACGAAGTACCCGGAGACAAAGCTGATCAATATGTACGGTATTACCGAAACGACGGTTCACGTGACGTATAAGGAAATTACATGGATCGAGATGGAGGCGGCAAAGAGTAATATCGGCAAGCCGATCCCGACGCTGAGCGTGTATGTTCTGGATGAAAACCGTCGTCCTGTTCCGATCGGCGTAGCAGGCGAAATGTACGTGGCCGGTGAAGGCCTGGCAAGAGGATACCTGAATCGACCGGATTTGACGGCGGAAAAGTTCGTTGATTCCCCGTTTGCGGAGGGGGGAAAACTGTACCGTTCGGGTGACTTGGCGGCCTGGCTACCGGACGGCAACATTGAATACCTTGGCCGGATCGACCATCAGGTCAAAATCCGCGGGTACCGGATTGAGCTGGACGAAATCGAGACGCAACTTCTGAACGTGGAGGGCGTGGAAGAAGCGGTGGTGCTCGCCCGTCAGGACAACGAGGGAGAGAAGGCACTTGTTGCCTACTTTGTTGCAGACCGGACGCTGACAGTCAGCGAAATGAGAACCTCGCTGGCACAGGGAATGCCGGGATACATGATCCCGTCGTATTTCGTGCAGCTGGAGCGCATGCCGCTGACGTCGAACGGCAAAGTGGACCGCAAAGCGCTGCCGGAGCCGCAAGGTAGCCTGCAAACGGGCGTCGAATACGTAGCTCCTCGTAACCTTACGGAGTCCCAGCTTGTGAAGATCTGGGAGGAAGTGCTGGGTTACTCCGGCATTGGAGTCCTGGACAATTTCTTTGAGCTCGGAGGGCATTCCTTGCGGGCGACAAACCTTGTCAGCAAGATTCGGAAGGAAATGAACGTTGAACTTCCGCTGCGCGATGTGTTCCGCTATATGACGGTAGAATCGATGGCCGGGGCTATTGCCAGGTTGGAAGAATCAGAGCACAGCTCCATTCCAAAAGCGGAAGAGAAAGCATATTATCCAGTTTCCTCTGCGCAAAAAAGGCTGTATGTCCTGCACCAGCTAGATAGCTCGGAGCTGAATTACAACATTCCAAGCGCCTTGCAATTGAAAGGGACTTTGAACGAGGCCAAAGTGGAAAAGGCGCTGACTACTTTGGTGGCCCGGCACGATATGCTGCGCACCGGTTTTGAAATCGTGAATGGAGAGCCGGTTCAGCGTATTCATCCGCTCGTAGATTTCAAGGTCGAGAAGCTTCAAGCAAGCAAAGATCAGGTCGCGGCCATTCTGGAAGGTTTCATTCAGCCTTTTGACTTGACCCAGCCGCCTTTGCTGCGCGCCCTGCTGATCATACTTGAGAAAGAGAAATTCCTGCTGGCGCTGGATATGCATCATATTGGTTCGGACGGTCTTTCCATGGATGTGCTGCTACGCGAATTTGTGGGGCTTTACAATGGGGAAGAATTGCCGGAGCTACGGATTCAATACAAGGATTACGCCGTTTGGCAGCAATCCGACGAGCAATGTCAGCGTATCAAACGGCAGGAGGAATACTGGCGCGGGGTATTCAGCTCCGAGCTTCCGGTTCTTGAGCTGCCTCTTGACTACTCCCGCCCAGCCGTCCGGCAGTTTGACGGTCAAACGCTCACGTTTGCGCTGGATGCGGAGAAAAGCGAAGCTCTAAAACGGCTTGCCGGAGATTCGGGGGCGACGCTGTACATGCTTCTGCTGGCTGCATACTCCGTATTGCTTCATAAATACGCGGGACAGGAAGATATCGTAGTCGGCACTCCGATTGCCGCTCGTTCTCACGCCGACCTGCAACCGATTATCGGCATGTTTGTAAATACGCTGGCCCTTCGCTTGGGTCCGACGGCAGAGCAGACGTTCCTGGATTACTTGCAGGATGTGAAGGAAACGACGCTTGGAGCCTACGAGCACCAGGACTATCCGTTCGAGGAGCTGGTAGAAGCTCTTCAGGTGAGCCGGAATTTAAGCCGGAATCCGCTGTTTGACACCATGTTTTCTTTGCAAAAGCACGAAAGCCTGGATTTAGCCCTGGAAGGCTTGCAATGGTCGCTGTTTGACATCGAGGAAAAGAGAGCAAAGTTTGATCTTAGCCTGGATATCGTGGAAGAGGGTAACGAGCTAGTTTGCAAGATCGAGTACGCTACCTCGTTGTTTAGACAGGAAACGATGGTACGGCTGGCGGGTCATTACGAGCAGCTTTTGGCATCGATCCTAGCTCAGCCGGGTGCGAGGATCTCGGATTTGAACATCTTGAAGGACAGCGAAAAGCATGATTTGCTGGTCGGGTTTGCCGTGTCGTCTTCGGCTCTGGCGAAGCAATCCGCCTCAGAGGGTCCAAGCTTGGAAGCGGATGAGTCGTGGAGAGAGAGAACAATCCACGAGCTGTTCGAGGAGCAAGCAGAGCGAACGCCGGAGCAGGTGGCCGTTGTCTATGAGGACAGCCGCCTGACTTACCGGGAGTTGAACGAGCGGGCGAACCGGCTGGCGCGATCCTTGCGTGCCTCTGGCGCGCAGGCCGATCAGCCGATCGCGATCATGGCCGAGCGCTCGCTGGAGATGATTGTCGGCATCTATGCAATCTTGAAGGCCGGGGGCGCCTACGTGCCGATCGACCCGCAATTCCCGCAGGAGCGTATCCGCTACATGCTCGAAGATTCGTGCGCTAGGCTGCTGCTGATTCAAAGCCATTTGCGGGAAAGCGCGTCATTTGCTGGGACCGAGCCACTTGGTGATCTATCGCTCGTCGATCTGAACGATCCATCCGCGTATGACGAAGACGGCTCGAATCTGGAGCTGGCCAGCGGACCTGAGCATCTGGCCTACGTCATTTACACATCGGGCTCGACAGGCAAGCCCAAAGGCGTCATGGTGGAGCACCGTCCGGTGATCAATCGGCTGCTGTGGATGCAGAATGCATACCCGATCGACTCCAGGGATACGATTCTGCAAAAGACGGCGATCACCTTCGACGTTTCCGTGTGGGAGCTGTTTTGGTGGGCTTGGACGGGGGCCAAAGTTTGCTTGCTGCCGCCGGGCGGAGAGAAGAATCCCGAGACGATTCTGGATACGATCGAACGGCAAGCCGTCACCACGATGCACTTCGTGCCGTCGATGCTGCACGCCTTCCTCGAATATGTCGAGCGTCAGCCGAGCGAAGATCTGGGTAACAAGCTGTCTTCGCTGAAACGGGTGTTTGCAAGCGGGGAAGCGCTGGCGACGTCGCATGTGAGCCGGTTCTGGCAGTGGATTTCGTCATCCGTGAATCAAGCGCAGCTGATCAACCTTTATGGGCCTACGGAAGCGACGGTTGATGTCTCGTACTACGATTGCGGACCGGAAGAGGCGTATGTATCGGTGCCGATCGGCAAGCCGATCTCGAACATCCGGCTGCATATTGTCAAGGAAGGGACGACAGCGCTGCAGCCGATCGGCGTGCCGGGCGAGTTGTGCATCGCGGGCGAAGGTCTGGCTAGAGGCTACTTGAACCGTCCCGAGCTGACCGCGGAGAAATTCGTAGAGTGTCCGTTCGCGCCGGGCGGGCGGATGTACCGGACGGGCGATCTGGCCAGATGGCTGCCGGACGGCAACATCGAGTATATGGGCCGGATCGACCATCAGGTGAAAATCCGCGGGTACCGGATCGAACTCGGCGAGGTGGAGGCGCAGGTCCTGAAAGCGGCGTCCGTACAAGAGGGGGTTGTCATCGCCAGAGAGGACGAAGCCGGTCAGAAGCAGCTCTGCGCGTACTTCGTGGCGGACAAGCCGCTTGCGGCGAGCGAGCTGCGAAGCGCGCTGGCGGAGGATCTGCCTGCGTACATGATTCCGTCCTACTTCGTGCAGCTGGAGCGGATGCCCCTCACACACAGCGGGAAGCTCGACCGCAAGGCGCTGCCAGCACCGGAAAGCAGTATGCTCGTTGGAACGGAATACGTGGCGCCCCGGACGGCGGCGGAGCAGACGTTGGTTGCGGTGTGGCAAAAAGTGCTGGGAACGGGTCGTCCGATCGGCGTGATGGACAATTTCTTCGAGCTCGGCGGGGATTCAATTAAATCGATCCAGGTGTCGTCCAGGCTATATCAGGCCGGATACAAGCTGGAAATTAAGCATTTGTTCAAATATCCGACCGTAGCGGAATTAAGCCCGTATCTCCAGTCGGTCTTAAGACGCGCCGATCAGGGGGCAGCTACGGGAGAGACGGGGCTGACGCCGATTCAGCGCTGGTTCTTCGAGCAGTCGTTCGCCGAGCTGCACCACTTTAACCAGGCGGTGATGCTGTACCGGGAGGAAGGCTATGACGAAGCGGCGCTTCGTCAGGCCGTGCGGAAGCTGGCCGAGCATCACGATGCGCTGCGCCTCGTCTTCAGCCGGACCGAGAGCGGGTATGCGGCATGGAACCGGGCCATCGAGGAAAGTGACGGCGAGCTCTACAGCCTAGAAGTGATCGATTTCCGCGGAATGACGGACTGCGCGCAGGCGATCGAAGCCAAGGCGAACGAGCTTCAGCGCAGCATTGACCTGCAGGTAGGGCCTTTGCTGAAGCTCGGCTTGTTCCGCTGTGCGGATGGAGATCATCTGCTGATCGCGATCCACCACTTGGTCGTAGACGGCGTATCCTGGCGGATTCTGCTTGAGGATTTTGCTGCCGGCTATGAGCAGGCGCTACAAGGGCAGCTGATCCGTCTGCCGCTCAAAACGGATTCATTCCAAACGTGGGCGAAACAGCTCGCTGATTATGCGAACGGTCCGGCGATGGAAAGTGAGAGAGCGTATTGGCAGCATATCGAGCAATTGACCTATGAGCCGCTTCCGAAAGATTTTGAACAAGGCAGATCCAAGCTGAAGGACAGCGGGATCGTGACTGTCCGCTGGACGGCGGAGGAAACCGAACAGCTGCTGAAGCAGGCACACCGTGCTTACCATACAGAAATGAACGATTTGCTGCTTGCTGCGCTG
Source organism: Paenibacillus sp. FSL K6-1122 (assembly GCF_037977015.1). Classification (NCBI taxonomy): domain Bacteria; kingdom Bacillati; phylum Bacillota; class Bacilli; order Caryophanales; family Paenibacillaceae; genus Paenibacillus; species Paenibacillus sp. FSL K6-1122. Next base: position 6,224,437 of record NZ_CP150272.1, on the reverse strand, counting down.
GGCCTCTCAGTACAAGCTTGGAGCGGTCAAGAACGCGTGCTGGTGAATCTTGAAGGCCACGGCCGGGAAGAACTTTTGCCAGATGTGGACATTACACGCACGGTAGGCTGGTTCACAAGCCAATTCCCTGTTGTTCTGGAGCCGGGTCACGCTCAGGCACTCGGTCATCAGGTGAAACAGGTGAAAGAAAACTTGCGCCGCATTCCGAACAAAGGAATCGGCTACGGCATTCAGCGTTATTTGTCGGCGCCGCGTGACGGAGAGCGCTTCGTTTTGGAGCCGGAGATCAGTTTTAACTATCTGGGTCAGTTTGACCAGGATTACGAAAGCAGCGGCTCGCAGCCGTCTCCGTTCAGTTCGGGCTCCGATTCAAGCCCGAATGCTGTGATGAATTATGTCCTCGATATCAACGGTATGGTGTCGGAAGGCATGTTGGAACTCACGATCCGTTATGGGGAAACCCAGTATCAACGGGAGACGGTTGAACACTTGGGCACCCTGCTTCAATCGAGTTTGCGTGAAGTCATCAGCCATTGCGTATCGAAAGAGCGGCCGGAACTTACGCCTAGTGACGTACTGCTTCCAGATGTGACGGTGGAGGAACTGGAGCGACTGTCCGAACATACGGCGGCACTCGGCGAACTGGAGAATGTATACACCCTGACCCCGCTGCAAAAAGGGATGTTGTTCCACAGCTTGCTGGATGCCGATTCGGAAGCCTACTTCGAACAGGTGACCTTCGATCTGTATGGAAGCCTGAATGTGGAAGCCTTCACCCGCGGATTGGATACGCTGGTACAGCGAAATGAGGCGCTGCGGACGAACTTTATTACCGGCTGGAGAGACGAGCCGATTCAAGTGGTATTCCGCGAGCGGAAATGTGAAGTATACTTCGAAGATATTCGCTTAGTAAGCGATGAAGACCCGGAGAAGACGATAGCCGATTTTGTCAGCGCGGATAAAGCGAACAAGTTCGATTTGGCTCAAGGCTCTCTGATGCGCGTTACAGTTTTGCGTACGGGCGACGAGTCCTACCAAGTGATCTGGAGTCACCATCACATTTTGTTGGACGGCTGGTGCATGTCCTTAATGATCAAGGAAGTGTTCGACACCTACTTCGCGTTCCAGGAGCAGCGGACGCTGGAGCTTCCTCCGGTTACCTCGTACTCCCGATATATCGAATGGCTGGAAGCTCAAGATGTAGCGAAAGCTTCGGGTTACTGGTCGGAGTATTTGGCGGGTTACGATCAGCAGACCAAGCTGCCGCAGGAGAGAACGCAGCTGAAACAGCATACTTTTGAAATGGCTGAAATCGATGTGGAACTCAGCAAGGAACTGACTGGGCAAATCGAGCGGGTGGCGCGCCAGCATCAGGTGACGCTTAATACATTCATGCAGACCGTATGGGGACTGGTTCTGCAGGTATACAACAACAGCGATGATGTTGTATTTGGCTCCGTCGTATCCGGGCGTCCAGCGGAGATTCCGGGTATCGAAAGCATGATCGGTCTGTTTATTAATACGATCCCCGTCCGTATTCAAGGCAAAGCCGAGGAGACGGTAGCCGATATTTTGAGAAAAACCCAGGATCAAGCGCTGACATCGGGAGCTTACGAAACGTTCCCGCTCTTCGAAATTCAGTCGCTGAGCGAGCAAAAGCGCGACTTGATCAACCATATTATGGTCTTTGAAAATTATCCGATGGAAGAACAGATTGAGCAGGTTGTCGGCGGAGGACAAGAAGCGCTGAAAATCGCTAATATCCAATCGCCGGAACAAACGAACTACGATCTGGACATTACCGTCATTCCGGAAGAGCATATTTTGCTGCGGTTTACGTACAATGCACTGACATTCAGAGAGCAAGACATCAGGCAGATCCACGGTCATTTTGCCCGTGCATTGGAGCAGGTTGCGGCTAATCCGAATGTTCGTGTACATGAGTTAGAGCTTTTGACGGCGGCGGAAAAAGAAGAAATTATCGGCGTGTTTAATCCGGTGCAGCCGGAAGTGGCTCCTGTGGCAGCGTTCCATCGACTGTTCGAGGAACAGGCGGAACGCACGCCGGAAGCGGAGGCCATCGTATACGAGAAGGATCGGCTGACGTATGCGGAGCTGAACGAGCGGGCGAACCGCCTGTCGACCACGCTACGTGCAAGCGGAATAGGCCGGGAGACCATCGTTGGCATTCTCGCCGAGCGTTCGGTCGATTTGCTGGTGGCCGTGATGGCCGTCTGGAAAGCGGGCGGGGCGTATGTACCGCTTGACCCGGATTATCCGGCGGACCGCGTGCGGTTCATGCTGGAAGACAGCGGAGCGAAGGTACTGCTGACACAAACGCTGCTGCGAGAGCGTGCCGAATCCTGGCTCGGCGAAGAGGAACTAGCACTGGAGAAGGTGATGTATCTCGATGACGAAACGTCATACAGCGAAGACCGAGCGAATGCACCAATGGACTTCGGCCAAGGCTCCAGCATGGTTTCAGGTCTGATCTCCAGCGAGCTGACGGGTGCTGTGAACGACCGTAATGAGAGCCATCCAAATGATGTTGATGTTGTCGGTATGGGCAGCTTCCATGAAGCCCGTCCTGAGGACTTGGCGTATGTCATCTACACGTCGGGAACGACGGGCAAGCCAAAAGGCGTGATGATCGAGCACCGCAGTCTAGTGAACACGGCAGCGGGTTACCGACGGGAATACCGGATGGATCAGTTTCCGGTAAGGCTGTTGCAGCTCGCCAGCTTCTCGTTCGACGTATTCGTGGGCGATATCGCGCGGACGTTGTACAACGGCGGCACGATGGTCATTGTACCGAAGGACGATCGGATTGATCCGTCTCGTCTGCACTACTGGTTAGAGCGGGAGCAAGTGACGATCTTTGAATCAACACCAGCACTGATCGTGCCGTTCATGGAATACGTGCATGAGCAGGGGCTAGAGTTAAGCAGTATGGAGCTGTTGATTACAAGCTCAGACAGTTGCAGTGTGGCGGAATACCGAACCTTACAGGAACGGTTTGGCTCGTTGTTCCGCATCATCAACGCCTACGGTGTGACGGAAGCGGCAATTGACTCCAGTTTCTATGACGAGCAGTTGGCGAAACTGCCGCAGACAGGCCATGTGCCGATTGGCAAAGCGTGGTTGAATGCGAAGTTTTACATCGTGGATGCACATCTGAACCCGGTGCCAGTCGGCGTGCTGGGCGAATTGGTTATCGGCGGAGTCAGTGTGGCGCGCGGGTACTTGAACCGTCCAGAGCTGACGGAAGAGAAGTTTGTAGACAGTCCTTTCACCGCGGGTGAGCGACTGTATCGCACAGGAGACTTGGCGCGGTGGATGGAGGACGGCAACGTGGACTTCATCGGCCGGATCGATAACCAGGCAAAAATCCGGGGTTACCGGATCGAGACGGGCGAAGTCGAAGCAAAGCTGCTGAGTGTAGATAGCGTGAAGGAAGCGGTCGTTGTTGTCAGGGAAGATCAAGAAGGGCAGAAAGCGTTGTGCGCTTATTATACAGTGGAAGAAGGCTTGACGGCGGCAGATTTGAAACGGGCGATCTCCAGCGAGCTACCGGGATACATGATTCCATCGTATTTCGTCGAACTGGAGCAATTGCCTCTAACGCCAAATGGGAAAATTGACCGGAAGGCGCTGCCAGCGCCGGAAGGGGGAGCAGGCGGAGGCCGCGAATACGTGGCGCCGCGCACCGAAATGGAGGCGAAGCTGGCCGCCATTTGGCAGGAGGTACTAGTTCGGGATAAGGCGGTAGGCGTAACGGACAACTTCTTCGACCTCGGAGGACACTCCCTGCGGGCGACAACACTTGTCAGCAAAATGCATAAGGAGCTGGGCGCCCAATTCCCGCTTCGCGACGTATTCCGCTACTCGACAGTTGAGGAAATGGCTGTGGCTATGGAGCATTTGGAGATCGGCTCGTTTATGGCTATTCCGGCTGCGGAACCTAGCGAGTATTATCCGCTCTCTTCTGCGCAGAAACGTCTCTATATCTTGAACCAGCTGGAAGGAGGCGAGCTGAGCTACAATATACCGGGAGCTATGCTGCTCGAAGGGCAACTCAACCGGCAGCGGTTTGAAGAAGCGTTCCGCGGGCTTGTAGCTCGTCATGAAACGCTGCGTACCAGCTTTGAGATGGTTGAAGGCGAAGCGGTTCAGCGGATTTACGAAGAAGTCACCTTCCAGGTGGAATATGTGCAGATCAGCGGGGAGCAGGCGGAAGAAACGGTGCGCCAATTTGTTCGTGCGTTTGATCTAGCGAAGCCGCCACTTCTGCGGGTGGGCATTGCCGAACTCGCGCCGGACCGGCACATCCTGATGTTCGATACACATCATATCGTATCGGACGGCGTTTCAATGGACGTACTGATCGAAGAGTTTGTGCACTTGTACAGCGGGGAGCCGCTCAAGCCACTCCGCATTCAGTACAAAGATTATGCAGTATGGCAGCAATCGGACGAGCAGAAAACGCAGCTTGCCAAGCAGGAAGCCTACTGGATTGACATGTTCCGCGGAGAACTGCCAGTTCTGGAAATGCCGACGGACTATCCGCGCCCTGCTATGCAGAGCTATGAGGGCCGCACGCTGCAATTGTTTATGAATATTGAGAAAAGCGAAGGTCTGAAACGGCTTGCAGCTGAAAACGGCGCAACGCTTTACATGGTTCTGCTTGCGGCGTATAACGTGCTTCTGCATAAATATTCAGGTCAGGAAGACGTGGTGGTTGGTACGCCGATTGCGGGCAGAAATCACAGTGACGTTCAACCGCTGATCGGGATGTTCGTTAATACATTGGCCATCCGCAGTTACCCGGCTGCCGGTAAAACGTTCCTTGACTACTTGAAGGAAATCAAGGAGACAACGCTTGGTGCTTTTGAACATCAGAATTATCCGTTTGAGGAACTGGTGGATAAGGTAAACGTGGCTCGTGATCTACGCCGTCATCCACTGTTTGATACGATGTTTGCTTTGCAGAATACAGAAAATGTGGAAATTCAGCTTCCGGGACTGCATCTGTCGACGTATGCCAGCGAAGAAATTGTTTCCAAATTCGATCTCAGCTTGGACGTCACCGAGATTGAGGACGGCTTGGAATATCTGTTTGAATACGCCACAGCTCTATACAAAACCGAAACGGTGGAGAAATTGGCTGTTCACTACTTGCAGCTGCTTGAATCCATTCTCTGCAACCCGTCGGCGACTATTGCCGAGCTGAACTTGTTAACGGCAGAGGAAAAAGAGCAGATTGTCGGCGCGTTTAACCCTGCGCAACCGGAACAGGCTCCTATGGCAGCGTTCCATCGACTGTTCGAGGAACAGGCGGAACACACGCCCGAAGCTGAAGCTGTCGTTTACGAAAACGATCGGCTGACGTATGTGGAGCTGAACGAGCGGGCGAACCGTCTGTCGGCCACGCTGCGCGCAAGCGGCATCGGTCGGGAGGAGATTGTTGGCATTCTCGCCGAGCGTTCGGTCGATTTGCTGGTGGCCGTGATGGCCGTCTGGAAAGCGGGAGGGGCGTATGTGCCGCTTGACCCGGATTATCCGGCAGACCGTGTGCGGTTTATGCTCGAAGACAGCGGAGCGAAGGTGCTGCTGACGCAAACGCCGCTGCGAGAGCGTGCCGAAGCCTGGCTCGGTGAAGAGGAACTGGCACTGGCGACGGTGCTGTATCTTGACGACGAAACGTCATACAGCGAGGAACGAAGCAATGTGCCAATGGACTTTGGCCAAGGCTCCAACAGTGCTCCCGATCGAGTCAACGGCAAGCTAACGGGGGCTGTGAACGGTGATGGCGAGAGTCATCCAAATGATGTTGATGTTGTCGGTATGGACAGCTTCCATGAAGCCCGTCCGGAGGATCTGGCGTACGTCATCTACACGTCGGGAACGACGGGCAAGCCAAAAGGCGTGATGATCGAGCATCGCAGCCTAGTGAACACGGCAGCGGGCTACCGACGGGAATACCGGTTGGATCAGTTCCCGGTGCGACTGCTGCAACTCGCAAGCTTCTCATTTGATGTTTTCGTGGGCGATATCGCACGCACGTTGTATAACGGAGGCACCATGGTCATTGTACCGAAGGACGACCGGATTGATCCGTCTCGTCTGCACCACTGGATAGAGCAGGAGCAAGTGACGATCTTTGAATCAACACCAGCACTGATCGTGCCGTTTATGGAATACGTGCATGAGCAGGGGCTAAAGTTAAGCGGTATGGAGCTGTTGATCACAAGCTCGGACAGCTGCAGTGTAGCGGATTACCGTACCTTGCAGGAGCGGTTTGGCTCGTCGTTCCGCATCATTAACGCCTATGGTGTGACGGAAGCGGCAATCGACTCCAGTTTCTATGACGAAGAATTGGCGAAACTGCCGCAGACAGGCCATGTGCCGATTGGCAAAGCGTGGTTGAATGCGAAGTTTTACATCGTGGATGCACATCTGAATCCCGTACCCGTCGGTGTGCTGGGCGAGCTGGTCATCGGCGGCGTTGGCGTAGCACGTGGGTACTTGAACCGTCCAGAGCTGACGGAAGAGAAGTTTGTAGACAGCCCTTTCACCGCGGGTGAGCGGTTATATCGCACGGGAGATTTGGCGAGGTGGATGGAGGACGGAAACGTGGATTTCATCGGCCGGATCGACAATCAAGCCAAAATCCGGGGCTACCGGATCGAAACGGGTGAGATAGAGTCGCAGCTGCTGCGGGTGGTAGGTATACGCGAAGCGGTGGTGCTGGTTCGAAGTGATGGGAACGGTCAAAAGGCGCTGTGCGCCTACTACACAACGGATATCGAACTGACGGCGGCCGACCTGAAACGAGCGATCTCCAGCGAGCTGCCAGGTTACATGATCCCGTCGTACTTTGTGGAGCTGGAGCATTTACCTCTGACACCAAACGGGAAAATCGACCGGAAAGCGCTGCCGGCGCCGGAAGAGGGAGCAAGTGCAGGGCGCGAATACGTGGCGCCGCGCACCGATCTGGAGACGAAACTGGTCTCCATCTGGCAGGACGTGCTTGGGTCAGTTACGATTGGTGTGACGGACAACTTCTTCGACCTCGGCGGTCACTCGCTGCGTGCGACGACGCTGGTCAGCAAGGTGCACAAGGAGCTGCACGTGGACCTGCCACTGCGCGATGTATTCCGGTACTCGACTATTGAAGCGATGGCTGAAGTGATTAGCCGATTGGAGCAGCAGGAGTTTCTTTCCATTCCGGTTCTGGATAAAAGGGAGTATTATCCGCTTTCCTCTGTGCAAAAGCGGCTGTATATCCAGCAGCAGATGGAAGGGGCCGAGCTTAGTTACAACATGTCCGGCATGACGGTTCTGGTCGGGCGCTTGGAGCGGAATCAATTCGAGGCGGCGCTCAAAGGATTAATCGCTCGTCACGAAGTTTTGCGAACCGGCTTCGAAATGGTCGACGGCGAACCGGTACAACGGATTTATTCGGACTTGGAGTTTGCCGTCGAGTATACAAAGGCGACGGAAAGTGAAACGAAAAGCATTGCGGATGCCTTTGTACGTGTCTTTGATTTGGAGCAGCCGCCGCTGCTGCGTGTGGGCTTAGTTGAATGGGAAGCGGAACGTCATCTGCTTATGCTGGACATTCATCATATCGTCACGGATGGCATGTCGATGGGTATCTTCATCGAAGAGCTGCTACGCCTGTATAACGGTGAGACGCTGGAACCGCTTCGGATTCAATACAAGGAATTTGCCACTTGGCAGCAGTCAGAACCTGTAAAAGAACGGCTGAAACGCCAGGAAGCCTACTGGCTGGACATGCTGGAAGGTGAACTGCCAACGCTTGAGCTACCTACGGACTTTGTCAGACCTGCCGCTCGCAGCTTTGAGGGAGATGTGCTGCCTTTCAGTATCGACAAGCAGATGACTGACAACTTGCAGCGCATTGCCGATGAGAACGGTGCTACCCTATATATGGTGTTATCGGCGGCCTATTCAATCCTGCTCAGCAAGTACTCGGGACAAGAAGACTTCATTGTAGGCACACCGGTTTCAGGCCGCACACATGCCGACCTGGAGCCGCTCATCGGAATGTTTGTCAACACGTTGGCGATTCGTCATTATCCATCCGGGGAGAAGACGTTCCTTGTTTACTTGAACGAAGTCAAAGAAACGATGCTGGGGGCCTACGACCACCAGGATTATCCGTTTGAAGAGCTTGTGAAAAAGCTGCAGGTGCCGCGAGATCAAAGCCGCAATCCTGTATTTGATGTCATGTTTGCGCTGGAAACGAAGGAAGATAACGTTCAAAACTTCGGGGATATCCAGATCGAATCTTATCCGGAAACGCATGCGGTTTCCCAATTTGACCTTACCTTGGTCATTTCGTTGCTGGATGAGGGAATGAACGGGCAGTTTGAATATGCAACGAAGTTGTTTACGCGCAATCTGATCGACAATTTCGCTCAGGACCTGCTCGTGATCATCACCCAAATTGGCGAACAGCCTTCGGTGCTGCTCAAGGATATTTCCCTGAACGGGCAATCCGAACAGGAGCAAGATGAGCTAGAGGCTATTGATATTATTTTCTAATCCTTTACACGGCTTGGGTGAAAATGGATCATTTAAGCACGTTATATGCGACATTCGGTATATTGAGGAAGTGGTAATGAAAATTTGTGGTGGTTTCACGACTTTTTTATCACCTGACAAAAGTATTTAAGTTATGTAACAAAGGGTCCTGATGACAGTTGTCATCAGGACCCTTTGTTTATGAACGTATAATTAATGTTAGCATCATCCATAGTCATTTTAGTCTTGAGAGTAGCTGTTGATTATGCCCAAGTTGTAATCGTTTCAACCGGGAGACGATAGGAAGGATAGCCATCTTTGGCTGCTTTACCTATGGAGATCAACATCACGGGCTGGAACCGTTCTTTATCCATGCCGAACGCTTCGGCGATTTGACCTTTGTCATAACCGGCCATAGGGTTGGTATCATAACCATGGGCACGGGCAACGAGCATGAGTTGCATGGATATGAGGCCTGAGTCAATGAGGTTCATGTCACGCAATTCGGATGCGTTTATGTTCGCATAATAAGGTTTTACCTGCTGCATCTGCATATCCATGATGTCTTGGGGCATGTACCCAAGTTCCACTGATTTGCTGAAAATCTCTTCCATGTATTCAACGTTGTTGGCATCGTAAAACACGGCAATGACAGCGGAAGACGTTAGTGCCTGTGTCTGGTTAAAAGAGGCCAGTGGTGCAAGCTTCTCTTTGCCTTCAGCACTGTCGATAACAAGAAAACGCCAAGGTTGCATGTTAATGGCCGAAGGGGCACGTGAAGCTTTCGCCAGTATTTCGGTCATCTCCTCGCGGCTGATCTTCACTTCAGGGTCGTAGGCTTTAACGGAATGGCGCTCCAAAACGATGTTATCAAAATCATTTGTTTTGTTGAATTGACCAGTAATTGTGTTCATATTGAAATCTCTCCTCATATCTATATTGGTGAGAGTAGGGTATAAATTATATCTCCATCTGTCTCACTATGAGGATTGTAAACTATGAAGTATACTTTATAGCAAGAAGAAGAAACGGGGGAAATACATATGAAGATTAGTGAAGTAGCGAACCATGTAAACCTTCCGATATCCACGATTCGTTACTACGAGAAAATAGGTATTATCCCGGATGAACATATGCTGAGAGATCATAATAACTATCGAATATATGCGCAGAGCATTATTCAGCATCTGGAAGTGGTCAAACAATGTTTAGCTGTTGGTTTTACGATCCATGAGATCCAATCTATGATCTCTAAACATGGGTTTTCAAGTAATGATCAAGCAAGCATTATCCAAGCGAAAATATCAGAAATTGAAGAAATACAAAATAAATTAGAGAATTCCAAACAAAATCTGTACGAAATTCTTAAATCGAATATCACGTGTGAGGATGGTTTTGGTAAGTATTAAGCCGGAAGTCCCTCTATAGGTTTTCATTCAGTACGTTCTTACATCATATCGATTCAATCGAGTACATATCGTCCTGTATACGCAGACTACCGGGCTGCCCAGTTTCAACTTTTACCTCCGTGGCAAATACACCAGGCATACGCCCGTCTGGGAACCAAGGCTTCTGTTTATCAATGACAATAAACATGCCTTCTGCATCACCCGTGGGGGAGAATTGTTTTCCGTCTCCGGCAAATGGTTCAAGTTGATAATGCTTATTCAATGTGTTCATCATCTCAGGAACATCATCGACGGGCAGACCGATTTCACTAATACATAACAGATGCTTCACTTCAAAAGCTTCATCGACTGCGTTATCGAGTGAATGGTGAGCGATAAATTCCATCAAGTTGCCGCTTGGATCATAAAAATAGAAGGCTGTTGCATCCCAGTAGGGGAAATAAAATTCATCTTGTCCATCTTTGGATAGCAATGAAATGTTACGGTCTTGAGCCCATCTTTTTGCATCAGCAAGTTTATTCGTTGGAATCGTAAATGCTACATGATAGTAGGGCTTCTCTTGTTCTGGTGCCTTCTTGAAAGATAGGACCGAGTTCCCCGCACGGAATGAAACGCATGTTGCATTATCCTCCACAAGATTCAATTCCATTAGTGTACCGTAAAACTCTTTTATGGCCTCGACCTGATGTGTCAACAAACCAACTTCTCTTATTATCATTTCAACATCCTCCTTTTAATCTCACCTTTGATTGAAATACTCGATTGTTTTCTCAATAAATGCCTTGGCCGATTGCGTCAGGTAACGGTCGGACCGATGGATGATCTCAAAGTGCCGGTATGGCGGATCGTCTGTAATTCGGATGCAACGTAGCGTGGGCTCATTCATGGCTTTGATCAGAGGGTAAGGCAGCAGTGTTCCTCCGACGTTGGCTTTGACCAGGCTAATGATGGAGGTTGCCGAACTGGTCTCCATGATGGTATTTAGGCTAAATCCATATTTACGGCAATAGCCATCGACCAATTCTCTGCCTGTAAATCCTTCGGGGAACATCACCGTTTGGATATCACGTAACTCCTGAATTTCAATTGTGCTTCGTTCAGCCCAATCATGATTCTCGGATACGACGAGTACATATTCTTCACTGCACAAAGGAATGCGCATAAGTCGGCTATCAGGGGCAGACGTGATCTCGATGCCGATGTCGACTTCATTTTCCAACACTTGATTTACGACATAGATCGACGAGATAACCTTCAATTGCACCTTGGGGAATCGGGCATGAAAATCAACGAGCAGCGGAGTGATACGGTAATCCAAATCGGATGGAAGAACACCAATAACCAATCGTCCCCGCTGATCATTCCGAAATTCAGCAAGCGCATCCTGGGTATTCTGTAAATGCCGGATCATCTGTACACAGTGCTCCAGAAACAGAGTGCCTGCCTGGGTCATCACAATCTTTTTGCCGACGCGGTCAAACAAAGGAACACCAAGTTCATCTTCCAACCCACGTATTTGTTGACTCAACGTAGGTTGAGATATGCCAAGTTTCTCAGCTGCCCGTGTAAAATGAAGCTCCTCACACACCGTAATAAAGTTTTCCATTTGACGAATCTCCATGAATTCACCTCTAATCATTGGTTTTAGTAATCATTTTAATAGAAACAATAGTATTGTTCAATCATTATAATGATCCTATACTTAATTCGTGCACCACCCGAAGATCTTGTCATTAAAGAATAGGATCTTTGGTGAAGGCAACGAGACTACTCCCATGAGGTGATTCATAATGAAACTTTTTTATATTGTATTGGCGCTTATTCTGGCTTCACTGAACTTAAGACCACCGATTACTTCCATTTCTCCTCTGATGAGTACCATACAGAATGATCTGGGTTTGAGCGGCATGACCGCCAGTCTGTTAACTACACTACCGGTATTATGTATGGGCATATTCGCTCCATTCTCTGTAAGACTAAGTAGAAGGTGGGGGAATGAAGGAGCCATTGTGCTGGCTTTAATCCTCATCGGGATAGGTACGGGTTTACGATTGTTCGTAGGCGCAACTCCGTTGATGATGTTCACTTCTTTTCTGTCAGGTGTAGGGATTGCATTGGCAGGGCCACTGTTGTCAAGCTTCATAAAGCAGTATTTTCCTAACCGAGTGGCAGCCATGGTCGGCATCTACTCTACAGCAATGGTGATGGGGGCAAGCATTAGTGTGGGATTATCGGTTCCGCTTCAGCAGACGTTGGGTGGATCTTGGAGAGGTTCTTTGGCTACATGGGCATTACTCGCAGCCATTGCATTGCCGATCTGGTTAAAATTAGCTTGGTCTGCGCGTACAGAGAGACAATCCGGACAAACTTCGGCTGTCATTCATGCACCACTTCCGGTGAAGAACAGGCGTGCATGGGTGCTGACACTGTTCTTCGGACTGATGGCCGCGATCTTCTATTCATTAACCGCCTGGCTTGCGCCAGCCATTCAGAGCCATGGATATAGCCAAGAGACTGCTGGCAACATCCAAACGTTATTTACATTGATATCACTGCCCTCAACGTTATTCATTCCCATGCTTGTACACCGATACCAAAGGCGTGTCTTCTGGCTTGTTGGATGTGCGATGTTGGAGTTAACAGGTGTCCTGATGCTGAATCTCTCTGTCAGTCCGTGGCTCGCGGCGATCCCGCTCGGTATTGGTGCAGGTGGACTGTTCCCAATTGCACTCATGTTGCCGATTGATGAGACAAACAATGCTCAGGAAGCGAGTAGCTGGTCCGCTATGACTCAATCTGGGGGTTACATTCTTGGAGCACTTGGGCCGCTGGCGATTGGTTGGCTCCGCGATCTAACAGGCAGCTTTGTGCAAGCATTTTATGGTTTGGCTATCATCATCGTGTTGCAGATTATCGTTCAAGTTGCTATTGGCAATAAAAAAAGTTTAAAAGTTAGCCAGGAGCAGAGCTAAAAGGCATGTAAAGTAAAATGGCTATAGAATTATGATCTTTATACATGATCCAACAAGTCCAGATAGTACTGCCTTAATGCTCTCTGTAAGATGATGGGCTCCATAATCTTAATCGATTTACCATAGCCTGCAAGATATCTCACTATGAAATCAAGCTCGTGAGGTTCGTACGAACCGACAAGATACATGTGTCCCATCTTCTCGATGATCTGCATAGATGGGAAATGTTCTTGCTGGAATAGCTCCATCCCGGCTTCGTCAATCAGGCATTTGAATGGAATTGCTTGTTCCGATGGTTTCCATAGGGATTGGGCATCCTGTGAATAGAGTTCCTTTACATGAGTTAAAGGTTCAATCTCCGTTGTTTCGGCTGAAATGATGCGGTCGCAGCGGAATACACGATAAGCTTGTTTTTGCAGATCATAGGCCTGGCAATACCAATAACCTTTCCTGGCATAGAGCGCGATGGGTTGAATGGTGCGGATATTGGTGTTTGCAGAAGATGGCCTTTGATCAGAGGATCTACGCTGATTAGCGTACGTAATCTGGATCACTATATTCTGAACAGCAGCCATCAACAGAAACTCCAAATGTGCACTGTCGCGGATCTGCTCGGTATGTTGGAAGTAAACCCGGTGTTGAATGTTCTCAATATCCTGTCGTTGCTTGTCGGATAACGCGCTCATAAATTTCTCATGAATGGTCCGGAAAGAGACTTGAAAGGGTAAGCTGGAGAAGCTGCGGAGAGCCTGCATCGCAAAATAAAGGGCATGAAGCTCCCCCGTATTAAACGAAATGGGAGGCAGCTGCATCTGTTGCAGCAGTCGATATCCGCCGTAGCGTCCATATTCGACATAGATGGGCGCACCTAACTCTTCCAATGAAGCGATATCTCTTAACGCGGTTCGTTTGGATATCTGGAACTCCTGCATGAGATCTTGCAGGGTGAACTGTTGTTTTTGATTAATAAAGCGTAGCATCTGGTTCATACGTTCTGATTTTTTCATATCAAACCCTCTTAATGGTGCCATAGATTGGCACCTTTCGTTGTTATAGTGATAAGTGTAATCCAATAGGAACAAGGAGGCAATATAATGAATTTTGAAGTGATACCATTTTTGTCGATGAACGGGGATGCGGCGGCAGCCATTGCTTTTTATGAGGAGTTTCTGGGCGCCAAGGTGATATTCAAGAAAAGTTATAAAGAGATGAAGGAGATGAACCCAGGTTTCGAGTACCCTGCCGGTCAAGATGAGTATATTACACATTCGGTGCTGGAGATTGGGGTTAACAAAGTCATGATTGCGGAAGAAGCAATGGACACGGAGAGAGCATGGCAGCTGGGGAACAGCACGTCACTATGTATTCAATCCAAGGATAAAGATACCATCGATCAACTGTATCATTCTCTGATGCAACATGAGGGCGTGAAGATACTGGTACCGTATGAACAAAATGAATTCAGCCCAGGATACGGTATTGTAAGGGACCCATTTGGCATTGCGATTCAGCTGTGTGTCACTGTGCACGATTTTTAAAATGAGTTCAGGCCCCCGGTTAAGCACTCGGTATGTAAACCTGTAACTAACTTAAAAACATCAAAAAAAGAAGAGCCATGGATATCATGCGCTCTTCTTTTTTCGGTTTCTATACACAGGTCGTTCGAGCAACCAATGTTAAAGCGGACCCCTTTTCGTGTAAATCATATAAGTACGGATGTCGCTGTGTACAAGCAAGTTCAATGGATAAAGGAAAGAAGGGATAACATGATTACGAGAGGAATTGACCATATTGGAATAACTGTACCGGACATGGAGCAGGCGACACTATTTCTACAACAGGCGTTTGGAGCTCAACTTGCCTATGACCATATAACGCCGGATGATCCCCCACAGGAAGGACCCGAGGCAGAGCTTAAATTAGGACTGCGTTCAGGAGCAAAGGTTATTCATATTCGGATGTTATCGCTCGGGGAGAGCGCTAGTATAGAGTTATTTCAGTACGCGAATACAGCGCAATCAGAGCCAGTTAGGGCATCGGATTATGGTTTGCAGCATATGGCATTGTATGTGGACGATATGCAAGAAGCTACACGACACTTCAAGGAAGCGGGCGGGGTGTTGCTAACAGAGCCTGGGGCGTTGACCGGTCATATTGAAGGTGGGAAAGGCAATCAGTTTGTGTATGGAAGAGCACCTTGGGGGATGCTGATCGAGCTGATCTCTTATCCTGCGGGCATTCAGTATCCAAATCACAGTGAAACGAAGCGCTGGACACCACGAAAAAAATAATAAAGATGAGACTGGATAAGAAACAGAACGACGCATGATAAATCGTTCTGTTTTTCTTGTATATAGGGGTTAAACGGTTATTAAAAAACAGAAATTATGTTACAAATACGTTACAAATACAGAAGTGTATACCTCTTTGCCTTATGTTACGATACGTACTAGTAGATACAGAGATATTTTACGGATAAGATAAGTTATAACGTCTCTTTTCTGGACGATGAATATGCTCCGAAAGTATGTTGATGGAACCCTTTTATCCAGGATATTGAAGAAGCATTGAAACGAAGGAACAACTATATATTTTGACTTCACAGGGTTGCAATAAAAATAAATAACAACAGGTGATCCAAAATGCTGCAAATCGGGTATCCATAGTAGAGCCATCTAGAACCTGATGGATACATATGTTGTTATGATTGTTTTTTGCTAGTTAAAGGCTGTCTATTATGGAATGAACTGTGGGGGTTATCAAGTGTCTATATTAGATATGGAAAAGAAAGATGTTGTCACCGATGCAATGGTCATCAAGGCGATGGAGAAAAGTCTTGCTATCATTCGATTCGATCTGGATCGCCGGGTAACCTACGTGAATGAAGTCTTTGCCCAGACGATGGGATATACGGTAGATGAGATGTACGGCATGAAGCATCAGCAACTGTGCTTCGGTCAATTTGCAAATACTCCGGAATATGATGCTTTTTGGAATAGCATATTTAATGGTGTCAGCTTCCAGGACAAGGTTGAACGCAAGGATGCAAAGGGGAATTCTGTATGGCTTGAAGCGACATATATGCCGGTGTACGATGAGACGAATCAGAAGATACTGGGTGTCTCCAAAATCGCCACCAACATTACCAACCGTCAGAACAACATTTCTGTCGTAGTGAATGAGCTGAAAACGATGTCTCATGAACTGAATGGGCAGGCAGATGTAGGTATTGAACGCAGTCAGGAATTGATGTCCAGTATCTCCTATATCTCAGAGGTGTCAACTTCTAACCGTGCAACGCTGACTCATTTGCAGGAACAGGCCGGATCGATTCAGGGCGTGGTACGAACGATACGCGAGATTTCGTCTCAGACGCAACTGCTCGCGTTGAATGCTGCCATTGAGGCTGCACATGCAGGAGAATACGGACGAGGATTCGATATCGTGGCCAAGGAAGTTAAGAAACTATCCGCAATGGTGGAGAGTTCGATTAATGAGATTCGAGATAGCGTGACTGGAATAACCAAGGAAATTGGCAATATCACAGGTGGCACCAAAAAAGTAGAAGAATATGTGGAGCAGAGCCAGAAGCAGATTGAGATCGCATTGAATGATTTTACAGCAATTGCTGCTTCAGCTCACTTGTTGGATGCCAAAGCGGAGCATGTGACCAGAATCGTATAACAATATATAGTAATAGCGGTTCCTTTCACAGGAACCGTTTTTTTGTCGTTCAGTACTCAAAAAAACGGGAATTATTGTGATCAAACGGGGACACAATACTTGGGAATACCTGCAGCTATGTCATGCAGAGAAATGTTGGGGTGGGAACATGTGGTCAACAATTGTATCCTACGTGCCGGATTGGTCCATATGGATTCAGGCATTCTTGGTCTTCATCATTCCAATTGGTATTACATTGAGCATGCGCTGGATCAATGCTGCCATTAAGCGCGGAAGCTTCTCTCGTTCGAAGCCATCGTCCATATCCTCGAAGGATATCTCGCCAGCAGCCAAAGGGCAGGGTGAAGGGACCGAAACAGGCCACTATGCCAATATTAAATTAACCGAAAAGTACAGCATAAATCTGACGAGTGTGAAAGAAAGCTTTGGACTCAATGCAGACGTGCATATTCGGGAATTTATTATTAGGGGAACGAATACACGGGCTGCGGTCATTTATACCGAAGGCCTGGTAGATCAAGACTTAGTTGATGATCACTTGATTACACCGTTGATGTTCGAAGGTGTTCCTCTACTTAAGCAGGAGGGTTTCCTTCATCCAGACAACGCACACTTACTGTCGGCATATCTGCAAGATCAATTACTTCCTGTCAGTCTGGTTGAGGAGACGAAGTCCCTCCAAGAACTCGCAGTTGGTGTGTTGTTTGGGAAAAATGCACTGCTGGTTGATGGTTTGCCAGGTGCTTTATTAATTGGAGCTCATAAGATCAAAACAAGAGGTATGAATGAACCCTTGTCAGAGGGACTGCTTCGTGGGCCTCGTATTGGTTTTACAGAGCAATTAAGCGATAATACAGGCATTTTACGTCGTTATGGAAGTGATCAGAGCCTGTTTATTAAGAAGTATGAAGTGGGTTCACGGATCAAAAAAGATTTGGCGATAGCCTATATTCAGGATATTGCCGATCCAAATCTCGTTGCAGAAGTATGCAAGCGAATCGAAGAGATGGATATGGATTCAATGCTCGAATCAGGTTATGTGGAACAACTCATCGAAGATAATACGCTGAGTCCTTTTCAGCAGGTACTGAATACGGAAAGACCTGACCGAGTGATGGGTGCCCTTCTGGAAGGCCGAGTGGCAATTTTGTTGGATGGAACGCCATTTGTATTAATTGTACCGGTGACCTTTAGCATGTTGCTTCAGTCTCCAGAGGACTATTATGAACGCTGGATTCCTGGAACATTTTTGCGAGTGCTGCGTTTTATGGCCGCGATGCTGGCATTGCTTGCTCCTGCGCTCTATATCTCGTTTATCTCGTTCCATCCGGGTCTTATTCCAACCAAGCTGGTATTGACGATTATTGAAACGCGTACCGGAGTGCCATTCCCCTCAATTATTGAGGTACTCATCATGGAGCTTTCAATTGAAATCTTGAGGGAGGCCGGGATACGCTTGCCCAAACCGATTGCGCCAGCGATGGGTATCGTAGGAGGTCTGATTATTGGCCAAGCAGCCGTGCAAGCGGGAATAATAAGCCAATTTCTGGTTATTGTCGTTGCGGTAACAGCCATCTCTTCCTTTACGATTCCGGTCTATAGTGCGGGATTAACGCTAAGGATTCTACGATTTGCCGCTATGTTCAGCGCAGCCGTACTCGGATTGTTTGGCGTGGTTATGTTCTTTCTACTTGTGTGTACACATCTGGCACGACTCTCAAGCTTTGGCGTACCTTATGTTGCACCAGCCGTTCCCTATCACATGAATGAATGGAAGGATTTTGTTATCCGTGCACCGCTAAATATGATGAGAATGCGTCCCAAAATGACTAATCCGATCGATGATGATCGGAAAAAATAAATGGAATTCCATCTACTGAAGGTCTGGAGGTGAACTAAGTGAATGGCTCCCAAGGAAAGCTAACCACGACACAGGCCGTTGTAATTATTGTCAATTACATGCTTGGTGCCGGGATATTGACACTACCTCGAACGACCAGCAAAGCTGTCGGAACACCGGATGTCTGGATTTCCATTATCCTATCTGGATTCATTATCATAGGTGTGGGAATAATTCTGGTTACCCTGTGTCGCAGATTTCCGGAGAAAACCGTCTTCCAGTTCACCCGTGAGATTACGGGCAGCTGGATTGCTTACATACTGGGATTGTCTATGATTATGTATTTCATAGTTATTGCCGCATTCGAAATCAGAGTTATGGCTGAAGTGACTGGGATGTATCTGCTCGAACGCACCCCCACCTGGGCGATTGTGATGGTCTTCATGTGGATCGGTGTATATATGATTTCAGGCGGGCTTGGCGTTATCGTACGTGTGTTTGAGATCATCCTTCCGATTACGATTATTATATTTGTGATTGAAATTTTGCTTAGTAATCAGCTATTCGAGATTGGCAATCTGAGACCCGTCCTCGGTGATGGGATTATGCCCGTTTTCCAAGGGTTGAAGCCTTCACTATTATCTTATACGGGCTATGAGGTGATGTTAATCATGACTGCCTATATGAAAAATCCGAAGAAGAGCAATAAAGCGATGACCTGGGGGATACTCATATCCACTATTATCTACTTGATCACGGTGGTGATGGTTATAGGCAGTTTATCGCTCGATGGCATCAAAACTCGAACCTGGCCAACGCTGGATTTGGTAAGAAGCTTCGAAATCCAGGGTCTGATATTCGAGCGTTTTGAATCCTTATTGCTGGTCATCTGGATTATGCAAATCTTTTCGACTACAGCAATTACACATTACTGCGCTTCGGTGGGTATTCGTGATTTGTTTCGTTCCAAAAAAATCAAAGGCATCATGTACGGCCTGCTGCCGTTCATTTATCTGACAGCAATGATACCCAAAACAGTGGATGATACCTTCGTACTAGGAGATATGCTAGGCAATGTGTCCGTATTTTTGTTTGGCATTTTACCTCTGGTACTACTGTTGTTAAGTCTGATTCGCAAAAAAGGAGGCAAGCATGCATGATTACATTCCGCATGTTGTTACGCTTAGCCACTGTATTATGCATTCTCTTAACGATATCCGGATGTTGGAGCAGTCGAGAGATAGAGGATCTAAGTGTCTACGTTGGTCTCGGGATCGATATCGGCAAAGAGACGGAATTTGAGGAGAACATCGCCAATCAGGGAGGAGGGTATTCCAAGCAGAACAATGTGACAGCCACGGTACAGATTGCTCCGGGTAATTCCAGCAGTCAGAAGAGCCAACAATCCGGTTCGCCTGCTTCTGGTAAAACGTCCTATTCCAATGAACAGCTTACCGGAGATTCCTTGCTGCAAATCTTTCGTCAGTTTGCACTGAGACGAGATCATCCGCTCATCGGACATCATCTGAAGGTTATCGTTGTGTCCAAGGATATCGCCAAAAAGTATGGTCTGGACCAGCTGCTGGATTTTGTACTTCGGGATAACGATATTCGTCCTAACTGTCTGGTGTTGATTAGCCATCATCGCGCTGTTGATGTTCTGACTTCAGATGATCCTTCCCGGATTCCAGCATTTTATCTTACAGGTATTACCGGTAATTCATACTTGTCCAATAAAATCCTGGACCCCGTTCTACTCTCCAAATTAGATGCACAAATGCAATCCGGTTCCAGCTTTTTGCTCCAGAATGTACTGAACTTCAATGGAGAGGACAAGTTCTCCGGTGCCAGTATCTTTGATGGGAAAACAACAAAATTCATCGGGGAACTCAGCCAAACGGATCTAGAAGGGCTATCTTGGCTCAGACCTAAAGAAAAAGGAGGTATCTTGAAGACATACAATAAAGAGGGGTTCACTGTTGTATATGAAATGAAGAAGAAAAAAACAACAATAATTCCAAAAGTGGTTGGCGATGATATTTCATTCCATGTGAAAACTGAATCCGAAGGCTGGTTGATGGAGGATTGGCGTGCTCCCGAGGAAGAGGAAAAAGGTGCGTATCTCAGTGAATTGGAAAAAGAATTTGCTGAACTTGCCAAACAACAGATTCGACAGTTGTTATACAAACTGCAGCATACCTATAAAGTAGATGTTGCGGATTTTCGGGATAGCTTGCGTATTAAAGAACCTAAAACATGGAAAAAAGTCAAAGACGATTGGGATAAAATTTTTAGCACCGTGCCGATCACCTATGAGGTAAAGACCACCATCACGAATCCGGGGTCTTCCACCGAATAGCGAGGTGTGCCATATATTATTTAATTGTTGACACATTCATGATAGATCGCTATATTAGTAAAAAATCATTTTCTTATCCAGAGAGGTGGAGGGACTGGCCCTTAGAAACCTCAGCAACAGATCTGAAGGATACTGTGCTAATTCCAGCGGGTGAAAGCCTGATAGATAGGAGCGTTTGTTTTTATTTGTCAGTAACGGCGCACTCTTTAGGCAGAGTGGGTCTTTTTTGTTTTTTCTGGATGAAGAAGTAGGGGAGCAGCAGGTATGGAGAACAACAACGACAAAGGGCATTTTCAGCGGAAAATGCAGGCACGGCATGTGGTCATGCTCTCTCTCGGAGGAGTCATTGGAACGGGATTATTCCTCAGCTCAGGTTACACCATTCAGCAGGCGGGACCACTGGGAACCATTCTGTCCTATCTGATCGGAGCCATCGTTGTATATCTGGTGATGCTCTGTCTTGGTGAACTGTCTGTTCATATGCCAGAGACGGGAGCATTTCATAGTTATGCAGCCAAATATATCGGACCGGCAACAGGTTACACGGTGGCTTGGTTATACTGGTTAACCTGGACTGTTGCGCTTGGCTCCGAATTCACAGCCGCCGGATTGCTTATGCAGCGCTGGTTCCCATCGGTAAACGTATGGATATGGAGCGCGGTTTTTGCACTGATGATCTTTCTGTTTAACGCTCTAACGGTGAAATTTTTTGCGGAATCCGAGTTCTGGTTCTCATCTGTAAAAGTAGTGACTATCGTAATCTTCATTATTATCGGTGGCGCAGCCATGTTTGGGTTCATTCCCATGGCGGATTCTGGACCGGCTCCATTTCTATCGAATATTACCGCATCCGGGTGGTTCCCTCATGGGGCTACAGCGATATTGATGACCATGCTTGCTGTAAACTTTGCCTTCTCAGGCACCGAGTTAATCGGCATTGCCGCCGGTGAGACGGAGAACCCGGAAAAGACGATACCAAAGGCTATTCATACAACGCTGTGGCGTTTGGTTATTTTCTTCATCGGAACGATTATTATCTTGTCGGCCTTGCTGCCCATGTCGGATGCCAGTGTACTGGAAAGTCCGTTTGTAGCGGTAATGGAGCGGGTGGGTGTACCCTATGCAGCAGACATTATGAACTTTGTTATTCTGACGGCGATTCTCTCTGCTGCCAATTCAGGCCTGTATGCATCTTCACGTATGCTCTGGTCTCTGGCTGACAAAAGAACGATCTCTCCGTGGTTTGCCAAATTGACCAAAAGCGGAGTACCGCTGAATGCACTTCTGATTAGTATGGTGGGTGGTGCGCTGGCCTTGCTGTCCAGCATCATTGCGCCAGGTACGGTGTATATTACGCTGGTTTCCATTTCAGGTCTGGCTGTCGTTGCGGTATGGATGAGCATCAGCGCTTCCCAATACATGTTCCGCAGACAATATATCCGGGAAGGACATGCGGTCAAAGATCTGGTCTACCGCACACCACTGTATCCGGTGGTACCAATTGTTTCATTTATATTATGCCTGGCTTCATGCATAGGTATTGCCTTTGACCCGACACAGCGAATTGCGCTGTATTGTGGGGTTCCGTTTATCGCAGTATGTTACGCTGCTTATTATCTGACAGAACGTGTGAATAAGAAAAGAGGACAAGTACATGACGCAAGAACAACAGACTAACCCCATGGAACAGATCCTTCGTGAACATCCGGTCATGATTCTGGATGGAGCGTTGGCTACGGAACTCGAACAGCATGGATGTGATCTCGATGATCCACTATGGTCTGCTCGTGTGTTGCTTGAGAATCCGGATGTTATTGTTCAGGTCCATGCAGATTATTTTCGAGCAGGAGCCGACTGTGCGATTACATCCAGTTATCAGGCGACGGTGGATGGTTTCCGCAAGAGAGGGATCGATGAACAGTCAGCACTGGAGCTGATCCGGAAGACGGTGGAACTGGCTGTACAGGCGAGAGATGACGTATGGGCAGAAGTGCAGAGCGGTGTAGTAGGGAGAGAAAGCTCGACAGGTCAGCTTGTAAAAGCTCCTTCAGTACGTTCCGAGAACGTGGAGAACGAGGAGAACGAGGAGAACATAACAGATCGTACAGGGGATCGCGAAGCAGACAGTCTTCGTCCACGTCCAATTATTGCCGGTTCCGTTGGTCCGTACGGCGCCTATCTGGCGGATGGTTCAGAGTATGTGGGACATTACGACGTGTCGGATGAGACGCTTGCCGCATTTCACCGTCCACGTATGGCGGCGCTGATTGAAGCGGGTGCTGATATTCTGGCGTTTGAGACGATTCCTTCCTTGCAGGAAGCACAGGTGCTGGTTGATGTACTGAAGGAGTTTCCTCATGCGTATGCCTGGTTATCATTTTCTTTAAAAGACGGGACAAGCATCAGCGAGGGCACACCGCTTGAGGTATGTGCACAGACGTTTGGCTCCGAGCCGCAGGTTGCGGCAATTGGCCTGAACTGCGCTCCCATGGAAGTGGTGACGGAAGCCGTAAGTATTCTTAGCCGTGCCAGCGACAAACCTGTTATTGTGTATCCGAACTCAGGTGAGACGTATGATGCAGTGACGAAGACGTGGAGTGGACAGGGTACATGTGGCAGCATGAGTGATGCTTCGGAACAGTGGGTTGCTGCGGGCGCGCAAATTATTGGCGGCTGCTGCCGTACTACGCCACATCAGATTGGTGTACTTGCGAAGAAATGGCGGAATTAGTTCATATCATGATAACAAGCCCTTCCACATCCTATAGAGGTATGGAAGGGCTTGTTTTATTGTGTTAAGGCATTCTGATTACATTATTCGATAACCAGCATACGTGGCGATGCTTCCCGAATGATTCTCGAAGAGAACCACGAGCCAAGACTGGCTGCAATGATGCTTAGACAGGTGAACAGTACCATTCCACCCCAATGCAGGATCAGTGGAAGCTGTACGATACCATAACCGGAAAGGACCATTTCGAGTAGAAGAGGCAGCAGGTATACGCCGACGAAAATACCCAGTATGGCTCCCACGGAGGACAGTATGAACATTCCCATGGTGAGCGACAACCGGATTTGGCGAGATGTCATTCCCAGCGATTTGTATATCCCGTACGTTCTGCTTTCTTTACGGATATTGATTCTACAAGTACTGAAAATAATGATGAACGTCACAATGATAAACAGCAATCCGATCAGGCTCATCGGATAGATCAGGATGTTAGCGGCTTCCGCGTAAACCGAATCAAGCAAAGTCTTCTGAGTGACTACCGAAGCAAAATCTTTAAATTGCTCATTTAATTCAGAGGCAACCTTACCCGCTTGTGCCATATCGTTCACATTGATGAAGATAACATCAAATTCACTATAACCGGGGTTCACACTTCTCATGGCATCAATGGTGATTCTGCCTGAAACAGACATGTTGGCGATCGCCTGATAGATGCCTGTGATGAGGAATGTACGCTTTTCTCCTTCAATATAGATATCGATAAGATCACCGAGATCTTTATTTGATGTTTTGGCTACACTTACACCAAGGGCAATTTCATTCGCATGTTGTGGGTTACCCCCTTTTAACGTTTCGAATCCAAGTTCCTGATAACTCCCGTCCAGTACACTCAAGTTGAGACTGAGGGATTGGCCCTTCACTGTTGCAGAAGACTCCGGGCTAATTACACCCGTTGTGTTCCCTTGCCAGCCTGCATTGCTAATCCTTGTATCCTCTTCTAACGTGTGTTTCAATACAGTCTTTGGAAAGTTACCTTTGTTCACGACTACTGCTGCGATATTGGCATTGTCATACCCCCATTTAGCTGCGGTCTGTTCAATTCCGGTTATACTGGTCAGCAGAACATAACCCAGAACAAGTACGGAGGAAGCCATGGTGGCTAGCAGGAGTGTTAGAACAGAGCTTTTGGTGTTTTTGAACACATGTCTGAATCCAAGTACGGCGGTGACAGGCAGTCGTGTAAATCCGATCCAGTGTGCCCATGGCGAATTCATTTTGCCAGCCATCCGGCCGTGATCTGTCTCCGACATACCATAACGAATAGCTTGCACGGGCTGTATGCTGCGTGCCTTTTTGGCATATAACACAGTGAACAGAATCACTAGAGCAAATAGTAGTACGCCGGACAGTATGGCCGCATCCAATCCATGGACTGGAATGTTCTGATTCCCCACTCGAAGAGAGGATACAGAAATATTAATGATCCATTTGGATATCCATATACTGAGTGCAAGTCCTGGGATAATGGCTACGATGGATATCAATGCATATTGAATAACATAGGTGCCTATCGTTTTTCGGGAAGTCAGACCTAGTGATTTGAGGATTCCTATCGTTCTGTAATTGGCCAGGATGGCATCCGCAATCGTAAATCCGATGGTCATCAGGGCGATAGAGAGCATGACAACACCCATGAATATCATGATGAATCCAATAACCTGATTGATGATCAGATAAAAAGAGGCAATGGCCTCGAACTCCATTTTGGATTCCAGAAACGGAATACCTGTCTCACGATTGTACCGTTCCCAATACACCGAATTCATGCTGTAATCGTTAAAATGGATGCCCATCATACGATTCTCGTTGCCAGCAAGTGTAGCGAGATCATGTTGATAATCGGCAGGATTCATCCAGACCCGTGCTGTATTGGAGAAGGGTGCCCCGTATGGTACATCGATGACAATGCCCGATACATTCAATTCAAGTGTGCTTGAGCCGGTTTTGAAGCCAATGGTATCACCTACCGAGATATGATAAGCATTCGCCATGGACGTTGGAATCCAGACGGAGCCTTGTTCGGGAACTGTGTCGGGCGTCCCGCTTGAGAAAATCAGTTCATCCACACCCCATGGCGGTGGAGGCGTATTAAACATGTACAGGTAGATGTTAGGGATGTGAGTTTCATTCAAAATGATGCCTGAAAATGTACGATACGTTAGCAAAGGGGACACCTGAACTCCATCCTGAGAAGCCCACCAGTTGTGCACAGCGTCAGGGTCATTCAGTCCTTTTTCAAACGTCAGGATCTGATGAGATCCATGGGTTCGGGTATGCATTTCATAAAACTGATTGCCGGTGTTCGCCAGAATGACAGTAGCTGTAGATACAAGAAGTGTCGAGAGAAGCAGGAGCAGCGCAATCAACGCATTTTGTATTTTGTTCCTACTCAGATACGACAAGCTAAGTTTAAATATGACAGCCATCGTTATTCCTTCCCCGTAACCAAAGCGAAGATAATCGCTTCACGATCCTGAATTTGATGTTCGTCATAGGTGTCAAACTCAAGGATTCCGCCAATCTTGCCGTCTTGAATATAGATCAGGCGATCTGCCCGACAGGCGGCCTTGATATCATGCGTCACCATAACAACAGACTGTCCTTTTCGATGCATATCTGTAAGGATATCGAGAACGGCTGTGCCATGTTCCATATTCAAGCTTCCGGTCGGTTCATCGGCAAAAATGATATCCGGCGAATTGATCAAAGCCCGTGCAATCGCAGCTCGTTGCTGCTGTCCTCCGGAAGTTTGGGATGGGAGGCGGTTACGCTGTCCATCAATATCCATGGCATTCATCAACTCAGCAGCGCGGGATAGGATGTCCTTCTTTTTGTTTCCTGCAATATATCCCGGTAAAGCAATGTTCTCTTTGATGGAAAGGTCTGGGACCAGATTGATACTTTGATAGATATAACCAATCCGGCGGGTGCGGAAGTTCGACATTTCTCGTTCACTGTAAGCGTCAATCCGCTGGTCGCGAAAATAGACCTCACCTGCTGTGATCTGGTCCAGTCCGCTTAGCAGATATAGGAGGGTTGATTTGCCAGAGCCAGAGTTACCCATGATGACCGTGAATTCTCCTTCATAGATGTCGAGATCAACATTACGGATGGCATGATATTGTTCACTTCCGCTGTTGTACGTTTTGCACAGATTCTGTGCACGGATAATCACCTTTTTGGACAAGTTGAATCACTCCCGAGTGCAGTATAGGATTCATTCTAGAGGAGGGATGTTGAGGAAGCCTTATCAAATTATGAATAAAGTATTACAGCTGTGGAGGGTGCTCAGCAGATCGGCAGATAGAACCGGAAGGTTGTACCTTGTCCTTCTTTACTAGTAAAGGAAATATGGCCTCCATGTGCTTCAATGATGCTTTGGCAGATGGAAAGGCCCAGCCCTGTACCTTCCTGAACACGTTGTTCTGCATGACTCGCCTGGCCTCTGAAGTAACGCTGAAAAACAAACGGCATGTCCTGTACACGTATTCCCTGACCCGAATCGGCAATCGTCACTTTCAAGTGTCCGGATTCCAGTTCCATATCTATACGTATCGTGTCTCCTGGAACTGTATGCTTGAGGGCATTGGCGGCAAGATTGGAGATCACCTGTTCAATTCGAGTGGGGTCGATAGCGATTAACACATTGGGGATGTAGTTGGGTCCTTTATAGATAAGCCCCTTTGTTAGGACAACATGTTCAATAGGTTTCAACATCGTCTCCAGTATAGGCCCACTGTACATCTCACGGGTTTCCACCGAAATTTGCCCCAATTCCTGAAGTGCATGAACCAGCAGATCCTCCACAAGGCGGGCTGTTTTATCCGTATGGGTTCGCATCACTCCCATATATTCCATCAGCGTCTCCTGATCGTTGCATAGTCCTTCCTCAATAGCTTCTATGTATGCTTTTATCGTGGTAATTGGTGTTTTAATGTCATGAGATATATTGGTGATGAGTTCTTTTTGTGCTTGTTCCTGCTGAATACGCTGCTCGCTCATATGTTTAATCTCCGTGCGCATTAGATCAAACATGGCATATACTTCGAGCAATTCATCGTTCCGGTTGTACTGGATTTTTTCTTCATAATTGCCTTTAAGCATGGATTCCGCATGTTGCTTCAATTGATGGATGGGAGAGAGCAGGTGTTTGTCCAGTTTTCGTTTCATCCAGAATAGAAATAAGCTCAGAATCAGTGACAGGAGCAGGAGTGCGCTAATCAATATAACCGGAAAAGTCATCGATTGCTGAACCGTAACCATGGCTTGGGGGATTGAAAAGATGGCATTGCCGATCTGACTTCCCGTGGGTCCGTCCATCACAGGAAACGCAATATCAAGCAAATCGTTACCGTCCGCGGCCTGAGTGGCATGATGCAGATCATAATGAAGAGCTTTACGCAGATTAGCTTGCGTCCCTTCAGAGGTGGGGTCGGAGGACAGAATGACTTTTCCATCCAAGTTTAGATAGGTAAGCAGAACCCCGGTCTCTCTGGCGGTGGAACGTATGACTTCACGAATATTTTGTTCATTAAGATGCTGATGATTTTGCTCCAAAGCGAGTAAGATTGGATTGACCTTGAGTCGAACCTGATTCAGGGACAGATTGGATTCGCCTGAATTTCGATCTTGTAACAGCATCATCGACAGTGTAAGGATACTTAAAACGATAATAATGAGAAGCCCAAGTGTTGTTAACAACCAGCGTTTGGACCAGCTGTTCAATGACATGTGGGTGCCTCCAATCTCACTTATTCGTAATTGAATTTGTAACCGACACCCCATACCGTCTTCAGAACGGTCGGATGCGAGGCATCTGCCTCAATTTTTTCACGTAGTCTGCGAATGTATACGGTTACGGTATTTTCATCACCGTAGGTTGCATATCCCCAGATGGCGTCGAGCAACTGGGCTTTGGAGAATACCTGATTCTTATGGCTTGCCAAGTAATGAAGTAATTCGAATTCCTTGGCAGACATAGAAACTTCCGATCCGTTTAATGTAACTTTATAGGCTTTTTTATCAATCACCAGGTTTCCAAGATGCAACAGATCTGTTCTGTCTCCAACGGATGTCATACTGTCATAACGCCTGAAGTGGGCATTAATTCGTGCTAACAATTCGCTCAGCGAGAAGGGCTTGGTCATATAGTCGTCTGCTCCAAAGCCAAGACCAAGTACCTTATCGGTATCACTGCCTCTGGCACTTAGAATGAGGATGGGGATATTGTTGCGCCTTCTGATCTCTCGACAGACCTCGATCCCGTCCATGTCCGGAAGCATAATGTCCAGAATGATATAGTCTGGTTGAATAAGCTCCATAATCTGAAGTCCATCTTGTCCAGTGGCTGCCACGGCGGTTTCATATTGATTTTTGGTTAAATAATCTCGCAGAATGCGCGAAATATCTGATTCATCCTCAATGATGAGGACTTTGCGCTGGTGGGTTAGCATATGTATCGCTCCAGTATGATAGATGTGAATTTAATGGGTATGTATGAATTTGTAAAACGGCTGTCTCTATGATTGTACAGTCTTGTTCTGTGGGAGTCACATGAAAAAATATTGAAGTGAACTTCATTCTTATAAAAAACGTTCTGACTTCCAGTCGTATTGAGAGTTGATCAAAGTTCAATGTATCAAAATAACCCATGAACCTCTTTGAGGTCATGGGTTTCTGATACTGAATATTACTGAACATCATACATGCTCCAGATCATCGATAGGCTCATGCTGCTTGGATTTGAGATATTCCGCCGGAGACACACCAAAGTGTGCCCGGAATACCCGGTGGAAATAGGAGTAACTTGCAAAACCGCAGGATTCGGCAATATGCTCCAGTGTCATTTCACTGTATTTCATTCGTTCCAATGCCGCATTCAAACGGATCTCAATCGCATATTGAATCATGGTCTGATTGTAGTGCTCCTTAAATAAACGGACTGCACGTGACAGGCTGAGGCCCGCATAACGAGCCGCTTCATCAAGCTTGAACGTAACAGTGGCATGCTCCTCTATAAAACGTTTTAACTTCAGCGCAGAGGAAACTGCCCGATCGGTCTGTATATTCTCTTTAATTGCCCGGTCGATATACAGACATAATCCGCGCAGTAACGCATCCTTTAGCTCCGCATTTTCCTCAAGAGGCCCGCGACGTTTCTCAAGTAACATATTTCTCCACAGGCTGATGAGCTTGTCATCCAGTCCAATTCGGCTCACGGTAGATCGATGCTGCCGTTTCCACCAGTTCTCGATCCAGCTGCCCTCGCAGAACAGATAATAATCTCCGCTGGACAAACGTCCTTCCTTATGTGGTTCATCGACAACGAGATGGTAGTCGTCACCAGGCTTTAAGAGCAGCAAGTCCCCGCTCGTCATCCTGAATTCCTCATCCTGTACATACACTTTGCACGAGCCTTCGGTCTGCAGACGGAACAGATAGGTTTGCAGCTCGCCCTTCATATTATGAGTGAACGCTTTATAGTGGTATGAGTAGTCACAGATCAGTACAGATGTCTCTAACGTATCCAAAGATAAAATCCCCCAATATGTACATCCTGCATACATTCAAATGGGCTACATTCAATAGATGCAAAATGATGGAAATAAAATTTGATCAGATAGTTCATGTTCTGACTATATTGTATATGTTCATTCTAGCCTGTTTTGCGTTAGGATGATACCAGATAGAGCAATGAAAGCAAATTTGAGAACAGAGGTGTATCCTACATGAAAAAACTTAATATTGGTTTGCAATTGTTTACACTCCGTGATGAAACTGCAGCAGATTTTCGTGGTACGTTGCGTAAAGTAGCGGCCCTTGGATATGAAGGTGTGGAGTTTGCCGGATATGGCGATATTCCAGCTGAGGAAATGAAAGCGCTACTAGATGAACTTGGACTGAAAGGATTCAGCAGCCACGTTTCATTACATGCGATGCGCGAAGACTTGCAAAAACAAATCGATTACCTGAAAACAATTGGTGCACAATATATCATTTGTCCTTACCTGATGCCAGAAGATCGTCCTGAGAATGCAGAAGGATGGACCAAGCTATTCGCTGAGTTACAACAATATGGAGCTGAAGCTGCGAAACAAGGATTGATCTTCGGATACCATAACCATGACTTTGAATTCCATGGCCAGGTTGGGGATGCGAATGCCTTTGATGCTATGTTCGCTCAAACGACGCCGGAAGCGGTAAAAGTGGAAATGGACGTATGTTGGGTACAATTTGCTGGACAAAATCCGATCGAGTATATTAATAAATATGCGGGCCGCTTGCCGCTGCTTCATCTGAAGGACTTCAGCAAAGACGAACAGGGCCAGATGAAAACACTAGAACTTGGACAAGGTTCGGTTGACTTGCCAGCTGTTATTAAAGAGGCTACAAATGCAGGCGTGGAATGGCTGATCGTGGAACAGGACGTATGTCAGAATCCACCGCTTGAGAGCGTATCCAACAGTTATAACTGGCTGAAAGAAAACTATCTGAACCAGTTCTAAGTGCATCATCAAGCTTAAACTAAAAACGTTAATCTATTTGTCAAAGGAGACTTATGTACATGAGTAAAATTAAAGTTGCTGTATTCGGCTGTGGAGCCATTGCCGAGCGCAGACATATTCCAGAGTACGCTGCCAATGAGAACGTAGAACTTGTCGCTTTTGCCGATCCGGTTGTGGAGCGTGCGGAGAAGATGGCCGAGACTTACGGCGGTAAAGCGTATTCCAGTTACGAAGAATTGCTTGCAAACGAAACAGTGGATGCCGTTAGTGTGTGTACACCTAACTATCTGCATGCTCCAATGGCGATTGCTGCTGCAAATGCAGGCAAGCATGTATTGGTTGAGAAACCAATGGCTGTCTCCACTGAAGAAGGCGAGCAAATGATCGAAGCTGCCAAGAAAAATGGCGTGTATTTGATGGTTGGACACAACCAACGTTTGATGCCTCCTCACGTAAAAGCAAAAGAAATTCTCGAATCCGGCAAACTCGGTAAAGTCCTGAATTTCCGTACATCGTTTGGTCACCCGGGTCCGGAAGGATGGAGTGTGGACGGAGCTGAAAGCTGGTTCTTCCGTAAAGAAGAAGCGATTATGGGCGCAATGGGCGATCTGGGCGTGCACAAATCCGACTTCATCCGTTATCTGCTGAATGATGAAGTATCTGAAGTGGCTGGTTTCATCAGCACACTGCACAAGGAAGGCACTAAAGTTGACGATAACGCAACTTGTTTGCTGCGTATGAAGAGCGGAGCGATCGGAACGCTCGTAGCAAGCTGGACACAATACAGAGCTGGAGACAACAGTACAGTGCTGTGGTGCGAGAATGGTGTTATGAAGATCGGAACAGTGGAAGGCGATGAAGTTATCGTTGAGCTCACCAATGGTACAGTTGAGACGTACAAAGTTGGTGCCATGGCTACCAACGAGAAACAAGTGCCGAGTGGTGTCATTGACGCATTTGTAGAGTCGATTGTAACCCAAACACCTCCAGCGATTTCCGGGGAAGAGGGCTTGCGTTCCCTGCAAGTGATCCTGGCAGCATTCGAATCCGAGAAAACAGGTCAGATCGTTAAACTGTAATCCAACCGAATGACATTGCAATTTCTAACATTCTATATGACTTAATCTACGATATAAAGGACTTACCTTCAGAGATGTGCTCTGGGGTAAGTCCTTCTGTATTTGTTGATGGAATGATTAATTTTCTTTAGGTGCCAGCCGGTACATCACTGCCCAGATCCAACCATGCGATTTCAGCAGGAGTCAGCGTGATGCGTGATCCTTCGTCACAGGAGAGCAGTTCTGCCTGATTCTGGGCTCCGATCAGCGCACAGGTTGGGAACGTCTGATTCAATACATAAGCGAGTGCAATCTGGATTGGTGTTGTTTTCTTGGAATTAGCCAATTGTTCAGCCCGATGCAACCGTTCCCAGTTATCATCACTGTAGAATACACGCACCAGATCTTCGTTATCCCGAACTTCAGGTGTGAATCTTCCAGTGAAGAAACCACGCGCTTGGGAGGACCAGGATAGCAATGGTAGTTTGGTTTGCTCATGCCATGCCAGCGTCTCTGCATCTGCTGACACACAGCCTTCCCAGAACGGTTCGTTTGCTTTGGCGAGACTGAGATTTGGACTGCTGAATGTGAAGCCCTTCAGGCCATTCGCCGCAGCGTATGCATTGGCTTCCTCGAGCCGCTGCCAGGTCCAGTTGGAGGCGCCAATTGCGCCGATTTTGCCGGAATCAATATGTTCATTCAGTGCTTCAAGAATAACACTGACAGGGGTATTGGGATCATCGCGGTGCAAGGCATACATCTCTACGTGATCTGTCTGAAGACGCTCCAGACTTTCCATCAAGTCACTGCGGATGGCATCAGCGTTCACACGTGGCCCATTCTGGTCATGATGCGCGCCTTTGGTGAGAATGACGATCTGGTCACGGTTACCACGTTCCTTCATGTAACGACCAAGGACTTCTTCACTCTGTCCACCACAATAGATATGTGCTGTATCTACAGTGTTACCGCCAATCGACAGAAAAGCATCCATGTTCGTAGCTGCTTTATCGTAGGCATTATGCACGAAATAATCGGTTCCTTTAATCAATCTGGAGACACGTTTACCTGTACCAGCAATTTCGATATATTCCATAAGTCAGTTCATCCTCTCAATTATAGTGTAATTCGTGTACGTTCTTCCGCTGAACGAAGGCAAGCTTCCAGTACTTTCATATTAGCTACCGCATCGGAAGGGGCGAAGCGCAGATCCTTGCCCTGAAGTACAGCACGTGCCATATCATCTCCCTGTAGAGAGTAGTGGTTCACTTGCGGGACTTCAATCTCTCTGCGTTCACCACCAGCCGTTACATAGAAGTTGGAACTGCGGTCCTGTCCGCTGATAAATGCCGAAGGGACTTCAATAATCCCGTTGGATCCCAATACCTCCAATGTGTTGCGGAAGGCTGCCCACATGCTGCTGTCAAACGTCACGCCGATGTGATTATCGAATTCCAGCAGTCCTGAGGCCATCATATCGACCTGATCATGCTCTGGGGAGAACATGCCAATAACAGTGGCTGCACTTGGTTCTTGACCAAGCAGCAGGCGTGCTACGCTGATGGAATAACATCCGATATCATACAGTGCACCTCCGCCCCAATCCCGCCGAAAGCGGACATTACCGGATGCATTGGAGTTATTAAATGAAAATGTGCTGTGCATACCACGAATCTCACCAATCTCACCGCTGGCAATGATATCTCGGATCTGCTCATATCTTGGATGATGGCGGTACATGAATGCTTCAGCCAGATGCACACCTGCATCTGCACAAGCTTGAACCATCTCCTGAGCTTCCTGTTCTGTCAGAGCCAGTGGTTTTTCGCACAAAATATGTTTGCCTGCTTCAGCAGCCCGGATCGTCCATTCCCGATGAAGATGATTCGGCAGTGGGATATATACGGCATCGATGGAATCATCAGCGAGCAAAGCTTCATAACTGCCATAAGCCTTGTCGATCCCAAGTTTCTCGGCCGTCTGTTTGGCTTTATCTTCGTCTCGACTGGCAATCGCGGTTACTTCATTTAACTCGGATTGCTGCAGGCCTGGAATGACGGATTCCACAGCAATGCTAGCGCTACCAAGAATGCCCCAACGCAATTTTCGAACTAAATTCATGTGTTGTATCCTCCCGTTTATGAATGTATATTGTGATTATAAAGAATAGATCAATGAATTAAAATGATAATATATTGAAGTTAGTTAACACAATATTGTTGATCAAGGAGAACCGGCTATGATGAGACAAACCGTATTGCTTACCCTGCAGGATATTCCATATTTTTGTTATCCCGAGTCCGTTGGACATTATATGGACCACGTCCAGCATGCCGTGTTGCGTGAGGCCGGCGCACTGAACAACTTTAATATTCACTACGTCGCTTCGGGCAAGGGATATGTGGAAGTGGACGGGGTGGTGCATGAGCTTCGCGCAGGTCAGGCGTTTCTCTATTTCCCGCAGCAGCGGCAGCATTATTATAGTAGTGAAGATGATCCATGGGATGTACGATGGGTTCATTTTTACGGTGAACGTCTGCATGATTATATGATCGAGCGGGGGTTGCATCGCAATCTATTGTGGACACTGCGGCAACGCAGCTCTTGGGAAGAGGCTCATCTGGCCTTGCTCACTGAAGCCGAACAGAACACGATGCTTCGTCCGGCTCAGCTATCCACACTGACCTATGCCGTACTCGCCGAGTTCGTGCAGCATGCAGTACCTTTAAAGAGCACACGTACCACAAGTAAGGCGGAGAATCGGGTTCTTGCACTTCTTCCACAGATGCAGCAGGAGGCCTGTCAACCTTTCCTGTTGCAGGACTGGGCGGATCTCGCAGGTGTGAGTTCGTATTACTTTTGCAAAATGTTCAAGAGTGCTGTGGAGATGACGCCCATGGAATTTATCACTCGTTCACGACTACAGATGGCGAAGCAATGGTTACTCGAACGGCCTACGGCCAACATTGGACAAATCGCGGAGGAAGCGGGGTATCCCAATGCCAGTTATTTTAACCGCCAGTTCATGGCCCATGAGGGGATGACACCTACGGATTACCGCGGATTGTATCACAATTAACCCGTATCTTTTCGATGTTGCCAGTGCTTGAGGTATATTGGTTTGACACAGAGCTCAATCAAGTCTATTATGGATAAATTAAATCCGTGTATAATGAGGTGCCCTCATGAAATATTCAAAAGCGACAAATTATGCTTTGCATACGATGCTTCATCTTGTAAGTACTGCCCCCGAACAGCTGGTTAGTGTACACCAACTTGCAGAATTGCAGAAGGTATCCCCAACCTATCTGTCCAAAATATTGACCAAATTGGTTAAGGCGGGCATGATCGAATCAACTTCTGGCGCCAATGGTGGCTACCGGCTTAGTCGTAAAAATCCGGATCCTTCTTTCCTGGAGATCATTCATGCGATTGAAGGTCAGGCGTCCCTGTTCGAATGTTCCCAGAATCATAACGCAGGCTGTTTGATCCAGCAGGTGATGGTGCAGGCGGAAGAAGAGATGGAAAGTTTTTTGAACAATAAAAAGATGTCAGAACTGGCTTCTCAGATGAAGGGTGCACATTCCCTGTAACTTGCACTAGAAGTGATCTTTCCCCAACCTCGCGAGAGGTAAGGAAAGATTTTTTTGTATCGTTGTACCTAATAGAAGGCGAATGGTACAATAAGGAAGGTATAGTATGCATACATACATGATCCTAATCTTACATCACATTTTACATCTCTGGAGGGACAACACATGAGCCAATCAACGATTACAGGACTGGAACAATTGCTCGCGCTGGAAAATATTAGGAATACCAAGGCACGTTATTGCCGCTATATTGATACGAAGCAGTGGGATACTTTGGGCGATGTGTTTGCTCCGGATGCAGTGGCCGATTTCAGTACAGAGGGCAATCCAATTCCGGTATTAACAGGCCGTGATACGATCGTACAAGTATTCCGTGATCTGGTGGATGTTGCCGTAACCGTGCATCATGTTCATAGCGCCGAAGTTGAATTTGTATCTGAGAACGAAGCAAAGGTCATCTCCCCAATGGAAGATTGGGTCACGTTCCCGGAGGGCAATGAGAACAAATCATTCCACGGATTTGGGCATTACCACGAAACTTTTGTCAAAATCGACGGCCAGTGGTACATCAAACATACAAGTTTGAAACGTCTTCGTTTGGACCTGTTTGAATAGTATAAGGATGGAATAATAATCACTTACAGATGCTTGATGCTGTAAGTGATTTTTTGGTTACAATGGAGACGAGTAACGTCCCTGAGTTGGATATCAGACAAAATGTGAGTGTTTTATGTGAATTGTAAGGTTATTTTACATAAAATTGAATTAATAGCATTGACGTTCCAAAAGTCATGAGTTAAGATACTTACAACAAATAAAATACATTTTATTACACAAATTGAAAATTGGGGTCTTTGTTCTTTCTTATGTATATGTATATTTCCGCTTGGCTAATTTGTTAATCAGAGGATGATGCCATGAACTGGTACGCATTGTTTGTACACACAGGAAGCGAAGAAGTCATTAGGAAATACCTACATATGTATCTAGGAACCTCCATTCGAGTTTTAGTCCCCAAGAGAAAAGTTCCGGAGAAGAAATCAGGTATTTTTGAAGCCTGCACCAAAAAGGTCTTTCCTGGCTATGTATTAATTCAAGTCAACATGACCGCCGAAACTTACCACTTAATCTGTTCTATTCCTCATATCATTAAAATGCTGGGAACTAACGCAAGCTGCACGCCAATCCCGGATCATGAAATGACCACATTGCTAAACCTCATCAATCCGGAAGATATTATCGATTATTCAACCGTATATATGGAAAATACCAAAGTTGTGGTGTTAGATGGCCCGTTGATGGGACACGAAGGCATCATTAAGAAGATTGACAGACATACGCGCAGAGCAAAGATATGGCTTCACCTAACAGGTAATGATAAACCCAGATTAGTTGATTTGGGTGTTGAAATTTTATATGCAAAACAAGAAAAATGATAATGTACTCAGATATGCTATGGTCACATACGACAACCAAAACCGGAGGAGCAGAATGAAGCTTAGGCACATT
This sequence comes from Paenibacillus sp. FSL K6-1122, assembly GCF_037977015.1. Lineage (NCBI taxonomy): Bacteria > Bacillati > Bacillota > Bacilli > Caryophanales > Paenibacillaceae > Paenibacillus > Paenibacillus sp. FSL K6-1122. The sequence goes on along the minus strand of NZ_CP150272.1, from coordinate 6,187,167 downwards.
ATGCAACCAAAGGAGTCATATGCATAAACTCTGAAATACACAACGTGTATCAACAGGGCGAAGCTGTGTAGTTAGGAGTGGTCCTGACTACATTTTGTTGAAAAAGGTATTCCTGAGACAGTACAGCGCGAGTAAGCTGCTGAACTGTTTTTTTGTTGTCTTCAAAAATTTTTTATAGTTTTCAGAGAGGGCTACTCACCTTAGATTCAGGAAAGGAAGACGTGATGCATGAGAAAAATGACCATTCGGGGTATTGGCATGTATGTGCCGGAATCCGTGTTAACGAATCAGGGGCTGGAGGCTATGAACATTAACGCAAATGCGGACTGGATTTACCATAATCTCGGAATCCGTGAACGAAGAATTTCGCATGAGCATGAGTACACCAGCGATTTGGCATTGGAAGCTGCGAGACAAGCTATAGAACAGGCTTCGATTGATGTCGAGGATATTGATATGATCATTATGGCGACGTTCACACCGGATCGTTTAATACCTCATCCGTCGGCTCTCGTGAAGGAAAAGCTCGGAGCGGACCAAGCCATTTGTCTGGATCTCCGCGCGGGTTGTGCCGGGTTCAGCTATGGATTATTGAATGCGTATTATACGTTCCAGGCTGAAGAAGATATAAGCAATATTCTAGTCATCGGCGCAGATACCTACTCGAAAGTAACTGATTGGCAGGATCGAGCAGCGTGTTCCAGTGTAGGAGACGGAGCAGGGGCATTTGTCTTACAGGAATTAGATGAGAATGATTCCTATCACAGCGTTTTTCTGAACGGAATTATGCATCACGAGAATATGGAAGATATCAGTTATGGAACACTGCCTGTTCATTATGGACACATTTCTGATGGATCTGCTTCCGTCTATACGTCCAATGGTCGATATTTATATGAACAATTGGTCAGAGGTATTCCGCGGCTCGTGAACCGTCTTTTGCGCAAAGTAAAATGGAATATGGGGGAAGTAGATTTGTTTATTTTCCCACAAACAAACAGTAATCTGATTAGAGAACTGGCCGTTGCCTTGGGTATCCCACAAGAAAAGGCCTATATGACGATGGAAAAATACGGGTATACCTCTAATGCTTGCTTGCCAATTGCGGTGACCGAGGCTGTGAATCAAGGGGCACTGAAAACGGGTGACCGTGTCGTGTTGGTTGGGGCTGGGGCTGGAACGTATTATTGCGCTACAGCAATCAGATGGGGAGAAGTCGTGTAAGTGGAGAGGAGATTATATGGCCAAGATGCGATTATATTGTGTCCCTTATGCAGGAGGGTCAGCATCAATATATAACAAATGGAAAAAGGGGTTATCCGAGTCCATTGTGCTGAACCCTGTTGAACTTGCAGGACGTGGATTGAAATTCTCTAAGCCGCTCTATGAGAGTATTCAGCAAAGTGTAGATGATGTATTTGATTATATATATCGCGATTTGCCAGATGAGGAGCCATATGCTCTATTTGGACATAGTCTCGGAAGTCTGATTATCTATGAACTGTATAACAAAATGCATGAAGAGCAGTTCAGGAAACCCATACACATGTTTTTCTCGGGGCGAGAGACACCGGATTATAAAAAAGACCAGGTCTATTACCATTTGCCCGAAGGACAGTTCATAGACCGCATTAAGGAAATGGGCGGTACCCCGGATGAGTTCTTTGAGAACCAGCAACTTATGGATATGTTCATCCCCATATTACGTAAGGATTTGGAGATGAATGAGACGTATACTTACGAAGAGAAGCCTTATAAACTGCAATGTGATATCACGATACTGAACGGAGCAGAGGATGAGGGCTACATTCTGGATTGTGCAGAACATTGGAGAGGTTATACGGAACAAGGAAGTGCCGCCCGGATATACAAAGGGGGGCATTTTTATTTATTCGAAGGCAGTATGCATCGGGTTACCAGCATGATCAATCAGACATTAACAAGTTATATGGAGTAGATCCTATACGGAGGTGAGGTGTCCAATGAATCAACGGCAAATTACACCAATAGAACAGCTGGAGGCAACCATTCTGGACGTATTTCATGTGGTGCTGGGAGCCGATGCGGGAGTCACCACCACGATTAACTTTTTTGACTTGGGGAGTGATTCGCTGCTTCTTGCTCAGATCTATAATCAACTTGAAAAATTATATCCAGCTCAAATTACGTTAACCAATATGTTTGCCTATCCTACGATCTCCAGACTTGCGAAATTCATCGCAGATCAGGAAGGCATGGAACTGGAAGCCTATCCTGTTCCGTTGGATTACATGCAGAATACAGGACAGGTCCTTCAAGACCATCGATATGAATTCAGGATCGAGAAGGATCGCTTTAATGAAATCAGAGACTTATCCAGAATTGCAGGTTGCACGCCTGTGGAATGGTTGTGGTCTTTGTTCGCATATCTGTTGACGGAGATTGGCAATCAGCCACAACTTACGGTCTATACACTGATTTATCGAATGAACCATATCAGTTCCATTTCGCTGGATGTGCAAGAGGTACAGGATTTTAATGAGTTGTTTGTTATAGCGAAACAAGCTTTACATACAGCAGACGAACAGCCTGGTCACCATATCCAGGATCTGGTTAGAACAGGTATGAAATCACAACATGTCGCCATTCGTCCGCTATTCTATGAGGCTGATTATGTCAGTGGAGGCAGGGTGGCGCTGGAGGAGCTGTTTGATGTCATCTGTGAAATTCAAAATGAAAAACGAAATATGCTGGTAACGATGTATTGCAAACCCCGAATGAACACCATTCAATGGAATCTTTTTTTCAGAACCTATGATCAAATGCTTGCCAAAGTGTTTGAAAGTCTCCGCCCAGCGGCTGAAAGGGGATAAATAATGAAAAACAAACTGATGGATTTCAGTGAACTGGGTATTCGTGACACCAATCAGACGGAGTCGTCTGGTCAGACGCCTCCAGCCCCAACTACAACTGCCATCCGTCCGGGTGATATCGCCATCGTTGGACTCAGTGTTCGTATGCCCTTGGCAGATGATGCGGAACAATTCTGGGATAACTTGTTACATGGTCTGGATTGTACGAGGGATCTGCCGGAGCAGCGACGCCAGGATGCCGATAATTATATCTCTCGTAAAATGAACACTGGTGAAGATGCCCAATACTTGGACGGTTCTTATCTGGAACATATCGATACCTTTGATTATCCTTTTTTTCGATTTACACCGAAAGAAGCCAGTTTGATGAATCCGGCCCAACGTATCTTTATGGAGACGGCTTGGGCCGCTTTTGAAGATGGAGGATATACCAGTGAGAAGCTGGCGGGCAGCAACACAGGAGTATATGTGGGATTGGTCTCGGATCTGGAAGGTTATCGGTATAAAGAAATGATTCATGATGTGGAACCACAGTCTTTGCCGATCTCGGTCACAGGCAATTTGTCTTGCATTTTACCCAGCCGTCTATCATACCTTCTTGATTTGAGAGGACCGAGTATGGTGGTGGACACGGCCTGTTCTTCATCTCTGGTTGCAGTCCATCATGCCTGTAATGCCATTCGTTTGGGTGAGTGTGACATGGCGCTGGCAGGAGGCGTAAAACTGAATGTGCTTCCTCTGGACAAGGATTACTACCGAATGGGCATCGAATCGTCCAATGGCATGACACGTCCCTTTGATGATAGCTCAGATGGTTCCGGAATAGGTGAAGGTGCGGCGGTTATTATGCTAAAACCACTTCAGGATGCCATCAAGGACAAGGATCAGGTATATGCGGTCATTAAGGGCAGTGCCATTAATCAGGACGGGAACTCCATGGGGATTACAGCGCCGAATGCCAGAGCCCAGAGTGAGGTCATTGTGAAGGCGTGGAAAGCTGCGGGGGTCGACCCTGAAAGTATTTCGTATATTGAAACCCATGGAACAGGGACTGTCTTGGGGGATCCGATTGAAATCGACGGCATTAAGGGGGCGTTTGAGCAATACACCGATAAGAGGCAATTTTGTGCTATCGGTTCAGTAAAGTCCAATATCGGACATTTGTATGAAAGCGCTGGCATTACAGGGCTTGTTAAATCTGTATTGTCCTTAAAAAAAGGGATTTTACCAGCGGTTCAGCATTTTGATCGCCCCAATCGCAATATTGATTTTAGTGGAACGCCTGTGTATGTGAATACACGTAACCGGATCTGGCCTGCTGAGGGTGCACCTGCGCGTATGGGTGTCAGTGCATTTGGTTTCAGCGGAACCAATTGTCATCTCATACTGGAGCAGGCGGGTGCAGTGGAAACCACCAGCGAAACTGAGATGCGGGAGTATCTGTTCCCCCTTTCAGCGAAGACGCTTCAATCACTGCAACAATATATATCCAAATATACGAAGTATCTGAAAACAACCGATCACACGTTAGCAGATATATGTTACACGGCAGGCACATCCCGAACCCATTATGAACACCGTCTGGTACGGATTGCTTCAAGCAAAGAGGAGTTGCTCGCCCAACTGGTTGCACTTGAAGAAGACGGGTTGCACTCCATTCGAGAGCAGCCAGTCCCGGAGTCGAATCAACTGCATTTAACGGATCATTGTGAAACCTATCTTGGTGGTGGGGAGGTAAGTTGGCCAAGTCTGTATTCGGGTGAGGATGTTCGCCGAATCAGCATTCCAACGTATCCATTTGAAGCTCATCGGTGCTGGATTGAGCTATCTGCTCCTTATACCCAAACCAAGACAAGTGCCATCACTATGGAGAACATACACCATTATGAGTTGGGCTGGGTCTGTGAACCGGAACGCAATTCAGATCGGAAGTTATCGGAAGGTCATGTCGTTATTTTTATGGATGAAAAAAGAGAGGACCGCTCTCTGCGTAAGGCACTACAGAAGCAGGGTCGTCAGCTCATTGAAGTGTTTGATGGACCTTCATTCCTTCAAGTATCTTCCGGGGAGTACGTCATTTCACACCAGCGTGAGAGCATGGAGCAATTATGGGCTCACTTGGGAGAATTGATGATCACCCAGATCATCTATATTCAACAGCAACAGTCCTTTCATCCATTTTTCTATCTTCTTCAGGAAATGATCCGTACGAAATCGTCGGAGCCTGTTGATGTGGTGTTGTTGACGAATCCAATCCATTCCATTACCGGAACCGAAGAAAATGTATTTCCTCAGGCTGCCCTGATGTTTGGTCTGGGTTTGGCTGGGCGCAAAGAAGACTCACGTCTGCAATGCCGTTCCATCCAAGTGGATGCGGAAACTTCGCTCCAGGATATTCTGGCCGAACTGGATCATGAAAGTGATGATTATGGTGTAGCTTATCGTGCGGGCACTCGTTACATTCAGCAGTTTGAAGCGATGGACCCTAGTCAATATCCTAAGCGGGACTACAAGATTCGCAATGACGGATTGTATCTCATTACTGGCGGACTGGGCGGTATTGGGCTGGAGATTGGATTACAACTTGCGGAGCGATACCCGGGAATCACACTTGCGCTGGTGAATAGAACTGCGCTTCCTACTCGAGGGGAGTGGGACAGCATTGTAGCAGCAGATTCCAACGATGCGTTAGTTCAGAAAATCCGATCTGTGCAACAAATGGAGGCTGCTGGGGCCACGGTTCTCTCTTACCAAGCAGATATTTCAGATGAAGCATCCATGCGAGTCATTCTGAGTGAACTGCGTCAGCAATACGGCCGCATTGCAGGTGTCATTCATGGGGCTGGGGTCGCTGTAGGTGGAGATCATCCGCTTAAGGACAGAACGATAGAAGAAGCTGAATGCGTATTACGCCCTAAAGTGCAAGGAACCCAGGTTGTGGATCAACTCACCAGAGAGGACAATCCAGACTTTTTTGTGATGTTCTCATCCATTGCAACGTTATTCAGCGGGCCGGGACAGGCGGATTATGTCGCTGCCAATGCGTATCAGGATGCCTACGCAGCCTACCGCAACCGGGAGTTGGACGGAACGATGACCGTCAACTGGTCTACCTGGAAAGAAACAGGCGCAGCTGCTGCAACCGGGTACGGAGTGGACACCTTATTCAAAGCCATGACCAATAAAGAGGCTCTGGCGTGGCTGGATCAGGTGGAAGGGCGTCAGATTGAACGTGTATTGATAGGACAGATGTCAACAGACCGTGGCATGTTGAAGATGATCCGAAACTATCCATTCAGACTTTCTCCTGAACTGGAGAGCTGGATTGATTCACGTTTACAGCGGGCATCATCACCGAAGGCTCCAGTTACCCCGCAAAGTGTAGCCCGACAGGATGCCGTACTGAATGGTGCGGATGACGGAGAATACACTCCATGGGAGAAGCAGGTTGCGGATGTGTGCCAAGCCGTACTGGGCTTTAATGAAATTCATATTCATGACAGTTTCTTCGAACTTGGAGCTGACTCCATTCTGGTGAAACAAATGTATGCACAACTTGACCGACAGTACCCGGGTGTACTCGTCGTTGCAGATCTGTTCGAACATCCGTCTGTGCACAGACTGGGTGGATATCTGGCTGATAAAACAGGCAATAAACGGGAGAGCAAGCAGGTAGAGGTGTCCTCAAGTGGTGCAATTGCACTGGATGAGGAAGTCCATTCTCTTTTTGATCAGTTGGAAGATGGCAAGATCAGCATGGAGGATATGCTCAAAGGATTAAAACATATCTGATATGTAAGGGGACGATACATTGGAACAGTTGCTTAAATATATTATTGAGAATACGTCTGGTGGCAAAATCGACAAAAAAACGGCGATTGATATGATCACACTGTTGAAACAGCAGAAAAAGAACACTCGTGAAGATATTGCCATCATCGGTATCTCTGCGCATATGCCCATGGCTGATCATGTGGAGGAGTTCTGGAGCAATATCGAGAACAAAGTGAATTCCATTGTGGAGTTCCCTGAAGCGAGACAAGAGGATGTTCTGAAATATGTACGTTTCAAACAGCAGGATGAAGACGGGTTGAGCTTTATTAAAGGCTCTTATCTGGATGAAGTGGACAAGTTTGATTATCGCTATTTTAAGCTGACACCCAAAGAAGCAGCCCTGATGAGTCCTGACCAGAGAATTTTTCTCCAGACAGCATGGGAAGCTGTGGAAGATGCAGGTTATGGAGGTGCGAGGTTATCCGGCAGCAATACCGGATTGTATGTAGGATATTACAGCAGCACCCGAGATAATTATGCCAATATTATCGCCGATGTAGAACCGGAATCCATCTCCATCTCGGTAACGGGCAATGTGACGGCGGTACTGGCAGGAAGAATATCCTATTTGCTGAATTTGAAAGGCCCCAGCATGGTGGTGGATACCGCATGCTCCTCATCCCTTGTTGCCGTCCATATGGCCTGTCAGTCGATCCGAAGTGGTGAATGTGATGCAGCGATAGCGGGTGGGGTGAAGGTGAATACGCTCCCTGTTTTTAATAAATATGAGCAATTTGGCATTGAGTCCTCGGACGGGGAGACGCGGACATTTGATGATGCCTCGGATGGAGCGGGTGTTGGTGAAGGTGTGGCTGCCATTCTTCTGAAACCGTTAAGTCGGGCCATTGAAGATGGGGATCATATCTACGCCGTCATTAAGGGGACTGCTGCCAATCAGGACGGAACATCCATTGGACTAACCGCACCGAATCCACGGGCCCAATCGGAAGCGATCGTGAAGGCTTGGGAAGAAGCGGGGATAGACCCCGAGACGATCCGTTATATTGAAGCCCATGGTACAGCAACAGAATTGGGAGATCCGATTGAGATTAAAGGGATTACCAACGCTTTCGAACAGTTTACATCCAAAAAACAATTTTGCGCGATCGGCTCTGTGAAATCCAATATCGGTCATTTATATGAATGTGCAGGCGTGACAGGATTACTCAAAGCGGTGATGGCCTTGAAACATCAGAAGCTCCCGCCATCCCTTCATTTTGCCAAACCCAACCGCAACATCCGGTTTGAGCAGACACCAGTGTATGTAAATACACAACTCCGACCCTGGGAGGCGGAGGAGGGAATCTCGCGCAGATGTGGTGTCAGTGCTTTTGGATTCAGCGGAACCAATTGCCATGTCGTGCTTGAGGAAGCTCCGGCTGTTACTGTAAAAGACCCGGGAGATAATCTGGGTTCAGGCAAGCATCTGTTTGTGTGTTCGGCTCAGACGGAAGAAGCACTGGTTCGATTGCTCCAGCGGTATGAACGTTTCTTGAAGGAGAATCGTGAAGCTCCTGTTGCGAGTGTGTGTTATACGGCAGCTACAGGACGTGGACATTATGAACATCGCTTGTCCCTGCTTGTGGAGGATACGGCTCAACTGATCCACTTGTTGGAACAGCCTTGGACACAATTGAAGACACAAGAAGGAGTCTATGCCGGTGCTCCTGCTCCTAAGCCTACGGGAGCCGAGCGAATGGATTCGGAAGAACGTGAGCGCACCAGACGTCAATCATCTCAGGCACAAGAGCGGATCAAAGAACTGGCTGCCAGTCCACTTTTGTGGGATGAAACAGCACTCCGGGATTTGGCTTTACTCTATGCCGAGGGTGCAACGATGGATTGGGGACAGCTATATCAAGGGAGACAGGTTCAGAAGCTGAGCTTACCTACGTATCCGTTTGAGCCCAGCAGATGCTGGATTGATATTCAGGACCCGTCAGCTGTTTCGTTAAAAGACTACTTTCATACGGTGCGCTGGGTAGAGGATCATGGGGATGCGACTTCGGATACCTCGGCACCTTCCTCTTCAGGCACAGTAATGATTATCGGTAACGGTACCGAACTGGAACAGGAATTATCGGCTGGGCTGAAAGGCGAAGGCAGCCGGGTAGTCCATGTGAGACTGGGTGACCAGTTCCAGCAAATATCGGAGGACCAATACGAAGTTGGCGGAGATATGCCTGGAGCTTATTCGCAGCTATTAAACATGTACACAGACGGTGAAATTACTGAAATCATCTATATGTCCATGATGGGGAGTTCATTCTATCCCGAAGATTTGGCATCTATTGAAGCCAGGCAGCAGGAGGCTTTCTACTCACCTGTCTATCTGGTTCAGGCACTGATGAGCAAAGGCTTCGCCGAAGAGATTCATCTGAACCTGATTGCTGAATACGCCGGACACGTCACAGGCAGAGAAGAGAGGATCACCCCTCATAATGCACTCTTGATGGGACTGGGTAAGGTGATCCAGCAGGAGTATGGACATATTCGGAGCAAATTTGTAGATGTGGATCAGTCCATATGTGCGGAGGACATCCTCAGGGAAAGACATATAAACGGTGAAGCTTATGCTGTTTCGTATCGTGAAGGACAGCGTTATACGGAGACGTTCACAGAGATAGACCTTAATGAAAGTGAGAGCGTGCCTTTCGAGGTGCGTCCAGATGGTGTATATCTTGTGACGGGTGGTACAAGCGGTATTGGTCTGGAAGCAGCACGGTTTCTGGCTTCTTCGAAGCCAGTGAAGCTGGCGCTTGTTGGTCGGACACTTCTTCCAGCAAAGGAAGAATGGGAAGGCATACTGCAAACAGGCCAAGACTCCCGCTGTACCAAAATGCAAGGCATCCTTGAACTGGAAGCATTGGGTGCAACCGTTCATTATTACAGTGCGGATCTGGCCGATGTTGTGGGCATGACGGAAGTGATTCAGGATATCACTCACCGCTATGGAAATATAAATGGTGTTATTCATGGAGCAGGTATTCCCGGAGACGGATTTTTATATCGCAAAAGCGATGATGAGTTCCAGACCATTCTTGGACCCAAGGTGAAGGGAACCTGGATTCTGGAGAAACTGACGCGAGATCAAGACATGGACTTTATGGTATTGTTCTCCTCCGGTATATCTGTCATCGGTGAAATTGGACAAGGCGATTATACGGCTGCCAATTGTTATTTGGACTCCTTCGCGGCATGGAGGACGGGACAGGGACGCAGAACACTCTCCATTGATTGGGTATCGTGGAAAGAAACTGGAATGTCCGTGGAATTTGGGATCAATGTGGATGGCATGTTCAAGACCATTCCGACAACGGATGGGATTGCAGCGATGGAAGCGGCCATGAGCAGACGGCTCTCCCGAGTGTTTATCGGTGCAATGAATTATGGAAGCAAACATCTTGCTGCACTTGGGCAGTTCCCGTTCCGGTTGTCCGATAAGCTGGAAGCCGGAGTGAAGCGCAGCAAGGAAATCGCTGACCAAGGAGCGCAACATCGTCCGAACCGGACCATACCACAGGAGAAACATACGGGGCCCGTAGATCTTTCCGGGAATGAGGAAGGTCGCTATTCGGAAACCGAGCAGCAGGTTGCGCGCATATACAGTGAGATACTGGGCTATCAGGAGATCAACATTTACGATAACTTCTTCGATCTCGGGGGCAACTCCATCATGCTGATCCGTATGCATGAAAGACTGAACGAGGAGTTTCCGGGTCAAGTGAAGATTGCTCATTTATTTGCCCACACGTCTATTCATAAGCTGGCTCTGCATGTGAATCAGGGTAACGGGACGGCTGTAAAAGCAAAAGCTGCTGCTCCTCTGGAGCAAAAGAAAACAACTGTTGAAGAGGATGAGGCCATCGCCATTATTGGGATTGCTGCTGAAATGCCAATGGCAGATACGGCAGAGCAGTATTGGGACAACATCCTGAACGGTGTGGACTGTACAACGGATTTTCCAGAGGGACGCAAAAAAGACATGGATGCCTATCATCAATGGATGAATGCCAGACTGGGTTCGGACAAAGAAGTACAGTACCTTCAGGGTGCATTTCTGGATGATATTGATCAATTCGATTATAAATATTTCCGCTTGTCTCCGAAGGAGGCCGGATTAACGGACCCGATTCAGCGGTTATTCATGAAGACGTCATGGCATGCGGTAGAGGATGCAGGTTACGGGGGACGCATCGAAGGAACAAATACGGGTGTCTATATGGGTTTTGCCAGTAGCCTGAACGATTCTTATCTCAAAATGATCTGTGATCTTGATCCTTATCAATATCCGATGTCCATTGTAGGGAATATCACAGCCATGATGCCGACCCGTATTGCCTATCCACTGGATCTCAAGGGGCCTACGATGGTCATCGACACGGCATGTTCTGCATCACTTGTCGCTACCCATCTGGCCTGCCGGGCCATTCGTAATGGTGATTGCGAGATGGCGATTGTCGCTGGTGCACGGATCAGCCTCAGTCCGTTGGATCATGATTATTTGAAAGTCGGCATTGAGTCTTCGGATGGATTAACCAAGCCATTTGATCAGGAAGCAGATGGTTCGGGGCTTGGTGAAGGCGGAGCCGCCGTGGTATTGAAGTCACTAAGCAAAGCGATTGCAGATAAAGACAATATTTATGCAGTCATCAAAGGAAGTGCCATTAATCAGGATGGAGCTTCGATTGGCATTACGGCTCCGAATCCTGAAGCGCAAACGGATGTTATTGTGAAGGCATGGCAGGATGCCGGTATTGATCCATCTACCATTGGTTACGTGGAAACGCATGGTACAGCGACGAAACTTGGTGATCCAATTGAAATGGATGGACTTACTACGGCCCTGCGCCGATATACAGACAAGAATCAGTTTGTTGCTATAGGTTCGGTCAAGTCCAATATAGGCCATTTGTTTGAAGCAGCTGGTGTGGGCAGTCTGGTTAAAGCGGCTATGGCCTTGAAACATCGGATATTGCCACCCACGCTTCATTTTGATAAGCCCAACTCATCCATTTCGTTTCAGGATTCACCGTTGTATGTCAATACGAAATCGAGACCATGGGATGGAAACGGCGAGCCGCTTCGCTGCGGAGTCAGTGCCTTTGGGTTTAGCGGAACCAACTGCCATCTGGTACTGGAAGAGCCGCCTATTATTCAGGAGCGGAAGATTTCGAGAGAAGTGGAAGTATTCACGCTAAGTGCCAAGAGCCGCAAGTCGTTACTTGCGCTGGTTGATAACTATATTCGTTTTATCTCGGAACGTCAGCAGGAACTTCCGCTCAAAAACATCTGTTATACCGCGAATACGGGGCGCTGGCATCATGTTTATCGTGTCGCCTTTGGCGTGACGGACACGTCCGATCTGCTCGTGAAGCTGAGACGACTCGCTACATCAGATCTCGAATCCGTAGGTGAGCATCAGCTCTATTACGGAATGCATAAGGTCGTAACAGAGAAGAACGAAGGGAAGAACTACGAATTGACGGGCCAGGAGAAGTCCATTTTGAAGCAGGAGGGTAGAGAGTGCCTATCCCGATACATGGAATCTTCAGATCCGGGAGTACTACATGAATTATGCAAATTGTACACCACAGGCAGTGACGTGGATTGGAGCCTGATGTACAGGGAAGAAGAAATTCGTAAAATCAGTCTTCCATTGTATCCATACGATAATACACGCTGCTGGGTGGATCTTCCCGAGCAGTCTTCGGTATACACGCAAGTGAGCACCAGAGCGGTACCGGAAGCCTACGAGCTGGTATGGCAACAGAAGGGGATAGCGAAAGGGGATTCCGATCAGCAGATCGAAGTGAGCGACGGCACAACACTGGTACTTCTGGATGGGTCCGATTATGCAGCTGAGATAGCGGCACGTATGGAGCAGTCGGGGATGCAGGTATATTCCGTACTTCAGACGGATGTTCTGCGATCTGACCCGGACAGTCGAAATGTGGAACAAGTGGAAGCCTATGAGCGTGTGCTGCAACAGGTGGGCCTAGACCAACTTTCAAGAATTGTGTATCTGAACGGTGTTGGTAGTGAGGAACATTCAGCAAGTAAATCCAGTGACATGGAATCATTAGAGTCTGTTCTAAATGAACGTGTGTATGGGTTCTTCCGGTTTATTCGAGCGTTGTTGTCCAGTTCTCTGAGTCAGCCCATCGAGTTAGTTCTGATTTCCCGTGAGGTCAATTCCATTACCGGTACGGAGCGGATGAAACCTCATCTGGCTTCTGCCTTTGGAATGGGCAGAGTGGTAACTAAGGAAAACATACAGATTCATTGCCGTTGTATTGATATCGATGAAGGTTCGTCTCTGGATCTGTTGCTGCAAGAGATCGGCACTTCATCTTCCTATTATGAGGTAGCCTATCGAAATGGAACTCGGTATGTTCAGGAGTTCAGAGCGTTGAATGAATCAGCACCTCCTGAAGACGAACTTGTTTTTGACAACGATGGTGTATACATCATTACAGGCGGTACAGGTGGAATTGGACTGGAAACCGCGCGGTATTTGGCTTCCGATGCTCCAGTAAATCTTGCATTAATCAGCCGTACACCGATGCCTGCACGTGAGCATTGGGATGCCATTGTTGCAGAACAATCCAAACTCAAAGTGATTCATCAAATCACAGTTATTCGTGAACTGGAGAGCCGGGGACATCAGGTTAGTTGCCATGCTGCAGATGTGTCGGATCTAGATGCCATGCTTGTACTTCTGGATCAGCTTCGGGTTACGTTCGGGAAAATCAAAGGGATTGTCCATGGTGCAGGGGTCGGAAGCTCTGAAATGATCACAAGCCGTTCTCAGGCAGGATTCACCGAGGTCTTCTCTCCCAAAGTGCATGGCACCTGGGTATTGGATCGACTTACTGAACAGGATCATCTCGATTTCATGGTGCTCTATTCATCGATTGCTTCGGTCTTCAGCGCCCCGGGACAGGCGGATTACATTGCGGCGAATGCCTACTTGGATGCGTATGCTGACTACAGATCGATGATGGGCAAGCGCACACTGACTGTGCAATGGTCTACCTGGAAGGAGACCGGCATGTCAGCCGAGCACGGGTTTGCTGTAGATACGTTGTTCAAAGCCATGCCGACAGAGCAGGCGATGAATCAATTGTCTCTGGTGATGCGGAAATCCTCGGTTCGCCGAGTACTTATTGGCCAGATTCATTATGAGGGTCAATTGATATCCGCACTGGCCAAAAGTCCGTTTGATCTCTCTTCCTCTATTCGCGTTCAACTGGACCAACGGATGAAGCAGCTGGCAAGCAAGCGTCTTCTAGCATCCTCGTCAGAGACTCCTGACGGAGAAGTCGTTTTGACAGGTAAATCAGATGCATCCTATACACCGACTGAAAAGGCACTCGCCACCATCTGTAAAACGATGCTTGGTTTTCATGAAATTAATGTAGGGGATAGTTTCTTCGAAATGGGTGCCGATTCCATCGTCCTTATACAGGTACAGTCCCGGATCGATCAGCAGTTTCCTGGTCTGACCAAAGTCACGGATTTGTTTGCGAACTCCAATATTACTAGGTTGGCTCGTTTTATGGATGAGAAGTCTACTTCGAAGCCACAAGACATGGAGCAGGATTTGAAGCGTGTAATCGACCAGATGGAAAGCGGCGACGTTACGCTGCAGCAGGCATTGAATAACCTGATTAACCTGTAAAGGAGGAACTGTGGTGGAGAGTGTATACAAGTTTGTCATGGAACATCTGCAAGACGGAAGCTTGGATAAAACTGTGGCCGTGCAGCTACTCAAAAAGCTCAAAGCGGAAGAGGACGCTTATACGGCGTCCGGGTCAACCAATGCTGCCAAAGATATTGCCATTGTGGGCATGGCTTTGAAGCTGCCGCAGGCTGAATCTCCTGTCGAATTCTGGGATAACATCGTCAGTGGCACGGACAGCATTCGTTCCTTTCCCGAATCCAGAGTGCCGGACATCCAGTCGTATCTGCAATATTTGGGCATGTCGCCAGACGAAATTCAATTTAATGAAAATGCCTATCTGGATGAGATTGATAAATTTGATTACGCCTATTTTAAAATGTCACCCAAAGAAGCTAGTCTTACAGACCCCAACCACAGACTGTTTCTGGAAACGGCATGGAAGGCGATCGAGGATGCAGGGTATGGAGGCGGAAAACTGACGGGCAGTCGTACCGGTGTATATCTGGGCCTGTCCAACAATATTCGGGATTTGTACTCACGTTTTATCTACGATGCGGAACCGGAATCCTTTGCGTACTCGCTTGTGGGTAATCTGGCTTCTGTAGCGGCTGGTCGGTTATCCTTCTTACTGGATTTGAAAGGGCCGAGCATGGTGGTGGATACCTCTTGTTCATCCTCTCTGGTGGCCATTACACTGGCCTGTCAGGCGATCAAGGAGGGGCAATGTGATCAGGCACTCGTTGGGGGAATCAAGATTAATCTGGTTCCTTTAAAGAGTGATCATATCAAAATCGGGATTGAGTCGACAGATTGGAGAACCAAAGCTTTTGATGACGATTCGGACGGATCGGGCATTGGTGAAGGCGCAGGAGTAGTGATGCTCAAACCGCTGGATAAAGCGTTGGAAGATCGTGACCAGATCTACGCTGTCATTAAAGGTTATGGCGTAAACCAGGATGGTAAATCCATTAGTATCGCCGCCCCGAACCCAGAGGCGCAGACCGAAGCGATTCTTCAAGCCTGGGCAGATGCGGGTATCGATCCCGAGACGGTCTCTTATATTGAGACGCATGGCAGTGGCACCATGCTGGGTGATCCCCTAGAGGTACAAGGGATTGAGCAGGCATTCCGGCGTCACACCGGTAAAAGTCAATTTTGCGGGATCGGCTCGGTCAAAACCAATATCGGCCACCTGTCGGAGGCGGCTGGGGTCGTGGGTTTGATCAAATCTGCTCTGTCACTGCAACACAAACAGATTCCTGCCTCCAAACATTTTCACAGACCGAATCGGGCCATCGACTTTGCGGATTCCCCGGTCTATGTGAATGCCCGGTTGCGGGAATGGGATACCGATGCAACACCACGACGTAGCGGTGTTAGTGCATTTGGTATCAGTGGAACCAATTGTCACATCGTGCTGGAAGAGGCACCGACCACTACGGTTAAAGTGCAGGAAGTGCAGGGAGGACATCTTCTAACCGTATCGGCCAAAACGGAGGCAGCTCTCCAGACCCTGATTACGGAATATGCTAACGTGCTCTCTCAAGTTGAATCTCAGCATGTACCTTCTGTATGTTATACCGCCAACACGGGAAGGGGCCACTATTCATACCGTTTACTGGTCACCGGGCAGGATGCGGAGGAGCTTCAGCTTCGCTTAATTGAGGCTGGACGAATGATCGGATCGGCGGATGAGAATTTAAGCAAAAGTGTAGGACCCAATGTACATCGAAGTCCAGGGATTTATTACGGTTATCACAAGGTCAGCAACGATCAAAACCGTCCAGATTCACCAGCCATAGGTGGAGAAGAAGGGCATACGGGCCATCGGTCTATGAGTCTGAATCCGGAACTGGCGAAGATAGGCAAAGGTCAGCAGGTCGAACAGGATATTCTGGACCGGATTGGCCTGCATTATGTGAAGGGTGCAGAACTGAACTGGGAGCTTCTATATACAGGGGACGGGCTACGCAAAACAAGTCTGCCGACCTATCCATTTACCCGGACTCGCTGCTGGTTTGAAGTTCCTGAGGCAGCTCGTACCGCCGCTATCGCGAATTACAGCAATGCGGACTCGGAAGAACCGACGCCAGCCCGATTCTATCGGATGAACTGGAGGAGAGCAGATCTAACAGAGCCGGAGCCGATTCAAGGAACAGGTGCAGTGCTGGTTTTGAAGGATGAGGGTAACCGGGGAAGTGAATTGATTGAACGCCTTAAGCAGTCAGGGCGCCAAGTGATTGAGGTCTGTTATGGAGAATCTTTCAATCAGGAACCGGATGGATCATTTACGGTAAATGGTTCGGAAGGCAACTTTGGGGAGTTGTTTGTAGCGTTGGGAGAAACGTCCATCAGTGACATTGTGCATCTCTTTGCAGTCCCGGCTTCCACGGAAATTCGTACACTTCAGGCTTTGGAACAAAGTCAGCAAAAAGGGGTATATAGCCTGTTTTATCTGATTCGTGCCTTGATTGAGCACGGAAGTGACAGCGCGCTGAATATGATGCTGGTCTCCGAACAGGTCTACGAAGTCACAACCGGAGAGAGTCGGCTTTCTCCCGAAGCGGCCTCGTTATACGGTCTGGGCAAAGTACTCGCCCTGGAATATCCGCATATTACGTGTCGAAGCATTGATTTGGACGAGAGTACAGGAGTAGCTGAACTGCTTCAGGAAATGGGTTCCCAAAATCAGAGTTATACCTCTGCATACCGCAATGGGGTTCGATATATCGAGGAATTGGGTGAAGTCCCAGCCAATGAGTTAAAGGATTCTCCTGTCCATATCCAAAGAGATGGCGTGTACGTCATTACTGGAGGTACAGGCGGGATTGGTCAGGAAATGGCAAAATTCTTTGCTGCCCAAGCAGACGTTAAGCTTGTACTGATTGGTCGCACCCCAGTTCCAGTAAGATCGGAATGGGAGACTCTTCTTAAGGACCCCGAACTTGAACCCAAGATGGCGGCTCTTCTCCATAATTTCCTGGCGATTGAACAACAGGGCTCGGAAGTATCCTGTTATGCAGCCGATGTGTCGGATTATGCAGCGATGCAGGATGTACTGGCCGATGTCAGGGAGAAGCACGGGTCCATCACGGGTGTGATTCACGGTGCAGGGGTACCGGCGGTTGGATATTTGATCCGCAAAACCCAGGAAACGTTTGACGAAGTCCTTCATCCAAAAGTGCAAGGGGCCTGGATACTGGACCAACTGACTCGGCAGGATGAGCTTGATTTTATGGTCTTTTTCTCTTCCGGTCTGTCTCTGTCAAGTGAAGTTGGACAAGGGGATTATTCAGCGGCAAATGCCTATCTGGATGCTTTGTCTTACTCACGCAGCAAAAGTGGTCTGAAGACCTTGTCTATCAACTGGTCTTCTTGGAAAGAAGCGGGTATGTCTGTTGATTACGGTTTTAATGTGGACGCCATTACGAAAGCCCTTCCGACCGAACAGGCAACGGCCGGATTCTTGGCAGCATTGAACAAAGAGGTGCCGCGTGTGTTAATCGGGGAATTTACATACCATCCACGGTTTGCCAAAGCGCTATTGACCAAGTTTCCATTCCGATTCTCGGAAGAGATGACGAACAGGCTGAAGGAAGCCGAGAAGTTGGAAGAGTCGCGGCAGGTGGCTCCTGTTGCAGCCAAACGAAACAAATCGGCGAATGCACATGTTGAGCTCAAAGGGAAAGACGGCGAGGATTACAACAGCATCGAACGGCAGATTGCAGGCATGTATAACGAAGTACTTGGTTTTGAAGAACTGGATATCCACGACAGCTTTTTTGATCTGGGCGGAGATTCCATCCTGTTAAACCGTTTATTTTCTCTGCTCGAAGATGCCTATCCAGGCAAGATGAAACTGATCCATCTATTTTCGTACACCAGTGTACATGCGCTATCCCAATTTGTAATGACCAAGCTGGAAATAAAACCGGCTGCTGAGCCAGTCCAACCGGTGGATGATTTTGAACAGCTGTTTAAAGATATTGAAGCCGGTAGTCTGAGCATTGACGATGCAGTCAAGAGCTTCGAGGATCGTTGAGGAAGGAGAACCCGATGAACCAAACAAGCCAAATGCTGAGAATGATTATTGAGAATGCAGCCGCGGGCAAAATTGACAAGCAGGTTGCTGGCCAGCTGCTCAAAGGATTGAAATCGGAGGGTAGGCGGAACGACTCTGAGGGAATCGCCATTGTTGGCATATCGGCCATGCTTCCGTCCGCGGACAATATTGGCCAGTTTTGGGACAACATCCGTGATCGCTGTGATTCCATTGCCAATTTTCCGGACTCTCGTCGTCAAAATATTGATGCATATCTCCAATATGCAGGATATGGAGAGGACATCAAATACAGTGATGGTTCTTATCTGAAAGACATCGACCAATTTGATTACAAATTATTTCGGATTCCGCCGCGGGATGCGGCGCTGATGGACCCTTTTCAAAGACTGTTTCTACGAACAGCCTGGAGTGCCCTCGAAGATGCAGGATATGGTGGGAAAAGTCTGGCTGGCAGCCGTACAGGCGTATATCTGGGATTCGCCAGCAACATTAAGGACAGCTATCTGCGAATGATTCAGGACATCGATATTCAATTAACTTCCGATGCAGCCGTCGGCAATATTGCCGCCATGATGCCTGCACGAATTTCGTACCTTCTGGATCTGAAGGGGCCTTCAATGGTGGTGGACACGGCCTGTTCATCCTCATTGGTTGCCGTGCATCTCGCCTGCCAATCCATTCGGAATGGCGATTGTGATATGGCACTTGCCGGTGGATTACGTGTGAACCTGATGCCACTGGATACGGAATATTACCGTGGGGGGCTTGAAGCATCGGATGGACGAACAAGAGCCTTTGACCATTCATCGGATGGGGCTGGAATCAGCGAAGGGGTTGCTACGGTATTACTGAAACCGTTGAGCAAAGCGCTCAGGGACAAGGACCAGATCTATGCGGTTATTAAAGGCAGCGCCATCAATCAGGACGGAGCTTCTATTGGGATCACCGCTCCCAACCCGGAGGCCCAGGCCGATGTGATATCAAGAGCGTGGGATCAGGCCGGAATTCACCCGGAGACCCTGTCTTACATTGAGACACACGGAACGGGTACGAAGCTGGGAGATCCGTTGGAACTTGAAGGCTTAGAGCTTGCTTTCCAGAAGTATACGGATAAAAAGCAATTTTGTCCGATCGGTACCGTGAAATCGAATATTGGTCACCCCTATGAAGCGGCAGGTCTGGTCAGTCTGATCAAGGCGGCACTGGTTATCAAAAACCGTGAAATCCCGCCATCTCTTCATTTTGACAGACCTAATGCACAGATCGACTTCAAGACATCACCCGTGTATGTAAACACAAGACTTCGCAAATGGGAAGCAAAAGGATCTCCGATGCGCTGTGCAGTAAGCAGTTTCGGTTTTAGCGGAACGAACTGTCATCTGGTGCTGGAAGAAGCCCCGGTTGCTACAGATGATGACTCTTCTTATGCGAAGGAAGGGCTGGTCGTGTTGTCCGCCAAGTCTGAGCCAGCTCTGCGGGAACTGGTCGCCACATATAGCCGATTAATGCAGGAAAAACCGCCTGCATGTCATCTGCAGGATCTGTGTTATACCGCGAGTGTTGGCAGAGGACACTACAACTTCCGATTGGCTGTAGTAGCAGAAAGTCTCGCGGATCTGGGACTGAAGCTGCAAGTCCTATCTTTGGCGGAAACGTGGAATGAGCCTGAGTCCTGGTTTAGCTTCGGGGAGCATAAAATCGTTCCTGCCAGTAAATCACAGCTTGAGCCAGGTGATATGACGGAAGCGTCACGGAAGAAGCTTGATCGACGGGTACAGGAGCTTACGCAAGAGGTTACCCTCTCCGAGTGGACTGATGAGGCTGGCGTGTCCGAACTTGGTTCGTTATACGTACAAGGTGCAGACGTGAACTGGGTGGAACTGTACAAAGGTACCGGTGTGCATCGGGTCAGCCTGCCCGTATACCCTTTTGAATCCCATCGCTGCTGGATTGATCTGCCCGAGGATCTGGTTTCGAGTCGTATCGATAGAGGTGCAGCAGTGCCTGTTCAACAGACAGAAGATTTTCATTATACGATGCAATGGAGAGTTGCTGAACGGAAACGTTCAGGCAGCGGGATCTCCGTTTTACCGGGAACGGTATTACTGATTGAAGGCAAGCCTGGTGCAGATGATTCTGTAGCTCGTGTGCTTGAGCGCACGGGCGTGAATATAATCCGGGCTGTAGTGGGCTCTGCTTATGCACATGTGAGCGACAATCGGTATACGCTTGGTGACGAGGAAGCGGATTACGACCGTCTCTTCGCAAGCCTTCGGGACAAGTCGGTGGATCACATCATTCATGTTGGCTGTTCTTTGGATACCCCGCAATCGGGTATTCACAGTCTGAATGAATTGCAGAACAGCCAGCGCCAAGGTGTGTACAGTGTGTATTATTTAGTGCGTGCTCTGATGAGAAGTGATTTTGCCGAGATTGCTGGTATTACACTGATTGCATTGAACGCCCACAATATTACGGGAGACGAATCCGCTCAGCGGCCGGAACATGCGCCATTCCTGAGTCTAAGCAAGGTATTGAGCCGTGAGCATCCATCCATCTCTTTCCGCTCCATAGACGTAGATGCAGACACCGCCACAGATGACTGGATGGAGGAAGCGCTGGAGACAGAAGGTCAGGGGGATTATCTGGTCGCGTACCGTGGTGGACAACGTTACGTTGAAGAATTTACGCGTGTGCAGGTTGCTGAGGATACCCCATTATCTGTACGCCATCAGGGCGTATATCTGATTACTGGGGGTGGCGGTGGTATTGGTCTGGAAACTGCGCGTTTTCTGGCTTCCAAAGCACCTGTGCGCCTGGCTCTGATCAATCGGACCCCGATACCGGATCGTATACATTGGGAGAACTTGATGAACCAGCCCGGTCAAGCCAAGCTTCGGCGATTCATTACAGCCGTTACGGAGCTGGAGGCTAAAGGTTCAGAAGTGTCTTGGTACAGTGCGGATGTAGCTGACTGGGAAGCCATGGATATGGTGATTCGGGATATGCGTACACGTTATGGGGCCATTCATGGAATTATTCATGGGGCGGGTGTCGGAGGAGATCAACTTCTGTTGGATCGGAGTGAAGAACGATTCAGCGAAGTGCTGGCATCCAAAATATATGGTACCTGGAATCTGGATGAACTGACCCGCAGTGATGATCTGGATTTCTTTGTGATGTACTCTTCTGTAGCCACGATGTTCAGTGGTGTAACGCAAGCAGACTATGTGGCAGCCAATGCCTACCTGGATGCCTTTGCTGATGAGCGTACCTTAAGAGGAAAACGCACGCTCACCGTGAATTGGACCACATGGAAAGAGACGGGCATGTCGGTGGATGCCGGTTTTACCGCAGACACCATCTTCAAAACGGTCCTTACGGCAGAGGCAATACAGGGTTTGGCACAGGCGATGAACTCTTCGATCCGCAGGGTGCTGATCGGGCAACTGAACTTCAGTGGAGGCGGCGTTCGCTTGCTGGATAAAATGCAGGTTCGGTTGTCAACAGAACTCAGCGGCAAAGTGGCCGAATATCTGCAAAGCGCTGCTTCCAAAACGAGGTCGACCAAGAAGGCTGGCAGCACTTCAAATGGTGAAGTGAAATTATCAGGCAAGAGCGGGGGCGGATATACGGCTACCGAACTCCATGTCGCCAGCGTATGCAAAGAAGTTCTTGGATTTGATGAAATCGATATCTATGAGAATTTCTTTGAGTTGGGTGCGGATTCCATTCTGCTGCTGAAAATTCACGCGGGGCTCTCCAAGAGGTACTCTGGTGTTCTTGCCGTGACGGATTTGTTTGAATTTTCTACGATCCATAAGCTGGCTGAATATATTTTCAAAGAACATGGTGAATCGGAAGAAGACGCTAATCCTGTATTGAGTGATATAGATGATGCATATGCGACCAGCGAAAAACAGGAATCCACGCATGTTGCGGAGCAAGCAGAGGCAGGTTCCCAAGATCAGCAGCGTCCAGGACAAACTGTGCCTGGACCTTTGTCAGGAGATTTAGCCATCGTAGGGATGGCTCTGAATGTAGCTTCCACAACTGATGTATCCGAATTCTGGGAGCATATTCAAGGCAAGGTAGATCATATCCGTCCTCTCCCGGAACGAAGACAACAGGATCTGGACTGGTATTTGCAAAATACAAGGCTGGATCTCCCGGAACTGGATTCCAAAGCGGGAGCTTTTATTGAAGACATTGACTTATTCGATTATTCATTTTTCAAATTATCACCTAAGGAAGCCAGTCTGACAGATCCGAATCAACGTCTCTTCCTGGAGACGGTGTGGAGGGCCATTGAAGATTCGGGTTATGGCGGCGGGAAATTGGCCGGGTCAGATACCGGTGTCTATTTGGGTTATTCAACCAACACAGTCGATATGTATTCACGATTCATATATGAGACGGATTTGGGTGCTCTGCCGGATGCTGTGGTGGGTAACACACCATCGATCATTCCGGCCCGCATATCGTATTTGTTGAATTTGAAAGGGCCAAGCATGTTGGTAGATACGGCCTGTTCTTCGTCTCTCACAGCGGTGCACATTGCTTCGCGTGCCCTGTTAAGTGGAGAGTGTAGCATGGCCGCAGTCGGTGGAATCAAAATCTCAACCATGCCGATCACCAAAAAGAATGAAAACATGCTCCAGGGACTGGAGTCCGGTGATGGAAAGACCCGGGCATTCGATGATGATTCCGATGGTGCTGGGCTTGGTGAGGGCATCGGGGTAGTGATGCTAAAAAGGCTGGATCATGCCTTGAGGGATGGGGATCAGGTATACGCCGTTCTCAAAGGCACTGCGATGAATCAGGATGGCAGTTCAGCCGGTATTACGGCTCCCAATCCAGCGGCTCAACAGGAAGTCATCACCAAGGCCTGGAAACAGGCGGGTATTCATCCCGAGACCATTACTTACATGGAAACGCATGGCACGGGAACCGCACTGGGTGACCCGATTGAAATCAAAGGCATCCAAAATGCGTTCCGACAATTCACGGACAGACGCCAATTCTGCGCGGTCGGTTCCATTAAAACCAATCTGGGTCATACCTCTGAGGCAGCAGGCATGATCAGTCTGATCAAAGCTGCACTGGCTGTCAGACATGGTGTGATTCCGCCGAATCTTCATTTCAATCGTCCGAACCGGAATATTGATTTTCATGCATCGCCTGTATATGTGAATACACGATTACGACCGTGGAAAGTGAAGGACGGACCGCGTCGCTGTGGTGTCAGTGCGTTCGGTATTAGTGGTACGAATTGCCATGTCATTCTGGAAGAACCCCCGGTGACAATACCCGTATCTGCACCAGTAACAGCACGTCCTCATTTGCTGGTATTGTCTGCCCGATCCGAAGAGGCACTTCAGCGGCTGGTTGCCGACTATGTTCGCCTGCTTGAACGGAACGAGCAATTTGCACTCGCAGATATTTGCAGTACAGCAAGCACGGGACGAGGGCATTACCCGTTCCGGTTGTCACTTATGGGGCGGGATACGGAAGGGCTGCTGAACACGCTTAGACAGTTGGAGAACAAACCGTTTCAATCCATTGCACAACTAGGTGTAGAGTTCGGTGAACATCGGACTGTTCCCAAGAGCAAGAAGGATAAGGCTGCTGGTGAAATGACCGAATCGGAAAAAATGGGTCTGAGCCAATTAATGCGTTCAGCGATCCAGAGCTTTGTACAGGATGGACGCGAGTCGGAGTATTTGTTAAAGCAGATCGCCCATCTGTATGTACAGGGAGCAGATGCGGACTGGGAAGAACTGTACGCAGGTGAACACCCTCGTAAAGTCAGCTTGCCCGCGTATCCGCTGGAACGGAAGCGCTGCTGGATTAACATTCCCGAACGTCCACAGCTGCGTGAGGTCTCGATAGAAGAGGTCCCGGCTCCTCTGCACTATGCCGCTATGTGGAAAGAAATGAATCGAATATCGATTGGTCAACAGGGTGGCAGTACAGAACCGGTTGTAATGTTAATGGATAGAAATGGCACAGCCACATCCGTAGCTGGGAAACTGGAAGCGGAAGGCCGGCTTGTGATCAAGGTTTACCGCGGAGAGTCCTACACCAATCAAGCCAATGCCGAATTTACCATTCGATCATGTGAAGAAGATTATGAACGGTTAATCCGAGCGGTAGAGCCTTATAAAATCTCGCAGCTTCTTCATTTCTTTGCACTGGATCAGGATGCGGATGAAGGTACTGTAGGGGAATTGGAAGAATCGCTTGATCGTGGCGTGTACAGTCTGTTTTATTTGTCCAAAGCGATGTCCAGGGTTCATTTCAAACGCCCGGTCGACTTGGTACTGGTGACATCTTGTACACAAAGCGTTACGGGCAGTGAGCTGTACATTCGTCCAGAACACGCACCCATGGTTGGGCTTGGCAAGACCATCTGTCATGAGATGAATCAATTCCGTTGCCGAAGCATTGATATTGATGCCGAGACACCGATGGAGCAATGGCTACAGGAAATTCGCGACCCGGACACGTTATATCTTGCTGCGTACCGGAAGGGGCGGCGATATGTTCAGGAGTTGGGCGAAATCCCGATGTCCTTGCTGCCGGAACGACCGATACACATGCGTGAAGGCGGTGTGTATCTCATTACTGGAGGGACAGGCGGAATTGGAATGGAGACGGCGAGTGCACTATCTTTAGCGCCGGAGAAAATCAAACTTGTATTGATGAACCGCTCACCGTTTCCAGAACGGGCAACATGGGAAGAGGTGCTGTCCTCAGGTGAGGAAACGAAGTTAACCGCTCAGATTCAACGGATCAAAGAGATGGAAGCTCAGGGCACAGAAGTACATCTATACAGCGTAGATATTGCTGACCCCATTCAGCTTGCTTCGGTGCTCAGCAAAATCAGACAGCAACATGGTCTGGTGTCTGGTATTATCCACGGCGCTGGTGTGGCTGGCGAAGGTTTCCTGATGAATAAAGACCGTGAAGCCTTTGAACGCGTTATGCGGCCTAAGGTGCTGGGGACATGGAGTCTGGATCAGCTGACACGTGCGGATCAGCCAGACTTCTTTGTCATGTTCTCCACGGCTACCACGTTCTTTAGTGAACCTGGACAGGGGGATTATACCGCTGCTAATGCCTATATGGATTCGTTCGCGGCTCATCGCAGGCAATCAGGTTTGTCCACTCTTGCCGTGAACTGGACAGCATGGAAAGAGACCGGCATGGCCCGGGATTTTCATGCCAATTCAGATGGAGGATTCAAGGCGATCACAACAGCCCGGGGCATCCAAGGGCTGCAAGAAGCCATGCGCAAGGATATAACCCAGGTTCTGATCGGGGAACTCAACCGGGAAGGGATTTATCAGCATGTTTCTGATGATATGCCGCTCATGCTGTTTTCTTCCGATATTAGCGAGGCCATTGAGACAGGACGTAAGGGAGATTCAAGTCGTTCACATGAATCATCAGGCGAGATGAAGTTGCTGGGCAGGATGGATGAAGTTTATTCCGTCATTGAGAGCGCCTTAGGCCGACTATGGAGTAAATCGCTTGGGGTCAATGAACTCAGTATTTATGATGATTTCTATGAATTGGGTGGAGACTCCATTCTGGGTCTCAAGATCGCCAATGGTCTCACAAAAGAGTTGTCGATTCTTGTGAACACAGCAGAGATCCTGATGTATCCAACCATTGCGGAATCGGCTGCCTATCTGGAGGAGTCTTACGGTCTTTCCATAGGTGAAGATTCCGTGGGAGCGCTGCCTGCTCTGACTCGCGTGGAGACCCAACCGTATTACCCAGTCTCTTCTGCACAGAAGAGATTCGTCGTTCTGGACCGGCTGGAGGGTCAAAACACCAATGCAAACATACCAAGAGCCTCCATCATGGAGGGGGACTTTGAGCATGGGGCATTTGAACAGATCATTCGCAAGCTGATTCAACGTCATGAATCCTTCCGGACTTCGTTTGAGATTCTGGACGGTATTCCTTATCAGAAGGTATGGGATCAGGTCGATTTCAACGTGGGTTATTCAGAGTGTACCCGGGAACAACTGACCGAGAAGCTCCTTGGTTTTGTGAAACCTTTTGAGTTGGATCAGGCACCATTATTCCGTTTTGAAGTGGTTAAGCTTGCAGATCGTGTACACGCCGTATTTTTTGATATGCATCATATCATCACAGATGGCATGTCCATGGACATCATTATGCAGGAAATCATTGATCTGTACGAAGGGCGTGAACTGCAACCACTCACCATTCAGTACAAAGATTATGCCGTGTGGCATAATGCCTTGCTCTCCTCTGGTGCTCTGCTCAAACAGGAAGAGTATTGGTTGAACCTGTATCAGGATTCCATTCCACAGCTCAAATTGCCTACCGATTATCCTCGTCCTTTGGCTAATGAATTCGAAGGAGATCAGGTCGTGTTTATCGGCAATGAAACCTTGACTATGGATCTGGAACGTATGGCTGCGAAGACAGGAACAACCTTGTTTATGCTGCTGCTTGCAGCATATAACGTTTTACTGGCCAAATATGCAGATCAGGAGGATATCGTTGTGGGCTCTCCCATTGCGGGCAGATCTCACGCCGATCTGGAGGATGTCGTTGGTGTTTTTATTAACATCATCACGATTCGTACCAAGCCACAATCCGGGAAAAC
Organism: Paenibacillus sp. FSL K6-1122; assembly: GCF_037977015.1. Classification (NCBI taxonomy): domain Bacteria; kingdom Bacillati; phylum Bacillota; class Bacilli; order Caryophanales; family Paenibacillaceae; genus Paenibacillus; species Paenibacillus sp. FSL K6-1122. The sequence continues at coordinate 6,160,081 of NZ_CP150272.1, read as the reverse complement.
GTTCCTGGAGCTGCTGGCTGAAGTTAGGGAAGGCGCCTTGAGGTCTTATGAGAATCAACAATTTCAGTTTGAAGACCTGGTGCGGAAGCTTAACTTGAACAGAGACAGACACCGTAATCCTTTATTCGATGCGATGTTTGCCCTTCAGAATGTAGGTACAGTGGACGTTACTGTGGGCAAATTCACTACGACTCCATATGAGTTTGGAGCTGCGGAAAGCCGTTATGACGTGTATCTCGAAATCATCGAGAAGCATGACAAGCTGCGATTTAATCTGGAGTATCGTACCAAGCTCTTCAAGCGGGAAACGGCGGAGAAAATGCTTCACGATTATGTAGAGCTGCTGCAACAGTTATTGCTTCATCCGGAACAAAAACTTGGCGAGATTGAACTGGAAAGCAGCAAGCATATGCTGGTTTCTTACGATACGGCCTCAGAAGATCTTGATTTTAATTTCTGATCAGGGAGAGCATAGCCTCTCCCCCACAAACAGGAGGAACAGGGACAATGAAGAAGATCGGGGTAATTGGAGCAGGCGTGATGGGCCGCGGTGTAGCCCAGAGTTTTGCACAGACAGGTCATGAGGTTGTCTTGGTGGATATCAAGGATGAAGTGCTGGAGAGCGCTGGAGAAGAGATCTATAACAATATCCGGATGCTGAGGTTATTCAAGAAAGTAGAGGGACTGGAAGACCCGGAGATCATCATGGAGCGCATCCATATGACGACGGAACTGGAGATGCTTCGTGAAGCTGATATTATCGTTGAAAATGTGAATGAACAGTGGGACATCAAAAAGGAAGTGTACAGCCTGATCGATCCGATCTGTCATGAGGCATGCATATTTCTGGTGAACACTTCGTGTATCTCCATTACCAAAATTGCAGCACTAACCAAGCGGCCTGATCGGGTCATTGGTACTCATTTTATGAATCCGGTTCCCCTGAAATCAGCAGTTGAAGTGATCAAGGGTATGCACACCTCGGATCGTACCATTGAAGAAGTAACTGAACTATTGTCATCCATCGGTAAAGAGACGATTCTGGTTAACGACTTTCCCGGATTTGTCTCGAACCGGATTTCCCATCTGTTTATGAATGAAGCTGCTTTTGTTCTACAGGATCAGGTGGCTACAGCACGTGAGGTGGATGATATTTTTGTGAAATGTTATGGACACACGATGGGACCGCTGGAGACAGCAGATTTAATCGGCTTGGATACTGTTGTGGATTCGCTCGATGTGCTGTATGAGAGCTATCAGGACCCGAAATTCCGTTGCTGTCCTTTACTGAGAAAGATGGTGCACGCCGGACAGACTGGAAGAAAGTCGGGGGAAGGTTTCTATAGTTACTAATCAACTGCATGAATCGTTCATGGCATGAAAAGCTTTATTGCGTATTCAAAACACCATTTTAATGAGGGAAAGGGAGTAATACACATGGAAGAAGTTAAAGGTAGAGTTCGCAAGTTTCTGGGTCGTTTTTTCAAAAAGCACGAGCTTCAGGACGACGAGGATATCTTTGCCCTTGGTTTTGTGAATTCGTTGTTTGCGATGCAACTAGTTATGTTTCTGGAGAAGGAATTCTCCATTCGTGTCGACAATAAAGATCTGGATTTGCAGAACTTCAAGTCCATTAACGCCATCGTTGAGCTTATTGAGAGCAAGATGGTCAGTTCTTAGGAAGCCGATTCGGTCCACAGTCCAGTGTACCGTTTGCATTCATCCAGTCCCATTCTAAGGAGGTTAACGTGTTGAAAATGGAATTGAGCGAACAGCAGCTCCAATGCAAGCAGGATGCTGCATCATTTACCAATCAATATATCGTCCCATATGCAGGCTTGCACGATAGAGAGGAACGGCTTCATCCAGAGGTTATCGATTCGCTGAAATCCTCCGGTTATCTGGGTTCCATGATTCCTAGGGAGTATGGAGGCATGGGGCTTGATCCGATATCGGTTGGGGTGCTGAATGAGGAGATCGGAAGAGGATGTTCATCCGTCCGGAGTCTGCTTACTGTTCACGGTATGGTAGCCATAGCCATTCAGAAGTTTGGTTCCGAAGATATGCGGTCCTATTGGTTGCCACGACTGGCCTCGGGTGAAGTCATTGGAGCCTTTGGACTGAGCGAACCGGGAGTGGGCAGTGATGCCAAAAGCATCGAGACTATTGCCGAATTGGATGGAGATGGGTATCAGCTGAACGGGAAGAAAAAGTGGATCACGATGGGTCAGCTTGCTGACCTGTTTCTCATCTTTGCCCAAGTGAATGATAAACCAACCGCATTCTTGGTGGAACGGAATAATTCGGGATTGAAGACGCAGCCGATCAACGGAATGCTGGGGGTTAAAGGCTCGATGCTCGCGGAACTGCATCTGGAGCATTGTTATGTTGGCCCGGATCGTATGGTAGGGAGCCCAGGTATCGGTGTTTCCATGGTAGCCTTGCATTGTTTGGATTATGGTCGCTACACCGTAGCTTGGGGCTGTATTGGACTGGGACAAGCCTGTCTGGATGCTTCACTGAGTTATGCAGGCAGCCGCCGTCAGTTCGGAACTCTTTTGCAGGAAAATCAGTTAATTCAGAAAATGCTGACAGAAATCATTGTGGATGTGAGAGCAGCGCGGCTCTTATGTTATCAATCCGGTTATCTGAAAGAAGTAATGGACCCGGATTCCATTATGGAGACCTGGACGGCTAAATATTATGCAGCTGATATGGTCAACAAGGTAGCGCACCGCGCGGTACAGATTCATGGAGCCAAGGGCTGTAGTGCGGAGTATCCAGTGGAGCGCTTCTATCGGGATGCCCGCGTGAATGAGATTATTGAGGGCACCACACAAATGCATGAGATGGTTATTGCTTCATACGCTGCGAGTACCCATGAATCCGTACAAGAGGAGGCTGTTTTGTCATGAAAAAAATTAAATGTGTGATCTGGGATTTGGACCATACCATTTGGAACGGAATTTTGCTGGAGGATGAAGAGGTCACGCTGAAAGAAAATATTGTAGAAGTCATCCGTACACTGGATGAACGTGGCATTCTACAATCGGTTGCCAGCCGTAACGATCATGAACTGGCAATGGCCAAATTGGAAGAATTCGGATTGCGTGAATATTTCATCTATCCACAAATCAATTGGAATGCCAAATCCCGATCGGTAAAAACGATTGTGGAGTCCATCAATATCGGAATGGACACGATTGCCTTTATCGATGATCAGCCTTTCGAACGGGAGGAAGTATTATTCACTCACCCCGACGTGCTCTGTATCGATGCGCTGGCCTACCTTGAATTAACGGATATGGATGAGATGAACCCACGTTTCATTACCGAGGATTCTGCCTTACGCAGAAAGATGTACATGAATGATATTGCCCGCAATGAGAAGGAGGAGGAATTTGAAGGTACTCAAGATGAATTCCTGGCCTCTCTTGGCATGATCTTCACGATCTCCGAGGTGAAGGAAGGGGATCTACAGCGTGCAGAAGAACTGACGGTGAGAACACATCAACTGAATGCCACAGGTTATACCTACTCTTACGAGGAACTCGATCAATTCCGGTACTCTCCACGTCACAAACTGCTGATTGCAGGATTGGAGGACAAGTACGGCACATATGGAAAAATCGGACTGGCTCTGCTCGAATTAAATGACGAAGTTTGGACGCTTAAACTACTACTGGTCTCCTGTCGCGTTATGTCTAGAGGAGCAGGTACGTTGCTGCTGCATCATGTGATGCGTATGGCTAAGGAAGCGAACGTCCGTTTGCAGGCCGAGTTTGTATCAACAGATCGCAATCGTACGATGATGATCACTTACAAATTTGCTGGATTCCGTGAGATTGAGCAGAACGGAGATTTTTATTTGTTTGAGAGTGATCTAAGCATGATTCAGGATCAGCCTGCGTATGTGTCCATGGAAGTTATCGCGTAAACCCAATCTAAGAGGCGAGGTGTTCAATCAATGGAAAAAATAGCATTTCTGTTTCCAGGGCAAGGTTCCCAATATATAGGTATGATGAAAAACTTCTATGATCAGTACGAGATTGCAAGACAAACGTATGAAGAAGCTAATCATATTCTGGGCTTTGATCTGGCCAAAATGAGTTTTGAAGGCAGCCTGTTTGATCTGAACAAACCTTCCAATATGCAGCCGGCATTGCTGACAGCAAGTGTTGTTGCCTATCGTGTCTACATGGAGGAGATCGGGATCAACCCGCAGTTCTGCGCGGGTCACAGCCTGGGTGAATATGCAGCACTAACATGCTCCGGTGCCATGACATTTGGTGATGCTGTGCGGATCACCAAGCGGCGTGGCGAATTGACCGAACTCATCGCAGATGAAGCAGATGGGGGAATGACCATCATTGATGGTGCAGATGAGGGTATGATCCGCAGAGCCTGTGAGCAAGTGTCAACCGATACGGCCTGGTCTGCGATCTCCTGTTACAATGCTTCAGGTCAGTATGCCATATCCGGTCATCAGGATTCGATTGAACAAGTTGAATCCCTCTTGCTGGATCAAGATGCCCAGACGACCCCGTTGATGATGAGTGCGCCGTTTCATAGCCGTTTGATGGAGCCGGCCGGTGAACAGCTTGCGGTAGAACTTGCCAATTATCGTTTCCACCCATTCAAGTGGCCCGTCGTATCTAATGTGACCGCTACTCCGTATACCGAAGCTGAGCGAATTAAGGGACTGCTCCAAAGGCAATTATCCCAGCCGGTGAAGTGGACACAGACGATGCAATATCTCAAAAAGCATGGTGTCACGCTGACGATTGAACTTGGACCAAAGAATGTCCTGAGCGGACTGGTGGAGCTGGACAAGCTGGGCATGAAGTCTTTTGCCTATGGACAGAAAGAGGACCGCAAAGCATTGAAGGAGTTGCTGGATCAGGCTGTTGTATCCAGACCGAGACCAACGGTAGTGACCAAATGTATGGCCGCGGCGGTAGCCACACCGAACCGGAATTGGGATCAGGAGCAATATCAAAAAGGAGTCGTTGAGCCTTATAAACGAATCCAGCAGCTTCAAGAAGAACTTGAGGCAGCGGATCGGGCACCGACTACGGAGCAGATGAAATTGTCTCTGGAATGGCTGGGTACCATATTCGAAACCAAACAAGTAGAGCAGGAAGAGCGGGATGACTGGTTCCACCAGATCCTGGACGAGACGGGACAGTATTATTTGTGGAGTGACGATAAAGTTCCTACGGCATAACAAGTGCGTGTACACCAATCAACCGGCATGACAGGTGAGATCAACACTTGTTGTGCCGGTTTACTATGTATTCGGGGTGAGATCATGGATATCCATCTACTCAATGTTATGATGTCGAGTGATAAATTTAAGGAAGAACGAACGTACTGGCAGGAACAACTAGATGGCGATATTCATATAGGAACTTTGTTTGACGGAATTCTACAACCTTCGATCCAGACTGGGGAACCAAACGTACAGGTTCTTTCCTTTTCCTTTCCAGATGAACTGTCCGCAAGATTGATCCGCATGAGCGGGGGATCGAATCTGGCGTTGTATATATTGCTTTTATCGGGATTTCAACATCTGTTGTATCGTTATTACGGACACCAGAATGTGTTGTTGGGTATGCCTCTAACTCCAGAACAAGTCGAGGATTTTCGCAGTTCTCACTTGCTTGCGATTCGTGGAAAAGTAGACGAGGCAGCATCGTTCAGACAACTGGTATTGGATACCAAGGCTGAAGTCATGTCGGCCCGAACGTACTGGCATTTTCCTTACGATAAGATGGCAGAGAAGCTGGGACGACTTCCCGAGGAGTGCGAGTTGAAGACGGTTTTGTATATGAAAGGAATTCATGAGGAGCCTGTTCTGGATGAAGGAACCCATTGTTCACTGGAGTTTGATCGCGTAGACCAACGACTTCACATGACCCTCCGTTATGGTGCAATACCTCTTGAACCCAGTCAACCCGAGCGTTTATGTTCCCACTACATACGATTGCTGGAACAGACAACAGCCTTACCAGACCAACCCTTATCCATAAGTTGGCTCCTTTCTTCGGAAGAGGAGAATGAAATCATGGAAAGCTGGAACAAAAGTCCACGTTCTTCCCTGCCAGAGGAACGTTCTGTCTGTACTTTATTTCTTGAACAAGTGAACAGAATACCCAACCAGACTGCGGTTATAGAGGGAGATCGCCAAATTTCGTATCAGTCCCTGGAGGAGCAATCCAATCAACTGGCCCGTCTCTTGCTTGCCTCTGGAGTGACTGCCGAAAGTCCAGTGCTTGTCATGATGGCAGGTTCCGTGGAATTAATCATTACGATCCTGGCAGTGTTCAAGGCAGGCGGAACCTATATTCCTCTTCATCCTGAATATCCCCTGGAGCGTATACGTCATATTTTAATGGAATCGGATGCACGTATTTTCCTGACGGGAAAGTTGGAAACGGAGGTACAACAGGCTCTAGAGGAGATGACATTGGCTATGCCCTCAGGCTCAGGCATAGAAATGATTAAGCTGGATGATGCCCCATGGAGAGCAGAAGATGGAAGTGGTTTAAGTACCTTACCTGATATGAGTGGTCTAGCATACATTCTATACACCTCCGGATCAACGGGTCAGCCCAAAGGGGTCGGAGTAGAGCAACGAAATCTGAGTGCATACGTGAACGCTTTTCAAGCCGAGTTTCAACTAAATTCAACAGACAAGGTGCTTCAACAAGCCGCCAGTACCTTTGATACTTATATGGAGGAAGTGTTTCCTGCATTAACTGCGGGGGCAACACTTGTTGTGGTTCAGCGGGAACAACTGTTAGATATTCACGGACTGGTGCAGTTACTGGACCGACACAAGGTCACCCTTGTCAGTACTACACCTCATATTCTGAGGGAGCTTAACCGGATGCCCAATCTTGCGAGTGTTCGCACCTTTATCAGCGGTGGGGATGTGTTGAAGATGGCGGACATTGGACATCTGCTCACCTATACCAATGTATACAATACGTATGGTCCCACGGAGACGACGGTATGTGCGCTCTATGAGAAGCTGTCATCAGAGACTGTTGATCCGATTCCGGTAGGTCGCCCCATTCAGGGTTATTTCGTACATATTGGAGATTGGCATGGACGAATGTTACCCGTGGGCGTACCCGGAGAAATATGTATTTCAGGCAAAGGGGTATCCCGAGGATATGTAGGATTGCCGGAATTGACGGATCAGAAGTTTGCCGAGTCACCGTTTGTTGAAGGAGAGCGGATGTTCCGCACAGGCGATACGGGGATGTGGACAGCGGAAGGCCGCGTGTTGTTTCTGGGAAGGATGGACAAGCAGGTTAAAATCAGAGGTCATCGGATTGAATTGGCAGAAGTTGAGCGACATCTGAACCGTTACGGTCCGATTGGCGAATGTGTTGTACTGACGATTGGAGTCGAAGGTGAAAAGGTGCTAACCGCTTATATCGTGGCAGATACGGAGCTGTATGTCATGGATGTTCGCCAATATCTGATGTCATTGTTGCCCGAATATATGCTGCCTTCAAAATACATTCAAATATCACATATGCCGCGGACGATCCACGGGAAGATAGATACACGAGAGTTATTGAACCAGAAGCAGTCTTTACATTTTGGAATGAACTATGCACCGCCTGAGAGTGAGCTGGAGCACCAACTGGTACATGTCTGGTGTACATTACTGGAAATGGAACGGATCGGTATCGACGACGACTTCTTTCAGCTTGGAGGGCACTCCCTGCTTGTGATTCGAATGGAGGTCGAACTGGAGAATCTCGGTATTCGGGTACTGCCTTCCATTTTGTATGACAATCCGACCATAAGGATGCTTGCAACGGTTCTGAAAGATAATCCCGGGCTTGCAGATTCAGATGAAAGTGAAAATAACGGGCAGGCATCTGACGTTGTACAGGTTAACAAGACGTTATCATCATCTATAGGCATGGAGCATTCATGGGGAGCCCATTCCGATGGATACCATCCTTTTAACGATGTCTTCTTCAAATTATGTTTCTATAACTCTTTATTCCCGATTGTATTGCAGCAGAAAAAAAGCATACATCCGTTCTTCATCCATCATGTGGACGAGTATCTATGGTCTGACAATGAGCAATTTCTTGTGAATGGTTTCTTCTCCTGCCGCAAAGATACGGACATTCTGGACGATCTGGGCATTGGCTATGAAATGGTGAAAATCAGCGAGGACATTATACAGGATGTCAGTCGAGCTGTACTGAATGCCAGACCGGTTATTGTCTGGGTTGACGTCTATTACACATCCATACGCAATGATACCTATCTCAAAAAGCATATTCCACATACCTGGCTTGTATACGGTGTTGATCCGATCAACCAGACGTTTACCGTGATGGAGCATAAGCATCATGATAACTTGTCATATGAAGAACGAACCGTCAGTTACCAGGATCTGATGGACAGTTATCATGGTTATATCGATCATTTTAATATGGAAGTAAACACCTTCTATACGTTCTACAACAAGCATAATCCGGTGATACATCGAAGAGATTCCAGTCAGGAGCAGTTGGAGGCATACTGGCAGATCTATGTGAGTCACATGGAAGAGCAACAGGAGCGGGTGGAGAGCAGTTTGGCAAGGCTGGTGGAGAGTGTGCCGCAGTTCGAGGCCGTTGTTCATGATCAACAACTGGTGTCTTCAATGGCTGAGGATTGGGTCATTTCGCTTCATAAATTGATTAGTGCCAAAAAGGCAGAGGTGTATCGTTGTGCCAATCTAACGGGTGCGGATTCCAGATTGACACATATTCGTGAGCGTATTGTCATGGAGTGGAGTGATATTCGCGCAGTTCTGGCCAAGTACGTGCTTACTTCTTCATATAAACCAACATCGTTTCATAAACTCCCGGAGATATACAGGAATATAAGCTTGCTTGAACGGGAGTATTACGATGAGTTGGCTAAATCTCACATGATGGGGAGGATCTGAATGAGTGAAATCATGACATTGGAGACCCGAATAATACAGGTCATCGACAAGGTTATGGCGTGTGGAACGGATACTCAGATGGATCAAGCCTGGGGCGAACTGGGGACGAATTCGCTCGATTACATTAAAATTGTGGTTGAGATGGAGAAAGAATTCGACATTGAAATAGACGACGACCGATTGACCTTTGTGCAAACCGATACGATTGCCGATTTCAGGGATTATCTGGTCAGTCTCATTGAAGGAGATTCGGAACATGAGCCGGACTAGACGAATAGGACAGATCTGGTTCAGGCTTTCTATTCAATTACCCGTGGCGGCACTTGTTATTATTGGATTAACCGTAACCGCATTAGTGACACTAGCCATGCAATTCCATACGACCTCCTATCTGCGCAGTGAGACCGCCAGTGCAAGTGCAGTGGCTGAATCTCTGCAAGGGGAGAACACCAAAGTACACATTATAGCTGAATTTACAGAAAAGCCTGATTCGGGATTTAAGAAAGGCGACTCCTTGATCTGGTACACAGAAGAACAGGGTAAACGTTATGCTGCGCAGATTCTTGAGGTTAATCAAGACCCCACATCAGCTACCACTCGTATTACAGCCGAAGGTGTATGGAATGAAGAGCTGGGGGAGCGGATGAAGTCCTCCCATACAACCGAGATCTCGATTGTTACGGAGGTACAGTCCCAGAGCCAGACCGTACTTGAGAGCTGGATATCCTAGAGGAGGATGGCATGGAGAATATTTCACTGAGCAAACGAATCCGTACATTCGCCAAACCTTACCGGATCAGCTTGATTACCATGCTGTTTTGCGAGCTGATCATGGTGGTGGTGGATCTGATTGGACCGCTTATTTTTGCCATTTTGATCGACGAAGTGTTCTATCACCGTAATCTTCATTTCTTCGGCTATGTTATTTTGACTTATATTGCTTTGTATGTAGGTGTAAGGGCTCTGAGTTGGATCATTAAATCCATCTGGATTTATTTGAATGTTAAATTTCTGTTTGATATTCGAAAAAGTTTATTTGATCGCATTCTTCATTTTAAAGCGTCTTATTTTCAAAAAGTCCAGACCGGTGATCTGGTCACACGTCTAACAAGAGACACGGATTCTGTCATGCAGTTAATAGAGTTAATCATTTTTCAGATGGCTGCTCCGTTCACGAAATTGCTGGTATCGTTTGTTTTTTTGTTTTATCTAAATCCGTATATCGCCTTAGCCATGATGGTGTTAGTTCCGGTTTCGGTCTGGGTATCACAGTATTTTAATCGTAAGATGACCAAGCAGCAGACGATTTTGCGTGAGAAATACGGGCATTTTGTCAGCTGGATGCTGGAGATGCTTCAAGGCATGAGAGATATTCGTTTGTTGGGGAGTGGTAAACGGGTCACTACACTGTTTACGGGACAGAGTGCAGATGTGATTCGTCTCGACAATCAGACAGAAGTCATGAAATGGATGTCGACCCGCTCTAATGCATTTATTTTTTTGCTATCGGATCTGTCTATCTACGCCATTGCTGGTGTGCTTATTGTTCAGGGACAGCTTACGGCAGGAGCCTTTGTTGCCATTATGTCGTATCTGACCAAGAATAATCAATCCATGATGATGATCTACGAGGCGGTTGTGAATCTGCCCAAGCTGACGGTACAGTCACGCAAAGTCTTTGAACTTCTGGATGAAGAGACGGAAAGAAGCGGTGGTCACTCGGAAGTGGATATGGAAGATGGGGAGACGTCATTCGAGCAAGTAAGGTTTCGGTATGAGGAACAGGGTCCCTATGTGCTGAACGGTCTCACCTTGGAGATCGGTGCCCATGAATCCGTTGCGCTTGTAGGAAAAAGTGGCTCGGGCAAAACAACGATTGTGAACATGCTGCTCGGTTTCTATGCCCCGGAAGAAGGGCAGATTCGCATTGGCGGCAGGCATATAGATGACTATGCTCTGTCTCGACTGCGTAAGAGAGTAGGGATCGTGCAGCAGGAAGCCATACTGTTCAACGAAACCATTCGTTACAACCTGATGCTTGGCAGCGCTCATGCGGATGACGACCACTTGTTGGAGGCATGTGATCAGGCCTTTATTGGAGACTTTATCCGTTCGCTTCCTCAGGGTCTGGACACCGTTATTGGCGCAGGGGGAATGGAGTTCTCTGGAGGACAAAAGCAACGTCTGTCTATTGCACGAATTTTTCTAAAGCAACCCAAATTGATTATATTCGACGAAGCCACTTCCGCTTTGGACTATGAAGCTGAACAAGCGGTCCAGCGTTCCTGGCAGCAATTGAGCAAGGATCGGGCTTCGATTGTCATCGCCCATCGCTTATCCTCTATCCTGAATGCTGATCGGGTTGCTGTTGTGCATGAGGGACGCATTGTAGCTACAGGCACACATGGATATCTGCTGGAGAATAGTGAGCACTACCGTGAGTTATTTGCAGAAGATTTCATCCGGAAGGAGGGACTGATGTCGTGACCAAGGCACCGTCAACTTCCCGGTATGCACTGTTTAAACAGATTAAGCCGTTTATCAAAAATGCGAACCGTCAAATCTTTATTCTGGGTGCACTGAAATTGGCCCTGACCGCTATTGCCCTCATGATTCCTTATCTGTACAAGCTGCTCATTGATCATGTCATGGTTGGACGGGAGCTTGGAATGTTACCCTATATCCTTTCCGGATACCTGGGCTTATTTGCGTTGGAGACAACCGCTCTGGGGCTGCAAACCCTGTTCAGTAACCGGTTATTAGGTCGGACCAAGTTGGATTTACAACTGAATATGTGGAAAAGATTAGTGCGCATGAAGCCGACTTTATATGAGCGCTATAGTGCGGGAGATCTGAAGAACAGGCTGGATGGAGACGTCACACTGGTCAAAGACTTTATCTTTTTGCATTTGATTGATTATACGTTCAAATGGATCAGCGTAGGGGCATATGCGGTTATTCTGTTGTCGCTGAATTGGAAGATGGCTTTGCTGGGTTTTATCATGCTACCTATTTCCTTCGTCATCAGTTCCCGATTGGGCAAAAAGGCCAAGGCGCTGGTCTCCGAATTCCGTCAGACTACCGGAGAATATGAGACATGGATATCGAACAGCTTCAGACACTGGAAGGAAATCAAGGCACTGAATATGCAGCGCAAAGAATCCATTAAGTTTGTGGGATATTGGAAGAGATTTGGAAAAATCAAGTTCCGGCATCTGGCGTACACCTACGCCAATGAGCTGTATTATACCTTCCAGGATGACTTTATTAATAAGATGAATCTTTATTTTATCGGTGGTTTGCTAATTTTTCAGGGGGAATTAACGATCGGGGGATTGCTTGTCTTTCTGACCTACTATCAACAGATGATTAACAACATTAATGAAATTAATGCCTCCAATGTTCAACTCCATGATGTGACACCTTCCATTGAACGGATCGTTGAATTGCTGGAACTTCCGGTTACACCACAGAGAAAGCTCGCATTACAGCCAGAGTTCCAAGGGCATCTCGAATTCAGGGATGTCTCCTTTCATTATCAGGAGAATCAAAGTAATGTCTTGCATGAGATTAATCTGAACATCCAGCCCGGTGATTATACGGCTATCGTAGGCAGAAGTGGTTCGGGGAAGAGCACGTTAATCAAACTTATTCTGGGGCAGAACGAAACACAGCAAGGGGCCATTCTTGTTGACGGACAGCCCATTGGTGACTTGGGATCAGAATATCTTTATCAACATATTGGGGTCGTTATGCAGGAGAATGCCTTGTTCAGTATGTCCATCATGGATAATCTCAGACTCGTACAGCCTCTGGCAACAGAAGAAGAGGTACGAGAGGTATGTCGTATGGCTTTACTGGATGATTTCATTGAAGGGTTGCCCGACCAGTATAATACCATCCTGGGTGAGTCAAGTATTAAGCTATCGGGAGGGCAGAAGCAACGCTTGGCTCTTGCCAGGGTGCTGTTAACAAGACCCCGAATGCTGATTCTGGATGAAGCAACATCTGCACTGGATAATGACTCGGAACGGAAAATAAATGAGGTGATCCGCGGGATCGCAGAAGATATGACCGTGCTTGTAATCGCACACCGTTATTCAGCTATTCAGGATGCCGAGCAAGTTATTGTGCTCGATCAGGGAGAGATCGTTGCTACGGGCACTCATCTGGAGCTGGCTGGACGACATGAGGTGTATGACACGTTATTCAAGGATCAGCGTCAAGGTATCGGGTCAGTGGTCACCTGAAATAAGTAGAACGATCCTAGGAGGTTTATGACATGACCATCTATTGTCCACTACATTTGGAAGAACACTATAACAACAATGGATTCAGTTATCTTGCTGCAAACCAAATTGGTAATTTCACGACCTTTGGTTCCTCGTACCCTGGAGACGAACTGCCTGATCAGGAGAAGGTACAATGGCAGGATGTTCCGTTTCATTTTCCTCTACACAGACAGGCGTTTAATAATATAGAACTGGATAGCCAGCACATTCCGGTACCTATCGATCTATATTCGACACTATACATTCTGGGTGCAGCAGATAATGGTTCATACCATGAATTCATTTATTTTGAACGAAATGGAGAGCGGATGGGGAGAGCATCATTGGACCTGACCAACTGGACCGAGACGGTTCCACATTATAATGAGGAAATGATGTTTCAATGTAGTGGGGTGTGTACCCAAAAGGGGGCCTTACTGACATCCAAACAGCCTATTATCTGGTTTCAGAAGATTACACTCGAAGAACCCATTTCATTTGACAAGATCCTATTGCCGGACAATCCATGCATGCATATCTTTGCACTAACCTTGGGGAAGGAGTGGAGTATATGAATATTCAGCCCAGAGAAGCACATGAAGAAGGTGAAGATTGCTTTACCTTATGTGTAAGCAGCATTCTCAACTATAAACAAATTACGAATTTTCTTGCAGTGTGGAAACAATGCGGGATGATGTACCATGAAGACCCGGAGAGGGGCACCCCGAAGCTTGTTCCCACGTATATGTCGGTTGAAAATGAGTTTCAACATATTCATCATATTGATTTGAATATCGTCAGAAAAAATGATCGGGCCGAGGTTATAAAGGAAATCATGACGTTGCTTCAGCAAAAAGAAGCAGTTATTGTATGGGTTGATGTATTTTATATGCAGTATAATTCACTCTATCAATTACTTCATTCGTCGCATTGTATTGTATTGTCCGACTATACAGATGGACAGTTTGAGTTTATTGATGATTTTTATCATTTGAAAGGCAATATGGATGAACAGACGTTATTTGAAGCTCTTGATCTAGGTCAGACATCGTTGATTCGTGAGGGCACGCGTTATCGTTATGCTATATTAGATGTTGGGAGTGCCGTCCAACAGGTAAAAGAGAGAGAATTCTACGATATGCTTCATCAAAATCATGAAATAATGGATGGAAAATCCGGGCAACTGGTTAATCAGGTTGAGTGGTATGAATTAGTTAATCCGCATGTAGGCCTGCCTGCAATTGAACGATATATAGACTCTACACGTCAGCATATGCAAGATTCATCAGTGTTGACCGAAGAATATCTGGACAATATGTATGGCGACTTGGCTGGCATAAGTAATAACAGATATTTGTATGGCCACTTCCTAAGAGAGGGAATGCCATATAATCCGGATATTCATCAACTGGTGGAAGCATACGAATATGCTGCGCAACGATGGAATCTCGCCGCTAATATGACATTGAAAAGTCAGTACCTGGATATGGATAGTCGTTATCACATGTTGAACCGAGTGTTGAGTAAAATTGGAGAAATTATAGGTATAGAACAAGAAGCGCATAACATGGTAAAGATTCTGGTTGCGAGTTAGGAGTCTAGGAAACCTTACGGAATTTGCAAAAAGGCCCATAAAGCGAACATCGCTTTATGGGCCTTTTTTATGACTTGCTTCATATTAAGCAGCAGCTTGTTTCCGTGACTGCATTCTCAGATACACCTGAGAGAAAATAACGGATGCCAGTGCGACCACAGTCATGCCCCAGAAAATATTGGTGTACGCTG
Organism: Paenibacillus sp. FSL K6-1122; assembly: GCF_037977015.1. Lineage (NCBI taxonomy): Bacteria > Bacillati > Bacillota > Bacilli > Caryophanales > Paenibacillaceae > Paenibacillus > Paenibacillus sp. FSL K6-1122. Next base: position 6,145,054 of record NZ_CP150272.1, on the reverse strand, counting down.
AGGACAGTGGCATGTTCTGCATCGCCGTCAATGCTACACCAGTGACAGCAACACTGAAGGCACCGCTGAAGAACTGACTAAGTTGGAACAGTCCCATACCTGCGCCCACCTGATCCATGGTCAGATTGCCAGACAATTCATTGGACACGCTGGTGGTTAGGGAAGAGAAGCCAACGCTAAGCAGGACATACACGGCCATAATGGCGTAGATGTTATTGTCTGCAAATAAAGCGAACAATCCGGCAGCTGCCAGTAGTAGCCATGGGGCAAACTTCAGCAGCAACGTATTGCCATGTCGGTCAATCATGCGGCCGATCCGGTTGGACAGCAGCATGGACACGACTGCACCCGGGAAGATGACGAGTCCCGATTGAGCAGGTGTCAGTCCATATAGATGCGCCAAAATTTGAGGTAACAGGAACAACGTTGAGAAGTTATTAATGTACGATACAATCCCCAGCGAGCTGAGCATCATATATTTTTTGTCTTTGAACAAAGCAGGTTGAACAAATGGATCTGCCGCGCGCCGAATTCGGAGCCAGAACAGAAGCAGTGCCGCAGCACCGATAACAAGAGTGAACCACTGACGGGAAGTCAGGAATAACAGCACACCCGTAGTACCGATGGCGAGAAGCACGGCACCCAGCAGGTCAAATGAACCTTTTTGCGGTGTTTCCCGAGGAAGCAGTTTGAAAAATACAGGAATCAAGAATAACGTTAATCCTGTAACGATAAACAGATCATGCCAACCCAGAAATTGTGTGATACTTCCGCCGATGACGGGACCAAGTCCAAGCCCCAGCGAACTGGCGGACATGATGACAGCCATCGATTTACCCCGGCGATCATGTGGAATGTATCGGGTAATCAGCACAATGGCAAGCCCCGGAACCGAAGCAGCACCCGCAGCCTGGATCAGACGTGCAATGAGCAAAATGATGAAATGATTACTGAAGAACCCGAGAACCGATGCCGCACCAAGTAACGTAAGCCCGGTTGTGAATAATGTACGAATAGGTATGAAATCCGATAGACGTGAGAACGTAATCGAGGAAATGGCAAATACAATGGAATACCCTGTAACAATCCATGAGGAAGCGACGGATGTAAGCATAAATTCGGCTGCAATTTTGGGCAGGGCCAGATTAAACATCATTGTATTCATAACAACGAGTACAACGGTGAAGCCAAGCAAGCTTACGATTAATCCTTCCTGTATTCCAGTCCGTTCCCCTGATGATGCGGTTGCGGTGTTGTTCATAAAAACCTCCTAGAGTGATGTGTATTTCGCAACATTTCAGAAACGGTGTGTAACATTTGCAAAATGTAGTATGATGTCAATCCCGTGCCAAACAGGCAGGGGTTACATAACGAAATCATTAAAGTTCGATTGGTGTCGAACATTAGAAATATATCATGGATCTGTGTTAAAATACAATGGATAGTCTGAGAAAAGGGGACTACAGTATGAAAATTTTACATCATCCACAGGTGTCAGATATTGAACTTTCCTCCGTATTGTATGCGTTGAGCGACCCAACCCGTCTTGGGATTGTTGCGGAAGCAGCGAGAAGCGGAGAACAGCCGTGCAGTCATTTTCATGCACCTGTTGTGAAGTCAACGATGTCGCATCACATTCGTACCCTGCGAGAAGCTGGAGTCATTCGGGTCAGAGTGCAGGGTACACAGCATTTTCTCACCCTGCGATCCGATGATTTGGAAACGCGCTTTCCAGGACTCCTGCAACCGTTATTGCAGGCCGCAGCTCAGTCGAGAACAGATCCTTCCTAAATGTTGTCCTTTCTTCAGGTCGAAGAGGGGACATTTTTATTTTTTGAAATACTTCTAATACTGATGCGACATTCTGTGTCGTACCATGCCCTATATAATAACGGTGAACACACAAACCATATCGAAAAGAGGTTCACAACCATTGGCAAAAACCAAAAGAGGACGCGTTTTGTGGAGTCTTCCTTCCAGGGGCCGGGGAACATGCCCGGTGTGCAGCAGTACCCGAATTAAATTGTTGTATACGCAAACAAAAACAGACGGTACAAGTCTGAAAGTATGCAAGAAATGCTTCAAAGCCGTGCAATCCAGAGTGGATAAGGCACATGTATAACATAACTGGCCTGTTCTTCGGAACGGGCCATGTCTTTTGATATAATCGAATATATTAAGAATGGATGAGATGGGGGCGGGAAGATGAGTAACATGCATCGGATTCACTGGTTTGACGAACAGATTCGGGGTGGACGTTTTCCGAATAGCAGCTGGCTTGCCCGTGAATTTGAAATCTCCCGTCGTCAGGCTCAGCGTGATATTGAATATATGGCAAGTTCCTTGCGAGCCCCTTTGGTGTATATGGCAAAATATCGGGGCTATTGTTATGAGGATCAGACTTTTCGATTGCCCCATTTGTATATGACCGAAGAAGAGCAGCGTGTGCTGAAATATCTGGCGCATCGTTACCGGCATTACGATTATGATCAATCGGATGCGGTGAAACGTGTAGCGCATTTGCTGGAGCGTTTTACGTTGGAGGAACAACAGATGGGAAGTAGTGAGCTCCCAGTGTTTTCGGCGCAACCGAAGCAACTGCAATTCTTTGAATTGTTGTCCCATGCCATAACCGACTTGCGCAGAATACATATTCATTACAGGGATCATGATGGAGAACGGCAGTTTTCCTTGTGTCCATTAAAGATGATATCCCAGTTTAACGCCGATTACGTGGTGGGTTATGAAGCAGATCCTGTGCAGCAAGTGGCGATTCGCTTGGAGGGCATTGTTCATGTATCGATCTTGGATGAGAGATTTGAGTACAGGTCAGATACCCTCCTAGGTGGATGGGAAGAACCACTGCCTGTGCGTAAACCGTTTGTAGCTGAGGTTCGCTTGAAGGAATTGCAGCAAATGGACCTATGGCAAGGGTATCGTATCCAGGCTAGGCACGATCAGATTTATTCAATTGAATTTTATGACACGGATGCTTTCTTACAGCATTTGTTTATTAGCGAATGGGAGGAACTTTTGTCTCCTGGGTGGCTTAGACGCAAGCTTCAGCAAAGCGCAGAAGGATTAATTGACAGGCTCGCGATACAACGTAAGCAAAACGTGGAATAAAGCAGCATAGAGAGGAGAAGATCCGTCCTTGGCTGAGAATATTTTAGATAACCTCATCATGAAGCGGGAGTCCAAATCATACGTGGATAGTCTGCATGCGATACTAACCCATACGGGCCAGTTTCAAGGTTCCAAGGTTGTACTTGCCGGATATACGGGCATGGCTTTTAAGCTGTCGGTGCATCGCAGACTACTTCCCATGTCGGTTACAGCGTATGGACAATGGGGGGAAGCGCATCGTCCCGGAATTGATAACCTGGGGATATTCACGATCTGGGATGGGGGACGTACACGTCATTCCACGTTCGGTTATTACCAGCAGGATGCAGTGAACTGGGTGAGACGGAGTATTGATGAAGGCACTGGTGTGATTTACTGGATTCCTGAGTTCGGTGTTATTCATGGATATGATGACAGTGACCGCATCTTTTATGTGCAAGACGGATGGAGCAAGGAACCGCAGATTTTGCTATATGATAATTTCGGCTTGAACTTTACCGGATTTTGGTATTGTCAGGTGTTTGGTGATCAGGTCCGTATCCCTGAACAGCAGATGCTGCTGGAATCCCTGCGACTGGCGATTGAGGATTGGGATATTCCCTATCGTCTGTTACCTGATCAGAATATTACTTCAGGTAGAAAGGCATATGATGTGTGGGTGGAGGCCCTGCGGAGTGGGGATTTCGATGAAACCGGTGCAGGTTATATTTTGGAATCCTTCTGCCATTCGCGAACCGAAATAAGGATGTATTTGCAGGGTGTTCGAGGGATATGGAACGAACTGGACCAGGCTTGTGCATGTTATGAACAACTTGGGACGTTAATTGACCAAATGAAAGGATATATGGTTCAGCAGGAGAATAGATGTGTCTTGCGACCAGACACCACAGAAGATTTAGCACAAGTACTCGTGAAGGCGAAAGCACTGGAAGAGCAGGCCATTGATTATTTTCGAGTGATATCCAGGAAGTATCCTGACCGTAAAAGGTCCACTATACCACGGTGGGGAGCACATTCCGCACGATAGGATGAGAGGGGAAGGGAGTGAAGGATGATGGCGACAAAAGTAGTATTGCAGGACTGGCTTCAATCCCCGCAAGCTGCGAGTTTTGCTGATGAATATAGATCATGGAGCGGTGTGAGCGCATATACAGATGCGTTGTTTCGCATTTTATTACATAAACAGTGGACGGTTTTCCCACACCACATGATTGCAGGTATGACAGCAAGTGCATTCCGATTAGTGGTGGATCGGCGTCTGACGTCAGAGTCAATCTCCGCATACAATTGGATGGCAGAGAACTTTGTCGCAGCAGACTTCATTGGTGTGACAACGGGACAACATGGTGGATTTTCATTTGAACCGACTTTTCCGCTCTATCAGAAGCAGGCTCTGCTGGATATCAAAGCTTCCATTGACCGGGGCGTAGGTGCGATTCTCTGGCACGATCAATTTGTCATTGTTACTGGATATGATGATGTGGAACGGGTCTTATTCATCTGTGAAAGTCAAGGTGATGAAATCATTCGTCTGCCCTATGATTCGTTTGGTAGGAACAGTACACCCTACTGGTATTATCAGGTTCTGGAAGACTGTGCACCTATCGATTTATGGGAAGTCTGCAAGGAATCGTTAATCCAGGCCGTGTACAAATGGGAAACTCATGACTATATGCTGCCGCCCCAAGATTATGCCTGTGGGGCGGCTGCGTATGCCGCTGTTGCTGCTGCTTTGCAGTCAGGAACATATGACGCTGAACAAGCGGCAACTGTACTTCGCTATTATGCCAAATCAAGATTGGATATTGCCTCTTATGTTGCAGGACTTAAGCATCTGTCCATTCAAATGGACCAGGTCATAGACGAGTATGAGCTACTCGCAAACCTGTACACAATGATCATTGAGGAAATAGACAACTCCATCTCTTGGGATTCGAGAGAACCGGAATGTGTGCAAAGAGTAATTGAGCTTATCCGGAAGGCAGGGGCTACGGAACAACGTGCCATTGATGCCATTAAACATGTCTTTCCAGAGACGATAGGCAATCGTTTTAAGGATGTTGGATTAAGATGAATGGAGCATGATAGAGAAAATTGAAAAACTCAGCAGGAATAAAACCGGACAGGCGCAGCCGATCCGGTTTATTTGTATTGAACATATATGCACATCAACTCATGTGATCCACGCTAATCATAACTTTTACAAGAAAAAATAACCAAAATTTTAATTTTGGGGTAATCCAAATCCCCTCTTGTTCCGAATATTATATTAGATGGTCTTTTTTGGATGATGATATTCAAGGACAACAGGGGGCGGGAGTATGGTACATAATCCGGAAACCATTCAGGAATGTATCGAACATGCACGGCAAAGGCTCTACCAGATTGCAGCTCAATACCCGGAACTATGGCATCCGGAGGTTATTCGCCAATCCATGGTGCTGGATGAGTTAATTAATGAATATAACAATGCAACTCGCGGGAGAACGATCTCGAATCAACTGAAATCATGATCTTTCTGAACAAAGAATTCCAAGAAGGGATTCCGTGTGTTTGCCTTACTCTTTTACCGCCCCGAGCACAATCCCCTTTACGAAGAAACGCTGCAAGAACGGATATACGAGCAGAATCGGCAGAGCCCCAATAAAGATCTGAGCCGCGTTCACCGTACGTTGAGACATGTTCTGGAGCTGCGTTGCATCCACGTTCATGTTGGAGAAATCTTGCTGTACAATTATGGTCTGCATTAACGTGGCGAGTGGATATTTGGAAGCATCATTCATATAGATCAAACCGTCAAACCAGGAATTCCATTGACCTACCATGGTGAATAAGGAGATCGTGGCAATGGCGGGCATGGAAACAGGCAGATAGATTTTGAACAGGGTTGTGATATGGTTGGCTCCATCGATAAATGCGGCTTCTTCCAGCTCTTTTGGCACGTTGCGGAAAAAGTTCATCATGAGAATCAGGTTCCAGACAGCCACCGCTCCCGGCAAAATGAGAGCCCACATCGTATTCATCAATCCAAGCTTCTGGATCAAAATATAGGACGGAATCAATCCCCCGCTGAACAGCATCGTGAAGATGAAAAACCACGCATATAACGAACGTCCTTTAAAGTGCAGACTCTCCTTGGATAACGGATAAGCCGTCAGGAAAACAAGTGTCATACTGAGCAGTGTGCCAAGAACGGTACGTTGGACTGAAATCCAGAGTGCGCTGATAAAGTTACTGTTACCAAATGTTTTGGTATAGGCGTCCACCGTAAAATCAATCGGCCACAGTGTTACCAGATTGGCGGATGCTGCCGCTTTACCACTGAAGGAAACCGCCAGAATATGGACCAGCGGCAGGATGCACAGGATCGAGACGGCCGCGATGAATATCAGGTTAAAACCATTGAATATACGGTACCCGGTTGTTTTGTGATACACCTTGATTCCTCCTTTGCATTTTGCATAATTCGATTTGAATCGCTCGCGTGTATAAGATATAGACGAACTGAACCATTTCGATCTCTATCTTGCTTATTGAAAGTCGCTGTCTGGATTTATGCAAAATGCCCCTCAGAAAATACGGTAATTGGCGATTTTGTACGCCATCCGGTACGCAGAGATGACCAGGAACATCGCGACAAATGATTTGAATAGTCCAACAGCGGTGGCAAAGCTCATTTTGCCATTTAGAATCCCCATCCGGTAAACAAAGGTATCGATAATATCGCCTTTTTCATATACCAGCGGATTGTACAGGTTAAAGATCTGGTCAAAACCTGCATTCAGGATGTTGCCCAGCGATAACGTACCTACCACGATAATCATCGGTACGAGTGCAGGCAGGGTAATATGTAATGTCTGTCTAAGCCGTGTTGCCCCATCCACCTCCGAAGCCTCATACAATGCCGGGTTAATACCCGCCAGTGCTGCCAGAAATACAATCGTTCCGAATCCAAACTCCTTCCACACATCACTGACAACCACCGTTACACGGAACCAGTCGCCATCTCCCAGAAAAAAGATCGGTTCAACACCAGCCGCGGCTAAAACCTGGTTTACCAGCCCACCTTCCGGTGATAACATATCGAGCAGAATGCCGCCCAGGACAACCCAGGACAGGAAATGGGGCAGATACACCAAGGTCTGTGAGAAACGTTTGAACGTAGAGTTCCGAACCTCATTCAGCAAAATGGCGAACACCACGGGGGCCACAAGTCCGGCCACAATTTTCATCGAAGCAATCAGCACCGTGTTCCAGATGACCTGAACGCTGTCGGGATATTCGAACATGAACCGGAAGTTGTCCCAGCCCACCCATTTGGATCCAGTGAATCCCAGCCACGGTTTGAAATCTTGAAAAGCAATAATAATGCCGCCCATGGGCACATAGGCGAACAGTAAAGTGAGGAGTACAGCAGGCAGCAGCATCAGATGCAGCGGCCATGTGCGTTTGAAATTCCAGCGGGTACGTTTGCGTGAATGGGGTGTCATTTTTCGTACCGGCGTATTGGTTGTTAACGGTTGTTCCATAGCCATCAGGGTCCCTCCTTTATCTCGTCCAGCCCAGGCAACATGAGGCGAGCAAACCTCTGCACAGAGTGGAGCAACTGAATTATAGCAACGGAGAAGGGTCGACTATAGAACAACATTTCAATGCGGATGTTGAAATATTAACTTGTTGATGGAAACAGAGGTTTTCAAGTCACATGAAAACGGGAGAACATAAAATCATATAGAAATGTAAGGGTTTTCAATATAAAATAGGACTTCGGTGTAGAACGACTTCAAATTCAGGGACAGGGTGAAACAATGAAATTCACAGTATTTGCGAAGACGGTCATTCTTTTAATCTGCCTGCTCGTACCCATTCTGCTGCTCTATACATACGCGAATCAGGCAAATGTGGACATGGTCGTTGAAGAGAAACAACAGTCGAGTCTGAACCAGTTCAATTATTTCAGTTCGCAGGTGGATAAAAATATCGAGCAGCTCTCGCTGTATGGCCTGACATTGCTGCGAGATCCGAGTATCCTGCATTACCGTTACATGACGGACTCCACCAGCCAATATGAGAAGAACAGTATCTATCTGGATATTCTCGACAAATTATCGTTGTACCAGTCCACCAGCCGCTGGAAGAACGATATTACCATTGTCCTGCCACAAGCGGAACTTGTGTTATCCACCATGTCCAGCCGGACGGTCTACGATGAGAAGATGTTGACGTTCCCGCAACCTGGCCAATGGCAGCTGGAGAAGGGGAGTTTCACCTACTTTTTCACGGATAACTACGAGTGGAATGAAAAACCGATGAATACAGGCGTGCGAACGGTGATGGAGATTAATTTTGACCCGATGAACGTGGTTGCCATGTTGGATGATTTTAAAGAAACGCAGGGAGGAGATCCCTTCTTGCTGGTACCAGGTAACGATCCGTTGCTGAACCGTACGGCGGACCCCGAACTGGTCGAAGCGATCATGCGTGATATGCCTTTTAACGGGCCGGAGAGGGAAGGCAATCATCAATTGGAGGTGGGCGGTAAACAATATCTGGTCAGTTACGTGCACTCCAAACAACTGCAAGCGGTATACGTGAACCCTGTGGTATTGGATGATTTGCTGACCCCAATGGACAAGAGCCGAAATATGTTTATTACCTCCATTCTGTTACTGCTCGTGCTGAGTATCGGGGCCGCACTGCTTTTGTATCGAAAAGTTCAGGTGCCCATCCATCGCTTGATGAGAGGGCTACAACAGATTCGCAAAGGGCAGCTGTCCACACGGATTCCGGTCGATCACTCTCGTGATGAATTCGCGTATCTCACCCAGAGCTTCAACCATATGGCAGAGCAGATTCAGGAACTAATCGAGAAGGTATACGAGGAACGTATCCGCTCACGGGAAGCGACATTGAAACATCTGCAATCACAGATTAATCCGCATTTCCTGTACAATTGCCTGTTTTATATCAAAAATATGACCCAGCTCGGCAACCGTGAAGCCGTTATTGCCATGTCGCTAAGTCTGGGAGACTACTATCGCTACATTACGCGGGGCGAGAATGATATGACGACAGTAGAGGAAGAAATCCGGCTGCTGGACCATTATTTGTCCATTCAACAGATGCGGACCAACCGGCTGACCTACGAGATTGCCGTACCGCAGCAACTGATGTTGCTTCACATTCCGCGACTGCTCATTCAACCCATCGTAGAGAATGCGGTGATCCATGGCATTGAGCCGATGGAGGGCAGTGGGCATGTCGTCGTAACAGGGATGGCGGTACCCGAACATATTGAGGGTCGGACATATACAAGATATAGCCTGTTTGTTGACAATGATGGTGTCACGCTGACAGCGGAAGAGATTGCCGAATTGGAACGGGAGATCAATGAACCGATGGGTGAGGAGATTGGAACAGGCACATGGAATGTGCACCAGCGTCTCGTTACGCGATATGGGCTGTCGTCCGGGCTTCATTTTGGAGCGATTCCTTATGGTGGACTTAGTGTAGAAATTCGATGGTTTGAGGAGGAACAACCGCATGATGAATCTGATGGTCGTGGATGATGAACATTCGGCAGTAGAGTCGATCGCTGTCTCGATACCGTGGAGAGAACACGGGATTGGGCAGGTATTCAAAGCCTATTCAGTCAAAGAAGCTCTGGAACATATGGCATCACATCAGGTCCATATTATTATCACGGATATCCGTATGCCGGGTCTGTCCGGTCTGGATCTGGTCAGTCACATCAGGCAAAAGTGGGAACAGACCAAATGTATTATTTTATCGGGGCATGCCTCCTTCGATTATGCGAAGCAGGCGCTCAAACATGGGACAGTCAGTTACCTGCTCAAACCGGTCAGGGATGAGGAACTGATCGAATCCGTGCAGCAGGCAGCCGTGCAGATTCGCCTTGAGGGTGAGAAACAAATGCTGCATCAGCGGGCCATGTATTCAGTGAGGGAACATCTACCCGAGAAGCGGGCGGAGCTGATGAAGGATGTATTGTTAGGGCATAAATTTGCGGATGCTGAACTCGAAGGCAAGCTGGAGCAACTGGAGATCGGGTTCCGTCCACAGGATAAAATGCAACTGTTGCTCATCCGGTATGATGACCATCAACCTACACATAAAGCGTTTCGATTGATGAAGTACGCCATCTCGAATGTAGTGGAAGAGATCTACGGCAGTACCTATCATCTCTGCCATACGGATGATGCCTATGATGATCTGGTCTTCATGGCCAGTCCCAAACAAACTCAGGCCGAACCAGAAATGTTAATGGGCCGACTTGGAGAGCGGTTGATCCACAGTGTGAGGCAGTATCTGAACGCGACCATTTCCCTGTCCGTTAGTCGTATGGGGCGTTTCCCAGATCAGGTGTCGCAGCTATATCATCAAGCTGTGAGTGCACTTCGCAAGCAGGCCGAGGCGGGCAAAGGATTACATCTGAATGCGGCGGCGGGAACCAATGGGGCCACGTTGAAGTCTCTTGCAGCGCTGTATGAACCACCGGGTCTAACGACGTTACTGGAAGCGGGGCGCATGGAAGATGCACACCGTAAGATTGATCAGATCTTTACCGAACTGTCGAACAGTGTGTTCCCGGAGCATGTGTATGTGGCTTTTCATTATCTGGCGGCAGCATTCTCCTATATGGCTCATCGGGAAGGAAGGCAGTTAACCGAAGTGCTTGGCGAGCAATACCAGCAGCTGCTCAAGGATGGATATGGTATCTCGCTGCGTAGTCTGGAAACGTGGACTCGGTCTGTAATGCAGCAGTGGGCAGAGAGCACAAGCGATGCGGGACAGGATGCCGGATCAACGCTGATTCGGCAGGTGCAGCAATGGATTGACCATCATCTGGGTGAGGATCTATCGTTGCAGGTCATTGCCGGAGAGGTGCATCTGCACCCGGTATATCTGTCGAAAATGTACAAACAATCCACAGGTGAAGGCATTAGTGATTATATTATCCGTTCCAGAATGGAACGTGCGGTTCATTTGCTGAAACATACGGCGATGAAGATCTATGAAGTCGGTCAGGAAGTGGGGTACAACAACACGCCTTATTTCATTCAGGTGTTCCGCAAACATTATGGACTGACCCCGCAGGATTTTCGGAACGGTTAACAAATCAATATGAACATTGAAATTGTGATATATGTTTGCCTCCCCGGCTGCACTATCCTTTTCATGTAAGGTGCATTTGGCACATAAGGGTATCCAAGTTACCTGAGGAGGGGTTAGTTCATGTATAGAAAAATGATGACGGCATTGCTCGCAATCACGATGGTTGCTGTAACGGCATGTAGTTCGGGGGCCAAGGAAGAACCGGCGAAGGAAGCCGCTGCACCACTTGCTCTGCAAGATGGGAAGTATGAACCGGCGGTACAGATGAGTTATCTGCGGGCCTGGAATGATGACACGAAGTTCAAGAATGGAGAAACGGCCCAGAACAACGTGCATACCAAATGGGCCAAGGAACGGCTTGGCATCGATCTGACTACGCCATGGGCTGTATCGGTGACCAATGATGCATTTTACACGAAATTACGCTTGTCCCTGTCCGCTAACGAAGAACTGCCGGATATCGTCTCCATTCGGGGAGACTACAATCTGGTCCGGGAATTAATTGAGTCCGGCAAATTTGCCAATGCAGGCGAGTTGTTTGACAAATATGCTTCGGACACATGGAAACAGGCATCCGAATCAGCATCCGAGGAATGGTATCCATACATGTATGAGGGCGAGCGTTATGGCATTCCAATCTTCGATTATGCTTACAACGGCGATTCGGTCATGTTTATCCGGGAAGACTGGCTGAAGAAGCTGGGACTGGAAGAACCAAAAACCATGGATGAGCTGGTTACGGTCATGGATGCTTTTACGAATCAAGACCCGGATGGGAACGGCAAGAAAGATACGTATGGTCTGACCGTGGGCATGAAAAATGCGCTCAATACCTGGATGACGGAATCCGGCTGGATCTTCGGCATGTACAACACCATGCCTGGACAGTGGAATGATGCCGGAGATGGAACACTGCAATATGGCTCCATTCAGCCAGGTGTGAAGGAAGGTCTTGCAACGATGAAAGATTGGTTGTCCAAAGGTTACCTGCCCAAAGAAGCGGGTGTCTATGATGAGATCAAGGCAGCAGAACTGTTCACCGCAGGTAAAGCAGGCATTATCGTGGGACCACACTGGATGCCAAACTGGCCGATTGATGATGTGAAGAAAAATGTGGACGGTGCCACGTACAAGGCCATTGCTTTACCTACCGGGCCAACAGGCGAGAGCCACCAACATGGATCTGGTGCAAGTAACGGCGTTGTACTGATTAACAAGGATATGGCGAACCCGGAGATATTCTTCACGTATCAAAATTATCTATTCGACAACTTTGCTAATCCGGAAGTGGGCAGCGAGTTCGAACATGGCTTCGCGCAAGGATATGATTATGACATCGTGGATGGCAAAGTCGTTGGTGAAGCTGAAGTGAAGGACGGCGTATCACCACTCAAATATACGATTACGTATGATGGTGCACGGATTCCGAATCTCATGATGGATACGCTGGCGGAACTTGCGAAGGGCAAGGAACCGGAGACTCCTTTTGAGAAAAATACGAAGATTGCCAACAAACCGGAAGTATTTGTAGCCGCTGAGGTGGTCGTTGCGAATAAAGATAACGCCATTAAGAATAAGTTCACCGGGGCACCAACCGAGACGATGAAAATGAAGAAGGACGCAATCGACAAGTTGGAGAAAGATACGTTCAGCAAGATCATCTATGGTCAGGTAGGCATTGAGGAATTTGATGCGTTTGTGACGAAGTGGAAATCCATGGGCGGCGATGATATTACCGCCGAAGTGAACGAGTGGTATAAGACAGTTAATTAATTTACAAAGCAGGGGAGAACTGATGAATTCATCAGTTTACCCTGCTTTTTTAGTAGGCATTTTAATGACAAAAAACAACAAGGATAAGAAAAATAGAGCCTATGAAGTGGATACCAATAATCTATATATATTGAACTAAAACATTCACACGAGAACGAAGAGGGCAGAAATAACCTGAAGAAGCGAAGCTAAAAGCTTTCTGAAAGAAAGCTGCATCGGAAGCATAGTCTCGCCTTTATCCATAGATTTTTACCTTTGTAAGAGTGAATGAAAAAAATCTGGGGATAACAGTGATCGGAAGGTTGTTCTGTCATTGGAGTGGTAAGTGTGAATAACCTTTAGTTCAATCTATATCGTACAGATCGATTATGACTCGTAGCGGACAAAAGTTACTTGTTTTCCTAGAATCACATTCTCAACCTTCCATCCGGCATTTAACCAGGATAGTGCCTGTGTATGATTATTGGAATTATTCACCCACCATTGTTCGCGATTATACGCTGTAGGGGGTAACGTAAATCCGAGAATCTCCTCAAGCTCTGCATATGTAAGGGTGATTGAAACTTGATTCAAATAGTTTTCCAAGGGGAAGTATTTGCTGTAGCTCATTTAGTCAGACCTCCTGAAAAGGAATACAATGATTATACAACGTGGGGATGACGATAGCGAGGGCATACCGAGAGCGTACATAGTTATGAAAAAAAAGGAATCCGTAGATCTCTTTGACTAGCGAACAACCGTGCGTAAGCCTTATTGTTCCGATTGTACTTGAGAGAGTAAAATAATAGGTAATATGCGAACATCAATACGTATTTATAACATAGATACCTCGGACTAATCCGGGATGAATAGAGGTTCAAGTGTAGTTGGTGAACTTTAGATGCATGGGAAGGCAGGAGATTAGATGAGTACACTTTATGATCAGGCGATGGAAGAGATGATGACGACGATCCATGAATGGTTTGATGAACAGGAAAAGCGGGATGACTTGGAAAGTGTTGTGAAGCGAACCACGCTGCAAATGGGTATTTTTAATGATATTGTGCTGGATTACAGACCTGGACGGACCACGGTAGACAGCCTAGATCTGGGTTTGGATGATGATGATGATGTGAAATCAAAGCAGGCAGGAGCCTTTACCGAGGAACAGGTACGGAACGAGATCGGGCCTAAGCTTGTTGAGGTTGTTCAGGAAAGATTGGACAAGCTGGCAGATACTCCGTTGATTGACTACCGCTTCACCTTGCGAGGGAAATTCCCAACAACCGAAGGTAAGCTGCAACTGACTTTATTGGAATGGATAAACGAAGAGAAAAGAAAGCTGCTCCTTGATCGTATTCATACCTATGTAGACAAGAATCTGGAGAACAGTACATATCCAACGAAGCCATTGGAATCCTTCTTTTTGACAAGTCATCTGCTCGATCCAAAGCTGTTCCCTGAGTTGGATGTAGCATGGACCACCAGACAGTATGACCGGATTCAAGAGTTGAATCAGGGTCGTCCGGAGGCACTTGCGGAACATCGTGCTGAGATAACTCGTGCGGTGACGGCATGGGCGGAGAATCAGTTTTTGCCACAGTATTATGATGTTCAGTCTTCGCCTTATCGTACCAATGAGTATTCACTAAAGCCCGGAGCAACGCTGGAGTCGAACGTTGAGACACAGGAAGGCCAACATTTGGACGAGCCTGGGAAGGCGCAAACATCCGAAACTCAACCAATCGATCTGCTATTATACGCGGCGGTCATGATTCTACGTTTTGAGCCCAGTTATAGCAAATCCAAAGGTCTGACTTTCTTGGAGCTCGCGAAGCAACTCGGTAGCAAACGTGCAGCAAGCATGATGACAGAAGGTAGCGGGACGTATGCGAAGGACGATATTCATGTGAAAACGGAAGAAGTAGAATGCAAAGCAAATGATGTATTTGCTCTGATGACCATTCACATTCGTAAGGAAGAGCCGGGTGCCTATCAGCAGGCACTTACCTTTATCACTCATTTATTGAAACAGGGCTTTCCGAAAAGTTATAAGATCAAGCTCAAGTCCAGCGTAAAGCAGTATTTGCCGATCAAAGGACTTGCGAAGTCGGATACCCACCGATTCTTTGCCAATGCACTGGAGTACCCGGAGTTGCATCCACTTCTGGAAGAGTATGCGCGTGAGGCTATCCAGGAGTTTGAGTTCTACGAGGATACCGAGGGAGAGAAAAGCTGTATGCCGGGCAGTTATGCAACCTTTGGACTGGGGCTTGTGGATGAGCAGTATTTCCCGTTGGTTGAATATTACATGGGTGAAGTGGATGATGAGCATCAGTTGATTCAGGATAAGTTCATTGCGGCATTTGTAGAAC
Source organism: Paenibacillus sp. FSL K6-1122 (assembly GCF_037977015.1). Classification (NCBI taxonomy): domain Bacteria; kingdom Bacillati; phylum Bacillota; class Bacilli; order Caryophanales; family Paenibacillaceae; genus Paenibacillus; species Paenibacillus sp. FSL K6-1122. The sequence goes on along the minus strand of NZ_CP150272.1, from coordinate 6,129,665 downwards.
AACAGGGTGTCACGGCTCAAGCCATACCTGCGTTAGTCGCCAGCTTGCGTCGTTCGACCGATAGTCTGAAGCTGAAGATTCAGCCCGAACTGGAGAATGAGGAAATACTCGAACTGCTGGTTAGACAAATTCAAGAACTTGAGTATTATGAAGCGGAACGTGTACTCTATCCGATCTTTGGCAAAGTGGAGAAGCTCTCAACGCTTGCTCGCAAGGCCGAGGGAAGACGGAAGGAATTATTGATGGAACTTTTGCAGGCCGCAGAGAAATAAAAATGTAAACAACACAAGTAAGATTGTGCTGTGCCAGCCAGTAAAGCATTTTAGAAAAGTGAATGTGCATAAGGAGGGTGGAGAAAGTTATGGAAGCATTGAGACGAGACATCTGGCAGGGGTTGAATGCTCAGGACAAAGAGGCTTGGATGCGTAAGCTTGTTCGTCAGTTACCAGACGGTATGGTATATGAGGGTCTCGAGACATTTGAACGGTTTGGTCAGCGAATAGAGACAGGTGTATTTACGGAGGATGGGCTGAGATTTGTGTTTGTGCCTGGGGATCAAGTAACACTCGGCTGGGATCGTTGGCAGCATGGTATGAACGAAGAGACATCAGCCGACCTGCATGAAACGGTCAGTGAGTATGGTGTGGAGGACGTGGATTCTTTTCTGGCGAGTCAAATGTCGCCTGTAAGAACGGTCAACATTGCGCCGATGCTTGTTGAATGCGAACTGATCTCACTTGGCTGGATTGAAGTGTCCAAGGAGGAAGCATTTGCACAGGAAAATCCTGATTTCCCTTCAGCACTGGAGCAGTTTAAGCAGTCGGAGATCCGTGAATATGAACTGCATCAACAGTTTCGTCTGATTCGCCAAAGTGAGAATGAAGTCCGAATCCTGTGGTTCAACGAAGGAATAGAGTTGGAAGACGTTGTGAGGGAGGAAGCTGCGGCGGGTTTTGGTTTGCTGACTGAAGACGAATGGGAGTATATCTATGGCGGCGGTTGTCGCACGTTATTTCCCTGGGGTGACAGCTTCGACTATACGATGAGATTGAAGCACTTTGGAAGTCTGGAAGGCGTGGATGAAATTGTGGATGGATCAGCAGAGACGGCCTCTTCACGTGTTGAAGAAAAGGATGATTGTCCCTATGATCTGGAACTGCCAAATTTCTTCGGAGTGCAATTTGCCGGTGATCCCTACAAGTATGAGCTTACACTGGATTCGGTTGGAGATGTGATGCCCAAAGGCGGAGACGGCGGTAGCCTGATATGTGGCGGTACAGGACCGCTGGTTGGTTTCATGCCTGCTGCTGCGGTCTATTATCGAGACATGAATGCCAGCGAACTTGACTGGGAGGATTTGATGGATGCGATGATGTATCGCAGGGTTGTTCGTTTAACGGAAATGACACTGTAATTATGACGAAACGTATCTATCAAGCTATAGTTGCATATACAGATGGGGAAGAGCCCTTTGTTGCAAAGCTTGAGCATACAAAAAACACATCAAATCAGCCCCAGCTCATAGAGTGGGACCGAAATGATGTGTGTTTATTTTTGTTTATTTCACTTTTTGTACGGATACCGCCATTTGCTCGAGTTGAGTGTGAGTCAATTGGTTATTCGGTGAGCTGATGGTTACATAACGATCATCCAGCTTGAATGTGAGCATATCCGTTTGGTCTGGTGTATACCATTTGGCTGATACGCCATTAGGCAGTTTTACTGTTTTGCCATCATAGCTGAACGAATAATCTTTAGGGGATACCGTTACATTCATATGATTGAAAACAAAGTTTACACCATCACCGCCCGCACCTACACTTTTGAACGTATCTCCAGCAACCATGTGTTGTGGGGCATAGGCTGTTGTGAACCCGTCAAACTTCGCAAATGCTTTGCGAATGTTATCCAATTGTTGTTTGCTATAGTTCACATCTGCAAATGCAGTGATCCCTTCATTGTTGCTGTTGGCTTTCTGAACAGAGACAGCGACTTGTTGCAACTGAGCTTGGCTCAGCTTATGATCCGGGGAGCTAAGCGTAACGTAGCGATCATCCAGTTGGAATGTGAGCATGCCCGTTTGATCTGGTGTGTACCATTTGGCGATCACGCCATTGGACAGTTTCACGTCTTTGCTCGTATAACCGTCCGAATAATCTCTTGGAGACACATCCACTTTCATATGGTTGAAAACAAAACTGACGCCGTCGCCACCCGCACCTACACTTTTGAACGTGTCACCTGCGATCATCTGCTGAGGGGCATAAGCGGTCTCGAACCCATCGAATTGTGCAAAAGCTTTTTGAATCGCCTCTTTTTGTGCTGCGCTATACGTTACATTTGTCAAAGCTGATGGATTGCTTGTTGCTTGGCCGATAATGACCTGTCCTTTTTTGCCGTCATAGGATACGGGTACATGCAGTGCATCGGCAAGCGCACGTACAGGCAGATAAGTAGAGTTGTTATAAGTAATTGGCGCAAGTTTGTTGCCATTGCCATCCGTTGGTGAGTAAGTCGCGCCATCGACATTGAAGCTAATTCCATGGTTAAGATATGCGGAGATTTTCTCCAGCTGTGTTCCGGCGAATACACCCGTTGCTCCTGTTAAAGTCATGCCCAGTACCATCATCGTTGCTACGGATTTCTTCATGTTTTTTTTCATCCTATATCTCTCCTTCAAGTTGGGGTTTGGTTTGTTTAATGGGCTCGCTGTCCCTTATGGCTTTATATTAAACCCCGAACATATCCAGAATAATTCTGAATTATCTCCAACTTGTAAACATGTGTATATAAACGGAGAATGTAGAACGAAAACGGAAGCTGCTTGGTGTGTTGAACGTATTCTTTGCCGAATCGAAACATTTTAGTTAAAAAGATAGAGGATTAGTCCGCCAAAACCAAGTACAATCGCACCAACGTATACATAGGAAAGTTTGCTAAGGTTTTGCTTTGTGCGGCGATCATATTCGGGGTTGCTGGTCTGATTGGCTTTGGAATTTCCGATGATCATGGTAGCAATACCTCCAAACAAGGCAATACCCACAATTAAAACATAAGGCAACCAGGTCATGAATGGACCTCCTTCGCGAATAATATGATATGTCCTTATTGTACTTCAGGATAACCTTTGATGTAAGCTTTAGTTGAGAAATAAAGGAAAATGAAGTATCTATATTACAGTATGTATGTGGTCTTGAATCGGAAAGATCACTACAATTTTATATTTTTTTAATTCAAAAAAACCTTGATACAACAGGCGTTCGCAGCTTTCTTCACTGAAAGCTGTGAATTTTTTTTGCCCACAGAGTGATCCAGAATAGAGAACCCTGCGTTACACCCTATGAAGACGACGACGAGGAAAGAAATTATACACACAACATAATCGAGGAGTGAACACGTAATGAAAATGAAGATGAAGAAGTTTATCGCACCTGTACTTAGCTTGACACTGTTGATGCCGGGGATCGCTGGAGCAGCTGCCGCACCACAGACACCAATGACCATGATGAAAGCATCCGTGAACACACCTGCGGCTGACCTGAGAGCAAACCTGGACCACCTGTTGTCCGAGCACTTTGCACTCGCCGTAACGGCAATGGCGAAAGCCTATGACGGAGCAAAAGATGCAGATGCAGCCTACAAAGCACTCGACCAGAATGCACTGGATATGCAACCAGCAATCGCTTCCCTATACGGTGACGCAGGTGCCAAAGAATTCGAACGCATCTTCCGCGCTCATAACAAATACACAGATGATCTGGTGAAAGCAACCAAAATGGGCAACCAGGCTGGAATCAAACAAGCACAGGCAAACATCAACGGTTTCGTGGATGAGTTCTCCACATTCCTGAGCACAGCTACCGAAGGCAAGTTGCCAAAAGCAGCAGCCAAACAGGCGCTGAAAGTACATGAAGATCTCGTGCAAAAAGTATTTGATGAGTATGTAGCTGGAGATTACGCTGATGCATACAAGGCTTACCGTGAAGGTTTCAAAGAAATGTTCGACGTAAGTAAAGCACTCTCCACAGCAATTACGACACAAATGCCTGAGAAATTCGAAAATACCAAAGCGGATACAAAAGCAGCTGATCTGAGATCTGCACTCAACCACTTGGCTTCCGAACACTTTGCACTTTCGGCTCTGCAAATGCAAGAGCAATTTGATGGACGTACAGCCGCTTCCAACGCACTGATTACAACTGAAGCTGGAAACACAGCTGACTTCAAAGCAGCAATTGCTTCCGTTTACGGTAACGATGGTGCCAATGCTTTCGAGAAAATTTGGGTAACGAACCACGTTAACGCACAAAGCGACTATGTAAAAGCCGTTAAAAACAACGATGCTACTGCTCGTGCAGCAGTAGAGAAACGTATTGCTGGATTCACAACAGAGTTCGCTACATTCCTGGATTCTGCAACAGCTGGTAATCTGCCAAAAGCAGCAGGACAACAAGCACTGACAACACATGAAAATCAAGTACAAAACGTATTGAATCAATATGCAGCAGGTAACTATGATGCTTCTTACACAACAAATCGTGAAGGCTTCAAAGTGATGTTTGGTGTAGGTCAAGCTCTGGGTAACGCCATCGTGACTCAATTCAACGACAAATTCCAAGAGCCAGCAACACCAGCACCAGCGCCAGATATGACAACGGTGTGGATGCAACTGAACAGCAAAATGCTGAAAATTAACGATAAAACAACCAACATGGATACCACACCAGTGCTTTGGAAAAACACAACATACATTCCATTGCGTTTCCTGAGTGAAGGTATCGGTGCAACGGTGAAATGGGACAAAAAAGCACAACAAGTAACGGTAATGGCTGGCGATGATACCCTTGAATTCTGGGTGAACAACAACGTTATGGAAGTAAACGGCGTGAAGAAAAATGTGGGTGCAACTGTATTTGTAAACAAAGATGGACGTACGCAAGTTCCTCTGCGCTTCATTGCTGAACTTCTGAACTGGGACGTGAAATGGGCACAAAAAGATGGTTCCATTACGCTGACTAAATCGATGTAATATAAAGTTTTCATATGAATCAAACAAAAGAGCTGCCCCATACGGCAGCTTTTTTGTATTCACCCAAAAGTTCAAATATTTGGTATAATCATCGAGTAATGACCTACATAACAGCTTGAATAGCCGATGGAGTCTAGAATGATGTATGATAATTTGGTATAAGCAAAATGAAAAGGGGGACAGAGGAATGAGTACATCATCAAAATCGGAGCGTCCAGCGAGAAATGTGGATACCCGGTTATTTGTTGCTTGGGCCGTTTCCGTTATCGCAACAGGGGGGAGTCTCTATTTCAGTGAGATCAAGGGCTTTCTTCCATGTGATCTGTGCTGGTACCAGCGTATATTCATGTATCCACTAACGATTTTGCTGGGCATTGCCTACTTTAAGGATGACGTGGGCATCACCAAATACGTACTCCCACTGAGTTTCGTCGGTGGTGGCATTTCGTTATATCATGTAACGATCCAGCGTATTTTTTCAGCTACAGGTAATGCCGTCGCGTGCGGTAAGGTTCCATGTTATACCGACTATTTGAACTGGTTTGGTTTCATCACGATTCCATTACTGGCACTGATCGCCTTTATTATCATCATCGTGATGCTGTGGGGTATCGGCAAAACACCAAAATCTTCTTAATAAGAAAGGATAGATGGTGATGAGCGGACAAGCTCGTTGGTTCATGCCCTTCCTGGTGCTAATCCTCTTGGTCGCTGGCTGCTCCTATGAGGAGCAATCTGCTTCTGGGGAGATGCCGGAGATGATCCGGGTGAAACTCATGATGCCGGATAAGGCAAAAGTGAATGAAGAGGTCGCTTTGCAGATCAAGCTGACACAGGGAGAACAGCCTGTAAATGATGCGGATCATGTGCAGTTTCAGGTATGGAATGAGCAGGATGAACCCGAAGCCCCTTCATTCGATCAAGGAATGATGAGTGCCGAAGAACTTGAATCTCGAGGAGCGACGAAGGCTGTATCTATAGGCGATGGTGTATATGAAGTAAAACATGCGTTTCAGGAACCCGGAGTGTATGTCGTTCAGGCGCATGTAACCTCAGGAGCGATGCATACCATGCCTCGAACAAAGGTAACCGTGGAGTAATCGTTGTAGTTCACCCGATGAATATACCGTGCAAGCTCTTCCAAGTGGTACGGTATATTTACCGGGTGTTTCAGTGTGTCTACGATTTTTCGCATATATTCAGCCTTGACCTTGAAGTATACTTCAAGGTTTATTCTTTTTTTATCAAGAAATATTGGAGGCTGAATAATGAGAATTTTAGAATGGATTTTGGTATTGGTAACCATAGCTGCTACGGTACTCATACTGGTGTTTCCGAAGCGCCGGGCAATGACAATGGGGACGCTCACAGCTCTGGTTCTGACAGTGCTTCTGCATGGCTTAATCAATTCATTTCGCGTGCAGATGATACCAACCTATATCGTCACACTTGTATTATTCATTACATTAATCATTCAAGTCATGAAATCATACCGCGGTGATCGTTATGTTCAGAGCGTGCGGAGACCCAACCGTCTTTCAAGAATAAAAATGACGCTGGTATCGATCCTGGTTCTGGCCTTCAGTGCAGGTTCAATCATACTGACCTGGCTCTTACCTGCTTTTACGATGCCTGAACCAACCGGCACATATACCATTGGCACGTTCTCTCAACACCTGGTGGATGAATCTCGCGAAGAGACCAAAACACCCGAGACAGGAGATAAGCGCGAACTTATGATTAATGTGTGGTATCCGGTGGATCAAAAAACCGCCCAAGGGCTGCCGCTGGAGCATTACCCTAGTGAACTGGGAGAAGCGATCAGTCTGGTGTTTGGCATTCCGTCTCAGGTGTTCAGTTATCTGGATACCATTCCAACACATGTGGTGCAAGGAGCTGAGATGTCCGCCGTCCAAAGCAAGTATCCGGTTTTGCTATTCTCGCCGGGTATCCGCTCAGCCCGTTTTCAGAGCATGACGATGATTGAGGAGCTGGTTAGCCACGGTTACATTGTGGTGGGGATAGATCACCCTTATACGTCAGCACAAGTGACATTCCCCGATGGACGTGCAGTCTCCTATCAGGCTGACCCTGAATTTGCAACGTCAGGGGAACTATATCAATATAATATAAAAGGTATAGGTATTCGTGCAGAGGATGCTAGCTTTGTACTGGACACTCTCACACAGTGGAATTCACATGATCCGAATCAATTGCTCGAAGGCAGGCTTGATCTGGATTCTGTCGGTATCTTGGGTCACTCCTACGGCGGTGCAACCACGGCGGAAGCGCTGGCTCAGGATGACCGTTTCAAAGCAGGACTTAGTTTGGAAGGCGGTTTCTGGGGTAAAGTATCCACAACAGACTTGAAACAGCCGTTTATGTATATCATGTCGGGTGGGACAGCCAAAAGTCTGGACCCGGACGCCACTGCCAAGGATAAAGTATTTTATCCCGAGTTTGAGCCTGATTTGGATCGGGTGATGTCAAACAGTCTTAATGATACCTATTATCTGACAGTGGAGAATTTATTTCATCAAAGCTTTACGGATATTTCGTTAATTTCACCGAAAATGTTTGCCAGAGGCATGACGCCAGAACATAATGTGGATATAACCAGATCCTATGCGCTGGCATTCTTTGACCGTTATTTGAAGGGGGAGGAGCAGCCGTTGTTGCAAGGCCCTTCATCTAAATTCCCTGAGGCCACTTATGATACCAAGTATACCAAGCTACGTCACCAAAAAGCGGAATAACCCAGCAGAAGGATGGAGAGTATCTATGGAAACCATGACAAGAGGAGAGCTGGCTAAGCGTACCGGTGTAAGTATGGCAACCCTCCGTTATTATGAGGACAGCGGGATTCTGCCCGCTCCCGGTCGTTCCTCCAACGGATACCGGGTGTATACTGAGGATTATTTGGTGAAGATTAAATTTATTAAGGATGCCCAGTCGCTGGGTTACTCTCTAAAGGAAATACAGGATACGTTACAGTTACTCAGTCAGGAAGACATGGAAAAGGAAACGTTAAAAACCCTTGTACGCGAACGCATTACTGACATTCAGAAGCATATTGACCATCTGGAACAGCTGCAGATTAATCTGGCACGACTGTTGCATACACCGGAGGACGATATCGACAATTATATTCAATCGTTCAGGGTGCAGAAGAAAGAGCCGTAATCGCGGCTCTTTTCCTGTTTAGCAGAAAACAGGCGTGGACTATTGAGCAGGGAATCGGAGATTTAGAAAGAATACATAGTTTAGTTTGCCAATACATAATGGTGGTTAACGTGATTTCAATAATTTCAATAATGAAATTCACACCACAAAAGGAGTAACATTTTCTATGAGGGATTTACAAGGTTTTGTATCCGATTACATCAAAGGAAAGAAACATCTGCATCTTGAGATTGGCATCATTACAAAGGGAGATATCGAATATCATTCATTGGGCAATCCCAAAAAGAAGAGTGTGGCTGCTCCTGAACACAGGTTGTTCGAAATCGGCTCTGTAACCAAACTTTTTACATCGATCCTCCTATTAGAATTGGAGCGTCAACAGCAGCTTTCCACGGATGACACGGTTGGCAAGTACATATCCAACGGTAAAAACGATTATTTGAATAAGGTTACCTTAAAAAGTCTTGCGACGCATACGTCTGGATTACCCGGAGTTGCCACAAACCTGTCCTCGAAGAAAAATCGATACAATCCGTATTCAAATTATACGGAGGATGATTTACTTGCTTTTTTATCGGATGCTGACTTTGCGGATCAGATGGGTTCATTCGAGTATTCCAATACCGGCGTGGGCTTACTGGGCTATATCCTATGTAAAGTATCAGGCAGTACATATGATGATTTGCTGAAAAAATATATCACAGGTCCATTAAAGATGACGGAGACAGCAGCTATGCTGAATCCAGAACAGAATGGCAGATTTGTAGATGGACATACGTCAACGGGGAAAAAGATGCCTCACTGGGATACGGGTGTACATGAAGGCGCAGGGGCGATCAAGTCATCTCTTCACGATATGAGTTTATTTGTACAGGCCAATCTGAATGAAGATCATCCGCCAGCCTCTGCAATACAACAAAGTCATATGCCTGTGATGATTGGAGATTCAACTCATCATTACGCCTGGTTTAGTGATAACATCTCGGATCAGAATATACTCTGGCATAACGGTGGCACATTTGGTTTCTCCAGTTATTTGGCTATAAATAAGGAACAGGGTATAGGCATCGTATTATTGTCCAATTATTGTTTTGGATCAGCCTCTATTGTGGATGAGTATCTGGATGCGATATTCAAGTTTATAACTAAAAAAGACCTTTATCCACTCATGCCGCTAGACCCTGTGGGTAATAAAATACTGGAAGCCATGATGCAGAGATAAACGCAGAAGTGCCATTAGAGTAATGGGAAATGAGGAACAAAATTTAACACCTCCAATAGAGATCGCCTGAGGATGTACTTCGGCGCTCTCTGTTGGAGGTTTTTTTCGTTCTATCTTAATAGTCTTGATCATGACATACCCGCTTCACGCAGAAAATGGTGCACAATCTTCGTCTGATACTTGATACGGGTCGAGCGTTTCAGACTCCAACAGGTCTCCACCGTGACGGAACGGGCTTGTAATACTCTTGAAGCCGCTGTACGTGCAGATCCCGGCAATTCATGCTGCTTGAGGTTAAAATGACGATCACGAATGGCAATCGACCGATTCATCTGTTCGATAACTCTTCTGCAAGCTGGAATCGTCCGACTGCCGGGATTGGTGATCAACGTCTGTCCAAGCACCCGTGAACTAAGCTGTGACAGGCCATTGGCTTCATGCAGATCGAGCCACCAGTCGGCCCGATGTTCACGCGCCAGCTGAAAAACTGCCGCAGCGAGCGGATGCTTGGCCTTGCCTGACATACGACGTGGAAACGTACGATTCAAATCTGGCTTGCCTCTGATTTTCTTAGCGTAGGCTTGCTGGTTCACGCGTGGCACGATAATTAACAGCCCTCGCTGAATGGCGTGACGACCTGTCGCAATATCATCTGCGAGTTTTTGCGCAGCGGCCATACTCGCCGTTTCATTCCCGTGAACCCCGGATGTAATGAACATCACGGGTCCCGGCATCATGCCACGTACAATGAAGTAGGGAGTAGCGTGTACGGTGGATGCTAGAAGGACATGTTTGGTCACAAGCATGACGCTTCACCTCCGTTATTACAGTACGCCATGTCCCTCTTTCATGTAACGGCGTAAGAACAGGTCTTCATCCTATTTCCTCACAAAATGGGCCGACTAATACACCCGATGAATGATATCTTCAAAATCGGGTTCTTTCATCTCTACATCTTCAATCTCACCCCAGTGCTCCAACTGTTTCAGAATGTCCATTGTGCTCCATTCCTTCCGGTTCACTTCGACGGTGACAATCTGTCCTTCCACTCCAGTAATATGTATCGCGGACGACACAACATCCGGGATATGAAACGCTCCTCGGAACGTTACCCGAATCAGCGTAGGTAGTCCGATGGTTTCGCGAAGTGACGAAATCGTACCGTCATAGGTCAGTTGACCATTGTTAATCACCATGACCCGGCTGCATAACTGCTCAATGTCGTCCATGTCATGTGTGGTCAGCAAAATCGTTTTGCCAAACGTTTCATTTAATGTACGTAGAAATTGACGAATGTTCCGCTTTGCATTCACATCCAGTCCGATCGTTGGTTCATCGAGAAAAAGCAGTTCGGGATCATGCAGCATGGAAGCTGCGAGATCGGCACGCATGCGTTGTCCAAGCGAGAGCTTGCGGACAGGCGTGGCCCAGAACGATTCAAGGTCCAGCAGCTCGGCGAACTGGGACAGTCGTTTCTTTTTATCCTCGGCACGAACGCCGTACATCTCGGCCAGAATATCATATGAATCTTTCACGGGCAGATCCCACCAGAGCTGACTGCGCTGTCCAAACACAACGCCTAGTCGACCAACGGTCCTGCGCCTGTCCTGATGCGGGTTCATACCGTCAAGCCTTACCTCACCCGAGGTTGGGTGCAGGATACCTGTCAGCATTTTGATCGTGGTAGACTTGCCAGCCCCGTTCGGACCGATGTAACCCACAAATTCCCCTGGGCCGATATCAAAACTGATATCGCGTACCGCTTCCTTGGACACATATTCACGTGAAAATAACGTACGTAGACCGGAGAAACGTCCTTCGCGAATAACAGGAGTTTTGAATTCCTTTTGCAGATGCCTTGCTGTGATCATGTTCATGATTCGTTACGCCTCCTTAGCTACCTGTACTTTGATATTTGGTCATGCCGAATTGCCAGAAACGCAGACTTGCAGCCAAACTCAGTACGGCAACCGCCGCAACAGCAACAAGAATCCACGCTCCTCCTTCACCCCGTAGCAGGTACAGTGACGGAATGTAGTTGACGAATCCCACCGGAATCACCGTTAACAGAATGCCAGACATCCATTTGGGATATAACGTTAGCGGATATTGGGCAGCCGTTCGAGCGGCATCTTCAGTGATCGTCTGTAATTCCTCGATACGTGTGGTCCAGAATCCCAATGTGGCGGTAGCAAGTCCGATGGAAAAGAGAATGACTGCACCGGTCAGGATAATGAACAGGGAGAAGGGAATGGCTATCCAGCCAATCTGTCCGCTATGCATCATGCCTGCCAATGACCAGCAGAGAATGAACCCGCCTTGCAGGACTTCCCCAGCCATGATGCGGAAGTTTTGCGGCAGCAGTGCCAGCAATACGGGCATGGGACGAGTTAACAGTTGATCAAGCTCACCATTAACCAGGTATTTTTCCAGATGGTGAACCTCATTGCCAAATGTGCGATACAGTGTTTTGGATAACGTCATGATGGCGAAGAGATAACCGATCTCATGGAGGGACCAGCCTTTAATTGCTCCGAATTTGTGCAGCACGAGAGCAACCATCAGAAACTCGGAGATCTGAATTAAAGCGGCCAGTACGGACGCCATGATGAAATTGAACTTGTATTGCATCCGACTGCGGATGCTTGTTCGAATGAGCATTTTATATAAATTGAACCAGGAAGTCCGTTTCATCCTCCTTGTACCTCCACTTTACGACGTAACACTTGGGTGATGGCAAGACAGATCAACGTCATAAAGACACACCAAAGCAAGGTTCCCCATAACAAGGAGCCATCTTCGAAACCAAGATAGATTCGGGTAGGTACATAGAGCAGGAAAGGGTAGGGTGATATCCAGGCAAGTTGTTCAAGCCAGTTCGGTAGCCATTCCAGCGGAATGAAAAAACCAGCCAGCAGATTCATCATCGCGTGATTGCCCCAGTGAAGCCAAGAGGACTCCGTGGTCCACATCGACGTGGCACCAATGATGTAGTTCATGCAGATGGACAAGTATGCGGCGCCAGCAAGACCAAGTGCGGCATAGAATAGTGTTGAAACGTCTGAGGGCCAATGTAGGGAAAAGACAATGGAGAAGAGCAGGTAGATCGGAATACTTTTGTACACGAACTGGTAGGCAATCTGCCCCCATTCGCGTGCCATCAGGTGGGTGAACAGATGAACAGGCCTCATCAGATCCAGTGCGATCTGCCCTGTCCTGACGGATAAGGGAATACCCAATCCGTTCGTGAGAAAACCCGAGATCCAGAGAGAGGATTGCGTGAACGCAATGTAACTGATCATCCCCTGTGTCCCGTATTCTCCGAGAGTATGGTCGGCCCCGATGCCGATCCAGAGGCAGGCATACATGTAACCAAACATGGCGCTTGCCAAGTTATGTACCATGTGTGCCCCGCGGTATTGCAGATTCCGGGAGTAGGCTTTGGAAGCCAGAGTGAAATAAAGCATGTGACACCTCCGATAAGTGGATTGAACGGCGTTTCCGTTCACTTCAGTCAAGGCGAAAAAGAGAGAAGGACAACAGCATACCAATTTATTCCTTCACAGGCAAGACATTTTTTTAGCTAATAATGGTATTAACAGGGGTGTTCATGATTGCGCCACAAGACAACGGTCTGTCCGTTCATTTATAATTGAGAGGTAGTATCGCAAACGTTTACAATGTGAAATATTCAAATTTTAAATAAACCGCCGGGCTTGTGCTTGACGATTGAAGATACAGAACGAACAATCCGGCAAGAGAGAAGGATGTCATGAAGAAAATTGCATGGGTCACTGATAGTACCAGTACACTGGATCCCGTTTTTGCGGAGCAAAATCATATCTACATCGTACCGCTGCGCATCGTATTTGGAGAGGAATGTTACCGGGAAACCGATGACATTACATCTGAAATGTTCTATGAGAAACTTGCGGAGGCTTCACGTGCGAGCAGTTCGCAGCCACCCATTGGCGAATTCATTGAACTGTATGAGTCGCTCAAAGACAAGTACGATGAGATTATTACGATTCATTGCTCTACAGAGCTTAGCGGAACGCTGCATACGTCCATGCAGGCTGCAGAGATTGCAGGAGTGACGGTGACCGCAATTGATTCGAAGGCAGGTGCCTATCCTCACCGTGAGATGATTATGCAAGGACTGGAATGGCAGAAGCAGGGATGTTCAGCTGCCGAGATCAAAGTAAACATTGAACAAATGATTGATAACATGTCCTTTTACCTCATACCGGCCAGTCTTCAACATCTTCACCGCAGTGGCCGGGTGTCGGGCACACAGCTGATCATCAGTCAACTGCTCAAGATCCATCTGCTGCTTCGATTTGAAGAGGGCAAAGTGGTTGTGAATGAGAAAATTCGCACGTTCAAGCGGACAAAAGAGCGCATGCTGGATATGCTCAAGCTGGATGTGGAGAAAGTAAAACATGTGTGCATTATGCATGCGAACAATCAGGAAGAAGCCGTCACGATCAAGAAGCAGATTGCCAATCTGCTCCCTAAATTAAAGACCGAAATCATGCCGTTTATTCCTGTGGTGAGTATTCATGCAGGTGCAGGAACCATTGGGCTGTGCTGGATACACAGCGAGAACGGATATAGAGACTAGAAGCACCAGCATTGATCTACAGACACTCATAGACCTGGCAGGAAACACACTTATACCAAAGTGGTGCTCCTGTCAGGTTTTTTCGTATGTCATTGCCAATTCAAACAAACTGTGAGGTAATAAAGAAAACTGTTCATGTTGGAGGGAAACATGTGTTAAGTCACCGCTTGTTGCTTGTTGAAGATGATCGTTCAATTAGTGAGATGGTCGGGCCGTACTTGGAAAAAGAGGGCTACGACGTCACTTATGCATATGATGGCTTAGAGGCAGAACGTCAGTTCAGCCAGTCACAACCCGGGTATGATCTGGTTATTCTGGATCTGATGCTGCCCCGCAAAAGTGGGATGGATGTGCTGCAAACCATTCGGGCAGTCAGTCTGGTACCTGTGCTCATTCTGTCTGCGAAGGATGGGGAGGTGGACAAAGCATTAGGTCTGGGGTTCGGTGCAGATGATTACTTGAGCAAACCTTTCTCGTTAATAGAACTGACTGCCCGCATCAAAGCTGCGATTCGCCGCGCCAATTATACCACTCCGCCTGTGGCTGAAGTGGCTAAGGATCAGCGTATTCACATTGGAGGACTTGTAGTTGACATGGAGACGTACGAGGTGGAGCGTGAAGGGACACCCGTCAAACTGACATCCAAGGAATTTGGAATTCTGAAGCTGTTGGTTACCCATCCTGGCAAAGTGTTCACCAAGGCCCAGATCTACGCTTCCGTCTGGAACGATCATTATTATGGAGACGAAAATATCATTAACGTACATATGCGTCGTCTGCGTGAGAAACTGGAGGCAGACCCTTCGGCTCCCCAGTATATCAAGACACTCTGGGGCATCGGATATAAGCTGGAGGCGGAGCAGGGATGACACTGATTTTTGCCAGTACAACAGCTATTCTGGCCATTGTAGTCATTGGGTTGTGGATGAGATTGCGGAAACGCAGTCAACACCTGTCCTATATTCATCACAAAATATCCGATATCCTGGATCAAGGCACCTTTGAGCGCTTACTCGTATTCAACAGTGATGATCAAGTTAGCCAGCTTCTGAAAGATATGAACCAGCTGCTGGACTATGCGCACCGCGCGAAGGCTGGTTATACGAACCAGGAGAAGGAGATGCGTAATATGCTCTCCAACATTTCTCATGATCTGAAAACGCCACTCACGGTTGTGATGGGTTATAGTGAGACCTTGCTGCACAGTTCATCACTGACCGATCAGGAACGTAAGATTATGACGGAGAAAATACAAGATAAGGCGCAGGAAGTGCTGCGTTTGATCCATTCCTTTTTTGATCTGGCAAAGCTGGAATCTGGAGACACGGAGCTAGTGCTTAGTCGGGTGAATTTAAGTGAACTATGCCGGTTGAAGATGCTTTCCTTTTATGAGATGTTGACGAATCTGGGATTGTACGTGGAGCTGGAGATACCTGCGGGTGATATCTTCGTGCAAGCGAATGAAGAAGCATTGGACCGTGTGCTGGATAATCTCATTACCAATGGAATGAAATACGGGGCAGATGGTAAGGTACTGGGGCTTTCACTTGATCATGCGATAGGTGCACCTGTGACGTTACAGATCTGGGACCAAGGAAAAGGGATTCCTGAGAGCGAGCATAGTCGTGTGTTTGAACGCATGTATACACTGGAGGATTCCCGCAATCGACTCTATCAAGGCAGCGGCCTGGGTCTGACCATTACGAAACGGCTAGTTGAGCGGATGGGTGGAAGTATTCACTTGCATAGTGTGCCACATCAACGGACTGTATTCTCGGTTACCTTAAAGGCTTGGTAGACCCTGCGTTGGCGTGTCCGGTCAGACTTAAGGTTTTTGTAAGATTTGATTAATAAAAAAGAAGACTTTTCTCTTTACAATATAGATATAGGAACCCGGACAGGGGACGTAAAGGAGAACAAGGACGATGAATTATATCGCACGAACAATAGATGTGACCAAAGTATATGAAGGGGTGGAGGTTGTATCCAACGTCAATATGAATATTAAGCAAGGTGAGATCTATGGATTCCTCGGTCCGAATGGTGCTGGTAAAACAACCATCATGAAGATGCTCACCAATCTCGTCAAACCAACCACAGGGGAGATTGAACTGTTTGGGGAGAAGCTTACGCCGACCTCCTATGAAGTGCTGAAGCGAATGGGCAGTATTATTGAATACCCTTTTTTTTACGATAGGCTGTCTGCTCGCGAGAATCTGGAACTTCACTGTGAATACATGGGATTTTACAACAAAAAGATCATCGACAACACGATGGAAATGGTAGGGCTGAAGGATACGGGCAAGAAACCGGTCAAAGACTTCTCCTTGGGCATGAAGCAGAGGCTGGGACTGGCTCGTGCACTTATAACCACACCTGAACTGCTCATTCTGGATGAACCGATCAACGGATTGGACCCTGTAGGGATCCGGGAGATGCGAGATTTGTTCAAGCGCCTTAGTAATGAGTATCGCATTACCCTGTTGGTCTCCAGTCACATTCTTGGCGAGATAGAGCAGATTGCGGACACAGTTGGTGTCATTCGCGGCGGTCGTTTGGTGGAGGAAGTATCGATGGAGAGCATTCGTGGAAGTCAAAATGAGTACATCGAGTTACAGGCGGTGGATATCCGCAAAGCGACCTATGTCATTGAACACCAGCTTGGTTTGAGTAATTATAAACTGGTTGATGACCAAACGTTACGCATCTATGATCCGGGAATTATTCCATCAGAACTGAACACCAAGCTGATCCAACACGGCATTGAGATCGAATCGATATCCAAACGGGCTCATTCCCTGGAAGAACACTTCATGAAGCTTGTGAAAGGGGATGAAGACGTTGCTTAAACTAATCAGACTTGAGATGCGGAAGCACCGTTTTGCACGTAATTTTGCAGGTGCAGGTATTGCCAGCATAGCCATTCTTCTTTTCCTGATCATGATTGGATTCGTGGATGTGGGAGCAGAAGATTATGCCTATGCCGATTACCAGACCGCCTTTATGATTATTGATACGTTTGTGAGAGCGACCTTTATCATATTTGCAGGAGCTTTATTATCCAAGCTGGTGATCAGTGAGTATAGAAATAAAACGATGAACGTCATGTTCACCTATCCCATCCAGCGTCATAAAATCATCGCTGCCAAATTGATTATCGTGTTTGGTTTTACATTTGTGATGATTATGGTTAACGATCTGTTCATGGGCTCACTATTGTTGATTGTTAATCAATTCTACTCCTTCATTCCTGAATCACTGACGAATCGGGATATATTGGGACTTCTGGTGAAGTACAGTATAAGTTCTTTATCGGCTGCGTGTATGGCACTCATTCCCCTATTCTTCGGTATGCGTAAGCATTCTGTTACAACTACAATGGTCTCGTCCATTTTGCTGGTTTCGATTGTCTGCTCCGGATTCAACGGGTCGGAAGTTTCCATTCATTCGCTTATTATTATCCCTCTGACCCTTGGAGCAATAGGGATATGGATTGCTTCGATGTCCATGGTTCGTCTGGAGACAAAAGATGTGAACTGAATCATTCGGAAAACCATGCTCTGTATGGCTTCAGATGCCATTGACATCCGCTCGTACAAGGGATAGGATAATGTCAACTGAGACACGAAGGAGAATGCAACTACCATGACGATTCCAAAAACATTAACAATAGCTGGTTCGGACACGAGCGGCGGTGCAGGTATTCAAGCTGATTTGAAAACTTTTCAGGAGCTGGGTGTGTATGGCATGACCGTACTGACTACGGTTGTGGCAATGGAGCCCGAAACATGGGATCACCAAGTCTTTCCTGTTGAATTAAATGTGGTTGAAGCGCAGCTTCGCACGGTTCTGGACGGCATCGGTTTCGATGCAATGAAGACAGGTATGCTCGGTTCTGTAGATATTATTGAACTGGTAGCAAAACATATTCGCCGCAGCGGTCTGCCACAGATCGTTATCGATCCGGTAATGGTCTGCAAAGGTACAGACGAAGTACTGCAACCGGAAAATACGGAAGCGATGATCGAATTCCTGTTGCCAGGTGCTGATCTGGTTACACCTAATCTGTTCGAAGCATCCCAACTGGCGAAGAGCGGACCTATTCGCTCCAAGGAACAAATGGAAGCAGCGGCAGCAGCAATTCATGCCCATGGCTCGAAACATGTTCTGATCAAGGACAGAGGTGTCATTAGCCCGGGTAAAGCAATGGATCTACTCTATGATGGAACCAACTACGAATGGTTTGAAGCCGATGTTGTCGGCTCCGGGTATACTCATGGTGCGGGCTGCACAACGTCTGCGGCGATTACCGCAGGATTGGCTCGTGGTCTTTCAGTGAAAGAGGCTGTTCGTGAAGGTAAAGCCTTCGTGACCAAAGCGATTGCCGGCGGATTCCCGCTGAACCGTTTTGTTGGTCCGACACTGCATGTGGCACACCGTCTGGAGCAACAACGTTAAGTGTTGCCAGGGAGCGCACAGTAGCGCATCAATTCTGGATAACACACTTCGATTTCATTCAAGTGGCTGTCAATGAGCAGGAGCTTGCTCGTTGATGGCTTCTTTTTTATGCGAATTTTTATAAAAATTAGTAACTTTTGGCTTATATTAATCGTATATATCATGGGAGCATTCCAAAACATGTGTGGACACATGAACGACACATGGAATAGGTATGTTATCATCAGAAATCTAAAAGGAGAGTCGGCCATGATCAGAACAGTGCTTCTGGTGGAAGATGAAAGCCGCATTCGTGAGATTGTGGCCGATTATTTCATAAAAGAACAATGGAACGTCATAGAAGCTGAACATGGAGTACAGGCACTGGAACTGTTGGCTCTGCATGAGGTAGATCTGGTTATTCTGGATGTTTTGATGCCTGAAATGGATGGATGGACGTTATGTGGGCATATTCGATCCCAATCCACCGTACCTATTATCATGCTGACTGCACGGTCCGAGGATGACGATAAAATTCATGGATTTCAGCTGGGCGTAGACGATTACGTTACCAAGCCGTTTAGTCCACGTGTGCTGGTTGCACGTGCAGAGACATTAATGAAGCGTGTTGAAGGTGCATTTGGACGAGAGCAGGGTGTGATTCGCTTCGGACAGGTAACCCTTGATCCATGGGCCAGACGTCTGGAGAAGGACGGAATTGAAGTGGAACTTGCACCAAAGGAATATGATCTGTTGCTTTATTTGGTACGTAATGCAGGCATTGTGTTGTCCCGGGATGCCATTTTGAATCGGATCTGGGGATTTGATTTTGAAGGGGACTCACGTGTTGTAGATACCCACATCAAGAAGTTGCGCAGCAAATTGGGTGATGAAGCCAAGTGTATCCGGACGGTGATTGGTACTGGATATCGTTTCGAGGCAGAAGCATGAGAAGAAATGGCGTAACGATGAAGCTTTTCCTGGTCATGGCAGGATGTCTGGTACTTCTATATGGGACGACGGTTTTTGCTCAGTTGGTCTGGTTCCCCGACTTCTATCAGCATCAAAAGGTCAGCAGTATGAAGAAAAAGCTGTCCAAGTTCGAACAGCAATACTCCAATGGGCATTGGAGTGATTTACAGCTAGCCAAGGAGACCGGGAAGTTCATGCGTCAGAATCAATCACATCTGGTCATTTTGACGAATACCGGAAGATTGGTTAATGACCCGTTCCACATTACGTTGCTTCAAGAGGATGGAAGTCACGTGAAAGTGTCCTTGTCCTTGTTTATCAATAGTGAGAATGCTGGCTGGATCACATCCCATCTGAAATATGGGCAAGAATTGACGGTGAAAGGTCCGGCCAGCGAATCCATGGTCTATCCATTCAAAATCCAGGATGCCACTTCTGCCGCATGGGGAACAGAAAGTTTTCAGGAATCGATTGAACCGGTAAAGGAATGGTCAGGCGTATTAACCGAGGTCGTTCTTCCCAATCTGGCAACGTGGAGTCAAAGGCAGGGACTGCTGGTGCAAGCACTGGATAGCCGGTTCCCGTTGTCCACCGAAGACCAACTTGCGTTGGCGAATGGCAAAATGCTCAATGAAGAATGGATGGATAGCTGGAGCGGTGTTCGCAATGTCATCACCATTGCTCCAGTGCATCGTTCCGGACCCGAGCAACAACTGATCTTTTCGCTCACCTCTCTACAGGAGATGAGGGAAGCGAATGAGGCAACACGTTTGTTCTATGCGTATTTTGGCATAGGGGCATTTATATTGATTCTGTTGCTGGCGTTGCTCCTGTCCCGAATTATAACGAAGCCGCTTTTGGCCTTGAACCATGTCGCCAAGAAAATGTCTACGCTGGATTTCACGGTGAAATCACCCATCCGGCGTAATGATGAGATCGGGAGTCTGTCTAACAGCCTCAATGCCTTATCGGGAACCTTGGGTCAGACACTGGAAGAGCTGAGGCAGGCCAACTCGCAGATGCGTACAGATATGGAAATGAAGCAGGAGATTGAACAGCGTCAGCGCAAGTTTTTTGCCGATGCATCACATGAACTTAAGACTCCAATCAGCATTATTAAGGGATATTCTGAAGGGCTGAAAGATGGCGTGAGTGAGAGCAAACGGGAGCGTTACATTGAGATCATTGCCGATGAGGCGATCAAAATGGAAACGATGGTTGAAGAGATGCTGGATCTGGTGCGACTGGAATCCTCAGCGGTTCAATTGAATACGGATGCTGTTGCTCTGGCAGACATGATTGAAGATATCGCCGGCCGTCTGGGCCCGCAACTGAAGGACAAAGGATTGGATGTGGTGCTTGTATCCACAACAGAACAGACGGTTGAGGGTGACCGAAGCAAGCTGGAGCAAGTTATTTTCAATATCATGATGAATGCTATACGTCATGCGATACCACATACCGATATAACTATTGAGATCAGCAGGCGTGAAGGTTTTGTCCATATTTCCATTGAGAACAAGGGCGAGCAGATAGCTGAAACTGAGCGGCAGTATATATGGGAGAGGTTCTATCGGGTAGAGCGCTCACGTAATCGTAAAATGGGGGGGACCGGGCTTGGTCTGGCCATTGCGAAGCAGATTCTTGATCTGCATGGGTGCAGTTATGGAGTGGAGAATACACCGGATGGAGTCCGTTTTTATATTATTTTTCCTAAAGCCTAGTACGAAAGGGAGTCAAATATTATGAAGTCTTTACCATCGATTTTAACCTTGGGGAATCTGAGTTCAGGCATGCTGGCAGTCATTATGGCTATTCATGGTGAATTTGCCCTGGCTGTGATGATGATATGGGTAGCGATGTTCTTTGATCTGTTTGACGGGTATGCGGCTCGTAAATTGCATTGTGAGGGTGAGTTCGGCAAGTCCTTGGACTCGCTTGCGGATGTAGTTTCATTCGGAACAGCACCCGTGCTGATTCTGTACCTGAATTCCATGATTGAAGTGAGTGTGCTGGGGATGGCACTGACTGCATTGTTTCCGATTTGCGGTGCTTTGCGTCTGGCCCGTTATAACTGTCAGAAGACAGCAAGCAGTGGTTTTGTCGGAATGCCGATTACATTTGCGGGAGGTCTGATGTCCTTTTTCGCACTCTGGAGTCCTTATTTCACACATGGTGTAGCCTATCTTGTCATTATTGTATTATCCGGTCTCATGGTGAGCCAAATCCGATTCCCGTCTCTAAAACAAGTGTTAGCCTCACATGAGAAGGATATTGTGGAACCGAAATAAGGAGCGAGTCAGTATGGAATTTGCAAAAGAATTTATTGGTCAATATGGTTATTTCGCAATATACGGACTACTGGCTCTCGGCGTTATTGGCATGCCGATTCCGGATGAGGTGATGATGACTTTTGTCGGTTATCTCGCCTCCATCTCGGTATTGAATTACTCCGTATCCATCGCCGTCAGTTTCGGTGGCGCATTTACCGGAGGGCTGCTTAGCTACATGATTGGCAAAAAAGCGGGCAGGCCGCTGGTTGAAAAATACGGCAAGTGGGTTGGCGTTAATGCCAAACGATTCAGCAGGGTGGAGTCGTGGTTCCTCAAATATGGGTATTGGTCCATCATCCTGGGTTACTTCATTCCAGGCATTCGTCATCTGATGTGTTGTTTCTCCGGAATTAGCAAGATGGCAATTGGCAGGTACGTAGTTGTATCGGGCATTGGTGCATTCGTCTGGTGTGTTGTCTTTATCTCGATTGGTTTTTATGTTGGCGTGTTAACTTAAAATGGGACAGCCTGTTGTAACAACAGGAAAAGATCGAAGACCTCTTGAGTGTAAGGTGGTCTTTTTTTGTTTTTCTATATATGGTCGGGGACCTCATTTTAAGTGATTTAATCGACTACAAGTAATTTATTCTTGGAGTTGTAGGCTAGCCCGCAAGCTATTTAAAGTAAACTCAAGCTCAGAGCTATTCCTCCGTTTAAATCTCCATGTAACTCTCGATGTAACTCTCCATGTAACTCGTTAGTGACGCAAGTATCTGACACTCCAGTAGCTAAAGTGGTTCGCAATTAGGTTTAATAGTAGTAACTCCAAAAGTTTCGGAGTCATTTCTAAAATTCTAACGAACTCAGGTGAGCTTATTATCGAGATAAGAGGCATGTTGGAATTCTAACGAATCCCAGCAATCTTATTTCTCGAAAAAGCCCGAAAAAGTGCCCTGATTTACTCCATATCATCACAATAAGGTGTCCTGAGTTCGTTAAAAAATGGATATGTACGATATCGGCGAAATAGAGTGTCTCATGTTCGTAAGATATACGTTCGATATCGTTGAGCGCCACTAGCGACATGTAATACTTGTTGATCGATCAAGCTGTGAAGAACTCTTCGAGCATGTTGATCCGTGATTCGCAGGTGTGTTGCTAGTTCCGAGGGGGCAAATGGACGGATGATGCGTCTGGCATAACGAACAGTCTCGGCTTCTAGCCAATTTAAGGATGTGGGAACGTCCGTAGCAATGAATTTTCCCATAAAAGAGAGCACAAGCTGTTGGCACCGTTTTGGTTCGTCTTTAATGGAGAGATACGCGATCGGCAGAAAAATCCAATCATCAAGCGTTAGCAGACAATGCCGCCAGCATAAATCTTTAAAACGCCGTACATCCAGATCACGGGCATGTGGCCCGTATCCTTGGATTTCAATACCTCCTTTAACGCCGTTACCTGGCATATATGCAAGATCCAGATACCGATAGCCGTTATGAAAGTCCCGTACCTCCCATTCCGGTTGCAAATGATTAAAGTTTTTCATCACCGGAAACCAGACTGAACGCAAAAATTCAAATGTGCCATGTTCAAGTCCATTTTCTAGTCTGGACAGCACTCTGGGGTTCGTTTCCTTCTCCAGAAGGGAGTGCATCCAAACTTCGTAAGCCTCCTCAAAATCAATGCTCATCGTCTTCATCTCCTCTAAAAATAAAATAAACGAACGTGAACAGGCTTCAGTTCGTCATGTCAAAATACAAAAAGCCGCTCTGACCATTTCCAACCTTCGCGTTGAAGGGGAGAATGGATCAAAGCGGCGTGTGCTTCACGACCAATATGTTACATTTCTAGATCAAGTATAGCTTTAAATATGGAATGATTTCAATACCTTTTCCAATAGAGGATATCTCAAGCCAAGGTCTGAATGCCAGAACGAGACTGGACGTATTCCGAGCTAGTAGGTGCTACACTTTAAATGTGTGAGAACGGGTCCCTTAATGTGCGAGTAAGCGATATAGACGCTGTAAAAGTAGATTATTCTCGCCTTCAAGGCTGTTTACATTTAAATTAAGTTCTTCGTACCGCGGGGTATGCGTCTTCTCTTGCTCATGCTTGGAAAGAAGCGTAGAGCGGGCAATAAGAGCTAAGGAATCTGAGACGTCTTATTCAGGGCGTTGAAGCACTCGCAGAAATGTAAGGAACCTGAGAAACGTTATTTCGGAATGTACAGCCATTTTCAGCGTTTTGTTATGAAAATTTGGGAAATAAGGTGTCTGATGTTTCTTACAATTGAAAAAGAGAGCCAGAGGACCAAATAAGATGTACTGGGTTCCTTAGAAAAAATGAAGGGTTATTCTTAAGGCGCAGCCGGCCTACATTTCAGGAATTTTACGCCCGTTGATGCTTCAAGACCGTGTTAGTATGTGTGACGACTGGATGCCTTGGGTGTGCCAAATGCGAAAAGCTAAAAGTGCAGCATATCATCAAGACACAGCTTACCTGAGTCGCAAGACACTCATAGTAATTCTAGGGACACAACTGAAGTCTAGAGTTCAGAGTGCCACAATGGAATCTTTATTGTTAAGTTTTGAACTGAGACATACCTCACCCGTTCAAATGAGAGTCTTCAATTCCTTTTTCAACCCGCTGCTCCCCTTTTTTACGTGCAAAGGTGATTTTGAGGAGTGGCGGAGTAACCAGTGTAGTCACAATAACCATGATCACAACGCTGGTAAAGTACTCCGAATCAAGCAAGCCCGAAGCAAGTCCGGTCGAAGCAATAATTAGAGCAACTTCCCCTCTGGAGATCATGCCTGCACCAATAGCAATAGAAGAGGAACGGTCGAACCCGGTCAGCCGGGCACCAGCTCCACCACCGATAAGTTTGGTAACAATAGCGATAAGGCTTATAACAACAATAAACCAAATCTGTGAACCCACACCATCAAAAGTGACATTTAAGCCGATACTGACAAAGAAAACCGGGACAAATATTCCGTAAGCAATCGGCTCGATTTTAGTTTCAACCTCATGTTTGAATTTGGTTTGGGAGATCGCGATACCAGCGGCAAATGCACCAATGATTCCAGCAACACCCATCCACTCTGCAAAGTACGAGAAGCCAAAACAAATAATCAATCCCGCAGTAATGACGGTCTCGGTAACTTTCAGTGGTGCCATCCACTTCATGATGCGTGGAACAAGGAACCAGCTGGCAGCGATGATGATCACAAAGAATAACAGCTTCTTGCCGATAAGCAGAGAAATCGAAGTGTCTCCTCCACCAGTACCCAGCAAGCTCATCATAACGGCAAGAATGACAACGACCAGGACATCATCAACGACAGCTGCTCCAAGGATGGTTGTACCCTCACGAGAGCTGAGTTGATCCATATCCTTCAACGTCTGAACCGATATACTGACGGAAGTAGCACAGAATAAAAGTCCAAAGAACAGCGCGTGTGTCTGTGACATACCAAATGCTATGGCTGAACCGTATCCTCCGATAAAAGGCAAAATAATACCGCCGACCGCTACCGCAAAGGCCGCCTTCCAGTTTTTCTTTAACTGTTCCAGATCGGTTTCCAGTCCCGCAATGAACATTAACAGCAATACCCCGATCTCAGCCATATAATGTACGAAATCACTTTGCTGAACCCAACCGAGAATTGCAGGCCCAAGGATGACACCCACAATCAGTTTCCCCAGAACCGATGGCTGACCCAATCTTACGGATAAATCACCAGCGAGTTTGGTAAAGATTAAAATCAGTGCAAGAACCAAAATAAATTCCATAGGTGTTCTTCCCTCCAGTAGTAGCGTCAATAGGTTAACCAGCCCAAGGGCGATCCATCCTCCGCTTCAAACAGACAAAAAGGCACAGAAAGGCATTAAGAAAGTGCCGTTCTGTGCCTGAAAAAAGACAAAGAGGGGCCCTTGGTGACAGGCTCCTCCAGTTTTCAACGCGTATGTGATTAATTGCATTAATTATACCACAAATACGGACTCGGGTAAATGGGAGCCGGTTTGGATTTGATTGAAAACGGCCATAAAGGGGCATTTTATAGTGGGGCGCAGCGGCTTTTGTTCAGAGTGTTGTCACTTAACAGCCCGGAATTGGCGAGATATAATGATATAGAACATAGAAGTTAGGATATGAGGAGGATTTTGCATTGGGCAAAAATAACAAAGGGGAGCGGAACATTCAGTCCCCGACGAGTAATAAAAATTTCGCAGGCATCATTATCACGATTTCCATTCTCGCTAATGTCATTATTTTATTATTGTTCTTCGCACCGTCGATTGGTTACAAAGGTGATGTAACCTTTGATATTACGGTGTTGCCGCGGTTTAATGCCGTGTTTAACAGCTTTACCTTTATCTTCCTGCTCGCAGCGCTTATTGCGATTATCAAGCGAAATGTGAAGCTGCACAAACGATTTATTCTTGCTGCATTCTCAACAACACTGTTATTCCTCGTGACCTATCTGACGTTTCATTACCTCTCACCAGAGACGTCCAAATACGGCGGCGAGGGCATCATTCGTTCCATTTATTTCTTCATTCTGATTACCCATAGTATACTGGCAGCCCTGATTGTTCCATTGGCGTTGTTCACACTTGTGTGGGGTTGGACAAATCAATTGAAGAAACACCGCAAAATTGCACGTTGGACTATGCCAATCTGGCTGTACGTCAGTTCTACAGGTGTCGTAGTATACCTGATGATGGCACCATATTATTAATGTGATGAACGTTTCACTGTGCTAATTAGTTTGACTTGTGGGTAATGTTTCCATGGAAGGAGGGTTCACGTTTATGTACAGAGTTGTTTTGATTCGCCATGGACAGAGCATGTGGAATGTAGAGAATCGTTTTACCGGATGGACTGATGTGGATCTGACGACGGATGGTTACGCAGAAGCACGTAAAGCAGGGAAGATCATGAAGGAACAGGGATTTGATTTTGATTACGCCTATGCATCCGTGCTGAAACGTTCTATCCGAACACTCGATATTGCGCTGGATGAAATGGACCTCATGTGGATTCCCATTGCGAAGACTTGGAAGCTGAATGAACGCCATTATGGTGCGCTGCAAGGACTGAATAAACAGCAGACTGCTCTGAAGTATGGGGAAGACCAAGTAAAGGAATGGAGACGATCCGTGAACGTATCTCCCCCGGCACTGGACGAAACCGATGACCGATATGTGCAGGATCTGGACAAGTACAAGCGGCTCGGATGCACCATCCCTTTTACGGAGAACCTGATGGATACCTCGAAGCGTGTTCTGGAGTACTGGAATGCGGAGATTAAACCGATGGTGTCTGCTGGCAAAAGAGTGCTGATCTCTGCGCATGGGAACACGCTTCGTTCACTCGTCATGCATCTGGACCAATTGTCCGAAGCAGACGTGATGGCGCTCAATATCCCGACAGGCATTCCGCTTGTCTACGAATTGGATGAAGATCTGCATCCCATCGGACACTTTTATCTGACCGCCGATGGTTCGACCTACAAACATGAAGAAATGACCCATGTGGCAACGCCATCTGATTAATTGGACATGGACGTATGTCTTGATTGTACGAAAGCTTGTATGATTTATCTCGTTCGGTTGATGTTTCAACAGGACGATTGAAAGATGACCGCTGAATTGAATTCGGAGGTCATCTTTTTTTCTGCGATCAAGCCTGTACTTCGTTTCGTTTTGCTCCCACAGGGTAATTGTCAAACAAGACACGATGTACATTTATCCTGAAGGAGGAGAAGCACATGTCTAAAAGAAGAGGAATACTCATGACGGCTATCGGCGCAGGTGTGACTTATCTGATGAGGAACAAACAAGCAAGAGATAAGCTGTTTAGCACTGTCTCGGGTATGATGAAAAACCCCAATTCGTCCAATGGAACAAGTAAAACCAGACCACGTGTGGAAGTGAAATAGATTGCGATAGTTCGTTTATCGATTGAATTTAAATGATGATCACGAGAAACCTGGAGATGAAGTCGTTCCAGGTTTTTTTGTGCAGTTGAAAACTACCCTTTGTTTCGGTGAGGCATGCGATTTTTGCCAGCAAGAATGATACAATGGATACTTGCAGAACGTATGGAGGGAGATGCACATATGAAGAAAAATCGTCTGGGTACATCCGAACTGATGGTGTCTGAGATTGGGCTGGGATGTATGTCACTTGGAACTGAAATGGAGCACGCTGTGGGCCTGGTTCATGAGGCTCTGGATCATGGGGTCAATCTGTTGGATACAGCCGATCTGTATGACGAAGGGCGTAATGAAGAGATTGTAGGACAAGCTATTAAAGGGCGTCGGGACCAAGTCATTGTGGCGACCAAAGTAGGTAATCGTCGTCTGCCTGGCAAAGAGGGCTGGTCATGGGACCCGTCCAAAGCCTACATTAAGCAGGCTGTACATGAAAGTCTGAAGCGTCTGCAGACCGATTACATCGATCTGTATCAGCTACATGGCGGGACCTTGGACGACCCCATCGAAGAGACGATCGAAGCGTTTGAGGAACTGAAGAAGGAAGGACTTATCCGATATTACGGAATTTCCTCCATTCGTCCCAATGTGATTCGGGAGTATGTAAAGAGGGCAGCCATCGTCAGTGTGATGAACCAGTACAGCATTGCTGACCGCAGAGCGGAAGAAGAAGTGCTGCCTTTATTGGAACAAAAGGGGATCAGCGTAATTGCCCGTGGACCAGTAGCTAGCGGTGTGCTTGCCGATTCCGGATCTGCCAAGGCAGACAAAGGTTATCTGGACTATACGCCAGAGCAACTATATACCATTCGGCAAGGGCTAAGTCGTCTTGTTACAGACCAACGCAGTATGGCTCAGACGGCTATTCGCTACGCGTTATCCCATCCTGCCGTAGCAGCTGTTGTCCCTGGTGCCAGTTCAAGAGAACAGTTGTTGCATAATATTGCTGCTTCGAATTCGCCTGAACTCACCCCTGCGGAAATTCAGGAAATACGAGAACTCAGTCCCGCTAATCTGTACAAGCAGCATCGTTAACTCCATTAAGCCTATTTTCAATTGTAACTATACGAGGTACAATGAAGATCAGCCAAAAAAGGAACATATAAGGGAGAGAAGACATATGGAAAGAATTCAAAGTGAACAGCAATATTTGGATACAATTAACTCTGATGGTTTTACCGTCATTAAATTTGATACAACCTGGTGTCCGGATTGCAAAAACCTGGATCGTTTTATCGGGGATGTTATCGACCAACATACGGACAAAACCTTCTATGCCCTGGATGCAGAAAAGTTCCAGCCGTTTGCCGAAGAGAATGGTGTACGCGGCATTCCAAGCCTGCTCGTCTTCCAGAACGGCAAGAAAATCGCACATCTGCATAGCAAATGGGCTAAAACACCTGCTCAAATCTCCGAGTATCTGGAGACGCTTGAATCCAAAGTTTAAGTGTACGAGACTCAGCAGCTTGTCTAATTAATTTAGCTAAGGAGACCTCTTCTTGTCCTGCGACAGGAAGGGGTTTTTCTGTTTCATTCCAGCCCGCATGATGTGCATTCAAATGTGCATTTGAATAACTGAAGTTGAGAAACAGCGCTTGTTTAGAATTTGTTCAGTGCTCCCATGTATACTGTGAGAACAAACTGAATATTTGGAGTGAACAAGATCCGTATGAAGAATGAAATTTTTGAAGAAATGCACCAATTAAGTCACAATGATGACCGAAGATACCGATTGTTGATGATCGGGGTGAAGCAATTGCTGCAGGAACAAAAGGAGAATAGATATAATCTGCGTGAGAGATTGAAGAGTCGAAAGAAACACCGGAACTTTCAAGTAAAAGAGTGGTACTAGCCAGACTGCTTTTCAGAAGTGAACATAAATATGGTTGTCCATGATACATAGTAAACCTAGTCGGCATCACCAATGATCCAACCCACTAAAGAAGGAAGTAATGAAGAATCAGACTTCTTCTAATTACGGATGTTCCTGTCTCTGGAGCAGTAACAGAATCGTGAAGCAACAGAAACATGAAGTAAAGGAAGTATAGCAATATAAAATATGGCGGCCTCGCTTCCCAAGGGAACGTGAGGCCGCCATTGATTTTGCCTGTCTAATTACTTGAATTGTAATGCTTACATCAAAATAATAAAGAACACGGCTGCCAAGACAAAGCGATACACAGCAAAGACGGTCAGGCTCAATTTTTTCAAAATGGACAGGAACGTCTTGATCGCAAGCATGGCGACGATGAAAGCAGCGATGAATCCAATCGCGAAGATTGGGAAATCACTGCCGTTCAGGTGATCGATACTTTTGTACAGGTCATATCCCGTAGCACCAATCATAATTGGCACAGACACGAGGAATGTGAACTCCGCAGCGGCTACACGGCTTACCCCTGCAAAGAGACCGCCTGAGATCGTTGACCCGGAACGGGAGAAGCCTGGCCACAACGCCAAGATCTGAAATATACCCACCGCGAATGCCTGTTTGTAGGAAATATCATCGACATCATGGGTAGTAATCCGCCCACTCTTCCGGCTCCAGCGTTCGGCTACGATCATCAATATACCACCTATAACGAGGCTGTACAGCACTGTTTCCGGACCAAACAAATGTGCTTTGATCCAGTCGCGGAATACAAGTCCGATGACTACGGCAGGAACCATCGCCAGGAAAATATGTCCCAGATTGAGGCGGCGGGAGTAAGGCCTGCTCCCTCCGGTGAAGCGGAACATATCAATGAATTTGTTCCAATACAGTACAACAACAGCAAGTACAGCTCCGAGTTGAACAACCACCTCAAACGTTTTGACTGACTCGTTGTCCTCCGATAAACCCAGCAAATGGGCAGTCAGAATCATGTGTCCAGTAGAGGACACGGGCAAAAACTCAGTCAAACCTTCGATGATGCCCATAATAATGGATGATATAATGTCCAATTCTCTTCCTCCTTGAAATGCAGGTGACAGCACAGGCTGTCCTGCTTGACCATGCCTGTTCATTTGAACAAGGCTATCACCTATTATGATCACAAATGCACTCAACTTCAACTTATGCTTGTAACCATTTGTTTAAAACTATATTGACAAAAACCTAGTTATCCCATAGGATATAACTTAACTGACTGACTGATCAATCGGGAGGGTTACATGAATGACCAAAATTAACGGTTTGGAACCCGGTGAAGAACGCCGGGACCAAATAATACGCATAGCGATGGAACGTTTTGCAACCCAAGGTTACCATCAGACGAAAATTTCCGATATCGTCCGCGAGGCTGGTGTGGCGCAAGGGACATTCTACTGGCACTTCAAGAGTAAAGAAGCCATTGCTTCGGAGATTGTCTTAACGGGCAAGGAGAAGTTACTTGAGTCGATTGGACAAGGGTACCGCAAGGATGCCGGATCAGTAGAGGATATGGTGAAAGCATCAGAAAGGCTGTTCACTGACTTGTTTTTGTTTGCCGCGCAGAATCGTTATTTTATGGAACTGTTGCTCAAAGGCATCGTGACGGAAGAGTCCGTACAACGCCTGGTCGAGGAGACACGTAATGCCGTGGAAACTGCGTTTCGTCACAATATGGAACGTGCCATCGAACTCGGCATGTTGCCTAAGGGCATGGATGTTCCACTTCGAGCAGCCCTATTGGTAAGCATGATTGAAGGCATGATATCACGCTGGTTGTTCGGTTCCGATGAGTTACACAGCAAATTTTCAGCCATGACAGCTTCATCGCTGGCAACTGAAGCAGCAAGCTTTGAGTTTTACGGACTGCTAGGCACATAAGATTCACATGATTAAACAAATAGCAGGGAATAATGGGTACAACTGCGGTTTAGTCACAATAAAGTAACCCAATGTACATCCAGATTAATACACGACTGAGAGGAAGTTAACGTAATGAACAACACATATGGATCGAAAACTCGTAAAGGCTGGTCTTTGACAGCAATTCTGCTGATGACCGTGCTGGTACTTAGTGCTTGTGGAAGTAAAGCAGCAGACAATGGAAGTACAAATGGTGCACAGGCAAGCAATGAACTGGAGCAAATCAAGTCTGCTGGCGTTATCAAAGTGGGCATGATGGGCACATACGCACCGTACAACTTCCTGAACGATAAGAAAGAAATGGACGGCTATGATGCCGATATCGCACGTGAAGTTGCGAAGCGTCTGGGTGTAGAGGTTGAATTTGTATCCCAAGAGTTCTCCGGTCTGACACCAAGTCTGCAAGCGAAGAAGCTTGATGCCATTATCAGCCAGATGACGATTACCGATGATCGTAAGAAAGTACTGGATTTCAGTGATCCGTATATTACGAACCAAGTTAAAATTATTGTAAAAGAAGACAATAACGATATTACCAAGCTGGAAGACTTCAAAGGTAAGACGATTGGCGTAGGTCTGGGTACAAATGATGAATCATATCTGCGTAATGAAGTGTTGCCAAAAGTGGGAGACTTCACGATTAAAACCTATGACGATGTCATCTCTTCACTCAAAGATCTGAATGCTGGGCGGATTGATGCAACAATCAACAATATGTACGCTCTGAAACCGATTGTGGATGCCAACGGATTGAAAATCAAAGCTGTAGGTGAAGCTATTAAGAGTGACCAGGCAGGTATTGCTGTTCGCAAAGACAATCCGGAACTTGTAGCAGCATTAAATGATGCTCTCAAAGGCATGAAAGATGATGGCACGTACAATACCATTTTCAAAAAATGGTTTGGTGAAGAGCCTGCGCAATAATGAACCTGCAAGGCGAAGGGAAGATTTGACCCATGGAACTGGTATTTGAGAATATCCCCTTCTTTCTGAAGGGGGCTTATTATACGCTGTATGTAACTGTGATCTCCATGTTTTTTGCGTTCATCATCGGGGTGCTTGTTGCGATTGCTCGTCTGAAGGGACCGATGTGGCTTAGGTTGATCGCAAGGTTTTATGTATCCATCATGCGGGGAACCCCGCTGCTGGTGCAATTATTCGTTATTTATTACGGATTGGTCGATTATGGAGTGACCTTGGGATCACTCACCGCAGCATGTCTGGGACTGAGTCTGAATGCAGGTGCGTTTCTATCGGAGACGTTCCGTGGAGCCATTCAGGCTGTGCCTAAAGGACAGACTGAAGCTGCATATGCAACGGGAATGACCCCGGCTCAAGCGATGAGACGGATTATCTTCCCGCAGGCTGTGCGCATTGCGATTCCGCCGATGGGGAACACGTTTATTGGCATGTTGAAGGAAACATCACTTGTGGCGGCGATTGGTGTTACCGAGTTGTTGCGTTCAGCACAACTGCTGGTATCCCAATATGCATTGAATATGCCTTTTTATCTGGCCATCGGTGTGATCTACTGGATTATGAGTATCGGCTTCTCGGCCATTCTGGAACAAGTGGAGCGCCGGTTGGCCCGGGCTTACTGATGGGAGGAGAGAACCGATGATTACAACAACTGGACTTACCAAACGTTTTCAGAAAAATGAAGTACTTACGAACATCGATCTGCATGTCGATGCCAAAGATATTGTTGTATTGCTTGGCCCAAGTGGTTCAGGCAAAAGTACCTTGCTGCGCTGTCTGAATGGGCTGGAAGAGCTGTCCGGAGGACAGATCGAAGTGAACGGCATTGTGGTCAACAGCGCAGATCCGCTGCGAGTCCAACGTGCCCGGGTACTGGAGATTCGTCGCCAGACCGGCATGGTATTCCAGCAATTTAATCTGTATCCGCACAAGACAGTGCTGGGTAATGTGATAGAAGGCCTTGTTACGGTGAAAAAAATCAAAAGGGACGAGGCGGCTGAACGCGGCCGGATTCTTCTGGATCGGGTCGGCTTGTCGGACAAGCAGGATGCGTATCCATCCCGATTGTCCGGTGGACAACAGCAGCGGGTCGCCATTGCGCGTGCACTCGCGATGGAGCCGGAAGTGATGCTGTTTGATGAGCCAACTTCAGCTCTTGATCCTGAATTGGTCGGAGAAGTGCTTTCCGTTATGAAGGAACTGGCAGAGGAAGGCATGACGATGCTGGTTGTGACACATGAATTGAAGTTTGCCCGTAATGTGGCGAACAAAATCGTCTTTATGGCGGACGGGTCAATTGTGGAAGAAGCAAGTCCACAAGCCTTTTTTGAACATCCAACGCAAGAACGCACCCGTCGTTTCTTGCAACAAATTACTGAATTTTGATGAAGATAACAGCGATCGGAAGAACGAACGTACTCGGAGCGGATATTTAAGGTCATGAACGATATCAGTTCAACTAAACTTTTTGCACAAGAACGGAGAGGACAGAAGAAACCTGAAGAAGCGGAGCGTGCGCCTTTATCCCCTGATTTTCCCCTTGAAGAAGGGAATTAAAAAAATCTGGGGATAACAGCGATCGGAAGGTTATTCTGTCATCGGAGTGGCAAGTGCAAACCTTTTTCGCTTGAACTTAAACTATTGTAAGAAAGAAGGATAACATCATGAATGTAACAACCGTATGGAAAGGCAAACGCGCGTTTACTTCCGAAGGACCCTCTGGCTACGCCGTTGGCATGGATGCCACTGCTGCTTATGGTGGTGACAGCAAGGGTGCGACCCCGATGGAATTGTTGCTGGCGGGTCTCGGGGGCTGTATGGGAATCGATATTACGATGATTCTGGACGCTTTCCTGGACAAAATTGAGTCGATTGAGATTGAAGCGCAAGGCACACGCAGTGAAGAGATGCCCAAAGGCTTCACATCCATTGATCTGATCTTCAAAGTCGATGGCGATATCCCGGATTATCGCATCTGGAAAGCCATCCAGATGGCTGAGGAAAAATATTGTGCAGTTTCCGCTTCGCTGAGCGCCGATATTCATCCTAAACTGATCCTCAATGGGGTAAGTACACCTCGTCCTTAATAACATATGAGTAAATCTGATACTGAGAGGCACTTCCAATCGTGGGAGTGCCTTTTTTTGCTTTTCCAACACTTCAACAGGGATTTCGCCCATCTAGGAGTCACTAAACTTCTGTCAGTAGAAAATAATTCGGTAAGCCCGGTCGCCATGTTAATGGCGGCTTCTTCTACTAGAGGTAGGTTGGCTTGCAGCCTGGCAATATAGTACCCATTGCAATGACAATCCGAATTCTGACGGTTCTGTGGTATGATTAATTCTGAGGACAGAACATCCTGATCCTGCTGTTTATATGTAAGCGCTTATACAGATGACGGAAGGTGCAGACATGTTGAAAAGGTTGATACGAACCACTAATAATCTCAAATTAAAGCATAAATTGCTCATTTCCTATGTACTGGTTGTCATGATTCCGGTCCTGATTGTTGGTCTTGCTGTGACCAGTTATTTTCGCCAGCAAGCCCTGGACAATGCGATAGGACAGACGATCATCAATGTGGACAAGATCAAGAGCCAGACGGCAACCATGCTTCGTGTACCAACCGATATATCCAATCTTTTAATGTTTAATGCGGATCTTAAGGAGATCGTAAATAAACGGTACAAGAGCGTTGTGGAGTTAACCTCAGCGTATCTTGCATACAAAGACTTTCAGGAGTACAGGCGTTTGTACCGTGAGATAGCAGGCATTCGTTTTTACTCGACTAACCCAACATTGATCAACAACCTCGAATTCATCCCGGTAGACAAGCAGACGGAAGAGAGCTACTGGTACCAACAGGCACTGAAAACAACCAGCATCGGGTGGTTCTACATCCCAGACAAGGAAGATAATCCTGTACACAAGCTCAGCCTGGTGCGCAAAGTACCTTTTGCCGAGTATCGGACCGAGGGCGTGTTGATGATTGTGATCAATCAGGATGAGCTGAATGGATTATTGCGTCAGGAACAGTTTGAGACGATGATTACGGACGAGCAGGGGTATGTGGTTGCAGCCAAGAATACCGAACTGGTAGGAAAAACGCTGGACGAGCTTGATTTTGGCGTTGATCTGCAGAATCAGGCGAAAGGCACCATAGAGGGTGATTTCCGGGGGGAACCATCTAATATTGTTATTGATGAGCTGGGCCCTGGATCGAGTATGAACAGCCTGAAGGTGATTTCGGTTTTTGCCACCAAAAATATCGTCAAAGACGCCAACACGGTCAGCTTGATCGGCATGATTTTTATTATACTGGTGCTGGTGATCGCCCTACTATTCGTATATATCATCTCGTTCCTCACTTCCAATCGATTGCTCCGGCTGAGTAAACACCTCAACAAGCTTGCATTAGGAGACCTGAACGTGACTTCACGAATTGATGGAAACGATGAGATTGGGCAACTATCACGACAGTTCAACTATATGGTGAAAAGTATCAATGAACTCATGACGCAGGTGGTAGAAGCGACCGAACAGAACAATCAATTGGAAATCGCCCAAAAAGAGATTAAACTGAAAATGATGGCGAGCCAGATCAATCCACATTTCTTGTTTAATGCACTGGAGTCCATTCGGATGAAAGCGCATATTAAGGGAGAAGCAGAGATTGCTAACATCGTCAGGCTGTTGGGCAAGCTGATGCGCAAGAGTCTGGAGATTGGCAGTGGAAAAACAACCTTCCGGGCTGAACTTGAAATGGTACGTTCTTATTTGGAAATTCAGAAATTTCGTTACGGCGACCGCCTTGCATTCCAGATCCATATCGATCCCGAGGTGGAGAAGATGTACATTCCGCCTTTGATTATTCAACCTTTGGTTGAGAATGCGATTGTCCATGGTCTGGAGAACAAAGAGGGCACAGTCCGTGTTCATATAAGTATTCGTTTAGTAGAGAACATCGTGCAGATCCGTGTGGATGACAATGGTGCAGGTATAACGCCAGAACGACTGGCTGAGGTGATGCAGTTTATCTGTGGACCGGAGGAACAGGAGAAGAGTCGGATCGGCATGCGTAATGTACATCAACGCTTAACATTGACGTACGGCGAGCCATATGGAATACAGATTAAGAGTGTATATGGGGAAGGAACAGAGGTTTCTTTCACTTTGCCAGCAGGAGGGGACCAACATGTATAAAGTGTTTTTGGTGGATGACGAACCGAGCATACGTGAGGGACTGACAACCATTATTGAGTGGGAAAAATACGGATTCCAGGTCATCGCTACAGCTGCCAGCGGGCGTGAGGCCATCTCCCGGTTTGAGGAATTGGAGCCTGATCTGACGATTATTGATATTCGCATGCCCGGTATGACCGGGCTGGATGTGATTGAAGAAGTGCGCCGGAATCATCCGGATTCGCACTTTTTGATATTAAGTGGTTATGCAGATTTTGATTATGCCAAAAAAGCCATCAGTTTTGGTGTGGATGGTTATCTGCTCAAACCGGTGGATGAAGAAGAGATTATTGGTGAACTGGAGCGTATTGCTACAATCCTGACCCGTGAACGGGAGACAATGGCACGTCATGCTGGTGAAGATACCGTCTTTAGGGAGCATCAGATCGAGGCTTTGCTCTTTGACAGTCTGGAGGGTGCGGGTAGCATGGAAGAAGATAGCCTGGGGCTGCACTGGCCTCACTATCAGATTGTGCTGCTTGAGATGCATGTAACCCCTGATCTGCAACGGGGAAGTGTTATGAAACGCAAACTGATTGAAGCATTTGACCATAAAGACCGAGGCATTGTATTCTCGTTCCATTCTGGTCTGGGGCTGTTAAGTAAGGAAATAATCACATCCGAGTCATCAGCAAGAAATCTGTATGATGAGCTGGAAGGACTGCTAGGAGAATGGGAGGTTCACATGTACGGTGCTGCGGGAGAACCTGTACATTCCACTTCTGAAATTGCGCGGTCATACACGCAGGCGAATCGTTTACTCGGGGAACGCTTCTTGTTCACGGAGCAACGCATCATTCTGTGGACTGAAGGTAGCGAAGGCGAAGGCGTTGTTAGACCAGAAGTTGAAGCTGTGGACGGAGCACATGAGCCAGTTGAGGACGAACTCGCGGACAAACTGTATTATGCGTTAGACATCCGCAGTAGTGAGTCCGTTATGCGGGTGCTGGGTGAGATGGAAGAGCGCCTTGTTCCATATCACCGAACAGAGCAAGCGATCAAGACGGCGTTCTCACAGGTATTTTCCCTGGCGTTCAACAAGCTTGCGGCGACGAATCAACATATGCACTCCATTATGCAGGAACATTCGGTTCTGATTAATGAAGTCTATCATCAATTTACAATGTCTGATCTCAAAGTCATGGCATCGGAACATTTGAATCGACTTATTCAACGTATGGGTGGGGGAAGCAAGGATACTGTATTGAAACAGATGATTGAATTTATCCAGCGTAACCCTGGCGAGAATCTCAAGCTTGAAGTACTAGCAGAAGTGTTTAACTATAACAGCAGTTACTTGGGTAAGTTGTTCAAGAATCATACTGGAGAGTATTTCAATGCATTTCTGGACAAGGTTCGTATGGAAAAGGCCAAGGAATTGCTGGACGAAGGACTGAAGGTTCATCAGGTCGCGGCGAGAGTGGGATATGCTAATGTGGACTACTTCCACGGCAAATTCAAGAAGTATGTAGGGGAGAGCCCTTCCGCTTACAAACAGGCCAGAACCCAATCATCAATTAAAGGAACGGCTACAGATATAAACGAGGAATAAGTACGGAGTGCTGGGCTTTGCCCCTGCCTATTGTGTAAAACGTTTTCGATACTCCTGAGAAAATTCCAGATTCATCATATTGTCCATGCACTTCCCATGATAAGCAATGGTCACCGAATGTTTCACATTTTAGACTGGATTTACAAGAATCCAGATGAAGGGATGGCTATACGATATGAATTTGTCTGATATAGGCGCTGTACGTCATACATTGAACTTAAATGGAACATGGCAGTTTTGTTTGGATCTGGAGTCCGATATACTCGTTGAACAAGAGATATTACCGCCTTCACAGTGTAAAAATACATCATGGGAGACCATTCAGATTCCCGGTTCATGGGAAGAGCAAGGATACGGAGATGAGCCTGAATACGAAAGGCTCGATACTTGGACCAAGGTACGCGAATTTGAAGGCTCAGCCTGGTATGCTCAGGATGTTCATGTTCCATCAGACGATCCTGGATGCCACTATGTATTCAGATTGGAAGGTGTCCGATGGACAACGTATCTCTGGATCAATGGACAGTATGCCGGGCAGCAGGATAGTCTGGTGAATCAACAGAAGTGGGATGTTACCTCTCTGGTGAAGCAGGGAGAAGTGAATCGTGTGGAGATCCGCGTGGACAATACGATGAAACTTCCGCTGGCGGGTAGCCATATTCATTCATTGCATACGGCCACAGCCTGGGGTGGCATCACGGGTGGTGTTTATCTGGACAGTCTGCCCCCATGCCGATTACAGACGTTACGTATTCAACCAGATGCTGAAACTGGAACTCTTCTGATTGATTGTACTGTAAGCGCTCCCGCAGATGATTCCGCTAGATCGATGCAATTACATGTGGATATCCAGCAACCGGACGGCACCTGGCTTGATCGATATAGTTGTAATGTGAATCTGAGTGATCCATCACATGTGGATATAAGCTCACCAGGTTTAACTGAAAGTAACGCTGTAATAACTCAGTGGCGATTGGAACTTGGAACAGAAAAGTCTATCGCAAGATGGTCGGATGAATCTCCTGAATTATACAAGGCTATGATCCGTCTCTA
Organism: Paenibacillus sp. FSL K6-1122; assembly: GCF_037977015.1. Lineage (NCBI taxonomy): Bacteria > Bacillati > Bacillota > Bacilli > Caryophanales > Paenibacillaceae > Paenibacillus > Paenibacillus sp. FSL K6-1122. Next base: position 6,090,266 of record NZ_CP150272.1, on the reverse strand, counting down.
TGACGGTGAACGGGAACTGGATCGGCTGGAGCAATCGTTTGGTGTACGTTCCTTTGCAACAAACGGGAAGCAGCTTGAACTGAATGGGATACCAGTATATTTGCGTGGATACGTCGATTGCTGTATCTTTCCACTGACGGGTTATCCCGTCTGGGACAAGGAGCATTATCTTCAGCAATTTCGAATCGCCAGATCGTATGGCTTCAATCATGTCCGACTGCATGGGTGGAGCGCGCCGGAGCCTTTCTGGGATGCTGCTGATGAAGCGGGCATGCTGGTGCAGGCTGAACTTCCCCATTGGTCTCGTTTCTTTGAGCAATCGGATCAGTCTGCGCCAGTTGAAGTATTGTCCTATCTGACACAAGAACTGGACGGGTTGCTTCAGTCGCTGCATAGACATCCTTCATTCGTCATGTTCTCCATGGGGAATGAACTTATTGGTCCGAATGGCCACCCAGAACTCAATGCATTGGTCTCAAGGGCAAGGGATATGGACCCGACCCGGTTATATACGGACAATACAGGTTTTGGACAGCTTCCGGCGCAAGGGCGGGAAGGTGATTATTATATTCAGTCGTTGAACTGGCATCCCCCGTTGGAATCCGCATATTCTGCTGTGCCGGATACCACGCTGGACTATCATGCAGTCACTCGGCTCGCGGAGCATCCCGTCATTGGGCACGAACATGCACAGTACACCATGTATGTGCGGCCCCAAGAGCGAGCGAAGTATACTGGCGTATTGCGTCCTAGCTGGTTACGACCGATCGAAGAATCGTTAACAAACAAAGGCATGATCGAGGATCTGGAGCATTTTCAACAGGTCAGTGGTACCCATCTGGTACGTTCCTTAAAAGAAGCCATGGAGCGGATTCGGCGAACACCGGACGCTGCGGGCGTACAACTTCTGGACATTCGCGATTTTCCAGGACAGGGACATGCTACGACGGGCATTCTGGATGTGTTTTGGGATGACAAAGGCATTACAACACCAGAAGAATTCATGTGTTTCAACGCAGATGTGGTGCTGTTGTTAAGCTGCAAAGAGCGTACATTTTACGCCGGAGAATCCATTCATGTCGATGTACGCATCTCTCACTACGGTAAGGAGCCGCTTGAGGACGCGGTCATTCAGTGGAGGTTAATAAGCAATGATGTGATACTTAATGAAGGGGAATGGAAGACCGGAAATATCCAATGTGGGTCTGTCATATCACTGGGAAGTATCGTCGCTACCGCTCCTCATGAAGGGGCAGCAGCTTTTCGGATCGAGGCGGAGCTGATATCAGGCGATTTGGAAAGAACTGTAGCGAATGTATGGCATGGCTGGTCGTTTCCTTTTTATCAGTCTCATCCGAGTTCGAATCGGTTCTGGAATACCGTGGCAGAGTTGAAGCCATTCCTAGGTGAAGCGCATGATGATTGCGTAGATCGCATCGATGGATTCCAGTTGTTGAAAAATCGGGAGATTGACTTGGTTATCGTTCAGTCGTTAACACCCAATGTCGTTGATTATGTGGTCAACGGGGGAAGTGTTTGGCTACAGCCAACCGCAGAAGGGTTATATGATTCAGTGGAGACCAAGTATCTGCCTGTATTCTGGAATTACCTGATGTTTGCTACGCAGCCTGGTGCAACGATGGGCATGTATCTGAGAGATCGGCTAGCACTACTAGGCACCTTCCCGCATGATGGGGCTTCGGACTGGCATTGGTATCACTTGGTGAACGGTACACCAGCGATATGTTTGGATACGTTGCCCGGGGTTGAGCCGCTGATCGAAGTGCTGGACCATTTCCATCGGGCCAAACGACTCGCTTATGCCTTTGAGGCAAAAGTAGGGAAGGGCAAGATTTTGGTATCCTCACTTCCGTTTGCCAATCTGGCTGTAATGAAGCGTCCGGAAGCCGCCTACTTATTTAAGGAGATACTTGCCTATCTGAATGGAGATCAATTCCGTCCAGCAACCTCCATATCCGTAGCGCAACTACTCGGCATCGTTAAACTGCAAACCATTCAATTTACATTGTAATCATAGGGACCCGAAAGGGTCCTTTTTGCATGACATGTAGTTGAAGTAAACGATTACTATAAAACGTTTTCGATATTTACCACTTCCAATAGTATTTTACCTTAATATTACTTTTATATCATTTAAAAGTATAATTTATCACTGATTTTAACGAATTAATGTCTGATTATATATGTCTATATCTAATTTTTATATGATTTTCTCTAAAATCCAGATGGTATTTTGAAAACGCTCTATCGAGTATGATTATTTTATAAAACAGAGGAGGGGGAACGGAGATGGAAACGCTAACAAAAAAATCCGCTTCCGCGAACAGAAGCAGTGACCCCAAACCGCCTTTAAAGAATCGGCGGAACGGAATTTGGGACAGAATGAAACAGCAGAAATATCTCTATCTCATGTCATTGCCATTCGTAGCTTGGGTTTTCGTATTTAACTATCTGCCACTATGGGGATGGACGATGGCTTTCCAAAATTATAAACCTGCCAGATCATTTGGTGATCAAGAGTGGGTTGGTTTTAAACACTTTGTAGAGCTGTTCAGTGATGATCGTTTCTATCTGGTACTTCGTAATACGCTTGCAATGAGCTTGATGGGACTAGTTGTCGGTTTTATCGTACCGATATTCTTCGCTATTCTCCTGAATGAAATGAGAGGCATGTTCTTCAAACGTGCCGTGCAAACGGTATCATATCTGCCTCACTTTGTATCCTGGGTTGTTGTAGCCGGGATCATTACGAAGATGCTCTCCACCGATGGAGGGATTATCAATGATCTATTGGTAGGACTGAACATTATCGATCAGCCAATCCAATTCATGGCCAAGGGGAACTTGTTCTGGTACATTGTAACCGCTTCAGATATGTGGAAGGAAACCGGTTGGAATGCCATCATCTATCTGGCGGCGATTACAGGTATCGACAATGAGTTGTATGAAGCTTCCCGTGTAGATGGAGCCAACCGCTGGAGACAGATGTGGCATATTACGCTGCCTGGCATACGGACCACGATTTCTGTACTTTTCATCATGTCGATTGGACATCTTATCAGTATCGGTTTCGAGAAGCAGTTCTTGCTTGGCAACAGTCTGGTCACAGACTACTCGGAAGTACTTGATCTATACGCGCTCAATTATGGTTTGAATATGGGACGATTCTCGTATGGTACAGCCATAGGTATATTCAACTCCGTTGTCAGTATCATCCTTCTGTTTACTGCGAACGGCTTGTTCAAAAAATTCACAAAAGAAAGCATCATGTAGGGAGGGGACGACATTATGGCGAACAAAGCATTCAATGCTACTCGGGGCGATAAACTGTTCGATATATTCAACATCCTCGCGATGACCATGGTGCTGGTTGTAACACTTTATCCATTCCTTAACGTACTAGCCATCTCACTCAATAACTCGACAGATACAGTACGTGGCGGAATTTACTTGTGGCCTCGCGAATTCACATTACAGAACTACAAAACGATTTTCCAATATGATGGATTGTTACAAGGTTTGCAGATCTCCATTCTGCGTACACTTGTAGGTACCGTGCTCGGATTGATCAGTTCATCCATGATCGCCTTTACACTGAGCAGACCTGATTTTGGACTTAGAAAATTTGTTTCCACAACGCTCGCGCTCACGATGTATTTCTCCGGTGGTCTGATTCCGGTGTACATTCTGATGCGTGACTTGAACCTGATCGGTACATTCTGGGTATATGTATTGCCTGGCATGATCAGTGCATTTAACGTGTTCATTATCCGTTCATTCATTGATGGCCTGCCATACTCATTGCAGGAATCCGCGAAGCTGGACGGAGCGAATGACTTTACAATCTATTACAGAATCATCTTGCCACTGTGTAAACCAGTGCTTGCTACCATCGCATTGTTCCTGGCTGTAGGTCAATGGAATGCGTGGTTCGATACGTACCTGTATAATGGTTCAAAGGCACATTTGACCACGCTCCAATATGAGCTGATGAAAGTATTGCAAAGTACACAGCAGGGCTCAGGTGCTGGACGAAATGCCAATGATATGGCGCAGCAAATGACACAGATTTCACCGGAATCGATCAAAATGGCGATTACGATCGTTGTAACGGTTCCAATCCTCATTGTATATCCATTCCTTCAGAAGTACTTTGTTGGTGGTATGACACTGGGCGCAGTAAAAGGTTAAACAATTGGGTACAGGCTGCCACATAGAGCGGCCGTACATCTACAAATGAAGCATCAGGATACCCGAAGCGCAGCCATGTGGTCTGCGCTTCACCGTATAGGGCTGCGGTGTGGTATTCATGAAGCTATAGACAGGGACAAAAAAGTCCCGGATAAGACAGACATATGAAACAGGGAGGATTACCATTATGGCAAGTTCCAAAATGAAGATTGCACTGGCACCAGTGCTTGCAATGTCTTTACTCGCAGGTTGCGGTGGAGGAAGCGGCAGTGATACGTCGTTCAAGGATACAAGCGCAGAGACAACTCCACTTACTTTTGATTTCTTCAGCGTTGACCCCAGTCCGAACTGGAATGGCATGAAGGATGAAGTAGGTAAAGTCCTTACGGAAAAAACAGGGATAACCCTTAACGGTGAATTTGCCGTTAGTGGTGGTCAAGATAAAATATCCTTAATGGCGGCGAGCGGAGACTATCCGGATATTGTCTCCCCCAAAGGAGAACTCAGCAAACTGGTGGATGCCGGAGCAATGCTCGATCTGACAGATCTGATCGACCAATATGCTCCCAATCTGAAGAAGCTGTATGGTAATTACATGGACCGGTTGAAATACAGTAATGAAGATCAGGCTATTTATGTGCTGCCAACGTATTATGCGGTAGACCAAAAGTACTTTGATGCAGGTGGTGGATTTGGCATTCAGCACCGTGTACTGAAAGAACTCGGATACCCGGAAGTACGTACACTTCAGGATTACGAGAATGTATTGAAGGCGTACAAAGAGAAACACCCAACGATTGATGGTCAGCCAACGATCCCGTTAACACTGGACGCGGATGATTGGAGAATCATGATTACTGTAACGAACCCTGCCTTCCAGGCAACAGGAGCTCCGGATGATGGTGAATACTATATCGATCCAGAGACGTATGAAGCAAGTCTGCATTACAAACGTCCAGAGGAAAAAGAGTACTTCCGCTGGTTGAACCATATGTACAACACTGGATTGCTGGATCAGGACAGCTTTATCCAGAAAACAGACCAATACAAATCCAAAATTGCAAGTGGACGTGTTCTGGGTGTCATTGACCAGGATTGGGGTTATTCCGATGCAGAAAATGCATTGAAATCCGCTGGTAAGACTGAAGCAACGTATTCACACTTCCCGGTAACCCTGTCCGAGGATATCAAGGATCATGCCTACCAAGACCCTGGTTTTGTATCCGGTTGGGGTGTAGGGATTACAACATCGAATCCTGACCCGGTTCGTACGATCAAATTTTTCGATTACCTGGCTTCTGAAGAAGGGCAAGTGCTGATGAACTGGGGAATTGAGGGCAAACAGTATGAAGTGAAGGACGGCAAACGTGTCATTCCTGCCGACATTCTGGATCAGAAAACCAATAATGCAGCTGTATTCCAGAAAGAAACGGGTATCGGTCTGTACACCAATATGTCTGGTCACTATGGAGACGGTGTGAAGGATTCAACGGATAACTACTACACTACGAATTTCCCTGAACAGATCGTGGCAGCATATTCCGATGCAGAGAAAGAAACACTCAAAGCTTACGGTGCTACGACGTGGAAAGATCTGTTCCCGAGTGAAGATGAGTTCCCAATCAAACCATGGGGAGCAGCATACAATCTGCCAACACCAGGTGATTCCAACTACAACGTCATCTTCAAGAAAACACAGGATATCATTCGGAAACGTATCCCGGAAGCCATTCTGAGTACTCCTGAACAGTTCGATGCGATCTATGACGGCATGATTGCAGAAGTGAACCAAGCAGGAGCAGAGGATATGGAGAAACAATATACAGAACTCGTTCAAAACCGTGTTCAATTGTGGAGCGGTGAAGAGGCTAAATAAACGATTAGCAATTCAGATCTAAAACGAAAAAGAACCCAGAATATTTGGGTTCTTTTTTTATCTAAAACGTTTTCTAAAAAACGTTTTCAATTTTATAAATTCACTATTGACAAGGGATATAGGAGCGATTATTATTCAATTATGAAAGCACTTACATTTGCTTGTACAACACGTGGCATACACCTGAATCTCAAAGTAAACATTTGCAGAATGAAGAGGAAATAAGGCAAGAAGAACATTTTTTTATTTTCAAGAAAACGCTTCTAATGTTATAAAAACAAGAAAATTACATTTGTTTCATCTGGTTACGGTATTTGCAGGTCAACCTGTTATACAAATATACAGCTTCATTAATATCCATAAGGGGGATTACACATGAAGGGCAAAACACCAAAAACATTCGCAATGCTTCTGTTAGCCAGTGCTCTTGCAATTACAGCAGGATGCAGCGGCAGTGGAGGAGGAACTAACGCTTCAGAGAAACCGGTTGATTCCGGAGATACAACCAGTCCAGTGACCTTTACATTCTTTGGTGCAGACGCGAGTCCGAACTGGAATAACATGAAGGATGCTGTCGGTCAAGAAATTACTAAGGCAACGGGAGTTACAATTGAAGCTGAGTATGATGTGAATAATGGCGGTGACCAAAAGATTCCTTTGATGGCTGCCAGTGGTGATTACCCTGATATTATCTATCCTAAAGGCAACTTGTCTAAGCTTGTGGATGCAGGCGCGATGCTGGACCTGACCGATCTAATTGAGGAGCATGCTCCCAACTTGAAAAAAATCTATGGTGATCAGATGAACCGTCTGAAATACAGTTTGGAAGATCAAGCCATTTACACGATCCCGACGAATATGGGTGTAGATAACGTTGAGTTTGACGCTAGGGGCGGATTCGAAATTCAACAAAGAGTATTGAAAGAGCTTGGCTACCCTGAAGTAAAAACGCTTGAGGACTACGAGAACGTACTGAGAACGTATTATGAAAAACATCCAACGATTGATGGTCAACCGACGATTCCGTTAACATTGAATGCAGATGACTGGAAAATTATGATTACGGTAACGAACCCTGCATTCCAAGCTACGGGTGGACCGGATGATGGTGAGTATTATATTAATCCTGAGACCTATGAAGCCGTTCTACACTACAAACGCCCTGAAGAAAAGGAATATTTCCGTTGGTTGAACAAAATGTACAATGAGGGTCTGCTTGACAAAGATACATTTGTTCAAAAGGATGACCAATACAAATCCAAAATTGCCAGTGGCCGTGTACTTGGTCTAATTGACCAAGAGTGGAACTATGGTGAGGCGGAGAATGCTTTGAAATCATCTAACGGTGGAGACAAAACATATGCCCACTTCTCCGTATCCCTGAACAAGGATATTGTGGATCATACGTTCCAACCGACAGGATTTGACGGTTATGGTATCGGAATCACAACTTCGGCCAAAGATCCGGTACGTATTATCAAATTCATGGATTGGCTTGCTTCCGATGAAGGTCAGGTCCTGAGAAACTGGGGCGTTGAAGGCCAACATTACCAAGTCGAGAATGGGAAACGCATCATTCCGGCTGACGTACAGGATCGCAAAACCAATGATAACTCTGCTTTTACCAAAGAATCAGGCGTAGGCATGTATAACATATTTAGCGCCAGATACGGTGATGGTGTGAAAGATGCCACGGATAACTACTATACAACGAACTTCCCTGAACAGATTCAAGCTGGTTACACTGCCGCTGAGAAGGAAACGTTGAAAGCCTATGGTATTACAACATGGAAAGATTTCTATCCTTCCGACGATGATCTGAAGCTGAAAGATTGGGGTGCAGCATACAACATGCCTGTACCATCTGACACGGATTACAACGTAACGTTCCAGAAAACACAGGATATTGTACGTAAACGTATTCCAGAAGCGATCCTTGCCAAACCTGAGAACTTCGACAGCGTATATGATAGTCTTCTGGCTGAACTCGATAAAGCGGGTGCAGTGGAGATGGAGAAACAATACACGGTTTGGATCAAAGAACGTGTAGCTCTTTGGACTGGAAAAGATGTGAAATAAGCTTGAAAACCAAGCATTAAAGTTAAGGATTTTCATAGCAAAAAAAGCCCTTGAGAAAGGGCTTTTTTTATTGTTGACGTGAGGAGATGGATAGCCTATAATCTATCATGTAAGCACTTTCAGTAAGCGGTTTATTCCATTTACGAAAACGTTTTACGTCCGTTAGAAGAAGAATCTTTCTTTTGGCAGAATCGAAACGTCAGCTTCAGTAAATACGTCGGAATGAACGATACCGAAAGCGCATTCAAAAAAGTGGTATCCTCAGGCATAAAGCCTGTTATACAGATAAAACCTTCATAAATAATAGGGGGAACTAGACAATGAGAGGCAAAATGAAAGGCAATACACCCAAGACGTTTGCAATGTTGATGCTCGCAAGTGCAATGTTGGTTACAGCTGGTTGTGGGAATTCGGGAACCAAAGAGACTTCGGAGTCCAGCGGAACCGAACCGATCACAGTTACATTCTTCGGGGCGGATGCTAGTCCGACCTGGAACAAGATGCAAGATGCTGTTGGTAAAAAGATTACGGAGCAAACAGGCGTTACCATTGAAGCAGAGTATGATGTAAACGATGGTGGTAACCAGAAGATTGCACTAATGGCTGCCAGTGGTGACTTTCCTGATATGATCTACCCTAAAGGTAACTTATCTAAGCTTGTGGATGCAGGCGCGATGCTGGATCTCACGGATCTGATTGAGGAGCATGCTCCCAATCTGAAAAAAATCTATGGAGAACAGATGAACCGTTTGAAATACAGTTTGGAAGATCAAGCGATCTATACCATTCCAACCAATATGGGTGTTGATAATGTTACGTTTGACGCTACAGGTGGATTTGAAATTCAGCAAAGAGTATTGAAAGAGCTTGGATACCCTGAAGTGAAGACACTTGAGGATTACGAGAATGTACTTAGAGCCTATTATGAAAAACATCCAACCATTGATGGTCAACCAACCATTCCATTAACATTGAATGCAGATGATTGGAAAATCATGATCACGGTAACGAACCCGGCTTTCCAGGCAACAGGTGCACCGGATGATGGTGAATATTACATTGACCCTGAAACGTATGAAGCCAAATTGCACTACAAACGTCCAGAGGAAAGAGAATATTTCCGCTGGTTGAATAAAATGTACAATGAAGGCCTACTGGACAAAGATGCCTTTGTTCAAAAGGATGACCAATACAAGTCCAAAATTGCCAGTGGCCGTGTCCTCGGTCTGATTGACCAAGAGTGGAACTATCAAGAAGCGGAGAACGCGCTTAAATCATCAGGTAAGGATGATGCCACATACGCTCACTTCTCTGTATCACTTAACGATGAGATTGTGGATCATACGTTCCAACCAGCCGGATTTGACGGTTATGGCATCGGGATTACAACTTCGGCCAAAGATCCAGTGCGTATCATCAAATTCATGGATTGGCTTGCTTCCGATGAAGGACAAGTTCTGAGAAACTGGGGTATCGAAGGTGAACATTACAACGTAGAAGATGGTAAACGAGTGATTCCAGAAGACGTTCAAGACCGCAAAACGAATGACAACTCCAATTTCAGTAAGGAAACAGGAATTGGGATGTATAACATATTTAGCGCAAGATACGGTGATGGTGTAAAAGATTCTACGGATAACTACTACACAACAAACTTCCCTGAGCAGATTGTAGCTGGTTACACGGCTGCAGAGAAAGAAACGCTGAAAGCTTATGGTATCACGACTTGGAAAGAGTTCTATCCGGCTGAAGAAGATCTGCCAGTTAAGGATTGGGGCGCAGCGTATAACATGTCCGTACCTTCCGGTACAGACTATGAGGTAACGTTCCAGAAAACGCAGGATATCATCCGTAAACGGATTCCGGAAGCTGTTCTGACTACACCAGCCAACTTTGATGCAACCTATGATGCTTTACTGGCTGATTTGGACAAAGCGGGTGCAGTTGAAATGGAGAAACAATTTACGGTTTGGGTTAAGGAACGTGTCTCTCTGTGGACAGGAAAAGACGTAAAATAATATGGATTGTCTGTGATCCATGGTTACACAAGGAAGGGGCCCTATATGGGGCCTTTTTTTGTGGAATGATGTGATGATTTGCATTGACGCAAATTTTGAAATCACATATAATTTTATTATTGTAAGCACTTACCGAAAACGTTTTACGTCATGAGGAATATACAGCTGATTCAGGAACAGGAGCTAATCATGTCCCAACACAATAAACAAACTAAAATCAATCGTCTTTGGTATCAACAACCGGCAAAACGCTGGGAAGAAGCATTGCCCATCGGAAACGGCCGTCTTGGAGGCATGGTGTACGGTGGCGCAGCAGATGAACGAATTCAGCTCAATGAAGATACATTATGGTCAGGGTTTCCACGGGATACGATTCAATACAGCAGTCAGCGGTATTTGAAGCAGACGCGAGAGTTGATCATGTCTGGGCAGTATGGTGAAGCTGAGGATTTGTTGAACCGTGAAATGCTTGGTCGTGATGTAGAGGCCTACCAGCCGATGGGTCATTTTTTATTGCACCATGAGGGTCTGGATGATCCTTCATATGATGCATTTGAACGGGAGCTTGATCTGGAATCGGGTATTGCAACCACAACCTACTCATTGGAAGGAACTCAATACGTACGTGAAGTGTATTCCAGTGCTTCGGATGATCTAATGGTCTGCACATTAACTGCTGATCAGAAGGACGCTGTGAGTGTAAGTATTACGCTAGACAGTCTCCATCCTTATCGCGTTGAGACTTCGGGAGATGCTCTAACCATGTTTAGTCGGTGCCCAAGTCATGTGGAGTCCAATTACTTCAGGGATCACCCGGAATCCGTCCTCTATGAAGAGGATCGGGGGACGGCTTATGCTGTCCGTGTAGCGTTTACGGCATCTGGTGATCAGGTGAAGGTCTCCAATCTGGAAGGCAAGTTACATATTCAGGGTGCTGATCAGGTTGTGTTTTATCTGGCAGCAGCTACGTCCTTTGAAAGTTATGATGTTTTGCCTGTGAAGGACCATCTTGTATTGGAAGAGGAATGCAAGGAGATGATCTCCAAAGCGACCACACATGGCGCGGAAGCGCTTGGTGACCGACATATTCAGGATCATAGCGCGTTGTTTAACAGAGTCTCTATTGATTTAGGGGTATCGGCTAACGCCGAATTATCTACAGATGAGCGGCTGCAGGCTTATCAGACAGGGCAACAAGACCCTGGACTGGAGGCACTTTATTTTCAATATGGAAGATATCTGTTAATGGCTAGTTCGCGTCCGGGCAGCCAGCCTGCCAACCTGCAGGGAATCTGGAACCATCAGGTAGAGCCGCCATGGCATAGTGATTACACAATCAATATCAACACGGAGATGAATTACTGGCCGGCAGAAGTCTGCAATCTTAGTGAGTGTCATGAGCCGCTGTTTGATATGCTGACCGATCTCAGTGATACAGGACGAAGAACGGCGCGGATTCTGTATGGAGCCCGTGGATGGACTGCCCATCATAACGTGGATATCTGGAGAACCTCTACACCGACAGGCGGAGATGCAAGCTGGGCTTTTTGGCCGATGGGTGGTGTGTGGCTGACCTCGCATCTATGGGAGCATTACCAATTTACCGGGGATCAGCGTTTTCTTGAGGAACGTGCGTATCCCATCATGAAAGAGGCGGCGCTGTTCTGTCTCGATTGGCTGGTGGAAGGGCCCGATGGTTATCTGGTTACGATTCCATCCACTTCACCAGAGAACAAGTTTCTCACAGATGCTGGGGAGGCACGCAGTATATCCATGGCTTCAACGATGGATATGACGTTAATTCGTGAACTGTTCAGCCGCTGTATTGAGGCCTCGAAGCAACTAAATATAGATGAGTCGTTGGCAAGCGAGTGGAGTGAGGCTCTGGAGAAACTCTATCCATTCCGAATTGGAATCGAAGGACAATTGCTGGAGTGGTTTAAGGATTTTGCCGAATCCGAGCCAGGGCATCGTCACGTCTCCCATCTGTATGGACTGTATCCGGGAGAGCAGATCAATCGAGTACACACACCGGAATTGGTAGAAGCAGCACGGGTATCACTTGAACGTCGTATCTCACAAGGTGGCGGGCATACAGGATGGAGCTGTGCATGGTTGATCAATCTGTATGCACGACTACTGGATAGCAGCCAGGCACATCAGTTTGTGCGCACGTTGCTGGCCCGGTCCACACATCCGAATCTGTTTGATGACCATCCGCCGTTCCAGATCGATGGTAACTTTGGAGGCACGGCTGGCATGGCCGAGATGTTGTTGCAGAGCCACTTGAACGAGTTACATTTACTTCCGGCATTGCCTGACCTCTGGACTCAAGGTCGTGTTGAAGGGCTTCGTGCAAGAGGTGGTTATACGGTAGCAATAACGTGGACGGACAACAAGCTTGTGTCAGCGGTTATTAAGGCAGATCGAAATGAGTCGTTGACCCTTCGCAGTGCTTATCCGCTGCGAGTGGAAGGACATGAACAAGCCAAGGCAGAGCTTACGCCTCAGGGCGATTATGTAATTATTTTAACCATGACCGCAGGACAGACGATCCGCGTGTCATCATGAGACGGAGGAGTAAACCATGACGATTTTTAAATTTCCGCAAGATTTTCGCTGGGGTACAGCAACAGCTTCCTATCAAATAGAAGGAGCGGCACAGGAAGGTGGACGCGGGGTATCCATCTGGGATACGTTTGCGCGCACACCTGGCAAGGTATATAACGGAGACAATGGGGATGTCGCATGTGACAGTTACCACCGTTACGAGGAAGACATCGAACTGATGAAGAAACTCGGGATTAATACGTACCGGTTCTCCATTGCGTGGCCGCGCATTATTCCTGACGGAGATGGAGAGATCAATCGGGAAGGACTGGACTTCTACCACCGCTTCGTGGATGCATTGATCGAGGCTGGAATTGAACCGTTCCTCACACTGTATCACTGGGATCTTCCGCAAACGCTGGAGGATGACGGGGGCTGGGGTAACCGCAGAACTGTGGATGCTTTTGTGAAATATGCCGAAGTGATCTTCAAAGAATTCTCTGGCAAAATCAACTTCTGGCTGACATTCAACGAACCATGGTGTATCGCGTTCCTGTCGAACCTTCTCGGGATTCATGCGCCAGGAAACAAAGACCTGCAAACTTCAATCAATGTTGCTCATGGATTGCTGGTTGCTCATGGTAAAGCTGTTCAATCTTTCCGTCGCTTGGGAACAACCGGTCAGATTGGTATTGCTCCGAACGTGTGCTGGGCTGAGCCGTACAGCAAATCCCCCGAGGACCAAGCTGCGTGTGACCGATCAATTGCGCTTAATACCGATTGGTTCCTTGATCCAATCTACAAAGGTTCATATCCGCAGTTTATGGTGGATTGGTTCGCAGAAGCGGGGGCTACTGTGCCAATTCAGGAAGGCGATATGGAGATTATCTCGCAACCAATCGATCTGCTCGGCATTAACTATTACACGATGGGCATCAATCGCTTCAATCCGGAGGCAGGTGCTCTGCAATCGGAAGAAGTTGATATGGGCCTCACCAAAACTGATATTGGCTGGCCTGTGGAATCACGTGGTTTGTATGAATTTATGCATTACTTGCAAAAGTACGGCAATGTGGATGTATATATCACAGAGAATGGTGCCTGCATCAATGATGACCTGGAGAACGGGAAGATTAACGATGATCGCCGGATTTCATATTATGAGCAGCATTTGGCCCAAATTCACCGCATCATTAATGACGGGATTAACCTGAAAGGGTACATGGCATGGTCACTGATGGATAATTTCGAGTGGGCAGAAGGCTACCGAATGCGTTTTGGTCTTGTTCATATGGACTATCGTTCACTCGTGAGAACACCGAAGGAGAGTTATTACTGGTATCAGAGCGTCATCAAGAATAATTGGTTGGAGACACGGAACGAACATAATCCCCAATAGTTTGGGTGGCAGGTTTTAAGGGTAGAGCAGGTCCACATTATATATGGTTCCCTTATTAAAGCTGAGAACGACGGTAACATTGGAGTATTCCAATGTGCCGTCTTTTTTTTTTGTTTTTACCGTTGGAAATGAGTAGTTCATAAAGGTTTCATAAGGTCAAGTGCAGTTCCTGTTATGAAGAGACGTTTTTTGGGTTATAAGAAGTATGAAAGAATTTAATAATGTTTTGTCAATGGTCGAAATGAAAATAAAGTGTCCAAATTGCGAATAAAATTTGAACATTTGTTGACTAAAAATCATACTGATGTGGTATATTGGTATAAGGAAAGCACTTACAAAAAGGGAAAAGGAAGTGTTTACTATGGCATCGAAGACAGCAATGGTCAGCCAATTGGAGCGCAAAGACAAAAATATGCGGCGCGCCGTCTTGACGATGACAGTTCTGGCATGGGTCGCACTCATTACGGGAGTGATCATGTGTCTGATCAATCTGAACGAATTTAATGATCGTAATCTTGGCTTGATGGTTGGTATTGGATTCCTTGTAGGTAGTGTGTTTATTTACGTTATTGCCAAAGCGATTGGCCTTGTTCATACACGCCGGGAAGACGAAGGCGCCGATTGATTATAATCCTGCGTTAATTCGTTCATAATAAGACTGGATAAGTTCCCGGAATCCAGTCAATAAAGCCCTTTGCGGATTCGTTGACACTGTTCAACGGGACTGCAAAGGGTTTTATTTTGTGACTTGATGTGTAAAGATTACGAAGTACAAATATCAAGCATGCAAGCGATTTGTGAGAAAAAATTCACACATTTAAGGTGTAAAATCGACAAATTTGTTAACAAGAACAAAAAAGTTGTTCATTTCTGATATCTTTAGTAGGAAGAGAGTAGTATACTGATTTTTCAGTATGAGCGAATTTAAGGAGAGGGGATCAAAATGAACAAGAAACCTAGGTCGCTAATCCGGATTATCATTCCGGTTGTCCTGACGTTGGTTACAATTGCATTGATTGTCTGGCCAATGCTGGCAGGCGGACAGTACGTTGTTCTGGATCCGAAGGGGCCAATTGGCGCTTCGCAGAGAGATTTGATTGTCATCTCGACAATTTTGTGTGCTGTCATTATTGTGCCAGTACTCATTTTGGCTGCCGTAATCGTATGGCGTTACCGTGAGAAACCGGACAACAAAGCAGCATATGAACCTAACTGGGCTCATAGCACCAAAGCGGAGGTTGTATGGTGGACCATTCCAATTATTATTATTGGAATACTTGCAATTGTAACGATTCGTTACACGTATGTTTTGGAACCTTCGAAGCCGTTGGCTCACGAGAAAGCACCAATTACCATCCAAGTGTCTTCACTGGACTGGAAATGGCTGTTTATGTATCCAGAACAAGGAATTGCAACGGTTAATACGTTGAATATTCCGGCAGACCGGCCCGTGAAATTTGAACTCACTGCGGATTCACCGATGAACTCATTCTGGATTCCGCAACTTGGAGGACAGATTTATACGATGTCGGGTATGGCGATGACCTTGTATCTGCAGGCAGATCATGAAGGCAAGTACTGGGGTTCAGGCGCTAACTTCACAGGTGAGCATTTTGGAGAAATGCGTTTTGATGTGAATGCTACATCGGACGAAGATTTTGACAATTGGGTAGCTGAAGTGAAACAGAGTTCTCAGGCGTTGACTACAGAAGGTTACAAAGCACTGGCTGAGCCAGGCACAAGCAACGTTGCTTATTATTCTGCCTTCCCAGAAGGATTGTTCCAAAATATTGTGACCAAGTATGTAGTAGATGGTCAAAGTGCTCACAGTAAGCATGGAACTTCAAAAGAAGCTTCTGGAGCCATTCAAAATGCAACTGATACGTCCAATCAAGACGAGGACAAGAGTGCTAACTAAAGATTCGAAAGGAGGCCCCCAATGTTAGAGGGACTTAAAGAGTTTGCATCGGAGTTTTTCGTAACCGGTGATCCGCTCATTTATGGTGCGATGGTAGCTATCGGAATTACCATGATTACTATTGTAGCGGTGCTAACTTATTTCAAAAAATGGGGCTGGCTCTGGCGTAACTGGTTAACGACTGTCGATCACAAAAAGATCGGTATCATGTATATCATTGCTTCCATTATCATGTTGTTCCGTGGTGGTGTGGATGCGCTAATGATGCGCCTTCAGCTAGCTATGCCTAACAATGAATTTCTGAATCCTGAGCATTATAATCAGGTCTTCACAACTCACGGTACGATCATGATCTTGTTCATGGCGATGCCATTTATGTTTGGTCTATTTAACGTTATCGTGCCATTACAGATCGGAGCAAGGGACGTTGCGTTCCCGTTCCTGAATGCACTGAGCTTCTGGTTATTCTTCCTGGGAGCAATGCTGTTTAACCTGTCATTCGTTATCGGTGGTTCACCGGATGCAGGATGGCTGAGTTATCCGCCTCTATCGGAGCTGTCACACAGTCCGGGGGTAGGACAGAACTTCTATATATGGGGTATACAGATATCGGGTATCGGTTCCTTGGCTACCGGTATCAACTTCCTGGTTACCATCATTAAAATGCGTGCGCCAGGCATGAGATGGATGAAAATGCCGATGTTCACATGGTCGGTATTCTCCACTTGTATCATTATCTTGTTTGCTTTCCCGATCTTGACCGTGACACTTGCATTGTTATTCCTCGACAGGTTTGCCGGGGCGCATTTCTTCACACTTGATCTGGGCGGTAACCCAATGATGTATATAAACTTGATCTGGATGTGGGGTCACCCTGAGGTATACATTGTCGTCTTGCCGGCATTCGGTGTTTTCTCCGAGATTGTGAGTACCTTCTCACGGAAAAAACTGTTTGGCTACAAATCGATGGTATTCGCGATGTTGATCATCAGCTTCCTGTCCTTCTTCACATGGGCGCATCACTTCTTCACGATGGGTTCCGGAGCAGACGTGAATGCATTCTTCGCCGTAACTACGATGTTGATTGCTATTCCAACAGGGGTTAAGATATTCAACTGGCTGTTTACCATGTATCGAGGAAGGATTCGCATGGCGACTCCGATGATGTGGACACTTGCCTTTATCCCGTGCTTTATTGTCGGGGGTATGACAGGCGTTCTGTTATCCGTTGCTCCTGCTGACTTCCAGTTCCACAACAGTTACTTCCTGATTGCCCACTTCCACCAAGTATTGATCGGTGGAGTTGTCTTCGGATACTTCGCAGGTCTGTACTACTGGTGGCCTAAAATGTTCGGTTTCCAACTCGAAGAGAAACTGGGCAAATGGGCATTCTGGACTTGGAATATTGGTTTCTATGTCTGCTTCATGCCGCAGTACGCTGTCGGTCTAATGGGTATGACACGTCGTCTGAGCACATACGGCTGGGATACTGGCTGGTGGGAACTGAACTTCGTATCCACAATCGGGGCATTCCTGATGGGTGTCGGATTCCTGTTCCAAGTTGCACAAATCGCAGACGGTATTCGCAAATACAAATCACTCAAAGCTTCCGCCGATCCATGGGATGGCCGTACGCTGGAGTGGTCAATTCCTTCACCAGCTCCTGAATACAACTTCGCCGTTACACCGCGCGGAGATGATATTGATGAGTGGTGGGAAGAGAAAGAACGTCGTGCCAAAGGCATCTATCCGCCAGAGCAACCGCTTGAGCCGATTCATATGCCGAAGAACTCTGGAATTCCGTTCATCATGTCTGTCTTCTGGTTCATCGCCGGTTTCGGCTTTGTCTTCGGATGGTTGTGGATGGCAATTCTCGGACTCGCTGGCGTAGGGATCTGTATGATCGCCCGTTCATTCTCATATGATACGGATTATTACATTCCGGTTGACGAAATTAAACGTACCGAAGCGTCGTTAAGGGGGTCGGTATAGATGGCTCAAGCAGCCGCTAAGCACGGTGAGAATCATGCACATGGTCACGACCATGGACATCATGATCCACAGGAAATGAAAATTCTCGGTTTCTGGTTCTTCCTGATTTCCGACGTTATCCTGTTCTCCGTATTGTTCGCAACCTTCATTGTGTTGCGTGACAATACGGCGGGCGGACCGATTTTGTCTGAATTGATCAAAATGCCTGGTGTTATTGCCGAAACGTTTATCTTGCTCACAAGTTCATTTACGAGCGGACTAGCCGTACTGGCGATGAATCAAGGCAAAGTAAAACAATTAATCAGTTGGCTGGCAGTTACAGCCGTTCTGGGTGCAAGCTTTATCGCACTGGAAGTATATGAGTTTATTGAGTTGATTCACGAAGGGTTCAGCTTTACAACGAGTGCTGCTTCTGGCGCATTCTTCACCCTTGTGGGAACTCACGGACTTCACGTATCGCTTGGTCTGATCTGGATGATTGGACTTATGTTACAACTGAAAAAACGTGGTATTACCGATGTTACTCGCGGTAAAATTAACGTCATCAGCTTGTACTGGCACTTCTTGGACGTCGTATGGATTTTCCTCCTGTCGATCGTCTATCTCATGGGGGTGATGTAGATGTCAGAGCACAACTCACATGATTCCCACGGTCATGAGCAACATGGTTCACTGAAGTCTTATGTCATCGGCTTCATTCTGTCCGTCGTTCTGACAATCATTCCACTTGTGGTGGTTCTCAATGATATGATGGAAAGAACAGGAACACTCATTGTTGTTCTTGGCACGGCAGCACTTCAGTTTGTGGTTCAACTCTTCTTCTTCATGCATATCCGTGAAACAGAGAAACCACGCTGGAATGTGATGGCTCTTATCTTCGGTTTGCTGATTATGATGACCATCGTAATTGGTTCGATCTGGATTATGCTTAACAATGCTGTTGCACATTAATTGATATGATGAAAGAGCTTCACGACCTTGGAATTCAAGGTTGTGGGGCTCTTTTTTTTCTAAGCAGAAGTTATCGCATATTTTAATGAAAAAAAAGTTGTATTATATCATAATAAGTCGTTGATGAAATAATTTACCAGTGATACTATTGTTATACACTCTGGAAATATATTCAATATTTTAGTTAGAGCAATTTTAGCAAAATTATTTTAGGAGATGTACTAATGAAAGCAAGGGTAATCCGTTATTATCGTTTTGGCGAACCAAGTGAAGTATTATGTATGGAAGAAAAAGATGTGATACCCCCTGGCCCCGGTGAATTAGCAGTGAGGATGTATGCTCGACCTATTAATCCCTCCGATATTATTCCTGTTCGAGG
This sequence comes from Paenibacillus sp. FSL K6-1122, assembly GCF_037977015.1. NCBI lineage: Bacteria > Bacillati > Bacillota > Bacilli > Caryophanales > Paenibacillaceae > Paenibacillus > Paenibacillus sp. FSL K6-1122. The sequence continues at coordinate 6,070,892 of NZ_CP150272.1, read as the reverse complement.
AGCTTACCCGCATCGTACCCGATTACCAGCTGTTCCCGGGTTTGAGGGTGTGGGGGTGGTAGAAGCAGTAGGGCCGGGAGTTTCCAATCAAATGTTGGGTCGCCGTGTCTTGCCACTAAAAGGTGAGAATACTTGGCAGGACGTCGTGAAGACTTTGGAGCAACATACGATTATTGTGCCGAATGATATCGATGATCACTCAGCAAGTCAGCTCTATATTAATCCGGTTACGGCTTGGTTGATCTGTACAGAGGTGCTTAAGCTTACGTATGGTGATACCCTGATTGTGAATGCAGGGGGATCTGCAATCGGGCGAATCTTTGCACAGATCTCAAAAATCTATGGATTTAAATTGATTGCGCTTACGAGAGATGATCGTCATACTGCTGAACTGTATCGTCTTGGAGCAGTTTCTGTTATCAATACAACGAAAGAGTTGCTCCAGGCTAGGATCACGGAATTAACAGAGGGGTGCGGTGCTGATGCAGCCGTGGATTGTATTGGAGGGACAGATGGGGAACAGTTGGTGAGTTGCCTTAAGCCAAATGGCACGGTCATCAGTGTAGGACTGCTTTCGGGGATCACACCGTTATGGCATGAAGTTACCCGGGGAACACAAGTTCATGTGAAACTTTTCTGGTTAAAACATTGGGTGGAACGCTGTACGCAAGAACGCTGGGAACAGGTATTTCATGAGGTAATGGAGTTGGTCAGAGCAGGGAGGCTTGTCATGACAAACATTGGGGCGACGTATGAACTAACGAATGTACAACAGGCTATTGCAGCGGCTGAATCGGGTATCGAGGGGAAGGTTCTCTTAATACAGTAGTACATAAGACTTGGAAAAACTCAACATAAAGGATGCGTAGTTAATAACTAATTCATATTGGGGGCCTTGTTGTGAAGATTAAAGATATGATGTTTACTGCGATTATGGCAGCTGTTATTGCAGTACTTGGACTGTTACCTCCGATTCCACTACCATTTATACCTGTGCCAATTACAGTCCAAACGCTGGGCGTGATGCTGGCAGGCAGTATCCTTGGTGCTCGATTGGGAGGGGTAAGTCTCTTGCTCTTTGTTGTTCTGATCGGTTTAGGAGCTCCATTGTTGTCCGGTGGCAGAGGGGGCTTGGGTGTTCTGGTTGGACCTACAGGCGGGTATGTTCTTAGTTATCCGATTGCTGCTTTTGTGATTGGGTTGTTAGTTCAACGTACATCCGTTGCAGGCATTAAATTTTGGAACTTTCTACTGAGCAACATCGTGGGCGGAATCCTTGTTGTGTATGCAGTGGGTATTCCATTCCTGTCCTTTATAACGGATGTACCAATTACACAGGCTATCATAGGCAACCTTGTTTTCATTCCAGGTGACCTGCTCAAAGCAGTGCTTGCTTCACTTATTGCTGTTAGAATTCTCAAGGTAAGTCCTACAATGATCCAGGATACGAAAAGGCAAACTCCGGGGGTCTAACATTATGATATTCAGAGACTGCACATTCTTAAGCACTTCTATACAAGTAAATCGCGCCAAGTGATGGAGGTACTACAGTGATTCATTTTTCCAATGTAACGTTTGGTTATGCAAACCGAGCAACAATGTTAAACGATATTAACCTTCATATTCGTTCTGGTGAATATGTGGCGTTTGCTGGAAGGAATGGAGCAGGGAAATCCACCATAGCTAGGTTAATGAACGGGTTACTCCTTCCAACCACAGGCCAAGTAACTTTTAATGATTATGTGACATCCAATGAAAATGATTTAAGTATCATTCGTCAGAGAATTGGAATGATCTTTCAAAATCCAGAGAATCAAATTGTAGCATCTACAGTGTTTGAAGATATCGCCTTTGGCCTGCAAAACGTTTGTGTCCCTACTGAAGATATCGAGCGTCATGTAACAGAGGCATTGAGCCAAGTGGGGATGCTGAATTATTATAATTCTGATGTATATTCGTTATCAGGAGGGCAAAAACAGCGTATCGCTATTGCGGGAGTTCTCGCTATGGGACCAGAAGTTATTGTTTTTGATGAATCTACCTCAATGCTCGACCCGGAAGGCAAAGATCAGATTGCATTGCTGATGGGAGAGTTGCATAAACAAGGAATTACGATTGTAACAATTACGCATGACTTAGAGGAGATTGCAGCATCTTCGAGGGTTATTGTACTTGATCAGGGTGACATTTGTTATGATGGATCGCCCGAGGCCTTGTTTCAGGGTGAATACTGGCGTTTTCCCGGGATAACGGCTCCTTTTATTGTCGAGGCAAGAGAGGCACTGAACCGGAAGGGGCTACACTCTTCTTCGGCACTCACTCTGGAAGATTTGGTGGATGATTTATGCAAATTACACTAAAAGAAGTGGACTTCTCGTATCATGTTGGAACACCACTGGAGAACAACGTATTGAGCAACATTACACTCACCATGGGCGATAATCGCATTTTTGCTGTTGTGGGAAAAACGGGATCTGGCAAGTCAACTTTTGTACAGCTGCTCAATGGGCTTCTGCAACCTACAAATGGAACAGTTGATATAGGGGATTTTCGAATGACAACCGATCGAAAGAAAACGTACGTTCTCTACGATAAAGTGGGTATTGTATTCCAATTTCCGGAGCATCAATTATTCGAGGATACGGTAATAAAAGACATATCCTTTGGTCCCAAGAACTTGGGCTGGTCAGCTGAAAAAGTTCGTAGTACATGCTTGGATGCATTACACATGGTAGGTCTGGACGAATCTTTCTGCAATAGATCACCGTTTGAATTAAGTGGCGGAGAGAAGCGGAGAGTGGCAATTGCAAGTGTGTTAGCGATGAACCCGGAGGTGCTTATTCTCGACGAGCCAACCGTAGGGTTGGATTCGGAAGGGAAAGAGCAGCTGATGGAACTCTTTTGTTCCTGGCAGCAGGAACAGGGGAGTACGATCATTATGGTGACGCACGATATGGAGACTGTTGCCGAGTACGCCGAAGAAGTGATTATATTTGAACGTGGTCAAGTGCAAAGACATACGACTCCGCTCCAATTGTTCACTGAATATCAAGTTGAGTTGAAAGATATGGGATTAAAGCTGCCTAAAGCGCTCCAGCTCGTGGAAGCCATAAATGTAAAATTGAACGTTGAATTGCAGCTGGAGTCGGTAAAGAAAGAATGGATTTTGTCATATATTGCTGATTTTTTTCAGAGGAAGGAATTGTAGTTATGTCCTTATCTCAATCCTTTATCATTGGTCAGTATGTCCACAGAAACTCCATCATTCACCGGCTTGATCCAAGAGCTAAACTCGTCATCGCGTTCCTGTTCATGTTGTCTGTCATGCTGTTGAACTCATGGCTTTCATACGTATTGTCTGCGGTGTTTGTGGTGTGTGTAGTCACTATATCGCAAATACCACCCTCCTATATTGTTAGAGGATTGAAACCTGTTTGGCTAATAGTCATTGTCACATCTGTGTTTCACATTTTTCTGACACAAGGGGGGCAGTTATGGCTTGAAGCGGGAGTGTTTTCGATCTACAAGGAGGGTGTCATTAAAGCAGGTAATATAGCCATTCGCATCATTCTTCTTCTCGTCATCGCTTCATTGTTGACACTTACGACAAAGCTGGGTGATCTCGCACAGGCTATTGAAGATCTGTTGAAGCCTACCAAGCGGTTGGGTGTTCCTACACAGGAATTTGCGTTGATGATCTCTTGGACGATCCGTTTTATTCCAATCCTGTTGAATGAAACCGACAACGTGATGAAGGCACAGCGAGCAAGAGGTGTTCGTTTTAATTCCGGTAATATCGTTCGTCGTCTGCAAAGTTTTATCCCAATTGTAGTCCCTATCCTTCTGTTAGCATTCCAGAAAGCCGAAAGCGCTTCACTGGCCGTTGAGGCACGCGGATATAGCCCTGGCATGAATCGAACGCAACTGAGAACGTTAGCTTTCAAAAAGCTCGACTATCAAGTGCTGATCATATCCATTTTTTGTTTCGCACTTTTGTTGGCATTACGAAAGTGAGGTAAGCTATGAGGATTTACCCGACAAATCTACATGAATATCACAAACTCATTTCAGTATCTAAAGGTGATCAGCCTGCGACAATGTGGTTTAGACAGGCATCTTACTTGAACGTATACACAGGGGAAGTTGAACAAGCGAATATCTATCTGTCCGGAAGTCGTATTGCCTACGTTGGAGCCAAGGAACTACCCACTTCAGACCAGACCCAGGTCGTTGAATTGGAGAAAGGTCATGTTGTTGTTCCAGGATATATTGAACCTCATGCACACCCATGTCAAATGTACAATCCTTATACATGGGGAGAAGCTCTGTTACAGAAGGGTACGGTCTTGTCCATTAATGATAATCTGTCTTTGTTAACGTTTCTAGGAACTGAAGCTTTGTCATTCATTGAGAAGCTGGAGGAGACAAGTCACCATATGTTCCTATGGTGGTGTAACATTGACCGTCCTGATCGAGCTGATCCAATGACTATGGACAAGTGGCTACAACATAACCTTGTGATACAGAGCGGGGAACTGACCGAATGGCCCAAACTGCTGGCGAACGACGAAGTATTGGTAGAGCAACTTTATCTAACGAAGGCTCATCATGGGATGAGGGCGGAAGGACATTTGCCGGGCGTATCTTATGAAAAAATAAGTACTATGGCTGCAGCGGGCATCTCAGCTGACCACGAAGCTCTCCATGCCGAAGATGTACTTAGACGATTAAAAGCGGGGCTATACGCCTCTCTTCGATACTCATCTATTCGTCCTGATTTGCCACACCTCCTTAAAGGGATGAAAGGTGATTCCCGGTTCAATATGAACCGAATGATGCTTACCAGCGATGGCCCGTCACCAAACTATGTGGAGAGGACGAGCTGTGCCAGCATGATTAAGATCTGTATGGAGACGGGAATATCTGTAGCGGATGCCTATCGTCTTGCTACCTTAAATCCGGCAGTATATTACGGTCTGGATGAAGACTTAGGCGGGATTGCACCAGGCAGACTGGCTTGTTTGAACGTCTTAACCTCCATAAATGAACCTGATCCACTACATGTCCTGCAACGAGGTGAGTGGGTGGTCCAAAATCAAAGGCGAGTAGTAGAGCCAGATGAAGCAGAGATACACACTTGGTTGCGCTCCACTTTTCCGTCTCGTCGAACGATCGTCAACCTGAGGATGGACCAGATGGAAACTCGAACCGACACCGGTATTGAACTGGTGAACGATGTCATCACCCAATCGTACCATTTTGATCCCCGAGCTGAATTAGAAACGGATGAGAACTGGATGACATTGCTGGATGTTAACGGAAGTTGGATGATTAACACCCGAATCAAAGGTTTAGCGTGTGGGATCAAGGCATTAGCAAGTACTTACAACGCTTCGAACGATACACTTTTACTTGGGCGATCTCTGTCTGCCATGCGCGAAGCGTCTCAGGAGTTGGAAGTTCGCGGGGAAGGAATATTAGTATATTTCGTGGATGGGGAGCAACTGTACATTCCTCTTCCTCTCAGTGGAGCTATGAGCTTGGAGAGCGTGGCATCAATCGGCGCTAGTGTGGATCATTTCAATGAGAAAATGCGTGTCCACGGTTACCGATTTGGTGATCCTCTGTATTCTCTTTTATTTCTGACAGCTTCACATTTGCCGCATATTCGTGTATCGGACAAAGGGTTGTATCTGGTTAAAACAGGTGAGATAGTGCTCCCGGCTACCCCCTTAGTTAATACAGTAAGGAAGGTGAAATGATGTTACTGGCTGATGCGATACGCATGCATGCTTCCCAGAATCCTGAGAAAACTGCCATCTTTGATGATGCCCGGCAGATTTCGTACGCCGAGCTATACCATGGAATAAAGCTGGCAGCAAATACAATTCTGGCTACTGAGGAAGATTTCGAAGCCGATGAACTTCCTCTTGTCGGCCTGCTGATGAACAATAGTGCCGTGATGATCGAATACTTTCTTGCAGCCACCAAAATTGGAATGTGTGCTGCTGTATTTGATCCCAAGTGGAGCGATGCAAATCTGACGGAGGTTATTAATGAATGTGAACCTCGTGTGCTTGTCATAGATGTGGAGTTCAAAGCCAGAATACCTCATATTCCATCGTCAACAAGGGTGATTACTGTGGATACAGGTGAACCTCGTTCTCTCAGAAGGGAAGAAGCCGAACCACAGCGATCCTCAACTGAAGATAGCCTGTTCTACATGGGATATACCTCCGGGACGACCGGACGACCGAAAGGCTATCTCCGTTCTCAGCGTTCATGGATCGAGAGCTTTGCATATGCGCGTGAAACATTCGTGCATGATGCAGGAGACCATGTATTGGCACCGGGTTCTTTGGTCTATTCACTTACGTTATATGCGTGCATTCAAACGTTGTATATTGGCGGGACATTCCATCTAACAAGCAAATTCCGAGCGGAATACGTATTGGAGACGTTAGCAACACATGCGGTTACACATCTTTATCTTGTACCTACGATGTTTGAAGCACTCTACAAAGCGTTCATGGCTTCTGATTCAGTTATTGCGCTGCCATCTGTCAGATCTCTCATTACGTCAGGTGATAAATGGTCGCCAGAATCCAAACGGAAGGTGACAGAGGTATTTGAAAATGCAGGTTTGTATGAATTTTATGGTGCCTCCGAGCTAAGCTTTGTCACAGTACTTGATCCGGAAGGAAATCGGTATAAGCCTGATTCAATCGGTAAACCGTTTGCCGGTGTGCAGGTATCCATTCGTGAAGCGGATAGTACGGAAGTAACCGAAGGCGCAGTAGGACAATTGTTTGTGAAGAGCCCGATGATCTTTGCCGGATATTATGGTTCCGAGGAAGAAACCAGCCAAGTTGTACATGGTGAATGGGCAACTGTGGGAGACCTTGCAACACGAGATTCCGAAGGTTATTTATATCTGGTTGGTCGAAAGAAAAACATGATTATTAGCGGAGGGCTTAATATATATCCGGAGGAAATCGAGAAGCTGTTGTTAACATTGGAAGGCATTGAGGAGGTCATCGTTGTAGGTGTACCCGATGTATACTGGGGCCAAAAGGTGAGCGCACTTATCAAGCTCAGAATGGGTAGCGAGGTTAGTGATGATGAGATTGTATCATTGTGCCGTCGTGAGCTTGCTACCTACAAGTGTCCAAAGGAAATTATGCGGGTGGATGCCTTCCCCTATACAACGAGTGGAAAGATTTCGCGAACAAAACTGAACGAGTTACTGAAAATAAAGATATGAACAATATGTTGATTCCTGTTATTCTTTCCGCGAAGCGAACTGCAATCGGCAAATACGGGGGGATGTTTAAGGAGACACCGCCGGAGATACTGGCTGCAGAAGTCATTCAGGCCATTTTAAGCGAAATTCCCATCCCTCCCGGTGACATTGATGATGTTCTATTGGGGAATGCAGTAGGCGGGGGAGGTAACATCGCCAGGTTATCCGCGTTACAAGCCAAACTCCCAGTAGAGGTCCCTGGCGTGACGATTGATCGTCAATGCGGATCTGGTCTTGAAGCCATTCATTTAGCAGCGAGGCTGATTCAATCAGGTGCCGGGGAAGTGTATCTGGCTGGTGGTGTCGAAAGCACAAGTCGTGCACCCTGGAGATTGGAGAAACCCTTGTCTCTGTACGGGAGTGTAGTACCTCAAGTAATCACTCGCACACGATTCTCTCCGGAATGGATCGGAGATCCGGATATGGGGAAGGCGGCTAACAACGTTGCTAAGAAGTACGGTGTGACTCGAATGGACCAGGACGAATATGCGCTTTCCAGTCATAGGAAAGCGATTGCTTCAATACAAAGCGGGCGTTTCGACAACGAAATCGTTCCATTGTCTATCCCGGAGGGTAAGCAACTTAGAATCATTCATACAGACGAATGTCCTCGGGCGAATACAACACTTACGAAGCTTGCAGCATTGCCATCTGTTTTCGAACAGGATGGTACAGTGACGGCTGGTAATGCATGTCCATTGAATGATGGAGCCGCTATCGTTTTAATCATGTCAATGGGAAAAGCATTATCGTTAGGACTTACACCACTAATGAAATTTATCGACAGTGTGGCAGTGGGCGTTGACCCGAACTACTTGGGTATCGGTCCGGTTCCTGCCGTTACCAAGTTGCTCAGCCGAAATCGTTTGGCAATGGAAGACATTGATCTTGTGGAATTCAATGAAGCGTTCGCTTCACAAGTTCTGGCCTCTTTAAGAGAACTGCATATTCCAACTCACATTGTTAATGTGGGGGGCGGGGCACTGGCGCTTGGACACCCGTTCGGTGCATCGGGAGCCATCCTGGTTACACGCCTATTCAACGAGATGAGGCATATAAAGGGGGCTCGGGGAATCACAACACTGGGTATTGGTGGCGGGATCGGGCTTGCATCATTGTGGGAGAAGTGCGAATAGGAGGAAACAGCCGTTGTTGTTAGAGGGACAGGTAGCAGTCATTACGGGTTCCAGCCGCGGAATTGGGCGTGCAACCGCAATACGTATGGCACAAGAAGGAGCCAAGATAGTTGTCAACGGTGTACAAGAAGGTGGGGTATGGGACGTTGTTCAGTTGATTCGGAATCAGGGAGGGACCGCTATTGGGGTCGTTGAATCCGTCGCAAGCATGGCCGGTGGTGAACGCATCATATCGGAGGGTCTTCGCGAATTTGGCAAGATTGATATCCTGGTGAACAACGCCGGAGTTGTTCACGATAAGATGGCCCATAAAATGAGTGAAACCGAGTGGGATCTTGTATTGAATTCGCATCTTAAGGGAGCCTTTGCTTGTATCCGGTCCGCTCTGCCGGGCATGAGGGAACGAAGGGAAGGCAGCATTATTAATATGATCTCCGTGGCGGGCTTGACCGGAATGATCGGGCAATTAAATTACAGTACTGCCAAAGCCGGATTGATAGGCATGACGTGGACACTTTCGCTGGAACTTGAATCTTATGGCATTAATGTGAATGCAGTTTCTCCCGCAGCGCGTACTGACATGACAATGCCCTATATCGAACGGGCGAAGCAGACCGCCGAAATGAAAGGTGAGTCGTTTCCCGAGTACTGGAAAGTAGGTTCAACGGAAGATGTGGCCGAATTGATGCTTTCCTTATGTCTGCCGCGTTGCCGTAAGGTTACCGGTCAGATCTTCTCTGTTAATGGTGGAAAGATCGGTGTGTGGTCCCCTCCAGAGCACCGTATAGTTGCCACCCAATCCAGTAGGGAGAACGGTTGGGAAGCAGGCGAACTCTTTGAGCAAGTGTTGTCAGCCTACGTGAAAGTGTAGAACTATTTCCGAAATATACGAATTGATGGAGGAAATTTTGTTGAAGAAAAAACGCATTTTTATTGGGATGATGGCCGGGATGGGGAGAGTGAATCGTTGTCTTCCCATAGCACTAAAGTTACGAGAGATGGGACATGAGGTGGCGTTCACAATCTGGGGAAATGCCGGGGTGGCGATGGAACAGATGGGTTTTACCTATATTCCGATTCCAGTTATTCCTGCTCCCAAGGGACAGGTTTTCCACCCAAACTTCAAGGATATGAATCACTTTTTGTCCATGATGGGGTACTCGGACCCTGTTTACATGCGAAATGAGCTTGAAGCTCGTCTACGGGTAACCATCGGTTTTAAACCGGATCTTGTTATTTCCGATTCGAGTGTCCCCGCAGCGTTCATTGCCTGTAAGCTGGACATTCCTCTCGTTTCTATGAATCAGTCCAGCACACTTCCAGGTGGTCTTCCTTTTACAACGAATTATGGATTATATGGAGACATACCAGATGTCACGAATGTGTTGAACGGAGCGTTGGTTGAGTATGGTCTGCCTGAAACGGACAACCTTCTCACATTTCTGGCGGGTAATCTTGCCCTTCTTCCGAGCATACCGGATTTTGATCCGGTACAGATCGGGAAGCTGCCCGTTCCAATTGAATATATCGGTCCCGTGGTATGGAGAGATACAAATGAGACAGGAATGCCTGCGAACTGGTTGAAGAAATCAGACAACGACAGGAGGCCACGTGTATTTGTGTACACAAGTCGTCTCGTGGAATGGGGTGTGGAGAGTGGTGGTCATATTTTCAGGGAAGCCGTTAGAGCACTCGGTAACACTTCGACGGAGCTTTTGATTGCTACTGGTTTTAATCCATTGGAAGGGGACAGCGTGGAAGTTCCCCCTAATGTACACTTCACCTCATATGTATCGGGAGTTATGGCAGCCGAGCATAGCGATGTCATGATTCACCATGGCGGACATGGAAGTTGCATGACGACGATCTTAACAGGCACGCCGTCGTTGGTCATTCCGACCTGGGCAGAACGTGAGTTTAACGCCAAGCAGTTACAGGACGTTGGCGGTGGCAGAGTAATGTCCCCAGATGAGGTTACGGGATCCGCTCTAGCTGAGACTGTTAACGCGATGATGACTAATGGAGACATGGATAAGGCTATGTCGCTGAAGGAAAACGTCTGTACTTCGCAGTACGGAGGAGCCGAGCGTGCAGCTGAACTCATTCGTCGGTTGTTGTAAAGAGGGGGCAAGGTTCTATTGAAAAGTCTTTTGGTTGTCCTGAGAAGCCCGGCCTTACTTTTATTATCCGTATGCATTTTTTTTATTGGTTTGGGATACGGATTAACGCTACCATTCATGCCATTATTCGGAGTAGAACGGGCTGGAATGAGCCCCTTATCATTAGGGATCTTTATGGCGTGTGGATCGTTAAGCGGCATTATCATTAGTACGCTGTTTAGTCGATTGTCCGATAAAAAGCCTGTGCGCAAGTGGATCATTGTTGGATCATGTGTATCTGCTTCTGTAGGCTATGTATTCTATGCAAATACGGACAGTTACATTGTGTTAATGCTGGTTTCCTGTACTTTCATGGCCTTGTCATTCTCGGCCTTTCCGCAATTATTTGCTCTTGCGAGAGAAGTAGTCGAGAGGGAGGCGAGTGAAGATGTCACCGTTGTTATGGCTGTATTGCGAGCTCTGGTGTCTCTGGCCTGGATTCTTGGTCCTGTAATGGCGTCTTTTATAATCTACCAGTTCTCGTACACAGGCCTGTTTCTGGTTGTTTCGTTGATGTACATGCTCGTTGCCGTATTTGTACTGATGATTCGAGCAGACGAGAGTCGGGAACCGGGGGGCGGAACGGAATTATCATCTGACTCAGTACGTAGCTTCAAGCGCCTGCTGATGGCACCGCAGATTGTATTTTCATTACTTGCTTTCATGGCATTTGAGTTGGCTAATACGATGGGGGGCATTGTAACTCCCTTATATGTTACGCAAGAGTTGCAAGGCGGGAAGTTGGACGTTGGCATGATCTCGGGAGTTAACGCAGCCTTGCAGGTTCCCACCATGATCATTTTGGGAATACTGGCCAAAAGGTTTGGTAGTATCACAGTTATGAAATGCGCGGGATTGTTTGGAGTCGCCTATTTTTCACTATTTTGGTTTACCCAATCGGGATGGCAGATCATTGCTATCCAGATATTCAGTGCCATTTTTATCGCGATTGTACTTGGAGTTGGAATGACTTTTTTTCAGGATTTGGTTCCTAAAATGACAGGTACGGCCACAACGTTGTACAACAATGCAAACATCATTGGTTCCATGGGTGGTGGATTACTAGCCGGAGCAGTCGGAAATTATTTTGGTTTTAAAATAGTGATTGCCTGTTCGGCAGCACTTGCCTTCCTGGGATTTGTACTATTATTGGTGCCAAACGCAAATAAAAAGGTAGTCCGGCATGTGGGAGGAGATACGTATGAAAGCTAGTGTAATTATTCTATCGCATAATCAGAAAGAAGTGATTCAGGCCTGTTTGTCTTCCTTATCGAGACAGCGTTTGTGTGAAGGCGATCAATACGAAGTTGTAGTTATCGATAACGGGTCTATAGACGGCACGGGCGAGATGATCGGCAGGCTTACGTATGATTTTCCTATACGATATAATTACATTCCTTCTACGGAGCAATCAAGTCGGGCAGCGGCACGAAACAAGGGGATTACTATCTCGAATGGAGATGTGATCGTGTTCCTTGACGGAGATCAACTCGCCGGACCGGACTTTATCTATGAGCATTTGAGAGTGCACAAGCTAGCCGAGGGGAAACTTGTCATAGGGTTTCGAAGATATTTGGGTGAAGAGAGCATCGATATAACGTCGTTAAATCCGGGATGGGTGCATGCTGCTATTACATCATCAGAAGCAGATGAACGATTTCAGCTCATGGAACGTTTTTCGGAAAATGGAAGCGTATTCCGTACAGCGTGGCATCTGTCTTTCAGCTGCAATTTCTCGGTAAACAGAGAAGTACTGATCCGATCGGGTATGTTTGACGAAGGGTTCAAGGGATGGGGGTTGGAAGACAGTGAGCTTGGCTATCGTCTGCAACAGGCTGGAGGAACGTTCGTATTGAACAAAAAAGCGTTAACCTTCCATATCTTTCACCCTTCCGAGTTTGATGAGAATCGTTATGATGGTTGGAAAACGAATCTGGATTATTTCCTCGAATGTCATCCGATGTTTGAAGTACAGGCGCAAAGCATCTTAAAGGAATTTTTTGACCCAGAGATTAGAAAATCATGGTGGGATTGTTATATTCGCTTTGAGAAGGTTGTAAGAGCACATCAGGGTTACGAGGGGGATCGATTACCTGTCAGCATCATTGTTGTCTATGCCGAGGGCCCAGAACTGATCCAGACCATTTCGGCAGAAGCTGCCCATAGAGAAGTGTTGGTTATAGATAAGACACCATCATCGGACCTGGATATCTTGTGCCAATGTATTAACGAGAAATTTGATGTTTTGTATTACAAGCATCCTTCGGAAGATCAGTTAATTGACTTGTACCATCAGTATGCAGTAAGGGGAATTGTGAAACATGAAATTTTCAAGTGATCATGGATCAGCTGTTCTGGCCCCAAATGATGACATTTTATACGGGAGGTTGACATGAATTTTGAATTGACAGAGCAACAGAAGCAGATTCAATCCGCCGCACGCCATTTTGTGGACGAGCTACTGATTCCGTTGGAACCTGATTTATTGCGTAACGAGCGTGAGGGAAGACCCGGAATCGAACTTAGACAGATTAGAGAGCTTCAACAAAAGGCGAAAACACAGGGCCTATGGGGTATTGAGACACCAGAAGAGTATGGGGGAGCAAATCTTGGGACGGTCACTAGTGCACTCCTGAAAATGGAGCTAGGACGCACATGTATTCCGTTTGTCTTCGGGGGGGAAGCGGACAATATTCTGTACCTTTGCAACAGCAAGGCACAACAGAACAAGTATTTGCTTCCCGTTATTGCGGGCGAGAGACAGTCCTGTTTTGCAATAACGGAGCGTTCGGCAGGTTCCGATGCAAGTCGAATTCAGATGAGTGCTGAGCGTGTAGCGGATGGTTGGGTACTCAATGGAGAGAAAGTATTTATCACAAACGGAAACGAGGCGGATTTTGCAATTGTTTTTGCAGTGACTGATGTCCAGGCAGAGCCGGGCAAAGGGATCACTTGCTTTCTGGTGGACCGGGACATGGGGTGGACGTCAGAGCCGATTCCTACGATGGGTGGGGATAAAAGCCCTTCTGTACTTACGTTTAACCAAGTGTTCGTGCCAAACGGAAATGTGCTCGGTGAAGAGGGGCAGGGGTTAACAACAGCGATGCAGTGGATCAGTCGAGGGCGTTGGGTGATTCCGGCTATTGCTGTGGGTGCATCTGGCAGGCTGATCCATATGGCCATTGATTACGTTAAAGAAAGGTCGACATTTGGAGAGCAGTTGGCAAGTCGGCAGAGCATCCAATGGATGATTGCCGACTCTGCGGTTGAGCTGGAGGCTCTGAAATGGCTGGTATTATATACTGCTTGGAGGGTGGATCAGGGGCTGGATGCAAGACATCATGCAACGATGTCCAAGTTGTACGGTGCAGGTAGAGCAAACGATATTGTGGATCGGGTCCTTCAGATTTTTGGTGGAATCGGATATTCGAAGGACTTGCCGATCGAGCGTTGGTATCGGGAAATGCGAGTATGGAGAATCTTCGAGGGCACAGACGAGATTCAACGCATGATTATTTCCCGCAATCTGCTTAAGGGTCATGTCCGAATTGGAGAGTGGGATTAACGGGCCGTGTAACGAACGGATCCTTCATAGGCTAGCAAGTTAGAAGTAACACCCGCTCGATGTTCAATATAGACTGTGATACTGCATGCCAGATGGGAGAGGGTATCCGTGTTGATGACACTCACGAGGACACGGACGACGTCCCCTTCCATCACGGGTGAGCGAAATCGGTATTTTATATCGCATATAATCCAGTTATCCAACCCCAGCATTTGTAGTCGGTTTCCAATCATGCCACCGATAAGCATACCTTGTGCAATTCGGCGAGGTGCACCTGCTTCATGTGCTTTGAGAACATCCAGATGAATTGGGTTGTTATCGCTCGATGCGGCTGCATAGGCGATGAGCATAGAACTGGTTATGGTTCCAAGACAAGCGTCGAACAGGAGTTCACCAGATGAGAGACGGTGTTTCCCATCCCATTGATAATAAATCTCCGAGGGATATTGCGGATACACAGGCTCGAGTTCGGAGTACGAAGGCTGCAACGCTGGAGAGTCTAGAAGTATTAATGTGGTGTTAGCAACGAGTACGGGTTGTTTCATGACGTTCGTAACCTTCATTGTACAATCAAGGAGCTGAATCTTCCCCAAAGATCCAGTTGTTTCGCGTACGTTTGCAAGTTCAATCCTGTAAAATAAAGCTGCATCATACTTCAATTTACGTTCGTATGTAAACGATTGTTGGCCATGGATCATAATTTTCCCAGGAAGCTCCATCCAGGGTAAGTGTGTCTGTTGCCACCATATCATCGGAAAGGTGAGAGGAATGGATCTTGCGTCGGGACGAAATTCTTCTGGAAAGCCTTGTGTGAACTGAACAATCTGATCTGTGGTACTAACCATTTTCTTGGGAGGAGTAGGTACTCCGATCCACGATTGGTAATCCATAACTTGCATCTCTCCTTTGACTGACCATGTCTTGTATTATATCGAAGGCAGTTAGAATCATAAATGTTTTATCACATAAATTACTTTTTCGAAAATAAAGGTACACAAAAGATACATAATGAACTAAAATGAACTTATATGAACATTATCAAACTCAATCCCAACTAATTTAAATGACGAAAGGAATGGATTAATAATGGAAAATCGTTATGCTGCACATCCCAATGAAGTGAAAACGTATGATACATCTCGCCTGCGTGAGGAATTTTTGATGGAGCAACTGTTTGCAACCGATGAATTGGTAACGGTGTATTCTCATGTGGATCGTTATATTGTGGGAACGGCTGTACCTGAGAGCAAGGACATTACCCTTGAAGTGAACCTGAAAGATATCGGAACGAACTTTTTCCTGGAGCGTCGTGAAATCGGTATCATTAATGTCGGTGGTCACGGAACAGTGACAGCGGACGGACAAGGTTATGAGATTGGAGCGAAGGAATGTCTCTACATCGGTAGAGGGGTGAAGGAAGTTGTGTTCACGAGCAGTGACAAGGCTCAACCTGCCCAATTCTATTTTGTATCCACACCGGCTCATCACACCTATCCAACAGTAAAAGCAACGCAAGAACAAGCTCAGCCGAATCATCTGGGCAGCATCGAAACTTCCAATGAGCGTACGATCTATCGTTACATTCACCAAGGAGAAGGTGGAATTCAGAGTTGTCAGTTGGTGATGGGCATTACCGAACTCGACAAGGGTAACATGTGGAACACGATGCCTGCACATACCCATAATCGCCGTTCCGAAGTATACTTGTACTGGAATCTTCCTGAAGACGGCGTTGTATTCCACATGATGGGCGAGCCGAACGAAACACGCCATCTGGTTGTACGCGACCGTCAGGCGATCATTTCCCCAAGCTGGTCCATTCACAGTGGTGTGGGTACAAGCAATTACACCTTCTGTTGGGCGATGGCTGGTGAGAACCAGACGTTCGAAGATATGGACGGCGTAGCGATGAAAGACCTGAAATAATAAATTACAGATGTCTGAGTTAAATTGACAGGGTAGACACTAGAACGGAGGGTACAGAAAGGACCAGAAGAAGCGAAGCGTGCGCCTTTATCACCAGATTTCTCCCTTTAAATAAGGGATCAAAGGAAATATGGGATAAGAGTGATCGGAAGGTTTTCTGTACCCGAAGTGTAAGTGCGAAACTACCATTTAACTCAGGTGGTATAGGAAGTTGATTATGATGAATCCATTGAAAAGACATGAAAAAATTATGGAGGCTCTGCTGGAACGCCAGGAAGTAACCGTCAGTGTTCTGAGTGAGTTGTTGCAGGTGACGGGGAAGACTGTGCGAGAGGATCTCGACAAGTTGGAGAGTATGGGGTTACTCGTACGTGTCCATGGTGGTGCTATGCTGGCTCAGAATGACCAGTACGGCATCTTGAATAGCCGCGGAGTTACCGAGAAGCATCATACGGAGAAGACGGAGATTGCTGAACGTGCCCTTGCTTACATTCGACCTGGAGATATCGTTGCCCTCGATGGTGGCAGCACTACGCTAGAGATGGCCAAACGTCTCGATAATCAACCGCTGACGGTGGTGACTAATGATCTATTCATCATTGCGGAGTTGACCAAAAAGGAGCAAGTGCGACTGGTTGTGCCTGGCGGGGCTCGTGTACGGAATATGTTGGTTGGGGATGATACGGCTGCGTTTATATCCAGTCTTAACATTCATAAAGCCTTTATATCCACGACAGCCCTTCATCCGGAATTTGGATTATCCATATACACGGGAGATCTGGTTCCTTTGAAAAAAGCAATGATATCTGCCTCGCAGCAAGTATACGGCGTTGTGGATCATTATAAATTCGGACAATTTGCACTGCGAACTTTCGCCCAGTGTTCGGAACTGGACTATATTATCAGCGATAGTCGTTTGGATGAAGAGACGGCTGCCTCATACAAGCAGAGCGGTGTCACAGTGGATTATCAAAGTTAACCTCATTCATTATTCATGGCATTAAAGAACGGACGGATCTAAGGATTGCATATCAAAACCATGCGGAGGAATCATTCATGAACCCATTTGATTTAAGCGGACAAGTTGCATTGGTGACAGGTACCTCGGGAGGACTTGGACAAGGGATGGCCATTGGTTTGGCAGAAGCAGGTGCTGATGTGGTGCTGGTCTCTTATTCCAAGCCTGCGGCAACGGCAAGTGCCATTGAAGCACTCGGACGCAAAGCTTATGTGATTGAAGCGGATTTAAGTCGTGAAGATGAGTTGTCGGCTGTGTTCGAACAGGCGCTTGCGTTCCAGGGCAGAATTGACATTCTCGTCAACAATGCCGGAATCATTCGTCGCACACCTGCGGCTGATCATGCAGTTCAGGACTGGCATGATGTAATTGGTCTGAACCTGAACACTGTATTTTTCCTAAGCCAATTGGCAGGCAGACATATGATTGAACGTGGAAGTGGCAAAATCATTAATATTGCATCCATGTTGTCCTATCAAGGTGGGATCAATGTGCCAGGGTATACAGCCAGTAAACATGGCGTTGCCGGTTTAACCAAAGCACTCGCCAATGAATGGGCAGGTAAAGGAATCCAGATTAATGGTATCGCACCTGGTTATATGGAAACCGATAATACTACCCAGATCCGTGCGGACGAGAATCGTTACCGGGATATTACAGCCCGTATTCCTGCGGGGCGTTGGGGAACACCTGAAGATCTGAAAGGCCCGGTTGTCTTTCTGGCATCTGCCGCTTCGGATTATCTGAATGGTCATGTGCTGAATGTCGATGGCGGCTGGATGGCACGTTAATCGTTTGATAATCGGATTAGCATAGGGAGGCAGTGAGATGAAACTTGGTATCCTGGCACATACATTTGGCAAACAGCCTACAGCACAGCTTGCGCAGACGATTGCGGATAACGGATTTAATTCCGTACAGCTGGCGCTGGCCAAAGCATTATCCGATGTGGACTCATCGAATGGCAAGCTGAGCCCAGGGCTAGCGAATGAGATTGGAGATCAATTTGCCCAGCGCGGGGTGAAGATTGCAGTACTGGGTTGTTATATTAATCCGATTGACCCTGATCCGGTAAGACGACGAGCGGACATTGATCGATTCAAGGAGCATCTGCGTTATGCCCGGGATTTTGGTTGCAGCATGGTTGCAACGGAGACCGGGGGCTTGGACACTTATCAGGATACACATCCGGATGGATATGAAGAGAAGGCGTGGAGTGTGCTGAAAGAAACGGTTGAGGAGTTGGCTGAGGAAGCGGAGAAATGGGGCGTGCATGCGGCGATTGAGCCTGTGTCGACACATACTCTTCATACCCATGAACATATGACACGTTTGTTTGAAGAGATTCCTTCATCGAATCTGGGGATGCTGTTCGATCCGTGTAATCTGATCAAACAACCACATGCAACAGATCAAGGGGCTTTCTTGCGCGAGGTGATGGAATCGCTGTATCAGCGCATGATTGTGATCCATGCCAAAGATGTAGCCTTTGATGCACAGGGAGAGAAGTACAATCCGGTACCTGGGGCAGGGATACTGGATTACCCGTTATTTTTTGAATTGTTAAAAACGTATAAGCCACATATCGATATTTCACTTGAAGGCGTAACTGCGGAGGAAGCTGTACCTGCGGCCAAACATTTGCGTGAAGTATGGAGTGCAGTTCGGGTCTAACCAAACCCAGGATGAGGTATTGCATACCGAAGCCAAAGTAGCTGAAAAACCTTTGCGAGTGCAAAGGTTTTTTTGGTACAGAAATTGATAATATACATATTTAATATTTCTTATCGGAAAAATCGGAAATAATTCTTTTCAAATGCGACATCTTGTGAGAGAATATGGAAAACATACGCTACCATGCGAAGACATCAGGAACTTAAAGAACGTATACATTGAGGGAGGATTCAGATTTATGTCAAACGAACGTGAGCTTTCATTTGAAACATTGGCAATTCATGCAGGCCAGGAGATTGATCCAACCACCAACGCACGAGCTGTGCCCTTGTATCAGACAACATCCTATGGATTCAAGGACACCGAGCATGCAGCTAACTTGTTTGGTTTGAAAGAGTTTGGCAACATTTATACCCGTCTGATGAATCCAACAACCGACGTGTTTGAGCAACGGATTGCGGCGTTGGAAGGCGGAGCTGGAGCGCTGGCTACAGCTTCCGGTCAGGCAGCCATTACGTTTTCACTTCTGAATATTGCTGGTGCAGGTGATGAGATCGTATCTTCGGCGAGTTTGTATGGAGGTACATACAATCTGTTCTCGACGACTTTGCCGAAACTGGGTCTGGACGTAAAATTTGTGGATTCCAGTGATCCTGAGAATTTCCGGGCAGCGATTACGGAGAAAACGAAAGCATTGTATGCCGAAACGATTGGTAATCCAAAGGGGAATGTACTGGATATTGAAGCGGTGGCAGCCATCGCTCATGAACATGGAATTCCTTTGATTGTGGATAACACATTCCCAAGTCCGTACCTGCTTCGTCCAATCGAACATGGAGCAGATATTGTCGTTCACTCTGCAACGAAATTTATTGGCGGTCATGGTACATCCATTGGTGGCGTTATCGTGGACAGCGGGAAATTTGACTGGAAAGCAAGTGGCAAGTTCCCTGGATTGACGGAGCCGGACTCCAGTTATAACGGTGTTGTATATACGGAAGCGGTTGGACCGATTGCTTATATTATCAAAGCTCGTGTACAACTTCTGCGTGACCTGGGTGCAACGATCTCTCCATTCAACTCCTGGTTGTTGCTGCAAGGACTCGAGACATTACATCTGCGCGTAGAGCGTCATAGTAGCAACGCCCTTGCGGTTGCAGAATTCCTTGAGAAACATGAGGATGTGTCTTGGGTAAGTTATGCAGGTCTACCGAGCCACGGTTCTTATGAGCTTGCACAGAAGTATCTGCCAAGAGGGCAGGGTGCGATTCTGACCTTTGGCATCAAAGGTGGTGCGGACGCGGGTCGCAAGTTGATTGAAAGTGTCAAACTGTTCTCTCACCTTGCAAACGTGGGCGATTCCAAGTCACTGATTATTCACCCGGCAAGTACAACTCACGCGCAGTTGACCGAAGATGAACAAACTGCAGCAGGCGTTAATCCGGAGTTGATTCGTCTTTCTGTGGGTACGGAGAACATTCAAGACATTATCTATGATCTGGAGCAAGCCATCAAAGCAAGTCAGGGAGCAAGTGTAGGCGCGTAAATGGCATTTGGGTGGATGTGTAAACAATCACTTAAGTGATATGCCATAAACAGGTCATATGAGTATCAATAGATGGTTAAAGCCGTTGTCCTCCGGGACAGCGGCTTTTTGTCTTTTTGAACACGCATGTATGACTATCCATCGAAAAAAGCCCATTTACAAATGTGGATCGCAGGCATATACTGATTAAAAGTTGTATTGAGTAAACACAATTGCATAAGTGCAAAAATGATTATCATTCTCATTCGAGATTATGTCAAAATCATTCACAAAACCATGCTGCTGCGGGATTCCCGCAGCAGCATGTGTCATTTTTAGGGCATTAACAATGGCTCTCATTCTCAATACAACTTCATTTTTGGGAGCGGAATTTAGCAGACTCTTCATCCGCAAACCTACCATTCGAAAGGAACGTGATTCATATGCAAGCGATACATCAACCACTACACAGACAGAAACAAGCGGGACAGCGCTCATCCCAAACACCCGGCTCCAATGGGAGCAAGAAGCCTGATTTCCGAGCCATGTTGCAGAATAAAGAGATGCAATCTGCATTGGGCAGCGGGCTGTTGATGCTGATTGCCTGGGGAACTGCACCTTATTTTGGTACCTTATCCATCATGCTCTACATTGTAGCGTATGCCGTTGGCGGTTGGACCAAAGCGAAGGAAGGCATCGAGACACTGGTCAAGGAACGTGATCTGGATGTAAACCTGCTGATGATTGCAGCATCCCTCGGGGCAGCAGCCATCGGTTACTGGAATGAAGGTGCGATGCTGATCTTTATTTTTGCACTCAGTGGTGCGTTGGAAAGTTATGCGACAGAGCGCAGTCATATGGATATCTCATCTTTACTGGCGCTGAAGCCAGAGACTGCACTGCGTATTGAGGATGGACAGATGAACCTCGTGGCTATTGATGATCTGCAACCTGGTGATCTGCTATTGGTCAAACCGGGAGAACTCATCCCAGCAGATGGTGTCGTGTACCGTGGGAGTTCTTTTATCAATCAGTCGTCCATCACCGGAGAATCCCTGCCTGTGGACAAAGTTGCGGGGGATGAAGTCTATGCAGGTACGGTAAACGGGGAGGGTGCTTTATACGTAGAGGTTACAAAATCGGCTGAAGGGTCACTGTTTGGCAAAATCATTAAAATGGTGGAAGAAGCGCAGGCAGAAGTGCCGGATTCCCAGCGTTTTATGGAGCGGTTTGAAGGAATTTACGCACGTATTGTTGTAATAGTGACCTTACTTGTCATTGCAGGAACTCCACTAGTGTTTGGCTGGACATGGAATGAGGCATTTTATAAAGCGATGGTGTTTCTGGTTGTTGCTTCACCTTGTGCATTGGTGTCTGCCATCATGCCTGTCATGTTGTCCGCGATGTCCAGCAGTGCGCGCCGTGGCATTCTCTTCAAGGGTGGTGCCCATATGGAGAATATGGCTCGCACGCGGGTCGTGGCTTTTGACAAAACAGGTACATTGACCATGGGCACCCCGCAAGTCACCGATATTATTACGGCTGAACATGTAGATCGTACCCAGCTGTTAGCTGCGGTAGCGGCGATTGAGAACCTCTCCATGCACCCCTTGGCTCGTGCCATCGTAGATCAGGCGAACAAGGAAAACATTACACTTCAGGAAGCAGAGCACGTACAGGCTCTAACAGGCTGGGGCATCGAAGGAACGGTAAACGATGTGGTCTGGAGCATTGGCAAAACAAATGTAATGGAATCGTTGCAGTTAGAGAAGATAAAGGACGCTAACGTTGATGATTCAGATGAACATGATGTTAACCCTGTGAAAGTATCTTCTGAGTGGGGTGATGTATGCTCTCGTCTTGAAGGGGAGGGAAAAACCGTATCTGCTGTTATGGCTGATGGTGAATTAGTCGGGCTGATCGCGATGCGGGACACGGTACGGCCACAGGCAGCAGCTGCAGTGAAAAAGCTTGAAGCGATGGGTGTAAAAGTTGCCATGTTAACAGGAGATCGAGCCAGATCAGCTTCTGTAATTGCGCGTGAAACTGGAGTAAGCATGGTCTATGCAGACTTGCTGCCTGGAGATAAGGTGAAGCAGGTACAAGCACTCCGCAAACAGTATGGTCCTGTGCTGATGGTAGGGGATGGTGTCAATGATGCACCGGCACTTGCAGCAGCTACTGTGGGTATGGGGATGGGATTGTCCGGCAGCGGGACTGCACTGGAGGTCGCTGATGCGGTACTTATGAACGATAACATTGAAGAGATCGCTTGGGTGATTGGGCAGGCTCGTCGAGCACAGCGCACGGTGAAGCAGAATATGTTTTTTGCCATCACCGTTATTCTGGCTTTAATTGTTGGTAACTTCCTCCAAGGCGTTGCATTGCCTCTGGGTGTGGTAGGTCATGAAGGCAGTACAATTCTGGTTATTCTAAATGGGCTTAGACTGCTACGGTAATAAGATTTGAAGAGGAAAATGAGTAATTGGTTTCGCTGGTAGTATGCGGCTGGTGGAACAGCTTACGTTTGAACCTTGGGTCAGCGGGTAATGATTCGAAGAGACGATTCGATAATAAGGGAGCTGTGAAATATGGGACGTTATGTACAAGTGGAACCAAATGTAAAAGTATATGTTGAAGATATTGGCGAAGGAACCCCGGTTGTCTTTTTGCACGGCTGGCCTGTTAATTATAAAATGTTTGAATACCAATTGAACGTACTGCCGAACCATGGCATTCGTGCCATCGCGATAGATTTTAGAGGATATGGCTTATCGGATAAGCCTTCCACAGGATATGATTATGATCGCATGGCAGACGATGTTCGTGCCGTTATTGATGATCTGGAGCTGAAAGACGCGGTACTCGCAGGGTTCTCTATGGGTGGAGCGATCGCAGTACATTACATGGCTCGCCATAAGGGACATGGTGTCTCCAAGCTGGCCTTGTTATCTGCGGCTGCACCTGTGTTCACACAGCGTGAAGGATATCCGTATGGATTGACTCCAGAGCAGTTGAACGAGCAGATCATTGAGCCGATCTTCGCAGATCGTCCGAAGTTACTGGAGACGTTTGGTGGCATGTTCTTCGCGAAGAAACACAGCCAGCCATTCATGGATTGGTTCCACGCCCTCGGCATGGAAGCTTCATCTTATGGTACCATTCGCAGTGCAATTGCGTTGCGGGACGAGGACTTGCGAGGTGACCTGAGTTCCATTCAGGTGCCAACAGCCATTTTGCACGGGAAAAAAGATGAGATCTGTCCGTTTGAGTTCGCCGAGCAGATGCACCAAGGCATCGCTTCGTCTCAACTGATTGCTTTTGAAGAGAGTGGTCATGGTGCATTCTATGATGAATTGGAAAAATTCAATTCGGAATTGATTCGTTTCATCCAATCCTGATCAGGAGAGGGCATAATACCTCTGACAGACGATCCTAGTAATTTCATGGAATCTTCATTTGTGGCTAAACAAAGAACCCGGTCGACAGTCTTGGACTGTTCGCCGGGTTCTTTAGTCTTCAATTAAAACAGTTCGGTCAGACCAATCATCGTGATGAGCCCGAGTAAAAAGGACATCGTCGCTACACGTGCATTGCCATCGCCGTGACTCTCGGGAATAAGTTCCTTATAAACAATGAACATCATCGCACCGGCTGCAAAGGCCAGACCATAAGGCACAAGACCAGCTACGAGACTGCTCAAGGTGTAACCAATCATAGCTGTAATAATCTCTACCGCTCCGGTCAGGGTGGCAATACCCAGCGCTTTGAAGCGGCCAATGTTCTGGTTTACTAGGAAAAGGGCCACCAGAAATCCTTCCGGCGCATTCTGCAATCCAATGGAAAAGGCAATGAGATTGCCAAGGTTCTCATCCGAGCTTGCATAGCTGACTCCAACGGATAACCCTTCCGGCAGATTATGCATGGTGATGGCTGCAATAATCATGAAGGCTTTGGTTTCAATTTTAAAAGGCATTTTCTCGGGATTCTCCAGATCGACGTGTGGAATCTTCATCTCCAGCACCAGTAGAACCAGGCTACCAAGCATAATACCAAATGCAAGTACAAAGAGATTCGATTGGCCAAGCGCTTCCGGAATGAGATTATACACCGAGGCTGAGGTCATAATACCTGCGGCGTATGCCAGCAAGATATCACGCAGACGGTGTGATATTTTACGCATAAATAGAATCGGTACGGCCCCTAGGCCGGTAGACATGGCTGATATAAAACTGCCAATGAGTGCATCGTTCATGCTTCCATTTTCCCTCCTGATGAAGACTTCTTCATAATCGCTGCCGAGCATTGACACCGTACATAAAAGAGATCATAATGAACAACAGATTAGAATGATTATAAATTAGAATTCCGTTTCTGCATAGGGCCATTGTCATTTCACAGGCAGGACTTGTGGACATGATGTAGGCTTTTCGTTCTAGTGTATGCAAAAGCCTAAGCTTTTGATGCCGGAGGGTCTAACCTTTTTGCAGAACCCGGGGGAGGAACTATACATGTATAAATCAATTATTATTGGAACAGGCCCTGCAGGGCTGACAGCAGCAATCTATCTGGCACGTGCCAACATGAACCCACTCGTTATTGAAGGACCACAACCTGGTGGCCAACTGACAACAACGACTGAAGTGGAGAACTTCCCAGGTTTCCCTGATGGTATTATGGGTCCTGAACTGATGGACAACATGCGTAAACAAGCTGAGCGCTTCGGTGCTGAATTCCGCACAGGCTGGGTGAACAACATCGATATGAGCGAGCGTCCATTCAAGATTCAAGTTGAAGGTATGGGTGAACTCGTATCGGAAACATTGATCCTGTCCACAGGCGCAACTGCTAAATACCTGGGTATCCCTGGCGAAGAAACGAATATAGGCCGCGGTGTCAGCACATGTGCAACATGTGATGGATTCTTCTTCCGTAACAAAGAAATCATCGTTATCGGTGGTGGCGACTCTGCCCTTGAGGAAGCAAGCTTCTTGTCCCGTTTCGGTTCCAAAGTAACACTGGTACACCGTCGTGAAGAACTGCGTGGCTCCAAAATCATGCAGGATCGTGCACGCAGTAACGAAAAAGTAGAAATGGCTTTGAACCGTACACCACTCGAAGTACTTGCTGGCGACAACGGCGTAACCGGACTGAAAGTGTTAAACAACGAAACAGGTGAAGAAGAAGTGATTCCGGCAAGTGGCGTATTCGTAGCTATCGGTCACACACCAAACACTGGTTTCCTTGGCGGACAGATCACTACGGACGAACATGGATATATCCTGACTACACCAGGTACATCCGAGACAAACATCCCAGGCGTATTTGCATGTGGTGACGTTCAGGATACACGTTACAAACAAGCGATTACAGCTGCAGGTAGCGGATGTATGGCTGCCATGGACACAGAGAAATACATTGAGAGCTTGGAGCACAGCGCAGTTGTTCTGTAATAGAATGAGCTGATTCCAAACAAACTATAGATTAATATAAAACCATATGAGGTGAATTAAACATGGAAAACGTAATTGTATATACATCAACGAACTGCCCGAACTGCAAATCCGTAAAAACGTTCCTGGCTGACAAAGGTATCTCTTATGAAGAGCGCAACATCGAAACTAGCGATGAATTTGCACAACAAGTATGGGACATGGGTGTACGTGCCGTGCCATTGACTGTCATTGGTGAACACCGCATTCTGGGTATGAATAAAACCCAATTTGCCAAAGCATTGGACGCTTAAATCTGGCTGATCATCTGGATCATCATGTGTTGAAAGAAATTTTCGATTCATATGCAATTCCGGTTTTCGCGAGCCGTTAGGATATAGAAAGAACCGTACCCGGAAGGGTACGGTTTTTTGTGCGTTTTCTATGAGTGAATCGGATAGATTGGTATCTGGTCACAAACATCATTCGCAATTGTCCGATGTACAGAAGTGCGATATCATTTTCTTAAGTCGCAGAGCATAATTGAGGTGAACAAGCAGCATGATTATAGATCAGGAGGAGCATTTTCGCTTCTGGGAGCAGGCGAATATACGAGATATCCATGCTCACATACTAGTTAAAACAACTGGAATTAAGGCCATTATAATAATAACTGACATTACTTTTTTATTAGTTCGGGATTTGATCATTAGTTTTCGTGAGGTATACCAATTTCCAAAATTATAAAATCTAGAATGAATAAGAAAAGTTATCAAAGAATTAATTACAAAGAATATCAAAATATAATCTTTTGGATTAACACTCATCATAGGATAAACTTGCAGTTCTATACCCCATAGTAGGGTTATACCAATAAAATAAAGAATAGAACAAAGTATAAAATCAAACAGGAAACCAGATGTCTTTTTAAGCATATTAAAGCTCCTCTCTAATCTAGTGGTAAATCCAATATTAATTTCCAACCAACAATCATTTTACATTGAAAAAGTAAAAAAAACATACTGGTTTGACTACTTTTGTTCCGTTAACTAGGATTAAAGAGTAAGTCAAAAAACTCCATTGCTTATCTTCTGCAGAGGTCAGATCTCAAAACAACGTAAACGTATTAAATATATAGGTACTCAATCCAGAATATCGTTTATATGATTGAAGAACGATTTAAAGAAAGTTCGAGTTGTCCATAATTCAGCATCGATGTTAAGAATGGGCAAAAATATGCAGAAAAATCCCCTTGCGTCTGTAATCAGAGTACATGATAACGTGTACCCATGAATTACTGCGAAAGGGGATTTTGCATGAAAACAAATAATTACATCTAGAAAAAAATACTCATGAAAGTCTGAAATACAACATACACCAGCAATCCTGACAGCATGTACATGAAACCAGCCTTCTTTTTGCTCTGGAACAATCGGAGTATGCCAAGGCTGAACAGGGGCGCAAGCACAATCAGGAACAGGAGGACGGTGACAAACATTTGCGCCGAGATATCTGAAGTATCCACGTAGGTCACGCTTTTTTTCACTCCGTTTCGTTATCGGAATTAACACAGCTTGATTCACACAGCCATGACAAAAATCACATAACCCCATTATACATCTGGATTTCTTTAACAAAAAGGGAGGAAATGGGGCGAAATGATGTCAATTTTCATCTGTTATTAGACAGACACCCTAATTTTACCTAAAAACTGGGATATCGCAGAGTAAGCGGCACCAACGCGGGTGGAACGGCTGCCCAGAGCTGCCCATTCAATCTGCAAACTGCGGCGGTGATAAGGTAATGTACGTTCCTCGACAACTTGTTTTAACGCTGTTTCAATCCATGGACCTGCTTCAGAGAGCGGACCGCCAATGATAATACGTTCCGGGTTGAAACTGTTAACGATATTGGTAATGCCAATCCCCAGTTTGCGTCCAATCGTGTTGTATAATTCTTGAACAGCCTCGTGGCCTTGCTCCGCATAATGAATAAGTTCGCGTGTGGTATGAGCAGGTAATTTTAGCTGGTGATCCGGGTGTTCGTAGGCTTTTTCCGATGCATATAACTCCCAGCAACCACGATTACCACAGGAGCAGGGCAGACCTTCCGCTTCAATGGACATATGGCCTGTTTCTCCTGCGTAGCCCCACGCGCCTTTGTATAATTCACCATCTACCATGATGCCTGAACCAATCCCCATGCCTGCACTGATGTAGATCATGTGACGGACACCGATACCAGCACCAAAATTCAGCTCACCATGAGCACCAGCGTTGGCTTCATTATCGATCGTTACAGGCAGTTGAAATTCTTCTTCAAGCATCGAGCGCAGAGTTACCTTCTCCCACCCCAGGTTGGGTGCAAACAGGACCGTTCCTGCCTCATCCACCATGCCGGGCACCCCGATGCCAATACCAATGACTCCATGAGGGGAAGCAGGAGCTGCTTCAATGAGCTGTTTTGCTGCCAATTTCAATTGCTCCAGTACAGAGGACACGTCATGATGTTCCAAGGTCACTGCGTACTCTGTAATGATGTGTCCTTCCAGATCTGTAAGCACGCCTTTCAAGTGGGTCACACTGAGTTCCAGACCGACTGCATAGCCTGATGTCCCTCGGAACAGCAGCATGAGTGGTTTACGTCCGCCACTGGATTCCCCAGGGCCAATCTCCTGCACCAGGTCATCACTGATTAGATCAGCAACCAGGTTGGATACCGTTGCTTTGTTCAGCCCCGTAACCTCGGACACTCGTGCGCGAGAAAGAGGGGCATGGCGCCGGATCGTATCGAGAACGATCGACTTGTTTATTTTTTTGACCAGCATCTGGTCTCCGGTAATTTTCATATGATTAAGGCACTCCTATTCTTCTGATAAAAGGGTTCTGACCCACATCCGAAACAAGTTATTCGACTATTATAGCGTAAACAACCGTGTAAAAAACATTTTTATTTTTACTTTGTTTAACCAATAGACAAAGTAAATTCGATGTGATAGGATAACGGTGTAAACGATTTCTTAAAACTATTGAGGAGGCATTTTACACATGGCCTATTTTGAATCCGTTAATAAAATTGCATTCGAAGGTAAAGATTCCAAGAATCCTTTTGCTTTTAAACATTATAATCCGGAAGAAGTGGTAGCCGGCAAATCGATGGAAGAACATTTCCGTTTTGGCATGGCTTACTGGCATACATTAACTGCAGGCGGCAGTGACCCGTTTGGTGCGGAGACAGCTGTTCGTTCGTGGGATAAATACTCGGGTCTGGACCTCGCGAAAGTACGCGTGGAAGCAGCATTTGAATTTTTGGAAAAAATGAATCTCCCGTTCTTCTGTTTCCACGATGTGGACATTGCACCAGAAGGCAACAACCTGCGTGAGTTCTACAGCAACATTGATACGATTGTTGATCTGATTGAAGATCATATGAAATCCAGCGGCAAAAAACTGCTCTGGAACACGGCGAACATGTTCTCGAACCCACGCTTCATGTTTGGTGCAGCATCCACTTGCAACGCAGACGTGTATGCTCACGCTGCAGCACAGATCAAAAAAGGTCTGGAAGTTGGTAAACGCCTGGGCGCTGAAAACTATGTATTCTGGGGCGGTCGTGAAGGTTACGACACATTGCTGAACACAGACATGCAACTGGAGCAAGACAACATTGCTCGCATGTTCCACATGGCTGTAGACTACGCGAAGGAAATTGGCTTTGATGCACAATTCCTGATCGAGCCTAAACCAAAAGAGCCAACGAAACACCAATATGATTATGATGCAGCAACTTCGATTGCTTTCTTGCAAAAATACGGTTTGGACAAACACTTCAAACTCAACCTAGAAGCAAACCATGCTACACTGGCTGGTCATACATTTGATCACGAAATCCGCGTTGCTCGTACAAACGGCATGCTCGGATCCCTCGATGCAAACCAAGGCGATATGTTGATCGGTTGGGATACGGACGAGTTCCCGGTTGATATGTACGATGCTACATTGACAATGTATGAAGTATTGAAAAACGGCGGTATCGGCCGTGGTGGTGTGAACTTTGACGCGAAAGTACGTCGTGGTTCCTTCGAAGCTGATGATCTGTTCTTGGCACACATCGCAGGTATGGACACGTATGCAAAAGGTCTGAAAGTAGCAGCGAAGTTGATTGAAGATCGCGTATTCGATGACTTCATCGAAAAACGTTACAGCAGCTTCAGCGAAGGTATCGGTGCAGATGTAGTTGCAGGTAAAGCAACACTGGCTTCCCTTGCTGAGTATGCACTCAACAACGAAAGCCCACGCAAAAACCAATCCGGACGTCAGGAATTGCTGAGAGCACAACTCAACCAGTACATCTTGGCTGACTAATAGCGGATTAGGCAGGGTTGGTGAACGTCGACCACCGATGGTTACTCAACTCATATGTGTTGATCATTAGTATCCAAGCTTGCCTATGCACAAGATTAGCTTGTACCATGGAACGCCTGAACAAGCATGACATTCGGACCGTCCCCGACTTTCCCTTGGGAAGACGGGGGCGGTTTTTTGGTTAAACAACGCGATTTTTTAAAATTTTTGATATAAATGTTTGTCTAAGATGGTGCATGCAGAACGAAGTGAGCAGAAAGGACCCGAGGTAACGGCGATCCGAGGGTTTTCTGATCACGGAGTGACCACATGAGCATCAAGGTTTCATTTATAACCAATGACGAATCAAGGTCATTGGATCAATCTTTCTGTTATAAGAACGAGTATGTTTTTACTGTTTTGATATAAATGGTTGTCTAAGATGGTGCATGCAAAACGGAGTGAGCAGAAAGGACCCGAGGAAGCGGAGCGTGCGCATTTATCCCCGGATTTCTCCCTTGTCAAAGGGATTAAAGGAAATCCGGGGGTAACGGCGATCCAAGGGTTTTCTGATCACGAAGTGACCATATGAGCATCAAAGGTTTCATTTATACAATCTTGTTACAAACGAGAGGAGTTAACCTATGAGTTACGTAATTGGCGTCGATCTTGGAACCAGCGCGGTCAAAACCGTGTTGGTCAATCGTGAAGGAAAAGTGGCATTTGAAGCATCCGAGGCATACCCGTTGTACCAGCCCAAGGCTGGATACAGCGAACAAAATCCCGAAGATTGGGTAGAGCAGACCATTGTTTCCTTGCGTAAATTGCTGGAAGTGTCTGGCGTGCAGCCTTCGGAAATCGAAGGATTGAGCTTCTCCGGTCAGATGCACGGACTGGTCTTGGTAGATGCTGAAGGCAAACCGCTGCGTAACGCAATCCTGTGGAACGATACACGCACAACGGCTCAGTGCCGCCGGATCGAAAAAGTGCTGGATGGCAAGCTGTTAAGCATTGCCCGGAACCGTGCACTGGAAGGCTTTACCTTGCCGAAAATTCTGTGGGTTCAGGAGAACGAGCCTGAATTGTTACAGCAAGCATCCTTGTTCCTGTTGCCAAAAGACTATGTACGTTATCGCCTGACCGGGGATTACGCTATGGATTATTCCGATGCAGCGGGAACTTTGCTGCTGGACGTTGCAGGCAAGCAGTGGAGCAACGAGATTGCAGAAGCATTTGAGCTGCCGATCTCCCTTTGTCCACGTCTTGTGGAATCGTTTGAGGAAGTGGGCACATTGTTGCCTGAGATTGCGGATCAAACGGGGCTGGCGACTGCGACGAAAGTATATGCAGGTGGTGCGGACAATGCGTGTGGTGCCATTGGCGCAGGCATTCTGAGTGAAGGACAGACGATGTGCAGCATCGGAACGTCCGGGGTTGTGCTTTCCTACGAAGAGCGTAAAGATCTCGACTTCGAAGGCAAAGTACACTTTTTTAACCACGGAGAGAAAGATGCCTTCTATATTATGGGTGTAACGCTTGCCGCAGGATATAGCCTGTCCTGGTTCAAGGATACGTTTGCAGCGGACAAATCGTTTGATGTGCTCTTGCAGGGCATCGATCAGGTTCCGGCGGGCAGCAACGGATTGTTGTTCACACCATATATCGTTGGGGAGCGTACCCCTCATCCGGATGCGAATATCCGTGGCAGCTTCATCGGTATGGATGCAGGGCACAAGCTGGAGCACTTTGGACGTGCGGTGATGGAGGGCATTACCTTCTCGCTGCGCGAGTCCATTGATATTCTGCGTGGTGCAGGCAAAACAGTCAATGAAGTCATCTCCATTGGTGGCGGTGCCAAGAACGAAGCCTGGTTGCAAATGCAGGCTGATGTCTTCAATGCCAAGATTGTGAAGCTGGAGAGCGAACAGGGTCCTGCGATGGGTGCAGCGATGCTGGCTGCCTATGGCTGTGGCTGGTTCCCGTCTTTGCAAGAATGTGCAACAGCGTTTATTCGTCCAGCGAAGTCCTATGAGCCGAACCCGGAAACGGTTGCCGTCTATGATGGACTGTTCGCACTGTACCAGGAAGTCTACGGACAGACTCGTAGTCTCAATGATCGTTTGGCTGAATACCGTTAATTCATTTATTTCACTACATTAATCTTATGATTACATTTAAAAGCATCCGCGAAGGCGGGTGCTTTTTTGTCGTTCATCAAGATTAACCCCATGAAAGGTTTCTTTGGCCTGCATATCCGCATTCAGGCTCTGCATAGATTGGAAATAGAGGATTGTGATTCGTCCAGGCATCGTGTGTCCGACATTTTAATAGGTAGAAGCTTGAGCATGGGGGTGAAGCTTTGGATGGACATGAGGAACATGGAAGACCACATATTACCTTATCGATGATCGTTCGTAATGAAGAGAATCGTTATCTCAGGCAGGCACTGGAGAGACATCGTCCCTGGATTGATCGCGCAGTAATCATTGATGATGGAAGTACGGATGCAACGGTCGGGCTGTGCAGGGAACTTCTGGACGGTATTCCACTCGTATTAGTGGAGAACGCTGCTTCACGTTTTGCAGACGAGGTAAGCCTGAGAAAACAACAATGGGAAGAGACGGTGGCGACCAATCCGGAGTGGATTTTGAATCTGGATGCGGATGAGATTCTAACCAGTGACTTTGGGTTGGTACGGGATATGCTGCTCAGTGGCAATGAAGATGCGATCTATTTCAGATTGTTTGATATGTGGAGTGAGACGCATTACCGGGAAGATGAGTTCTGGCAGGCGCATGCCTATTATCGGCCATTTCTGATTCGTTATCACCCGGGGATGAACTATGAATGGAAGGAGACACCCCAGCATTGTGGTCGTTTTCCGTTAACAATCCAGCATTGGTCCTATGGATGTCATGCTCCCCGGGTGAAGCACTATGGTTGGGCGCGGGAAGAAGACCGCATCCGCAAATATGAACGCTATCAAACACTGGACCCTGAAGCAAGATACGGTTGGAAGGAACAGTACGAATCGATATTGGATCAAGAGCCACGACTGTTGGCATGGTTCGAATAAGGAGAGGGGGAGTGAGCACGTTGAAGAAAGAACCGTTACGCAAATCGCAAGAAGAATCCCAACCTCAAATAGAGCTGAATTCACAAGAAAAAGAGAATGAGAAAGAACATCAAAAAGAGGAGCAACATGAGACCCAGAGTAATCATCGACCGTCCAGACGTTCTGATAATTCGCTGGAAACCCGCCAATCGGAAGAGCATGAAGCGTTTGAGCAAGAAAGAATACTGATCGCCAGCCCGATTCGCCAGACAACTCCGGTGCTCCGTGAATTTCTGGATTCTCTGCATGCACTGGAACGAACAACAGTGAAGACGGATTATCTGTTTGTTGACGATAACGTGGAAGAAGCCGCATCGAATATATTGCATGAATTTGTGCTTCTGCATGAAGGGACGGTTATTCAAGCAGATGAACATGGTAGCGGTAGTCCTGACAACAAAGGGGTGTACAGCAAGGATGAGGGAGGACACTATTGGCAGGATGAGCAGATTTGGCGTGTAGCCGGTTTGAAAAATCGCATATTGCAATATGCACGCGACAATCACTACGATGCGGTGTTCCTGATTGATTCTGACTTGGTGCTGCATCCGCGGACGCTGGAGCAACTTGTATCGAGTGGCAAAGACATTGTATCCAATATTTTTTGGACCCGCTGGCAGCCGGATGCCAGGGAAATGCCGCAGGTATGGTTGCAAGATGAGTATGCTTTGTTTCGCCGCGGTGGCAAAACAGTAGACGGAACCGAGACGGAGGACGAGGGCACGCAAACGACTGCTTTTCTAAATCAGCTACGGATCCCGGGTTGTTATGAAGTTGGAGGGCTAGGGGCATGTACTCTTATTCGCAAAAATGTTCTGGCAGCAGGAGTCTCATATGACCAGATTCCCAATGTATCCTTCTGGGGCGAAGATCGTCATTTCTGCATCCGTGCTCAGGCACTGGGTTTTCGTTTGTTCGTTGATACTCATTTCCCTGCGTACCACATCTATCGATTGTCCGAACTGCCAGGGGTTTCCGCCTTTAATCGCAGGGCGAGAAGAGGTGAGGAGACGATCAGTATTACCCTGTGTATGATTGTGAAAAATGAAGAAGCTTCCCTCGCCAGATGTCTGGACTCGGTCAACGGTATCGCCGATGAGATTGTAATCGTGGATACCGGATCAACGGATCGTACCCGTCAGATTGCTTCCAGATATACGGATCGTATCGTTGATTTTGAATGGGTGGATGACTTTGCAGCAGCACGCAACTATGCCTTCGATCAGGCAAAGAGTGAATATATTCTGTGGCTGGATGCAGACGATGTGTTCGAACCGGAAGATCGGGCGAAACTGATCGCCTTGAAACGTTCGCTGGACCCGGATGTTGATAGTGTTACAATGGATTATAATCTGTCATTCACAGCAGATGGCAAGGTAGCCTACAGCCTGCGCCGGAATCGTCTGGTGCGTCGGGATCGGCAATTTCGCTGGATTGGCGCGGTCCATGAATATCTGGCTGTAGCGGGCAATCTGCTGCATAGTGATATAGCGGTTACCCACAAGAAAGATAAGGTGTATACCGATCGTAATCTGCGGATCTATCGCAAAAGGGAACAGGCCGGAGAGGAATTCGGGCCGCGTGACTTGTACTATTTCGGTAATGAGCTGAAGGACCATGGACAGCATGAGGATGCGGTGAAGTACTATGAGAAGTTTCTGGATACCGGATTGGGCTGGGTGGAAGATCAGATCGCTGCTTGCCAGAAAATTGCGGATTGTGAAGCTGCACTTGAACATCCGGAACAGGAAGTCACGGCGTTGTTCCGATCATTTGCCTATGATTTGCCAAGAGCCGAGATTTGCTGTCGATTGGGTGGTTATTTTGCCGACCGTGAAGATTATCGCAAGGCCCTGTTCTGGTACGAACAGGCGACTCGTGCTGTACGTCCTGATGACCCTATGGTAGTGCTGAATGAAGCAGCTTGGACCTGGATGCCGCATCTGCAACTATGTGTGTGTTATGACCGGATGGGTAACCGTGCCAAGGCCCGGGAACATAATGATATCGCACTCGCCTATCATCCAACACATCCAAGCATGTTATATAACGATCGATACTTTAAAGATTTGGAGAAGGATAACGTATTGGAAAATGCCTAAAGCATGCATATAGATTGGAACTGTAGGTATAGATATTGCTGGAACAGTTGTTTGTAACAAGAGCCTCCTCTGATAAAAGAGTGGACGCAATGTGCCACTTTTATGAGAGGGGGTTATTGACGTAATTGCATTAAAGGAGTTATTGTAGATATATTAAGTCTTTTATTAGGGAGGAATGAGATGATGAAGTATTCCAAAGCTACCAATTACGCCCTGCACACGATGCTTTTTCTTGCGGCATCCAATTCAGATAAACCTGTGGGTGTGCAGCAACTTTCAAAGTGGCAGAATGTTTCACCCACATATCTGTCCAAGATTTTAACCAAATTGACGAAAGAGGGGATGATTCATTCTTCATCTGGTGCCCATGGCGGGTATACACTTCAGGAGAAGTGGGAGGATCTTACGTTTTTGGACATCATCCAGGCCATTGAGGGTACAACCTCTCTGTTTGATTGTTGTCATCATAAACAGGGATGCTTAATTCAAGAAACCATGATCACTGCCGAAGGACAGATGGAAGAAGTGTTTAAAAATCGAAAATTATCTTCGATTGCCGGTAAAATATCAATGATGCATTAAGTATTTTTTTGTTTTTTTAATAGATATAATTTGTCTTTTATATCTATTAAAAAAACTCAACAAACGAATATATCCAGAAGATTTCACACACTATTCTTTTGAATAAAGGAGACTGAAATGAATTCATTTATTATCTATTTATTGGCTTTAGGAGCCTTTGTTGTGGGAACAGCCGAATTTGTCGTATCTGGTGTTTTAGATATCATTGCCCGCGATTTACAGGTTTCGATCTCATTAGCGGGACAATTGGTCACCGTATATGCACTATCTCATGCATTGGGAGCCTGGGCTCTGGTCATGCTGACTTCCAAGTTACAACGTAAAAAAGTACTTCTGTATTCCATGCTTATTTTTATCTTGGGAAATATCATTGCATTCTTCAGTTTGAACTTTGGCATGCTTATGTTCTCACGCATCGTATTGGCCATGAGTGGTGGTCTATATTTTGTCCTAGCCACGAACTATGCTGCAAGACTAGCTCCTTCTGGCAAACAGGGTAGTGCCATTGCAACTGTCATCACAGGATTCACCGTTTCATTGGTATTAGGAGTGCCGATTGGTACCTTCATTGCTGCCTACATGGATTGGCACTACGTTTATATCATGATTGCAATTATCGCATTTATTAATTTCATGCTGTTGTACAGATTTATTCCTCGAATGGAGGGTAACCCGTCTCTCTCCCTGAAGCAACAATTATTGATTATCAAAGATAAAAAGGTTATCACCGGATTATTAACGACTGTTTTCTGGATTCTGGGTTACACCATGGTATTTGCTTATATCGCTCCACTTTTAAGTTCAGTAGCCGATTTTTCAATAGAAATGATTAGTACGGCGTTACTTGTATTGGGTGTATTTGCATTCATAGGTTCCCGTCTTGGTGGCTATGCGGTAGATCGATGGGGACCTGTTCGCACGATTCCAATCAGTTTGATTATTCATGCTGGTGCCCTCTTTATTTTGCCCATCACAGCAGGTTCCACAATAGGTATTCTTCTGACCATCATGATTTGGGGCACAGCTGCCTGGATAACAACGCCCGCGAATCAGTTCTATTTGATAACATTGAGACCACAGTCTTCTGAAACAGTCCTGAGTTACAATACGGCAGTAATGAACATAGGTATGACTTTCGGTGCCGGATTGGGAGGTGTAGTTGTGAAATACAATTCCGTTCAAAATTTGGGGTGGATTGGTGGTATGGTCCTGCTGTTGGCGTTGGCGATTGCCCTTGTTTCCTTCAGGTTAACTACAAAGCCAAGTTGAATTCAATGTCTTTTTAAAAGGAAGAAGTGAATATTGGATCAAATGATTTCATCCAGGAGAGGATATGCTTTACAATAATGAATAACGGAAAAGCGGTGACGATGATTGCCTGTCTTCGGCTGCCGAATTGATGAATCAAGGGGAACTGGATATGAATTTGACGGAAGTACTATTGGAGTCGAGGCTGGTCGCGATTGTGCGCGGTATAAGCCGCGAAGCGGCAGTAACAGCTGGACAAGGTATGACAGGTGGTGGCATCCGGCTGATGGAAGTCACACTGAACACACCTGGAGCACATGATATTATTGCAGACTGGCGTGAGCGGCATGAAGGAAAGGCTTATGTTGGAGCGGGTACGGTACTGAATGTGCAGATGGCGAAGGAAGCCGTCGCTGCAGGTGCACAATTTCTGGTGTCTCCCAATGTCGATCTGTCTGTCATTGAATATGCTGTAGAACATGGTGTCGAGATCTGGCCTGGAGCCATGACACCTACGGAGATTGTCGCTGCCCATGAAGCGGGAGCACGAGTTGTGAAGTTGTTTCCGATGGCGAGCCTGGGCATACCGTATCTGCGGGAGATCAAAGCTCCACTGAATCATATTCCACTGCTGGCAACAGGTGGTGCCACACTGGAGAATATTGCTGATTATTACGCAGCAGGCGCTGCTGCAGTGGGTCTGGGAAGTGCACTTTTACCACGAGAAGCTCTTGTGGCAGGAGATCATGAGCAGATTGCAGCATGTGCACGGAGATTTGTGGAAGCAGCTGAAGCCTAGGATTCCAGCATCAGATGAGGGATATGTATACTTGGGTATATATATGAAGGTGCCTTTAGATTAATTGTTGGATCAATCTTTATCATAAAAACCCATGTCGCTTAACGTGCCGTTCATTCTATTGTTTTATGATGGATGTATGCCAGAATTCGGAGAGGAGAGATGCCCTGTGAAAGCTAAAACAATGATAGGCGGCATGCTCGCCGTGGCCGCAGTAACGGCAGGTGGTTTATGGAAGGCAGCGGTAAAGAGCCAGACACCCAAGAAGATTCCAATCACACTGATACCCCCAATGCCATTTGAGGATGTGACCTTTGACAGTGGGGGAGGTCGGGTGCATGGCTGGTTCATCCCGGCCAGAGCCGACATTCCGAACCCATGGCCGCTCGTTATTATTGCACATGGCTGGGGCTCCAATCGCTCCCGTGTTCTTCGTTACGCACGTCCGATCTGGGAAGCTGGATATGCCTTATTTATGTATGATGTGCGTAGTCATGGGGCCAGTGATCCGGTTCGTGCTGCATCTGCCTACCTGTTCCGGGATGATCTGCTGGCGGCATTGCAGTATACGACTGCACGACCAGAGATTGATGCGGATGCCATCGGAGTACTTGGACATTCTTTGGGTGGACTGGGTACGATTCTTGCAGTGACGGAGGGAATTCCTGTATCAGCAGTGATTACGGACTCGATGCCATCGCAATTTGAGGTAATCGTCAGTTCAGAGCTGAGACGCCGGCGTCTGCCCTTGTTTCCACTGGCCCAGTTAATTCCGAGAATCTGGTTCTGGCGACTGGGTGAATCTCTGAAATCTTATCGTCAGCGTGATCCGGTGATCATGCTGAATGAACGGCGCAGGGGGATGCAACTGCCGATGCTTATGGTGCACTCCAAGGGAGATAATTTCATTCCCCCGAGTGAGCTTGAATATTTTATGTCCAAAGCCGATCCGCCTGTTGAACATCTATGGGTCAACAGCGGAGGACACAGTTGTTCCGAGGAAGATCCCGCCTTCTGGGACACCGTTATTCCATTTTTGAAAACCCATGTCCAAGGTCAGGCGAAGTTGAACGATTCGTCTAAAGCGAGTAGTTGACAATGTAGATTCAGCCTACATAAGAGTGCAGGCTAACAGAGGAAACGCCAACGTAATTGGCGTTTTTTTTGCTGTTATTAGCAATATGCAGAAATTCACATTTGTAAAATTGCCCCGAAAACGACGATTAAAAAGGAAGCTTATGGTATCATAGAATAGACTGGCAATATTCATGCGAGGTTATTTGTTATGCTTCTTTGTATGAAATTGAAGGGAGAGGTCCAGATTTGAGTTTGAATTGGAAGTTTAATCTACGTTTGAAAATGTTCGCAACCAAAGCAACAACCGCAGCGATGGCAACACTGCTGCTTGCTTCGCAAACACCAGGTTTTGCAGGCAGTGCATCAGCCGCGCAAGCAGAGCAGTCGACCGCAGCGACAACGGGGGAAAATGAACAACTAGACGCAACGAGCAATGACGTGCCTGAGGGAGCGAAAATCTCATCCAGGCAAGCCAGTGAAAATATACTGAAATTATTTCCATTATTAAAAAAAGCAACGATCTCATCTGCACGATTCGATTCACCTAATTCCTATCCACCGCCAGAATACAAGGCGTGGGAGATCGGGTTCCAGATTACACAAGGCAATCATACTTCGGGATTCAGTGGAACTGTACATGCAGGCACAGGGGAAGTGTTAAGTGTACATTTGCCGTCGGATATCCTGGATAAACATGTCTCGGAATCAGATGTGAAGTTAACCAAAGCTCAAGCTGAAGAAAAGGCCGTGGCACTGTTGTACCAAGCGATTCCAGGTCTTAAGGAAAGTGAATATGCTCCGCTTGGAGATCTGTATTCTTCCATCGAACAAGAGTCATTGTTTGGCAGAACAGAGTACCGATACGGGTACCAGTTAAAACATGATGGATTGTTAACTGACGCAGAGACAGTCTACATTAATGTGGATGAAAGTGGTTTGGTGACAGGTTACTCCCGAGGTACTATTGAAGCCAAGTATCCCTCATCGAAACCGGCAACTTCAGAAGAGAAGGCCAGACAGCAGTTTGAAGAACAGTTCGATGTGGAGCTGGCTTATATCGCCAAAGATCGTCTATCTTCCAAACAGGGTCAGCAGTATTACCTTGCATATACACCCAAAAATATCAGTATCATTCCGATTGAAGCCAATACGTTGGAACGGATTAATACATTAACAGGTAAAGCTGTAGATGAAGATTCTTTGCAGCAGGATAAGAAGTTGAAAGGTGATGTAACGCCTTTTGTCCCGGCCAATGGTACGAGGTTAAATGTTCAGCAGGCCGCCAATCGGGTCGCAACAAACTTTGATATTCCCAAGGGTTATAAGCTGGAGCATAACCAGTTGGGCAAGGGATATTACTCAAGTCCGAACAATCAGGTGTGGAGTCTGAGCTGGAGCGATCGAAGTGCCAATATGTCCTATATGTTCATGCGGGATATCTCAGCACAGGTAGATGCAGTTACCGGGCAGATCTACAGTTATACGATGATGCAACGAATGGGTCCGGAGATGGAACAGGAGAAGCCGGCTGAGGAGAAGGCAGGCAAATTGGTAACCCGGAAGCAGGCTGAGAAACTGGCGATGGACACGGTGATTGCGCTAGTTCCAGACGCAACGGAGCAGTTCCGACTGGCTAACGTGATTGAGGTGGATGATGCTCGCACATTTTTGTTCCAGCGTTATCTGAACGGAATTCCGGTTAAGGAAGATACGGCACAAGTACAGGTGTTAAACAACGGGACGATTAACGAGTTCTATACACGTATTGCGGCAACGCCTGAACAACTGCCAGCAGATGTTAAGCCAGCCATCAGTTATGAAGAGGCCAAGGCACTCTATCTGGAGGAGTTCAAGCTGATCCTCGCATATTCCCGTTATGGCGGATATGGTATGAACGGTGGTCAAGTCATCCCAGCGGGGGTGAACCTTGCTTATATGCCCACACGTGATGAGAATTCGATCTATGGCAACTATGAAGCGCTGGATGCGAACACAGGAGAGTGGAAGCTTTTATACGGGGACACAAGCTCTGCAACCAAAGCCGAACCTACGGATATCTTGGGTCATGTGGCCGAAGCAGCTTTACGCAATATGACACAGCATGGCGTATTGCTTGCTGATGAGCAGGGACGCGTATTCCCGGATCGTGTGATCACCCGAGGAGATTGGTTTAACTATCTGGCAAGAGCGATTAATCCAAATATGGATCTGTACTACAGTGGGGACGGAGATGACAAGTTATACGCTGATGTGAAACCTGACAGCCCGTATTATAAGGCAGTTCGGGCATTAATCGATCAGCGCTGGCTTGCCGGAGCGGACCCTGAACAGAATTTGAATCCGCAGGAAGAGATGACACGTGAAGAATTGGCAGTGCTGCTTGTACGTATTTTACGCTATGAGAAGCTGGCCGGATTCTATACGTTGCCATCCGATCTTCCCAACATTGCGGATGCCAGTGCCGTTACAAGTAAGGGAGCGGTCTCCCTGAGTCTGAAGCTGGGATTGCTTCCTTCGATTGAAGGACGATTCATGCCTGCACGCAAAGTGACGGTAGCTGAAGCGTCACAGGTATTGGAACGGTTGGCGAAGCTTCAAGGTAAAACAGATACGTTTATGAGTGGTAATCGTCTGTATTAGATGATGAACCACTCATATCGTGACCAAACGAATCATAGGATGAAGATAACAGGTAATCGTGATTCAATGAACTAAAGATATCAAAGGGACCTTCCATAGAAGGTCTCTTTTGATTTGCTTTGACAAAACTACAATGACGACAGAGCCTTTTGTGATACAATAGGGCGTGAGAACTTTGCAAAGAAGGGTGGGTTCCTTTCATGGGTAAGAACGGGAAACGAATTATCACCATACTGCTGGCAGGCTGTCTGATTGCTGTAGCGTTACCACGTACGGTTGATCTGGATCAACTGTATGCTGCATCAGGAACATCAGATATATCCACGGCAACAGATTTGCGCCAGACCTTGCTTACCGCAATGTCACAGCGAACGGAGGAACTTGTTTTTACATACAAAGGCAATGTGAAAGGCCTCAAAAAACAATTACAAACCTCCATCGATGAGGCAATGAAGAGTGACCCCTATATCCAATATACCGTTAAAAGTTATGCATTTAATTATAAAGGCTCCAATGTGTCGGCTGAGGTGCATGTGACTCTCTCCTATCGGGAGACCAAGGAGCAGACCGATTATGTGAATCGTAAAGTCACAAACGTGTTGAAAGAAATCATCAAACCAGGCATGACGGATCATGAGAAGGTCAAGGTCATCCATGATTGGATTGTACTTAACCTTTCCTACGATACTTCGTTGAAGAAATATACGGCCTACGACGGGCTTGTTACAGGCAGTACCGTCTGTCAGGGATATTCATTGCTGGCTTATCGGATGCTGGAGCGAGTAGGTATCGATAACCGGATTGTGGAAGGTACAGCAGGGGGGCAGCTTCATGCCTGGAATATCGTGAACCTGGACGGCAAGTGGTATCACATGGACACCACTTGGGATGATCCTACCCCTGACCGCAAAGGTAAGGTTAGCCACAGCTATTATTTGCTGAGTGATGATGAGATGGCACGTGACCATATCTGGACAGGCAAAAGCAAGTACCCCGCTGCGCCAGCCCCATATCGAGAAGCTTTATTAAAGCTGGTGAAGGCCGGAGATAGCAAAAAAGCCGCATATCAGAAGCTGTACCATGCTCTGGACTATTCACTGTATGACGAACAGGATGCCGTTAAAGGCCATGCTGCGCTGAAGACCAAAGTTCAGAGTAAGCTGAAGGAAGGCGGAACCTCGCTCACGTTCAGGTACAAGGGTACGGAGGCTGGACTGATTGAAGATTTGCAGGATTTGTACCAGCTTGGCATGAAATCGATATCTTATTATGTATCCAAAATGGAAGGTACTACGGATCTGCGCGTCAAAATTAACTGGACACTGTAACAACCGTTTGAACAGGATGCTCCGATTGAGGAGTATCCTTTTTTGCGTTCAATTTTGCGTTCAATTTTGTGTTCAAAAACGAGGATTTTGGTGTTGTCTATTTTTTGTATATGTCGCTTTGCTATTCTAATCTTCGGCGTATGCCAACACTACGTACGAGGAGGATATGCAAACAATGAGGAAAAAAGTGAGCATAGTGATCATTGCTCTGTTACTGGTCACGCAAATGATGCAGGGTTGGATATTTATACCAACAATGCATGCTCAGGATGAATTAACTAATTTGCCAGCCAGTGCAATCAGCGATACAGCATCAGAAGAAGGTTTGGCAGATTCGGAAGAGGTCAACAACGTTGACGTTGCTGCCACTCCGGAAGAAGAGGGGGAGGGAAACCTCAACCAGAGCAGTTTAGCAATGGCAGCTGCAGGTCCGGTAATTACAGATCAATTGATTACCAGTGTGCAGATGTACAATCAGGCACCAGAAGACAACGGGAATGGCACGATTGAAGTCAGAGGAGATATGATCAAAGATATTCGACCACGCATTCAGGATGAGGTGGCTGTAGTCTTTACATGGGGACTTGCAGATGACAACCACAACTACAGCGATGGCTCTACGTTCACCTTTAACTTGCCCGATAAATTCATCATCGGATCGCAGCTTAAGGGTAATCTGGATGGCGGTGTTGGGGAGTATGTGGTGAATCCAGATGGCACAATCATCTTTACCTTTAATGAACTGATCGAGCATGCGAAGCTGGAAGGTAACTTCTACGTGTGGATCAAGTTCGATGAGAGCAAGATGGAAGATGGCTTGAAACAACAGATAGACTTTAGTTCCGTGGGGCAGGGCATCATTGATGTGCATTTTGCCAACACAGCCGTAGATAAGTTGAAGAAATCGGGAAGCGCAAACAAAAATAACTTCAACTCGGATGAAATTAAATGGACCGTAGATTTTAACCAAGGCGAGAAGGCAATGAAAAATGCTGTTCTTGCAGACACGTTCCCAGCAGAGCTGGAGCTCAAGGGCAATATCGAAATTCGCGAATTGGAAGTGCAATTGAATGGATCTGTAAAAGAAGGCCCAGTAGTTCAAACGGAACCACAGTTTCCAATTCAATTGGGAGACACAGATAAGGCCTATCGTGTAACCTATACAACAAGTGTTAAAGCACCAACCACTGCTCCGTTCACCAACGTGGAGTATCAAAACCAGGTTGCGCTTACAACGGATCAGAGTGAGCACAACGAAACAGATATTGGCCGAGTTCGTGTGAGTTTTAATGAGCCTTTGAACAAATCAGGGCAAGATAGTGCGTATGATCCGGTGACACAGACGGTCACATGGAAAGTGCAATATAACTACAATCAGCAAGAAATTATGCAAACGAATGCATGGATTGAAGACCGCTTTGATACGGCAAAACAGCAACTGATCAACAATTCCGTCAAAGTGTATCAAGTGGACATTAATGCAAGTGGGGCGGCTTCGAATAGAACACTGATCAATCCGAATGAATACACACTCGAAGCGATGGGTACAGGGTTCGATGATGGATTCAAATTACATTTTAAGAACGATATTACAAAGGCCTATGAGATCGAATATGATACTCAATCTATTCATCGTGTTTATACAAACGACACCATTACGAACACAGTGAACATGTATGA
This sequence comes from Paenibacillus sp. FSL K6-1122, assembly GCF_037977015.1. Taxonomy (NCBI): domain Bacteria; kingdom Bacillati; phylum Bacillota; class Bacilli; order Caryophanales; family Paenibacillaceae; genus Paenibacillus; species Paenibacillus sp. FSL K6-1122. The sequence continues at coordinate 6,026,240 of NZ_CP150272.1, read as the reverse complement.
TGGTACTTCCAAAACAGGCCGAAGAGACGTTCAGGAAGTCATTTTTGCAAAGAGTGTAAAAAGTGAAAACTTCAACACAAAAGAAATCGAATGGCAGATTGTTTTGAACCGTGATTTGCAGGACATGACGGATATCGTCATCACCGACAATTACGAAGGCAGACATATGAAACTGATTCCGGGTAGTCTTCAAGTAAGTGGTGTTAACAAAGAGGACTTTGAACTGACTCCAGACCCGGCTGATCCAACGTATGAAAAAGGATTCTCACTTCGCTTGAAGGACGGCGTAACGCTCAGTACGGAGCATGTTATTACTTATAAGACAAGCTTTGATCCCACAGCGGGTATGCCAACGAATGATGAATATCGCAACTCAGCCAAGATCGATTGGGAAGAGTCTGATGTAAAACAGACTGCGATTACCAAAACTGCTGCGGTCAAACCGCAAGACTACACGATTCAAAATGGTAACAAAAAGGGTGAATATAGCGCCAAAGATAAAAAGATCACCTGGACAATCGATGTAAACTACAATTTGTTTGATATTCAGGATGCAATCCTTAAGGATGCTTACACTGGAAACCAATCTTTCGTAGACGGCTCATTGAAAGTTCATGAGTTAGAGTTGCAGGGAGCCAATAATGTTACTGCTGTAGGTAGCGAGGTTCTGCTCACACCTGGTCAATTCCAGTTGAACCCGGACGGTAAGGGTTTTGCGTTGGATCTGGGTAACATGGGCAAAATGGCTTATCGCATTCAGTACCAAACAAGTCTGGATGGACCATATTCTGTCGCAGGCGCATATGCCAACCAGGCTGTTCTGACGGATGGTGAGGGTGGTGCAATACGATTTAATAGATCAGCCAGTGTTACACCTGCCAACGGTGGTGTATACGTGCGCAAAACAGGGAAGCAAGAAGGTACAACGGATAAAGCATCATGGACGGTAAATATCAATCCAAGTCAATCTTTCATTCCTGCGGGTAACCAATTAACAGATACCTTGTCAGAGAACCAGATTTTATTGGCTGATTCATTGAAATTATATGCAACCAATTTACCTGCCAACAATTCAGGCAATGTATCCACCAAAGCTGGACTTGTTGATCCGGCTGATTATGAATTGGACGTGGAGGGCAATACATTTACCTTCACCTTCAAGAAAGATATCCATACTGCATTCATTTTGGAATATCAGTCTTATATTAATGCCGATCATGGCGCCCGAATTGAGAATAAGGTTGAATTTGCAGGCCAATCTTCCTCGGTAATCGGGGAAGGTAATCAGTCGGGAATCAAAGTTTCCTTGGCTGGAGCAGGTGGAGGAGCCTCTACAGGTCTGGGCAAAATCAAAATTCACAAAGTCAGTGATGCAGGAGTTCCGCTGGAGGGTGCAATATTTGCAATCTATAATGCGTCTGGAACTACGCTTCTGGAAACATTGAACCCAACGGACGAGAATGGTGTGGTTGAAAGCTCCAGAAACTATCGATTAAACAATCTAACCAACGGTATACCTTATAAGTTAAAAGAATTATCTGCACCGGCAGGATATTTGGTTGATCCTGAATATGGCTCTGCCTCAGGTAAAACGATTGAATTCAAGGATGCGGATATCGCTTTTGAAATTGAAAATAAAAAGATTCGTCAAGGGTTTGAATTAACCAAGGTAGATGCGATGGACTCCTCCAAGACACTTAAGGGTGCAACTTTCGAATTGTACTCCAAGGACGGCGCAACGCGAGAGAAAATCGATGAGTTAACGACAGGGGAAGATGGGAAGATCGCCAAAGGTGGACTGTCGCCAGGGGATTATGAGCTGGTAGAAGTCGCGGCACCTGAGTTTTATCAATTGGATGCTACACCAATTCCGTTTACGATTGTAGAGAATCAGACGGAGAGTATTACATTGACGAAGTCTAATGCAATGGGTGCAGGTGGTAAACTTGTCGTTACCAAAGTAAATGCCAAGGATAAGTCCGTATTAAGCGGAATTGAATTCGAATTGCGTGATCGTTCCAACATTGTCATCGATACAAAAGTAACCGACCTAAATGGGGTCATTGAATTCGATGGTTTGGACTATGGTTCATATACATTGTTAGAGACCAAGGCAGAAGGCTTTGTTATTGAACAGCCGGAGACCCTTGTATCTATTATCAAACCGGAAACTCAAATAACCATTGAAAATAAAAAAAATGATCGTTCTGTTAAATTGATTAAAACCAATGCGGGCCGAACTCAGCACCTTCAAGGAGCTGTATTTGAATTACGAGCTCAAACTGCATTGATGGATGCAAATGGGAATTGGGAATTCCACAAGGTAACAGGTCTAGATGAAGCTTCACTGACAACCAATCAACAAGGTGAAATTGTACTTGAAGGCTTGGATATCAATAAATATCAGTTGGTTGAAATAAAAGCGCCTAACGGATACATGTTGGAAACAACACCCGTACCATTTGAAATTACGAACATACAAACCGAAGCTGTAGTTGTGGAAAAAACGAATCAAGCTATCCCGGTATCGGGTGGTGGGTCTAGTGGACCTTATAATCCGGGAACACCTACTACGGGTGTAACACCAGATCCAGAGAAACCAGTAACTCCGGAACCAGGAAAACCAAATCCGTCGGTTCCAGGCACGGTTGTAACTGAACCTACAGAGTCTGGGGGAGGAAGCGAAAGTCCGACAGATGAAGATTCCGGGGTAGTGACACCGACACCAGGCGATTCCAACGGTGACGATACTGCACCTCCAGTTGGGGATACAGATGCACCTGATGGGGATGGTGCACTTGCACCTCCTGCTGGAACGGATACAGATGGATCACAGGGCAATGGAAATTCTGCATCACAGCCAAACGGAAATTCTGGATCTCAGGGAATGCTGCCACAAACAGGTGAAGAGAGCACAATGGCTTACACTGCTGTGGGCATGATGCTGATGGCGCTAGGTAGCGCGGGATTCATGTACTTCCGCCGCAGACAACAGCTTCATCGCTAGATCGAAACACGCAGTATCTAAAATTCATCGTGTGAGATAGAAATACCCTTTAGCAATCACTACGAAGACTTAGCGTCGACGTGTGAATATGCTAGAGGGTATTTTTTGGTGATATTTAGGGAGGATCAGGTCCCCGTAACATTTGGTTTCACTGCAATAGCTCTTACAATTAGGCGATGTGTTGGATTGACGAGTGGATCACAGGTAATCAAGGTAAGGACCTGTCCAAGCCCGGGATCCTCCAGCACAGATAAGTCAGTTGGCTCCACAACGGATATCTGATCTACCTTGTATTGGATAATCGTTCGATCTGCCAGGGTGACTTCCATTGAATCACCAATCTGGAGTTCTCCCAGACGATTGAATAGTCGTCCTTTTTTGTGGGCGCGATGAGCGGCTATGGCAGCATTACCTTTGTTCCCGATACTAGTGGTTTCAACAAGATGGGTTGCAGCTACCTTCATGTTAGCCTCCGTTGCACCCTCCAGAATCGGTAAGCGGACATCAATCTTGTCAATTGATAGTATCCCTAACGTATCCGAAGAGAGCTCTTGCACTGTAGCTGTATTGTCAGTAGTCGGCTCGGCGGAAGCTGCGTCCTGCATGCCTTGTTCGAAGGAGTGATTAAGCTTAGACAAGCCGTTTTGCAATTGCTCCAGATCGTTCATGACACGGGTTTGCTGCCAGTCATAATACGTTTCCCGCAGGAAAGGAAAGCTGATGATCAGGATGCCCAGTAGAACGAGCAGAATAGAGAATTTTTTCATTATACATCAACTCCCGTTGTCCAAGAAAAATAGTATACCTTTCTCTATTTTACTTACCGACCTATACAAAATATGGACAGGGACGAAAGGACGTACAGAAATGTTCGAAGGGGGAAGCCGATCCAAACAAAACCTCCCCGTTTCGCTACAGTAGGAAGACTGCAACGCCACGGGGAGGTTTTTTTTATATGAAGTTAAATCGTATCAGCTGTATAAGTTAAACTAACCATTTACATGAGAACGTAGAGGACAGAAATAACGTGAAGAAGCGAAGCTAAAAGCTTTCTGCAAGAAAGCTACTTCGTAAGCATACGCTGCGCCTTTATCACCAGATTTTCACCTTTGTAAAAGTGAATCAAAAAATCTGGGGATAACAGCGATCGGAAGGTTATTCTGTCATCGAAGTGGCAAGTGTAAATATTGCTTCGTTAGTGCTTACCAGTTGGTGAATCGGTAGGTGTGAAATCACATTCCTGCAGCGGCACCACTTTGGTCTTTTTGATCCATTTGTAACCGAGCCACAACACCAGGAACAGGGGTACGCTCAAGTAGGCAACGATGGCTCCACTCCAGTCGATCTGATCACCCGTGAATGCCTGATAGTTCTGTCCGATGATCACGATGATACACAGGACAAAGGCAAAGATCGGACCAAACGGGAACCAGCGTGCACGGTAAGGCAGATCGCTCAGATCCCTGCCTTGTGCAACGTATGCACGACGGAAGCGATAATGACTGATAGCGATACCCAGCCAAGTGATAAAACCACACATACCGGATGCATTCAGCAACCACGTGTACACAATCCCATCACCGAACAGCGAGGCAAGGAATGCCAACATACCAACGGCTGTTGTAAGCAAAAGTGCATTCATTGGAATACCCTTTTTGTTCAACTTGCCCAAGAAACGAGGGGCTTTACCGTCACGGGCAAGGGCATAGAGAACACGGCTCGAAGCGTACATGCCTGAGTTACCGGCAGAGAGTACAGAAGTCAGAATAACGGCATTCATGACGGAAGCCGCAATGGCGAGGCCAGCTTTCTCAAACACCAGTGTGAACGGGCTGACACCGATATTTTCCAGGTCACCTTTGAGCAGATTCGGATGAGTATACGGGATGATCAAACTGATCACGGTAATCGCCAAAATGTAAAAAATCAGAATGCGCCAAAATACCTGACGAATTGCACGAGGGACATTCTCGCGCGGGTTTTCACTTTCACCGGCAGCTACTCCGATAAGCTCGGTACCTTGAAATGAGAATCCAGCAGCCATGAACACACCAAGCACAGCGAAGAATCCGCCATGGATGGGCGCATCACCGATGGTGAAGTTGCTGAAACCAACGGCTTCTCCGCCCATAATACCAAAGATCATGAGCACACCAACGGCCAGGAAGATGATAACAGTAGCGACTTTGATAATGGCGAACCAGTACTCGGACTCTCCATAACCTTTAACGGACAACACGTTCAAGGAAAAGATCAGCACGAGGAACAATAAGCTCCATAACATGGATGAACTGTCGGGGAACCAGTATTTAATGAGTACAGTAGCGGCAGCAAGCTCTGCTGCAATGGTTACCGCCCAGTTGTACCAAAAGTTCCAGCCCATGGCGAACCCGAGAGCAGGATCGACAAAACGTGCGGCATACGTATTAAATGAACCGGAGTCCGGCATAAAGGTAGCAAGCTCACCAAGGCTGGTCATTAGGAAATAAACCATGATGCCAACGGCCACATAGGCAATTAATGCTCCACCAGGGCCTGCGGTTGAGATGGCGGTACCACTTGCGAGAAACAGCCCGGTACCAATTGAGCCACCGAGGGCGATCATCGTCATATGGCGTGCGCGTAATCCTTTTTTCAGGGAAGGTCCAGTTGTTGTTGGGTTATTGCGGTCTTGCATGGGAACACTCCTTCATTCGATATACTGATGTTTGCGATACTTGAATTCATAAAAACAAAAAGACCACAGGCATCAGCCTGCGGTCTTTAATATTTCAATGTCCGCACCATGTCCCAGATGATTAAGATAGCTCAACACAGAAGAATTCATACCTTTATATAAAGGAAATGTACTTCCGTGACAGTTCTGCGCCTTTCGACAGCAGCCCCAGCTCACTGGACCGTATAAGGAACGTCCAGCGAGCTTCGGCGGGTACACCTTTCGGCTGATCTCATAAGCGGCTCCTTAGCGCCTCCATCAGCGTACTGATCGCACCCGCGACCTCTACCTCACCATCAATGGATGAGGTGTATCTATTGTCTATGAAATTATGAACAACACAACTTAACACCGTGTGTCCTGTTTAGTAAACAGACAATCAGTATAACGCGCATGGTTTTCCAGTGCAATAACAATTGTTGGATGTGAGGTCTGAGAGACGACTATTCCTCTTTTTTATTACGGCCAGCCATCTGCTGCCATACCGTTCCAGCAGCCTGTTCGCCCGATTCGATCCGCTCCAGAGCCATCTTGGCCTGCAGGCTGACTTCAAATTCAGGATCATCGGCTGCAACGCGCAACGCTTGCTCTGCTTCTTCAGTTCCGACCTCATAGAGAAAACGTGCTGCACGCCAGCGTACAAGTTTACTTTTATCGGATAACGTAGCTGTCATGGCTGGAGTGGCGGCAGGATCACCGATATCCGACAAGGTATCCCCGGCAGTCCGGCGTACCGCAGGAGAACTGTCCTGAAGTGCTTCATACAGCAGTTCCATCGCTTCCGGTGTACGAATGTCACCCAGGTATACGACAGCCAAGCGACGTATCTGCATTTTGTTGTCATGCAAGGCATGGGCTACGAGAGGCAGTCTTTCTGCCGTAGGCTCCATGCTGTCAAATGCCGCATAGCGAACATTCCAGTCTTCGTTTCGCAGAGCCTCTTCAAGTTCGGCTCCATCCAATTCACGGCGGCGCTCGACGAACTCTTCGGATTTGGTACCATGTTCAATGGCCTGTTTAATGACTTGCTCTAGCCGTTCCGGCGGGTAAGCGGCTTCCAATTCCTGCTCGACTTCACGTGCAATATCAGGCAATTCACCATATCGAACACCGTAATCACTCAGTTTGCGTTCTTTGATCATTGTTGCACTGGCGACTTCTGTTACGGCTTTGACAAAGCGGTCTGACAACGAAATTCGTTCTTCCTTGACCCCGGCCTTGACCCTAATTTGCATCGGTACACCTCGGAAGAATTGTACAAATACCTGTGCTTCTCCGAAGTGCTCGCCTGAACCATCTTCGGATTCAATCCAGTCCAGATCAATGCCGTGCTGTCCAAGGCGATTTTGGACTTCGCCCAAGATAACGGACCAGTCGGCATTCCCTTTACGATCAAGTGCCACAAAGTCTGTTGTGTGGAACACACTCTTTACACCGGGAATATGAAGCATCTGGCGAATGAACGCCGGAGCAGATCGTTCGTTGTCCAGTGTATATGTTTTGCGAATTCCGTCCTCCAGACGTTCATCGAGATGTAACATCATCGTATTTGGACTCGGTGTTGGTTCAATGGAAACAATATTCATCAATGTAACCTCCTATAGTACCAGATTCATCTTTAACTTCCCGTAAATTAAACCACACGGGTATTTCTCTATTTTACATCAATGTGTGGAATCTGCGAAATCATCCAGAAGTGAAGTGGACGTGTCTAACACTTAATGTGAAGAAGTGCGAAATTTGTTAACACTTCTTTCATGTTCACGCACAAACATTTTTAAACGAAAATTGGCACAATAAAGATAAGAATCAACTGGAGGTATACCTATGGAACCCATTACCGTGCTCTCGGATGGAAAACGTCGTATTGCATATGAGAATATTATTCAATTGTTCACGAACTGGATTGAGGACTCAACATCTGGTTCTGCGATAGAAACACATCGGGGAAGTTGGGAAAATGCCCGTTATTGTATTGTTGATTATCAGATTGCCGAAGAAGCGGTGTCAGCAGCAAATGCCATTCGGGCTTTTATGCCACAACTTCCGTTACTAGTCATTACGGATTTCCAATCCCTTATTCGTAAGCGTCACCTGCAAGAAATTACAGGTACGGGTGAGATGAAGATGATTCTCTGGAACGAGCAAGACCCGAATCAACTAATCAAGGATATGGAAAATTGGTTTCATTCTTCGTCTATCCATAACTCAAAAATAGCCATACCACCCATCTTATCCATGAGATAAAAGAGAGATATGGCCAAAGAATGTTTAACTTTTTAATCGTTACGATCGTATTAGATCACATATTTATAGCCTGTTCCCCAAACCGTTTTAATATAACGTGGGTTCTTGGGGTCAGGCTCAATTTTTTTACGTAGACTTGAGATATGAACATCAATGGTACGATCCAGATAGGCGCGTTCGGAGCCTTTGATCCGATCCATCAGTTCATTGCGGGTGAACACTTTACCCGGATTGCGGTACAATTCCTTCATAATCTCAAACTCAATATGAGTGACCTCGATTTCAACGCCATCCACAAACAGGGTTCTTCTGTACTCATTCACATTCACATGTCCAGTAACCTCTGCCTGCTTGTCTTCTTTTACCGGTTTATCCTGATAGGAAATGATTGATCTTCGCAGCAGTGCTTTAATCCGGGCATCCAACTCTTTCAAACTAAATGGTTTGCACAGAAAGTCATCCGCACCATTATGCAATGCGCGCAGTCGATCATTTAGCATGGTACTTGCCGAGATCATCAGAATGGGCACAGTGGAGTGCTGGCGAAAGGCTTCTACGAGATCATTTCCATCCATTTCAGGAAGCATGAGATCCGTTACAACAATATCCGGCTGGAATTGTGGAAACAGTTGAAGTGCCTCGCGGGCATGATGAACCCGTTCAGTGATGTATCCTTCCTCCTCAAGAAAGAAAGCAATCATGTCGGCCAGATTTTTCTCATCTTCTATAAGAAGTACTTTGATAGTCATAGGGTCACACTCCTGGTGAAAATAATATGTTAAGAAAATGCTAAAAAAACAAGGTGAATTGCGAATAAATGCCGCAAATTTTTTAATGTTTCTATCCCAAAATATAGGATGTATATGTAGAGAAAGAATACGCTTTTTGAATGAACTTCAATATTCTAGCATGAATGCAGTTTGGTTGCCGATCAATCAGAATTTCCCAAAGCTACACCAAGTATTAATTACAGTATAATGGATCAGAACGAGTTAAGGGGAAAAAAGTAATATTGTATCCGCTTAAGTTTATAGGGGGAACCAACGTTGTTGTTGAAAACAGAAGAAAAAATGATCCATGAGGGCAATTGCTTATGGATCGTATAAAGGCAAGACAAATGCTGGATTGGGTCGTGTTGAAGCTGAGAATACCCTGGATTGGGACCAGCATTCTGATCATTCTGGGCTCACTAAGCACTATTTTTCCGTTTACTTTATTCTATGGTGTACAGTTTATGATTGGTAGCGCGGCAGCACTCATTGCTCTTCGTTTGCATGGGGCCATCTATGGATTTGTCACCCTTACAGTTATCCATCTCCTGAATACCGTCTTTGTCGGCATTGTGCCGCACAATTTAACTGTCATGCTTGCCCACTTCATGGAATTAATTTGGATGCTCGGTTGGCAGATCCGCTGGAAGAATGGCAGCTTAATCAAGGCTAATGCTGTCTTTTGGGTAGTGATGTTACTTCCTGTTATCTATGGCGGGCATTTTATGTTGGGTCTAAATATAGACGATTTGAAGTATGAGTATATGTATATTGCTGTGATTGGTATGGTGAATGCGCTGATTGCGGGAATTGTAGTTGATTTTTGGATCACCACGGGTGAACACAAGTCAAAACGCATGGGAACCATTCCACTAACAAGAATTGCGTTTAAATACGTAGTCGCCTTTGTGGTATTTGTTTCTCTCGTACTGTTATCCGCAGATAGCCGCAGACAATTGGGTCAAATGAATGATGCCATATTACGTGATATGAAATATGCAGCAACCGCGGTTGTTCAGGATCTTGATGAAGAGTACGTTACCTCTGAGAATATGGATCAGAATATGGCGCGTTATCATCATCTACTGGGTGTGAATGTGATTCTGCTGAATCGCAATGATACAGTCGTTGCTTCTGGTTTGAATACACTACAGGTGGGCGAGTATCTGGACATGGACAGATTCCGTCTTCTGAAGTCGAAGGATAACCTCATTCTGTTAAGTTCCGCAAATATCCATTACAGCGATGTATTGAATCATTGGAAACAAGCCTCTTTTATCTATGAAGCAGAAATGACAAGGTTAACACCTTATCGGGTATTCATTGTGACTGACTCGTCCGAGTATTACCCCCGAATCGAATCCATTTATCTGACCACGCTGCAATCCCTGTTCATCATCATCGTGGCTTCCATGATCGTAGCGGCTCCTCTCAGCAGTAAGGTTGTTAGCCCGTTGTTAAGACTGACCCGAATGACAGGCTCTCTTCCGAGACTGCTGTTTCGAAATGGGAAGATGGAGTGGCCAACCAGCCATGTAACCGAAGTACAGATCCTGATTGGTAATTTGCGCAAAATGGCCGATGTGCTGCTGGAACAATTCGAACAGATTCGTCACGACAAGTTAACGCTGGAGGACAGGGTTATTGAGCGTACCAAGGAACTCAAGAATAGTGAAGAGGTCAAACGTGCCATTATTGAATCCTCTATTGATGCGATTATCGCTGTGGACTCCAATGGGCTGATCGTTGAGTTTAATCCAGAGGCTGAAAGAATGTTTGGATTGCGTCGGGAAGAAGTGCTCGTGCACAAGGAAGCACCATCTCTTTTTCAAGGGGCCAGCTGCAAGGAGATCAAGAATTTGCTGGAGCGATTTGAATATGTCGAAGGTAAAAGATACACCATCGTTGAAGAAATTTCAGGTATCCGGCGGGATGGTTCCGTATTTCCGATTGAGTACAAAATTGTTGAGATCCAGTTGGGCAAAAATGAGACATTATATAACCTGTTTATTAAGGATATTACGGAGCGGACCAGAGCAGAAGAAGATCGTGTACGTCATGCCCTTGCGCTGGAGAAGCTGAACTCGGAGTTGTTCAATGAGAAGATTGCGATCCAGGAACAGCGAGATATCAGTGAGCAATTTATTGAATCCGTACGAGAAGGGCTCGTGATGTCTGATCGATCAGGGACCATAACCATCGTCAACCGAAGGATAGAAGAGATGTTTGGTTTGGGTGATTTTATGGGAAGATCCATTGAGGATTTGGCGCAGGCGATTGATACGATGGTATTAACGGACAACTTCAATCTGATGGAACAGACGAGAGCATTCCTGAATGGAGAAACGGCGTTTATCGAGACCGAATTTATATTCAATAATGTGGATAAAAGTGTATTTTCCTTGTACATGAAGCAGATGGATGTCCCGGGTAAAAACCATGGGTTTCTGCTGGTGTTCCGTGACCGGACAGGAGAAGAACGGCTGGATCGAATGAAAAATGAGTTGATCAGTGTGGTATCTCATGAGCTTCGAACGCCTGTAGCCACCATAATGGGGTATGTGGAACTCATGATGATGTATGACCTTCCGGCAGCTCAGCAGCGGGAATTCATGCAGACCATCTCTTCGGAGGGCAAGCGGCTGAGCAGTTTGCTCGATGATGTACTGGATATTCAACGTCTCGACAACGAAGGTATGACTTACCACATGACGTATGTACCGCTGGTTGAGTTGGTAGAAGGGGTTGCCGAACAGTGGAATATGAAGTCTGCCCAACGTATCTACGTGCATACGTTTAATGGAGACTTTTTTGCTTATGCTGACCAGAACAGGATGGTTCAGGTTCTACATAATCTGGTGGGCAATGCAGTCAAGTATTCTCCGGGAGCCGATCGTATTGATATTACGTTATGGGAAGAAGAGGAATGGTTATGTCTTGATGTGCGTGATTACGGAATAGGTATTGCGGAGCAAGAGAAGGACATGCTGTTTAATAAATTCTATCGGGTCGATAATTCGGATCATCGGCAGATTGGTGGAACAGGAATTGGCTTGTACATTTCCCGTAAAATTGTAGAGGATCACAAGGGTACGCTGACTTTTATATCTGCACCGCACAAAGGAAGTACCTTCAAGGTTCGACTGCCCAAGCAGGACGTATTGGTCTGAATTTAATGAAGAATGAAGAAATGTATTCCACTTTTTTTATGAATAATGTTTATGTACGAGACCTACGGATAGAGCCTTTGCCCTTCAGCGCGTGAGCGTGATAAGGGGAAAGGCTTTTTTTTGTTTTTCAATTTCCCCGGATAAAAAAACAACTTCTTTTGCAAACTGTCTATAGAGCCATAATTTGCATCCCATGCAAAAGGAGGACGGCAGGTATATGTTCCGTAAACAAGAGAAAACACTCATTATCGTCTGTCTGGTTGCAGCTGTGGTTGTGCTGTATGCCGTTGTGAAGAGCATCATCCGAATCATGAGTTATTGAGATACATGTTCAAGCAGAGGAACTGCTGTCGTACATAACGATTATGTGAAAGAGGAGTGTAACCATGTCATCCCTGGACCCTGTTTTGCTCAGCCGGATACTAACCGGCCTTACCCTGTTTGTACACATTATTTTTGCCTCTATCGGTGTAGGTGTTCCACTTATGATTGCCTTGGCCGAGTGGCGAGGACTCCGAACCAATGATATGCATTACACCTTGCTGGCACGCCGGTGGGCGCGAGGTTTTGTCATCACCGTTGCCGTTGGCGTTGTTACAGGCACCTCGATCGGATTACAGCTCAGTCTGCTGTGGCCGATGTTTATGCGGGTAGCAGGTCAGGCAATCGCCCTGCCGCTATTCATGGAGACGTTTGCCTTTTTTATAGAGGCGATCTTTCTTGGGATTTACCTCTATACGTGGGATCGTTTCAAAAAGAAATATACGCATATGCTGCTGTTGATTCCGGTAGCTCTCGGCTCATCTGCATCTGCGATTTTCATTACAACGGTGAACTCCTTCATGAACCAGCCTCAGGGATTCACCCTGATTAATGGCATCATGAAGGATATCCATCCAATTGCTGCGATGTTGAATCCGGCGACGCCAACCAAGGTGTCCCATGTACTCGCCTCATCCTACACCCTGAGTGCAGGTATCCTGGCGGGGATAGCCGCCTTTAGTTTGCTCCGGGGACGGGATCATGTGTATTACAAAAAAGCACTGAAACTCACGACGGTATCTGCGCTCGTATTTGCCATCAGCACCGTCATGATCGGAGACTCCTCCGGTAAATTTCTGGCGAAATATCAGCCGGAGAAGCTGGCTGCCGCAGAATGGCATTTCAAGACAATGAAGAAGGCACCGCTCGTCTATGGGGGTATTTTGGATGAGAACAATGAAGTGAAATACGCGATTGAGATTCCCTATGCACTTAGCATTTTGGCGGGGAATCGTCCCGATACGGAAGTGAAAGGTCTCGAAGAATTTCCGGCGGATCTGAGGCCACCACTGTCCATTCATTATATGTTCGACCTGAAGGTCACAACGGGAGTAATCATCCTGATGATTCCTGTGTTATATGTATTGCGGCGCTGGTTGCCAGGGCGTAAGCCATACCCCAAATGGCTGTTGCTTGGCATCGTCTTGCTGGGGCCTCTGGCCATGATTGCGATCGAGTTGGGGTGGATGTTCGCTGAAGTGGGCAGGCAGCCTTGGATCTTACGCGGATATATGAAGGTGGCGGAAGCGGCCACGACGTCAACTTCGGTAGGATGGATGTTAGTGTTGTTCATCTTGCTGTATCTGATCCTGTGTTTCTCGTGCATTCGGGTACTCAGCAAGCTGTTCCGCAACAAGGAAGCAGAGAAGGAACTAGAGTCTCTGGGGCTTGAAGGAGGGATCGTGCATTGAGTTTCGAAATTGCAGGCATCGCAATATTGTGGACGTTTTTGTTCGGTTACTTGATCGTTGCGTCGATTGATTTTGGCGCCGGGTTCTTCAGCTTTTATAGCATTTTGACCGGGCATGAGAACAAAATTCATAACATCATTCAGCGCTACCTGTCTCCTGTGTGGGAAGTGACGAATGTATTTTTGATCTTTTTTGTGGTCGGACTGGTCGGGTTTTATCCGGACAGCGCCTTTTATTACGGGACGGCTTTGCTGGTTCCAGGTTCCTTGGCCATTGTACTGCTTGCGATCCGGGGCGTGTATTACGCCTACAATACCTATGGCAATCATGGGCAGAACAGCCGGATCTATATGGCATTGTACGGGGCGACGGGATTGCTGATTCCGGCGGTATTTTCCACCATTTTGGCGATATCCGAAGGCGGGATCATTGAAGAGGTGGGCGATCAGGTGTTTTTTCGCTGGCGTGAATTTTTAACGAATCCCTATACCTGGTCGGTTGTTTTGCTTGCACTGGTTAGTGTGCTGTACATCTCGGCGATGTTTCTTTCCTATTATGCAAAACGGGCGGGGGATGAGCCGGCATATGAGGTACTTCGAGAGTACGCGCTGCTCTGGAGTTTGCCTACCATTTTTGCAAGCTTTCTGGCTTTTCTGCAGATTAACAAACAGAATCCCGAACACTTTGAGCAGATGGTAAATATTTCGTGGATGTTCATCGCTTCGTTTATTTGTTTTGTCATTGCTGTGTCGCTGGTGTGGAGAAGTAAATATCTGGGTTGGTGTTTTGTTGCTGTCATGCTTCAGTTTGCCTTTGCCTGGTATGGTTACGGGCGATCTCACCTTCCGTACATATTGTATCCTTACATCAATATTTACGACGGCTTTACGAATCGCACGATGGGGATTGCGCTCATTACAGCGTTTAGTCTGGGGTTACTCGTGCTCATTCCTTCGCTTGTGCTGATTATGAAGCTGTTCCTGTTTGATGCCAATTATGTGCGCGGTAATTCTGGTAAAAAGAAAGGATGAGTCTGTTCATGGTCACTACTGAGGGAGTCACGGGGATACCCGGTATAACCGGATTGAGCTTTTTTGAGACATTCACCATTATGTACGCCCCTCCACTGATCATTGCGGCTGCTATTGTCTTTCTGTTTATATATCTGGCCGTATATAAGAACCCAAAGGATTGATTGGTTGGTACGTCCATTCCCGTTTGGGGTAATCTGTTGTTAAGAAATGAGGAAGGGAGGAGGGCCCTTTCATGCCGAAAATCCGTTATAACAATATCGATAATGTAAGTACGGACAAAACGCTGAAGGAATTCAAACAATGGAGGGAGCAACGGCGGAGCAAAGTGAAGGACTACTCCTACACCGTGCCCAAACACCCGCCTGAACTGGATTATCTGCATGCCAACCGGGATGACACAAGTATTACCTGGATTGGACACTCCACGTTTTTCATTCAATATTATGGATTGAACATCGTGACTGACCCGGTGTGGGCCGAAAAAATGGGATTTCAACGAAGGCTCGGTGCCCCCGGCATTCCGATTCAGGATATTCCACCGTTGGATGTGATTCTGATATCCCATTCCCACTATGATCATCTGCATCTGGCTTCCTTGCGTAAGCTGATTACAGCCAAGACGTTGCTGATCGTACCCGATGGTCTCAAGCGCAAGATGATTCGCAAAGGATTCCATCGATGCCAGGAGATGAAATGGTGGGATCATATGACACTTGGCGGAGTCAAAATAACTTTTGTTCCTGCACAGCACTGGACGCGCCGAACGTTGTTTGACACCAATACGTCCCATTGGGGCGGTTATGTATTGGAATCGCATCATTCGGCAACGACTTCAGCAGCGGAAAGTGCTGCAACAACGAGCAATCAGGATGAATCATCCACGGAATCAGGGAAGAACGATACATCCAAAACATCAGGCGGTCCGCCTGTGTTGTATTTTGTGGGTGATACAGGTTACTTCCAGGGTTTTAAAACAATTGGAGAACGCTTTGACATTGGTGTTACCCTGATGCCCATCGGTGCCTACGATCCGGAATGGTTCATGACTTCTCAGCATGTGACACCCGAAGAAGCGCTGCAGGGGTTCGTTGAATCCGGCTCACAGCTCATGGTGCCAATGCATTACGGCACATTCAAGCTGGCGGATGATACGCCCAAGGAAGCGCTGGATCGGCTGGAAGCCGAACGTGAACGGCTAGGCATTGGTAAAGAGCGGATTCGGGTGCTTGGTCATGGCGAGACACTCCGCATTCACCACGAGGAAGGTAAACGGGGCTAACAAAAGTGAGCCAAATATGTTAATGTAGGGATATGCCTGCATGAACAGTGTATTTACCAAATCTTTAATAAGTAAAAAGCGGCCAATTTTCGAATTTGCCGCTTTTTTGTGTTATAATATGGTGCCAGAATAGGCATCGGGATATTGAATCCATGATTTACGCAACTTGCTATTCATGCAGTATGCAGATTAACCAATAAAGGATGGTATGCTTAATGATCAGTACAAGCGGCATCACGCTCCGCTACGGAAAACGTGCACTTTTTGAAGATGTAAATATCAAATTCACGCCAGGGAACTGTTACGGCCTGATCGGCGCCAACGGAGCCGGCAAATCAACATTCTTGAAAATTTTGTCTGGTGAGATTGAAGCCAACTCGGGAGAGGTGCACATCACCCCGGGCGAACGTATGGCCGTTTTGAAGCAAAACCACTTTGAATATGATGAGTATCCGGTTCTCGAAACGGTAATTATGGGTCATAGTCGTCTGTATTCCATCATGAAAGAGAAGGATGCTTTGTATGCGAAGGCAGACTTCACAGAAGAAGACGGTTTGCGTGCAGGTGAGCTTGAAGGGGAATTCGCTGAGCAAAACGGCTGGGATGCTGAACCAGATGCAGCGGCGCTCCTGATCGGTCTTGGCATTGTTCGTGACATGCATGACAAAAAAATGATAGAGCTGAGCGGAAACGAAAAAGTCCGTGTATTGCTGGCACAAGCGTTGTTTGGCCGTCCAAACAACCTGTTGCTCGATGAGCCTACCAACCACTTGGATCTCGAATCCATTCAATGGCTGGAGAACTTCCTGATGGATTATGAAGGTACCGTTATTGTGGTATCCCATGACCGTCACTTCCTGAACAAGGTATGTACGCATATCGCAGATATTGACTTCGGTAAAATCCAGATGTACGTAGGTAACTATGACTTCTGGTATGAGTCCAGCCAATTGGCACTTGCTCTGCAGCGGGATGCCAACAAGAAAAAAGAAGAGAAGATTAAAGAGCTACAAGCCTTTATTCAACGTTTCTCTGCGAACGCTTCGAAGTCCAAACAGGCGACTTCCCGGAAGAAAACACTCGACAAAATCACATTGGATGACCTTCGTCCATCCAACCGTAAATACCCGTTTATCAACTTCAAGCCTGAACGTGAAGCAGGTAAACAATTGCTGACGGTAGATCGTATTGACAAATCCATCGATGGTGTGAAAATGTTGAATGATGTGAGCTTTGTGGTGAACAAAGGTGACAAAATTGCATTTGTTGGCCCGAACGGAAATGCCAAATCACTGTTATTTGATATTCTCATGGGTGAAACCGAAGCAGATAGCGGCGAATATACTTGGGGTATAACGACGACTCAGGCTTATTTCCCGAAAGACAACTCCCAATATTTTGACGGTGTAGACATGACTCTCGTGGATTGGCTCCGTCAGTATTCGAAAGATCAGGATGAAACGTATCTGCGTGGATTCTTGGGCCGTATGCTGTTCTCCGGTGAGGAGTCCCAGAAGAAGGCTAGCGTACTCTCCGGGGGGGAGAAGGTTCGTTGTATGCTGGCGAAAATGATGCAGACAGGTGCAAACGCACTGATTCTGGATGAGCCAACGAACCACTTAGATCTTGAATCCATCACAGCACTGAATAACGGTATGATTGACTTTGACGGCACAATGCTGTTTACATCCCATGACCATCAGTTCATCCAAACGATTGCTAACCGGATTATCGAAATTACGCCAACAGGCATCATTGATCGCCAAATGAGCTATGACGAATATCTGGAAAGTGATGAAATCAAAGAACTGCGCAATAAAATGTATCCGGTAGAAGCTTAATCTAAGCATCATCTGCGGCACATGATTATAGGAACACCAAAGAACCGCAAGCCTCTGTGAAGAGGGCTTGCGGTTCTTTTTGTAATTCAATGGTTTCTCGGCGGCTTTAAGACCTAAGATCCACCAGTACGGCGACGTTGGTTGTTAGGCTTTTTGTTGTTTTGACTCTTCATCGCTTTAGGTCCGCCTTCAAAGTAGGCGCTGGATTGGTTACCAGAATTTGCTTGTTCTTTCTTTTGCGCCAGTTTTTGGCGTATAGCATCCTGCAAACTGACCTTTTTCGGTTCGTTATTTTCGCTCATCGTTATTTCCCTCCCGGTCTTACAGTGAGCCGTCCAGATTGGACGGGATGTACCTATTTTATACGTTTTACAAAAGCCCTACAAGGGCAACCTGATAAAATGCTCAAAACCTTTGGTTTTACCCAGGCCAACATTTTTTCTCAATAACTACAGCCCTGCCGTCTGGCAACTTTGTTTCGGCTTGCCTACAGCAATGCAACCTGGCAACACTGTTTCTGTAGACCCACACGCTCCGCATTTGGTAACATGGAAAAACCGTAATACGAAACGTTAAAGGGGTGTCGCCCGGTTTGAACGCTTATGAAGAAATTCGAAAAGGGGAGCGAGGGGCTTGGGTTAGTATCGTAGCCTATCTCGTCTTGTCCGCTTTTAAGCTGATCTGTGGATATTTATTTGCTTCCAGCGCCTTGCTGGCCGATGGTTTTAATAACCTTACAGATATTGTAGCATCCATTGCTGTACTGATTGGGCTTCGGATCTCCCAGAAACCACCTGATTCGGATCATGCCTATGGTCATTTTAGAGCGGAGACGGTTGCTGCTTTGGTAGCTTCATTTATTATGGCTATGGTTGGGCTGCAAGTATTGGTTGAAGCCGTTCGCTCCTGGTATGAAGGAGCCTTTGTTGCTCCAAACCTGTGGGCGGCAGCGGTGGCTGTAGTCTGTGCTGTGGTGATGTTAGGCGTGTACCGTTACAATCACCGTCTGGCAAAACAAATTAATAGTCAGGCTCTGATGGCTGCGGCGAAAGATAATCGTTCCGATGCCTGGGTCAGCATAGGCGCTGCAATTGGAATTATAGGTGCGCAGTTTGGACTTCCATGGCTGGATAAAGTAGCTGCCATTGCTGTAGGTCTGTTGATCTGCAAAACGGCTTGGGAGATTTTTCGGGATTCTACACATCGTCTTACCGACGGATTTGACCAGAAGGAACTGACGGATCTCAGATCCTCCGTAGCACGCGTTCCCGGTGTTGAGATGATCAAGGACGTGAAGGCACGTGTGCACGGCAGTCATGTACTTGTGGATGTAGTCATTGAAGTGGACGGAGGCCTAAGCTTGATTGAAGGCCATCAGATCTGTGACCGTGTTGAAGAGCGGTTGAAGCGATCGCATAACATCATGCATGTACATGTACATGTGGAACCAAAGACGGAAGAAGTCACAAGGAACCCTTGAACAGGGAGTGAACATCTTGGAAAATGAAAAGAGGACAGCCGCAATTGTGCGTGCTGTCCTCTTTACTTATCATTAGAACGATTATACGATGTTATTGAATGGCAACGTGGATCCACGCTTTGCCTTTCCAAGTGTATACTTGTACCCACTCGCCGCCATCGAATCCATCAACCACTTCACCTGTTGTATCGATGACTTGGGAACCTAATGCACCGATTGGTTTACCGTTAGGTGCATCATAGAACCAAGTGCGCTCCAGAAGGTTCAGCAACATCGTTGGTGCCAGTACTTCATCACCTGGTTTTACGAGTGGCTCTTCAAACATTTTCTCATCTGTAGTCGTAGCTGGCGTTTCAGTTGTAGTTGAAGTACCTTCTGCACCTGTAGTGTCTACTGTTGTACCTGTTACAGTCTCAGCAGTACCTTCTACTGTTTCTACAGCAGGTTTGTTCACTTCAACAGCTGGAGTTGTTGTGGTCGTTGTCGTTGTTGTAGCCTCAGTTCCTGTTTCCGGATTTACCGTTCCAGTAACCGCTTCCTCAGCACCCGCAGCGGCAGCCATCGAACCCATCAACGTTAAAGCAGCGGCAAAACTTACGATTTTTTTCATTTTGTTTTTCCTCCTCGGTAGGTATGTAAAATGTTGTCCTGATTACAAGTAACCAAGCAAGCACCCTTATGAATCACAAATTATAACAATATTTTCTTGCATTCTCCAGTGTCAACTGGCTCATATGTGGGTATATAGCAAGCCTGTAAATATCATACTTCAGTGGGATAAAACCGGGTTGGCTATCTCAAGAAGGTCCTGTTTTTTTTGGGATTCATACGAGAGCGGATTGGAATAAAGCAGAAGGGAGTGCAATACATAATATAGAAAAGTTGACCTATGCCTGAACGCACAAAAGCCAATCGGCTTGGGAGCACGATCGGCTTTTGTATGTATTTCGTTTAGTAAACACTCAGTCATATCAGAGCCTGAGGTTATCGCATTCGGCTACGTCCCGTAATCAGGGAGATTACGAACAGTACAACAAAGATGAAGAAGAGTACTTTCGCGATTGAAGCAGCTGCTTCAACAATACCGAAGAATCCAAAAATACCTGCTACCAGTGCAATAATTAGAAATAATACAGACCATTTCAACATAAGTATTCATCCTTTCGTATAATTGATTGTGGAGTGAGTTGTGTTCACCTCACCGCCTTGTGTAGTCTAACTTTAACCGAGTGCTAACCGCTTGAAACATTGGTTTTTTTTCCAAGCGAAGGCATATATGAAGGGATATATAATATTGTTTCGTCCGGGAAATCGCCGGGTAACTATAGCAATAACAAACTGATGCACATATGGAAAGAGAGGTTCTTCTATGATCTATCAAATTAGCGTGGCCCTGATTGCAGTGGCATTTGCAGTACTGGTATTCTTTTTAATTCGTACCTTGAAATCCGCTCAGGGTTCTTTGGACAATGTCTCACAGACATTGCAGGAGGTACAGAAAACCATTGACGAACTTAGTTATGAAGTGAAGCAGACGGTAAGACATGCCAATGATATTACGGTGGATGTACAACACAAAATGAAAAAAATTGATCCTGTTATGGAATCTGTTGAAAATCTGGGAGAAGTGTTAAATGAAGTGACGGCAGCAGCCAAACAAGTTTCCACAACGCTGATGGCGAAATTTCAGACCAAACGTAACAACGCTGAACAGACCAAGCATGCTGAAGCGGTTCATGTAACTGCACCGCCTGCTACATCAACGGATCGTACCCTGCAATCCTATGAAGCTACATATAATGGTGAAGCTAAGGGCGGGAAAAACTGGATGAAGTATGTTGATGTTGCAGCGAACGTATGGCAACGGATGCGCAAGTAACATGACCGCTTTGTAACCCATGAAGAAGCCTTCAGAGCGGTGATGAACCTGATGAAAGGGTGAGAATCATGATGAAACTACTGCTTGTGATGTTTAGCGTAATTTCTCCCTTTTCCGTTCAACCGGCAGCGGTACCCGCTGCTCACGATATGCAATGGACGGCAATGGAAGAGAAGGCGTCAGAGGTAACTCTGGCTGTTGATCGATCCGAGACTTTCCAGCATTTTCGGACTCTGAATGGCATTTCTCTGGATGACACCATGGATGATTTGTTGGCCAATAAGGGCCAGCCGGGGCATAAGCAGGAAGATCCTTATCTGGGATGTCCTGAATATCACTTTCATGATGTGAAGGTTGGCTTGTGTGAAGATACGGATGTCATTCAATATGTGCATATCGATGCATCTGAGAATCACATCATGTTAAACGGAAAGAGAATTGAGATGAATATTGAAGCGATCCATCATGCTCTAGGGAAACCTTATTATGTGGCAGAGGACGGAGAAGTGTTTCTCCGTGGAGACCAGGCTCTGAAGGTATATATGAAGTCAGGATCTCATCAGATTGAAGGCATTGATCTTTTTGATGACACAGTTTCCTAGGATTGGTTATTACCAAATCGTTTCAAACCCATATAGTATGGTTATATACTAAGTAGCTCGATACAGAAGATTAAATCAGAGGAGAGTGGAAACGATGAATTCAACCAATGAGCAAGCTTATGCAAAAGTGGTAGAAAACGGAGTCCAGGCGGTAGAAGCGGTGAAAGAATTGCAGATTACCGGATACCTTGCTGATCAAATCTTTGTTCTCGCCCATGAGAAGGATCGTACAGATCGAATTGCCGATACAGCAGATGCCAAAGAAATTGGCATAAAGGAAGAAGGCGTATTTGATTCCTTGGCGAATCTGTTCCGCTCACGTGGTGATGAACTCCGGGCCAAAATTGTTTCGATGGGCTTTACCGAAGCCGAAGCGGACTTCTACGAGAGTGAACTCGACAAGGGTAAAGTACTCGTTATTGCTAAAAAGAAAGATTAACTCGATAAGTTGAAGTTTGCTGAACATGGACAAGCTTCTGAATCATTTATGTAAAATGCTTAATCAAAAACATAGATAAGGAATGGGGCTTTCCCCATTCCTTATCTATGTTTTTGCAAGTTTGGAAGCGGGATCAGGACGCTGCAAAAACAGGGTGAGTCGCGGGGATATTCCCCTACGATGGTGCCATTTACTGATAGAAGTTTTTTGTTTTTACGATTATAGTTATACTAGGAATTATTATGTCTACTGCCGTTTTGTATGCAAAATTTGTATAATCAACGTTTGTTTTAACCTAATAAGAATCGACAAACCCGGACGCCACAGATAAGGAGATATCAATGAGAATACTTATTGTTGACGACAATCCGACGAATGTCATTATCATTCGAGAAATTCTGAAAAAAGAAAACTATCGTGACATTGTAACGGCGAGTTCCGCCATGGAAATGTTTGAAGTGTTAGGAATTGGGGAGGAAAGCAACGAACTTCGTCCAAGACCGTCGGATATTGACCTGATTTTGCTAGATATGATGATGCCTGAGATGGACGGTATCGAAGCCTGCAGTATTGTGCAGAAATTTGAGAATCTGAAGGATATACCGATTATTATGGTGACTGCCATCGGAGACTCCAAGAAACTTGCCGAAGCATTGGATGCTGGTGCATCTGATTATGTGACCAAGCCGATTAATAAAGTCGAACTGATGGCCAGAATTCGACTCGCACTTCGTTTGAAACAGGAGAAGGATTGGCATAAAGAGCGTGATCAACGTATTCAGGATGAGCTCAAGTTGGCAGCGATGGTCCAAAATGCTGTATTAAGTCCGGCAATTAGGGACCCGTTGTTCCAAGTGCATGCCATCTATAAACCATCCTTTGAGCTTGCGGGTGATCTGTATTCTTGGTACCCCCTTGGGGAAGGCCGTTACGGAGTACTGCTGCTCGACATGATGGGACACGGGATATCTTCATCCCTGTTTACCATGTTTATCGCTTCTGTGTTAAAAGATACGGTTACCACTTATGTGGATCCAGAGAAGGTCATTCAGGAGTTGAACCGTCGTTTTAACCAGCTCCATCTGGAAAAACAATTGGTGCAGTATTATTTCACGGCAATTTATTTGGTCGTTGATACACGGATGAAACGTATTGATTATGTTAATGCGGGGCATCCACCTGCTTTATTTTTCCGAAACGACGGCAGTGTCACCACATTTGACAGCGTCTGCTGTCCTGTTGGTTTATTTGACAAGATGGATATTGAACCACAAACGATCCATTATGAGGGTGACGGGCATATTGCACTCTATACGGATGGATTATTGGAAGCTGTTCAGGGCGGGCAGGAAGAACAACATGAATTCCTGATCGAAAAACTGACTGGCTCACATCAGTGGAATGAAGCTGCTATGCAGGCCATGTTTTTTGACGACGAAATTCCCCAAGAGCGGGATGATGATAAATGTCTGGTCTGGATTACTTTGAATAAAGGGGCGGGGGATGAATGAAGATCAGGAATAAACTGCTGATTGGTTTTACCGCTCTGATGGCCATTTTGATCGTGCTCACGTTTGTGAGTTATGAACGGTTAAACAGCAGTAATCAACAGATTGATCAGATGTATCAGGAACGTTATCTCAAAGTAAGGTTCACTTCTGCTGCACGTGGAGAGGTCAATGATATTGCCAAAGTGCTGGCTAACTTGTTATTGAATCCGAACAATTCGATTAATGCTGCTGAGGGTGACCTGAAGGAGATGAAGGATCGGGGGGATGGTTACCTCGCAGAAGTGAGAAACCGGGCAGACAGTGCACCTGAACATCAACTGGTGGATCGTGTGAATACGGCGTGGACCGCTTATACATCTTATGCAACGAGACAGATCAACCTGATGTCCCAAAACCGGGTAGAAGATGCGAATAACTACCGCAATTCAACAGGACTCGCGGTGCAAAAAGAAACTGTGGATAGTTTGAATGCTCTTTCACGTTATCAGGACCAAGAGATTGATGCTGAGATCAAGAACGCTAACGAAGCGTATACGAGAGCAGTACAGATCACGATAAGTATCATGATTGCCGGGTTGTTGCTTGCATTGGGTGTCATTCTGTGGGTGCTGCCGAGTATTACACGGGGTCTGAACACTGTATCTATGATGATTACCAGCTTTGGTAAAGGGCGTTACCGAACCATTCGGCGCATACAGGTCAAATCAACCGATGAGATTGGTCAGATTGCCAGTGTGTTCAAAGATGTATCCAGTGATCTGGAAGAAAAACTGGAGATCGAGAGGGCTTATGTGCAGGCTCAGCAGGATCAAAACTGGATGAGTTCGAACATCGCAAGAGTCCCGGAGCTGCTTCGGGGGATTGGCTCCATTCGCCAAATTTCACAGATGTTTATCAGTGAGTTCACACCTGTGCTTGGTGCTCAGTTGGGTGTCGTCTATCTGATCGATGAGGAGAAACATCCCGACGAACTGAGACGTTACGGTGCATACGCATTTGAAGAGAACGAAGATGTTGGTAAGGAAATGTATCGCATCGGGGAAGGCCTGATTGGTCAAGCCGCGCTGGATATGACACCGATTATTCTGGAAAATACGCCCGAAGATTACGTGCATATTGGTTCAGCTTCAGGCTCAACACGTGCTGCGGGTATCATGATCTATCCTGTCGTGTTTGAAGATGAACTGATTGGTGTAGTTGAAGTGGCTTCCTTTGAAGGTTTCAATGAACTGCACAAGCAGTTATTCACACAACTGATTATGAACCTGGGCGTAATTTTGAACAACGTTCGACGTCGTTTGCGTGTGGAGGAGCTGCTACGTGAATCCCAGGCACTGACTGAGGAACTGCAGGTTCAATCGGAAGAATTGCAGACACAGCAAGAAGAACTTCGTCGTTCCAATGAGAATCTGGAGGAGCAGACAGAGGCGCTTAAACGATCTGAGGAGTTGCTACAGCGTCAGCAGGAAGAACTGGAACATTTTAATACGGAACTCATTGCCAAGACGCGGGCGCTTGAAGAGCAGGTGCGTGAAGTTGAAGAGAAAAATGACGAAATTGAGAAAACGAAGACACAGTTGGAACAGCAAGCTACACAGCTGTCGATGACAAGCAAGTACAAGTCCGAATTTTTAGCGAATATGTCACATGAACTCCGTACACCATTGAACAGTCTGCTCATATTGTCCCAGTTATTGTCGGAGAACAAAGGTGGAAATCTGACTGACAAACAGCAGGAATATGCGCAAACCATCTACATGTCGGGCGCGGATCTGCTGAAGATGATTGATGAGATTCTGGATCTGTCCAAGGTGGACGCAGGTAAGATGGATATCAATTATGAGACCGTACGAATGGAAGAGCTGACCAGCTTTGTTCAGCAGAACTTTGGACCGATGGCGAACAAAAAGGAACTGAACTTGAATATTGATTTCGACAGCGATCTACCGGAATGGGTGTACACCGACAGCCATCGCGTCAAACAGATTTTACGGAATTTGTTGTCGAACGCATTTAAGTTCACCAATCGAGGTTCGGTTAGTCTAATTGGACGACGGATGAAACCGGAAGAACTGCCGGGTTATATGAACACCAATCAGGAATATCTCGGATTCAGTGTAAAAGACACCGGCATTGGTATTCCATCGGACAAGACGGATCTGATCTTTGAAGCGTTCCAGCAAGTAGACGGGACCACAAGTCGGAAATACGGTGGAACTGGTCTGGGATTGTCCATTAGCAGGGAACTGGCACGTTTGCTTGGTGGTGCAATACAGGTGGAATCATCCGAGGGAGAAGGTAGCTGCTTTACCTTATACCTGCCGGATAATCATGAAGAGGAAGCCTTGGCGGAGGAAGGTGCTTCAAGAGAAGCGGCTGTTTCCTCAGAGGATCTTTATGAAAAGTCCATCGAAGCACGGACCATGCTTTCAAGTCATCAGTCCATTCTCTCTCCTGATCCGGAGCGTAGCGTGGGTACAGATCTTTCTCCTTCCCATACTCCAGATGTCACGCAGATCGAAGATGATCGGGAGAATCTGATGGAAGGTGACAAAATCCTGCTCATCATTGAGGATGACGTGAACTTTGCACATATTTTGACGGATATGGCGAGAGGAAGAGGCTTCAAAGCACTTGTTGCCCTTCAAGGGGATAAAGGACTTGAAATGGCACGTCAATATCTGCCGGATGCCATTATCCTGGATATTCAATTGCCGGTGATGGATGGTTGGACCATTCTGGGCGAGCTGAAGAGCAGTTCGGCAACACGCCACATTCCGGTTCATGTGATTTCAGTCATTGATGATATGAAGCAAGGTCTGATGATGGGCGCCATTGCGTATCTGAAAAAACCTTCGAGCAAGGATTCACTGGATAAAGCATTCTCACATATCAAATCATATACTGAGAATCAATTGAAACGATTGTTGATCGTCGAAGATGATGAAATTCAGCGTAAAGCCATTATTGAATTGATTGGTCATGATGATGTTGCAATCACTGCTGTGTCGACAGGTAGTGAGGCGTTAAATGAATTACACAGCCAGCGTTATGACTGTATGGTACTGGATCTGATGTTAACGGATATGACCGGGTTTGAGTTGCTCGACCAGATTCGCGATGATGAATATCTGAACGATCTGCCGATTATAATTTATACAGGCAAAGAACTGGATTCCAAGGAAGAAATGAAGCTGCGCAAATATGCGGAATCCATCATTATCAAAGATGTGAAGTCACCGGAACGTCTGCTGGATGAGACCACTTTGTTCCTGCATCGGGTAGAAGCCAATTTGCCGGAAGACAAGCGTCGAATCTTACAGAAACTACACAACAAAGAAACGTTGTTTGAAGGCAAGAAAATATTGCTTGTAGATGACGATATTCGTAACGTATTTGCCCTTTCGAGTGTTCTTGAAGGCTATCGGATGGATGTGACGTTTGCTGAGAACGGCCGAGAGGCTTTGGAGATTTTAGACAAAAATCCGGAATTTGATCTGGTACTGATGGATATGATGATGCCAGAGATGGACGGTTATGAAGCGATGACACGAATCAGACAGATCCCGCAGTTTGAAAAGTTGCCGATTATTGCGCTTACGGCCAAAGCCATGAAAGAGGATCGCGGCAAATGTATTGAGGCCGGAGCATCTGATTATGTGAAAAAACCGATCCAGACAGATCAATTGTTATCCTTAATGCGCGTATGGCTGTATTCGTAAGTTCATTATTCGTATGCTCATTGTTTGGGTAATGAAAGACAATACGACGAATACGCAAGTAACAAATGAAGAAGTGGAGAGAACTTATGACACCGTGGGAACCTACCGAGACGGGGGCAGATTTGGTCCGTATGCCGCAAGATGAAGAACGCGAGCTGATCGAGATTGAGTTGCTGTTGGAAGGCATGCACCGTTTATATGGATATGATTTTAGAAACTATGCACTGCCATCCCTGAAACGAAGAATCTGGCATCATGCACATGCTGAAGGTGTTAAGAGCATATCCGGCTTGCAGGAGCGTGTTCTTCATGACCGTTCCGCGTTTGAACGTTTTGTACAGAACTTATCCATCCCTGTAACGGAAATGTTTCGAGATCCTTCGCTTTTCCGAATGTTTCGGGAACAGATTATTCCTATCCTGAGAACCTACCCGTATATCCGAATATGGCATGCGGGATGTTCTACAGGAGAGGAAGTTTATTCCATGGCCATCATGTTGCATGAGGAAGGACTGTATGACAAGGCAAGAATCTACGCAACGGATATGAATGATCGCTCTTTGCAACAGGCCAAAGAAGGCGTATATGGTATTGAGAAAATGAAACTATTTACTACAAATTATTTGGAGGCAGGGGGTACCAGAGCCTTCTCCGAGTACTATACAGCGAAATACAATTCGGTGATATTTCATCCTTTTCTAAGGAAGAACATCATTTTCGCCGAGCACAACCTGGCAACAGACCGGTCATTTAACGAGTTTAATGTTATCTTTTGCCGTAATGTCATGATTTATTTTAATGATGAACTGCGGAACCATGTGCATGGGCTGTTTCATGAGAGCTTGAGCCACTTTGGTATTCTGGTTCTGGGGTCGAAAGAATCGATACATTTTACAGAGTTCAGTGATACCTATGAGCCGTTAGACCGGACCGAAAAAATATACCGGAAGATCAAATAGGGGGTTAGGGGTAGCCATGGGGCTCAATGAACCAATCCACATATTATTGGTAGATGACCGCCCTGAGAACTTGCTTGCTCTTGAAGCAGTTCTGGAATCGGAACAATATAAACTCGTTAAGGCAACTTCCGGAGAAGAGGCACTCCGCTGTCTGCTAAAAGACGAATTTGCGGTTATCGTTCTCGATGTGCAGATGCCTGGAATGGACGGAATTGAGACAGCAAAGTTAATTAAGGCACGGGACAAGTCCAAGGATGTGCCGATTATATTCATCTCTGCCAATAGCAGAGAAGCGGAGCACTTGTTTGCCGGATATTCAGCCGGGGCCATTGATTACATGGTTAAGCCATTTATTCCTCAGATTTTGAAATCCAAAATCGAGGGCTTTGTGGAGATGTTTATCACCAATAAACGTTTGAAGACACAGACCATGCTTCTTCACCAGAAGACACAGGAACTGGAGAAGATGAACCAACAACTCATTCAGGCCAAGGAAGAAGCAGAAATTGCAGCCAATGCAAAGACAGAGTTCCTGGCAATGATGAGTCATGAGATTCGTACACCGATGAACGGAGTTATCGGTATGGTTGATCTGCTGATGGAGACGGAACTGAGGGAAGATCAGAAGGAATATGCAGACATCGTTCGTCGCAGTGCAGATGCACTCGTCACGGTTATCAATGACATTCTTGATTTTACCAAGATGGAATCCGGCAAAATGGAACTGGAAGAGCATCCTTTTGAGATTGTCTCCTGTATTCGGGAAGTGTTGGGATTGTTTGCTGCAGAAGCAGGCAAAAAGAATCTGGAACTGGATTATTTCCTGGAAGATTCTGTGCCTGAATTAATCTATGGAGATATGGCAAGGCTCCGTCAGGTTCTCTTGAATCTTATTGCCAATGCGATCAAATTTACCGATCAGGGTGGAGTTTATCTGATCGTGTCAGTTAAGGAAGAAGAGGATGGAGAAATGGCATTGGAGTTTGCCGTTAAAGACACCGGGATAGGTATCGCTTCAGACAAAGTTGATCGCCTGTTCCAGCCGTTTTCCCAGCTGGATACATCCATGACACGTAAATACGGTGGAACTGGCTTAGGACTGGCAATATGCAAGACTCTGGTTGAAATGATGGGTGGACAGATCTATCTGGATACAACAGAGCAACGGGGAGCAACGTTTGTATTTACAATTCAGGCGAAACGTTATGTAGAAACTGAACTGGTCCAGGGGAACGGGGAAGAGAAACCAACGGATGTGAAAAATGAGAATAAATATCCTACGGTATTAATTGTGGATGATCATCCGATCAACCAGAAGTTGATGGCGATTATGCTTGGTAAGCTGGGGTTGCTCTCAGACATTGCTGAAGATGGACAGAGCGCACTCGATATGGTAAACGGCAGCCGTTATCCCTATGACTATGTGTTTATGGATCTGCAGATGCCTGTGATGGACGGTTTGGAATGTACACGGCGGATTCGAGAGAGTCTGTCCCAGTCTAATCAGCCAATCATTATAGCCATGACTGCTAACGTGATGGAAGGTATTCAGCAACGCTGTATTGCTGCCGGCATGGATGATTATATTAGTAAACCGGTGAAAATGGGCAATGTAAAACAGAAAATAGCCCAGTTTCAGAAACAACGACAAATGTTAGACCCAGGCCCTTCAGCCATGAATCAGGCCAATTGAAACATTTTCCAAACTTCTTTCTGATTCACTCGTGCTGAAGTTGGGTTATTAGGTAAGGAAACCATTGATCAGGAGAGAGATGTCTAATGAATACAAATAAAAATGAAAAATTCAATGCAAGAACTGAAACTCAGGACGGCGTGTGTACGGTGTATCTGACTGGCGAACTGGATTTGTCGGTTGCTCCTGACTTCCGCTTGGTGATGGAGCCGCTCGTGGATAACAAGGAACAGGATCTTGTGATTAACATGAAAGAATTGAAGTATATCGATAGTACAGGGATTGGTATCCTGTTATCTGTTCTGAAGGCCAGACATGGAATGGAAGCTCGCTTTGAAGTACAGGAAGTTCCTGCGCAGATTCAGAAACTTTTTGACATGACGGGCATCGCCAAATTCTTTGTCACACAGAAGAATTCCCAATAGGAAAGGATCGAAAAAGGAATGAATGCAGAAGTTCAAAGAGTCACCCTTAATTTACCTGCGACAGCTGATTACGTTGATATTGTAAGACTCAATCTCTATGGAGTAGCATCCAAAATGGGATTTTCCTACGAAGACATTGAGGATATGAAAGTTGCTGTATCCGAGGCCTGTAACAACTCTGTATTGTATGCCTACTCACACGAAGGCGGCATGGTTGAAGTTGTATTCGAAGTGGATGGCGAAACATTGTCCATTATTGTCAAGGACGAAGGTGCCAGCTTCGAGAACATGAACCCTGCTGTGTCACGTGCCGGTCTACACGACAAAGAACTGACGGAAGCACAGATTGGCGGACTTGGGTTCTACCTGATGCAAGCCTTGATGGATGATGTCAGTGTGGAAAGTGAGACGGGCAAAGGTACGAAAGTAGTACTCGTAAAACGTCTTGCAAGAAGTGAGGAGAAAGTATGAATGAAAAAGTGACTCCCCCAGAGTCCATGTCTGAAGCTATAGGTTTGATCTGGGAATACCAGCAGACCCTAGATAATGAAATTGCAACAGTTCTCATCCGTAAATATGAACCAATGGTCAAGATGGCAGCAGGTAAAATCGCTCGGAATCGCCCCGATCTATACGAAGACTTGTATCAGACCGGGCAGATGGCTTTGATTCGTTTGCTTAAGCAATACGATATCAACCTAGGTATTCCGTTTGAACCTTATGCCATGAAGAGCATGATCGGTCATATGAAGAACTACTTGCGTGATAAATCCTGGTATATTCAGGTGCCCCGGAGGATTAAGGAAAAGGGAGCCCTTGTGCAACATGCCATCGATGAGTTAACCGTTAAGCTGGAGCGCTCACCCGGTGTGAACGAAATTGCTGAATACCTTGATCTGACTGCAGAAGAGACAATTGAAGTTCTGGCTGGTCGGGAATGTTACCACTATGTATCACTGGATTCTCCTTTATCTCAGGATGACAGTGCAGCAACATTGGGAGAACTGATCAGTGCAGATGTGAATGACTATGATTCGGTCGAAAAACGGATGGACTTGCAACAGGCATTGGGACAATTGAAGGAACAAGAACAGCAGGTACTTATTCTAGCATTCCAGGATGGCCAATCTCAGCGGGCAATTGCCCAGAAGCTTGGTGTTTCACAGATGAGTGTATCTCGGATTCAGAAGCGAGCTACAGAGAAACTGAAACAGATCATGTCTAATGCTTCAATGTTATGAAAAATGGAACCCTAATGTTGTTGAGTACGGCATAAAGAAGGACACGTCAATGCGCTGAAATGCATACGTGTCCTTTTTGGGATCAAAAAGATGGGTATGCAATGAAGAACATGAGTGCAGGAGTGGATATTGTGATTGTGAACCAAATCAAGTTGGAAGCTCGCCGCGACAAGTTATCTTGCTCGGGCCATTGGCAATGGTGGGATTGGGTTGCGCCTGACACCGATAGCATGAACGATGCGTTGGGGGAGCTGACAGAGGCGTTTCCGGATATGCGGTATTGGCTTCATAAGATTCCGGAAGTGGAATCGAATTATTTGTCCGTCCGTTTCGTGAATGGTACAGAACCAGTCATATTTGGTTCATTGTTGTATGCAGTCAAGAATGAGAGAGATGACAAACGTCAAGATAATCAGATGTTTTTCTATGTCGATCGCAATAACCTGGTTACCTTGAATATGGATGACAATACACGAGGCATTATGAAGACGGATGAACGTGCCCATATGTTACAGCAATGTAGTGAAGCCAGGGACGGGATGTTTGTACTTTTTCGAGCTATACTGCATTACTACCATGTGGGGATGGATCATTTTGAGATGAACCTGCGTGATCTGGAACGGAAGATGGAATCCCGCAATGCCCGAACTTTAATGGACCAGATTTTGGCCGCCCGATTTGAACTGTTATACTGGAGCAATCTGTTTATCCCCTATTCGGAACTGATGGCTGCTGCCCATGAGGCTTATCTCAGTGAAATCAACGAAAATCGATATTTCCAGCAGCTCCAACATCGAGTAGAGCGAATGGAACGTTTGTTTAGTCACTACGAGAAAGAGATCGATACGTTAATCTCCATTGATAATGCGATCTCCGGTGTACGTGGCAATGAGATCATGAAGACGCTGACCATTGTTACTGCTGTGTTCATACCTGCCACGGCAGCTGGCGCGATATGGGGGATGAACTTTGAGAACCTGCCCTTTATCGACAAATCATGGGGAGTTGTACTGGTCCTTGTTGTCATTATCTTAAGCATGATCAGCATGTATGTATGGCTGATGATGAAAGGCTGGACAGGAGATCTGCTCAAAGTGAAATCCTCACAGCCTTCAGCTGAAGAGACAGAGAAAAAAGGAGCAACGGAAAAACGTAAGGGATAGCCTACTGTTGGTTAGTCCTCTTAGTTTTTGTAATCTTCAATATAACCAAGCAAGTCAGCGATATATTGGCCCACAATTGGCATATTCACGAATTGGCTGAGAATGAATGCCAGCAAACCGAGAACAACAAAGGTACCCACAGTCAGACCGAGACCTCGTGCCATGCCCGCTGTAAAATTGGTAATAATCCGCTTTTTGGGACTGCTGTAATTCTCAATAATATCCTTGATCTGTGCTCTCTCCAGACTGTCCGCAATCTGGTCCAGACGGGTGTTCAATCGCTTTACCTCATGACGCAATTCAAAAGGGTGCTCGCTTGTATCATACTGCTGTGCCGGTGTTCCTCCCGTAATTGGAGTATTACCGTTGATTGTAACTTTACTCATATTATTTGTCCTCCTCAACTCTCATTGGATAAAAAATAGCCAGCTGGAGTGCAGCTGGCTATTAGTCACTCGATCTGTATCGCCTTACAGGCTAGTCGAGTTAAGTTCTTTACGTGCATCTTCCTTCGCTTCAACGGAAGCGGCAGCCACTTCATCAGATGCACGGGATGCTTCGTTAGCCACATCAGCGGACGCTTTTCTCACAGAGTCCATTACATCATTGCGGCCTTGATTTACCGTTTTTGCAATGTCGGAAGTTTTGGAAGAGACCGTTTTAGCCAGTTCAGAGGCTTTGTCACCTACAACAGTTGCCACTTCTTTGGTGCGGTCAGTAACGATGCCCACTTTCTCGGAAAGGTCACCACGCAATTCACGTCCCGGTTTAGGCGCAAAGAGTAGTGCTGCTGCAGCTCCCAGCAAACCCCCGATGAAAATACCTTTTGCGAAAGTCGAACCCGTCTGTACAGGATATTGCTCTTCTGCTTTATTCATGTCTAATCACTCCTTCTTCAATTTAAGAAACAAATACGAAACAACGAACACCTTGTTGCCCGAATCAGGCAGCCTGTCTTAGCAGTCTGGACACAAGCCCCAGCAAGAAAACAAAGAGCGCTGTACCAATGATGGCAGGGATAATGGCAAAGTTACCGATAACTGGTCCCCAGTTACCAAGCAAGAGTGCTCCCAGCCAGGCTCCGGCAAATCCGGCAATCATTGCACCGATTATGCCTCCAGGCATGTTGTGACCGGCAAGTGCATCTCCGATCAAACCGATGATGACAGCCATCACAATGCTGATAATGATGCCCCACATAACAACCGCCTCCTTTAAACTTGATGTAGGATGTTGTCTGTTCGCGTTTGCTTACTTCGTATATAAACCCCGTGCAACCCTGTGAAACAATAAAGATGAGGATGAATGAACTGGAAATCAGAGGAATTGATTCTTTAGTGGCTTTGTTTAATGCCTTTAACCATGCAGAAGATCCATGCCAATCCAGCAGTAAATCCAGTAAATACATCTGTAGGATAATGAACGCCCAACATGATCCGGCTGAGGCCAATCAAGAAAATAAAACTAATACCACATAGAACAGGAAGCCACACACCGGAAGAGTTATGTCGCTGTCGTTCAATGGCCCAGATTACAAAGAGCATGCCGTAAAAGCCCATGGAGATCATGGCATGTCCGCTTGGAAAGCTGTACCCGTGAACGACCAGCAGATGATCCAGTTCAGGTCTGCTTCGTCTGAAAAATTCCTTCAATAAGGTGTTCAGAATCCACATCATGGCAAAACTTCCCGTGAGCGCATATCCATATACAACAAACCTTGGACTGCGTTGAATGAAGAAAAGAAGAGCAAAACCTCCTGCAGCCACAGCAGAGATTTTGAATGAGCCCAGTGCGGTTATGAATGCAGTGTAAGGGAATAGATGAAGACGTGAATCTGAATTCAGATAAAATAATTGCTGAATTTGATCATCCAGACGAATAATAACATCAGCACCCAACCAGGCACCCAGACCTGCCAGGATAAATACGACCGATGCGCTGAGGGCCAGACCAGCCAACCCCCAGTTGAAGAGTGGACGTAATAACGTACCGGAATTTGAACTGAATGAGGCTGGTGAATACGTTTTGCGCGGCATAATGAGTTTCTCCTTCAGTTATTGTAGTAGATGAACATAGATGATAAAGCTATACCCGAAACGCCTGTCGAAAAAACTGTAAAAACGTCGATTTTGTACTATACTATTTAAGATATCCCATGCGGCGTCGTGACGCAAAGCAGAGATGAAATCGGGAGCACAAAGGAGAGAACTCGCATGGAGAGTGCCTTGTTAATTAAAGAATACCGTGCAGGCGTTATGGAATGCGCCCATTACGGACACATAAGTATTACGGATGAGTATGGCCGAATCGTATACTCGGCTGGTGACCCTCATTTTAGAGCGTTCACTCGCTCATCTGCCAAACCTTTTCAAGCCATTCCAGGTATTCGGGCAGGAATTGCCAGTCACTATGGCCTATCAGCACAGGAGATTGCCATCATGTCCTCTTCGCATCGTTCGGAACCGGAACACATTCGGGTGCTGGAGCAGTTATCCGGTAAAATTGGATTGGGAGAAGAATGCCTGATCTGTGCACCAAGCTATCCGCTTAATGAAGAAAGCCGTAATCAATGGTTACGTGCACAAGGAGAGAAACGACGCATCTTGCACAACTGCTCCGGAAAACATCTGGGAATTCTGGGGTACAGTCAGATGAAGCAGGTTGATCTGGGCAGTTACGCTGAACCGGAACATCCGGTACAACGAGAAATTCTTGAAACCTTTGCCGACCTGGCAGGTATTGAGGAAAAAGAGATTAAGCTTGGGACGGATGGCTGCGGCTTTCCGGTATTTTCTTTGCCGTTGTCGGCATTGTCGAACGCTTATCTGAAGCTCGCTTGTCCGGATCTTATCGCTGATCCTTCCACAAGAACAGCTGTAGAGACCATAACATCAGCTATGAATGAACATCCGTTGATGGTAGGTGGCACGGAGCGTGTAGATTCAGTGCTGCTGGAAGACAATAACATTGTAGCGAAGGGTGGATTCAAGGGGGTATTCGGTTTTGGCCTGAAAAAAGAAAGACTGGGAATCACCTTCAAGGTGCTTGATGGTTCCGAGGAAGAGTGGGCTTTCATCACTCAATCCATCCTAAGACAGATTGGTTATTCCAATGAGAGAACCATTGCACGATTGGCTGAAGTGTTCCCTTCGGACATCCGAAATGATGCGGGTACCCTTGTAGGTCATGCAGATAGTGAGTTCATTCTTCACTCACTTGAAGATAGCGTATAACCTTAAGAAGGGGCGTGATTAGAGTTGCCGGACCCCGGGTAAAGATGACATACCAACTGGTATTCATCTATACAATTCATATACACGCATGGACTGCCGCGGTAATGTGGCAGCTCTAAACCCTTGGAGGTGGATGAACATGATTAAAGTGGTGACATCGGAAGAAAGGCACACGTCGGATCGAGGTTGGATACACAGTGAATTCAGCTTTTCCTTTGCGGATTATGATGATCCAAGCAATGCCCATTTTGGCTGTCTGTTGGCTCATAATGAAAACACGCTGATGCCGCAAGAAGGCTTTAAGAAACATCCACATCATGATCTTGAACTCGTCAGTTATGTCATATCAGGTACACTCAAACATACGGATAGTATGGGAACAGAACAATTGCTTGAACCGGGAACGGTCCAGGTGATGAGTGCGGGTACGGGAGTGGAACACTCCGAGACCAATCCGTCAGCGGATGAACCGGTACGTTTCCTCCAGATGTGGTTTTTGCCATCGGAGCGTATGCTGAAACCTTCCTATACGAATCGGAGAATAGAGCCGCAGGAGCATTTGAATCGTCTATGTCCGATTGTATCCGGGCAAGGGGGCGAGGGAAGCGAAGGCGCATTGCCTATTTCCCAGGATGTAACCTGTTATCTGTCCCATTTGGAGTCCGGGAAAAAGTTGATGTACCCGCAACACGAAGATCGACGGACACATCTTTTCCTGATCAGTGGACATGTGGAGATTCATTGTTCGGATGGTAACTTCAACCTCAAGCCGGGGGATGCCGCACGAATTCGCAAAAGCTGTGATCTGCAAATCACGAGTACAGACAGTGAACCTGCCGAATTTGTTTTGGTTGACCTGCCTTAAGGATAAACATGCGAAAAAGGACCTGTTCCCACGGTGATGTGGAAAACAGGTCCTTTTTTGGCTTAAGATTTACGAAGATTACCCAGTTCCGAAGCGACAGCTTCCACTTCAGAGATACTGAGATGTTCCTTGCTCAAAATCATTTCATACAGGTCAAACAGATCTTCATATTTCTCAAGTGGGAATGAAGAAGCTTGCATGGCGGCACCGCTTGCCATACGAAGTTTGGTTTTGATCGCTTCAATCATATATTCCATATTGGCTGCTGTTGCTTGTGTTAAATCCATCGTTAAGTTCATCCCTTCCGTATCGGAAACTCTTGTTATTGTATCATGATTGGAAGCGCTCAGGCTAATGCTTTTGCGAGGAAACCAAGCATCGGTTACAATGATGGATACAACAACAGGATTTAACGGAAACCTGAGTGCACTGGAGGGAATACAGCTTGGCAGCGTATAAGCGAGAAATGGTTCGCCATCAAGGAAGGGAAGTCCGCAAAGGCGTGCCTGCAGAGAATCTGGTCTTATTTTTCAAAAACATCGTTCAACTTCATTCTCCAGCTGAAATCACGTTTGTCTGCATCGGTACTGATCGTTCCACCGGGGATGCTCTGGGTCCACTGACAGGAAGTTTACTGCAAGAGAGCGGAATGGAGAACGTGATTGGCACGCTGTCTTCCCCTTGTGATGCAGATACGCTGGAAAAGAAATTGGCACTTATTCCTGCACACCATGCCATCATAGCGATTGATGCATGTCTGGGTCCAAAGCAGGCGGTAGGTACATACTATCTCTCGAATAACCCACTCATTCCGGCCCAATCGGTCGGAGGCAAGCTACCCCCTGTTGGACAATACAGTGTAGCAGCTGTGGTTAATGCGAATGGACCAAGGCCCTATTCCATTTTGCAGATGACCTCGCTTCACTTGGTCATGGGGATGTCCCGAACGATTGCAGACGCCGCAATTGAAGCATGGAAATGTAGACAAACGTTTCATTCATGATATGTAGGCTTAATAATATACAACCTGAATTATTTAATTCGCGCAGAGAGAGGGATTCATATGGAAAAAGTGATGTGTGATGGAACGACGATTTGTTATGCCGAACAAGGTAAGGGAGAAGCACTCATTTTGCTCCACGGATACTGTGGCAGTTCATCGTATTGGGATGAGGTCGTACCTGAACTGGCACGCAGTTATCGCTGTATCGTACCTGATCTGCGTGGACACGGAAAAACAGATGCACCTGTAGGAAGTTATACCATCGAACAGATGGGCAACGATGTATTACAGTTGATGGATGAGTTGAATGTGGAAAAAGCGGTCCTTCTGGGACACTCGATGGGGGGATACATTGCGCTCTCGATTGCACAACGTCACCCGGAGCGTTTGAATGCATTTGGTCTGATTCATTCGACAGCCTATCCGGACAGTGAAGAAGCCAAGGAAAAACGCCTGCGCGCTGTATCCACCATTCAGACCGAAGGTATCGTGAATTTTGTAGATGGACTGGTTCCCGGACTGTTTGCACCGGAACATGTGGAATCGCTATCTAAGCATGTAACACGTGTGAAGGAAATTGGATACCAGACTGCTCCTCAAGGTGCTGTTGGTGCTGCACTTGCTATGCGAGAACGCCCGGATCGCCGCGATGTGTTATCGGCTACACCTTTACCTGTATTGCTGGTTGCGGGAGAGAAGGATGCGGTTATCCCGCCAGAACGCACATTTACAAGTGACAAGCCACATATCGTGCAAGCCGTGATTGCGGGTGCAGGTCATATGAGCATGTATGAAGCTCCTGAAGAATTAATTCAGGTCATTAAACAATTTATGGCTGGATTATCGAAGTAATTGATGAAGTGATTTATGTTGATATAATTAGAATATAGTTTGGTTCCTGGATGATTCAACCTCTTGTGGAGGAGGAGTACCCAGTTCCATTTCAACCGAGCCCCTGCCACGTCCCTTTGGGATAGGCAGGGGTTTAGTGTGTTCATGGCCAGAGCAAAGACACGTGTGTCTTGTTTTTGGCTTTTTGTCATGGCATGAATTAAAATAAATATAAAGGAACGATATGAGAACGATTGAATGTATAGGGTCGAATGATGAGGGGGCATACAGCATGTTCAGAAAAGATTATCTGCTCCGCATGATGGAGGAAATGACTGAAGCAATAGGCAAAGTGTTCACGCTCAAACAGCAGCGTAAGCACACCGAGGCATTGTCTGAACTGGATGAGTTGATGCGCAGGCAGTTTGGGTTGAACTTATCTTTACTGAACTCATTGCCAGCAGAGGATGTTATTGAAATGTTCCGTTTTCGCGGAATAATTGAGGTAGATAATCTGCAGCAAGCCGCGAGGCTGATTGAAGAAGAGGCTTACATCTATCAAGAGAAGGCCAAAGTGGAAGGCATCGATGATCAGGAGAGAATGGACGCAGAGGATGACGCCCTCATTCGATTGATGAGATCACTTCATTTTTACCTGTATGCATTGAATCATGGCGCTAATCCCAAGTTGTTGGACGCACCGGAACGGGTGGAGGGTGTGTTGGGGCTTACGAAAGAATATGAACTCCCTGCTCGAACCGAAAGACAGCTTGCCCTTTATCGTGAACAACAAGGGCGTTATGACCAGGCAGAGAACAGTTGGTACAGGCTGCTACAGCTTGGTGCTGAATTCCCGGTGAGCTACCGAGATGATGTACAGGCGTTCTATGAAAGGTTGAGCCCACTCACGGATGAACAACTGGAGCAGGGCGGTCTGCCACGGAACGAAGTTGAAGAGGGACTAGCTGAACTAAGTCGTCAAGAGATGAACTCATAAAATATGGATTGGATCAAGGCCTGTTACATGCCTTTACTTGGAGAGGGAACGGAATTGTGGTATGGTAACGGTTGACCAAACCAAATCGAAAGTGAGATGTACCCCGTGGATTCATTGCGAAAGCTTATACAAGACATCTTTGAACAGAATTCGCTGATTACAGCGACCTGGAGCCAGCTGCGCAGACGGGACAATGTCTCGTATACCAAAGTGCAAGTCAAGCCGGTGACACTGAAGAATCAGCTGCATTATCAATTTGCATTTCATTATAACAACAAAGTGCTGCACGAGAATTTGACTCCGGCTGAAGCGGCTGAGCGCATGACTTTGTTATGCGAAGAGACGTTTCGTCAAGGGCTGCTCTGTACGACCGAGGCAGACTATCAAATTTTGATCAGCAAAAAATATAAAGTATCCATTCTGACCAAATCTGCTTCCAAAACTGCGGTGGATCTGTCGCATAATCGCAAGAAGCAATATGTATTAGAAGAAGGCGTACCCGTATCGTTCCTCGTTGAACTTGGTATTATGAACGAAGAAGGTCGTGTGCTGGCCCGCAAGTATGACAAGTTCAGACAGATCAACCGTTTCCTCGAAATGGTGCAGGATGTCATACCACATCTGCCGGAAGGACGTCCACTGACCATCGTTGACTTTGGTTGTGGCAAGTCTTATCTGACATTTGCGTTATATCATTATCTGTCTGTACAACAACGGCGTTCACTCAAGATTATTGGGTTGGACTTGAAGGCAGATGTAATTGAACACTGTAATGATCTGGCTAATCGATTGCATTATGGCGATCTGAAGTTTCTGGTTGGAGACATCGCGGACTACGATGAATTGAATGAAGTGGATATGGTTGTCACGCTGCATGCCTGTGATACAGCTACCGATGCTGCTTTGGAGAAGGCAGTTCGTTGGGGGGCTTCTGTTATTCTGTCTGTTCCTTGCTGTCAGCATGAACTGTTTGACCAAGTAGAGGCTTCCGTGATGAATCCGTTGTTGTCCCATGGCATCCTCAAGGAACGTTTTTCCGCACTGGCTACGGATGGGATTCGTGCCAAGTTGCTTGATCTGATGGGATACAAGACACAATTGCTTGAATTCATCGATATGGAGAATACGCCTAAAAACATATTGATTCGTGCTGTTCGCGGTCAGGCTGGCGAAGTGACGGAGATGTGGAATGAATATACGGCTTTCCGTGATTTCATTCATGCTGATCCATATTTGGAGCGGGCTTGTGCCGATTTGCTTCCTGGCGATGGCAAGCAGGCCGATGGGAAATCAAATTCGAGCAAAGAAACCGTTCAAGATTCCGCAAATTGCGACCTTTGCTGAGTGTGCCAACGCCAATCCAGGGACATACTGCAATTAGGGTCCCTGAATGTAAAATGATATTCAATGCACATACTGCGTAGCAAGCAACATCATAACTGTCAGATGTATATCAGGCAGAAGGACCCGTTATCGGGATCTTCTGTCTTTTTGTTATGCATATGGAGCGGTGGAAGGAAGGAGGGTGTATAAGGATGAAGAATAGGACAATGCATAAGGGAGTTGTAAAGTATAGACGAGGGTATGCGGCGAATGAGGAAATGATGGAACAGGCGTTTGAACGGTCTCACCACGCAAATGGTACAGAATATGTAGATAACAGGGACTTATGTAATGGGGACAGTAAGGGTAGTAAAGACAGTACATATAATAGGGAAGATACATATAACAAAGATGGTACGTATAAAAAAGATGATAAAAATAATTCAAATGGAGCTATTCAGACCGATGCGTCAGGGCGTTTTTCTCAAAGTTTGAGGTGTAAACGTTATTCAGGATGGGGTTGGACTGTTGGGGTAGGCATACTCTCCATTGTCTTGCTGCTTGCAGGATGTCTGAGTCGAGGGCTGTACTATTCAGCGGATCTGTACCCTGTCCTTTTGATCGCAGGAGGAAGCATATTGATTATGTTTTTGTTTTTCCTTGTAGGTATTCGTCCGCAGAAGGCGAGTGAACGAATACCCATGTCATTGGGACAGGGTCGGGGGAGACTCCAACGAATCGTTGAGAAAATTTTTCGATTTCCAGGAATGTGGCGGGTATTA
Organism: Paenibacillus sp. FSL K6-1122; assembly: GCF_037977015.1. Taxonomy (NCBI): domain Bacteria; kingdom Bacillati; phylum Bacillota; class Bacilli; order Caryophanales; family Paenibacillaceae; genus Paenibacillus; species Paenibacillus sp. FSL K6-1122. The sequence goes on along the minus strand of NZ_CP150272.1, from coordinate 5,984,295 downwards.
TGGCCGCTGGGGATGATGACATGTTTTGGGCTACATGCATGGGTAGGCTCAGTGAGTAAACAGGGCAGCATGGATGAGATGCTGCGGTGGAGCCTGCTTGCGATGTTTACGCTGCTCACTGCAATACTGGCTGCGCGCACGAATGGTGCGCGTTGGTTAGCCTGCGGTTGGCAGATGGCAGGCGGCTTACTTGTGCTAAGCGGCATCTTTGCCGTGTGCGGGATATTGCCGCTGCCCTTCGGGGTGATGCGGACTGCTGACCCCGAGATCAGTTCCGCCGGAGCAAGGCTCGGCGGACTATTGCAGTACCCGAATGCGTACGGTGCCGTTGTTGGCATGTACGCATTGGAGCGGCTGACAGCCACCGCGCGAGTCATAGCCCGGCCTGTACCGGCCGGGCGACTCATCGCGGCAGTGATGCCGCTCATGCCTGCGCAAGCCGCGCTCCTGCTGAGCGAGTCGCGCGGCGCTTGGCTGGCGACCGGCTGCGCCGCGGTCGCCGCCTTTGCTTTGCAGCGGCGCGGTGCCCGCCTGCCGCTGCTACTGGCCATGGCCGCGCCACTGGCGTGCGCGGCCTGGCTGTACCGCCAGCTGGCTGCTGCCCAGCTGGCGCCTGCACCCGTGCCCGGCCTGCTGGCACTGGCCGGGGCATGGGCAGCTGCGCTGCTCGGCACGCTGCTGCTGTGCCGTCTATGGCACAGCGGCGCCGCCAAGGCTCCGCGCGCCGCTGCTCTGACGGCCATTGTGCTGGCGGGAGCCGCCGCTGCACTGATGGCCGTGGCCTCCACCGCCGATCGCCTCGCGGCGGGTGTCGGCACTGGGATGTCCCGCCTACAGATGTGGCGGGACGCCCTCCAGCTGTGGACCGAGGCCGCATGGCTCGGCCACGGTGGGGATACATGGCGCAACATGTTCCGCGCCATTCAATCCTCGCCTTATGTTGGAGGCGAGGTCCACAACGGCCTGCTCGATCTCGCCCTGGACACGGGCATGATCGGCATCCTGCTTGTCGCAGGGTGGTTTCTCCTCACCCTGCGAAGCATCTTTTATTTTGCACCGCAGCTCATGCCATCCGTGCTTGTTTTTGGCCTGCATGGGGTGATGGACTTTGACTGGAGCTTTACATTATTTTGGATGCTCTTCATCTGGCTCGGTGCTTGGGCAGTCGCATTGAAGACGGAAACAGAGGGGGGCCAGCGATCCGGCGTAACTGTGAAATACACTCCTGTCAGATCCAAATCGGGATCTAAATTGAGATCTAAAACCAGATCTCTTTTCTTGCGATATTTATCAACCCAATCCCACCCATCAGCTGTCCCGATGCGTTCCTTCTTTCATATTTTTCAGCGAGTAACTGCTCGGCTAATAAGGGTATCCACAGTGATGATCATCCTTTTCTGGATTGGTGGAACAGTCTGGCTGACCTCTCGATATGCCGTAGCAGAAGTGCAGTACCGTCAGGCGATGTCTGAACCGGATGGCACTCCAGCGCAGAAGGTGCATCTTATGGCTGCTCTTCAGTCTAACCCGAATCGAGCGGATATCGTGATATCCTTTGCGCGAACGCTCCCGGTACGAGAAGCAGAAACACTCCTTTTAAACAGCTTGTCCCATTCCCCGATGCACCCTCAGATTTACATCGAACTGGGACGATTGGCAGCCCAATTCGACGAAGGACAGCAAGCTGGAGAATATTTTGAACAAGCGATCGCATTGAATCGGTATGATGGCATTGGCCAATCCACGGCTTTGTATTGGATGGAGCAGGCAACGCGGCGGGAATGGAAGGCAGGATTCACGGATCGAGCCCGACAGACTGCCGCCGCTGGTGTACAGATGTATGAACGGTATCAACTGTTGGCTGAGGAAGTGGAAGCAGGAAACGTTCGCAATGATCGTCGTTTTGTACTGGAAGAACATGCTCCAGGCTATGGAGAGAACCTGCGCAGGCTTGCTTCGGGTTCTTCTCCTCCGTTTACTCCAGAGTTGACTAAGCGGAGCCCTTGAATCACTGCTGGATCTTGACGCTAACCCAAGCGAAATGATGATGGATGTCAACGTCTAAAAATTCTGGGAGTCCAAGCTGGCTGCTCCTCGCGGATGGGTATGCGATTTTCTAAGGAACACAGGACGTCTTATTTGGCCTTTAGCTCCTCCTTTTAAATTGTAAGGAACATCAGACACGTTATTTCCGGAAATTCCCTAACAAAAACCCTATAAAAGTCCAAAAATTCCGATATAACGTGTCTCAGATTCCTTAGATTTCTAAGAGTGCTTCAAATCCTCGAATAAGACGCCTAAGATTCGTTACCGCTCATGGGCTTGAACTTGAGTATGAGTATGAGCATGAGCATGAGCATGAAAATATACTCTCAGCTTATGTTCATGCTCCCCATGGTGGTCGGCTCCATGCTCTGCTCGATCCGTAAGCCAGAGGACGACCCTGAATTCCGCCCAGAGCGAAGCTTTACATCATAAGTGAGCAATTCGCATTTATGTTGTCTCTATCGCTTGCTCGTACGTGAAGGGAGGCACTAACATCACACGTTTAAGGACACAGTGCCCGTGCCTGTTCCTAACATGTTCAGATTCGCTTCAGCTTTGCTGCGTCTTTCAGTAGGTTTGAAGACACAGCTATCTGCCTCATTCCTCCATATCTACAGACGATAACCGCCAAATGCATGCTGAAACGCATCTTTTAATGGTTCAACATCTACTTCCCACATCGCTGCGATCTCTGCACTGACATCCTTGTTCCACCACTCACATAATTTCTTGCGGTTGTCGCGATTCTCCCCAATCCAGAGCAGATTTGTGATCACCTTACCGTAATAATATTCTTCCGCCTGCTTCATCCGTTCGGGAGAGACATATACTTTTAGTCTTTTGGCTGTCCGGTACAATTCCTTGCTGCATGCCCTGCGAATTCCTCTGGCGGAAGGAAGGTTTTGACCAGATTGCGTATGTTTGACCGGCGGAGAACCGGGTATTGACTTGTGTGACATCTTCTCACGCTCCTCTCCCCATACCATATGCGGACTGCTGCGAACGGGACACTATCCCAACCTCGTGAAGTAGCAACGTCCACAGCCCTGTGATAAAATAGGGACGAACATCCATGGTGCGGAGGGGCACCGCCAATCAGGATGGAGAAAGAGGGTTGAGATGGACGCTATTCATAACCTTGTTGGCCAATTGTTCGATTGGATTCAAAGTCTTGGGTACTTTGGAATCATGCTTGGATTAATGTTGGAAGTTATCCCAAGCGAAATTGTGCTGGCGTATGGAGGTTTTCTCGTTTCACAAGGTAATATCAACTTCTTCGGTGCTATGATTTTTGGTACGGTGGGCGGTGTGATTGCCCAGTTATTTATTTACTGGATTGGCCGTTATGGCGGCAGACCTGTGCTTGAACGCTACGGTAAATACATACTCATCCAGAAAAAACACATCGACCATTCCGAGGAGTGGTTCCGCAAGTATGGTACAGGTGTCATTTTCACGGCTCGTTTTGTTCCGGTGGTAAGACATGCAATCTCCATCCCGGCTGGCATCACGAAAATGCACACAGGCAAATTCATCTTGCTTACTACACTCGCTGTTATACCTTGGACTGCATTGTTTATATATTTAGGGATGATTCTTGGAGATCAATGGAAGCATATTGATGAGAAAGCGGCACCATATGTTATGCCTATTTTGCTTGTCGCTCTCGCCCTTATGATCGTTTATGTACTTATTAAATGGATGAATGTTCGTAAAAAGAAAGGAAGTGTCTAGTCATGGGTAAACCCAACTTGTCTCACAAATTCGGTAAAGGTCTTCCACCGAAAGATTTTATCGAGAGTATGACCAAGAACCAAAGTGAATTCCAGGCCAACTATGATAGCTTTACTTGGTCGAACGAAGAGGATCGTGAGTTCTTTGAGAGCCTGAACCATCGCGATGATCTGCGTGTGTTAATTCTGGCTGCTGACTGGTGCGGGGATGTTGTCCGTAATATTCCGGTTGTGTTCCAGGCGCTTGAAATCTCAGGAATCCCCACTGAAGTTCTGATCATGGAGAACCATCCGGAAGTGATGGATGAGTTCCTGACGATGGGTGGCCGTTCCGTGCCAGTCGTTATTTTTGCAGATACAGGTGGTCATGTGTTAGGTCAGTGGGGACCTCGTCCGCAGCATGTACAGGAAGTCATGATTGAATTCAAACGCCTTAATCCAGATCGTGAAGCAGCAGATTATCAAGAAAATTTGGCTGTAGCACGTCAAGAGATTGGTAAACGTTATGGGGAAGGAACGGAGTCACATGCGGCCATTATCCGTGAGCTGCGTGAACTGATTTCGGGTTACTAAGCCGATATGCTTAACATTCGTACGTTTACACTAGGCCCGCTTCAGACCAATGCGTATCTCTTACAAGGAGATGATCCGGGTAAAGCCGTCATTATCGATCCAGGCATGAATCCAGGGCCGCTGCTTAAGGCGATCCAAGACTTGGAGATTGAAGCGATTCTCCTCACTCATGCTCACTTTGATCATATGGGCGGGGTAGATGAGATCCGTAAATTGAAGGGATGTCCCGTTTATCTTCATGACTTGGAGAGTGACTGGCTCACCACCCCGAAATTAAATGGATCTTTGAATTGGCCGCAGGCGACACCACCGCTTTCGACAGATCCTGCTGAATATGCCATGGACGAAGGGCAGAAGCTGAATCTGATTGGGCATACGTTTAAAGTGTTCCATACACCTGGACATTCCCCAGGCAGTGTAAGTTTGCTTTGTGATAACGACCTGTTTGCCGGTGATGTGCTGTTCCGCATGGGTGTGGGCAGAACGGACCTGACAGGAGGGCGTGAACGGGATCTGATTGATTCAATCCAGAACAAGCTTTACACCTTTGCTGATGAAGTGAAAGTATATCCAGGTCATGGTCCCAAAACGACCATTGGTTATGAGAAACAGAACAATCCTTACGTGTCCGCAAGATAATCCGACATGATATGTGAAGAAAGTCTGGACAAGTGACAACTTTTTCATTAGAATAGCAATTAGTTGTTACAAGCGTTAAGGCATCATCTAACTGAAGCATTACCAAGAAACACCCAACCTCGCGAAGCACGCAGACTGTGGTCTATACCCGGTTTGCGTTCTTTTTTTGTTTTCAGCCCCTTTTTATCACAGAATTAGCCTTTTTTACGCTACATAGAGATGCAAGATGCGCTTCATCACAAGCCAGTTTTAGACCAATAGCAAGTTAGCAGCAAGTACAGATTGTTTAAAGCGATGAATTTAAGAAATAGTAGATCATGAGAGTGGGGAATATCAAAGTGGAGAAAACAAGAGTTATTCCGTTGAATCAGCGTGTCGAGTATCCGATCATTGAAGAAAACCGTCGCATATTGGAAAGTGGGAAAAGAGAAACAGGTACTGAGCGAGCTTTAATACATAACCCTAGCGTGGCCAATGAAGTGGTGAAGTCTCAGCAGAATATATGGGCAAGCCGTGTTTTAAGAAACGGAGCCCGCAACCAACCGTGGTTCGACAAGCTGCAAGATTACCGGAATCAAGTCTGATTGCCCGGGAAATTGTCGGGTTTGATTTTTTTTGATTTCATTGAACGTTTTTGCAGAGCCTGTCGTATTAACTCCAGATTGAACGGGAAGCAGGTGATTTCATGATAGAGGCAGCTGAGCTGGAAGAGGTACGCAGAGCAGTATCGGGAGACGATAGCGCACTCGCAGCGTTGTTGCAACGTCACTACACGTTTGTGTATAAGTATCTTGTCAAAGTGACGATGGACGCTAACCTCGCAGAAGAGACGGTGCAGGATACGATGATTCGTTGTATGGAAAATATCCATCGATATGATGGCACGTCTGCCTTTTCATCATGGATGATCACCATTGCGACTCGCATCTATATCGATAAGACAAGACGTAAGAAGAGAGAACAGAACTGGCTTTCTCTCATTCGGGATCAGGCTGTACGTCGATTCCGCTGGCAGCTTGAGACTCGGAATGAAGAATGGACAGATGTCATGGATGCGATGACAAGACTGACACCCGAACATCGTGTAGCAGTGCTACTGAAGCATTATTATGGATACGGATATGACGAGATCGGGGAAATGCTGGGTATTCCTGCGGGAACGGTGAAGTCACGCACAGCTTATGGTCTCCGTCAGTTAAGAAAGGAGCTGGAGTAAGGATGAGCAGATCAGATGATGCACAAGAACAAGAAGTTGTAGAACGATTGCAGCAACACATGAAAGTGCTGGATGATGCATTTGAGCCGACAAGCATTCCTTCTTTGGGTGCACTTGAAGCCCAAGTCAGGGAACGGAGACAGATTAGACGTCGAGCCAATTGGATTGAGATGATATGTTTTTGGTTGGTTGGATTGCTTGCCATTACCTTTAGTGCATTATTTTTCGTATCTGCTCCAGCTCTATATCTGGGAATTCAGGCTCTTGGTACAGCTGTTGCGGTGATTTTGGTTGTAATCTGGGCCGGATGGCGCCGGAAGGAGGTTCATCATGAATAAAATGCATTATTCATTGGATGAGATTTCTCCACTGTGGCTTACATTGCTTGGCATTTTTCTTCTGGTTCAGGGCACATGGATTTTTCAGGACGCACGCAGACGTGGACGTTTCCCTTGGTTATGGGGATTATGGGGCATCACAGGATTTCCTACGCCGCTCATCATATATTGGTTTGTCGTGATTCGATCACAGCGCAAGCCAGGTGTACGGAATCAGAAATAACATCATTTTAAAAATGGAAAAAAGATTTTGCACAAATATGTTGTTTAATTCTAGTATTCCTAGACATCGTTATTCTTTTCTAGTAGACTATACAAATAAATATTAATGATAGACTACCAGGAGGTTAGACGATGCTGCGATTAGGAGAGAAGGTTGTCATCGTCGCGGATGCGTTTGAGCAGAATCTTCCTGTGGGGGAATATGGTTTCATCATCGCTTATGACCGGAATCCGGACAATGCGTTCGATTACGTGCTTCGAGTGCCGCAGGTAAACCGGAACTTTTTTGTTCCATCCGGCGACGTCGATCTGGAAGAGGTTCTGCTGAAGCAGGAAGCTGAGCGGGTCGAGCGAGAAGCGTTGATAGATTACGCCCTTGCGACACACAATGAGAAGCTGTTTCATCATCTGATGAACGGAGATTTTCAAGCTGTGGAAGAGGAAGAGGAAACCGCGAACGATGTTATGTCACAGGCGGATTTTATAAAGCAGGTTAATCTGCGTGCATGGATTTAGAATTTTAAGAGTCGGCTGATGCCGGCTCTTTTTTATTTTATAAGTTTGATTTTAGCTTCCCGGAAGCCTGTCAGGTCATTTGCATTGAATTGTCGAACTATCTCACCTATAATGAAAAAAGTTATCTTGAGACTTTAGCCCGTTAAACGAGCGATTCGTTTCAGGTCGTTTCGGGAATCAGAACGAATGAAGGAGGCATCCGCTAATGAGTATTTCGAATAATGACGTTCAGCATGTGGCCAAGCTGGCCCGGCTCAACTTGACTGCTGAAGAAGAACAGACCCTGACAGGTCAGCTGAACGCGATTTTAAAATATGCAGAAAAGCTGAATGAGCTGGATACAGAAGACATCGAGCCCACCACTCACGTTCTGCACGTAAGCAATGTTATGCGTGAAGATGAGACCAAAGAAAGCCTGTCGATTGAACAGGTGATGCGCAATGCACCGGAAGAAGAAGACGGGCAGTTTAAAGTGCCTGCAGTAATGGAATAACGGATAACTGGAAGGAGGACAAAAACTGTGAGTTTATTTGAACAATCGTTGCCTGAGTTACATAACAAGCTGCATGCCAAAGAGCTGTCGGTCAGCGATTTGGTGGATCAGGCGTATCAGAACATTGGCGCGCATGACGATAAAGTTAAGGCATATTTGGCACTGGATGAAGAACAAGCACGCGCTCGTGCACGTCAACTGGATGACCGTCTGGTTAGCGGCGAGGAGAAAGGTTTGCTTTTTGGTCTGCCTGTAGGTATTAAGGATAACATCGTTACGAACGGACTGCGCACGACGTGTGGTAGCCAATTCCTTCGTAATTTCGACCCGGTGTATGACGCGACAGTTGTCGAGAAATTGAAAGCTGCGGACACCGTAACTATTGGTAAACTCAACATGGACGAATTCGCCATGGGCGGCTCCAATGAGAATTCAAGTTTCTCCCCTGTACGTAATCCATGGGCACTTGATCGTGTTCCAGGAGGTTCCAGCGGTGGTTCGGCAGCAGCTGTGGCTGCGGGAGAAGCGTACTTCACGCTTGGATCAGATACAGGTGGCTCCATCAGACAGCCTGCTTCGTATTGCGGTGTTGTTGGATTGAAGCCGACGTACGGACTTGTTTCCCGCTTTGGATTGGTTGCATTTGCATCATCCCTGGATCAGATTGGTCCTTTGACGAAAAATGTTGAAGATTCTGCTTATGTATTGCATGCCATTGCTGGTTATGACGCCAAAGATTCGACATCTGCAAAAGTAGAGATCCCGGATTATTTGAGTGGACTGACAGGTGATGTTAAAGGGCTTCGCATTGCCGTTCCGAAAGAATACATCGGTGAAGGCGTAGATCCACAAGTGAAAGAGACAGTTTTGTCTGCATTGAAAGTTCTTGAAGGGCTCGGGGCAACATGGGAAGAAGTATCCCTTCCGCATACCGAATATGCGGTGGCTACGTATTACCTGCTGGCATCTTCAGAGGCTTCTTCCAACTTGGCTCGATTTGATGGTGTACGTTATGGCGTGCGTGCTGACAATCCGGATAACTTGCTGGATCTGTACCATCAGTCCCGCAGTCAAGGCTTTGGTCCAGAAGTGAAACGACGTATCATGCTCGGAACGTATGCACTCAGCTCGGGGTACTATGATGCCTATTATCTGAAAGCACAGAAGGTACGTACTTTGATCAAACAGGATTTCGACAATGTATTTGCCAAATATGATGTGATTATCGGACCAACTGCGCCAACTACGGCGTTCAAACTGGGTTCACAGGTGGATGATCCACTTACGATGTATCTGAACGATATTTTGACTATTCCGGTTAACCTTGCTGGTGTACCTGCTGTTAGCATTCCATGTGGATTCTCGGATGGATTGCCTGTTGGCCTGCAGATTATCGGTAAAGCCTTTGATGAAACAACCGTATTGCGTGTAGCGCATGCGTTTGAACAAAATACAGAATTCCACAAGCAGCGTCCGCAGCTGTAGACTGCCCGGAACGGAGGAATATAGAAATGTCCGCATCTAAATATGAAACGGTCGTTGGACTTGAAGTCCACGTGGAGTTGCATACTAACTCCAAAATTTTCTGTGGCTGCTCCACAGCTTTTGGAGCTCCGCCGAATACGCATACCTGCCCGGTCTGTCTCGGACATCCGGGTGTACTGCCTGTATTGAATCGTCAGGCGGTAGACTACGCCATGAAGGCAGCGATGGCCCTGAATTGTACGATTGCTGATGTCAGCAAGTTTGACCGTAAAAACTACTTTTACCCCGATTCACCAAAGGCCTACCAGATCTCGCAATTCGATCAACCGATTGGTGAGAACGGCTGGATTGATATTGAAGTAAATGGTGAAACGAAACGAATCGGCATCACGCGTCTTCACTTGGAGGAAGATGCAGGGAAGCTTACACATATTGATGGCGGATACGCTTCTTTGGTGGACTTTAACCGTGTCGGTACTCCACTCGTTGAGATTGTATCCGAACCTGAGATTTCTTCTCCGGAAGAGGCGCGTGCGTATCTTGAAAAAATGCGTGCGATCATGCAGTACTGTGATGTGTCGGACGTGAAGATGGAGGAAGGATCACTTCGTTGTGACGCCAACATCAGTTTGCGTCCACATGGACAGGAGAAGCTGGGAACGAGAGCCGAGCTGAAAAACATGAACTCCTTCCGTGGTGTTCAGCGTGGTCTGGAATATGAACAATATCGTCAGGCTGAGATTCTGGATGATGGCGGTGAAGTGGTTCAGGAGACGCGTCGCTGGGACGAAGCTCAAGGGAAAACACTGTCGATGCGTGGCAAGGAACAAGCGCATGACTACCGTTATTTCCCAGACCCTGATCTCGTGAAGCTGCATATCGACGAAGCCTGGAAAGAGCGGATCAGAGCTACCATACCTGAGCTTCCAGACGAGCGCAAGGCGCGTTACACGGCTGATTATGGATTGCCTAGCTATGATGCAGAGGTTATTACCTCCTCCAAAGCTGTGGCAGATCTTTTTGAAGATAGTCTGAAATACACTCAGGATGCGAAGTCCGTATCCAACTGGATCATGGGCGACTTACTGGGTTACCTGAATACGAGCAACCTTGAAGTGACTCAAGTTCCACTGACAGGTCAAGGCTTGGGTGAGATGATTGGCCTGCTTGAGAAGGGCACCATTAACAGCAAAATCGCCAAAACGGTATTCAAGGAAATGCTGGAGAGCGGCAAGCTTCCACAGCAGATCGTTGAAGAGAAGGGCCTTGTGCAGATTAGTGATGAAGGCGCCATTCTTGCCATCGTTGAGCAAGTTGTAGCCAATAACCCTCAATCCGTGGAAGACTATAAAGCTGGTAAACAAAAAGCCATTGGCTTCCTTGTTGGTCAGGTTATGAAAGAAAGTAAAGGCAAGGCGAATCCCGCTCTAGCCAACCAACTGCTTGCAGATGTACTGAACCGCTAATCCTTCCGGTGAGGCCGGACAGAAAGAGGCTCGTCCCTGTGACAGCCTCTTTTTGGTATTGATAGATACAAATGTATTTCGGACGGGGGAACGGATATGAACATTCAACCATTGTCACTGAGTGATCTGGAGACGTTGGGACAGTTATGGAGACTACAACATGTAGCTTATCGATTGGAAGCTGAAATCATCGGATTTCAGGAGATTCCTCCTTTGATGGATACGATGGAGACACTTCGGGATTGTGGAGAGAGTTTTTATGGTAGTATCCATGATGACGGAGAGCTTATAGGGGCTGTCGCTGTAGCGGAGGAAGAGGAGAATACACTGACCATTACACGAATGATGGTGCACCCGGATCACTTTCGCAAGGGAATTGCGGCCTCTTTGATGACGTATGTGTTGGAACAGCATGCGGATCTTCCGCGTTATATCGTCTCCACAGGAACGCTGAATCAGCCCGCAGTGAATCTGTACACCAAATTTGGTTTTAATCCCGTGGAGGTCACACAGATTGCACCTGGAGTGGAATTAACGACTTTTCACAAGAATAAACTTTAATAATATTAACAACTTGAGGAGGAATACCGACTTTGGGCGATCCCTGGTTCATTGATGAGTGGCACATTTTATTACGATTATTGCTGGCTATGCTGCTTGGAGGGCTCGTAGGCCTGGAGCGGGAACGGTCCAATCATGCTGCCGGTTTGCGTACCCATATCCTGGTATGTCTTGGCTCTGCACTGATTATGATGTTGTCTGTTTATGGCTTTAAAGATTTTGCTAATGAATTAAATGTAAGGATCGATCCAGCGCGTCTGGCTACTGCTGTAATTACTGGTGTCGGATTCCTGGGAGCAGGGACAATTCTCTTCACGGGAAAATCCATTACCGGACTGACTACAGCTGCTTCAATCTGGGTTGTTGCAGCCATTGGGCTCGCAGCAGGTGCGGGATTCTTTTTTGCCTCTATCGTATCCACCGTTCTGGTATTGCTTAATCTCTGGGTATTTAACAAATTAGAGCTAAGGTATCTACGAGGGAACAAACTGCATGTTGTTACACTTCATACCTTGTCAGAACCCGGTTTTCTCGAACAACTGTCTTCATGTATGGAGCAGGAGAAGATCAAAATTCGTAAAATTACCGTGAATGAACAAGACTTGGCTTATGCAGAGATGGTGTCGGTTGAACGTAAAATTGAGATTGTGTTACATGTTCAGGTACCGCATGATTTCCAAACGGTAGGCTTGGTATCCAAGTTAAGACAATGGGAACACGTTACCAAGGTGTCGATCGAATAATGAATTACAACCCTCCCCAGGCCAGTAGTGCCGGAGGGTTTTTGGTCATATCCATATTTCTTCCAGTTACTCTCCTTGCTCTTTAGGGTACTATCTAACCAAATGCATGAAGAGCGGAAGGTCAGATCAGAAGAGAGGAGTATGTTATGAAACGGAGACGTCAATTGAACCAAAATACTCGTACAGTTCAGACCAAACCGGTCAGAAATCGGACTCACAAGTTTATTGCGGGATTACTGAGTGCCATTATTCCTGGCCTGGGTCATATTTATCTGAGATTGTACATGAGGGGTTTGACCTTTATGCTGCTTGTTTTGCTTGATCTGTCAGCAGTGTTGTACTTCTCATCTATTGGTATACAGATTAATGTGCCATTGCTCATCTTACTGGCTTTGTGTATTCCGGTTATTTACTTTTACAATGTATATGATGTATTGCAATCTGCGGATTGGGTCATGATGCGCAGACGTAGAGCCGTAACCCAGGCAACTTCGGACAAGCCGATATCCAATGAACGTTCTACACGAGATGCAATGATGGTCTGGGAGAGAGGCATATCGTTTGGATTACTTCTGATTGTGGGAGGGTCTTTGATGGTACTGTTTTTCCGCAAACCACGTTGGTTTCAAGAGCTTCTCGCCATGTACGGCGGATATTCATTTGCGGTTCTCATGATCGTAGGCGGTTTGCTTCTGTTTGGTCGTGAGTTCTGGGTGATGTTGAACAAGAAAAAAATGTAGTGGAAACGATACAAGGAGGGAACGTGATGAACCGTAAAGTCCGGGTTGGCCGCTATACGGCTGCCGCCTTAATCATAGCGGTCGGTGTGCTGTTGATTTTGGATAAACGGTGGGGAACTGACTACGTATATGAGATGGTGGACTGGTGGCCATTTTTGCTCGTTGTTTTGGGTGTTGAATATATTGTGCTGTTCCTGTGGACACGCAGAAGAAACAAGGTGCAATCGGATAACCCGAGCAATCCTGATGAGCAAATCAAAGTGCGTTTCAGACCCGATGCCAAAGGCATTCTAACCTCACTGATTTTGGCAGCTTCCGTATTTATCGTCACCGAGCAGGATCATTACATGCACTTATGGAATAGAGTGAGTCTAAATCTCGGAGCGGCATCCATGGACTACAGTCAAGCGGCAGGATATATGGAGGATAAGGGCACGATTCGTGTACCTGTTCGCATGGATACGTCAGACCTAGTGGTTGAAGGTGTCAACGGAGATATCTCGGTACAACGCGGAGATACGGATGAGATTGAAGTACGGACGGTGATCTGGGTAGATCAGACGACGGAAGTACAGGCAAAGGCCGTTGCAGCAGCCTCTTTTGTAGAGGCCGATGGTACAAAAGTGATTTATATCAAAGCTACAGGCAAGACGTATGGAGACAATGAAAAAACGCAGCCGCGTATGAATCTTACCATAACGATCCCGGATGATCGTCGTTTTAATCTGGATATTCGAACTTCCAATGGAGCCATATTATTAAACCGTCCGGAAGCCATTAGTACCATACTGGCCGAAACGGGTAACGGACGTATCCGGATTACCAATGCTGTTGGAGATATCTCCGGGAAAACGTTGAACGGGGATGTCATTGTAGCCAACGCCATAGGTAATGTCGATCTGGACAGTAACCGTGGAGATATGAAGGCTCGCGGTATTTCCGGCGATGTAGATCTTGCTACACAAGTGGGAAGTATCAGTATTGCGGACTCCGTTGGTGAATTCATCGCAGAGACACGCAACGGTAATATTACGCTGGATGGAGCCAATCTGGGAATCAAAGCCCAATCACTTAATGGCAGTATTAACATCGTATCTACCAAAGTCGGAGGGGACTGGGATGTGTACAGTGCGGTGGGAGCCATTAACGTATTACTTCCTGATCGTGGAGACTATAGTCTTGCGGGTTCCAGCAGTTATGGAGATCTAAGTACGGATCTGCCGTTCAAAGTACAGAATAAAACCATAGAAGGCCAGCTCGGTGAGGGCGAGTACAGGGTGAAAATTGAAGGCAACAGTGATCTCACCATTCAGAGTAACCCGGCTGTATCTACGCCTGAAACAGTTACACCTGATTCTGAAGATACGGCTGAGAATCTGGAACAGACAACCGAAGACGGAGCAAATTCCCAGGAGGATTCTACAGAGGTTCCTTGACTGCCGCGTTGACAATAAACTTGTAATCGCCGTACAATAAATGTACACTGGCAAGATTACACGGCATGAAAGATGGATTGTCGTTCTTAATGGCCGGGAATCAACTCTGAGCGAGGAGACGGTAACTTACTCTTCACCAGAGAATGAAAGGTAAGGCGGTGGGTTTTATGGCAACACGTGTCCAACATGCGTTGGAGCATCTGAAAACGACCGGTGTCCGTATTACACCCCAGCGTCATGCCATATTGAACTATCTGATGGAATCCATGGGGCATCCGACAGCCGATGAAATTTACCGAGCCCTTGAACCCCAATTTCCCAGTATGAGCGTGGCAACGGTATATAATAATTTGAAGATGTTTCTGGAAGCTGGCATGGTCCGGGAATTGACATACGGAGATAATTCAAGTCGCTTCGATGCCAATGTGACGGATCATTATCATGTTATCTGTGATCAATGCGGCAAGATTGAAGATTTCAGCTATCCTTCACTCAAAAGTGTAGAGCTTCAGGCGGAGTCTAGTACAGGATTCGAAGTACACGGTCACCGATTGGAAGTATATGGCGTTTGCAAAAGTTGCAGGGATTAAGAGAGTTGAATTACAATATTAACGTGCAGAATTCAGTATGGATTCTTCACGTTTTTTTTTTTAGCATTTATGCAAAATGCTCATCTTTATAACAACTTATGCGCACATCCTTATGATCAGCATAATTAACGGAGGTAGACGTTTGGGTAGAAAAAGCAGATATACACGTCAGAAGCGACGTTCATTTTGGCCCGGTTTTCTCGGGGCTTGTCTGATCGCCGGGGGGGCTTACTGGCTTATAACAAATGTATGGTTGAACCAGACCCATGAAGACCCCGACTGGGTAGGAAGAAGCCAGCCTATTTTTGTAGATGGGCAACTGATGGATGGAGACGCTCTGGGTACAGGAGATCAACTCAAGTTGCCTGTAGATGTGCTGCAAGAAGCGATTGATGCAGGCATACGTTATGAATCAGAATCGGGAGATATCATTATTGCCTCTCCTCAGCGAGTCCTTCATATGAAAGATGGAAGCACACAAGCAGAACTTAATCACAAAGATTATCCTATGACAGTTAAGCCTGAGGTTAAGGACGGAGAAGCCTATATTCCGCTCAAACCTTTGAAAGAAGTATATGGCATAACCGTACAGGAAGATTCAGTAACAGGTGCTGTGCTGCTGATGCGTGGTGGAGACATGATACAGTATGCAGAGATTGATACGTTATCATCCAAAGCCGACAAAACGGTGCCGTTATATAAACGTGGGGGAGAATCCTCACCAATCATTGCCGACATGGAAAAGGATGCACGGGTACGTGTTTGGCAGACGGGTGATAAACAGAGTTTTGTTCAACTCGATAATGGATACGCCGGATATGTAGATAATGATTATATTGTCCTCACCGAGAAAAAGAAGGTGGACTTGCCCAAGTATACGCTGACTGCAGTAGAGAAGAAGTGGCAGAATAAACCGGTAAATCTGGTTTGGGAAGCCGTGTACAATCGTCAGCCTGATGTGGGCTCTATCGGTAAAATGCCAGGTGTGAATGTGGTCAGCCCCACATGGTTTCATATTACGGATGGACAGGGCACCGTGAAAAGCAAGGGAAACCAAGCTTATGTGAACTGGGCTCACCGTTCGGGTATGGAAGTATGGGGACTCATGGATAACAGCTTTGATCCGGACGTTACAAAAGAAGCTGTAGCTTCTTACGAGACACGCACTCATATTATTGAGCAAATGTTAGAGTATGCACAGACGTATCAACTGGATGGTATCAACATCGATTTTGAGAACGTGTATACCGATGACGGGCCGAATATTACGCAGTTTGTGCGCGAGATCAAGGCGATGGCTCGTATACATGGATTGATGTTATCAATCGATGTAACACCAAAATCAAACAGTGAGATGTGGTCTGCCTTTCTGGATCGCCGTGCATTAGGTTCTTTTGCAGACTATGTTATTGTGATGGCTTATGATGAACATTGGGCGGCCAGTCCCAAGGCAGGTTCGGTAGCATCTCTGCCTTGGACCGAGGCTTCCATGAGACGCATACTTGAGGAGGATGAAGTCCCTTCTAACAAGTTGATCATGGCGGTTCCGCTCTATACCCGGATATGGACGGAAGAGACGAATGATCAGGGTGAGGTTAAAGTGTCTTCCAAAGCGGTGGGCATGAATGCCATTGTGGAGCTGATTCAAGAGAAGAAACTCAAACCTGAACTGGATCAGGCAAGTGGACAGAACTATGTGGAATATAAGGAAGACGGAGCTACCAAGAAAATATGGATCGAAGATGCCGTGTCCCTTCAGGCGCGTGTGGATTTGATTGCTTCGCTGAAGCTGGGCGGAGTAGCAGCATGGAATCGAAGTTTTGCTAATGCTTCTGCATGGGAGGTATTGAAGCAGGCCGGGTACCAGAAATAATTTACTCGAACTCAGAGTGTCTGCTTGCTCCAATTTATTTTCACTAAGTTCAAAGTTTCTCATTGGATACCATCATACGTACAGTATACCGTTTTATTGGTCGTAGAACTTATAACTTAATTTCATATTTTAGCTATTGATAACTGCAATCAGGGCTCACTTATAAGCCAAGTCCAAAAAGGTCCGGTAAACATACCGGGCCTTTTTTTGTTCTTCAATGAAATTAAGGTAAAAGACATTTAGCGGTTGGAGATCATATCGTGCTAACCATCGGTGGGGGGAGCTTGTGTAGAAGGCGCTTTCAGTTGTTGACTGGTCATGTTGGCCTTATTAGGGTCCAGGGTGAGGATGGTATGACAGAACATACAACGATCCGTTTTGCCAAGCATTTTGGTTAACTTCCCGCATTCCGGACAGTCGACTTGTACCGCGCTGGTGGAGAGCATACCCGCCCAGAAATAAATGGCTAGACTGGCCATCATGGCAATCAGTCCGATGACGAGCCCTACAGCTGCGAATACCTTGCCTGCATGTCCCCAGAAAACAATCCCGGCTGTTCCCAGTATCATTAGGCCCATACCTAGCATGGTCAGTAGTAATCCCCAAGTGCGAAAAGCATTAATTTTTGCTGATTTAAAAATCATGAAAAATGCTCCTATCGTATGAGTAGTATTGGACCTGGAAAAGAAGGAAACTTCAGTCTGGATGTAGAATTACATTATAACTGACTTGGCGCTTATCTGCCATGAAATGTATGGAGGGAATCGTGGAATTAAAGAACCTTGCTTTTTTGTCCGAACAGTCGGAAGAGACAGGGGCAGTTGGGGCTATCGCTTATTCCCACCCGGGAGAGCGATTCCACGGCTCCCTAATTCAAGATTTCGAATTATTAGTACTTGTTGTTCATAATGATGATCAATTGAAGTCGACGGTCGGACATTACAGATATGGTGATCTTCGTTATCAGATGATCTATGCGAGCCGTCATGAATTAAAGAGTAGTGTAGTAACCGGGAATCATAATAATCTCACCCAGTGTCTGATTGAAGGTGAGATTATCTGGGAAGCGGACAGCGCCTTAAGTGATTTGCGAGAAGAACTGTCTACCTTTGGGGCAGAATTGCGTGAGCAGAAGCTGCTTCATGAATTCACCAGTTTCTTGAGAATGTATGTGGAGGCCAAACGTCATATTCAGGAAGGTCATGTTGTAGACGCCTACTACAATGTATTAGAGGCTCTGGGGAACTGGGCAAGAATTGTATTGATTGAACAGGGGATATACCCGGATCATGCCGTCTGGACACATGTGCAGAATCTGGATCGCGCTTTATGGAAACTTTATCAAGAGCTTACCGTAAGCTCGGAGACGCTGGAGCAACGAGTAGAGCTTGTCCTGCTTGCCTGTGAGTTTTCCGTAATGTCCAAAATGAGTGAGTGCTCAGAACTGCTGCTGCGTGTGTTAAGAAGTCGCAAGGAGCCGTGGAGCATGAATGAACTTGTTCATCATCCACAGTTAAGATTTGTTCGAGAAGATCTGCCTTTGGTAATACGTAAGCTGGTCTTTCGTTCTATTGTAAAAGAATCGGCAGGATGGCCATCAATCGGAGGAGAGGGCCGGGAAATTCGGTATTGGATTGAGGCATAACCTTTTCCAGAGGCCTGACATTATATTGATCACATAAGGGAGGGGAAACCTTCCTTTTTTGTTTGTTTAATAATTTATAAAAAGATGTTGACTCTCATTCACGATATATGATACATTATATTTCGTTCCTTAAACGAGATTATCGTCAACAAACGATAAATTCTTCAGAGGAAAAGTGAAGAACTAAAGCTTCAAAAAAGAACTCAAAAAAAGTTCTTGACGAAAACAAACGAAATGTGTTACATTATTTAAGTCGCCGCCGAAACTTGGTTGAGACGAAAAAAAGTAAAACAAATCGTGTTTGATCTTTGAAAACTGAACAACGAGTGAGTAAACATTCTGCTTGCAGAATGAACGCGAAAGTTTGAGACAAGCCTTGGCTTGAATCGACTGGAGCACAAATGAGATTTTTAATCTCGTCAGATTCAAAATGAGCTTATCGCTCTTTTCAATACTTTATTGGAGAGTTTGATCCTGGCTCAGGACGAACGCTGGCGGCATGCCTAATACATGCAAGTCGAGCGGAGTTGATAGGAAGCTTGCTTCCTTGATACTTAGCGGCGGACGGGTGAGTAACACGTAGGCAACCTGCCCTCAAGTTTGGGACAACTACCGGAAACGGTAGCTAATACCGAATAATTGTTTTCTTCGCCTGAAGGAAACTGGAAAGACGGAGCAATCTGTCACTTGGGGATGGGCCTGCGGCGCATTAGCTAGTTGGTGAGGTAACGGCTCACCAAGGCGACGATGCGTAGCCGACCTGAGAGGGTGATCGGCCACACTGGGACTGAGACACGGCCCAGACTCCTACGGGAGGCAGCAGTAGGGAATCTTCCGCAATGGGCGAAAGCCTGACGGAGCAATGCCGCGTGAGTGATGAAGGTTTTCGGATCGTAAAGCTCTGTTGCCAGGGAAGAACGCTTGGGAGAGTAACTGCTCTCAAGGTGACGGTACCTGAGAAGAAAGCCCCGGCTAACTACGTGCCAGCAGCCGCGGTAATACGTAGGGGGCAAGCGTTGTCCGGAATTATTGGGCGTAAAGCGCGCGCAGGCGGTCATTTAAGTCTGGTGTTTAATCCCGGGGCTCAACCCCGGATCGCACTGGAAACTGGGTGACTTGAGTGCAGAAGAGGAGAGTGGAATTCCACGTGTAGCGGTGAAATGCGTAGATATGTGGAGGAACACCAGTGGCGAAGGCGACTCTCTGGGCTGTAACTGACGCTGAGGCGCGAAAGCGTGGGGAGCAAACAGGATTAGATACCCTGGTAGTCCACGCCGTAAACGATGAGTGCTAGGTGTTAGGGGTTTCGATACCCTTGGTGCCGAAGTTAACACATTAAGCACTCCGCCTGGGGAGTACGGTCGCAAGACTGAAACTCAAAGGAATTGACGGGGACCCGCACAAGCAGTGGAGTATGTGGTTTAATTCGAAGCAACGCGAAGAACCTTACCAGGTCTTGACATCTGAATGACCGGTGCAGAGATGTACCTTTTCTTCGGAACATTCAAGACAGGTGGTGCATGGTTGTCGTCAGCTCGTGTCGTGAGATGTTGGGTTAAGTCCCGCAACGAGCGCAACCCTTATATTTAGTTGCCAGCACTTCGGGTGGGCACTCTAGATAGACTGCCGGTGACAAACCGGAGGAAGGTGGGGATGACGTCAAATCATCATGCCCCTTATGACCTGGGCTACACACGTACTACAATGGCCGGTACAACGGGCTGCGAAATCGCGAGATGGAGCCAATCCCAACAAAGCCGGTCTCAGTTCGGATTGCAGGCTGCAACTCGCCTGCATGAAGTCGGAATTGCTAGTAATCGCGGATCAGCATGCCGCGGTGAATACGTTCCCGGGTCTTGTACACACCGCCCGTCACACCACGAGAGTTTATAACACCCGAAGTCGGTGGGGTAACCGCAAGGAGCCAGCCGCCGAAGGTGGGATAGATGATTGGGGTGAAGTCGTAACAAGGTAGCCGTATCGGAAGGTGCGGCTGGATCACCTCCTTTCTATGGAGAATCGTTTCCTGCAACGGAAACATTCAAATACGCAGCTTAGCTGCAAAACACTCACTCGTTGTTCGGTTTTGAGAGCTCAAACTCTCAAACAGCTTGCTTTTGCATGGAGCTTGTTCTTTGAAAACTAGATATCGAAACGAAACAAACGCGAATTAGAACATTCCTTTAAGCTGAACTTGTGCAAACAAGTCAAGTGTATAAAGGTAGTTAAATTGCTTTTGTGATGGTATCGGGTGAGAGCGACTTTTGGCTTTGCGCAAGCAAAACAAGGGAAGCGAGCGACCGAAACCGGAACAAAATGGTTAAGCTACTAAGAGCACACGGAGGATGCCTAGGCGCTAGGAGCCGATGAAGGACGTGGCGAACAACGAAACTGCCTCGGGGAGCTGTAAGCAAGCTTTGATCCGGGGGTGTCCGAATGGGGAAACCCAGCTGGGGTAATTTCCAGTTACTCATAACTGAATACATAGGTTGTGTAGAGGCATACCAGGGGAACTGAAACATCTAAGTACCCTGAGGAAGAGAAAACAATAGTGATTCCGTCAGTAGCGGCGAGCGAACGCGGAGAAGCCCAAACCAAAGAGCTTGCTCTTTGGGGTTGTGGGACGTCTCACATGGAGTTACAAAGGAACCGGTTAAGCGAAGAGGTCTGGAAAGGCCCGCCAAAGAAGGTAAAAGCCCTGTAGTTGAAAGTTGGTTCCCTCCGAGACGGATCCCGAGTAGTGCGGGGCACGTGAAACCCCGTATGAATCCGGCAGGACCATCTGCCAAGGCTAAATACTTCCTAGCGACCGATAGTGAAGCAGTACCGTGAGGGAAAGGTGAAAAGCACCCCGGAAGGGGAGTGAAATAGAACCTGAAACCGTGTGCTTACAAAAAGTCAGAGCCCGTTTTAGGGGTGATGGCGTGCCTTTTGTAGAATGAACCGGCGAGTTACGTTCCCGTGCAAGGTTAAGGTGAAGAGCCGGAGCCGCAGCGAAAGCGAGTCTGAATAGGGCGACTTAGTACGTGGACGTAGACCCGAAACCGGGTGATCTACCCCTGTCCAGGGTGAAGGTGCGGTAACACGCACTGGAGGCCCGAACCCACGCATGTTGAAAAATGCGGGGATGAGGTGGGGGTAGCGGAGAAATTCCAATCGAACTCGGAGATAGCTGGTTCTCCCCGAAATAGCTTTAGGGCTAGCCTCGGAAAACAGAGTCGTGGAGGTAGAGCACTGATTGGGTGCGGGGCCCGCAAGGGTTACCAAGCTCAGTCAAACTCCGAATGCCATAGACTTACTTCCGGGAGTCAGACAGTGAGTGCTAAGATCCATTGTCAAAAGGGAAACAGCCCAGACCATCAGCTAAGGTCCCCAAGTGTGTGTTAAGTGGGAAAGGATGTGGAGTTGCACAGACAACCAGGATGTTGGCTTAGAAGCAGCCATCATTGAAAGAGTGCGTAATAGCTCACTGGTCGAGTGACTCTGCGCCGAAAATGTAACGGGGCTAAACACACCACCGAAGCTATGGCTTGATGCTTTGCATCAGGGGTAGGGGAGCGTTGTATAAGGGTTGAAGGTGTACCGTAAGGAGCGCTGGACATTATACAAGTGAGAATGCCGGTATGAGTAACGAAAAGATCAGTGAGAATCTGATCCGCCGAAAGCCTAAGGGTTCCTGAGGAAGGCTCGTCCGCTCAGGGTAAGTCGGGACCTAAGGCGAGGCCGAAAGGCGTAGTCGAAGGACAACAGGTCGAAATTCCTGTACCACCGTAAGCCGTTATGAGCAATGGGGGGACGCAGTAGGGTAGTGACGCGGACTGATGGATGTCCGTCTAAGCAGTAAGGCTGATGTGTAGGCAAATCCGCACATTGTAAGGCTGAGCTGTGATGGGGAGCGAAAATTATAGTAGCGAAGGTCATGATCTCACACTGCCAAGAAAAGCCTCTAGCCAGGTGATGGTGCCCGTACCGCAAACCGACACAGGTAGGCGAGAAGAGTATTCTAAGGCGCGCGGAAGAACTCTCGTTAAGGAACTCGGCAAAATGACCCCGTAACTTCGGGAGAAGGGGTGCCCCGGTAGTGTGAATAGCACGAGGGGGCCGCAGTGAAAAGGCCCAAGCGACTGTTTAGCAAAAACACAGGTCTGTGCGAAGCCGTAAGGCGAAGTATACGGGCTGACGCCTGCCCGGTGCTGGAAGGTTAAGGGGAGTGGTTAGGAGCAATCCGAAGCTGTGAACCGAAGCCCCAGTAAACGGCGGCCGTAACTATAACGGTCCTAAGGTAGCGAAATTCCTTGTCAGGTAAATTCTGACCCGCACGAATGGCGTAACGACTTGGGCGCTGTCTCAACGAGAGATCCGGTGAAATTTTAATACCTGTGAAGATGCAGGTTACCCGCGACAAGACGGAAAGACCCCATGGAGCTTTACTGCAGCTTGATATTGAATTTGGGTACGATCTGTACAGGATAGGTGGGAGCCTTTGAAACGTGAGCGCCAGCTTGCGTGGAGGCAACGTTGGGATACCACCCTGATCGTATCTAGGTTCTAACCTGGTACCGTAATCCGGTGCGGGGACAGTGTCAGGTGGGCAGTTTGACTGGGGCGGTCGCCTCCTAAAGAGTAACGGAGGCGCCCAAAGGTTCCCTCAGAATGGTTGGAAATCATTCGAAGAGTGCAAAGGCATAAGGGAGCTTGACTGCGAGACCTACAAGTCGAGCAGGGACGAAAGTCGGGCTTAGTGATCCGGTGGTACCGCATGGAAGGGCCATCGCTCAACGGATAAAAGCTACCCTGGGGATAACAGGCTTATCTCCCCCAAGAGTCCACATCGACGGGGAGGTTTGGCACCTCGATGTCGGCTCATCGCATCCTGGGGCTGAAGTAGGTCCCAAGGGTTGGGCTGTTCGCCCATTAAAGCGGTACGCGAGCTGGGTTCAGAACGTCGTGAGACAGTTCGGTCCCTATCTGTCGTGGGCGTAGGAAATTTGAGAGGAGCTGTCCTTAGTACGAGAGGACCGGGATGGACGTACCGCTGGTGTACCAGTTGTTCCGCCAGGAGCACCGCTGGGTAGCTATGTACGGACGGGATAAACGCTGAAAGCATCTAAGCGTGAAGCCCCCCTCAAGATGAGATTTCCCAGTATGTAAGACCCCTTGAAGACGACGAGGTAGATAGGCTGGGGGTGGAAGTGCAGCAATGCATGGAGCTGACCAGTACTAATCGGTCGAGGGCTTATCCAATAGCAAGTTGTAATTCGCGTGTTTCGTTTCGAATCTAGTTTTCAGAGAACGATCTCTGAAGCATATTCCCTGATAGCTCAGTTGGTAGAGCACTCGACTGTTAATCGAGTTGTCACAGGTTCGAGCCCTGTTCGGGGAGCCATATGGAGAGGTGTCCGAGCTGGCCGAAGGAGCACGATTGGAAATCGTGTAGGCGTCACAAGCGTCTCGAGGGTTCGAATCCCTCTCTCTCCGCCATAATATTAAGGCCCGTTGGTCAAGGGGTTAAGACACCTCCCTTTCACGGAGGTAACAGGGGTTCGAATCCCCTACGGGTCATAATAACTTCAAAAAAAGAAGTTGATTTTTACAACAAGATTATGGTATGATCATAAATGTGTTGTTCGGAGGCTTAGCTCAGCTGGGAGAGCATCTGCCTTACAAGCAGAGGGTCGGGGGTTCGATCCCCTCAGCCTCCACCATATAAACTTTATAACGACGCGGGGTGGAGCAGCCCGGTAGCTCGTCGGGCTCATAACCCGAAGGCCGCAGGTTCAAATCCTGCCCCCGCAATTATACTTTCCTTTGAGAAAGTGATCTGGAACCGTGGTGTAGTTGGCCTAACATGCCTGCCTGTCACGCAGGAGATCGCGGGTTCGAATCCCGTCGGTTCCGCCATTTAATCTTTACATGAGGCAAACTGTTCACTACATCTGCTGTATGGCACTGATGCCCTATATAAAGTGTAAGGAATTAAGATTAGACTTTATTATGGCTCGGTAGCTCAGTCGGTAGAGCAGAGGACTGAAAATCCTCGTGTCGGCGGTTCGATTCCGTCCCGAGCCACCATTTTTAAAATAATTTAATATGCCGGTGTAGCTCAACTGGTAGAGCAACTGACTTGTAATCAGTAGGTTGGGGGTTCAAGTCCTCTCGCCGGCACCATGTAATCCTGGAGGATTAGCGAAGTGGCCAAACGCATCAGACTGTAAATCTGCTCCCGTACGGGTTCGGTGGTTCGAATCCATCATCCTCCACCAGTTTTTAGGGGCATAGTTTAAAGGTAGAACAACGGTCTCCAAAACCGTTGGTGTGGGTTCAATTCCTGCTGCCCCTGCCAATTAAATTTTTAGAAAATAACCTTTTATGGCGGTCGTGGCGAAGTGGTTAACGCACCGGTTTGTGGATCCGGCATTCGGGGGTTCAATTCCCCTCGATCGCCCCTTTGTTTTTTCATTTTTTATTGGGGATTAGCCAAGCGGTAAGGCAACGGACTTTGACTCCGTCATGCATAGGTTCAAATCCTATATCCCCAGCCATTATGCGGACGTGGCTCAGCGGTAGAGCATCGCCTTGCCAAGGCGAGGGTCGCGGGTTCGATTCCCGTCGTCCGCTCCAAAATATGGCGCCATAGCCAAGTGGTAAGGCACAGCTCTGCAAAAGCTTTATCCCCAGTTCGAATCTGGGTGGCGCCTCCAGCATATGCCGGCGTGGCGGAATGGCAGACGCGCTCGACTCAAAATCGAGTGGGAAACCGTGGAGGTTCGAGTCCTCTCGCCGGTATATTGAATAGCCCTACATGTTGCTTATGCAATGTGTAGGGCTATTTTTATTTTATATGAAACGATTTATGTGCAGTAAGAAAATCTAGAGTAAGAGAAGATGGACGTTAATAAAGATTGACGTATGATTATATTGAGTATATTGTAGATAAGTAAAGTCTTTAATATGGAGGAGTGAAGTAGAGTGACTAATGGAAAAAATGTATCGGATACCGATCTGTTATTTGATCTTTCTGTATGGGAAGAGGCATGGAAGAATCGTCCGAGAAGTTCAAAATATAAGAAGAAAAGCGTCCCCTCTAATATAGAAGAAGCTTTTGAGCGATGGGCCAGGGATTATCATGCACAGTCGTTCACTGAAGAAGGAAAGCAGCGTTCTGAACGCATTATGGGCTGGATTGAAAACCAGGGTGTGGAATTCGCAGGGTTATCCATTTTGGACATTGGAGCAGCCTCAGGCATATTTACCATTCCTTTTGCGGAAAAGGGGGCAAGTGTGACCGCAGTTGAGCCTTCTGAGTTGCTTGTCTCCCTTATGAAAGAGACGATACCTCCAGCTCTGGAATCCAAAATCGAAATCGTAAACGAACGATATGAAGAAATCTCCATTAAGGATAAAGGCTGGGAGAAGAAATATGACTTTGCATTTGCATCCATGTGTCCGGCGATGTCGGATTGGGAAACGATTGAGCAGGCGATCAATTGTGCCCGGAAGTATGTGTATATAAGTACTATGGCGGGACAGAAGGAACACACACTAATGGATGAACTTAAGGATGTACTGGGGGTAACTTCTTCATACAAGGCCGGTGATATGGGGTATATCCAACAGTTGCTGTATTTGAAGGGTTATTCTTATACGATGATCATTACGAGAGAAGTTAACTCATTTGAAGTACCGGTGGAAGAGATTATCGAGAAGCTACCAGAATGGCTTAATACGTATGAGTTACCATCGGATGAAGATTCCCTCAGATTGGCTGAGGATTACATTAACGATACGTACAAGGATAGTACGGTGACCTTCTCACGTGGAGGAAGATTTGGTAAAATTCTAATCCAACTTGAACAGCCCAATATGAAAACAGTTCGCACTAAGGATAAGCGATAAATCGCATAAGCGTGGCAAGTGTACTAATAATCAGGAATTGAGACGGACAATGTAGTCTAACCTCTAAGATGACACTAGGAAGCATCATACTGCAAAACAAGAAGATACACGTGTCAAACATATGAAGTTAAGATTGCAGAAGTAAAGTTGTAAGTGAAGGGAGCAGGTTATGTGCTCCCTCTTTTTTGAAGCCACTAATTCATCGACCGCTTTGAACCAGACCCTCGTTTATTTAGAGATGTTCGATACTTCTGCTTTCTGCTTACGCTCCCGATACTGGCCGGGGGTGATTCCTTCCCATTTACGGAATGATCGGATAAAGTTTTGCGGATTGTTGTACCGAAGTCGTGCTGCGATATCTTTAACGGTTAGATCACTTTCGTCCAGCCATTTTTTAGCGATGTTAAATCGGTACTTGGTCAGATATTCACTAAATGCACAGCCTGTCTCTTTGCGGAAAACACTACTTAAGTAGTTGGCATTGTAGTGAAGCTTCAAGGCACATTCCTCAAGCGTCAGATCCTTATCATAATCTTGATGAATCATGGCAATCATTTTCTCAGATATATGCTGATACTGGGCATATTGTCTCGCTTTAAAAACCTGAATGACGGGCAAGATGACTTGATATTTAAACCAATCCTCAACTTCAGCAGCGTACTGCAAACTATGAAGTTCATGAAACATCGAGCCACGACCTTGGGAGATCTGTCCGAGTCGTATGCCGGATTCCTGAGTCATTTGCAAAATATGCGTGAGCAGCCTCGTAAGAGCCACCTCATACTCCTCGGGTGTAACCTCCATACCAAAGATTACTTCAAGCAGTTGTTTCAGAAGAGCAGAGGCCTGGACTTCATCCGCACTTTGAATAGCTTGGATCAACGAATATTCCAATGATTCCGGGTAGGTCATGGACCAAGTGGGAGTGTGATGATCTATGTTCTCATATTGAAAAATAATGCCTGTTCCCAGCTTCATCCGATGCCTCAGTGCTTCCAAGGCTTCTGTGTAAGCTTGAGGGATGTGATGTAGAGAGCTGTGCGACTGGCTGAATCCTATACTGACTTGAAGAGCCAGAATCTTATCCATCTGTTGTTGTAACTGGTCTGTTAATACATATAGCTGCTGTGAAAAAATAAACTGATCCTGTTCCACGGTGCCAATCACCGTGACTACTGTATGTTCCAGCACAATGGGAAGCAATTGTTGGTTATGCACAACGGTTTCCTCCAATATATTTTGAATAGCGAATAATAAGAGGTCACGATCACTAGCTCTATATTTTGTATGATTAACAAGATCGGCCTGTAGTGTAATAACAGCAATTTGTTGCCATTCCCGAACCTGATGCGTGTAGCCATATTCACTCAGGGTGTCAGGAAGAGTATGAACAGGGATCTTACCCTGGAACAGATTCATCATAAAATGATTGCGAATCTGCAATAGATGCACATTAAGTGTGTTCTCTAATTGGGAGCGAGAGGCAGATAATTGTGAGACCCCTGCTCTGATCTGTTCGAACTCATCAGAAAATGGTGGTGATTGCTGAGCTAATGTGTTTCCTTCTTTGGACAGATGGTTGTCACCAAGTTGGGTTAAAAGTTTACGAATCGGGACATGCATTCGCTTGGAGCCGAGCCAGGCGAGTAATAATGAAAGTAAAAGTAAGAAGATACTGATATACAAGGTGTGCAATCCGATATCGATATATTCTTGTGTCAGAATATTCGTAGGTGAGATTAGAACATAAGTCCATCCTTTTAAGGTAGAAGGGCTATACGTTAGAGAATAATGTGTATCGGCGATCTTAACTTCCCGTTTTTCAAAGCCTGTTGAAAATGTGATGGGTGATAGTTTGGTTATGTTGGCTTCCGTATCCCGATCCTGTAATCCAATGGCAGACAACGGTTGTCCAATGTATACAGGATCGGGATGGACCAAGATACGTTGTTCCCGATTCAAAATGATCAGTCCTGAGGCAGCATTGCCTATGGAGGCTTCTCCTAGTGTGTTTTGCAAAGAACAGGCAGGGATTCCGGCAATCAGGGCAGCATCGGAAGACGTATTCAGATTCGGAATAGATCTCGCAAGGGCAATATGATAAATACAGCCTGTACCGGGTGAACGCTCATCATTGCTGAACACCGATGAAGGGGAGAGCTGCCATCCAGAAGTTAACGTATCCGATATCAATTCTTTCATGGGAAGAGCCAGTGGAAAATCCGTATTACGATATAATCCGGCATGATCAATAAGCCAATTCTGAGATTGATTCACCAGAGTAATATCCAGCAAAGGTTCCCATGACCTCATATTCTGAAATTCGCTCTGTAGCTTGTCGGCAAGCAAAGGCCCTTTCCCCTCTAGTGAAGAAGAAGCAGACAGGGAGCGAAGGGTTACTGGAGAGCGAACGGCCTGATCAAGCATATAACTAACTGTAGCGAGTTTGTGTTCTACGTTGGATTGCATTTGTTCCAGCAACTGTCTGTTAGCCTGCGTACGATGCAGCTCTGTTTGGTTTGATGAATAGATAAATGCGGCAATTCCCGTTAACAAAATGGGCAGGGTGCTTAACAGGATTCCGAAGATGATCATTTTATGGAGATAGCTGATTGGTCGCACAGTTTCAGTTCCACCCCTGACATTAGAAATAGTAACACTTTCTATTTTAGTAAACGCTTACATATAGAACAATCTAAATTTTGTTTATGTGGATAAATAAGTAATTTAACAAAAGTGTATAGAAGTAGAGATAAGGGATTGCTGATAGATGATTTTGCAGAAAAGGTTAGAGAAATGGCTTGGACTGACTATCCAATACGGAATCATGAGAAACGAAATTGCAGTGTGAACGTAAATAGAGACATGGACAACATTCTCTCTACAGGTCGACATCTGCTAAAGGGTAGCCTGAATACGGGTAATAGAAGGTATCTGGAGTGCTATTCAGCTTAGGTGGAACGTTGGTCTTATATAGGGACAGACAAAGGTCCAACTAGATCCCCGACCTGAGTCTAGGATGAAAAACCGTCCACGGTCTGTTTTGAAAAGTCGCGGAATCCCCTAGAATAAGGACATAAGGTTAAACAAGAAACACGGAAACAAAAAACAAGAAACAAACGAACAAATGACTCAACACATTAAAAGGAACGAATGGAAAGGGCGGTGAACAACAATTATGAGATTGAATAAGGGAAATGGCTGGGCGATTGTATTGATTGCGCTGGGTGCACTACTCCTCTTCGGAAAGTTAACTCCACTTCTTGGACACTTAATGGGTTATCTGATTCCGGTCCTGATGATTGCACTGGGATACTACGGAGTTAAACGAGGGAATGTGATGCTTGGCTGGATTGTTCTCATCATCGGTATCATCTCACTGATGGGTAAACTAGCATGGTTGATCGGACCGATCATCGCGATCGGGTTAATCATCTTTGGTATCTCAATGCTAAGCAATAACCGCAGTCATCGTGGACGGTACTAAGCTTTCACGATTATGAAAAGGAGGGACAGAACATAATGAGTGTATTTCGTCGAATGCGGGATATTACCGTAGCCAATCTGAACGAACATTTGGAGCAAAGTCAGGATCCAGTCAAACTGATTGATCAGTTCCTGGTCTCGACCCGCCAAGACATCGGTGAAGCCGAGAAACTTCGTCATCAATATGCAAGCCATACCAGACAAATGAAACAACAAGCCGATCAGGCAGCAGGTATGGTGAACAAACGGGAAGAACAGGCATCCATGGCTCTGAAAGCAGGGGAAGAACATCTTGCTAAGCTGGCCTTGCAGGAGAAAATCCTCCACGAGGAAAAAATGGAACAGTACAATGAATTGTATGCACAAAGTTATGCGGCATTACAGGAGCTGGATGAACAGATCGATCAGCTGAAGGTTGAATATCAGAATGTATACAGCAAACGCCAATATTACTACGCTCGTATGCAGACGATTCAGTTACAGCAACGTATGAACCAGAGGGGCAATCACAACGGTCAGAATGTACCCCGTATGTTCAACCGACTGGATGATCAAGTCTCTGATCTCGAATATGAAGCACAAAGTCTCCGCGATATCCGGCGGATGAATCAAGATGGTTCAGGAGTGACTGGCAGCATGTCATCCTCTACGCTGGATAAGGAACTGGAACGCTTAAGACAAAAATTGAACAATGACAGAAAGGAGTAGTCACAATGAATAAATTATACCGCTCGGCGCGTAATCGAAGGCTAACAGGTTTGATCGGTGGCATTTCTGAAAATCTCGGATTGAGTACTACGCTGCTACGTATCATTTTCTTCATCAGTATTTTCGCTACGGGAGGTACATCATTGTTGATCTACTTCATCGCTGCGTTGGTGGTACCAAAGGAATCCAATCACGTTGATCCATATGCTTATGATTCCAACGTAAGAGGATACAAGTAAACGAAAGGAGCAAGCACATGAGCAAATTATACCGCTCAACGCGTGACCGGATGTTAACCGGCTTGTGCGGCGGAATTTCCGAAACCATCGGAATGGATTCCACCCTGCTGCGTATCATCTTTGTTATCAGTATCTTCGTAACTGGCGGCACGTCGTTGTTAATATACTTTATTGCAGCACTGGTGGTACCAAAAGAACCGTATCTGCCTTATGATCCATATGGCTACGGTCCGGGCCAAGGCCCTGGTCCTGGCAGAGGATACGACAACTATGATCATCAGCCACCAAGAGGTCCTTTTCAAAATAATCACAACCAACAAGGTCCTGGTAACTTCGGTCCCGGCCCTGGATTCAACGGCAGACCTCAATCTGGTCCCCGTTCTTATGACAACAACGCCTACGGAGCAGGAGCACCGCAAGAAAGTGAACTTGATTCCATGATGAAAGATATCGAGAAAAAAGCACTGAAAAAAGAAGTTGAAGAGCTTCGCCAAAAATTATCTCGTTACGAGAAGGGAGAAAAGTAAAATGGGAGTATTTAAACGGATTAAGGATATGACGAAAGCATCGGTAAATGATATGTTGGATAAAGTAGAGGACCCGATTGTAATGTTGAACCAGTACTTGCGTGATATGGAGGCTGAGATTCATGAGGCAGAGGTAACTGTTGCTAAACAAATGGCAAATGAGCGCCGCATGAAACAACGTTTGGATGAAGCGGAGCGTACTTCGGTACAACGTGAGTCCCAAGCAGAAGCTGCTCTGTCTAACGGTCAGGAAGAAGTGGCACGCAAATTGTTGGAAGAGAAAATCTACTTTGATCAAAAAATTACGGAGTACAGCGAACTGCATGCACAGTCCGAAGCACAAGCAAAAGATCTGTTGCAACAGTTGCATGATATGAAAGATGAGTTCTACAAAATGCGTAACAAACGTAATGAACTTGTATCCCGTGCACAAATGGCAAAAGCTAAAAAACAAATGTCTTCTATCAACAGCTTGCATTCGATCGAAAGTGGCGGCGCATCACTTGGATTCCACCGCATGGAAGAGAAAATTATGCAGCTGGAAGCTGAAGCTGACGTAGCTCGTGCACCTTATCGCAACACATCATCCACGTATACGAATCCTGTAGATGTGGAAAAACAATTCAAAGTGGATCAGCAATTACAAGCCCTCAAAAACAAAATGGGCAATGGTTCCAAGAATGAAGCGAACGGAACTTCAAAAGAATAACTGTTCGCTTAGTGGACAATATGATATTCTATAAATCGTGTATAATGTACGGTTGGTAGAACAAAAGTTAAGCCATACAGGACTTCATTGCCTGGTATGGCTTTTCCGTTGAATAAAGAGAGATTAACTTACAGAGGAGGTGCGGCGGGGATGAATCAAAAGAGTAAATGGCTTGCAGTTGTCATTATGATTATTGGCACAATGATGTTATTGAATGACAATATTAACTTCCTGACCGCTGCCGCACTGATTCTGTTAACGGTTGGAATGCTTCAAGTCCGCAATGGGGATACCCGCAAAGGTCATCGGTATCTTGGCATTGGTGCGGCACTGTTATTGCTGGATAATTTAATGATTGTATTTTTGATTGTACTGGCTTCTTTAGCTTACTTTTATTCGAAAAACAAAAAGATTCATCTGGACGAAGGCGTTATGAAGAAACAGAATTTCATGGCTCGGTACTACTGGGATCAATCATCCTGGACGTTACGTAGTATGAGTCTGTGGCATGCCATAGGTGAGGTTAACGCGGATCTATCTCTTTCGATTCCGGAGGAGAAACAAACAATTGTGCTGCTGCAAGGAGTTATGGGTAATGTTCGCCTTACACTACCAGAAGATTATGGTGTGGAGATTGAAGCATCGGTTCTTTTCGGCCGGATTAATCTTCTTGGAGAACAAGATAGCGGCATGATGAACAAATTAGTATGGAGAACGCCTGGATATGAATCCAGTGAACATAAAGCAAAATTTGTCATTTCTTATATTGTTGGCGACCTAAACATCAGTAATCCGTAGTAAAATAGATGAAGAGAAGGAGGAGACCCCGATGAAGACAAAACGACATACCGACATGGTAACCCGAAGTATGGGTGAAGGGATCCTCCTGGTTTTCATTGTGCTAGCTGTTATTTTGTATGTATTGTATACATATGGTTATCTTGCTCCGTTTACAGGCTGGCGGCATCTGATTCAATCGGGTCTGGCCTTATTGCTGCTTCTGATTGGGATTGGTGCGGTCTTTGGGTTCTATCAGAGTTACCGGGTTAAACGCCGGCTTGAACTGCTGCGGGAAACACTTCTACTGTGGGAGAAGGGCTCTCTATCACGCACTGTACCTGATCTGGGCGATGATGATGTGGGCCGTTTAAGTGAGCAACTCGGACGAATCGGCAAAAAGTGGGAAGATCAGATATCTACGCTCCAGCGATTGTCTACTCATAATGCACAGCTTGCTGAACAAGCCAGAATTACGGCTATTGTGGAAGAGCGGCAACGTTTGGCACGGGAACTGCATGATGCGGTATCGCAACAATTGTTTGCGATATCCATGACAGCAACGGCCGTTGGACGGAAGATGGAGAAGGATTTTGAACGTGCTCAGCGGCAGGTGGCTTTGATTGAGGAGATGGCTTCGGTAGCCCAGTCCGAGATGCGTGCGTTACTGTTACATCTGCGTCCAGTCTATCTGGAGGGTAAACATCTCGAACAAGGTCTGCGTGATCTGGTGATGGAACTGAAAACAAAAGTACCCATGGACATTGTGCTCGAAATGGACGAAGACATTGATCTGATCAAAGGCATCGAGAATCATCTGTTCCGGATCGTTCAGGAGGCTATGTCCAATACGTTACGGCATGCAAAAGCGGAAAAAATGGAGATACGGATCCAGCGCCGTACTGATGCGATCCGGGTATTGATTCGTGATGATGGGCAAGGCTTTGATCTGGATGAGAATAAACAAGCTTCTTACGGTCTGGCTAACATGCGTGAACGTGTTACGGAGATTGGCGGGGCCATACATTTTGTAACAGCGCCTGGTAAGGGAACGCGGATTGAGATTACGATACCTTTGATGAACGATGAAAGCGAGGAAGAACATGTCAATGGAACCGGAAGTCGAAACGGAGACGGAAACGTCGATCAAAGTATTGCTCGTGGATGATCATGAGATGGTACGTATTGGTCTTGCAGCGGTACTGGATACCGAAGATGGAATTGAAGTTGTTGGTGAAGCAGGTAGTGGAGAGGAAGGCATTCGGCTCGCACAGGAATATAAGCCTGATGTTGTTCTGATGGATCTGGTTATGGAAGGAATGGACGGCATTGAGGCTACTCGTCAGGTACTTAAAATGTATCCAGAGTGCAAAGTCATTGTATTGACCAGTTACTTGGATGATGAAAAAATGTATCCTGTCATTGAAGCAGGCGCATTCAGTTATCTGTTGAAAACATCAAGAGCCAATGAAGTGGCAGATGCGATTCGCGCAGCAGCTCGCGGGCAATCCGTTCTGGAGTCACAGGTGGCTTCGAAAATGATGAATCGCTTCCGGCAGCCACAGGCAGCAGCTCCTTTGCACGATGAATTAACAGACCGTGAAATGGATGTGCTGCGGTTGCTCGCCAAAGGTAAATCAAATCAGGACATCGCTGATGATCTGATCATTGGTATCAAAACAGTCAAGTTCCATGTTACAAACTTACTGGCAAAATTGGGCGTAGACGACCGTACACAGGCCGCGATCTATGCTTATAAAAATGGACTTGCAGAGTAATAAGAATCATATGTAATAACATAATGAAGCCAAAGAACCGTGCTTTCATGTGCGGAAGTTATAGATAAGAGGACAGAAAGAACCTGAAGAAGCGAAGCTAAAAGCTTTCTGAAAGAAAGCTACTTCGGAAGCATAAACTTCGCCTTTATCCCCGGATTTTTACCTTGAAAAAGGGAATCAAAAAATCTGGGGATAACAGCGATCAGAAGGTTGTTCTGTCATCGGAGTGGCGAGTGTAAATATTGTGTAGTTCAATTTATATAGAAAAGATGAATGGAAAGCTCTGATCTGCCATGCAAGTGGCGGGTGGGGCTTTTTTGTTGTGTGCAGAAGAAGTATAGCAAATATGCGAAAGGGGCATGCTGTTGATAGATTCATAGAATGCAAGAAAGAAGCGGGGGATTCAAATGTTAAATCGTTGGATGACAGCAGGTATATTGGCAATGGCAATCATTATTCTTATCGGTGTGACACAGGTATATGCAGAGAAGAATGAATCCAAAGCAGCCCAACTGGAACAGTTAATCTATACTGCTGACAGCGTGATTGATAATGTGGATCGTCTAGTTATTAAATGGCAAGGAGAAGGCAAGGGAGATGCACAAGCGCAGGCCGTGTTACTGGCTGGTCACTTGGGACTGGAACAACCTGTGCGGGTACGCCAGACGGGTCATGATGTTTACCGTAGTGAAGAGATTGTCGATACAGCTAATGGTGGCGTAGGCATGTTGGTCAATGTCGTCGATACAGGAGACAATGGTTACTATGCCATCGTACAACTCTCAGGGGATGCACACACGGATCGGAAGGCATTAATGACATTACATGAAGAGGTCGATCAACTGCTTGTAGACTCAGGGATGAAGGCAACCTGGAATATGTCTGTGCAAGGTACAGCAGTTACTGCTACTGAACATGATGCGAGTCAGCAACTGGAACTGATCGAAAAACAGCTGTCCACAAAGGTGGATATCGCCTCAGTTGAACGTTATACAGATGTAGCCAGCGGAAGTGTCTCTTATAAGGCGGCTGAGCTGCCCCTATCGATCAAGAGTGGCTCGCACATGTT
This sequence comes from Paenibacillus sp. FSL K6-1122, assembly GCF_037977015.1. Taxonomy (NCBI): domain Bacteria; kingdom Bacillati; phylum Bacillota; class Bacilli; order Caryophanales; family Paenibacillaceae; genus Paenibacillus; species Paenibacillus sp. FSL K6-1122. Next base: position 5,948,791 of record NZ_CP150272.1, on the reverse strand, counting down.
GAATATGCAACTCGCAGTTCACCAGGTTGGAGACGAGGCCGACAATCGAATTACAGTGGGGTTTCCGGTGATTACGATTGAATATTAAGGAATGGTTTTTTCATGAATTAGGACCCAATATTGAGAATCTTTATCAGAAAAATGAGTTTGAAATAGTGCATCCATTCAGTTGATATGCTAAAATGGCATCACATCCAAGAAGGAACTTGCTGGTAATTGACAGTTGTATGTCGTGCATATATAACACCATTACATAGCTCGGGGAGAGCATGAAGGTTATCTTCCCGGAAGAAAGAGGAGCCCATGGTTGAAAAACAATTGCAAGATGAAGTACAGACACCAGGCGCAGTATTTTTCATTTTTGGAGCAACGGGTGATTTGGCCCGCCGGAAGCTGTTTCCGGCTATCTACAGTCTTTACCGTGAAGGCAAGCTTGCCGAAGACTTTGCGGTTATTGGCGTAGCACGTCGTCCGAGGTCCCCAGAAGAATTCCGGGAAGACATCTATGAATCCATTAAAGAGTTCTGCCGTTATCCAGCGGGGGAACCTGATGAGTGGAACGCTTTTGTCGATCATTTTGAATACAAAGCACTGGATATCAATAATGTGGAAGGATTCAAAGAGCTGCGTGCGCAGACGGAGCATCTGGAATCAAAGTTTAACACGCCGGGGAACCGGCTGTTCTATCTGGCACTGGCACCTGAGCTGTTTGGCAGTGTCTCGTACAGTTTGCGGGACGGTGGTATGTTAGAAAGTAAGGGTTGGAACCGTTTGGTGATCGAAAAACCATTTGGTTATGATCTGCAATCCGCCGAACATCTGAATGAGCAGATTCGTGAGGTATTCCGTGAAGAGGAAATCTATCGTATTGATCATTATCTGGGCAAGGAAATGGTGCAAAATATTGAAGTGATTCGGTTTGGAAATGCTTTTTTTGAACCGCTCTGGAATAACAAACATATTGCCAACGTTCAGATTACGCTTGGTGAAACGGTAGGCGTGGAAGAACGTGGTGGTTATTATGATCACTCCGGTGCACTGCGTGATATGGGGCAGAATCATATGCTCCAGATGCTGACGATGATTGCGATGGAACCGCCGAGTCGCCTATTCCCGGAAGACATTCGGGATGAAAAGGTGAAGGTATTACGCTCTCTACGGGCGTTCACCTCGGATGAGGAAGTGAGCAACAACGTTGTGCGGGGGCAGTATGCCGAAGGGGAGTACCGTGGCAAGCAGCTTCCGGGGTATCGCCAGGAAGACAAGGTTGATCCGCAGTCGAATACGGAGACGTATTTTGCAGCACGTGTATTCGTGGATAATTTCCGCTGGGCGGGTGTGCCATTCTACATTCGGACAGGCAAGCGACTTCCGGTGAAAACGACCGAGATCGTAGTTGAGTTCAAGTCGATGCCAAACAACGTGTACCTTGGGAAAAAGTATAAGCTCGAACCTAACCTGCTGGTCATTCGGGTGAATCCGATGGAAGGCATATATATCAAAATCAATGCCAAGAAACCAGGCTCGGATTCCGAGATTCAGCCACTCGCGATGGATTTCTGTCAGAGCTGCATGATTGGAATTAACTCGCCTGAAGCATATGAACGTCTGCTGCACGATGCGGCAGAAGGGGATTCTACGTACTTCACCCGTTGGGATGAAGTGGCAACAGCCTGGTCTTTTGTGGATCGGATTGCAGCAGCCTGGGGGCAGAATCAAGGAGAGCTTCATACGTACCCTGCTGGAACATGGGGGCCAGAAGCGACAGATAAGCTGCTGGAGCAGGACGGATTCCACTGGTGGCCGGTGAATGGTCAGGATGAGGACAGCGTGATCTGGCAAGTGAATGGTTAGGGTAGGGTAAGGGCATTAACAACAGTATTAACAACATACACAACATGACTGAGCCTGGGGAAATCGCAAATTTTGCGGTGTACCCAGGCTTTTTAGTGGGGGAAAAGGTAGGTATCCATCATAAGGAAATAAGTAATTTAAATTAAGTTGTTGACAAAAAGTAAGTATGTAACTTATACTCAACACATGAGTTAAAGAGTTACGCAAATGACAAACTTCATTCGGGCAAACGTTTCGGATAAGTTATCATTCATGAGATAAAATGTAAACCAGTTGAAGGGGTTTACGTCACAGAGAATCATGAAGAAAAAATGTGCATAATATCTTTAATCTAAGAATACTATTTTGTATATATCGAATGGAGGAAAAAGAAAATGATGTTGGATGTAGGATTGTTGTTGATTCGTTTGGTGATTGGATTGTCGTTCATGGCGCACGGGGCTCAAAAGCTGTTTGGTTGGTTCGGAGGTTACGGGATCAAGGGTACAGGTGGCTGGTTTGAGTCGATGGGCATGAAGCCCGGTGCATTGGTGGCGTTGCTGGCTGGACTCGCGGAATTCGGTGGCGGATTGCTGTTGGCTCTGGGTCTGCTTACACCAGTAGGTGGCATTCTGATTGCATTGACGATGGTCATTGCCATTGTGAAAGTCCATGGAGCGAACGGATACTGGTCCACACAGAACGGATTCGAATATAATCTCGCGATTCTGGTGATTGGTGTAGCGCTGGCATTGACAGGTGGCGGACAATACGCGCTGGATGCATTGATTTTCTAAAACCGATAAATAAAAATGAATGAGGAGTGCCTGGATGCCATGGAAATGGCTGAAGGGTGCTTTTTTTGCAAGTGAAAAGAGAAGAATCTGCGGTAGTAATCGGTTATTTTCGGTACAGATTATGGTACAATAGGAGAGTTGGGTTAAGAAGCAGTTCACGGTATACATGAAAGCACAGATTTGAGGAGGATGAACTCCATTGTAAATGTGTAAAATTAATCTAGTGTGTAAAAACCTAGTACGTAAAAACTCGTGTACAATCAACCGGCCTCGCCGGATTGCATAAAGATTGAATGATGGACCGGCCATGCCGGATTAACGTGAATGAACGGACGAAAGGGATTAAACCTATGAGCAAAGCTGCAAATGATATTCTTCAACAGGAAGTGGACAAACGCCGGACGTTTGCCATTATCTCTCACCCGGATGCGGGTAAAACTACATTGACCGAGAAACTGTTGCTGTTCGGGGGCGCGATTCGCCTTGCGGGAACGGTAAAAGCTCGGAAAGCCAGCAAACACGCAACAAGTGACTGGATGGAAATTGAGAAACAACGGGGGATCTCGGTTACCTCTTCCGTAATGCAATTTGATTATCTGGATCATCGCGTCAACATTTTGGATACACCGGGTCACCAGGATTTCAGTGAAGATACGTATCGTACACTGACGGCTGCCGATAGCGCGGTGATGTTGATTGACGTGGCAAAAGGTGTCGAGGCACAAACGATCAAGTTGTTCCAGGTATGTGCGAAGCGCGGCATTCCAATCTTTACGTTTATCAACAAACTCGACCGTGAGGGTAAAAGCCCATTTGACCTGATGGAAGAACTTGAAAATGTACTGGGTATTCGTTCGGTTCCGATGAACTGGCCTATTGGTACAGGTCGCGAGCTGTGTGGTGTCTATGACCGGATGAAAAATCAGGTGGAGTTGTTCCAAGGGGACGATCACTCAACGATCAAAGTACAAAAGGTAGATGGCTACAAAGATCCGATTATCCGTGAGATGGCAGGAGAATACCTGCATGATCAATTGTGTCAGGATCTGGAGTTGCTGGATATCGCGGGCGACCAATTCGACATGGAGAAAGTTCAACACGGCGAATTGACACCTATTTTCTTCGGTAGTGCGATTAACAATTTCGGCGTACAGACTTTCCTGGAGAACTTCCTGGAACTGGCACCGAAGCCTGAACCACGTCGCAGTACGGCAGGAGAGATTCAGCCAACGAATGAAAAATTCAGCGGTTATGTGTTCAAGATTCAGGCAAACATGAACCCGGCACACCGGGATCGTATTGCGTTCCTTCGTATTGTGTCAGGCAAGTTCCAACGTGGAATGAGTGTGAAGCATACTCGTGTGGGCAAAGAAATCAAGCTGTCACAGCCACAGCAATTCCTGGCACAAGACCGGGATATTGTCGAAGAGGCATATGCTGGCGATATTATCGGTTTGTTCGATCCGGGTATTTTCCGGATTGGCGATTCACTGAGCCAAGGCAGCGAAGTTATTTTTGAGGAATTGCCAACGTTCTCCCCAGAGATTTTCGCCAAAGTTACTGTGAAAAATGCATTGAAACATAAACAGTACCAAAAGGGAATTGATCAGTTGACGGAGGAAGGAACCATTCAGGTGTTCCAGACGGCAAGTTTCGACGAGACTATCCTCGGCGTAATTGGTCAACTTCAGTTCGAGGTATTTGAATACCGGATGAAAGGCGAGTATGGGGTAGACGTACTATTACAACGCATGCCTTATCAGTTCGCTCGCTGGATCGTGGACGAGAATCTGGACCCAAGCAAATTCCGGATTAACTCTGCGCTTGTAAAAGATAAAAAAGGAAATTATGTAGTGCTCTTCGAAAATGAGTACGCAATGAGAACGGCTATGGATAAAAATCCTACAGCTCAATTCCTGGAGACTGCGCCTTAAGTGAAGACAAAAGTATTTCGTGGGAATTGTTAAAAAATTAGTTAAACGTGACAAGCTCATGTGATGAGATAGCTTGTTAAAAATAAGATCCCTCCGCCAATTGGCGGAGGGATCTATTGCTATACACCTTACCTGGAGGCGGGTATGATCCAGCCGAATAAGGGAAAGCTTTCTTTTGCAGACAGAACAAACGTAATGATGGTTACCTTACCCTCCAATGCTTCACTTAGCGAAGCGGTTGAACGGGAATGGTGTGCAGATGCTCCTGCGCGATTTGAATGAGTTCTTCCTGCTTGGCAGGTTCTGTGTTCTTCCAGATCATCTCGAAAATGGCGCCAAGTCCAGGTAATGCAGCTTCCGGTCCATCTACTGAACCTTCAATCATCTCCCGGAGCTGATCATCACTCTTGTCATGAACTTTATGAACAATCGCTTCACGCAGGCTTAATGTAATGGGCATCGCAATTCCCTCCTCGTATATTCGGCTGCTCTAATACTGTTCCCTGGGAAGCGCGAGCGCATTCAAGTTTATCGGGCTTTGTGGTATACTACGAAGGATTATTTACGTTAGCATGGGTATCCGTAATGATGCGTCATGCTGAAGAGCAGCGGGAGGTTAAGACCCTAATGGCCAAGAAACAGTATGCCGTAATTGGTATGGGACGATTCGGATCAAGTGTTGCCAATGCACTGAGTGGCATGGGATTCGACGTGCTGGCAATTGATGCGGACGAGCAGCGGACTCAGGAAATGTCCAATGTGGTGACCCATGCGGTATCGGCAGATTCAACAGATGAAGAAGCGCTGCGTGCGCTGGGCATACGGAATTTCGACGTTGTCGTTGTGGCGATTGGTGAAGATATACAGGCGAGTATTCTGACAACCCTGATATTGAAAGATATGGGTGTACCCGTTCTGATCGTAAAAGCCCAAAATGAGCTTCATGGTAAGGTATTGCAGAAGATTGGGGCGGATAAAGTCATCTATCCTGAGCGGGATATGGGACTGCGCGTAGCCCATCATCTGACCTCGCCTAATATACTGGATTACATCGAGTTATCTGAGGATTACAGCATTTTGGAGATGAGAGCCTCCGAGCAAATGATCGGTAAAAACCTGATGGAATTAAACATCCGTGCACGTTTTGGTTGTAACGTGATGGCGATCCGCAGTGGGAACTCGATGAACATCTCGCCGTACGCTGAGGATCGGATCGAAGCTGGAGATGTGCTGATCATTGTGGGTCACAAGGATCATTTGACGAAAATGGAGCTTGCGTATCCGAAGTGATGGATGCAGATGGGAAGGATGGAAAGATGGATATTGTATCACCGCAAAATACACGTGTAAAAGAATGGGCGCAGTTGCTGGAGAAAAAGCATCGTACCCGTCAACATAAATATATCATTGAGGGCATTCATCTGGTACAGGAAGCATTGCGCGCCGGAGCAGATCTGGAGTGTATTGTGTACGATGGAGAGCAAGGCGTACCGAATGAGCTTGCCGGGCTTGAAAACCCGCTTCAGCGTGTGGAGTGGGTTAGTGTATCTCCTGCGGTTATCGCCAAATGTACGGATACGATGACGCCACAGCCTGTATTCGCGATTGTGCGTAAAGGCAGTGAGCCACTGGAAAGCCTGATCGCAGGAGCACGTGGGCTTGTCGTTGTGCTGGACGGAGTTCAAGACCCGGGTAATGTGGGGACGATCATCCGTAGTGCGGACGCAGCTGGAGCCGCTGGGGTCGTACTTGGCGCGGGCTGTGCTGATGTGTATAACCCAAAGACGATTCGTTCGACGATGGGGTCATTGTTTCATTTGCCCATTGTGGAGGGCCAGTTGGAATCCTTGCTTCCCGAAGCGAAGGCTGCGGGCGTGAAGCTGGTAAGTACTTCTTTGCAGGCAGAGCATTCATGTTATAGTTATGATTTTACGCAGTCGGTATGGCTTGTCATTGGTAACGAAGGCAAGGGTATCTCGGATTCTACGGCACGTTTGGTGGATGATGCGATTACGATTCCGATGCAAGGACAGGCTGAGTCACTTAATGCGGCAATGGCGGCAACGATTTTGTTGTTTGAGGCGATGAGACAGCGGATATTTAACTAACTAATAATTCCTGTCCATTTCCCAATTAACTGTCCCTAACTAAAATTAACTTTCCGCAACTCACCAAAGGCTGGAACCTGGTTGCCGCTTTTCTCGGGCCATGTTCCCAGTCTTTTTGTCTTTCTTTTTGAAGCACCACAGCAGGGATTTTCCATTCAAATCCCGAATAGGTGATATAGTTTCTATTTCTTAAGCTGATGGGCAGGTGTATGAATTGGAAGTGAATAATGGAAAAGGAAACACTCACTTTAGGGAATTTATGACTTGGGCCGGGGAAAAAGGCTGGGACATAATGAGTAAATCCGGTTCGCAGTCACATTTAAACAGCAGCATTACTTCAAGATATAAAGGACTTCCAGATGAATATTTAGAATTTCTAAATGTAGTTGAAAAATGCGTTGCACCGGATGAGCAAACCTGGTTTATTTGTGAGGCTGAGTTCAACAATAGCACGGAGACCGCATTCCAATGGAATGAATTTGAAATGCTTAGTTTGGAGGCAGCAGAGGGTGATTCTATTTGGCAGTCAGAGATAACGGCCTGGTGGGATCATCACTTACCGATCGTAATGTCTGTGGAGGATGGATATTCCTTCTATGCCATTGACTTAACAACCGACAATGGGGCTATTGTACGTGGATGTGAGCCGGAATTTGAAGAGGTTGAAAAGGTATCCGATTCGTTTGGAGAATTTCTGGCATGGATGATGTCGAATTCAGATTAGCGTAGCTAGGAAAGGTTGATGGTTATACTTGTGGCCAGCGGCCTGACATTAGATTATTAAATTAAAGAACTTATGAAACGATATAGGAATTCTTAATTTATGATATAAAAAATGGTATATATAGCGTGATTTTAGTCTCATTTAAGTGTGTTCCAAGCATATTTTCTATATATAAAATAATTGTTTACTGTTCGTTCTAGAAATGATATGCTAACAGCAAGTTAGATCTAACTACTTTTTTTTGCACAATAAAGAACGATCGTTCTAAAAACTGAAATTACACTAATCTGAAGAATATAAGGGAGAGAATAAGATGAAATACACCGTAATCACAGGAGCAAGTTCAGGAATTGGATATGAAACAGCATTGGCATTTGCAGCACGGGGTAAAAACTTGATTTTGGTAGCTAGAAGATTGGATAAGCTTGAAGAACTTAAATCGACTATTCAGGGTATCGATCCTAAAGTGAATGTTGTCGTACACACAAGCGACCTGTCTGTTACCGCAGAGGCGTACACGCTATATAACGATTTGAAGGAATATCAGATTGAGACTTGGATCAATAATGCAGGGCTCGGAGAAGGCTCGTTCATTGCTGAACAGAATTTGGATAAAGTGGAGACGATGCTGCGTGTTAACATCGAATCTTTGACCATTCTATCTACACTGTATGTGCGAGATTATGCGAATGTGGAAGGCACTCAATTGATCAACGTCTCATCCGCACTCGGATATGCCATTGCTGTAGGCAGTGTTGCTTATTCTGCATCGAAATACTACGTTAGTGCCTTCACAGAAGGTCTTGCCAAAGAACTGGAACTGAAAGGTGCAAAACTAAAAGCGAAGATCCTGGCACCAGCGATCACGGAAACAGAATTTGTGCAAAAATCAATAGATGCTGAAGGATTTGATTACAAAGCGAATATGCCCAAATATCACACAGCTAAAGAAATGGCAGGCTTCATGATCGATCTGTATGATCACAATGAAGTGGTTGTAGGGATTGTAGATCAGAACTATGATTTTCAGCTGACAGGTGCAATCTACCCGGTGATTTCAGAATTGAATTAATACAGCAGAATCCAGAGGATACATCTACAAAATCTCAAATAAGAAGAGGAGTACATCCAAATGGAAAAGATATGGAGTAAAACAAAGATTGGTAACATGGAATTGTCTCATCGACTAGCAATGGCACCTATGACACGCAGTAGAGCACAAGAAGATGGTACACCTGGAGAGTTGGCGGCACTTTATTATGCTCAGCGCGCAACGATGGGACTTCTGATTACGGAAGGAACGCAACCTTCCGATGATGGACAGGGATACTTGTGGTCACCTGGCATCTACACCGATAAGCATATTGATGGATGGAAAAAGGTAACGGATGCGGTGCATGAAGCTGGCGGATATGTATACATCCAATTAATGCATGCGGGTCGCATGTCACATCCGGACAATACCCCGCATCATCGTCAACCGGTTGCTCCATCAGCAATCGCACCGGGTGTAGAAATGTTTACGGCTACAGGGATGCAGGATATCCCCGTTCCCCGGGAATTGAGTCAGGAGGATATTCAAACGACCATTGCCGATTTCCGAAAAGCAGCAGCCGCAGCGATCGAAGCAGGGGCGGATGGCGTTGAAATTCATGGGGCCAACGGATACTTGATCAATCAATTTTTAGGAGAAAATTCGAATACACGCACAGATGAGTATGGCGGATCTATTGAAAATCGTGCTCGCTTTGCGATTGAAGTAACCAAAGCCATTGTGAAGGAAATAGGTGCAGAACGGACAGGCTTCCGTATCTCACCAGGCACACCACTGGGTGGAATTCAAGATGGCGAACAAGGTCCTGAACTGTATCGCTATCTTGTAGAAGAATTGGCTCAATTGGATTTGGCTTACCTTCATGTTATGCATCTTGGAGATGAACAACTGCTCCAAGACATTCGTTCGATCTGGCAAAATCCATTGTTGGTCAATCGGGCTGGAAGAACGTTGGAGGATCTCAGTGTCGATTTAGATCGTGGTCTCGCTGATGTGGTACCGGTTGGTGTATGGTCCTTAGCTAATCCAGATTTGGTGGAACGACTTCGACAAGGTGCGCCACTGAATGAAGCAGATACGACAACATTCTTTGGATTGGGAAGTAAGGGCTACACGGATTACCCTACGTTGGAAGAATTAAAGTCGCAAGAGGGGCTACACTAGCACAAAGCATGGAGCATGGCGTACAACTGAATACTGCGCGCCATGTTCCTAGTCAATATGCAAAGGAAGAGGATATATATGATGAGAGCAGTTCAAATACAGAAATACTCTAAAAAAATCCAGGTGGAAATTAATGATATTGCGACACCTCAGATCCAGAGCCATGAGGTTCTTGTCAGAGTAAAAGCAGCGGGTGTAAATCCACTGGATATCTTGAATATGAATGGCAGTGTTCGGATGATTGCCGACTATACGTTACCTTTAACTTTAGGGAATGAATTATCGGGTGTCATTGAAGCTGTCGGTGATGATGTTTTGAATTTTAAAGTGGGTGATAAGGTTTATACAAGGTTACCTCTGAATAAAATTGGTGCTTTTGCTGAATATGCGGCTGTACATGAGGATGCTTTATCCATGATGCCTGAAAATCTATCTTTTATCGAAGCTGCTGCAGTACCCCTTACTGCCTTGACCGCGTATCAAGCATTGCATGATGTGCTCCGAGCGGAACCGAATAAAAAGTTGTTTATTCCTGGCGGAACCGGGGGATTCGGTGCGATGGCTATCCCAATTGCCAAGTCTATGGGATTAACGGTGATTACAAGTGGCAGTGAACGGGGCAGAGCACGTACTTTATCCATTGGAGCAGATAAATTCATTAATTATAAGACCGAGCAGTATGCTGATATTCTGTCGAATATTGATTATGTGATCGATACCTTGGGTGCGGACGAGATCAAAGATGAACTGAGCATTTTGAAACCACAGGGGAAATTAGTCTCTTTGAAGGCAGGACCCAATTATCGCTTTGCAGTGGACAGTCAATTCCCGTTGTGGAAAAGAGCATTGTTTGGTCTCGTAGGTGCACGCCTGGATTCTTTAGCGCGTAAGAATCAAAATGAATATCGTTTTTTATTTGTGCAATCCAGTGGAGTTCAATTGCAAGAGATTACAGCTCTTGTAGAAAAAGAAGACATTAAACCTTCGATCGATTCTACGTATACGTTTGATGACATTGAAAAGGCATTGATTAAAGTGTCCACGGGTCACTCTCAGGGCAAAGTCATTGTTACCTTTTAAAGGCTCGATAAGATCATGCTTATGCTATTTAATGTTCGTTTTCTGAACAGGAGGGAAGGCAATGGCGAGAGGCAAAGAGTTCGAAGAGTCTGTTGTACTGGATAAAGCGATGAGACTTTTTTGGGAACAAGGTTATGAGAAGACGTCTATGACGGATCTGGTTAATCGTATGGGAATTCATCGTAAAAGCTTGTATGACACATTTGGTGATAAACATACCTTGTTTCTAAAGTCAGTAGATCTGTATGATCACAAAATCAGCTCCGCTCTTGCAGCAGGCGTAAAGCGTTCTAAAACGGCAACGGAAGCACTTCAGTTTATATTTCTTTCTTTAATTCATGGAGAGGAATCTCCAGCATCAGGCTGCTTCATTGTTAATTCGACGGTAGAATTGGCGGCACGTGATAAAGACATGAACCACCGATCGACGGAGATGTTTGCAAATACGGAGAAACTAATCAAGGACATTATGGTGTGGGGACAACAAGAAGGTGAATTCACAACGGAGTACAACGCCGAGGTATTGGCGGAATATCTGCATAACGTAAGCATTGGGTTAAGGGGGATGGCCAAGACTTCGATGACCAAGGAAAAACTGCTTCGTATAGCGATGCTATCCATGGATCTCATACTAAGGTAGTCTATTTGTTACTATTATAGAATGTTCATTCTAATTGATGTTCCAGATGAAACATATTTTATAGAAAAGAGAGGCAGGTCACGATATGAGAAAGACAGTTCTAATCACAGGGGTATCGGGTGGGATCGGTAAAGAGTTAGCAAATCGGTTTGCCAAAGGTGGACATCATATTGTGCTGGTAGCACGAAGCGAGGGTAAAATACAGGATCTAGCTCAGGAGTATCAGAAAAAGTATGGTATTCGGACAACGGTTATTGCCAAAGATGTAGCGGCACCTGGGGTACCACAGGAGATTTATCATGAGCTGAAGGAAAAGGGCATTGTTGTTGACTATCTTGTCAACAATGCAGGTTTCGGTCTGTTCGGGACGTTTATGGAAACGGATATGGAACAAGAAGTTAATATGATTGACGTGAATATCAAGGCTTTAACCGTCATGACAAAGCTATTCTTGCCGGATATGATCCAACGTGGACAAGGCGGAGTGATGAATGTGGCTTCATTGGTAGGCTTTTTCCCTGGACCGATGATGTCGGTATATTATGCGACGAAAGCGTATGTGCTATCGTTCACTGAAGCTTTGGAGAATGAAGTAAACGGTACTGGTGTTACGGTGACAGCACTGTGTCCAGGTCTGACATCTACCGGATTTGTGGATCGTTCGGGTATGGGTGTCTCGAAGATGTTGCAGGGTCCGATTATGGAAGCTGGACAGGTGGCCGAAGAAGGGTATCGAGGCTTCTTACGTGGCAAGACGTTAATTATGCCTGGAGCTCGGAACCGATTCATCGCGTTTATGCCGCGGTTGTTGCCGCGTAAGATGATGACTCGCATAATTAGATCCTCACAGGACAAGACAGGACATTAAACATATAAAGAGGATAAATCAAGTCCTCCTCAAGTCGATCGATACACGTTGTCCTTCATCTTGTCTTTTACGACAAACATACACAAAAACAGGAGGGAAGCTGAAAGGCACAAATTGAATTTTCTCCATCTCAAATAACTCAGCTAATTGTTTCCTCATATGAAGGGAGTACTGGTATAAAACTAACGTGCCTCCAGGTCGGAGCGCTGTATGGATCTGTGACAGGATGTTTTGTCTCATTTCTCTGGAAAAATTAAAAAAGGGCAGTCCGCAAATGATGCTATCCAACTGATGGATATATTCTTGATTGATCCTTTTTAATAGATAGGATGCATTGGAATGGAACATGAATTCAGGATATGTTTTCTTCAGATTACTTCTCATTTTGGGGTCTCTTTCAAATAAAAACACGGTTGCAGATTTCGGTAAATGTGCTCTCATGAGATGTGTGACGGCCCCTGTTCCTGGCCCCAGCTCAGCAATGGTTCTTACCTCATCCCATCGTACAGACTGGACAATTTTCTTAGCCAAATATTTGGAGCTGGGGAGGACACTGCCTACTCGTTTGGGGTTCCTCAGAAATCCTTGCAGAAAAAGAAGTGGTTCGAATGTTTTCATCGCGGTATCCTCCATTATCAATGCTATTGATGTATCACTGGATGTTAGAAGGCAAGCTTAGTTGGAATATAAATACGTTACGCGTATGTTTTAGTGTTAAAGTCCCCTGATGTAAATCCGCAATATTTCTCGCAATAGAAAGTCCTAGACCAGATCCTGATTGAATACCTTCGCTATTCCTCGAATAATCCACCTTATAAAAGCGATCAAACAGTCTGTTTTTTTGTTCTATCGTTAGTGGTATGCCTTTATTCTCTACTTCAATGGTAACGTGATTATGCTGCACACTCATTCGAACATGAATCGTGCCCGGTTTAAAGGAATACTTGAGTGCATTCATGAGGAGATTGTCGATGGCTCGAGCGATCTTATCACTATCCAGGGAAACCATGATTGGAGCATTACCGAGTGTTTTTTCAATACGAATCCCATGCTCCTGAGCTAAAGGTTCGAATTCAAACAACAATTGGTCCAATAGCTGACAGAAGTCAATATTTTTCAAATCCAATTGGGTGTTCACTTCGTTAAGACGCGTATATTCAAATAAATCATCGAGTAACTTCTTCAAATGCGTTGCTTTGTTATAGGTATTTTGGATGAAACGATCATACTCTGCTTTGTCTTGAAATGATTCTGATTTGAGAAGCTCAATATAGCCAATTATGCTGGTAAGCGGTGTACGCAGGTCATGTGAGATGCCAGTGATCATGTCCATCTTGGATTGCTCCAATTCGCGTTCTTTAGCAATCTGTTGCTTTAACTGTTCTGTCATATGATTGATGTTGGAAGCAACGCGTCCAAGTTCATCTTGTCGATTAACGGGCACCCTATAATTCAGATTTCCTTCAGATATGATTTGAAGTCCTTGCTCTAATGTAATGAGATCTCTCACAATTTTTCGTGTGGAAAACAAAAAAAATAACGTGAAAATTACGATAAAGATTGGTGTTAGAACGTAAGGGAAAATGTAGAGGAGCGAAGGCCAATTAAATCTTTCACTAATTTTTGCGGCAGCTATGATCAACATATTATTTACACCCACAGAGCCAACAAACGAAATCAATAAACTGATCAACATTTGATATAGGATGTTAATCTGTATCTTTTTTTTAAAATGTGGTAATCGTTTAATCAATTTTATATCCCACTCCCCATACCGTTTTAATGTAATGAGGTTCCCGCGGATTTACTTCCAATTTCTCTCGCAGGTTACGAATGTGGACCATCACCGTATTATCTGAATACCCGTAAGGTTCTTTCCATACGGTTTCGTAAATTTTCTCGGAGCTAAATACTTGTCCAGGATGGCTGGCAAGCAACACCAGAATGGAGAACTCCAGTGGTGTAAGCGAAATGTCATTATCTTGGAGCTTCACAGAATGTTTACTGGTATCAATGACAAGGTCCTTGATCAGGATAAGTGAATTGGATTCTGGTTTTCCGATCAGTGTTTGACGTCGTAACTGAGCTTTAACGCGAGCCAGCAATTCTAGTGGATTAAACGGTTTGACCATGTAATCATCGGCCCCGGTAGTCAGGCCCGTGATTTTATCAATGTCTTCTTCCTTAGCGGATAACATAATAATGGGAGTGGGTGATACTTCTCTTATTTGGAAGCAGGCTTTGATTCCATCCATAATGGGCATCATGACATCCAGTATTACGAGTTGGACCGATGTTGTTTTGATAATATTTAGCGCTTCCTCACCATTGGCTGCTTCTATGACATGATATCCTTCGTTACGTAAATAGACATGAATGACATCCCGGATATCGGGTTCATCATCAACAACAAGAACGGTATTCATAATTGAACACTCCTTAAAAATTTGGATAACATCAGTGTAAACGATAGTCCGGAATGTTTAAATTGTTTCCTTTTTGCGACAGACATAAACGAACGCAGAAGGTATATTCAAAGGCACGAATTCTATTTTTTCGATGATAAAGTGTTCGGATAATGTTTTTTTCATTTGAAGTGAATATTGAAAGGCGATGAATAATCCTCCAGGTTTGAGTGCCTTATAGATCTGGTCTACCAACGTATTTCTTAATTCAGGCTCAAAGTTGAAAAACGGCAATCCGCTAAAAATGTAATCCAGTTGCTGAATGCCCTCTTGATTCATGGATTCTACCAATCGAGCGGCGTCTGCATAACAGGAGAACTCCGGGTATGTCGTCTTAAGAGTATTCCTCATCGTTTCGTTCATCTCAAACAATAGGACTTTGGTGGAATCGTGTACTTGTTGATGAATATAACGAGTGATCGGACCTGTACCCGATCCAAGCTCGGCGACTGCTTTTGCCTCTAGCCAAGAGACTTGCTTCACCATTTTGCTGGCGAGAAACCGGGAACTGGGTATGACACTGCCAACATGTTTAGGGCTTTGCAGAAAGCTTTTCAGAAATAAAATGGATTCATTGGAATTCATGTTTGTGGTTCCTCCGTATATGTGATGGTATGTTATCCAAACCAGTTAGAAATGGAATAATTGAAGCGTAGAAAGAATGGGACCGCCGAAGTAGATTCCCGCTGTAAAATACGTTATGGTCCATAACAAAGCACTGGAATAGGAGATGAGAGCAAATTTTCTATACTGCACGCCGCTCAGTCCAATGACCAAAGGGAGAACATATCGCACGATTGGAATGAACAAACCGATGCACATTGCCCAATTGCCACTTTTATTCAGAATCAGTTCGGCCTTGACGAAGTGTTTATGATGTTGAAATCTGTGTTTTATCTTGGTTCCAAATAACCTCCCTGCAAAATAGGCAAAGGTAATGGCTGTTAATAGTCCTGATAAAATACAGAAGTATGTGATCCATGAATTGATAACCCCCGTGTGACTCAAAATGGCACCGCTAATAATCGTGATTTCATTTGGGATTGGAATACCGAAAGGCCCTAATGAGAGGGCAAAATAAAAAATCAGATAACCATACTGATGAAGTAGCTCTAAGATCGTATTACTGATCATTGTTTTGCCTCCTCTCTTGTTGATATTGACATCATAATGAAAAAAACTAAGGAATTAATGAGCATATTTCTGAAGAAAATCTAAAGAATACATAAGCAAAGCCAAACAACTTATGTTTAAGAGAAAAAAGCCTTGCCAACGTACTGGCAAGACTTGAACAGGTAGAACTATTCAGAAGCGGTGATCAAGTGATATGAATTTCTGAATATCAAATAAAGTATGCCTCAAAAAGGAACGTATAAGCTAGCTCGAGTTGATTACCTATATCTTTATCTGTAAGGAAGAGGATGAGCATCAAAGAAGAGCCGAGACGTCATAATGACGACTCAGCTCTTTTTTTATGTCCCAGGGGATCAGACTTCTTTGAATCAGCTTATTGTAGGAAGTAGAACCATCTGAATTTGGTACCAGCAACAATAAACAAAACAATCCATCCCCATAAAAACAACAAACGTAGAGGTCGTGGAATCAGGAGATATTCTGAGTACAATTTGCTGAAAAGTTTCATTACAGTAGTGACCACCCCTGCTAAGTTACTCCCTTATATCCGCTTTCGAAAGAAAAAGAGACGATAAGATAACCAAGATCCCAATAAGTCTGTATACCGTGGCGTAGGCCTCGAGGTTACTTCTGGCGATTACAAATCCGATGATCGAAATAAGATAATATCAAAAGACCAAAGGCGGATCTTATAACTCAGACGAAAAACCTCCAATTATATCAAAATTAGTTATATTATATCATGATAAACACCAGAGGACCTTTTTGTATCAGATTCAGCCATACCTACTCATTCAATAAATAAATCGAACGATATGATGCTGGCATGCCAATATATAGTGTAAGGAGGAGGGGAATGGATAATGAGTGAACAAGATGAGTACATAGAACTTGTAACGTTAATACGGACGGGGCATGAAGAAGCATATGGAGAATTATATGAGAAAACAGTGACGAGGATATATCAAACTGTGCGATTTCTCATCAAGGACAAGTCTGACGCGGAGGATGTCGTACAGGAGATTTACATTCAGGCGTATCGGTCATTGGCGAGATATGATGCGGAGCGTGCTTTTCGTCCCTGGTTAATGGGGGTGACGATGCGACAGGTTCAGAGTTATCGACGCAAAAGATTGATGCAGTTTCGTTTTGGCAAGCGGATCGAGAAATCTGACGTTGGTATGGAATATGATTTTTCCACTGATCTGGTCAACAAACTGGCAAATCGTCCTCTGCTGGAACAGGTGCACCGTTTGCCGTACAAGCTGCAGCAGGTGGTTACACTTCATTATTTGAATGAATACACGCAAGAGGAGATTGCTGGCATATTGGAGATTCCGCTTGGAACCGTAAAATCGCGCATACATGCGGCGCTGGCGAAGTTAAGACAGAAAGAGAAGATGAATCCAAGGTTGCGGGGAAAGGTGGAGGATCTGCATGAAACTCGATGAACAGTTGCGAACAGCCTACCAGGAAGAGACCAAAGACTGGTCCGTTCCTACGAGGATTAAACATAAAATGATGGATGGTATTCGAAGTAATTCGCACATCAGAAGAAATCGAAAAAAATGGCTGATCACTGGACTATTAGCTGTTGTGCTCATTATTCCCACCGGAGCCTACGCAGGATACACCTATCTCGCAGACGGAATATATGGTTCGCAGGAGAATATCAAAGCTATGGGGGGAACAGCTGAGGATTATATGAGGTTGGAAGCAAAGCTGCAGACGGCCAAGGCCCATTTCAGCGAAGAAGAATTTGTTCAATATATGGACTTGCTGAAGCAATTAGGGCAAATGGCCGTGAAGTATGCCGATTCTCAGGGCAATATGCATCCAGAGCAGTGGAGTACAGTGGAGCAGGAACGATATAACCTTCTTGTAGCTGAGTTGGAACCGTTTTTTGAGAAGCTGGAAGCTGTGAGTGTAGGGTCCTCCAAAAAACTGATGGACGAGCAGCAATTTTGGACGGAACAGTTGGAACAGGCAGAGAAGACATTCACCAAGGAACAATATCGTGAGTTCAAGTCTGTCTATGAACAAATGAAAAAATACAAAGTTATGGTGATGGACAAGGATGGAAGTACCCATGAGGAACGATTGTCAGCGGAACAGAAGGATGATTTAAGGCAGCTAGAGAGACGCCTAATTCCCTATTTGAAACGGTTGGAGCTCAATGTGCGTTGAATCGGGTGAACTGTGAAGAGGAGCAGAAGCGGAGAAGTGAATTCTTTCGCTTCTTTCTTGTTGTTGTGATCCATTACTTCCTCCCCTGCACCTTCAGCCGATATTGATGTGGTGTAGAGCCTGTGGTAGAACGGAATAATTTGCAAAAGTAAGAGGGGCTGGTCATACCGACACGGTGACCGATTTCGGGAACGGTGAGCGAGGACCGAGTGAGCAGCACACAGGCATGACGAATGCGGGTGGCTTGAGCATAAGCAACGATTGTGGTTCCGGTCGCTTTTTTGAAAACATGAGACAGATGATAGGGAGATAAATGAAGTGTATCTGCGATATCCCCCAAACGAAAAGGCTCATGGTAATGCTGTTCAATCCATTGCATGATGGCTTCGGCATGAGGGTGAAGAACGTTTGCACTGGACGAGAGTACATCTTGGGAGCGGTGTTGCTGCCCCTCCCGCCAAAGATAGCGAAGTTGTACGAGCAGATCCAATAAAAAGAGGCGTGTATCCTCCTCTACTTCGTGAGGTAGCAGACCTGGATACGAATCTGCATATTGTTCCATTCGTTCAACGAGTGGGGATGTGGCAGCAAGTCGGATGGGCTGAATGGGGGATTGCTCTTCCAGCAGATCCTGTATGAAGTCGTGAGTAACGATAAATTGGGGCCAATGTGCCTTCAGTAGATCAAGTTCAACCATGAGTACATTTCGAATGAAAGGCTGCTGTCTGGATACTTGAATCTGGATGTGGTGCAATTGAAAAGGTCGAAAAATCATGAGCATACCGGGTTCAAGGGAGAAAACCTGACCTTCGGTTATCAACTGCCCATATCCTTCGTGAATATAGGTTATCTCCAGCTGCGAATGAGCATGGAACACTTCGCGAGACGTAGTGTTGGATGTACGACGACAGACCAGATTAAATTGTTCTCCCAGAAAGATGGACTTCATGAATGCCTCCCTTATCATGCGCAAGATAGTTTTATTTTAGCACAAGATGAACGCATAAAAGCGCTTTATTATTGTGTATTGTGAAGGGAATAAGGGAGGTATGCAACGATGTTAAAAGTGGCTATTATCGGAGCAGGTGCAATTAGTGGAGCACATATCTCAGCATATATGGCGTTCCCTGAGCGATGTCAGATTGTTGCTGTGGTCGATATCTACGTGGAAAAAGCACAGAAGCGAATTAATGAATATGGTCTGGAAGGTGCACAAGCTGTCACGGATTACACAGAGTTACTTGCCCAAAACATTGATCTGGTATCAGTCTGTACACCACCGTATACGCATGCTCCCATTGCGTGTGACTTCATGCAAGCAGGTGCACATGTGTTGGTTGAAAAACCGATGGCTTCTTCCCTGGAGGAAGCGGATCTGATGTTGAGAGCATCGCAAGCAAGTGGCAAGTTGTTATCCGTAGTAGCACAGAATCGTTTTACGACACCAATGATGAAGTTAAAAGGTGTGCTGGACAGTAAACGGATGGGACCGATTGTACATGTGCAGGTTGATTCGTTCTGGTGGCGTGGCCACAATTATTATGATCTGTGGTGGCGCGGGACATGGGAAAAAGAAGGCGGAGGCTGTACCCTTAATCATGCGGTGCATCATATTGATGCCATGCTCTGGATGATGGGACCTCCAGTGGAACTACAGGCGATGATGGCAAATACGGCACATGATAATGCCGAAGTTGAGGATATATCCATGGCGATGCTTCGCTTCCAGGAAGGGGCGCTTGGCATGATTACCAGTTCCGTCGTACATCACGGAGAGGAGCAGCAGTTAATTTTTCAGGGCAAAGAAGCCCGGGTATCTGCACCTTGGAAAGTCGTTGCTTCTACCGCGCGGAATAACGGATTTCCGGAACCGAATCGAGAGTTGGAACACCAGATTCAGAAGCTCGCCGACGAATTACCAGATGTTATTCATGTCGGTCACGCTGGGCAAGTTGAGAATGTGTTAAATGCTATTGAGACAGGATCTCCCCTTCTGGTGGATGGCCAAAGTGGTCGGAATACGCTTGAACTGATTGTGGGTATCTATAAGTCGGCAAGTACG
The DNA here is from genome assembly GCF_037977015.1 of Paenibacillus sp. FSL K6-1122. Lineage (NCBI taxonomy): Bacteria > Bacillati > Bacillota > Bacilli > Caryophanales > Paenibacillaceae > Paenibacillus > Paenibacillus sp. FSL K6-1122. The sequence continues at coordinate 5,928,741 of NZ_CP150272.1, read as the reverse complement.
GGAGAAAAGGTTGTTTTTCCACTTGGGTCGGAAGACGCGTTTTACACAAGAGAAGGAATTATGCAACATGCCGTACACTTTTATGAAAAAAAGACGACTGTGGACAACTTCGAGGATTCGAGTATTACACTCGGGAGCAAGTTGGATTCGTAGTATTTTACGTGAAAAAGATGCTCCTCACATAAGTGAGAATGGGCATCTTTTTTTGTACTAGGTCGATTACACCTACATCACCATAAAAAATAATACCCCCGGTTTTTCCATCCATTTAATTCGCAATCGCTTCAAGATCATAATCTCCATAGTCAGGGATTGGATCGATGAGAGCTACAATCAGTCTCGTAGTCGTGTGAGGGAGAATAGGAAGAATCAGTGCTGTTTTGCTTCAGATTTTGAGTCGGTTGGATCAACAGAAAGAAGGCGCAAATGAAACGCTTTCACATTTAGCGGATTCACGTCATTTGAGACACTCGGAGAAGAAGATGTAGTGGATTGAAAAGCATTTCAAATATGAGATCAAATTGGACCAGATGGCGGCAGATGTTCACCTGTCCAAATCGTATGCTTACCGTATTTTTCATCAAGAGACAGGTAGCAGCATTACGGATTACGTCACAGCTCGAAGGTTGAAGCAGGACTACTTACGCCTTGATATATAATAACATTTTCGGTGGAGGAGATTGGCAGACGTGCCAGATTTCCGAACGGATGTATTTCATCCAGTTATTTCGCAAATCTGCCGGGACGAGCCCGTTGTATTATCGGAAAAAGTTTGAACGGTGCAACAAGCATTATTTTAGTTTGCAAAATAATAGCGTTATTACGTCTCTATACACAATTAGTATTTACCGTTTGAAGTAAATAAATCCCGGCTGTGGATTGCACTAGCCAGTTGCTAAATGCGATACTCACCTCCGGGATTACACATCGGTAACCTTCAAGCTAAATAAACATTAAGGTTTTCCTCAAGCTGTTACAGCCACTTATCAGCCCAACGTTCCACGGCGCTTAGCGCTCTCCCCAGTTCCGTTCCTTTTCGTGACAACATATATTCAGTCCGAACTGGACGTTCCGTGACCACATGGCGAACCACAAGTCCTTCTTCCTCCAGTTCCTTCATTCGCTCATTTAACACACGTTTGCTCAAGTCAGGGATATAAGCGTGAATCTCACTGAAACGTTTGGGTTCCTCCATCAACGCATGGATAATGAGGGCTACCCATTTTCGGCCAATGATCTGATAAGATTGTTCCACTTTTGTGCATATTTGCTTGGCATTCTCATCATCGCTCATGATTGTACTCCTTTGATTTAGTATTGCTTGTAATATCATTAGTATACTTATTGTAACCTACTTGTCCACAGGCCATATGTGTAAAATGTCACATACCAATTGTTCTTAATGTTACCACATAAAGCGTTATCATCAAATAAAAACCCTATAAACACTGGAGTTCACAGGTTCGACACGATTATTGACGAATTGTGACGACAGGTGTAATATGGGTAACGTTAATTCAAATGGTTACAATTTATAACCTAAACACAGGTTGTGGAGAGAAGGAATGTTCCATGGTTGAATTCAGGCTTGTTATATAAACGGAGGCAAGGCGGGGAACACACCCACTTATTCCGTCTTTTGTCATGCTTGGATTTGAACATTTTGCAACATCATATACTATACTGCACAGATCACAGGAGGCACTCCAATGGATGCAATGACATTTGTCCTGTTCGGGGCAACAGGCGATTTAGCCAAACGCAAGATTTACCCTGCATTATATAACTTGTACATGGATCAGAAAATGCCGAAATCTTTCTCCGTTATCGGATTGGGACGACGTGAATTGTCGGATACGGACTTCCAAGCGAATGTTGAAAAGTCACTGCATGAATTCTCACGTCAGACGCCGGAAGAAGCATCTCAGGTTCGTGATTTCATTGGAGCTTTCCGTTATTGTTCTTTAAATAATACGAAGCTTGAAGATTACACCAAACTATTGGAACTGGTTCAACAGCGTGAACAAGAGCTTAACATTCCTGAAAACCGCATGTTCTACATGTCGGTGGCACCGGAATTCTTTGAGCCAATCGCATTAAACATTCAAGAAAGTGGCCTGGGTAACACCAAAGGCTGGAAGAAACTGATTATCGAAAAACCATTCGGACACGATCTGCAATCGGCTCGTGATCTGAACGAAAAACTGAGCAATACCTTTGCGGAAGAAGAAATCTATCGCATTGACCATTTCCTCGGTAAACCGATGGTTCAAAATATTGAGACGCTCACCTATGCAAATCCGGTGATTCAGGCGTTGTGGTCTAACCGTTATATTGCCAATGTACAGATCACGGCTAGTGAGACGGTGGGTGTTGAAGAACGTGCCGCGTATTACGACCAAAGTGGTGCTCTTCGTGACATGTTCCAAAACCATATGCTTCAGTTGCTGATGATGATTGGTTTGCATTTGCCAAAACGTTGCACACCGGAAGAAATTCAATTCAAAAAGCAAAAAATTGCTGAAGCACTTCGTCCGTTGACAATAGAAAATATCGCTTCTGAAGTTGTTCGTGCGCAATATGCAGCAGGTGAGCTGCAAGGTTCCTCGGTTGTTGGATATTTGGACGAGCCTGGCATTCCAGCCGGATCTCAGAACGAGACCTATGTTGCCGCAAGACTTTGGATCGATGATCCATTCTGGAGCGAGGTTCCATTTTATATCCGTACAGGTAAACGCCTGGCTGAGAAATCCACCCGAATCGTTGTTGAGTTCAAGGCACCACTGAAGACCGGTCATGAATCCGAAAATACAACGGAACCTAACCTGCTGACGATTGAAATTGGTCCGGGAGAAAGCATCTCGCTTCAATTAAATGCGAAGAATCCATTGAACCATGGTGAAGTGGAACCAATGCATATGACCTTCAACTCAGGTAAACGTAACATCCCTGAAGCTTACGAGAATCTGATCTTTGATGCGATGCGTGGAGATTCCACCTTCTTTGCACACTGGAACGAAGTGGAGCTGGCATGGCAATGGGTACAACCGATTCAGGAAGCATTCGAAGCGGGCAGCGTGCCACTGGATACGTACAGCGCAGGTTCGCATGGACCAGAGTCAGCAGATCGTCTGACCGCAGCAGACGGCTACCGTTGGTGGTAAGTGAAACGAAAAAGTGAGCATAAGAGAACACAACAGTAAAAACAACAGTTCAATCCGTTCTGCTCACAAATAATCATTTGCACAAATCCAAACAAACCTTTTCAAGTCAACAGGATATAGAACGAAATGTTTTATTCCCCTAGAGCTTGTACTCAGGAGCAAGTTGGATCGAATGTGCAAAATGCTGATATATACAGTATCTATTGTGAATTATACCGTTCCAATTTTGCATAAGCCCTTCCGGTTATATTTGTCGGAAGGCCGTGAAAATTTTTGAATATAGATTAGCTGTTCAGTTTTGAAAATGGTTGGCTTGAACGCTGAGAATGTAGTGTAGGGGACGAAATCGATTCTGTAGAAGCATAGCGTTCGCCTTTATCCCCGGATTTTCTCCTATATAGGAGATTCAAAAAATCTGGGGATAACAGCGATCAAAAGAACGATTCGTGACCGGAACGGTTACTTCGCCAAACGTTAAGCACTTATTTTTAATTTTGAACGCAAATAAAAATTAAACATTGTTCATAACAGGAGGATTTTGAAATGAAACTTGGACTTGTCGGATTAGGAAAAATGGGATTGAACCTGGGTAGAAACCTGATTGATCACAAACACGAAGTGGTTGCTTTTGACCTGAACGCTGAAGCAGTAAATGAAATGAAAGAATACGGCGCTGAAGGCGTATCTTCATACGCAGAGATGGTGGCTTCACTCGAATCCCCACGTGTATTGTGGATCATGGTCCCTCACAACGTGGTAGATGCTGTGCTGGCTGAAGTGAGCCCATTGTTGTCCAAAGGCGACATCATTATTGAAGCGGGTAACTCCCACTACAAAGAATCCATCCGTCGCTACGAAGAGATGAAACCTAAAGGCATTCACTACATGGATGCAGGTACATCTGGCGGTATGGAAGGCGCACGTAATGGCGCATGTTATATGATCGGTGGAGACCCGGAAGCTTGGGCAATCGTTGAACCGGCATTCAAAGATACTTCCGTGGAGAATGGCTACCTGTATGCTGGTAAAGCGGGCAGCGGTCACTTCCTCAAAATGGTTCACAATGGTATCGAGTACGGTATGATGGCATCCATCGGTGAAGGTTTTGACGTATTGGAGAAGAGTGGATTTGATTTCGACTTCGAACAAGTGGCTCGCGTATGGAACAACGGTTCCGTTATCCGCTCTTGGTTGATGGAGCTGACAGAACGTGCCTTCTCCAAGGATGCAAACCTCGACGAAATTAAAGGTGTAATGCACTCTTCCGGCGAAGGACGCTGGACGGTAGAAACGGCATTTGACCTTCAAACCGCTACACCGGTTATCGCTTTGTCCTTGTTAATGCGTTACCGTTCCCTGGAAACAGACACATTCACAGGTAAAGTGGTAGCAGCATTGCGTAATGAATTTGGCGGTCACGCTGTAGAGAAAAATTAATTTTATATATAACTGTTAACATATGATGAACATCGGGTAATGACTTATATCGTGTTTACGAATTCATCAAGTGGAGGGAACATATCATGAAATTTTTCTTGGATACAGGGAATGTGGAAGAAATCAAACGGATCGAACGTCTGGGTCTGGTGGATGGAGTCACGACTAACCCGTCTTTGATTGCCAAAGAAGGTCGCGTATTTAAAGAAGTCATTCAGGAGATCTGTGGCGTTGTTAAAGGCCCGGTCAGTGCTGAAGTCATCGGTCTCAAAGCCGAGGATATGTTGAAGGAAGCTTATGAAATTGCAGAATGGGCACCGAATGTAGTCATTAAATTGCCGATGACCGAAGATGGGCTGTACGCTTGTCATGAGTTGACGCAAAAAGGGATTAAGACCAATGTTACGCTGATTTTCTCTGCAGCACAGGGCCTGATGGCGGCGAAAGCCGGTGCAACCTACATCAGTCCATTCGTTGGTCGCTTGGATGATATTGCGGTGGATGGTATGAAATTGATTCGTGATCTGCGTCTTATTCTGGACATGTATGATCTGCCTTCCGAGATTATCGCAGCAAGCATTCGCAATATCAAACATGTAGAGGATGCAGCCCTTTCCGGTGCGCATATCGCCACCATTCCGGGTTCGCTTTTGCCGACACTTTGGAAACACCCACTGACGGACAGCGGGATTGAACGTTTCCTGAAAGACTGGGAATCTGTTCCGAAATAAAAGGATAGACATGGCCTGAATCTTTGGGTGGTCTGAACATAAAACCTTTCGCCTTGCAGAGTAATCTGCGGGTGAAAGGTTTTTTTATCTCTTTTTATGTAGTTTCCGATTCGAGGTTAGTTTAGCCAATGAGGAGTGCTTGTCCCTTTCATGTTGTTGTTACTTTTTATCCAGTGTCCATGTGCTGTCCTTCTTTTTCGGGACAACGGTGCATAAGGTTAACATATAGCCTATAGCTCATCCCGTAGGGGAGGGACACTTCGATGATGAGAAGAAAATGGCGAAGCCGGAGACGCCGTAAGCCGCCAAGCGGCAAACGCAAAATGTGGTTGATCATTTTATTGGTCACCGCGTTTTGTTTGATGCAGGGCTTTGCTTATGTGGATAAAAAGATGAAGCCCCCCATCATGCACTTGGCCAAGATCAGAGTGAAGCAGATTGCGACTGAAGCGATCAACAAGGCGATTACAGCACAGGTTGCAGATGGCAAAACCAACGAAGGACTGATTGACTGGAAGACGGATACCGCCGGGAAAGTGTCCGGTTTCATGCTGAACTACAATGAGCATATGCGAATCACCGCAAGTACGATGAATATTGTGCAATCCACGCTGCAGAATGTACACATGTTAAAAGAAAAAATCCCGCTGGGGCAGGCGCTGGGCAGTCCGGTGTTGGCTTCATTTGGCCCGAGTATACCGGTTCGTATTGAGCCCCAAGGCGCTGTCAAAGTGGATCTGAACACCCGTCAGCAGAATGCGGGTATTAACATGATTTTGGTGGAAGTGTACATTCACATTATTGCTGAGGTCGCGGTCGTGGTGCCCTTCGACATGGAACCCGAAACGGTTGATACGGAAATCCCGATTTCCTACCTTTTGGTTGTCGGGGATGTGCCAATGTATTATTACGATAATCAGGGCAAGCCAGTGGGCAGTAACGGTAGTAATGCCCCAGCTATTGCGCTGCCATCAGGTCATACGGGTGTATCAAGCGGTAATGGAGTAACTACGAATCCCCCTAGCCAGAACCAGCAACAGACGCCGTCAGACCATTTGCAAGGGAATGAACTTGAAGAAATTGAGCCGGATGATCTGCCTGATGTGAATGGGGGATTACAGCTCAATAAGGACGCGCACCCATGATACACACAAATTTGAATTACTAAGCATTCGAAAAAGGGGCCTCTATTAAAGAGGTCCCTTTTTCGAATACTTATCGTGCATATCCTCGTCTCACTTACTTTTCTTGTTCTTTTGTTTGCGTTCATCCTGTTCCCAATGTTTCAGTTGTGGATAAGGATCGAACGACCATTCGTGCAGTCCGCTGTCCCGGTAGATACCATAGTGCAGATGCGGAGGAAATTTGCCCTGTGTTCCAGGTTTCCCGTAACCCGAACTGCCAACCCAACCTACAACCTGACCGGGGATCACAACTTCACCGATGCGTGCACTTTTGTCAAAACCCGAAAGATGGGCGTAATAGTGATAATGGTTGTTCAAATCCCGAATTCCGATGCGCCAGCCGCCAAACGGGTTCCAGCCTTTGATCTCCACGACACCGTAACAGGTACTGCGTACAGGCAGGCCATGCGGAGCGAAAATATCTGTTCCCTCATGAATACGATAACCGCCCCAGCTTCTTTTTGTCCCCCAGGTACTGCGATAGGAGTAGTTGGTTCCGAGTGGGACCGGAAAGGCATGTCCGAATAGATCCAGATTGTCAAAATGCTCATATAACTTCGCGAATTGCTGTATCCGCTGCACAGCACGGGAGTTGTGATAATATTCCCACAAGGCAATGTTGAAGTCCTCTTGTTTGTTCCCGTAACCTTGAATAACAGAAGCCATGCTGTACAACACATCCTGATCATTGTTGGCATCCGCTATACCGTCTCCTGAACCATCCCGTCCATATCCTTTGAAAAAAAGAATGGATTCCGGATGTTGATCCGTCTCATCGGGATTTAGCCATCCTCTCCAGGCCGGAGGGGTCATGAAGATACCCGTAAGCCGCTCCGGATGCTTGCGATCCTTTGGGTGTGCACGAGTAATCGTACGTTCATACTGATCAATGGCGGCAAGCCTGTACCAGGGAATCTGGGTCATCTGACCAATGGTTTCATATAAATGGCGACGTGCAGCGAAAATTTCTGCGGGTTTTAACTCGGCAGCCTGTGGTTTGGGAGCGGCCTGGGCGGGTTCACCGTAAACTTCAACAGGCAAGAATGGGAGAAGCAGAGTACCTGCAAGTAATGTTTTGATCCAAAAGCGGTACGTGTGCCTGAAGGTCAAGCGTTGTTGCACTGGGATGCAGCCCCTTTCCATTAGAATGATACAAGGTACCCGATGAACCAAGCTAAAGGTTAGCGTTCTTCAAAAGTTCTCATTTTATCCATGTAAGCTCTTGGGGGGGAATCCAATTATACAAATTGTCCATATCGGGCATGAATGCACAAGATGTGACAAATGGGGGTTTTTCCAGCGCTTTCATGGTATAATATGTTCCGAGCAACAGCCTAACTTCAGTAGAAAGAAGGTTTATGCATTGGCTAAACGTGTTAAAGAACCGAAGCCGGATTGGATTCGGATCAAATTGACAACCGGCGATAACTATCAGGAAATGAAAACGATGATGCGTTCCAAAACGCTGCATACGGTATGTGAGGAAGCACGGTGTCCGAATATTTATGAATGCTGGGCCAATCGAACGGCCACTTTTATGATTTTGGGCGACATTTGCACAAGGGCATGCCGTTTTTGCGCGGTGAATACAGGCTTGCCAACGGAGCTTGATTTGCAGGAACCAGAACGTGTGGCGGAAGCAGCAGAGCAGATGAATCTGCAACACTGCGTAATTACAAGTGTAGCCCGTGATGACCTGAAGGATGGGGGAGCTACGATTTTTGCAGAGACCGTGAAGGCCGTAAGACGACGGTTGCCATTGTGCAGCGTTGAAGTACTCATTCCAGACTTTCTGGGCGATCGGGAATCTTTGCAGATTGTAATGGATGCCAAACCGGACATTCTGAATCACAATATTGAGACGGTTGAGCGGTTGTCAGACAAAGTGCGTGCCAAGGCAAAATATAAACGTTCACTGGAATTGCTTGCTCGTGCCAAAGAAATGCAACCTAACATCCCTACGAAATCAAGCATCATGCTTGGTGTAGGTGAGGAATATAATGAAATTTTATCAACAATGGATGATCTTCGTGCGGTGAACTGTGATATTATGACGATTGGTCAATATTTGCAGCCATCGGAGAAACATCTGTATGTTGAAAAGTATTATCCGCCAGAGGAGTTTGCTGCATTGAAACAGGAAGGATTAAAACGTGGGTTCAGCCACGTCGAATCCGGCCCGATGGTACGCAGCTCCTACCATGCGCATGAACAGGTGAAATCGGCTACCAAACATGCTGAACAGGCGGCAACACACGCGTGATGGAGGATACCGGATTGGAAGAAGAAAAAATCACAGAACAGATTCAGGACCAACTTCAGGAGCAGATCCAGGAGCCGGTTCAGGAATCAGTTGTTGAATCAGTTGAGGAAAAGCCCAAAGAACCGGTCATTGTACAGATCGGCGGCAAAAATTATGAAATCGTCCAGAACCACAAAGAGGGCTGGAATCCAGAGGTCTTCCGTGATCGTTACAGTGAAGTGCTGGAGCGTTATGATTATATTATCGGGGACTGGGGTTATAGCCAGCTGAGGTTAAAAGGGTTTTACCGTGATAACCATCCAAAAGCGACAAAGGATTCCACAATCGCCAGTATGGTGGATTATATCAATGAATATTGTAACTTTGGCTGTGCGTACTTTGTGCTTCAGAAGAGCAAGGATCAACCTCAAGCCAAAGCAAAAAGCGGTTCCTGAGAAGGACCGCTTTTTTGGTGTGTTATTTTAGTCAAGAAATGCCGTGCGAACCCGGTTCCAGAATGGATAAGGGCGAAAACGTGCAAAACTGACCTTGTGACTGGATACCTGACAACGGACGGAGATCAGATCCTCCACCATCACATTCACATGATCAATCGTCATCAATAACCGCTGATCCTTGCGGGAGAAAATATCACAATGATGATGCTTGGGCAAAATAACCGGTGAACCAAGTGTACGATAGACCCGGTTATTAATCGATGCAATCTCCGCAATCTGAATCGCCTCGATGGTTGGATGAACCATGGCACCGCCAAGGGCCTTGTTGTATGCCGTGCTGCCTGATGGCGTGGATACACAGATGCCATCCCCACGGAACATCTCAAATGTCACATCGTTAATATCGACCTGGGCTACGACGGTACCGTCTACACCTTTTAACGTAAATTCATTAAGGGCGATGTAAGAGGAATTCCCCGACTTTTTACGAATCTCAAGCTCCAAGAGTGGGTATTGTACAATACGTGGTTTGAGACGCTCCGGATCTCCCTTGCCACTCATCAGCCTGACTAACTCGCGTAATTCTTCCTTCTTCCAATCGGCGTAAAAGCCGAGATGGCCTGTATGAACCCCAACAAAAGCAATATCCGGAATGCGGTCGATGAAATTGTGAAATGCTTGTAGCATCGTACCATCGCCCCCGATGGAGATAACAATCTCCGGCGATTCTGCATCCAGCTTGAACCCTTCTTCCTTCGCCAGCGCGTGAAACTGCTGACTGAGATCAATCGATAACTGGTCTCCGCGGTCTTGAACATAGTATCTCAAGATGAAAGCTCCTTTGTGGTCATTATACTACCGATGATAATCAATTCCGCGGAAGAACACAACGTTTGGGCGCATATTCAGTTAAATATAGATGAATCGTTCACTTATTTTTTGGCATGTCGTCTAGGCTTGAGAATGGAACTTAATATTGCAAGGAATAACAACAACACGATGAGGCTTACAAAAACAATCATTCCGGATAAGAAAATCAGTCCCCAGTCCGGTGTATACGTTGATAACGATGGGATGAAACCGGGCTCCATGAGAACGGGTGAAGAGGAACGCCCCATCATGGGTGTCCATAACAGCAGGACCAGCACAGGTGCGATTAGCGCATGGATTGCTCTGGCAAATAGAAATGGACCGTATCTCATGGGTGTGTTGCTAAGAACACTCATAATCTGTGCATGGACGGATAATCCACCCCAAGAGAGAACAAAGGCTGCTGCTGCTACTTTATAGACGAGTGGGATGGATGCCCCGGCACTCCCAGCCTCTTTGTTCCCCAGCGTTACTTCAAACAGCCCACCGACCAAGCTAGGAGATAAGGATGGAGGCAGTCCGCTATGTCGTAACAATTGCTCGGTTATCCCGTATAATCCGCCAAGCCAACCGGTCTGGACAAGTAGCTCCATCATGACCGAGAAGAATACAACCAGCCCTCCTACGATAATAATAAGGCGAAGGGATGAGGAGACTGCCTGGCGCAGCAGTTCACCGAATGCACGTCCGTCAGCTTTTCTTGCTTCATGCATCGCATAGATGGCCCGGACCAGTCTGTTTCTAGGTATCCCCTCCGATGGAGATCCAGAAGAACTGTCTGGGTGTGAGCCTTTTGCTGTACCCCCGTGAAAACGCATGAGCATACCCACCAGAAAAGCTGCAGCGTAATGGCTCGCAACCAATACTGGAGCAATGGCGACATTATGGAAGAACCCAACCGATACCGCTCCAATCATGAAGATCGGATCGGATGATGTAGTGAAGGCAACGAGCCGTTCTCCTTCTTCCCGGGTAACCAGCTTTTGTTCCCATAACTGAGCGGTCAGTTTCGCCCCTGTAGGATAACCGGATGCACAGCTCACGGCAAATACAAAACCACCGCTTCCGGGAACACGAAACAATGGACGCATCAGTGGATTCAGCAAGGTACCTAGAAAATGAACAATGCCAAAGCCGAGCAGCAGCTCGGACAGCACCAAAAAAGGAAAAAGGGAGGGAAACAATACGTCCCACCAGATGGACAGTCCGCGTACACCTGCATGCCAGGTTTCCGCTGGATACAAGACCATTAACACACAAAGGGTCAGGAGAGCGAGTGTGACCAGGACATGGGTGAGTCGTTGTGAAGCAGCCATGAATTCTTCTCCTTTATTTTTGGAATGGTCGGTGTGCGGAAGTCTGTGGTGTTATTGCCATCAATATATGAAAAAAAGTGGACAAACAGTACAAAATTATACGTAGAAAGCGCTTGCAAAAGTGGCTGTGTTTTTGAGTGATGTGTGCTAAAATGAGAAAAACGCCTGAACGTCACCTAATTGTCTCCAAGGTGGAATTCAATTCGGATGGAGTGATGATCATGAGTCTTGTCACCGGAATCCTGGTCTGTGCTTTTGTATATGTGATACGTGCCTCGCTGGTACGCTCTGAGGAAGAGGACTGGCGGAGTTATTAATGAAATATCTAGTGCGCCAACCCAAGCGGTTGGCGCTTTTTTTGTGTTACATTTTGAATAAGGTCCTATACACAGATGGCAGGTTACATGTCCTGATGATTTCATGTTATATAGGACTTTTTGGTTTTTTTTGATAGAATGGAGATAAAGGCTTTTGTGGCCTGGATATTGTTACTGTTTTCACAATGTTCACGGAACGTGTAATATATGGCAAAATTCGACATCAGAAAGGGGAATCAGACGAATGAATCCCAGTTTGAGTATTTATGACAATCTTGGCGGTGAGAAAGGTGTTCGCGCATTGGTCGAGGCTTTCTATCCGATCGTTCAGCAGAATGAGCAGCTGGCTCCGCTTTTCCCGGAAGATATTCAGCCGGTCATCGACAAGCAGTATATGTTTTTGTCTCAGTTTTTTGGAGGACCAGGGCTGTTTTCCGAGGCGTTTGGACATCCGATGATGCGTGCCCGTCATATGCATTTTGAAGTGACGGTTGAACGGGCTGAGGCTTGGCTTGCATGTATGGATCAAGCCTTAACACAGATTGGTGTGGAGGAGCCCTTGCATTCGTTTATCCTGCAGCGTTTATCCGGGCCTGCACATCATTTTGTGAATACACCGTAGATCCGAATATGATTACAAGCGTACGGGAGAGGGATGGAATAGATTGGAATTAGAGCCGCTGTATAAGGTGAAAGTGACCTGCCATTATTGCGAAACCGAGTATGAAACCTCACGGGTAAGACCGAGTTTGAAAAGGCCCTACCGGACGGATTCGGATTTTTGTGCTTACTACAAGCTGGAGAATCCAGATTTTTATGTGGTTCGCATCTGTCCGCAGTGCGGGTTTGCCACGACGGAGAACGCAACGGAGCATCTAAATGATGCTCAGCGCAAGGCTTTTAAGGAACAGATCGGTAACCGCTGGGTTAAACGTGATTATAGCGGAGCACGAACACTGGAACAGGCGCTGGCAACGTACAAGCTTGCCTTGCTGTGCGCACAGGTTATCCGGGAGAAAGATCGTGTCGTCGCTGGTCTGTTGCATCATATAGCTTGGTTGTATCGTTATATGGAGGACCATGCACAGGAACATCGTTTTCTTGAATTTAGCCTGGAAGCCTATGTGAAGGTGTTCGAACGTGAAGGAACGGGTGGCAATGAAGCCAAACTGTTGTATTTGCTCGGGGAATTGAACCGCAGGGTAGGACGGTTTAATGAAGCAGTGCAATGGTTCAGCAAGGTCATTCATGACAAGCGGATCACAGATGCGGCCATGATTCGTGCTTCAAGGGAACAGTGGGCCGTGCTGCGTGAGCAGATGATTTCAAGTAAGTTGGAACTCCCTGAAGAGATGCTGGAAACAGACAAAGAGGCTGCAAAGCGCAGCCCCCTCTAGGTTGATCTTACATTAGTTACGGACAGGACGGCTGGATAACAAATAGTCACTGTCGTTGTCGATCACGGTCATGCTTGTATTACAGCAGGGAAAGACCAGTAATTTCTTTTTGCCTTCGCGAATGAGCACAAGCTCTTTGGGTTTGAGGGGGAGCAGCACGTTGCTTGCGTGACAGTAGGGACATTGCTGTACATAGATGTCTCCCATCACAATATCGTAAGGCCAGCTGTTCTCAAACGGAATCATTCTTGTTCGCCTTCTGGTGCGGAAGGTTTGGAGGTTTCTTGTTTGGCGAGTTCCGCAATCTTCTGCATCAGGATATGTTGGGGCATGTGCATCAGGTGCTCCAAAGGTACGCCCAGGGATTCTGCTAATTTGACGGCTGTATCAGCCGATACTTGTAAAGGTTTCATACGTTTACCTCCTGAAAGTTACTATAAATACATGTTCAAAAAGTCTGGTTTTCAGTACCGAGAAGATGGAATGAAGCTAGAAATGGAGTAGCGGAGCGTAGGCAAACTACGTGAGCAACGGACATTTCGGCTGAATTTCATATTCGATGCTGATGATGCCGTTAGGCATGATTCGTAATCAAAAGTGGGCTTTTTGAACAACCTCTGTAGCTATTTCTCTAGTATAGAGATATGGCTCACAGAAAACCAGTTTTTAATTCAAATCCTAACCATCCAATTTATAGAGAGAGGTGCCTTATTAAATGAAAACGCCATTACACCCCGTATGGGACCTGGAGTCCATTTTTAGTGGAGGTTCTTCCTCCGAGACATTTGCTGCGTATCTGATTGAACTGGAAGAGGATGTACGTAAACTTCAACATCTGTTGAACGAAACAGCTGCACCGACTTCATTAGAAGAGACGGCTGCATTTGATCCCATTTTGGAACTGCTGCAAAGCTGCTATGTCCGCATATCGGAAGGATCTGCGTTTGTATCCTGCCTCTCATCGCAAAACCAGAAGGACAAAAAGGCAACGCAGCTTCAGGGCGCCATCAGTTCTATTGCAGCGATGCTGAACGGCAGCAAATCGAAGTTTGATAATACACTCAGTCAGACATCGGATTTGGTGTGGGACGCTTGGATTGCTCGGGAAGATATCCAGCCGCTGGCATTTGTATTGAACGAGAGTCGCACGCTGGCTCGTGAGAAGCTGTCGCCTGAACTGGAAGGTCTTGCTCTGGATCTGGGTGTGGATGGTTACCATGGTTGGGGCAAATTCTACAACACGATTGTCAGCAAGGTGAACATTCCATTTGAGCAAGATGGGGAAACGGTGATGCTCTCCGCAGGACAGGCTGCCAACAAGCTGAGTGATAGTGATCGGAATGTACGCGAGACGGTATTCGCAGACTGGGAGCAGGCTTGGACCGATGTCGAAGATTTCTGTGCTGACACGCTGAATCACCTCGCGGGATTCCGTTTAAAGTTATATGAGAAACGTGGCTGGGATGATATCCTCAAAGAACCTCTGGCCATCAACCGGATGTCACGTCAGACACTGGATACGATGTGGGATGTGATTAACGGTGCCAAACCTGCGCTTGTTCAATATCTGGAGCGCAAGGCAGAACTGCTGGGGGTAGACAAGCTCAGCTGGAGCGACGTAGATGCACCTGTAGGTAAATCGAGTGGCAAAATCACTTACGATGAGGCAGCCATCAATATTGTTGAACAGTTTGCCAAGTTCAGTCCTAAACTTTCCTCGTTTGCAGAGATGGCTTTTGAGAAACGCTGGATCGAAGCAGAAGACCGTCCTGGCAAGCGTCCAGGTGGATTCTGTACGTCTTTGCCACTTAGCAAAGCAACCCGAATTTTCATGACCTTCTCTGGGACACCATCTAATGTGTCGACTCTTGCGCATGAACTTGGTCATGGATATCATCAACACATTATGGAAGAGCTGCCTGCCTTGAATCAACGTTATGCGATGAATGTGGCTGAGACAGCGTCCACATTTGCTGAACTGATTGTAGCAGATGCCCTGGTGCAGGCGGCAACAGATGAGCAAGAGAAGCTGGCTTTGCTGGAAGACAAGATACAGCGAAGTGTGGCTTTCTTTATGAACATCCATGCCCGTTTCCTGTTTGAGAATCGTTTCTATGAACAACGCAAAAAAGGCTTGGTCAACGCGGATGAATTATCCAAATTAATGGTGGAGGCCCAGCAGGAAGCGTTCTGCGGTGTGCTTGCATCAGATCATCCTCATTTCTGGGCATCCAAACTGCATTTCTATCTGACGGGTGTGCCATTCTATAATTTCCCATACACGTTCGGTTATATGTTCAGTGCGGGAATCTATGCAAGAGCGCAGCAGGAAGGTACAGCATTTGCAGATAAATACGATGATTTGTTGCGGGATACAGGGCGTATGACGGTCGAAGAACTTGCTCAGAAACATCTGGGTACGGACCTGACACAACCGGAATTCTGGCAAAATGCTGCGGACTTGGTTATTGCCGATATTGAGCAGTTTCTGCAGATGACAGCAACCGAAAAATAAGTTGAATATAATAGGTTGAATATATATGAAAAGGCTGCAAATCCGTGTTAACAGACACAGGATTGCAGCCTTTTTTTGTACAGAATCCTCATTTTTGATTATCGAAGATTTTGTCGTAATTAATTGAAAAAGCTCAGTTTAAGGGAGTGGAATGGCAATTAATTGTGCAATTCATAGTTAGAAATACCCAACTTTGCCGTTCTTTGTTGAATGAGCACATATGATGTCATATAATGAGTCGTAAGTCCTTGCTGTATAGGACTATAAGCATATAAGGAGAGTGTTAATATGAAAATTGATGAGCTTTCATTAGCGAGACAGTTGGATCTGGTATTCAAAGAACTTGATCATGAGTTGTCAGGGTTAGATTCAGGGGTAGTTTTTGTGCAAATACGAAACAACGTAATTGGGAAATTCGGTATTCGACATAATCCGATAGCTGGACGAGATGGGCAGATGGATATGGAGGAAGGGGGGCTAAACGAAACCCAGAGAACTTCTTTCCGGGCAATGGCACTGGAGACGTTGAAATTCAAACGTAATTGGACACATGGCGAAATATCGTACGACTTCACAGTAAGACAAGGTATGATTTTGGTAGATGCAACAATGGAGTCTAATTACAATATGGCGAGCCTGATGATTCGTTACCCTAGAACCAATACATACAAGGATTCAGATATGGAGTCGAGCTCATAATTCGTTGCACAAGAGAAAGCGGCACTTCCGAAGAAGGCCGCTTTTACTTTTGGATTCTGCTTAGGCTCAAGCAATAATTACGAGCTTACGAACGACCCGATAATTGCTGCTCAGCGATTTGCACCAGACGTTTAGTGATGTATCCACCCAGAGAACCTGTCTCACGGGAAGTATAGTTACCGTAGTAACCATCTTGTGGAATAGTTACACCCAGCTCTTGAGCAGCTTCAATTTTCAATTGTTGCAATGCTGCTGTTGCTTGGGGAACGACCAGGTTGTTGGAGCGGCTACCGCTACCTTGGTTTTGACTTCCGTACATATGTGTCACCTCCTTATGGGTTGGTGATGTTAGTATGGTTAGAGAATACGGAAATATACATGATATGGCGTAAGGGAAAATATGGATAACTATCAGTGCACAGGACACATAAAAAAGCCGACCCAATGCGGGTCGGCAAGTTGTATTCGGATATCAAAATATAGGGTGATATACGTAAAAGCAAAATAGAGCATGATCAGCTCGCTTAGTCTGTAGGAGGTATAACCTCAATACGTGTAAATAACTCAACAGGCTGTTCCGGTTCCAAGCGAATCAACCCGGTTTGTTCATCCGATAAAGCCAAATTAGGTGCATCCGGGAGCCAAGTGTACGGTTCAATGCACAAGAACTGATCGGATTCACCTTTGGTAAAGAGAACCCAATGTTTGAAAAATGCTTCATCTGCTGAATATTTCAATGTATATCCATCTTGCCTACGTAAGTAAGCCGTAGCCGGTTCACCTTCGGTAGCTTTCAACAGGGTATCCCAGTTACGTCCCTGCAAATTGATGCCTTCGTTCAGAGCAGACCATTCACCCAGGGACTCCAGTTCACCTGTCGGTAGTTGTTCTTCATTCTGTCCGTATATTCCGGAAACAGGCAGTTGCAGTGTCCAGTCGGCAGGTTTGCCGTCTAACAAAAACCATGTATGATATCCCATCCCAAAAGGAGCAGGCGTTGAGCTCAGATTGGTCACTCTCAGACGCTGGCTAAATACAGCGTTTTGCAGACTGAACGTCATCTCAAGTTTTAGGGGAATCGGGAATTGGGCCATCCAATGCTCTTCATTTTCGGTCAGTAATTCAGTCGTAATTGCACAGCCGTCTTCATCTTCCTCAATGTCACTGACACACCAGGATTGGGTACGGTGGAGACCGTGAATATGGTTGTCATTCGCCGTGTTCTGATCAAACTGGTAACGAACGCCTTCATATTCGAATTGTCCACGATGAATGCGCCCTGGTGGAATCAGGAGAGGAACGCCAAAATGGTACGGCTTCTGCAGATAAAAGGCAAGATCGTCTTCATCCGGACGGCGGACGACATCTCTGTCCTGCACTAAATCGCGAATCGAAATAATATTATTTCCAAGACGCGGCAGCAGGGTGATTTCCAATTCACGGCTATGTAGGATATACGTGTCGTAACCATTCCATTGGCCTTTGGTCACTTGTTTCATATCGATGCTCCTTTTCCCACTTGAAATCTGTCTGCAAGCAGTTGTGATGAAGCTACTGCTGCAGGCGTGTCGTTGTGTACATGCCAGCGATTTCCTGCGCTATTTCGTGTGAAGCAGGCAACAGGATAAGCAATTCCATCATAACAGATTTTGATGTCTCGGGTAAAAAAGTTCAACTCATTTTGACATTCACGCCTGTGCGCATTAAGATGGAACTCTAAAAGCATTTATTAGAATTAAATGACATGAAATCGATGACAGGGATAAGTAGGCCAAGAGAATCCTCTCCAGAAAGCCGGTGGTTGATGTGAACCGGTGTGAGCTCTTTACCGAATGGACCCTTGAGTGTAGGTTTGAACAGGTTAAGCCAGAGATGGGCTTGCCCCACTAGAGTCTGCCGTATAATCCACGTTACGGAACAATGAAGGCATTTCTTCGGCTTGACTTGATTCAGGGTCAGGAGCAATCGAAGAAAAGCGAATAAGGGTGGCACCACGGTCTCACGTCCCTTGCGGATGTGGGGCCTTTTTGCGTTCGCAGAGAATGGCAGGAGTTTTTTTATATACAATCAGGGAGGCGTTATGTGTAATGAAAACAGTACTTTCAGGTATTCAGCCAAGCGGTAAGCTCACATTGGGCAACTATATTGGTGCAATCAAAAATTTTGTAAAACTTCAGCATGACTATCAATGTCATTTCATGGTGGTTGATCTTCATGCGATCACCGTGGCTCAGGAGCCAGCAGCATTGCGTGAACAGTCGGAAGCGGTAGCTGCGCTGTTTATTGCAGCAGGCATTGATCCGTCGAAATCTAACGTATTTCTGCAATCCCATGTACCGCAGCACGCGGAATTGGGCTGGTTGATGACAACGCTGACCTCCATGGGTGAGCTTGAACGCATGACTCAGTTTAAGGATAAATCATCCGGTAAAGATTCGGTTGGTGCCGGACTGTTTGTGTATCCATCATTAATGGCGGCTGATATTTTGTTATACAATGCTGACCTTGTACCAGTAGGTGAAGATCAGAAGCAGCATCTGGAACTGACACGTGATCTGGCAGGACGTTTTAACCACCGTTATGGGGAGTACTTCACCATTCCAGATCCGTATATCCCGCAGGTGGGTGCACGGGTAATGTCACTTGATGATGCCTCTTCGAAAATGAGCAAAAGTAACCCTAACGCTGGCAGCTATATTGCCCTGCTGGATCCGCCGGATGTTATTCGCAAAAAAATCAGTCGTGCTACTACAGATTCGGGACGTGAAGTCGTATATGATCCGGCAAACAAACCGGAAGTCAGCAATCTGATGAGTATTTATGCTGAATGTGCAGGTATGACGCTTAAGGAAGTAGCTGAGCGTTATGAAGGCAAGATGTATGGTCCGTTCAAAAAGGAACTGGCTGAAGTGGTTGTATCTGTGATTGAACCGCTGCAACAACGATATAATGAGATTCGTGAGTCTGGCGAATTGGCGGATGTTCTGGATACGTCAGCCCGTCGTGCAGAAGAAGTTGCTGCTCAAACGTTGGATGCAGTTAAAGAACGTATGGGATTTGTTCCGAGACGTAAACAGTAGTCCTGAACAAAGATCTTCATTTCATGCAATGAATAGTTAACATAAATAAAGAGGAGCCCTATTGAAGGACTCCTCTTTATTCATGTGTTCATTATTGAACTATCAAATGACCTGCTCAAGAAGTGGGCTCTGAAGCAGCCGAGCGAACTTCCTGACGTTCTTTTTTGGCGCGAATCACAAATCCCCAGCCAATGTTGGCAATGGACAGGACAAACAGTAGTGCAGCAAACCAACCGGAGTAGGAGATCATAATTGCTGAAACCGTTAACAAGATAATCGAAGAGAATGCGAACCATAAAGACAAGCCTTTACTCATTGGGAAAAACCTCCATCTACAAATTTAGTAAAACTCCGTATAACCTGTAGCCTACGAGCCATAATAATCTTGCAAGCTTGCAATTACATTACAGACACAGATTGAAGGGAGATTATAAATATGGCTCAAGGATCTCGTTCTAACAACTTGGTGGTACCTCAGGCAAATTCAGCACTGCAACAATTGAAAATCGAGGCTGCACAGGAACTGGGTGTAACTATCCCACAAGACGGTTACTATGGTAACTACACTTCCCGTGAAACAGGATCTTTGGGTGGATATATCACCAAACGTCTGGTACAAATCGCTGAGCAGTCTCTGGCTGGGTCTGGCAAATAATTTATTTTAACCAACAGCAACAAAACAGGATAAACGGAAAGCCCGGAGCGGAAACGCTCCGGGCTTTCTCGCGTATCAGTTCCTATGTCTGATTGTGCCTTGCCATGCTCACTTCGTCAAGGGCGTGCAGATAAAAGTTTTTTATCCATTTTCTCATCGCTTAACCAGCCTACATACGTATCAATCGTCTCAAAATTCCGATCCATCACAATCACAGCGACAAATGGATATTGTTTCCGGTGTCGATAACGTACATCTGCCCAGCGGACCTTGTAACCAGCAGGCAGTTCTTCAACCTCTGCCACCGCATAGGAGGTGAAATAGAGGAAGGCACTGACTTCCGGCGATTTGCGTGAAGCAGCAACGGCCGCGTGAGTAGAAGACGAGGCGTGCAGACTCCATACCAGATTAGAACCATCCATTTTACCGATCACATAACTGCCGTCCTCAACTCGTTTAACCACATGCCAGCGGTTCCAGGATATCGTTGGAATGACGATGTATCTTGCCTGCTCTGGGCTGTTGTCGAGACGTCTAACTTTTCTGACTGCTTGTGCACGAGCAATCGTTCGCCATATATAATATAAACCGGTCAAACTATACAACGTAACGAAGAGTGGTGCAGGGGCGATCAGATCAAAGGCCCATAACAGGATAGCTATGACATGTGTAGTGAATAGAAACGGATCAAAAATATGAATGATGTTCCAGGCGATCCAGCGTTCCGTAAAAGGCCGGGCGGCTTGGGTTCCATAGGTGTTGAACAGATCGGTGAATACGTGAAAGCCTACGGCCACAGCGGTCCAGGTGGCAACGTGTCCAATAGGGACACCAGGGAATATCAGTGCAATGACGCCGGTGATGAGCAAAACCCATAACAGGAGAAATGGCAGAGAGTGTGACAAGCCCCGATGATTCCGAATGTAAAGCGAGTTGCTTTTGAGACGTAACGCAGTATCAATGTCCGGGGCCTGGGAACCGGCGATCGTGCCAACCATTACCGCAGCTGCAAGCATGGGACTCGCCGCGACGACAGGATCGACATAAGCCAGACCGGCTAGACCAATCCCCATGACAAAATGTGTAGAGGTATCCATAAACGTCTCCTTTGTGTGGTATATCGTTCTAAGGCATATTACTTCTCTATCTAGGTGATACCCATATATAGTGTATAATATCCGTTTGTCAGGATGCAAAACATCCCTAATTTCAAAGTTATGACAATTTTCTGTGCCATACCCAATAAATGTACGTAGTTTGTCAAACTATTTTGACATTTCCTATGATAAACTTTATATCGGATACAGTGAGAAAATCGCCAGAGAACGTACGATACTATTCGAATGATATACAACGCTAAAATAATTTATGGGCATTGTTCCTTTAAACCGTTACAATAATATAGAATCTCATAAAAAGTAGGTTTCTTTGAATACATATGTCACAGTAGATGGATAAAGCGAAACAAACGTGATTTTGGATTCACATATGTATGCGTATTCATAAGAGGAGATACAGAAGGGACGAGGAAGATGCTGAAAAAGTACAAATGGACATGGATGCTGCTCGGGCTAGCACTGATTATGGCTGTGTATCTGATGTGGGGCACTGTATTTGCCAGTAAGGAAAAATTACCAGAGATTCGTGAAATCCAATCCTTTTCTATGGAAAATGTAGATGGCAGTACAGTATCACTGGAGGATACGCAAGGGAAAGTCCGATTGTTCTACTTTTATTTCACCAGTTGTCCGGATGTCTGCCCTATTACGACCTTTACGTTATCCCAGGTGCAGGATCTGTTGAAAGAGGACGATACCTTTGGTAAAGATGTCTCATTTGTATCTATTTCATTCGACCCCAAAGTCGATACAAGAGAGAAGATTAAGACGTTTGCAGACCGTTTCCACGCGGATTATTCCGGATGGTACTTCTTGCGAGGGGATATGGACAAAACCAAACAGTTTGCCAAGGAATCATTCCAGATCCTGATCGATGGGGAGAGTAAGGACGATTTTGCCCATATGAATATGATTGGTCTGGTGGATGAGAACAACCAGCTGCGCAAGGTATATAATGCATTTAATACAGAGGACGTTGTGCCTGCTGTCATTGCCGAGGATATTCGCAATCTGATTAAGGAATAATCATCTGATCATCATACTGTAAAGGCAGCCTTCTGGTTGGATATCCAACCAAAGGCAGCCTTTTGGTATTTCATTTTAATAGGAAGGATGTTCAGGGTATTGGATGTATGTCTCTAACCCGGCCTTCTCCAGCTGGGCAATGATATACTCATCAGGTGTTCCTTCCACACCCGCATATCCTCGTCGTGTATACATCTGTACTGCATCCGGGAAAGCATCCCGAAGTACACCTCTAATTTTTTTGCCGGAACTGTCATTATCCATAAATAAAAAGACTTCATCATAACCGACCTGCTTGCGCAGAGTCTCCAGCTTGAGGGAATTAAGTGTTCCAAACGTACATAGAATGTTGATTTCGGGTCCAACCAGACGTTTCAGTTTGCTTCGGTCATTCTTACCTTCCACAATGACATGAATAGGCATGATATTCACCTCTTGTTCGAGAGCTTATGTCGACATTCCCCGGGAAATGTTGCAGCGAAAATCGACTGATTATATAAAATGGACTCCTTTCTTTACACGACTGCTAACTGGATAGAACAACACATCAAGTTTGAGGTCTTATTTCATAAATGCATCATTAGGTCAGTAATAGCTTTAGTGGCCGTTCCGGTTACGGATCGTTCTTCCGATCGCTGTTGTCTCCATATATTTCTGATTTGCTTTTATAAAGTTAATATTTGGAGACAAAGGCGAACGCTATCGCTTCTTCAAAATCGATTCCGTCCCCTTCACTACTTTTGGCTAATTGTTCAACCTTAATGATCTTCAATAAGATAAAACCTTCGGTGATTGTAAAAGATAGATTTCCCAGTTAGCTTTTATTAACGTGTAAAACGTTAGTCCATTTTATATAGTTTAGCTGTAAATGGGGGAATGATGCAAAGCTAATGAAAATACTGGCCTAATTGATGCCATTACGGTAAGGACACAGAGTCTGATCGGAATTTAATTCAATATACTTTTCGGATCGGACAGGGGAGCTTCGCGTCTGGATGTATAGTATGGAAGCAGTAGCATACCAATCATTAACAAAAGAAACGCGATGAAATAGGGTGATAACCCGACACGAAGTTGCCCGGCTGTGATGGGGCCGATGAAAGAGCCGATGGAGGTGGCAATGGATTGCAACGAGAAAATGCGGCCCAACTTGCTTCCTCCGCTCAGACGGATAAATAGGGTTGCCATAGCTGGAAAGATGATGCCTTTGGACATCCCAAGTACAAATAATACAGTAGACAACGGAACTTGCGGAATGGCTGCCATCACAAAAAAACACAAGGACATTAACAGCACGCCCGCAACCAGACGCAGCTTGGGGGAATACCGGTTGAGAAATAACATGCTGAGGGTGAAGAGTGCCCCAATACTTATTATAGAGAACAGCAGTCCGGTAGACATGATGGACGATTGTCCTCCGCCCCGCAGGGGTAATTCGAAGAAGAGAATCCCTTGGGCACAGGCAATCACCAGAGGCAAGGCAAAGTATCGCCAGGACACCGGCAGGAATGCACTTGTGGCATCTGCTGGTGAAGCGTCAGGTTTAGCAGGTTCAGTTACTCTCTCCTGCTGTTTGACGATACCACGGGGCATGGTCATGAAAGCAATGACACCTGTGAGAATAAGCAGATAGCCCAAACCTGAGAATGTAGCCGAGAATCCCATGGAACCCACAATGATCGCACCGGCTGCTGGCGATACAACAGAAGCGAGGGTATGTACTACCCCGTGCCCCGACATATACTTCCCTTGTTTCACCGGATCGCTGGATAACTGTGCTAGCAGGGCGAGACAAGCAGGAGACAGGAAGGCCAGTACAAAACCGCTGATGGAACGCAGCGCCA
Organism: Paenibacillus sp. FSL K6-1122; assembly: GCF_037977015.1. Taxonomy (NCBI): domain Bacteria; kingdom Bacillati; phylum Bacillota; class Bacilli; order Caryophanales; family Paenibacillaceae; genus Paenibacillus; species Paenibacillus sp. FSL K6-1122. Next base: position 5,904,688 of record NZ_CP150272.1, on the reverse strand, counting down.
GCAGTTGCCATGGTGTTTGGACATAGGCTTGCAGGAGCAGGATGAATCCTGCACCGAGCAGACTGAATACAATGTAGCGGCGACTGCCATGTTTATCGATTTGTGTTCCAGCAATCAGATTGCCAGGAAGATGTGTTAAGGAATAGATGCCCATCATCCAGCCAATGAAAGTAGGGGCGGCTCCCAGCGAGATGGCAAAAGGAGTCAGAATGGGATACTGGGCGTGCAAATCAAATACGGCAAGGAACAAAAACAGGTATAGCCAGATGGCCGTTTTCACATAAGCCCCTCCTTGTTAAGCGATGCATGTTCAAACTACAGGTCTTGAACGTGTTCCCCGTTCGCCCGGCAGAACCTCATGGTACTACTTGTACGCCCGGCGGGACGAACTTAGACCGTTTATTTTTAAGGGAGAGGGCTTAGCTGACAGCAGCTTCGGAAATCATGTATAATATTCGGGAGTGTTACGAATGAATTCTAATACGGAAGGTGTAGTCATGAACATAGAAGTAATCAAAGAGTTTGTGATGCAGAACTGGCTGGTGATCGTGGTTGCATTGATCATATTGTTCTTTGTTCTGAATGTGGTCAAAACCGTATTGAAATGGGCGATTGCCATCATCATTATTGCGGCTCTACTGATATACAGCGGCATCTCCATTGATCAGATCAAACAGACAGTGACAGACGTACAATCCAGCACGATGGACACATTGAAGAAGGAAGCAACCAGCATGATGCTGAAGGAGGCTTCCAAAGCGAAATACGTCAAAGGACAGGATGGAGCGTTCACCATCACAAGTCCCAATGTGGAGATTAAGGGCAGAACTCAATCGGATAAAGTTGATGTGACCTTCCGCGGAATTTCACTTGGCGAATGGAAACTCGACAATGAAACTATACGTACGTTTGTCGAACAGGCACAGGAGAACAAAACAGCACCAGCATCGTAGTAAAGGGGGAATCGGTACGTGCTGCAGAATTGGCTGGACAGCCTGAAGGAATTGAATGGCATCACGATTATGCTGTTGCTGATTGTGGCTGCTTCATTATTGCAGGGTTGGTCCAGAGGGGCTTCACGTTCAGCAGGCAGACTCTTTGGGTTCCTGATGGATGGCATTATGGCGGTCATTGGTATTCTGTTGTCGATCGGTTTAACGTTGTGGCTTGCGCCATATGTACAGCAGTGGCTGTCTGAGTATGCTTCAGCCATGCCTAACCGTGAGTTGAACCGGTGGGAACAGATGTATTATACGTTGGTTACGGCGATTGCAGATTTTCCGCTGATGCGGTTCGCTGTATTATTTGTACTTAGCTATGGACTCATCCGACTGATTCTCGGGTTTCTCTCTTCATTTATTTTTAGCAGCAGGCAGAGGTCAGCCGAGGAAAGTGCGCCAAAAGGTATGTTTAGTCGGTTGACGGGTGCATTCATTGGCACGATCATAGGCTCCGTCCGCGGAATGATTGTCATCGCAGTTTTGTTCATGATTGTCAGTCTTTACCCTGGGAGCATGTTCAGCCGATATGTGGAAGCATCTCCGATCTATATGCAAGGGGCCAAATCGGTTATCGAACCGTTGTCCGGCACGTTTATCAAGGACAAGCTACCCGTATTTACGCAGGCTGTGCAGAAGGAACTGGGCGGCATCCTGCAACGCAAATATGAAGTCATCGACCACAATATTCCGACGGATATTGAATCTGCAGCGAGTGAGATTGTCAAAGGCCAATCGACAGATGAAGCCAAAGCAAGAGCGCTTTACGACTGGGTAGGTTCACGTATTCAGTATGACTATGGTAAAGTGGATGACTATGAGCAAAAGGGCATATGGCATGAACAAAATCCACAGAATACATTTGATACACGCAAAGGCGTATGTATTGATTATGCCCGTCTTTATGCCGTGATGGCCCGTTCACAAGGACTTGAAGTCAAAGTTGTTACAGGACTTGGTTATAACGGCCAGGGAGGGTATGGTCCGCATGCGTGGAATGAGGTGTATTTGAGTGGTTCCGAGAGCTGGGTTCCGCTTGACCCGACATGGGCGATCAGTGGAGACTGGTTTAATCCTCCGAATTTTGCCGACACCCATCTAAAGGATCAATCAGCTTAGCAATACAACGGACATGGGTCCGGAATATGACGACGTTGCCAGGTTATCATGCCGCGGAGAATCAGTTTGAGCGGTATGCATCAAGTCATGAAAGAGGTAGGATGGATGAAAAAACATTCCAATGAGAAGGATGAACTTACGGACAAACGGCGCTTCAGTTACCGAATGAACGTATTTTTCTTCGCTTCCTTTGTTATTTTTAGCGTTATTATTGTACGCTTGGCCTTTTTACAATTTGTCGAAGGGCCTGAGCTTAGTCAGGAAGAAGCAAGTAACATTACCAAGGATGTACCACTTCCTCCTGTGAGAGGCACGATCTATGATTCTACAGGTGAAGTGAAGCTGGCTTATTCCAAGCCCATTCAGTCGCTATACTTGACGCTGTATAAAAACTATGGGGATGTTGATGGGAAACCGAGTCCTAATATAGGGGAAGTGCAAGATATTGCAACCCGGTTGCATGATGTGTTTGAACAGTACAAGCTGAAGGATTCAGAGTCACTTACAGTGGAGAAAATTATAGAAGAGATGGACTTGAACTCCCGCAAAGCGAACGGTTTTATGCCGCGTCTGATCAAGAGTGATCTGTCCGAGGAAGAGGTAGCTTATTTCCTGCAACATAAGGACGAGTTCAAAGGTATTCAGATCGTCGAAGAGAGTGTGCGATTCTACGATCCGGATACGGTAGCGGTTCAGACCATCGGTTATCTGAAAAAGTTCAGAAGTTCGAAGTCCTTGAACAAATACAAAGAGGTGGATGAGGCCAATAAAACGCAAACGGATCCGGGCCTGGTGTATACAGAGAATGAATTTGTAGGCTTTGATGGACTGGAACTGCAATATCAGGATGCTCTCCGCGGCAAAAGTGGATATACATCCGTTGATGTTGATTTGCGTAATTTGCCTGAAGGTGTAGCAGGTTCTACCCCGCCGCAGAAAGGGTACGACCTGATTTCCAGCATTAACAAGAACGTTCAGGTGAAAACAGAACAGGCCATTCTGGATCAGTTGAGTTGGCTTCATCGGAATCCGGTTTCCGGTCGATTACATCCAAATGCCAAGACCGGATTTGCAGTTGCGATGGAAGTGGATACGGGGAAAATCGTATCTGCTGCCAGTATGCCAGATTATGATACCAACATCTGGAGAACAGGCAGTATCACAAATGATCAGTATGATGATATCAAATATGTGTATCAAAATGGTACGATTCGTTCATTCCCTCCGGATGACTCTAAAAAGCGAGCTGAATCGATCGTGCTACTCGGTTCCACCATCAAACCGCTTAGTGTCTTAATCGGTTTGAAAGAAGGTTTCTTCACTACCAATACGGTTTATTCGGATAGAGGTTCAACGACCTTTGGTGGGGACAATCGCAGAGTGCAGAACTCATCAGGGCATGTGTATGGTGCAATGTATCCTCGTGATGCGATTCGTCATTCCTCGAACGTATTCATGATTGATGAGATTGGGAAGAAGATGTACTCAAAATACGGTGCGACCGGAATTGACAAATGGGATGAATACATGAAGCAGTTCGGCCTTGGTGTATCTACAGGGGTTGATCTGCCGAATGAATTCCTGGGCATACGGGATTACATGAACGACACGGAAAGCTCGCTGACTCGTCTCGTGTATGGTTCCTTTGGACAGCAGGGAAAATACACAACCATGCAGTTAGCACAGTACACGACAATGCTGGCGAACAAAGGAAAACGGATGGAGCCACAATTGGTTAGAGAGTTCCGGGATTCGGAAGGCAACGTGGTCGAGAAAGTAAAACCGAAGGTACTCAGCACGGTGGAGTTTAACGATGCCTACTGGAATGAAGTACAACGAGGCATGGCAACCGAGGTATCTGCATTTAGCGGATTCCCTTATGACTTTGCTAGAAAAACAGGAACATCGACACAGGTAGTAGGCGGTAAACTGGTGGATAACGGTGTATTTATCGCCTATGCACCACGTAATAATCCAAAGCTTGCTGTCGCTGTGGTTATCCCCGAAGGGGGCTTTGGATCGAGCAGTGCGGCTCCGGTTGCACGTGCGATCTTCGATGCCTATGACGAGGAGTTCGGTCTCGACGGTGTACCGAAAAAGGACAAAAATAAAGATTCAGATTCGGAATCAGGCACACAGTAATGTGAGGCATTGGTTACAGAGGGGACCCTTCGTGGGTCCTCTTTTTTGTTTTTACGTGGAGAATGGATCGTAAGAGTGAACTAATTAGTTGCATTAATATGTAACCATATGAGCTGTACCACGTTTATATAAGGGAAGGGTAAACGCGATCTGGAGAGCGGGACAACGTTGATATGTCAGTGTTTACATTGAAATCGGTAGATGGGGTAGTGTAAAAGTTCTGTTTACGAAAATGTAACTAAATATTGAAAGACGTGACAGCTAACCTTTGGTAGACTTGGTTGAGAAAGGATTAAATATCGGATTGAACGCGTTCACAAGACGGATTAAGTATTTTATTTTTATAGAGGAACGGGAGAGGCTTAAAACATGTTTAACCGATTGAGGAAGAAACCCATGACTGAGGAAGATACACCCGTCAACAAGCCTTCCACCGCAAGGCTGAATCTGTTTTTTTTCGCGGCATTTGTCATATTCAGTATCCTTATTTTCAGATTAGCCTTTGTGCAATTTGTGGAGGGTCCTGAACTGACGTATATGGAAACGAGTCGTAATACCAAAGACATTCCACTCGCACCTGTTCGTGGTCCCATTTATGATGCGACAGGGAAAGTCGCGCTGGCTTATTCCGAACCTGTACAGTCCCTCTATGTGCTGTTATATGAGGATTATCGGAATGATGAACGTAGACAGGAAGCAGAGGAACTGGCTCATGATCTGGCGGCTGTGTTTAAGCAGTTTAATCCAGGGGACAAAGAGCAGCCGGACGGGGAAGAGATCATCAAACGATTGGATCTGGATTACCAGAAAACGTTTGGGTATGTGCCGAGGCTTGTGAAATCGGATCTATCGACCAAAGAAATTGCTTTTTTCATGGAGAAAAAAGCAGATTATCCGGGCGTTATGGTGCTGGAAGAAAACATAAGAAAATATGACCCGGATGGTGTAGCCGTTCAGGTTGTGGGTTACACAAGAGAGTTCAAGCGAGCACCAGATTCCATTGCCAAATATAAGGCCATCCGTGAGGGGGCAAGTACCCAGCGTGATCCTGGTCTTGTGTACCATGAAGAAGAAAAGGTTGGCTTCGATGGGCTGGAGCTTCAATACCAGGAAGAACTCCGTGGACGAAGCGGATATCAGTCCATTGATATTGACGCACGTAATCTGCCAGATGGGACGATGTTACAAACACCACCGGAGAAAGGCTACAGTCTGGTCTCCACCATTAACAAGGAAATTCAGATGGCCGCACAAGAAGCAATAACGGACGAATTGCGCAGACTCCCTAAGGCAATTACCGGATACGCAGTAGCCATGGAAGTGGATACGGGGAATGTGGTGGCTATGGCGAGTATGCCGGATTATGATCCGAACGATTGGGATTATGACAAAATCAAATATGTGTTCCGGAATGGAACCACCGAGTCGTTCCCACCGAATGATGCCAAGCCTAGTCGCGCGGAATCCGTTATACTTCTTGGATCAGTAATCAAGCCGCTAAGTGTGCTGATTGGATTGAAAGAGGGATTATTTACAGCAGGACAGACTTATCACGATCAGGGATATGCTATCTTGGGGAAAGACGGACGACAAGTGAAGAACTCACATTCTGCGTATAATGGTTCTATCACGGCGAGAAGAGCGATCGAGAAATCCTCCAATGCGTTTATGATCGATATGGTAGGTAAACGTTTGTTAAGCAAATATGGCTCGGAAGGAATTGATATCTGGGACAAACACATGAAGGAATTTGGCTTGGGTGTGTCCACTGGTGTAGATCTGCCTAACGAATTTCTGGGTAGGCTAGAATATACTAATAAAGACGAATCAGCTCTAACACGTTTGGCATTTGCCTCATTTGGGCAACAAGCCAAGTACACTACGATGCAACTCGCACAATATACCACCATGCTTGCCAATAAGGGCAAGCGGATGGAACCACATCTGGTGAAGGAAATACGTGACGCGGACGGCAATGTGGTGAAAGAGATCAAACCTAAGGTGCTTAATGAAGTTGATTTTGCCGATGCGCACTGGAATGAAGTGCACAAAGGAATGGTTACCAAAGTAAGTGCATTTGACGGTTTCCCTTACGATTATGCTCGGAAAACAGGAACATCAGAGCAGGGAACCGGACCGAACAAAAAAGAGAATGGTGTATTTATTGCCTTTGCACCACGAGATAATCCGAAGCTTGCTGTCGCCGTTGTTGTACCTGAAGGTGGATTCGGGTCAGTCAGTGCTTCACCAATAGCACGGAAAATCTTCGATGCATATGATGAAGTGTATGGTCTCGATGGAACGCCGAAAGGTAAGAAAGACAAAGGGAAAGACAAAGAGTAATGTAAAAGAAACGAGGCAGATGTAGCGCTTTTACATCACATCTAACAGGTTAATGAAGTGAACAACATATGAATTTGGACAGGCAGGGGAAATAATCCCTTGCCTTTTTTTTTGGCTTCGGATAAAATTTGCACAAGGGAAACATTATTAGTCTTGATTAAAATTTAATACCTTGTACAACAAAATTAGATGTAGACAAGTATTTTAGGAAAGGGAAAGGGGTCGGTTGAATTGTTAATGGTGAAAATGAGGAGTATTCAGAGGGGGGTCATTACGCTAGCGGCTCTGGTTCTGGTTGTTGTACTTACGGCATGTTCCAGTGATGCAGAGACAAGCAGTGATGGCAAGCTACAAGTAACCGCTACAACAGGAATGATCGCTGACGTAGCACGTGAGGTAGGCGGGGCATATGTTGATGTTACCGGGCTAATGGGCCCGGGCGTTGATCCCCACTTGTACAAGGCATCCCAAGGTGATATTCGCAAGCTGGAACAAGCAAAAGTCATTTTCTATAATGGACTGCATCTTGAAGGCAAAATGACAGACATTTTGGAGAAAATGTCCTCAAGCAAGCTGGTTACTGCTGTTACAGAGACTATTCCAGTCGAGGAGTTACACTCAGGCAAAGATACAGGCGGCACCGAATATGATCCACACGTCTGGTTTAACGTCAGCCACTGGATGCATGCGGCAGAAGCCGTACGCGATACGCTCGTGGAGGCGGACCCGGACCATGCAGAAGAGTACAAGGCTCAGGCAGAGGCGTATCTGGCGAAGCTCGAAGCACTGGATGCAGAGGTGCGTGAGAAGATTCTGGAGATTCCGGAAGCAAGCCGGGTATTGGTTACGGCGCATGATGCATTTGGATATTTCGGTCAGGCTTATGGCATGAAAGTGATGGGGCTTCAGGGCATCAGTACTGCAGCCGAATACGGAGCAAAAGATGTTAGCGAACTGCGGGATTATCTCGTAGATAACCATATCAAAGCAGTATTTGTTGAATCGAGTGTGCCTGCAAAAGCGATGGAAGCCATCATTGCCGGAGCAGCTCAAAAAGGACATACGGTCAGCATTGGCGGAGAACTGTTCTCGGATGCCATGGGGGCTGAGGGAACGGAAGAAGGCACATACATCGGTATGATTCGCCACAATGTTGAGACGATTGTAGAAGCACTGAAATAATGAATCACATGAAGAGAGGAGTACAGGATTATGGAAGATACAACTTTATTGAAACAAACTCCTACGAAACTGAACAACAGTCACTTGCAGGGAACGCAGCCAACATCGGCTCCTCTTAGTGTGAGGGATCTGGCTGTTGCGTATCACAAAAAGCCGGTGCTTAGCAGCGTATCCTTCGATATCCCAGAAGGACAACTCATCGGAATCCTCGGACCGAATGGTGCGGGGAAATCGACCCTGATCAAAGCTGTTCTGGGACTGGTACCGAAGATGCATGGAGAGGTACGGATCTTCGGTCAATCGTACAGGGAACAACGTCGCCGCATCGGTTATGTGCCCCAACGGGAATCGGTGGACTGGGATTTTCCAACGCATGCACTCGATGTGGTGATGATGGGACGGTATGGTCATCTAGGCTGGTTCCGTCGTCCGGGGAAAAAGGAGCGAGACCTGGCGGCACACTGCCTTGAGCAAGTCGGCATGGGTGATTACATGTACCGCCAGATCAGTCAGTTGTCCGGTGGACAGCAGCAACGTGTCTTTCTGGCGCGGGCACTCGTGCAAGACGCAGATTTGTATTTCATGGATGAGCCATTTGCAGGTGTGGATGCCACCACAGAGAAAGCGATCATTTCGCTTTTGGAACAGTTGAAGAAACAAGGCAAGACCGTACTGGTTGTTCACCATGATCTGGCGACAGTCGAGGAATACTTCGACCATGTGCTGCTGCTCAATGGACGACTGGTGGCAGGTGGGCCGACAAGTGAAGTATTTGTACCGGATACACTGCAAGAGACGTACGGAGGCCGGATTGCGATGATCGGAAGCCGGACGGAGAAAGGCCAGGTGTAGTGCATGTGGAACTGGATCGTTGCCATCTTATCTGACCCCAATACACGTTGGATATTGCTTGGCTGTCTGTTGTTAGGATTCAGTAGCGGAATTATTGGCTCCTTCACCTTTCTTCGTAAACAGAGCCTGATGGGGGACACCCTTGCTCATGCTGCTCTGCCTGGGATCTGTATTGCATTTATGTTGACGGAAACGAAGTCGGTCGGATTGTTCCTGTTCGGTGCTCTGGTGGCTGGCATTGTCGCTACCTTCGGAATCTCGTGGATTACGCGCTACTCCCGAATCAAGCAGGATGCGGCGATGGGAATTGTGCTGACCGTATTTTTCGGGGTTGGGGTAGTGATGCTGACGCGCATCCAGCATGGGGCGAGCGGAAGTCAAAGCGGACTCGATAAATATTTGTTTGGGCAGGCGGCATCTATGGTCATGACGGATGTGTATGTCATGGGTGGCGTATGTCTCGTATTACTGATTGCCTGTCTTGCCTGGTTCAAGGAATTCAAACTGGTGAGTTTTGACCCGGGATTTGCACGTGGTATGGGACTGCCAGTTGCCATGTTAGAGCAGCTTATCCTGCTCTTAACGGTGATCGCGGTGGTTGCCGGAATTCAGGCTGTTGGTGTGGTACTTGTTGCAGCCTTGCTGGTAACCCCAGCAGCAGCGGCACGTTGCTGGACCGACTCACTCGCACTGATGGTGGTATTGGCTGGCATATTTGGTGCATTGAGTGGTGCAACAGGGACTATCTTCAGTACGCTTGTACCTAATCTGCCGACAGGACCTGTAACCGTTCTTGCGGCTACGGTGTTGTTTGCCGGGTCAGCCTTGCTGGCTCCGCGTCGTGGATTATTAGCTCGACGTTTGCGTAGTATTCAGGCAAAATCGGCGTATATGCGTGAAGAGCGGGCTACACTCCAGACTCTCGCCACACAGCGAAATCAGCAGGAACGGGGGGAGATATAATGGCAACGTTTTGGATTATCTTAACGGCCGTATTGGTTTCTTCCGCCTGCGCCATCCTCGGTTGTTTTCTGATTCTGCGGCGAATGGCTCTGGTCGGTGATGCGATCAGCCATGCGGTTCTCCCCGGTATTGCGATTGCTTTCCTGTGGAGCGGTTCCAGAGATTCATTATGGATGCTACTTGGTGCAACGGTGTTTGGACTACTGACGGTGTTCTTCATACAGAGTTTGCAGGCGGGTGGACTCTCGTCTGATGCCTCGATCGGAATTGTGTTTACAGCACTCTTCGCAGTAGGTGTCATTCTGATTAGTCTGAACGCCCAGCATATTGATCTGGATCTGGACTGTGTTTTGTTCGGTGAGATCGCTTATGTACAGTGGGATACGCTAACCCTTGGAGGTACGGATGTCGGGCCGAGGGCGGTCTGGATGCTGGGTATCACTTTGCTAGTCATCCTCGTCGTTATTGGGCTGTTCTACAAACAGTTCAAGTTATGTGCCTTCGATCCGGCGCTGGCTGCGGCCTGCGGCATTCCAGTAGTGCTGTTCCACTATCTGCTCATGGGACTCGTTTCGATGACGTCCGTAGCTTCATTTGAAAGTGTTGGTTCGATTCTCGTTGTGGGCATGCTGATTGTACCTGCGGCGGCGGCTTACCTTCTCACTGATCGTCTGGGCAAAATGATTCTGTATGCCGTCCTAATCGGAGCAGCATCCTCGGTTGGAGGTTACATCATGGCATACGCCCTGGATGCTTCCATTGCGGGCTGTATGGTAGCTGTTGCTGGAATTCTGTTTGTTCTTGCACTGCTGCTGTCACCGAAACATGGCATCGTATTCCGTTACGCTCGTCGCAAATTCGCGGCAAGGTAATGGAAGTTTAAGTAGATAACAGGTGAATAAACAAAATTTTAAGAAGCCGTCTGCATCGCAGGCGGTTTTTGCGTATCTGATCGTATTACTTTTACAAGGGCAACCGGATATAACATATGCAATATAAATGATAATGTAGCGTCATCCTGCCGATTACGGGTTATTTTGTTGCATACAGATGATCTGTGGTAAAATGTCGTTAGCTGTGACGTCCGGAGCGTCCGTTTTACGGATGCCGGGCGATCTTGTTGTGAAAGAATGTTTAAAATAGATAAAGAGAACCTTTAAGTTGAACTGGAGAACCATTGTGGAACGGAAAGGGCCCGCGTAGTGCCTGAATGGATATCCATGAGTTCAATTTGGAGAGAGACAACCTAGGAGGAAATACTGTATGAGTGAACTGAAATACAAATTGCTTGCATTGGATATGGATGGAACATTACTTAACGATAATCATGAAATTACACAGGAGACCGCCAAGTGGATTCAAATTGCCATTCGTCGGGGTGTACATGTGTGCCTTTCTACGGGAAGAGCGGTATTCCACGCGATGCCTTATGCGGTCCAGCTTGGGCTGGAGACACCGATGGTTACCGTTAACGGCAGTGAGGTCTGGAAAGCACCGCATGATCTGCATATGCGTCATCTGATGGACCCGGCATTGATTCGCAAAATGCAGGAAATTGGTGAGAAATATAACAGCTGGTACTGGGCATACTCCGTGGAAGAACTCTTCAATCGTGACCGCTGGACGGACAATATTGAAGGTCTGGAATGGTTGAAATTCGGTTTCAATACGGAAGTGGATGAAGTGCGTCACCAGATCATGATGGAACTGCAACAAATGGGCGGTCTGCAAATGACCAACTCCTCACCCGTTAATATTGAGATCAACCCTGCCGGCGTATCCAAAGCCAGTGGTGTAGCTGAAGTCTGCAAGCTGCTGGGCATCGAGATGTCCGAAGTTGTTGCTGTCGGAGACAGTTTGAATGATCTGGCTGTCATTGAGGCCGTGGGTCTTGGTGTAGCGATGGGTAATGCGCAGGAGCAGGTGAAGGAAGCGGCTGATCTGATCGTAGCGAGTAACAATGAAGACGGCATCGTCGAAGTGATCCGTGAACATATTTTGAAGGGGGAGTAACCTTTGCTCGCAACCGTTGCCTGGATTTTAATTGTGCTGCTGTTTGCAGTGGGGATGGCTGGAACGGTATATCCCATACTGCCTGGTGCTGTAGCGATTTTCTTCGCGTTTCTGGTCTACGGCTGGTTCTTCAGCTTTGATCCGTTTGGTGTGTGGTTCTGGATCATTCAGATTCTGATTGTTGTTGTGTTGTTTGTGGCTGATTATGTCGTCAGTGCATGGGGCGTGAAGAAGTTCGGTGGCTCCAAGTTATCAACAACGCTGAGTACCATTGGTGTTATCATTGGCCCATTTGTCATTCCGGCATTTGGACTGGTGCTGGGACCATTTATCGGTGCATTTATCGGGGAACTGATCGGAGGGTCTTCACCTTCCAAAGCGTCGAAAGTTGGATTTGGTTCCGTTGTGGGGCTATTTACGAGTACTGTGATGAAAATTATTTTGCAAATCGTCATGATTGTTCTCTTTATTATCTGGGTGGTAAGATTCGCCTAAACGTTCAGGATTAGCTTCAACGGGATGCACGTCCGGTGTGGAGGAAAGAAGGGGAATTCGTTTGTCTAAGAAAGAAACATTCATTAGGGGTACGCTCATACTGGCGGCCGCTGCACTGATCGCAAGAGTACTCGGATTGGTTCAACGGGTGCCGCTGGAGCATATCCTCGGCGATATCGGTAACGCATCGTTTACCATCTCCAATACGGTATATTTAATGCTGTTAACTGTAGCAACGGCGGGCATACCGAGTACACTTAGTAAGATGGTATCGGAACGCTATGCGCTCGGACGCGCGAGTGAAGCCCAACAGATCTACCGTGCAGCCCTGATCTTTGCCGCTGTGGCCGGGGTAGTCATGTCTGCTTTGTTGTGGTTCGCGGCACCTTATTATGCTACGTATGTGTCCAAAGTACCGGAGTCGGTCAGCGCCATTCGCGCCTTGGCTCCAGCGTTACTACTTTTCCCGGCTATTGCGATGATGCGTGGATATTTCCAAGGACGCGGCAACATGACAGCGGGTGGTATTTCACAGATTGTTGAACAGTTCGCCCGTGTAGGTACAGCCATTATCGTGGCTTATGTCATGCTACAATGGAATTATGATGACCAGACGATTGCTGCAGGTGCTTCATTTGGTGGGGTATTAGGAAGTGTGGGTGCCTTCGGTGTCATGCTGTACTTCACCTTGAAGCTACGTCGTAGCGACCGTGCGGCCCAATTGAATTACGAGCGTGCAGAGCAGTTACCGATGCGAGGTATCTACAGTGATATCTTTAAGCTGTCTATTCCAATTGTGCTGTCTTCACTTGCGGTTCCAGCCATTAACTTCATCGATTCATCCCTTGTGGTACCACTGCTTAGTGGCCAGATCGGACTCGAAGAAGCGACTGGTGTACTTGCGATCCTGGGTGCGAAAGCCCAAAGTATTGCGGGTATTCCTCCGATTCTTGCTATCGCTTTGAGTCAATCATTGGTGCCTGTCATATCGGCAGCATTTGCCCGCAAGGATGAAGCGCATCTGAAAAGTCAGGTTACACTTGCCTTGCGCATTTCGATTCTGACTGGTATGCCGATTGTCATTGCACTTTGTGCGGCAGCGTATTCGGTCAACGGATTGCTGTTTACCAATCTGGATGGAACGCCGATCATTGCCTTGTTAACATTCGGTACCATTTTCCAGATTACGATGATGACCACCAACTCTATTTTACTAGGGGTAGGGAAACCGCGGATTACGATGATCAGTGTCGCAGCAGGTGTTGTGATCAAACTGATCGCAAGTCTGATTCTGGCGCCGATCTTCGGCATTTACGGCATCATTATTGCAACGGCCCTCTGCTTCTTGGTCATCACGTACCTGAATCTGCGGGTCCTTCGTAAAATCGTTGATTTCTCCATCATGGGAGATCGTTGGAAAGGATTTATCATTACAGTGTTGCTTGCAGCAGGTGTAGGATTTGCAACGAACTGGATTGGGAATACGATCTTTGGACTGTTCCTGCCAGCGCGTGTATCCTTCTTGCTTACCTGCCTTGTGGTTGGTGTGCTTGTTGTGGTGGTGTATCTGGTTCTCATGGTTGTGCTGCGTGTACTGCGCAAGGACGAGCTGGGCAGTTACCCCCGTATTCTGCAAAAAATTCTTCGTCCACTTATGCGTCTTCAACGTGGAGCTGGGCAAAGAGGTTAAACATGCAAGGAGCATCATCCATGCTCCAATATTTTGTGAAAATAGGATACAAGCTCTGTCTGCTATTGAAGCGGACAGGGCTTTTTGTTTAGCTAAGGAGAGCTGAGCGACTGAACTCGACATTAGCCCAGCAAGCGAGGATTAGCGGTACATCGGATATCACATCATCCGTCTTTGCCTGCTCTATATAGTCTTCAACATTAGTGTGTGATGGCTCTCGCATCATGAGCCAGTGCTGTTTTCAGCATGCCATACCGGTGTTCGTGACTCATCTCAAACAGCCATGGGCGACGCGGTGCCGTCAGATAACCGAGACAATCCCGAGTCTGAAGCCAGTCCTGTCTGGTAATCGGTTCATAAGGCGTGTCCCCCCATACGGAGAGCAGTTCCGGACTATATAATCGTTGCCCTTCTGGAAGCCATTCTTCATCCATTAGCTCCTGAGCATAAAGTGTATGTTCCCCTGCCTCGTCTTCACGATTGGTAAACAGCCCAGGCCAATATTCAGCGCGCGAGCCACGATGGGGAACCAAGCGTGCGAACTCCAACACTTGTGTGTGTACTTTCTCCACGCCAAACAATAGTGCATATAGGCCTTTACCAAACATGATTCGCTCATCCAGTTTGCCAAAATGTTCAATGACGCGTCCTGCGAGTCCTGCTCCCTGTCCAAGAGGAAAGACGATATGATTCAGACCGGCCAGATTATGCAGATGGAATGCGGGTTTGGAAAGTACTTCTTTTTGAAAATAAGGATGCTGCACCACCCGGCTCTCGATATAGTTCTGCTCATTAATAATTAATGCCACACTTAGCAGTGAACTGCATCGTTCCAGCCAAAAGCGTTCCCAAAACGGCGTCATAAACGCCGATACGTGAAAGTGCGACAAGAGATGGAAACAGCTACGTCCGATCCGGCGACTGTTCATATACAGCAGAAGCTGTGGATATGCATCCTGGAAAATGAGTGCATTGCACCGCTCCAGCAGCCGATACATATGCTCGCGATCGCTTTGATTCTGTAGATTATGCATTAAGTCACTCTGAAGATCTGTCATGTGATATCCGCCGTTGCGAGAGACCATATGGGCCAGTAGTGCCCAATGCAGTTCGGGATATTGCTCATAACATTCCAGATAGGCTGCCGTGCGGGTGATATTACTCCGATTGTGCTCCTGAGTCAGTGTCTTAATCTCTTCCAGAATGATGCAATCTTCTTCGCAGACGAGTGCGCTTTGAACCTGGTCCGTGCGTGCAAAAGATTTGTTGCTGGCAGGTAACAAACGCTCCACCTCAGACTGTAAGGCAGCTGCCGTATCTGTATCCCACTCGATGTCACGCAAAGGGTGACGAAGCTGTGCAGAAGCTAGCCATGCAGCCTGTTTGCCACGCCAGATTTCCCGGGCAGCACCCGGAATGGAACGGACCATCTGCAGGAGGGACCCGTGATGTTGTTCGCTGGAAGAATCGGTTCTGGTGGAAGTCATGATGTGACATCCTTTCATGATGTTCTGGGTTTAATTTCACAGACCATGTGGTTATTCTAAGTATGCGCTGATTATTTGACTTCCACTCGCCAATTTGCTTCACTTAGGGTAAGACAAGGTACAGAAAGGGAGATGAACCGAATGGAACAGATTACTTCCAAACCGGCTTTTGATGTAGCCATCCAATCCCCACGTTTGACGATTGCCGTATTCAAGGCAGACTGGTGTGGTGACTGCAAATACATCGATCCGTTTATGCCTGAGGTTGAAGAGAAATATGCACGTGAACTGACCTTAATTGAGGTCGACGTGGATCAGGTTGGAACCGTTAGTGAAGAGCAGAATATTCTTGGCATTCCAAGCTTTGTGGCGTATACAGATGGCCGCGAACTCGTACGGTATGTGAACAAGCTGCGCAAGTCGAGAGAAGAGATTGAGCAGTTCCTGGATCGCGCAGTTGAGGTGTACAACACGATTCATAAATAATGTTATACAAGCTCAACTTTTACACAGGCACTCCGATGACAGAATAACCTTTTGATCGCTGTTATCCCCAGATTTCTTTGATCCCTTTTATAAAGGGGAAATCCGGGGATAAAGGCGAAGCATATGCTTCCGATGCAGCTTTCTTTCAGAAAGCTTTTAGCTCCGCTTCTTCAGGCTATTTCTTTCCTCTCCGTTATTGTGTAAATGTTTCATTGAACTTATATAAAAGTATGACAGGTTCATGTTGTAAAAGGGTATAATAAAAAGAACGCCATTTCTCTTGAAATAGGGAAATGGCGTTTGTGTGTTCGACACGTTCTATGTAAGAAACGTTTCTGTACATATCCTCAATGACCTTCGGGTCATTATTTCACCAGACGTTAACATTTTGTCACAAAGCGCGACGTCAATGAACATTTTATCCGGTATAATGAATTTAGTTGTGAAATAAGTGTCAAAGTACCGAAACAAGCGGAGAATATTCTTCGCCATCTTAAACCAACAGCGGGTGAGAAAAAATTGAAACACTTAACTTTGTTTAAATGGTTAACCGTATTAACCTGTCTTGTCATGTTTCTGGCCACTTTTGGTGGAGGCATCGTAACCAAAACGGAATCAGGCCTTGGCTGCGGAACAGAATGGCCTTTATGTAACGGAAAACTCGTTCCCGCACATACTGTGGCTTCACTCATTGAATATTCCCATCGCGCTGTAAGTGCACTGGCTGGACTGTTGTCCATTGCCTCGTTTGTTGCTTTTCTGCGGTTTGGCAAGTCACGCCGTGACCTGCAATTGTTTTCTTTCTTAACTCTGGTATTTGTTATCGTCCAGGGAATCATGGGGGCTTTTGCCGTTGTCTTCTCCCAATCTTCAGCAGTCATGGCACTGCATTTTGGTTTTGCACTGATTGCTTTTGCCAGTTCTCTAATGATGGCGCTGGGCATAAGGCAGGAGGCCAAAGATGGCGGATTGGAGCGCCTGAATAAATACCCTCGGGTTAGCAAAAAATTCAGGAATCTGGTCTGGTTCTCCACCATTTACACATATCTCGTGGTATACACAGGTGCATTTGTGAGTCACACGGATTCTGCCGGCGGATGTTCTGGATTTCCGCTTTGTAACGGTCAGATTATTCCTGAGCTTTCGGGTGGGGTAGCGGTTGCTTTTGCTCACCGTGCAGCAGCTGCGTCGCTCGTGATTGTTATCGCGATTCTGGGTCACTTCGCTTACCGTAATCATCCGGACAACAAGGAAATGCGTACCCTTGGCGTGGTATCCGTTGTTCTTATTCTGATGCAAGTAGTAATTGGTATTTTCATGATGGTGACAATGAACCGTCCGGAAGTATACATGTTCGTAGCTCTTGCTCATATGCTGGATATCGCCATATTGTTCGGAGTCTTAACGTATATGAGTTTCCTGGTGTACAAGCTACATCGCCCGGCTAATCGTTTTTAAATATGAAAGTCCACCATCCAGTGATGTACATCATTGGACAGGTGGACTTTGTTTGATGTCAGAGGGATCAGGGCAACCTATGGCAAGCAGCAATTACACGGAATGAATGATGTTTCGTTTACGGTGATGAATTCTTGTTGATTTGGAAAAGAGGAGGTTAGATATGCTGCGAACGTTGTTGGGGGAAAAGCCACGTATAAACGAAGGTAAATTGAAGGCAGCGATGGACGCAATGGCGCATACGCTTGAGCTATTTCAACGACAAATGCATGTGGACCATGATCCCACGCATGACTATCGGAAACTGTATGTGTGGACTCAGGGACTCATCTCCTCACTGGATGAACTGGAGCAAAGCTGTTTCGCTGCTGCTCATTTTCGTAAAAAGGTCGTTGCAGGATCAACGGATGATATGACGCCGACTGAAAAAGCCGAGTATGCACGGTATGTGTATTTCTACAAAGATGGCTTTATCCGCTGCTTTGCCATTCTGGATAAAGTCGGCACGGTATTAAATGAAATATTCCAGTTGAATACTTCAAATACCAAAGCGCATTTTTCTTATTTCACAATGTTAAGGCAGTTCGACTATGCGAGGGAACATCATGATCTTGCGTTGCAATTAATACAGATCAAGGACTCTTATCGTGAGCCGATGAGCAAGCTGCGCAAACGACGTAATATGGAAATTCACTACATGAACTCAGAAATGCACGATGACCTGTGGCAGTTACACCAGACCTTGCAAGGTAAAGTGAAATTGGAGGATCTGAATCAGCATGTGCAGGAAATGCGTCAGGGTGTCGATATGGTCTGTGAAACGTTAACAGCCTCTTATAGTTATATCAATAAAATATGGAAAAGAAATAATTCCCTTTGACAAATCGGAATACTTGGAATATACTGAGTTTCAATCGAATGTTACACGGATATAACTGATTTTTTGGAAGTTACGTTCACATTATAAAGCATAAACTACATGAACTTATAAAATCCTACAACAACATATTTCTTATCGAGAGCGGCGGAGGGACAGGCCCGATGAAGCCCGGCAACCGATTTGTAATGACATGATACATGTATCATTCGTTATAGATGTTAGGTGCTAATTCCTACAAAATGGTGCAAGACACGATTTTGGCAGATGAGAAGGTATATTCTTTCACGTGAAGAGCCCTCTTTGTATCTGCAAAGGGCTCTTTTTTTGTACTTTAAGGGGAGTTTTCCTTTAGATCGGGTAAAGATACATGTAGGTGGTTGGAAAGGGGCAAGTGCGATTGATTGAATTAAAAGGTTTAACGAAAACGTACGGCAAAGGAACAAAATCTACAACAGCGTTATCCGAGTTGAATTTGAGCATCCAAAAGGGCGAAATCTACGGAGTGATTGGCCATTCCGGAGCGGGCAAAAGCACATTGATTCGCTGTATTAATTTGCTGGAACGGCCTACGGAGGGTGAGGTATGGGTTGACGGAATTAACCTGACTGAACTGAGCAAAACCGAATTGCAGCAACAGAGACGCAAGATCGGAATGATTTTTCAACACTTTAATCTGTTATCTTCGGCAACGGTATATGACAATGTAGCTTTTCCACTAAAGCTTGTGAATACACCCAAGGAAGCCATTGATCGCAAAGTGAAGGAAATGCTTGCACTGGTTGGTCTGGAGCACCACAGCAGCAAATATCCGGCTCAATTATCGGGTGGCCAGAAACAACGTGTAGGGATTGCGAGAGCACTTGCAAGTGATCCAAATGTACTTCTCTGTGATGAGGCTACTTCGGCACTTGATCCGCAGACGACAAATTCAATCCTGAAGTTATTACTCGACATTAATGAAAAGTACAACCTAACGATTGTGCTGATCACACATGAAATGCATGTCATTCAGAACATCTGTGACAAGGTGGCTGTCATTCATCAAGGTGGCATTGTGGAACAAGGACCTGTAACAGACGTGTTCCTGAAGCCACAGCATGCGATCACGCGGGACTTCATGATGCGTGACCATGAAGCTGGACTTGCTCTGGAAGAGACCGCTCTGGCAAATGCAGGCGTTGAATTGCAGGCAGGTGCTGCTTCCAAACTTGTGAAGATATCCTTTCTGGGTAACAAAACATATGAAGCGATTTTGTCCAGAACGGTACGTAAGACAGGAGTGGATTTTGCCATCCTGCAGGGAACAATCTCTACGATCAAACAGGTTCCTTATGGGCAGCTGACCGTTCGGTTCGAGGGTGATTCAAATGCGATTGATCGGACGATATCAGAATTAACCGCTGAGGGACTTGATGTGGAGGTGCTTCGTTAGATGGATTTTTCAACAGTTCGCTGGGAAGAGGTTGGTAAAGCCTCCATTGAGACACTGCAAATTTTGGGTGTATCAGGCTTGTTCACCGTAATTTTTGGTTTACCGCTCGGAGTGCTGCTGTTCATGACAGCCCGTTCTGCTTCGATCAAGTCACGGACGGTGTACATTATATTGTCCTTGATTGTGAATATTTTGCGCTCAGTCCCATTTATCATATTGATTGTTGCTCTTATACCGTTCACTCGTTCACTCGTCGGTACTGCTACAGGTGTGTTAGGTGTTATACCACCTTTAGTTATTTCAGCAGCTCCTTATTTTGCTCGTTTGGTGGAGACGACGTTGCGAGAAGTTGATCGGGGTGTCATTGAAGCGGCACAGTCGATGGGTGCATCGACCGGACAGATTGTAAGACGGGTGTTACTGCCTGAGGCACTGCCTGGACTGCTTGCGGGTATAACGATCACCATTGTTACGCTTGTCTCCTATACGGCGATGGCGGGCATGGTTGGCGGTGGAGGTCTAGGAACGCTGGCAATCAACTATGGGTATTATCGTTATCAGAATGAAATTATGATCATTTCCGTTGTATTTATGGTCATCTTAGTGCAAATTCTCCAGATGGCTGGAGATCGCTTGGTTACATTTTTCACCAGGAAATAACACATAGATAACATGATGGTTATGCAATAATGCGGACACCACATGACAAAAATGATTAGAGAAGGGGTTTTACACATGAAAAAATGGTCTTTTGCTCTACTTAGTCTTATGTTGATTGCGGTTCTCGCAGCTTGCGGAAACAACAAGGACGCCGATAGCGGCGCAGACAATTCAGCAGGTGCACCACGCACGGTTGAATTGAAAGTTGGAGCTTCACCTACACCACATGCAGAGATTCTGGAAAGCATCAAGCCTGAACTGGAAGCACAAGGTATTCGTCTGCAAGTCGTTACATTCAACGACTATGTACAACCCAATCAGCAGCTTGCTGACAAAAAATTGGATGCAAACTTCTTCCAACACCAACCTTATCTGGATACAGAGAATAAAGAACGTGGATTCAACCTCGTTTCTGTAACACCTGTTCATGTTGAACCTTTTGGTGGATACTCCAAAAAGATTAAGTCTTTGGATGAGTTGGCAGACGGCGCAAAAGTAGCAATTCCAAATGACCCATCCAATGGTGGACGTGCACTGTTGTTACTTGCGAAGGAAGGCATTATCACGCTGAAAGACAACACAAATATCTCATCTACGATTCAAGACATCACAGCCAATCCGAAGAACCTGGATATCATTGAGCTGGATGCAGCCATGATGCCTCGTCAACTGGATGAAGCGGATCTGGTATTCATCAACGCTAACTATGCGCTCGAAGCGAACCTGAATCCGGCGAATGATGCTTTGCTGATCGAAGATCTGCAAGGTAACCCATACGCGAACATCCTCGTTTCCCGTGAGGACAACAAGGATGCAGATGCAATCCAAAAACTGGCTGCTGCTTTGCACTCCGAAGAAGTGAAAACATTCATCAAAGAACGTTATAAAGGTGCAGTTGAACCTGCAACTGAATAATTCACGATATGTATGATATGATGTGAAGCTATTAAGAATAAGCCGTATATCTCTTCTGAAGAGATATACGGCTTATTTTATGTTTCCTAATCTGTGCTGACGTGGCGATCAACATAAGTCAGAGTTTTTCCGGTTTATCCGCGTTGGATGGACGCCCAGATTGGCGGTAGTAGGATAATTCATTCTGATCAGCATACTGCTGCTCATCTGCTTCTTGCAGGTACGTTCTCTCGGAGGGAGAGAGTGTTTCTTCTTCTCCGTGTGAGCTTTTGATCTTGTATCTGATCCAACCGATTAACCCAAGGACGACAACGAGGATCAAAGCCCATCCTTTTTTGAGCAAAAGAAGAGCACTGAATTTCTGGGAAGCTGTGTACCCGATCCCGCCCATCAGAAGACTGTTGAGCCCTATGGTGGATGTTTTGTCAGTCGAAGCATTGTACTCCTCATAGGTGTATCCTGCATTGATGCTAAGCTTATGAATTACGGTTTCCTCGAATGCCTGGCGGCTCTGTTGAAAGTTGGCCGTATCTGTAACCAGAATGGCTGTGATGTACCCTTCGCGTGTCAGGAGTTTTACATTGTAATTCACCATGGTTTGCTGGACAGCATTCTTGAAACCAAGGGAGTAAACCAACTGATGTTTGGTACTGTCATATGCCGGTTCGATTTCCCACCCCGTTATGTACGTTCTATATTCAGGATCAAGCTCTCTGTTTTCTTCTTCTGTGCCTCGGATATAACTGCTTAACAGTTCTTCAGCACTCAAATTTTGATCGTCATCATGAATATGACCTGTCTTCACGTACTCGAACACAACATACCACGAGCCGAATTCGCTATTGCTGGTTAGGCTTCCGATTTCATTCCCGTTAGGCTTCCCATCACTGTTAAGTATCGAGCGTTGGGTATTGGGCTTATCCAGATAGGAATGGCTTTCAGGGACTTCCAGGGTGGCCTTACCGTCCAGAGAGACAGATGCTGGTCCAGTAATCCAATCGTACTCATCAGGTGCTGGCTCATTCTCACTTGCCGCTGATACCTGTAAGGCACTAGAGATTGTGAATAAACTCAACATTAAAAGTGTAAGAAATGCTATCCATCTTTTGTTCTTCATATTCATGTAGAGGTCCTTTCGGGTTATATCCTCGACAGTACCATAGGTGTTTGTTTTCAATCAAGATATATTTGGAATTAAAGGTGGATAATCCCTTGTGGATAAGCGAGTTGTAGCAGGACGATAAATCTTTTATACTGGATAGTGACTGCTCTTTGAAGAGGGGGATGAACGTGAAGGGAAAGATTGCCCTCATAACGGGAAGTGCCAAAGGTCTTGGTAAAATGACGGCCCTCAGTCTGGCAGATCAAGGGTGTCATATTGCCCTCAACTATGTACACAGCAGAACAGAAGCTGAGGCTTTAAAGGCTCAGATTATAGCCAAGGGTGTGCGGTGCATTGCCATTCAGGCTGATATATCCAAGGTGGAAGATATCTCTTCATTGGTTGAGCATGTGGAAGGCAACCTGGGCAGCATTGATATTTTGGTGAATAACGCGGGTCCATTTGTCCGTGAACGACGATTATTTGCGGATTATTCTGAAGCTGAGGTCCAGATGCTTGTGCAGGGAAATCTGTTGGGACCGATGTTACTGGATCAGCGTGTATTGCCAGAGATGAGACGCAAGCAATGGGGACGCATTATCCATTTTGGCTTCAGTCATGCTGGAGAAGCGAGATCTTGGCCTCATCGTGCAGTATATGCTGCTGCCAAGGTAGGTCTGGTTTCGTTCACAAAGACACTTGCTGTGGAGGAAGCTCCTTATGGCATTACGGTTAACATGGTATGTCCAGGGGATATTCGTGGTGCTAACAAAGAGAAAACGATTGATGAGATGGCAGGCATAACGGACGAGGAAACGCCAAGAGGGCGCCCAGGCAGCGGTGAAGATATTGCGCGAGTGATCACTTATCTGTGCCTTGATCATTCCGATTTTATAACAGGCAACATTATGGATGTATCTGGAGGACTTGATCCGATTCGTCCGACCATACAGCGCGAGGATACTTAAAAGGTGAATTGAAGGGTTGTACGTGGAAACGGGTCAAGCTGACTGTGAACATGGACTCTCTGCATATGCACAAAAAAAAGAGCCCTCCGCTTCATGCGAAGCGAAAGGCTCTTGAGGTTTATTTCGTGAAGGATTGATTAGAATACTTGTACGACTTCTTGTACACCCTCAACTTCTTCGAGAAGGGCACGTTCAATCCCGGCTTTTAAGGTAATGGTGGAGCTTGGGCAACTGCCGCAGGCACCGACCAGTTTCAGCTTAATAATGCCGTCTTCCACGTCGACCAGTTCCACGTCACCGCCATCGCGTTGCAGAAACGGACGAAGTTTGTCAAGCACATCAATTACTTCATCATACATGGTGCTTTGTGCGTTTTCGCTCATTTTTTTCAACTCCTTTCCCCTATATTATATTACAAATGGCCACAAATTAAAATGGTCAAACAAAGCAGGTGAACCTATATGAGACCGATTATTGAATTTTGTGCCAATAATATGCATTTTGGCACAGATGAAGTCATGGATCAACTGGAAGAAAATCCAGACTATGACGTGATTGAATACGGCTGCCTCACCAACTGCGGCCAATGTTCTATGACTCCTTTTGCACTGGTGAATGGTGAAGTTGTCATCACGGACAAAGTGGAAGATCTATATAACGCCATTCTGGCCAAAATTGCCGAAGCCGATGTCTGGGACGAGCTCGATCTCGACTAACCGAGATGGCGCTTGGACATCCAGAGCACACCACTTTTCAAAATACGAGGTACACGTCCCATCATGGACGTTTTGCCCATCAGCCCAAACCCAGATTTCTTGCCGAGTGCACCCAGTGTGCCACGAAGCTTGAGTGGATGTGGATTGGGCTTTTCGCCTTTCCAGAGGGCATGCTGAATATGGGCGATCTGCTCACCCTGTACTTCCGCAGCTTGACCACTAGGTGCATAAGGTACACTGGCACAGTCACCAACGACATACACATCGGTATATTCCGGGATTTGGTAGTATTCATTCAAGACGACACGTCCTTGAGGGTCTTTGGTTACGTCCAGATCCTGTACCACTTTTACGGGCTGAATGCCTGCAGTCCATACGACAGCATCTGTTAGAATCTGTTCATCCCGGTTATAGATGGCATTAGGTTCAACACGTGAAATGGCGATATGCCCGCGTGTCTCTACCTGATGTTCGTTGAACCATTCATGCACATACACGGATAGACGTTGCGGGAAAGCAGATAATACACGTTCACCACGATCCAAAATGCTGATGTTCAGATCCGGTCTGCTCTCACGAAGTTCGGCTGCGATCTCGACACCACTTAATCCGCCACCTACGATATGCACATTGCCATAGGCTTTGACTTCATTGAGGCGCAGGTAGGTCTCGCGTGTTTTGCTAAAGCTCTGAATGGTACAGCTGTAGTCTTCGGCGCCTGGCGTGTTGTGGAAACGGTCTGTACAACCAAGTCCAATGACAAGTTTGTCGTACACGAGCGGGTCTTGGCCTTCAAATTCAATCTGACGCTGTTCCAGGTCAATCGAAGTAACTTCTCCATAACGGTAAGTGACTTTATCGCTCACTGGAAATTGGATACGCAGGTCATAATCAGATACGGTTCCTGCTGCGAGTGCGTAATATTCTGTCTTTAATCCCTGAAAGGGGCTGCGGTCCACCAAAATAATTTGTGTATCGGATGGAATTTTACCCTCCAGAAGTTCCTTGATGATGGTGAGGCCGCCATAACCGCCTCCAAGAATGACGAAATTTTTCATGACTCGGCTTCCTTTCTGCATCAGTCCCACTGAAATGGGGCTGTAAACTGTGGAGCAGCTATGCAATAACATAGCTGCTCCTTTTGTTATGATTTGAATAATTGAAAAGTAGATATTGAAAATTGAAGATATTAATCAGCAGTTTGCACCACTCGAATTCAAACGTCTCCCTATAATGAAAGCTGCGTTCTGGAGTGGTGCTGGTGCAATATTGGTTGTGAATGGAGTTATATCCTATTCGTACACTTGAATTTCATTGTAGAACGTATCACGTTCTACCGGAATACGTCCTGCACCTTTAATGAGCCATATGAGCTCTTTACGTGTAAGGCCTTCAGGTGTGAGTGCACCTGCCGCATGACTAATCCGTTCGCGAACGATTGTGCCGTGTGCATCCGAAGCACCAAATCCAAGAGCAACTTGAGCCAGCTGTGGACCGATGTTAATGAAGTATGCTTTGATATGATCGATGTTATCCAGCATCAGACGGCTGATCGCAATTGTTTTGAGATCCTCATAAGCCGAGTTACGACGCATAATGCTCGCGTTTTTACTTTTTGGCTGCATGGAAAGCGGGATAAAGACCATGAATCCGTTGGTCTCGTCTTGCAATTCACGGATCTGCACCATATGGTTGACGCGGTCCTCATAGGATTCAATTGATCCATACAGCATCGTTGTATGGGTACGCATGCCCAGGTTATGAGCAGTACGGTGCACCTCAAGATAACGATCCACGTTCGCTTTGTCTACACGCATTTTTTTGCGATATTCATCCGACAGAATCTCAGCGCCGCCACCAGTCAATGTTTTCAAACCTGCTTTTTGCAGCTCTTGCAGAACTTCCTTGATACTGAGTCCGCTAATCCGGGTGAAGAAATCAATCTCGGCTGCCGTGTAGGCTTTCAGCGTAACATCCGGATATTTCTCGTTTAAAGCACGCAGGGAATCGACATAATATTGAAAAGGAACATGGTTGTTATGTCCGCCTACGATATGGAACTCACGTACGCCTGGATGAATATGCTGTTCCACATAATCGATCATTTCCTGACCGGATAATGTATAGGAGCCTTCTTCACCCTGGTCTTTACGGAAATTACAAAAAGCGCAGTGGGCTTCGCATACGTTCGTAAAATAAAGACTCATGTTTTCGATGAAATATACTTTCTTACCATTTTTCCGCAAGTTGGCCTCATTGGCCAGCTGGCCCAAAGTTAGCAGATCATCTGTTTCATACAGATATACGCCGTCTTCTACGTTCAGCCTTACGCCGTTCTGCACTTTCTCAACGATTTCAGCCATTCTTTTGTCTGTGAACGGTGTTACCAATGTAGACATACTGTTTCCTCCTGTTCTTAACCGGATTTGAGTTGTGTGTAGGATCTGTATACAGAACTACATAGCAAAGATGCGGTCAACTGCCGCCTTCTTATATGGACTAACTCTTATTTACCCGGTGCAGCGTGTGCTGCGTACGTAAAGCTAATTTTTTCATTAAAGTGAGTCTTTTGACTCTATATGCATTGGGGACTGCGGACAGTCTCGAAATGTGAAAAAAATTACAACTCTATATATGATCGTCACCTGAATAAGTCATGGCAAAATATCGACATTTCAGTGCGACCACCTATTCATTATAAACCTCGTGTCGCGGGGGTTCAATACACTGGGAAGAAAAAGGAGTTCAGGGGGAACGCGGAAAGAGGCAAACATGACTTGAGACCCTTGACGGGGTGGAGTATAATTTAAAGAAGAGTTAATGAAAGGTAGTTCAAAAAGTCCGCTTTTGATTACGAAGGATGCCTAGCGGCATCTCAGCGTCGAATATGGGATTCAGCCGAAATGTCCGTTGCTCACGTAGTTTTGCCTACGCTCCGCTACTCCATTTCTATCTTCATCCCATCTTCTTGGTACTGAAAAGCGCCCTTTTTGAACATGATCTTATATGAAAAAGGAGAGTGACCTGGCATGATTAACATCAGCGAAACGGCTGCTGACAGATTGAAAGAGATGCTTGCACAGCAAGAGACACCTGGTATGTTCCTGCGTCTTGGCGTAGCACCGGGCGGTTGCACCGGATTTTCGTACGCCATGGGCTTTGACGATAAAGAGTCCGATGAGGACCTGTATATGGATATTCAGAGTATGAAGGTTGTAGTCGAGAAGGAAAACCTGAAGTATCTGGATGGTCTCGAAATTGATTTTGAAGAGTCCGGTATGACGGGTGGGTTCACCATCCATAATCCGAACGCAGTAGCCACTTGTGGCTGTGGATCTTCTTTCCGTACGAAGGAAGATGCGGGTGTGCCTGATAAGGATTGTTAGTCTGACGCGGGTTTGAGCGCATTCGGTAACGGATGACGGACGCAAGCCTGTAACGGTAGCCTTAACGATGCAGATTGTGAATTGCGCAAGTATTTCGGTAGGTTAACAACCCCGGACGATGAACGTTATCAATCCTTGAAATGGCATTTCAGGGTTGTGAATCACGACCTCTATGGCGTATTAGTCTCGTACTAATTACGTTATGGAGGTCTTTTTGTTATGGCATTAAAGAAACGAGAACGACGTGCTCCGGTCGGCGCGCGTGATGTAAAGTTGTTCCCGGAGCTTACATTTGAACAGGCGCTTGATTTTGTATTCAGCGCGAAGAAGGTGGAGGGGGTATGCGAAAGGAGCCTTAAGGCTTACACGAAACATTACGGATACTTCGTGAAATGGCTTAATGAGTTTCATCCGGATATCACGTTGATTGAGCATATCGACGTCAGTACTATTCGCGACCACATTTCGTATATGAAATACGATCGGATCCGATACGGCTTTTCTTCTGATGGGTGGCCGAGTTTATGATTCCGTTCTTGCGATAGATTTATTTCAGGAATTTGATATTACATGAAGCTATATTCTTAAAGACACAGCTTGTAGCTCAGAAGCTATTCGGAATTAGATTAAGGCCAAACAGGCATCCTATGTTATTCCACTTAAAGCTAACAGTCTAAATCCATGGAAAGTCAATTAGTTTTTGTACAAAGAATGCCACTTAGAATCAAACACTTTCGCCGCGTAGCTACTCGTCCGGCAAGCTATCCAAACCATTCTTGTCATTTGTATACGTGGCTGCCATTTTTAAATCGAATCACTAATTAGTTTTCAGAGACGTCCTAGTGAGACTATGGTTAAATCGTTTTACTATCTCTTTTTTCCAATATATGATAAGATTTTCGTTAAATATCTGTGGAAGTTGAAAGGGGTATTAGGAGAGTGTCCGAGGACTTAGAAACAATTACAGAAAGTGGAGATATCATTTCATCTGTAGAAGGTTATGAGAAGAAAGTAACTACTAGAGATGGTATTGAGTTTACAGTGTCGACTGACGATGTCATTGAATTAACTGAAGAGCAATTTAATGCACTTGCGCTAAATGTACTAAGAAAAAAAGCAGAATACATAAGAAAAGATGGAGTTGATATTGCTTCTTTAAATCAAGACCAGATCAGTAATGTGTTATCAGAAATAAAAGGAAGGTTAGATCAATCTGATGATCCATTGGGTGAAAACCTAATACGGCTGTCTGAACACATAACAGATGACCATGCTCTTAATCCTGATCTGTTGCAAAAGAGAGGCTGGTATAGAGACAGTGTACAAGAGCTTTACGATGATATTATAAACGTCATTAAACAAGCTGATGATGTGCGTAAAGCAAAATTGAAATTCCATAAAATAAAGGAACAATCGATGCCTACATTTACATTCACTGTCATAGGTATTAAAGTAGATGGTTCTCAAGGTGAAGTCTCAATTGCTTTCATAAAAGACGACAGTGGTCTCATACTTGCTGTAACTATTATATAATGTTATGATAAACAGGTATAAACTTTTATTCTGCGCATATACTAAATAAGGAGGGAATCATTATGAGTGCAACTTTATCAACTATCATGCCGGGGGTACCGATGCAAACATCAAACATAAAATGCATATGTGGAGAGCATCCAATCCTTACTCATAAGGCGAAATTAGGCAGATTGGGCGATAAATTAGTTACAGTCTTTAATGTTCCTGTATATGTATGTGAAGGATGCGAAGAATCCTTTATGAATGGTGCTGATAGTAAGATCTTCGCAACTCGCGTAAAGACTGCAGTTGAATTAAATTTAGATTCTGTAACTTTTTAATTAAATGATGTAAACATATAAATATAGCACATCTCTCAAGTAATATTTTGACGATGTGCTTTTTTCATACTTGTTTTTAGACACTGTATGAGGGTTGAACCTGGTTAACGAGCTTTTGCGCATTAACAATCCCGCTCACTTGCGAAAAAGCGCGTATGTAGATTGACTATTCATAACCCGAATGCAGTGGCCACATGAGGCTGTGGATCATCCTTCCATACGAAGGATGATGCGGGGTTACCGGATAAGGATTGTTGATATGTTCCAGATGACGACCTCTGCGGCGTATCAGCCTTGTTCTAATTATGTTTTTTGATTTTATGGTATTTTTTCTAGTGTTTACAACGAACTAGTTAGAAATAATCTCTTGTTCTGCTGAACTAAGCGGAATTAAAACGTTTACTACAAAAAAACACCCCAGAGCGATATTTAATTCATTTGGTTCATGAATTTCAAAGGCAAACCCCGGCTTTTCTCTTCGGAGGTGGGCTTTTTCTGCGTTCACAGACGGAGTTTGGTCGATAAATGAATAATTTTACCGCGCGATTTTATAAGAAGTGCTCCTAGTTTTATAACTTTTTTCGTAGATCAACGTAGATAATAACCGGAGTTTTACGCTTTATATCAGTGACGTATGTCCCCCGGATACATATTCTAAAGGTAAACACACGCAAAAAAAATCGTATTGTTAACCACTTTCTTCGTTGTCTTGCGGTATATATTCTATTAGTGCCTCAATACCGAACTGACGCGTGCTTCCGTTTTCCTTTGCAATACGATTGATCGCGTTCAATATTTCTACCATTGTTTCGAGCTTAATGGTTCGTGTATCTCCACTCGCGAGATCCAAGATCGTAGCAGGACGGGTCTTAGACTCGACAGCTACTTTATTTCGCGTTGTGCTGATCTCAGCAAGGACTTCATTTAAGTTAAATTTGATTTGATTAGTTGACACTTGATACGCCCCCTCGGAGTAGTCACAACACAATTATAAAGGATCACACGCGGCGAGTAAAACTTTTCAGTAAATACTATTTACGTACTACTTCCAGAGTAGTATTATTCATTTAAAAGTTTTACTTTCTGAGTACTACTTAGAAGGTAAAACTGTTAAAAATTGCAACGTTTTACTCGAACGAATCATCTCTCACAAAATCACTCGTAAAGGAAGGAATAAGGCGGGAAGTTGCTGGGCCCGAAATAGTATATCCAGAATGGAAGGGAGAACAAATCATGATTGTGATCATCAGTATATTAACTTCGCATAACAAGGGAATAATGAAGTTTTCATGTTGCTTCGAATGGTTAGAAATGAGCCAATTCATCTATGCTTTTATCATCATTACGAAAGCATTTGAATTATGAACAGCCATGACCTCCTCGAACATGCTTCAGTTGCTATCGCACCATTTGATGATGATGAGTACTACCATTACGATGGATGTGTACTAAACAAACGCTACATATTTTTCATCGACGAGAATGTATTATGGCTTCGTGAAGTTCAGCAGGACCCGAATGATCCCAATCAGTATATTGACGGAGAGAGTGGAGGGATAGCGATTGGGAATAATGTTAAAGGTAATGTGCATCATATGACGGCCGAGCTTGTTACTCGCTTGCGCTGCATGGACGCGCTGGAATTTCTGACACGAATTTTGTTATGTGTGCCTGAGCGATGTGACTTTAACTTGCAACTGGACCGTCTTCTCTTAGATCAGAACCATCACCCACGTGGACAAACTGTACAGAATGTACTTTTAAAAAAACAAGGTCAAGAGCCCTTTTACTATCACAATAACTCTAACAAAAGAGTTCGCAGCTGAATACGGATTCCTTTTGGAAAGAGAAAAGGTTGACAAACTTAGTTGTAACAACTATAGTTACAATATAAAGTTCAAACATAAACAATATCGATAATTTAAAGGAGAGATCATGATGAACATTGCAATCATTGGTGCAACAGGCAAAGCAGGAAGTGTAATTTTGAAAGAAGCAGCAGACAGAGGGCATAAAGTAACGGCAATCGTTCGTAATGCATCCAAATTGGAAGATAAAAGCCTGAATACGCTGGAGAAAGATGTATTTGATCTTACAGCTGAAGATGTTAAAGCGTTTGATGTGGTTGTAAATGCATTTGGTGCTCCAGCTGGTAAAGAAAACCTGCATGTGGAAGTAGGACAGGCGTTGATCAACATCCTGAAAGATGCACCAAACACTCGTATGATCGTGGTGGGTGGAGCAGGAAGCCTGTTCACAGATGAGTCCAAAACATTGCGTGTCTTTGAATCCCCAGGATTCCCGGATGCTTACAAAGCAACTGCAACGAACCAAGGCCAAAACTTGCAGGATCTGCAAGCATCTTCGGGTATTCAATGGACATTCTTAAGCCCGGCTGGATTCTTTAATCCAGAAGGTGTACGCACCGGCAAATATCAAGCAGGCAACGACGTTATTCTCGTGAATAGCGAAGGCAACAGCTACATCAGCTATGCAGACTATGCGATTGCTTTGGTTGATGAGATAGAGAACCCACAACACAAAAACGAGCGCTTTACCGTTGTTGGCGAAGTGAAGTAACACTTTTAAATGATAATATGGAACATACAAACGGACGCTGATCTCCACAGATCAGTGTCCGTTTTTTATGTTTTCGAAAATCACACAAGTTGTCAGGCACGGATTACTGAATAGAGACCTATTTATAAACTGACATGTAGCTTATCAGCGGTCGTACGTATAACTCGTAAAATCAACAGACGTACTTTGGTGAATGTTACCACTTCATCGGCGATTGGATGAAGTGCTCTATGTTGTCTGTTAAGGACACATTAGCACAATGGGCCTGTGCTACTAAAGGTGCGGCTGTGAGCAAGTACAGGAAATTCATAGTTTTGAACGAACAGGGGTATATAGGTCTACTGGTCTTCTCCGTTTTGAAACACAAAGATTCTTTGTTGTTTGGTTGAAATTACGCAATCATGGTATTATTAAGAAAGTTAATTTCATATTGTTTTTTTTGAAAAAATGTATACATGTGCTACAGATGAGAGGTCGGGAACTAGATATGCTAACAGGAGAAATTCGTAATAAAGTAGATAAAATTTGGTCTGATCTGTGGGCGGGTGGGATATCGAATCCACTGACGGTTATAGAACAATTAACGTACTTAATGTTTATCCGTTCATTAGACGAGAAGGATTTAGTTGCTGAAAGCTTTGAGGCACTTGGTGGCGACAAGCTTCCGAAAATATTCCCTCAGACAGAAGCTGGACAGGCGATGCGTTGGAGTAATTTTAAGAACAAAGATCCACGTATCATATTCGATACGATTAGTAATGAAGTTTTCCCATTTATTAAAGGGATGAGCGAAGACTCAACGACTGCATTCGCACGTTATATGCGGGATGCCATCTTCCTCATGCCTACACCTCAAGTTTTGCAGAAGATGATTACAGGATTAGATGAATTGTATGAGCATGATATTAAAGAATTGGATATGCAGGGTGATCTATACGAGTATATGTTGGGCAAACTTGCTACTGCTGGTCAAAATGGACAATTCCGCACACCGAAGCATATTCGTGACTTAATGGTTCGCTTATTGGCTCCAACGCCAGATGATCGAGTATGTGATCCTGCTTGTGGTACAGCAGGCTTCTTAGTTTCAACGGCTGAATATATTCGTGAGCAATATGAAGCGACGATGACCACGGAGCAATGGGACACGTATGCAGGTGACATCGTATCTGGATTCGATACTGACCGCACGATGCTGCGTCTGTCTGCGATGAACTTAATGCTCCACTCCATTACGAACCCCAATATTGACTATGTAGATAGCGTTTCGAAGCAAAATAGCATTTCTAACGAATATACGATGATTTTAGCTAACCCTCCATTCACAGGAACGGTGGATGCCGATAGTATTAATGATAATTTGAAATCGATTTGTAATACGAAGAAAACTGAGTTGCTGTTCGTAGCTCTATTCTTACGCATGCTTCGCAAAGGTGGACGTTGTGCTGCTATTGTTCCTGACGGCGTATTATTTGGTTCAACGAAAGCTCATAAATCTCTTCGAAAAGAGTTAGTCGAGAATCATAAACTGGAAGCGGTCATCTCGATGCCAAGCGGTGTATTTAAGCCATATGCAGGAGTTAGCACAGCGATCATGATTTTTACGAAAACAGATGCTGGTGGTACGGATAAAGTATGGTTCTATGATATGCAGGCGGATGGATACTCGCTAGATGATAAGCGCGCGGCAATTGAAGCGAATGATATCCCGGATATTATAGCTCGATTCCACAATCTCGAAGCTGAGTTAGACCATGAACCAACGGAACAAAGTTTTATGGTTGATAAAGCCGCGATAGCAGATAAGGATTATGATCTATCTATTAATAGATATAAAGAGATTGTATATGAGAAGGTTGAATATGATGCTCCAGCGGTTATTATGGATCGTCTGGAGAAGCTAGATCAGGAGATTGCCTCTAAGATGCAGGAACTAAGGGGGCTTCTTGGTGAGTGAGACAAAATATTTGAAGTTTAAGTCAGTCTTTAGTTTTATACGTAATGGGGTTAGCATAAAACAAGGTCAAATTGATGGTGGGTATCCGATTACAAGAATAGAGACAATTGCAAATGGAATAGTAGATCGAAATAAAATGGGTTACGCAGGAATTAATGATTTAGAAAAATATAGAGACTACATTCTCCATACAGGCGATATTCTTATGTCACATATTAATAGTGAAAAACACTTAGGAAAAAGTGCTGTCTGTGAATTAGAAGAGAATGAAAAAATAATTCACGGAATGAATTTATTGTGTCTTAGATCAAATAGTAAACTATTAAACTATAAATTTGGTAGGTATTTCTTTTTATCTGATCAATTTAAAATTCAAATTCCTAAGATAATAAAAAAATCTGTTAACCAAGCTAGTTTTAACGTAACTTCACTAAAAGAGCTGGAAATGACACTCCCTCCCCTTGAAGTTCAAAAACGAATCGCCCAAAATCTTGATACCGTTTCTGAACTTCTTGCTTTACGGAAAAAACAATTCGACGAATTAGATGGGCTTATCCAGTCTGTTTTTTATGACATGTTTGGTGATCCTGTTACGAATGACATGGGTTGGGAAATACAGAAATTTGAAAGTATTGGAAAGTTAACTAGCGGAGGCACCCCTTCAAGAAGTCAGGCACAATACTTTACAGGTAATATAAATTGGTTTTCTGCTGGAGAGCTTAATGCTAGATATTTATATGAATCAACTGAAAAAATAACTGGGCAAGCTATTCAAGAAAGTTCTGCGAAGATATTTCCTAAAGGTAGCATGTTGATAGGTATGTATGATACCGCCGCATTTAAATTAGGCATACTTACTCAAGATTCTTCTTCAAATCAAGCGTGTGCCAATTTGATAGTTAATGAAAATAAGATTAACATTAATTGGATGTATGATGTTTGTCAAATAATGAAGAATACCTATTTGTCCAATCGTAGAGGCGTGCGTCAAAAAAATTTGAATTTAGGAATGATTAAGGAATTTACACTACCAGTTCCACCACTATCTCTACAAAACCAATTCGCATCCATCGTAACCAAAATTGAAGAACAAAAATCTCTAGTCAAGCAGTCCATCGAAGAAACCCAAACGCTCTTCGATTCTTTAATGAGCCAATATTTTAATTAGTTTAATATTAATAGAGTAGGTGAATGGCTTGGCATCAGATATTCTGAAAATTTATGAAGAGTACTCTGAGCAAATTTTATTTTGCAAGTATTTTATCGCAGAATATTTAAATCATAATGCAGAAATGGGACGTTGTGGTGAGAATATTTTAATAAAAGAATTGCGAGAAAGATTTGGAATGTTAGAGTTTATTAGTGGATTTATAGTCTGTGATGGAGAGTGAAGCAATCAATGTGATATTTTAGTGTGTAGGAAAAATATGTATAAAAGGTGTTTAGGTGGAGATCTTTATTTAGTAGATCCAGCAGATTGTTTAATGGTAATTGAGGTGAAGGGAAATCTAACTTTACGTGATATTAATGAAACAAGTAGAAAA
Source organism: Paenibacillus sp. FSL K6-1122 (assembly GCF_037977015.1). Lineage (NCBI taxonomy): Bacteria > Bacillati > Bacillota > Bacilli > Caryophanales > Paenibacillaceae > Paenibacillus > Paenibacillus sp. FSL K6-1122. The sequence continues at coordinate 5,869,464 of NZ_CP150272.1, read as the reverse complement.
AATCAATTTTTCACCAGGTTTAGTGAAACTGAACACATCCAACTTGCTTTGTTTGCATATAAAACTCGTGTAGCTAAGAAAACCTTATATTCTGAATTCGGATATAGATATGAGAGAATATCAAAATCATATAGCCAGAATAGAGAGGGGGTTAACATACAAATTGACTTGTTTGTTTGCTTGCATAGAGAAACTTTAAATTCAACAGCTTCTCGCGATAAACAACTACTTTTTATCAAGGATAGGCAAGAAGTCACAAAATTTCATCTATCTAGAGAATTTCCGGTTTTTCGGATTTTTTTAACATATATTTATAGTCTTCAAGAACAATGAGAGTGTTCTTTTATATTCGATTATTATTAGAGAGGTGAATGAAATGACTGCAAATTTTACATTTTTGAGTGTGCAAGCGCAATATGAGATGTTTGCACATGCTTGTATAGAAGCTGAACGTGTATGTGCGACATCTCCTGCGATGTCCGCTGTGGGGAGCCGGAAGGCTTTAGAACTTGCGGTAAAGTGGGTGTATGCAGCAGATCAATCCATGCAGACACCGTATAAAGATAATTTACAGTCATTAATACACGAGCCATCGTTTCGTTTCGAAGTGGATTCACAGACGTGGAGCAAGCTTCCATATATTATTAAGCTAGGAAATCTAGGTGTCCATACGAACAAGAACATTACCAATAGTGAAGCTATGCTTGCCTTAGCCGCATTATTTGAGTTTATTCAATGGATCGATTACTGCTATGGGAATCAATATGAAGAACGCGTTTTTGTTGAGCAGTTGGTTCCAACAGAACAGGTTCATATAGATGTTAGACGGATTAAAGAAACACAAGGGCTTCTGTCTGAGAAAGAAAGTGAAATTGAAAAGCTTCGTGCTCAGGTGGAGGCACTAAGCAAGCAATTAACGCAAGACAAAGTGCAACATATAGAAGAGCGAACATTCACCCCTCAAGACATCTCAGAATTCCTCACACGTAAGAAATATATTGACGTTGATCTTAAATTATTAGGTTGGACCTTGGGTGAAGATGCTCGGGAAGAAGTCAAAGTGGAAGGCATGCCTAATGGCGAAAATGTTGGCTTTGTCGATTACGTGCTCTATGGTCGTGATGGGCTTCCGCTCGCTTTAATTGAAGCGAAACGTACATCGGTTAATCCCTTAGTCGGATTGCAGCAAGCAAAGCTGTACGCGGATTGCCTAGAACACAAGTATGGCCAGCGCCCCATTATGTTCAACACCAATGGCTTTGACACCTACGTATGGGATGATCAATCTTCTCCTCAACGCAGAGTCAGTGGCATGTTCTCACGCAATGATCTAGAAAAGCTAATCAAGCGACGTACACAAAAGAAGCCACTAGAACAAATCGTCATTAACGATAAAATTACAGACCGCTATTATCAGAAAGAAGCGATTCGCGCGGTTGGTAAGCATATTGAAGAAGGCCATCGTAAGGCGCTTACTGTGATGGCGACAGGTACAGGGAAAACACGTACGGCATCGAGTTTAACGGATGTGTTATCTCGAAGCGGGCATGTGACGAATGTGTTGTTCTTAGCTGATCGTAAGTCCTTAGTTAAGCAAGCGAAGGACGACTTTAAGCAATACCTTCCAGATATGACCCTATGTAATTTGCTGAGCAACAAAGATGATAGGTTAGCAAGAATTGTATTCTCGACGTATCCTACGATTCTTAATGCCATTGATACAGCGAGGTCTGATGATGGACAACGTCTCTATACGCCTGCCCATTTTGACCTGATTATTATTGATGAAGCCCATCGTAGTATTTTCAAAAAGTACCGAGTCATATTTGAGTATTTTGATGCTGTATTGTTAGGTTTGACAGCCACTCCGAAGTCAGAGGTGGACCGTAATACATATGAGTTTTTTGAAATGGAACGCGATGTTCCTACTTATGCCTATGATTATGAGACAGCGGTGGAGAAAGATAAAGTATTAGTTCCTTATTACAATATTGAGGTGCAAACGAAATTTTTGGAGAAAGGTATTACGTATGATGATCTCTCTCCAGAAGACCGCAACCGTTATGAAGATGATTTTGTTGATGAAGACGGTGAACTGCCTGAGGAAATTCCAGCTCCGGCGCTCAATAATTTTATTTTCAATCAAAATACGGTTGATCGGGTGTTAGAAGATTTGATGACTCGTGGTATAAAAGTTAGCGGTGGCGATCTCATCGGCAAGACCATTATTTTTGCTCAAAATAAAAAGCATGCCAACTACATCGTGCAACGCTTTAATAAGCTATATCCGCAATATCATGGTCAATTGATTCGCCAAATCACCTATGAAGATACCTATGCTCAGTCATCCATTGATGAATTCAAACTAGCTGATAAAGCACCATATATTTCCGTTTCTGTTGATATGATGGATACAGGGATTGATGTGCCTGAGGTCGTGAACCTGGTCTTCTTCAAACGTATTCGCTCCAAAGCGAAGTTCTGGCAAATGATTGGACGTGGTACGCGGTTAAGGAAAGACTTGTTTGGTGAAGGCCAGGATAAAACTCATTTCATGATTTTTGATTATCTAAGTAACTTTGAGTTCTTCCGTCAAAATAAAGAAGGCTTACAAGGTGCAGAGACATTGAGCTTGTCCGAGTTCATTTTTTCCAAACGCGTGAAGCTGACTCAGCAGTTGCAGCATATGGATTATATGGGTGAAGTGTATCAAGCATTACGTGAGCAGCTCATTCATGACGTGTGGAGTCAAATTAATGCATTGAATCTTGAATTGATTTCGGTCAAAATGCAGCTTCAATACATTGAGAAGTTTAAGCATAAAGAAGCATTTATCTGCCTCTCTGAGACCGATGTATTTGAACTGAATACGAATCTTGCTTCTTTAGTATTTATGGATGATCGTGATGAATATGCCAAGCGATTCGACAATCTCTTGTATGGCTTAATGCTCGGTACATTCGGAGCGAATAAACAATTTAAACGTAATAAAAAGCAATTGGTGGAGTTGGGTCAAGCACTACAAACCAAGGCTACTATTCCGCAGGTTAAAGCTAAAATTACGCTTATTAAAGCGATAGATACAGACGAATTTTGGTCGGAGTCAGGGATATTAGATTTTGAGAAGGTTCGTGTAGAACTGCGTGATCTCATTAAGTTTATAGTGGACGAAGGTAGCAGTCGGATCATCTATACGAATCTTGAGGATGAGATTTTGGGTGAACGTATCGGCGAAGCACTGGGTGCAGCGTATGATTTTGAGAATTATAGATTGAAGGTTAATCGGTATATCGAGAACAATAAGGATCATCTAGCGATTCATAAACTGCGAAACAATCTGCCATTAACTGCGGGTGATTATGAAAGCTTGGAGCATATCTTCACTGGTGAGTTAGGCACAGCATCAGATTACGAACGTGAGTTCAAGAAAACGCCATTCGGCCTGCTTGTTCGTAAGATTGCCAAGCTGGAGCATGAAGCAGCGATGCAGGCATTCTCTACTTTTATTAATGATCAGTCTCTTACGCAAGCACAGATTGTGTTTGTACGTAAGTTGATTGATTATATAGCAGAGAATGGGTATATTGAAGCTACATCCTCTCTAATGAAGGCACCTTTTGATCGACCGCAAAGTTTCATTAAGCTGTTTGATAGTACGAAGCAAAAGCAGCTTGTTGATTTGGTGAATGCTGTGAGGGAGAACGCGGTTAACGTTATTTAAAATCATACACGAGTAAGTTTCATACTTCAAAAGCATTGCTTTGGTAGACGAGATCGAGAACCCGCAACACAAAAATGAGCGCTTTACCGTTGTTGGCGAAGTGAAGTAATACTTTAAAATTATAATATGGGACATACAAACGGACGCTGATCTCCACAGATCGGTGTCCGTTTTTTTATGTTTTCGAAGAGGAAGTTCCGCAATAACGTTAGACAGGTTAGATGATTATCGTTCAACTTACTTCCAACTACTCCTTTGAATATATGTTATATTATTCTAAAGATGGGTAGTAAATGTGATTATGTGAAAACCATCTTCTCTTCATTGGAATTTCTGCGAGTTCAAAAGTATAAGGGAGTGAACAGTTGTGAAGATGTATTCTAAAGGAGTTATATTATTGATCTTTGTAGTTTTTATGATTAGTGTATCGAGTGGTTCAGGGTTATCCCAATATACAAACGTTAAAGATACGATGAATCAATTTCACATCACTTCTTTTTATCCGAAAAATAAGAATGGACAGACATATGGTTCTGCCGCATATGCGACTTCTCCAGAAACGGAACCTGATTTAATCTTGGCTACTGGTGTGGATGGTACAGACGGATATCTGCTGAAAAAAGACATGGATGGCGAGCAACCCAAAACACCTGAAGAAGCTATTGCAATACAGAACAGCAGATCACCAGATGGTCGTGATATTCCACTGTATGACAAGGATGGTGAAACCGTAATCGGTGTGTTTCATGTTGGAGGAAAGTGAAACGTTACTGAAATGAACACCATTCGGCAGTTGATCAAAAGGGTCGGCTGCTTTTTGATTTTAAGCTTTATTTAGTTTGGTAAAGGACGTGAAGGTAATATGAAATACTTCATTGGAATTACCCCTCCAGATGATTATAAAGAAAAGATTGTGGCATTTCGTGATCGTTGGGCAAGTAATCGTCTTAATGATGTAGTCGAGCCTCATATCACTGTAAAAGCGCAGGGTGGTCTTACCGTTGATCTTCATTGGTTAGAAAGTGTGAGACAGACATGCTCTTTAATGCCAAGTTTTCAATTATCATTATCAGAACCGGGATCGTTTGGAAGTGCTGTTACATTTCTTAGTGTTGAAACGAGCAATATCATTGAGTTACATCGAAATTTGGTAAAAGCGATTTCTCCATCACAAGAACTTTTAGACCGTTACTTTGAAATGGATAAATATCATCCTCATTTAACCTTGGGGCAAACCTATTGGGGTATGAACGAGACTGAGATAGAAGAAATGAAACTCTTAACAATTAAGGAATTGGCTCCTTTTCCAACCTTTGCTGTCAATTATGTACACGTATATAAAGAAGTTGAACTGAATAAATACGTACCATTTGGAGACATCCAATTGGGAACTGAAAAAGAGAAGTGATTCAAATAACAGGACAATAAAACAAGGAAACTCCTGATCAAAGGAATTGGCTGTTTCCTAGTTTATGTAATGGCAGAATAACGCAACCAGTAAATGAACGAATCATCAAAATGATGAATATACTTCTGCACATTGGAGGGAACTTGATGTATTTTAAACCTATCCGTATTGTATTGGGGCTAGTTTTTTTTATCATTGCTGGGTGCAATAACGAGGTCACGAGGTTGGGTACAGATGAGCTCACGATCACAGGTGATCAAAAGACTGCCACAGAATATGTTAAGGCAAAAGGTTATAAAATTTCTTCGTATGATGGTCAAGTTCAGAAATACACTCTAGACAAAGACAAACTACTCTACGGGATAACGGAAACGATACCATATAGACAGACATGGGGGGTTCAAAAAGTAGAACCCGAACAGTATTTCGGAATGGAAATATCGGTATATAGCTTTACAGTAACAAACCATCCTCTGGGAACGTTTGACGATAGTAAATCCAAAGTTTCAATATTGCTTTGCGAAGGCAAAGTTATAGGGGGGACATCCTTCCCAAATGCAGCAATGGATGGGGCACCATATTCGTTGGATGGTAAAACATTGGAAGAAGTAACGGGAAAAAGTTTTCAAATATGGAGTGAAGAATGGAGAAAGAAATACGGTACTTAAAAAGTCAAAGCTAACGGACAACATGTTCAACATATATCTTTCGACGGAAACGAAACTTAATTGCGCACAAATAGTTGCGATACGAAAACCTAACGAAACTATACTTTTGTTGAGAGGAGGGACGAGATGGATTGGCTTATGAGGATGAATCGGGCATTGGATTATATTGAAATGAACTTAGTCGGCGAGATCGAATTGAAGGAAGTTGCTCAATGTGCTTATTGTTCTTTACATCAGTTTCATAGAATGTTCTCGTTCATTACCAATGTTTCACTTGCGGAATATATACGAAGAAGACGGCTGACTCTCGCTGCAATTGAATTGCAGAATAGTGATAGGAGAGTTGTTGATATTGCCATAAAGTATGGGTATGAATCACCGGTATCATTCGCAAGAGCTTTTCAATCATTGCATGGTGTTAATCCAGCGATGGCTCGTGAAGAAGGGACTGCCCTCAAAGCCTATCCTCGGCTTTCCTTCCTTATTTCAATTAAAGGGGAAGAGCCTATGAACTATCGTATCGAAACAAAAGAATCTTTCGAAATATTTGGAATTGAGAAAGTGTTTCAATTAAACGGGGTAGAGACACCAGCAGAATTATGGAAGCAAAGCCACGAAAATGGCGAGGTTGAAAGACTTGCTGCAAATGCCGGTGATCTACCAAACTCTTTGAATTCGAATTATCATAAAGTGCATGCTGTGTGTAGCTACAAAAAAACTGAGGAGGATACTTTCCCATACATGTTGTGTGCATTTAAAGGTGAAGCAAGTAAACCCGATGGTTACACAAGTATAACGATACCAGCACACACGTGGGCGATCTTTTCCTCTGATCCCTTTACATGGGATAAATTCGATGCAACCATTGAAACCTTATATAGACGATTCTTTTCTGAATGGCTTCCTACTACAGGATATGAACAGGTCGACGGAATGGAATTTGAAATTACTGGTGGTAAAGATGGACTGAATTTTGTTGAGCTATGGTTTGCTGTAAGAAAAATATCTTAGTTTTATTTCTTTTAGATCAGTCTTGAATAATAACTTAATAAAGACAAATGGAGCAACCAACTGTGTCCGATTGGTTGCTTCGTTGTTTATTCACCTAACGGCAAGGGAAAATGCAACATTTTTCCTGTTAAACAGGTCAATAAAGATGTACGAAATAACATTATGAGAAGAAGGTGGAAAAACTGAAGCTTCGTATAATCACGTTAATTTTTTTTATATCTAGCGTGTTCTTTATCTCAAATGCACAAGATGTTAACGCTTTGTCATGTGTAGAATCGGGAAGCCCCCAAGAACAGTTAGAAATATATGATGGAGCTGTTTATGGTGAAGTAAAGCAAATAAAGGTCGACTTAAAGCAAGAGGGGTTTACGGGGACCAAAGAGAAAATTAGATATATTTTAGTGGAGGCTGAAAGGAGTTGGAATACTGAAGTTGACTCTCAACTCATTATTGCAACTAACTACACTTGGGGGTTTGATTTTAAGGAAGGCAACAAATACTTAATATACTTTAGCGAAATGGATGGCGAGTTAAGCAGTAGTCCGTGCAGTTTGACCATCGAAATGAATCATTTGAACCAAGCAACTGAGCTATTCGGGGAAGGATTTCCACCAAAACAACAAGTGAACGTAGAACACAAAATGTGGTTTATGTTTGAACAAGATATTGATTTCTTAATCGTAGGTGTAGTTGTATTTGCGGTGATCTTTACCTTCATCATGAGAGTAAGAAAGAAAAAGCGCAAAGTATAATTTGGTAGCGCTAAACGGGGAATTTTGCTCAAAGAAAAAGTCATTTGAACTAGGCATGGATTCCTGTATGACCTATTACCCCCTTTACTTAAATGAGGATCGAGGCGTATAATCCGTTGAGATATCAGAGCAATAAGAGGGGATACAGTTATGAATAGTGGATTAATCAACGCGATCATTGCGTATATCATGTGGGGAGTTCTCCCGCTGTATTGGAAGTTGTTTGAAAATGTACCGGCAGGCGAGATTTTATCGCACCGGGTTGTCTGGTCATTTGTCTTTATGGGGATTTTCGTTGCCGTCCAACGTCGTTGGAGTGACATGAAACGCATTCTGACCAGTCGTTCGACCCTGCTGTCCCTTACCGCGAGTGGGCTGCTAATTGCTATTAACTGGCTTATCTTCATTTGGGCGGTTAACAACGGTCATGTCGTTGAGACAAGTCTGGGCTATTATTTGAACCCGTTGCTGAATGTGCTGCTGGCGGTTGTCTTTCTTCATGAAAAGCCAAACCGTGGACAGTGGCTCGCGATTGCCATCGCTGGTGTCGCGGTGCTTATCATCGCTATCGACTACGGACGTTTCCCATGGGTTGCGATCTCATTGGCCGTGTCATTTGGCTTGTACGGTCTAGCGAAGAAGAAGATCAAGCAAGACGCTTCAGTGGGCTTATTTTCGGAGACAGCTGTAGTTCTGCCCGTCGCACTCGGCTACTGGATCTACTTGGCCGTTGTAGGAAAAGCAACGGCATGGACGTTGCCTGCACCGATGTTCTTCGAACTGCTGCTTTCCGGTGTGGTGACGGCGTTGCCGCTTTTATTCTTTGCACGGGCGGCTGCTCGAATGTCGTTGTCCACACTCGGCTTTGTACAGTATATTGGGCCAACAATTATGCTGATCCTGAGTGTGTTCGTGTTCAAGGAAACGGTCTCGCCAGTTCTGCTTGTTGGTTTCGCTCTCATCTGGACAGCGCTTGTCGTATACGCTGCCGCATCGATACGTGCTACGAGACTCGCTAAGGTAAGCTGAACAGAGGTATCTGGTATCGACATAATTGCCCTTTCTGCCAATGAGGTGGAGAGGGCAATTCTTTATTTGTGGGGGAGCGATAGGTCGATAAAAACTAAAAAGGAAGGCTGATCAACGTTATGGTAAAATACAGGAGTAGTAATCAAAAATAGTAACCAAAAAGAGTAATAGAAAAACGAGGAGGCGACAGATATATGATGGTTAATAACCGTTACCGCAAACGTGATCCATTCTTTGTAAAGAAGGCTGTAGTTCAGATACTATTTCAGTTTGCAGTTTCAGCGATAATCGGTATTATATATGGGTTCATGATGGTCAACGAGACGATAGGTGGATATATTAATAAACTATTACCGAGCACGGATGGTCCGGATCTTCATTTATATCTGCCCGTTGTGGTTACGGTGTTCATCTACTCGTGTTTTATTCAGAAGAAACAACGGATTTTTCTTGAAAAAATCTCATTTAGTTTTCTCCATATTTTGGTTGCCCTGCTAGGCTGTATTTCTTCAGTTGTTATGTTATTGGTGATCTAATCCAAATCCTACGTATCTACACCTTCAGCCCCATCAACTGCATCAATGACACCGACAGCGAGTGTTGTTACCGCAGCAGCAGCTAAAAGATTCTTGGCACCAAGCTTCACTCTGTCCTTATCTTCCTCTTTCATGCCCACAACAACATCTTTACCGCTGTTATATACGTACTTTGCTGATATCGCTACACCTTTTGCAGTATTGGTTACAGCACCTCCAATATCGGCAAGCCCCGCGTCTATGGCAGTATCATCTTTTCGAATTGCACCACTGGCAAGATCATATGTACCACTAGCCAGTTGTCCAACGGTTTTGCCTGTATTAATCGTAGCTTTTTCTACGCCGTTCCCAATTTCTTTGATAAAGGGGCTTCCCGCAATTTCACCAACAACCCTCACGCTGCCGCCCAACACTTTCCCGGTAACTTCCCCAGCTAACTGACCGAGCCCTTTTAAAAAACTCATCCATTTTCCCCCGCTCTTAAAATAGCTAACCGATGTTCTGCATGATTTATTTATTATATTCATATGTAAGCGAAAAAACCATTCTGCATTTAGCCTGCTCATAAGAACCATCCGCCCTGGAACAGAAACTGGCAGCCCCCTCAACACACTTCATCGCCAAAAGGCGCTAATCCCCCCGGGAACAGCGCCTCAAGCCCTTGTTTTACCTTGCTACCTAGTCTATTTGACTACCCACGGTTTTAGAAGTGTCTCAAGGAGCAGCAACGTAGTGGAGGGGGCGGAATCGATTCTGAAGAAGCGAAGCGTTCGCCTTTATTCCCGGATTTTCCCCTTATCAGGGGAATTCATAAAATCTGGGGATAACAGCGATCATAAGAACGATCCGCCCCCGAGCGCCCAGCACGCTGTCCGCAAACACACAAAAGGCGCTACTCCCACCAGGAATAGCGCCTTATGCCCTTCATTACCCTAATCCATTTGCCTACACACGGTTTTAGAAGTGTCTCAAGGAGCAGCAACGTAGTGGAGGGGGCGGAATCGATTCTGAAGAAGCGGAGCGTTCGCCTTTATCCCCGGATTTTCCCCTTATCAGGGGAATTCATAAAAATCTGGGGATAACAGCGATCATAAGAACGATCCGCCACCGGAACGCCCACCACGCTGCCCCCCAAAGCCCGCACTTCTACCCAACGTACCTAGTCAATAAATCCTTCCATGACAACAGTTGGCATCATATTCGACTGCCAAGCGCCCTTACCATATCCACTGTTGTATCCTGGTGTAGCTTGAGGCTCCCAGTAGAATACACCTTTACCTTTGCCATTTGGCAGATTGCGGATTTGGTTTTTCATCGCGGCAACAAAACTTTTGCCAGCTGCAGCCTGGTTATTGTCCATGCCAATTTCGGAGATGATGATCTCTTTGCCATAACGGTTGATCATATCCTTGGCGTTGTTTACCGTATTTGTCACAGCAGTGTTCCAGCCGGAAGCTGAAGGATAGAGGGACATGGCGATCATGTCAAAGTTAGCTCCGTTATTAATCAGACCACCAATATTCCATACATAGAGGGCGTTATCATCCCCACCTGCCAGATGCACAATGGTTTTGGTGCCGCTGCTCAGGGATTTCACTGCGTTATGGCCTGTATTCACCAGCCACGCATAGTTTTTCATGTTGGTGGATGCTTTGCCGTCTTCCCATAACATACCGTTGCTTGTTTCATTACCGATCTGTACCCAGTCAGGGGTAACGCCTTTGCTTTGCATCGCCGTCATAACTTCACGAGTGTGGTTCCATACCGCATCCATGAGCTGTTGGAACGTATAGTTTTTCCAGGCAGCAGGTTTGGTTTGCTGACCAGGGTCTGCCCAGGAATCGCTATAGTGCAGGGTAAGCATCACACTCATGCCAGCATTCTTGGCACGTTGTGCGAGTGCAGCCGCACGATCCTTATTCATGTAACCGTTCCCATAATCATTCGAAGGATTAACAAATACTCGAATGCGAACGGAGTTGATTTGATAGTCTTTTTTCAAAATATCAATGATGTCGCGCTGTACGCCGTTTTTATCTTTCCATTTGTAGCCTTGGGCTTCCATTCCGGGAACCCAACTGATGTCGGCTCCTTTGGCGAAACTTGGTGCTGCGCTGGCATGCTGACCTGCGGGCAACATGATCGAGGTGAATAACAAAACAAAAGCCAACATGATGGATGTCTTGAAACCCCTTACATTTTTGAACATTACAAGATGCCTCCTCGGATTTAGGTTGAGTTGCATCCTAATTATAGCCATCCTGGTTTACTCTACTAAAGGGTCCATTTCCAATATTTTGGGTGTTTTCTCAACCTCTCTACAGAAAAAGAGAAAACAAAAAGCCGTCCGAAGACGGCTTTTCTACCCGTGGCGCTTTTTGAAACATTGATCCGTATCCCGCGCCTCCACCAGACTCTTTTAATTTGAGCTAGTGGATCGGGTAAGGGACACGTTCAACATGACATTAGAAATGTTGACGCACCTCCTTTCCTTGTGGCAAGAGTATACAACACCTTGTTTGGGAAAGCTAGTCTTTTTTACGTATTTAAGCAAAATTATTTTTCGGTCTGGAACATTGTGATATCTCGTGCATAATGGCTCTTTGTTCCGTCATTGTTTCGGATGCGCACGCTGTCTTCACTGATCCGCTCCACAATGCCACAACCGACCTCGCAATAGACGCCAGCCGGGTCTTCCTGCCATGCGCTTACCATACATTGGGATAGTGCAGCCGTGAAAAACTCTATATTTTTTTGTAATGTTCTAGGTTTGTTGGATTTCATTATATACTCCTTTGATCAACTATATTTGGAATGAGAACAAGCAACCGGACCAAATCACACTGTACTTCACTTTACTCTGTCTATTGACCTTTGTAAAGGGATGGAAAAAGTTGCGCCCATGAGGTATCATTTACATAAATTTTACGTAGCGTTTACACTGCGCTGACGCTTGATGTTGATTACGAATAGTACAATTATATGAGAACTTCTAACCAAGAATAGATATGCAACACATTCGGAGGCCATACATGCATAGAGACGTCAAAACAGGCAACTACGTTAATCGTGATTTGAGTTGGGTTGAATTTAATCGGCGCGTACTTCAGGAGGCCCAGGATCCAACAACGCCTCTGCTGGAACGCATGAGATTTCTCGGCATTGTCGCTAGTAATCTGGACGAGTTCGTCAGTGTAAGGGTGGCAGAGACAAAAGAGAAGATCAAGGCCGGATTCACGCAAAAAGATTTTACAGGATACACGCCTTCGGGATTGTACCGCAGATTGATCAAACGAACCGGGACCATGGTCGCCGAACAGTATAAAACGTATCGTGAACTCATTCGTCTACTCGCCAAGAAAGGCGTGAACATTCAGGAATATACAGATCTTAATGTGACACAGCAGCGCGCAATGGACCAGTACTTTCATGAAATTATTTTTCCGGTACTCACACCGATGGCGATTGACCAGAGTCGTCCGTTCCCACTGGTACACAACAAGTCTGTCTATTTGTCCGTGATGTTACAGAAGGAAGGGGAGCAAGAGGGCGAGCCGTTTATGGCTATTGTTCAGGTGCCTTCCAATCTGCCGCGGGTAGTTCAGGCTCCCATTCGGGCGAATAGCAAAAAGAAAACATTCATACTGATTGAAGATCTTATCAAACATCATATCCATACGCTCTTCAGCGGATATATCTCGCTTGCTGCACAGGAATTCAGAGTGACCCGTAATGCGGATCTGTTTATTAATGAAGAAGAAGCGGAAGATCTGCTTGAGGCTATTGAAAAAGAATTACGACGCAGACGCCGCGGGGCTCCTGTACGACTGGAAGTCTGCAAGGATTTTCGTCAGGATGCCTTATTGGAATTGCAGGATGAATTTGATATTCACGACCCGGTATATGAAATTGATGGACCACTTGATCTGAGTTTTCTGGCGGGATTCGTGGACAGTCTGGAAAGTTTCTCACATCTGAAATATAGTCCGGTGAAGCCAGTCTACCCACTTGAGTTTCTGCCAAGAGAAAGTCATTTTGAGCTGCTCCGCAAACGCGATGTACTGGTGCACCATCCGTACGAATCGTTTGAACCGGTCACTGATTTTATATTGGAGGCTTCGGAAGATCCAAGAGTTCTGGCCATCAAGATGACATTATATCGGGTCAATGGCGATTCACGCCTTATTCCGGCACTTGCACTTGCCGCTGAGAGTGGTAAGCAGGTCACGGTGGTGGTGGAACTGAAAGCCCGGTTTGATGAAGAGCGCAACATTGCTTGGGCCCGTAAGCTGGAGAAGGCCGGATGTCACGTGGTATATGGACTGGTTGGACTCAAGACCCACGCCAAAATTATTCTTGTCGTACGCAGGGAACAGCAGGGGCTGAGACGTTATGTTCATGTAGGAACCGGTAACTATAATGAGAGTACAGCCAAAGTGTATACGGACGTGGGACTGTTCACCTCTAATCCGATTATTGGGGAAGATGCATCCGAATTGTTCAATGAGATTACCGGATACTCCGGTCCGAAGGCATTGCAGGCGTTCCGCGTAGCTCCGGATGGTATGAAGGATGAGCTGTTTGCGCTGATTCGTAGAGAAACGGAGCATGCGCTGAAAGGCAAACCTGCCAGAATCATTGCCAAGATCAACTCCTTATCCCATCAGGAAATGATTGATGAATTGTACGAGGCTTCTCAAGCCGGCGTGCAGATCGATCTGATTGTGCGTGGGGTATGTTGTCTGCGTCCGGGGGTAGAGGGGCTCAGTGAGAATATTCGGGTCATTAGCATTGTGGATCGTTTTCTGGAGCATTCACGGTTGTTTTATTTTGAAAATAGCGGCAACCCCGATGTATTCATCTCCAGTGCAGACTGGATGACACGTAACCTGAATCGAAGAATTGAACTGATGTGTCCCGTATTTGATCCAGAGCTGAAAAAGATGCTAGTGGATATCCTTAATCTGTCCCTTATGGATAATGTCAAAGCGAGACAACTTATGCCTGGTGGCAATTATGTATTTGTAGAAAATGAAAAGCCCCCGCTGAGAAGTCAGACGGAGGCCATGGGTATTATCCCTTGGAAGCCTGCTGAATGGAGTGCGTTAACGTAACTCCCCAGGCTTCCTTCAGATCCTTGACGGCCTCTTCCAGGCCATCAAGTTCCAGTAACGGCTCAGCTGTACAGGTGAATTGCACCTGCAGCGAGTCGTTTTCTTTTGTTGCTTTGATCGCAGCGATGCTCTCGGATCGATTGATGGCTTCAGCTACGCGCAGCAGAGAGCCTAAACGATGAGCATGCCGCTCATCCGAGTTTTTCAGAATGTCCCGGTGCTTATTCAGCAGTTGGGGCGTTCTTTTTTTGGGATGATAATCAGCTGCACTGGCACTTAGAATGGTCTCCCGATGAGAAAGTCCATAAATGCTTGAATTCATGATCCAATAGGCCGAGTGCTGTGTATAACGGAAATAGTTAATCTGTTTACCTGCCATGTGCAGCATGGAGGCTGCATACAGGATTCGGGCATCTGCTTGATCAGGAGGGGTACCTTGTAATGCCGTATACAGGGTAACCGTATCCTGATGAATCCGTTGCAGACGTTTCTCTGGAATAGGCGGACCAAAATGGATAAAGTTGCGGATACTGTCTTTCAGCGCGTCCGGAACGACCGGCTGACCTTCAGCCATGTAATCACGCAACAACCCGTCTCGTAGACCCGCGCCACTAACCACATAACGATCTCCCTGTATTATCTGGAAGACAGTTCGTAGGATCAGTACGCCGGGCACAATGATGTCAGCGCGATCTTTGGCGAGCCCAGGTACCTTTTTGCGCTGTGCCGAGGTGAGATGTGGTAAGGAGCGAGCGATGTTCTCCATCGCTTCCTCACTGATCTCATAATGATGGCTGACAGGCAAAGAATACTGGGTGCGCTTCTGTTCCACTTTGGCGAGTGTACGCATTGTGCCGCCAAGTCCGATGAGTGGCAGACCAGGATGCTCACGAATCCAATCCTGTCCACGGAGAGCCTCAGTGACTTCGTTGCATAATGCATTTGCATTCTCCTCAGTCCACTGATCTTCGCCCCCGTAACGGGCATGTGAATTCACAGCACCAATAGGGAGGGAGATGCTATGTAACCTTTTCCGATCCCGAAAGACCGTGATCTCTGTGCTGCCGCCTCCAATATCCACGACGTAACCGTCTGCCAGATCAATGGATTGAGTGACACCAAGGAACCCATAATAGGCCTCCCGATCTCCCGATACACATTCAATGGTAAGCCCCGTCTCTGTCTCCAGCCATTCAATAATCTCCAGGACATTGCTTGCATTACGAATAGCTGCGGTAGCTGCTGCGCGAATCAGTTTGGTCTGATACGCTTCACAGGTCGCTTTGAATTGACTCAAGATGGTGATGGCTTTATCCAGAGAATGGCGCAGAATGGTTCCATCGGACTCAACAACGCTGCTCAGACGAGCGGCGTATTTGTCTTCATGAATGATGCGATAGGCTTCGTCTTGGTCCAGTTCATAGATAACCAGACGAATGGAGTTCGAGCCGATATCAATAATTCCTAAGGTTTCATTAGTACGTGTCATAAGCATCTCCTTCTACAGAGGTTCAACTACCCAAAGTGAAGAAGGGCAGCCATGGCTTCCGGTGAACCCGGCGGTGTGGCAGAGAAGGGCGTAGTTAACATAACAACAATGATAAAGACGATGAAACAGGCAAATATAAGACAACTCACGGCAAAGCCGCGATTACGCTTTTGCATAAACAGTCGAATACCTGTGACAAAGAGAAGTACCGTAACAGCTACCAGAACGATCGACATTGCAAAATAGGCTACGCCATAAAGTGATTTGAAAAATGCTTCCATTTGTTCTTAACGCTCCTTAGATCCTCATATTTAAGCCCTTCCAAGCCATTCCTTAGTAGCATACGACAGATTGACTTGTTTGAAAAGTAAACCGGGCGCTTGTTCCCGTTTCCGCCATCACCCCTGGGACAGGTTACATGGAAAAGGGGCCTTTGCCGTGGACAGACATCCAAGAAAGCAAGGCTTCTGTTGAGTATGTATAAGGAAGGACTATTGTTTCAAGGAAGGAGATCAACCCATGTCGAGACAACTTGCAAGCAAATGGCGGAAGACAGCGGCTCTGATGAAATACCCGGTAGCTGCTGTCCATATCCCACAGACCAAGGCATTCAACTCGGGTAATCTGCTGCAAATGCTCAGTCGTTATGGAATGGTGTATGTCAAACCTATTGTAGGAGGCGGAGGTTACGGTGTTATCCGGGTATCGGCCAGTGGTGGAGCTTATCGATACACCCATATGAAAACGACCCGTTCTTTCGCCAGTTTCAGCCAGATGTATCGCTCTCTGGTGCGTGTAAAGGCTAGACGCAAGTACTTGATCCAGCAAGGCATTCATCTGGCAACAATTCAAGGGAGACCTGTTGATTACAGAGTCAAAGTTGTCAAAACCCAACGAGGCTGGGTATTCCGTTCATTAGTAGGGCGACTCGCTCGTCCCGGACTCTGTGTGACGAATCTGAGCAAGGGTGGCACCATGTTATCAGGAAGGCGAGCTCTTGGTTTATCCCTGCCACATATATCCGGTCGGCACAAACGCCGGGAGATGCGTTCACTTACACTGACATGTACGTACATTATGGAAAGTCAGTTCCCTGGTGTAGGTCAGCTTGGATTTGATTATGGACTGGATTATTCAGGCAAGATCTGGATTCTGGAAGTGAATACCAGACCCCAATAGAAAATGAATGGGAAAACTCAAGAAAATTCAAGAAAAACCGATAATATATAAAAGAAAACGGTATGAAAACCGTTTGAAATTTTACATTACCGGGTAATTTACTCGCAACAAGTCTTGAAACTATGAATTTATTCCAAAAAAAATACGCTGATAAACGTTCTGACAGTAGTACAAACTCCCTGTGCATAAATATTGTCCACACTATACACGTTGATTACTCTACATTTTTTCCAATTATCAACAAACTATGCACAGGATTTCCACATATCGTTGTGGATAACAAGAACGCTTGTTCTCTATATGAATCTCTGATATGATAGTTTTGAGGAAAAAAAAGGAAAGGTTGTGGCGGGAAATGGCTATGTTATCCGATGAGATGTTGTTGGATTCCTACCATAAAGCGATTGAGTTGAATCTCGAACGAGATTTCATCGCACTGCTGTTGGCAGAAATCCATAAGCGCAAACTGGGTACCGACGTATCTGCCATTCTTCACTAGAGATCCTCATTGCAGGCAATGTTACAGGTTTCCGGACAAGTCCCATAGTGAGACTGGCCATGGCGTGCTCGTCTGACAATGGTGACAGTACATCACATGATTGCAAACGTTTTCGACTTCGTCTGCCGTGTCAGAGGAAGTTTGGAATACGTAGGGGCTGTATGGTCCGGTGTAATCATCCAATTTGCCGCATTCTAACAGTCCCTGAAGGCAGTGGGGGCAAGCCTGCTCCGGTACAACCAGACCGTTACACAGCGGGCATATATAAGACAAGGGTATCCCTCCTGATATGGATTCACTCAGGAGTAAGATACCCTTTTTTGTATCAATATATGTTATTTCAGCAAAACTAGCGTTTCATGTTACTGCTGTGTCCTGGGGACAACTTGGCATCCGGATCGAAGTATACCTTCGCATTGTTGACGGCTGTTGGAGCTTCGCCAAATCCGACAGCGATCAGCTTCAGTTTACCCGGATATGTTGTGATATCTCCGGCAGCGAAGATTCCTGGAATGGATGTTTCCATGCGGGAATCAACAACGATGGAATTGCTGTCAATTTCGATACCCCACTCGGCAATCGGGCCGAGAGAAGAGACAAATCCGAAGTTAACGATCACGTCATCTACTTCGATTTCCTGTGTTTCTTTGGTTTTCACATGGGAAAGGGTTACCTTGGTAATCGTGTCATCCCCATGAAGTTCCGTGATTTCGGTCGGTGTAACCACATTCACCTTGGAATTCATCAGGTTTTCGACACTGTGCTCATGTGCACGGAACTTGTCCCGGCGATGGATCAGCGTTACTTGCTCAGCGATAGGCTCCAGCATAAGTGCCCAGTCTACCGCGGAGTCACCGCCCCCACTGATCAGTACCTTTTTGCCAGCGAAGGCATTCAGATCACTGATGAAGTAGTGCAGGTTGCTCTTCTCGAACTTGGCAGCACCTTCAAGCTCCAGGCGACGTGGTTCGAATGCACCTACACCAGCTGTAATAATGACGGCTTTGGCATGATATTCATTCTCATCCGTCTTCACGACGAAATGTTGCTCATCCTTTTTCTCCACCGATACAACCTTTTCTTCAAGGCGGATGTTCGGGTTAAAATGATTCATTTGCTCAACCAGGTTATTCACCAGTTCCTGAGCTGTTACTTTCGGGAATCCGGCTACATCATAGATGTATTTCTCCGGGTAAAGAGCGGCAAGTTGTCCCCCAAGCTGTGGCATACTTTCAACCAGTGTAACGGATGCCTGACGCATCCCACCATAAAACGCGGCGAACAGACCCGCAGGGCCTCCACCGATAATAAGTAAATCAGTCATATCATGACTGGAATTTTGTGCAGTCAAGAATCAACAACACCTTTCATATTTTAATAGGTAGTTAACAGAAAGAATGTGCAGGCTACGTATCGTAACCGGCATGGGTGCTGAACTGTCTTTCCTATTATAAACGGTGTATTCAGGGTTGCAAAGTTAGCGGCGTCACGAAACTGGGAACAATTGATGAAGATCAGATGAGAATAGGATGAAATTGGAAATGAAAGGTTATGAAAAATAACAAAAAAAACCTTGATCTTTACTAGAAATACAGATATCCTTGACCTGTACTATGTGTTTTTTTGTCTAATTTAGAGTCAATATGTAATATGGAGACAGATCCCGTGTTTTGTAGAATCTTGTGGTTAATTTCACAACTTGAAACGATAACTTGCGTGCAAACGTATCAATTTCATAAACCCTTTAGTTGCTTCAATCAAGTCTAGATATAGATCAAAACGGTTCGATACGTCGATATCTAGTTTCATAAAATCCATTTTTAGTGAGTTATGAAATTGATGCAAACGTTTAAATAAATTCGCGAAGTTAACATTTGTCGTCATAATGGGCAAGACCTCATCAATATTTGTAAGTATGTGCATTTTGTATCTCACCCAAGATCGGGCTGATGCAAGTGAAACCGGAAGGGGTATAGACATGAGCAGTATTCCCAAAATCGTCATCCTCGGCGCGGGCTATGGCGGGATTCTGACAGCCCAGCGGCTGCAGAAGGAATTGAACTATAACGAGGCCGACGTCACACTGGTGAATCGGCATGATTATCATTATATTACTACACATCTACATATGCCGGCAGCCGGCACGGATACCATTGAGCATGCAAGAGTGCCCATTTCCAAGCTGATTGATGAGTTCAAGATTGATCTGGTCAAGTCGTCCGTGAAGGAGATTCGTCTGCAGGATCGGAAGATTATTCTGGAGGACGGCACGTTATCCTATGATTATCTGATTATTGGACTAGGCGGTGAGCCTGAGACTTTCGGTATTCCAGGGATGCTCGATCACGCCATGACAATCCGCAGCATTAACTCGGTCAGACTGATTCGAGAACACATCGAATATCAATTTGCGATGTACAAAAACGATAACAAACGAAATCGTATTCGGTTTGTCGTAGGTGGAGCGGGTTTCAGTGGTGTTGAATTCGTAGCTGAACTTGCAGATCGTATTCCACAGCTGTGCAAGGAGTTCGACGTGAATCCGAAACATGTGCACATCTATAATGTAGAGGCAGCGCCTTCGGCCTTGCCTGGATTTGACCCGGAATTGGTAGAACATGCAATGAATGTGCTCAAGAAAAAGGGTGTTACTTTCAAAATTGGTGTTCCAATCAAGCAATGTCTCCCGGACGGGGTTATTGTGGGTGAAGGTGAAAAGCTCGATGCAGCTACAGTCGTATGGACCGGCGGTATTCGCGGTAACTCACTGCTTGAACAGGCAGGTCTTGAAGTGATGCGAGGACGTGTGAAAGTAGATGACTACTTGCGTGCTCCAGGGCATGAGCATGTCTATGTCATTGGTGATAATTCACTTGTCTTCAACGCTGAAGGACGGCCTTATCCACCAACAGCCCAGATTGCGATGCAGCAGGGTGTGAACTGCGCCAAGAACGTTGTGGCATCCATTCGCAAGAAACAGCCACAACCTTTTGTATTTACGAGCAAAGGCACGGTTGCCTCATTGGGTAAAGGTGAAGCTATTGCCGTTGTAGGCGGCAAGAAATACAAAGGCTGGAAAGCGGCTCAGCTGAAGAAGCTGGTTGATCTGCGTTATCTGTTCATCATTGGTGGTATTCCGCTAGTCCTGAAGAAAGGGCGGTTTTTTGGATGAGACATTGCAGTGTTCAGGTCCGGGGACTATTAACACGTGAAGAGCTGGATCGTTACAACGCCCTGATGCAGGTCGGTGGTTATCTCGAGGAACAGGATCAGTATGATCTGGCCTACATCGTGCAGAAAGAAGTGGATATTCTCATTATGCCTGCGATTGAGCGGCTTAAAGAGAAGGGGCGTGACCGTGATCGGGCCACAGCCGAATTCCTCGAATCGCTGAAAGCGGTAGATGATGAGGACGAGGATTAGAGACGATATAAGTTGAACTAAAGATGTTTACACATACACTTCAATGACAGAATAACCTTCCAATCGCTGTTATCCCCAGATTTTTTTGATTCCCTTTTGTTAAAGGGAAAATCCGGTGATAGCGTATGCTTCCGATGCAGCTTTCTTTCAGAAAGCTTGTAGCTTCGCTTTTTCAGGTTTTTTCTGTCCTTTCCGTTTTTGTGTAAATAAATAGTTCAAACAATATAGATCTAAATCAAGCTTGAGGTAGTAGAATATAGATAGATAATAAAGCACCGCTGACAATATCCTTTACAGGAGATGTCGCGGTGCTTTATTGTGCTTTGTGCTGTTTCTACAGCTTAAGCATGTCTTCCAGTGTTCCTTCGTTCAACAGACTTCCCACATAGAACGAACCGAATTCGCCATAACGGGCACTAACTTCATCGAAACGCATCTCATAGACGAGTTTTTTGAACTGAAGTGCGTCATCCGCAAATAGCGTAACGCCCCATTCCCAATCGTCGAAACCGACGGAGCCGGTAATAATCTGTTTTACTTTACCCGCATAGCTGCGGCCAATCATGCCGTGACTACGCATCATGGTGCGACGCTCGTCCATAGACAGCATGTACCAGTTGTCATTCAGCTCACGTTTTTTGTTCATCGGATAGAAGCAGATGTATTGCCGTTGTGGCAGAACTGGTTTCAGACGGGCAATAATCTCCGGATTCTGCATCGGGTCTTCGCCTTCTTTGCCAAGGTAGTTACTAAGTTCCACTACACTGACGTAAGAATAAGATTTGGTCGTGTACTGAGCAAACATCGTTTTGTTAAACGCGTTCTCAACAGCCTTCAGATCTTCCAGCGTTTCACGCAGATGCATCATGCAAAGGTCAGCCTTCTGTCCCACTACGGTATAAACGACCGTGCTTCCTTGGGATGAATTCTCGACTTCTTTCCATTCCTTCCAGAATTCTTCCAGCTCGTCCAGTGCTACAGCACGTTCCTCATCATCTGCTGCTTTCCAGGCGGCCCAGTTAATCGAGCGAAAATCATGCAGGGCATACCAGCCCTCCAGTGTTGATGCGGCTTCGTTCATTGGTTGTGTTCCTCCTGCAAGGTATATTTCCAAATCCCCTATAAGGGACGGGTGAGTGCTTTATCGTTTACATTGTATCCCAACATGAAGCAGAAGGGCAAATGAACAGAGTATAAATATAGGGAAATTTGTCCAGAAAGTTCGTTGCTTCGCCACATTTTTTGCGGTACACTAACTACTATCCAGAAGTGAAACCTGAATGTGTGAAAGAAGAGGTGAATGTCGCCCGATGCAATTTATACCTGTGTTGGTATTGATGGTATTATTCTTCGTTATGATGTTTGGTATCGGTTTCATTCTGAACATGCTGATGAAGACAACCTGGTTTCCTTCCTATCTGTTCATTATTGTAATTCTGCCTATTGTTGTGTACTCTCTATGGGATCAGTCGTCATCTCTGATGTCACATCTGGGTTCTTTCCAGCTTGTAGACTATATGACGGGCATCGCTGGACTGGCTGGTGCGATAATCAGTGGCTGGACGATCCAGAAGTTGCGTTTGGGTGGGTACAGAATGTTTTAGATTGTTGGAAAGAGGTAACACATGCCACTGTAAACGCGTGAAAGTCTTGTCTTTGTCGTAAACGCTTACGATTACAAAGGGAAGGCTTTTTTGCTATTCATTTATATTAGAAGGATTATTGTACACTTGTACTTCATATACATCTGGAGAACATTCTCTTTAGATATTCCCTTGTATTCTGCGGCTACAGCTTTTATAGTATTCTAGCGGCTCTCGACATTTTTATTTAGAAATTTACTGAATTCGGCGAAAACGTGAATGATGTCGACCTAGGACGAAACGGAGCGAGAACAGGCCATCTTTTTACCTGTTTTTGAGCATTTGAGGATCAGACATTTATGATAGAATAGATAAACATACTTTTGGGGAGAAGGAGATCAGGCTATGCGCATGAAGAATCTGCACCATTATACTGAACATCATCGCTACTGCGTATACAGGGAGTTTGGACTTAGCGCCCTGGATGACCGTATGCTTACAGGAGCATATCAGCCCATGGTAGGTGCTTTTGCGGTTGGCTTGTATCGGCTGTTGTTTCAGCATCTTCCCGGTGAACAGGTCGGTTATTCGCCGCTTGAACAGCAACGGAGGCTGTTCATGACGCTTGGCTTGGAGCCAAGTGAGAAAGGGCGCAAATATTTGTTAGAGCAGACATCCAAGCTTGAGGCAGTGGGGCTACTTCAGACTTCACGGCTATATATACCGGAAAATGATGATTACATCTACGAATATGAGCTGCAACCGCCGCTCTCTCCGGTAGAATTTTTCCGGACACAGCATTTGACACTGTTGCTTCGTGACAAGATTGGCAAATTCGCTGTCCTTTCCCTGCGTTCCGGTTTCTCGGCGGTGGAAAATGGGGACGCACCTTATCCGGCAGCCAATAAAGAGAATATTTCCGTTCCCTTTTACGATATATTTGAATTGAATACCCATGTGATTGATTACGAGTTGGAGCAAGCATTGTCGGAAGTATCGACTACGGCTCAGCGGACAGGCACGAACGATGCAGCGGAAGAAAACAGTTTGAACTATGCCGACATTATTTTGCGTTTCCCGCGGGAGTCCGTCAATCGCCGCCATGTAGAACAATTGCGGTTCGATCACGAACAACTGGGCATTGTAAATTATGTAGTGAATAAGTTCAACCTCAGTGTGCAGGATGTATGCCGACTCCTGGACGAAGATGATATCTTCAGTCCACAGGGCCAGCTGATTCTGGATGATCTTCAGCATAAGGCGAGCATGCAGTTCAGACAGACGAAGAAGCGTCATGAACAACAGACTGTACAGGCAGCCAAGGTCGTGGCACTGAGACAGCATATGGAGGAGCCTGAACGGAAAGAGGACTCCGGTGAACCACCTGTTGAGCATGGGGTACAGATGGAATACTACGTCGAAGTACCTCCGCAATTTATGACCAAGTGTGATATTCATCAATATAATATGATGTTGCGTAATGAGCCATACACACGTCTGCTGCAGACGTTCTTCCCAGGTGCAGTACCGGACAATCTCATCGATATATTTGAGAAAATTGATCTGAGTTACAAGTTGCCGGGTGAAGTCATTAATGTATTGATTCATTATTTGATGGCATTGCTTGTATCCGGCGGCGAGCAGCGGATTAACCGTAACTTCGTTGAGGCGATCGCCTCCAACATGTTGCTCAAGCAGGTGAACTCTTACGAGAAAGCTGTTCAATATATTCGTGATCAGGCCAAGGTCAAAGGCAAACAGGCTGCTGGTGCAGCTGGAACCCGTACCCGTACATACGGCAAAGGAACCAAAGCCAAGCCCGAAATTCCGATTGTACAAGACATAAGCACCGATGGAGACGCCGTATCCGAGGAAGAGTTCGAAGAGATGATGCGATTTGCCCAGCAGATGCAGGCGAGTAAGCAAAAAGGCACTTCTTAAATATTTTTAATAAAGCCAAAAAGACGAGTCCTCCGATTAATGGAGACTCGCCTTTTTGCTATATAAGTTGAACTGAAGAAACGTATTTTACGTTTAATCATTTCCATACGTTCAGGAGGGGGCCGTGTGAAATAGCGATGTCCTAATCACTTCGTTGGACAGACAGAGTTTTGTGTAAAAACGGCCACCATCCGGGAACGGCTATTCTTCGTATACATTTCCGAACTGACTTACTTGACCGGCCCCATCCAGGTTGAAATCGTCTTCTGCTGGTGCGGCAACGGCGGTTTTAACTTCCCGTTATCGATCAAATGCTTCAAAATATAAGCGACAAGCCGGCCTCCGCCGGTGTTGCCTCTCACCATGTAAGCAAGCTGCGGCTCCAAATGCTTCGGCTGATTTTGCAGGAACAGGTTGAGCATTTTGTCGTAGAGCTTGCCGACAGCAGGCGCATACAGAGCGGACAAATCCGGCATTGCTTTGTTCAACCGATCCAACGTTTGCGGAGAGTCCATCCAGACCGCATTGAACTTGTACCCCTCCTTCGTCTTGCGGATGTACCCCTTCTCCAGCAGGAACGAATATTGCTCAGCGTTCTCTTCGTTGTCGGGCAGTTCCCCTTGTTGGAACGCATGACAAATCTCGACATTCCGATATTCCAGCAAACGCCAATCCATCTGGCGGTCGCTCCAGTACGTATTGAATTGCCACAAGTATAAAGGAGAGTCTTCGACGTAGCGGAGCGACGGACCGAAGGTGACGTAACTACTCATATCAAAACCCGGATCGGCATAGTGGCTCCGATTTAACGCCGCATAGGCAATATATTGACCTCCGTCCTTTCGCATTGGTGCGACCGCATCGAAGTTTTCGCCAGCCGGCATGCTCCGCCAAGATTGCTCCTCGATGTTCTTGGGCAGCAAGGTCCAGAGCAGGAAATTATAGTCGCCGTCCGGAACGTAAACTCCGCTATCCTCGACTTGCCGGCGAACTTCCATTATTGCGTCGAAATGAACATCGGCCACTTCGGCGGCGCAATCTTGCCAGAATTGATGACCAGCTACGGCTAACTCGAAGAGGTCCCAGACGATGGTATTGCTTTGATATTTGCCGGGAGAGGTTTGGATGAGAAAATTGTAATCGGCCAGGTGCCGGACTTCGCCTTCCAGCAAAGACGGCGGCATTCCGAGCTCCTCCGCGATTTGATGTACGGTACGCGCCTTATGATAAGCCGCGTAAACGATATTTTGCGCCAAGGCGCGTCCAAGAAAATCGTTGGTTTCGCCCAGGCTGCCGGCCGAACCGGAATGGCCCATTTCCCCCATGCTGACCGGATTGACACTTAAAGTTCCTGTTGCACGCATACGTTTCATCCCTTTCCGTAACTTCTTTTTGGCCTCGCTCAAATGCCACTTCACCGTGTTGACAGGAATGTTCAGAGCAATCGCGATATCGCCGATTTTAAGCTCGTCGTAGTAATGCATGACCACGATCCGGCGATGGATGTCGGACAGAAACGCGACTTCTCGGCGGAGCTCGCGGTAAGCTTCGGTTACCAGCAACCGGTCAAGCGGTTCCCGAGAAGGGGCGGCCGACAGTTCGGACATGCCGTTGATTTCGATCGCTTGGGGAGCGTGTGCACGCTTTTTCAACCAATTCACCCAAGTGTATCGAGCAACCGTCCAGACGTAAGCGTCAAGGCTTCTAATGTCCCGCACCCCAGAGAAGGATTTCAACAACTGCAGCATAATCTCCTGAGCCAGATCCTCCGCCTCGGCCCGCTGCTTGACCCGGTTTAATGCAAAACCGAAAATCGGTTTGACATAGCTCCGAATTGCTTCCGCTGCTTCTTTTCCGTTTTTACCAATTGAATCCATCTTTTGCCTCCATAGTTGCATCTGTAATTCCTGACAATTATATAGTGTGCCAGGCGAAATAAAGGTTGGGATTATTTTTTTAAAATTTGGACGTCCTAACGGATCGCTCATACATGTATAATTACAAACATCAACATCATGAGTAGGTTATTTAAATGGTTAAAGAGACGTTATGAACTTTTTGTTAAACGAGATGAAGATTACTTTAGATGTAAAGGTCTCACTTTTAGTATATAAAGATACTTCTTTTCCGTTCAACTATGGGAGGATACAAACTAGGAGCACGAGCCGAAGTTCTTCTTCGGGTACTTGGGGTACTCCTTCGTTCCGTAGTTAACCAGGAGTGGTCTCGATTAATTATTCAAACGCATAATTGAAATTCATTATACTAACGAGAAACGTTAGCTTAATGCTCAAAGAATCGACGTAATCAACTGCGGTTTAGAACTAACGGATGACAATAGGGATCGTGCAAAAATGCTAACAATCCTTATTGGTATACCTTTAGGGGGGATGTACTCCAGAAAATACGGACAAAAAAAAGCCCAAAAGGGCTACTTCGATAATTGTCATAGTAAACTTTTCCTAGTACTCTCACTGGAAAAAAATTATATCCTTAACTTTCCCTTGTAGGAGTATGAGTAGCAACTTTCCATTTACCTTCCTCATAGGTTAAAGTTATTTTTGCAGAGAGCGACCCCTCATTGGCACGATACTTACTGACCTCTATGGCAATGTTATTATCTGATTGCTTCTCCTGCTTTTCAATTTTCAGTAAAATCCCTTTTAGCGTATTATCAGACCGTTCAGACAGTCCTTCTTCAATCAATTCTTCATAGGTTAGGTTATAAATTTTTACGTTATATTTGCTGTGAAGGTAATCGTCAATGCTTTTCTTATCAGAATCCTTTAATGAAATTCCTTTATCAAAATCCAATGAGATATACTCCATGTTTTCATTAAGAGCCGTATCTGTTGAAATTAACTCCTCCAACGCCATACGATAAGGTTCACCTGGTTCATTCTGCTGGCTAGAGCCAGTAACACCACCTGCGCAAGCTGATAGTAAAAATAACGCTACAACACTGAAAATAAAATGCATTGTCTGTACTTTTATGACAATCCCCTCCTGGGTACTCGTTTCCTAAATAAACGTAATGATAAACAGAAATGTTGTATTTCAGTTTAGAAAGAAGCCAAATTTGATCTGCCTAATTAAGCTAGCAAGTAGGTTAACGGCAAGGATCGTCTGTGAGCAGAACTGTAATATCAGGAGAATTTATGGTTTTAATAGAGGATAATGATTACTTATTATTCCAGATATATGCTACTCTCTTTTTATTCCATAGTTTTCTTAACGGAGAAATGGAAATTTAAATGTTGGGGGTAATTGCTTGCTTCTATCCGAACGATTGCCAATTGCAGCAAGTCTGTACCCTGAGGAACCTGCGTTAATGAGACATGGGCAAACGATGAGTTATGGGGAGCTTTACGGTCTGGTTGAAAGATTCAGTCATACCCTGTATGTTGAAGGACTCCGGGCCGGTGATCGTATTGCCCTTTTAGGTGATCCAGATCCCCAGCTCGTTGTTGCGTTTTATGCAGCAGTTGGGATCGGCGCTATACCACTCGTTCCTTCTCCTATGCTAACAGTACCTGATCTCGCTGCCATATTTCAGGATGCAGAACCACATATGGTTATTCATGATGACCAACATGCTAAAGTAGCTATTGCCACGGTAAAGCTTCTTGGGTATTGTCCAAAACTGTTCACGATAGACGAAGAAGGGACGAATAGCAGTTCGCTCGCTGCTCTTTTACAGCAGGAACCTGCGTTCTCTCCAAAAGACCATTCCAAACGAAGTTTAGACGATAGGGCAGTCCTGATTTATACGGGTGGGACAACTGGTCGGCCAAAAGGGGTCATGCATTCGCATCGTGGTATGGCTGCTTGGAATCAACTTACGCCTTCTGCAGGCTTCGGTCATGATCTCAAGCGTCGTGTGTTAGTGCTCAACTTGTCCCATCTGGTAGGTCAGTTCCAGCTGTGGGCGACCATGGCTGCCGGAGGCTGTCTTGTATTTCTAGACGAATACCCGGCGGATGTACACCGCATTATGGAAGCTATTGAACGTGATCAGATTACACAACTCAGCACAGTAGGCCAACTGCTTCGTGATCTTACCCGCGAGGCATCCGTAGGAGGTAGAAACTTGAAGAGTCTATCGCTTATTGGCTGCGGAGGGTCCATTATTTCCCCGGATACACTACAGGAGGTTGTATCGCAATTTCCTGAAGTTATCATTGTGAACAACTACTCACAAGCGGAATGTGGAATGTCCATAAGCCGCCTTTTTCCTGCTCAGCATATGGGCGATCCCCATCGCCTTCGATCCGTAGGTCGTCCTGCTGACTTGGCTGCCCAAGGTGAGCAGGCCTTCGAAGTTCGGATATTAGATACGGACGGAAGTGAGACAGTTACGGGCGAGGCTGGAGAAATCGTTGTTCGAGGTCAACAGACCATGCTGGGGTATTGGCGCCAGTTGGAGGCTACTGCCGAGACCATGTCCGATGGTTGGATTCGAACTGGGGATGTCGGTTGTCTGGATGCCGAAGGTTACCTTTATGTGTTTGATCGCTTGAAGGATATGATTATTGTGGACGGTTCCAATGTGTTCTGTGCCGAAGTGGAGCATGTTATTGTGAGCCATGAGTCGGTAAGCGAGGCGGCCATAATCGGACATCCTCTTCCTGACGAAGGCGAGGAACTTGTCGCTTTCATCGTGTTACAGGATGGTGAAAGTATGGATCTGACGCAGGTGCGGGCGTTTTGTGAGCCACACCTTGCTCCGTACAAATGGCCGACTCAACTGTTCATTGTGGATACTTTGCCGAGAACAGCCGTGGATAAAATAGATAAAAAGCAGTTGCGCAAGCATCTATCCTCAATTTCATCCGAAGGACTATGCTAACGGGAATGCTGTTTAATAGCTGTTGGGTTGAATATTTATTGTTAGATCAACAAAAACAGCCCTTCAACTTCCTTTTGGAAGTGAAGGGCTGTACGTTTTTATCTCAACTGTTATGCAGACGAGAACAAAAAAATACTTTGCAGTATTATCTCAAAATCGTAGCGGCCTGATTGCCTGCATAATCCTCAATGACCAGCTTCAAAGAGCTGTTGCTGGACGCTGGCGTGAAAGTCAGTTCGCTCAGCTTTGTTCTTCCCCGAATGATATACGGGAATTTCTGCGAAACGTAAGTGACTCCGAACTCGCGTGGTACCCCATTTTCATATACATAGATCTTATACCAGTCCTCCAGATCCGGGAGGGCTAATGTGTACTTTCCATCTTTTACCGTGACCTTTTCCTTGGCGTATGGTGTAATCTGAAGATCTGCGAGCTGTCCGGTATGGGTAACCGGGTTCTGCCCGCCAATGGCGATATTCAGCACGTAATGTTCACCATTGGTCGGAAGTCCGGTCAAGACGGCAGACTGTTTTCCTTTTTTGACCTGAAGTGACTTGGTGAAAGGTTCTTTCGTGTATTCTGTTTCTAGTGTGAGCTGAATTGACTCTTTGCCTTTACCGTTGTCTTTATTTTTATCCTTGTCCTTATCCGTATTCTTATCTTTGTCTTTGCCTGATTCTTTTGCCTTTTTCGGGTTTTTCCAGCTTACAATAGCATCGCCATTCTTTTTGAATTTCACATCTATATTCTGAACAGATGCATTCAGATCGTAAGGCAGGACGGTTGCTTCACTTTCGGTACCATCTGCACCAACCGCACGGATAGACAGTTCACCAGATGGCTGTTTTAGTGATTTGATATAAAAAGTGGAATCATACACGCCGCCTACATAGGCGCCATTTTCATATAAATTGTATTGTTTGACCTCAGAATAGTCTTTCATGTCCCATGCGACAACCAGTTCGTCGGTATTGGTCAGTGCTTTGGCAATATGGAATCCGGTCGGTGCATCCGGTACAGCCGCTGAACCGTCGGAAATGCGGATCTCGCCAATATTCATCTGGTAATTCTCAATCGCTTTGCCATTCGGGTCAAAAGATAATCCCATAGCGGCAATGGTTTTGCCTTGATAGGCGCTCAAGTCCAGTGAAGCGGTCTTCCAGCCTTCTGTATGCTGGCCTGCATTAGGCACATTTACGTTGACCACGTTGGATGGATCATCTTCGAAGATCAACCCAACATGCAGGGAGGAAGCGTCACTAGTCGACGGTTTGTTATACGTCAGTTCCAGTTTCGATTGTCCGTTGACGGACAGGTCGGTTTTGTAGAGGCGAAGGAAGTTCTCCGCGTTCAGTGTACCGTTCACCACGAGAGAGCTGCCGCCATTAAACGCGCCAATGGAGTCATAGTTGTACCTTGCGCCTTTCTCATAAGAGGGACCATAGTCAAAATCAACACTGAGCTTGTCACCGTTACTATCCATCCACCATTGCCAAGTGACAGGGATATCCTGAATGTTGATATTCGACCATTCTTTATCGTTCGAGACAGCACCGTCTTCATAATATTTCAGGCCGTGGCCCGTATTGAAGTTGGTTGCAAAATTGGAGCCGTTGATGACGGAACGCTCGGTCAGATAAGCGGCAATCCCATCCCAATTTGCACCGGAAGCATACACATCCGACAGATCGGCAGACGCATTACGACGTGCATCTGTCGGGTCTTGATTTGGACCAGACCACCAGGCACGATCACGTACAAAGGTCATCCACTGGTACTCATCTTCCGCACGATGATTGGTGCTGCCATCGCCCATCTCTTCATCCAGAGCGTTGTGGGTGAAGTCGGCACCTAATGTCGCGATGCTGTTCATCGGTTGACCGTTCTCATCCAGGTTATGGCGCAGGTCATAGGATTGCTTCCAGCGGCCGAATTTGTCATGTCCACCTTCGACACCAGCAAATACGGTTTCCAGTGGATCCAGTCCCAGGCTAAGGGCATGATCACGGGAATCGCGGAGCATCTTGTGGTTCCACACATAGTTCAGGAAGATGGAATCCGAGACTCTGCCGAGAACGGAATCTTGTACAAAGGGGCTGTTGAGCCCATTGAATTGGTTCTGGTATTGAATTTTGCCTGTTGTATTGATGGTGGAATCATACCACTGAACGTACAGGCCTTTATCTCTTAGATATTTCATGAATTTCTTGTAGGAAGCGATATCTTCAGGGGCTACACCCCGGGCAACTTCTTCCTGATTAAAGAAATATCCATCGTAGTTGTAGTATTCTGCCATCTCGGCCAGTTTCTCGGCCACAGGGAAATTACCGTTTTCATCTTGGATCAGCATTTGTTTATAGGTTTGTGGCCCGCGGTCATTGTCCGAGAAAAAGATGTTAGCAATGGACTTAACGCCATTTTTGTGGGCTGCATTGGTGTAGGCCGGATTCGGAATGTTCAAAATGCCAAACTCGAAGTATTTCTCCGTCCACTCTTTACTCGGATCGTATAGCTCCTCAGGTACTCCCGCAGAGGCCATGCCGTGCCAATAGCTGTAGTAGTCTGTATATTGCCAATAATTGAAGAGGTACTGGCTGAATTCATTGGTATAAGGTGTGCTATCGAAGAATGCATTGCCATAATCACCACTCATTGTGAACAGTTGGGTGTCCGGGCTAAGCTCAGGATAAGCCTGTGTGGCAGCGAACGCTTCATTACGGGGCTGCAAGGGAACATGGGCACGAAGGAGATCACCATGGATATCACTTTCTGGTGTCCAGTTCAGAATCTGGGCCGAGGTGTACCCGTGTTGATAGGGCTGATTCATCCCTTTGGCGCTTTCACCGGTGTAAGGGAGCGTGTCTCCGGCATAAACGGATGATGCAACAACTTGTCCAAGCAGAGCCGTAGTCAGGACCATGGCAGTGACCTTGGGAATGATGCCTTTTGCTTTGAGTTTGCGTGTCATGCTGTTCCTCCTTCAAGTGGAATGAATGTAAGGTATTCTTTTACACAAAGCTAAACTTATGGTTAACGATAGTGGATGAAAGCGTTTTTAAATAGGGTGAAATTAAAGAAACACAGATATAAACTAAAGAAAAGTTGCAGGTGACAAGTTAATGTCAGAAGCCTGATGGTATAATTCAAGTCAGGAAAACAGCATCGGAGGGAACATGCGAATTGAAAATTGTTAGCGTTTACAATAATTTCTTCAAAAATAATATGTTTATGAAAATGCTCCTGATTTTCTCGATGATATCGATTGTCACGATCATTACATTGTCTTATATCATCTTCCTGTCGGTGTCCGACTCCACGATTCGCCGGGAACTGGCGATCCAGAAAGCGGCGATGGAACATGTGGATCGGTACATTCATCAGCAGTATGAATCGGTGCAAAACATGGTGAGGGATATGCATCAGAATGAGGCGCTTTCCGCCAACATTACTTATCTGATGAATCATTCGTACGCTGAATATGTTCAGCACATGACCAATGGATATTACGCCAATCAGGATGACTATTCGGCCGATGTGTTGAAACATTTTCAAAATATTATGGATCGCAATTCGCAGATTAACCAACTCATGTTGTATAGCGCTGAGCAGCAGGATCTGTCTACCTTTAATCAACACAAGCAGTTCCGCAAGCTGGACGCCAATGTAGCTCATTCCTATATTCCGGACGTAATGGCGATGGAAACGCCCAATATCAGTGCACCCAACTACTGGATTCGCAAAGAGGTTAATCAATGGGACCCTGCGATCTACTCCATCCGCGTACCAATTAACAATACACAGACTCTTCGGAATCTGGGCCAATTTCTTGTCTTCTTTGACTCGGAGGGAATCGGTAATGCGCTGGATAACTACGAGAGTAATCTCAAGGGAGACATCGTGGTGTTATCGGCGAAAGGGACAGTGTTATTTGACTCCAACAATCATTATTACGGGAAGAAGTACCCCTACGTGAATGTAGCCGATTCCCTGTTTGATCAGACGGATATGGATTCAATGAAAAAGGAGCAGAACATGTATGTGAACAAGTTTGTCTCCGCTGATCAGGGGTATGTGGTCATTGGCACCGTTCCGGTAGAAGAGATGGCTGAAACCTATGCGGGTATTCGCAATACCATCATCTCGATCAGTATCGTATGTATTTTGTTTGCCGTGCTGGTTCCGGCATTTTTCATTATTAACTTTGCCAAACGAACCCGTCGAATTATCCGCTTCACCCAAAAAGTGAAATATGGCAATTTGACGGCTCGAATCGACGATCCGCGAGATGATGAACTGGGGCAGATCTCACATAGCTTCAACGATATGCTGGACGAGCTGAATCTGTACATTGAACGGGTCTACAAAGCCGAAATCAAACAGAAGGAGACCGAACTGGTCGCGTTACAGGCGCGTATCAACCCTCATTTTCTCTACAATACGCTTGAAGTGATTCGGATGAGGGCGATATCCCAAGGGGCGAGAGATGTTGGCGAGATGATCTATAGTTTATCCGTATTGTTCAAGAGCCTGGTACAGCAAAAGAAAAATTATACGCTGAAGGATGAGATGGAAGCTTGCCGCTTGTATCTGGAGTTATTCCGAATCCGCTACAAGGATATTTTCATATATACGATCCAGATCGATGCTGCATATTATCAACACCCTGTGGTCAAACTTTCGCTGCAACCCATTATTGAGAATTATGTCGTACACGGCATTCAAACAGAACGTTCGGATAACCGATTATCCATTGTTGTGGAAGAGACGGATAATGTGGTGCAAGTGGAAGTCAAAGATAATGGCAAAGGCATTGATCCGGCACGCCTGACGGAAATCCTTGAAGAACTGGAACGTCCTGAAGAGTCTGGTCAGATGTTCGGGCTACGCAGTGTCCATAGTCGATTGCGCTTCCTGTATGGGCCAGAGTTCGGTATCACCATAGAGAGCACCCTCGGAGAAGGAACACGAATCAGGGTGCGTTATCCACATACAGAAGGGACAGGTGTGTAATATGTACAAGGTGTTTATTGTGGACGATGAGCCATTCATCATTGAAGGTTTATACGATATTGTGGACTGGTCTTCGTTTGGAATGGAAATTGTTAGTCATGCGGGCAATGGACAAGCGGCGTTACAAGCGCTCTCTTCTCAGCCTGTGGACATTCTGATCACGGATATATCCATGCCACTCATGAATGGTCTTGACCTGATTCGGGAAGCAAGGCGAGTGAAACCTGAGATTAAGGTCATTATCCTCAGTGGTTTCAATGAGTTCGAATATCTGAAGGAAGGCATGCAGCTGGGGATTGAAAACTATCTGCTCAAACCGATTAATGTAGAGGAACTGGAATCCACGCTGAGCAACACCGCCTCCAAGCTGGATCATACGGTATCACCTCAAGCCGATGATGCGTATGGCATCCAGATTCTGAAAGATAACATTCTTCATCGATGGCTTACGGGACAGATTGCAGCTACCGAATTTGAAGAACGTGCCCAGTTCATGAACCTTTCGCTGGATGCACCGGACGTTGCTGTGGCCATTCTGCGTGACAAAGGGCAAGTACCTGGCATGTTTGAACGTGTAGAAGAGATGCTGAGAGACAGACGCCATCTGAACGTATTTCATGATATCGATGGAGACATCGTCATTATTGCCAATATTCAGGGTACGAGTGACGAGGAACAGAAGTTGATGGATGGCTTGCAGGCATTATCTGATGAGATAACCGTAACCCATCCGGCGGCACGCATTGGAGCAGGCAGATTGATGAAAGGGTTATACCATGCGCCGACCAGTTATGCCGAGGCCAAAAAAGCACTCCAGTATGTGATGATTTATCCCGACCTTAAAGTCATCGACCATGCCATGCTGGAAAGGT
The DNA here is from genome assembly GCF_037977015.1 of Paenibacillus sp. FSL K6-1122. Lineage (NCBI taxonomy): Bacteria > Bacillati > Bacillota > Bacilli > Caryophanales > Paenibacillaceae > Paenibacillus > Paenibacillus sp. FSL K6-1122. The sequence continues at coordinate 5,834,380 of NZ_CP150272.1, read as the reverse complement.
GCGGAAGTTCAACGGCGACCTTTTTCATTGAATGGAGGGAGTATGCCAAACTCATTCTATCCCGCAATACAGAACAACTTGCCGACCGGATTCGCATGGATTTTGAACAGCATCGCGATGGGCTTACACCTGGGGAGTTACAGAATACCGCACTGGAAGTTGTGATTCGCTTCAAAATGGAACTGGAGAGCATCAAACACTCGGATGAGTCTGCCATATACCAACAAGGGCTTCAACTTGTACTGGACAGTGGTACTTTTGATGAACTCGTGCGGGCGCTTCAGCAGGTTGGGTCGCAGACGATCCAATCCCTATTGCAGGATCTGAAAAATCCAATTGTAAACCAGGTGCTTCAGCATATCGACAAACACTACGCAGAAGAACTTTCCCTGAAGCTGCTGGGTGCCCACTATCATCTGCATCCGGTGTATTTGGGACAATTGTTCCATAAGGAGACCGGGGAGACGTTTGCCGAATATATCAACAAATACCGGATTGAACGTGCGAAGGAGCAACTACGCAATTCCAATCTGAAGGTACATGAGATCGCCCGAAATGTAGGGTATTGGGAGACGGGGTATTTCTATAAACAGTTCCGCAAATATGTAGGAATTTCACCGACTGATTTCAAGGTGTTTGGTTAATTCGGTGACGGGTAGATCCAACCATGCGGACAGAGAGCCAAGAGACATATCGGGAACAGGAATGGCATGGATGAAAATCATGGCATACGTTACCCGGCATGTCTCTTTCATGTAAGCGATTTATTTAAATAGGTACAAAATAGATGCCCAAGGACGATTTCTCTTTAATTTGTACCTCGAAAACTTAAGTTTATCTTCTTTTTGTAAATGCTTTCATTCGATAAGGTTAAAGCAGTTAGTAAGTAGAGCCTAAGGGAACACGAAAAGGGAGGATCAAAGAAATGAGTAAACAAAGAAAACGCTTCTCACTCGTTCTTGCATTGTTAATGGCCGTTACACTTGTTCTTAGTGCCTGTGGAGGAAGCAAAGATGCTTCAGAATCCGGGGGAGCTGGAGATGACGCGGTAGAGTTGATCTGGTATACCATCGGTACCCCTCAGAAAGACGTCAACAAAGTGATGGAAGAAGTGAGCAAGTATACCAAAGAGAAAATTAATGCCACGGTAACGATGAAGATGGTTGACTGGGGTGACTACCCGCAGAAGATGCAGGTTAACGTAGCATCCGGTGAGCCAATGGACATTCTGTTCACTTCTTCTGGTGGATTCGATTATGTACAAAATGCCAGAAAAGGTGCATTCCTCGAACTGGATGACCTGCTTGCTGAATACGGTCAGGATCTTACCAAGACCATTGATCCTGCATTCCTCAGCGGCTCCAAGGTAGATGGACACAATTACGGAATTCCAGCCAACAAAGAGTTGCCACAACAAGAGGTATGGCGCTTTAACCAAATGCTGGTTGATAAATACAAGTTGGACATCTCTGGCGTTCGTACGTTAGACAGTCTGGAGCCTCTGCTCAAAACAATTAAGGAAAACGAGGCGAGTGTAACACCATTTGCCATGGATAAAAACTATGTTCCTTACGTGCCTTATGACTATGTCATTCAGAATCTGCCAATGGCAATCAAGCTGGATACAACAGACTATAAGCTTGTAAACATACTGGAAACACCTGAAATGAAAGAAGCACTTACCACGATGCACAAATACTACAAGGCTGGTTATGTATCGGCAGAAGCGGCGACAACAGGTTCCACGAACGACCTGACAACATCGGGTAACTGGTTCCTGGATCGTGCACAGACTCAGCCGCTCGCGGACAATCAATGGTCTGCAAGTTACGGTTATCAAGTCGTTTCAACACCTGCAAGTGAAGCAATTATAACGAATACATCTGTACAAGGCTCCATCATGGCCATCTCGGCCAACTCGGAATATCCGGAGAAAGCGATGGAATTCCTGAACCTGCTCAATACAGATCCTGTGCTGCGTAATATGGTGGACTCCGGTATTGAGGGCACACACTACAAAAAAGTGGATGACACGCATATGGAAAATCTGCCTGAATCGAAAAACTACGATATGCCTTCATACTCCCTTGGGAACAACATGCTGCTCTATCTGAACAGCAATGACCCGGATAACAAATGGGATGAGTTCAAGAAGTTTAACGCTGAAGGTGTCAATTCCCCGATCCTCAGCTTTAACTTTGATGCAAGCAATGTATCGTCCGAACTGACGGCGGTACAGAACGTGAAAGAGCAATATTGGGCAGCACTGATGACAGGTACACTGGACCCGGCAGCCAATCTGGATCAAGTGATTGAGAAGTTCAATCAAGCCGGACTGGAGAAAGTAATGGCTGAAGCCCAAAGCCAGCTGGATGCCTGGAGAGCGGAAAACAAGTAACAGTACATCGTAAGGATCGGGCGGCTGCTTATCGCGTCCGGTCCTTTTTCATTCAAGCCTGAAGGAGGATCTCCACAATGACTACATTTTTGAAAAACCTGATTAGAAACCGAGTCATGTTGCTCATGGTGCTACCAGGCGCCATCTGGTTCTTCTTCTTCTCCTACTTGCCACTCGTGGGTACAGTGGCTGCTTTCAAAGAATATCGATTCAGCCGTGAAGGGTTCTGGGCAAGTCTGATGAAGAGTGAATGGGTTGGCTGGGACAATTTCAAATTCCTTTTCAGCACTAGTGACGCATGGCTCATTACACGCAATACCCTCTTTTATAACATCGCCATTATCTTCCTCGGACTGGTATTTGCTGTGGCATTGGCAATCCTGCTCTCGGAACTTGTGAATAAACGACTCGCCAAACTGTATCAAACCGGCATGTTTCTGCCGTATTTTCTATCCTGGGTTATCGTTGGTTACTTCGCATTCAGCTTCTTGAGCATGGACCGCGGGATGTTGAATCAGATTATCGGCTGGTTTGGGATGGAACCAATTCAGTGGTACTCTGAGGCGAAATATTGGCCGTATATTCTGGTATTCGTAGCGTTATGGAAAACCATCGGTTATAGCAGCGTTGTCTATCTGGCTTCCATTCTGGGAATTGATAAATCACTGTATGAAGCAGCCATGATTGATGGAGCAAGCAAATGGCAGCAGATTCGCAATATTACGATTCCGTTGCTGTCGCCCATCATCACGATTATGACCTTGCTGGCCGTAGGCCGCATTTTCTATGCCGACTTTGGACTCTTTTATCAGGTGCCAAGGGATTCGGGTACGCTATATTCCGTGACAAATGTTATTGATACGTATGTATATCGAGGTTTGAAAACTAGTGGTGAGATCGGCATGAGTACAGCAGCGGGATTGTATCAATCCGTGGTGGGCTTTGTGCTTGTTATTATCTCCAACTATGTTGTTCGCAAAGTAGATAAAGACAGCAGCCTATTCTAGGACAGGGAAAGGAGTGAACCACTATGGCTCAAGCAAGGCTCGTTAAAAAACGCGACTTCCACCACGTATCCAACGGATGGAACGTGATCATGAACATCATCGCAGGTCTATTCGCTCTGATCTGTGTATTTCCTTTTATATTTGTAGTCATCATCTCGTTTACAGACGAGAAAGCACTGGCCCGTGATGGGTATCGTCTGATTCCGGCAGAATGGAGTCTCGCGGCATATCAGTTTGTCTGGCAGAGTGGGGACACGCTACTGCGGGCGTATGGAGTTACCATCCTGGTGACGGTACTTGGTACCATCATCAGTCTGATTCTCATGTCGCTGTATGCGTATGCGGTTTCCCGCAAGAGCTTCAGATATCGGAGATTTTTCTCCATCTTTGCAATTCTTACCATGCTGTTCAACGGCGGGATGATTCCAACCTATATGGTCGTATCCCAGCTGCTCGGGTTGAAAGATACGTTATGGGCACTGATTCTGCCGCTGGCGATGAATGCCTTCTATATTATGATCCTGCGTACATTCTACTCCACCAGTGTACCGGATGCAGTCATTGAATCGGCGAAGATTGATGGCGCCGGTGAGTTCTATACCTTTATGAAAATCGTGGTTCCACTCTCCTTGCCGGGACTGGCAACCATCGGGTTGTTCAGTACACTCGGTTACTGGAATGATTGGTTCAATGCGCTGTTATACATCGATAATCCGAATCTGGTACCACTGCAATCTATGTTAATGCGGATTGAGTCGAGTATTCAATTTATCCAGCAGAACTCTGCTAACAGTTCGATGAGTCTGGCAGCCATGCAGTCCATTCCGCAGGATACGTCCCGAATGGCGATGGTTGTGCTTGCTACGTTGCCAATTATATTCGCTTATCCGTTCTTCCAGCGTTATTTCGTACAGGGTCTGACGGTGGGCGCGGTCAAAGAATAACCGGATCACGTTATAGGATTGGAGAGATGCAGATTGATGACTTATAAGGACCAAAGCAAATCCGTAGAGGAACGGGTACAACACCTGCTTAGCCTGATGACTACGGAAGAAAAAGTAGCCCAACTTACGCAGCCATTTGGCTGGCAAACATATACGAATGATCAAGGGAACATCACGTTAAATGAGTCCTTTAAACAGCAAGTGGAAAATGGGGGCATCGGCTCCCTCTATGGTGCACTTCGCGCAGATCCGTGGACGGGCGTTACGCTGGAAAATGGACTATCCGCCAGAGAAGGCGCTGAGGCGGTCAATCTGATTCAACGTTATGCAATAGAACATTCCAGACTGGGGATTCCCATTCTGATCGGGGAAGAGTGCTCGCATGGTCATATGGCTATTGACGGAACGGTCTATCCTGTCCCTCTTTTACTGGGGAGCACCTGGAATGTGGATCTGTATCGGGAGATGTGCCAGGCAGTAGCAAGGGAGACACGTGCCCAAGGTGGCGCGGTCACCTATTCTCCGGTACTGGATGTTGTGCGTGATCCGCGCTGGGGACGTACGGAGGAATGTTTCGGTGAAGATCCGTTTCTCATTGGAGAGCTGGCAGTTGCTTCCGTAGAAGGGCTTCAGGGTGAAAGTCTTGACCGTGGAGATACAGTAGCGGCAACGCTGAAACATTTTGTTGGTTATGGCAGCTCAGAAGGCGGACGTAATGCAGGGCCTGTACATATGGGCTGGCGCGAGCTGCTGGAAGTGGATCTCTATCCATTCCGCAAAGCGGTGGAAGCGGGCGCTGCGTCGATCATGCCAGCATATAACGAAATTGATGGCACGCCTTGCACCGTGAATACGGAATTGCTGGAAGATGTTTTGCGTAAGGATTGGGGCTTTGACGGTCTGGTCATTACGGATTGTGGTGCGATCAACATGCTGGCAAGTGGGCATGATGTCGCGGCAGATGGAATGGAAGCTTCCGTACAGGCGATTGAGGCAGGCATCGATATGGAAATGTCCGGTGAGATGTTTGGGCAATATCTGGTGCAGGCGGTGGCAGAAGGCAAGCTTGATATGCAGGTTCTGGATCAGGCTACCTCTCGCGTGCTGGCGTTGAAGTTCAGACTGGGCTTATTCGAACAGCCTTATGTGGATGCCGATCGGGCAGCAGAAGTAATTGGAAGTGAAGCGCATATTCAACTGGCACGCCAGTTGGCTGCGGAAGGGGTTGTACTTCTCAAAAATGAGGCTGACACGTTACCTCTCTCGTTAGCAAATGTGGGCAGGATTGCTGTGATCGGCCCAAATGCGGATCAGGCCTACAATCAACTGGGCGATTACACATCTCCGCAACCGAAGTCGAAAGTGGCGACGGTACTGGATGGGATTCGCAGTAAGCTGGCTAATCATGTGGATGGGCAAACGGAGAAGAGTTCTGTTGGCCCTTTGACTGGTGACAGCAGTACAGATCAGGTGTTATATGCACCAGGCTGCCGGATCAAAGGTGATTCGAAAGAAGGATTCGAGCGTGCCCTTGAAGTTGCCAGCCAGGCAGATACAGTCATTATGGTGGTTGGTGGCTCCAGTGCGCGTGACTTTGGAGAAGGAACGATCGATCTGAAGACGGGTGCTTCCAATGTGTCCGATAATTCTTGGAATGATATGGAGTGTGGCGAAGGGATCGACCGGATGACGTTGGGGCTTGCCGGAGTACAGTTGGAACTCATTCAGGAGATTCACAAGCTCGGCAAGAAACTTGTCGTTGTTTACATTAATGGTCGTCCCATCACTGAACCTTGGGTGGATGAACATGCCGATGCAATTCTGGAGGCGTGGTATCCGGGCCAAGAGGGCGGGCATGCCATTGCAGATATTTTATTCGGTGATGTGAATCCATCGGGTAAATTGACGATCTCCATTCCGAAGCATGTCGGTCAGTTACCGATCTACTATAACGGCAAACGGTCCCGAGGCAAAAGGTATTTGGAAGAGGATTTGGAGCCACGTTATGCATTTGGATACGGACTGAGTTATACCACATTTGAGTACAGCGAGCCGAAACTGAGTGCTGCGTCCATGACAGCTGGTGATTCAGTTAAGGTATCGGTGAATGTGACCAACACTGGCCGTTATGCAGGTGCAGAAGTTGTACAGATGTACATCTCTGACATGGTCAGCTCACTAACTCGTCCGGCCAAGGAACTGAAGGGGTTTGCAAAAGTGAACCTGGAGCCGGGAGAGACACAGACCGTGGAATTCCACATCGGGGCCGAGCAGCTGCAGTATATTGGTCGTGATTTGAAGCCTGTCGTTGAACCTGGACAATTCCATATTCATATCGGCAGCAGCGTAAACGATACGCAAATAGCCGAACTGACTGTAAGGGAGGCGTAAGACGTTGGAACGTATCAGACGATTTATTCGCGAGTTGTCCGAACATCAGTGGCTGGAGCAATTACAGCTGCGCAACTGGGACATTACCCGCGCTTATTATCATGTGCCAGGACAGTATGAGGATCAGGGTGAGTACCCCGAAGGGCAAGATTTTGAGCGTTTTCCGAGCAAACAGGGAACGACTTATTTTTTCAGAACACGTTTGGAGATTCCTGCTACATGGCAGCAAACACCTTATGGGCTTGTATTTGAGACAGGCGGAGAAGGCTTGCTTCGGGTAAATGGGAACTCTTATCAGGGCCTTGATCGCAATCATACCTACGTCACGCTTGATCCATCCAAAGTCGGAAACGCTCCAGAACTGGAGATCGAGATGTTTGATCCGGTGCCTGAACCTGTAGACCCGTTGAATCAACAGGCGGTTATTCAGCCGCCAATCACATCAATTACGAGCTTGCTGGTGAGACCCAATGAAGCGGTTCGTAGTCTGATGTATACCGTCATTATTGTCCGTGATTCGGCTGTGTTGCTACCGGAAAGTGACTTTCGGCGGGTTCGCCTGTTAGAACTGGTGTATCGTGCGATGGATCAATTTGTAGGCATGTCAGCAGAAGAGATTGAGCAGGGAGAGGGTATTCGTCAGATTGAGAATAATCTGAAGCATCATGTGCGTGAGATTGGCGGAAACGCGGAAGGTCTGGAGCATATGGTGGGACAGTCCCATATTGATATTGCCTGGCTGTGGCCTGTACGTGAGACGGTACGCAAAACGAGCCGTACTTTCTCCACCGTGGATGCACTCATGAATGAATATCCGGACTATGTTTATTCCCAGAGCCAACCCTTACTATATGCGTTTCTGAAGGAGCATGATCCCGAGCTTTACGCGCGGGTGAAGCAGCGGATTGTAGAAGGCCGCTGGGAACTGGTTGGCGGCATGTGGGTTGAGCCAGATCTGAACATCCCGAGCGGGGAGTCCCTGATTCGCCAGATGTTATATGGTCAGCGTTTCTATATGGAGGAGTTTGGCAAGACATCACAGATTGAATGGTTGCCGGATACGTTTGGGTATTGTGCCTCCCTGCCACAGATTTTGAAGCATGGCAATGTGGAATATTTCATGACAACAAAGCTCGGATGGAACGACACAAATGTGTTTCCATACGATCTCTTCCACTGGGTGGGTATTGACGGCACACCGATCCTGTCCTACCTCAATCATGGGGTTAACGAACACACCCTGCCGAAGGACATTCATGATCACTGGCAGTCCTACCGTGAGAAAGCAACTCATCCGGAGCATATGCTTCTATACGGACACGGTGATGGCGGCGGTGGTGTAACACGCGAGATGCTGGAGTATGTGGATCGCGCAGACCTGATGGTAGGTCAGCCTGCGAGCCGATATAGCACAGCTGGAGCTTTCTTTGCCGGAATTGAAAAGGAGCAACCTGTACTTCCGAAGTGGCATGGCGATCTGTATCTGGAGTTACATCGGGGAACCTATACGACCCATGCGCGCAATAAGCGTAACAACCGGAAAGCGGAGGTTCTGTATCGAGAAGCTGAGCTGTGGAATACACTCGCTCTGCCAGATATGGAGGCAGATGCAGAAGCTGAAGTGCGTTCAGCACTGCATGAAGGCTGGAAATTAATTTTGCTGAATCAATTCCACGATATTATACCGGGCTCGGCAATTACGGAGTCCTACGTCACTTCGAATGAGGAATATGTTCAGGTATTTGAATTGGGCAGAACCGGACTGGATCAAGGCATTGCTGCATTGACAACGGGTATCAACACAGAGGGACCGGAAGGTTCAGTAGCCTATGTTGTATTCAACAGCCTGGGCTGGAAACGGAGTGCAGTCGTTCAACTTCCTGTGCAGGATGGCTTGGATCGCTACGGCATCGATGAAAAAGGCCAGCGCTTGCGGATGGATTGGGAGGATGGCAGCATGTCTATTCTCGTGACAGACATTCCGGCGTTTGGATATAAAACGATTTGGCTTGTACCGGAAAATACAAGGGAAACGAATGTACGGGAAATGACCGCCCTTGCCGCACAACCAACCTTTAATGATACATGGGATACCGCCTTTTATCATGTGCAGTTCAATGAACGTGGGGAGATCACCCGCCTGTGGGATAAAACCGCAGAGCGTGAGATGTTGAAGCCGGGTGAACGAGGCAATCAACTTCACTTCTTCCACGATCGTCCAACGCTTTGGGATGCATGGGATATCGACAGTCGTTATGAAGAACAGATTGCTGGCGAAGTGGAACTGTTGGAGAAAAAGCTGGTGCTGGCGGGTACAACGAAGGATATCCTGCGTTTCCATTGGAAGCTACATCAATCGGAAATCACACAAGATATCGTCTTTTATCATGATTCACGACGTATCGACTTCCAGACACAGGTGAACTGGAACGAAAATCACAAACTTCTGAAAGTTGGTTTCCCGATTGATGTGGTGACCTCCAAGGCAACATTTGAAATTCCATTTGGCTCACTGGAACGCCCAACACATCGCAACACAAGCTGGGAACAAGCGCAGTATGAAGTCTGTGGACATCGCTTCGCGGATGTGTCCGAATATGGATACGGCGTGAGTCTGCTCAATGATTGCAAATACGGGTACGACGTGCAGGGAAGCACTATTCGTTTGTCCCTACTGCGTGCACCCAAATGGCCTGATCGCACAGCCGATCTGGGAGAACATGAATTCACCTATTCCCTCTACCCACACGACGGTGACTGGCGAACTGCACACACCGTACGTCAGGCTGCCGAGTTAAATCATGAGGTGACGGTACAGCAGGTGAACCAAGTGCAACAAAAGGGTCAGATACAACAAGAGCACCAGATAGAGCAGGTACAGCCAAGCACAGGGACTGGAGTCGATCTAATTGCAGATACAACTGCAATTGAGGCACCTGTAAGTCCAGCAACAGGCTCCTGGATTAACTTTAATAGTAATCACGTCATTCTCGATACGGTCAAAATGGCAGAGGATGGGCACGGAACAGTCCTTCGTTTCTATGAATCATCAGGCAAACGCGAAACCATCACATTGCAATGGCCACATGCCTTTGAACAGGCGTATCACTCCAACGCACTGGAAGAACCCGTCCAACCACTGGCCCATACCAATGGCCAGATTACATTATCTTTTAAACCTTACGAAATACAAACCGTGCTACTGCGGTAAACCTTTTTGAAATATTTTTGAGCTATATAAGATGAACTTAAACATGTACACATAACGGAGAGTGCAGAACCAGATGGAGAAGCGAAGCGTTCGCCTTTATCCCCGGATTTTCCCTTTAGAGAAGGGAATCAAAAAAAATCTGGGGATAACAGCGATCGGAAGATGGTACTGCAATCGTAGTGTCCTAGTGTACAGTTAATGGGTTTATCTTTTTAGCTATACCATTCAATTTGTTTAAGGAGTTGCACTCATCCATGGAACAGTTCAGATTACCCAAAATACCCATGCCACCTGTTGCTTTGCCACAATCCATTCAGGCCGTGCTCGAAGAAGCAGAACAGAAACTGGCTCACCGACCGAAGCTGCTTCAATTATTCAAAAACTGCTTCCCCAATACCATCGAAACAACAACCAAGTTGATGGAGGATGGCACTACGTTTGTGATCACAGGAGATATTCCGGCTTCCTGGCTGCGTGATTCCGTGGAGCAGGTGGTACATTACATTCCGTTTGCAAAAGAAGATGAGGACCTGCAACGCATTATTGGTGGGCTGATTAAACGTCATATCCAGTATGTTCACATCGATCCATATGCCAATGCCTTCAATGAGACTGCTAACGACTGGCATTGGAACACCACGGACGAAACCGAGATGTCGCCTTGGGTGTGGGAACGCAAATTTGAGATTGACTCATTATGTTTTGTTGTACGTTTGGCGTATTTATATTGGAAGGAAACCGAGCTGACCGACATTTTCGATTCAAGCTTCAAGGCAGCGATGCGTAAAATTGTGGACCTGTTCAAAGTCGAACAGCATCACATGGAACAATCTCCATATCGCTTTACTCGTAATAACGGCATCCCAACAGATTCCCTGCGCAATCACGGAAAAGGTATGCCAGTCAACTACACGGGGATGATCTGGTCCGGTTTCCGTTCCAGTGATGATGCGTGTGATTTCCACTACAATATCCCTGGCAACATGTTCGCGGTTGTCGCTCTGCGTCAAATGCAGGAGTTTGCCGAGTGGGTGTTCCGGGATATGGAACTTTTGCAGGAATTGAAGGATCTGGAGCAGGACGTGGATCACGGCATTCAGTTGTATGGTATTTATCGTCATCCGGAATTTGGACCGATCTATGCGTACGAGACGGACGGTTATGGCAACCACTGTCTCATGGACGATGCGGGTACACCGGGACTCATGTCCATCCCATATCTGGGTTACGTCACAGCGGATGATCCGATCTACCAGAATACGCGCCGTTTTGCCCTGAGCAAAGAGAACCCATTCTATTATGAAGGCAAGGTTGCCAAAGGAATCGGTAGCCCGCACACCCCGCCGAATTATATCTGGCATATGGGCTTGTCCATGCAAGGACTGACTGCGCAGTCTTCCGAGGAGAAACTGGAGATTATTCGCATGCTTGAAGCGACAGATGCAGATACAGGTTATATGCATGAAGGCTTCCATGCCGATAATCCAACGATTTTTACACGAAAATGGTTTGCATGGTCCAACAGCCTGTTCTCCCAGTTGGTCTATAGATCCATGAAGGATGGCCTGTTATGAGTATGCAACCTCATGATAAAAAGCTGATAATCTTCGCTGATCCTGCGTTTCCATTGGATGGTGCTTTTCCAACTGAACAGGCTCTGAATACATGGAAAGCAGTCAAAGAGATCACCGTTGTAAACGCCGAAGAACTCGCAGAGGCTTTGAAGACCACAGCAGGTGAAGGATGTCTGGTCAATCTGCATGCACCCTATTTTCCCAAGTCCGCCTGGACGAAGATTGCAGCTTACTTGCATCAGGGCGGAAGCCTGATCAGTGTGTGGGGCGCACCCTTCAAACGTCCGGTTCGATATGAAAATGGGGCATGGGTTGTAGAGTCCGAGCAGACCGCGTATCATCAGGAACTCTATATTCATGAGGCACTGAACGTATCTTCTGCCAATGTGCAATCGTACACTTCATCCGAACAGATCCCGCTTCTCACTGGGAAAGAGGGGCTGTTTGAGAAGGCAGATACATGGAATTTGGTTCCACATACAACCAAAACAAGTGATCTGCCCCACCAGATGGGGTCATCAGGACCGATGAGTACGCAGATTTATCCATTGCTTCGTGGCATGAGTAAAGACGGGCGCAGTGTCGCCGCTCCGGTCGTTCTGTGGGAAAACTCGCGCGGGACTTTCGTAGGTTCACGCTGGATGTTTGTACATCTGCCGCTGACCACCTCATTCTGGACGCAGGATGGCGCTGCCGAGATTGTGAAATGGGCGCAATTCTGTGCGCAAGGTGTAACTGAGTTATCCCTCAAAACGAATTATGCTTCGTATGAGCCAGATGAGCGGGCGGTACTCACACTTCAAGGTCAGATTTTACAGCGAGCAGGCAACAGACTTACCGAGTCCGAGCTGTGGGCATTCGACATAACAGTCGAGCATGAAGATCGCACAAGTGGCACGACGGAGAAGGTATGGAGCCATCGACTGGAGATGGAACTTTCCGGTGAGCAGCGTTTCGAACGTATACTTCTCCCGGTATCCATTGAAAGTGGGCTGTATCGGATCGTATGCCACGCGCAGGCTCCTGACGGTGAAGTTCGGACCTTGCGTCAAGGCTTCTGGGGACAGGATGCTGCACTGCTGGCAGAAGGGGAAGTGATTACCCGCAGCAGGGACTATTTTGTAAAAGACGGACGTCCTCTCCCAGTTGTGGGCATGACCTACATGACCTCCGATGTGGCACGGAAATTTCTGTTTCTGCCGAATACGGATGTTTGGGATCGAGACATGGCCCAGATGGCAAAAGCCGGCATTAACTGGATTCGGACGGGAATCTGGACCGCCTATCGCAACATGATGCAGGTGGACGGACATATGGCAGAGGATGTGCTTCGTGCCATTGATGCATTTATTTTAACGGCGAAACGTCACGGCTTACAGGTCACGTTCACTTTCTTCTCCTTTACACCAGAGACATGGGAAGGCACGAATCCGTATTTGGACCCGCAGAGTGTCGAGGCTCAGAAACGTTTTATCCGCAGCATCGTTAGTCGTCACACGCATACAACACATGTGGACTGGGATCTGATTAACGAGCCATCGATGTTTGATCCAGTACGTATCTTCTCGGCTGGCCCACGCTCGGCAAGAGATTCGTATGAACAGCAGGCTTATGTCGAGTGGCTTCAGCAACGTCATGAGACGATTGAAGCGTTGCAGGAGGCATGGAACATGTCACCGAAACAGCTCCCCAATTTTGCAGCCGCGGTGATCCCGGAGGCAGAAGAGATTAACTTTGATGTACAGGACATGCACAAGGCCAAAAAAGGAACACGCTGGCTCGATTATTGTCTCTTCTCTATGGAGATGCACAATGGTTGGGCGAGAGAGCTTGTAGGTACGATCAAGGATATGGTACCGAATCATCTGGTTACCGTGGGACAGGACGAAGCCCTTGGTGCACAGCGTCCTTCTCCGTTCTTCTATGAACGTGAAGTGGATTATACAACCGTGCATTCCTGGTGGTTGAACGATGATCTGATCTGGGATGGTATTTTCGCTAAAACGCCACATAAACCAAATCTCATTCAGGAGACGGGCATCATGTATGTGGAAACCCCGGATGGGCGAGCCAAACGTACGGAAGAAGAGCTTCGTGGCATTCTCGAACGCAAGTACGCCTATGCTTTCTCGACAGGTGGCGCTGGCGCCGTGCAATGGATCTGGAACACCAACTTCTATATGGATAATGCCAATGAGTCCCATATTGGGGCCCTTCGTGCAGATGGTACGGAGAAACCCGAGGCGGATGTGTCTTATGATTTTGGCCGATTCATGGATGGCATTCGTGATCTCTTTGAAGACCGCGATCTGGAGGATATTGCAGTGGTGTTCCCGTATTCCAATGACTTCTCCAACCGTGCCCTCGCCTATGATGCCACAACAAAGCTTACTCGCGTGATGTCTTATGATCTGAAATTTCCATTCCGTGCGTTATCCGAATATCATCTGGAAGCGTTGGAGCAGCAGCCGCCGAAGCTGATTATCGTACCGAGTCCGCACAATATGGAGAGCGATGCACTTCAACAATTGCTCACGTTTGCGGAGAAGGAAGGCACGAGCCTGCTCATTACAGGGCCGCTGGGACTGGACGCATACTGGAAGGCAACTGACCGGGCCGATCATATCGTAGGCAAACGGAGTCTGGGTAATGTGCAACGGGAAGAATTGCTGAATATTAATGGCGTGAATCACCGGGTGACCTATGGACGGCGTCGTATCGCCGAGGTGGCAAAGGAGACGTTGCTTCATGGGGATAAAGGTACAGCAGATGAAGTACACGTTCTGCCTTTGGGCAAAGGGAAATTAATCTGGACTCCACTGCCGCTCGAGTTAAATGGACGGGACGAGCCACTTGCTGAATTGTATCGTTATGCGACTGAAATTTCGGGCATTGAACAGGAGTTAGAATGGATATCTGGCGGAGATATTGCAGGGATCTATGGCCGGAAGCTGAGTTTTCCAAAAGGAAATCTGTATGTATTTGTATCGGAGTTTGCCTTTAACCATGAAGTTCATGTGAGAGATCAACGTACAGGTGTATCGTATGCGTTCCAACTGGAGAAAAATCGTTCGGTGCTGTTTGCCACGGATACTTCCGGAAAGCTGACTGCGGTGTATCGCCCTGATGAGGTTGAGATTGTACAACAAGAGGAAAGAGGTGGGATAACACGATGACCAAAAAAAAGAGAGCACATATTATTTCGCATACCCACTGGGATCGGGAATGGTACTTGCCGTATGAGAAGCATCATATGCGTCTTATTCGGCTCGTCGATTCACTGTTGGATCAGCTTGATGAGGGATCGGACTATAAAAGCTTTTATTTGGATGGACAAACGATTATTATCGATGACTATCTTCAGGTTCGACCGGAGCAGAAGGAACGACTGGAGAAACATATCCGCAATGGGCGGATTGTGATTGGACCATGGTACATTTTGCAGGATGCGTTTCTGACGAGCGGAGAAGCCAATGTGCGCAACATGCAGGTTGGACATAAGGACGCCAAACGTTACGGCACCCCTTCGAAAATTGGTTACTTTCCCGATACATTTGGATTGGTCGGGCAGACTCCACAGCTGATGCAGCAATCAGGCATTGATAATGTGTTTTTTGGACGTGGTGTGAAGCCGACGGGATTTAATAATACGGTATCGGATGCCGGATATGAATCAAGCTTCTCGGAGCTGATGTGGGAAGGACCAGACGGATCAAAAGTGCTCGGCGTATTGTTTGCCAACTGGTACTCCAACGGAAATGAAGTTCCTGTAGACGAGGAATCGGCCCGCAAGTTCTGGGAAACCAAGCTTGCAGATGCCGAGAAATATGCATCGACCAATGAGTTGTTGTACATGAACGGATGTGATCACCAGCCGATTCAGCGAGATCTGCCAGAAGCGATTCGCATGGCTGAACAATTACATCCCGATATCGAGTTCATTCACTCCAACTTTCCGAATTATCTGGAAGCTTTGAGAGCATCGTCTGAACATGAACTGTCCACGGTCAAAGGCGAACTGCGCAGTCAGCGTACCGATGGCTGGGGAACCCTGGTGAACACCGCCTCGGCTCGTGTGTATCTGAAACAGATGAACCAGCTGGGCCAGACTATGCTGGAAAAAGTGGCTGAACCCCTGGCATCCTACGCCTATCTGCTTGGACATGCCTATCCACATGATCAACTGACGTATGCCTGGAAAACGCTGATGCAAAATCATCCGCATGACAGCATCTGTGGATGCAGTGTGGATGAGGTGCATCGCGAGATGGTGACACGGTTTGATAAGAGCCGTCATGTAGCAGAGGTTTTAATTGAAGAGAGCACCAGCCAGATTACTACAGCTGTCGATACCTCCATATTTGAGCGTTACGGCGAGCAGGCTCGACCTGTTGTGGTATTTAATACAACGGGTTGGGAACGCAGCGGTGTAGTTCAGATGGAACTGGACGCGGCTCGGTTGTATTTCCGGGATGGACATACGTTGGAAGAGATGGCGACGCAGATGAAAGCCGTTGACCTGTCAGACCGCGTACTTGTAGATGAAAATGGTAACCCCATTCCATGTACGGTGGAGGATCTGGGTCTGCAATTTGGCTATGATCTGCCGGATGATCGCTTCCGCCAACCGTATAGTTGTCGGCGAGTACGTATTCGTTTTGAAACAGAAAATGTAGCTGCATTTGGACTAAAAACCTATGCATTGGTCAACTTTGTGGATCATTCAAAGAGTGGCTCTCCATCGAAAATAAATACCTTGTTGCGTGGTGAACGTGGCATGGAGAATCAATATTTGATCGTCACGATTGCAGACAATGGTTCATTCATACTCACAGATAAACGGACAGGCCGGACTTACAAGGACCTTGGCGTATACGAAAATGTGGGTGATATCGGTAATGAATACATGTTCAAGCAACCAGAGAATGAAGTGGCGCGAACAACACACGAGCTTCAGGCCGAGATTCGGGTCCTAGAGGATACATCATACTTAGCCTCGTTTGAAGTGATTCATCATTGGGAAATACCGGAGTCTGCGGATGAGATGCTGGATCAGGAACAACGGGAGCTGATTTATTATCCATACCGTAAAGCCCAGCGTTCAACTAAAATGATTCCGCTCCAGATCCGCACGGTTGTATCGCTTAGTCGTAGTGGAAAAGGCGTGCAAATAGAAACAACCTTCAACAATCAGGCGAAGGATCACCGGGTACGTTCTCTTTTCCCAACCGATCTGGTATCTGGGGTTCATCATGTGGATTCCATGTTCGAAGTTGCAACGCGTGATAACAAGCCTGCACCGGAGTGGCAAAATCCAAGCAATACACAGCATCAACAGAATTTTGTGGATGTGAGTGAAAAGGACGCCGGATTGGTCGTAGCCAATCTGGGTCTGAATGAATATGAAGTCCTTCAAGATGGACGTAACACCATCGCCGTAACGCTGCTTCGTGCTGTGGGCGAACTCGGAGACTGGGGTTTGTTCCCGACACCTGAAGCACAATGCCTTGGTGAACATACATTTCAGATCGAGATCATTCCGCATGATGGCAATGGTGCAGCGTCAGGTGCATATATCGAGGCCTATCAGTTCCAGGTTCCTTGGACGCTGGCACAGACTGGAGTACACCCAGGTTATCTGACACCTAGTAACACACCGTTTGCATGGCAAGGAGACGGTTTAGCATTTTCTTCACTCAAGGTAAATGAGGATTCCGGCGATGTCATGTTACGCTGGTTCAATATGACCACCGACTCTGCCACGTTGAAGCTTGCAACATCACAAGCGAATCCGCAGCCATTCGAAACGGCATACAAAAGCAACATCCTGGAGGAAGAGGGCGAAATACTTCATCTCAACAGCATAGAAGAGGCATCAACATTATCATTTGCCACCAAGGAATGGAACATACAGACAGATTCATGCGAGATCGTTACTGTCGGCTTGCGCCGCTGATCAAAGTTGTTTAAAGAGTCGAAAAACAGACTTTTGAACACACACTAAAAGGTACAGGACTGCAAGTGTACTATAAACTAGGCATTACGTACGGTGGCAGAAGGGTTACGCTATTTACCAGATCTATGAGTTGAGTTATTGGTTGTTTTTCTATAGAATGAACAGTAGAATTGCAAATGATCGAAAGTTCCTATGCCATCAAGATGGTCACAGGTACACTTCATTGTTCATTCTATATTGAAACATTAAGGGGGCTTGAAGCCATGGAATCCTTGGGAGGACTGCTTCAGCAGCTGAACCCTGCCTTTCGTGAGCAATCGCGGCGGATTGCGGCGGAATTGATGGAAAATCCGTATGTACGTGAATTCCGCGCAGGTCATCCTGAACTGCAAGATGCACAGCTCATGACCGATCTGAGCAAGCTGTTTCAGTACGCCAAAGACTCAAAGAACTGTGCGAATTGCCCAGGACTCGACAACTGCCCTAACGATTTTCAGGGCCACTTTTGCAAACTGGAAGTAGAACATTTTAACGGTAAACCCGAAATCATAGATATAAAAGCGCCTTGTTCCAAACATATCGCCCGGCAAAATGAACATATCATTAAGCAACGCATTCGCAGTTTCTATGTGGACGAGCGTGCGCTCAGTGCCGGATACAACGACGTGGAGATCATGGGCAAGGATCGGATGCGTGCTCCGGCAGTGAATCAGGTGCTTCGTTATATTAGGGAGACCAAGGAGAACGGATTATCTCCGCAAGGACTGTTCCTGGAAGGGACATTCGGGACAGGCAAGACGTTTCTGATGTGTTACCTGTTGCATGAACTGGCGGTTGCAGGCCACACGGGTGTCATTATTTATATGCCTGACTTTGTGGAGGATCTGAAATCCATGATTAGTGAAGGGCAGAAGCTGAAGGAAATGACGGATATTTTGAAAAGTTGTGATCTGCTCATCTTTGATGATATCGGGGCAGAGAATCTGAACCCTTGGGTTCGGGATCATGTGATGGGGTCCATTCTGAACTATCGGATGAATCGCAAACCAACGTTCTATACGTCCAATTACAATCTGGATGGGCTGGAGAAACATCTTAGTTTCACCAATCGGGACGGCGAGGAAATGAATAAAGGTCAACGTTTGATGGACCGTATTCGTCCATTTGTGGATGTTATCTCCGTTCGGGGTGAGAATCAGCGCGGCAAACGTTGAACCGATCTATTTTGAACGAAACATTTCTGGACAAGGTTAATCTTCAAATTATCGGTGAAGCTTTTGATTTAGAAGCTGAGCTGATTGCAATCAAAAGCTAAAGTAGTCCCAAAAAAAGCCTGGCTTTCGCATTGTCGCGAAAACCGGGCTTTTCTGGTCCTGCGTGAGACCTGTGAGTGTCCTATTCGGTGAGGAATTTGAAGATAACCATACCGAAAAAGATCACTGTCATCAGGCCAGCCATGCCGGCAACACCCGCGATCAGATCAAATAGATCGTTGCGGGGTTCCTCGTTCACATGTTCACGCGGGTCGCTGATCCGCACATTTGCATCCATGTTATTGCCTCCTTATGGGGAAACAGCTTGCCCGTATGGGAGGGGCTGAAACCCGGAGTAATTTTAGTATACTTGGAAAAGAAAGCGTTTGTAAAGATTTTGCAGTTAGTATGCTACATCCTGTAATTGTGAAGATTTGATGTTGGGAAGATGAACATTGCAGCGTTCAATTCACAAGTTTGACGTACCTGTGTTATACTGGAAGTGTCGTTCACGACGTTACAGGTTAAAATAAAACCGTAAGTATATATAAGGAGGACAATTTCATGGCTATTGTTAACGTATCCGATCAATCCTTCAACGCTGAAGTAGAAGGCGAAGGAACGGTTCTTGTTGATTTCTGGGCGCCTTGGTGTGGTCCTTGTAAAATGCTCGCTCCAATCCTGGAAGAGCTGTCCACAGAAGTTGGCGATGCAGTGAAAATTGCTAAAGTTAACGTGGATGAAAATCCGGAATCAGCTTCCCGCTTTGGCGTAATGAGCATTCCAACTTTGATCTTCTTCAAAGACGGTCAACCGGTAGATAAAGTGGTTGGTCTGAACTCGAAAGATGCGCTCAAAGGAATTATCGAAAAACACCAATAATTTACAGGTTTACACATACGCCTCCGGTTTACATGCCGGGGGCGTTTTGCGTCGAATACCTTTATATAGGACAATATAAAGTATACTATTTATATAAAATGAAACTGGAAATTTACATGTTTAACGAAGAAGACAGAAATGAACTGTAGAAGCATAGCCGTTGCAATTTTTATCCGAGTTTCACTTTTTAATATGTATTGCACTAATTACTCACACAATAGCGGAGAGAACAGAAAAAACCTGAAAAAGCGAAGCGTTCGCCTTTATCACCGGATTTTCCCCTTGTAAAAGGGAATCAAAAAATCTGGGGATAACAGCGATTGGAAGGTTGTTCTGTTATCGTAGTGTTCGTGTGAATTACGACGATCGAAAGGTCATTCTGTCATCGGAGTAACTCATGTAAGGTGAGGATTTCAGCTTTTTCGGGAAGGAGGATTCACCGAATTATGGATCAATTCATCAATGATTTGCAGGATCAGGAGAAGGCATTGGAGCAGATTCGCCACAAGCTCGCTTTGCTGCCAGACATGTCTGGATGTTACCTGATGAAGAACAGTGAAGGCACCATTATCTATGTTGGTAAGGCTAAAGTGTTGAAGAACCGCGTACGCTCTTATTTTATCGGCAGTCATAACGGAAAGACCCAGCGTCTGGTGTCTGAAATTCGTGATTTCGAATATATCGTGACGGGCAGTAACATGGAAGCACTCATTCTGGAGTGTAACCTGATCAAGAAACATATGCCGCGGTACAACGTGTTGCTTAAGGATGACAAGACATTCCCATATCTTAAAATTACAAATGAAAAGCACCCCCGGCTGGAAGTAACCCGGCGTGTGCTGAAAGATAAAGCCAAATATTTCGGACCTTATCCGAACTCGTATGCGGCACACCAAACGAAAAAATTGCTCGATCGCATGTATCCACTGCGCAAATGTGGTGTAATGCCCAAAGAAGTGTGCCTGTACTATCACATGGGACAGTGTCTTGCCCCTTGTGTGAAGGAAGTTGAGAAGGAGCAGTACGACCAGATTTCCCAAGAGATTGGTTCATTTCTGAGCGGTGGTCACGAAGAGATCAAGAAGGATTTGCAGCGTAAGATGCAAGAGGCTGCGGAGGATCTTTATTTTGAACGTGCCAAGGAGCTGCGCGATCAGGTAATCGCCATTGATGCGATGATGGAAAAACAGAAAATTACGATGGCCGATGCCAGAGACCGTGATGTATTTGGTTTTGCCATTGATAAAGGCTGGATGTGTGTCCAGATTCTATATATGCGTCAGGGTAAAATGATTGAACGTCACGTATCAACCTTCCCGTTTTACGGTGAGGCGTATAGTGACTTCATGTCCTATGTAACACAGTATTACAGCGATAATCCGGCATTGCCACAAGAAATTTTGTTGCCGGAAATGCCCAAGGATCTTGCAACAGATAATGATAGTGTTGATACGGGTTCTGATACTGATGGATCGGTACCTGCCGCAGTTACGGTAGAGTTCGATCAGGCGGGACAAGTGGAGCATAGTAACGCTTCCCAGCCACTGGTTGCTGAGACTCGTGCAACTTACGGAGCTTCCGCTGAGGCAGAAGGTGAACAACCTGACAGTATGCAAGAGGATGCTCTAATAATGGATACAACTACTTCAACTGAAAAGCTTCCATCAGGACTGGAAGACCCAACTCAGGTTGCTGCTGCTTTACAGGAGTGGTTGGAGATCAAAGTGCTCATTCCGCAACGTGGATTGAAACGCCAGATGATCACGATGGCTGTGGATAACGCACGTGTGGCATTGGAAGAGAAGTTCCGTTTGATTGAGCGAAATGAAGAACGTACATCCAAAGCTGCCGAAGGACTGGGACGTTTTATTGGATTGGATCAGCTTCACCGTATTGAAGCGTTTGATAACTCGAATATTCAGGGTACAAACCCGGTATCTGCCATGATTGTATTTACCGATGGTAAACCGGATAAGAAGGAATATCGGAAGTACAAGGTCCGTTCGGTTGAAGGGCCGGATGATTATGAAACGATGAGAGAGGTCATCCGTCGCCGTTACGAACGGGTATTAAAAGAAAACCTGACCCAGCCTGACCTGATTGTGGTCGATGGTGGTAAAGGACAGATCTCGGCTGCGGTCGATATTTTGGAAAATGAGCTGGGGCTGTTTATTCCGGTATGTGGTCTGGTGAAGGATGCGAAGCATAAGACTTCGCAGTTGATGATCGGTAATCCACCGGAAGTCATCTCCCTGCCTCGGGATAGTCAGGAATTCTACCTGTTGCAGCGGATACAGGAAGAGGTCCACCGTTTTGCGATCTCGTTCCACCGGGAACAGCGTGGCAAATCGATGGTGACATCACGTTTGGATGCCATTCCGGGTATTGGAGAAAAGCGGCGTAAGTTGTTGTTGAAGCATTTTGGCTCTTTGCGCAAAATAAAAGAGGCCAGCGTTGAAGACTTCCGGCCTCTATCTATTGGTGACAAACTGGCAAATCAGATTATTGCAGCACTTCGTGATGAGGAGTCGTAACATACGGCTTCTCTTTTTGTTTTGGATTGAATTTGTAGACCACATATCCAACGATGGCCGGCAGTACAATCCAGAAGAGTCCGGCAGCCATATTCAGGGCATCGCCCATAAAGACCAAGCTGAGTCCCATCAGCAAGCTGTCGAAGATCACATGGGCGAATACAACGGCAATGAAGCCGTGACGCAGCATGATCAGACTGAACAGCAATCCAATCACCAACAGCTCAATGGGACGGGTGATTACTGGATAGATCGGATACAATGTGTGTCCAAGTGCCCAAATGATGGTTGGAATCAGACAGGCAATAAACGTGTTACGCACAATCTTTTGCATCATACGAATGCCGAACAGTCGATAAACAGTTTCTTCACCAATACCGGCCATCCAGGCCATGATCGGGAAGAGCCAGGCATAGGTCATATTAAAAGTAGATTGATCTGCTGACGTCGTTGACCATGTGCCGATGCTTCGCTCCAGAATGAAGAACAGGATGGATTGCACACCCAGTAGAATGAATGCCCACAGGTAACCAGCAACCATGCTGTGAAGTACATATTTTCCATATCCGGGTTCTTTCGCACGAGGCCATGGGTTCAGACCTATTTTACGCCACATGCCGTCACCGGCAACAAGGGACAGATAGATGGTTGCACTCATGACCAGTGTAATACCCGTCTGCATTAACATCAGGAACGCTAACATGAAGCTGGAGAGCCCTTGTGCCTGAAAGAGTGGAATCATGTTCAGCGTACCAATTACCGAAGCTGCGAAATACACCAGCGAGAGAATGATCCCGCGTTTGAAAGACGTATATGCTCGGGTCAGAATGCTATAGATGATTGCCAGCACGCCCAGAACAAAGGTCAGGAATGCATAGCCGCCATAGGTCATCCAATTGGCTTGACGCGTTTGATCTTTCACATAATCGGTATGGGATTCAGGGACAGAGAATCCAGGATCGAAGGATCGTACCGCACCCTCTTCAAACGTAAAATTCAATTCAAGCTTGGAGTCTCCAATGGCTTTTGCAGAATCCACATACTTCAGTCCGGCTTCACCATCGCGAGTCTCCAGTTGAAGTGCCGGCACTTCATAACCGAATTCGGTCAGAACGCCAGCAGCAAGCTGTTGTTTCTCGTCCAAAGATATATTGCCTTCAGCAAGTACTTGCGATGTGGTCACTCGTCCACTAACCTGCTCCGCCTCAATGGCAGTATAGAGAGAAGAAGGCAGTTCCCGTTTGAAGCCGACGACTTTTCCTGTTTTCATATGTACGTCAACATTAAGATATCCGCCTTTGTGTTGATCAGGCAAACGAACGCGGAATACATCGTAAGGATAGCTTGTTTCCCATTTCTGGTTATAGGTATCAAGTTGTTTGGTTTTGGCCATATACCCGTAGATATCCGAATGTGTCTGGTAGGTGACCAGGGTTTTTGCATCATCATTTGGCAGTGTATAGTCATTCACAGAAGCTGCGAATGATCGTGCGGATTGCTTCGCCTGCTCCTTGGTTATGAAGGACGTAGACGAAATTTCTGTCGTTTGTGATGAGGTAGCAGGAAAGATCTGAAATACAAAAAATAGAATCAGGCCAATCGCCGCAAGCAACCCCAGCCGCTTGAAGTTAGCCTTGAGTTGCAAAGGCTGCCCTAAGGGATTCATGTAATGGTGTTCCTCCTTTATTGATAGAGGTAGTTCAAAAAGTCCGCTTTTGATTACGAAGGTTGCCTAACGGCATCATCAGCATCGAATATGGAATTCAGCCGAAATGTCCGTTGCTCACGTAGCTCGATCTACGCTCCGCTACTCCATTTCTATCTTCATCCCATCTTCTTGGTACTGAAAACCGCCCTTTTTGAACACGCACTAATATGGATATTAAAGTTAACATAGCACAGGCCAAGCACCGAATGCCAATGATGTAACGAAAACAGGTGTAAATCCTTGAAAATGAATGAAAAGGACCGAAAGAATCTGATCCATCCGTCGCCATATCTGAGTTCTTCCCTTTTTGGCTGAATTCGATCCGATTTACACAAAAAACGTTTTGTCTACAAACGTCGCAGCGCTTATAATTTTGAAACAAATGTGCAATGATTCGCATGTCTTTCGCCCAACAAGGGAACGAATAGGATATATTCCAACTTCATTATATATGTCGTTTTAATCTGAATCATACTTGTTTAACGTTTGGGAACAGCATTTCAAATGAAGAAGGCTCCACGGGTGTGGAGTTATTTTCATTTTAGAAGAGGTGGAAGATACTCAAGTGAAACTGAATGTGCAATGGATGCGATTATCGCCACCCCGTATTCTTGTGTTAGGGTTTGCTGGCATTATATTGGTAGGCACACTGTTGTTAATGCTTCCGGCATCCAACCGTAACGGTGACAGTCTTGCATTTATTGATGCGCTCTTTACAGCAACTTCGGCTGTTTGTGTCACTGGTTTGGTTGTGGTCGATACAGGGACTCATTTCTCGGTGCTGGGTCAGGTTGTGATCGCGATTCTGATTCAGATTGGCGGACTGGGCTTCATGACAATGTCCACATTGGTTGCCATTGCGTTCAAACGGCGGATCTCGCTCAGGGAAAGGTTGATTCTACAGGAAGCGATGAATCAGAGCACGATGGAGGGCATCGTCCGGCTCATTCGTAAAGTTGTGATCTACTCACTCATTATCGAAGGCATATGTGGCACACTGTTTGCCATCCGCTGGTCGTTCGACATGCCGGTTGGGCAGGCGATCTATTATGGCTATTGGCATGCGATCTCGATGTTCAACAATGCGGGCTTTGATATGTTTGGGGATTTCCGCAGTTTAACCGGTTATGTGTATGACCCGTTGGTTAATTTTACAGCAATGTTCCTGATTGTCTCTGGTGGTATCGGTTTTGTGGTGTTGTCAGACCTGGTGGATTACCGCAAAACGCGGAAGCTGTCTCTGCACTCCAAAGTTGTACTGTTAATGACTGGATTGTTAATTGTGTTTGGTGCACTTGTCATTTTCGTATTTGAATTCAGCAATCCACGGACACTGGGTGGCCTGAACTGGGGTGGCAAAATTCTCGGTTCATTCTTCCAGTCCGTTACGCCGCGAACAGCAGGAGCCAATACGGTAGATATTGCAGGGCTGAGACAGGCAACACAGTTCTTTATGATCATTCTGATGTTCATTGGTGCTTCGCCGGGTTCTACCGGAGGCGGGATCAAAACAACGACATTTATGATTATGGCTGGAGCGGTCATCGCCATGATGCGTGGACGTGAAGATATCGTGTTTTTCCGCTATCGGCTTGTACAGGAACGGATTTTCAAGGCGCTTACCATTACATTGCTGGCGCTTTTGTTCATCATAGCTGTAACGATGGCACTGAGTACCACAGAAGAAGCCAGTTTTATGATGATCTTATTTGAAACGACATCGGCCTTTGGTACTGTAGGATTATCGCTTGGACTAACGCTGAAGTTGACTACATTGGGCAAACTCCTGATTTGTTTTACGATGTTTGCTGGAAGGCTTGGACCGATTACATTAGCGTATGCACTTGGGCAGAAAAAGGGTAAAGAGTTATACAGGTATCCGGAAGGCAAAATGATTATTGGATAAATCTATTTTTAGTGAGTTTTGAAATTGATTTGGATAAGGGGTTCGTGAAGAACAATGAAAACACAGCAGTTTGCGGTGATTGGGCTTGGGCGGTTTGGCTCCAGTCTGGCACAGGAATTAATGGAACTCGGCTACGAGGTGCTCGGGATCGATAAAAATGAAGAAGTCGTCGAAGACATTAGTGAATTGGTCACCCATGCCGTTGTAGCCGATGCCACAGATGAGGAAGTGTTACGCTCCCTGGGTATTCGAAATTTTGACTGCTGTATCGTTGCTATCGGGGATGATATTCAGACGAGCATTCTCACCGCGATTCTGTTAAAAGAGCTGGGCGTCAAGACGGTCGTGGCCAAGGCCATATCCGTCCTTCACGGACGCGCATTGGATAAACTGGGGATTGATCGTGTCGTTTATCCTGAGCGGGATATGGGCATTCGGGTTGCCCACCAGCTGGTTACCCCGAACTTGCTGGATTACATTGAATTATCCAATGATTACAGTATTGTCGAGATGAAGGTTCCCGCGTGTCTGCACAACAAAACCCTTTCGACCCTGAATGCACGTGTACGTTTTGGTTGCAGCATTGTAGCGTTACAGAAAGAAGCCGGGGTCATTATTGCTCCGACAGCACTGGATTCGCTTCAAATGGGGGATATCATGGTCATTATTGGTAATAATGCAGATATCGACCGATTTGAAGAAGAGGTTATCAGCCAAGAGAGCTGATAATTATCATGAGTTAAATATGGAAGCCAGACGTTAGAGCCTGGCTTTTTCAGATCAAGGCAAAGGCGTCGTAGCCCTCCGTGAGGGCAATGGCGCCTTTGCTGTAAAGAGTGCAGCCGTCTCCTTGACCCATTGTCTGGAGGTCTCGCTGAGGTCCTCTTTTTCCCCATAGATCATACAAGTTGTTCTGCGGGTCTGCTGTAATTGAGGCAAATGAACAGAAACAAGATCATTGTCCGCGAGCAATTGTGGACGAAGATATGACTTGGGCAATAGAGCAGCAGCTTTGGCGGAAGGCAGAAGTCGGATGATCGCTTCGAAGGAATCAATCTCCATGCGAATATCCGGCATCACGGCACAGCGCTGGAAGAGATCGTCCGTTAATTTGCGATACCAGGTGCCTTTGGAGAACGTGATCATCGGCAGATCCTGCAAATGCTCCATCCCGGCTTCCTTACCGGACAAGGGGTGTGTAAGCGGCACAACCAGTTCCAGGTGATCGTCAAAGAGCGGCACACAGTTAAGTCCCACTTCACTGATGGAGGAGGCGACAATGCCCACATCGGCTTTTTTGTCACGCACAAACGACACAATCTCATGTGTTTTTCCCGTCAACAGTTTCAGTTCGGCATTTGGATGTTTCTCCATAAAGGCATTGACGAGAGGTGGTAACGTAGTTTGAAGCGTCGTCAGACTGGCTCCGAGTGTAATGGTGCTCTGTTCTTCGTCTTTATACTGGGCCAGCATGGTGAGGAACTTCTGTTGTTGCTGCTTCTGTTCTACAGCGTAGGTATAGGTGAACTGGCCCACACTGGTTAACTCCAGCCGTTTGCCACGGCGGTGGAACAGGGCAACCCCGAGTTCATCCTCCAATTTGGCAATTTTGCGTGAGAGTGCGGGTTGGGACAAGTTCAGTAACTTGGATGCACGGTTGAGGCTGGACTGCTCCACGACCGCTGCAAATGCGTTTAACTCCTCAAACATGAACCATAACCTCTTTTCCATGAATGTGATTCTTGCCCTTGCTCAATCGTTTTCCATGTTGTATAGCCCGTAAACCCAATGTTTCACTGCTTATACCTATAGGTTATAACATTTAATAATTATATTGCAATTCCCTTATAAGAAAAAATGGAGTAACATGAACCGTGACACAAGTTGTTCACACCTGGGGAAAACGGAACAATTTGTCGAACCTTTTCATGGAAAAGGATTCGTGTCATGATAAGTGAAATCATTTATGAAAACGTTGTATTTAGCGAAAGGGGATCGACATTTTATGAAAGGGTTTTACTCCAGAAAGCTGCACTCCTTGCTTGGCGTCATTCCGCTCAGTTTGTTTTTTGTTGAGCATTTGGTGACGAACTTCACGGCAGTTGAAGGCGGCAAAGAAGCTTTTTACGGTGCCGTTGCATTTCTGAACGGTTTGCCTCTTGTTATTGTAATTGAGGCATTACTTATCTGGTTGCCG
Source organism: Paenibacillus sp. FSL K6-1122 (assembly GCF_037977015.1). NCBI lineage: Bacteria > Bacillati > Bacillota > Bacilli > Caryophanales > Paenibacillaceae > Paenibacillus > Paenibacillus sp. FSL K6-1122. The sequence goes on along the minus strand of NZ_CP150272.1, from coordinate 5,806,419 downwards.
TTGTTCTATCACGGTGTTTATGGTCTTTACATTGCCTATCAGGCCAAGCCTAACGTTGGGCGTTACGGTAATGAGCGCAACTGGCGCTACACGTTACAGAGGGTAAGCGGTATTATTACGTTTGTATTCGTCATCTGGCACGTATGGGAGACGCGAGTACAGATTGCGCTGGGTAATGTATCCCATGAAGAGATTGGCGGCGTCATACATGATGCGGTGACGAATCCGATAACCTTTGCGATATATATGATCAGTGTGGTTGCGGCGTCATATCACTTTGCCAATGGTCTGTGGTCGTTCCTTGTTAGCTGGGGAATTACGGTTGGTCCGCGTGCGCAACGTGTATCCTCTTACGTATGTATGAGCTTGTTCGCTATTGTTTCCATCATGTTTATTGCTTCACTATTTGCTTTCCGGAGCATTGATTTCCAAACAGCTACTTCGATGATTGACGCAGTAAAAACAGTTCTAATTTAAGCATTTAGCGTATAAATGCTGACTTATAAGGGAGTGAACAGCAATGGCATCAACGAATGTAATTATTGTGGGCGGCGGTCTCGCGGGATTGATGGCGGCGATCAAATCGGCTGAAGCCGGAGTCCATGTTCATTTATTTTCACTGGTTCCTGTTAAACGATCCCACTCTGTATGCGCACAAGGCGGCATTAACGGAGCGGTAAATACCAAGGGTGAGGGTGACTCCCCATGGGTACACTTTGACGATACGGTATACGGCGGTGACTTCCTTGCGAACCAACCTCCGGTTAAAGCGATGTGCGAAGCAGCACCTGGCATCATTCACTTGATGGACCGTATGGGCGTAATGTTCAACCGGACACCGGAAGGTTTGCTTGATTTCCGTCGTTTCGGGGGAACGAAGCATCACCGTACGGCGTTTGCCGGAGCGACAACAGGACAACAATTGCTCTATGCATTAGACGAGCAGGTACGTCGCTGGGAAGCGGCGGGGCTGGTTACGAAATACGAGAACTGGGAGTTCCTGCAGGCAGTTTTGGATGATGAAGGCGTATGTCGCGGGATCGTGGCTCAGGATCTGAAAACGATGAAGGTACAGACCTTCCCTGCAGAAGCGGTTATTCTGGCGAGTGGTGGTCCGGGGATCATCTTCGGTAAAACGACCAACTCTGTAATTAACACAGGTACAGCGGCAAGTGCGGTGTATCAGCAAGGTGTAAATTACGCAAACGGGGAGTTCATTCAGATTCACCCAACAGCCATTCCAGGGGATGACAAGCTGCGTCTCATGTCTGAGTCCGCGCGTGGTGAAGGTGGACGGATCTGGACGTACAAAGACGGAAAACCTTGGTACTTCCTTGAAGAAAAATATCCATCCTACGGTAACCTGGTTCCACGTGATATCGCGACTCGTGAAATCTTCAGCGTCTGCGTAGATATGGGTCTGGGTGTGAACGGCGAGAACATGGTTTATCTCGACCTGTCGCACAAAGATCCGAAGGAACTGGATGTTAAACTCGGCGGAATCATTGAGATCTATGAGAAGTTCATGGGTGATGACCCGCGTAAAATCCCAATGAAAATCTTCCCGGCAGTCCATTATTCCATGGGCGGCATGTGGGTAGATTACAACCAAATGACTAACATTCCGGGGCTGTTCGCAGCTGGTGAATGTGAATATCAATACCATGGTGCGAACCGTCTGGGTGCAAACTCATTGGTATCTGCGATCTATGGTGGTATGGTGGCTGGACCAAAAGCGGCTGAATATATCAAAGGACTCAAAAAGTCGTCCGCTGATATCCCATCTTCCGTATTTGAGAAACACACCAAACAACAAAGCGACAAGTACGAAGGCATCTTGAAAATGCAGGGCACGGAAAATGCCTATGTCATTCATAAAGAGCTTGGCGAGTGGATGACAGCCAACATGACGGTTGTGCGCTACAACGACAAGCTTGAAGCCACGATTGGCAAGATCAAGGAATTGAAAGAGCGTTATGGCAAAATCAACATGTATGACAGCTCCGGTTGGAATAACCCAAGCGCAGCATTCACTCGCCAACTGTGGAACATGATTGAATTGGCAGAAGCAATGACTCTCGGTGCACTGCTGCGTAACGAAAGCCGCGGCGCGCATTACAAACCGGATTTCACGGAACGTAATGATGAAGAGTTCCTGAAAACGACCATCGCAAGCTGGTCGAAGGAAGGCCCGAAAATCTCGTACGAGCCAGTAGACGTATCCTTGATCCCACCACGTATCCGGGATTACTCCAAGGATTAAATATCACGGATTTATTTATAAAGTTAAATATTAAGCACCTGAACGAAGAGGCAGGACAACTTTGGAGAAGCAAAGCTTCTTCAAAGTTACTGCCATCAAAGTGAAGGAAAGACCCAGAAGAAGCAAAGCCCTAGCGATGCTTCAGAACTTCAATACTGCCTCCAGCATGAATGGAGTGCAGTTTTCCAGCAAAGTTACCCAGTGCACGACATAGCGGAAGAAGCGGAAATACCCAGAAGAAGCAAAGCGCCTAGCGATGCTTCAGCACTTCAATACTGCCTCCAGCATGAATGGAGTGCAGTTTCCAGCAAAGTGACCCAGTGCACGGCGTAGCGGAGGAAGCGGAAATGCCCAGAAGAAGCGAAGCGCTCGCCTTTATCACCGGATTTTAACCCTGGGAAGGGTTGATCAAAAAAATCCGGGGATAACAGCGATCAGAGGGGCATTCCGCTGACGAAGCGTCTCCCGTGCACCAAACCAGTAACTTTGCGTATCAGCAACACCAATCATCGTCACCAGAGGAGGGGACTACGATATGGCGGAACAAGCTACAGCCAACAAAACCGTCAAGTTTATCATCACCCGTCAGGATAGCCCGGAGTCATCTTCGTACAACGAAGAATTTGAGCTTCCGTACCGTCCCAACATGAATGTGATCAGCGCCCTGATGGAGATTCAGCGGAACCCGGTCAATACAGATGGCAAATCCATTGCTCCCGTTTGCTGGGATTCCAACTGTCTCGAAGAAGTCTGCGGTGCCTGCTCCATGGTCATCAACGGCAAGCCACGTCAAGCATGTGCAGCCCTGATCGACAAGCTCGAACAGCCTGTTCGTATCGAACCGATGAAGACATTCCCAGTGGTTCGTGACTTGGTCATCGACCGTAGCCGGATGTTTAGCGCCCTGAAACGAGTAAAAGCATGGATTCCGATCGATGGTACCTATGACCTCGGTCCAGGTCCACGGATGCCTGAGAAGAAGCGTCAGTGGGCATATGAGCTGTCCAAATGTATGACATGTGGTGTATGTCTGGAGGCATGCCCGAACGTCAATGAGAAAACAGACTTTATCGGTCCAGCAGCACTGTCTCAAGTGCGTCTGTTCAACGCTCACCCAACAGGGGAGATGAACGCCGACGATCGTCTGGAAGCGTTGATGGAAGACGGAGGCATCGAGGGCTGTGGTAACTCACAGAACTGTGTGCAATCCTGTCCAAAAGGCATTCCACTGACAACCTCCATTGCCGAAATGAACAAACAAACGACCAAGCATATGTTCAAACGCTGGTTGGGTGTATAATCTCGTCATAACATGTGCAGAAGTGTAATCTGCAACTTAGAAGAAGTCGTGATCCCGTGCAGCAACATGCCGGAGATCCCGGCTTCTTTTTGTAATGAAGCAGAGGAACCGGGCTACCCATGCAGAATATGATATACTAAGGGGATGGATTAAGAGCGTAGAAGGAGGGGGAGATATGGCAGAGACACCGCGTCAGGGCAGCAACAACTCGCCGTCCCAGCGCTCGCACAAAGCATCAGGTGCAGAAGAGTCTGTGTTTCCTGGAGAAGAAAAGGATCATGATCCCTCTCGCCGAAGTTTCTTATTGCGCATGGTTTTGATGACAGCGGGTGCCAGTTTGCTTACAGGAGGTTATGCCTGGTTATGGGAACCGCGTCGTCTGGAGATCAAGCAAGTAGAGCTGAAACTTCCGAAGTTTCCAAAGGCATTTGAGGGTTTGCGTGTAGTTCAGTTCAGCGATGCCCATCTTGGTTTTCATACCGGGGTGAAAGAGCTGAAAAAGCTGGCAGCAACGATTGAGGAGCAGCGACCGGACTTGATTTGTTTTACCGGAGACATCGTCGAGAGGGAAGCAGAGCCGATGCGTGAATGTATTCCGGTACTCGCCTCCATGAAAGCGAAGTATGGCAAATTTGCTGTTTTGGGGAATCATGATTATCGGGGCGGACAGCAGAATGAAGTGACAACCATGTTCCGTGAAGCTGGATTCACTTTGTTACGGAACGAACATGTGGTGATTGAACAAGGGGGCGAACGTCTGGCCATAGCTGGACTGGATGACGCACTTACAGGCAGGCCTGATCCTGCCCAAGCTATCAAGGGATTGGATCATGATGTGTGGAAATTGTTACTTATGCATGAACCGGATTATGCCGACATTGCCACTCCCTATGGTTTCGGATTACAACTTTCCGGTCATAGCCATGGTGGACAGGTACGTTTTCCCTGGATCGGGGCACTGACAACTCCGCGAGGTTCACACAAGTATGTTCAAGGATTGTATTACACGGATGTCCAGGGGGTATATTACACCACCCAGACACAGATGCCGGTGTATGTGAATCGTGGTTTTGGCATGACTCAACTGCCCATTCGTTTTCTGTGCAGACCAGAATTAACGGTTTTTGAGCTTAAAGGATCAACCACATAAAAGAATATAAGATGAATATAAAACATAAAGGATTCAACATGAATGGAGGTTATCCAGATGGAAAGAATTGCGATTGTATCCGACATTCATGGCAACATGACTGCCTGGGAAGCAGTGTTAAAAGATATCCGAAGTCGTGGCGTGGAGCGAATCTTTTGTCTTGGTGACCTCGTGGGCAAGGGGCCAGAACCGGTACAGGTTGTGGATCAGGTGAGAGCAACGTGCGAACTTGTTATCCGTGGCAATTGGGATGAACTGGTTGCGGTTAACCAAGACAATGAGAACTTTACGTGGCAAGCAGAACGGCTGGGTGAGGAACGATTGGCGTACTTGGCGGGCCTACCCTTCAGTCATCAATTTCAACTGAGCGGTCGCACCATCCGTCTGGTCCATGCTTCACCTCAAAGTGTATACCATCGTGTCCAGCCGTGGGACGCGATGGAAAAGAGGTTGGCAATGTTTGATCCTCCGGCTGATGAGCCTGAGCAAGGTGTTGCAGATGTTGTAGGTTATGGGGATGTGCATAACGCATACTTGCAGTATATGAACGGCAAGTTACTGTTTAATGCAGGCAGTGTTGGTAATCCACTCGATCTTCCCCAGGCTTCCTACTGTATTCTGGAGGGTGAAGACAGCAACGATAACAATACCCCGTTCAATGTTCAATTTGTGCGGGTGCCTTATGATATTGAGCGAGAAGTACAGGTTGCACAGTCGGCGAATGTTCCTGCATTGGATTTCTATATTCGTGAGATTCGTACGGGTATCTATCGCGGGCTGCAGGAGTAGTCAGCATCTGGACCTTTTAGCGTGAGGAATTGAATGATGCAATATATTAATACTAAAATGCGAATACTAAAGTTCGTGGATCAGTTCAAATGGTATTACGCCGGATCATCATCAGAGCATGCTTGTCTTACCGGACTAGAGCCCGTTTAGGCAAAAGGAGCGATTGTCATGCTTACCCGAAAAATGCTGGTTCAAGGTCTGCCGGCTTTGTGGACAGAGCGTCTTGTCCTGCGATCATTACGTCAAAGTGATTACAGCACATTATCGGAACTCTTTACCGATCCTCAAGTCATAAGATATGTGAACAGGGGAAGCCAGCCCACGCCAATCCGAGCGAGACGGTTATTGAACCAGATACGGAGCAGCAGCGCCAAGCTGGATTCGTTACATTATGGGATCTGCTGGAGAGGCAAGGAACAAGTGATTGGGATCACCTCATTCCAACACTGGAATGATCTGAATGGTACCGCACAGATTGGTTATATCCTGAACAGGTCCTGTTGGGGCAGGGGTGTGGCTACCGAGGCGGTACAGCGGCTGCTGCAGTTTGGATTTGACGATCTTCATCTGGGGAGGGTGGAAGCACGTTGTTATGAGGCCAATGTATCTTCACAACGGGTGCTAAGCAAAATAGGGATGTCCTATGAGCGGAGTCTTCCCTCGTTCGGACTGAATGATGAGGATGACGAGGGATCCGAATCCCTGATGGATGTTAAAGTGTACAGTATGTACCGGGAACAATACGTCAGACCGCTTCAGGAAAAAGACCTGCAAACCCTGGTATCTGACAAGCCGCAATGACATAGAGTAAGAGTAGTCAAACGTGAATGAATCGAACTTCAATCATTTGTTACACAATTGAAATATAGTTGCAATTGAACTCTAACAGACAGGGGGTAAACTTATCTCATGACCCCCTTTTTGATAATAGATAATGCTGTTGGGACCCGCGCGAGCGGGTTCATTTTTTTTGTCCATATAAGTTAACTGTGGAATATTTACACTGGCCACTCCGATGACAGAATAACTTTCCGATCGCTGTTATACCCAGATTTTTTTGATTCCCATATTTTAGAAGGGGAAATCCGGGGATAGCGTATGCTTCCGATGCAGCTTTCTTTCAGAAAGCTTTTAGGCGACCGCTTCGCTTCTTCATGTTATTTCTGTCCTCTCCGTTATCGTGTAAAATATAATTATATTTCCTTATATAGGGCAATAAAAGGCCCCCACGGCGTGAACAAGCGCGCTGTGGGGGCCTTTTAGTTTGCTATTTTTTACAGTGGAACAACCTGCATCTGTTTCTGCTTGAAGTATACCCAGTCGGTGAATCCGATCTCCTTGAGACGTGTACGAACGTCATCCAGCTCGTCTGCAACCCGCTGTGGTTTATGAGCGTCCGATCCAAATGTCACCTTCACTCCATAATGATGGGCGCGTTCCAGAATGGCATCCGAGGGATACCAGCCACCGCTGAGTTTGGTTTTGCCAGATGTGTTAATTTCGATCGCTACGTTGGATTCTGCAATGACCTGCAACGTTTCATCAATGGCCTGATCAGCGATAATATCGGAGAAAGGTGGATAGTTTCCTTTCATCGCATCAATATGTCCAAGAATCTGGAACATACCGCTGCGAGCCGATTCCCGAATTAATGAATAATAGCTTTCTTTCACTTCAACTTTGCGAGGATTGCTTAGGCCATTCCACCGGGTTTTGTTGAAGATACTCACATCCTCGGTATGATGAACTGAACCAATAATATAGTCAAAAGGATACTGTCCCAGTGTGGTACGGTACAATTCTGCATGAACAGGGAAGTAGTCGGATTCAATGCCGAGCAGCACATCGATTTTACCAGCGTACTCTTCTTTCAAAGCAAGGACTTCTTCCACATAATGCTGCAATTCCGACTTGCCCATTGCGATCCGGGGAAATGCCTGCTCAAGCTCACTGCCAAAGTACGGCGTATGATCCGAGATACCGATGGCCTGAAGTCCTGCCTTAATACCTGCCTCTATATAATCGCGGATGTTGCCGTCTGCGTGACCACAACGAAAATGATGTGTATGAAGATCAAATTTCATATGGAATCCTTCCTTTCTCATGGCTCATTGTCATTCTGAACTGATGAATTGGGTTTCCGGCATACCTTTGAGGTCACTTATGAATTGTTGCATTGCTGAGTTAAGGTATCGACTGGACTTATAGATGACACCAACAGGGTGACTGACCTCCAGCTCACTTAAGGGTATCATTCGCAATGTACCTTGACGCAACTCATGCGCAACAGATTGTTTGGAGATGACAGCTGCCCCGAGATCAATCTCGACCATCCGTTTCACTTCTTCGCTGCTCGACAACTCCATTACAATATTAGGTTCAATATTATGTTTCTTGAAGATCGTTTCCGTAAACCTTCGTCCTACGGTATCAGGGGACAGCAGAATCAATGGTGTACTCCGGAGCACATCCACTGCAGCATGTTTTTTCTTTGCCAGCGGATGGGAAGGAGATACCACGAGTTCAAATGTGTCATAGTAGAGCACAGATGTATTCAGGTTGGGATTACGCTCCGTGAGATAACCGATACCAATATCAACCAGACCATTTTCGACCTGGGTATAGATCTGTGATGAAGGAAGGGACTGGATACTGGTTTTGATCAGCGGGAATTGATCTTGGAAATAGGATAACACCCTTGGCAAGATCTGAATAGCAATGGAAGTTGTTGTGCCTAATACGATACGTCCCTGAGGCGTTTCATCAAGATCAGACAATTTTTGTTTCAACTCATCAACGATGTCGAGCATCCGTTCAGCGTGCTCCAGGAATACCTGTCCACGGTCTGTCAGGGTAACGGGTTGGTTTCGATCCACAAGAACGGTGCTGAATTCGTCCTCCAGACTTTTGATCTGGGCCGAGACGGCAGGCTGGGTCAGGTTCAGAAGTTCTCCCGCTTTGCGGAAGCTCATCGTTTTGGAAATGGTAATTAGTGTCTCCAGTTGGCTTATGTTCATAGGTGACCTCCTTGCAGGCAAAATTTCTTGATTATGTAGTGTTTGGTGTGATGTAATCCCGTAACTGGTTATTGTTCCGTTATCTTAAATTATAGGTGATTCAGGACAGCAGAGCAATGAAGGTAATGATCAGGATCAAAAGTAGTTCAAGAGACTGTGAAAAAAACGCGAATACAAGAATTTGATTTTTTTTACAGTTGTGAGAAAGCAGTAATAAAGTCCTAAATGCCTTATGCCACGCACAACGAGCGAAAAGCTTTCTTCAAAAGAAGTGAAAAGCGCTGTTTATTCGCTAGAATCAGCTATAAACATTTGCCCCACGGATGACGATAAATTATAGTACACATGGTTTAACGAATTCTTAATGAATTCTTGTACGTGATAAAGTATAATAAATTTAATGAATATGGGACTTTTGGTGTGTGACCAATAACCCAGTGCGAGGGGGACATAGACAGTGAAAGCGGAAGTGATTAATCCTTTCCTGGAATCGGCACGGAACGTATTCGAACAGCTCATCCAGGTTTCGCCTTCCACCGGGAGTCTTGGCGTGAAAAATGTAGAGTACATTGCAGACCATGTCTGGATCGTGATCGGAATGACCGGACAACTTAGCGGAAACATTGTATTTGGAATTAATGAACAAGTTGCATTGAAAATTGTATCTGCGATGATGGGTGGTTTTGTCATTACAGAAATGGATGAAATGAGCAAAAGTGCGATTTCCGAACTGGGGAATATGATCAGTGGTAACGCCAGCACGATCCTGTCAAACCAGGGTGTTGTGGTCGATATTACACCTCCACAAGTGATGAAGTCCGAACATCTGACTACATTTAGTGCAACGAAAGCACTGAGTATTCCTTTGCTGATGGACGGCATTGGTGAGATGGATATTCAGGTCATGATCTCGTAGAATAGAACCATACGCCTCAAAAGGCAATATGTGTTCAATACGGGAGGACATCACGGATGCTGAAAGATCAGGTAGTGTTTATCACAGGTGCATCGAGTGGTATCGGTGCGCTGTGTGCGAAGATGCTGATAGAAGAAGGAGCCATCCCAATTCTGGCTGCCCGTTCACGGGACAAGCTGGAAGAGATTGGTGCCTCGCTGAAAGGGCCGCATGAATTACTCACACTTGATGTTACGGATAGTGAGCAGGTTCAGGCAGCTGTGGATGCGATATTGCATAAATACGGACGAATCGACATTTTGCTGAACAATGCAGGTTACGGGAAATTCGCAGCGATGACAGAGATGTCTGTACAGGAATTCGATGAGATGATGGACGTTAATTACATGGGCATTGTACGTTGCACCAAAGCAGTGCTTCCACAAATGCTAGAACGTGGCAAAGGTCAGATTGTGAACGTGGCCTCCATGGCTGGCAAAATCGGTACAGCCAAATCCGCTTCCTATACGGCTACGAAACATGCTGTCCTCGGATTTAGTAATGCGCTGCGTCAAGAGCTTCGCAAGACTGGCGTCATGGTGACAACGATTAATCCGGGTCCGATTGATACACCATTTTTCCATCGGGCTGACCCTTCTGGCAATTATGTGAATAATGTACGCTGGATGATGTTGAAACCGGAAGACGTTGCGGGTCATATGATTCGGGCGATGAAAAAGCGCAAGGAAGAAGTGAATCTGCCAAGACTTGCTTCTGCTGGCATATGGCTGTACCAGCTATTTCCTCGTCTTGCAGATCGATTGTCGCACGGTGTAATGAATCAGAAGTAAATGTGATACGAGGCATCATATACGGAATGAAAGAAAGGCTCCGCCGAGGGGCTTTTCTTTTTTTTTGCGTGTATACATACAATTCTGGAATAAGATTTGGTACACAGGCTTTTTTCGCATATAATGAAAGGTAATGTGATGACAGGCTTCGGTTTTATATCCGTACAAGCAAGGCTAACATCAAAATGAATAAATTAAAAGGATGGACATACATGACGAATCAAACATTTGCTTCAATTGGCGTGGAACAGGATCTGGAGGCCGTTTTGGCCAAACATGGCATTAACGAACCTTCACCTGTACAGGCTCAGACGATCCCGGTTATTTTGGAAGGCCGAGATGTCGTATCCAAATCCCAGACGGGAACAGGAAAAACGCTGGCATATCTGTTGCCACTGTTACAATCCATCAAAATGGATATCAAAGGTACGCAGAAACTCATTATTGCACCTACGCAAGAGCTGGCGATGCAAATTGTACGTGAAGCGCAGCGTTATGCGGAAGAACGTAAGATTGGCGTATTGGGTCTAATTGGAGGTGCAGCGGCTAAACGTCAGATCGAGAAGCTACGTGAGCATCCACAATTGGTTGTGGGTACACCGGGACGACTGAAGGAATTGATTACACTCAAAAAACTGAAAATGCACAACGTTTCCACCATTGTTATCGATGAAGCGGACCAAGTGTTCCAACTTGGCGGCGTAAGTGACGTGAACTTTGTACTCAAGAGCGCATTGCGGGACCGTCAGCTGATCTTCCTGTCAGCAACCATTGATGAGCATACGGCTGGACTCGCAAAGCGTGAGATGAAAGAGCCTGTTCAGATCGGAATTGAACCGGATCGAGCTACGGCTGCGGGCCTTGAGCATTATTATTTTGTAGAAGAAAACCGTAACAAAATTGACATGCTGCGTCGTCTGGTTAGACAGTACAATCCGGATCGGGCGATCGTATTTGTGAATGCAACTGAAGATATTGGTGAAGTTGAAGCAAAAATGAATCATCTGGGCTTGTCCGCTGCTGCGCTGTATGGGGATGCTGATAAAGTGACCCGCAGTAACGTATTGTCTGCCTTCCGTAATGGCAAACTTCAGTTGCTGATTGCCAGCGAAGTGGCTGCCAGAGGACTGGATATTGAAGGCTTGCCAATGGTCATTAACTATGACCCTGCCTTTGACTCGGAGCACTATGTTCACCGTGCAGGTCGTACAGGCCGTATGGGACGCTCGGGTATCGTTTTGTCCATTGTGGATGAAACACAGATCTTTATTATGCGTAAATTCGCACGCGAACTCGGAATCGAACTGTCAGAACGTGTACTCTTTGGCGGTAAAGTACTGGAGGCTGACCCGCGTCCGGACACGCGGCCTGAGGGACATTCGTTCTCCAGAAAACCAGGACAATCCAGAGATCGCAAACCAGGTCAGGGCAATCGTAATGGGGGAACCAAAGCTACAATCTCCAATTCGCGTCCGGCAGGTAGCAAACCAACGGGTAATACAGGCCGCACGGAGCGCGACCAGGATCGTAAAAACAAAGGAGCACCCAAGTGGAGTAAAGATAAAACGCCACGCTCCGAAGAATAGAATCTGACGAAAGGGGTGCAGGGATAGATGGAAAACGTTCAATCGCCTGTTCTGCAAATCAGCGGGTTAAGCGGAGGTTATAGTGCCAAACGGCCAGTCCTTCACGGAATCAATCTGGAAGTTGGACGTGGAGAGATGGTCGGACTAATCGGCTTAAACGGTGCTGGCAAAAGCACAACCATGAAACATATCCTCGGCTTGATGACCCCTCAACAGGGCGAAGTGCGAGTGATGGGCAAGAAGCGGGACGAGGATGCGCAGATCTACCAATCGGCTATGGCATTTGTACCGGAATCACCCGAACTGTATGATGAGATGACAGTGATGGAGCACCTGGAGTTTACGGCAAGAGCGTACAATGTGTCAGAGGCTGATTTCAAACAACGTACGGAGAAACTGCTGGAACTGTTCCGTATGAATGAGAAAAGTACAAGTTTATCGACTCACCTGTCCAAGGGGATGCGGCAAAAGGTCATGATCATGTGTGCTTTTGTGGCAGGACCACCACTGTACATTATTGATGAGCCTTTCCTGGGCCTGGACCCGCTGGGTATTCGCTCTTTGCTTGATTTTATGCTGGAGATGAAAGCTTCGGGATCATCCATCCTGCTCAGTTCACACATTCTGTCCACGATTGAAAATTACTGTGATCGTTTTATCGTTCTGCACCGTGGGCAGGTTATTGCTCAAGGGACGCTGAATGAACTGCGCTCCCAATTCGGGGAATCGGATGCCACGCTGGAGCACATGTTCTATTCCCTCGTACAAGGCAGGGATTGAGCATGGATCTCAAGCTGCTATGGAAGCAAAGACGCACAGGATTCTGGAACGGAATTCTTCCTTATCTGGGTTATGTGATCCAGAGCGGTGTAGCTATGGTCTTTTTATTTCTTGTCATTGCGTTCTCCGCCTGGTATACATCGTTTGTCCAGAACATTCCGGCGGAATTTCCGATTCGCTGGGTTGCATTGCTGCTGCTGGCACCACTAGTGCTGTTTAGCAGTTATCGTACATATCTGCTTCCGGCAGATATTGTGTTCCTGCGACCACAGGAATACCGGATGCAGGAGTATTTGAAGAACAGCTTTGCCCGGGGCATCATCTATAAAACTCTGGGCTTGCTGCTTGTATTTGTTACACTGTGGCCGCTCTATGTCAGAGCAGATCTGGATGCACGGCCATTTGGCTGGTTCATTGTGTTCCTGCTGCTGTGGAAAGGGTTGTCCAGTTATGGAGCATGGCAAGAGCTAAGAATGGTTCAGGTCGGTGCGGCAAGAGGATATCGTCTCTTGCGATGGGCTCTGGCAGTGCTGGCGGTTGGCGCTTGGCTGTGGCAGCCACCGCAGCGCAGCGTCTGGTTCCTGCTGTTGCTGGCTGTTGTCTACATCGTCGCCTTGCGTATACCGGTGAAACATCGTGTAGCGTGGGAACGACTGATTCAGGTAGAGCAGGGTCAGGCTGGCAGGGTTATGCGGACGCTTGGCTGGTTTGTGGATGTACCTTCATCCGGACAGAAAGTAAGTTCGCGTCGCTGGCTTAGCAAATTGGGGAGTGGTCTTCCCTGGAATGCAGGGAAAGCTTACCGTTACTTGATAACCAAAACGTTTGTTCGAACCGAAGTGTTCTCAATCGTGTTACGCCTAGTTGTACTGGGCATGTTACTATCCTGGTGGACAGCAGGCAGCTACTTTGGTGTCGGGGTGTATCTGTTCTTCCTGTTGCTTGCAGGTGTTCAGTTAGGTGCGCTGCGTCGCAGTCATAGTGAATCGTTCTGGATTATGATCTATCCAATCTCGGGTGAGAGTCGTCGTTCTCAGGTGTTGGGATTCATATTCCATCTACATGCACTGGCTGCATTGCTCATGTGGTTGCCTATGCTGGCTGCCGGAGCAAGCGGACTGACTGTCACCGGAGTAGCGCTTATTTTGGGTATACTGGTGATTGTGATCATGCGGCGTTCGCAAGGTAACAAGTGGTTGAAGGAAGAAGAGGACGAGTAAACGATCGGACACCTGACCAACTCGGATTATTACATTGGGTTCATCAGTGAGAGGTACAAAAGATAACAAAAGAAGGGTATGCCGGGCTGTATCCCGGTATACCCTTCTTTGTGCTGTAATGGAATCATGCAATCAGATCACTTGGTTCTGCGCAAGTGTGTATTGGTACTAACAGAGGAACGATTTAGTGATGATTACGAGCAAGATGAACAGAACGAGAATAGCACCTGTGTTTGTAAATCCTCCGCCGTAACCGCCGCATCCATAACCGCCTCTTGTATCTTCAACTCCAGACATGGTCATTCCCCTTTCAAGTGGTTGTTTGGCACGCCCTTGCGTACATCGTATATTATGTGCCATGGGGGTAGGCTGATTGGGCCGATGCCCGGTAAAGCCAGAAATTAAAGCTTTTGGGCTGATAAAACACAAAAGAACCCTTCGTATATTCAGTGACATGAAGCGTCGCCGTTATACAAAGGGTTCTTATATTATTTAGGGTACAGGTCTGTTAATTAAGTCGTCCGCAGATCCTGAACTCCACGATAGATGGTTTCATACAGATCTTCCAACCCGGATTCTTCAATACAGGAGAAGGCGATTCGAAGATCCGATTCACCCAGCGCGATTGTACCCACACCATATTTGTGCAGCAAATGGCTTCGAAGTTCTTCAGCGCCAACTTCTTTCAGCTTCAGGCACATGAAGTAACCGGAGTTGAACGGATAATAGTCCCATGCATCTCCATACTTGCCGCTATCGAGAATGGCTTTTACCTTATTGGCACGGCCTTTTATAATCTCGAACTTCTCCTGTTTCTGTGCTTCAAACTCCGGTGCTTTGAGCGCATCCAGTACAAAAGTCTGGGAAGGATGCGGGCCACTGGAGATCGTTGCCCGGATAATACCGAGTGTTTTTTGCTCCAATGCATGCAGAACAGCTGCATCTTCATGGGCATACGTAATGAATCCAACGCGGAAGCCCCATACGAATTCTTCCTTGGTTGCACCATCCACTTTTACGGTCAACACACGTGGATGAATGTTGGCAAGTTTGCCAAACAGGGATTCATGAATGGAATCTTCGAAGAACAGTCCGAAGTAGGCATCATCTGTTACAGCAACCACGTTAACACCGGCTTCAGCTGCCTGAAGAATCGTGTTCACAATGGCATCTGCTTCTTCGGCTCCAGGCGTATAACCTGTTGGGTTATTCGGGAAGTTGAGCAGAACGATCGCTTTACCTTTGTCCTTTTGATCAAGCAAAGCCTGAAGCAGACCCTCACTGTTGAAGTTCAACTGATCATCGAACAGGGGATAATGAACCAACTGGCCATGACGACGAATTCCGAAGGTCAGCTCGTAATTTTCCCAGTTTTTATCCGGATATATGACAGCGTCCCCTTCATCGGCGAACAGGTCGGCTACGATACTTAGTCCATGGGTTAATGCATTGGTTACAATTGGATTGCCAAACGTTTTGCCTTCCAGAGAAGGTGTTTCCTTCAGCATCTTGTCTCTCCAAACGGTCCGCAATTCAGGTTTGCCTGCAGGTGGAGCGTAAGGATACAGATCCTTTGGTTGGAATGCAGACAGCTTCTCCTGAATAACCTGAAGATGCATCGGCACACCACCCTCCAGGGCGATACCAATCGTGGCATTATGGGTCTTGGCCAAGCTTGCTGCTTCAGCAGATTGACTCAAAATCCCCTCTTTAGGAAAATAAATTTCTTTGCCAAGCTGTGACAGCATGGAGTAGACGTGACTGCTGCCTGTCTGAATACTTTCGTTCAACTGTTCAGCCAGTGGATTCATTCTTTTCATCCTTCCAAGTCTTTGTGATTCAACTGCCTAACATTATATCACCTTGACATGCCCCCGTCACGGAAATTACGCAATATGACAGTTATATCACTTTACCGCGTTGTTGCAGAGGGTTTTCGGGTGGGTTATCGTTGTATTCGACCTTGGAGTAATCCTCAAGAAATGAAACTTATTGCTGATGAAATGGACAGTATTTCCGCATCATTTCAGCAGTTTCGGCATCTCTTCCTTCATTGCGCTGTTCCAGTTCACCACTGATATGATCGAATCGTTCACTCGAGAGGTTTTGTCCAAATTTAAACTTGGCGCTGATCCGTTCAGGACTAATTCGGACTACGGCTACAGCTTTGAGGTTTCCTGTGTAACGCGAGTCAGTAGCGTCAATGGGTACATATCCGCCTTGCGGCTGGAGTTTTTCCATAAATCGTTGCAGTACCTTACCTTTGATGTCCAGATCTTTAACCGGTTCAGCCTGACCAAAGGCCATGACACTTTTGAAGAAAGAAGTTGCCGGACAAGCCAGCTCAGGATCACTGAAGTAGGATGGAATCAGGGAGAACTCTTCAGCTACTGTGAAACTGACCGACGAATCCTGTTTGATCTGTTTCATCTTCTCACCAGCCAGACTGCCGTGGAAATAAAAGCAACCGTCCATATATACGAAATTCAGCGGTGTAACCCGTGGTTGTCCTTCCGGGCTGACCGTGCCCAGAAACCCGAAGGAGCACTGATCCAGAAATGCGGTAATTTCCTGTTCTTCATCTACTGTGAATTCTTTCCGTCTCATGTGTATTCCCCCATCATTGAATGTATAATAGAACGCCATATCTTATGGATAACAATAGTTCATACATTGACAATGAAATAGATCCAATTTACATTCACTTTAGTAGGCCAATTAGTCAGGGATAACAGATGAAGACAAATGAAGAGAGGTGCATGATGGAATTGTGGCTGCCGATGGATACCTATGAACTTCAGCATCGATACAAGTATGAGGCACTGTACCATGCGTTACGTGATGCCATTCATGCAGGCACATTGGTGGGAGGCACGCGGCTTCCTTCCACCCGTGAGTTGGCAAGGCAATATGAGATGTCACGTGGTTCGGTAGCTCAGGTATACGACATGTTGCTTGCGGATGGTTATGTCCATGCACATCGGGGAAGAGGTACATTTGTCACCGAAACATTATCCACTCAGGAAAATGAAAAACAGGAAGCCGTTCTCAAGTTGTCTCCCTGGGGCGAACGAGTACAGAGGTTGAATACGCAACATGAAATCCTGCGGACTCAGATGTCTTCACCGAAGGCGTCCGTCATTAATTTTCAAATGCAGCGCATGCCTGCAGAACATTTCCCGTTAGGGGAGTGGAAGAGTGCACTCGCTGCGGTTCATCGCAGTGGTTGGCGAGAATCAAGCGGTGTAGCCGGTGATCCGGAGCTGCGTGAGGCCATCGCCTCCCATCTCAGATGGACACGTGGTATTCAGGCTGAACCATCTCAGATTGTATTGTTCAGTGGTTCAATGCAAGGCATCACCCTGCTATCTCAACTGCTGATTACGGAGAATACAGCAGTTGTATTGGAGAATCCGGGTTATCCAGGCATCGCCCATGCCGTCAAGTCCTGTGGTGGGCATATCATCTCGGCAGAGGTGGATACCGCAGGCATTATACCTCAGCCTTGGGAGGCACAGACGTTATTTGTCACCCCTACCCGGCAGTTTCCAACAGGGGCCGTGCTGGGATTGGACAGAAGACGTGCCTTGCTTGCTTGGGCCTCAAAGCGGAATGCGGTCATCATTGAAGATGATTATGACAGTGAATTCCGATGGGGTGGAAGACCAATTGAACCCCTCAAAGTGCTTGATCGTGAACAGCGCGTCATCTACGTTGGTTCATTCTCACAAACGATGGTGGCTTCGTTTCGACTTGGCTACGCCGTCCTGCCACCTGGTCTGGTAGAACCTCTGCTTGCCGCCAAGGCGTTGTATGAACCGGTACCTCCGGCACTGCTGGAGCAACGCGCACTGGCAAAGTTTATGACCAGAGGAGGTTACCTGAGACACTTACGGCGGTTAACCCGGTTATATGGGGAACGGCATGATTTTTTTGTCCGAGAGATGGAACTACAGTTGCCGGAAGCATTCAAGATGCAGCTTGGTGATGCAGGACTGCATATCTACGCTACCTGGAATGGGGATGTGGACAGTTATCAGCGATTTAAAAAGCTTGCTGAGGAGGATGGCGTATTGTTCCGTGATGCAGAGCGATATCGTTTGACTTCAGGTCATCCGGCGGCCTGTTTTGCTTTTGCACATCTGGAGAAAGAAGAGATGACAGAGGGAATCCGGCGAATGCGGCTAGCCTGGGAGAAGTGCACATTTTCGTTTCGGTGAATTCCGCTGTATAATGGGATAAGACATTTCGCTCCTGTAGGAGCAGAGATCATATATGAGCAAGTTGTATTTAATCATGCTATACAAGTTGAACAAATTATTTACACGAAAACGTAGAGGGCAGAAATAACCTGAAGAAGCGGAGCGTTCGCCTAAAAGCTTTCTGAAGGAAAGCTACATCGGAAGCATACGCTATCGTCAGATTTTCACCTTTGTAAAAGTGAATCAAAAAATCTGGGGATAACAGCGATCGGAAGGTTGTTCTGTCATCGAAGTGGCAAGTGTAAATGTTCTTTAGTTCAATTTCTATAGATACTGAAATACATATGGCCTTGATTGAAGAAGTGAGATTCAGATCAGAATGATGCCATATGCAGAGAGATTAACTATCAAGGGGGAGTGGCGACATGCTGCAGGCATCGCCGTCATCATTTGTTATTTTGCCCGCTGTCGCCAAAATTGTCTGTGAACCGGGCTGGAAGTGGCAGAAACGGGAAAAACCGATGCAAAACTATGATTTATTTTATGTATGGAGTGGTGAAGGAACGCTTGTACTGAATGACCAGTCGTATGAAGTTGGCAAGGGGAGTTGTTTTTTGTTCAGGCCAGGAGATCATCCTACTGCAACACATAATAAGCAAAAACCGTTGGTACTTACGTATATTCACTTTGATGTGGACGTGCCTGTTGCTGACGTTCCCCAGTCCTATCGCGAGGTACAGGAAACGGTAGAGTTTGAGCACTTGCTGGCACGTTATGTAAGACTGTTCTTATCGGATGTGTACGGACGTGATGAAGAGAGCCGATTGATTCTGAAACAATTGATGATTCATTTGCTTCGCGCTGATACGGAAGAACCTGTGGAGAAAAAGGTAAGCAACCAGTTGTCCGATGTCATCCAGGAGGTCGCCAATTATGTGCGTCAGCATCCGGGGATTACGCATCGGGTGGAAGATCTGGCTGCGCGGGCTGGCTTATCGCCCCGATACTTCTCGATCAAGTTCAAGGAACTGGTGGGATCATCGGTGCAATCTTATATTATCCGCATGCGTATTGAACGGGCGGAACATCTGCTGGTGCATACCGGCATGAATGTGACCGAAGTGGCGGATGCTCTGGGCTACCGGGATATTTTCTTCTTCAGTCGTCAGTTCAAGCAGTATACCGGCAAAAGCCCGTCCGAGATTCGTTAAAATTCTAATGAGAAAAACAGGAAACCGTTTCAAGTCTGGAATGCAAGGGTAATTATCTAGCATTCCAGATGACCAAAAGGGGGAACTTGTGATGAACGGAAAACGTCGGGTCCGCAACCGGGGATGCTCTACGAAGGGATGCAATATTTTCCGGAACCGTCTGCGTCGCTTCAAACCGGCAGAGGACTTGCAAGATGTGTGGTTTTGAGGAGAACTCAGCAGACCAATAACGACGGAGCGAGGCTTCGTATTGCATGTATATATGGATGAATATGAATTCATAAAGAGGATGGCGCAATACCTGGTTACAGGTGTTGCGCCATCCTCTTTATTTGCGTATGGACTCATTAGTTCTTCGGTTTCAAACGACCAAGCAATGCACCCATTTTGACCGAATCGCCTGGCTGTAAGCCCGGGTTTGGTTCGAATGTGCCACTCTGCGTCAGCAGAACAACGGTGGAACCGAATTCAAAATAGGCCAGATCATCGCCTTGTGCCCAGGTACTTGTGTCCGTATCAGCATATTGTATGCTACTCACGTTCATCGCACCTACTTTGACAACCGCCACTTCACCGTAATCATGTGCGATATACGTAATGAGTCGTTCGTTTCGACTAAGCACGGATCTCATATGGGTCAGGCCAAAGTCATTCACGGGATAAACTTTGCCCTTGATGTGTTCGCTCTCTATTTTGCGGCCGCTGACAGGTGCATGAATGCGGTGATAATCGCGAGGGCTGAGATAGAGGACGAACCCGTACCCGTGCTTGTACTTCTCCAGATGGGGAGAATGGTTTAATAATTCAGCAAGTGTATAATTTTGTCCCTTAACATTCAGGAGTGTCCCTGCAGATATTGGACCGGCTGCCGTAATCTTGGCATCTACCGGGCTGATCAGTGCATGCTCTGAAAGTTCCAACGGGCGCATGCCCGGCTTTAATTTGCGGGTAAAGAAATCGTTCAGTGAACGGTATTCCTTCCAGTCTTTCTCGGCCTCCTGAACAGGGATGTCGTAGGTCCGGACAAAATAAGGGATAAATGCCTTACTTCCCCGGCTTTTGGAGAAGGCTCCCACGGTCCGGGAGATCCATTTGCGCGAAGAAAGCTCGGTCATTAATCGCAACAGCGTTTTTGCCATGAATATCCCCCTTAGGGTTAATGCGAACTTCAAGGCCGGCAAGACCGGCCGTTCTGCATAATATTGACACAGAATGCACACGAAATCAATATAGTCTCCTATCGTATGTCTGCGGTTGTCTCGGAATTCTTGAATTCTGTTCCAGCAGCAGACGCCCATAAGCCATCGGTTTGCTGTACGTTGCCTTCCAGTGTTCCGACATTCCCGCCTTGCGAAAACCGTAACGCTGATCCCGTCCATTGCATTCAATAAAATAGATCTGGCCGCTGCGCGTTATCCCGAGATCAAGACCCAGATCAGCCAGATGTGGCAGACTGGCCGCCAGGTTCTGAGCAATCCGAAGTGCAACGAGTCCGATTCTGTATTCCAGTCGAGCCAAGTCGAAGCCAGATTCCCCTAATCCAAGGGCCTCTGCGAGCTTCATGACTTTACCGCCCTGGGCGATATTGCTGACAAACGTATGGGCAGGAGCCGCTTTGGCAAACATGCCTGTTATT
Organism: Paenibacillus sp. FSL K6-1122; assembly: GCF_037977015.1. NCBI lineage: Bacteria > Bacillati > Bacillota > Bacilli > Caryophanales > Paenibacillaceae > Paenibacillus > Paenibacillus sp. FSL K6-1122. The sequence continues at coordinate 5,785,519 of NZ_CP150272.1, read as the reverse complement.
CCCCAGAGACCATCGCCGCCACGTTGTACAGATACCCGCAAATCTACTGGCCTGCCCTCATAACGTACCAGTGGGATACGCTCTTCAATGAGGTAAGCATGGCGAAAGATCCGCCTTAGGGTGGCGGAAGGAAGCTGTCCTTTGCTCAATCGGAAGGTAGCCCACCCTTTGCGTGCCGCCTTCGTCTCACACGTTAGTTTCCACTGTCCATCTCGCTCGAAGACTCGCATAATCCCATGACCGATGCTACCGCTGCATGGTTTGATGACGAGGTCATCATATTGTTGCATCATATAGGCCAGAGACTCTGGCGTAGCTTTAACTGCATGGGGCAAGTGTTCTCGCAAGGCGGGGTCCTGCTGAAGCATGTCATGAATGTGATCTTTACGGTACCGGTTGCGAACGTTGAATACCTGAATACCCTGCAACATCAGCTTGGTAATCTGATGCTGTTCCGTCCGGCGAAGCTGGAGTGAGCGGTTATGAATGACGGAGGGCAGTGGCATGCGCTCGCGAACATATCTGCCTTCTTTTTTTACATAGGCAAGACATGTTTTTTGATCCGAATCGATATCTTCCAGCCTCAAAAAGCAGGGGGTTAATCCATAACTGGCCGCTGCCTGTTCATAATTCGCGAGTGATTCCTGACCGGTCCTTCCGGCCGGTATCCCCCGGTACATGCGTGAATCGAACATAATGCCGATCGTTTCTTGGAGCATGACCGTTCCTCCTTCGATGTTATCGCGACCATGGATCGTCCATTCATGGAATGCCGGCCTGTCACCGCATGGCTCAGACATCGCGATAACGCAGACCGGTGTGTAAGATGCATCGCCAAGCACTAGTGCTTGCTCAAGGCGTGTCTAAAACTCTGAAGGAAGCAGGTTTTGCCGAATCTTCGTTCCAAGCAAGGAGGTTTTCCGCAGGCGTGCCGGGGCACGGCTAGGGAAAGTGACACAGCAGGGGGCGAAAAGACGGTGAAAGATGCACTTCAGCGAGTTTTCAGACACGACCTAGATATAATATCCTATGACATGACTGGGACGGGGGCGTGGACAGCCGCCTTTCCTCTGCAGCCCTGACACGCCTATTTCCACGAAGATCATCGAACCTTCCTGTCTTGACGCCTGTACATTCGTACTCTGGAATCCGCAAAAGTCATAAATGAAGTGGCAGATGCCCATATGGAAGCATATGATGCCGGAGACGAACGTTAGAGGAAGGAGCAAGCTGCATGAGTAAAAATGGCAAAAAGAAGGTTCCGACGCCGAAACTGCGGCATGTGAGCCCGAAATACAAGGAATTGGAACTGACTGATCGCCGGGCAGACAAGATGAACTCAGGTTTCACTGTGAATAGGGAAGAACGCTTGAATACGAATAAAAGGGATTCGAGAGTTGTTCAGGAGTCGGAAGAATTCCTATTCGACTCAATGGAGCTACCTGCTTCAACAAACGAGCTGGAAGAGTTAGAGATCGAAGCCGAAATCAAGCCGGAACCCGTAGAGTCTGATAGCAAGGAAATCGAGACAGAAGATAGCTCGGATAAGCAGATTCAGGTTAGCAGCGTGGCTCCGCTTGTTCTGGAAGAAGAGGTGGGTATCATCAAGCAAGAAACAACAAACAAGGACCGGCTGCAGATCCTGAACCAGAACCAGATGCCGGGTCATACCGGACATTACATCTACACGGACGACTTGAGTGAATTTGCTGTTACGGAGAGCAAGTTGGCTCCTTTCTCTGTAGATGCCTCCAAGCTGAAACCGGATGCGGTCGGCAGTGAAGCATTGCAGGATTATGCGGTGACCAGCATTCACATTGCAGACGGGGCCATTGTTTCAGCGAAACTTGCGGAAGCGTCTGTATCTGAGGAGCACCTGATTGACGGTTCTGTGTCTGGTCACAAAATACGAAATGCTTCTATTGCAGGCGAGAAAATCAGAGATGGCAGTATTACTTCTCAGAAGCTTGGCAACCAGGCCATCGATTCGGCCAAAATTGCCGACGGTTCCATCAGCACAAGACATCTCAGCCGCATGCTGGTAACGGAAGAATTAATCAAGAATCATGCCGTAACTGGAGACAAGATCGCGATTAGCGGGGTGGATACAAGGCATCTCACGGGAGGAGCTGTGAATACCTCCAAACTGGCTGACGATGCAGTGACTACAACCAAAATTCGTGAGGCTGCTGTCACAGGCAGCAAAATCGAAGAACACTCCATCGAGTCTCACCATATTCAGGCAGGTGCTGTTAAACAGACACATCTGGCAGAAGGGTCTGTCGGTCGTTCACAACTATTAAATGGCAGTATTGGAAGTGACCAGATAGAGGATGGATCCATACAAACAAGACATTTAGCTGAGGGTTCACTAACTGGAAGACATCTGCTGGACGGTTCAATCGGATCAAGTCAGATTCGAGCTCATTCCGTTGGCAAGGAGCAGATTGGTAATGGAGAAGTGGGCAGTGAGCATTTGACAGAAGGTGCAGTAACCAGTAGCAAACTGGCAGACCAGTCTGTCGGAACAGCAAAATTGCTGGAGCAGTCCATTACGGCATCCAAGATCTCTGATCAGAGCGTCATTTCTTCCAAAATTGCGGATGAAGCCGTACAGGGTAAACATCTTGCCAAAGGGTCCATTCGTGCGGAACACATTGCAAATCGGGGAATTACGCCGGTACATGTGGACAATTCCGCAATTCACTCTATTCACATTGCAAGTGGAAGCATCGAGGCAGCTCATCTATCTGCCGGAAGTGTGTCCGGAGACGCTCTTGCAGACGACGTGGTGTGTGAGCGGCATCTTGCAGAGTCGGCCGTGGGTACGTATGAATTGCAGGATGCTGCCGTTACAGACGTTAAACTTGCGGATGGAAGTGTGACAACAGAAAAGCTTGGAACGGCATCGGTGAGTAGCAGAGCGCTTGCCCCGGGAAGTGTTATATCCTCGCATCTTGCGAGTGGTGGAGTCACAGGGACACATCTGGCTCCAGGCAGCGTGGGTTCCGAGGCCCTGAGACCTTATGCAGTGAAATCGGAACACTTGACAGAACATGCCGTAGGTGTACCTCATCTTCAGCCGGGCAGTGTTGAAACGGATGCGATTGCACGGGCCGCGGTCACAACAGACAAATTGGCTATTGATAGTGTAACTTCAGCCCAGCTGGCTGGCGGGTCCATTTTTCCGCCTCATCTAACAGATCATGCGGTTACCTCCCCCAAGCTCTCACCAGAAAGTGTTGCCACAGATAAACTGGCGGATTTTGCTGTCACGTCAGCTAAACTGGCAGACGGCAGCGTGACTTCTTCCAAAATTATGGCAGAGAGCATTAACGCCAAACATATTCCAGCAGGAACCATCCGCGGATATCACCTGAAGCAGCATGCCGTTTCACTGGAACATTTGTCGGAAGAAATACGCTCGCCGGAATTATTTGCTGATGGCAGTATTACCGGCAACAAACTTCAACATGGCTCCATAAGTGCGGACCATTTGACAGCAGACTCGGTATCCGGGACAGAACTGCAACAGGCTGCTGTAGGTAGCGAGCACTTGCAGCCATCCGTTGTACAATCCGTCCATCTGGCTGAAGGCAGCGTGAAATCTGACCATTTGGGGACTCAAGTAGTGAGCTCACAGCATCTGAAGCCAGACATCATTCATGAGGAGCATATTGCTGAACAGGTGGTCACATCGCATCACTTGGCACCTGGATCTGTCGAAACAGACCATCTGGCACCTTTATCCATTACAGCGGCTCACCTTCAGCCAGGTTTGATCAGTGGTTTGCATCTTCAGGCAGAGTCGACAAGTGCTGTTCACCTACAGCAAGGAGCTGTGCATTCCCGTCATATTCAAGATGGTGAAATTCTTCCTCATCATATCCATGAACGCAGCATCGGAACATCTCATCTGGAAGAAGAAGCGGTAAGTACGATTATTTTGCAGGATGAATCTGTAACACGCTCCAAACTAGCAACGGGTAGTGTGGATGGCAGCAAATTAGCCGCAGAAAGCGTATCGGCTACTCACATTGCCAATGAAAGTGTGCAAACCCGTCATATCCAAGAAGGCGCAATCCTTGCTGATCATATTCAAGAGTGCAGTATTGGCTCAGTTCATCTGGATGAGGAGTCTGTAAGTGCAGTTCATTTGCAAAATGGATCTGTAACAAGTGCCAAACTGGCGGATGGCAGTATCAACGGCAGCAAATTGCTTGAAGGAACCGTATCGGGGGTTCATATTGCGTCCGAAAGTGTGCAAACCGGGCATATTCAGGCTGGGGCCATTCATGCTGACCATATTCAGGAGCGGAGCATCGGCACAACCCATCTGGAGGAGGAAGCAGTAAGTGCGATTCACCTGCAAAATGGATCTGTCATCAGTGCCAAACTGGCCGACGGCAGTGTAACCGGCAGCAAGTTGATCGAAGATGCGGTGTCGGGAATCCATATCGCTTCTGAAAGTGTGCAATCCCGCCATATCCAGGCAGGAGTAATCCTTGCTGACCATATTCAGGAACACAGCATTGGCATGCTTCACTTGGAACAGGAAGCAGTAAGTGCCATTCATCTGCAAAATGGATCTGTAACAAGTACCAAGTTGGCCGACGGCAGTGTAACCGGCAGCAAGTTGCTCGAAGGAGCAGTATCAGATATCCACATTGCAGACGATAGTGTGCAATCCAGTAAGATTCAGGCAGGAGCCATTCATGCTGATCATATTCAAGAGCGGAGCATCGGCACAGCACATTTGGAAGAGGAGTCTGTAAGTGCCATTCATTTGCAAAATGGATCTGTAACGAGTGCCAAACTGGCGGATGGCAGTATAACTGGCAGCAAGTTACTCGAAGGTACGGTATCCGGGATTCATATCGCATCGGAAAGTGTGCAATCCGGGCATATTCAGGCAGGAGCTATTCATGCTGGTCATATTCAGGAGCGAAGCATAGGCACAGCCCATCTGGAAGAGGAAGCCGTAAGTGCGGTTCATCTGCAAAATGGGTCCGTAACAAGTGCCAAATTGGCTGACAGTAGCATTAGTGGCAGCAAATTGCTCGAAGATACTGTATTGGGGAGCCATATTGCGTCGGAAAGTGTGCAAACTCGCCATATCCAGGCAGGAGCGATCCTTGCTGATCATATTCAGGAGCACAGCATTGGTACGTTCCATCTGGAAGAGGAAGCAATAAGTGCGGTTCATCTGCAAAATGAATCTGTAACGAGTGCCAAACTGGCGGATGGCAGTGTGAGCAGCGACAAACTGCTTGAAGATGCGGTGTCGGATGTCCATATTGCCAATGGAAGTGTGCAATCCCGTCATATCCAAGAGAAAGCCATACATGCTGACCATATTCAAGAGCGAAGCATTGGGATCTCCCACCTCAAAGCCGAATCGGTAAGTTCGATTCATCTGCACAATGGTTCCATAACAAGTGCCAAAATGGCTGACGGCAGTGTAAACGGTAATAAATTGCTTGAAGGTGCGGTATCGGCTATCCACATAGCCGACAAAAGTGTGCAAACTCGTCATATCCAGGATGGAACCATTCTTGCTGATCATATTCAGGAACGCAGTATTCGCACAACTCATCTGGAAGAGGAAGCAGTAAGCGGGATTCATCTGCAAAATGGGTCTGTCACCAGTGCCAAATTGGCCGATGGCAGCGTGAACGGCAGCAAACTGAGTGAGCAGAGTATTACCTCTAATCATTTGAATGCGGGGATTGTAGGTCCAGCGCATCTGAGCGAAGAGATATGGAATGCGATTCGTCAGTTCAGTGGAGAAACGCTGGAGCAGCTGGCAGCTATCAAAAGACAAGAGGGATTGCTTCAATCAGAAAATGAGGTTGTACAGCAATCACAGCAGGTAATCGTCGAGGCATTACCGAGTGCTGGTCTGGAGCAACAACAAGAGCTGGTATCCCAAACAGATCAGCTTGGCGAACTACCGGCAGCTTTGTTCACAACAGAGCCGGCAGAACAGGCTCAGCAACCACAGCTAGAACAGTCACAGGAGATCGCTGGAACTACGGAGTTTATGTTAAGTGAACAATCGATTAAACAGGAGCATCTGTGTGATGATGCCGTGGGCAGCAACCAGTTGCAATCGGGGGCAGTTCAGGTCAAACATCTGGCCTTTCAGCCCGTTCGCAGCGTAAGCAAACAACCGGTTGTACAACAATTCGGGATGGAAGCTTTTGTACTGCCAGAGAGTGAAGTATGCACAGAGGTAACTGTTGTTTTTGAAGAATCATTTGCTTCAGAACATTATGTGATTGTGGGCATGAGTAATGATCGGGGATTCCAGATTTCCCTGCTCTCGCAGAGTGAGGATGAAGCGGTTCTTGAAGTGTCACGTACGGCAGATTGCAAGCATACGTACGGATTGTTGTCATGGATTGCTGCGGGACCTTCGCAAGGATAGTGCAGGATTGTATCCGTAATAAACAAATGACAAAAGCGGTGTCCAGAGTTGTCCGGGACACCGCTTTTGATTGATATCAGCTTAATCCGTTCGGACGGTGAGGGGTGTCTGAACGTTTTGTTACCATTATGAAGAGTACATTATAAGTTCAATTACAATAAAATAAGATTTTACAGGCCTACAGCTTGATATGCTTTGGTAATAGCAGTAGCTTCAGCGGAAGTTGCTCCGTACAGATCTTTGGCTGCTTGAATGGTAGCTGTTTTGGCAGCGGCAAATTTGGACGTTGGTGTCAGGTAGTTCACCAGTGTGCTGTAGAAAATCTGGATCGCTTTATCCCGACCGATTCCGGTAACAGTCACACCATTATGTGTTCCGCCTTGAGCAGCAAGGAAATAGGCTTTATTGATGATACCACTGTTGATATGGACACCGCCGTTGTCCTGTGAGCCTGTGTAGCGATCGCTGTATTTGTCAGGTTGACCATACAATGTAGGGTTGGAGAGGGAGCGCAGAGCATCTCCTGGAGTGTTAGGTGTGTAGATATCATCACCGAGCAGCCAGTTTTTGCTTTGGATCGTATTACCGAAAATATCGGCAAAGGCTTCATTGAGTGCGCCTGGTTCATTGCGATATTCCAGGTTGGCTGTATATTCAATAACACCATGCGTCAATTCATGGCCCACAACATCCAGATCACCTGACAGGGATCGGAACATCGTTCCATCGCCGTCACCAAAGACAATCTGTGCCCCGTTCCAGAAGGCGTTATTGTAATTGGAGCCGTAGTGCACGGTTGATCTGATCAACAATCCGTTACCATTAATACCGTTACGGTTGAATTTGTTTTTGTAGAAATCATACGTAGCAGCCGCATGAGCGTGAGCATCTACACCTGCACGATCGGTCCATACATTATCCGAATCCGTGAGCAAGCTACCAGGCAGTGAGGAGCCATTGTTCGCCGTGTACGTTTGGATGCCATTGCCGCGAGTGGTGTCTTTCAGTTGGAAGGTGCTGCCGGATTGGGTGGTTGTCAGGGTTTTGGTATCTCCAAGCACACCTGTACCTGTTCCAGTAGCAAAGTTAATGAGGTCAAACTGGGATACGATACTGCCATCCACTGCGTTAATGAAATATTTGGTCCGTAGAGGGGCAGGTTCCAGTACGTTTACTTCCGTAATGTAAACCAGATACGTCTGTCCATCTTCTTCATGATGGTAGATGTTCAATTCAGCTTGAGGTGTGATTTCCGCGGCACCAAGCTCTCCAATCCGGGAGGTTGCTTCTTCGGTTGCAATACGGATCGCGTCTTCTCCGCTGATCTCGGCTACACCATCATTCGGAATGGCCTGCTCTTCAATCGGTGGAAGATCGCCAAGTGCGGAGCTCACGGCTCCGGTTTTGTCCAGGTGGACCGTCTGTTCTGCACCATAAACCGGGATACCTTTAATATACTGTTTCAGGCGGAAGTGTCTTACGCCAGATGTATCTGTGTTTCTTTTGACAATTTTGAGCTGGGATTTCACATCGGAATTCAGGAATTGTTCCTGCTGTCCGAGGTAATTAAAGATAGTGTCATCTGTTCCACTGTTCAATGGAATACCCTCCTCAGAGGCATAAGGGGCCTGAAGTAGAATGGATTGATCAGACACTGGAGCTGCAGTAGCAGAGGACACGGAAGCGAGCAAAAGAGCTCCTCCAAGAATTGTTGGCATAACTTTGGCAAATTTCATAGTAAACTCTCCCATTCTTAAACTTATTTTTGGTTGGAAAATGTTCATGCCAGTCTCGGTTGGAATTCCGTCTGCAACTTGGGCAGCGCGGAGCGTGGGGCTAGACCTGAAGCGTGGAATGAGACAAGAAACGATTGGAACAAAATCGGCTTGGCCTTAGCTCGGGAAGTGTTAAGCACGACACCAAACAAAAAGGATAACCGTTTATTCAGTTCAACCCGAAGGTTGAATCGTCTATTGTGTTCCTCTTTCAGAAAGCCGGGGGTTGTCCAATTGCGCAGGTAGAAGATACGTTCACGGAAAACTGGGGTGTTCAATCCGGGTTTACGTAAATGACAAAGGCAGTGTGTTCTGAACGGCATCACTCCTCTCAAGAGTAGAATGTATCTGCTTAACAAGATCTGTGAATGAGGTCATAATCTAATCAACCTAAGGTCAATAAATTGATTTAAAAAATATAGGGGAACTTATGTTCACCACAAGGTTATTTTTGTAAATAAAACTGCTTGGAACGTATATTATCACAATGTAAAACTTTGGAAAAGATACAATTTTAGATTTTTGTTAAATTTGTGTCTGAAGTAGGGGAGAGGTAGCGTTTTTCACATATTTTGACGTATTTTGTCTAAAAGAAAGGCCTGTACCCTCGTGTTCACAGGGAGAACCTGCTTAGTGCAAGGACAAACGCCGTTTCCACTGCTCCACGAATACATAGAATAACGTGTACTCCCTTGGCATGCCGATGATCGAATGCGGGAGGTGAAACTGTTGCGCAAAACCCGTACCACAGCACGTTATGCAACCCGATCCAATGTGACACGAAGAAAAACAGTGCTGAAGAAACGAAGATGGAAGTCTGGACACAAAAAGGGTACAAAGGCCTATACGTTCGTTATTCCATCCAAACAGCTGATGTTACAGGCTAAGGATGGAGGAGAGAATGGAGCGGAAAATGGCATGAGTGATGCTCCTTCACACAGAGATGTTTCTCAGGGACCGATGCTCTCGGTCATTATCCCTGCTATGAATGAGGAGAAAAGGATTGGTGCAGTTGTCCGTGAAGCGCTGCGGATATGCCGTGATGCTGAAGTGCTTGTCGTTGTGAATGGTTCAACAGACGGTACGGCAAACGCAGCCAAACGGGCTGGAGCACGAGTGCTCACGTATGCCGAAGCACTGGGGCATGATGGAGGACGAAAAGTAGGCGCAGCGGAGGCGCGCGGTCAGGTATTGTTATTTACTGATGCAGATATCGCAATTCCCGCAGAGCACCTTGCACCTTACGTGAAGGCTGTGCTGAAGGGAACGGATGTGGCGCTTAACGACTACCATGGGCCGGTCACTCATCATCCCGTTCATCCGGTAGTGGAGGCCAAACACATGTTGAACAGCATACTCGCAAGATCCGATCTCCGGGGGGCATCCATGACAGCAATTCCACATGCAATAAGCCGAAAAGGGCTTGAGGTCATGGGGATATCCTCACTGGAAGTTCCGCCACTCGCACAAGCGAAGGCAGTGATCGGAGGACTTCGGGTACGCGCTGTTCATCACGTACCTGTGGGTAGAATGAATGCAGTACGAATCAAGAAGCGAAGCGGACCTGATCTGCTAAGTCAAGTGGTACTGAATGATCATATGGCAGCGATTAAGTGGATTACGGATACGCTCGGTCCCCGCGGAGGTTATACCGATCTGCAACGTGTTCGCAACCTGGCGAGGTAAGCATGTCGCATCGGATGATGCAGCATGCTGGAGGTGAGGAAATGAAGGGACGTTCAGGGGTTGTCCGCCGCAGGCGGACAACAAGTAGACCAACGACAGCAGGAAGAACAGTAATGAACAAGCGTCATAGGAACAAGAAACATGTAGATATTCAAAAAAAAAGAAGAAGCCGAGCAAAGTCTGGCCCAGTAAATCTGCACTTGATGTGGAAAGCGGGGCAAGTTGCAGGAAGCGAGGCAAAGGCAAACAACACAGTATCAGAAGAACATGCACGTCTCGTATGGAATGCACACGCGTCAAACGTTGCGGAGCTAAGCAATTTCGAGCTAGCTCTGAAGGCAGGTAAGGCATTTATGCAAGGTTATGCTCAGGCCTCGGGACATTCATTCCAGATCGTGCCACTACCTCTTCGTCATTCGGCTGCTGCCATTGTCTGTGCCTGTAATGAAGAACACACACTGGGGCAGGTGTTATTGCAACTAAAGCGGTTGCCTCTGACGGATATTATTGTGGTACTGAATGGAACGACAGATGACAGTTTGAAGCAGGTACTAAGGCAGCCGGGACTTACAGTAATCTATGAACCGGATCGGGCAGGACATGATGTGGGCCGGGCACTTGGAGCCAAGATGACGGATGCGGAGACGGTACTTTTTGTGGATGGAGATATGGTCGTATCGGCTGAACAGCTTGCACCCTTTCTGTTCGCGGTTGATCGGGGACAGGATGTGGCGTTGAATAATTTGACGTCTTTGCTGCCTGCGTTTGCAGGGCAGGATGAGGTAAGCCGGATCAAAGCATATCTGAACCGAACATTAGGCAGGGCAGATCTGGGTTCCAATTCCATGACAGCCGTGCCTCATGCATTATCTCGTCGTATGATTCAGACCGTGAAGCCAGCATCACTGGCCGTTCCACCTAAGGCACAAAGTCTAGCTATTCAGCATGGAATGAACGTCTCGGCACCAAGTCAGGTGGATGTTATTCGTTCCAATCGGTTGCGTCCTGGTAACACGGGAAGTGGGAATGATGTCGCCAAATTGATCATCGGAGATCATCTGGAGGCACTGGCTACATTGCTGGGTACAGGTTGGAATCCAGCCCAGGCACATACACTCTCCCGTGTAGAAGTCGCTTACAGGAGGAACGCCTAATGACACTGACGAGTATGATTATCCCAACTTACAATGGGCTGGATCTGATCAGGCCCTGCATCGATGCCATACGTCAATACTCGGGCGATCCTGCGTCATATGAAATTATCGTGGTAGATAACGGTTCGACGGATGGAACGGCTGAATATTGTGCGCTGGAGCGAATTCGATTTGTAAGGTTCCCGGACAATCGGGGGTTTCCGGCAGCGTGTAACGCTGGACTTCGTGCAGCTTGCGGGGATGAGTTGTTGCTGTTGAACAATGATGTTACGGTCACGCCCCGTTGGCTGGAGAACCTGCGAACGGCTCTGTACAGTGACGCAAGTATTGGAATCACGGGTCCTGTTACGAATTATGCAAGCGGCATCCAGCAGATTAAACTGCAGTTTCGGGACATGGAACATTTTCAGGAGTTGGCCAATTCCAATAATGTTGCGGATTCTTCAAGGTGGAGGGAAGTACGCCGGATCGTCGGTCTGTGCATGCTGATGAAACGAGATGTCGTGGAATCGGTTGGACTGCTTGACGAGGCATATTCTCCGGGACACTATGAGGATGACGATTATTGTTATAGAGCAAGATTGCAGGGATATCGCCTGCTGGTATGTGGAGATGTTCTCGTGCACCATCAGGGAAGTGCCAGCTTCCAGAAGACAGATCCGGTAGCGTGGAAACAGCTGCTTGAGCGTAATCGTTCGATTTTTATGAACAAATGGCATGTCGATCCGCTTGAATATATGGACATATCCGATGAAGGAGGGAACGTGGAATGAAAGGTGTAATTCTTGCCGGCGGAACAGGAACTAGACTGTATCCGCTGACCCGGCTCATTAACAAACATCTGCTTCCAGTCGGTAAACATCCGATGATTATGTATGGCATCGACAGGCTCCGCCAGGCAGGCATTGATGAACTATTGATTGTAATCAACAAACATTCGGCCGGGTTATATACAGAGTATCTTGGTGGGGGAGCGGATCATGGGGTCAAGTTGACTTATCGCATTCAGGAAAAGGCAGGCGGGATTGCGGAAGCGTTGGATCTGGCGACCACTTTTATCCTTCCTGGCGAAAAATTCGTTGTGCTTCTCGGTGATAATCTCTTCAGCGATGATCTGAAGCCTTATGTGGATCGTTACATGCAGCAACCTGCTGGTACAGCACGAGTTCTGCTCAAAGAGGTGGATGATGCACGACGTTACGGGGTGCCTGTTTTTGATTCAAAGCATCCAGAGCGAATCTCGTACATTGAGGAGAAGCCAAGCCACCCGAAAACCTCTTATTGTGTGACGGGCATATACATGTATGACGATCATGTATTTAACCTGATTCGCAACATTGCGCCGTCTGCGCGTGGAGAACTTGAAATTACGGATGTGAATAATCACTACGCGTCTGCTGGCGGACTGGAATACGACATTTTGCAGAAATACTGGAGTGATGCAGGTACATTTGAATCGCTCCAGGAAGCAGCTGTCCGTATGAAAGGACAATTGCCCTAAAATATATGCGACTGATGCTGCCGCTGTGCGGTGCCCCATGGGAGCAGAACACTCTGCGCCGGAGCTGGAAGGATGCTCCGGCGCTTTGCGCAGCGACAATCCTCGTGCATGCCAAAGGAGGGAATGGCGTGAGAGTAGTGACACGCACCGGGGCCGCTAAGGCCTCCGTGTCGGGTAAGCCCCGGGGCATCCACCCGGCCGTATTTATGGGCAGTGGCACTCCGGCAGCAGCAGGTACAGGGTCTGCTGGGGTCAGAGGTGTGAAGTCAGGGAAACGGAGTACCCCGATCAAAGCGGGTACATCTGCCGGCGCATCGCATAAGGCTGCTGCAAGGAAAGCGAGCAGCACAGGCAGTGTTGTTGGCAGAGCAGGCAAAGCTGGGTCTGCGGGCGCGAGCAGAGCGGCAAGAGCCAGCCGCACCGGCAAAGGCAAAGCCGGCCTGCGCCGGGCCACTGCTGGGCGCAGGCCTGCATCAGCGCGGGGCCGGCGTGCCGCTGCCCGCGCCAAGCAGCGCACGGCGATGCGCCGTGCGCCCTTGCCAGCACCGCAAGCCAGCACGCCACCGGCGATGCCTGCCAGCGGTGCTGGCCCCGCCCCGCGCCAGGCGACACACCCGAAGGGTGTCGCCCCCGCAGGGCGGGGAGGCGCTGCCGGCGCGAAGGGCTTGCCGCCTCCGCCCGCGGAGCACGCAGTGCAGGCGGAGGCTGTGCCCGGCGGCTACGCCGAGGGCTACCGCGACGGCGTATTCGCCGGCGGGGAGGCGCTGGTGGCGCAGCACATCCCGCCGGATCACATTCTGCCTGCCGTGGCGGCGGCAGATCTGATCGCGGCGGGATTCCGCCAATACGCGCCCAGCCTGGCCCGGCTGTCCAGCCCGCATGAGATGGCTGGACACATCACGGCGGCGCTGGATGCGCAGCGCCCTTTGTCTGTCGTTCGCCTCGGAGATGGCGAACTGCTCACGCTGGCAGCCGATACGGTGCTGCCAGGCCACGAAGTGCAGGAGCTGGCACCGTTTCTGCCCTATGCAGGGGTGCCATGCTCAACCCCCGACATCCGCGCGATGCTTGCGGAAGCCATACAGGCCGCCGACTGGGTTGGCGTGCCGATCTCGCGGGCACCGACATTCCAGGGGCTGTTATTCCCGGTATTGCGCCACTTCGGGATCGACTGGTCCCGGTTGAAATTGACCAGCTCCACGATCAATTACAGTCTGCATCAGTCCGGCCTGGTGTTGCCCTTACTGCAAGGACGGCGGGTTCTGCTCATAGGCAGCCAGGCACCAGAGCTTGCGGCACTGCTGCATAACCGGGGGATTCATGTCACAGGCATCATTGGTTCTGTGGCGGGAGTCATGGATATTCCAAAGGTGATGCAGCAAACCGCAGAACATGCTTTTGATATCGCGTTGGTGGCGGCGGGAATTCCGGCGGTCATTCTGTGTCGGCGAATTGCAGGTGAACTCGGCAAGGTCGCTCTGGATTTTGGACATTTGGCTGACAAACTGGTAACAGGAGAGCTTCAACTCTAGTGGACCGTCCGGGGGCTGGTTATGTGCGTGTTGGCCTCACGGACAAGTGGAAATGGAGGGAGCAACATGAACACACCCGATCAACAGCGCGGGGAAGGACGTCATGGTCGTAACAACAAGGTTAATGCTCGAAATGTTGTCCGTCGAAAAGGTCACAGTCATCACAACATCACTCCAAATATCAGCACTCACAGTGACAACAGCCGCAGTGAAAACAACAGGAATGGCAGCATAAGCAGCGAAAAAAAAGCGGCCTGCCGTGCCACACAACACGATGTCTCGCGATCTGACATGGCAGTCCTGCATGCAGCAGGTCGTCGCTCAATACGGAAATCCAGACGTAAAGGCAAAAGCAGGCGCACACCCAAAGGCGCCAGGCTCTACAAACAGGGGTATACCAGAGGATACAACGAAGGTGTCCGCCAGGGACAGAGCTCGTTTGGTCTTGTTTTTGAAGGAGTTAGCATCATTATCCCCACGTACAATCAGCGGGAGTATGTGCTGCAATGTGTGTCCAGTATCGAGAAACATACCCCTGCCCCTTTCGAAATCATTGTTGTGGATAATGCCTCCAAGGATGGAACTGCCGAGGCCATGCTCCGCAAAGGCGGCATGGTGAGGGTGGCATCCCTGGATAAGAACCGGGGGTTTGCCGGAGGTGTCAATCATGGGCTGATGATGGCGAGAGGACGACATATCATCGTGTTGAACAACGATACGCTCGTTACTCCAGGCTGGCTGGATAACATGATGACTTGTCTTGCCAGTGATCCGAAGATTGGTGTAGTGGGTCCGGTGACCAACTATATTGGCGGGGATCAGCAGATTCAGGTTCCGTACCGTGAGGTAGAAGAGATGTGGCCTTTTGCCGCCACACATAATCGTCCGGATGCAGACAAACATCGAATAACCGATCGCCTGGTCGGATTCTGCTGGCTGTTCTCACGGGAGCTGCTGGAACGGGTAGGTTATCTGGACGAAGGGTACGCGGTGGGCAATTTCGAAGATGATGACTGGATCATTCGGGTGAAGCTGGCAGGATACCAGCTTGCGGTAGCCGGGGATGCTTTTATCCACCACTTCGGAAGTGTCAGTATGAAAGCCTTGGGTGAGCAAGACTTTGCTGTAGTGAATAAGGATAACGAGCAGTTTTATAGCCAAAAGTGGGGAGATCCCCATGCGCTGGTTGCCGAAACCTCCCGCTTGGCTAGACAACAAACCTCTGGTACCCCATCCGGTCAACAAGAGGAGGGTGACACAAACCCAATGGATCCGCGTCAGCGAATCTCAACGCAGGGCAGCCAAGATCCAGCATTACAGTTCAGACACAGTTATGACTTCTACCCGGAAGGTTCGTTCCTGTCCGATGCCAAAGGAGAGGTCTATACTTTAACTGGCGGTCGGCGGCGTAAGTTGAACATCCCTGTACCGCGTGGAATATCTCCTGTTCAGGTTGCCAAACCGGACCTGCTCGCCATTCCTGCCGGAGAAGCACTGATATCAGCGGGGGACGTGCAAAGATGGCCGAGGGAATCACAACAGGTGCATACGACAGCGGTTCATGGTTCTCACAATGGCTGGGCAGAAGGAAGTATTGTTGCCGCAGTGGATGCACCCGAGATTCGATATCAGATCAGCGGAGACAAGCGGAGACGATTTGTTTCGGTCTATGCGGCAGAACGTTGGGGTGTACATTCTGGGAATATAATCAGCGTGTCTGCGGACCAACTGAATTCGATGGAAGAAGGCTGGCCCATTATCGCCCCACCTCAACTCTTGAACCCAGATCTGTAATGTCAGGCGATCTGTTTATGCGAATCAGCAGCATGATGCGGAATGGAAAATGTAGCGGTACCCTGTGTAATCGCTCTGATTCATTCCGCATCCGAATATTACATATGAGTTGGTAGCTAGACTACTGAAGCAATAGCGATTCATTCCTGTAAAATAAGCCATCTTTCAAATTTATAATTTAATCTTTCTATTTGGTTATAGGTTTATTCTATTAGCAGATCCATTGACGCAGGAAGGGCACAGGAGTACATTTAGAGCCATAATTCTTATTTAACAGATAGGAATTGAAGGTCTAGGGCGTTCATATTCAATCGCCCAGATCTTGATCTTAAAACTAATCAGGAGGTATGTCGATGTCATCATCAACCAAAAAAGTCGTGCTGTGGAGCAAAACAGGCTGTCATTTCTGCGGGGAAGTGAAAGCATTTTTGACAGAGCGAAACCAGCCTTTTGAGAACATTGAAGTGCAGGGCAATGACGTGCTGCGTGATGTGCTTGAAGCAAAATATGGCATTCGGCATGTACCCGTTATTGAAGTGGGAGGGGACGGCAAGTTTGAAGCCTTGCTGGAACCTGATCTGGAGAAGCTGGCTGAACTTCTGGCACGAGCGGACGAAGCGGCAGCAGTCTAACGGGAGTTGATATATACCTTTGGAGCAAGCCGTTCCGGTTGCTGCATGATGCAAGATCGCATTTGTACAGCAGCCGGAACGTTCAATAAGTTATAGCTCTCTTGGGATGTAAATGGTCTTATTTACATCTTCAATGTTCATATAGAAAAAATCTATTAGTCACGCTGTTGACCCTTTTACGGGGCAGTGATAAGATTTGTGAAATTAAAACAAACCAAACTCATAGGAATAGTTAACTTTTAAGTTATTTCGCATACGTAATCAGTTCAGTTGGCCCTTGATCATTCTTTTGAAGATTCTAATCCAAGGAAGGCGGAGTGCATATGACAGCGAAACGCAGTTTGAAATTTGGAGCCATTATTCATGGGGTTGGAGGAAGCAACACCACATGGAGACACCCGGAGGTTCTGTCGGATGCCAGCGTTAACTTTGGATTCTACAAACGTCAGGCACTGAAAGCGGAGGAAGGCAAGTTCGATCTGGTCTTTATCGCAGACGGTCTGTATATTACCGAGAAATCCATTCCGCATTTCCTCAATCGCTTCGAACCAATCAGTATCCTCTCCGCTTTGGCTGCCGTTACTTCACATATTGGACTGGTAGGCACCCTCTCGACATCCTATAGTGATCCGTTCACCGTAGCCAGACAGTTCGGTTCCCTCGATCAGATCAGTGATGGCCGTGCAGGCTGGAACGTCGTGACTTCTCCGCTGGAAGGTACAGCGAAGAACTATAGCAAGAGCAGTCACCCTTCGCATCCAGAACGTTATCGCATTGCCGCGGAATATTTACAGGTAACCAAAGGGTTGTGGGACTCTTGGGAAGATGATGCCTTTGTGAGAGACAAAGAGAGCGGTGTCTTCTTCGATCCATCCAAGCTGCACACGCTTAATCATGAAGGAGAGTTTTTCTCCGTACAAGGTCCGCTCAATATTGCCCGTTCACGGCAAGGACAGCCGGTGATTTTCCAGGCAGGTTCATCGGAAGATGGCAAAACGCTGGCGGCGCAAGAAGCGGATGCTGTCTTTACCGGACACGATACGATTGAAGATGCACAGGCATTTTATAAGGATGTGAAAACACGGGCGGCTTCCTATGGACGTTCTTCACAGGATATTGTTATTCTGCCAGGCATCAATCCTATTGTTGGACGGACGGAAGAGGAAGCTGAACAGAAATATCAGGAGATCGCAAGTCTGGTTACCATTGATAAAGCGCTGGATTACCTTGGACGTTTCTTCGAACACCATGATTTCTCCCAATATCCGCTGGATGAACCGTTCCCGGAGCTGAATGGCATTGGAAGCAACAGTTTCCGCAGTGGAACCGACAAGATCAAGAAGGATGCCAAAGAGCAGGGATTGACCTTGCGTGAAGTGGCTCTGCGGGCAGCAACACCGCGTAGCAAATTCCTGGGCACACCGGAGCAGGTTGCTGACAAGATTCAGGAATGGTTCGAGACGGAAGCAGCGGATGGCTTCATTATTGCTTCGGAACTGCCGAGTGGATTGTCTGATTTTGTGGAACTGGTTGTTCCGATTCTGCAAGAACGCGGTCTGTATCGTACGGACTATGAACACGATACATTGCGAGGTAACCTTGGGGTACAGATTCCGGTTAACCGTTATACGGCTGCGAAGAAGCAAGTTGTATCTGATTTGGCATAACGGATAGGGAGCGAACGAGCATTTGATTTTGTCTGTTGTGTTCTCCAAACGGTATTAAAGTAATCACTACGTTTCGTACTATCTTAAAACCGACTTAACTCATAGGATATATAGAGTATTGGTATAAACATCAATTTAATGACACCTGTATACACAGAGGGGGAAGCGATATGAACAGGTCTATCTCATGGATGAAATATATGGCATTGGCAGCAGTATTGGTGATGGTATTATCCGGTTGCGGAGCGGCGGGAGGCAGCACGAACAGTACGGCACAGGCATCAGGCGGGGGGCAGGCCGGGCAAGCCGAAGGAGGCAACCTGACTTTTGCACTTGCAACTTCACCCGATACGCTGGACCCTCATCGCAGTGGGCTTGCCGTAACGGTGCGTGCCATCCGGACGATCTACGACAATCTGGTTGTGCAGCTGCCTGATGGTTCCATCAAACCGTGGCTTGCCACGGAATGGAGCGTATCCGAGGACGGCAAGAGTTATACGTTCAAGCTGCGTGAAGGTGTGAAGTTCCATGATGGTACACCGTTTAATGCGGAAGCCGTGAAATACAATCTGGACCGGGTGATTGATCCGGCCACCAAAGCTGCCAATTCTCTGGCCCTGATTAGACCGTATAGCTCCTCCGAAGTCATTGATGAATATACCATCAAGGTAAATCTGGAAGCACCATCACAAGCCTTTCTTGGCAACTTGAGCCAGGCACTTCTGGGGATCGTATCCCCTACAGCTGCCCAAAAATATGGTGACCAGCTAGGTAAAAATCCGGTGGGCACAGGTCCGTATACCTTTGTGAAATGGGATGAAAATGCGGATATCGTCGTTGCCAAAAACAAGGATTACAACTGGGGACCTGAGACGGTTGAAAATAAAGCCGCGCCCCATGTGGATACGATCACATTCAAGATTGTACCGGAAGAAGCGACGCGTATCGGAAGTGTACAGAGTAGTCAGGTACTCGCTGCCGAGACGGTTCCACCGCAGAATATCGCTGCATTAAAAAACGATCCGAACCAGCAATTGTTGCAGGCCAATACGGTTGGGTTGCCATACACACTCTTTTTCAATCTGCGCAAAGCGCCTTGGGATGATGTGAAAGTAAGGCAGGCGGTACAATCCGCTGTAGATGTGGAATCGATTGTCAAAACATTGTATCTGGGCAACTACGAACGTGCATGGTCCGCACTGTCTCCTGGAATCCTGGGTTATGATGCATCGCTGGAAGGTAGCATTAACCCGGACATCAACAAAGCCAATCAGCTGCTCGATGAACAAGGCTGGGTGAAAGGCGCTGACGGTATTCGTGCCAAAGACGGCCAGAAACTGATCCTGCGTTATGTCGATGGTTCGCCCAATCGGGAGAAACGCAATGACATTGCCGCCATTATCCAGCAACAGTTGAAACAGGTTGGCATTGCTGTTGAAGTCGAGATTACAAAAGACGTAGCAACGGTCATCTATCAGAACTGGGATTATGATCTCTATGGCAACAGTCAGGTCAATTCTGATCCTAATGCCTTGTACGCTTTCTATCATACGAGTGCAGAGGGCGAGCGCCCGACATTGTCCGGTTTGTCTGATCCAAAGATCGATGAATTGCTGGAGCAGGGAGCGGTCGAGACGGATCCTGATAAACGTGTTCAGATCTACAATCAAATCCAGCAATACCTGATTGAGCAAGCGGTAATTCTGCCGATCTATGTATTCCCGTATACCGTCGCTGCATCCAAAAAGGTCGAAGGCATCAAGTTTGATTCACTGGGGTATCCACTCTTTAACGACGTCCGCATTCAGCCCTAACAGAGGTTGTTCAAAAAGTCCACTTTTGATTACGAGTCATGCCTAATGGCATGATCAGCATCGAATATGAAATTCAGCCGAAATAAGCGGGGGGCTTACGAAGGATGTTTCCTTCGGAAACATTTCAGTTGCTCACGTAGTTTCCTACGCTCCGCTACTCCATTTCTAGCTTCATTCCATCTTCTCGGTACTGAAAACTGGTCTTTTTGAACACGTACTATAGGAACGACCAATCCAGATTCAGGAAGGAGATATCCCGGTATGGTTCAAACGATACTGTCACGACTCGCAACATCGCTTCTGGTTATTTTCGGAGCTTCGGTGCTGGTGTACTGCATCATGTATCTTCTGCCGGGTGATCCGGTTCTGCTCATGCTGGACCCGTCCTCGGCTACCCCGGAGATGATCGAGAATCTGCGGGTTCAGCTTGGACTGGATCAGCCGTTTTACATCCAGTTTGCGAACTATTTTGGTGATATGCTGCGTGGGGATTTCGGCAAATCAATGATCAATTCGGATCCGGTATTGCCCAAAATCCTGGAACATTTTCCAGCGACACTGGCTTTGACCGCACTCAGTTCAATCATTGCCATCACGATTGGAATTACACTTGGTGTACTGTCTGCGATTCATCGCAATGGCGTGATTGATTTCGTCGCTAGGCTCGTTGGACTGTTCGGTATCTCCATGCCAACCTTCTGGACGGGGATACTGCTCATCCTGTTATTTTCAGTACAGCTTGGCTGGTTCCCTGCGATGGGTTCCGACGGATTCAGCTCACTGGTTCTTCCGGCAGCTACGCTGGGTCTCGTTGGTGCAGGGTTTATCGTACGAATGGTGCGGAACAGCATGCTGGAAGTCATCAATGAACCGTTTATCGTGGCATTACGGGCTAAAGGACTTTCGGAGCGTGCCATCATGTATAGCCATGCACTGCGTAATGCGCTTATTCCTGCTGTAACGGTAATCGGCATGCTGATCGGTGATCTGCTTGCGGGAACCGTTGTGGTGGAGACCGTCTTCTCCAGACAGGGGATCGGCCGAATTATTGCGGATGCGCTAATGGCCAAGGATCTGCCAGTGGTGCAAGGGGTTGTTTTCTTTACATCCATTATCTATGTGGTCTTGAATCTGCTGGTGGATATCTCGTATTCGTACATTGATCCCCGGGTTCGGCGTGCAGTCCGAACATGATATCGGATAGAACAGTCAGAAGTGTCCTGACACGGAGTATGAAAGGAGGAGTTGTTGCTCATGAGCATGAAACCTTTGGCTGGTGACAAAAAAGCATGGGCCGGCAGTGTAGGACGTATCCATCTGTGGAATCGCCGCCCTTGGCGTTATCGCGTCTCATTCGCGGTATCCCGATTATTCTTTTATGTAGCATTGCTGGTGGTGGTGTTTACCGTGGCATGTGCGATTGTACCGGGCTGGATTGCGCCCTATGATCCAACTCAGATGATGACGGATGCCATTCTGCAGGCTCCTTCTGCTGCGCATCTGTTCGGGACGGACTATTTTGGCAGGGATATCTTCAGTGTGGTTGTGCATGGAAGCAGGGATTCGCTGCTCATTGGATTTGCTTCCGTTCTAGTGGGCGGTATTGTCGGTAGTGCGCTTGGTATTATCTCCGGTTATGCCGGAGGAATTGTTGATACTGTCACGATGCGGGCTGTCGATATTCTGATGGCTGTACCCGGCGTGCTCCTTGCATTGTCTGTTGCAGCTGCTCTTGGGCCAGGACTGATGAACATTGCACTGGCTGTTGCGGTTTCCTCCATTCCGGGCTACGCACGGGTGATGCGTGGGCAGGTCATATCAGTCAAAGGTCTCCCTTTCATTACAGCAACACGTTCACTGGGCGGTTCCAATACCCGTATTTTTTGGAAACATGTACTGCCACATTCGTTGTCACCCTTGCTGGTCATGGCTACGCTGGGCGTAGGGACATCAATCCTGACGGGCTCCGGACTCAGTTTTCTGGGACTTGGGGTGTTGAAGGAAATTCCGGATTGGGGCGCATTGCTCTCGCAAGGTAGAGGTTATCTGACGGTTGCCTGGTGGATATGTACGTTCCCGGGTCTGGCGATCACGTTGTTTGTACTGGCGGTTAATCTGATTGGAGACGATATTCGCGATCGGCTGGACCCTAAAGTAAAAGGAGCGGCTTGACCGCTATTCCAAAATATAAGAATTTATAAGTTTCACCCTTTCCATTTTTATATTTCACTGCGAAACGGTAGCTGTGCCACCAGAGGACGGCGACAGCCGTTTACGCTTGAGGAGGAGAAATTCATGTCACATGTTGTCATTATTGCAGGATCACCTTCCAAACGTTCGCGTTTGACAGGTCTGACGGATTACAGCAGCCAGAAATTAACGGAGGCAGGCATCACCGTTGAAGTCATTCATGTTGTGGATCTGCCTGCTGAGGATCTGGTGCAAGCCCGGTTTGACAGCTCATTCATTCGTGATGCACTTGCTGTCGTGGAAGCGGCGGATGCAGTTATTGTGGCTACACCGGTATACAAGGCATCGTACTCAGGAGTGCTCAAGTTGTTCCTGGATCTGATTCCGCAAGAAGGGTTGCGGGGCAAGTTGACACTTCCGCTCGTTATCGGTGGCTCCATTGCTCATCTGCTCGCCATTGATTATGTATTGAAACCTGTTCTGGCAGCCCTTGGTGGAAGACATATCTTGGGTGGCGTGTATGCTGTGGATCAGGGAATTGAGCGATTGGATGATGGAAAATTTGTACTCTCGGCAGATGTGACTACACGTTTGGATCGCTCGCTGGATGAATTGATATTGACACTGGAAAAGGATGGGATTACGATATCATAAAACCAAGTAAGCGTATTGGATAAATCAATATAAAATCAAACGTCTGCGGACGTGGATACGGAGGCGCTCATGAATATCGAGAATATTGAAGCATTTGTATATATCAATCATTATGGAAGCTTCAATAAGGCTGCCGAAGTACTCTTCTTGTCCCAACCTTCGGTCACAGCTCGCATTCAGTCACTGGAAAGGGAGCTGGGCTGCAAGTTGTTTGATCGGCTTGGCAAACAAATTGTGCTGACAGATGAAGGTCGGAAATTCCTGCCATATGCGCAGCAAGTGCTGCAAGTGATTCAGAAGGGCAAGCAGAAGATTCAGCAACGGCGATCAACACCGGATGCTCTTCGACTTGGTAGTACAGTATCGGTATCCAACTATGTCATTCCCGATTTTTTACCCAAGATCAAGGAAGCTTACCCCGAAATTAATATCAAATTGACGACCGCAACGACGGATCAGCTGATTGCCAAACTGCTTGGTCAGGAGATCGATCTTGCTTTTGTCCGCAAGGTCATGCATCCTGCGATCCGTACGGTTGCTTTTTATGAAGATCCGATCCAGCTCTATGTGTACAAAGGGCATCCATTCATTGAGAGCGGGCATGTCAGCATGGAAGCTATCCGGAATGAGCAACTGGTCTTTTTCGAATGTGGTTCACTGGACTGGCTTCGCATTCACCGGGCTTTCGACTCGCTGGAACATCCGCCGAATATTACATACCATGTCGATAATTCGGAGACGGCGAAGAAACTGGTTATGCAAGGGGCAGGCATTGCCTTTCTCCCGGGACTCACGGTGAAGAAGGAAGTGCAGAATCAGGAGCTGTTCCCCATTCAGGTACATGAGGTAGCAGGTGTATCGTTGCAGATCAGCGTCGTTACTTTAAAAGAAGAATATTCGCCATTGGCAGAGCCCTTCGGGGAACTGCTGCGGAAGTTATAGAGCGTCTAACGTTGAATCTGACTTTTACACCAAAACGGAGAGTGCAGAACCAATCTGAAGAAGCGAAGCGTGATCGGAAGATGGTACTGCAATCGGAGTGATAAAGTGTAAGATCTCAAGTTCAACTTAATAGTGATCCAAGAACAGAGGTTCAGCACAATCAAGGAGGAGAAGGATATGAGTATTCGTGTTGGCATTTTGGATCAGACTCCCATCTATGAAGGGGAAACGGCGGTGGATGCTTTTCGGCATACGATTGAGCTGGCACAGCGGGCAGAGCAACTTGGATTCCATCGGTTCTGGGTGTCGGAGCACCATGATTCAGGGCATGTTGCAGGTTCCTCCCCGGAAGTACTCATCTCCCACTTGCTTGCGCATACAAAGCGGATTCGGCTGGGGTCTGGCGGAGTAATGCTCCAGCATTATAGTCCATACAAAGTCGCCGAGAATTTCAATATCCTCGCCGCGCTCGGACCAGGAAGAGTTGACCTGGGAATCGGTCGTGCACCAGGCGGGTTACCACGTTCGACACAGGCGTTGCAGGAAGGTATTCAGGAAGCCGCATCTCTTCAAGAGAAAATTGTTCAGGTGAAACGATACATCCACAATGAGCCGCTTGAAGATCAGTCGCATCCACTTGCAGGTCTCAGCGCTTCGCCAGTGTCGGACATTCCAGCGGAGCTGTACGTACTTGGAGCAAGTGTCGATAGTGCGGGCATGGCTGCGGAACTGGGACTCCCATATGTCTTTTCACTGTTCATTAACAGTAATATAGAGGTAGCGCTTCAAGCGATCCGTGTATATCGTGAACAATTTGATCGTTCCCAGGGACGAGAGCCCTACGCTGCACTAGCCATATCGTTAATTGTGGCCGAGAGTGAGGAGGAAGCGGAAGGACTTGCGAGCGAGCATATGCTGGTGAAGATCCATCTGGAGAGTGGGAAAGTACTCACTGTCGGTTCTGTGGAACAGGCGGAAGAATTCGGCCGTCAATCAAACGAAACCTATCGGATCGAGATTTTGGAGCCAAGTGTGACCCGGGGTACGAAGGAAAGCGTAGGTCAGGCACTGCTGAAGTTCCAGCAGGAGTTTGCTGTGGAAGAGTTCATTGTGACTACAGCTACACGGGACTTTACCAAGCGAATTCGTTCATTCGAATTGTTGCGTGAGATTCTGGCAGAGCAGGGACTCAGTGAATTTGCACTGGAATCCAAGGAACAGGAAGCTGCAATCGGATAGAGTTAGGCAGTTAATATAACAGTGAATATATACGAATGGGAGGCCATGTGATGAAAAGTGATCTGGAACAGCCCAAGCAGCATTCTGACCAACAAGTACAGGGCCCCGAGCATGAACTTCACGGTGAACGGGCGGAAGAATTCGTGGAAAGATTAATCACCATTCGGCGACATCTGCATCGTAACCCGGAATTGTCCGGCGAGGAAAAGGAGACGACGGCAGCCATTCGCAGTTGGCTGGAAGAGGAAGGCGTCCGTATTGCAGACGAATATGCGCTGCGGACAGGGCTTGTCGCTGAAGTGGGTCAAGGGGACGGTCCTGTTGTCGCCCTAAGAGCAGATATTGATGCGTTGCCCATTCAGGAAGAGACAAAGCTGGAATTTTCCTCCCAGGTAGATGGAAAGATGCACGCATGCGGACATGACGCACACACGGCAATTCTGATCGGTGCTGCACGATTACTGAAACAGCGCGAGTCCATCCTACCGGGAAAAGTACGGTTGATATTCCAGCCATCAGAGGAAAAAGCAACGGGTGCTCGGCAAGTGATCCAGAGCGGCGCATTATCCGATGTTCGGGCCGTATTTGGGTTGCATAACAAGCCTGATCTCCAGGTAGGTACGGTGGGCATTCGGGAAGGCGCATTGATGGCAGCAGCAGACGGTTTTGTTGTCAAAGTGGAAGGTGTAGGCACCCATGCAGCTGTGCCTGAAGCCGGCATTGATCCAATTGTGGTTGCCGCACATATTGTTACGGCATTACAGGCCATTGTGAGTCGCAATGTGGGAGCACAGGAGAGTGCTGTAATCAGTGTCACCAAGCTCCACAGTGGCACAGCCTGGAACGTTATTCCGGATGAAGCGATTCTCGATGGCACAGTGCGTACCTTTGATGAGAAAGTGCGTGCACGGATTCGCGAGCGTTTCAATCAGGTAGTCGCCGGTGTGGCGGCAGCCTATGGCACACGGGCTACGGTCCGCTGGATTCAGGGACCTCCTGCCGTGGTCAACGATGAGTCTCTGGCATCTGCGGCGGAGCAAGTTGCAAGTGAGATTGGATTAAACAGTTTTAGACCGCTACCTTCTCCAGCAGGTGAGGACTTCTCTTTTTATCAAAAAGAAGTTCCCGGCCTGTTCCTCTTCCTGGGCACCTCTGGCCCGCATGAGTGGCATCACCCTGGCTTTGATGTGGATGAACGGGCTCTGTCGCTGGGAGCACATCTTCTGGCTGCACTGGCTGAGAAAGCACTGCACAATGTGCAAGCACATCAAGAGTGATGAGTACAGTGAATCACTGGATCATATCCAGATCGAAACGGTTCCGTTCGACGGCAACCGTTTTTCGTATTCCCTTTTTTAGTGAGAGCGAGGTAGGAACGACGATTCGTTGAATCTTATCAGATGGTGTAATTATGGCTAGGGCTGGCGTAGAAGCGTCAGCTCTGTTTGGGTTTTCTTACAGGAGGTGCTGCTAAAGGTATTATGAAATTTTATTTTTTTAAATGGAAATATTTGTTGACGCTCCCCAAAAAGATGTGCTATATTTTTCTCGACCTTTAATCGTAATTATTACTATTAGATAAAAAGAAGAACAGGAGTAGTCGCTGCGATGAAACAGGAGATCGATTTTATCAAGTTCAGTCCCACCCAAAACATGACGATTCTGGTTAAAACGGATCATGCAGCAGAGAAATACAATCATATTGCAACTCGTCTAATGTCGTATGATAACGTTTACGCTGAACAAGTGGGATTCATTGAACCAACGAGGAGACCGGAAGCTGTGGCCCGCCTGGAAATGGCCGGAGGAGAGTTCTGTGGCAATGCCTGTATGGCACTTGCAGCACACCAAGCATCTGAAGCAGGACTGGCACATCAGGAGTCTATGGACATCATGCTGGAGGTTTCCGGAACCGATCAATTGATCATGTGCCATGTGAAGAAGCAGCAGAACGAATATGACTGCCAGGTAACTATGCCGATACCAAAGCAGATCGAACAACGAACAATCCGATACGAAGGCATCGAACTCGATATGGTGATCATCCGGTACGCTGAGTTCATCCATATCGTGATTGAAGTCGATGACTTCGACGATACGATGAAGAAGAGGGCACAGACCCTTGCAAGATTACTGGGACTAACCCTGGGGGATAAGCTGATTGGTATCTTGTTATATCAATCACACTCGGAAGAAATGGCCCCACTCATCTATGTTCCGGAGCTGGATAGTCTGATCTGGGAGAGAGGGTGTGGCTCGGGTACGGCCTCCGTGGGAGCGTATCTCGCATGGAGCCAGCAGAGGCAGATTACGCAGTACATCAAGCAGCCTGGTGGTGCGATCAAAGTGGTAGCCCAGTGGGATGGCACAGAACTTGAGAGTATTACGATTGAGGGATCTGTTGGCATCGTGGCTCAGGGCAAAGCCTTCATAGATGCTCCAGCAGAATGGAGCGTTGTAAACGCATGAGGTACATGATACATGATCGAGACAACGTATAGGGGGAAAAGAAATGATCACATTGGTCCATTTTCAGACATGTTTGAGTGAATTTGCAGAGAAATTCGATAAGCTCGCGAGCAAGTATGATCATACGATTCAGCATAGTGCAGAGCTGGAGGCTGTGATCAATGACTATTCCCGCTTTGTGACTGATCAGGACAATAAGGCAGCCTGGGAACAGTTGGAGCATTCGGAGTTGGAAAAACTGGATTCGCTTGTGTGGGAGTTAAGAAATAAATCCGCCCAGTGTGTGGCGATCATGGAGAAATATCGTGCATTAAAGTTAGAGAACGGGGATGTGCAGATTGCCGATTATTTCAAAAATATAGAAGAGTGTATCGATAAAGAATTCGGCAGCTTCCATGTCACCTCCGATTCCAGAGTGTTGTTGGTAGGCTCCGGTTCATTCCCCATGACACCATTACTCATCGCCAAGCGAACAGGTGCACAGGTCGTCGGGATCGATATTGATGAAGAATCCATTAGACTCGGGCAGAAGGTGTTGGAGACGCTGGGCGCGGGCTTGAAGATACGTTTGCAGTCAACCTTGCTGGAAAATCTGGAGTATACCAAGGAAGCAACCCATATCATTTTCAGCTCTACGGTGGCCCCTAAATATGAGCTGCTTGATCAACTGCATGCCCTGACGAATGCACAGGTGGTTGTAGCCATGAGATACGGTGATCAGTTGAAGTCCTTGTTCAATTATCCGATGAGAGAGACGGACAGCAACAAATGGAAGCTGGTGGATACGATCCTGCGCCCGGATGATGTGTTTGATATTGCGTTGTATCAAAAAGCATAGGTATGCAAGTGCATCCAAGTGCGTCCAAATGGATTACAGATTGAACATTGAATTAAGGAGGCTTATATGAGCAATCTTCAGCGAATTCTGATACTCGGAACCGGACCTGCATCCATTCAGCTTGCGGTAACGCTCAAAGATCATCTCAACTGCTGTATAGGCATTACGGGGAGACAATCGGTTCGTTCAGCGTCTGTATTCGCAGCCCTCGAACAGAGCAATGGGCGTATTCAGGTCAGCATTCAAAATGAGAAACATCAATCGCTCGCAGGTGAGTGTTACGTTGATCATGTGTTCAAGGGATATGACACCATTGATGGTAAATGGGATACACTTATTTTGGCGGTTACCACCGATGCGTATATCGATGTACTGGAACAAATGAATGATGAATTCATCAAACAACTGAAATGTATCATTTTGATTTCTCCAACGTTTGGGTCGAATCGACTCGTGACCCATTATATGAGAGAGCGGAATGCAGCGCCGGAAGTGATCAGTTTCTCTACCTACCTTGGAGATACCCGTTGGATGCACGTACATCCGTCGAATCATGTGATTACTACAGGGGTCAAAAAAAAGGTCTATGTCGGTTCCACTCGTTACCCGTCTGAACAGGTTAGTAAGCTACGCCAAGGTTATGAGCGTTTGGGTGTTGCGCTGGAAGTGATGCGATCCCCACTGGAGGCGGAAACGAGAAATATCTCGTTGTACGTACATCCACCCTTGTTCATGAATGACTTCTCATTAGAATACATCTTCGGAGCTCCAGATACTCAGAAATACGTATACAAGATGTATCCTGAAGGTCCGATTACACAAGTTTTGATACGGGAAATGCGGGCACAGTGGCAGGAGATTAAGAATATTACGGACCGACTCCATATCCAGGGAGTGAACCTGCTTCAATTCATGACGGATGACAACTATCCGGTTCGATTAGAGAGTATATCACGCCAGGATATCGAGAATTTCAATCAGCTGCAGGTCATTCATCAGGAGTATTTATTATACATACGGTACGCCTCATTATTGATTGATCCATTCTCGGAACCCAATTCGGAAGGGAAATATTTCGACTTTTCAGCAGTCCCATTCCGCAAAACGTTCATGAACCGCGAAGGGGAACTAGATATTCCCCGCATGCCCAAGGAAGATTACTACCGCATCAAAATCATTCAGGGTATTGCCAGACATCTCGATGTGAGCTGTCCAACGATTGATCAATTTATCGCCAGATTTGAAGCGAAGATTCAGGAAATGACTGACGCACATTCGGATCAACGCTTGTCCGAAGCCTTTGCGATCCAATCCTTTGAAGAGGATATCCGCATGATCTGCACCGGACTTTGAGTAATAGGGTCTGATTACATTTAAATAATGCAAATTAAATTTTGTTTTACACAGTAACGGGGGGGGGCAGAAAGAACCTGAAGAAGCGAAGCGTTCGCCTTTATCACCGGATTTTCTCTTTGGAAAAGAGATCAAAAAAATCTGGGGATAACAGCGATCGGAAGGTTGTTCTGACCACGTAGTGGTCTTGTGTAAAGTTTGAATTTTAATTTGCTCATCAGGAGGAAATGTTGTGAAAAAGGGTCTTACTTTTACATCTATACTATTGCTGGTGTCAGCCATTGCGCTGCTCGCCGGATGCGCTCAGAACACAACAGAGAAAGAGGGCGCCCAAACGGAGTCTGTAAATAGCCAGGTAGAAACAGAACTTATCTATGCTTCTGCCAAAGATATTAATGATATGAACCCCCATCTGTATACAGGTTCCATGCCTGCGCAAGGGATGGTATATGAGTCTCTGGTGGAAAACACACCTGACGGCATCAAGCCATTGCTGGCGGAATCATGGGATATCTTGGAGGATGGCAAGACCTATACCTTTCATCTGCGACAAGATGTGAAATTCCATGATGGGGAGCCGTTCAACGCACAGGCGGTCAAACAAAATATCGATGCCGTTCAGGCCAATGCCGAAAAACATGCCTGGATCAAGCTGTCTACCAAAATCACAAGTGTAAAAGTTATAGATGAGCATACGGTGGAGCTGACGCTGTCGGAAGCCTATTATCCGGCACTGGTGGAATTGTCCATGACAAGACCTTACGTCTTCATATCACCCAAGGATTTCAAGGATGGAGGAACCAAAGACGGAGTAAGTGGTTTCCACGGCACAGGACCTTACAAGCTTACTGCTCATAAAGTTGAAGAGAATGCCACGTTTGAAGCCAATGAAGACTA
The DNA here is from genome assembly GCF_037977015.1 of Paenibacillus sp. FSL K6-1122. Classification (NCBI taxonomy): domain Bacteria; kingdom Bacillati; phylum Bacillota; class Bacilli; order Caryophanales; family Paenibacillaceae; genus Paenibacillus; species Paenibacillus sp. FSL K6-1122. The sequence continues at coordinate 5,754,952 of NZ_CP150272.1, read as the reverse complement.
TTGGGGTGGTGCACCTGCAATCAAGAAAATCACATCCAAGGTTCTTCCCGCAGGTGAAACAACATTCCTGGCATTGCAAAAAGGAGAGATCAACTTTGTGTTCACCGATGACCGGGGAGCAGATAGCATCGATGTCGAGGCCATGGACCAATTAGCTGAATCTGGTGGTTATCAAGTGGTTCGAAGCGAAGCGATGAATACCAATATGATCGTAGCCAATAGCAGTCGCCAGAATAGTCCAGTTCAGGAAACGGCAGTGCGGGAAGCGCTATGGGTTGGCATTGATCGGGAAACGATTAGTAAAGATATCTTTAACGGAACGCAGACTGTAGCAGACACGCTATTTTCAGCCAATGTCAATTACGCCAAGGTAGACCTTAAGAAACGGGAGTATGATCCGGAATTGGCTAAAAATCTTCTGGACCAAGCTGGCTGGACATTGGCAGATGGTAAAGGGGTGAGAACGAAGAACGGTCAGCCTTTAGCCATGAAATTATACTATGACAGCAACTCGTCTTCACAGAAAATACAGGCTGAATTGATCCAGTATTCGATGAAAGAATTGGGTGTTCAGCTTGAGATCGGTGGCGAAGAATCCACTTCCATTGCGAATCGGAGAGCTACCGGGGAATATGATCTGCTCTTTAATCAAACCTGGGGGCTGGCTTATGATCCACAGAGTACCATTGCAGCATTTACGTCTGATTCGGCATACAAGCATACAACAAGCGGAATTGCCCAAGCAGATGAACTTTATCAGAAAATTGATGCGGTTATGGTTTCCACGGATGAGGCTTCACGCCAATCCCTGTATGCCGACATTATGAAGATCGTCCATGATGAAGCAGTCTTCATCCCGATTACCAACGGACGTGTTACCGTAGTCGCTCCCGAGAATCTTAATGGAATCTCATTCAAGCAGACTCAATATGAACTACCTTTTGAACAAATGAATTTTAAATAGAGCGGAGATGGATATGGGAAGTTATATCGTCAAAAGGATTCTGTTAACCATCCCTTTACTGATTATCATTTCATTTATAACGTTTGTTCTGATTAATCTATCTCCCTTGGACCCGGCGGTTGTTGTGTTACAGGCACAGGAAGTTCCGCAGATCACGGATGAACTGATCGCCCAAACGAATAAAGCGCTGGGATTCGATCAGCCGTTCATGATCCAGTATGCGAACTGGATCATGGCTGTTGTACAGTTGGACTTTGGCAACTCTTATGTATCTGGTGAACCTGTGTGGTCATTAATGGGGCCGGCTTTTATGAACACATTGAAGTTAACACTTGTCTCATCGGTATTTATTATTGCGCTGTCCATTCTGCTGGGTGTGATCTGTGCCATGAGAGAAGGCAAGTTGCTGGATCGATCGGTCAGAGGCGTATCATTTTTCCTAACAGCCATGCCGTCCTACTGGCTTGCAGCCATGATGATCTGGTATTTTTCCGTCAAGCTGGACCTGTTACCTACCAGCGGCATGGACTCGTATCGAAGCTACATTCTACCGGTGATTGTGATCACGGTGAGTTATACGGGCATTTACTTCCGAACGGTTCGAAGTTCCATGCTGAGCAATATGAATGAGGACTATGTGTTATATGCACGGGCAAGTGGCCTGAGCGAGAAGAAAGTCACCCTGCATATTCTAAGAAATTCATTACAGGTGGCCGTGTCCATCTTTTGCATGGCGATCCCAATTGTGTTGGGCAGTACGGTAGTCATTGAAAATGTATTTGCCTGGCCGGGGCTTGGGAGGCTCAGCGTGAAATCCATTTTAAGCAGGGATTTTCCGATTATTCAGGCGTATGTTCTGATGTTGGCTGTCACTTTTGTGTTGTTTAACACGTTATCCGACATCATTAATGCGGCGATGAATCCCCGGTTGAGAAAGGAATTCTGATGCGAATATTGAAAAATCTGCGCAAAGACAAGCTTGCGTTGACCTCTTTGCTAGTGATTATGGTCACGCTTATGGCGGGCATATTGGCTCCGCTTATTGCGCCACATGATCCTGGACAAGTGAACATGAAGCTTCGATACGCCTCCTCGTCCTGGGAGTATCTATTAGGCAATGATCATCTGGGCAGATGTGTATTATCCCGGCTTATCTATGGCATCCGTCCAAGTGTGTTATGGGTTCTGGTTGCGCTCAGTCTATCTGTTCTGATCGGGGCCATTGTTGGATTCATCGCAGGTTACTTCAAGGGAAAAGTGGATGCATGGATCATGAGAGTCTGTGATATCATGCTGTCTTTTCCCGGATACGTGATGACACTGGCGGTGGTTGGCATTTTGGGTGCAGGACTGGAGAATATACTGATTGCCTTTGTGTGGATGAAATGGGCCTGGTTTGCCCGTGTTATTCGCACATCTGTGATGCAATTCTCTGATATGGATTATGTAAAATTCGCCAAAGCCTCCGGCACACCCAATCTGAGAATTATAACCAAACATATTGTTCCGGTTACCTTTGCCGATATTGCTGTCATTGCGAGTGGTTCCATGTGTTCAATGATGTTGCAGATCTCCGGCCTTTCCTTTCTGGGGCTTGGCATTCAGGCTCCGCATGCGGAGTGGGGGATGATGCTCAATGAGGCGAGGGAAGTCATGTTCTCCAGACCAGAATTAATGTTGGCACCAGGCCTGGCCATTGTGGTTGTGGTGTCTGCTTTTAATTTTCTATCGGATGCCCTTCAGGTGGCTCTGGACCCCAAATTGATGACCTCTCAAGGTAAGTCTGACAAGTCTTACGAAAGTGAGGTGAGAAAGGCCACTTATGAATATAGTCGAGGTTGAACATTTGAAAGTATGGGATACCAATACAGGTAAAGTGATCATTCATAACAGTTCATTCGAAGTTAAGCAGGGAAGCTGTATGGCCATCGTGGGGGAAAGTGGTAGCGGGAAGTCCGTTACGTGCAGGGCTATCATGCGACTGAACAAGCCATGGATTCGCCAATCGGGCAGGATGTTATTTCAGGGCGAAGACCTGAACCAGCTTTCGGAACCGGAGATGCGGCGTAAGCGGGGCAAGCATCTATGTATGATTTTGCAGAATGGCATGAGTGCATTTGATCCTTCCTGTGTCATTGGTGTTCATATTCGGGAGACGCTTCAGCAGCATTTTGGCTGGAATACCCGCGAGAGTGAACGGAAAATCATCAATGCCATGGAAAGCGTCATGCTCAGACATCCGCGCGAGATTCTGAATCAATATCCACATCAGCTGTCCGGTGGAATGCTGCAACGAATCATGATTGCACTGGCATTAGTGCTTGAGCCTGATCTGATTATTGCGGATGAGCCGACAACGGCGCTGGATACGATCTCTCAATATGAAGTGGTGGAGCAATTGATTCATTTACGCGAACGCATGGGCTGTTCCATGATGTTCATCTCCCATGATCTCGGCGTTGTTCAGAAGATTGCAGATGACGTGATGGTCATGAAAGACGGAAACATCGTAGAGCATGGCAGCATGCATTCTGTTTTGACAGAGCCGAAGCATGCCTATACGCAGTATCTGGTCTCTACCCGACTGGAGCTAAGCAATCATTTTAAGGCGTTGATGCAGGGGGACTTATAGATGCTAAAGGTCGAAGGTATCGAAAAATCATATAACCAAGGCGGACTGTTCTCCAAGCATAGACATCAAGTTTTGAAACAAGTTACCTTTGAATGCCAGCAGGGTGAGTGTCTCGGTATCATCGGTGAAAGCGGAAGCGGTAAATCGACGTTGGGCCGTCTAATTCTGGGCATTGAACGGCCGGATCGTGGAACGATCTCGCTGGATGGTAAAGACGTACAGGATCGACGTGTACGGATGGGAAACCTCAGCGCTGTTTTTCAAAATTATACATCCTCCATCAATCCATTTCTTACCGTGGAAGCTGCCATTATGGAACCGATGCAAGCGCAGCAAAAACTGCGAAAGCATCAGGGAAACTCAGAGAAGGTAGATCTGTTGCTGAACCAAGTTGGACTGGGCCCTTCCTATAGATCCAAATATCCGCATGAACTATCCGGCGGGGAGGCTCAGAGAGTGTGCATTGCCAGGGCCATCTCGACAGCCCCAAAACTTATTGTGTTCGATGAAGCGATCAGTTCACTGGACGTGTCTGTTCAGATCCAGGTGTTGCAATTACTGAAAGAGTTGAAAGAAATCTATAAGCTGAGCTATGTCTTTATCACACATGATATACAAGCGGCAGCTTATATCTGTGACAGGGTTATCATTTTCAGAGAGGGTCAGATTGAAGAGATCGTTCCTATTGAGCAGCTAAAGGATGTTCAGTCAGACTATGCGAAGAAATTATTGAAGCATTTAATACCATTTTAGGGGGAACACCCATTGTGAGTGGAGCGATGTCTTGGCCTTTTCTGCGCTTGTACATACTGGTTCTTCTATATTTCAGTGCCAATGCCATTCTTAACGTGATCATCCCATTGCAAGGGGAGTCCTTGGGTGCGAGCGGTACAACAATTGGACTGATCATGGGCGCTTATATGTTCACAACAATGTTCTTCAGACCCTGGGCAGGTCGGATTATTCAAAAGCACGGTCCGATTAAGATATTGCGTCTAATTCTGATTATCAATGGATTTGCCCTGATTTTATATACCTTTACGGGACTCGGCGGTTATTTGGTTGCTCGTATTTTACAAGGTGTATCGACAGCGTTTTTCTCCATGGCCTTGCAGATTGGCATTATTGATGCCCTTCCGGAGAAGGATCGCTCTCAGGGGATTTCGTATTATTCGCTGTTCAGTTATATACCAGGCATCGTGGGGCCAGTTATCGCATTAGGAATCTGGCAGACGGGTGGCATGGATTATTTTACAGTGGTTCTGATCGGCATTGCCGTCTGTACGGGTGTCTTCGGATATACCGCCAAAATGGAACCAAACAAGGAGCAACCTGCTGAGAATCTTTCGGAGCAGAACGTGAGCATGTGGGAATCCTTTGGTCAGTTGGTGAAGAATCCACATTTATTTCGTTGCAGTGTGTTAATGCTCGCCGCTTCCGTTGTATTTGGCGCGATTACCACCTTTATTCCGCTGTATGCGAGCCAAGTACCAAATGGGAATGCCGCCGTATATCTGATGCTTCAGGCAGGAACGGTGGTGCTGACTCGAATTATGCTTCGAAAAAGGATTCCGTCCGATGGCAGTTGGCATTCTCCTTTCATGATGGGCACCATGTGTCTGCTCGCCGTAGCTGCGCAATGTGTCAGTTTTGCCGTGACAGGCGGGGTGGTCTTTTTCTATGCGGGCGCTGTACTCATGGGAATCGGTCAGGCAATCCTGTATCCGACACTCACGACCTATTTATCTTTTGTGTTGCCTAAGCTGAATCGGAACGTCCTGATCGGGTTATTTATTGCGATGGCTGATCTGGGGATTTCTCTGGGTGGTGTGATTATGGGACCCGTCGCTGACTTCTCTTCCTATTCATTTATGTACATGATCTGTGCTATCCTAGGAGCGGTAATGATCGTTTTTGCCTATGAACGGCGTAGACCCATGACAGGTACATCTGTGAGTTGACTGCCAGAAGAGAAAGTGGTGACGAACGTTTGAAGTCTTCGATGAATGCAACATCCAATGGGAAATTAAATCCGGTATCCTTTTCGTTTATCCGGTTTTATATGCTGGCTTTTTTATTTTTTGCGGCGAATTCAGCTTTGACGATTATTCTGCCTTTGAGAAGCGAAGCCGCCGGATTGAATCAGGCTGAGATTGGTCTGATGATGGGGGCATATATGTTCACCTGTATGCTCTTGAGACCTTTTGCAGCACAACTGCTGGGTAAGCATGGGCCACTTCGTGTGATGCAATGGTTATTGCTTTTGCATGCGGGTACGCTGTTGCTGTTTGTTGTTTTTGGTGTGGAGACGTATCTGTGGTTGCGAGCCCTGCAAGGGGTGGCTACGGCCTTTTTCTCCATGACGATGCAGGCAGGCATTGTGGAAAAGCTGGAGGACAAAGACCGGGCACAAGGGCTGTCCATGTACACCCTTTTTACGATGGTTCCTTCTCTGGTCATTCCGATCCTTGCCATACAAATCTGGGAAAATGCCAGTGATCTGGCGTTTACGCTGCTGATGATCGGACTGGCGGCTTTGCCACTTCTGATTGGATATAATGTGGATCTGCCGCGGAGTACCGTGCAGAACAAATCGTACACCTTGGGCGATATGTTTCGTTCATTCGGCGGCATCTGGCGCAGTACGCCACTGCTGATTAGCAGTGTGGTGATGTTGTTTGCGTCCTGCGTTTTTGGGGCAACAGCGACCTTTCTTCCCTTATATATGGTATCCACTGGACTGGCGAGTGCAGGGGTATTTCTGACGATACAGGGATTGGTTGTGATCTTGTGCAGGTTTATTTTGCGAAAAAAAATTCCGTCCGATGGTAGCTGGAATACCTGGCTGATGGCAGGGTTAATGCTGTGTGCAGCACTGGGAACCCAGTTACTCAGCTTAATGGAGATCATCGGGCCATTGGTGTATCTCTCCGCGGTGTTCAGCGGTTTTGCCCTGGCACTGTTGTACCCGACATTAACCACATATCTGTCCTTTGTGCTGCCTGCGGATTCCAGATATGTACTCATGGGGATTTTCATGTCCTCGTATGACCTTGGATTCTCTATGGGCGGATTGGCGATGGGGCTTATTGTGCAAGCGAGTTCGTATTCGACCATGTTTATGATCTGCACGTTGCTCTCTGTTGCAGCGATGGTACTGGTGTTGGTGTTCAGGCAACGGATGGAAGCGGGCAATAAGGCCAGATCTGGGGTGGCTATATAAATTGAACTAAAGAACATTTACAGAGGAGGTTTATGACTCACTTCTTGCCAAAACGTATCCTCAGGATGCGAAAGTGCAAGGGCTGGTCGTCAGCCTTTTTTTGTATTTTTGCAGGTTGAAATCAAAAATAGTTTGACAATGACCGTCTAACAGGATTATAGTCATTGTTGTTAATCGTAATAATTACTATTAAAGTCTGAATTACACAGACTGCACATATAAGGAGTAGATTTCTATGACACAAAAGCAAGTTCCGGTAACCGTACTGAGTGGTTACCTCGGTTCAGGGAAAACGACGGTTTTGAATCACGTGTTGAACAACAGACAAGGGCTTAAGGTTGCCGTAATCGTTAACGACATGAGTGAGGTCAATATTGATGCAGCGCTGGTTAAGGGGGAGGCAACCTTGTCTCGAACCGAAGAGAAGCTGGTGGAGTTGTCGAACGGCTGTATCTGCTGCACCTTGCGGGATGATCTGATGCAGGAGATTGAGAAGCTGGTGAATGAAGGCAAGTATGACTATATTTTGATCGAATCCACCGGCATCAGTGAACCTGTTCCAGTTGCACAGACCTTTACATACGCCGATGCAGAGTCGGGTATTGACCTGACTAGTCTGGCCCGATTGGATTGTTTGGTAACGGTAGTAGATGCCAATCGATTCTGGCATGATTTTGGATCAGGACAGAGTCTTCTGGATCGTAATCAGGCGACCGGAGATGAGGACACCCGTGACGTTGTAGACTTGTTGATTGATCAGATCGAAACCTGTGATGTGCTGCTACTGAACAAATGTGATCTGGTCGATGACACCGAGCTGAACAAGCTCGAAGGCATCATCCGCAAGCTACAGCCTAACGCCAAGATCATTCGGACCGAGAACGGACAGGTGAATCCGTCCGAGATTCTGAATACAGGCCGCTTTGATTTTGAGAAAGTGAGCATGTCCGCTGGGTGGATTCAGGAGCTGGAGAAGGAGTCGCATACACCGGAAACCGAGGAATATGGTATTGGTTCCTTTGTCTATCGCCGGAGAAAGCCATTCCATCCTTCCCGTCTGGCTGAATTCATGAGTTACTGGCCGGAAGAAGTGGTACGTGCCAAAGGTTTAGTATGGCTTGCGGCTGAAGGGGATGTTGCGGCAAGTCTCAGTCAGGCAGGACCATCCATTCAATTTGGTCCTGCGGGACATTGGGTCGCGGCGTTGCCGGAAGCGGACAAAGAAGAGATTTTACGTAACGAGCCGGATGTTCTGGAGAAATGGGATGCCCAGTGGGGAGATCGTCAGACGGAGCTTGTCATGATTGGGATCGAAATGGAGCGTGCGAGCATTGAAGACGAGCTGGACCAGTGCCTGCTCAGTGATGAAGAAATGCTGGGCGACTGGGGCCAGTTCGACAATCCACTGCCATGGCCTGTGGAAGCCGTATAACTCGGAAATTGATGTTCTAAACATAAATTCAATGGATAAAGGAGCTGTAATTCATGGCTAAAAAATCTAAAGTGGTACGTGAGAAGCAACGTCAGGCGATCGTGGCAAAATATGCGGACCTGCGCCGGGAATTGAAGGAAAAAGGGGATTACGAAGCATTGCAGAAATTGCCACGTAATGCATCTCCGACCAGACTAAAGAATCGTTGTGAAGTGACAGGTCGCCCGCGGGGTTATCTACGCAAGTTCAAGGTATCTCGGATTAAGTTCAGAGAACTGGCTCATCAAGGACAGATTCCTGGCGTAACAAAATCAAGCTGGTAAAATGATCAAGGGATGTGGCTGACCACCTTTGCATGGAGCAGGTTGTTGTGTGCTTGGAGCTGCATGTGGTGCGTAGAACAGAGGTGGTATTTTGCTGAAAGGATGTGCATCTCATGTTGGACTTGTTTACGTTACGAAGAATTCAGTCCGTAATGAACGGATATATTCACGAGAAGGTACCTGCGCCACTGAACGGTATCAATGGGATAAGATGCATATTGCCCGATTTTACTGGGAAGAAAATCAGTGGAAAGTGTATGCCAGAGATGAACAGAGCAGCTGGAATCCGGTAGATGTTATTACACCTTGTTCCGATTTTGAGAATGTGCTGGAACAGGTGGAAAGGGATGAGGCTGGGCTGTTCTGGCGTACGTGAGCGAGATCGGTTAAGAGTATGTTTCATTCGTAAAAATTAATGTTAATTCAGACAAATATGGCGTATATGCAACCGAGTTCGAAGCTAGTGAAACAGTGGCTAGCATCGGGCTTTTTTTGTGTCCAAAAATCACTGAAGCAAAGAGGGGGGCGATCTTTTGGTCTCTCTTCCTTAATGTGCAAAAGAATAAATAAAATCTGTTTTGCAATAAAAATTTATTGTAAAACGATAAATACTATGATAAATTCATATCACTTAAAACAAGTGAGGTGCTTTTTGTGAAGCGAGGTACAACCATCTTTTTAAAATTGGCTGTGTTGCTTATTGGTGTTCCCATTCTTGCCTTATGTATATTCGGCATACCCTGGTTAGCAAACAATCCGGTGAATCCGAATTATGCAGGTGCACTATACCCCATAGTGATTATTATGTATGTGTCCGTTATTCCGTTTATTGTTGCACTGTACCAGGCATTCCGTCTGCTGAGCTACATCGACAAAAATGAAGCGTTCTCTCTAATGTCAGTGAAATCCTTAAAAACAATAAAATATTGTGCTATTGTAATCAGTAGTCTCTATTTTGTGATGTTGCCATTTGTTTATGTTGTAGCAGAGAAAGATGATGCCCCAGGCCTCATTCTTATGGGAATGGTTCCTATTTTTGCTTCATTGGTCATTGCAGTGTTTTCAGCGGTGCTCCAAAGATTGTTACAGGAAGCGATTGATATCAAATCAGAAAATGACCTAGTGGTCTGAGGTGAATATATGGCCATTATAATCAATATTGATGTGATGTTGGCAAAGCGGAAAATGACGGTTACCGAGCTTGCAGAGAGAGTTGAGATCACAATCGCCAATATTTCCATATTAAAAACAGGAAAAGCAAAAGCGATCCGTTTATCCACTCTGGATGCGATCTGTAAAGCACTGGATTGTCAGCCTGGAGATATATTGGAATATAAGGCTGATGAGGACGAAGATACAAATGAACTTATATAAAAAATGAACGAAAAAGACTCTGCATGTTATATGCAGAGTCTTTTTTACATCAGCTTGTTCAAGGAATACGTCCCGTGCCCTATAACGAATGATTGTGCATCATACGGAATTGCATAGGTGTTACGTTTTCCTGGGTTTTAAAACAGCGGATGAAGTAGCTTGACTGTGAAAATCCCGTTTCCAGTGTAATTTGTTTAATGGAAAGGTTGGTTGTTGCGAGCAGCTGTTTCGCATGTAATAACCTGGATTCCAAGAGGAATTCCGGGAAGGAGATGCCAAACGTCTGACTGAACTTGCGGCTAAAGTATGTTGTACTGTATCCGGCAATTCCGGCAGCGTGATCAAGTGTGATGTGCTCATTACTATGAGAGCGAATATAATTCCCTGCTTCACGAATTCGCTCTGAAGTGTGATTTAAAGAAACATTGATTTGACTCGCTGCGGATTGCAATCGGGTCAGAAGTTCATATAATGTTGCTGCCACACTGTGCTCGTCCTCCACCTGATAGCCTCTGCCTAGCTCCAGCAATCGATCCATGAGCGCGGTAACCACCGGAAAGTTGGAACATTGAAACAGCCAGGGCTCGTCAACGCCTTTTCCATTTAACAGTTCTTCGAGACGAATACCGTAGAAGTGAATCCAACGAATACTCCAAGGGTCATCCAAATCTGAATAGTAGGTTTGTCTGAGACCGGGACCGTAGAGGAATCCCTGCCCTCGTGTTAGCTCATAACGAGTGGTTCCCGTGTCCAGGAATCCTTTACCTTCAAGTACAAGGTGCAAATTATAGCAATGATCCAAGTTGATATCTTTCGTTCGATATTCCCGATTCACATAATGTTTCGGAAAGTCACTGTACCCTCCAATAAAATCGGGAAAGCATACATGTCTGGGGAAAACCGGCTTGGGGAGAAAGAGGTGTTCTTTCACGTGCATCCTCCATTTAAACGCAATATTTTTATGTAGTGAACTGAAATGGATTCATCCCACTGTTATTTGAATCTTGGACAATGACAATATTTTATTATAAGTCGCATAATCTTGTCATTTATTATATGTGAAGGTTCCAATAGAATGGAGGCAATATGGCAGGTTAAGGGGGCAATTAAAGGTGGCAAAATCAATCCAAATGGATGAATTAAAAATGGGGGTCTGTTATTACCCTGAGCACTGGTCGGAAGCGTTGTGGGAGGACGATTTCCGTAGAATGAAAGAGATGAATATCACAGTTATTCGGATGGCTGAATTTGCATGGTCTATCTTTGAATCGGAAGAAGACCAGTTCGATTTTAGTTTTTTCCAGAAGGCACTGGATCTGGCGCATCAATACGGTTTAAGTGTTATTTTGGGAACACCTACTGCAACTCCACCAGCGTGGTTAACATCCAAATATCCTGAAGTATTAAACGCAAATAAAGACGGGGTGTTGTATCAACACGGCATGCGGCGTCATACCAACTACAGCAGCCCAATCTTCAGACAGCAATGTGAAAAAATCGTGCGCAATATGGTGATTGCCTATAAAGATCATCCGGCTCTCATTGGATGGCAGATCGATAATGAATTCAATTGTCATATGGATGTTTTCTATGCTGAGGCGGACCATGTCGCCTTCCGTGAATGGTTAAAGGATCGTTATGAATCGTTGGAGAATCTGAACCAGGCTTGGGGAACCGTTTTCTGGAGTCAGACCTATACTGACTGGGAGCAAGTTCACCTTACCCGAAATATGGTCAGCCAATCGCCCAACCCTCATTTGGCACTAGATGAAAAGAGATTCATCTCAGCAAATACCATTTCATTTGCCAAGCTTCAGGTGGACATCATTCGGGAACTGGACCCGGAACATTGGATCACAACAAACGGTACGTTTGGACACTTGGATAATCATGAAATGACAGAGGAGCTATTGGATTTCTTCTCCTATGATTCGTATCCGCAGTTTGCCACGATCTTCCCAGGGACAGACGATAACTCATTACAAGATCGGGCCTGGAGCATGAAACTGTCGAACGTACGTAACATGTCACCGAACTTCTGCGTCATGGAACAACAGTCTGGGCCAGGAGGCTGGGTCGACAGTATAGGCATGGGTACGCCAAGACCGGGACAGATCCGATTATGGTCGTATCAATCTGTTCTTCACGGAACAGATCTACTCGTCTACTTCCGCTGGCGGACGGCAACATTTGGCACGGAGATGTACTGGCATGGCATCAATGATTACCATAATCAACCTAACAGAAGAGTACGCGAGGTTGCACAAGTAGGGGAAGAGTTTGCCAAGATCGGGCGTGTTATTGCGGGCACTACATATCAAGCCGATGTTGCGATCCTACAGGATTACGATAACCTGTGGGACGGAGAGTTGGACGAATGGCACGGTCCGCTTCAGCAACAGAGTGTTCGCTCCTGGTATAAGCAGCTCCAGTATCGTCATATTCCGACGGACATGGTTACACTGCAACCAACGACAACACTGGAAGAGTTATCCGAATATAAGGTGATTATCTATGCTCACCCGGCCATCATGACAGACGAGACAGCAGAACTTCTGCAAGCCTATGTCAGTCAAGGAGGCACTCTGTTTTTCGGTGCTCGCACCGGATATAAGGATCTCAAGGGGCATTGTTACATGAGACCGTTCCCTGGGGCTGTCGCTGAGTTGTGTGGTGTAACCGTAGAGGACTTTACCTTAATCAAAGGAACCGTTCCAGCAGCCAGACTGCAATGGAGTGGGGCGAGTGAGCGACTTCAGGAGGGAACGTCAACGGCCGGATTTAACGAAGTTCTTCATGTGGAGCATGCTGACGTGCAGGTCATGGCTGAGTATACATCTGAATATTATGCAGGTAGTCCTGCATTGACCAAACGTACGGTAGGTCAGGGGCAAGTATGGTATTATGGAGCGGCTTACAATGAACCGGTCGTAGATGCTCTCCTGGATGAAATAGAGCTATCTTCACCTGTGGGTGACCTGGTAGAGGTACCGTCCGAAGTTGAGCTTGGTATCCGTTCTGGTAAGGATAAAGCTTATGTCTTTTTACTCAACTACTCGGATCAACAAGTCCCCATTAACCTTAAGAAGCAAGTAAAAGAGTTACTGTCAGGTACAACACTTCAGAATGAGATCAACATGCCCGCGTATGGTGTGTTCATTTTTGAGATCGATTTGCCACGTTAAGCAATCCATTCATCGATATCATGCGTTATATATAGAAAGAAACACCAAAAACGCCTTGCAGCCCTTGCAAGGCGTTTTGTATATGCATGATGTAATGTTGAATACACGTTGAGCATGGGCTGTTATTGTCTACATTTCGTATATCTATGCTTCGTACAAAATCTCACCTGTCCGGGATACATCATATCCCTCGAATGACTGTAGTTCCTGCCTGAACTCTGATGATTGGAGAATTCGCAGGACAGATTCTGTCCAGGCTTCATTACCTTGCTTCCTGAGCATGACCAGATCGTAGCGCTCCTGAGTGAGCGGGACAAAATCAACCTGACCCACAAGTCGTGCAGCTTTCTCAATGCCAACTCCGACATCAGCTTCTCCTGAACTGACTTTGGCCGCCACGCCCATGTGGCTGGTTTCTTCGACTTGATATCCGATCAGACCTGCGGCAGGAATTCCATGCAGTCGAAGTTGCTCATCCAGCAATACTCGCGCGCCAGAACCTATCTCCCGGTTAGCGAGTCGAAGTTCAGACTTGCTCAGATCGGTCCAATTCTGCAAGTTCTGCGGATTGCCACGCTGTACGTACAGTCCGGCAGGACGTGATAGCAGGTTCACCACAACATAGGACCGTCCTGTCAGAATTTTGCGAATATACGGCAGATTATACTCACCGGTATCTCCGTCGAGCAGATGGGTGCTGACCAGATCGGACTCACCGCGATACATCGAGATAAGCCCATCCAGACTACCCATGAACGAGCGTAGCGGACGAATGTCCCGGGTTTGTTTTTCCATATGGCGCATTAGAATATCCAGACTGACATCCTGACCTGTTATGACCAGATGCCTTGGTACAGCAGTCATTGCATGAGCAGAATTCGCTGGAGTAATCGCATGCGCAGACCCAACGGGTGTAGTCGATTGTAAGGAACTTCCCTGAAAATCACCCTGACTTGGCTGAGTCCCTGATTCCGAGGTCTGATGAGAAGTCGGGATACGTTGACCTGAGGACTGAAGTTGCTTGGAGCGACGTTTATATGCCTCCAGATCGGTTGCATCAATTCGCATTTGTTTACCTACACGGTATGCAACGAGGTCTCCTTTTTTGATCAGGTCATAGACCGTCAGTTTCGATATTTTGAGCAGCTTGGATATTTCTTCGGTTGTGTAGGATTGCTCCTCCGTCATAAGTGAAGATCCTCCTTCAAAGGTATAGAGCAATTATGGTTTTGTTATGAATGTTTCTTGTACTATATCATTAATTGAGGGATGTCATAAACCTGAGAGCACGCAATACACGCATAGGACAGATAACAAAAATCAAATGTGATCTTAATCACCTTCCCATTTTTTTTGTCTTGTGTATAATTAGATATAATCAATTATAACTAGTTATATCTAAAGATAACGTTGGGGGAGAAAAGAATGGGAAAGAGAATCGGATATGTGTTGGGAAGTATGTCACTGGGACTGGCTCTTATATTGGCAGGTTGTGGCGCAAGCACGGGCACTACGGATACATCCACGGGTGCAGAACAAACGACCTCAACGCCAGCGGCATCAGGTGAAAGTTCATCAGCAGGAAATACCGATCCACAGGAAACGGTAGATCTGACGATCTCTGCGGCGGCCAGCCTGACCGATGCGATGAAAGAGATTGAAACCAATTATGAGCTAGCTAATCCTTATATAGAACTTAATTTTAACTTTGGCGCCTCGGGTGCCTTGCAACAGCAGATTGAACAGGGTGCCCCGGCTGATGTCTTTGTATCGGCGGCAACAAAAAATATGAATGCACTGGTGGACGAGAACCTGATTGCATCGGGCGATCAGAAGAATCTGCTACAGAATTCACTGGTGGCCATAGTGCCAGCAGATGGGACCCACACAGTAACCAGTGAAACGGATCTCACCAGCGACTCCATCAAGACGGTAGCCATTGGGATTCCGGAAAGTGTTCCTGCGGGAACCTATGCCAAGGAAGCTCTGACCAATGCCAAGCTGTGGGATGAACTGGAAAGTAAACTTGTGCAGGGGAAAGACGTTAGACAGGTTCTTCAATATGTAGAGACAGGTAATGCAGATGCAGGATTTGTATATAAAACGGATGCTCTTACTTCGGATCAGGTGAAAATTGCGTTTGAGGTGGACAAGAACAGCTACACACCAGCCAATTATCCAATAGGCATTATTGAAGGAACCAAACACCGTACAGAGGCCGAACAATTTTATGCGTATTTACAAACCCCTGAAGTACTGGATATCTTCGCGAAATACGGATTCACAATTCCGGAATGAATGTGAACGCCATAGACTGGTCCGTATTCTGGTCACCGGTGCGCCTATCGCTTCAGGTTGCGTTATTATCCAGCGTAGTGGCCACTGTGCTCGGAATTGCGATAGCCTGGAAGATGTCACGTTCTTCATTTCGGGGAAAGATTCTGCTGGAAACGGCATTTATGCTGCCGCTAGTCCTTCCTCCGACGGTGGTTGGATTTCTGTTACTTGTCATACTGGGGCGTAAAAGTCTGTTTGGACAATGGATTGAAGCCATATTCTCCGCACCGGTTATTTTCACCTGGTGGGCTGCGGTGATTGCTTCGGTGGTGGTTGCTTTTCCACTCGTGTATCAGACGATGAAATCGGGATTCAGTGGTGTGGATCGTGATCTGGAGGATGCAGGTCGTTCGATTGGTGCAAATGAGTGGCAGGTTTTTCGTTACATTTCCCTGCCGCTCGCAGGCAGAGCATTGATGACCGCTTTCATCCTGGGCTTTGCCCGTGCACTCGGCGAATTCGGAGCGACACTGATGATTGCAGGCAATATTCCGGGCAAAACACAAACGGTACCCACGGCAATCTATGTCGCTGTAGATTCGGGCAATCAGACCATGGCTTGGGCGTGGACTGTTTCCATTATTATCATCTCATTTCTCATGTTACTGATGACCAGACAGCAGCGAGATGGAAAAAATGACTGATTTGATATGTGTTAATATTATATATAAAATGTTTAAAAACCCGTTTTGAGGAAAGAACTTTTTTCCTTAACGCGGGTTTTTTATTACCAATTTCATATGTACCAATATCAATATCCTGCCAAATTGGTCTTAATGGAAATGTAAAGCTGTTTTAACATAAAAAAATAAAAATTTTCCCGAAATTTAATCGTTCAGTACTCGCTTTCAGTGGGCTTGTTCCTGTAAGATAGGAGTAATGGATTCCAGCCAAGTACTGAAATAAGGAGAGACGACGATGAACACTAAATCTGATTGCGGCGTTTCGTTGCAAATTGATGACTATCTGGATCTTTTGCATTTTGCCATCCAAATTCAGGATCAGGAATGGCAACAATCCCTTATCCGCCAACTCAAAATATTTCAGACGGCGACGGAGCAGCAACGCACACCTGAAGAGGAACTATGGACACGGTTTGATTACATCAACAGCAAACTGACAGGTCTGTGCCACCAGATTCATGCCGCTCATTCCATGGACGAACGCAAGAAGTTCGAGGAACGGATCGGTCTCTTACAATTACAGCGAGTGGAAGTTGCACGTAAAATTAAATGGGCGAGTCGCAGATAGATGAGTAGTGTACACACCAAGTGATGCACCGCCAAAATGGTATAACCAGTGAGAGTCATACAAGAAGAAGCCATCCGCCAATCGATATGGGGGATGGCTTTTTCTTGTACTATAGAGAAGTCCTATAACCATATCAGGATGTCCTATTAGTTTAGTTATTGCCCTAAGATGACTTGTAATGATATTCTTTGTTCAACCTAATTCCGACTATACAAGTAAGAATGGTTTGTTAATAGGAAGAGGAATGGGAGTACACATCATATTTGCTGTGATAACAGCCTGTGGAGGAGATTGGGAATGGTTAAAAAACGGGGGATTCAAAAATTCCGGACAGCACTGCTGTTCATTACAATGCTGGCGGTACTGGCTGGATGCAGCACAGGAACTGCAAGCAATGATTCAGAATCTGCTTTGGCAGCAGGCGACACCAAAGTGAAAAAGATCATTGTAGGAACAGGTACACAGTTCCCAAATGTCTGCTTCATTGATGAGAATGGCAAGTTAACAGGTTATGATGTGGAACTGATCCGGGAGATCGACAAACGTTTGCCTGAGTACGAATTCGAATTCAGCACCATGGATTTCAAAAACCTGCTGCTGAGTCTGGAAACGAAAAAAATTGACCTGATCGCTCACCAGATGGAAGTGAATGATGAGAGACAGGCCAAGTTCCTGTTTAATGATGAAGCCTATAATATTTTTCCAAATAAAATTGTCGTAAGTCAGAAAAATGAGGAAGTAAAATCGATTGAGGATCTCAAAGGGAAAAAACTGATTGTTGGTGCTACAAGTAATGCGGCTGTACTCGCTGAGAAATGGAATGCAGCGAACGGCAACGGGATTGATATCGTTTATTCCGGAGCGGGTGAGGATACCATTACTCAGATTAAAACAGGCCGGGTGGATGCCACCATCAGTACTCAGTTTGCCATTGATTATCAGAATAAGGCGGTTGATGCTCAGCTGAAAACGGTAGGAGATGCCCTCTCCAACTCCAAAGTGTACTTTATTCTGAACAAAGATGAGCAGGAGCTCAAAACCAAAGTGGACGAAGCGCTCAAAGCGATCAAAGAAGATGGAACGTTAGGCAAACTGAGCACAGAGTGGCTTGGAGCTGACTATACGGTTGAAGAGTAGTCTGAGAAAGGTGTGCAGCGGTAATGGGAAAATCATTTGATCTGTCATTGGTTCTGGATTTCATCCCGGAACTGCTACGATATTTGCATATAACACTGATTGTACTGGGTGGTTCCATCGTGCTCGGACTGGTGGGCGGCGTGCTTCTGGCCGTTCCCCGGCTGTATCGGATTCCGGTACTAAGCCAGTTGGCCACCCTATACGTCTCATTCATGCGGGGCACACCGATCCTGATCAAATTGTTCCTGGTGTATTACGGACTTCCCGAGTTGCTCAAACCCATTGGCATCGACCTGTCGAGAACCGACCCGTTGTTATTTGTCATTGTGACCTATGCGCTTAGTGACGCGGCATCCTTTGCCGAGATCTTTCGCGGAGCGGTGCGCAGTGTGGATAAAGGTCAGACGGAAGCAGCCTATGCTGCGGGTATGACCACATTCCAGTCTTTTCGGCGGATTGTTGTTCCGCAGGCACTGATTGTTGCTTTTCCGAACATGGCTAACACGTTAATCGGTTCATTAAAGGATACGTCTTTGGCTTTCTCCATTGGTGTCATGGATATGGTGGGCAGAGGGCAGACGTTAATTTCGGCTACATCGCATGCACTTGAAGTGTATATCAGTCTGTCTGTGGTCTATTATGTCATTGTTATTGTTCTTGAAAAAGGATTTGCCTTTGCAGAACGCAGACTCCAGCGTCATGAACGCAAGAGAGTTGTACACAAACCGGCAATTCGAGCCAAACGCCTGAAACGAATAGCGGGGTGAGCATATGTCGATTGATCTCCAGTTTATCTATACATCTTTTTTTCAAATCCTGAAGGCATTGCCACTGACACTTGTCATTACGATTGTTCCGTTGATTGCAGGCTTCGGAATCGGTCTGGCTACGGCTCTGATCCGTATCTATCGCCTGCGGTGGATTCACCGCATTGCTGACTTCTACGTTTCATTCCTGCGTGGAACACCGATGCTGATGCATCTATTCCTCATCTATTACGGTATTCCGATGATTATCGATAAGCTGGCGGAACGTTACGGTTGGGCTTTCCAATCCTCGTCGATTCCAATTCTCGTATTTGTACTGTTTGCTTTCTCACTCACTGCGGGCGCTTATATGTCCGAGATTATCCGTTCAGGCATTCTTGCTGTGGATATCGGCCAGATGGAGGCGGCTCACGCTGTAGGCATGAGCACATTCCAGGCTTTAAGGCGTATCATCATCCCTCAAGCGATCGGGGCTGTATTGCCTAACCTGTGCAGTATGTTTGTTGGGTTCCTACATGGATCAACACTCGCTTTTACCGTGTCTCAGATGGACATCCTCGGTAAAGCGGATGTGGTGGCATCCGTCAGTCTGAAGTTTCTGGAGGCCTTTATCGCCGCAGCGTTCATCTATTGGGGGCTGACCATCATTGCCGAGCGGATCACTGCTCTGCTTGAGCGTCGGGTTGCCGTGTATAGCAAAGGAGGCGTGTCATGATTACACTAACCAACATACACAAAACTTTTGGCAAGCAGGAAGTATTGAAGGGAATTGATCTGACCGTGGAACAGGGCGATGTCGTAGCGATCCTTGGACCGAGTGGATCAGGCAAAACAACGCTGCTGCGCTGCGTCAATTTTCTGGAACGTGCCGATGAGGGCGAGGTTCAGATCAGTGGATTAACCGTCGATTGCAAGCATGCACGCAAACATGACATTGTGCAGTTGAGACGAAAAACGGCGATGGTGTTCCAGCATTATAATCTGTTCAAACACAAGACGGTGCTGGATAACGTCACGGAAGGTTTAATTATTGCCCAGAAAATGTCCAAAGCCGATGCCCGCACACGTGCCTTGCGCGTGCTTGAACAAGTCGGACTGTCTGCCAAAATTAATGAGTATCCAAGTATGTTGTCAGGTGGACAACAGCAACGGGTGGGCATCGCCAGAGCATTGGCACTGAATCCCGAAGTGATTTTGTTTGATGAACCGACCTCTGCGCTGGACCCCGAGCTTGTGGGAGAAGTGTTGTCTGTCATCCGCTCCATTGCTCAAGAAGGGATTACCATGATTGTAGTCACCCATGAAATGGGGTTTGCCCGTGAGGTGGCAAATCGGGTTGTTTTCATGGATGGAGGTTCCGTTGTGGAGGAAGGAACCCCGGAGGAGGTGTTTGTACGTCCCAAGCAGGAACGTACTCGCCAATTCCTCAGTCGATATTCTTCCGACTGGAGTTATGTCATCTGACGATATAGGCGCAAGCTGTAGTAACTGACGATCCCGGCCCGGCATATGCTGTAACAGGCAAATGCTGATAGGCCGGGTTTTTCTATGGGTGAAGCAGGCCGTGACGGTAAGGAGGAGGACCATGCAGAGCAAAATCGATGAAATCATCACACATATTGCACACTCTCACCAGCAGATCGCACGTGTGCTGGATGCCAAACGCCAAGTCGCTGTACGCATGTCTGAAATCATCAATCATTTGCCAGATATTGAACCGGAGTTGGATGGCGTTGACGGTCTGCTGGATAGCTCTGGGCAAATCAACAAAAGCATTATCTCTTACTTGGGGGGCCTTGCAGATCTGGAAGAGGCTGTAGCCGAAACGCTGACCCAAGTCATGCGGGAGATCGCGGTTCAAGAGGAAGAATAAGCCCGGAAGGCGGGTGAAGGAACATGAGTAGAGAACAGAGCCTCATTCTGATGCTGGACGCAGCAGCCAAAATGCAGTGGAATATTGCCCTGATCCTGGAGGCAAAAGCGATTGAGGCCGAGAAGGTACGGAACTGGACGCTGAATCATTTGAATGGGGATACCTTTCTGACGCATGGGGATCAGGTAGGCGAGCCGCTTAAAATGCATGATCAGCTGGTGGAATTGCTGGAAGGATTAACCCGGATGGAGACCGGACTGTGCAACAATCTCAAAGCGGTGATGGTACAGAACGATAGCGAAGATGGCGGCGGTATGGACGGTGGCATGTTTGGCGGCATGGATCTGGGAGACATGGGAAAATGAGTCTGATGCGGCGTGAGCAGGAAGCCAAACTGGCGCTCATTGAATCCATTGCACACAGTCAGCAGGCGCTGGCACGCATTCTGGACAGTGTAGCCAGTGTAACCGCTCATTCGGAAGTATCCGCCCGCAGTCTGGCCGAAAACATTCGTTTGCTGAGTCGCTATCAGGCAGAAATGTCTCGTATGGTTACGGGAATCAGGCTGGCCCGAATCCAGCATGGGGAGCCTGGCTTGCCGTGGCTCAAAGACCCCGGGTGTGCAATTCGTATCGTTCGGGACATACAGGAGGAATGTTGACATGTTAAAGAAGAAGAAAATACGACTGAGAACCAAAAGAGCTTTGTTAATCCGTGGAGCCCGTCTGCGCAAAATTCGCAAACTGCGTGCGCTCAGAGCCAAACGTGTTCTTCACAAACGTCCACTTAAAGGACGCAGTGCGTGGCTCAAAAAAAAGAAACGTGCGGTACGGCGGCACCGGAGTCCAAAGCCCGTACAACCAGTCGTCCCGGCTACCCCTACCGATCCGAACCCGGACGGTGCGTACAGCCAGGGATACAACGAGGCGTACAACGAGGGATTCAACGCGGGTTTCGCCAAGGGATTCGAGGACGGACATCAGCTGGCTTACAAAGCACAGTAACCGAGTAGAGAGGATTATTCCTGCATGGAATGATACCTGTATACAGTTAGCCCGGGGGGACAGATCCCTCCGGGCTATTTGCATCGCCGCAAAAGCGGACATGCCCGTACAGGCGGATGTGGAGGGCATACGCCAATTTTGCGCCTTGCAGGACACCCGTCCATGATGCATCTGACCCCGAGGCATATCCTTTAGAGGGAAGACCAATCTCGGGGAGAGTCTGGAAGTGAGATCTCCTGAAGGAAGACAGGGTGAATAATGTGGCAAAACGAAGGCACCGTCCGCTGACCGAAGCGGAAACGGCTTACCGCGGCGGATATGCAGAAGGCCGCAGATTTGGCGGCTGTCAAGCCATGATGGAGCGGGTGCAGATGTTTGAACCGACCCTGCGGGACATGAAGGTGTTATATATCCCGCAAGGATTCGATGCCATCGATGAAGGTGTCACCTTGGCTCTGCAGCAATCTGTACGTGAATGCGTTGTTGGATCGCCAGCAGCGATGTTGCAGGAAGCCAGTCACCATCGGCCCGATGTTGTGCTCGTTATGAATGGTCTGCATGTATTCCCCGCAGATCATGTAGAGCAGGTGAATGGCATACGTGCACTCGGTATCCGAACTGCCGTGTGGTTTGTGGATGATCCGTATTTCACCGAAGATACAACGTCCCTTTGTCAGCATTATGATGTCGTGTTCACGCATGAAGAGGCCGCCGTACCCTTCTATCTGGGACATGGAGCGAACCAGGTCATCTATATGCCACTCGCGGTGAATCCAGGCATGTTTCAACCGCGGCGCGCCGCACCGCAGCATCAGCACGACATTTGTTTTATCGGTACCGGATTCTGGAACCGGATTGCCTTGTTTGATGAGCTGGCCCCTTTTCTAGCGGACAAAAAGGTATTCATTGCGGGTAGCCAGTGGAATCGGTTGACACGCTATGATGTACTAGGCCGTTTCATCCACGAAGGATGGATTGCTCCTGGAGAGACAGTAGATTATTACAATGGCGCCAAGATTGTCATTAACATTCACCGGACTTGCGAGAATGGGGAAGACAATCGCAATACACATCATCTTAAAGGTCACTCGATTAATCCACGAACGTATGAGATCAGCGCCTGCGGCACAATGCAGATTACGGATGCACGTGCAGATTTACCCCGTTATTATAAGCCGGGATATGACATCGAGACGTTCACCAACGCAGCAGAACTTCAGCGCAAAATCCACTATTATCTGAAGCATGAAGAAGAACGACAGGCGATGGCGTGGCGTGGACTTCTCACCACGATGAACCAGCATACATTCACTCGCCGGATCGGTCAGTTGCTGGAACATTTGTAATCCCCGTCTGAAGTGCAGCATCAACAAGAATCCTATCCCAAAAAATAAAGGAGTGGCGGTATGTCTCTCAAACACCGTAAAACCAAAAAGGTTCATGCACCCGTACTGAGCCTGACTGATCAAGCACGCAAAAATGGGCAACATGCCGGATATGACGCAGGTAAGGAAGAAGGATATCTGCGCGGTCGCGCCAACTATATTGTGAATTGTGCACAGGAACCGTTGCCTTTCCGACAGATTCACGTGCTGTATGTATCCTCGGGTAAAGGCTTCCCTTACTCCCCGTTGGATGAGGCCATTATGGCCACGCTACAGGGTATGGTAGCTCAAGTAACCCTCTCTGATCCGCGTCAACCGATTTCTGAAATTGCACTGCAGACGCGTCCTGATCTTGTGCTTGTACTGGATGGAATGGATATCCCCATCGAGCATATCGATGCGATTCGTCAAGCGGGCATTCAGACGGCGATCTGGCTCACGGATGACCCGTACTATACAGATATGACGCTGGATATTGTGACACATTTTGACCATGTCTTCACGTTGGAACTGAACTGTATCGATCTATATCGACAAATCGGCTGCGCGTCCGTTCACTACCTCCCTTTTGCCGCATTTACTAATCATTACTTTCCGATTACAACTCCTTCCCCGTTAAAACGGGATGTCAGCTTTATCGGCTCGGCCTACTGGAACCGGGTATACTTCTTCAATCCGATCATGCCTCAGTTGATGTCACACAATACGGTATTTAACGGAATCTGGTGGGACCGTCTGCCTGACTATACTGCCTATGGCGAGAAGATTGAGCTCGGGCGCTGGATGAGTCCGCCGGAGACCAATGATGTGTACAATGGCACCAAAATTGTCATCAACCTGCATCGATCCCACGAAGATGATTCCGTCAATAATAATCACCTCAAAATCGCGCCAGCTTCACCGAACCCGAGAACGTTTGAAATTGCCGCGTCCACGACGCTACAGCTGACCGACGCCCGGGATGACATTGCGCGTTTCTACAAACCGGGTGTGGAGATTGAGACATATTCCTCGCCGCAGGAGTTACTCGACAAAGTGGAATATTATCTTACTCATGAAAAGGAACGTCGTGAGATTGCACTTCGTGGACTTGAACGTACACTGAAAGACCACACGTATGGCAAAAGAATTAATGAAATGTTAACCATCATATTCCCTTAATTCTGGCCGGGAGGAGGTGTGCACAGTACCCTGTATCGGATAATCGTGTACAGGGTCCGTGCGGCCATGGCAACGAAACCAAAGATGATGTTATTTTCACATGTGTGTAATACTCGCAGCATTACAGGCGCCGAGAAGCTGCTGCTTCATTTTATGAGAGAGATCGGTACGATCTTTGAATGTGTGCTCGTAGCCCCTCAGGAGGGGAAGCTTGCGGGGCTTGCGCGAAGATTCGGCATTCAGGTCAAAATATGCACTCTGCCGATGCTTCACGGTGTGTACACACCTTACCTGGGCATTGCAGATGATGCGGAGCATCTTCGTCATACACCGGCGTATCAGGAAGCAGTCTCCCTAATACGGGAGACTGCTCCCGATATGGTGTTAACGAACACCTGCGTTAATGTGATGCCGGCTGTAGCGGCAAAGTCCCTTCAGATTCCGGTCATCTGGAAGATTACCGAGATCATTCATACGAATGAACATACAAACGAGGCAATCCAGATGATTGGGCGTTACGCGGATTGGATTATCGGTATATCCGAGACAGCGGTAGCCCCATTCCACGAAGCCGGCATAGGTGACAAAGTGACCATTATCTCCCCAACTTGGGAACCCGCGCTACCAGCACCGGACCGCTGGGTTCATCTGCGCGAACGCAAGCGTAAGGAGCTCGGTTTCAAATCATCGCAGACCTGTATCGGTTATATTTCTTCATTTATATATGATGCCAAAGGGTTGAAACCTTTTGTAGATATGGCCTTGAGGATCTGTGAAACACATTCGCGCTGTCGCTTCTGGATCATCGGGGCAGCATCGGATAAAAAGTATTACGACGAGTGTGTATCACGGGTGAAAAAATCCGGGTATTCACGCCGGTTTACCTTCACCACATTTGAAGAGAACGTATCTCTGGCGTATACCGCGATGGATATCCTGGTCATCCCAAGCATGGTCAAAGAAGGGTTTGGCATGACCGCACTGGAGGGTCTCTATTTTGCCAAACCGGTCATCGCTTTTGCTCAGGGTGGACTGAAGGAATTAATGGAATCCGTAGGCAGTGATGCATTTCTGGCCCCGCCGGGTGATACCGAAGCGCTTGTCACCTTGGCAACAACCTTGCTGAATGATGCAGAGCTGGCCTCGAATACGGGGTGGCGTAATCGGACAGAAGCGGAAAGGCTCTACGGCGTTGAAACCTACCGAACGAAACTGCATACGATGGTGACACAGTGGTTATTGCGTTTTCCCGGATGGTTTGCTTATATCCAACCTCCGAATGGACCTGTGTATACCCATGGGGAGGGAGGACTACGCACTGTACTGGTTCTGGAGCCGACTACGGTTCGAGCACTATTATTCCCACTGACCGTCATACAGGCGTTGCCACATTCCTCATTACCTCCAATCGCATTGGGTCACGATGCTCCTGTTGCCTCAGGTACTGTCCCGGCTGCAAAGCCGATTCAACAGAGGGGCAAAACGCGGAAACGTCGTCGCAAGCCACTTGCACCTCATTCTCGCCGAGACCGTGAGGGGCTGAAACGTACTTCCGGAACTGGCAGACGTAAGGGGAGAACCCGTACAACCAAGGGACCGCGTCCACATATGGGGAAATCGGCTAGTCGCAGACGCAAATCTGCCAAAGCGGGACGTAGCCGAGCAGGGCGCAAGGGTTCCAATACAAGATGAAGGCAGGGATTACGATGAAGATCATGACGGTGCTGGGTACGAGACCTGAGATCATACGGCTCAGCCTGATCATCTCCAAGCTGGACCAGTACGCGTCCAAACATATTCTGGTGCATACGGGACAGAACTTCACGGAAAGTCTCAGCGGTCTCTTTTTCAAGGAAATGGGCCTGCGCGCACCGGATTACGTTCTTCAGGATGAAGCGGCCACTCTGGGACGACAGCTATCCTCGATGTTTACGCAGATGGAAGATCTGATATTGCAGGAGAAACCCGATAAATTGCTGCTGCTCGGCGATACCAATAGCGCATTATGTGCAGTATTGGCTGAGCGCATGGGTGTTCCTGTTATTCATATGGAAGCAGGCAATCGTTGCTTTGACCTGGATGTGCCTGAGGAGAAAAATCGTAAGGTTATTGATGCCATCTCCACCGTTAATATGCCTTACACGGAACAGAGCAAGAAACATTTGGTCAGCGAAGGGGTACCAAGCAGGCGCATCGTGCTAACGGGCAATCCCATCTATGAAGTCATGCAGCACTACGACGCGCAAGTAAGTTCCAGCAAAATACTGAAGAAGCTCAAGCTGAAGTCTGGGCAATACTTCCTGGTTACTGCCCATCGAGCTGAGAATGTGGATCATGCCCCTCATTTGCTGGAGATTATGAAAGGACTGAACCAGGTCGCAGAGGAACACGGGTTGCGTGTGATCTGCAGTATTCATCCGCGTACAGCGATCCGGATTGCGGAGCATCTGCATCTGGAGATGAACCCGCTGGTGGAGTTTCACGAGCCGTTTGGATTCTTCGACTTTGTAATGCTTGAACGTCATGCACGCTGTGCACTTACGGATAGCGGTACCGTGCAGGAGGAGTGTTGCATTATGGGCGTGCCGACCGTAACGATGCGTCGAACTACCGAGCGGCCGGAAACGGTCGATTGCGGCAGCAATGTAGTCTCCGGTCTGGATGCCGCGCGCATCGCTGATTGCGTGAAAGTCATGACAAAGATGTCTAGCGACTGGGATTGCCCGCAAGGTTACAAAGCCACAGATGTATCCAGTAAAGTGGTTAAATTTCTGCTTGGAGGGAAAATGCATGTTTGAAAATAAGCGTATACTCGTGACTGGCGGTACGGGATCATGGGGTTATGAACTTGTGGCTCAACTACTGCCCCAGCAGCCCAAAGAAATTATTGTATATTCCCGGAATGAGTCCAGCCAAGTGGCTATGAGTCGTGAATTTGAAGACCCGCGTCTTCATTTCCGGATTGGAGATATTCGTGACAAGGACGCCTTGACGGCGGCTTGCCAGCATGTGGACTATGTATTTCATCTGGCAGCGCTCAAGCATGTTCCGGTGTGTGAAGACCAACCGTACGAAGCACTCAAAACCAATGTGATTGGTACACAGAACGTAATTGAGGCTGCTATTGAGAACAAGGTGGAAAAAGTAATCTATATCTCGACTGACAAGGCTGCCAATCCGTCCAACTTCTATGGCATGACAAAAGCGATCGGCGAGAAATTAATTGTATATGCAAACTTGTTACACAGCGATACCAAGTTTGTTACGGTACGGGGTGGGAATGTACTGGGAACAAACGGAAGTGTGGTACATCTGTTCAAGAATCAGATCCGCCAGAAAGGGCAGGTCTCCATCACGGATATGAGTATGACTCGATTCTTTCTTACGCTGAAGGATGCAATTACCTTGCTGTTCAAAGCTTCGGTGGAAAGTGTCGGCGGAGAGATCTTTGTCATGACGATGCCTACCTGCAAAATCGTTGATCTTGCGGAAGTGCTGATTGAGGATTCCGGTGTGGAGAATGTGAGCATTGTGGAACGTGGCATTCGTCCTGGGGAGAAAATCCATGAAATATTGATGAGTGAATTCGAGAGCATGACCACCGTTGTCTACGATGAGCAGTACCTGGTTATTCTCCCTACCCTGGGTATACCGGGTCTGCGTGAACATTATACCAATTGTCCCCCGGTCTCCTTTAACAGTTTTAGTTCTGAACACCAACTCATGACCAAAGAGGAGATTCGTGAAATTCTGAAACGCGGAGGATTCTTGTCATGAAACTGCTGATACTTGGTGGAAACGGAATGGCCGGCCATATTTTGGTCGACTATTTCCGCCGTCAAGGTGTACACAGCGTCTTCTACACATCTCGGGATGTAACGGACCCCAATGGTCTGCTCCTGGATGTGAACGACAGCTTCATGGTTGATCGGTTGGTAGAAGCTGTGCACCCGGATGTGATTATTAATGCTGTAGGTGTGTTGAACAACTTCGCAGACGAGGACAAAATTACTGCATATCATATTAACGGTTTCCTGCCACATCGTCTGCGGCGGGTTGCAGATACGATTGGTGCACGCTTAATTCATATCAGCACGGACTGTGTGTTCAGCGGAGAACGGGGAGCATACCGGGAAGATGATGTTACGGATGGGACTTCAGCATACGCCATCACCAAAGCCCTAGGCGAAGTTCAGGATGAAGGTCATCTGACGATCCGTACGTCCATCATTGGACCCGAGATTCGCCAGGGCGGCATTGGTCTGATGCAATGGTTTATGTCCAGCACAGGTGAAGTCGGGGGGTATACCCGCGTATTCTGGAACGGTGTGACCACACTTGAGCTGGCCAAATGGGTAGACCATTACCTGGCCTCATCGGTTAGTGGTCTGATCCACCTAGCTCATCCGGCACCTGTCAGCAAGCATGACCTGCTTGTATTGTTCAAGCAGACCTGGGATAAGCAGGATGTGACGATTGTGCGTGATGACAGTGTAGTGCAGGACCGTACGCTGGTGTCCACTCGCGAGGATGTGAAGACAGACCTGCCGGATTATTCTACAATGCTGAAGGAGTTGGCATTATGGATGGAGCAGAGCTGAGAGGCAAGAACGTACTGATTACAGGCGCCTCCGGTTTTACCGGGCGACATGCCGTATCTTATTTTCGGGAAGCGGGTGCAGTGGTTGCAGCGGTAGTCCGGAGGCCGGATGTGTATTCATTTGGTAAAGGTGCACAAGTCCATGTCTGTGATCTGAACGATAAACAGCAAGTACGTCATCTGATCGGCGAGGTGCAGCCCGACTATGTGCTGCATCTCGCTGGCAAAAATTCAGTGCCTGATTCGTGGTCTGATCCGCTACTGGTCCTGGAGACCAATGTGATGGCCGTGCTGTATTTGCTGGATGCGCTTCGTAGTTGTCCGACAGCACGAACCGTTATTGTAGGATCGCGGTTAAAATATACGCCGGAACCTGGCCGGATTCCCCAGCCTCCGCATCCATACAGCCTCAGTAAAGCGCTGGAAGAGATGGTGTCCTTGTCGTGGATGTCGCTCTTCGGACAACAGATCATGCTGGCGGAGCCAGGCAATCTGATTGGTGCGGGTCCTTCCACAGGCATCTGTTCACTGCTTGCACGCCATGTTGTTGCCTGTGAGCAAGCGGGCAAAACCGAGGCATTCCGTCTGTCCGGACGGGACAATACCCGTGACTTTCTGGATGTGCGGGATGCCGTCAGAGCGTATGCAACCCTCCTGGTACACGGGTCCAGCGGTACAGTATACCCGGTGGTGTCTGGAGTCGAGCGCAGTCTTGGTGAAATTGCAGATCTGCTGTTGTCCATGACAGAAGCGGAAGTCCCTGTTCGCTGGGATGGGGCATCTTCTGGTCCGGATGGTTCGGGAAAACAGGAGGAATTATCACTGCTGCGCAAGCTTGGCTGGCAGCCGATGATTCCATTTGCCTCATCGCTTCAGGATATCCTGAGTGATGTTCGTGTCCAGCAAGGGAGGACGACAAGTTGAATCCGAGAGTATCCATTGTCATTCCATTCTACAACTGCCCTTATGTGCCTCAGGCGATTCAGAGTGCGCTGAACCAGACGTATCCCGATGTGGAAATCGTTGTTGTGAATGACGGTTCAACCCGGCATGCAGAGTTGCTTCAACCCTATCTTCCTTATATTAATGTGCTTGGCAAAAGCAATGGCGGGACGGCTTCGGCACTTAATCATGGCATCCGTCATGCCTCTGGTGATTATGTAGCCTGGCTAAGTTCGGATGATTATCTGTACCCGGATAAAATTCGTTATCAGCTGGAGTTTATGCAGCGTGAGAATGTGCTCGTCTCACATACCAACTTTCACTATATCAACGAGCATTCGGCAGTTACCAGAATGCATGGTGGGCCTGAACCGATGTCGGATATGGATTTACTACGACGGTTTGTTAACGGCAATCCGGTGAATGGCTGCACGGTCATGATCCGCAAGGATCTCTTTAGCGGAGTGGGGCTGTTCGATGAACTTCTTCCCTACACCCATGATCTGGATCTCTGGATGCGTATTGTACTGAACGGTCATCGGTTCCCATACCTGAATGAACCGCTTACTGCCTATCGGTGGCATGGGGGAATGGGATCGGTACGTCATGCGGATGTCATCGGCAGAGAGGCATCCATGGTATGGTCCAGATATCGGCAACCGCTGTTGCAGCGAATAGCGACGCTTGGCGGGTAGCGTAGGGAGGGCAGTTAAGAAAGCCAAAAGATGGCTGATTAACGCCCTCTTTGCGCAGCATTTTACCTAAGACAGTAAGAGGAGGGGAAGGCCCGAATGGAGCCAAAAGTATCGATCGTCATTCCTTTTTACAATTGTGCTTATATCGAGCAGGCTGTTCACAGTGCCATTCACCAGACGTATCCGCATATCGAGGTCATCGTGGTGGATGATGGGTCAACCGAGCACGTGGAGCGGCTACAGCCATTCATGGATTCCATCCGCTATATTCGCAAAGAAAACGGTGGAACCGCGACAGCATTAAATGAGGGCATCAAGCAGGCAACAGGGGATTACTTTGTTTGGCTCAGCTCAGATGATGTGATGCTGCTGGATCGGGTGGAGAAGCAACTGAAGTTTATGCGCGAGGTTAAGGCTTCATTCTGCCATGGTGCCTACCATTATGTGAATGAGAAGAGTGAATGGTTGGATACGGTGCATCCGGAAGTGGGAAGTCGTCTGGAGATGTTGCAGGTACTGCTGGAAGGTTGTCCGATCAACGGCTGTACTGTCATGTTAGAGATGGAAGCATTCGAGCGGTTTGGACTGTTCGACACTGATTTTCGCTACACCCATGACTATGAGATGTGGATGAGGCTGTTTCCAATGTATGAGCTGTTCTACTACAATGAACCTCTGATGTGTTACCGATTGCATGAGTCAATGGGAACCAAACGTCACTTCAAGGCACTGGTTGCCGAGATGGAACAGGTTCAGGCGAAGCATCGGCCTATTCTGTTTAACTTACTTCAGGTTGGCGGGTACTGGAAATAGATGGATTTGGCAACGATGGCTGAATGGAATAGGTGTTAAATGGACAGGAGAGCACCCTTATGAAACACTTTTTAAGTGTTATAAGTGGAAGCTCTTTTTTTACTTTATGGACAGATACGTGGACACAAAGGGTGATCGATTGCTGAAGTCTCTGTATAATGAAATGATTCATACACGGAAGGGACTGGACTATGCGCAGATATCAATATCTTAAACCCAACTATTAATAAACTAATGGAGGTAAGAGTATTGATTACAGAGTTATACACAGAACGGTTATATTTGCGAAAAATGAACGTATCGGATGCGGCCAGCTTGTTTAAAATTTGGTCTGATCCGGATGTGACTAGATTTATGAATATCACTCATTTTACGGATGAAAATCAAGCTATAGCCATGATTAATCTTCTGAATGATCTTGCTCAGGAAAACAAGGCCATTCGGTTCTCTATCCTTGTGCAAGAGTCCAACGAAATCATAGGTTCATGTGGTTATAATTCACTGGATTTTGACAATATCAAAGCAGAAATTGGGTATGACATTGCCAGATCACACTGGGGGAAAGGATATGCTACGGAAGCGATCTCTTCTTTGTTAGCTCATGCATTCTCGACTTTGAAACTGAATCGTATTGAGGCAAAGGTTGACCCCGATAATGTGAATTCTATCAAGCTATTGCAAAAGCTTAATTTCACATACGAAGGCACCCTCAGAGCATACGAGAGGGTAGGCGAAACGTTCAGTGATCTGAATATGTATTCCAAGTTGGCGACAGATTAAAACGATCTGTAATAGCGTGTTCTCGGTCCGTTAGAACACATTAAAGCAAGCAAGGGGTGTCCTCAGTCATTCATATGACAGATGGGACACCCCTTGTTTGATATTTCGGCATGTTATATGAAGACGGCATATCATTGGACAACTCAATCTTTTGAATTCATGATCGCCATGGATGCAGGATCGGGAAATATATATCCTTTAGGCAGCTTTTTCATCAATTCATTCATTACAGCGTAATCCACGTTGATGTGAGGTGTGGAAACTGGAGTCGAAAACCAGCGATTGTATAGATCACTTGGTACAAGTAACGTCATATCGTATGTCCTCCTCTGTAGATGGCTTCTTGGTAGACTTGAAATGTACGAAATCCCATCACTTCCAGTGAACGATGTTGTTCAGCCCAAGCTTTCGCCGCCGCCCCCACTGTTCTTCGGGTAACATCATCCTCAAGTAGTGCATCCAACAGTTCACGGAGCGAGTCGACATCCTGCGGAGGAACAACCCATCCCGTACGTCCAGGTTCAACCATCTCGGGCATGCCGGCTGTGCCACTGACGATAACAGGTACACCCGCCAGTTGCGCTTCAGTAACGGAGAATGGCTGGGTGTCCTGCAGACTGGGCTGGACATAGATATCTGCATGGCGCAGGAAGGAAGGAATATTGTCCAGCTTGCCCCAGAACACAACATCAGCTCCAATCCCCGTTGACGCGGCCTGTGAACGCAATTCATCGGTTAGATTGCCTTCTCCTGCGATCCAGCAGACCCAATCGGAACGTTTATTTTTCAGACTGGCTAAGGCTTTGATTAACACATGAACGCCCTTGATGTATTCAAGTCGTCCGGTAAAGGCAATGACTTTTTTGCCCGCAGGTGGTCGCTGGCGGAACTTCACAGCTGCTGAGGCACGATAGGCTGGGAGATCTACAGCATAGGGAATCTGTCTGAACTTTGATTCAGGAACGGCAAGCTCTGTAAGCGTACTCTTGATCCAGTGGCTTGACACGAGAATGAGCTCGGACTGCGCTGCACTTCGCTCTTCCAATGAGAGAAAATAACGTCCACGCTTGGATTGCAAATATGAAGGGAGAGTAAGCTGTGGGTTGGTATTTTGTGCATCGTAAAAGGCTTCGCGTGCAAGAGCGCCATGATAGCTTGTAACCAGTGGGATATTGCGGTTCAAGATGCGTTTTATGGCTACGGCAGCTACCGGATCTTGCGCATGAATAACGTCATAGTGGTCCACCCCCAGATAAGCGGCTGCCATCTCGAAGGCATATCTATTCAGTTCATAATAAGCGAGAAGAGGATCGGCAGTGAATTGTGGCAGATCAGTCGGATTGAGTTTGGCTTGCAGCATGGGCCACACCTTATCCTTGGAGAAAGCGCGGTTCAGATTACGAACATATACTTCGTTATTGGCACCATTTGTGCCCATGATATCAACCTCTACACCAAGTGCGATTAACCTGTCGGCCAGTTGTTTAACATATGTCCATATGCCTCCCATATGTGTAAGCTCCCAATACGTAACGAGCAGAACTTTCATAGCTACCTCCTTGTCACGGCCTGCACCGGCCGAGCTTCTATCCTTTTATTCTATGAAAAAAGAGGACCGGAAGGTCGGGCATTTCCGTGTAATTGGTCGAAAATGGGTGAATGCAAATGGCAATGGACGAGAGGAAGCATATCCTATGTACAGGAAGGTTCGTGTGCTCCGAAGGAGGGATCTACAGTGGCGGTATATTTACTTGAGATTCATGAGAATCTGTTACAGACATTTGTTCCCGTCAAGTACATGGATGTGGAGTTGGCCTATGTGGGCGGCGAGGAAGGGACGGATGTATTTGTTGGTGGAGCCAGTATTCACGGAGAACTGTATCGACACCTTTTTCACCTAACGTCAAATTCGGGGGGAGCGGGCGGTAATCAGGTCATTCATAATCTGGATGTGTCATCCGAGCCTTATGAACTGAGGATCATCAGCAACAGTTCTTCACCGAAGCATCTGGTTATTCGAATATATTGCAGAAGTATTCACGGTCAGACATTGGGCATACTGTCAGAATATCAGATGATGAAGCTTGCAGATTGATATGGACATCATTGCATAATCATGATTAACCAACGTGTGGAGCAGGGAAGGTGCCTGTTCCATTTTTTTGTGGTGCATCCATAGTAGAATTGTCTGAAAAAATAGCTTGACAGCAAAGGTATTTTCATTAGAATTAGATCAGTATTAAACGAAAGTTTAAAACGACGATTTAAAACGATAGTTTGAAATTGGTCGTCAATATAGGCTGAGTGAGACGCATGAATAAGGCTGCGATCTACTGGCTGGAAAAGAGTGTGGAGAACGTGAAAGAACAAACAGCAGTACCCCAGGAGCCGGCAGAGTTTTCGCTTAAAGCCATTATACTGCCACTCCTGGCAATTATCGTCGGAATGATTATGGTTATTCTGGATAGCACGGTGGTGAACGTGGCCATTCCAAATCTGGTTCAATATTTTGAGACGGATCTTAAAACGATCCAATGGACGGTTACGGGTTATACCCTGGCTTTGTCTGCGGTTATACCACTGGCAGGCTGGTTAACGGACCGTTTTGGTGCCAAAAGAGTATTTCTGTTCACGATTGCCATGTTTACCTTGGGTTCTGTATTATGCTCGATCGCTCAATCACCTGAGCAATTGATCATTTACCGTATCATTCAAGGCCTTGGTGGAGGCATGGTTGCTCCTATTGGTATGGCAATGGTCTTTCGTCTGGCTCCGCCTGAGCGAAGAGGTTCCATCATGGGGATGCTGGGAATTCCGATGTTGCTTGCCCCCGCATTGGGTCCGGTGTTGTCCGGGTGGTTTATTGAATCACTGAGCTGGCACTGGATCTTCCTGATTAACTTGCCCATTGGTATTGCAGCTTTCATTCTATGTATCAAGTTTTTGCCGGATACAGATCGTGGACGCACACCTGCACTGGATCTGCTCGGCATGATTCTGGCGCCAATTGCGTTCTCGATGCTGGCTTACGGTGTGAGTGAGGGCGGAACGAGCTGGACGTCTGCAACAACTTTGACGGGTGTCATTGTGGGTGGTGTAGCGCTCATTTTGTTCATTATTGTGGAGCTTCGTCATCAAAATCCATTGCTCGAACTCCGGGTATTCAAATCATCTGATTTCTCACGGGGAATTATTCTCGCATGGGTGTCACAAGTGGCGCTGTTCGGTGCGATGATCCTGATCCCGCTTTATTTGCAGCAGATCAAAGGTTACACTGCACTGGAAACAGGATTGATTCTACTGCCACAGGCATTGGCTTCCGGAGTGGGTATGCCGCTTGGTGGTCGATTGTTTGATAAAATCGGTGCTAGACCTCTGGCCTTCGTGGGTCTGGGTATTATCTCGGGAGCATTGTTTATTCTGTCCTCCATTACGGCAGAGACAGGTCTTGGCCTGATTATAACGGCTCTGGTCATGATGGGTCTGGGTATGGGCTTGTCCATGATGCCACTCAATACGCATGTATTAAATGCTGCTCCGCGTAAGTTGGTTGGACGGGTGACACCGCTCACGGCTGCTGCACAGCAAGTAGTCGTGTCCTTTGCGGTTGCAGGGCTTACAGGCTTCCTGACTTCAAGAATCGCAGACAATACAACGAGTACAGAGCCGACCGCTATCGTGCATGGTTTGGTGGCTGGTTTCAATGATACGTTCTTCCTGGCCGCTTGTATTGCATTGTTCGGATGTTTGCTCAGTCTGATTCTGCGGAAACCAAAACCGATGCCGGAAGAAGAACTTCAAAATGGCGACAAGCCTGATCCCGCGATGATGATGGGACACTAAGACTCTATAAAAACCATACTAAGGCAGTTCAGAGAAATTTTGCTGAACTGCCTTTTTTGCTATGCTCAATGGAAAATTCGTAGTGCTGTCATCATTTCACGGAAAGAAATGGCATATCGATCTGGTGAAAAAGACAAGCTCATATGCTGTCTGCCCTGAATGCGAATATACTCACGCAGTTTCTTGTTATTCATAAGGTCCCTTGCTTCGGCTACAGCTGCCTCTACATTTCCAATTGGATAAAACTTACCAGTCTTATTATGTGTGATAAATGAACGCACACCATCCGAATCCGTGCTGAGCACCGGGCAGCCACAAGAGATGGCTTCAGCGACGGCATAACCGAATCCTTCAAGCAGGGAAGTGGATAACATGATGCCCCCTGAAGCGGCAATCATAGAATAATATGCAGGCATCTGAGAATGAGGAACATTGATAAAGATGCCAATCCGATCCTCAAGCCCGTATTCTGCCAGCATGTGCCGGAACATGACTTCATCTTCTGGATTAGCCAAAGTTGGATCGTGGAACAACCATAGTCTGGCTTCCGGATTTTTTTTGACGATTTCACTCGATATGATTAGATATTCACGCCAGTTTTTGTTGTGTTCAAGTCGTCCTACCCAAGCCAGCACCGGATAGGGTGGGGTATCCACCAAGATTGGTGCGAAGGTGTCTGTATCCAGCATATTGGGAATAACAAACCGATGAAGCCAAGGACAGATATGAATGAACATATCCAGCAGGTGGTCTGTGGGAGGTATAACGGCAGCATCACAATGAGCTTGGAGGTATGGGACACCCATCTGTATCGTTTCCAGAGCTTGATCGCGTGCTCCGAGTCCCTGCGCTTCAAAAATAATTCGTCCGGTATAACCAAGTCCTCTCAAACGGCCGGGCATAGCGATGTCTGAAGTGGCAATGATGGCATCATAATGATGAGTATGGATGATATGATGGATATCCTCGTCACTGGACGCGGTGAAAATGGGTGTATCACTGTTGTTCTGCAATCCCGAGCCTGTGCTGAGATACAATAGGTGCGCTTCAATGCCATGGCGTTTCAGAACAGCGGTGCGCAGTCGATTTAACGTATCCACGCCACCGCTCGGAACATAAAACGTGAATAATACTTTCACACGATTCACCCTCTGACTTTTGGTCAGGAGCACATTCTCCTGTACTCTATGTTACGTTGGCTTTAAGCGCAGGGTGTGGGTGTTGGTCAGAATGTTCACATTTTGGACAAATATTTTTAAGCTGTCTTTTAAGTGTCATTAAGCTGAGGCTAGGATAGCTCCCGTAATATACAAGGAACTTCCCGTGCCCATCATCTATTACATAAGTTCAACGTAACATTTACACGATAACGGAGAGGGCAGAAATAACTTGAAGAAGCGAAGCGGTCACCTTTATCAGCGGATTTTTCCTTCTGAATGAAGGAATCAAAAAAATCTGGGGATAACAGTGATCGGAAGGTTATTCTGCCATCGGAGTGCAAGTGTAAATATTTTCAGTTGAATTTATATAACGAACGATGCTGCACGGGTATTTTAACGGGAAAGGATGAATGATGTGCTCGAAGTGAAACAGGTCAGCAAAGTTTACGAAGGGCAACGCGGCGTACATCAACTGGATTTCACCATGGAACGTGGTGAGATTGTTGGCTTTCTCGGACCCAATGGTGCTGGGAAAACAACAACGATGCGTATGATTACGGGTTATGTGCATCCATCCGCGGGTTCCATTATGGTGGATGGAGTATCGGTGCATGAGCAGGGTCAGCGTGTTCGTTCCAAGATTGGGTATCTGCCTGAAACGCCGCCACTCTATCCGGATATGACGGTGCAGTCCTATCTTAAATTCGTAGCCAATTTGCGAGATGTCCCGGCACGTGAGGTTAAGCTACGGGTCAGTGAGATGGTTAGCAGACTTGGACTTCAGGGTCGGGAAAGGCAAATGGTACGTGGGTTATCCAAAGGATACAAGCAACGCCTCGGGCTAGCAGGAGCCATTATTCACAAGCCGGATCTGCTGGTTCTGGATGAGCCAACATCGGGCCTTGATCCAAATCAGATTATTGAGATCAGAGATCTGATTCGAGAACTGGGGGAGAACCATACGGTGCTGCTCAGTACGCATATTTTGCCTGAAGTGAGCACGCTCTGTAATCGAATGTTGATCATCAATCAGGGACAGCTCGTGTTGGATGGTTCACCTCAGCATTTCGGATCAGCAATGGGGGATCAGTTCAAGGTATCGATTGAAGTGAAGGCCACTGCGGAGCAATTACATAATGTGCTGACACCATGGGAGAAGGTGCGGAGTGAAGTCATTCAAGCATCGGATGTGAATACCAGCAAAGATACTTCACTTACTTCAGATTCAGCGGATACGGTTAAAATGCTGCTTACTGGAGAAAACTCGGAAGATTTCCGGGAGGAGCTGTTCTACCTTTTGTCAGGTGCAGGATTACCGATACTGGAGATGAAGAAGGAGAACCTGAGCCTGGAGCAAATCTTCCTGAAGCTGACCACAACCGAGGCAACAGACACGGACGCAAATTCGGCAGATGTGGATAAGGTTGTTGGGGCAGAGATGGATCAGGACGTAACTTCGGACATCGACTCGTCGAGTATATCGGGAACATCAGTTGGTACATCAGTCGATGCTTTGCCCCAAGCTCGCAAAGGGGAGGACTCCAAATGAGACGAATGATGGCGGTATGCAATAAAGAGCTGCAAGCTTATTTTCTGTCACCAACGTCCTATTTTGCTTTTGCCGTATATGTACTGATGACCAGTCTGCTGTTCTATTCAAGCTTTGTATATTACCAGCCGAGTATTGTTGATTATCGTCTCGTGTTGGGCGATACGTTGTCCATGCTGCTATTTGTCGTGCCATTGTTAACGATGCGACTGGTTGCAGAGGAATTTAGACAAGGAACGGATGAATTGTTGCTGACTTCTCCGGCACGAGTAACAGAAATTATTTTTGGCAAATATCTTGCTTCTCTGGCCATTCTGGTCGTGCTCATCCTGTGCAGTCTGGTGTACCCTTTCATCATGTCGTTCTATGGGACATTGGATATGACGACAGTATGGATGTCTGCGCTGGGGTTATTTTTCCTGGGCGGAAGCATGATGGCGATTGGACTGTTCGCTTCTACATTATCCCAGCATCAGATGGTGTCTGCGGTGGCGGGTTTTATTATTTTGCTCGTTTTGTGGATGCTTGATTCATTCGCAGGTAATACAGGTTCTGCTTTGCAACAGTGGCTGGACCCGTTTGCTCTGACCAACCGGTTCGACAGCTTCATGAAAGGTGTGCTTAGTGGGCCGGATATCTTGTATTATGTCACCCTTTCGGGTGTGTTTCTGCTGTTAAGCATTCAAATTGTGGAACGGAAGCGGTGGAGGTGAGAAGATGAAAAAATGGTTAAGTCATACCAACAGTACCGTGCTGTCCGTAGCGGTGATTGGCATCTTTATTTTGCTAACACTGTTCCTGAATTCACTTGGCGGCTTCCAGCTGGATCTGACCTCGAACAAACAATACACGTTATCTGACCAGTCTCTTACTGCGATCAAAAATGTGAAGGATGACGTCAACATTCTGGTGTTAACCGTTGAAAATGCCAACAACACCGTCCTGAACCGTGAGGTCACGGATATGGTTGAGGAATACACGAAACGCAATAGCAAGTTGAAGCTAAAACAGTATAATCTGACGCAGGAACCTGCGCTTGCATCCAAATATGGCATAACAGGTAGCTCCATTGTGCTTGAGCAGGGAGATCAACACAAAGTGATTGATATCGCCAGTTTGTTTACCGCGACAGGTGACGGCAGTGACGGATCATATCAGTTCACAGGTGAGGAAAAACTTACGCAGGCGCTCATGAATATGTCATCCACGGAGATGCACAAAATGGTCTTTTTGACTGGGCATGAAGAGCTGAGTCTCGCTCAGATGACTACGCTGCAATCCTCCTTGGAACAAAATAATGTGCAGACGGAAGAGTTGCAGCTGAATCAAGCCGGAAAGGTTCCGGAAGATGCAGATGTACTCGCCATTATTGGCCCACAACGCGATCTCAGTGATACCGAAATGAAAGCCATTCGTACATATCTGAGTAATGGAGGCAAGCTGTTATTATCCCTCGGATTTGTAGAAGATATGAAATCCAGTTGGAAAAACATCGATGCCCTCATGGCTGACTATGGCGTCGTTGATGAGCATGCGGTCATGGTGGATAATCAGCAAGCCAGTACGATGGGACCACTCTGGGTGGTGCCGGAGTATGGTACACATGCAATTACGGACAAACTTGCTGCAAGCCAATTGTATCCGATGTTGTCGTTGTCGATTGCGCTGACCAGCAAAGAACAGGATAAATATACCCTTTCACCGTTAATGCATTCTTCGAATGACAGTTATGGGGAGACAAATATCGGCGGTTTATTGCAGAATGAAACAACCAATGATGCCGAAGAGGACATTCAGGGCCCCGTTGAATTAGGATATGCAGCCGATACGACGGATGGTAAACCGAAGGCAGTTATTCTGGGCTCATCCATTTTCATGCAGGATTCGGAAATTGCGAATGGTGGCAATCGGGACTTTATTTTGAATACGGTAAACTATTTGAGTGAGAAAGAAAATGGATTGACGATTCGCCCACGTGTACAAGCTGGGTATGAGATGGCATACCTGAATGGCGAACAAGCCAGAACGATTTTCTTCGGGGCTATTGTAGCATTCCCACTCATCTTTGTTATCATTGGTGTACTCTTATGGTGGAGGCGCAGACGAGTATGAGAAAATGGGTTCCAACGATTCTGGTGGTCATTGTACTAATTGTGGGCTGGGTGTACGCGGCCAGTCAAAATTATTTTCGGGAAGAAGAAGCGGTTCAAGCCAAGTTGCTTGGTATTCAATCCGGGGATGTTCAATCTATTACAATACATGACACAACGGAGGCGACATCCGATGCAGCAGCAACTTCGACCCTGACGCTTGAAAATGGCGTATGGCAGATGGTTGAGCCAAAAGCCTATCCTCTGAACGGTTACAGTGTAAGCAGCTGGCTGGATGCTCTGAGTGGTGCAAATCAGGAACTGGTGGTGGAAGAAGCGCCAACGGATCTGGATAAGTATGGATTAGGAACAGATGCTACACGTATGGATATCAAACTCAAAGATAATCGGGAAATCAAACTGGCTATTGGCGGCCAGCTTCCAGCAGATGATGCACGTTATGTGCGTGTTGATTCGGGCCCTGTGGTTGCCGTGCAGACAGAGGCGATTACCAGCATAGCTTTGTCTCGTCGTGATTTGTTGGACACGACACCTTTCAACATGGATGAGACAAATGTTGGGTCTCTGGAGTGGGAGGGTGAGGCAGCTACCTGGATGTTAACATCGACATCGGAGAACGATGCGGCAGAACAGACCTGGACACTGAATGGAAAAACGATTGAAGCCACAGATGCCATATCTCTTATCGGCAAAATCAAAAACTTGTCGACAGCAGATGATGTGCGCAAAGCGTCCGAGCTGAAGAATTCGGTTCCCCGATTCACCCTGTCTGTTGAACAGACGGTCAATGGGCAACAAGTTCGAGATGTGTATCGGGGACTTACGGTGCCATCCGAATCGGATCAGATCTGGGTTATTACGCCGGATGGTCAATGGGCATATGGCATGGATACGACAAGTCTAACGGAAGCCGAGAAATTCCCGGATACAATTAAAGCATCAACAACTTCTTCGGAAGAATCATCGAGTTCTACAAATGACGCAACGACATCCTCATCAACAGACGGGAATTGAGCGGGGCGGAAGATAAGTGATATTGTTGCGTTGAGATTCAAATATGATTTCGAGGCAGTGCTGCGAACAAGCAGCACTGTTTTTTTATTTTATATAGCGAAGAAACTCACGGTCCACAGATCAAAACCAAAGATCGATAAGCAAAGCCCAAAGACCAAAACCAGAATACCTGAATCTACAGGGTAAGGTACCATATCCTTTCAGCATATCGGTGTGTACAGAAGCGCATCCTATCTTTGTGACCAAAACCAACATACATTGGAGGATGAGTACATGCCAGCAGTCAAAAAGGCAACAGCTATTACGTTATCATTATCTACTGCAATCTTTGTAATGGCCGGTTTGACAGGTTGTGGCACGAATCGGGATACCAACAATATGCATACGCAAAGTGTTCGTCAGCAAGCC
Organism: Paenibacillus sp. FSL K6-1122; assembly: GCF_037977015.1. Taxonomy (NCBI): domain Bacteria; kingdom Bacillati; phylum Bacillota; class Bacilli; order Caryophanales; family Paenibacillaceae; genus Paenibacillus; species Paenibacillus sp. FSL K6-1122. The sequence goes on along the minus strand of NZ_CP150272.1, from coordinate 5,712,989 downwards.
AACGGCATTAACCGTTATGGTGTGGAAACAAATGGAATGGATGGCATCCGTGCGAAAAGTTATCGCATGCATAATGTCACTGACCTGAAATCCAGTGAAGAGCTGGCAAAACGCATCACGGAGATGAAGGAAGTAAAATCCGCCCGTGTCATGTTAACGGATCGTAATGCTTATGTGGCTGTTCGTTTGGCAGATGGTCATGCAGGCAAGTTGGAAAGCAAGTCCAATGGTCGTACGAGCATGCTGAATGGAACGATGCGTAATCATGCCAGTGATACCATGCGTGGGGGCAACATGAATCACGATATGGGTGGTATGCGTGTGAATGGCGGTACGGGCACAATGTCTCCATACAGCACTAGCGGAATTGCTCCAGGACTGAACACAAATTCGGCAACGGATCGCAGCCATATGGGGAATGACCGCAGCATCTATGGAACCATGGGCACAGGCGCCGTTGGCATGATGCGTGGTCTGACAAACAGCGGCAAAGCACGTGGGACGGACGATGGGCATTATGGTATGAGAAGTGAAGGACAACGTGTAGATAGCACGGACGATAACACATCAGCTGAGATTAAGGGTAAGATTTCAGCCAAAATCAAACAGTTTGCACCGAACATCGAGAATGTATATGTATCAGCCAATCCGGATTTTGTGGAGCATGTCGAGAACTATGCCACAGATATTCGTAACGGTAAGCCCGTTAGTGGCATGATCGATACGTTCCAATCGATGGTGGAGCGCATTTTCCCAACGAACGGAACAGATACGAATAACCGTGATGGCATCCTTGACGATGGCCTGATGAACCGTAATCACAACGGTGGTGTCATGAATCGAATGAATCGGTAGTTTTTTGACATGAACAAGTGTGCCTTTGCGCAGATGGTAACATCCGCTGCAGGGGCATGTTTGTCTTACATAATCTCAAATATATAGACAACTGCTCATGTTCTCTTTGGACAATGAATCACATGGTTTACTGCCCATTTTTCTTATAAAACTGAACCAACGCCCTTGACCTGACATAAGATGAGTTGACTGTATCCCCTTAACCTTGTTACACCAACACAACCCGAGCAAGGAGGGGTGAACATTGAAGGGTATCGATCATAAAAGCAAATTTTTGTTGACCCACCGTGAACGCGAAGTATTCGAATTACTGGTTCAAGACAAAACAACGCGTGACATCGCAGGGCAGTTATTCATCAGCGAGAAAACGGTGCGTAACCATATTTCGAATGTGATGCAGTTTGAAATTAATCATAATTAGACGTTACTCGGGGTGAAGTGGAAGGTGAGTTCTCATACATGGTATAATATCCCTATAATATTCAAGGGGATGAATAACGTACGCGCAATTAAATTTGATACAACTCAGTTACCGAAAATTATTACCATCGCTATCATTATAGGGTCACTAATTTACGCAATCCCAAATGTATCTGCACACAAACTGTTCGCAAATGGTTTCACTGGTGTCCTTGAAACGACATGGAATCAGTTGATGAATATTACACCGCCTGACTTCTCAAATACTGCCCCTTAAAGGGCTTTTTTTGTTATATTATGATGTAAAAACTTGGGTTATTATGTCGAAACATGTTACAATAGAAAGAATCAAAATGTAAGGAGTTGGTTCTTTTAGTGAGGTTTAAACCAAACAATTATCGTAAAAAGCAGCGAGTTAAAGAAGGATACACTAATGGAAAGACATTAGCTCTTGTTAAGAAATATGATGAACTGAGAAAAGGGCTTGTGATGTGTAAATGTAGCAGATGTCAAAAGACTATTCGTTTAAGTCCAACTGAAGTTGGTACATATTGTGGTGAATGTATCAGGCAAGGCACCTATTCAAAGTATGTACCGGCTAATTTTAACATAGATCGTACCAAGCAAAGAATAAATGCATAATGTCAGACATCTAACAGCCCTCATACGGCTGTTTTTTTGTTTGCCCGACCCATTGATGGCGCGCTTCTCTAAGTCCAACACAGCTAATCCTCGCCATCTACAGTCGTATTACCCGGTAACACCGTTGTTCCAAATTTTGGAGTCTCCAGTGGTGTCATTTGGTGACACCCTATATGTATCTTTACGTTTAAAATCACTTTGGCGGGTGCTATACTGTATTTAAGGAGTGAAGATACATATGAAGATAGATAGAATAGAAGTTGAACATATCCTTTTGACTCATCTTGAAGTAGTTCTTAAAACTAAAAAAGTAAAGCATCAATTACAGGTTCAACTAATGGAATTAAATGTTCCAGTTGAAGAGATTAATTCAATAATATCTAATGTGGAGTCTGTTTCCAATTTAGATGTTCCAATGCTTTATGGCCTGACCAAAGCTTTATATAAAGTAACAGAGGATAAACTATTCGACCCAGATAGGTATTTCGGTAAGCGAGAAATTAAAGAAGCGGAGAATGTTCTTAGCCAATCAGTTCAAGAAAGAATCACTTTGCCTATCCATTTTGAGGAATGTACAAAGATTAAATTTGATAGCTACGTCACCAAGATTTCAATTCAAAACTTAGTCAAGTTGTACGACAGCCAGTTAATTATTTATGACGATGAAACACAACGTGGAGTCAACTATAAGACAAACAAGTCGGGAGGTATAGTAAGGACTCCTATTGTAAACAAGGCAAGCGTTAAAAGGATCGCTGATAAAATGGCATCTAACAGTTATTTTGAAGATATGATCACTCTAAATGTATTCTCAAGTGAAGTAGACCCTGTCACGTACAATGAGGAGTCCAACACACTGACAATAAACGAGGGCGCTGTTATATCCATCCTTGATGGATTCCATCGCTTACAAGGAGGTGTGGTTGCTCTGCAAACCAATCCACACTTAGACTTGGAGTTGATATTATCTATAAGATCATACGACCATGATACAGCTCAAAGATACTTTGGTCAGATTAATACAGTTAACGTGTTGAAGAAGGAAAGAAGAGAAGAGTTAGCTCAAGAAAGATTGTCTGATAAAGTAGTGGCAAATCTGCAACGTAAGTCTGAAATCGGGAAACAGATTGCATCATCTAACAAAGTAAGTGATTTAGTTGGAGAACTTACAACTTTTGATATCCTTTCTTATGCTGTAGATAAAGTGTTCAAATTGGAAAGGCAATTTGACGTGCTTCAAGTATCGGATTTCCTGATAGAATTCGTTGCTTATTTAGTAGGAAGCTATCCAGATGAGTTTTCAACCAATGTAAAACTACGAGGAAGTCACATTATGAGTCACCCTCTAATGTTTATAGGATATATCGTTCTAGCTCATTACATGTATGAGAAAAAGATTTCGTTACAGAAATTATCTCATTACATTGATAGCATTAATCTAGAAGAAGAAAAACTATTAAATCTACTGAATGAAAAGAAGACATTAACCGGAAACAAGCGTATACGTGAGGATCTTATCAAGTATTTCGACTCTATATTTAGAGGTGTACAGTGTGAATAAAATCTATGATGAATCCTTCTACAATTCATCCGTGAAAGAACGATACTTGAAAAATCAGATTGAATCAACAAAGGTCTCCTATGGACGTGTACTGAAGAGAGCTTCAAGTATTGAAACAAAATTAAGTCGTGATCTATACGATTTTAACTTGAGTGAGATTAAACAGGTATTGCTCTTGTTGAAGTCCACAAAGATGACTACAATCACAGCCACAGGAATCATAATACAAAATTATATAAGATGGGCAATTGAACAGGATTTGCGTGTAGACAACATCAATCCACTTGATGCGGTTAGCTCTGATGAGTTTTACAAACAATTTTTAGATACAAGTGAGCCGATTCTATTCCATCATGACAATATTATGAAATGGGTAAAAAATTGTATTAACCACCAAGATAAATTGGCTATTTTGGGGATATATGAAGGTGTATACGGTAGACAATATAGTGAACTTCTGACACTTAAAATGGAACGAGTTAGACTGATAACTAGTGCTCCAATAAGTTATGAAGTTGAAATACTTAATGAAACATCTGAGGGCAATAAAGAATCAAGGATAATTCCCATCTCAAACGAGTTATATAACATTATGAGGACTGCAAACAATGAAGAGGTCAATTTCAAGAATAATGGATTAGAGTTTGAGGGCATGAGAAACAATAAAAACTATCTTACTAAAACGGACTACATAGTTCGTGGCGCGGCTGATGCACGTACAGGTGTGGAGGGTAACGTACCAGCAGCTTCCGCATTGATCAATAGAAGAATAAAGAAGATATCAGAGCTGTATCAAGTTCCAACATTAACGCCTACAAATATCAGAAACAGTGGAATGTTATATATGGCACATGAACTGTATGAAAAAAGTGGTAAACTTGGTAAAGAGGAATATTATGCTATTTGTAAGCATTATAATGTTGGACGTACACGCGATGGCGGTTATGTTTACGCTAGATTGAAAAAGGATTTCTTGAACATGGAGAACCTTGAATTAGTGTATGGATTAGTGTAATTGATTGTGTGAGGTGGCGCTTAGTGTCACCTTTTTGTTTTGTTCGAGCAAAATATAGGAACCAGATGAAAGTAGGTACTAGAACTGTCTACCTCTAACCTAAAAACAAATCAGATCAGGTTCTCATATGAGATTTTAATCAATATGTTGGATTGATTTTCACTTCCTTATTTTATATTTTTCCAGAAACTTTCAACTAACATTTTAGTTATATAGGGTTTTGCAATATCTTGTGCGTATTCTAAATCAGGAGCCTTAATATATGTTTTGAGAGGCTTTTGATTCGACTTTTTACCTTTTTTCGTGAATTTAGAATGTCTTTTATCTTCTACTATTTCAATTTTTAAAGCACTTGCTTCAATTGAACTAACTCCGTTAATTTGAGCAAATGTTATATCAACGCCTCTTTCACATAGGGATTTGTCTATCTCTCTTAATTGATAGTCCAGAATGTTATAAATTATGTTAATCCGTAAGTCTTCCTCATTCTTAGAGAAGTTTTGTAATGAATATTTGGGATCATTTTTGAGGAGATTGGAAAGCGAAGGTATATCATTGTTGTCTAATAGCATGTATTTATTGAAACAAATGGTAAGTGTATAATATTTATCACTTTCAAATTCAAATGGGAGATTATAAACCTGATTGTGTAAATTAATATCCAATATACTTCCTGATATTATAAATTCCATCCAGATCGCCTCCAAAATCGAAATGATGCAATCATTATATCATTCAACTATTACGAAACATGTAGAAAGAACAAAGGATAGAGGTATTTATTCTTGCGCAAAAAGGCATATTGTGAATTTATTGGATTTCAACCAAAGATAAGACCCAACTCATTTTGAGTCAGGCCCATGTTCATTATCTGGTACTTCTTCAAACTGGATCAGTTCAGATATATCTGTGATTCCTAGTGCAGCGGCTATTCTTGTTAGCATTTCAAGGTTAACCTCTTGTCTATCTTCTTTGGTAAGTTTTGAAATTCTGGCTTGGCTAACCCCAGACATAGATTCAAGCTGTTTTTGTGTTAGATTGCGTTGTTTAAGTACCTCTTTAATTTTGATTTTAACCTTGAGCAATAAATTACCTCCAAACAGTTGACAATATATGACCCTAAGTGTATATTTAAATTATGACCTCAAGGGCATAATTTAGAGTGTCAACGTTAACATCTGTATACTCATTGTACACCATATACAACGTTTCATCATCAAGATTGTACTGGAACTTGAGTTGCAATTATGAAATCTGAATTAAATCAGCAACAATATACTGTATCGATTATTTGTGTAACAACCTGTAAATAAACCTTATGCAGAATTCTGCGGAAAGTGAATTCAATTAGGAAGAGTGATACAGATGTACAACCACGGCAAGCTGATCAATCGACAATTATGTATACGTACACGTAACGGTACGTGGGTAGCACTGAAATCTGTTGCACTGGCCTAATATTAATTCGCCACAAGTTGCGAAAAGGAGACTAATACATATGACAATTACATTTAATCTATTCGTTCAAAAGGTTCCTTTAACGTTTGAATCAATCATTACTAAATTGGAAATTAACCCTAAAGCTCATGGATTGATTGCTAACATGAAAGCTGTGCTTACTTCAGATGAGTTACGTTACGAATTCATGATGCGTGTACCTCACAAACCATCTGGTTCAAATATTAACTCTTTACTTGATGAGATGAGGGAAGAACAACTTTACATCAATCCAATGTCAGACGAATCATTTTTGGATATGTACATGCTTAATCCGTTACAGGCTTTGATGCAGTATTTCAAACATAGTGTGTCTACGGCTCATCTTGAACGGGCTAAACAATGGAGAATCGATATCAAAGATGTGATGAGAATAAAACGAAAAGAGAATAACATACATCTCAATGATGTGCTGGAACGATTGTACCTTAATTAATTTATTCGCACTGCACGACAGGTACAAAGTTGGCTCCCTGACCGGAGAATAATATAAATCAAACATTGTAACAGTGTACTGTAACGAGATTTTCATAATTCGTTTAACAACGGCCAAAAATAACTTGATGAAATTCCGATTTCACTTTGACTAAAGGAGGACACACATGAAGGAATTGTACAAACCGGATTACGACAATTTACCACCTGATGAGAAATCGGCATGGAATTATGATCATTATCAACGTACTCGTGAAGCCATTGATAAATACTTTACCAGTTATGGATTGGATGTTGCCATGATTATAGGGATGATGGAAAGGGCAAAAGAAAGTGATATTCGATATCAAACAATGATTGACTTACTTGATGCTAAATTGCTACCACCGTTTAGTGAAGAGTTGAGTTGGCTGGAATCATTGTTTGCAGATCTGTTTCGTGAGGTACTCAGACCATTACCAAATGAGCAACAGGAGCGTGACATGAGAACAATTATCATTTCGAATAATGAGATTCGATGTATAATGGAAATTCATTACTCGAAATGATAATGAGTTTGAATCATATTGCAAATCCGTATAGGTCACCTAGTAATAAACGCGAAACCAATCGTATTAAGCCAAAGAAATAGAGGGTGCTTAATCTTACAACACTTGAGTCAAGGTATAGTCATTTAGTTGCTGAAGGATCTAGGTTAGACTTAACGGTTGAACGTAGGATAGAAATACGTGAAGAGTTAACATTGATCAGGAAACAAAAACGAATGGTGATGAAAATTGAATGTGATATGTGAGGATGGTGCAAATGGGTGCTGTCCTTTTTTTGTTTGGATTCTCAATACAGTATTTTTTGTACTATATTGAAAACCGAATTTAAGATTAGGTTTGATAACACTGACACTTTCACAATATATTTTGATAAAAGCTTTATGCTTAAAACAGAGGCTGATACTAAAAATGAGTTTTAATATTTAGAATATATCAGTTCAGAACGAAAAACGTCTTCCAGTTAAGAAAGACGTCTCATTAGTGGCTACATTCCAAAATTTTGATTGCCGACTACCTGCTTTAATTAATCTTTTTTCCATTATAAGGATAAATGGCAAGACCAACTATAAGACTAAGAATGCCTAAATATAGTACTCCCCTTATTGTATAACTGAATAAACTAGGCATTGTCCCAAAAACAAAATCTAAATTAACTGGCGATTGTAACTGAAGGTAATGCATTTGTAGCAATGTGAAATTTAAAGAAGAGATTCCGATCAAGAAAAATCCTGAAAATATAAGTGATAGTGATAATTTCATTTCATAACCTCCATAAAAAAAATAGCGAGATGTTCTCTCGCTATAATATTACATCATTTATATTTTAGTGCATATACTCCATCATGTACGCCATTAGCTAATACAGCAGGGCAATTTGCGTATAACATCTCGCTTGAGTGTAAACCATCCCATATTTGACCTCTAGTATAATTTCTTGTTGGTGCAAACGTCATCTTGGCTATTACTCCTGGTTTAACTGGTAATTTCATAGTTATAGAAGATGATGCTGACTTGGCCCATGTAAATGATACCGATGAAGCAATAATCTCTTTGAATCCTGCAGTTACACCTGCGGAGAACTCTTCAGTTCTTGTGATAGATGAGTTAGCTTCGATTGAGCATGGACCCGCTCCAGTGGGACATTCTAGCCATGCGCTTATTTCTATAGGAAGGTGTGTCGATTGCCATTTTAAATCTTGTACATAACGTTTAGTAGCCTTAGCTGCAAAATTTTGTTGGTTTGAGGATTCGTTAACAATGATATTTAAACTTTCTGGAGATGCACCTTTGGAGAGTTGATCAGAAATATTCAATGAATCTTTATATTCCTCGATTTCTACTTTAGCTCCCGTTGCATCTACTGGAGCTACGTAGTAACTTTCTTCCAAAGTATCAAAGACTGCCTCCTCGCCATTATACTCAGATAGAATGTATCTATCCTCAATAGTGTGCTGTGTTGGAGATGCTAATGCTGCTCCTCCACTAGACATTGTGAAAAACATACATAATGCAAGCCCCATACCATAAACTTTCTTTTTAATCATAACCAATTCCTCCTATGTATGATATTTACATATTAAAGTTAACATTGGAAAAATTTTAAGTCAATACTTCCATCGGAACAATTAAATTACAATATTGTAATATAGTTTGCTATTGAGGATTCTAATGTCCTAGTTTTTCTTAGTTTAGGAGAGTTTTGCTCTAAGATGATCAGAATATATCATTGTCTCTTCACACTGGTGTTAGTGGTATAATATTCCTATCATAAATAAGGAGTGATATAGTTAGTGGATTGGCTAACGAATTGGTTAAAGTTTATGTGGGATAGCAATGTAATAGGAAGCGTTATAATGCCTTTGATTGCAGTACTTATAGGTTGGTGGCTTGCTAACTGGAGAGCAGACAGAAAAGAGAAGAGAGCTGAACAGAACCAGCGTATCAAGTTATTACATATGCTTAGACATGAATTAGATACTGTACTTAAACATTATGATGCTAAAGGGAAGTATTACTTGAGAAATACATTAACCGGACAAATAGTAAACAACAGTTCACTCTTGAATTTAGAAGATCACAAAGAGTTACTGAAAAGGTTATGGGAGTATATGCGTGGCTATGAATCTCTAAATACTGCAATTGAATCAATTCCTGCTATGACAACTCCCAAACGTAAAGTTATCTTTGACATGAGCAAGAGATGGTGGGGAGATTATGACCTTGTCAAGTATAACAAGCTTTCTAAATATGTTGATGATGAGATTGAGACTGCAATAAATGGGTCTGTAAAGTATATTATTGATGCAGCTAAACCACTATTGGAAGAGGTAGAGAAACAAATTAGATTGATTGAGAGAAAGTAGTGGTAGAAGACTTGTGTATGTGAAAGAGTCATTTTTTTGTTTTCTATGAGAAGTTTGTCGAAGCATCTTTTAATTTGGTAAACCCCATTGTAAAATTGTTCTATACAGACTGGGAGGAGTAGATTGATGTTACTAACTATAATTGGAGCTGTACTTGGTACATTGCTTGGTGCAGTTGTAACTTACATTTTTTATTTAATACAGAGAAATAGGTCAAGAATTTGTTATCAAACCAGTAATCTAAAAATTATCGGTAATCTTGATTTGAATCTACCACAAGACTTTGAAGTGACACTTTCTGGGGAAAGGATTGAAAGCTTGTACAAATCACAAATAATAGTATGGAATGATGGCACAAACACTATACACAAAACAGATATAACAGAAGAAGATCAATTGAGAGTAGTTTTTGATACTCGAACAAAAATTTTCGATGTTAGTTTGGTAGGTTGTACAAGAGAGATAAACAAAAATGAAGCATTTGTATTAGAAGGAACTGAAGTAACCATCACGTTTGATTTCTGGGATAAAAAAGACGGCATTGTATTAGACATATTACATACAGAAAGTAAAACTGAACCGAAGATTAAAGGAACAGTAAAAGGGCTTATAAATGGAATCAAGAATAAAGGACAAATAGATTATATAAAGAAGAAAGAAAAGTCTGGGGTTCTTTTGCTTATTCATGTAATTTCCTCCTTAATGATATCTACCGTAATTGCATTATTCTTTATGTATTTTTATTATCTCATTCGAGAGACAGACAAATATATGTCGTACTTTCAGGTGTTTACATCTGTGTTTATTGGATCATATATAGCGTCGTTTGTTGGATTTGCAAATATTTTTTCTCTTAGAAAGAGATTTCCACGTACAATTAAATTTAAGCATTCTGAATAATCATTAAGCATCCTTATGGGTGCTTTTTTTGCGTTAAGTTGAAATTGAAATTTCAAGATTGAGTAGTAATCAACTTGACCATATAATAAGGCATTATATGAGAGCACATCCAAGGAGAGTGAGAGAATGGCACAGAGCTTAAAAGCAGCATTAACAGAACTGATTGGTATTTCAGCAAACATCGTATTAGATGATTGGACTTGGAGAGTTTTCGGCTATAGGAAAAGACCAAAAAGAGGAGCATTCTTTACAAAGTTCATTAAGAAATCCAAGATAATCAGAGAAACCTTTCTAGTACGAGAGATTTTTATAATGTGTAGCTCTTCAGGAATCATTGAAATATCAAAGAAGGTTGATGATGAAATACTTTCAAAAGTGATAAGGTCTATGGTTGACGACTTACTTGATTATGATGGAATAACTGTTGCTTTTAGATTCAACTCAAAAAGAGAAGCAGAAAATTACATAATTGATGGAATTTATGATTATGTGAATGCGGAGTTTGAAGAGTTTAATTCAGTTCTATTTAAACGAGCACAAGTTTACACTGAAAAATATATAAATAATGGATGGTTCATAAGTGCTTCAAGGCTTATTGTAGAGGACAATAGTCCCTTAGTTGTAATTAACAAAACTACAGAAGAGCTTTTGAAAAACGAGCTTATTTATGATATATAGCCTAGAAATCTTATCTGAATGTGTCAGATAATAACCACAGAATACTAGTATCAACTAGTAGTAGTCAAACAAACTGAACATCACAGTTATATTCAGAAAACATAGGTAGACTGACACTTGTTGTTGTATAATTGTGGTAGCTAAGTAATTGTATTGATAGGGACCAGCGTATTATGTACTGATAATTCAATTTATATTTCGAGGTTATCTTAGTGAAATAATACTTTTACATAGAAGGGAAAAAAGGCAATGGATTCTGCTTGGATAGCTGTGGTGAGTGCATTGGGGGCTTCTACTTTAACTTTTATAGGTTCTTTGGTTACAAATATACAAAAATCTAGAAGTGACGCAAAGAAGGACAAGGAAAATAGAGAGTGGAGTTTGGAAGATGCAGAAAGAACAGAGAAGAAGAATAAACTGGAAAGTGAATTTAATATTTATAATGAGTTCTTAAGAGCTGTCGGAGAATTGCATTATGTGCGGGAAGATCAAGTTGGCTATTACTTATTTGACCTCGAACAGTATAGAATTAATGTTCGTCCTATTTTATTTGTAAAGCTACATCTTTTACCTTATGGAATTATAGAAAAAATTAGGGGACTAGATGTTGCTTCACAGAAGGAAGAGCTCTACGAATCTCCAGAGGATTGGCGCGATGATTTATCAATAATGTTTAACACATTAGTTATTGAAATTGAACAGCAGTATCAAAGGATTCAATAAAGATACATAAATGTGCTTTGAAGAAAATTAGAAATGGGGATACACCATGATAAAGGCTACAAATAAAGAAGACAACGTATTTAAAAAGTTTGAAGAGCATACAGCCCTTATGAAAAACATATTGAATGTGAATCCAACTGTTTTAGTGGGGGAAGATGCCAAAAAATATCTTGATGAGAGGGGTTATAGATTATTAAATGGAGGATTCGACAAGAATACAAATACTGTTGTTGTAAAGAAAGCAAAGAGATTGTTAACTTTAGCACATGAAATGAGGCACGCTTGGCAATTTGAAAATAGCGTAAAGTATAATTTTGAATTCCCAGAGGGGAGGCAAATGATTTACTTTTTTAGGAGAAAAGAATGGGACGCCAATTACTATGCATTTAAATATGGATGGAACTCAGATATGAAACTGAATGCAGTAATATATTTTCTGGGGTCTGTAAATTTTTTAGGTATGTGGGTAATCGTATTCGCTCTACTTATATTTAAGATTGTCATTTAAAATGAGTCTTTCACGGATTGTGGGGAAAGAAACTAAGTAAATAAAAATTAACAGGCATTCCATTCCTATCTGAAGGAAATGATTGTTCGATAAAATATGAGTTGATATCAATAATTAAACTAGAAAGTAGGGGAGTTAGTGCAAAAGCATTTTATACCAGAAGAGTTTCATCATTCACATGATTATTTTATAGATTTACTAGACTCAATTAGGAATATTTTAGTTGAGGCTGATTCTTTAGACCTTAGAAAATTTTCTTTGACTATTAATCTGGCAAAGGAGGAATATGAAAAAATAAGTCATGGTGAAATTTCACTTTATGAATGTTTAATGAGTAACGGGCATGGGAATTTAGTGAACCAGATCACTAAACGAGAAGTCTTCTTCGCTTTGGTCGCTGACTTCTGTAACTTTATTTATGAAGCATTAGAATGCTCTGAAAAAAGAAAGTTAACAGTTACTTTCTCACTATTAAGAAAACCATTCAAAGATAACTTGTTATTGTTAGAATGGCTATTGGCAGATGAAAATGATTTTATCGAGAATTTTAATAGTTCTGATTCTGAGAACATTGCACCTGATAAGATCTCAAAAGAAAGGAAAATCGAAATTATTAAAAAGGCAGAAATATTAGCAAATACTAATCTGAATTCGTATGAGGAAATATATAACTTAAGATACACGAAGAGTATAACTTATGGATTAGAAAGAATTTGGAATCAGGCTAATCATATTGTAACTACAGTTAAACATTATAAAACTAGTAGCTCAAATCTAAATTTTGTTTTTACTGATGAGAACGCTCTGTTAGAACAGTGGAAAGCACTTTACAAACTATTGCACATATTAATGTATCATTCGACAGAAGTAATAATTTCATTGTTTGAAAAGCTATTCGCTGAGAACAGTAATATCGTTGGTCAAACAAAATTAATAAGAGATATAAAATTTATACAATACTCAGCACTTATGTTTCCCGAAACTTAATTGTGAAGTTTCAAAACAGAGAAAGAGATGTCAAAAATCCAAATATATGAAACCAATGATCCTTAACATGAATGAAAATGAGGTTAATGAGAGGGCTTCTAATGTTGTTGGTGGACTGATAAAGACTCAACCCGAGTGAAATCATGTGTTAGCCAGATTGTGCTATGAAGTTTGCAAGTATATTACAGAGAACTTTAACTCTAAGGCATTTGAACGTCTTTGGAAGACAAGGCTATGATTCAACTCAAATAAATGAGCTGAAGTAAAAAAAATGAAAACAGCATTTTACTGAATTGGTTAATGATATTGATGCAGATTTCGTTTCTTCGTTACAAATGAGTACTAGAAAAGAACTTGTATAAGATGGAACACCATTCAAGATGTATTCTTTCAGGACCCAAGCAAGTAGCATTTACCAGTGGAGGAATCCAGGGAGTAGAGTTCTTGAATGCTTGGTTGCTTGAAGAAAAAGAGTATTATTTTTGAAAGTACAGAAATGAGAAGGTGAGCCAATGGATAAAAAGGATCGACGCAAAGCCAATGATCATCAAATGATTGCTTATTTTCGAAGTTTTGATCATACATGGAGAGAGACAAAGATTCTTTCGATTAAACATATAATAGAAAACAGAAATTCATTTATGAATGTTATTCAAAAACATTATGGAGATAGTTATATTGAAGATCCTGAACACTACACATACATTGAGGCAACTAATGGATTAATATACAGCGCTATTTCAGAACTTATGATGTACGTAGAGGATCTGTTTTGTCTGGTGAAATTCATTAGAGAGAGTGAATTCTTTATAAAAAAAACAGTTCAATATCAAGCAGGTAAGGTTACTGGAATAGTTCACAGGATATCAAAAAAATCTGATGACGATATTTTAAAAACTTTCATGATCCCAAATAGACCATATATAGAATCGTTGATGAAAGGGCATGATGCCCAAAGTATAACCCATGCTTTATCTAATTATGATATGGACGTAAAAAGCATGTTAGATAAGTTGAAAAATATTGTAGCAAAATTTATAGACCTTCAGTTTTATTATAATCAATATAAGCACGGTTTATCAGTTGGTATCAAGATGTACGGACAAAAAGTAAAACCCGAATACCTTGAACTTAGAAAGGCCAGAACTACAGGCAGCCCGTTAATTTATGATAATGCAACAATTCAGAAAAAACATGAATTAGGCAGATTATCAACTAGTATGATTATTCCAAATATCTCCGGACTTTCTGGGTTTATAAGTGATTTGGAAAAAGAGGGTAATCTTTTGACTTTTCAATATGGAGATGAAGTAGATATTAATGAACTCTTAAATCTTGCTAAAGACATATCATCATTAATGTTATGTTTAATTAAAAATCGTATTGATTTTATTGAACCAGCAGTTCCAGGAGCAAACAGTATTTATTTTCCGATTACAGAAACCAGAGAAATAAAACAAGTTACCTTAGTTCCTATTGATAGACCTCGAATAATATTTGATTATAATATTGATATCTAAAACTAAAAAAGTACGTGAATTATTGAAAGTATACAAAGAAGGATGTGGGCATTTTAAACACGTTATAGTTTTAGAGTGTAGAGTTTAAAGTGATGGTGCCTGATAGTATGCTTACAGCAACAGAAAATTGAGAGATACAAAGATCATTAAATATCATGATGATAGTGAGATGACTATGGGTGCTCATTGATATTCTGGTGACACGCTGACTGTTCTATGAAGAGATAAATTATTGATGATAATTCCGCGTTCTTCCGAATTGTGAAAATTTCTAGCGTTAAGGTTGTTTAGTATAGTGTGGGGAATCAAAATGAAATTTAAGGGCCATCAGACCAAACATACGTGTAACCACTACTTTCCTCATTGTAAACAGCTCGAGTTACTGGTTTGCTTGCCGCGAGTCTTAATTAAATGACGAATTCTATTTATTTAAGAAAAAAATTATATTATATTCTAATTCTGATAGGGGAGCAGGTATAAAATGACAGCAATTAACGTTGTGTTTGACAAAAATCAACTTATCTTATCAATGGACACTTTAGTAAGTAGGTCATTCAGCAGAGTTCCGATGAAATTCACGACAAAAATTCTTTTACTCCCTCATCTCAATAGTGTAATATGTGGAACTGGAAATTTAGATTTATTGCATGACTGGTATATTTACATCCAAAGAAAATTGATTTCAAGAGATGTTGAATATTTTAGCGATGTTGCTACAGAATGTCTTATTGAACTTAATGAAAAGCACCCTAAAGAAGCTACTTCGACCATATTTCATTTTGGATATTCAGAAGCAGAGTCTGTATTCAAAGGATATTTGTTTAAGTCTGAAGAGAATTTTGAGAAGAGAGACATTCCATATGGAACCTTATTAAAACCTCATGCTGACTTCGACGTGTATCAAGAATATGAAGAGAATGGAAATCTACAACAAACTTTCATTCGTCTAATGGAACTTCAGAAAACAAACGATGATAGATTAGAGACAGGCTGGGCGGGAATCGGAGGAGAGATCCAACTCCTATTTATGAAAAAGGACTCAATTAAGCTTGACACCGTTCACAGATTTGAAGACTATGAGAGTCATTTTACGAAATCAATCTAGTCACGCTAACTATCAAAGGGAGCTACCTTCTAAACTTGAGAGTCTGTTAGTCGAGTTATATTGAGCACAATGAATCTATTGGTAGGCTCAATACTAAGTAAAAGATGTGTTTCACAGGGAAGGATACATAGACAGTCTCAGAAATTGTCGACATCTCTTCCTGTTGGATCGTACGAAAAAACAAACTAATATTGGGAGGTTAACTAAATGGCTACGACTAACAATAGTATTCCTGTAATGGTTAATTTGCTGCAAGAATTACATACAAACAAGGAAGTCTCGCTTGATGCTTTTCACTATGGAGACAACTACAAACGAATTGCCGAAGATTTGTACAAAACAGTTCAACTGATCGGTGGTTATGGTGTTAACCTTAATGAAGGTGGACTTAGAACAGTAATCACTATCCGCTAAAAGCGAAAGATATCGACCATGACAGATAAGATTAACCTATACGTAGACGATCTCAGAGACTGTCCAGATGGCTTTGTGGTCGCTCGTACATACTATGAAGCAATATACATATTCTTGAGACCAGAAAGGTGGCTATTCTTACGTTAGACCATGATCTGGGTGAGGATGTAGAGGGCAAAGAGTTACCTAATGGATATGACTTGGTTAAGTATTTCTGTGAGCATGGATTGAGGGCGGAAAAGATATACATACATACTGATAATCCTGTAGGACGGCAGAACACGTATGATACGCTGTTAGCAGCTCAGCGGAGAGGATTCATTGCAGAGGATATTGAGATTTACCATTATCCTATAACAGTGAACAGGTATTCAGGTGAGTAAGTAAAAGGAATGCTTAATGAGAAGTGTATCGAACTTTATAATTAAATACTATCAGCATAGGGAGAAATTATTCATGATGAATTTTAAGTTCTATTTATCTGTATTAGCACTCGTGGTGTTAATGGCAGGATGTTCAGAGAAGAGTGCAGAGCAGCCTGTTATTCAAGAACAATCTAAACTAGAGGCTAGCCCCGTTGAAAATACTATTGAAGATCCTGCCAACGATAATGAGACAGGATCTTCAATAGATGAAGCGGTTGTGGAAGCAAGCGAAACAAATGAAACTAAAGAGGAAGCTACGGTGGCAAGCACGACAGAAGTTTCCCAGATCGACACATCAGTTTTTGTATTTGCTCAAGATATAAAAGTTACAGATGCGATAGATATATCAAAACATATAGACGTAGTTGTATACATGAGTGAGGATGTAGGGAAAGGGTTGGCTGTGCAACATGTGTTCACACAGTTGTATGACTTTTTACAGCAAACTAAGGTAAAAGAAGCCGAAACTGTGACTGTTGGAATAATGAGTGGGGATTTTAGAATTGCACAAATTACAGTTGATATGAGTAAGTTTGAAGCAGGTGAACATTTTATCCATTCTGTAATGGATGCTTCTAAAATCGACAAAATGGATGATGATATCAGAGATTACGGGGAATCACTAGAGCTGTGGTAGACATGTCAATGAAATACAAGTTTGATTAAGAAAGCGGGATTTTGATGTGTGCCATATTGTCATTCGTTGAGACTCCGCTCAATTATTTGTTAATAAACTTTCGTTGTAGGGTTTGTCTTTCTATGCTAAAATTCCTTGTGGCATAAAATAACAATTACGGAGGTTTACAATGAATCATCGAAAATCCATATCAACTCTCTTGTCTGTAGCTTTGCTTGCAATATTGCTTGCAGCCTGCTCAGTCAACGTTGATGAAGTAAGTAATGCAGCAAATGTGGCTTTTAAAGAGAAAAACTATCAAGTCTTCAACGAGCAATATGACAAACTAAGCAAGGCCGATGAAAATGAAGCCACTCTCTACCTTAATAAAGTAAAGGAATACTCTATCTTCTCTTCAGACACATATGGCACAAGTACACAAATATCCGCTGGTATTAAGGAGTTAGCTTTAATAGAGGAAGCAGTGCCTAGCCTTAGTGACTATGTTAAAGAGAAGACTAATGAATTAAATAATAAGTTGGCTAAGATAAAAACTATATCAAGCACGATAAGATACATAAATGACACTCAAGTAGAAGAGCTCGAAAATATTACATCAGACGCAAACACTTTTGTGATGTTAATGAAAGAGTACGAAGATGTAAAGAAAGCCATTTCAGCTCTTGAGAATCTAAGTTCAGGTTTAAATTCTCACATCATAGAAGTTGAATCTATAGTAGAAAAAGACAACAACATTAATGGACTTCTAGACGCTATGAGAAATCTGAAAACTAACTTAGATTCCAAGACAAATTTTCTTAAAACTAACAGTGCGAAGATTACATCTTCAAACTCTCTGACAAGCGAAGGTAATTTTTATGGGATGGTTAATGTAACAGACTTGTCTGTAGAGGTTGAGTCCCTTGATAGTCAAATCACAACTTCGCTAAACGATCTTAAACAGCGCGCCGCAAGTGTGGGCTCTCAATAGTGAATATGGTGCTGAATACCTTTCTTATTTTAGAGAGGTATTTTTTTATGAAATGCATCATTTATTACATAGTGGGACTCAATTAAGAGTCCCTGTTTATCTTCAAACTACTCAACAAAAATTTTATGCGGATTTGCTTTTTGATCTTAATTTGTCAAAGGTTTCTTGATTTACTTTCTCCCATTCCACATTGACTTTGATCAACGGATTGATTCTTTTGTTATTTGATTTTTTCTTGAACGCGGCTCTGTAGTAATGTCGATTAAAAACTAATTGGGCTATTTTCTCAAACGTTCTAGGTTTACTAATGATTATGCTATCGCCCAGTGTTGCTTTTAAGTATTTTGGGGTCAGATGCCAAGTATAGAATGTAATATTAAGTCTATTTTCCACTCCAAAAACTAAAGACTCACTTACTAACGAAAGAAAATTTCGAAGATTACCTTTTGCTTTACCATTCACATGTATTTCCATTTCATTAGAGCTAATTAATATCGACTCGCCCGGAACGTTCATTTTTCTAGTTTTTCTTTTACGGTTAAGATGTATTGAGAAGAGTAGGATACCAGTAAAGTATAATGACAATCCCAATACCATAACCCTCATCAACAAGTATGTTGCTCCAACTAAAAGTACCAACATTGAAACAAGATTAATTTCATTCGAACTTATTGTTCTTCTTTTCATTTTCAATTCTCCTTTATAATTTATAAGGGAATTGTATAACGGACTTGTAGATTGTCAAATACTTTAGTTGTTTTATACTGTTCGAGTGTCTCTAGGTGAAATATAAGTTTGAAATAAAAAAGCACCACATATGGGCGCTTAGAATCCTTCATGAATTTCAATTTTAGAGCTGGTTAGGTAATCGATGATTTTTTCATAAGATTCATCATCGCTTCTTTTACAGCTAGGGTCGTCCAACATGTCGAATACATACTTTAAGAGGTTAAGAGGTGATCACTAAATTGACCATTTGCCTTCAGTCTGAGAATTAGTATAAATGATATGGGAAAAATGTATACTGAATTGAATCGAATTTATTGTTACGTGAACAAATGTGAAATATTGTGTAAATAAGTCATCGTTTTAAATAATCCTGTTACTATACGATTGAACTTTTGGAAAACGCTGAAATCCCTTGTCCTGTCTAGATATTTTTAGAATTCAATCGTGAATTTACAAAATTTCCTAGTTTATTAAAATCACTTGCTACGACTAGCTTTTTAGGGTGTTGTTGATCATTCTACGATTGCGCTTACGATATAGGATAAATTGACCTGACAAAGAAGCTAAAACGTTGATTTAACTGCATAAATGGATAGTTGTTGTATCGTACACGAATGGAACCATGATCTATGTGATTGTAATCTCTCGATTCAGTCTGAATCCGGTTACAGAGACGAATTTCTAAGACAGGCTCACACTGTCCCAAGGGACTTCGTAATTTTCCGATGTTGTTCCAGTACCATATTGGTACGTTCCTACGATTGAAAAGGTGTGGCTAAAAGTATACTTTTTGAAAGACTCTTTCGGAATATGTCAAAAGTATATATGGTACATTTCAAATTCTGTATAAATATAAATGAAACATTTCATAAATACTTATATATGTTTTGAAATACTTTTGCTATAATAACTTTAACGACATAGTAGAAGGTGGTTGAATTATGGGAGAGATTAGACATCATGGTTACATAAGAGTTTCGACTAAGGATCAGAACGAAGCGAGACAATTAGAAGCAATGAAGGACTTAGGAATATTGGAAAGGGATTTCTACATAGATAAGCAGAGTGGAAAGAATTTTGACAGACCCCAGTATCAAGTAATGAAAAACGCTATTCGTAAAGACGACATACTGTTTGTGAAGGAACTGGATCGTTTAGGGCGAAATGCACAGGAGATTAAAAAGGAATGGGAAGATATTACCCAGAACATTGGCGCTCACATAGTTGTCTTGGATATGCCTATCCTGGACACAAGACAGTATAAGAATGGGTTAGAAAAAGTGATATCAAGTATCGTTCTTGAGTTACTCTCATATATGGCTGAGCGTGAACGTGAGAAGATTAATGATAGACAGGCTGAGGGAATAGCGGCTGCTAAGAATGACGGTGTTGTGTTTGGTAGACCAAAGCAAGCGATTAATGAAGAGTTTAAGCAAGCATACACAGAATGGAGACAAGGGAATATCACAGCCGTTGAAGCTATGAGAAGGGCAGAGATGAAGCCTAACAGTTGGTATCGTAGGGTAAAAGAATATGAGCAGCATTCATTAGCCTAGGCGATTTGTTGTTCGAGGTCTATTCCTGAACATGATTAAGTTTATTTGATTGGAGAATAATAGGACTCATTTCGAGTCCTTTTTTTGTTCGTTTTCTTGAAGGATAAGTTTGCGTTCTTCCAAATCTAATGCTCTATCAATTTGTTCTTTAGTATAATTGCTATAAGGGTACTCTACCTTTTGTTCATTATCCTTTTCAGGGTAGATAGCTTTTTCTATGGACGTATTCAATAAATTAGTCCCGATCTGAGATAAGAAGATAAAAAGAAACATGATAACAATCTTATTTCTATCTCTTGATGGATCAAACTGTTGACCGTAAGTAGCTGACAGATAGCCAGCAAATACATTGAATATTGGTGAAGTATTGTCTTCATCTGATGCATCACCAGGAGGATTAATTCTCTCTTCAAATACGGTAGAAAATTCTGGATGTTCATTGGAATCATCAAAATGTCGCTCCATAACTTTTTCTAAAGATTCACCAAGAGTTTTATAAACAGACAAATCGACATTTTCGAACATGGTAGTTAGAGCATCACGTACACTATTCATTTGCTTATCAACCATGCTGAGTGTGTGAAATACTTCTGAAGTGTTCAATGCTTCTGAAATATTTTTACCCCACATATCCCAATCCTTACCGATTTGATTTATTCGACTGATGGTATCGTCACTTAGAGTAAAGTCTGACTGACGATATGTGCGAATAGCATCTAGTGTAGCATCAGAAATAGTCATATTGATACCTTTGTAATGATGAGTTACTTGGTCAACCAGTTTCTTGGCAACTTCTGAATCTATATCTGTCATATAACACCTACCTTATAGTATTCGTACACTACAGTATAACACATACACACTTAAACAAATAAGCCTAACGGACACAATTGCGATACGGATGTAAACCGGAAAATGTACATAAGGGGGTGCATTTACACCCAGAAAATAATAAATTTCTGGAAAATAATCCGCTAGCACTTATCAATGGTTCATTAAGTTATTGCATTGACGATACATAGATACATGGGGGGATATTTTAAATCCAAAAAGGTGACTATTTTACAAAATATGCCCCTAGCACATCTGCTTCGACACGAGAGTTGAATTTGAATGAGGGAAATTCAATTGGATAAAAACGTCACCACATAATGCCATCCCATCTACACAAAATAGCCCTCCATAGAGGAGGGGGAATACAGTGTTTATTCCAGAGGACACAGAGGGGTATTTTTTTCATTTTTTTAACTTGTGTATGTTTTCTTGAAGCACCTGTTTACAATAGTATGGACTTAAGCCATGTTCTTTATAAATCTTAGTGAAGGCTAGTCCATCAACATAGTGAAGATTGTATACCTTCTCAAAATCACGAGCACGTCTTTTTACTCCTCTTTCTTTAGTTGTAAGCAAGATGGCTCCCTTAGCCTTAAACATTTGCTTAATAGTCCACCAATCTGTTCCAGTTGATTCAGCTATCTGTTCAAAGCTAAGCAACTCTTCGTTGTACATCTTCAGCATCTGAGGGTAAAGGTGTTCAATATTCACCCATTTAGGAGGGGGGGATTCAACTACCCACTTAAGCTTATCAAAGTTGTCTGAATCAGAGAAGTAGGTATCACTGCTAATTAAATGGCTCTCAGCGGTGAATTTGTAGAATATCTCAATATGTTTGTCATCATGTAAGACTATTTTATTGACAAGGATGCCAACTATTTTTCTCATGTCTATCATTTGCAATTCATTCTTGATGATTTTTTGATATTTCTCCAGCAACGGTAATCTCAATTGTACATTATTTTGTCCACTGTTCAGACCTAAGTTTTCGTTCAATGATGATAGTTCTTGTTGCAATGCAGCAAGTTCTTTCTCAACTGATAGCAGTTTACTTGATAATTCTTCTTTGGTTATGATAAAGCCAGTTGCATAAAGGTCAATATATCTTTCTTTAGACTTTTCTTTATTGGTAATTTCTTTAATAATAGAGTCTCTTCTAATTTCCATCTCATCAATTTTACTTTTGTCTGATAAGCGTTCTAATAATTTTTTAATCAATTTTTCAGGATTGATGATTAACTTAGACAGTTCATTCCATACAATAGAGTCAATTATATCGACACGAAAATTAGCTCCTCTGCAAGTGGAATTGGATTCACCAGTTTCAAAACTGAATGATTTTGTTGCTTTTCGCGTACATGAATAGTACTTAAGAGCCCTACTTTGAGTTACACTTGTAACACCAGCCGAAACGGCTGATCCACACCTTCCACATCTTACGATACTCCTCAATAAGTTATATTCTGATGGCATACCGCCGTTCTTAGTATTGCTATCAAGGACTTTCTGTAAATTCTCAAATGTTATTTCATTTATATATGGAGGAATATCAATTTTATGCCATTCATCTCTGGGCTTTGATAATTGTTTTGTCTTTCCATATGAGCGTACAATTTCTGTCTTCCCATAGTAGAAGGTTCCCATGTATGATTCATTTCTTAATATACGACTAATTGTTGTCTGATACCATTTATCTCCTTTGGGAGGGGGATATTTTCTAGTAGCCAAATATTCAGCAACTTCAGAACAAGTTGAACCCCCTAACACCAGTTTTACCATAATTAAATACCCTTCTTTTTCAAATTTATTTTCGACTAATGTATGTAAGTCTTTATCATAGGTATATCCATAGATACGGTTCATTCCCGGTATTTTATTGTCAGCGACCATAGCTCTTCTTCCACGTTTTGTATTGGCGAGAATCTTAGCCTTATTGTATTGAGCAATGGAACCTTGGATGTTATAATTCAACATCGATTCGGCATTGTCTTTTTGTAAATCAAACTCTACAAAATGAAGGTCGCATCCGAGTTCCCAAATCTTATGTGTGATTTGTTGTTGTAAATGCAAATGTCTACTCAGTCTATCAGGATGCAAGAAGATGACTGTGTTCCCTATTCCTTTTTCAAGGAGAAATAAGATGTAATCCAGCATTGGACGGTTAGGATTATCCCCAGATTCAGCCTCTTCTCGCAACACAATAATCTCATGTTCGCTGATATCAAACTTCTCTTTTGCTTCCTTTACGCATATTTGTGTCTGTGATTCAAGTGAGTAGTTATCCACTTGTATATCAGATGATACTCGTGTATAAACAATAGCTTTAATCTTATCGATCAAGGATACAATATCTTCCCTGGCGAGCTTTTCATGATCTTTGAGTACTCTCATCAAAAAAATCAATCCTCCGAATTTTGACTGTTTTCTATTTGGTTCTCACTGGAATAACTCAGTAGAACATGCTCCATCCAATTGAGGATTTGCGTCTCCATAATTTCTTCTGGAACTGCAAGGTCTTCGTCTGGATAACGTGAAATAATCTTATATTCATACCTTTTCTTATATCTCATAATGACCACCTTAATAAGAATCAATTACTACTTGATTCATTATCGCCCTCAAAAGTGCATTCTATTCTATTGAATAATTAACTGAATAGGGCAAGAAATAGATTTATGATAATATTATTTCGTATAATTAGTACAAACTAGGATTATATGCTAGGAAATTTTAAACAAAGGGAATGTGGTCAAACTGCTTGAGATGGCTGTTATTTGTCTGAGACAGATAAATGTATTAGATATTAAGGAATTACGTAGTCATACTAAGATTCATTATGTTGCTGATAAATGAGTAGGAGGCAGTGTATGGTAAGTATAGAATTAAGAGCGATTGAGAAAGAGTTTGAGAATGATATACCTGAATTTACTAAATTTTTTGAGATTCTAAGACTGGACAAAGAAAGATTTGTATTGAAATGTAGAAGTACTGAGATTGTTGTTTGCATAGAATGGGAAAATTTGCGTGGAGATTTTGATATTAAAGTAAGAAGCAGAAGCGAAGAAAACTTGTTATACCAATTAGACAAAAAATCCCTTGAGAAAACTAACCCAGGATTAGTGATATACGAGGATGTTGGTCTTTACTCTAAAAAAGAAAAATATTGTGAAGTTTTATTAACCTATCTTTCTATAGGAAACTGGCCAAAAACTGAATTTGAGAGTGGATTCAAATTGAATCATGTGGGTGTTGAAATCTCAGAACCGAGCAATTTGTATAGGTTATTATTTGCATCTTTTTCTAGGGATGATTATTTTAATGGATGGGGTTTTTATGAAACGATAAAATTAAAAGGGTGCGAACAAAACGAAATAGATAGAGTATTGCAACAAGTATTATTTTTGCTAGCAAAGTATAATAGACCCGAGGATGGAGTAGTTGGTGATTATCCTCAAATAATTCCGTATACTTATACTGATAATCTTTACATTTGGAACAATCCTAATGAAGATATTGAGATTGATCTTACAGATTTTAATACGACAAAGTATCACGAGCCTATCGCTTTTTATAACAAGGGTAGGAAATCTGAAGAACCGATTTATTTTTATCGTGTTCTGGAGTTCTTTTTCATTATAAATCGTAAAAATGAAATAGAAGAATTGATCTTTGATTATAATACCTCAACGGATATGGATGGTTTCATTAAAAATATGACAAATCTTTATGGAAATAAGGAAGAAAAGGACTTAGAAGGACTTCTCAGAAATGTGGATGGTATACATGAAGTGGTTGAAAAAGCAAATGAAATGGAACTAGTGATTAGCAATGACGTAAGTACTTTTGTAAAGGCGCTATACCAATACAGGAACAGCTTTGTTCACGCTAAGTGGGATTATAGACATGACATCAATATTCCAAACCTGCTAGAAGATAACGTTAAGGACGCTCATTGGTTAACAATTCTTAAAAAGTTAGCTGAAATGGTAATCAAGCAATTCTGTTATTGACCGGCTAATTTATACTAATGACAGACACAACGGTTTTGTTGTGGATGAAGGTGAGCGACAGCCATGGAGTGAAACGGAATGGATCTCGCCATCTATTATTGTTGTGTTAAATGATAACTTGTCACTTCAACTTCCTATAATATAAACAATTAACCTTGTGGGAGTTTAAAGTGACAAGTTATTAGATAAGACTATTTATATATGTAATTGTAACCGTGGGTAGTAAATCAGGAAACGATACCATCTCGTCAATAACACTTCGCTATCGCTTCGTAAACGTATATGACGACCTACCGCGTTTCCTCTTGGCTGCGCCAATTCACCTTCCGGTTTCAATTTGGTACATTTAATTCCAAAATAAATAATCAATCATTAGTCATAAACGCAGTCGTATCAAGGGTTTTGAGCTAATGTTTGCCTAAATGAATCCTTATTATAAGGGTTTATTCCATGAAAAATATGCAAAATCATCAAAAAACCTATATAAACACTGACTTTTTTAATTTCAGTCGCTTTCATTTATGTACTATTTGTGATTATCAATTGTATTTGGCAAGTGACCAATACGTCTTAGTGTAGTTTGGATTAGGCTCATTATTATCAAGTTTTCGTTTGTTATTCTTCATCTTGTCTTTCACACTATATGGAAAGTTATTTTCTATAAAGTATTCGTTAATAATTCGACATCCACGTTGTAACCTGTTTCTACTGTCTCGAATATTGACCTTCTTAATTAACTCTTCTTGTTCTTCTTTATAAAGTTGCTTACCAACAATACTATCTAAGTAATCTGAAAGTGTAGCTTTTTCATATGTATCGTCCAATATCGTGTAACTATTTTGTTGAAGCTTAGTTTGTAAATGTTTCATGTATCCATTTTCCTCCTGTAGTATCTCTTCATAAAATTTCTTGTCGTAGCATTCCTTAAAATATCGTAATTCGTTAATGACTTTTTCAACCTTGTCATTCTCCACGGTTACAGTGTCATAAATTACTGGACTACTATATTTCCTATATTTCTTAACATATTCTAGTGATCCATTATCCATCAAATACTTCGCAGGATTAATTATGCGTTCACAGTCTTCAAGTTTTTTTTTGATCATCTTGTCTGAAATATTCTTGATTATTACGGTTACCTTATCACTATTATCAGCAATTCTTTTTCTACCCAAACATTGTATGAGTGTATCTATGTCTTCAATGTCGGCAACTACATACTTGATTTGTTTGTCTTTGAGGTTGACACCGTTATCCAGTGTGGAAGTTGTGAACAAGAACTTTTCCTCAAATTTCTCTTCCATGAGCATACGGCTAATTCTTTCTTTGTCGAGATATTTCTTTTCTCTAGATGTTCCAGATGCAGAACAGACAAAAAGTGAATCCTTGAATATGGTATGTAGGGTAGAAGCTTTCTTTGCACTTTTGCTGAAACAAACAGCTTTTTGATTCTTAGGAATAGAGTGTAAAAACTTCTCTAACACTTTATCATTTTGATAGAATATTAATTCTTTGATGTAACTGTAATCATGAGGGACGTTATAACTACGATGCTCAATATGCTTGAAGCGAAAATATTCTATTGCTGCATCTGCTGTAGCGGACATGAACATTCTAGTCTTTTCTGATTCAGATATAATTAAATTAAATGAATCTTCTGTGTTATTGTTAAACTTTGATTCGGTGAGAAAGTAATGGAACTCATCTGACACTATGTACTGATAATCTTTGCTAACTACTACATTTCGTTTTCTTAACATATCCTCAACATTCTGATACAAAAGAATCGTTATTACATCTGTCTTATTGTCTTGTTCAATCTCACTTTGAAACTGTTCGCTGAGCCGTGTTCGGTTAAGTAGGAACAGTATCTTAGTTCCCTCACGTTTAGCCTTCTCATACAATGTGTTCTTGATAAAGTATGATTTACCTACACCTGTACCAGCTTCAATTGTGATGATCTCACCCTGCTGCCATTGTTCATAATCACTACCTATGATGTCTGTTACTGTGAGCTTCTTTTTACGAGCAATATTGGTTGCCCCCCCTTTTTTTAAGAGATAATATATGTATTTTTAATTAAATTAACATGAAAATGATGGGGTTGCAAGTGTATTTTGAAAAACAGAGAGGATAAAATTCATCCTCCATGGATGTAGATGAATGGCAAGCTGAATACATGTTGATTGCTGAGAACACAGAGCATAGGGGAGAAGCTGAGAGTGATCCGGTTAAGAAAGGGAGACAGGCAGTATTCTTGAAGGAATATTGGGGTGTTAAAAACAATGGAGACCAAAGCGCTGGACCATTGATCCGGCGCTCCATGAAGGATGTTGCTGAATCAATTAGCGAATCAGAACGCACTACTCGTAGATTGTAAATAACAATGAATTAAAAGGGCATTCACAAAGGAGGACACTTTATACCTCCTAGGATAGTTGTGTTCCAAATTCCTATTAATTAATCAACGATCTGAGGAAGAGAATCGATTCTGAGATGACACTATAGTAGAAGATAAATGTAAAAATAATTAAGAGTAAAAATACGTATTGACATTAAATTTTTTATTTCATAAACTATGATTACAAGGTTAACGAATTCCAAGACAAACCCTTGGAGCCTATGAATACACAAGAAAGTGAGGGATGAGATACGAGGAAGGTCAGATATGCGTGGTACAGGTTGATGAGCTGGTTATGGCCGGGCTGGAAGTGATCCAAGGAGAATTAGTAAGGGTAGCAGGGATGAAGAAGAGAAATAGGAAAGTCGTAGATAGATTGACCGTAGATAGTGAAAGTCGAAAATGATACATAATGAATTGGAGATTTGTGAATATGAAAGTGAAGATTATATTGAAGGATGGAAGAAGTATCGTAAGTAGAACAAGTGACTATGAGAGAGAGCACATTGACGGAATGCTGATGTCCATTCAGAGTAATTTTGATATGTATGTAGAAGGAAGCTACATCTGTAAAGGTAACGAGGTGAAAAAGCTCACCGTTGAGTTTTAAATCATAGATACAGGGAGAGATATATTTTTGAAGATACCTAATTATCATATACCATGGTTGGGGAAGTATATCCTCAACCTTAAGATGAATGCTCAAGGCGAAAGAATGAAAAAGCGTTTCCTAGACGATATACTTTCTCCATTGAATGACACATGGAATAAGGAAATTGAGAGTCTTACAATGCTACATACGGAGAGAGACGAATATGGGGATTTTATCATTCTTGAATCAAATGAAGTTGGAGATAGGCTTGCTATGAAAAACAAGGAAGCATTCATTAAGGATTACAATGATCTTGCCCTAGAGAATGCGTACATTCCTACTGAGGGAGAAAACGAAGACATTGTTATTCATATTGTGAAAATGTTCCTTGAAATGGACTGTCTTGCTCAAACACCAGAAGCCTATGAGATATATGAGTTCTATCGGAATAAATTCACTGAATTTCTAAAAGATAAAAAGGGAGATGTCTAATTGAGTTATTGTCAGGTTATGTTCAACAAAGATTTTTTGTATATGGGGGCTGATTCAGCCATTTCTACAGAAGTTAATGGTGTGAACTTCCGACTTAGTAATGATGGTAAAAAGATTTGGAGAATTGATGATATGATCATTTTCTCGGCTGGTGATGTTGATCTTGCAAAGATAATTATGGAAGAGTTCGAGAAATCACAACATAGAGACATGAAAGCTTTGAAGAAAATCATCAAATTTTGGTTTGAGAGATATTACAAAAGACGGCCTGGTATTAAAGAAAGGGTTGATAAAGGTAAATTAATTGCTCATACATTAGTAGCAAAATTTGAAGATGGGAGCCCTGTTTTATATGAATTTAGTCAGGAGAATGAGTTTGAAATAAACAAAATTAGAGCTCATGATAAAACGGCTTTTTATACATCTGGCGTCAATGTTGATCGGGATCGTGACTTTTTCATCGAACAGGCAGAAACAGCAAATGATGTTTTCGAAGCCTACAGAAATACATACAGTTTTGCATCAAACTCACAAATTGGAGGGAATCTAGAATTGTACGTCCTTGCTAAACAGGGAATCCGTAAGATTCTAGATGAGAAAATTGAAGAAAATCCATTTGAGTGGTTTCAAGGAGATCGAAGATTTACGAATCACACAGAGAGAATTAAAAAGTATATTTTGGCTGAAGCTGATCTAGTAGGCAACAGGCTTACACTTAGAGATGGTGAAGGTATCATGAAAATGTTCCCGAAGCTTGGATTTTGGAGTGGGTCAGAAGATTTTGATG
Organism: Paenibacillus sp. FSL K6-1122; assembly: GCF_037977015.1. Taxonomy (NCBI): domain Bacteria; kingdom Bacillati; phylum Bacillota; class Bacilli; order Caryophanales; family Paenibacillaceae; genus Paenibacillus; species Paenibacillus sp. FSL K6-1122. Next base: position 5,683,385 of record NZ_CP150272.1, on the reverse strand, counting down.
ATGCAGCATTTTCCGTGGATCTATACGGGAATCTTAAGGCTCACAAAGCTAAGTTTTACGGTAAAGCTGGTGAAGTTTTGTTGGATACAGATGCAGGAATCCTAGACATGGATAAGTTTGATATCATTAATGTGGGGAAATTGGTTGCTGAAATGCTTGAGGTTAACACAATCCTTGCTGACGAGGGTTACATCAACAACCTAACCGTTAACAGACTGAAAACTATTGGTAAAGATGCAGATGTAGGGCAGTTCATTGACTACATTGACATCCAAGATAATTATCAACGCTGGATTACTGCACAGGTTCAATCAAAAGAGCAAGCCAAGGATTCCCGTGATCGTTTATTGTTCTGGCAAGATAGTGAAAAGCGTATTCTGACTACGGAAGATACAGGTATCATTGCTTATGCATATAAGTTGACGAATGAGAAGATTAAGCGAGAGATTAGCTTTGATGGCTCAGGAGATGCGGCTCAACCAACTGATATCATTGGTACAGGTGACGGTGGTGCTAATAATCGAGCTAAAATGGTTAATACCAAGTACAATGGCGGTTATAAGCAACTTTATAAAGCAAGTAATACAGGAAAAGAGCGCAGTGTTGACTTTAAAGATAGCGGTGTTTATCTAGATTCTCAAGATGCAAAAATGGTATTCACAGCCAAGGAGCTAACAGCAATGGCTGATGAAGGGCCAATGAAGATCGGTAACACTAATGGTTATATTGAGATTACAGCAGACGGTACGTTTGAATTCCATGGTAAAGCATTCAATTTTCACACAAACTAATCAATAAAGGGGAACATACATATGAGTAAAAACTATGAGCTACAAAAAGCATTAATGACGGAACTAATTGAAACGAGAGACTGGTACGAAACGACCATGAACTAAAGTGATATCCTTATGAATTTTGTCATGGAGCACAATCTTACAAAGATGCTAGATAACTACATCTATGAACAAATTAAAGAATACACTGAGCCAGACATGTTAAATAGCTACATAAGCCTGATCACACATGAACCAGAAGAGACTAAGGAGCCAAACCTTAATATTGGTAAAGAGGTTTACATCAACGGAGTAAGAGTGAAGTAGTAAAGTAATAAAATCATTCGTGTGACCGATATATGGGATATACTGTATCTAGATTTTACTAGGTATATTCCATATTAAATTGGAGGTACATAAGATGAAAAAGATGTTTAAAAAACTGCCAACATTTCTATTTGGAGCAGTTGTTGGAGTTGCAGTTACAGCAGGAACAGCGGTAGGGGCAGCTACATATCTTAAAGCAACTCAAAGCAATGTTAAAATTGTTGTAGATGGCACTCAAGCAAAACTTTCTGAAAGTCCAATGAATATTGGAGGAAGACTCTACCTTCCAGTGAGAGACACAGCAAACGCTTTGGGCTACTCTGTAGAATCTATTACAAGTTCTCAGGTTTCTTTAAAAGAGGGTGTTACGGCTAACAGCACAACAAACACTGGTCCTACGGGTGTTCAATTTGGAACAGTCGTTACTACTCCAAGCAACAATAACACAAATACAACCGCAAGCAAAAAGGTGAAGGATTTGAAAGAGATTTACTCAACTGATAATAAATTAGATGCTGAGAAGATCCGTACAGCATTGAATAATGGAACACTTGATGTAAACGCCCAAGACTTATCTAATGGTGGTAATACACTGCTAATGTACGTTGTTGAAGAGAATAATTACGAAGCTTACAAAGCAATTAAGAGAAATGCCCTCGATGTTAATGTTCAACGTGATGACGGAAAAACGGCGCTAATGTTGACCGTAATTACTAAGAATGATTTCTATTTTGGGGAAATGACAAATTTGAAAGCAGATGCAAAAATCAAAGACAGTTCTAAAAAGCAAGCAATAGATTACGCTGACGATAACTCAACTGAACAGAGGTATCTTAAAATTTACATGATGTAAGAAAGGAAGATTATTATCGCAAAAATAGCATTACAAGGATCAACGACACAGGATTCAACTAAGAGTGGACATGTCTCATATGTTGAAAGATATCCATCTGGATCTGAATGCTCATCTTGGGATCAATTTGGAAACTGTACAGGTTATAGTACCGTTTATGACACAACGACACATACGACGGGAGCAAAGGTTACGGGCACTTTAGCAACCATCAGCAACAAGTTTACAGTCAATGGTGTCTCGGTAGCATGCGTAGGAGACTCTACCACTGAACAATGGGTTGCTGATCCATCACCATCGCCACAAAGAGGTGGAAGCATCATCTCAATTAGTCCTGGTACGAGTGGAAGTGGTCAGGGACGTATTACAACAGGGAATGGAGCAAAGGTATATTTGAATGGCAAGCTGATTGCCATTGAGGGCTCAACGGTTCAGACTCACCTAGGAACGTCAACAACACTCTTTGAGGGAGACAGCTTGATTAACATGTGAATATTTCAAAAACATCGACTCAATATTAACTGAGCTATTGATTGAATTGGGTGTCCTCTCCCCTGCTTTGCATGTAAATATTATTACAATAATATTACCAATGGTCGGCAAACTTTAATATGTTACCATATGCTTGCACCAATAACAACAATAATTTTTGGAAAAGGGTATCATTTTGGCTAAATTTATGGCATAATAAGGAGTATAAGATATAGGAACACATGTTCTTTCGTGGTTAGAAGCGACACAAGAGATATAATTTAAATTTACATACAAGTGAAGGGGGAATTTAAATGTCGGGGATGAGAGAGTTGTCCAGTCATATATTCGAAGTTGCTTCTCGCAATTCTTTACCTGTAACAAACCTACATTTACAAAAAGTGATGTACTTCTCACTTGGTTTCCACATGAGAAATACAGGTGAAATTGATACATTAGCACGTGAAACTTATGATATGCCATTCGAAAAGTGGCAATACGGCCCAGTAGTACCAACTGTATATTACAGTTACAATCACTTTAGAGAAAAGTCGATTGTAACAAAAGGCACGTACAGCTCAGATTATGCATCATGGGATCAAGTCATTCTTAACTTACTTGGAGTGGATGCTTTTAAATTGGTTCAAACATCTCATGAATTAAAGGGTTGGGCAGACTACAGGGATGATATTCTCAATAGAAGATATGTACGTCCTTATACTTTAGAAGAAATTCTAGGGGACTTTAAAAAATGATTGTAGATACAGATAGATACAGTCAAGATCAATTTCTGTCTCATTTCAAAACTTTAATAGATCAAATTATAGTTGTACAGACAGAGGGAAATGAAAAGCAAAACCTTGATGATTTATTTACTCAACACCATTCTCAAGAGCGGCAAATAGATAATACTGAGCCTGTTAGAGAATTCATCTCTAAGTTAAATCTTTGTGACTTTGATAATGGACTAATTCCATACAACCATATAACTCTGATTATCTTTACTAAAATTACAGATGACGTTACCGATCGTTTATTCGAAATGTTAAAAACAACTGGAGTTGATTACTTTAACAGTTCAACAGATGAAGTTAATAATGATGAAACAAGGAAAACTTATTATAAGATAATACGACATATTGAATTAGCTGCAATTCAAAAAACTCACTTGTTCACCGAAAATCAAAGACAACTTGAAGAATTAAATAAGCGATACCAAGCACTTGAACAGTTGAATGAAGAATTAAATATTAAAAATAATTCACTTCAATCAAAAATTGAAAAAATTGATCAAGAAGCAAAATCGAAATATGACAATATGGTAGCGCAATTTATATCTATTCTAGGTATTTTTGCAGCCATACTCATGGGGGTATTTGGGTCTGTTCAAGCGTTTACCAGCTTATTCAACAATGCCAACCAACTTTCGTATGGAAAAATTCTGATTTTAAGTAGTATTGGTGCTTCGTCTGTAATTGTCATACTATTCTTTTTGTTAACTTCACTTGGAAAGATGGTCGGGAAACGAATATCGAGTTCAAATGAAAGTAATTCAACTGTATTTGAAAAGTACCCTTTTTTATTTGCTTCTCATGGTCTTCTGATATTCGTTGCTTTAATAGGAGTTTCTGCTGAGTTAAGCAACATTACTCTTACTTTTGCTTGGCAAGGTCTGTGGTGGCTTCTACCAATCATTTGGTTAATTTTCTTCATTTGGGGATTGAATAAAAATTCAGTAAAATTTTTTAAAAAGACTAGCGCTAGAATTGATAGTCCAGATAATTCTAGTAACATAGTTGCATGACAAACCTACCAATAGGCCACGGATAAATAAGTACATCCGTGGTTGTTGTCTAAATGAAATACCAAATTTTCATAGAAATCAACTTTGATGAAGCCTTATAAATAGGGCTTTTTTTGTTTTAATTTTATAGAGAATGGATTAGCAAATAGAGCTAATCCTATTTTTTTATTTTTTAAGTATAAATATATGTACATTATATATTTTGTTTGTTATAATTCTGATATAAACAATAGATAAACGGAGTGATATGAAATGTTGACTGCTCAAAAGACTGAATATAAGAGATATGAACTATGGTTCGCAGAATTAATCAATACTAGCAGCGGCAGTGTTCAGAGAGGCAAACGCCCAGTTCTCATAATACAAAATGACATGGGTAACAAATATAGCCCAACGGTACAGGTAGCTTCAGTTACCACAGCCAAGAAGAAAGCGATGCCTACACATGTTAATTTGGACGCTATGGAATGTGGATTGCGTGATGACAGCATAGTTATGATGGAGCAAATTTCAACTATATCAAAAGAACAGTTAATGTGGAGAATCGGCTCTGTACCGGAAGAATACGCTCCTATGCTGGATAGAGCTGGTCAGGTGCAAATGGGATACATCAGTGCATGGGATTAACTACATACGATTTAACAAGTGTTATATATAAATAGACACCTTTGAAGCTTATTAAAGGTGGTGGTGCAAATTGATTTGATTTGGTGGTACTGTCAATTGTGTCTATTAAAATATTTAAACACGGAGGAAAGAACATGCATAATGGCTTGATCGAGATCACCAATATTAACGATGCGGATTATATTGAATTGGTAAGTGGGGAAACGAGTGATTTTACAGTAGGACAGATTTATGAGGTTAAGGTGGATGATGGTTCTATATACACTGAGGGGGAGCGCTACAGTATGGATAATACATATACCGCAAACACTGAGATGTTCTACAACCCAAAATTGCAATTAAAATATTACAAGAGGGATTCTGCTTATGCCAATATACGCTGAGGTTGTTGATAACAAATTCAAATTAGATTCCTTAACCATGGGAAGTAGATATGAAATTAAAAGAACTGAACCAAATTATTTTCATCATAAAGGTGAACCTTATGTTATTAATGACTATGGGGTGATGGACTTTAGTTTTAAGATGTTGTGCAAGTTAAGATACCACAGAGTTAGATAAGATAAAGCAAAAAGTATGGGGTCGGGCTTAGGTGTCCGACTTCTAAAATGAATAAGAATGAACTAGAAAGTAGTATTAACATTTAAGAAAGGTAGATTATAAAATGGCAGATAAAAAAATGGGAAGACCATACAAATTACACCCATCAGAAATTAAAAAATGGGTTGAAAAGTATGGAGAGAACACATATTTACCAAGAGGAATTTTATGTGTACAGAGTTTGATTGAGGATGAAGTTATTGAGGAAGAGTACTCCATGGCTGCATATCTCCTTTTTAAATCAGTGGAGTCGAGAATTCATAGCTGTCGTTATTCGCAAGGTATTTATAGAGGAGTTCACTGCGATTGGAGTGATCCGATTAGCGGAGTGAGTGAAATTATTAATTTGAAGCCAGAAATGTGGAAGGAATGGATTACGCAGACAAAGCGCTTTCTTGAAAATGACCAGAATCAATCTTATCGTCCCACAATTGACCGTATTAACACTGATCCAAATATCGGCTACAGGTTATCTAATGTTACCATATTGCCTTTCGGTGAAAATTCATATAAGGCACAGGCTAAGCCAGTTTATGCATTTGAGATGGGAAACAAGCAAACCAATGTAATTCCCATATTTAGAAGATATGATTCGATAACAGATGCAAAGAAAGACTTGGGTTTACCTAAGCTAGAAAACGATACTGGAGTTTTTACAAACACTCAAGATGGAAAAATAGTTTTGATTCAATCGGAGCAATCAACGACTGGTCAAAAAAGCATTGAAGTAGACAGTAATGAGAATGAACAGAAAGTGTATAAAGGATACATACCAATAGGACAGATAGAGATTGATGGTCAAATATACAATGTGCATCAACCGTTTACCTTTGAACAAATGCAAATTAAGTTGAAGGATCAAGAATAGAAATACATAACAAAAGAACATGCAAGATTATCTCTAGACTCAATTGTAATCCATCTATTCATTGCACTCTAAACTACACTAAACACAAATGGAACATGTCTTAGAATACTGAGTAGTCTCGTGGGGTGTCCGGGTGACAACTACTATTACCTCGAATATACAAGGTGAGGAGGTGAGTGAATATCCAAAGTGCAGCAAAAACATTGTCTGTCATTCGTCCAAGCAGCATTCGCATACATTATCCGTACGAAAGTCATACGGGTGGTGTACAACGGATGAAGGAGACAAACAAGCAGACAAAATCTAAATCATTCAACTTTATTTTTATAGACGATAACCGTAGCGAAGAAGAAGCAAAAGCAGCAATTCAATTTGTAGTTGATACTGTAGTACAAAGAGCGATCAAAAATTTCCCTGCTACAGACTATGATATCACAATTAAATCTACAGACTGAGGGGAATGTCACATGAGATATGAGGATGCAGCAATATATGTTAGGGTATCCACAACAAAGGAGTCACAAAAGTTCAGTCCAGAACACCAACGGATGGATTGTGAAGAGAAAGCCAGACAGCTAAGTTTAAAGGTTCGTGAAGAGTACATATATGTAGACAGGGATAGTGGTACATCCATTGTTGGAAGACCATCTATTCAGACACTAATTGAGGATGCAGGTAAGGGTTACTTTAAAACCATCCTCTTTTCTTCTTTATCTAGATTCTCTCGTGATACGTATGACTCGTTAGGTTTGAAGAGAACTCTTGTAGATAAGCTTGGTTTAAGGGTTGTATCCTTGGACGAGAACTATGATTCACAAGTTGATCATGACGAGTTTAAATTTCAAATATTCTCAGCAGTTAACCAAAAGTTGAGTGAGCAAATTAGCATATCTTCACGAAGAGGTATACGTCAGTCTGGAATGAAAGGAAATTATTTAGGTACTATTGCACCATTGGGCTATGACAAAATAAAGGTCGATGATAGGAAAACCATTGTACCTAATGAACGTGCCAGGATCGTTCAACTCATTTTTGATATGTATGTCAATCAAAAGATGGGTGAGAAAGCTATAACAAAGTATCTGAATAAAGAGAAAGTTCCCTCTTACAGAGGAGGGAACTGGGGAATAACGTCTGTAGAGCGTATACTAACGAATGAGATATATACAGGTAAAAACATATTTAATAAATTTACAGTTGTAAAGGTTTATAACGATATCAACAATATCTCTGATAAATCTAGAAAGTTGGTTAAGCGTGACAAGGAGCTATGGGAAGAAAGCGGTAAGCAGACTCATGAAGCAATTGTTAGTGAGGAGCTATTTAGAAAGGCACAGGAGATACGGTTAGAGCGTGGCGGTGGAAAGCGTGGAGGGGTAAGAAACAAAGTCAATGTATTCGCTGGTATAATCAAGTGTAAGCATTGTGGATCATCATTAAACATTGTGACCTCAAACGGCAAGAAGAACAGCTATCGTTACTTAGTTTGTTCTAAGAGAAGAAGACAGGGTGAAACTGGATGTGAAAATCACAATAGGATTCCATACGACGATTTCAAAGATGCTCTTATTGAAAGATTGAGCGAGAAACTTAGAAGTAAAACAAAGTCGGGGAAGACTGTAACCTTCACTAAAAAAGCGAAAGAAGATACTGGAAAGTTAATCGTTAAATATGAGAAGCAGATACAGAATACACGTAAAATGCTTTTTGAAATCCGAAAGCAAAAGTTAAACGATGAAATTGATGATGAGCAATATGAGTTTGAGAAGGAACAGTATGAACAAGAGATTAAACAGAAACAAGAACAGTTGTCCAAAATGAAATCTGAATTAGAACGAGCTTTGAATGACAGTGAACAGTTTAAGGAGATAAACATCTCACTTGATGAATTATCAGATCTAAGACAATTTACTGAAGTAGACCAAGTGAACCTGATCCTGAAAAAATTAGTGTCAAACATTATAGTTGATAAAGCAAACAATGTTGAGATCCATTCTGTATTGGGTAGGCTATAGTTTTTTTGTGTGTTTCAAACCATATTTCGAATGTGATGCAGAAACTCAATGTTAAGGGTCGTTCGCAGGCAGTTGTCGAGCTGATTAAGCTTGGAGAACTGAAGATTTAGTTGCGAATTACAGTTAGGATTAAGTAGCAGCATGAAAGCCTTTCTCTATTCTTTGTCATGAAGAATGGGGCAAGGCTTTTTTGCTGTTGATTATAGTTTATTACATCAGATGATCCGTGTTCCGGGATTGAGTCACCCAACCATGGTGTACAAAAATAAGCCACGCAACGACAACCATCAAAGGTTATCATTACATGGCTTATGTTGAAAATTGAACATTCATTAATTCAAAGTCAACTTTGCATGAGGCTCCTGAGAAAAATTCCTCTACAACCTCAACATCGCTTCTGCTCGTATGAAATACATATAACTCGCGTGTCGGATGGAGCTTGTGCAGTTCTTTGTAACCGCTCCAGGCTTCTTGAGGATTATCATAGTTTTGAATAACAGCTATATCCTCTAGTTGACGGACATGGTTGCTGGAACTTGCCTTGATTGCTTCCACAAGTACAAAACGATCTGGGTGTAATTCAGTAATCTCTCCCCATTTCATCGGCGTCACCTCGCTTGGATAGTCGTATTTTTATTATAACATAGTTGTTTAAGGGTATAGGAAGTAAGCGCGGAGGTTTCAATTTCATGGTACAATTGTAAAGTAAATGAAATCTAAACGCATTAATCTATCTCTTTATAAGACTGATATAAATAGAGGTGATAATCAATGATATTTAAAAAGAATTTAGATATAGAAGCGATATTGGAAGCAATGAGCAGAGATCATCTTGTATTGTTTGTAGGGGCTGGTATTTCAGCAAATTCTAATTTACCAAGTTGGATGGGGCTCATAAAAGAATTTGCTGTAGGTTTAGGTATTAATAGAGAGGTAAACTCAGATGATTTTCTAAAAATCCCTCAATATTTCTACAACCAGAGAGGTAAGAATGAATATTTTAAAAAGATAATGGAAATTTTTGATACGTCAGTGTCTCCTAATTTATTACATGATTATATTTTAAGGTTTAAACCCAGACATATAATAACAACAAACTATGATAATTTAATTGAGCAAGCAATTGAGAAACATTTTATGTTCTATGATACTGTTAAAGAGGATATTGATCTTCCCTATTCATCAAACGGAAGAATGCTTATTAAAATGCACGGGGACTTAAAGAGAAAAAATATTGTACTAAAAGAAGATGATTATTTAAATTATTCTACAAATTTCAAGTTGATAGAATCTTATATTAAATCAATTTTTATCAACAACACTGTACTTTTTGTAGGTTACTCACTTCAAGATTATGATCTGAAGTTAATAATGAAAAATGTGCAGGGTATCTTAGGTGAGCATTTTCAGAAGGCATATTTAGTTGATTCTTCAGATAATTCTAGATTATTAGTGGAAAAAGAGTATTTTAGGAATCTCGGTGTGAATGTAATTGATAAATTTGACATTCCAAACAAATATTTAGATAAAGAATTTCCTGAGCTAAAATCCTCCCAAGGGAAGAATGTTGTTAAAATTTTAGACTACATTTTTCAATATAAAGAGTCAGATCAAAATCCTCTAGATTCTTGTTATGAAAAGCTTCAAGCTTTTAATAGCTTGAACACAATAAGAGTCAAAGATCTGGTAAATCTATTTGATATAGATAATTACTTTATAGAAAAAGGTGGGAATTTAAAATTATTTCCCTCTAAAGATGAAACCTATCATAGTGATCTTTTAGAACATTTAAACACTATAAAACAGTCTTATGAACAACAAGATTGGGAAATAAAACGGAAATATGACTTTATAAAATTTACGTTCGCAAAAACAAGACTGTCAGAGATGAGTGTTGGAAAGCAAAGTTTTACTTTTGATTTTTCATACAATAATGAACCCCGGATTATTAAAGATATTCTATTGAATGATTATTTTTCAGTTAATCTTGTAGCTAAACAAGATTATAAAATGATTAATGACTTCGAGAATAAAATTATTAATGAACTAATGAGAGCATATGCTAAGTATTTGGTCAATCAATTTGTTTCTGCATTTGAAATCCTTGAGAAAATTTCATTAGAATCGTATCGAAATAAAGATTTTATCTTACTCTATATTATTGAATTCAACAAGAGATATCTAATTAGAAAACTTAAACATAACACTGGTGTTCAAACTGTAATTACATTGAATGACTTAGGAGAAAGTGTTTTTATTGAACAAATTACTAAGATTATTGAGACATATGAACATTCGAACCTTAAAATAAATGATGTATATGAGATGCTAGCTCAAAAAGATAAAGATAAAGTTAAATTTATTCACGATTTATTGCAAGAACAAGGGTACGTTTCACAACAACTACTTCGTATTAAAGAGTTAACTGAAAAAGTAACAAAAGACTTAAATACCAGATTTGATAGTCCCAATTCTACATCAGTTAATAATATGGTAAGTCATGTACATGAGTTTTTTGATTACACACACAATAATTTTATTATGGTGGATCAATATTCAGAAGTGAAGGAATACTACTATTCTTATATAAAATCGCTCCTCAGTACTTATTCAGTCAAAGTAAAATCGGAGGTCCAAACAACTCAAGACTCTCTTTTTTCTGGATTTTTCCTTCATAGATTACCGAATCATAGTTTTTCCCGCAAAGATGTCATTATAATAATGAAATATTTAGATTGTAAAAAACTAAATGAAATATTTGAAGAATATGATATAAATGAAATTGAGATATCATTTCCAAGTATCCATTTAAAGGGGTTATTCTCGAATTTAATAACAAGCTATTTAGAAATTGATTATACTATTGGTTTGAGAGAGATTCTTAAAAATATGTTATGTTTATTTGGTAAGATTAAGATTGATCCACAAGATTTAAATGAGTTAATCGATGATATGCTAAGGTTGTTAAGTTCGGGATATGTTGAGCATGATATTTATTTCACATTATTAAAATTCTTATATGATCAGAAGCAAAATGATAAATTAGAATCACCGTTAATCGCAAAGTTAACTATAGCTTTTATCAACAAGTTATTAGATTATAAGCATAACGGTCATCAAGGAGGATTCGAACTTGATGCGCTCAATAATAACAATTATATTCAAGGACTAATCAATCTTATTGACCAGAGTGAGTATGAGAATTTTAGTATTGAATTAGATATTGAAAAGTTAATCATCTCAATTGAACATGGCAATCTATCAAATAATAAGCGCAGTATATTACTTCAAGTTCTAATTCCACTATATAGATTTATGGGACCAGTAGATCAGAAGTCAGTAAAACTCATTTTAGAAGAGTTCTTATTACAGAACTTTGAAGTTAAAATATATGGCGCAGCTTGTGAGGCTGGTGTTTTACATTCAACTGAGCATTTTGAAGGAAAACTGTTTTTAAAAATACAACAAACGAAAAATAAAGTTGAAAACAGTTCGATGAAGAGTTATCCTGATCCGTTAATAAGCGAATTGGGGGTCCTGGTTCTACTTTTACGGCATAACAAAATAAATAATAAAGATCCTTTCACTAAGTTTATTGGGACTGATGATTTTTATGATCTAGTGATACAAGAGAATAATTTCGATTTTCAGAAATTCAATTTAGATTGGTTTCCATACCTTAGTGAAGATGAAATTAAAAAGATACTTAGTAGCTCGAGTAATAAGGAGATTCTAAGAAAAAAATTTGTGAAATCACTTGTCGAAGATGAACTGGGATATCAGATTAAAAAGTTTTATTTAGACTATTTTGAGATTTGATACATTTAAGTTGATATATCTCAGCGTACTTCAAATCCCATCACGAATGTGATGCAGAAATTCAACAAGAGCTTAAGATTTAGTTGCGGATTACAGTTAGGATTAAGTAGCAGCATGAAAGCCTTTCTCTATTCTTTGTCATGAAGAATGGGGCAAGGCTTTTTTGCTGCAATGGACCATAAAATAAGGGAGTTAACAATAAATGGAGGGAAGATCCGAAACGTAGCATCGCTTGTTTTCATTTTTTAGTAGACCATAATGATTACATATATGAAGATAAGGCAGTAGAATTGAAACAATGGTTTGAACGGACGAATGGGTTCTTAAAACATATTTCCATGAGTTAGACAACACAGTTACACTAGAACGTAGAGGACAGAAATGACCTGAAGAAGCGGAGCGTTCGCCTTTATCCCCAGATGTTCACCCTTATAAAAAATGATTCAAAAAATCTGGGGATAACAGTGATCAGAAGGTTATTCTGTCAGCGAAGTGGCAAGTGTAACTACTCCGTATTTCAACTTATAATAGTAATGAAAGGATGAGCTGAGTGGATCGCTTTTTAAGTGAATTTGAAAATAAATTTCGAGCGGGTTTTCTACCCGATCTGGAACAAACGCTGGCAAAAGTAGAGCTGGAGAAAGTATATGCTTGTGTATTTGGAACAGACAGTGATTGGATAACGCTGTTCATGGCGGTAAATACAGAGGAATCCCTGACTAGGCATATTACCAATATGAAGGAACAGGGGTTGTGCGACAGCGAGCAGGACGAGATCTATTACAGATGGGGCTGCTCCGAATATCAATATGGCGAGGAGACGCACTTTAATCATATCAGCCGATTGTTGTATGCAACAGAAGATGTCCAGAAGTATAAAGATGAGATCATTCGAATCATTGCGAAAGTTGTGAATGAGACAGCAGATGACGTTTTCGCCCGATATGGACAAACCAAAGCAGATATTACGTTCTTCGTTTCTCTCACAGATGACGATCTGGCGGAGGAGATTGAGAATCAATCGGTTCATCAAATGACAAACCCCAGCTTACTCAGCAAGTTTTTAAAACGATATGATGGCATCAATTAGAACGAGTTAACTTGAATCAAAATGAATTGAATCGTTGTACCGCGAAAGTCTTTCCTATTCTTTCATTCAAAGAAGGGAAGAGGCTTTTTTGTTTTACGTGAAAAAATGAAACAACCGCTCCATAATAATTTATCACTTATAGATTCCTATTCATTTGAATGAAACTCCTCCATCTTTTCTTCGAAACTGGCTGATAAAAGAGCTGCTCCAATTCCTCGAATTGCGCTTCGTTCAGATGAAGATGGAGCGCTCTTTTTGCTATTTTGGCGGCAGGCTGGGAAGAAGTTTTCCGGCCTCCGGCTTTTCGTTTGATCGGAATATGAAATTGCAGCAGGTCTTCGAGCTGATTCCAGCCCTCCCAACTCAGCCGACCTCCGCGTTTCCAGTCAATAGCATAGAGGGCATAATAGGCATGTGCTTCTGTTTGTTTGGTAGCTATAATCCAGGTGGAAGGAATGTACTTTCTCCGTTGTCTTTGATTCATTGAATTGCTCCTTTTTTTGATATTGCAAAAGCCATGGGAAATACCTCTTGATTTGCAGGATCGTCTTGATTAGAATGAAGTTATAAAAATGATTTTCTTAATTTACTAAAAATAAATAAAAATAATTTTCATGAAGTGAGGTCCTCATGGCAGCCATATTACGTGCGTTGCAGCAAGAACTGAATAACCTTCCGTCTCAGGAGCGACGTATTGCCGAAGTCATTATGCAATCTCCATCGAACATTCCCAGCTGGACGATTAGTCATCTGGCAGAACAGAGTGGCACTAGTGCGGCGACGGTGACCCGCTTTTGCAAGTCGTTTCATTTCAAAGGTTTTCCCGATTTCAAAATGAAACTCGCCGCAGAATTGTCCCACGCATCTGATGAAACGGCGTATCAGGATATTGTAGCGGGCAATTCCCTATCCAAAATTGTTGAAGCTATCGAAGCCAACCACCTCGCGTCGATTGCAGATACCACCCGTTTGCTGGATTTGGGCAGATTGGAGCAAGCAGTGCAATTATTGTGCCAGGCTCGCCGCATCGATCTGTATGGTGTGGCGACCTCGTCGATTGTTACACAGGATTTCTATCAGAAACTGGTGCGGATCGGCAAGAGCTGTACCGCTTTCTCCGACTCACACATGCAGATTACATCCGCATCTTCGCTCGCAGAGGGAGATGTTGCGATGGCCGTATCCTATTCAGGCGAAACACCAGAAACCATCGATGCCCTGCATTGTGCCAAACAGGCCGGAGCTTCTACGATTTCACTGACTTCCTATGGCAGTAACAAGCTTGCAACTGTATCCGATATCCCACTATTCACCTCTTCTCTGGAAGAAGGCATGAGGCGTGGAGATATGGCTTCACGTATTGCGCTACTGCATGTGGTCGATATTTTGTTCACAGGCATGGTAAGTGCCGACTTCGACCGTTTTATCCCCAGACTGGAACAATCCTATCACAATGTGCAATCTTATCGAGTCCAACACAACGGAGGTGCCTGACAGATGAAGATGAATATACGCATTTTTGAAAATGAAGAAGATTTGAACGCCACAGGTGCTGGCCTCATTGCCAGCTTGTTGCAGACCAAACCACGGGCTGTATTGGGGCTTGCTACAGGAAGTTCTCCTGTAGGCATATATAAACAGCTTATCACGTTATATCAGAAGGGGCTTGTCAGCTTTTCACAGGCTTCTTCTTTTAATCTGGATGAGTATGTTGGACTTCCAACAGAACATCGTGAAAGTTACCGTAGTTTTATGAATGAACAATTATTCAATCATATCGATGTAGATATTGCTAGAACGCAAGTGCCTGATGGTCAGGCTGCAGATCTGGAACAGGAATGTAATTCCTATGAACAACGGCTGGACGATCGTGGACCGGTAGACCTTCAACTGCTGGGCATCGGACATAATGGTCATATTGGCTTCAATGAACCGGGAACTGAACTTACAGGACGAACACATGTCGTGGATCTGAAAGACGAGACGCGAAAGGCAAACGCACGCTTCTTTGACAGCATTGATGAAGTTCCGGCTCAGGCGATTACAATGGGTGTTGGTACCATTTTGAAAGCCAAACAGATTCTGCTCATTGCCCGTGGCGAGGAAAAAGCCGAGATTATTCGCGAAGCTTTCATGGGGCCAATCACAACGGCCTGTCCTGCATCGCTTTTGCAATGTCATCCAAATGTGGTGGTATTGCTGGACCGTGCAGCAGGGAGGCTGGTGAGATGACCGGAGCGAATAGCCATGAACCTGGGAGCCAGCGTGATGATAATATTTCTCTTCTTCGGGGCAAGCTGCTCCTTGCAGATGAAATACTGGAAGACGGTGTAATAGCCTGGAGGGATGGGGAAATCCTTTATGCTGGGATACCGGAAGGTCTTCCTGAACGGATTCGAAGCGAGGCTTTGCCGCTGTCAGTACCGGAACGTGGTCTCATTGTGCCTGGATTCATTGATATCCATGTGCATGGTGGGAACGGAGAAGACTTTATGGACGCAAGCCCGGAGGTGTTGGACAAGATCACTTCTTTCCATAGTATGCAGGGCACAACAGCGATGCTTGCCACTTCCATGACGGCTCCGAAAGAGCGACTGGATAACGTACTTGCTGAAGTGGACCGCTATCGTTCCGGTGAAATGCCCTATGCACAGCTTGAGGGCGTGCACCTGGAAGGTCCGTTTTTTAGTCCGAAATGGCCTGGCGCGCAAAATCCGGAACATATCATACTGCCTGATGTATCCTGGCTCGAAGCGTGGGAGAAGCAATATCCTGGCCTGATCCGTCAAGTTACGTTGGCACCGGAACGTGAAGGTGCGCTGGAGGTCATCTCGTGGCTACGTGAACAGCGGATTACAGCGGCACTCGGTCACACGGATGCGACCTATGAAGAGGTGGAGCGGGCAGTGGAAGCCGGACTTCATCATGCGGTACATACGTTTAATGCCATGACACCGCTACATCACCGGCTACCGGGTGCTGCCGGAGCCGTGCTGAGTGATCCACGTATCAGTGCCGAGGTGATTGCCGACGGCATTCACGTGCATCCTGCGGCGATCTCGATCCTGGCTCAGCTGAAGCAACATGATGATCAACTCGTGTTGATCACGGATGCCATGTCTGCTGCGGGACTGGATGATGGGGAATACAAGATCGGCGATCTACCCGTAATCGTGAAGCATGGGGAGGCCAGACTGAAGGACGGCGGCGCACTGGCGGGAAGCACGCTGACGATGATTCGCGGTTTCCGTTACCTGGTGCAGGAAGTGGGCTTGAGTCTGAAGGCTGCTTCACGGGCAGCAAGTCTAACCCCTGCACGTCTGCTCGGCATTGATCACCGGACAGGTTCCCTGGCTCAAGGAAAACAGGCAGATATCGTTTTGCTGAATGCGGAGCTGGATATTGAGGGTGTGTGGGTGAAGGGCAGACGGATCGGCGAGTCATATTAGATTTAGAAAATTAGTATCGTGCTAATAACTCTCATTTGTGATGCATCAGTCTTCGGAGTTAAAACTTGGCTTTTATCTGTGTAGAGGCAACACCGTGCGCAATATGTTAAAATAGATCTCAAAAAGACGGGATCTGCGGATCACGCATAACGGAGGCGTGAAACATGGAACGTAACGCTATGCTCGAACATGATCCGTTCATCACAGTGTTGGCGGAGAAGTTGCACATACACGGATATTATGCCTTTTATGGTGAGCATTACAATGAGACAGATATGGAGCTGTACCGCAGGCATTTGTTCACATCATTCAGCAACATCGTATGGGTAGAGCTGGATTCACGCAAAAAGTATATGATTGTCGATCATCGTGGACGCAACACAGTCATGAAACTGATCGAGGGTATGCTGAATACACGTAGAACGCTGCGAGCAAATCAGGCAATGGCAGGTACGGACACCTCTGGAGTCCAGCAGGAGATCGTACATTTATCCAAGCTAGTGCACATGCTGAAATTTACGACTTTCCGCACTTAAGCGAAGTGTGATATGTAGGCTGTAATAAGCAGCGTGAGTAGGAAGAGTATAATATGTGGCACTCATAAGCGATGAGTATCAACGAAAAAATTAAAATAAACACCAAGAATAATAAGAACACTACAAGAGTATACGTGAGTAACATGGAAGAGTAATAAGTTAGGCTTCAAGAAAGAATGGACTAGGATCTCGAAAACAACATTTCACTACGATTCCATTCTCATAAGTAGTTTTCTCCGTAGACCGCGTAGCGCTAACGAATCTGTGAAGCCTTATTCCAATGATTTTGCTGTCATACAAAATGTAACGAATCTCAGACACGCTATTTAGTACAATTTAGTGATATTCTGCTACCCAAATATGCTTACAGCACAAATAAAGTGTCTACGATTCGTTAGATTTTCAAACCTGCGAAATTTCAAGTAATAAGGCTTGTGAGGTTCTTTAGACGACAGTTGGCAATCTCGATGAAAGCTATGGGTTGGACTTAGATAGTACACGAGTAAACGAAAGAGAGAGTCCTGTCATAGCTGACGGAACTCTCTCTATTTTCTTTATACAACGACTAATCAGTTCAGCAACAACCATATTCACTCATTAACTCGTTCAACGGGGATGCAAGCTTCTGAAGCTAACTCATGTAGTAACTCATATCTTACTAACTTGGCACTATCCGTAGAATTAAGATAACAAAGCTTCCTAAAGATCACAAAGTTACTCACCGAATTCTATAGATATCTCCAAAGATCTATCTCCATCCACAGATCCATCCAACATTCCTTCATTCATCTAATGTCTGAATCCTCATGAAAAGTGGTCATCTAAACGAAGTCACAAAACTGCTGAACAGCGTCCGGACATCATACTGATACTGGTTGATCGGCTCGATTGGACGATTTTCTCCAAGTAAAGTGTATACCGCGATTCGTGCTGCTCGGACCGAATATTCTTCTGTGAATACCACGTCATCGGGAATCTCGCAGAATTGGCTGATGAAGGCCAGGTTGGTGGAGCCTTCAGGTACAACCTTCGGTCTGTCGCTGTTTAGTCTAGGCATGAATTGCGCTGTAATGTATGGCATCATGCAAGGAATGCAGTTGGCGGTAGCCATGATGTCCTCTTGATGTTCCTGGAAATGAAGATGGCCGATCAACTCCTGCATAATCTCTTCCCCTGTACAGTCGCACATTCTTTTCTTCACGTAATCGCCCACGTTATCCGGGGATAATCCGTATCCCCAGAATACGTTGACATGCTCCGGCTGACCACGGAAGTGCGGCTGGAAGGCGAGAACGACAGACATGAACCAGCTGGAATCCTTGAAAGTAACCAGAGCACCGGTACCTGCCCGGTTCCGTGTGAATTTCTCCATCAGATCAAAGAAGACCGAATCCTGGAAGGTGACCGTAAACGATTCCCATTTGGACTCATCCACATGATCATTAAATGAAGAAGGATTGCCCAGCAACGGTTTCTTGGCGGCAATGTTCTCCCACAGCTTCCATGAGCTGCCCTTGCCGTTCAGTTTCGGTGCGGAAGTCATGGAGCCGATATCGGCCCCTTCGGTCATCGAACCGTTTGTGACAATGACGAGATCACCTTCGAGGATGTCAATGACTTCCTCTTCACCTTCCCTGAGCACATGCATCCGACTTACCGTAATGCCGTCTCCGTCTTTGAAATCCAGATCGGTAACCGTACATTTCAGCGTGAAATCTACGCCAAACGGCTCCAGGTAGTTATGCAATGGCAGGATGATCGAGTCATATTGGTTGAAGGGTGTACGGGTAACGCCTTCCAGTGTCTGAATTCTTGGGAATTCGTGAAAAAAGCGAAGCATGTATCTTTTGAATTCCACGGCGCTATGCCAAGGCTGGAAAGCGAAGGTGGTCGCCCACATATACCAGAAGTTTGTTTTGAAAAAATGAGGGCCAAACCAGTCGTTGATTCGCAATTTACCCAGCGTGTCTTCAGGAGTAATAATCAGTTTGCCCATCGCCAACCGGTCCGCCATATCAAAACCCATGGAGAGCACATCTTCGACCTTGCCGTCACGGTTAATGAGCCGTGCATTGGAATGTGTGGGATTGGCATCGTCAAATTCGGTGATTTCCTGTCGGACAGATATGCCCGGACGGTCGATGGAAGGGATGGAAGCCAGCAACTCCCACAGATTCTCATAGGCCTCGTCATTGAGCATCCGTCCGCCACGAATGATATATCCTTGATCGGGATTACCAGCACCGTCATTGCTGCCGCCGAGAATCGACATTTCTTCGATAATGTGAATATGTTCTCCGGGAAAGTCACAATCTCTAACCAGATAAGCTGCACCCGCCAAAGATGCAATGCCGCCGCCTACAAAATAGACCTGTTTATTACCATGTTCTTTCTTCACGATCATTCGCCTCCAAAAGTTACTGTAATCACATCCCTAATGTAAACCTTGCAGGTTCCGTAAGGTATGATCAAAAGAAAGGGAGTGTCCAATTTTTGGTCACTTTTGGAAAATTGTCTAAAACCTAGGCTTAGATCACATGTGAAAAAAAGCCGCGCATCCTTAAGTGGATGGCAGCTTGTTCTCATACCTGTGCAGTGCCCTCAGGACATTGCCTTCGATTAGCTCACTAAGCTTCTCAATAATCTGTTTTGGCGGTTCTTGCATATCGCCTCTCATCCATTGAATGATCAGCCCAGTGAAGGCCAGAGTATAGAAGTTGGCAACGAACTCTTTGTCTTCTCCGCGGACCTTAATCCCGCAGGCGAGTTCATCAATAACACCCATGATCAGATCATGGGTTACTTCATAGAGGTATACATCCAGATGGGTACGCCCGAGCGAGTCGAGTGTGTTGCAGCAGAACGTTTTGTTGTTCTCGATGTAACAAAAGATTTTATAGAATCCGTCCGTCCATGTGCTGTAGCTTCGGTACTCCGTAAGACTCTCCACCGCTTCAGTCTGATAGATCCACCCAAGCAGCGCGTAAATATCCTGAAAATGATAATAAAAGGTTTGCCGGTTCACTCCGCAATTCTCCACCAGATGTTTGACCGTAATCTTGTTCAATGGAGTATGCTCCATCAGTGATTTAAGCGAGTGAGCCAGCGCATTTTTGGTCAGGTGAGAAGTAGACACAACATTCACCTCATCATTTTGGATTAGCTTGCCGGGGCGCAACAGCAGGTAAACACTCATGGCAAAAGTCCCGCGCCGAAGTCGCTGAACATAAGCAAGTCAAAACGCAGGAATCCCAAAAGACCCTGCCATCCACAAAAACCCTTTAGCTATCAACATCTTCGTTACCCGATCCACATCATACTCCATAAGGTTCATTCTAAGTACTGAATATCAATCGATTCAAACAAACCTCCAAAGGCCAACGCTTGAGTTATCTCTATCAAAACCCTTAAAAGTTAGCCGTCTTCTAAAACCAGTCACAATAAAGCAACCGCTGTAAAAGCTGAAACCTAGTGAAGGAGACCGAATCAAAAAAGACTATAAGGTCGCGTATGTTATCTCCCATACACTAAACCATTAAAACCGAGACCTCGTCTATAAAATCAGTCATAGGAACAATGATAACGAAGTTATAGAGAAAAAAATCGAAAAAGTGTTCAGTAGCCCATCGTTAAGGTAATCTATCACACTAACCCATCAAAGTGAGACCCAACCCTCTAAAGCACCATGATAAAGCTACAACGTAACGATCGCGACAAAATCAAAGAAACGGCCTATAGGGCTACCATGTTGTTATCACTAATACACTAACCTTTTTAAAAGTAAGCCTCCATCGTCTCCATCATAAAAAGCAGCCATCAAAAAAACTACAATTTCACCAAAGAAACAAGAAACAAGAAACAAGAAACAAGAAACAAGAAACAAGAACCAAAGAACCAAAGAACAAAGAACAAAGAACCAAAAAAAAGAATCAAAAAAAAGAACAAAGAAACAAAATAAATAACAAAAAAGACGACCCGAAGGCCGTCCTTTTGTTCTCTTAATTACACTAACCATTCAATAGTTAGCTCAATCCTAAAATCAGTCATGCGAGAAGCTGCAACGTAGTGAAGGGGACGAAATCGATTCTGAAGAAGCGGAGCGTTCGCCTTTATCCCCGGATTTCACCCTTTAGAAAGGGAATCAAGGAAATCCGGGGATAACAGCGATCTAAAGAACGATTCGGCCCCGGAACGTCCACTCAGCACGCTCTCATGATCTGGTTTTAAACACGATGTTTACAAACTCTTCAAAAACTGAACAATCGTCAACAACCCTTTATCAAAGTTCTCCAGGTTGAAGTGCTCGTTCGGTGCATGCAGGTTCTCATCCGGCAAGCCGAAACCCATCATAACAGCAGGGATTTTGAGTACACGTGAGAGCTTCTCAACAATCGGAATGGAGCCGCCATCTTTGGTAAAGAGGGCACGAACGCCATACACGTGCTCATACGCGTCTGCTGCTTTTTGCAGAATTGGATTGGAAGGATCGGTATTGAAAGCAAAAGCTTTCTCGATCTGTTTCACATGCAGCGTTGCACCTGGTTGAACGTGAGCACGCAGATGTGCTTCGATACGATCCAATACATGTTGTGGATCTTGATCCGCCACGAGACGGCACGTAATTTTGGCATGAGCTTCCTTCGGAATAACCGTTTTGCTGCCTTCGCCCTGGAAACCACCCCATACGCCGTTGAGTTCCAATGTTGGACGAGCGCCTACACGTTCCACGAACGAGTAACCTTCTTCGCCGTACAATTGCTCCAGCCCAAGGTCTTGACGAAGCTGTTCTTCATTGAAGCCTTGTTTCACAAATTCTTCTCTCATCTCAGGAGACAGTGGCAGTACGCCGTCGTAGAAACCATCTACACTTACACGGCCTTGCTCATCATGCAACGAAGCGAGCAGGGATACGAGTGCGTGCAGTGCGTTAGGTACACCACCACCAAATGAACCGGAGTGCAAGTCGGTATTGGCTGTGTTCAGATCTACGTGAAGCGAGCAAAGGCCGCGCAGGCCTGTAGAGATCGCCGGTTTACCTTTTTCAAGCAAGGACGTATCCGAGATTAGTATCATGTCTGCACGCAGCTTGTCTGTATGTTCATTCAGATAGATGGGCAAGTTCGGGCTGGAGATTTCCTCTTCGCCTTCAATGCAGAACTTGATGTTAACTGGCAGTTCTTTGTTTTCGGCGAGAATGGCTTCTACTGCCTTGATATGTAGGAAGATCTGTCCTTTGTCATCCGTTGCACCACGGGCATACAGCTTGCCATCACGAACGGTAGGTTCAAAAGGAGGTGTCTCCCACAGGTTAAGCGGATCAACAGGTTGTACATCATAGTGTCCATAGATCAGAGCCGTTGGTTTGCCGGGTGCATGCAGGTGATCTGCATAGACAATCGGATGTCCAGCCGTTTGAATGACCTCTACGTTTTCCATGCCTGCACGTGTGAGCGCATCTGCTGCCCATTGTGCTGCACGATTAATATCCTCTTTATGCTCTGAAATGGCAGAGATACTTGGAATGGACAACCATTCATTCAGTTCTGCCAGGTGTTTTTCTCTATTTTGTTCAAAATAAGTCTGTTCTTTCATTAAAAAGGCCTCCTTCATGTTTGCTATATCTCATTGTAATCCATTTTGTCATGTTAATAAAACATTGGTTAAAAAAATGATCGGTTACAGATCGTTTCATTCACCTGAGGATTGTGCGTATAATACAAGAAAAGGATTTCATCCATATATTCTCAGGGGAGTTGAGAAAGTTTCCATGACAGTCAGACTCGATGCAAGCAGGCAGGTGAGCAGCGATGGAACCGACTAGGAGCGATCGAATATTTGGCAGATTCAAGCGGTTATCCGATTTGAAGGCTGGAAGGCATAAAGGACGATTTTATCGAAACAGCCTCATGCTTATTTTACTCATTGCCAGCATTCCCGGACTAATCACAGGTATCGTCATGTATCAACAGGTTGTTGGCCGGATGGAAACCGAGTTCAATCAGATGCACCAGAACCAGATTGAGAACCGGGCACGCAATGTGGATGACCAGCTGGCTTATCTGGAGATGAACTTATCCCATTGGGCTTTTGAACCGAGGTTTGGCAATGCACTGCGAACGCTGGATTTTGTGTATTATTTTAATGAAACGCAGGAGATTGTGACTACCTTATACGTATTACAAGGTTCTCATCCACTGATCAAGTCAGCACAGCTGTATTTACAAGAGCCTAAGCCAATCTTGTTTAATCGGGATTATACCGAATTGAACGATGAAGCCAAAGTACAAGCCTATGATCGATACCTTTCCATGGGGAACCACGTGTACTGGACAGATTGGGTTTCCAGCATCAACAGTGATACCGAACCTTCGACCAACGATAGTCCACTGCATACGGATGCAGGCAATGCACTTGTTCTAGTACATAAGATACCGGGGGAGAGCATTAATCCGTTTGGTGCACTGATCATCACGCTGGATAACGAGAAAGTCGCCAGTTTATTGAAAACGCTTACTCCGTATGACGAAGGTTTAACGTTCCTTATGGATCAGGAAGGAAACACACTGGTTACCGGGAATCCGGGAACGGCGGGAGAGACTTCTGCTTTTGAGCAGCAGCTAAAAGAAGAAGTAGCCCTACATGCGGGCAGCCGCTCATTCCTGTTCCGATATGAGGATCAGACCTATTCTGTCTCATACGGTTCATTGAGTCGGATCGATTCAGACTGGACTTACGTCTCCGCAGCACCTTTGACCTCAGTCACTTCGCCAGTCAAACTGGTATCCAAAATCATCGTCATTGCGAGTGCAGGCAGTCTCATCCTGGGATTATTGTTATCCTGGTTTGCTTCCCGCCGCATCTATTCGCCTGTAGCACGGATGCTGCATCTGCTTACGCCTGGCAGAAACGAAACAACACCAACGGATGCCAAGCTGGACGAGTTTGAGCTGCTGGAGCAACAGTGGAACGAACTGACCTCTCGCAGTGTCACGGCACATCGCCAATTGCAGGAGCAACTTCCCCATCTGCGCGACAGTTTTGTCTTACAACTTGTGCAGGGGCATCTATACGCCTATAACGAGCAGGATCTTCAGCAGCGGATGCGTCATCTCGGATTTGAGTTGGAGGGCCAGCAGTATTTGCTGGTACAGATGTATTTTACGGGGTACGAGCAGCTGCAAGGCAGATTTGGAAGCCAGGACACGGGATTAGTCACCTTTGCAGCAGTGAATATTACACAGGAAGTTGCGAAAAATTATTTCAGGCAGATCAGTGTCATGAACTTTCATGACTTGTCTTCCGCCATGATTGTGATTGCTCCCCAGGACGAACCTGTGAAATCACAAGCGCTGTTATGGGGACGGGAACTGGTGGAGGTCATTGGACGTACGCTCAAAATGAAGGTGACCTTGATGGTCAGTCGCCCGGCAGCTTCACTTCAGGAACTGCCCGGACGATTCGTCGAGATGGAACAGGCCGTGGCTTATCGCAGTGTGGAGGAAGGAAGTCAGATTCTCGATCTGGAGGATGAGGCGTGTTTCCGCAGAAATGAAGCAGCTTCCTATCCGCTTGGGCTGGAACGGGAATTGTTACAGGCGGTCAGGCTGGGCAAACAAACCGAAGCGGAACGTGTGCTGGAACAATTCATGAGTGAGATTACGCGGACGGGCAGTACCGAATTCCAAGTTCAGCAAATGATGCTTCAATTGCTCGGCAGTATTCAGCACATGATGCTGCAAACGGGTGTCACACCTTATAAGCTGTTTGGTGGTTACAACATGTATGAGCAACTATCCGGTATTCGTGAACCTGTACAGATGAAGCAATGGATGATGAATGAGGTACTCATACCTTATATACAAGAGGTTGAGGTACGATCGCAGGAACCGCTGAAACTGGTGGTGGAACGAACGATGTTGTACATCGATACACATTACCGCAACGACATCTCGCTGGAAAACTGTGCTGACGAGGAGCAGATGACACCTTATGCACTGAGCAAGGCATTCAAACAGGTATCGGGCATCAATTTTATTGATTATCTGACACGTGTGAGAATGGATGCGGCGAAGCAATTGTTACGGGAGACAACGATGAAAATCAATGATGTTGCAGCGGCTGTGGGATATCAGCACAGTTATTTTAATCGGATCTTCAAGAAACAGGAGGGAGTTACCCCGAGTCAGTATCGCGATCAATGGTTCGGACAATAACCTTTTATATCTTTGTCATTTCAGACCGGCATTCAGCTTTAGTGAATGTTGGTTTTTTCTTTTTTTTACCGTGATACAAAGAAGGATAAACCCGCAAAAATGTGCAATTCTACCTGCTACGTTATGTTCAGTTTCTTGTGGAAATGGCGTTATAGCGGGCTTTTCGGCCAATGAGCCGGAGCAATGCAAAAAATGAAGGTTGCCGGAAAAAGATCGGCTGTATAGTCTGAATAACAGATGAATTGATAACGCTTACATCTTTGAGGGAGGGGAGACATGATGAACGGGAAGACGGACTGGAATACCAACGGCACTGCAACCACCCAAGCGGATAGGGCCACAAGGCCCATGAGACGAGAGTCCAATTGGAAGAGGCAGATCAAACGAAACAAGTGGTTATATGTGCTTGTGCTTCCCGGCTTTTTGTACTTTGTCATCTTTAAATACTTGCCCATGTGGGGGATCATCATTGCCTTTCAGGACTACCAGCCTTTCCTGGGCATCCGGGAGAGTAACTGGGTGGGGCTAGAGAACTTTACGAACTTTTTCTCCAATCCGGACTTCTACCGACTATTACGCAATACGCTGGTCCTTGCCCTGTATGATCTCATCTTCTTTTTTCCGGCACCGATCATTATCGCTTTGTTATTAAATGAAATTCGGGTCGCTTTCTTCAAAAGAACGATTCAAACACTGGTCTATGTACCCCATTTTGTATCGATGGTTATTATCGCCAGTATCACGTATGTGTTCCTGACCCCGCAAGGCGGCGTGTTATACGATCTGATCGCCTGGATTACGGGCAAGCCCATTGATGTACTCTCCAGTCCGGGTTCGTTCCGTCCGCTCGTTATTGTACAGATGATGTGGAAGGAGATGGGGTGGGGCACAATCATCTTCTTGGCAGCCCTCGCAGGTGTCGATACGGAACAATATGAAGCCTCCATTGTGGATGGCGCCGGACGATTACGGCGGATGTGGCATATTACACTTCCAGCCATTCGTACGACTATAGTCATTTTGCTCATTCTCAGATTGGGGAACTTCCTCGATACCGGATTTGAGCAGATCTATCTGATGACCAACTCCCTCAACCGGGATGTCGCAGACGTCTTTGATACGTATGTGTATACGGTGGGGATCACGCAAGGTGCATTCAGTTACAGTACCGCTGTGGGACTATTCAAGTCTGTGGTGGGGATTATTCTGGTGCTTGGCAGTAATAAACTTGCGAAAAAATTCGGCCATCCCGGAATTTATTAAGGAGGAGCGCCCATGAACAGCCGTCTATACAACAGCCCTGCCGGCAAGGTATTTGATATCTTCAATTACGTCATGCTGGGGATTCTGGGCATATTAACCGTCCTTCCGTTCCTGTATATTATAGGGAATTCTTTCGCAACAGAAGCCGAGATCACCGAACGCAGTTTTTTCCTCATTCCGAAGGTGTTTTCCTTCAGCGCGTATGAGTATATCTTTTCATCGTCCACGATCTTTCGCAGCATTGGTGTTTCCATTTTCATCACGGTGGCAGGTACACTAGTCAATCTGTTCTTCACTCTAACGATGGCCTATCCACTATCCAGAAGTGACTTCTGGGGTCGTAACGTCATGATGAACATGGTGATTTTCTCGATGTTATTTGGTGGTGGCATGATTCCAACGTACCTCGTCATTCGTGGACTGGGACTGCTCGATTCTTACTGGGCCCTTATGCTTCCTGGGGCGATCAGCGCTTTTAACTTAATAGTTGTCAAAAACTTTTTTCAGCAAATGCCGCCCGGGCTGGAGGAAGCGGCCCGCATCGACGGCTGTTCAGATCTCGGGGTGCTGTGGCGAATTGTTCTGCCTTTATCAAAGCCAGTCATTGCCACGTTTGCCTTGTTCTACGCCGTAGGCCACTGGAACAATTTTTTCTCGGCACTTCTGTACATTTCCGACAGTGACAAATGGCCGCTGCAAGTCATGCTGAGACAGATCGTGTTACTTTCGCAAGCCAGTGTCGGAGATATGGCTAATATGGACCCCAATTTTGTGCAGCCACCAGAGCAGTCAATCAAAATGGCGGTGATCGTTGTAGGTACCATTCCGATTTTGCTGGTGTATCCGTTTTTGCAGAAGCATTTTGCCAAAGGTGTCATGTTAGGTTCAATCAAAGGCTAAAGCCAAGGGGGAGAACGTATGGGACAAAAAACGGGATTCAAAAAAGGTGCACTGTTACTCTCTGCGTCACTGGTACTTAGTACGATCTTAGGAGCATGCTCCACGGACAAAGAAAGTTCAGGAACCGCTGCGGGTGGCACCGATCAGATTACCATTATGCTTCCGAACTTCGAAGCGGAGAATCCGCCGGAGAACAGCCCGGTCATCCAGAAGCTTGAAGAACTGACCAAGGTGGATGTGAACCTGCAGTGGGTGCCGAGCAGCTCGTATGAAGACAAATTCAACATCACACTGGCCTCGGGAAAGCTGCCTCAGATTATGGTGGTGTTAGGGAAGTCCCCAAGTTTTATTAATGCGGCCCGAACCGGAGCATTCTGGGAGCTTGGTCCTTATCTGAAAGATTATCCGAATCTGAGTCAACTGAATGAAATCATCACCAACAATGCATCAATCGATGGCAAAACCTATGGGATCTACCGGGCACGGGCCCTGGGACGTAACGGGGTTACAATCCGCAAAGATTGGCTGGAGAATCTGGGGCTGGAAGAGCCAAAGACGATTGATGAATTTTACAATGTATTAAAAGCTTTCACGAAGGATGATCCGGACGGTAACGGCAAGGATGATACGTACGGTCTGGTTGCCAGCAAATTCACGGGCCCGTGGGATAACATGCAGGTATGGTTCGGTGCGCCCAACAAATGGGGAGATGATGGCAGCGGAGGCCTGATCCCGGCGCATGAGACACCAGAATACATGGAAGCCCTGAAATTTTTCCGGCAAATCTATAGCGAAGGTCTGGTGAACAAGGACTTTGCCGTGATGGATGCAACGAAACTTCCTGATCCATTTGTGAATGGGCAAGCCGGTGTCATGGTGGATGTAGCAGATAATGCGCAGCGGATGGATCAGAAAATACTCGATAAAGACCCCAATGCGACGGGACGCGTGGATGTGCTGCAAGCGATGGAAGGTCCAAAGGGATTGCGTGATATGCCAACGTCCGGCTACTCCGGCCTGATTGCGATCTCCAAAAGCAGTGTCAAAACGGAAGAAGACCTGAAGAAGGTACTGAGTTTTCTGGATCAGCTGAATGAACAGGAATTGCAGGCATTGTTGTACAACGGACTGGAAGGCAAGCAGTATGAGAAAAAAGAAGACTACATCATACCGAGCACTGACAAGCTTGCGCTCCGCGACTTGCAGGGTTTAAATCAGATTTTGATGTTTGTGCCGGAAGACAGAACGCTTCGTGTCCAACAGACACCTGTCCGTGAAAAGGTTGCACAGGTGCAGAAAGCCAACGAAGAGATTGTCATTGCCAATCCTGGCGAACCGCTGATCTCTGATGTTTACGCTCAGAAAGGACCGCAGCTGGACAATATCATCAACGATGCGCGGATCAAATATATCGTAGGTCAGATTGATGA
The DNA here is from genome assembly GCF_037977015.1 of Paenibacillus sp. FSL K6-1122. Classification (NCBI taxonomy): domain Bacteria; kingdom Bacillati; phylum Bacillota; class Bacilli; order Caryophanales; family Paenibacillaceae; genus Paenibacillus; species Paenibacillus sp. FSL K6-1122. The sequence continues at coordinate 5,654,347 of NZ_CP150272.1, read as the reverse complement.
GAAAGGATTCGAAGATGCTGTTGCCCTGTGGAAGAATAACGGCGGAGACGATTATGTGAAAGAAGTTAATGAACTGTACGCTGCACTGAATTAGTGTGAAAGGAGGAAGGCAACATGTGGAACGGGGATGCTTTTGAAAATCCCGAGGCGCAGTACAGGGTCCATCCCTTTTGGTTCTGGAACGGGGATATGGAAGAAGAACAGATAAAGCGGCAAGTGGCTGAGATGGCGGCGCAAGGTGTAGGTGGATTCTTCATCTGTCCACGTCAGGGACTGCAAATTCCCTATCTGTCGGAAGCGTGGTTTGATAAGGTGCGGATTGCAGTGGAAGCGGCGGCTGCTCACGGCATGCAGGTATGGTTATATGACGAATATCCATATCCAAGCGGGATGGCTGGTGGGGAAGTGACCCTTGATTTCCCTGAAGCGAAGCAACGACAGCTCGTGCATCACCAACTGGTGGTTCAGGGCGGAGAAGCTGTGGATATGGAGTTGCCATGGGGACGAGTCTTGGTTGCCAAGGCGATTCCCAAGGATGAACAGGGCAAGCGTCTGTGGCATGGGTCCATCGATCTGCGCAGCAAAATCGGCAATATCCAGACCGATCAGGTCTATCAGGAGACAGGACTCACCTCGTATAACCGCAAGCGGTTCTTCACCTACCGAACAGCGTTCCGCTTGTTGTGGGATGTTCCCCCGGGTGATTGGGAGTTGATTATATTTCAAGAAATGGAGATCGATGATTTCAAATATTACGGCAACTTTGTTGATCCTTGCCACAAGGAAGCGATGAGTCGTTTTATTGAACTGACACATGAGCGTTATAAGTCAGCGGTTGGAGATCGATTTGAAAGCGTAATCAAAGGCATGTTCTCGGATGAGATTGCACCGCTGGGTCGTATCCCCTGGTCGCAACAGCTTCCCCGTTATTTCAGCGAGCGTTGTGGTTATAGTCTGATCGATTCGCTACCGGCGCTGTTATATGGTGATGTTCCGGACGCGCATCGTATTCGGTATGACTATTACCAGTCACTGCACCTGCTTCTCAGGGAGTCCTATCACAAACAGGTGCATGATTGGTGTGAGGAAGCAGGAATCCAGTATGCGGCTGAAGTGCCTGGTGTACGGATGACGACCCAGTTGTTTAGCCATATGCCAGGTGGTGATTCAGCACATGAGAAAATTGGACGATCCTTATCGTGGATTCTGGAACGATATGGTCAAAAGATGCGTGACAATCCCAAGATGGTCAGTTCGCTTGCCCGGCAATTGGGCCGAAGCCGCAATCTGATTGAATGTTTTCACAGTGTAGGCTGGTCCATGACGCTACAGGATGCCAAGTGGATGATTGATCGAATGGCCGCCATGGGCACCAATTTTTATAACTTTCACGCCTTTTTCTATACGATTGGTGGGCTTGTGAAGCATGACGCACCGCCATCTCAATTTTTACAGAATCCCTACTGGAAGCATTTCCGGCAGTTAGGGGATTACACCGGACGTTTGAGCTATCTCATGAGCACTGGAGCAGCAGACATTCGAATTGCTGTACTTGACCCAACGACGACATTCTGGAGTCTGATGGGTAATCCGCTGCATGGATTTGAGTATAGCGGCGAGGACGAAGCAGAACGGGTGCAACTGGAGCGCCTGACGAAGGACTGGATGAGGATCACGACACATCTGCTCGAAAACAGACGTGACTATGATCACCTTGATCCCGAATTGTTGGCTGAAGCTGACTTAACGGATGGCATCATTCAGCTCGGCGTTGCCCGTTATGACGTATTAATTCTGCCACCGATGCTGAATCTGGAGGCCGTGGCCTGGGAACAGGTGAAGCGATTTGTTCAACAGGGAGGAACTGTCATCTCTGTTGGGATGCCTCCACATATTGCGATTCAGCAGGGAAGTCCAGAGGGAGATGAAGCTGCCCAGTTCTTTGATGCGGGCGAGCAGCCGGAAGAGGTGTACTGGGGCCGTAACGTGACAACAGATCACGATAACCGTGAAACCATGTGGCATCAGGGTGAGGGGAATGCTTATTTTCTACCCGCAGGAACGGGGCAAGGAGATGACTTTTCGCTGGAGCTAATCTCTCTCCTGCTCGATCAGGTATTGCCGGAACCCATCTGTTGGATCATGGAGGAGGAAAGTGCCTCCCTGCTGATGCATACCCGTCAATTGTCGTCTGGAGAGCATATGGTTTTTTTGACCAATCAGGAGGGTCAGGACCTGATTGGTCAATTGAAGCTGGTCGCCAGACAGCTGTGGGATGGAACGGAGTTGACAGAGGGTGCTTGTATTGTGGCAGAACGACTTGATCTGGAGACAGGGCGGCTTCAGACATTGCCGTATACGAGCAGTGGTGGGGAATGGTGCATTTCACTAACACTTGCGCCTTATGAAGCGCATGCTGTTCGTCTTACTTTACAACCTGCGAAGGAAGAGGCATTAACAACGAAGGTGGATGTAACAGACAAAACGGGTTCGACGTTCGGAGCGGATGTATTGGCAGGAGCTAATCAAGCCTGTAAGATCATGGTCCCTTCGGAAGGGCCATGGCGACTCGAAACGGTGCAGCCTAACATTTTGCGAATGGGACAATTCTATCTTCAGGCTTCCAATGCTAATGGTGTGATTCTGGAAAGCCAGCATGTAGCTGTGAAACCGTTTATTGATCAAGCGGCAGAATTATCGGAGCAGCAGCATCTGCCAATCCAGTTTAATCAGGTATTTGGCACACCGAAAAAAGCATCCTTAGCCTATCCCATCGAATGTCGATATACGACTACATTTGAGCTAAGAACGGCACTGCTCGCATGTTTGTTATTTATGGACAGAGCGGCGATTTCGGGCACTTGGTCGATGGAGATTAATGGGCAATCACTTGGAAAAGAACAGTTCGATCCAATCGAAATAACCGACCACAATAACATCGCTTGTGAGATTACGGAGTTGCTGCACAGCGGTCTCAACGAAATGACCGTCATCGTACAGGTAACGAAAGATGAGGATGGCATTGTGGATCCCTTGTATCTACAGGGAAGATTCGGTGTGGAGTTCCATCATGAAGGCATGGCTTCGCTCGTGCGGGAGTCGGACACGGCCCTTTGTATCGGACCAGAACCGCAGCCGCTGTATCCCCATTTTGCAGGGGAAATGAGTTATAAACGCACGTTCTGGCTGGATGAGCCAGGGGAAGTTATTACCTCGTTTGAACTGGAATTTAGCGATTGGCGTGTGCAAGATGTGGTGGAAGTGCGGGTAAACGGACATAGCCTGGGTGTAAGATGCTGGTCTCCGTATCGCTGGAAGGGAGAGGCCTCCTGGTTGCGTGCGGGAGACAACGACATTGAAGTGCGGATTACCAACACATTGATCGGCCTGCTGGAAGGCACGTATTTTGATTCAGAACATCATCGATTACAGGATGCAGGTCATGTACCTGTTGAAGAATTGGGATAAAGGAGTGGAAGTAAGGAATGGGACATCGTATTCAGTTTGATCGCTATCCAGGTGGTGTGATGAAAGCGTTAACACTCAGTTATGACGATGGAGTGGTGCATGATCGCAGACTGGTGGAAATCTGTAATCGGTATGGTCTACGGGGAACCTTTAATCTGAACTCCGGTACCCTGGGTAATCCAGGCCGCATTGAGGCTGGGGAAGTCGCTGAACTTTATACGGGGCATGAAGTAGCCGTTCACACGGTTACTCACCCTACGCTGCCTTATGTTCCGAATGAACTATTGACCGAAGAGATTATCGAAGACCGAAAAGCATTGGAGCAGCTCGTCGGTTATCCGGTACGAGGCATGGCTTATCCCAACGGAGGGTACGACCGTGCGTTAAGTACAAAGCTGGAGTGGCTTGGCATTGATTATGCCCGTACCGTTGAATCACATGGCAGATACACGTTGCCAGATCGGCCGCTTGAATGGCATCCGACGTGTCATCATAACCATGATCTGGCGGGGCATGCCAAACGTTTTATCCAACATTCCAAAACAGGTACACCACTATTACTCTACGTCTGGGGTCATAGTTATGAGTTCAATGACAACGACAACTGGGAGATCATCGAACAGTTTGGTGAGCAGATTGGCGGCAGGGACGATATCTGGTATGCCACGAACATCGAAGTGATTGCCTATTGGAAAGCGGTACAACGACTCGAGTGTTCGGCTGATCGATCCATCATCCATAATCCGTCTGCCATCCCGGTTTGGTTCACGGCTGACCAGCAGGTTGTTGAAGTGCAGGGTGGAGAAACATTGCGGCTAAGCGAACGAATCAAGGTATAAGGAAGGGAGCTGACGATCATTCGTTATTTTCATGAGAACGAGGCGATTGCAGGCAAGGTATACGATTCAATTCCGGATATATTAACTACGGTGGCTCAGCGTTATATTGGCGATCATCCGAAACATTCCTTTTTGTTCAGAGCTTATCATCAGGGAGGTTTTCGCAGGCTAGGGGACTATCGTTACAACCTGAATCTGAATGAGAAATGCGTTGGGGGGCATGCAGGGCAGTACGTGTATGTATGGGGCAAGTTATGGAGCGAGCAGAATACAACGTTAAATACGGGCTTGAACTGTTATAGTCCGGTGACGATTTACGTGAACGGTGAAGAGGTATTCAAGTCTGAGCTATTGCAGGAATTATTTCCTGAGCGAAGAACCCAGATTCCGATTTCCGTGAACTATGGCTGGAATGATGTATTGCTGTGTTTTGTCAAAACAGAAGTGGGATTCGGCGGTATCTACGGAACAGCCTCGTTCAAAAATTTCCCGCTGCACTTCCTCACTCCTGGGGCAGATCGTCAGGGTCAAGAGGGCTGGTTATATTCGGAACCCGTCGATGAACCTGTAGTATCTCTTCCTCGTGACGGCATGACGGAAGAAGAAACGGGTCTTACCTGGTATCCGCGCAGGGGCTGGACAGATGAGGAGCAGAGCATGGGTTCTTTTGCCCGCATCTTTGGTACAGAAAAGCCCGCTGTTGCCTACGCCTGGTCCAGATTGGATGTAACTTTGCCAGGAACATCACCAGTTATTTTAAAAGGTCGTCATGATGGAGCTTTGACCCTGTATGTGGATGGCACGGAAGTATACTCTGCTGGAAGCAGCGGTAATTTCCGCGTTGAACTTCCTCGCCGTTACGGTACATCCGATCTGGTGGCGAAAGGTGAAATTCAGGCAGTCGGCGGCTCATGGGGATTCACGTTGGAATATGCCGAGCGTTCGGATTCCAAAGGCTGGAGACTGAAATCGCCTCATCCGGTTGCGGGATGTTCTAACCCCTGGCTGTACACGGGTGTGTTTGCTCCCGGTGCTGAACCATCCCACGCCGACATCGTGCGAACAGATACCGTATTTGATGATGGCGCACAAGGTGTGTATTGGCGAGTAGATCTTCCTGATACGCATGTCCGTCCCTATCTGGAGAATACACATTACGGAAAGTGGAATTATCCGCTTGGCGTTACCCTGCTTGGACTGCTACAGACGGGACAGGAATTGGGACGGGATGATTACATTCAGTATGTGCGGCAACATATTGAACTGAGCACTTCATTTGACCGCTATGGTCTGTGGGATCGGGAAGGGTACGGTGCGGCAGGGATTAATAATCAACTGTCTGCCATCGACAGCCTGGATGATTGCGGTTCGTTTGGGTCCACTTTGCTTGCTGCGATGGAGTTCGGTGATATTCGTGGGGGAAGAGATACTGCGGATCGGATTGCAGGCTACATTACGGATGAGCAAGAACGTCTGGAGGATGGCGCCTTTTACCGGGTTCGCGGCAGTGGGGAGATGCGTCAGGAAACGATGTGGTGTGATGACTTGTACATGAGTACACCTTTTCTGATGCGTTATGGTCAGTTGACAGGAGATGCGACGTATTGGGATGATGCGGTCAATCAGTTCCTGATGTTCCGTAAATACCTCTACCTTCCCGAACAACAGATCATGTCCCACGTGTATGATTTTGTGCGTGGTCGGGCGACAGGTATTCCATGGGGACGGGGGAACGGCTGGGTGCTATTTTCATTAACCGAATTGTTATCTATCCTGCCAAATGATCATGTGAAACGGTCGGAACTGCTAACTTTCTATCGTGATTTAAGTCAAGGTTATCTGGCGCTGCAAGGGGAAAATGGACTATGGCATCAGGTGCTGAACCGCCCGGATTCGTATGAAGAAACCTCCTGCACATCCATGTTCATCTACGCCTATGCCCGTGGTATTCGGGAAGGCTGGCTGGAACAGCCAGAGCCTTATTTGGAGGCAGTACGCCAAGGATGGGAAGGCATGACACGTTTGTCGATTGACTATAAAGGCAATATATACGGGGTATGCCGGGGTTCCGGGTACTCGTTTACCGCCTTGTATTATCGCGATGATCTGGGATGGAATCTAAACGATACCCATGGGATCGGCATTGTGCTCTTGGCAGGCATTGAATTGTATAAAATGAACCAGAAGCTCCGTGAGGCGCATATCGATTCTTCGGTTACAGCCGCGCAGCGCTGATGTTTGACGCAACTGAACGGATATTTGTGGATAGCCTTCTATAGGAGATTACCAGCTAAAGAAAGCGGCAAAGCCCCCGGGCTTGCCGCTTTTAGTTTGTTTCCAATTTCGAATCCGATCTGCATAATAGCAATGATAAATACACTTACCTTCACCCAATAATATGAATAACTCCGTTTATAGCACGTATTAAAATAGCTCTAGCTGCTCCGGTCCTTCTTCCTTCTCCGGTTCAGAACGGTCAGGGAAAGGCTTCACTGGCTGGTCCAGCAGGTCCATCATCATCTGGGCATTCGCTGCTGCATCGCCACCGGAGTTGTTATTAAAAATAACATAGACATCCTTGCTCTGCTCCTGCAATTGCTCCAGATACCCTTTCCATTCCAACAATTCTTCCTTGTTGTAACGGTATAAATAACGGGTCTCGCGCCAATTAGGCGCACCATTCTGATGCCACCCGGACACATTACGTCCGTGCATGCGAACCAGTGTCATCTCGGAATCCGTCGCCTGTGGCACGATGGGGATAGAACCTAGACCTGCCTGAGGTTCGTCACAGACGCTGTGAATCCAGCCTTGCTCTTTCAGGAACGAAAGCGTCCGCTCGCGCATGTCACCTTCATACCAGCTACGATGACGGAATTCCAGGGCACACGGAATGCCCTCCATTCTCAGTTTCACTTCACGAAGCTCTTTCACGTTGTCTTTATTGCACTCAAACCAAGGCGGATATTGAAACAAGGCTGCCTGCATCTTGCCGGCTTCAATGACCGGTTCCAGTGATTCCCGAAAAGCCTTATACATCTCCGACGTGCTGGTGAAGTAGGGCTTGCCCCGCAGATGTCCGGTCATTCCCTGATAGGCTTTGATGATAAAAGCAAAGGATTCGGGCGTCTCTGCGGCCCATCGCGCCATTCGATCCCGCGGCTGAACGGCGTAGAAGGAACTATCCACCTCCACGGTGGAGAAGTATTGTCCGTATAGACTGAGCTTGTCTTTGGCTTTGGTACGGTTTGGATAGAGATCTTCCTGATCCCCCCATCCGGTAAGTCCGATGCGAATCATAAGAACACCTCCTGTTGCTTTTTGAACAACCTCTTATAATTAACCGATTTGCAGGCATATGTCTAACATTATATCGTGTGCATTTTGGCTCTTCAATGTTGGAAAATTACTGGATTTTTTTGAGTTTGCAGAATAAAGACGTTACAATACATTAAAGCTAGTGGAAATGATCAGGCCTGTACATAGCGTACTACAGATAGAGAGCCAGTGACCAAGTGGAGGGCGAGAATGGATGACGGAATGGTATGAAAAGAGTTTTGGAGAAGATTATCTTCTCGTATACAAGCACCGGGATGTGCAGGGTGCCCATCAGGAAGTACATAAAATGATTAATTGGTTGAAGCTTGAGCCGAATGCTGAAGTATTGGATCTATGCTGCGGTATGGGACGTCACTCCATGGCACTTGCTGATGCAGGATTGCGAGTGACCGGAGTTGATCTGTCCGATGTACTTTTACGCGAAGCGCGCCTAATGGACACTGAACACCGAGTATCTTGGTGTCACGCAGACATGCGTGAACTGCCGCTGAAAGGTGGCTTTGACGCTGTAGTTAATCTGTTCACATCGTTTGGTTATTTCCTGGAGGACGGAGAACAATTGAAAGTATTACGTGCCATTCATCGCATGCTTCGCCCAGGTGGCAGCTATATTATTGATTTTATGAATACGGCTTATGTAACGCGTCATCTGGTGCAACACTCCGTTCGAGAGGATGAAGGACAGCGTATTGAGGAGTATCGCAAGATTGAGGAAGGGTTTGTGCAAAAGGAAATTCGCATTACGGATACCACATCCGGACATGAACCGCGGGTATATCAGGAACGTGTGAAGTTGTACACACGGGAACAACTGAGTCAGATGTTAAGTGCCGCCGGACTCCGGGTAGATCAGGTACATGGCGGCTATGACGAAGAGAAATATGACGAGCAGACTTCTCCGCGCATGATTTTTGTTGGTCGTCGTCCTGTAGAGTGAACAGAGACAGTTTGGAAGGGGGATAACATGAAGCGCACAGAAGAGATGCCCATGACAGAGGGCATACACCGGGTCAAGATCAGCATGTCGTTTCCCTTACGTTGGGTGAACAGTTATGTGTTATCAGAATCGGATGGGAAGATAACTATTATAGATCCGGGACCGCGTAATTCGGAAACAGAACAGGAGTGGAGTGAAGCACTGGCAGATCTCGGCCTGACCTTTAGCGATATTCGTCAAATTGTACTGACCCACCATCACCCCGATCATCTTGGGTTGTCGGGTTGGATGCAACAGATGACGGGGGCACCCGTTCGAATGTCCACACGCTCCCGCCAAGAGGCCGACTATATGTGGGGACCTGATTCACGCATCAATACAATATTACCTGATTATTATGGTCGTCATGGTATGCCGGAAGACAAGACTGAGCAGATACATGAACATATGAAGGCATTTACTTCGCAGATCACACCACTTCCGAAGGTGACACCCATTGAAGATGGCGAGTGGCTTGATATGGGCGGGAAACGTTGGGTTGCTGTGGAGACGGGTGGACATGCCCCAGGCCATTTATCCTTTTATGCGCCGGAGTCCATGGAGATTCTGTGCGGAGATGCAGTTTTGCCACAGATTTCACCGAATATTAGTCTGCAACCCGGCAGTGACCCTCAGCCATTATTGTCTTATATGGAAGGATTGCAACGTCTTGGGGAGCTGAATGTCAAGCAGGCGTATCCGGGGCATCGGAATCCTTTTGCCCAGTTCAACGAACGGACAGTTCAATTGCTGGCTCATCACGAGGAACGTCTTCAGAAGATGACGGAGCGAATTCAGGAGTCACCGGCGAATGCTTATGACATCTGTGTGCACATGTTTGGCAATCGGCTGGGTACCCATCAACTGCGGTTTGCCATGAGTGAGACGTTAGCCCATTTGCAGGAGTTAATTCGACGCGAACTAGTGAAGCAAGAGCAGCAACCGGATGGCACGTTCTATTTTCAAATCTAAACGGAATGATGATATCGATATGGAATGATAATACGATCTTATATAGAGGCTCGGGACAGGAAATTCACCTGTTCTGGGCCTTTTTAGCCTCTCTTAACGGTTCATTCATCTATTTTTAAGCCAGCGCGCCTATGATACATCTATGAACTTCGCTAAAGAAAGCAGGGAAGAGCGATGACCAGAAGAAAACGGAATCAATGGAGAAAATGGCAAGCTTCAGCGGCAGCAACGTTGACTGTGGCTGCACTTTTTCAATATGTAAGAACTTCGGATGCCTTTGATGTGGCCTATGCAGCAGCAAATGGCACAGATACAAGCGTTACTGCTTCAAGCCAAGTGGATACGCATGATGATGTGATGGATGAATGGATCAACAGTACAACGGACAGCAACAACTGGAACACGCAGGACAATGACAATAATGATAGTCAATATAATGGAACATCCGATAGCACACAAGCAGCTCGGCCAGATCAGAGCTCCAGTAACGAGGGGAATTATTCAGATTCTCAGCGTATCGGGCAAAATAACCAGGTTACAGACTCCGGATACAGCAGTGGCAACTATCAGTCACGTACAGGTGCATCATGAGCCGCACGGAGCAAGTTGCTCGTCCGCTCCGATTTCAATTCCGTGCGATGAACACGGATGTTGAAGTGCAACTGTCAGCTGGGCGGGAAGAAGCTGAACATGCAGCAACCGTGGTGAAGAATTGGTTTGAGACGCAGGAGCAGCGCTTCAGCCGATTTGTTGCAGACAGTGAACTGAATCGTTTGAATGCTTCAACCGGATGGATGCCCATCTCCGCTGCGATGGATGAAGTTTTGAGTTTGGCCTATGGATATATTGGCCTGACCGAAGGGATTTTTCAACCGGGTATCTCGCAGGCTCTTCAGGCTTCGGGATATGATCTAAGCTTCGAGAAGGTGCAGCAACGACAATTGAAACGTCCATTAATTGAACGTGTATTGCGAACGAGAACACCTGAATCATCAGGCTGGATGGAAGATCGATATGACCACAGCCGTCCGAGCTGGATCCAGCGGGAAGGTAGCCGGATGGTTCATCTGGACCCCGGAGCTGAGTTGGACTTGGGAGGCATTGTTAAGGGCTGGGCAGTAGAGCGTATCGCAGACTGGTTGCAGCGAACATTGCATATTCCAGCGGGTTTGATTAACGCGGGTGGAGATATTCAAGTATGGGGTTCACCAGACCATTCCCAATGGACCTTGCAAGTAGCAGATCCTTTGCAGAATCAGGGTGCTATGTCGGGAGCGATCCGTTTACAGCGAGGAGCTGTTGCCACTTCGGGTATTTCCCGCAGACAATGGCAGAATACGGATGGAAGCTTTGCACACCACCTCATTGACCCCCGGACGATGGAGCCGGCAGATACGGACGTATTGCAGTGTACCGTTCTGGGACAGCATGCTTCGCAATGCGAGATCATTGCCAAGACGGTATGCATTTTGGGGAGTGCCGAGGCGGTGGGCTGGTTAAACCGACATTACGATCGGCATGACGTCCTGTGGATGACACGGGATGGGAGTAATTATTTTAGAGGGAATACGGATACGCTTGCTGAGCACTGGCCCGGTTTTGATCCGGATCATCGCTTCAGTCTATTATAAACGAGGACAAGTCTAACAGATATGGGGGAGCCGGTTATGGCACAATGGATTGTAGATTACCTGCCAACGTGGAATATCATTCGAATTAGTGGAATTGCTGCTTATGTGTTGCTCTTTGCCGGTGTGTTTCTGGGTATTGCGCAAGGGATGCCTATGGCCAAAGGCAAACCAAAAGCAGCCATGTTCAAATGGCATACCCGAACGACCTGGCTCGCCTTCGGACTTGGACTCGTGCACGCATTAACGTTATATATTGATCATTACAGCCCATTTACCTGGGGAGAACTTCTGATTCCTTTTACCGCCTCCGTACATCCGATCGGCAGTGGTCTGGGAACGTTAGCCTTCTACGGATTAGTGATTGTCCTGTTATCCAGTGATCTGCGGAACAAGCTGGGCCGTAAATGGTGGTTCATGTTCCACATGTTGTCCTATCCGGTGTTCATTGGTCTGCTGGTTCACGGCATGGTTACCGGAACGGATTCTGGCAACATCATCATGCGGATGATATATGTATTTACCGGACTCAGCATTCTCGGTATCACGGTGTTGCGTGGCATGTTGAGAGAACGCAAAGGCCCGGAAATCACGATTGGACCGAAACGGGCAACATCTGGTTCACCTTCCGAGCAGAATTGGGTTGAAGGTTTTGGTTTGGTGGGAACGGTACGACCTAAACATCTGAAATAATAAAATGTGGATTATCCAATATGTATCGTTACACATGCAAAAAAGCGGCCATCAGGCCGCTTTTTTGCATGAACAGTTATTTTATTGAACAGTCATTTCACGAAGCATCCATACACATGTCCAATGTTCCACATGGCTTCATTTATGAAACGATTTACGCATTATACGGCGTCATCACTAACAGGTTTTTCTCCCAGTGCTTCTTCAAGCTCGGATTGTTTGCGATGGGCGATCCGACTGCTCGCTGCTGATGCAATCGCACCGACAATATCATCGAAGAACGTGTGGACAGGGCCCAGGCTCTTGTCATTCAGTCGTTCAAGCACCCCTGGTTTCAGCTTGTCCACATAACCATAATTCGTAAATCCAATGCTGCCATATACATTGACGATGGAGAATGCCAAAATCTCATCCACGCCATACAGTCCTTCATCGTTCTCAATCATCTCCTGCAAAGGAGATATGAGCTGCCCCTGTTCTGCCAGAATATCAAGCTGAATTCCGGTCAAAACAGCATTCTGTACCTCACGTTTACGGAGAACCATCTCCACATTTTCGATACATTCTTCCATCGTAAGACCTGGATAATATTTTTGTTGCAATAACATGACCAGCTCTGCGATCTCAGGGATCGTGACGCCCCGCTTATGCAGCCATTCCCTTGTTGCCTCCGCCACCTTGCGGCTATTCAGGCTGTAAGGGATTTTTTCTTGCTCAGGATGTTCCATGGGCGATTCCTCCTCTGAAGTTAGCAATGTCCCTACTCTTGCTTCCTAATACGTTATTAACCTGGTTTACGTTTCTTTAAGATAATAAAATTATAAGTTTCAGTGAAGTTGAACAATTCGATTAACACATGAAAAATTTCAGCTAAAAACGGTCTGCCTTCCGTGAAAGTGCGTTGATAGACATTTTTCTTATTATCTTTTAGTTATTTTTTGGACAAAGGCTCGTATACATGGTAGTACAAACTGTAAAAATGATGAGGGGGAACGTGATCATGAGAAAGATCCATTCTTTGCGTACGGTATCGGCAGCAGCGCTGCTGAGTATTCCTATGGTGTTGTCAGGCTGCGGCATGTTTGGAGCACAGTCTTCCGAAGCTGTTGATCCACCACCGCCCATCCAGGAAGCGGCTATGATTCAAGCGGCCGAAGGGAATGGAGCACTCGCAATGCTCCCGTTAACGACGGTATATCTGCAAGACCAGCAGGGGCTGCTCGCTCCGGTATCCCTGACACTTCCTTCTGGAACAGACGCAAGCAGTCCAAAGACAGCTCTGGATACACTTGTCACAGGCGGGGCCTATGCGGGTATGCTGCCTGAAGGATTCCAGGGCGTTCTCCCGCAGGGAACGGTTGTGCAGAATGTAACGATTCACGCGGATGACAAGCTGGCGGTTGTTGAGTTCTCGGGTAATTTTGCCAAGTATGATGCGAAGGAAGAACGGAAAATGCTAGAAGCTGTCACGTGGACATTGACGGGAACGCCTGATGTGGAGAATGTGCAGATTTGGGTGGATGGCAAAAAGTTAACACAAATGCCTGTGAACAGCACGCCGTTGCCTGAACCGCTGAATCGGGCTGTGGGAATCAATCTGGATCTGGGTGATACGTTTGTGACCAACAGCAGCCCGGTAACGGTCTATTTCTCCGCTGCTTCGCCAGCGGGCATCCAATATTATGTTCCAGTGACACGTCTGGTTACACCTGGTGAAGATCGGGTGCAGGCAGCATTGAACGAACTGATCAAAGGACCTGACAAAGATGGAGAACTGGAAGAGGTCATGACAGGCGGAACGGAGCTGCAATCGGTCAAAACGGCAGAGGATGGCACGGTCACGGTTGCCTTGAAAGATGATATGTTTGCCGAAGGGGATATCGTGCCAAGCGAGCTGTTACAATCTGTCGTATTAACCACTGCGGAGAACACAGCCAGCAAGGATGCCAAAGTACAGATCGAGTGGAACGGCCAAAAAACGGTCATGGGTGACGACAACAGGGATTACAGTGCGCCGGTTTCCAAGCCTGAATATATCAACGAAATTCCGATTTAAAGACCAAGGAATGCTTAAGGATGCTTTTAACCGAACTCTTTGGTAAAATATAAGGGATTAGTAAAAATACGTGTTCAAAAAGATCGGTTTTCAGTACCGAGAAGATGGGATGAAGCTAGAAATGGAGTAGCGGAGCGTAGGCAAACTACGTGAGCAACTACAATGTTTCCGAAGGAAACATACTTCGTAAGCTTATGCTTATTCGGCTGAATTCCATATTCGATGCTGATGATGCCTTAAGGCATTTTTCGTAATCAAAAGCGAGCTTTTTGAACAATCTCTAAAAGTGTGAATAAGTTCAACATTACAGGATGCTTAAGTCGTAGGAGGCAGAAAATATGAGATCAAACGGACGAACCAGCGAACAGCTGCGCCCGCTGAATTTAACAGTGAACACGAATAAATACGCCGAGGGCTCTGTACTGATTGAAGTTGGAGATACAAAGGTGATCTGTACAGCTACAGTAGAGGAACGTGTACCACCCTTTATGAAAGGGCAGGGTAAAGGCTGGGTAACAGCTGAATATTCCATGTTGCCACGTGCAACACATACCCGGAACCAACGTGAAGCCAATCGTGGCAAATTAACTGGACGAACCATGGAAATCCAGCGTCTGATTGGTCGGGCACTGCGCTCGGTAGTTAATCTGCAGGCTCTTGGTGAGCGTACCATTACCTTGGACTGTGATGTTATTCAAGCTGACGGAGGCACACGCACAACGTCCATTACCGGTGCATTTGTAGCGCTGGCACTTGCCGTGAACAAGATCTCCCAACAGCACAAACTGCAAGTATTCCCGATTACGGATTTCATTGCCGCAGTAAGTGTGGGTGTTGTGGGTGAACAGCCTGTACTGGATCTGAACTATGATGAAGATTCCAAAGCCAAGGTAGACATGAACTTGGTGATGACAGGTGGCGGTAAATACGTCGAGCTTCAGGGAACAGGTGAGGAAGCACCATTTGATCGCCGTGAGCTGAACGCCATGTTGGAACTGGGCGAGCAGGGGATTTTGGAGATGATTGAGCGTCAAAAAGAAGTGCTTGGACCGATTGCGCTCAAGATCGGCGCGCGTGGATTAGGGGAAGCCTAAGATGAGTTTGGACAGCCCAATCCTCATTGTTGCAACCCGCAATGCGGGGAAAGTCCGTGAATTCGCTCATGCTTTCGCACCACTTGGCAAAGAGGTTAAGAGTATGTTTGACTATCCGGAGCTGCCGGATGTCGTAGAAGATGGCGTAACGTTTGCGGAGAATGCCTGGAAGAAAGCCAAAGCGGTTGGTGATGCGCTTGGTTTGCCGGTTCTGGCAGATGATTCAGGTTTATGTGTAGACCTGTTGGATGGTGAGCCGGGAGTATATTCAGCGAGGTATGCAGGCGAAGGAGCAACGGATGCACAGAATAATGCGAAGTTGCTGGAGACGTTGAAATCCGGTGAGGACACCGAGCAGCCGCTACTAAGTCCGGCTCGTTTCGTTTGTGCGCTGGTCCTGTACGATCCGACAACAGGTGATAAGTATGAATCAGAAGGCACTGCGGAAGGCTGGATTACGGCTCAAGCTGCAGGTGCTGGCGGTTTTGGATATGACCCACTCTTCTATGTACCTGAATACGAGATGACGATGGCAGAGCTGACGCTTGAGCAAAAACAGGCGATTAGTCACCGTGGTCATGCGCTGAGAGCGCTTGTATCCAGACTTGAAGGCTAAGACTAAATGAAACAACTTGATTTAACTTCATGATATGTGAACATCAAAGCGTTAATGGAAGGACAGAAGCATTCCGATGGGATGCTTCATCCGCCATTAACGCTTTTTCTATGAAATGAAGTGTTTGATCGGGTTTGGTGAGGGTCCATCCATATACCTAATTGAAGATAGCTATTTCTGCGACTACATATCAGAACGTATGTTCTTGTACCTACATTAGAAATGGTTTACATTGCACGATTGGGAATCTCATTGGGACTGGAGTTGGAAGAAGTTGCAAGCCTTGTGTGGTATGGGTTAACATTCAAACTAACGAATCACATATGAACCTTAAATGGAGGGATCTACTCATGCAAGAAGTGAAGCTTGTTGTATCTTACGATGATTATGAGGACGGCATTCGTATGGAAAAATTAATTAAGGAACTGGCAGCTAAACCGGAGGCTAGCTCATTGGAAAGTCTGGTCATCGGAGATTGGGGACAGGCTTATGAAAATTCGCCTGACGAGTTCATAGGTACGCTTGTCGAGTCTGCTCCAAGCTTTCCGTCATTGAAGAAACTGTTTATTGGAGATATGGGATTCGAAGAATGTGAAGTATCGTGGATTATCCAGACAAATCTCACACCACTGTTAGGTGCCTTTCCAGAATTAAAATCATTCTCTGTAATGGGCAGTAGCGGCCTCAGTCTGGAACCACTCCAGCATGCCAAGCTTGAAGAATTGATTATTATATGTGGTGGTCTCCCGAAAGAAGTGTTATCTTCAATCACCCATGCCAAGTTGCCTGAATTGCGTAAACTGGAACTGTACCTGGGTGTGGATAATTATGGTTTCAATGGATCACTTGAAGATGTGCTTCCTTTGCTAGAAAAAGGATTGTTTCCAAAGCTGGTTTACTTGGGTCTGAAAGACAGTGAAATTCAGGATGAGATTGCCAAAGCAGCAGCTGAAGCACCTATTCTGGATCAACTTGAAGTACTGGATCTATCGCAAGGAACGTTGTCCGATGAAGGGGCTGAGGCGTTGCTTGCCAGTGACAAGATCAAGAAACTGAAACATCTTGATCTAAGTTACCATTACATGACCAATGAAATGATCAGTCGCTGGAACCGATCGGGTATATCTGTAGATGTTAGCGACCAGCAACAGAGTGATGAGGATGACTGGCGCTATCCATCGTTAACGGAATAGTCGATGTCAGGTGTAAAGGAAATGAATGAAAGCCTGCACCAGCCAATAGATGTGCATGGTCTAACACAAGATCAGCCCTTTTTATTGATCGGAAACCCTGATAACCGACGAACACAAGGGCTGCAAGAGGCTAGGCATAGATTGGGTCTGAAACCTGCGGTTGTACTGCCATATGCTCAATTGCTGCAGAATTGGAGACACGGACGAACCATCGCTGATACAGTAGATTTCAATCTGCCTGTACCCCTGATTCGGATTGATGCTCCTGGTGAGGATTGGGACGTGGAGCGTGAACTACTGTTCCTTGGAGCTATGAATGATTCGTCAACATTAACGGCTGGGATGGGTACAGAAGCATTTTCCGCAGAACAGGCACTTGCGCTGGAACAGGAGTGGGGAAGAATCTACGCTCCCGCCCAGTGGTTTCGTGGCTGGAAAGCATGCTTGGATCGAATCGGCCGTGAGTCTCGGGAGATATGGTCTGAAGTCCGATTCATGAATGATCCCGCCGATATCCAATTGATGTTTGACAAGAGAACTTGTCAGCAACATCTATCTTCACATGGAGTTGATGTACCTCCGGCGCTGCAATTTTCGCGGCCAATCCGTAATTATATGGACCTGCGTAGCTCAATGAAGTCTGCCGAGATGCATCGTGTGTTTGTGAAGCTTGCGTGCGGCTCCGGGGCTTCAGGAGTTGTTGCCTATCAAGTCAATCCTCGAACGGGTGATGAAATCGCTGTAACAACGATGGGGGTGGAACAGAGACAGGGCAAGAGGATTTTCTTCAATGAAGGACGTCTACGCAAGTATACCCGCAGTGAAGAGATTACTACGCTGATGAACTGGTTATGTGCAGAAGGTGCGCAGATTGAACGATGGATGCCCAAAGCCACGCTTGATCAACGGGCCTATGATATCCGCCAACTGGTTGCGGGTGGACAGGCAGGTCATGCGATTATGCGGTTGAGCCATACGCCAATTACCAATCTGCATCTGCGCAATGAACGTATGCTGCCTGCTGAAGCAGGGCTGGGTGAACAGCGGATGTCGCTGGTTCGGTCGGCAGCGCAAGCAGCCATGTCTGCATTTCCCAACTCGTGGTCAGCCGGGATTGATGTGATGCTTACTAGTGGTTCGAATCCGCGTGCTTATGTGCTGGATGTGAATCCGTTTGGAGATCTGTTATACAGGGTTGAGCATCATGGCCTCGGAACCTATGAGTGGGAAATGGAACTTTTACGAAAGGAGCCTATTCAACATGCCTGATATGAACACCATTGTGGGCTCCCATGATCTGTTAATGATTACGCTGGATACGTTACGCTATGACGTAGCCAAGCTGGAAGAGGAGAATTGTCCTAATCTGTGTGGTTCGGGTCCGTGGGAGAAGCGTCATACCCCAGGCAGTTTTACATATGCGGCGCACCATGCTTTTTTTGGTGGTTTTATGCCGACTCCTGCCAATACAGATAAGGCATCTCATGTAAGGCTATTTCATTCCCGAAATACTGGGCTCAAAACACATCCGCACACCTGGCTGTTTGATACACCGGATATCGTATCCGGGTTCGCAACTGAAGGTTACCGTACCATCTGTATTGGCGGCGTCATCTTTTTTACGAAAAAAAACCCGCTTGCGAAAGTATTGCCCGGCTATTTCCAACAGAGCTACTGGCGAATGAACTTTGGGGTAACCAACCCCAAATCGACAGAGCATCAGGTACAGCATGCATTAAAGTTGCTTGAACAGACAGCGCCGGATGAAAAGATATTTATGTTTTTGAACGTGTCTGCCATTCATGGACCCAATCGTTACTTTGTAGAAGGAGCCAAGGAGGACTCGGTGGAGACTCAGCGAGCTGCACTTCGATATGTAGATGAGGCTCTTGGACCATTGTTTGAGGCGATGAGAAAACGCGCCCGGCCTGCCTTTTGTTTAGCTTTTTCCGATCATGGTACAGCTTACGGTGAAGACGGGTATCAAGGACACCGGCTCGCACATGATGTGGTGTGGACGGTGCCTTACCGTGAATTTTTAGTATAGAATGTATTGATCTTATGAGGACAACAACCGGAGACAGGAGGAAACCGATGGAGAAACATATACAACATACAACAACAGGCCATTCCACACAGTCCGGATCCGATAAAGCTACAAGTCTCAGTGAAGTACTGGCATTCCCTTATCGTTCTTACTTATACTCGTACCCACACAAGACCGCCTATCGGGAGCTTGACCCACCACTGCCGTTAGGGCCACTGTGGGAACGAGAGAATACCGATACGTATTTTTTATATATGCATATTCCCTTTTGTGCTGCTCGTTGCGGATTCTGTAATCTGTTCACACTGCCGGATCGACGGGAAGATACGCATGAACGCTATGTAGATGCGCTGGAACGTCAGGCGAAGCAGTGGGCACCTATTACATCTCGAAGACCGTATTCGCGGTTCGCGATTGGTGGGGGAACGCCTACATTATTAAATGAGGTTCAGTTGAATCGTCTGTTTGATATTGCTGAACATGTGATGGGGCTGGACCCTGCACAAGCATCGATTTCGGTGGAAACGTCGCCGGATACCGTTACGGAAGCCAAGCTGGCCATCATGAAGGAACGAAGTGTGGATCGTGTCAGTATGGGCATCCAGAGTTTTATTGAAGCTGAAGCATCTGCCATCTATCGTCCACAAAAACCGCAGGAAGTTGAACGAGCGCTTGAGAAGCTTACTCGGTATGATTTCCCATTGTTAAATCTGGATCTGATCTATGGTTTGCCGGGTCAAACGGTGGAATCGTGGATATATTCACTGGAAAGAGTTCTGGCCTACGAACCGGGCGAAATCTTCATCTATCCCTTGTATACACGGGAAAATACAATCGTGAAACCTGATGATATTCGACGTCAGGGACCTGATATTCGGATGGAACTGTATAAAGCTGCACGTGAGACTTTAAAAAGTAAAGGTTATGTGCAATATTCCATGCGCAGATTTGCCAAAGAACAGTCGTCCTCGAAAGCACTTCTGCCATACAGCTGTCAGGAGGAAGGCATGGTTGGTCTGGGGTGTGGCGCACGCTCTTATACGAGTGAAGTACATTATGCTTCCAAGTATGGCGTGAGTTACAAGGCCACACAGAGCATCATTGCCGATTATGTGGCAACCGAGCGCTACGATGTGGCGGATTATGGCATCGTGTTAAGCGGTGAGGAACAGAGACGTCGCTTTATTCTGAAAGCCTTGCTGCATCGGGAGGGATTGACGTTGTCTGACTACCAACAACGCTTTGGTACCGATGTGATGTCCGACTATGTCTGGTTGGCTGAACTGTTGACAGAGGGCATGGCGGAGTTGGAGAGTGATGAGGACAAGCAGGTGCTGCGTCTGACAGAAGAAGGACTGGGTTACTCCGATGCGATTGGAGATTGGCTTATATCTGCCGAAATTCGTGAACAGATGGAAGGGTTTGTTTTCTCATGAGAGCGACTTTGTATTATCGGGGGAAGTTGTCTTCCTGTAATTACGACTGTCCATACTGCCCTTTTAGCAAAACCGTGGATTCCAAAGAGACGTTGGAAGTGGATGAACAACAATTGCGTCAATTTGTGAATTGGGTCAGGGAGCAAGAGAGTGCTGGGCATCAATTTTCGATTTTCTTCAATCCCTATGGTGAAGCTTTGGTGCGTCGGTGGTACCGGGAAGCGATGGTTGAGCTGTCACATATGCCACATGTGGATAAGGTTGCAATTCAAACCAACCTGTCCGTCAAACTGGATTGGGCGAGGGAGTTGGATGCGAATAAAGCGGCCTTTTGGGCGACGTATCATCCTCGTGAGACAAAAGAGGCTTCTTTTGTTAAACAATGTCTGACCTTGCGTCAGATGGGACTTGCTTTTAGTGTCGGTACTGTCGGACTCCGTAGTGCTTTCCCCGCAATTGAGTCCATGAGACAGGCTTTGCCGGATGATGTGTATATGTGGGTTAATGCCTTCAAAGATCGGCCCAAGTATTACACGCCGGAAGAGATTCAGTTTTTACGTGGGCTTGATCCGCTTTTTGAAGGTAATCTGCAGGATTATGAGAGCTTGGGCAAACGATGTGCTGCCGGTTCGGAAGTATTTTATATACAGGGGTCCGGGCATGTGAAGAGATGTTACAAGGATCGACGAATCATTGGACATCTATATCGCGATGGTTTGCAGGCTTTGTCTGAGGATCGGCCCTGTCGCATGAAAAAATGTGGCTGTTACATCGGTTATATCCATATGGAGGATTCCCCGTTCAGGGAAACGTTTGGCAGCGGGCTGCTTGAACGTAATCCGGTATTGATTCGTTGACCGGCATTTCATATTTAGCTATTCCACTGGGGAGCTGGAATAGGTTTATCCGTTTCTAAACCACATATCAGCGTAACTTCAAACGCATCTTTTAGTATAGGCAGGATCAGACCTTTGGTTTGGACTTGCCTTCTGGAAGGTGTTTTTTTGTTTTACCGGACTAGAGTTAGTGTTTGTGTTCTTTATTAAAAGGGCCTTGACAATTTTGAAAAATAATATTTTTAAGTTTATGATTCAAATTTTATATTTTATGGGTTAGTATGAACAGGAAAAAAGACCCTGTTATGAATAGTATTTGTACATATAATCGCGAATTATATTTTTAATTGGGTCTAAAGTCTCAATTTAATTGAAAGGAGGGTGGATGTAAGAAGTATCATGCACGTTATCTGAACTTTCGGGGGAGTACACATGAAAAAAATCTCAATTAGCCGTAAATTACTTATGGGTTTCTCATCTGTGCTGTTATTATTGGTGGCTATAACGGTTATAACATATACGCAGTTTATAGCCGTTGAGAAAACGTATACAGAATTAATTAATGATAGAACAAGCAAACTATTACTCATTAAAAATATGTCGATTGATCTTAAATCACAGCAGATTGCTTTGAGAAATTATATTCTGGAAGACAGTGCGGAGAACGAACAGGCATTTAATAAAGCTTATGAAGATTACATAGCATTAAATGAAGAATTAAAATCATCAGTTTCAAGTTCAAAGATGAAAGATTACCTTTCACGATCGGATGAAGCGATGAGCCAATATTATGAACTTGCGCAGCAGATTATGACATTGACAAGACAGGGGAATAACAGTGAAATCTCAAGATTACTGAAGGATACAGCCCCAAGTCTGATCTCTGAATTTGAAGGCATTGTGGAAGGTATGGAAACGCATCAACAAGATGCCATGAACTCAGGCGTTGTGGAGGCTAATCTTCAGATTGTGCAGGTCCTTAGGTGGATTGCAATTATTGGAGTGGCTTCTCTTCTAATCGGGGCACTTGTGGCGTATGTCATTGGCAGAATGATATCCTTGCCTGTTGCTGCTATTGCCCAATCCGCGAGCCGGATTGCAGACGGAGATCTGACTGGTGAGCCTATTGTGGTCCGTAACAAGGATGAGATTGGTGATCTCGCCCAAGCCTTTAACATCATGTCTGCAAATTTGCGTACACTCATTCATCAGGTAGGAGACAGTGCAGAACGGGTAGCTGCCTCTTCAGAGGAGTTGACGGCAAGCACCGAACAGACAGCAACCGCCACAGAGCAAGTGGCCATCACAATGGGTGAGATTGCAACAGGTATGGATACACAGGTTCGAATGGCGAGTGATGGATTCCAGACGATGAATGAGTTAACGACAGGCTTTCAACAAGTTACGGAGAACACACTCCATATGTCTGAAGAAGCTACCAAAGTCTCCGTAAAAACAATAACGGGTAGCGAGTCAGTTCAGTCTGCGATAGGTCAAATGAATTCTATACAAGGGACGGTGTCGAATCTGTCGGTCGTGATCCAGGAACTGAGCAGACACTCTCAGGATATTGTGAAAATGGTGGACAGCATCTCGGAAATATCAGCACAGACGAATCTCCTATCCCTTAATGCTGCTATTGAGGCTGCACGAGCTGGCGAACAGGGAAGAGGGTTTCAGGTTGTTGCTACAGAGGTTCGGAAGCTGTCTGAGCAGTCTGCGCTTTCTGCTAATCAAATTGTTCCATTGGTGGCATCGATTGAGAAGGGAATGCGAAATGCTGCTGAATCTATGGTGGTTGTATCCGCAGAGGTTCAAGAGGGGATTACACTTGTTCACCAGGCGGGAGCCACATTTGATGAAATTCGTGAGGCGGTTGGGGGCGTAGCGGGGCAAACACAGGAAGTCTCTGCTTCAATTGAGCAAATGTCAACAGGGGTAGAACAGATTAATAGGTCTATGAAAACAATCATGGAAGTGACCGAAACGGGGGCCGCTGGAACAGAAGAAGTGAGTGCATCTTCAGAGGAGCAGTTGTCTGCGATGCAGGAGATTGCTTCCGCAGCCAATGATCTCTCCTTGATGGCAGAACAGTTGCAACAGACCGTCAGTCGTTTCAAAGTGCAATAAATCGAACTGAGTGGAATGTGGATGAAGAACGAGCGCATACGTACAGAGATTCTTATAAAAAAGTAATAAAAGGGTGTCCAAACACAGTAGTTACTGTTTGGGCACCCTTAAATAATTCATCATGCTGAATCAATGCATAACTTGATCTTAACGAATAGCGACTTTATATGTCCGCAACCAGGTATTGATCTGAGTCAGATATGCAAATAACTGGGGACCCGACATTAACTGTCCGAACCAGGGAAGATTGGAAGCTGCATCTGGTGAAGACGCAAGATTCCGGATCTGAGTTTTGTCGATCAAAGGCAAAATCGGCGAAGTGGGATCATCCAGGATATCAAGTACCTGCTGTTTGACCGCGGCCAGATATTGCGGATTATGTGTTTTCGGATACGGACTCTTTTTGCGATATAACACATCGTCAGGCAGGACACCTTCGAGTGCTTTACGCAGAATACCTTTTTCCCGTCCGCCCGTTATTTTCATTTCCCAAGGGATGTTAAACACATACTGGATCAGACGATGGTCACAGTAAGGTACCCGCACTTCCAGTCCTGCCCCCATGCTCATCCGGTCTTTGCGATCCAGAAGTGTAGGCATGAAACGTGTAATATTCAGGTAGGACATCACCCGCATTTGTGCAGCTTTACCTGTTTCCCCATCCAACAGAGGCACTTCAGCCACTGCATCCGAATAGCGGTCTGCCAAATAATCGAGTGGCCGAATCCATTCCCGAATATCCGGGGATAACAACGCTGCTCGCATATCAGGTGCTACAGACCACGGAAACGTACCGGAGTTCAGCATATCTTCTCGATGGAACCAGGGGTAACCGCCAAACACTTCATCCGCTGCTTCGCCTGAAATGGCAACGGTGGCCCCTTTTTTGATTTCTTTACAGAACAAATAGAGCGAGGAGTCTACATCTGCCATACCTGGCAGATCCCTGACTAACATGGCCTGTGTCAGTGCATGAATCAGTTCTCCGTTCTCAATCTCAATCCAGTGATGGTCGGTCTTGAGTTCATCCACCATTCGCTTAATCCAGGGTCCATCTGCACCCGGCTGAAAGGAATGCGCCTGGAAATGCTTGGCGTTATCCACATAATCGACAGAATACGTACTGATTTGGCCTTGCCCGGTTCGCTTGTAATAATCAACGGCTAATGCAGACAAGGCGCTGGAGTCCAGTCCTCCTGATAAAAGAGAGCATACTGGAACATCCGAAGCCAACTGGCGCTCCAGTGTATCTTGCAAGAGAGAGCGTACCTCTGCTGCCGTCTCTTCCAGGTTATGTTCGTGGTTCTGGCTTTCCAGTTTCCAGTAGGCATAGGTTCGGATACCGTTTCGGTTATAGATCAGCGCGTGCGCAGGCTTGAGTTCGCTTAGTGAAGAGTATACGCCGTGTCCTGGTGTCCGTGCAGGCCCTACGATAAATACTTCGGCCAATCCTTCCGGGCCAACAGCGGCTTCCACATCAGGGTGAATAAGCAGAGCTTTGGGCTCTGAACCAAATACGAGAGTGTCTTTGTTATTACTGTAGAACAGAGGTTTCACGCCAAGGCGATCTCGTGCGATAAAAACCTGTTCGCGTCCCCCATCCCATATGGCAAAAGCAAAAATACCGTTAAACCGGTCAACACATGCCGGTCCCCACTCAATATAAGAGGCGAGCAACACTTCCGTATCACATTGCGTCCGGAACTGATGCCCCCGCTGGAGCAATTCCTTTTTCAACTCGGGTGCATTGTATAGTTCTCCGTTATACACGACGGTATAGGAGGTATCTCCCTGTAACGCATGCATGGGCTGTGCGCCGTTCTCGGGGTCCATTACACTAAGACGCCGATGTCCAAAGGCACAAGGATTGGAGATCCATGTACCTGAAGCGTCGGGCCCCCGGTTCGACAAGCTATCCGTCATACGGACCAGCAGCTCTGATTCCTGGGTCAAATCCCGATTCCACTGTATGAAGCCGGTAATACCGCACATGGTTTGTTCATCCTTTCTTGGTCGAGTCATTCATCCGTATGGCTGCTTAGTTACTGGCAACCAGCAAATGTTGTCTTTTCGTCAGAGGTCGTAACAAATATATGCCGAAAGCAGGCATAAAATGTCTGTCCTCTTCGGAAACTAGTTCTAGGGACAACGGCCTCAACATGCCTGTGAAGGAGAGAACATGCAATGGACAGTATGAAGTATTATGTGTCTGTCATGGGCCGCTCCGTTATTCCGGATCCGTCGGTAACATCATATGAATGGATCATTCAGGCAACGCCGCAGGAAGCGGAGCAATTACTGGGACTGCTGAGCCTCATGCAGGAAAAGGAGGAAGAGGCCTTTCCTGGCATGGTATTCCCATGGCCAGATACACCGGAGGAGTCCGTAAACCGAGCTTATGAAACGGTATTACAACAGGTGTATCGAGAGATTTACCGATTGGGCACACCAGAGACACGATACCAGATTGAACAAAGTACATGATAAGCACAAAGGAAAAGGAGCGCGATGACGAATGTATGCCATTCAAGATGCCAAAATACGCAGATTAACCGAGGTGGATGGATTGTCTTGTGCAGAGGTTGAAGTGCAGCCTGGAAATGCCGGAGATCCGTCGTTACTTGTATACGTGGCTTCAACACAGCCCGGAAATTCGCTGGAAGTTGTTCGGATTGTACGCAATCACTCCGATTCGGCGATCGACTGGTATAACAATAATATGCATACTGCGTTTGAAGAGGCGACAGATACCGCATTTGAGAACAGCGAAGGTATGACAGTAGAAGAAGATAAAGCTCGGTTTCAAAGTGAGTTGTTTTCCTTTGGTTTGCTTGGTCCAACACTTCAGCGTTATCTGATCGGGCAGGCTTAACAGGTAACGCTCCAGCAACACATGTGGCGATAGTGGGATAGAGTTCGATGTTGAGCTATATGTAGATGTGACCTGTTGCTGTTGCTGGTTGCTCTGACTGTATCTGTAACTGGAAAAACCCGCCGTTGTTGAACGGCGGGTTTTGTTATGCGATGGTCAGATCAGGTGGAGATGTGATCAAGCATACTCGCGCAACACTTGAATCCCTTTAACCACATTGTACACAAAGCTTAATCCGTAAATCACAAAGAATAGAATGACAAACCCAACGGCGGAACCCAGACTATGCGCAGTCACGAAGAAATAAAATAACGGAATGGCAGCGAGAAAGGGGAATACATGTGAGAATAAGGCGCGTTTTGCATGTCCCTCAATGTAATCATCCTTGGCAACAATCCATATAATGATCGGAAACAGGAACGGGGCAAAGAAAATACTGAAATAGGATAGGGCTGATAAAAGCTGTCTCATGACGATTCTCTCCTTCAATGGATCATTGAAATGTATGTATGCAAAAGATTACCCAGCAATTCTGACATTGAAAATGTCTGATGTTAATCTTACTCTAAATGTCCCAATCTCCTCAATATAACCTGGTTCAAGCTATCATATTCTCAAAGGGACTGGAGTATGAGAATAATACCGAAAAGTACATTTATCGCCTTTGATTACGAATGATGCCTAGTGGCATCATCAACATCGAATATGGAATTCAGCCGAAATAAGCGGATGCTTACGAAGGTTGTTTCCTTTGGAAACAATGTAGTTGCTCACGTAGTTTGCCTACGCTCCGCTACTCCATTTCTAGCTTCATTCCATCTTCTCGGTACTGAAAACCGGACTTTTTGAACCCGCATTTAAGTATAATTATTAATTTTTTTATAAAACTATTGAAAAATATAGAAATCAGAGTATAATAAGAACCGCGCCGAAAATTTATTATACATATTTGTCTCAGTAGCTCAGCTGGATAGAGCAACGCCCTTCTAAGGCGTCGGTCGGGGGTTCGAATCCCTCCTGGGACGTAAAAAAAGAAGAAGCTTCCTTCGGGAAGCTTCTTCTTTTTCGTTCAAGGGAAGAGAACCCCCAATGGTTCGTCGGAGCATCCGCTTCGTTAGCGCTTTTATTGGTTATACCTATAAACAATATAGAATTTATATATTTAAATAATAAACAATTCTGTGCCACAATGAGGATATCAATAACGAAAGCGACGGTGGTATCCATGAAATCATTAAATCAATGGCAAGCAGATGAGTATGACAACAAACTGGTTTTTGTGTCCGGATACGGCAAAAATCTGATCTCTTGGCTTCAACCCCAAAAAGGGGAATACATTCTTGATCTGGGTTGCGGGACGGGGGATTTGACGCATGAAATTTCTCTGACTGGAGCTGAAGTTATTGGCATGGATGCATCGACGGACATGATTCGCCGTGCGAGGAAGAAATTCCCTGAACTTGAGTTCGTGGAAGGAGACGGTCATCAGTTTGAGACGAATAGACTGTATGATGCCGTCTTCTCCAATGCAGCCCTGCACTGGATGCGAAGCCCGCGATTAGTGGTGGATAGTATATGGAAATCTTTGAAGCCCGGAGGGCGTTTTGTCGCAGAGTTCGGTGGTAAAGGGAACGTGCAGACCATTGTGAATGCATTAGAGCAGGTTATGGAGCGAAACACGGGCATTCGTGCATCGGAACGCAACCCTTGGTACTTTCCTTCGATCGGAGAATATAGCCATATTTTAGAGCAACGTGGATTTGTGGTGCGACAGGCCTATCACTACGACCGTCCTACGAGACTAGCAGATGGTGAGCAGGGTATAGTAGGCTGGTTGGCTCATTTTGGAGGGGACTATTTTGAGAGTCTCAGTCATGAAGAGATACAACAAATATGCCATGAAACCAGTCAGATCGTGATGTCTCACCTTTGGAAAGATGATGCGATGTATGCCGATTACAAGCGCCTGCGTATTGAAGCCGTGAAGCCAGAATAAAGTAAAATTTCGCGATATGTAGCAATTTTATCGATGTTAAACGAATTCCGGTATTCTTTGTATACTAACCACGCTTCCCCTATACACCAAGAGCCTCTTTCGGATAAAGAGGCTCTTGGTCTTTTTTTTGATGTATTATTTTAAAAATGAAATATTCAAACGACAAATAATTACAAATGGATATTTTTATCATACTCAAGACCCATATAAGTAATTTCTATATCATATTTGTAAGTATTTAGAAGGAAAATGTGGTATTTTGATAGAATAATTTACCAAGGGTCAATCTTCTTGCAGATAGGCGGTGAAATTGGAGGCGTATTGCAGTACGCACAAACACAGCAGGAACCCATCATTTGGTGACGTATTCACATTTAAAAGGAGGGGCAAAGCCTTGAGTAAACGATTGATATCCACGTTATTAAGTGTTCTGATGGTCTTTTCCATTATTCTCCCCGCGGCTGGAGCCGCTCCCGCAGATTCAGTTATTCAGCTTGACAACTTACCCAGTACAGCCGAAGCCAAACAATGGAGAGAGATTCTTGCAGGACGGGAAGCAAAAATTGCCGCAGATCCATTTTTGGATAAAAGCTTGGAAGGTCTGGGTGGAGAGAACACCCGAGTGATCGTTGAGCTTTCCAATAAACCTGTTGCAGTAGCGCAAGGTGAATCAACCCTCTCCGGAAAATCTTTTACCTCCTCTATGGAAACAAAGGCTGTGACTCAAGTTGAGCAACAACAACAGTCATTTGTACATAGCCTCACTCAGAAGAAAATCAAACATGAAGTATTGGAAGAATATGCATATGCCCTGAATGGTGTAGCGATTGAGCTTAAAGGAAACCAAGTGGGACAATTGCTTCAAATACCTGGCGTGGTCAGCGTATATCCAGACCTTGAAGTTACAATAGCGCCCGAGACAGATGAAGTGAACCCGTACATGAAAGACACAGCTCCTTTTATTGGTGCACCTGAAGTATGGGATCTGGGTTACAAAGGAAATGGCATTAAAGTCGGCGTCATTGATACTGGGATTGACTATGAACATCCTAATTTGCAGGAAGCTTACAAAGGCGGATGGGACTTTGTTGGAAACGACAATGATCCGTATGAAACAACATATCAAGAATGGAAAGGATCGGGCGAGCCTGAGCTTAACGAGCTTGGAAGCCCCTATTACACATCTCACGGTACACACGTAGCGGGTACCGTTGCTGCTCGCGAAGCAGGGGACTACGGTATTGTTGGTGTGGCTCCTGAAGCAGATATCTATGCTTACCGTGTACTTGGACCGTATGGTAGTGGTCAAACCTCATGGGTACTCGGCGGAATTGATCGTTCTGTTCAAGATGGCATGGACGTAATCAATCTCTCGTTAGGTAACGCCGCCAACGACCCGAGTTATATCACTTCGGTTGCCCTGAACAATGCGATGTTGTCTGGTGTGACAGCGGTTGTAGCAAGTGGTAACAGTGGACCTAACCGTTATACACTCGGTTCTCCGGGTGCGTCTGCAATGGCCATTACGGTAGGTAACTCTACAGGACCTAGCCAGCTGATTACAGCCGATACTCACTTCTGGATTGGTGAGGAAGGCGAAGAGGCACAACCTGAACAACAACCGGTGCCAGAGGTTGAACAATCTCCTGAACTGGGTACGGCACCTGGAACAGAAGCACCAGAAGTTTCAGAGCAAGGTGTACCTGCAACTGCTGATGAGGAAAGTGCAGCGGCTGTGGAGGACACAGTTTCTAACGAAGCTGAAGATCTGAATGTAGAAGAAGCTACAACAGAAGAAAATACTCCATCTGCATCACCTTCTGCACCCGTTGAAGCTTCTCCTGAAGCTGCTCCTGTGGAAAAAGAGTCTGTAATTGCTCCGACTGAAGCTCCACTGGCTATTACAGAGTCGGTTTACCGTCTGGATCTGATGGGATGGAGCCTGTCGGCAGACCCTGAAACTGTTTTGACAGGGAAATATGAGCTGGAATTTGCAGCACTGGGTAAGCCAACTGATTTTGAAGGTAAGGATTTTACAGGTAAAGTGGCATTAATACAGCGTGGTGAAATCGCATTTGTAGAGAAAATCGCCAATGCTAAAGCGGCCGGAGCCGTGGCTGTTATTGTATATAACAACATTCCTGGCCCAATTGGTGTAAGTCTGGGCGATAACTTTGAACTCATTCCAACACTGAGCATGTCCAAGGAAGATGGAGATGTGATCAAGGTTGAGCTGGACGCAGGCCAAGCCGTTGAAGTGAGCTTTAGTGATTTTGAACGTTCCCAAACTCCGGGCGATGAAATGAGTTCATCCAGTTCACGTGGACCTGCAAAGGTAACACTGGACATCAAACCGGATATTGTTGCACCAGGTACAAGCATTTTGTCTACAATTCCTGCCTACGGCAAGGATGAGCCAGACGCAGATTACGCACAAGCTTATGATCGTAAATCAGGTACAAGTATGGCTACACCTCATGTAGCAGGTTTGATTGCGTTGCTGATCGAGAAACATCCGGAATGGACACCATTTGATATCAAAGTTGCACTGATGAACAATAGTAAGGTGCTGGATACAACCAAGTTTGATGTATTTGATCAAGGTGCTGGCCGTATTCAGGCTGTAAATACCATTGATCCTGCTGCTTTTGTCAAAGTGCTTGATGTAACTCAATACACAGAAAGTGGCTCTGTTGTTGAAAAGGAGAATATCACCGGAAGTATCAACTACGGTAATTTCCTGAGCACAGATGAAAAGACGATTACCAAAACAATTAAAGTTGAAGCGCTGAATGGTAGTGGCGGGGATTACACCGTAAATGTGAATCCAACTCGTAATGTCGCTGGTGTATCCGTTGCCGTAGACAAGAATTTCTTTACATTGAATGGTGAGGAAGAACTTGCAGTGACAATCACCGTTCCGCGTGGGGTTACTGCGACTACAGAAGCACAAGGATACATCGAGTTCTCGAATGGAACCAATACTTTTACTGTGCCATATGTTGCTCATTTCAACGTTACGTTGAGTGGAGTTAAGTATATTGAAACCGTAAAAGGCACTGAAAAAAATCCATTCCACTATCCATTGAAGGCTGATGGTACATTGGATACGTTGAATGTTGCGATGGAATTCTATAATCCGATGACATTTGCCCTGATTGAGATCTATGATGGTCTTAATCCGGAAGGTGGATATTATCAAGATGGTTATATCGGCTCCATCTTTGGTAACTATTTTAACTTCAATGCCAATGCAAGATACAATCTTGCTTGGGACGGCTCATATGCAGATTACACAACCGATGATGTGACTGAGATTCCGGATGGTTTATATACGGTAGACATCACTACGATTGGTACGGACGGCAAAACCTATAAGGAAGACACTTCGCCATTTTTGGTGAAAAAGACAGCTCCGGCTGTAACTGCACCAGAAGCGTTGGAGTTCAAAGAGGATGAGTCTGTTGTCCTCAATGGTAGCGTGGAAGACTTGTACTTCCGTGTAGCTCCTGCGCTTGCCAGCGGATGGGACATCACGTTTGATCCGGCAGCTTCCCTGGAAGCAACGTATGTTGTGAAAAAAGAGGATGGTTCGGTTTATAAAGAAGGAGTCTTTGAAGTACAAGCTGATGGTACCTTCAGCCTTCCTTTGGAGGGAATTGTAGCGGGTGAGTATGCTGTTGAACTTACCGTAAAAGACCAACAGGGGCTTTCGGGCACAACCACTACGGCACTGAAATTGGAAGCCGTGGAGACCGAACCTGAAACTCCGGCAACCAAGGCCCCAGGTACGCCTGTATTGTCTCACAATAACTGGGTAGGCAACGGCCTGCCAGAGGGCGCGTATATCGTTACAATGAACCTGTGGTGGGGCGAGAACGCAACTAGCTACAAGTTATATGAGGACGGGGTTTTGGTTGATACACAAAAGTTGACTTACAACGCGCCTTGGGCGCAGTTTGCTCAGACGAAGATCACGGGCAAAGCCAACGGCACATATACGTATGTGGCCGAGTTGACCAACGACAAGGGAACAACGCGGAGTCAGACGTTGACTGTTCAGGTTACCAATGCAACGCCAGGCAAAGCGGTTCTCTCTCAAGATAACTGGGATGGCGATGGCCATTATAAGGTGACCATGAACCTGTGGTGGGGGACCAACGCTACAGAGTATCGTCTCTATGAAAATGATAAGTTGATCGATACGCAAGAACTCCGTTCGGCTACACCTTATGCGCAAAGTGCTGTGACTACACTGTCCGGGAAAGCATCGGGCACGTATACGTATCGGGCAGAGTTAATTAACGCAGCCGGAGTTACCAGCACAGACACGATTAAGGTAAAAGTGAAGTAAGTTCATTCCTCATAGAAATTAATTAAAATGGATTCAATTAATGAAGGAATTGTTCTATGCATAAACGGCCTCCATCCTGATTTGCAGGATGGGGGCCGTTTTGTTTTTTTATAAATGAATTATATGATTAACCGATCATCCTATTTTTGCTGGCTTGAATCCCTGCGATTAACAAAGCGATGGCCAGAATGACCTGTATTAGCAACGGCAGGGACCATCCTTTTGTCCAGTCATGAAGCATACCGAACAGTAGAGGTCCAACTGCGGCCAGCATATATCCGAAGGATTGGGCCATCCCGGACAGGCTCGCAGCTTGTCTGGCATCTTTTGTGCGAAGGACGAAGAACATCGTTACCATGCCAAATGAAGCTCCAGCGCCTATTCCTGCCAACGTGACACCAATGGTAACGAGCGAAGCGATGCCACTTAACAATAAAGCATACCCGACAATTAAAGAAGAGCACGTTATCGCGGTTAGAACACGCTGATCTCGCGTTCGGCCGGCGAGGATTGGAACGATAAAGGTAGCTGGTACACTAACCATCTGCATCAGGGAGAGCATCCACCCTGCTGAGGTGGGGCTGAATCCTTGCTCAGCGAGAATCTCGGGAAGCCAGGTAATCGTTGTATAGAATATTAGAGATTGAAGACCCATAAATAAAGTAATGAACCAGGCCAGGGAAGAGGTCCGTAGACGTACAGGTGTCCCTTCACTCTGTGTGGCTATGAATAACATTCGCTGACGTCCTGCGGCGATCTGGGGGAGCCACAAGAGAAGCGCCAATATGGACAACAAGGCCCACATGCCTAACGAAGCACGCCAACCCATAGATGTGGCTCCTGCTACGGGCACACTCACACCTGAGGCGATGGCGCCAAATATATTCATGGATACAGAGTATAATCCGGTGACGATACCTACCCGCAATGGGAAATCACGTTTGATCAAACTTGGCAAAAGCACGTTGCTTAATGCAATGCCGCACCCCAAAATTGCGGTTCCTGCATATAAGGAGAGAACGGAAGGCAACAAGCGTAATGCCACCCCAATGGTTACGATCATAACAGCCAATAGCAGAGCAGATTCGAGTCCTAACCGCTTGGCAAGTCGTGGTGCAAAAGGAGAGACTGCTGCAAAGGCGAGCAAAGGAAGTGAGGTCAGAAGCCCGACCATTGTATGGCCGATACCTGTATCTGAGCGGATCATCTCCACAACGGGACCCGTTGCAGTGATCGGTGACCTCATGGTAGCGGCGATGACGATAATGCCTGCTAATAACAGGCCGAATCTTTTGGATGTCGAAGAATGTTCTTCCTCGGTATGGATAGATGAGTGTTGCTGTATTGAAGATGACATTGATAAAATCTCCTGTTTCCTAAGAAGTTAATATGTATGGATTGTTACATTACCCACTGGGTAAGCATAACATTCTATGTCAATATTGAGCAATGAAATGAAAAAACACCCAATCGACAATGGGTGCCTTGACTCCCCTGTGAACTCTAACGAATCCACGAGGTCTTATAATGGGTAAAACCGCTATTTTCAGATTCTAACGAACCTCAGCGACGTTAATCAGGCTACGAAGTGCGAATAAGTGAGTTAATACCCCAGAATGGTGAAATAAGTTCTCTAAGATTCGTTAGAATTCCACAATGCTGAATTTGGAGCAAATAAAGTGTCCTATGTTCGTTAGAACATCGATACTTCAACGTGTTGCTTATAGAGTGATCAAATGCGGGCGCTCCAATACAGCGACATAGAGCATGTAACGAAGCGAATGCTCCGACAAACCGTTGGGGTTCTCATCCCCAGAACACAAAAAAAGCTTCCCGAAGGAAGCTTCTTTTAATACGTCCCAGGAGGGATACTCTCCTTGCAGTCGAGACTGCGAAGTGGTGCTAACGAAGCGAATGCTCCGACGAACCATTGGGGTTCTCATCCCCTGAACGCAAAAAAAGCTTCCCGAAGGAAGCCTCTTTCTAATACGTCCCAGGAGGGATACTCTCCTTGCAGTCGAGACTGCGAAGTGGTGCTAACGAAGCGAATGCTCCGACGAACCGTTGGGGTTCTCATCCCTAGAACGCAAAAAAAGCTTCCCGAAGGAAGCCTCTTTCTAATACGTCCCAGGAGGGATACTCTCCTTGCAGTCGAGACTGCGAAGTGGTGCTAACGAACCCAATGCTCCGACGAACCTTTGGGTTTCTCATCCCCTGAACGCAAAAAAAGCTTCCCGAAGGAAGCTTCTTTTTATACGTCCCAGGAGGGATTCGAACCCCCGACCGACGCCTTAGAAGGGCGTTGCTCTATCCAGCTGAGCTACTGAGACATGAATTTTTTCAAGCAAAATTGATTTTATCATATGCATACAGGAATATCAAGCATTTTATTTCAAACTATTTTTCGTATATGATATTTGGCGGCAGTAACGTTTTTTTCATTATATTTAAGGTTATGTTAGAATATCAGGAGAACTCAGAAAATAGATCAACAATCGTTTTAATATATACATCTATTTATGTTGATTCCGACTGGAGATTCAGGATATAGAGGAGGTGCTCCCATTAAGGAATCCACGACCCCGGAAACCGAGCATAACAACAATATTGTGCTGTTTCCTAAGACGCTGGACTATTACCAGATTCAATTGACAGTTATGCTTGAAAATGAACGGTATGGTGAAGCGATGAAATTGCTTCACTTTTTGCTGCAATGTCAGGGACAGGAAGAGCGCCACTATGATGAATGGCGGGCTCTGCTCGAATGGCTTCAGGCTGCGTTTCCTCAATATGAAGAAACCTCGCCTGCCGTTCTTGAAGAACGAGAAGAGGAAGAAGAGATTAGTGAGGAAGACATGGCACGGCAGCATGCCCGAATGAAGCTTGAACAGGATGATGGTTATGCTGATAAGATGCTTCGCACAGTAATGGAAGAGCCGCTGTCTGAACAGACGATGCTGGCTTTGGAGCAGCTGGCCTATCTTGATCTACCGAAGATTGACGAGGCACTTACCAGTTGGTTAAAAGATAAGTCGCTTCACCCTCTGCTTCAATTTCGGGTGTTGCAAACCTTGCGTCGACGAGGTGTTCGAGGTATGATCCTGTTTACGAGAGGCGAAGAGCAGGTTGAAGTCGAGATCGACACCGTGCCTCTTAGACCAGAGGAATTCCCGCTCCAAATCGTTCAGATTCTGGAACGAGTGGCAGATCAGACGGAGGTTCATGAACCTACGCTCTTTTATTTTGCCCAGGAACTGTGGATACAATATGTCATGGCAGTGTATGGAACCCGTGATTATGTATCGATGCTGGAAGAAAATGATTCCATGACAGATATATGGGCAGCAGCTCTACATATGACCGTTGCAGACAGTCTAGGTGGTTCGCATGATGAGGAAAATACCCGCTCAATGTATGCTGTGACAGGCGCGATGCGCTTTCGACTGGAGCAGGCTTATCGTTCTATGAAACAGTTTGTATCTGCCGGTTTGGATGGTTAATCGAGGCCGGAAACGTTTTCCTTAAACTGTATCAAGGGATTCCCCTTGAAAAAGAATCTAATCTTGTTTATACTAAAATGGTTATTTTGTACGTGATTGCCTACGTGAACATGTGAATTTTGGAGGGGAAAGTATACAATGAAAGCAACTTGGGAAAAGATAGAGAAGAACCTTGGGGTTCTTGAGGTTGAAGTGGATGCAGATCGTGTAACTGCAGCACTCGACAAAGCTTTTAATAAAGTGGTTAAACAAGCAAACGTACCTGGATTCCGTAAAGGTAAAGTACCACGTTCCATTTTCGAAGCACGTTTTGGTGTAGAGAGCCTTTATCAAGAAGCAATCGACATTTTGCTTCCTGAAGCTTATACAGAAGCAATCGACCAAACGGATATCTTCCCGGTTGATCGTCCTGACGTAGATGTTGAACAATTTGCTAAAGGACAAACATTCAAGTTCAAAGCAAAAGTAACTGTGAAACCTGAAGTTACTCTTGGTGAGTACAAAGGAATCGAAGTTGCTGTAGCAAAAGGTGAAGTAACTGAAGCAGAAGTGACTGAAGAACTTGAGCGTCTTCAACAACGTCACGCTGAACTCGTTGTAATCGACGAAGGTTCCGCTGCTAACGGCGACGTTGCAGTAATCGACTTCGACGGTTCCGTTGATGGTGTACCTTTCGAAGGTGGACAAGCTGAGCGTTATTCCCTGGAACTGGGTTCCAACACATTCATTCCTGGATTTGAAGAGCAAGTTGTGGGTCTGTCCACAGGTGACTTCAAAGACGTAGAAGTGACTTTCCCAGAGAGCTACCATGCAGCAGAACTTGCTGGCAAACAAGCGGTATTCAAAGTGAAAATTCACGAAATCAAACGCAAACAACTTCCTGCATTGGATGATGAGTTTGCTAAAGATGTTAGCGAATTCGACACACTTGAAGAGTACAAAGCTGACCTGAAAACACAATTGGAATCCCGCAAAGCTGACGAAACCAAAGCTGCACAAGAAAATGCAGTTGTAGAAAAAGTGGCTGAAAACGCTGAAGTGGACATTCCTGCTGCAATGGTTGAGAGCGAAGTACAAAACATGATGCGTGATTTCGACAACCGTCTGCGTAACCAAGGTATGAACCTTGAAATGTTCCTGAGCTTCTCTGGCCAGACTCAAGCTGACCTGAGAGGGCAAATGCAAGAAGATGCTTCCAAACGTGTTCGCAACAACCTGGTGCTTGAAGCTGTAGGTAAAGCGGAAAACATTGAAGTATCTGACGAAGAAGTGAATCAAGAACTCGAGAAAATGGCTGAATCTTACAAGCGTCCTGCTGATGAGATCCGTGGCATCCTCGAAGGTAATGGTTCCTTGGACAGCCTTCGCGATGAAGTTAAACTGCGTAAAACGATTGACGTTCTCCTTGAGAACAGCACAGTTGTTGAACCGGTTGAAGCTCCAGCTGAAGAAGTTGTTGCAGAAGCTGACGAAAAATAAGACAAGCTGTTATCAACTTGTCAGTTGAATAAACGATAAGGCACGTGAATTATTGCGTGCCTTATTTTTAAATTATGACATCCATTTTATAGAAAATGAAGTAATTATATGGATGAACACTAATTTTATTGATCCGCGTACACTTTTTACATACCTATGTACTTCATGCAAATAAAAAACGGCAAGACGGCATAGGATGGCTTCAATTTGCACATACATAGAAAACATGGTTAAATATGATCAGGCTAAAAAAGTAAACAAATTGATGTCTCACCCCTCTTGTGAAAAATGACATTGTCACAGGAAAGTGTTAGAATGAATTTGGGTTTGCTTTACAGGTGGCCTATGTCTAATTACATGTAGAAAAGAGGTTGGTCTCATGAGTCTGGTGCCAATGGTTATAGAACAAACCAATCGAGGCGAGCGGTCTTACGATATATATTCACGTTTGCTGAAAGATCGCATTATCTTTCTAACCAGTGCGATTGATGACGATGTAGCCAATCTTGTCATAGCACAGCTTTTGTTTTTGGCAGCCGACGATCCTGAGAAGGATATCAGCTTGTACATTAACTCACCTGGTGGTTCTGTCACCGCAGGGATGGGTATATACGATACGATGCAATTTATCAAGCCGGATGTATCTACCATTTGCGTAGGGATGGCAGCAAGCATGGGCTCGTTATTGCTGACAGCCGGTGCACCTGGCAAGAGATATGCGCTGACAAATAGCGAAGTAATGATTCATCAGCCGCTTGGCGGCATTCAAGGACAGGCTGCGGATATTAAGATACACGCAGAATGGATTATTAAAACACGTCAGAAACTGAATCAAATATACGTCGATCGTACGGGTCAGCCTCTTGAGAAAATTGAGCGGGATACCGACCGTGACTTCTTCATGAGCGCTGAAGAAGCTAAGACGTACGGCATTATTGACCAGGTGCTCAGTAGACCGATCAATTCCTAAAGGGGTGGTTTCATGTTTAAATTTAACGATGAGAAAGGGCAGTTGAAATGCTCTTTTTGCGGTAAATCTCAGGAGCAGGTACGCAAGTTGGTCGCTGGACCAGGCGTGTACATCTGTGATGAATGTATCGAACTTTGCACCGAAATCGTTGAGGAAGAACTTGGTCATGATGAAGAAGTAGACCTGAAAGATATTCCGAAACCAAAAGAAATTCGTAATATTCTGGATCAATATGTTATTGGGCAGGAACAAGCGAAAAAATCATTGTCTGTTGCGGTGTATAATCACTACAAACGGATCAACACACAAAGCAAAATTGAAGACGTTGAATTGTCAAAGAGTAACATTTTGCTGTTAGGGCCAACAGGTTCTGGTAAAACGTTGCTTGCGCAAACGATGGCAAAAATTTTGAATGTTCCTTTTGCTATTGCGGATGCTACGTCATTAACAGAAGCGGGTTATGTGGGTGAGGATGTAGAGAACATCCTGCTCAAACTGATTCAAGCTGCTGATTATGATGTGGAAAAAGCAGAGCGTGGCATTATTTATATCGATGAGATTGATAAAGTAGCGCGTAAATCCGAAAACCCATCCATTACTCGTGATGTATCGGGCGAAGGTGTGCAACAGGCTCTCTTGAAAATTCTTGAAGGAACTGTGGCTTCTGTACCACCACAAGGTGGTCGTAAACACCCTCATCAAGAATTCATTCAGATCGATACAACAAACATCCTGTTCATTTGCGGCGGTGCCTTTGATGGTCTGGAGCAAATGATCAAACGCCGGATCGGTAAAAAAGTCATTGGCTTTAATACCGTTTCTGAGCAAAAAGATCTGAAACCAGGTGAATACCTGGGTATGGTATTGCCGGAAGATTTGCTGAAATTTGGTCTGATTCCGGAATTTGTAGGCCGTCTGCCAGTCATCTCCACTTTGGAGCCGCTGGATGAAGATACGCTGGTACGGATTCTTTCCGAACCAAAAAACGCGCTTACCAAACAGTACCAAAAACTGCTTGAGCTGGATAATGTGAATCTGGTCTTTGAACCAGCTGCATTGCTTGCGATTGCAAAAGAAGCAATTAAACGTAACACAGGTGCACGTGGATTGCGTGCCATCATTGAAGGTATCATGCTGGAAATCATGTATGAAGTGCCTTCACGTGAAGATGTTACGAACTGTGTCATTACCGAAGAAGTTGTTGAGAAAAGAGTCGTGCCTGAACTAAGCCAATCGAAGGACGATAAGCAGGAAGAGAGCGCCTGATATAGGCCTCAATCCCGTTGAACTCTGAAATATAGACTTGTCAGTTCTCCACTTTGGCAGAAGGCGAATTCTTGTCTCTGTCAGGGTGGAGCTTTGACGTTGTGGGGAGAGAAATCACTCATGTATTTAAGACAGGATACACGTCCCGTGAAAGTGGGAAACGTAACGATCGGTGGCAGTAACGAAGTCATTATCCAAAGTATGTGTACAACCAAAACGGCAGACGTTGAAGCAACGGTTGCAGAGATTCTGCGACTGGAAGAAGCGGGCTGTCAAGTGGTACGTGTAACGGTGAATAATGAGGAAGCTGCCGCAGCCATCAAGGAAATCAAAAAACGCATTAATATACCGCTCGTAGCGGACATTCATTTCAACTATAAGCTGGCTTTACTTGCGATTGAGAACGGCATCGATAAAGTTCGGATTAATCCAGGTAACATCGGTAAACGTGCCAAAGTGGAAGAAGTGGTTAAGGCTTGTAAAGACCGCGGCATTCCGATTCGGATTGGAGTAAATGCGGGTTCTTTGGAAAACCATCTCCTTGAGAAGTATGGGTATCCTACGGCAGATGCTATGGTAGAAAGTGCATTGTATCACATTGGTATTTTGGAAGAGCTTGATTTCCATGATATCATCGTGTCTCTCAAAGCATCAGATGTGCCGATGGCAATTGAGGCGTATACCAAAGCAGCTCAAATCATTCCGTATCCGTTGCATCTCGGGATTACCGAAGCAGGTACACTGTTCTCCGGTACAATCAAAAGCTCCGCAGGTATGGGAGCTCTATTGTCCATGGGTATTGGTTCAACGATGCGGATCTCACTGAGTGCGGACCCGGTAGAAGAAATTAAGGTCGCTCGTGATCTGCTCAAAACATTTGGACTTATTACAAATGCAGCCACATTGATCTCCTGCCCAACGTGTGGACGTTTGGACATCGACCTGTTCTCCATTGCCAACGAAGTGGAAGAGTATATCTCCAAACTGAAGGTGCCGATTAAAGTATCGGTGTTGGGTTGTGCGGTTAATGGTCCAGGTGAGGCCAAAGAAGCGGATATCGGAATTGCCGGTGCTCGTGGAGAAGGTCTCTTGTTCCGTCATGGTAAGATGATTCGTAAAGTGCCTGAAGAAATCATGGTTGAGGAATTAAAAAAAGAGATCGACAAAATCGTCGAAGCCTACGAAGAGACAGGTGTTATTCCTGGTCGTTCGCACTGATTGATTCATATCTTGTTACAGCAAAAGCTCGCCAGCGATGGCGGGCTTTTTATTTTCTCGCATACAAATTCCGCATCGCCCGTTTACGTCGCGTTGAAAAGGCTATACTACCAAGTATTAGCATGATCTCATATGAGAATAGCGACAAAATAGGAGGATGTGAAGACATGGAATTTGGTATGGTCATCATGTTGATTCAGTTATTTTTTGGAGTGGTGATTGGTTTGTATTTCTGGAACCTGCTGCGTGGTCAGAAAACAAACCGCAGTGCCGTTGAGCGTGAATCTCGCAAGGAACTGGAGAAGCTGCGCAAGCTGCGTTCGATCTCACTCACCAAGCCGTTGTCGGAGAAGACGCGTCCAGCTACCATTAACGATATTGTTGGGCAAAAAGACGGGCTGCGTGCCCTTAAAGCTGCTTTGTGCAGTGCTAATCCGCAACATGTTATCATTTATGGCCCTCCCGGAGTCGGGAAGACAGCCGCGGCAAGGGTCGTTTTGGAAGAGGCTAAGAAGAATCCAACATCGCCTTTCAAGCCAGACGCGAAATTCACGGAGTTGGATGCAACAACAGCTCGTTTTGATGAGCGTGGTATTGCGGACCCCTTAATTGGTTCGGTCCACGATCCGATATATCAGGGAGCAGGAGCCATGGGCGTTGCAGGTATTCCCCAACCGAAACCGGGCGCTGTCACGAAAGCGCATGGGGGAATGCTTTTTATTGATGAGATTGGTGAATTGCATTCGATTCAGATGAATAAGCTGTTGAAAGTGTTGGAGGATCGCAAGGTGTTTTTGGAGAGTGCGTACTATAACTCGGAAGACACGCATACTCCTGCTTATATCCACGATATTTTTCAAAATGGCCTGCCGGCCGATTTCCGCCTTGTTGGAGCAACGACACGTTCGCCTCATGAACTGCCACCAGCTCTGCGTTCCCGCTGCATGGAAGTTTATTTCCGTCCTTTGTTGCCTGAGGAGATTGGGCGAATTGCAGAGGATGCTGTTCAGAAAATAGGGTTCAGTCCATGTCCGGATGCCGTTGATGTGGTCAAGCGATATGCAACCAATGGACGTGAAGCGGTCAATATCATCCAGCTGGCTGCTGGACTTGCGCTGACAGAGAAGCGTGAGACGCTTCAGGCATCTGATGTGGAGTGGGTGGCGGGTAGCAGTCAGATTCAGCCACGGCCTGACCGGAAGGTCCCTTCAGAGCCACAGGTGGGTTTTGTTAACGGCTTGGCGGTATATGGACCGAATATGGGAACCATTTTGGAGATCGAAGTATCTGCTGTTCCGGCTCTTAAAGATCAAGGCCGAATAAACATTACAGGCGTTGTGGATGAAGAAGAGATTGGAGGCGGTTCGCGTACACTCCGGCGAAAAAGTATGGCCAAAGGCTCGGTTGAAAATGTGTTAACCGTATTAAAAGCCATGGGTATTCGTCCGAATGATTACGATTTACACGTGAATTTCCCAGGTGGGACACCTATTGATGGTCCATCCGCCGGGATTGCCATGGCGACTGCCATTACATCAGCCATTCAGAGGCGTCCTGTGGATCATGAGACAGCGATGACTGGCGAGATCAGTATTCATGGTCGGGTTAAGCCTATCGGTGGCGTGCTAGCCAAGGTGGAGGCTGCCTTTCAGGCTGGAGCGAAGACCGTTATTATTCCCGCGGAGAACTGGCAGTCCATTTTTGAGAATCTGGATGGCTTGCGCGTTATCCCGGTAGATACGGTACAGGACGTATTCCGTGAAGTGTTCGCCTGGGTTCCGGAATCACAACAAATGGAACAAACGAAGCTTGCAGAGGAGACAGTTGCACCTGCACCGGAGATTTTTCCACCGGCATCCGCTTCCTATTTGCGTGCGGACGTGCCTCGTCCAGGACAGGTTACAGATTCGGGAAGCTGCTAAGCGCTTCCCTTCATTGGTTTTTTATGTGAACATTTGATAGAATAATGAATGACTACAACCTGAGAGCCATTGGAGGTGCGAAAGCGATGGGACCGAGCAAAGCGAAAGGTCGTCGTTTTCCTTTACTGCCTTTAAGAGGACTTCTCGTCTACCCGAGTATGGTACTGCATCTCGATGTGGGCCGGGAGAAATCGGTCAAGGCTTTAGAAAAAGCGATGGTAGAAGAACATCTGATTCTCCTATGTTCCCAAGCCGAAGTAAATATTGAAGAACCAACACAAGAGGACATTTTCAGAATCGGAACCGTGGCCAAGGTCAGACAGATGCTGAAGCTTCCGAACGGTACGATTCGTGTACTCGTTGAAGGCTTGGAACGGGC
The DNA here is from genome assembly GCF_037977015.1 of Paenibacillus sp. FSL K6-1122. Taxonomy (NCBI): domain Bacteria; kingdom Bacillati; phylum Bacillota; class Bacilli; order Caryophanales; family Paenibacillaceae; genus Paenibacillus; species Paenibacillus sp. FSL K6-1122. The sequence goes on along the minus strand of NZ_CP150272.1, from coordinate 5,611,068 downwards.
TGAAATTATTGAATATACGGACAACGAGGAATATTATGAAGTACTGGCTAAAGAGCTGCCTGAAGAGGAGAATACCCATCCGGAGACGGATGCCTTGATGCGTACTGTTCTGAACCAGTTCGAGAATTATATTAATCTGTCCAAAAAAGTCACACCAGAGACACTCGCAGCGGTGTCTGACATCGAAGAACCAGGGCGTCTGGCCGATGTTATCACGAGTCACCTGTCCTTGAAGATCAAGGATAAACAGGAAATTCTGGAGACCATCGACGTTCGGGAACGTCTGGAGAAATTACTGGATATCCTGAACAATGAGCGCGAAGTGCTGGAGCTTGAACGCAAGATCAGCCAACGTGTGAAGAAACAGATGGAGAAAACGCAGAAGGAATATTATTTGCGCGAGCAGATGAAAGCGATCCAGAAAGAACTGGGTGAAAAAGAAGGCCGTGCGGGTGAGGTCGAGGAACTTCGCACTCAGATGGAAGAACTCGGCTTGCCGGACAAGGTGAAAGAAAAGGTCGAGAAAGAAATTGATCGACTGGAGAAAATGCCTGCAAGTTCAGCCGAGGGCGGAGTTATTCGCAACTACGTGGATTGGCTGCTTGGCCTTCCTTGGAGTCAGATGACAGCGGATGATCTGGATATCCAAAAAGCCGAAGATGTGCTCAATGCAGATCATTACGGACTGGAAAAGCCCAAAGAACGTGTACTTGAATATCTGGCTGTCCAGAAGCTCGTCAAGAAGCTCAAAGGACCAATTCTCTGTCTGGTTGGACCTCCAGGGGTCGGTAAAACATCACTTGCTCGTTCGATCGCGAGATCGCTAGGTCGGGAGTTTGTAAGAATATCTCTTGGCGGCGTGCGGGATGAAGCTGAGATTCGTGGTCACCGACGCACCTATGTCGGCGCTATGCCTGGACGTATCATCCAGGGGATGAAAACGGCAGGGTCACTTAATCCGGTATTCCTGCTGGACGAGATTGATAAGATGGCTTCAGATTTCCGCGGAGATCCTTCTGCAGCGTTACTTGAGGTACTTGATCCGGAACAAAATAATACGTTTAGTGATCATTTTGTAGAATTGCCGTTTGACTTATCCAACGTTATGTTTATAACAACTGCCAACACGGTACACAATATTCCGCGTCCATTGCTGGATCGGATGGAAATGCTCAACATCCCTGGTTATACGGAACTGGAGAAGCAACAAATTGCGAAAAACTATTTGTTGCCCAAACAGAAGCAGGACCATGGTTTGGAAGAAGAGCAATTGGAAATCCCGGATGACGCGTTGTTGCGTGTAATTCGTGAATATACACGGGAGTCAGGTGTGCGTAATCTGGAACAGCAGATGGCTTCGTTGTGCCGGAAAGCTGCCAAGAACATCGTATCTGGTGTGGAAGGTCAGATTAACATCTCATCCGATGAGATCAAAGACTACCTTGGACCTGGCAAGTTCCGTTATGGTATGGCCGAACTGGAAGATCAGATTGGTACCGTAACGGGTCTGGCGTGGACTGAAGTGGGTGGAGATACCCTTATCATTGAAGTGACTGTTGTGCCTGGAACAGGTAAATTGACTCTCACAGGTAAACTGGGGGATGTCATGAAGGAATCGGCACAAGCCGCATTCAGTTACACCCGTTCCAAAGCTACACAGCTTGGAATTTCGCCTGACTTCCATGAGAAGAACGATATCCATATCCACGTTCCGGAAGGAGCGATTCCGAAGGATGGTCCATCTGCCGGGATTACGATGGCAACAGCGTTAATCTCAGCCTTGACGAACAAACATGTGTCCAAGGATATCGCGATGACTGGTGAAATAACACTGCGTGGACGTGTGTTGCCGATTGGTGGTCTGAAAGAGAAATCACTGGCAGCCCATCGTGCCGGCTATAAAAAAATATTATTGCCTAAGGATAACGAACGGGACCTGCGTGACATTCCAGACAGCATCAAGGAAGATGTGGAGTTTGTCCCTGTAGCCCATATGGATCAGGTATTGCAGCATGCACTTGTTGAGCAGACAGGAATTCACCTGTAATCCATGTATCCGAAAGGTTCGTATGAAGAGTAGACCGTTCTGCGGAGGCTTCGGCGTCCGCTGGAACGGTTTTTTTGGTATGATAGAACAATCCATGGCATAATACCTTCAACAGGTGATGCATAGCACAGGCGTTCAAGAGAGGAAAGATACAATATGAAAGTAAATCAATCTGAATTTATTATCAGTGCCGTTCGGCCTGAACAATACCCCGAGGACGGTCTGCCAGAGATTGCTTTGGCGGGACGCTCCAATGTGGGAAAATCTTCCCTGATCAACCGTTTGATTAATCGTAAAAATTTGGCTCGGACGAGCTCAACACCGGGTAAGACACAGCAACTCAACTATTATAAAATTAATCAGGATCTCTACTTCGTCGATTTCCCGGGATATGGGTACGCTAAAGTTTCCAAAGAGCAACGCTTTGCCTGGGGCAAAATGATGGAGAAATATTTGTTGGGACGCGAAGAATTGAAACTGGTTATGCAGATGGTGGATATGAGACATGAACCGTCCAAGGAGGACAAGATGATGAATGAATGGCTTCGTCATAATGGACTGCCTTTGGTTGTCGTAGCAACCAAGATGGACAAGATTCCAAAAACACGCAGAGCCAAATATATCAAAGTCATTAAGGAATCACTGGGTCTTCGTTCAGGGGATTTGTTTGTGCCGTTTTCATCCGAAGAGGGATTGGGGAAAGAAGAGTTATGGGACATCATTACCCGCCATGCCCGCATAGATAAGTATGCACCAGTGCTGGATGCAGAGGGTGCTTCTGATGAGGAAGAAACCAACGGAATTAACGGATAACCGAGATAGTATACCGTTTTAGTGCAGGAAAGTGAGCATGCTAAATGAATCTTTGATGAGATCCAGATTAATCCGGTTTTTTAAGGAATTTCGTGAGAATTCATCATCTGGGTCTGGAGAAAAATAACGTTAGGGTAGTGTATAATGAGCATAGGTGCATATTGCCAACAGTACCAAAATTACCGGCCATGCCGGCCTGAAGAATTTTGAGATGACTGCTACATGTGCAGGAAGGCAAAACAATCGGGAAAGAATTGAGGGATTTGTATGGCTCAGCGGTTAGCCACAGAGTACGTTAAGGCCACTATGAAATTGTCAGAACCCCAGATGCATCAGTTTTTGCGCATGACAGAAGACGGCAGGCTTCATCACCGGGTTAAGGTGTTGGACAATGGTTGTCAGGAGGTTGTGCTGGGGGATGTAAGTGGAGAAGAAGTGCATTTCCCTTTTGACCGCATAGAAGGGTTTTATATCTGTGAATTATCTTGCCGCCTGGTGAATCTGCATCTGACCAACGTTGTCCGGAAGCTCTTTGTGACTTTTAAGGGTGACGGGGTCGTTCATCGGATCTATAAAGGGTTCACCATGACGTATGTTTATGCTCAAGGCACTGTCCGCAAAATTGTGGAGAAGACCGGGGAGAACACCCGAGTGATCTATGAATACAAAAATACGTTGCTTGAATTGCAACATCTGTTCCAGGCCAGAGATGTAGAACGCGAAATCAACCGTGTGTATGCCGAGATCGATTCACTACTGGACACTAGAAAAGATGCGACTGCTGATCAGCTCCATCAGATTGATGAGACCCTTGCTCGTCATCAAAAACGGTTGTTTGAGCTTGAAGCTTATTAGCTTAAAATTGTATGTTTATAAACGTATATGTATATAATGAATTCCCTTGTATCTTCCGTGCAGTGGCACTCGCCAATGTGGAGGTTTCAGGGGAATTTTTTGATGTGAGATCGAATATTCCGAATTGGAAATATTTATTTTACAATATTCTGGAAAAGGGTTGATTTCACTCTGATTCAATGTTATTTTTAATCTCGTTGAAAACAATATAGGAACCAGGATTCACTCAGGACATTATATGTTGCGAGAGATTTTTCCCTCGGGAAGTGAATGACGTAGGTCCTAGCGGATGAAATTTTTCAAACATTTTATTCCTAGGAAGGGGGAACCGAAGGATGGAATATTCAACTTTCGGAAGACACGTTGCTGTTGATACTTGGGGTGTCGACTTTAATCTACTGAACAATGCAGAGTATCTGGAAGCCCAAATGGTTGAAGCAGCGGAGGCATGTGGCGCGACAGTGATGTCCGTACAGTCCAAGCAGTTTGATCCACAGGGAGCGACCGTACTTGTACTATTGTCTGAGAGCCATCTCTCCATTCATACGTATCCTGAGAGAGGTTTTGCAGCGATTGATTGTTACACATGTGGGGAGACTGTAGATCCACAGCTTGCTATTGACTACCTGGTATCCGTATTAAAGCCTGAAACAACGTATGCAAAGAAGTTGGTACGTGGTTTGGGCGAATTGCAAGTTGAAACACCAGACATGAACAACCAGACTGAACGGGTTTAAATAAAAAGTATATTGCATACACAATGTTCACATATCGGGATGGACACATAACCTCCCAAACTCTAATAGTCATGGAATAATTCCATGGCTATTTGTTTTAATATGCGTATCGTTATGAATATTCATAATCGGCACTTTTTAACGCATAACGGTGAACTTTGGTGAGACACTACAATAAATGACAGTGCATATGATGATGAACATGGTGATTTCATAAACATTTCATAAAAATGACCCGGTCATGGCTATGATGTGTGATATAATTAACCTTGTCAATCATAAATGGATAGACATATGCAGTAAGCACTTTGATTGGAAATTTATTAGGCAGGTGAACTTGCAATGCACATCGTTGTCGTTGGTTTGAATTATCGCACGGCGCCTGTAGAGGTTAGGGAACGATTCACATTTGCAGAAAAGGATTTGTCTGAAGCGCTGCAGCAGCTCAAGCTGACCAAGAGTGTATTGGAAGGTGTAATCGTAGCCACATGTAACCGTACCGAGTTGTATGTTGTGGTGGACCGTCTTCACATGTGTGGTTATTTTATTCGAACATTCATGGAACAATGGTTTAACGTACCACGGGAAGAATTTACGCAACACTTATATATATATGAAGATGATCAAGCCATGCGCCATTTGTTCCGCGTCATCTGCGGACTAGATTCCATGGTCATCGGTGAGACTCAGATTCTTGGACAGGTGAAACAGGCTTTTCTTAAAGCGCAGGAAGAGAAATCAACAGGTACCTGGTTTAATATGCTGTTCAAACAGGCTGTTACGCTGGGCAAACGGGCACATTCGGAGACTTCCATCGGGGAGAGCGCCGTATCTGTCAGTTATGCTGCTGTTGAACTCGGTAAGAGGATTTTTGGCATGTTCACAGACAAGAAGGTGCTCATTTTGGGTGCCGGCAAGATGAGTGAACTAACCGTGAAACATCTCTATGCCAACGGGGCATCCGAGGTCATCGTGGCGAATCGCACGCTCGCAAGAGCTGAAGAATTGGCAGCCAAGTTCCGGGGGACACCTTGTACCATGGAACAGGCACTAGATCGACTTAATGAAGTTGATATTGTGATTAGTTCCACTGGAGCTGAACGTTATGTCATGGATGCAGCAGTGGTACGAGAGAGCATGAAGCGTCGTCAATCTCGTCCATTGTTCCTGATTGATATTGCGGTTCCACGCGATATTGATCCGGCGATTGGTGAATTATCCAACGTATTTCTCTATGACATTGATGATCTGGAAGGAATCGTGGAGAGCAACCTGGAGATGCGTAAGGTGGAAGCTGCCAAAATTGAGAGAATGATTGAGCTTGAGATGGAGGATTATTACCATTGGCTCAAAACGTTGGGTGTTCGTCCCGTTATTCGGGCTTTGCAGGAAAAAGGTGTCTCCATTCATGAAGAAACGATGGATAGCCTGTTTAATAAGCTGCCTGAGCTGGATGAACATCAACGTAAAGTCATTCGTCGTTTGACCAAGAGTATTGTGAACCAAATGACGACAGATCCGATTAATCGGATTAAGGAAATGGCAGGCACGAAGCAAGGTGATGAAGCTCTGCGCATGTTTACTCAGATTTTCGCTCTCGAAGATGCAGTAGAGATGGCCGCTGAAAAAGTGAGTCAGAGTGATGCTACAGCTCTGGCGAAACCAGCCGCTCACCTTAACGAAAACCGGCAAGACCCCGTGCCGGCTTATGCTCCGGCAGGCGTATAAGGCGGGTGGGCAGCTTGACCCTTGCTGAACAAGTTTATGAAGCTCTAATCTATATGTATGCCCTGAGCCTACTGTTCTATTTCTCGGACTGCATTCGACGCAATGCGGGGGCGAAGCGGACAGGCACAGGGTTTCTTGTCGTTGTTTGGGGATTGCAGGTAACGCATGTCATATTGCGCATGTGGACTGAAGGTCATTTCCCCATCTATACCACCTTTGATTTTTTGTTTATATTTTCATTCAGTATTGTGCTGATGTCTCTTGTCATGACTCGCATCCAGCGTTCCGAATTTGTGATTTTGTTGCTGAATGTTGTAGGTTTTTCCGTTACGGTATTAAACCGACTGTGGTTTACGGCCGGAGAGATATCACTGCATAACTGGCAAACGGTACATGGATTACTCATTATGCATATTACCTTGGCGAATCTTGGTTTTGCGGCGTTAACCGTTGCTACGGTATTTGCCATGTTATATCTGTTCCTGCACCGTAAGTTGAAGAAAAAAAAGTGGAATGATACGATGCGACGGATGCCAAGCCTGGAAGTGATCGGCAAATACATGGATGGTGCTAATTTCATAGGTACACCGCTCCTTGGCGTTTCTGTGATGCTTGCCGTATTATCCATTGTGGCTGAAAGACGCTGGATTCTACTCTTGGATCTCAAAGTTATTGCGACAGGTCTTGCTATAGCCATCTATGTGGGGTACTTCGTATCCAAGAGAAGGAAACAGTTCTCTACAATTATCATGGCAAGATGGACACTGATTGGGTACGGATTTGTCATTATAAGTTTTTTATCCAATGCGTATTCAGCGTTTCATCGTTGGACGGGAGAGTGAAGGGGATGGACCGTTACACGCCGATATTTGTGAATACTTCAGGCAAGAAATGCTGCGTGGTTGGTGGTGGACGTGTTGCCGAACGTAAAATTAAGGGATTACTGCATGCTGAGGCACAGATTACGGTCATTAGTCCGGAGCTTACTCCCATATTAAAACAACTGCATCATGAATCCCGAATTCAATGGATAGACCGGTCCTACCGCAATGGAGATTTGCGGGGGGCCTTTCTCGTATATGCAGCGACTGACCATTCAGAGGTCAATTCAACTGTGGTTCGGGATGCGGGGGCTGCGGGCATATTGGTGAATAACGCAATGTCTTCGGAGCACAGCAGCTTTATTACGCCAAGCGTGGTAAGGCGTGGGAGATTAAGCATAGCGATATCCACAGCAGGAGCGGGACCGGCAGCAGCAGCGGAGATACGTGCCACACTCGAACGACAGTTCGGTGATGAGTATGAGACGTACCTTGAGTTTTTGCACCAGATGAGGACTGAGGTGAAGTCACGCGTATCTTCTTCAAGTCTCAGGAGTACGTTGCTTCGGCAATTAACTGAAATGAACATATTAGAAGATATTCGTACAGGCCATTTTCGGTGGTGGACCGAAGAAGAAATCGGGGACTGGATATCCCGTAATCAGGAGGAAGTGTAGATATGCGTACAATTAAAGTTGGAAGTAGACAGAGCGCGCTTGCGCTAACCCAGACAGGTCATGTCATTCAGGATTTACGCGATATTTGTGAGCGGGAAGGATTAGCTTTTGACTTTGAAGTACATAAGATTGTTACCAAGGGAGATCTCATTCTGGATGTAACGTTGTCAAAAGTGGGCGGCAAAGGTTTGTTTGTCAAAGAGATTGAACAAGCGATGCTTGATCGTACCATTGATATGGCTGTGCATAGTATGAAGGATATGCCCTCCGAGTTACCCGAAGGATTAATCAATGGTGCTATTCCCCGTCGTGCAGATCCACGGGATGCGCTGATATCTAATGGTGGACTAACTCTGGATCAACTGCCAGAAGGAGCTAGAGTCGGAACAAGCAGTCTGCGCCGATCGAGTCAATTAAAGGCCTATCGTCCAGATTTGCAATTGGAATCGATTCGCGGCAATATTGATTCCCGTCTGCGGAAGCTGGAGACCGAAGGATTCGATGCGATTATTCTGGCAGCTGCAGGATTGTACCGTATGGGCTGGGAAGACCGGATCACAGAGTACTTGACGGAAACAGCTTGCCTTCCGGCAGTGGGTCAAGGCGCGCTTGGTATCGAATGTCGTGAAGACGATGAGGAACTATTGCACTTGCTACAGCTGTATAACGATCCCGAGACAGCATTTCCTGTACAGGCGGAACGCCGTTTTCTCAGTGTATTGAATGGGGGCTGTCAGGTTCCGATCGGTGCTCATGCGGTGTGGGTGCCTCAGCAAGATGCAGATTCCCTGAATGGTGAAAACACGTTACAATTAACAGGTATGGTCGGCACGCCGGATGGTGGACTGATTCTTAAGGAAGCTATGATCGGCAAGGACCCGGTTCGTCTGGGTGAAGAAGTGGCGTGGAGATTGATCGAACGGGGAGCAGAGCAGATACTGGCAGAAGTTAGGGGATGAAGACATGGTGGGAAAGGTCTTTTTGGTAGGGGCAGGTCCTGGGGATGCAAAGCTGATTACGGTTAAAGGGTGGGAATCCATCGGGAAAGCCGATGCTGTAGTCTATGATCGTTTGGCAAGTCCGAGATTGTTGAAACAAATGAAACCCGGCGCAGTCAAGATTTACGTGGGCAAGCGCCCGGATCGGCATACGATGAAACAGGAAGAGATCAATCAACTGTTGGTTGATCTGGCTCTTGAAGGCAAGGTTGTGGTTCGGCTTAAGGGCGGCGATCCAACTATCTTTGGACGCGTGGGCGAAGAGGCGGGTTTGCTGCACAAAAACGGAATTCCGTTTGAGATTGTACCTGGGGTTACCGCTGCAATAAGTGTACCTGCGTATGCCGGAATTCCTGTGACTCACCGTGACTATGCATCTTCCATCTCTATTATTACGGGGCACGAGAGTCCGGACAAGCTTGATCGCAGTATCCATTGGGATAAAGTGACGAATGCAACGGGCACACTTGTATTTATGATGGGGGTTGCCAAAATTGGATATATCAGCGAACAATTGATTCGTCATGGTCGTCCAGCGCAAACACCGGTAGCTCTAATTCGTTGGGGAACACGAGCGGAACAGGATACCCTTACAGGTACCCTTGAGGATATAGAAGCGAAAGTGATCGAAGCCAATTTCCAACCACCAGCTGTTATTGTGGTGGGAGATGTCGTCAATCAGCGGGAACAATTGAAATGGGCAGAAGCGCTGCCGCTGTTTGGCAAACGAATTCTGGTAACCCGTGCTCGCAGTCAGGCGAGTGAACTGGTGAATCGCATTGAGGAACTCGGCGGCGAACCGTATGAGTTTCCGGTTATTGAGACGGTCATGCCATCCAGTGAATCTGCCAAGCAAAGTGTCAAAGACGCCTTCAGTGCTTTAAATACCTATGACTGGGTGTTTTTCACAAGTGTGAACGGCGTGGAGTTTTTCTTCCGCCATCTGGAACAGGAAGGCAAGGATATTCGCTCGATTCATCAAGCGAGAATTACTGCCGTAGGACCTTCCACAGCGGACGCTTTGCGCAAACATGGCATCGTAGCTGAAGTTGTCAAAGGTCCTTTCCAGGCCGAAGGCATGCTTGAGGCTTTTGAAAGCGAATTGAAGGAAGGTCAGAGAGTATTGCTTCCGCACGGTGATCTGGCACGTACGTGGTTACGTGATCAGTTGAGAGAACGAGGACTTCAGGTCACCGAAGCCATCACCTACGATACGATCCTTGCTGGTGAGGATGATGATGAACTGCTCAAGCTGCTTGAAGAAGGTGGAATTCATGCGGTAACCTTTACAAGTTCATCGACGGTTACCAACTTCATGAGTATGTTGAAACGTATGGGGTTGCAAGATCCACTGCCTTTATTGAAAGATGTGGAGGTTGCGTGTATCGGGCCTGTTACAGCGAAAACGGCAGAAGCCGCTGGACTAAAGGTTACACTGATGGCAGAGGAAGCAACGATGGATAGCTTGATCACAGTGCTATGCGACTGGAAACGGACAGGCACCAAAGAAGGCGCTCTTCGAAATTAATACACATGTAATCATGTCAACATATGAAGCGTGCTGAATTCGATAGGATACCAGCGCGCTTCCCTTTTTGCTCTATTTAACTTTCAGGGAGGTTTTACTCGTATGAGTTTTCCAATTGTACGGCATCGCCGTTTACGCCAATCCACAGGTATTCGCAATATGGTCAGAGAGACCCATCTAACCGTGGACGACTTTATTCAACCGATCTATGTGACGTATGGAGAAAATGTGAAATCTGAAATCAAATCCATGCCTGGCGTATTCCGCTTCTCGCTGGATCGTCTTCAGGAGGAAGTAACGGAAATTGCCGAGCTGGGAATTCCAGCCGTGTTATTGTTTGGTATTCCCGAGACGAAGGACAGTGTGGGTTCATCTGGCTTCGCTGAAGATGGCATTGTGCAGGAAGCAACGAGATTGATCAAATCCTGGTATCCAGAACTGCTGGTTGTTGCGGATACTTGTCTGTGTGAATTCACGGATCACGGTCACTGCGGTATGGTACACACCGTGGAGATTGACGGTCACATCTGCGGAGATGTGTTAAATGACGAATCACTGGATCTGCTTGTGCAAACGGCAGTGTCTCAAGCCAAAGCAGGAGCGGACATTATTGCACCATCCAACATGATGGATGGATTTGTACAAGCGATCCGCACGGGACTGGATGAGAATGGATTCAGTCACATTCCGATCATGTCTTACTCTGTTAAATATGCATCCGCATTCTATGGTCCATTCCGTGAAGCTGCGGATTCCACACCACAATTCGGAGACCGCAAGTCATATCAGATGGACCCGGCGAACGCGCGTGAAGCCTTGCGTGAAGCAGAGACAGATGTGCTCGAAGGAGCGGACATGTTGATGGTAAAACCATCCCTTTCCTATCTTGATGTCATGCGTACGATTAAGGATCAATTTGATCTTCCGCTTGTTGCCTATAATGTAAGTGGCGAGTATGCCATGGTGAAGGCGGCGGCGATTCAAGGCTGGATCGATGAGAAAAAAGTTGCCATGGAAATCCTGCTCAGCATGAAACGCGCAGGTGCAGATATGATCATTACCTACTACGGAAAAGACGCTTCACGCTGGTTGGCTGAGAAATAAAATAAATTACATTGAGGAGGATATTCATGACTGCACAACAAGGTAATCGTCGCAATGATGAGCGCTCACGCAGCGCGTTTGAGGAAGCGAAGCAGTACATACCCGGGGGTGTGAACAGCCCTGTACGCGCATTCAAATCGGTGGGACTTACTCCGATCTATGCAGAACGCGGTGAAGGGTCCAAAATCTACGATATTGATGGCAATGTTTTTATTGACTATGTGGGATCGTGGGGCCCACTCATTATGGGACATGCACACCCTGACGTTGTAGAAGCTTTGCGTGAGACAGCCCTCAAAGGAACAAGCTTTGGTGCGCCTACCTTGCTGGAGACCGAGATGGCAAAACTGGTCTGTGAGCGTGTACCTTCTATCGATATCGTGCGGATGGTTAATTCCGGTACGGAAGCAACCATGAGTGCCATTCGACTGGCACGCGGGGTAACCGGACGCAGTAAAATTCTGAAGTTCGAAGGATCATATCATGGACATGCGGACAGCTTGCTGATTAAGGCGGGTTCAGGTGTTGCAACGCTGGGTCTACCGGATAGTCCAGGTGTACCTGAAGGTGTAGCTGTGAATACAATTACGGTACCTTATAACGATCTGGAGTCCGTGAAGCTTGCTTTTGAACGTTATGGTGAAGAACTGGCCGCTGTTATTGTGGAACCTGTGGCAGGTAACATGGGGGTTGTTCCTCCGGCTTCCGGTTTCCTTGAAGGCCTGCGCAGTTTGACGACCCAATATGGCAGCCTGCTTATTTTTGACGAAGTCATGACCGGTTTCCGTGTCGGGTTGAACTGTGCTCAGGGTCGATATGGGGTTACACCTGACCTGACTTGTCTGGGTAAAGTTATCGGTGGCGGCCTCCCGGTTGGTGCTTATGGTGGCCGTCGGGATCTGATGGAACAGATTGCTCCAACAGGACCGATCTATCAGGCAGGTACACTGAGCGGAAATCCGCTGGCTATGGCAGCAGGGTATACCACGCTCAAATTGTTAACACCAGAGGTCTATGACCGTCTGGAGACATTGTCTGCACGTCTGCAAGCCGGATTCGAGAAAAATGCAGCTGAGACGGGTGTTGCGATAACCATTAACCGTGTGGGTTCCATGGTTTGTCCATTCTTCAGTGCCGTTCCAGTAACCAATTATGATATTGCCAAAGAAAGCAATCTGGATCAATTCCGTCGTTATTTTGCGGCCATGATTGATCAAGGTGTGAGTGTTGCGCCTTCGCAATACGAAGGTATGTTTGTCTCTGGTGTGCACACGGAGCAGGATATTGACGATACGATTGAGGCGAATCGTAAAGCTCTTCAATCGCTATGACCATCAAAAGTTGGAAACGCCGCGGGGAATGGCTTGAGCTGATGCCAGGGAAAGCCGTCACAGGCAGTTCGGACAAACCGATGGCCGCAGAGCAATGGTTATTGTCTGAACTTCAGTTTTCGGAGAAACTGCTCCGTCAGTTAAAAGCAAACCAAGGAATACAACTTGCAGGGGACCGGCTTCGGCTGGCCCTTTTTGCGTCCCAGCCAATCGATGTTGAGCCACGCTGGGCTGATGTGGATGTATTGTATGAGGATGATTTCTGTCTGGTTATGCACAAACCGGCAGGCATGAAACTGCATCCAGATGGAAACCGTGCCAATCAGGCCATCACGCTGGATCATGTGGTTGCCTCTTATTATGAAATGAACGGAATTCAGGCAAGCGTACGCCATGTTCATCGACTGGATGAGGATACAACCGGACCTGTCCTGTATGCCAAAAATGCTTTTGCCCTCGCCAAATTGGATGAAGCGATGCGTCGCAAAGAGATTGGTCGCCATTATGTAGCTATTGCAGGTGGACAAATTCCCCTTGAACTCCACAAAATTGATGCTCCGATTGGCAAGGATAGACATCACAAGCAGCGCAGACGTGTCTCGGAAGGTGGACAGGAAGCTGTTACTCATGTGGAGACCGTCGAAGTGTGGGAAAGAGCAACCCTTGTACGATTAAAGCTGGATACAGGACGCACACACCAAATTCGTGTACACCTGAGTTACGCGGGACACCCGCTCATTGGTGATTCGTTGTATGGTGGTAGAGCGGATGCCATTGGGCGACAAGCACTTCACGGAGAGATGCTTAAGTTTAGTCATCCGTTAACCGGAGCGATGATTGAAGTGAACGACCCTTGGCCATCCGACTTCACACAATTGGCAGAGCGTGAGCGTCAAAATTATTAATACACTATATAAGTTCGACTAACTATTTACACGAAAACGGAAAGGACAGAAACAACCAGAAGAAGTAAAGCGTTCGCCTAAAAGCTTTCTGGAAAGAAAGCTACTTCGGAAGCCTAAGCTATCCCCGGATTTTCCCTTTATAAAAAGGAATGAAAAAAATCTGGGGATAACAGCGATCAGAAGGTTGTTCTGTCATTGGAGTGACAGTGTAAATAACCATGAGTTGAACATATATAGCAAGGTTTTTCAAAAGGTGGCATGCTCCTCTCATTCAAGGCATATAGATGGGGTAACGAAGGATTTGGACCATGGATCAGTCCCATGAGAAGGATCATGGTGAACATATGCCGAAAGGAGGACGCCACCTTTGTTGAATCAACCTTATGGTTTGCGGTTCGATATTTATGAGCGCGTTCATTTGTCTGAGGGAGTTCCTGCGATTGAGGAATTGGAGGAGATTGAACTATACCCACGCATTCAAGTCATAGGGCAGGATGATCATGCCACATTAAGAGGGCATCTTTTACTTACAGGTGCGTACAGAGGAGAAAATGAGGCTTCAGAGGAGCTCAAACATTTCATTCCCGTGGAGATCACAGTGCCGCTGAACCGGGTCAGATCGATTGAAGATATTTCCATCGAGATCGAAAATTTTGACGTGGATCTGTTATCCAATCGCAGTCTGAACATTACAGGCGTGTTGTCGCTGCGAGGTATCGAAGGTTTTCCTGTTGAAGAGCCACAAGTGTGGTCAGCTGATGAGTTTACAGTTGTTCATTCACCTGATGCTCAGCAATCCAACCGTTCCGATGAAGCAGCACAGACAGGCAGCGACCCCAACACATTTGCACAAGAGTACCTGCTCCAGCGGAGTGAGGAAGAGAGACTTGCGAATGCAGCAGAACTTGCATACGGTGCTCCGGAATTCGCTGACCTGTCCATAAGGGAAGAGACATTAAGGAATAGCGAAGAATGGCAGCAGGAATATGCGAATTCGTCATCGGCCGAGCCACTTCAACCTGAGGAGCAAAGTGCGGAGTACGCTAACGAAAACAGACAACCTGATGCAAACGAAGATCCCGCATCTCTGACAGCGAATGGAGATGAATTGGCATCTCATGAGCAATACAGCGAACCTTCTCCGATCTCGTCATTTATGGCTGAGACCGCAGATCGATTAGCTTCTTACCCTGAGTCGGAACCATTGCTGCCTCTGGAAGATGAGTCTTCGGGTTGGTCCGAGCCTTCTGTGGATGCATTGCCTCCGAACTCGAGAAGTGCAGATCAAGCAGTCTCAGAGCCTACTGCTCAATCATCTAATGAGTTGGCAGCACAGGATGTACCGGACGCACCAGAGGTATGGCACTTCGAATCAGCGAGATCTGTACCTCAGCAGGAGAATCAGGCAGTTGCCGATGTCCCGGTTGAATCACAGGCGGAGAACTGGCAAGGTGTATTTGCTTCGTCCGAACCAGGCAACGCTGAGGAAGATCGGCCGTCTTTTGAAGCGACTGGGGTAGACGAGTTTGTACAGAACGAAGCATTTGTTCCTGAACCTGTGGCTGAGACGGAAGACAAGCCGGAGCTGAAGGTTGCTTTTGGCAGCAAAAAAGAATCCGCACCACGGCAAGAAGAGGGCGTAGGTATCTCTTCCTTGTTATCCTCCGGTAGAGCGGCACGCGATGCTGAAGTGGAGCGAGGCGATGAGGTTCCTGCGGGTGTAGTACAGGAAGAAACGTATCCAGCTGATGATGTGGAATGGAAGAACCTGTTCCTGGGAACGATCGTGGACCAGACCCCATTCCGCAAGGTGAAACTGTGCATCGTTCAGCGAGAAGATACACTGGATGCCATTGCAGATCGATATCAATTGAGCACGAGGGAACTTCAGTTGTATAACCGATTATCTGAGCAGGTTGTGGAAGAAGGTCAGATATTGTACATCCCTTAATCCGTAGTTAAAGCCTTCGTTACGACCCGTGATCCCCTTGAGGATTGCGGGTTTTTGTATGATTCGTCCTAAACCTGCATTCCAGCGCTCTTTATCCGCTGTTGTCAGGTTGACTATCGCGCACGAGCAAGGTATGATGTGTGTAGGTTTTTTGAAGAACAACGTGGAACGGGAGTAGTAGACAGTATGACCTTTCAGAGAGTGGAATTGCAACGCTGTGAGATTCCGCAGGAACCAACTGATCGAAGTCGCCCGGGAGTTGCCTGTTTGAATACAAGGGATGAGTGAGATTCATCGTCATTTATTTCTGAGGTAGGATGGGCCGGTAGCAGCCGTTATCTGCTTGAAGTGTCACGTCATGTACAGAGGGTGAAGTCTATCTTGCTGTAGGCGTGAAACAAAGGTGGTACCGCGAAAGCTAACCTTTCGTCCTTTGATGGATGAAAGGTTTTTTTTGTTTTTTTGGCGAAGATGATGAAGTAACGGAGGAATGACACATGTCTGAGGAAAAAAAATCAGCTGCAACAGAAATGCCAACCACTTACGATCCTAAGGCGGCAGAGGATAAATGGTACTCCACCTGGATGGAGCGTGGATATTTCAAAGCCGGTCAACGTAAAGATGCAGAGCCGTATACAATTGTAATTCCACCCCCAAATGTGACCGGGATGCTGCACATTGGGCATGCGCTCGATTTTACACTGCAGGATATTCTGATCCGCACCAAACGGATGCAAGGTTATGACGCACTGTGGCTTCCGGGTTCCGACCATGCAGGTATTGCTACTCAAACCAAAGTGGAGCAGAAGCTGCGTGAAGAAGGTCTGACTCGTTATGATCTGGGACGTGACAAGTTTCTGGAGAAAGTATGGGACTGGAAAGATCAATATGCCACTACCATTCGTCAACAATGGGGCAAAATGGGATTGTCGCTTGATTACTCACGTGAACGTTTTACGCTGGATGAAGGTCTGTCCCAAGCGGTTCGCAAAGTATTTGTTCAACTGTATGAAAAAGGCCTTATTTACCGAGGCAAACGCATCATTAACTGGGACCCGGTGAACCGGACAGCTCTGTCCGACATTGAGGTTGAATATAAAGAGGTTCAGGGTCACCTGTACCATCTGCGGTACCCGCTCAAAGACGGAAGTGGCTACGTTACAGTGGCAACAACGCGTCCTGAAACGATGCTGGGTGATACAGCGGTTGCTGTTCATCCGAAAGATGAGCGTTATGCAGATATGATTGGTAAAGTACTTGTACTGCCTATCATTGGACGCGAAATTCCAATTATCGCTGATGATTATGTGGATAAAGAGTTTGGAAGTGGTGCAGTTAAAATCACGCCTGCGCATGATCCAAATGACTTTGAAGTAGGTCTTCGTCATGATCTGCCTCAGATTACGGTAATGGATGAGAGCGGCACAATGAATGCTGAGGCAGGCAAGTATCAGGGACTGGACCGCAGTGACTGCCGCAAGCAGATTGTTGCTGACTTGAAAGAGCAGGGCGTATTGATCAACATTGAGGATCACACGCATCAGGTTGGACACAGTGAGCGTACCGGAGCTGTTGTTGAGCCGTATCTGTCTACACAGTGGTTCGTTGAGATGAAGCCACTTGCAGAGAGAGCGATCAAGAAACAACAGAGCGGCGAAGGGGTTAATTTCGTTCCAGATCGTTTTGAGAAAACCTATCTGAACTGGATCGAGAACGTTCGTGACTGGTGTATTTCCCGTCAACTGTGGTGGGGACATCGTATTCCTGCCTGGTATGATGAAGAAACGGGTGAAATCATCGTATCTGCTGAAGATCCGACGACACTGCCAGAGAATGCTGGACGCAAGCTCAGACAGGACGAAGACGTACTCGATACTTGGTTTAGCTCCGGCTTATGGCCGTTCTCCACATTGGGCTGGCCGGAAGATACGGAAGATCTGCAACGTTATTATCCGACAAGTGTACTTGTGACAGGGTATGACATCATATATTTCTGGGTTGCACGTATGATCTTCACTGCATTGGAATTCACCGATGAGATTCCGTTCAAGGATGTGCTGATGCATGGTCTTGTTCGTGACGCAGATGGACGCAAAATGTCCAAATCATTAGGCAACGGTGTAGATCCGTTAGATGTGATTGAGAAATACGGCGCAGATGCGATGCGTTACATGATCTCAACCAGCAGCACGCCAGGTCAGGATCTGCGTTTCCGTTGGGAACGGGTGGAGCAGGCTCGTAACTTTGCCAACAAGATCTGGAATGCTTCGCGCTTTGCATTGATGAATCTGGAAGGATTCACCTATGAGGAACGTGACATCAGCGGAGAGCTTGGTACAGCGGATTATTGGATTTTGCACCGTCTGAACGAAACTTCCCGCGATATTACGCGTCTAATCGAAGCGTATGAATTTGGGGAAACGGGTCGTGTGTTGTATAACTTTATCTGGGATGACCTGTGTGACTGGTACATTGAGTTTGCTAAGCTGTCCTTCTATGGGGAAGATCCGGTTGCCAAGAAGAAAACACAATCCGTGCTTGCTTATGTGCTGGATCAAACCATGCGCCTGATTCATCCGTTTATGCCATACATCTCCGAAGAGATCTGGCAGCATCTGCCGCATGAAGGTGAGACCATTACGTTGGCATCATGGCCGGAATATGATCCTGCTCTTGAGAACCCAGAGGCTGTTGCCGAGATGAACCTGCTCATGGATACCATTCGTGCAGTGCGAAACATTCGTGCAGAAGTGAACGTGCCGATGAGCAAAAAGATCGAGCTGATGGTCAAAGCAAATAGTGCGGAGACGTCCAGCATCATTGCACGTAACAGTCACTACATCAAACGTTTCTGTAATACGTCCGAGTTCGATAGTGGGCTGGATTTAAACTCACCGGATAAGGCAATGACTGCGATCATTACGGGGGCAGAACTATACTTGCCGCTCGCAGGTCTTATTGATATCGAGCAGGAAGTGGCTCGTTTGGAGAAAGAGTTGGAGAACCTTGAGGGCGAAGTTCTCCGTGTAGAGAAAAAGCTGGCGAACGAAGGCTTTGTAGCCAAAGCTCCTGCCAAAGTTATTGAGGAAGAGCGCGCCAAACAAGCCGATTATTCCAATAAACGGGATAAAGTGATTGCACGAATCAAGGAACTTAAAGGTTAATATATGTGGGTCGGATGGAGAGCCATTATGCCATCCGGCCGCTTTTTTCACTCAAACTCGGGACCGAAGGTGAATCAGATGACGGAATTAGACGGGACAGATGCAGCAGCTCCTTTACTTACGTACAACGAGGCCGTGGACTGGATCAATGGCCTTATTCCTTTTGGCATCCGACCTGGATTGGAACGAATCGAGAGTCTGATGTCCATGTTAGGCAATCCACACCAACGTCTCAAATTTATTCATGTCGCGGGAACGAACGGCAAAGGTTCGACTTGCGCTTTTTTGACGTCAGTGCTTCTTCAGGCTGGATATGATGTGGGTACCTTTACGTCGCCTTATATCACCAAGTTTACAAACCGTTTTCAATACAACGGTGAGGATATTCCTGAAGAAATCCTGCTTAAGCTCTCGAACCGATTACATCCACTGGTCATGGAAATGGCCTCCACTCCGCTTGGATCACCCACGATGTTTGAGGTGTCCACGGCTCTGGCGCTTCTGTACTATGCAGAGGAGTGTTACCCTGACGTTGTGGTATGGGAGACGGGGCTAGGGGGAAGGATGGACGTAACGAATATTGTCGCACCTGTTGTGTCCGTCATCACGAACATTGGTATGGATCATACGGATGTACTTGGAGATACGATTGAGCAGATTGCTGGAGAAAAGGCAGGTATTATCAAGCCGGGAGTACCCGTTGTGACTTGCGCGACTCAACCCGAAGCTGTGAAGGTGATTCAGGAGAAAGCACAGCAGCTTCAATCAAGCGTGTATTTGGCTGGAGATCAATTCTCTTATCATAGACTGGACAGCAATGAGAACGGACAATCTTTTCATTTTACAGGCCCGTTCCGTGATCTGGACGTTCGCATACGCATGCAGGGCTCACATCAATGTGACAATGCAGCGGCCGCACTTATGGTGCTTGAATTGCTTAGACAATACATGGCATTTATGCTGGATGACAACGATATTGCACTTGGACTGGAGAATGCTTTCTGGGCAGGAAGATTCGAAAAAGTCGTCGATGAACCCCGAATTGTGCTCGATGGAGCACATAATCCGGAAGGGGCAGAGTCACTGGCCAAGAGCATTATGGATGTCTATCCGCACAACAAGTTAATTTTGATGATGGGTATGTTGGCAAATAAGCATCACGAAGCGTATTTGCAGCATATACTGCCACTAGTGGATACGCTGATCCTGACCGAGCCAGATTTCCGACGCAAAATGGATGCAGCCGAATTGCTGCAGATTGTCGAACGGGTACGTCCCGCCATTGCGAAGCAGGAACTGGAAATCATCGTCGAGCCCGAATGGGCAAAGGCACTTGATCTATTGAAGTCACGGACGGAAGCGGAAGATCTGGGGGTGGTCTCCGGCACACTGTACCTGATTGCAGATGTGCGGGCAGCCCTTTTGCATCAAACCGATTCTGAAAAAGGTTGGTGAAAGTTTTGTTAAATACATCGGAACACGTTCATTTTATAGGGATTGGCGGATATGGCATGAGTGCCATCGCAAGAGTTATGTTGGAAATGGGATACACCGTTACCGGATCGGATGTCGCTTCACAGGAGTTGACCGAGAAGTTGGCAGCCAAGGGAGCGAAAATATATATCGGACATACGGCAGAGCACGTCACTGGAGCAGATCTTGTTGTCTACTCTACAGCAGCGCCTGCTGATAATGTGGAACGGGTAGCAGCTGCAGAGCTGAACATTCCGATTCTGCATCGTTCCCAGATGCTTGCACGTTTGTTGAACGAACGTAAAGGTGTGGCTGTAGCTGGGGCTCATGGTAAAACAACCACTTCATCCATGATTGCACTTGTTATGGATAAATGTGATACAGATCCGACATACATTATTGGCGGAGAAATCATGAATGTGGGTACCAACGCGAAGGCCGGTCAAGGCGACTGGGTAGTCGCTGAAGCGGACGAGAGCGATGGTTCATTTTTGCAGTACCATCCATGGCTCGGTATTGTAACCAATATTGAGGCAGATCATCTGGAGAATTACAACAGTGATTTTGAGGAGCTCAAAAGGGCTTATGTGCAGTTCCTGAGCCAGATTCGTCCGGAAGGAACAGCGATTGTGTGTTCTGACGACGAGAATGTTCAAGCGATTTTGCCAGAACTCAAGTCACGGATTACAACCTATGGTATTGATCGTGCTGCAGATTATACGGCAACGGATATTGTACTGGGCGATCGCCGTATTTCCTTTACGATGAATCATCAGGGTGCTGCTATGGGCACGGTGGAATTATCAGTGCCGGGTAAGCATAACGTTTATAATGCAATGGCTACTGTGATTACCTGTTTGGAAGCGGGCATTCCATTTGAGAAGATTGTAGCAGCCATCATCCAATTCCACGGAGCCAAACGCAGATTCCAGGTATTGGGTGAGGCGCGCGATATGCTGATCATCGATGATTATGCTCATCACCCGACTGAGATTGAAGCTACCATTAGTGCCGCCAAAGCAACGGGCAAACGCATTATTGCGGTATTCCAGCCACAGCGTTATACGCGGACGTTCTTCCTGCTGGATGCGTTCAGTCGTGCTTTTGCGGAAGCGGATGAGGTGCTTATTACGGATATCTATTCTCCTGCGGGCGAAAAACAGATCGAAGGGGTAACCTCAGCCAGACTGGTTGAACTGATCGTTCAAAACAGTAATGCTTCTGCACGTTACCTTCCTACAAAAGAAGAAGTGGTAGCTGATCTGCAGCATCGTCTGCAGCCAGGAGATCTTGTGATTACGATGGGCGCAGGTGATATTTGGAAAGTCGGCGATACACTTGCCAAAGGTTTGAAATAGATCAATTCAGAAATCGCCTGTCTTCGATACGAAGCAGGCGTTTTTTGCGTTATATGGAATGTATTCTCCAGTCTCTGCATATAGCTTATATAAATGGGACAAAGGAGAGGGTACGGGTGAGCAATGCTAGAATGACGTTTCGCTTCGGGGATCATGAGTCGGACAAGCCTGAAAACAAGAGGATATCCGCGTCCAGTCCATTGGTGACGTTAAGTGAAGAATTACCGCATAATCAACCGCTAACGCCTAAGATGGATACAACCCCATCATGGACGCCTGAGGATATCCCCGGAGACTGGGGAGAGACGGTGCTGACAAGCTCTGCTGTACCTGAACCTGACGAGCGGGTGAGTCATGATTCGAACTTGAACTTGGATGAGGCCCATTATTTTGGGAACCGTTCCGGTTACGGTTATGTTAATCATACCGATAATCCAGAGGAAGAGCGTCGTGATCTGTCCAATACCCATGATGATCAAGGCCACGACTGGCTTGCAGATTCGGAGAACTATTCCTATAAACGCAATCGCCCTCCAAGGGGATGGAAAATGATTGGTTCTGTTACTGGGGCACTTGTTACCGGAGCGCTTTTTGGTATGGTTATTCTTTCATTTTTTAATAAAGAAGGAGCCGCGAAGCCAGGCGATCTTCTGCCCGTCAATCAGGCAGTTTCTACTGTGACAGGTCAGGAGGGGGCTGCAGGTACAGAACAGCAACTTCAGACAGCTACGACTGGCAGCACGTATTATGCACTTCAATACGGTGTATTCAGTTCTCCTGAACGTGCTGAGCAGGCCAAGCTTGAGCTCGCTCAGGCAGGGATAGCCGCAGGTTCTGATCCTGAAGATGGCAATCGAGTATATGCAGGCATTTCGGCTGATCGTGAAGAGGCCAAGCTACTTAGCTCCAGGCTAAAAGCCCAGGGAGTTGAACTGTATGTCAAGGAGATTGTGAACCCTGAGATCAATCCGGCTATATTCGGTGGCAAACAAGAGGATGTGCAGCTATTCTTCACGAACAGTTCTGCACTGGTGGAACAATTATCTACTTTGTCCATTCAGCAGCTGGGACAGTCTGCTCCGGCAGCAGTTTCTACAGAAACGATGACCGCGATTCAAAATAAGCACGAGTCTTGGCTGACGGGATTGAATAGTCTTACACCTGGCCTGACCGCAGATGTACAACCTATTATTGGTGGAATGGAGAAATCAATGAACAGTGCAATTACGGCTATCGCGGAGTACAACAAAAACCCGGATGATGTACACATGTGGTCCGTGCAGTCCGATCTGATGGAATATGTACTGCAGCAGAAAAAATGGCTCGAAGCGATAAAGCAGTAACATGCTCTTTCCCATAACAACGCTTGGAAATACCCATCCGGCAAGGAACTGGAAATAGTTCCCCTTGCCGGATTTGTGTTTGTATTGACGTACAAAACCCCGTATAATAATGTGGGTGTCAAAAAATGGCGAGGGAAGATTACCGATGAAAAAAAACTTCGGCATGTTATTGCTGTTTCTGCTGCTCGGCTGGATGGCCGGAGCGTGGATCGCCAAGGCACTGCAGCCTGTAAAGGCAGTAGCCTTTCTTACGAAAGCCACGACCATACGTTGGTCGCCACAGGCTGATCTGGATATTATCAGTTATGATATTTCACTTCAATTTCAAATGAGCCTTCTGAGTCTGATCGGTATGATTGCCGCTGTGTGGCTGTATCGCAGACTGTAGGAGAATGACGAGTTATGACGAAAAAAATTAAACCAGTGACATCTATTATCGTGATCCGGACAGGATGTTGCCGTGGCATAAGGAGCCGTTCATTTTGGATAACACACAACAGCGCCCTATTATTCTGGCCTCCACATCGCCTCGGCGCAAAGAACTGATCGCATCACTCCACCTAGCGTTTGATGTAATACCAAGTCATGCCAATGAAGATACACCACCAGAGTGGACACCTGAACAGACGGTACAGGAACTTGCTTTGCGCAAGGCGCTTGCCGTGTATCGCGGGCTTGAAGGCCGCGAGCAGGAAGCCATCATTGTTGGTAGTGACACCGTTGTTGTTCTGGATGGTGAGATTCTAGGCAAACCCTTAGACGAAACGGATGCTGAACGTATGTTATCAAGGCTGCAGGGCCGCGTACATCGGGTGTTCACGGGTGTCGCTTGTATTGATGCGGGCAATGGACAGTCGTTAGTTCATTACCGCCAGACCGATGTAACGATGAAAGAGCTGTCGGATGCGACCATCCGTGCTTATGTGCAGACAGGTGAGCCTTCAGATAAGGCAGGATCATATGCCATTCAGGGCATTGGTGCTTCACTGATCGACCGCATTGAAGGATGTTACTTTAATGTGGTTGGCTTGCCGCTATCTTTGCTAAGTGATATGTTGGACGGGTTCGGCGTACATGTGTTGCCACGAACATGAATGAAGCCAAATGTTGTGAAATGAAAAGAGGGAACATATGGAGTCGCCTCAATACATGATGCGCGACATCCCCCAGGAAGAACGCCCGAGAGAACGCATGATGGAATACGGGGCGGGCGCCTTAAGCCATGCTGAATTGCTGGCAATTTTACTTCGAACAGGCACAAGACAGGAATCCGCGGTGCATATGGCACAGCGGATTCTGGCCGAAGCGGGTGGCATTCGCTCGTTGATGGATTTGAGTCTGGAAGAACTGACCGCGATGAAAGGGATCGGCAATGCCAAGGCTGTGCAATTAAAAGCTGGCATTGAGCTGGGTCATCGGATTGCCAAAAGCAGACTTACACAGTCGACTTCAATTCGTACACCGCGTGATGCAGCTGATATCCTGATGGAACAATTGCGTTATTTGCAAAAAGAACATTTTGTGTGTCTCTTTCTGAATAGCAAAAATCATATTATTGCCCAGGAAACACTCTCCATGGGCAGCCTTAACGCTTCGATTGTACATCCACGTGAAGTGTTCCGGGCTGCCATCAAATGCAGCAGCGCATCGATTGTGTGCGCACACAACCATCCGAGTGGTGATCCTACGCCCAGTCCGGAGGATATCCAAATAACCAAGAGACTGATTGAAGCAGGCGCTATTGTTGGCATTGACGTGCTTGATCATATTATTATCGGAGATGGAACGTACGTAAGTTTGAAGGAGAAGGGCTTAGTATAATATAATGGTTGGCGTTGATGTTTTCCTATGAATGTTAACGGCGTTGTCCGTAAAAGATAGGTTCACTTTACAAATGCAAAAAAACAAATGCGAATATTAGCTCCACGTATTGCGTGGGAATAAAATTATTACGCTCTGGATCAGAATGGAGCGGCTATATGAGGCAGAAAAGGAGATTATGTTATGTTTGGTGGTTTTACGAAAGATTTGGGTATTGACTTGGGGACAGCAAATACGTTGGTTTATGTACGAGGAAAAGGAATTGTGGTGCGAGAACCTTCGGTTGTCGCTATACGGACAGATACAAATAGCATCGAGGCAGTAGGTGAAGCCGCCAAAAAAATGATTGGACGTACACCAGGTAACATTCGTGCCATTCGTCCAATGAAAGATGGCGTTATTGCCGATTTTGATACAACAGCAACGATGATCAAATATTTCATCCGTGAGGCGCAAAAACAACGCTCTATGTTCCAGCGTCATCCAAACGTGATGGTATGTGTACCATCCGGGATCACGGCAGTAGAACAACGTGCGGTTGAAGATGCAACCAAACAGGCTGGAGCACGTGAAGCCTATACAATTGAAGAGCCTTTTGCTGCTGCAATCGGTGCAGATCTGCCTGTATGGGAACCAACGGGTAGTATGGTTGTCGATATCGGTGGTGGTACAACGGAAGTGGCTGTTATCTCTCTTGGTGGTATTGTAACGAGCCGTTCGGTTCGTGTAGCAGGTGACGAGATGGATGAATCCGTTATCCAGTACATCAAACGTCAATACAATCTGATGATCGGTGAGCGTACATCGGAGCAATTGAAGATGGACATCGGATCAGCTATGCCATTGGAACAAGTAGAAACGATGGAAATTCGTGGACGTGACCTTGTAACAGGTCTGCCGAAGACAATTACGATTACTTCGGACGAGATCAGTGAAGCGCTGGCTGATACGGTGAATGCAATTGTTGAAGCGGTAAAAGTAACACTGGAAAAATGCCCGCCTGAACTTGCAGCCGATATCATGGATCGGGGTATCGTTCTTACAGGTGGTGGGGCGTTGCTTCGCAACCTGGACAAGCTTCTCGCTGGTGAGACAGGAATGCCTGTCATTGTGGCTGAGAACCCGCTGGATTGTGTAGCAATCGGAACAGGTAAAGCGCTAGAGAATATTCATTTGTTCAAAAGCAGAAGCAGTTCGGCAGTTCGTTCCAAACGTTAATTGGTATTTGCCTAACTTGGCATAGCGACCAAGTGGCAAGATATCTTTATAGAGGACCCGGTTAACCCCGGGGATGAGCTATTACCCGCTTAACAGGGGAGGATCGGCTGATATTCTCGCAGGGACTACAGGTCTGACAGTCTCCCCGCCGGGCATGGCTCGGAAGAGAATATGGATGTTAGAGGGTGTTCGAACTGTTTAAACTGCTAGGCAACAAAAGACTTTTTGTTTTGCTGGTGGGCCTTGTTACATTTATCGCGTTAATGGGCTTTACGCTCAGTCCGCGAACCACTCTATCCTGGCCGGAGAAATTCCTGAAGGATTCAGTTGGATTTGTACAATACGTATTTTACAAGCCCGCTTCCTATGTAGCGGGCTTTTTCAAAGATGTAGCGAACATGCGTACGGTATATGAAGAGAATGAAGAGCTCCGCATCGCGATGGGTCACTATACCCGAGATCGGCTGAAGTACAATGATATGGAGCAAGTGAATGAGCAACTTCAGAAAGCGCTCAATTTCACAGAAGAACAGAAGAATCGCTATAATTACGGTTCACGAATTGCTCAGGTTATCAGTGCCAATTCGGATCCAAATAGCAGAACCATTAACATTGATATCGGTGAAAATGCGGGAATCAAGCCGGGGATGGCCGTTACCTCCCAGGAAGGGCTGGTCGGCGTGATCAGTCATGTCAGCTCATATACATCAACGGTTAATCTGTTAACGTCCATGGACGCCAATGATCCGACATCCAATGCCATTGCAGCAACGGCGGTAGGTAAAGAGAAAGTGTTTGGTATGATTGAGAGCTACGATCCGAAGACGGGCATGCTCAAGATGACCAAAATCTCGGAGGATTCTAATATCAAAGAGGATGATGAGATTATCTCCTCCGGAATTATTAACAATTTTCCGAAGTACATGCGGATTGGTGAAGTGGAAAAGGTTGAAGTTGGGGAGTACGGTTTAACGCGAACTGCGATTATCAAACCATACGCAAGCTTCCTTGATTGGAAAGAGCTGATTGTCATTATCCCGCCTGAGGTAAAAGAATAATGGTAACACGCAAGCAAGTTCTGTTCCTGTTACTATTCCTTTTGTTCATTGCGGAAGGCACAATTTTGCCACTGCTCATCCCTTCTGGCTGGCAGATGCGTATTTCTGCCAATCTGGTCTATATCGTAATTTTGTTTATCGCTGTATATCATCATCGTCACACGGCACTAGTACTCGGTATATTTTTTGGACTATTGCATGACGTTGTATTCTACGGCGAGATGATTGGACCTTATGGATTCTCGATGGGATTATCGGCATATATGATGGGACTCATTTTTCAAGCACCACGTGCACCACTGCCGGTTATGGTATCGGTTGTCATTTTGGGAAGTCTGCTTAATGACACCATGCTATTTTTCCTGTACAAGCTCTTCCAACTTAACCACGTGACCTTTGATTGGGCGTTGATTGAATACATGATTCCTAATTTGTTCATTCATTTTGTGTTTGCCTTGATCATTTATGTCCCGCTTCGGAAACAACTGGAGCGGATCGGCAAGAGACGGAGCAAGACAGAAGAAGCTTCCTAAATACATTTATGGAGCGCAAAGCAGGAACTTGGGGCCCCGGGCACGAAATGTAATGAGATGGGAGGGACAGGCTTATGACGGTAAAATCGAATCACGTAACGATTAAAGGCATCCGAGACGGCCTGGTTTTCCTGTTGGACGATCAATGTGAATTCGAGGAATTGCTCTATGAGCTCCGCTATAAGCTGGAACACAGCCATCAAAATATTTTGACCGGACCGATTGTTCATGTGGATATCAAGTTGGGTGCCCGCGAAGTGACAGAGGACCAGAAAGAAGCAATCCTCGATATATTGAAGCAAAAAGGGAATTTGCTTATTCGATCCATCGACTCACCTGCACTCCAACCGGAGGTTAAAGGACCACCGCCGATTGTAACCATGTGTGGTATGGTGCGTTCAGGTCAGGTGCTTCATCATGAAGGAAATCTCCTGTTTCTTGGGGATATCAATCCGGGGGGCACAGTGACGTGTACCGGAGATATATATGTGTTGGGTTCACTCAGAGGTATGGCTCATGCCGGAATTGGCGGGGACGAGGAAGCGATCATTGCCGCTTCGGTATTTGCACCGACGCAGCTACGGATTGCGGATATCATCAGTCGTCCTCCCGATGAATGGGAGAGCCGAGAGACCGGAATGGAATTTGCTTACTTACAGGACAATCAGATGCAGATAGACAAAATGAGCAATATCGTTCGGTTACGCCGAGATTTTAATGTGTTTAAAGGAGTGTAGCTCATGGGAGAGGCGATCGTGATCACTTCGGGTAAAGGCGGCGTGGGTAAAACAACCACCTCGGCAAACATCGGGACAGCGCTGGCGCTGCTCGGCAAAAAGGTTTGTCTGGTAGATACCGATATCGGCCTTCGTAATTTGGATGTCGTGATGGGACTCGAAAACCGTATTATTTACGATCTGTGCGACGTTGCGGACGGCCGCTGCCGTCTAAATCAGGCTTTGGTCAAAGACAAGCGTTTCGAAGAATTATACATGTTGCCTGCGGCGCAGACGAGAGACAAAAACTCAGTGTCGCCAGAACAGGTCAGGGATATTATCCTTGAATTGAAAAAAGATTTTGAATACGTCATTATTGATTGCCCAGCCGGCATAGAGCAGGGTTTCAAAAATGCGGTAGCAGGAGCAGATCAGGCCATCGTGGTCACTACACCGGAAAATGCTGCAGTACGTGATGCGGATCGTGTCATCGGCCTGCTGGAGAGTTCGCACATTCAATCACCAAAGCTGGTGGTGAATCGAATTCGTAATAATATGGTTAAATCGGGTGACATGTTAGATATCGATGGTATTTTACAAGTACTTAATATTGACCTGATTGGCATCGTGCCTGATGATGAACTGGTCATCAAAGCGGCCAATTCAGGAGAACCTACGGTCATGAATCCGGATTCACTTGCGGCAATTGCGTATCGCAACATTGCACGACGCATTCTGGGAGATACGGTCCCATTGATGCAGCTGGAGCAGAAAAAGGGCGCTTTTACTCGTTTCAAAAAGTTCTTGGGAATGGGTTAACTCATTTAAATGGACTTATTCATTATCTGATTACATGACAGCCGTGGCTTATAGCCCGGCTTTTTTTGTTACCTGCGGGCAGGCTTGTTCATATTATCAACCACCTCTTCATAGGATGTAGTAAACAAGCCTCGGCGGGAGGACATTCCATGAACACGAAACTCAGAATCAAGCAGAGACGAGAAGAACGTATCCGGCGACTGATGGATGGTGCCACTGTGGAGGTCTTACAGGAGCAGAAATTAGGTTCACTGTTGGACAAGAATGAGATCATACACCCAAAACCATTTACGCCGCCTAGTGAGGGGACACAGGAAAGAGATCCGGAATGGTTGTGGAAAAAAGAGAATGGTCATTTCGTTCCAGGGGGGCATTCGAGATTTAACCTGTTCAAGTCACTTCTCAAACGGACGGTTATTAGCGCTTTGATATTTGGCGGAGTATGGGGTCTATTTCAGTTGGATACATCGTGGACGACATCACCCAAAACAGTAATTGCGGATGCACTCCATCGGGATATGGATTTTGCCTCAGCAGCGGCTTGGTATGAACGGCATTTTGGAGGAACGCCTTCGTTTCTTCCGGTCCTCGGACATACGACGGATGCTGTGAACGGATTGAAAGTAAGGCAGTTGCTGGGCAAACCGATCTCAGGCACGGTGGTTCAGCCATTTGCGCTGAGCATGAAGGGAATTGAGATCGTTCCGGATGCCGCAGGTGCAGAACTTATACAGGTCGCAAGTTCTGATGCTGGGCGTGTCATGGAGGTTATCGGAGATGCAGCAAGTGGATTCACAGTTGTCATCCAACATACAGGCAATGTCACGGCAATATACGGTCGGCTGAACGAAAGTGAAGTGAGCGTGAATGATTGGGTGGAAGCGGGGAATCCAGTGGGGAGTCTCAAGGCTACGGGTGGTGAACAACCGGCCACGCTCTATTTTGCAGTCAAAGAGGGGGAGGAGTACGTAGACCCGGCGGAAGTTGTTGCCCTTGATTAGGGTGTGGGGAGTCCGTATTACGTTTCATCCGTTTTTTGTAATTATCATGATGGCCTCCCTTCTGACTGGACATTTTATTGAACTTATTACGTTGTTTGCTATCGTATTCATTCATGAATGTGGACATGCTGCGGCAGCGGCACTTCTGGGCTATCGTGTCTTGTCGATCCAGATGCTTCCTTTTGGAGGAGTAGCGGTTATTGAAGATGGAGGTACGATCACGGCCTACCGGGAAATCATGATTGCTCTCGCTGGTCCATTACAAAACATCCTGATGGTTGGCGTGGTTATGCTGTTACAGTATGGCAATCTGGGCGATCCGGTATTTCTCAACTATATCATTCAGGGGAACCTGCTCATTGCTCTCTTTAATCTGCTGCCTGTACTTCCTCTGGACGGAGGTAAAATTGTTCAGGCACTTGTCAGTCTGTGGGCACCCTACTACACAACATTAATGTGGACTTACAGAATTAGCATTCTGTGTAGCGTAGGGGTTATTTTATATGCTATCAGCCGATGGTTTACTGGAGACTACGGCCTACCGCTCAACATTCTGTTAATCGGCCTTTTTTTGTTCTATTCCAACGTAACGGATTACCGAAATGTGCCCTATCGCTTTATTCGTTTTCTGATGAATCGAGAGGGTGCGTTTGCTCGTCACGCGGCTACTGGCAGTTTGGCGCAGCCAATAATCTCATTCCCGGCGAAACCTTTGGACACTATTTTGCGTCTATTAAAGAGAGAAAGATACCATATGGTATACGTGATGAACAGACAGGGTCGAATTATGGCCGTATTGCCTGAGCAACGGATTATCGGTTCCTATTTTCAACAAAATGGTAATAAATTGTAGTGTTCTGGTGGACCTGTTCTGAAATGGGTTAATATATGTACAATGAGAATTGAAAAGATACTGAAATGGATGTGGATGATTTGAATTGTCTTCTAGAGGTGAAGCCATGAAACAAATGATAGTACATAATGAACATAACCTCATGCAAATGGCGCTTCTGGAAGAAGGCAAAGCTGTGGAATTTACGGCAGAGCGTACACGTGATCGTGGACTGCTGGGTTCCTTTTTCAAGGGACGGGTCGTGAATGTGTTACCAGGTATGCAAGCTGCTTTTGTGGATATTGGTCAGAAAAAGAATGCGTTTCTCTATGTGGACGATGTGTTGCATCCCCATCTGGAGAAACAGCCCAAGGTGAAGCCTTCCATCTCGGAGTTGCTTCGTCCGGGTCAGGAAGTCATTGTTCAGGTTCTGAAAGAACCGGTAGGAGGCAAGGGAGCCCGGGTGACGACTCATTATTCACTCCCGGGCCGTTGGCTTGTCTACATGCCTGTTGCTGACTATGTAGCGGTATCCAAGAAAATTGCCCGTGAAGGGGATCGTTCCCGTCTTAAGGCACTTGGGGAGCAACTGAGGCGGGATGAAGAAGGACTTATTATTCGGACCGTATCTGGAGAAGAGCAGCATGAAGCCATTAAGTCGGACTTGGAAACATTACGCGCGCAGTGGTATCTGATTCGTGAAAAAGCGGACAGTTTGCCTTCACCAAGCCTCTTGCATAGGGATCATAGCATGGTACAGCGAATCATCAGAGATGTGTATACGCCAGGGAGTGACGAAGTCATCACTGATAGTGAAGGACAAGCCCGTGAGGTAAAAGCATTGCTCGAAGAGATTAGTCCTGGTCATCAACCCAAAGTACAGGTGTATAGGGGAACAGAATCCATCTTTGCTGCCTATGGTGTGCAGGAACAGTTGAATAAGGATTTTGCTCGGAAAGTGTGGTTGCCCGGAGGCGGATACATTGTTATTGATCATACCGAAGCTCTGACTGTAGTGGATGTGAACACGGGTAAATATACGGGAGCTGGCGGTGACAGTCTGGAAGAGACCGTGACAGAGACCAACATACAGGCAGCAGTGGAGATTGCCCGTCTAATGCGCCTGCGGGATATCGGTGGCATGATTATTGTCGACTTCATTGATATGGAGGAAGCTTCGAATCGGCATGAAGTCGCAGCAACCTTGGAGGGTGAGCTCAAGAAGGATCGGACCAAAGCATTTGTAATGGGTTGGACCAAACTGGGTTTGCTCGAACTTACCCGTAAGAAAGTGCGGGAAGAAAGTACGTTGCCCTATGTGGAGCCGTGTTCTTCCTGCCATGGAACGGGAAAAAGATATATTTCACCTTTGCATTGATTTTTGATATATTGCGTGATATAATCTTCAAGTATGTGTTTAGCCTAATGGTCTTGCACATGCTGTAACCGCACTGGCCGGGTATAAGAACAGTTCCGCAAGGACACTGTCACCTGAGAACGGGCGAGTCTGAGACATGAGGAGGTGCAAGGCAAATGTACGCAATTATTGAAACAGGCGGCAAACAGTACAAAGTCCAAGAGGGCGATGTTCTGTTCATCGAGAAATTGACTGCGAACGATGGCGAAAGCGTAACGTTCGACCGTGTCCTGGCTGTATCTAACGATCAAGGTTTGACAGCAGGTACACCATTGATTTCCGGAGCTACTGTAACGGCTAAAGTGGAGAAACATGGCAAAGGACAAAAGGTTATCGTATACAAATACAAACCTAAAAAGAACTACCATGTGAAGCAAGGTCACCGTCAACCGTACACTAAAGTAACTATCGAAACAATCAAAGCGTAAAGAAGGTGCGATAAGTGATTATCGTTCAAATCTTTCGTGATGAGGACGGGAACATCGAACGTTTTTCCATTGAAGGGCATGCTAATTTTGCCAAGCGGGGAGAAGACATCGTATGTGCCGGGGTATCCGCTGTTACAGTGGGTACGGTGAACTCGATTGAAACATTGACCGGTGTCGAAATGGATGCCAAGATGAAGAATGGCTTTTTAAGCGGTTCTTTACCTTTGTTAGAGAGAGGGGAAACCTGGTCCCAGGTACAATTGTTACTCGAATCCATGGTGGTTATGCTCTCTAATATTGCAGAGTCATACGGGAAGTATATTAAAATACAGCAATTCAAATAAGCAAAGAAGGAGGACAACCAATCATGTTGAAATTAAATCTTCAGTTATTCGCATCGAAAAAAGGTGTAGGTTCCACGAAGAACGGACGTGACAGTAATGCTCAACGTCTGGGTGTTAAACGTGCTGATGGTCAAACTGTAACTGGTGGTAGCATTCTCGTTCGCCAACGCGGAACGAAAATTCACCCAGGAACTAACGTTGGCATCGGTAAAGATGACACTTTGTTCGCGAAAATCGACGGCGTTGTAAAATTCGAACGTTGGGGACGCGATCGCAAAAAAGTAAGCATCTACCCTGTTAATGTTGCTCCTGTAGCAGCAGCAGTAGAAGCGTAATATCGGCATTCCGCCTAAGGAGCCTTCGGCATTTTTGCCGAAGGTTTTTTGTATTCAACGGTTATTCGATAATGAACTGGCAGAAAAGACATGTTATACTTGGTTACGGTGGGTGTAGACCAACCGAGTTTTGTAGAACGGGGAGAAGCCATGAAATCTTGGAAAAGAGTGCCGTGGATTGCGGCATGTTCACTTCTGATTCCTTTGGTTTTCGTTATGTTGTATCCGGCGATGATCTCAAGCGTCGTGTGCGCATTGTGGTCCGTCGCAGTATTGCTCATTTCTGTGAATGCGATGAAGAAACAGGCGGAGGCGGAACGCAGAGCCATCATACAATCCATGGAAAAGACAGCAATTGCTTCATTAAATCATCATCGACACGACTGGATGAACGACCTTCAGGTGTTATATGGATATCTTCGGCTGGGCAAACTTGATAAATCCTTGCAATGTGTGGAAAGAATAAAAGAGCGGGTTACAGAAGAAAGCCGAATCTCCAGATTAGGCATTCCTTCCCTCGTATTTTATCTTCAGTCTTTTCGCGCCAGTGGAATTGCGCTGGACTTGCATGTGGAAATAGAAGATGAGTTGCAGCTTAGTGCTCTGGTCTCTCCCGAGGATGGCGAGTCACTTACCGGGGCGATTGCGGATGCAATCAGGGCCTATCAATATGGCGGCGGCCGGTCTTCTTGGGGAGAGGTTCGCAAACTGACCTTAAACTTCGGACAGGATCATGGAGATGTGGTTGTCCGACTGGATGGGGATCAAACACCCGATCCGGAAACACTGCGGCAGCTTACTGCCGTACTCAAAGGAAAAAAAGTCAGAACGGAGCAGTTTCCGTCTGAGGATACGTTTATACAATTCAGAATGCCGTGTGGAATATAGGAAGAAGGGGTTAACCAATGTTTGTAGATAAAGCGAAGATTTATGTAAAAGCCGGAGACGGAGGGGACGGAATTATTTCGTTCCGTCGTGAGAAGTATGTACCAAACGGCGGACCTGCCGGGGGCGATGGAGGCAGAGGAGCTGACATCATTTTCCGCGTGGATGAAGGTTTGCGTACGTTGATGGATTTTCGTTACCAGCGTCACTTTAAGGCCCCACGTGGTGAGAAGGGACGTAACAAAAGTCAGCATGGTGCAAACGCGGAGAACATGATTGTGCGCATTCCACCAGGAACTATCATCTTGGATGAAGACAGTGGAGAAGTACTGGCGGATATGACACGTCACGGTCAACAGGTTGTTATTGCTCGTGGTGGTCGGGGCGGACGAGGTAACATCCGATTTGCTACACCGAACAATCCTGCACCTGAACTTGCTGAGAACGGTGAAGAAGGACAAGAGCGTTACATCGTACTCGAACTGAAAGTTATGGCAGATGTTGGTCTGGTTGGTTTCCCGAGTGTCGGGAAATCCACATTGCTTTCTGTCGTTTCGTCAGCCAAGCCAAAGATCGGTGCATACCATTTCACAACCATTACACCGAATCTGGGTGTAGTCGGTGTAGGAGAAGGCCGAAGCTTTGTCATGGCTGATCTGCCTGGACTGATTGAAGGTGCGCATGAAGGAGTCGGACTGGGACATGAGTTCCTGCGTCATGTCGAGCGTACTCGTATTATTGTTCATGTCGTAGATATGTCGGGTTCGGAAGGACGCGATCCTTTTGAAGACTGGCAGAAAATCAATGACGAATTGAAGTTGTACAATCCGCTTCTCGCCGAGAGAACGCAAGTTGTAGCAGCTAACAAGATGGATATGCCAGACTCTGAAGCGAACCTGGAGCAATTTTTACAGCAAGTTCGTGAAGTGCAACCTGATATTGAAGTGATGCCAATTTCATCCTTGACTCGTAAAGGGATTCAAGAACTTCTGTATCGTGCAGCTGATCTGCTGGATCAGGCTCCAGACGAGCGAGTGGTTGAAGAGGTAGCAGATGTATCTGAACGTAAAGTATACAGTCTGGACAAAAAAGAAGACGATGGTTTCAAAATTGTGCGTGAGAATGAAATGTTCGTTGTCGAAAGTGCCAAGATTGACCGCATGATGAAACGGATGCAACTGAACTCGCACGAGGCTATACTGAAACTCGCACGTACACTGCGTTATATGGGTGTGGATGCTGAGTTGCGTAAGCGCGGAGCTGTAGAAGGCACCATCGTTCGTATTGGAGACTTTGAATTCGAATTCGTGGAAGGTAGCAGTTACTACTAAGTAGCCGTCTTCCGTGGAGAGACAGATTGATATAGGAACGCAGAGAAGTGGGAAGTTGACCCGCAACTCTGCGTTTTTTTTGTTTTTTCCTGACATGGGAGAGGGATAAACTTGTATACTGTGAGGAACGTATTTCAAAAAATAGGCGTGTCATGTATTGCCCTTTTGTCATAGATCCTATATAATGTCCACTATATGAATACATGAGTCTTTGAGGAGAGGACGTTCTGTGAACGAACGCTATTACTTAGTACGGGAAGATATTTTACCAGAGGCAGTGGTGAAGACCATGCAGGTAAAAGAACTACTGGCTTCTGGTGATGTTAAAACAGTGCATGAGGCAGTTGAAAAGGTCGGATTAAGCCGGAGTGCCTTTTACAAGTACAAGGATGGAATACATCTGATCAACCAGCTTGAGCGCGAGAGAATTGTAACGATCTCCATTGATCTGGAGCATCAGTCGGGTATCTTGTCTCGTGTGCTTGGACATGTAGCTGGTTATGGAGCTAATGTACTCACAATTAATCAGAGTATCCCGCTTCAGGGAAGAGCCAATGTTGTCATTTCGGTGGAAACAACACATCTTCATGGCGAAATCGGTGAAATGCTGGATCGAATGCAAGATATGCCTGGCGTAAGACGTACACGTATTGTAGGCCAAGGGTAATTAGGCTTTAACATACAGGACTGACGGACAAGAATAGACAATAGGGGGTAGATCGTTAGTGAAACCGGTAAAAGTCGGATTGTTGGGTCTGGGAACTGTCGGAACGGGAGTTGTTCGCATTGTGGAAGGGAATCAGGAGGATCTGAGTAGCCAGGTTGGATCGCCGATTGTCATCGAGAAGATCGCAGTGAAAAATACAGAGAAAGAACGTGTTATTGCTGTAGACCGTGCCAAGCTTACGGAAGATCCTTGGGAAGTCATTCGTCATCCGGATATTGATGTCATCGTTGAAGTCATGGGCGGCATTGATCAGACGAAGGAGTATATTCTTGAAGCGTTGGAACGTGGGAAACATATCGTAACAGCAAACAAAGATCTCATGGCACTGCATGGTACAGAGATTTTGGCGAAGGCACAGGAAAAACAATGTGACGTGTTCTATGAGGCGAGTGTTGCTGGAGGGATTCCGATCATTCGTACGCTGATTGAAGGTTTCTCTTCTGATCGGATTACCCGCATTATGGGGATTGTGAACGGAACAACGAACTTTATTCTGACCAAAATGAGTCAGGAAGGTGCATCCTATGAAGAAGTACTGGCTGAAGCACAGGCTCTGGGATACGCCGAATCCGATCCAACTTCCGATGTGGAGGGACTTGACGCAGCTCGCAAAATGGCGATATTGAGTACACTCGGTTTCCGCACCAATGTGGAGTTGAAGGATGTAACCGTTAAAGGAATATCCTCCGTAACTCGAGAAGACATTATGTATGCCAAAAGATTGGGCTATGAGATGAAGTTACTTGGTATTGCGGACCGTATTGGCGATGAGATCACGATCAGCGTTCAGCCGACAATGGTTAGACAGAATCACCCTATTGCTTCAGTCAACGGTGTGTTCAACGCAGTATATGTACACGGTGAAGCTGTAGGGGAGACGATGTTCTACGGTGCGGGTGCGGGAGAACTCCCAACGGCAACTTCGGTTGTAGCTGACATTGTGGCGGTTACCAAAAACCTTAAACTTGGCGTGAACGGTCTCAAAGCAATTGTGCCTTATAAGATTAAGCGACTACAAAGCGACGAGCAGATCGTGTCGAAAAACTTTATTTTACTACATGTAGACGACAAAGCCGGTGTATTGGCACAAATCACACAAATTTTTGCAGAATATGATGTCAGTCTGGCGTCGGTTGTTCAACAGCCGAATGAGCACAACCCGGATGCCGAGATCATTATCGTTACACATAATGCAAGTAAGGCAAGCATGGATAAAGTGTTAAAACATTTTGAATCACTCAGCGTCATTCGCCGCATTAAGAGTGTCTACCGGGTCGAAGGATAATTGTCCTTATCCCATACGGCATCTCAATTATTTCAGTTATAACGTACAAGTTAATCATATCCGGTTCAACAGGTCATCATTTCAGATTATTAAAACATAAAGGAGTTTACCCACAATGAGATATCAAGGACTTTTGCAAACGTACAGAGAGCACCTTCCAGTTAATGAAAATACACCCCTGCTTACGCTTCAGGAAGGAAATACACCGTTGATTCATGCAGAGAATCTGTCTGAGGAACTCGGTTTGAATGTTTATTTCAAGTATGAAGGTTTGAACCCTACGGGATCTTTCAAAGACCGCGGTATGGTTATGGCTGTTGCCAAAGCGATGGAAGAGGGCAGCCGTACGATCATGTGTGCATCCACAGGTAATACGTCAGCAGCTGCAGCGGCCTATGCCGCACGTGGTGGCCTCAATTGTATCGTACTGATCCCGAATAACAACATTGCACTGGGTAAACTGGCCCAAGCCATGATCTATGGAGCTAAGGTGATTGCGATCAATGGTAACTTTGACCGTGCACTGGAGATTGTGCGTGAGATCACAGCCAAACATCCGATCACGCTTGTAAACTCTGTGAATCCGTTCCGGATTGAAGGACAGAAGACAGCGGCGTTTGAAGTAATTGAACAACTTGGCGAAGCGCCTGACGTTCTGGCTATTCCAGTCGGTAATGCGGGAAATATCTCGGCTTATTGGAAAGGTTTCAAAGAATATAAAGAGGCAGGCAAGTCCAGCACGCTTCCACGTATGGTTGGTTTCGAAGCTGAAGGTGCGATGGCCATTGTCAAAGGTGAGCCGATCCTTGAACCTGAAACGGTAGCAACAGCAATTCGAATCGGTAATCCTGCGAGCTGGAAAACGGCAGTAGCTGCAGCTGAGGAATCTGGTGGACAGATCAACTATGTAACGGATGAACAAATCCTGACAGCGTATCGTACACTTGCTTCTCGGGAAGGAATTTTTGCTGAACCTGCTTCTGCGGCTTCCCTTGCCGGTGTATACAAACTGAAGAGTGAAGGGTACTTTAAAGGCGGAGAGACTGTAGTTTGTGTACTGACAGGCAATGGCCTGAAAGATCCTAATATTGCGATCAAAACAGTAGCGACCGAGCCACTTGTTGTTGAAGATACGGAAGAAGCGGTAATGGCGGCCATTGCACAACTGGAGCAGCAATCTGTATGAGTTTGCGTGAAAAGGTAACCGTAAAAATACCTGCAAGTACAGCCAATCTCGGTCCAGGGTTTGATACCCTGGGCATGGCATTGTCTTTGTATGCCTGGTTGGAAATGAAACCTGCCGAGCAGACGTCATTTCATCTTCACGGCAATCATTTGACAGGCCTGCCAACAGACAAATCGAATTTGATTTACGAAGTTGCACAGATGGTATTCAATGAGGCTGGGGTATCCATCCCTGAATTGGAGATTTCCATGTATTCCGATATTCCGCTTACGCGGGGACTCGGGAGCAGTGCATCAGCCATCGTTGGTGCATTGGCAGCAGCGAATGCATTAATTGGCGCTCCTTTATCTGATGCCAAGCTTCTGGATATGGCCACATCCCTCGAGAAGCATCCTGATAATGTGGGAGCATCTCTGTATGGCGGTATTATTACGGCTGCATGGAATGGTCAACAGGTAGATCATATACGTATTGAACCACACCAGGATATGCAGGCTTTGGTTATTGTACCTGAATTCCAGCTGTCTACTTCAAAAGCAAGGAATGTAATTCCAGAGCAATTTGGCATGTCTGATGTGGTGCATAACATTAGCAGATCTTCACTGCTCGTTGCCGCTTTGGCGAGTGGACGACTGGATATGATTCAGAAGGCGATGTCAGATCGAATTCACCAACCATATCGGGCATCATTGGTGCCAGGCATGGCTGAGATATTGGAACATGCTGTTGATCATGGAGCGTTGGGAGCTGCCCTGAGCGGAGCTGGCCCGACCGTATTGACTTTGGTAGATCGTCATGACACCCGGAAAGCGGGACTGGAACAATATTTGCTGGACACCATGGAGCGGGAGGGCATATCTGCTTCTGCACTGTGGCTCGATCCGGATTTGGACGGTGTAACCGTGCTGCCTGATCAAGACGAACGTCCTTTTCTGGACAGAATCAAAGGGGAAGTTAATGCATGAAACGAATTGCAGTATTACCTGAAGGCTCAGTCTCTCATGAGGCAATTGATTTCCTTTTCAACGGGGAACCATTAGATTTGCTTCACTCCAAGCTCATTTCGGATGTGTTTAGAGCAACGGATAGCGGGAATGCACAATACAGTGTCATTCCGATTGAAAATACCATTGAGGGTTCCGTTAGTCTTCATATGGACTGGCTTGTAAATGAAGTGGATATTCCAATGCAGGCGGAGTGGGTATACCCATCCATCCAGAATGTGATTGGACATGGTTCGGAATTTAAGACAGAGAGTGGCGATTATGACTTTGGTAGAATCACCAAGATTATGTCTCACCCTGTGGCTATTCCGCAGTGTCAGAATTTTATTCGGCTGCATTCGCCTGGGGCGGAGCTTGAAGGTGTGAACAGTACAGCCGAAGCTGTAGAAATTGTGAAAAAAAATCCAGGTAAGGGCTGGGTAGCGATTGGTACCAAACTTGCTGCTCAGAAGCATGGTCTGGACATTATGGCTGAACGGGTTACAGATCATGACAACAACTACACCCGTTTTGTACTCATTGGCCATGAACCTGTGAACATTCCACGTGAACCGGATCATATAAAAACCAGCTTGCTGGTGACGTTGCCAGAAGATGCACCGGGTGCATTGCATCAGGTATTGTCGGCTTTTGCATGGCGGAAGCTGAACTTGACCCGTCTCGAATCTCGTCCAACGAAGAAACGATTGGGCAGTTACTATTTTTACATTGATGTTGTGGAAACGGTCGATTCGGTATTGCTTACCGCAGCCATGGCGGAGATTGAAGCATTGAATTGTCAGGTGCGCGTTCTGGGTAGCTATCCTTGTTATACATATCCTTCGAGATATTGACCTGATGGTGTTTGGGAATGTTAGAAGGTTGTCATAAGTCGGGGTAGAATGAGCGAGTAATAGCTTGTCATTTGGTGTACAATGGACGGGTTAATAACGTTACGGAGTAAAGGGAATGGATATTTTATGGAGGTGCAGTCATCAGTGGCAGAACAATGGATCTATTTGGATGGTCAGTATGTGACCAAGGAGAACGCAACTGTTTCGGTGTATGATCATGGATTTTTGTATGGAGACGGGATTTTCGAAGGTATTCGGATCTATAACGGAAATATTTTCAGATGTAAGGCCCACTTGGATCGTTTGTATGATTCGGCAAAATCCATTAGTTTGAACATTCCGCTGTCCATTGATGAGATGCTGGAAGTCATGGCTGAAACGGTGCGCCGCAATGATATGCGTAATGGTTATATTCGTCTTATTGTATCGCGTGGCCCTGGTAATCTGGGGTTGGACCCGTTACGTTGCCCTAAGGCATCCGTAATCATCATAGTGGAGCAATTAGCGATCTATCCGGAGGAAGCGTATCTTACTGGATTGAAAGCCGTGTCGGTATCCCAACGCCGGAACATCCCAGACGCATTGAATCCAAAAATTAAATCATTGAACTATCTGAATAACATTCTGGTTAAAATCCAGTCTAACTATTCAGGTGCTGGTGAAGCAATTATGCTGAATTCCCAAGGTTACGTTACTGAGGGTTCAAGTGATAACATCTTCATCATCAAAAATGGTGTAGTGTACACGCCGCCTTGTTATCTCGGAGCGCTTGAAGGGATTACACGTCAAGCGATTATCGATCTATGTGGCGAACTGGAGCTTGAATTAAAAGAAGTGCCATTCACTCTGCATGATGTGTATATCGCAGACGAAGTCTTTTTCACCGGGACAGCTGCAGAAGTTATCGCTGCATATGAAGTCGATGGAAGAACAATTGGCACGGGAGTAGCAGGTCCGGTAACGCTGAGACTGCTGGAAGCATTCCGTCAGATTGTTGACAAAGATGGATATAAAGTGTGGGAATCTTAAGTTAGAACTGCATAACATAGGGAACAGGAATCCTCCTTGTCCGATAAAATTTTGCATACCTGGCGTATGGGGATTTTAGAGACAGGAGGATTTTTTTTGTTTAGTTGATGTCATTAGCCCGGTTTCTGCATAGGATGTAGTAACGGTATGGGCGAATGTACTGCCCAAGTATGACGTCTAGGAGGTTAGTTCCCTGTGAAAATACACATGGTGAAAAAAGGCGACACATTATATCTGCTGTCCCAAAAATACAATGTAGCGCTGGACAAATTGATCGCGGCTAATCCGCAAATCACAAATCCCGACAAGCTGGATATTGGCATGAAGGTCAAAATCCCTGCAGAGCCAGTAACACCGAAACCGGAGGGTGTGCTCCACAGTCACAAGGTGCAACAAGGAGATTCGTTATGGAAGTTGGCACAAGCCTGGGGAGTTCCTTTAAAAGACATGGTCAATGCCAATCCACAGTTGAAAAATCCGAACGCTCTGCTGGTGGGGGAGACAGTTTATATTCCATCTATGCACGCACAAGGAAACACCACATCTAATTCGGGTGCCAGTAATATTGCTGCTCATGAAAAGTTGTCACCTGAGGGTAAGGAATACACGGGAGTCAAAGAACCGGAACCACCGGCTCCAGTAGCGCCAACTCCCCCTGCTCCGGTAGCAGAGGTTCCTGTTCCTGTCCCGGTGCCTGCTCCACCACCAGCCAATACGGAGAAGCCGAATGTGAAGCCTGAACTGGAGGTACTGCCGCAGTTACCGGAGCTTCCTGAAGTGAAACCCGAAAAGGAAACGCACAAAAAAGAAGAGGTTAAACCCGAAGTTTATGTAAAACCGGTAGCAGAATCCAAGAAATACACAATGCCTAATCTTTCGCCTGAAATTATGCCTTTGCCTGTAATGCCTAATACAAAGTCTCCAACTGAGGTTGCACCAGCAACGAAAAAACCTTGTGGTTGTGGTAATAAGTTGCATCATGCGCCAGCCGAGCACCCTTATGTTCAAATCCCGGTTTCTGTACAAGAGGTGTATGGTGCTCAGCAAGACATGTACACGGCAGGAGCGAGTAACAATGCGGCGTTTCCAGGGATTCCGGAAGTTAGTCCTTATAGTGGCAGTGATCTGCCTAACAGTCCGTGGACTGGCGCGGAGCAGGGTTATAACCACAATAACGTTATGCCGAATCTGTCCGCAGAAAT
Organism: Paenibacillus sp. FSL K6-1122; assembly: GCF_037977015.1. Classification (NCBI taxonomy): domain Bacteria; kingdom Bacillati; phylum Bacillota; class Bacilli; order Caryophanales; family Paenibacillaceae; genus Paenibacillus; species Paenibacillus sp. FSL K6-1122. The sequence continues at coordinate 5,568,231 of NZ_CP150272.1, read as the reverse complement.
GCAAAACAACTCATTTCCGATTGCGCCAGCTGGCGAAGTGAATAGTCCATTCCCAACATATGCAGCACCTAGTCATATGAATCATCAGCCGCCTTTCATATCTCCATACTCAATGCTTCCGTACCCTCCATGCGGATGTGGCTCACATACACATATGCCTCAGTATACTTATCCTTCTCATGGTTATCAGGATCCGGCTTGGAATATGTATGGTCCTTCGTACGGTATGCCGCCTGAAATGTCCACATCAACGATGCCAAACCAGCCTATTGAGTATGCTTATCAGAATCCGTACCCTACTCAGAACATGGTTCCCCCGTCCCCGCTTGGAGCATTTGGTGAAATGTATCCTCCTCAGGGGCAAGGGAAGGGTGGCAAAAAAGGGGGGCGTGAAGACGCTAACTTAAGTCAGGTAGCAATTGAAGAGGTTGGATCAGATTCGGAAGGGAAGTCTAAGCAAGCAGGGAATAAGCCGGCCGCTGCAAAACGCAGAACAAGCAAGGCTCCTCTGAAGAATAAATCCAAGGTATCCGTGTCCGGGAAAACATCCAGAGAGGGTGCAGCTACTTCCAACCAACGGAAATCCGATAAAAAGCGTCGTAATCCATGGATACAAAACTAACCTGAGGATTGTGATTGATGAATAAGTGAGGGACCTGTTATATAAGCGGGAAGCCAGCTCTGTAATAGAGAGCTGGCTTCCCGCTTACTTGAGTGAACATTGAGTTGCGCAATAACGGAGATAGTTGCTCAGGAAATAATAGAAAGCATTTTATTAAGAAGCTATTGTAAACCCTTTCATGAATGTGTTAAAATATTTGTACCTTATGAGCATGACCTAATATGATAGGACAAGATAGGGTACGGATATGATAGCTCTAGCTAATGTAAAACTACTAAAGAAAAGAAATGAAAAAAAACTGTTGCATTACATTCAGCCGTATGATATATTATTTAAGTCGCCGCTGAAACACACGGCTGACACGGGAAACATAAGAGGTAATGAAACAAGTTTGATCTTTGAAAACTGAACAACGAGTGAGTAAACATTCTGCTTGCAGAATGAACGCGAAAGTTTGAGACAAGCCTTGGCTTGAATCGGCTGGAGCACAAATGAGATTTTTAATCTCGTCAGATTCAAAATGAGCTTATCGCTCTTTTCAATACTTTATTGGAGAGTTTGATCCTGGCTCAGGACGAACGCTGGCGGCATGCCTAATACATGCAAGTCGAGCGGACTTGAAGAGAAGCTTGCTTCTCGGATGGTTAGCGGCGGACGGGTGAGTAACACGTAGGCAACCTGCCCTCAAGTTTGGGACAACTACCGGAAACGGTAGCTAATACCGAATAATTGTTTTCTTCGCCTGAAGGAAACTGGAAAGACGGAGCAATCTGTCACTTGGGGATGGGCCTGCGGCGCATTAGCTAGTTGGTGAGGTAACGGCTCACCAAGGCGACGATGCGTAGCCGACCTGAGAGGGTGATCGGCCACACTGGGACTGAGACACGGCCCAGACTCCTACGGGAGGCAGCAGTAGGGAATCTTCCGCAATGGGCGAAAGCCTGACGGAGCAATGCCGCGTGAGTGATGAAGGTTTTCGGATCGTAAAGCTCTGTTGCCAGGGAAGAACGCTTGGGAGAGTAACTGCTCTCAAGGTGACGGTACCTGAGAAGAAAGCCCCGGCTAACTACGTGCCAGCAGCCGCGGTAATACGTAGGGGGCAAGCGTTGTCCGGAATTATTGGGCGTAAAGCGCGCGCAGGCGGTCATTTAAGTCTGGTGTTTAATCCCGGGGCTCAACCCCGGATCGCACTGGAAACTGGGTGACTTGAGTGCAGAAGAGGAGAGTGGAATTCCACGTGTAGCGGTGAAATGCGTAGATATGTGGAGGAACACCAGTGGCGAAGGCGACTCTCTGGGCTGTAACTGACGCTGAGGCGCGAAAGCGTGGGGAGCAAACAGGATTAGATACCCTGGTAGTCCACGCCGTAAACGATGAGTGCTAGGTGTTAGGGGTTTCGATACCCTTGGTGCCGAAGTTAACACATTAAGCACTCCGCCTGGGGAGTACGGTCGCAAGACTGAAACTCAAAGGAATTGACGGGGACCCGCACAAGCAGTGGAGTATGTGGTTTAATTCGAAGCAACGCGAAGAACCTTACCAGGTCTTGACATCTGAATGACCGGTGCAGAGATGTACCTTTTCTTCGGAACATTCAAGACAGGTGGTGCATGGTTGTCGTCAGCTCGTGTCGTGAGATGTTGGGTTAAGTCCCGCAACGAGCGCAACCCTTATATTTAGTTGCCAGCACTTCGGGTGGGCACTCTAGATAGACTGCCGGTGACAAACCGGAGGAAGGTGGGGATGACGTCAAATCATCATGCCCCTTATGACCTGGGCTACACACGTACTACAATGGCCGGTACAACGGGCTGCGAAATCGCGAGATGGAGCCAATCCCAACAAAGCCGGTCTCAGTTCGGATTGCAGGCTGCAACTCGCCTGCATGAAGTCGGAATTGCTAGTAATCGCGGATCAGCATGCCGCGGTGAATACGTTCCCGGGTCTTGTACACACCGCCCGTCACACCACGAGAGTTTATAACACCCGAAGTCGGTGGGGTAACCGCAAGGAGCCAGCCGCCGAAGGTGGGATAGATGATTGGGGTGAAGTCGTAACAAGGTAGCCGTATCGGAAGGTGCGGCTGGATCACCTCCTTTCTATGGAGAATCGTTTCCTGCAACGGAAACATTCAAATACGCAGCTTAGCTGCAAAACACTCACTCGTTGTTCGGTTTTGAGAGCTCAAACTCTCAAACAGCTTGCTTTTGCATGGAGCTTGTTCTTTGAAAACTAGATATCGAAACGAAACAAACGCGAATTAGAACATTCCTTTAAGCTGAACTTGTGCAAACAAGTCAAGTGTATAAAGGTAGTTAAATTGCTTTTGTGATGGTATCGGGTGAGAGCGACTTTTGGCTTTGCGCAAGCAAAACAAGGGAAGCGAGCGACCGAAACCGGAACAAAATGGTTAAGCTACTAAGAGCACACGGAGGATGCCTAGGCGCTAGGAGCCGATGAAGGACGTGGCGAACAACGAAACTGCCTCGGGGAGCTGTAAGCAAGCTTTGATCCGGGGGTGTCCGAATGGGGAAACCCAGCTGGGGTAATTTCCAGTTACTCATAACTGAATACATAGGTTATGCAGAGGCATACCAGGGGAACTGAAACATCTAAGTACCCTGAGGAAGAGAAAACAATAGTGATTCCGTCAGTAGCGGCGAGCGAACGCGGAGAAGCCCAAACCAAAGAGCTTGCTCTTTGGGGTTGTGGGACGTCTCACATGGAGTTACAAAGGAACCGGTTAAGCGAAGAGGTCTGGAAAGGCCCGCCAAAGAAGGTAAAAGCCCTGTAGTTGAAAGTTGGTTCCCTCCGAGACGGATCCCGAGTAGTGCGGGGCACGTGAAACCCCGTATGAATCCGGCAGGACCATCTGCCAAGGCTAAATACTTCCTAGCGACCGATAGTGAAGCAGTACCGTGAGGGAAAGGTGAAAAGCACCCCGGAAGGGGAGTGAAATAGAACCTGAAACCGTGTGCTTACAAAAAGTCAGAGCCCGTTTTAGGGGTGATGGCGTGCCTTTTGTAGAATGAACCGGCGAGTTACGTTCCCGTGCAAGGTTAAGGTGAAGAGCCGGAGCCGCAGCGAAAGCGAGTCTGAATAGGGCGACTTAGTACGTGGACGTAGACCCGAAACCGGGTGATCTACCCCTGTCCAGGGTGAAGGTGCGGTAACACGCACTGGAGGCCCGAACCCACGCATGTTGAAAAATGCGGGGATGAGGTGGGGGTAGCGGAGAAATTCCAATCGAACTCGGAGATAGCTGGTTCTCCCCGAAATAGCTTTAGGGCTAGCCTCGGAAAACAGAGTCGTGGAGGTAGAGCACTGATTGGGTGCGGGGCCCGCAAGGGTTACCAAGCTCAGTCAAACTCCGAATGCCATAGACTTACTTCCGGGAGTCAGACAGTGAGTGCTAAGATCCATTGTCAAAAGGGAAACAGCCCAGACCATCAGCTAAGGTCCCCAAGTGTGTGTTAAGTGGGAAAGGATGTGGAGTTGCACAGACAACCAGGATGTTGGCTTAGAAGCAGCCATCATTGAAAGAGTGCGTAATAGCTCACTGGTCGAGTGACTCTGCGCCGAAAATGTAACGGGGCTAAACACACCACCGAAGCTATGGCTTGATGCTTTGCATCAGGGGTAGGGGAGCGTTGTATAAGGGTTGAAGGTGTACCGTAAGGAGCGCTGGACATTATACAAGTGAGAATGCCGGTATGAGTAACGAAAAGATCAGTGAGAATCTGATCCGCCGAAAGCCTAAGGGTTCCTGAGGAAGGCTCGTCCGCTCAGGGTAAGTCGGGACCTAAGGCGAGGCCGAAAGGCGTAGTCGAAGGACAACAGGTCGAAATTCCTGTACCACCGTAAGCCGTTATGAGCAATGGGGGGACGCAGTAGGGTAGTGACGCGGACTGATGGATGTCCGTCTAAGCAGTAAGGCTGATGTGTAGGCAAATCCGCACATTGTAAGGCTGAGCTGTGATGGGGAGCGAAAATTATAGTAGCGAAGGTCATGATCTCACACTGCCAAGAAAAGCCTCTAGCCAGGTGATGGTGCCCGTACCGCAAACCGACACAGGTAGGCGAGAAGAGTATTCTAAGGCGCGCGGAAGAACTCTCGTTAAGGAACTCGGCAAAATGACCCCGTAACTTCGGGAGAAGGGGTGCCCCGGTAGTGTGAATAGCACGAGGGGGCCGCAGTGAAAAGGCCCAAGCGACTGTTTAGCAAAAACACAGGTCTGTGCGAAGCCGTAAGGCGAAGTATACGGGCTGACGCCTGCCCGGTGCTGGAAGGTTAAGGGGAGTGGTTAGGAGCAATCCGAAGCTGTGAACCGAAGCCCCAGTAAACGGCGGCCGTAACTATAACGGTCCTAAGGTAGCGAAATTCCTTGTCAGGTAAATTCTGACCCGCACGAATGGCGTAACGACTTGGGCGCTGTCTCAACGAGAGATCCGGTGAAATTTTAATACCTGTGAAGATGCAGGTTACCCGCGACAAGACGGAAAGACCCCATGGAGCTTTACTGCAGCTTGATATTGAATTTGGGTACGATCTGTACAGGATAGGTGGGAGCCTTTGAAGTGTGAGCGCCAGCTTGCATGGAGGCAACGTTGGGATACCACCCTGATCGTATCTAGGTTCTAACCTGGTACCGTAATCCGGTGCGGGGACAGTGTCAGGTGGGCAGTTTGACTGGGGCGGTCGCCTCCTAAAGAGTAACGGAGGCGCCCAAAGGTTCCCTCAGAATGGTTGGAAATCATTCGAAGAGTGCAAAGGCATAAGGGAGCTTGACTGCGAGACCTACAAGTCGAGCAGGGACGAAAGTCGGGCTTAGTGATCCGGTGGTACCGCATGGAAGGGCCATCGCTCAACGGATAAAAGCTACCCTGGGGATAACAGGCTTATCTCCCCCAAGAGTCCACATCGACGGGGAGGTTTGGCACCTCGATGTCGGCTCATCGCATCCTGGGGCTGAAGTAGGTCCCAAGGGTTGGGCTGTTCGCCCATTAAAGCGGTACGCGAGCTGGGTTCAGAACGTCGTGAGACAGTTCGGTCCCTATCTGTCGTGGGCGTAGGAAATTTGAGAGGAGCTGTCCTTAGTACGAGAGGACCGGGATGGACGTACCGCTGGTGTACCAGTTGTTCCGCCAGGAGCACCGCTGGGTAGCTATGTACGGACGGGATAAACGCTGAAAGCATCTAAGCGTGAAGCCCCCCTCAAGATGAGATTTCCCAGTATGTAAGACCCCTTGAAGACGACGAGGTAGATAGGCTGGGGGTGGAAGTGCAGCAATGCATGGAGCTGACCAGTACTAATCGGTCGAGGGCTTATCCAATAGCAAGTTGTAATTCGCATGTTTCGTTTCGAATCTAGTTTTCAGAGAACAATCTCTGAAATGTAAGCTAAGCTATGCGTTTGGTGGCGATGGCGGAGGGGTTCCACACGTACCCATCCCGAACACGACCGTTAAGCCCTCTAGCGCCGATGGTACTTGGACCGCAGGGTCCTGGGAGAGTAGGACGCCGCCAAGCGAACTCTTTCATCATACATAGAAAACAGGCTCTGCATGTTGATGTTGTACGATGAATTGCATTTGCACTGCAAATGCATATATTCCCTGATAGCTCAGTTGGTAGAGCACTCGACTGTTAATCGAGTTGTCACAGGTTCGAGCCCTGTTCGGGGAGCCATTAAGGCCCGTTGGTCAAGGGGTTAAGACACCTCCCTTTCACGGAGGTAACAGGGGTTCGAATCCCCTACGGGTCATATTATGGAGGCTTAGCTCAGCTGGGAGAGCATCTGCCTTACAAGCAGAGGGTCGGGGGTTCGATCCCCTCAGCCTCCACCATATAAACTTTATAACGACGCGGGGTGGAGCAGCCCGGTAGCTCGTCGGGCTCATAACCCGAAGGCCGCAGGTTCAAATCCTGCCCCCGCAATTATACTTTCCTTTGAGAAAGTGATCTGGAACCGTGGTGTAGTTGGCCTAACATGCCTGCCTGTCACGCAGGAGATCGCGGGTTCGAATCCCGTCGGTTCCGCCATTTTTATATTAATAATACCGTGTGCGGAAGTGGCTCAGCGGTAGAGCATCGCCTTGCCAAGGCGAGGGTCGCGGGTTCGATTCCCGTCTTCCGCTCCAATTTTTGCGCCCTTAGCTCAGCTGGATAGAGCGTTTGACTACGAATCAAAAGGCCGGGAGTTCGAATCTCTCAGGGCGCGCCATTATAACTTCAAATTTGCCGGCGTGGCGGAATGGCAGACGCGCTCGACTCAAAATCGAGTGGGAAACCGTGGAGGTTCGAGTCCTCTCGCCGGTATATATAACGGGATGTAGCTCAGCTTGGTAGAGCACCTGGTTTGGGACCAGGGGGTCGCATGTTCAAATCGTGTCATCCCGATCTCTAAAAACACTATCTATTATAGATAGTGTTTTTTTATATTTATCTATATAAAATTCTATAAATGCAGGTTCGATATTAACTATGACAAATTCTCTAAGCTAACACATGTGTGTTCCTTCTTCAGACTACAAGTTAATTGTGCATAAAGCCTCAATCTTTAGGTCACAATAGGTTTAAAAAGTGATAGAAGGGGTTCATGTGAACACGTTTAACTTCAGAAAACAATTCAAGAGACGCTGGCGAAGGTGGAAACGAACAGTATGGATGACGGCGGCTCTGCTTGCAGTTACGATATTGGCTTACAGCGGGTTGTCTATCTCATCGGCGATAGAGCGTTTGCTGACAACTAATTTTAGTGAGGCAACCAGTGTGATGGGCCCTGTTACGCAGGAAACAAGATCAGAACAGGAGATTCAGGCGTTAGTAGAGCAACTTGATTCTGATCCGGATCATTTAACAAGTGTGGTTTTGGAGACAAAGTACATCTGCGGAGTGGAAACAGAGCAGTTAGGCAAGATGGCTAGACCACAGTTGAAGATGCTGCTGGCTCAACATCCGGAATGGGATGCTACCGTTGGAACATCAGATGAGTTGTATCTGAAGCAACGTGTAGATGACCTTTCACCGCTTTGTAAACAACAGGCTTATATCAGCATAGATGCTGTAGGGAACCTTAATTTGTACGAGGGTAAGCCTGCAGAAGAGAAGGTTATTCGTACGTTCTTTCAATTGGATGTTGGAACGTTGGAAAGTTCTTTGCCTGAAGGCGTACTAGAGCAATTGCAGCAGGGTATTCGGATTCAAGACAAGGATGAGTATGATAGCGTGATCTCTACGTTCAGTGACTATGCCGTGGATGAAGACCATCATTTAATCCGTAATGGCGGGTAATCCAAACGTCCTCACCTACAGTATTAAAATTGTGAAGTACTGAAACGATGGTGGCAAGCAATAACATTGGTGGTTTACGTAACCAAGCGATAGAATCTAAAATACGTGGAATGTGATGAAGGACATCGAAGAGATGTCCTTTTTGTCGTTTAAACTAAAATAGTTGAAAATACGAATAAACATGTAAAAAATTCGCGAATAAAGACGAGTAATCAGTTAGACAAAGTTTTTCCTGCCGCAGGGTCTATCTTTTGTTATAATGAAATGAACGATACATATGTTCGCTTTTGTGAGGGAGAGATGGTTTTGCGTTTTTTGGGAATTGACCCGGGGATTGCGATTGTTGGTTTTGGTTTTGTGGATAAAATCGGCAGTAAGGTGGTACCCGTACAATATGGATGTATTCAGACGGAAGCTCATACCCCTGAAGAGGAACGGTTGCTTCACGTATATGAAGGTATGGTGCAATTGATTGATAAATACAAACCGGACGCAGTAGCGCTGGAGAAACTTTTTTTCAATCGGAACGTTACAACAGCGATGTCTGTCAGTCAGGCGAGAGGCGTCATGGTACTCGCTGCGGCACAGAAGGGTTTGCCTATTGCAGAGTATACGCCAATGCAGATCAAGCAGGCTGTTGTGGGGTACGGTAAAGCGGAGAAGAAGCAAGTACAGGAGATGGTCAAAATGTTCTTGCGTCTTCAGGTCGTTCCTAAGCCGGATGACGTAGCGGATGCATTGGCTGTAGCGGTGTGCCACGCACACTCTTATACATTAAATTCCAAGTTGAATGAGGTATTGCGAAAATGATTGATTTTCTAAGAGGACAGTTCATTCATGTAGAGAATGATTATATTGTGCTGGATGTTCATGGTGTAGGGTATCGCGTATTCTGTCCAAATCCATTTGCGTTTGCGAAGCAAGAAGGCGAAATTACCGTGTACACTCACCATCATGTGCGTGAGGATGCGATGTTGCTGTTTGGATTTGTTACACGGGATGAGCAGCGTTTGTTCCGTAAACTGATTGAAGTATCCGGTATTGGTCCAAAAGTAGCTCTGGGCATACTCGCTGGAGGTACACCAGAACATGTGGTTACGGCGATTTATCAGGAGAATCTTACGTTCTTGACCAAATTGCCAGGCATCGGCAAGAAGACTGCACAACGCATGATTCTGGATCTCAAGGATAAGCTGGATAGTTTTGGCGCGGCAGCTTATGCAACAGGGTTGTTCGCTCCTCCATCGGAAGAGTCGGGAAGTGGTTCAGCCTGGGATGAGGCACGTGAAGGTCTCAAGGCACTTGGGTATACTGACAGTGAGCTTGATAAAGTATGGCTCAAATTGAAAAAGGATGTTACTACAGCAGATTCCGTTGATGTGTTGATGAAAAAGGCGCTGCAAATGCTGTTTACGGGATAATACAAATTGCATATTATAATATAGCTGTAGCCTGCAAAAAAAGGTAGGGATGAACATGGATGACCGGATTATTTCCGCGAACTTGATGATGGAGGACCAAAATGTTGAGTTGAGTCTTCGTCCCCGGTATCTGAATGAATATATCGGGCAGAATCAGGTGAAGGAAAATTTAAAGATATATATTGAAGCTGCCAAATTTCGTAATGAGGCATTGGATCACGTTTTGTTATATGGACCACCTGGACTTGGTAAAACAACACTTGCCAATATTATTGCCAACGAATTGGGCGTTAATTTACGAACTACGTCAGGCCCGGCCATTGAACGCCCGGGTGATCTTGCAGCATTGTTAACCAATCTGCAGGAAGGCGATGTCTTGTTTATTGATGAGATTCATCGTTTGCATCGTACGGTTGAAGAAGTCATGTACCCTGCTATGGAAGATTCGGCATTGGATATTATGATTGGTAAAGGTCCAAGTGCACGTTCCGTTCGGCTGGATCTGCCACCATTCACTCTGATTGGGGCTACAACGCGTGCTGGCTTGCTGTCTGCTCCACTTCGAGATCGATTTGGTGTTATCAGTCGATTGGAATTCTACACGGTTGATGAGCTGGCTTATATCGTCTCACGCTCTACCGAAATTTTGGGTGTGGAGATTGTGGGAGATGCTGCGCAAGAGATTGCATTGCGCTCACGTGGGACACCGAGGATCGCGAACCGTTTGTTAAAACGAGTACGCGACTTTGCACAGGTACGTGGTGATGGGATTATAACGCAGACACTGGCGGAAGAAGCGCTGCAACGTCTCCAGATCGATCCACGTGGCTTGGATGACATTGACCATAAGATGCTCAAATCGATGATCAACAGCTTCCGGGGAGGTCCCGTAGGATTGGATACAATTGCTGCTACAATCGGTGAAGAAAGTCAGACGATCGAGGATGTTTATGAACCGTATCTGCTTCAGATTGGTATGATTCAGCGTACACCAAGGGGCAGGATCGTAACAGATCTCGCCTATCATCATTTGGGTCTTCCTGTTCCACCAAGAGACGGGAAATAATCAAATCTGTTGAACATGCTCATTTGAACGTTCACCATAAACATTGAAATAATCACGTGTTAACCCGATATAAAGTGAAAGAAATGCATGGAGAGGAGTCTGATTGTGGGAAAAGCAATACGAACGAAGAAGTGGAGTCGTCGATTGAAGGTACTGGCGGCAGCTCTTTTGACAGTGGGTTGTTTGCAAGTGCCTGCGTATGCAGCAGCAAATGATGGACAGACGATCCGGGTTGCCATGTTTGCAAATCTGGGCAGTACGTATAAATCAACTACACCACTCATTACGCTTGAGTCGGCCGGACAATGGAGCATCCAATCGGAGAGCGGCGCAAATGTAAACCTTCCGGCAGGACAAGTTCGTTTCAGTGCAGATGGATTCCGAGTAAAGGTGTTGGAAACAGCGGACTTTAAGGCAGCATCTGCAGCAGCAAAATTGTTGCAGGCAACCGCAGATAAACCGTTGCTGTTCACAACGTCTGTGAATGGAAATGCCATTTACCAGCTCTACACAGGCAACTATGCAACGGAGGCACTGGCAGGACAAGCTGTTACACGAGTACAAAAGGTAGCAACAGCTCAATTGGCTGGTCAAAAGCCAACTGTAACGGGAAGTAAACGCCTGTCTGCTGGAACCTATGGTTCGATTCAGGAAGCAGAGGCAGTACAAGCCACCCTTTTATCAACAGGAGTTAGTAGTGTCTATCCAGTCCTTCAACTGAGTGGTGGAAGCCAAGCATACGCGGTATGGGTGGGTGAAGCTTCAACGGATGCGGAATTAACCGCATTGAAGAACAGTGTGGAAGCCAAAGCTCCGGGGGTAAGCCTTTCACCTGTCAACACTAATGCAGGGCTCATCATCCGCCAGGATGCAGGATTAAGTACGGATGCACTCAAAACAGCTCCGCATTACACCATTGCAGGTACTGAATCCAAAGCATTGGTACAAGGGAATGGCAATGGTATCAAAGTAGTGGAACGTTCCCAGCGAACGTATCGTGGAGATATGGAAATCAGCATCGTAAGTGGTGATCTGGCGTTGGTCAACGTCGTTCCACTGGAGCAATACCTGTACTCTGTCGTAGGGGCAGAGGTGTATTCCTCCTGGCCTGCTGAAGCTCTGAAAGTTCAAGCCGTAGCTGCTCGATCCTACGCGCTTCAACAGGGTGAACGTTTCAAAATTGCGAATGTCGTGGATACAACGCTCAGCCAAGCCTACAACGGGATTGGTTCGGAGAACGATAAAGTAACCAGTGCAGTGGATGCAACTGCTGGAGAAGTGGTCAAGAGCGGTGGGAAAATCATCGAAGCTGTATTCTCCTCTAATGCTGGCGGCCAGACGGCTCATCCTTCTGAGGTATGGAACGGCGGAGCAGGTGTGTTCACCAATGTGGTTAGCTCAGGGGATACATCAGCCCAGGCAGGATTACATACGTGGTACCATGTGCTGCTGGGTACAGGCGTTAATGGGTACATTCGTGAGGACAACATCAAAGAATTAACGACCAAGACCAATGCAGGACTGGCAAAAGTGACGGTAACGGCTCAGAACACCAATGTGCGTGCCGTGCCGTTAATTCAATCCACCGTTGAACCTGTAGCCAAAATGAATCCAGGCAACGAAGCTGTTGTGTTGGCAAAAGTGGCTCAATCCAACGATTATGCTTGGGTGAGAGGACCTTTCACGTCTGCCCAGTTGGTTAAATCCCTTCAGGGTAAAACAACAGCGTCTGTTCCTGCTTCAATCTCAACCTTGGAAGTGACCAAGCGTGGACCTTCCGGAAGAGCACTTGAAGTCACTGCCAACGGACAGGCTATGACGGTGAAATATGCCGATACATACCGCTCTGCGCTCGGTGGATTACCGAGCACTTTATTTGATATTGCAGGGACCGGAAGTTATACTGTATTAGGCGCTGACGGCAAAACAGCCAGTAAAACCGGCTCAAATGGTGCCTTTGTATTGTCTTCTTCTGGCGCAGGAACATCATCCGATAATGCACTTGTAGTTATGAGTGGTGATGGTCAAGCGAGAGCGGTGACGCAGGGTCAGACCTTCATGTTCATCGGTCAGGGCAATGGCCACGGATTGGGCTTGTCCCAATGGGGAGCCAAAGGCATGGCAGATGAAGGGTATGATTACCAGGCAATATTGAAACACTATTATCAAAATGCGACTATTGTTAAGGAATGAAACTAAATGAATGTGAACTTATATGATTTTGAATTACCAGAGCAATTGATAGCACAGACGCCGTTACTTGATCGCACGGCATCCCGTTTGCTTACCTTGAACAAAGTTAGTGGTGAGATTAATCATCAAACGTTTCCTGATATTATCGATTTTCTGAATCCCGGTGATACATTGATTCTGAATGATACACGCGTTCTACCAGCCCGTCTGTTCGGTACAAAAGAAGATACCGGAGCAAAAGCGGAAGTGTTATTGCTCAAAAATGTGGAAGGCGATAAGTGGGAAGCACTGGTTAAGCCGGGTAAAAAGCTGAAAGCCGGTTCAGTCATCGTATTTAGTGATGAATTGAAGGCAATCATTGAAGAAGAGGGCGAGATGGGGGCACGTACACTTACGTTTACGTATGATGGAATCTTCCAAGAGATTTTGGACCGTCTGGGTGAGATGCCGTTGCCACCTTATATCAAGGAGACATTGGATGACCGCGAACGGTATCAGACCGTGTACGCCAAGCATGAAGGATCGGCGGCTGCACCTACAGCGGGACTGCACTTTACGGATGAATTGTTGGATCAGATTCGTGCCAAAGGTGTTAATGTGGCCTTCATCACGCTTCATGTGGGACTGGGAACATTCAGACCAATGTCGGTTGACGTTGTTGAAGATCATGTTATGCATGAGGAGTATTACTCCTTGTCACAAGAAACGGCAGATCTGATTAACCAGACTAAAACGAATGGACACCGTGTTTTTGCGGTTGGGACAACGAGCTGTCGGACTTTGGAAACGGTAGGCAGCAAATTTGAAAATGGAATACTGCAAGCGAGCAGCGGATGGACCGGCATTTTCATCTATCCGGGCTATTCCTTCAAAGTGATCGATGGGATGCTTACGAATTTTCATCTCCCGAAATCCACGTTGGTTATGTTGGTTAGTGCACTAGCAGGCAGGGAACATATTATGCAGGCATATGAGGAAGCCATCCAAGAGAAATACCGGTTCTTCAGCTTCGGCGATGCCATGTTGATATATTAGTATAACGATTAACTTTTAGAGGATGATTAAAACCAATGGCAGCAATTACGTATGAACATATCAAAACTTGCAAACAATCCGGTGCACGTCTGGGACGTGTACATACACCTCACGGTATTATTGAGACACCAACCTTTATGCCTGTAGGTACACAGGCGACTGTCAAAACAATGAGCCCTGAAGAGTTGAAAGAAATGGATGCTCAGATTATTTTGAGTAATACCTATCACCTGTTTCTGAGACCAGGACATGAAATCATCCGTGAAGCTGGCGGGTTGCACAAATTCATGAACTGGGATCGTCCAATTCTGACGGACAGCGGCGGATTCCAAGTGTTTTCTCTCAGCGAGATGCGCAAGATTACGGAAGAAGGCGTTAACTTCCGTTCTCATCTGAATGGAGACAAGAAGTTCCTTTCTCCTGAAGTGGCGATGGAAATCCAGAATGCACTTGGCTCCGATATTATGATGGCGTTTGACGAATGCCCACCGTATCCGGCTGAATATGAATATGTAAAAAAATCACTCGAAAGAACAAGCCGCTGGGCAGAACGTTGTCTCGAAAGTCACGCTCGTCCGCATGACCAAGGTCTGTTTGCCATCGTACAGGGAGGCATGCATGAAGATCTTCGCCGTCAGAGCGCCGCAGATTTGACTTCCATGGATTTCCCGGGGTATGCTATTGGTGGACTGAGTGTTGGAGAACCGAAACATTTGATGTATGGTGTATTGGATTATACGTTACCTTTGTTGCCGTCCAATAAACCACGTTATTTGATGGGGGTAGGTTCGCCCGATGCGTTGATTGAGGGATCAATTCGTGGAGTGGACATGTTCGACTGTGTTCTGCCAACTCGGATTGCCCGTAACGGAACAACGATGACCAGCCAAGGACGTCTGGTAGTTCGTAATGCCAAGTTTGCAACTGATTTTGGGCCACTTGACCCTGAATGTGATTGCTACACTTGTCGCAACTATTCCAGAGCTTATCTGCGTCATTTGATCAAAGCAGATGAAACATTTGGCCTGCGTTTGACAACGATCCATAATCTTCATTTCTTGCAGAATTTGATGCGTAATGTACGTAAAGCCATTATGGAAGATCGTTTGCTTGATTTCCGGGATGAATTTTTCGATCAATATGGTCTTCATGACAATGACAAAGGTTTCTGATTGAGGTTTTGAGGGAACTGGCGTAACAAGCAATATCTGTATGTATAGTCGATAAGGGGGAGTTTGAATGTTTCAGGGAATGACTCTAGCAGGAGCGCAAGGCGGTGGAATCGTATCTTTGATTGTACCTTTGGTACTCATGGTTGCGATTTTCTACTTCTTGATGATTCGTCCACAGAACAAAAAGCAAAAGCAACGGAATTCGATGCTGAGCCAATTGAAAAAGGGCGATAAAATTGTAACGATTGGTGGCCTTCACGGTACGATCGCTGAGATTACGGACGATGTGGTTGTATTGCGTGTAAACGATGTAACTAAGCTTACATTTGACCGTAATGCAATCAGCACGGCTGTAGCTCGTGATACGGCTGTTGAATAGTTACTGTAACATAGAATAACGAGGGTGCGTTTGTGGCGTATTCCCTAGTAGAGAACCGGATCTCCCTGGAGACCCGGTTCTCTTTTTTGATTTATGAGGGAAGGTCGATGCTCTTTACGAGTCAGCTAGGAGCGATGCGTATTAACACCGAACATACCACCGAGAGCTGAAATGAAGAACGCGCTAAGCAGTTGTAAACTATCCTTCCAATTAAACGAAGCATCCAGCGCGAGAAATCCGATCAACAGCACAAGGAATCCATATACGATTCCGGTAATCCCTCCGTAGTACCATCCTTTTTCACCAGAACGTTTGCCTGCGACAAAACCACCAACCAATAATGACAAGCCATGAACAACATAGGTATACAACGAGAGGTCCTGTTCCCGCATTCCGCTCATCCAGAGAAACAAGGAGAGAATAAATGCCCCGATAAACATCCATACAAAAGCCTGACAGAGGCCTGACAGAATCGGATTGGACACTCGAAACGAAACCAAGCGGCGGATCAATTGCATGAAGCAACCCCCTTGTACAAGTTATAAGTTAATACAGTGTATGGTCAAGCCTTCGGACTTATGAACTGTTTTCCATTAAATGAACGGATTATTTCTGCATGAGCATGTAAGGTTCAGGTCAAAATAGGGATTGCACTACCCAGCTAACTGTTAAAAACTCAGTTTCGAAGGAGGACCCCTGTTGTGAACTTCCCAGATGTCGGATCACATATCTTTCGAACCATTCTCATGTACTTTCTGGTGTACTGTGCAATGAGGGTTATGGGTAAACGTGAGATTGGTAAGCTATCCATGTTTGATCTTGTCGTGTCCATCATGCTTGCTGAAATGGCTGCTTTTGTCATTGAAGATATTGATAAACCGCTCTCTCACGGGATTGCCCCCATGCTTACCTTGATTATTGTACAGATCGGAATGGCGTTTATAGGTCTTAAAAGTCGGCGTCTTCGCCTGATAATTGATGGCAAACCTACTGTTTTGATCTCCAAAGGCGTTCTTCACCGGGATGAGATGCGGAAGCAACGATATAATCTGGATGATCTATTACAACAACTCCGTGAACAGAATGTAGACAGTATCGGTGAGGTTGATTTCGCTATTTTGGAGACCACAGGCAAGCTGACCGTTTTTCCCAAGGATGAGAATGCTTCTAACGGCAGCAGTTCTTCCGGCTCTGATTCAGAAGGGGCTTCTTCCGGTAAATCCAAAACAGAGAAAAATCAGATTGACGGATTTCCAAATATCAAATATGAAGGTCTGCCACTCCCCTTAATTATGGACGGAAAGGTCCAGGATCAGAATCTGGAGATCATCCAGAAAACGAGATTTTGGCTGAAAAATCAAATTCAACAGAACGGAATTATGGATTTCAAAGATGTATTTATATGCTCCATTGACCACAATGGGAAGATATATGTCAGTCCAAAAGATGATAAAAAATGAAAATCATTTGCCTGAGCGGCGCTTGAACCATGAACCAATCAAAGGAGCACGGGACAGATCATGAAAGTCAATCATTTTGGTCCAGCCCATGACGATGAAATACACGATAAGCCCGACAAAAGGAGCGAGAAGCATCCTCACCCAAAAAGGCAATATCATGGCAGTCTCTTCGTATACGAGTAGGGTTGCTGCTCCCATAATAAACATTCCTGCACCCGTCTTGACCCAATCCATCATTTTGAAGCGGAACTGTAGCAGACTGCGTACGCTTTGGGCATGTAACAGGGTAACTACCGTAGAATTCACACAGATGGCGATGACTGCACCGAAGATGCCATATTCAGGCCGGGAAGCAAGCGTTAAAATCAACGTGATTTTGATAACTGCACCTATAAACGTATTTAGCAATGCTTTACCCGGACGGTCAAGAGCTTGTAATGCAGCTTGAAGAGGAGCTTGAATATAAATGAACAAAGCAAAAGGAGCCATTAGCTTCAGCATGCTTCCGATCGATGCATCATTATACAGAACAAGACACATCGGTTCGGCAAGCACATACATAAACACGGAAAACGGAGCACCTGTCACAAGTGCCAAGCGTAATGCCTGATGCATTCTTTTGTGAATCAGTGCGCGATCTCCCTGAGCAGAAGCTTCGGACAGTGAAGGCACAAGTGATGTCGCGAGCGATGAGGTTAGTGCCCCCGGCAGCAGCAGCAAAGGAATAATCATACCTTGTAATGCACCATATTGTGCTGTAGCGAGCCCTTTGGATATGCCTGCCAGAGCCAGACTCTGGGCAGTAACGATGGTTTCGGCCAAATAGGATAAGGAGCCAACCAATCGGCCTGCTGTAACAGGAATAGAGATTGCAAGCAAACGCCGGATTAATCCGGGCTGTGGAGTACCCGCCTCTTTCAGAACTGAAGGTATTGGGTTTAAAGGTTTGGCTGAAGGTTTGGTTGTGAGATTGGACATGTTCTGTTGCATAGCGAGCGGTAACTCTTTCTTCTGCCTGTTATACTTCCACAAGAGTACAAGCATACCGCCGAATTCTCCAACGAGCGCTCCCAGCATGGCACCAGCAGCAGCTTGGGCAATACCGTGGGGGAGGAGAAGCCAGGCAAACCAAATGACACAGACGATACGAATGATGGTTTCAACAATGGATGAAATGGCAGTAGGCATCATGTTTTGCTTACCTTGGAAATACCCTCTGTAGACAGCAGATACGGCGATAATGGCAATCATGGGGCTCATACTAACAAACGTATGGTATACCCGCTCATCTGTGAGCACGTACTTGGTAACCCAGGGTGCAAATAGGATGCATAAAAACATGAATACTACACCCAAGGTCAACGTAAAGCTTAAGCTTACTTGCAGGATTCGCTGGGGGGAATAACGATTGGCACCGGTATCAGCTTCGGCTACGAGCTTGGCTACGGCGAGCGGAATACCACCCGTAATTAATGTCACCAGTACGATAAAAAAGGGATAGCTCAATTGGTAGATGCCAACACCTTCTGCACCAATGACTCGTGGCAGCGCAATGCGCGGGATGAAACCAAGTATTCGATTAATTATGCCTGCCGCGAGCAGGATCATGGCCCCCTGAATAAATGTCTGTTTCTTCAAGACTACCCCTCTTTCCCGGTTGAAAGTACAGGCTATCAACATAAACGGGACAAAGCCGTTGTTCTTCATCCTATGCCAGTCCTTTATCTTCTCATGACAACTTGGACACGATTAACAAAAAGAACCATATTCAGCAAGAAGGAATATGATCAGGCGAAGTCGAATCATGTAATATTGATGCCGCATAAAGGCTTGGATGTACGAAGGGAGGCTCCCCGTTGGAAGAAATGAATGATGTGGAGTTGGAACAGTCAATAGAGATGCTCTGCCGTAGCAAAGCGGAAGAATTAAGGCTTGTCGGTTACGAATATGTCACCAGCAAAGATGTCTGGAATTGCGTCAGTCATAAATATGAAAAACAGGGCATTCCACCGCTTCACCAGCTGGTGAACGACATTTTGTCACTGAAAGCAACAAGCTTTATGAACTTTATGACCGTGTCTGCATACCGGGGGTCCTCTTTCTAGACGAAAGGGATCTTTTTTGTTGAAAATTGACTGCTTTTTACGGCATCGCTATAATAGGAATATTGAGAACGAAAGGGGATCTAGGAACGGCATGAAAAGAATTATCAGTTTCATTCTGGTCGTGCTTGTCACCACAGGGGTAATGGTGGGAACAAGCCCGGAACTGCTCAAAAATATACGCTTGGGCCTTGATTTAAAGGGAGGCTACGAGATCTTATATGAAGCAGAGCCGCTCGAAGCAGGTCAACAAGTCACCAAAGCATCTTTGGTGCAAACGGCCAAAAGTCTTGAAAGCCGCGCCAATGCGCTCGGAACAAGCGAACCGGAGGTAACCACTGAAGGAAGCAACCGGATTCGATTGAAGTTGGCAGGGGTTACGGATGAGGCTGAAGTTAGAGCCAAAATGAAAGAACCGGCTGTTTTGACCTTCCGTAGTAAAGCTGAGAACGACAAGGAAGGCGAATACACCAAAATTGAGCTTCGCGGAAATGAATTTGTTGAGAATGCAGCCAAAGTTGTGTTCACTCAATTGAATGAGCCGATGATTGACATTCAAGTGAAAGACAAAGCCAAATTTTCCGAGATTACCAAACGTTTGATCGGACAACCTCTCGCGATTTATTTGGACGATGAGCTGTTATCTGCTCCAACCGTTAGACAACAGTTGACAGATGGTTCCGCTCAGATTTCGGGTGCTTACACACGTGACGAAGCAAACCAGCTTCGTGACACCATTAACCTGGGTGCATTGCCACTAAAACTTACAGAGAAGTATTCACAAAGTGTTGGTGCAACACTTGGTAAGCTTTCTTTGGATCAGACCATTAAAGCGGGATTGATTGGTTCCGTTATTATTCTAGTGTTCATGATTGGGCTTTATCGCATTCCTGGTATTATTGCGAGTTTTGCCTTGATCACACATACGTGGCTGGTACTTGCAATCTTCTATATGGGAGAATTCGTACTTACCCTTCCAGGTATTGCGGCGTTTATCCTGGGTATAGGGATGGCGGTCGATGCCAATATCATCACGTACGAACGGATTAAGGAAGAGATGCGAAGTGGTAAGTCGATTTTGTCATCGGTTAAAGCGGGGAGCAAACATTCCTTCCGTACAATCATTGACTCCAATGTCACTACCATTATTGCGGCCGCTGTTATGTTCTTCCTGGGTACAGGTGCGGTTAAAGGTTTTGCACTCGTGCTGATCTTTGATATTGTCACCAGTATCATCACGAATATTTTCTTCTCCCGCTTCCTGTTGACCCTGCTCGTACGGGCTAACGTGTTGAAGAAGCCTAAGTACTTCGGAGTGAAGGAGAGTGAAATTCGTGCGCTTTAATTGGAATTATGATTATGTTAAAGGTAGTAAGATTGCCTATATCTTCTCGATTATTCTGACGATTACGGGGATCATCAGCATTCTGGCTTTGGGTTTGAATTATGCCGTTGATTTCCGTGCTGGATCGAATGTGGATATCTCGGTATCCAAAGCAATCACAGCGGAGCAGATTAAACCTATCGTTAAGGACATCGGTGTTGATGAGGGTGATGTTACCATTACGCCGGGGGCTGACCGTGTAAATGTTCGTTTCTCCAATGAACTGGATGAGACCCAAGAGAGCAAATTTAAACAGGAATTTACCAAACTGGATGCATCGGCTTCCTATGAAGTAAATACCGTTGATCCAGAGATGGCCAAAGAATTGGAGCGCAACGCGATCTACGCGGTACTCATTGCAAGTATCGGGATCATGATCTATGTTGCGATCCGGTTTGAGTGGCGCTTTGGTTTGGCTGCGGTTATCGCACTCTTCCATGATGCATTTGTTGTAATAAGTGTGTTCTCTATCTTCCGGTTGGAAGTCGATCTGACCTTTATTACCGCAGTATTGACCATTGTCGGGTTCTCGATCAACGATACGATCGTTATCTTTGACCGGATTCGTGAGAATCTGCGTTTTGCCAAAAAGACAACCAAAGCCGACCTACGCGAGGTAGTCAATCGCAGTTTGGCTCAAACGATGACACGTTCCCTGAATACAACATTCACCGTGTTTGCAGCTTCAATCTGTTTGTTCATATTTGGTGGAGAATCCATTCGCATGTTCTCGCTTGCGATGGTTATCGGAACACTGTTCGGTGCATATTCTTCAATCTATATCGCCGCTCCACTATGGCTGATGCTCAAAGGTAAACAAGTGGATAAGCCAAAAACAGTAGCTAAAGAATCTAACTAAACATCTTATTGTGAAGCCGCGTCTGCCAGGCGCGGTTTTGCAACTTTATGTACAGAATTAAGGGGGAATATTCATGACCAGAGAACATATCCCATCTGCTCAGGCTGCCACATGGAGCGGTATTGCCGGTAATATGGGACTTGCGGTGATCAAAGCGGGAGTCGGTTATATGGCAAACAGCAAATCATTGCTCGCTGACGGCTTGTATTCTGCTTCTGAAGCTGGTTCTGCCCTGGCTGGTCTCTTTCCCTCCAAGTCTGTACGCGATAAGAGCAAGGCTCGCAGGGGACGGTTTAAAGAACATTCACGTGTTGCTAGACCCGGAATCTCAGTATTGTTATCTGTGCTGATTCTCATGGGTGGATTACAGCTTGCCATCTCCGCATTGGGTAGTCTCTCCGGAAGTGAACCGGAAGCACCCGGCAAGTCGGTACTTTTGGTGGCTGTTGCAGCTTTGGCTGTGAAAGAAGCGATTTTTCAATTTCAGTACAGATATTTCCGTAAACGAAACCAGTCTCAGGCGCTGGCCTATGCACAGCAACATCGCCGTGCACTCTATTGTTCGCTCACCGTGTTAATCGGCATTATAGGATCGATGGCTGGTGAAGAGACGGGTTTGAGCATGCTGCTCTACCTGGACCCCACAGCTGCGTTGATTGCTTCCTGTTTTGTGCTTCACAAGGGTTACCGAATGATTGTGGACACAGTCTATGGTTCACTTGTTCAGGAACTGGAGCAGGAAGAAGCCTCAGATTTCAGGGAGACCGTACAGCGGGTATATGGCATCATTACCATTGAGCATTTGGTTGCACGTGAACAGGAACATGATGTTACGATTGAGCTGGTCATTAGTGTGAATCCGAGAATCTCAATACTGGAAGCACAGGAGATTGCTAATCGGGCCAAGACTCTACTGTTAACCCGTTTCAGTCATGTGAAAGAAGTACAGATTCAAGCGATACCTTATGATCCAGGTTATCCCTATAAATCCAATCATGAACTGCCCGATCACGAAGCGACATTAATTCAGTAGTGAAGCGCGGGTCCAGTAGATCAGGAAAGGAGCGTTATCATTGCTTTATTCGCAATACCGGTGGAATACACCGAATATCGATTTGGAGGCGGCTGCGGGACTCTCGCAGGCGCTTTCCGTTTCACCCCTTGTTGGACGTTTGCTTGTGAGTCGAGGAGTGCACAATGAGAAGGAGGCCGAACGTTTTTTGCATCCTGACCTGAATCAGATGCATGATCCCTATCTGCTCCTCGGCATGAATGAAGCTGTGCCACGTATCAAGCTGGCATTGGAGCGGGAAGAACATATTTTGATCTACGGGGATTATGACGCTGATGGCGTATCCAGCACATCGCTCATGATCCATTTGATGCGTCATCTTGGGGCTTCGTACGATATATATATCCCTCATCGCTCGAATGAAGGGTATGGATTGCACAACCATGCATTGGATTGGGCCCATCAACAAGGCGTTTCATTGATTATTACCGTGGACACCGGAATCAGTGCTGTTGAACAGATTGCCTATGCGGCCACGCTGGGCATCGAAGTCATTGTGACAGATCACCACGAGCCGCCTGAAATTTTGCCCGAAGCCTTTACACTTATTAATCCGAAACTTCCAGGATGCCCGTATCCTTTTAAAGGTTTGGCAGGAGCGGGAGTAGCCTTGAAGCTCGCTCAGGCATTAATCGGGGAAGTGCCCGGTGAATGGATGGAGATTGCCGCCATCGGCACCGTTGCCGATCTGATGCCTTTGGAAGGGGAGAACCGGGTTATCGTTAGTTATGGAATAGAATCGATGCGTGGTTCACGTCTTCCCGGTGTAAGTGCATTGCTGGAAATCAGTGGGGTGGATCAGAGTCAGGTGACTTCAATTAATATTGCCTTTGCCATGGCACCTCGTATTAATGCCAGTGGACGTTTGGATCATGCCGGGAGAGCGGTATCGCTTCTCACCACCGAGAATCTGGACGAAGCTCATACGCTTGCGGGCCAGCTTGATCTATTGAATCGGGAGCGGCAGCAAGTCGTAGAGGGCATATTACAAGAAGCAACTGCACAGTTGGAACAAAAGATACAGCTTCGTTCAGGATCCGTTCCAGATGTAATCGTATTGGCTGGTGAGGGCTGGAACGTTGGAGTGGTTGGTATTGTGGCTTCCAAATTGCTGGAGCGATATTACCGACCTACACTTATCCTTGGGATCGATCCAGAGAGCGGTGTCTGCAAGGGCTCTGCGCGCTCCATTGAGGGCTTGGATATCTATCAGGCACTCACAGTCAATAAACACACTATGGACCATTACGGGGGACACCCTGCTGCAGCAGGTATGACCTTGCATCGGGAACAGTTGGAAGAACTTGAGGCTGGTTTGAATGAGTTTGCTGCATCTGTATTAACTGAAGAGGACTTTGTACCTCAACGTCTTGCGGATGATGAATGCAGAATCAGTGATGTTCCGCTGAAAGTGATCCAGGAGATCGACAGATTGCAGCCTTTTGGAATGAGCAATCCTTCGCCACGGTTTGTATTGAGAAGTGTGACTGTGAAGGAAACCAGAACGATGGGACGAGAGAAACGCCATCTGAAACTGGTTCTGGAACAGGATGGTCAGCAACTGGAAACTGTCGCTTTTGGCAAGGGAGCGTTAGCAGAGTTTCTTCTCCCAGGTTCCGTTATTGATGTGATGGGAGAACTGTCCATCAATGAATGGAATGGGATGAGAAAACCTCAATTGATGCTTCAGGACATTCATGTTCCTCAGGTCCAAGTGTTTGATTTGCGCGGTAATGCCGAGCCATTAAATGCGATGAAACATTTCTTGAGCTCACTTGAGGTGCATCTGCGATATAAATCTGGTTCTGTTGGTGCTATTGTTCGGAAAGAAACAGATGTTTCCGAGGGAAATTCATTGTATGAACCTTGCCTTTGGGTATATGATAGAAAGGTCGGGTTATTTCCGTGTAATGCTGCTGCACAGCATTATGGACAGGAACAAGTCCGGACGTTATTTGTGTTTGATACGCCGGAAACCCCGGAACAACTTAATGCCATGCTGGCTTTGTTCAGTGGAGCTGAGAATATCATCCTTCTGCACGGATCAGGCAACCGCCGAGATCGCCTTCAGATGCCTTCCAGAGAACTCTTTAAGCGTATTTATATGCAGGTGTTGAAATGGAAAGCTGAACCCGTGGAGGAACAAGAGATTACTCCTGTGCTCAGTCGTCAGTGTGGTTGTTCGCCGCGCATGATTACGATGATGTTGGATGTATTCGAAGAGTTATCCTTCATTACCCGTGATAACGGCAAAATTGCGTTTGTGGATAACCCGCCTAAGCGTGAACTAACCGCTTCACGTCACTATCAGGCGCTCGAAAATATGGCCGAGATAGAACAGGTGATGCTGGATGCAGCCACACCGCAACTGACACAATGGATGATATCCCGGATGAAGGGCGTATCTTAGATGGAAGTTTGTGTATTTATTTTAGGAGGAGATTATTTTGGATTTTAAAGATTATATTCGTGTCATCCCTGACTTTCCACAACCGGGAATCAGCTTTAAGGACATTACAACATTGTTGAAGGATGGAGAAATGTACCGCAATGCGATCAATGAACTGAAAGTGATGGTTTCTGATCTCAAAATTGACGTTATTGCTGGACCTGAAGCACGTGGTTTCGTTGTGGGCGCCCCTCTGGCATACGCTCTTGGTGTCGGTTTTGCTCCGATTCGCAAAAGTGGAAAACTGCCTGGAGAGACGATTGAAGTTGGTTATGATCTCGAGTATGGCAAGGATACACTCGCGATGCACACAGATGCGATTGAAAAAGGTCAAAATGTCCTGATCGCAGATGATTTGCTCGCAACGGGTGGAACGATTGCAACTTCCATCAACTTGATTGAACAATTGGGTGGGAACGTTGTCGGAGCTGCCTTCCTGATTGAGCTGTCTGATCTGAATGGTCGTGCCAAATTGCCAGAAATCGATGTATTCACATTGATGAATTATTAAGCTGAAATCTCCACATGTACCGCTGTGATGAAACATGAATTGTTTTTTCCGTTTCCCGGGAAATAATATACAGCATTAATGATTATCAAAAAGCCTGTTCTTCCAACCGTAAGGTTAGGGAGAACAGGCTTTTTGATGTGTATACGATGGAAGTTAATCGGGCGTTTTTTCAGTGATAGGCTGTTTACGTGAATCGTCATTCAACCAACCCAGCACTTCAAACAGTTTGAACAACAAGCTCATCAGGATTCCGACGATGGTTGCCAATGCCATCCCTTTCAGATGAACGCCATAGAAGGTAACTTCTGTACCACTCAGTCCGATGACCAATACAAGTGTAGTAAGCAGCAGATTGGTCGGTTTGGCAAAATCGACTTTCTGTTCAACCAAAATACGCAGACCAGATGCTGCAATAACCCCGAACAGAAGCAGGGATACGCCACCCATAACTGGCACAGGAATATTGGCTACAAGCGCCGAGAATGTTCCTGAGAAGGAGAGTACGATTGCAATGACTGCTGCGCCACCAATGACATATGTGGAGTATACGCGAGTCAGGGCCATTACACCGATGTTCTCACCATAGGTTGTATTGGGAGTAGATCCTACAAACCCGGACAGAATGGTGGAGACCCCATTACCAAGCAGGGAACGATGAAGCCCAGGGTCTTTCGAAAGATCTTTGCCTACAATGCTGCTCGTTACAAGCAAATGTCCAATATGTTCAACGATAACCACAAGCGCTACAGGTAAAATGGTGAAAATAACGGACCAGTCAAATGTAGGCGTTGTTACGGTTGGTAGTGAGATGAAATCAGCGTTTCCAATAGCCTGTTTATCAACCAGACCCATAGAATAGCCAAGGATATAACCGACTACAATACCGATTAGAATATGAATGATTTTGGGGAATCCACGGAACGTTACGGCCCCAATGACAGTGATACCAAGCGTGGCCATGGATAAAATGATTGGTTTGGCTTGAGGTGCCCAGTTGGGATATTTAAGGATATCGGGATTAATCAGACCTGCCATTCCGGCAGCCACGGGTACAAGCTCCAGTCCGATCAGAGCAACGATGGCACCCATAACCGCTGGTGGGAAGACAACATTGATCCATCCGGTACCCGCAAATTTAATAATGAGGGCCACGAAACAGAAAACAAGTCCTGTTATGATAAAAGCTCCAAGTGCCATGGAGTAGCCATTCTCAGGATGTTGTTTTAATACCATTGTGACAGGTGCAATAAAGGCAAAGCTTGATCCGAGATATGCTGGAATCTTTCCTTTACACATCAGTATGTACAACAGTGTTCCAATCCCGTTCATCAGCAGGATCATACTTGGATCAACACCGAACAGGTTGGGTACAAGTACTGTACTGCCAAACATGGCGAACAAATGCTGAAGGCTAAGCAGTGAACCTGAGCCAAGTGGCATCTTTTGATTAACCTGAATTTCGCGTTGCAATGAATTTCATCTCCTTTTCCGAAACACAAACTTTCAATAGATTACAGAGTTTCTCTTAATTAATCAATAACATTTTTGACGTAGCAAAGCGATGGAATTTATATTTTCATGAATTTTCCTTCTATTTCAGTAAATAACGGCAATAATACATAAGAAATAAGAAATACATCCAATCCCCTGTGAGTCATAGGGAAACGGGATAGAAGTAATTCAGATCACCAATATAAAAATTGGATAAGCGCTCTTATTCGTCAGCAGTTGACGGGAAACGGGCGAAGCGTCATAATTATAGGAAATTACTTTTACGGGGAACCTGTGTTGCAGCACTGTCACGGGTTCCATTTGGTATAGAAAGGACACGGAACAGATCAGAATGGGCATAGAGCAATTACTCGAGAAGGCCGGGGCATATATCAAAGAACCCGATCTGGTGCGCATACGAGAAGCTTACGAATTTGCTGATCAGGCCCACCATGGACAGACGCGAAAATCGGGAGAACCGTATATTCTGCATCCGCTTGCGGTTGCCGACATTGTTGTGAACATGCAGATGGACACCATCTCCATAATAGCAGCGCTTCTTCATGATGTAGTAGAGGATACTACGGTCTCACTTGAAGAGATCCGCAATCATTTCGGCAATACGTGTGCCATGCTTGTTGACGGCTTGACGAAGCTGGAACGTATTCAGTTTCGCTCCAAGGAAGAACAGCAGAACGAGAACTACCGCAAAATGTTCATCGCCATGGCGCAGGACATCCGTGTCATCGTGATTAAATTGGCTGACCGTCTGCATAATATGCGGACACTCAAGTTTCAGTCGGAAGAAAGCCAGCGCCGGATTTCATATGAGACGCTGGAAATTTTCTGCCCGATTGCAAACCGTTTGGGTATCTCTGCAATCAAATGGGAAATGGAGGACATCGCCCTCCGTTATTTGAATCCGCAGCAGTATTACCGAATTGCAAACCTGATGCACAAAAAACGTGCAGAACGGGAGCAATATATTGATACGGTTATGGATGGAATTACGAACAAGCTCGATGAGATGGGAATTCAGGCAGACCTTTCAGGCCGCCCGAAACATATCTACAGCGTGTTCAAGAAAATGACCACCAAGAACAAGCAGTTTAACGAAATTTATGATCTGCTTGCCATTCGTATTATTGTGGATAATATCAAGGATTGTTATGCTACCTTGGGAATTATACACACGCTATGGAAACCGATGCCTGGACGCTTTAAAGACTACATTGCGATGCCAAAGGCGAACATGTATCAATCACTGCATACAACGGTAGTTGGTCCCAATGGCGAACCAACGGAAGTACAGATCCGGACATGGGATATGCACCGGACTGCTGAATTTGGTATTGCTGCCCACTGGGCCTACAAAGAAGGCGCTGCGAACGGAAATCATTTTGAAGACAAGATTACGTTCTTCCGTGAAATTCTTGAACTTCAAAACGAAGCACAGGATGCATCAGAATTCGTAGAGTCACTCAAAATGGATTTCTTCTCGGATCTGGTATTTGTATTTACGCCAAAAGGAGAAGTCATCGAATTGCCAATCGGCTCTGTTCCTTTGGATTTTGCTTATCGAATCCATACGGAGGTTGGTAATCGGACCATTGGTGCCAAAGTAAACGGTCGGATTGTTCCGCTCGATTATCATCTGAAGACAGGTGATATCATCGAAATTTTGACGTCCAAACATTCTTACGGACCGAGCCAGGACTGGATGAAAATTGCGAAATCTTCTCATGCACGAGCGAAGATCAAGCAATGGTTCAAGAAGGAACGCCGTGAAGAAAACGTTGAAAAAGGTCGGGAAAGCTGTGAGCGTGAACTGAAGCGCATGGGGCTTGATCCTTCTGCGTGGATGACGGATGACAAGTTGATGGAAGCTGCCAAAAAATATGCGTTTAACGATATTGATGACATGCTTGCGGCTGTTGGATTCGGTGGGATTACTGCTGCACAGATTGTAACCAAAGCAACCGAAAAACTGCGTAAAGAGCAGGAAGAGTCCAGTTTGCTGGAATTAAATTCCGAGATGCGCGAGCTGAAACCTGCGCCTGAGCGCAGAAATCGACCAACCAACGGTATTCGTGTCAAAGGCATCGATAATCTGCTTGTTCGATTCGCACGATGCTGTAATCCTGTACCTGGGGATGACATTATCGGATATGTTACACGCGGACGCGGCGTTTCCGTACACCGTAGCGACTGTCCGAATATTCCGACAAGTGCAGACGGAGAAGAAGCAGCACGTGTTATTGAGGTCGAGTGGGAAGAGAATATCGAAGCAAGTTACAGTGTGGATATTGAGATTACAGGCCATGATCGGAATGGCTTGCTCAATGAGGTGCTTCAGGCTGTATCTGAAAGTAAAACCAATATATCTGCCGTTACAGGACGGACAGATAAAAATAAATTAGCATTGGTGCACGTCACAATTCTGATTCGTAATACGGATCATCTGCAATCCGTTGTAGAACGGATCAAACGTGTGAAAGATGTCTATTCGGTGCATCGGATTATGCAGTAAGGAGCCTGTAAGATGAGGGTGCTTGTACAACGCTGTAAAGAGGCTCAGGTGACCGTGGGAGACGAGCTGACAGGTAAGATCGAATCCGGATTAATGCTGCTCGTGGGCATTACCCATGAGGATACCGAGAAGGATGCCCAGTATCTGGCTGACAAAGTTAGTGGGTTGCGGATATTTGAGGATGATCAGGAGAAGATGAATCTCAGTCTGCTTGATGTTGGCGGTGCTGTATTGTCTGTTTCCCAGTTCACCCTGTACGGAGATTGTCGCAAAGGAAAGCGCCCGAGCTTTGCGGCTGCGGCCCGACCTGAAGCGGCAGAACTGTTATATGAAACGTTTAATCAACTGCTACGTGATAAAGGTATTCAGGTTGAAACCGGGCGTTTCGGAGCGATGATGGATGTAACATTTACCAACTGGGGACCCGTGACTTTGATGCTTGAAAGTCCGGTTCGTCAGGAACCAAGTGCATAATTCCATGGGGTTCAGGCCATAATAAGGGATAATTCGTTGATGACTATTTCATGATCAAAGGAGTATCCATCCAATTATGCGCCAATCTGCGAAAGAAACACGTGCCCGTACAGAACCTTTGTTACTCCCTGGCAACCTGTATGAATCATTGCACCTTGCCCGTTCGGCTGCTGAGTATGTTGCAACGATCTGGGCACTTCAGGATTCGGATAAAGGGAAGCAGAGTCATCTTCCGCGATCTTGAATGTTTACACAGGGATATAAACATCCGATATTTGGATTATACAGATTTTGAAAAAGTCCTGATTCCTTCCCGAATCAGGACTTTTTGTCGTGAGTTGATCATTTAACTATTCGTTTGAAGACTTCGTTACAAAATGAAATTACATTGAATTGTTATAAATTGCTCTGGTGAGGGTAATAACAAAACGAGGCACAACGAAGTGCCAATGTACTGCAAGACCCGATTTTATAAAGAAAGTTCGAACACGGAAAGGAGAACATACGTTATGAGTAAAGTTGCTTTTTTATTGGCGAATGACTTTGAAGATTCGGAGATGCAGGTCCCGTATGACGAAGTGAAAAAAGCTGGACATGAAGTGGAGATTATCGGATTAAAAGCCGGTGAGACCCTTAAAGGTAAAGGAGGAAAGGCCTCCTATACCACAGATAAGGCGATTGGTGATGCATCCGCTTCAGATTATGATGCAGTCGTGATTCCTGGTGGATCATCCCCTGAGAATTTGCGAAGTGATGCGCACATTTTGAAGTTTGTCACTGAGATCAACAGTGCGAAGAAACCAATTGCTGCGATCTGTCATGGTCCGCAAATTTTGGCTAGTGCCGGTCTGTTGAAAGGCCGTACCATTACATCCTATCCACCACTTAAGGATGATATGGTAAACGCAGGAGCAGAGTTCAAGGACCATGAGGCCGTTGTGGATGGAAACTATATTACATCCCGAACACCTGAAGATGAGCCAGCGTTTGTACGTGAACTGCTAAAAGTTATATAACTTCATCCAGTACAACTGACATACATTGATGTATCTTAACTACGTTACATCGTGAGGTTACGAAACTTCACGTTGCATTTCATTCCGAAAAAGGAGGGTTTGACATGACAAAACATATTCAGGCGTATTTTCGAACCGAGGACGAGGCAGAGGGAGCAAGAACTTCACTTCAGACGTTCCGTACAGAGCATTTGGAAGTAGGTCAACTGGACAGTGCGGTAGGTAGAGACACGCGTGTTATGGTGCCACTGGTGCCTTATAATACAGCAGGTGGCGTAGGCACCAACGGAGCAATGGGTGTAGGTGCAGCCCCTGGTGTTCCAGCCAGCGAAAATGTGATCCCTGTAGTAGCCAATGTGGACCGTGATGCAGAACGGGATACTCGTGACAGAGTGAATGAGGATGGAGACCTGCTGAATGCTGCAGATGTGTCTTCGGCCGATTATGATGATCTGCATTATGTTCTGTCTGCCAAAGTAAGGGATGAGGATTATGACGAGATTGTTCATAAGCTTCGTTCCAACCATGCCTATGTGGAAGATTTGAATTAACGTGTAGATACTTCTTGGCCCTTGCACTGCTCGACCACACAGTCGAGTGATGTGCAAGGGCTTTTTAATCAGGAGGATATTAAAAAACTAATTTATAAAGCGCTATCATTTTTGTAATATTACTGTAATATTAGATACATAAGCCTTTAACATAGTGGGCTTATAATAACACACATGACCCCCTTTTTTTATATATCCTTTGAGCCTGCACACCGTGTGCAGGCTATTTTTTTTGAGCTGAGAATGTGTATGTTTTGGGTAGAGCTTACCCCTTTATTCAATTTTTGCTAGAATAGAGAGATGGGTTTATATATTCTACAGCGAATTGTTTTCATAGTTGGGCTACATTGGACGGTAAATCTAGCTCCAGTGATTGGGTTCAGGCGAATCCAATTCTATGACAGAGAGTATGAGGAACTCATCGCCAGAGTGATCCGTCATATTCCAGATGAACATATACTCGCTGAAACGGCCCCGCCTTTTTTATATAAGTAAGGGGCAGCCGTTTCTGCTTGATCGATGGAATTTGAAAGTTATATAGAATGCCTCGTTTGAGAAATGACACCTACAATGCTAAAGCAACAGAGTTCTCATGCGAATGGCTAGAGACAGATTTAAGGGGGAATTAGTTTTGAGTAAGGTTGGAAGAAATGATTTATGCCCATGCGGTAGTGGGAAAAAATATAAGAAATGTTGTCTGAACAAGGAGTCCTCTGCAGTAGAATCCATACTGGGGATAATATCAAAGGAGCAACCGGTTCGGGAAGCCTCCATGCAGCCTGAGAGCAAACTGACCTTGACCAAGCTGAAAAAGATGGTGGCAAGCGATTTGAAATGGGAGCATCCGGCTCACGAACAGCTGGCCCTGCAGACTATTGAGAACATGAGGAACCAATACGAGCCAGAGGTAATTTTGGAAGCTCTGGTGTTATGGAACGGCTACTCCCGTCAGAACCGCCCTACTGTGAAGAAGACAGGCTCGTTCTCTGCTGCAATTGAGTATTTGCTGTCCGAGGAATACGGCTTCAATGTCTCAAAGGCTGAGCTGGCTGATAAATATGAGGTAACGACAGGCACGATCTCCCGGAAGGTTAAGGAGATGAATAGTTACATCGAAGAATATGGCATGGGCGGTGAAACGGACGAGCTATTGATGCTGAACGGTCCAGGCACATCGAAAGACAAAGCACAGGCTCTGCTGTCTAAGGCGAGGGAAGCGAGCTCTTCCAAACGGAGAGTACATCTGGCGGAAACAGCGATTGAGATGTATCCTGACAGCTCTGATGCGTATCTTATTCTAGCTGAGGAATCGGACAATGAGAATGATGCGCGATCTTACCTCAAGGAAGGAATCGCTGCTGGCAAACGTGAACTGGGCGAACTGTTCTTTGAGGAGAACAAAGGTGACTTCTGGGGGCTTCACGAGACTCGTCCCTATATCCGGATATGCAAAAGTTATGCGGAATCCTGCTGGTTTGGCGGAGATACCAAAGAAGCAGCACAGATTCTGGAGCATATGCTAGAGCTTAATACGGAAGACAATACCGGAGCACGTTACCTGCTCGCTGCTGTGTATTTGTACAGTAACCAATTGGATCAGGCAGAGCAATTGCTGGAGGAGTATGGAAGAGGTGACGCCGCAACGGCCTTTGCCTATGACAAGATCATTCTGGAGTATAAGAAAAACGGAATCACCTCCCAGCTCAAAATGCTGTACCGTGTGGCGCGGGGTGTGAACAAACATGTGCCTGATTACCTGTTGGGTTTAAAGCGGTTGCCGCATAACCTCCCTGATTTTGTCGGCATGGGCGACTCCGACGAAGCGATTGAATATGTCATTATGCATTCCCGTTTATGGGCGAGCGCGCCGGATCTGTTGAAGTGGATGCTGCAACAATAGAGGAATAAGAAGCGAATAGAAGTTGGAATTCATATGATGAATCCAGCTTCTATTATCCGTGATTTCTGTCACTCCCCCATCCGGTGCAGCGTGTGAGTAAAATTTTTTAGAGCTATCTTTTCGTGTTAACCCTTGACTTTAGCACTGCGGTTCATTACAATCAGAAAATAATACGTTGACTATAGTCAATACAAGTCGATTTTTGAACTATATTACTGATTTGATGACGGGACCAAGTACTCCGTGCCCACATGACCAGAGAGGAATCCCAAGGCTGTAAGGATTCTCTTGATGAGCGGACGAATGACTTCCCCGAGAACAGACGGCGAACACAGCAGAGATGATCTGTTGACCAGTAGCCGGCCTGCGCAGGACGTGCGTTACACGTAGAGCGGAATATCTGCTTGATCAGGGTGCTGAATGCAATCTTGAATCATCAGAGATCACCTGAACGGCTAAAGTGTCAGGTTTCCGGAATGTGGGTGGTACCACGGGTGAATGTATATTACACAATCTCTCGTCCCTTTGTTTGCTGTATACACAGCGACAGGGCGAGGGATTTTTTTGTTATATAAGTTGATTTAAAAGAAATACACGAAAACGGAGAGGGCAGAAAAAACCTGTAAAAGCGAAGCGTTCGCCTAAAAGCTTTCTGAAAGAAAGCTACATCGGAAGCATATGCTATCACCGGATTTCCACATTGTAAAATTAATTCAAAAAATCTGGGGATAACAGCGATTGTAAGGTTGTTCTGCCCGTGCAGTGATCACGTGTAGAATTTTTAACTTTTAGAGAAAAAAATCAATGCTGGAGGGATCAAGATGGCTTTTCAAAAACCGACTGGAACGCAGGACTTACTGCCTGGAGTTGTCGAGAAATGGCAGTACGTAGAAGGAAAAGCACGAGATCTGTGTCGACGGTTTAATTACCGTGAGATTCGTACACCGATCTTCGAACAGACTTCTTTATTTGTACGCGGTGTAGGAGAGACTACCGATATCGTTGAGAAAGAAATGTATACCTTTGATGACAAAGGCAATCGCAGCATGACTCTTCGTCCAGAGGGAACAGCAGGTGTTGTCCGTGCGTATGTGGAGAATAAAATCTACGGCGAACCGGATGTGAGCAAGCTCTATTACATCGGTCCGATGTTCCGGTACGAGCGTCCCCAGGCAGGCCGTCAGCGTCAGTTCCACCAGTTTGGTGTAGAAGCCATCGGTGCGCTGGACCCGGCGATTGATGCCGAAGTAATCGCACTAGGTTACCAGTTGTGCGTCGAGCTCGGCTTGAAGGATGTCAAAGTGGAGATCAACTCCGTTGGTAACTCAACCAGCCGTGCAGAATACCGCGAGACGTTACTTGGGTTCCTCAGACCGATGAAAGACAGCCTGTGTAAGGACTGTCAGTCCCGCATGGAGCGTAATCCGCTGCGTGTACTCGACTGTAAAGTCGATCAGGACAAATTCGTTGGGGCACCGTCCATACTGGATAGCCTGGATGAAGAGTCTTTGAATCACTTTGCCAAGCTGCAGGCATACCTGGATGATTTCGGTGTGGATTATGCTGTGAACAATCGTCTGGTACGGGGCTTGGATTATTACACACTGACTGCTTTTGAATTAAAAGCCCAAGGTATTGGAGCAATTGATACCGTTGGCGGCGGTGGTCGATACAATGGTCTCGTTGGAGATATCGGTGGACCTGATCAGCCGGGTATCGGCTTCGGTATTGGTCTGGAGCGTATTCAACTGATTCTGGAGCACCAAAATATTGAGGTCACTACGCTGGCTCCACTGGATGTGTACTTTGTTGCTCTGGGAGAGGCAGCTGATCGTGAAGTGAACCGTCTGTTGTTCAAACTTCGTCAGTCTGGACTGTCTGGGGAACGTGATTATCTGGGTCGCAAGATGAAAGCACAGATGAAATCAGCTGACCGTTTCAAATCCCGCTACACTGCCATCCTTGGTGATGACGAGCTGGAGCGTGGTGAGATCGCCCTCAAATCAATGGATACGGGTGAGCAACAAACCGTGAAACTTGATGACCTGGTAGCGACAATTCGCGAAGGTAAATAAGCACGAAGTGTTACATTAAGATCAAAACTTTCGAGTAAAACAATTGATCCGGCAAAAGTACTGAGGTTCACCGACGATTCCAATTAAGCGGAAGTTGGCGAGCCAGAGGTAACATGCCTTTTCGAATACATGGTCTACACGTAACCGGACTGTTGAAGAGCAGGTACTAACTGCCCACACAGAACGGAAATTCACATAATGAGGAGTTTGGTTATGAAAAGAAGTCATCATTGCGGCGCATTAACACCCGCACACATCGGTGAAACAGTAACATTGAACGGTTGGGTTCAGACCCGCCGCGACTTGGGGGGCGTACTCTTCATCGACCTGCGTGATCGCAGCGGGATTGTACAAGTTGTCTTTAACCCGGCTTACTCCGGTGAAGCTCTGCAAATCGCAGATCGCGTACGTAGCGAGTATGTTATCGCTGTAACGGGTAAAGTTGTTAAACGTGATGCTGAAACAGTTAATAAAAACCTGCCTACTGGCGAAATTGAAGTTCAAATTACAGAAATCGAAGTGCTGAACGCAGCCAAAACACCTCCATTCTTCATTGAAGATGGTGTTGAAGTTGATGAATCCCTTCGTTTGAAATATCGTTACCTGGACCTGCGTCGTCCGGAAATGTTCGAAACATTGAAACTGCGTTCCAAAGCATCCAAAGTGTTCCGTGACTACCTGGATGGAGAAGAGTTCGTTGAGGTGGAAACACCAATCCTGACTAAGAGCTCCCCGGAAGGTGCGCGTGATTATCTCGTACCGAGCCGTGTGCATGAAGGTGAATTCTTCGCCTTGCCACAATCACCACAAATCTACAAACAATTGCTGATGGTGGGTGGCGTTGAGCGTTATTATCAGATCGCTCGTTGTTTCCGGGATGAGGATCTGCGTGCAGACCGTCAACCAGAATTCACTCAAGTCGACATCGAGACTTCTTTCTTGCAACAGGATGACCTGCTGCCAATGATGGAAGAACTGATGGCCAAATTGCTGCGTGAAACCAAAGGTATTGAGCTGGAACTACCTTTCCAACGTATTACGTATGCAGATGCAATGGGCAAATACGGTTCAGACAAACCAGATCTGCGCTTTGGTATGGAACTGGTTGAAATGAACGATATCGTAGGGAACAGTGGTGTAAAAGTATTTGCTTCTGTCATCGAAAAAGGTGGAGAAGTGAAAGTGCTGAACGCTAAAGGCTGTGGCACATGGAGTCGTAAAGAGATCGATGATCTCGGACCATTTGCTGCACGTTACGGTGCGAAAGGTCTGGCTTGGATTCAAGTAAAAGACGGGGAGTTCAAAGGGCCAATCGTGAAGTTCTTCACGCCTGAAGAAATCGAAGCTGTCAAAGAACGTACTGGTGCTGAAGATGGTGACTTGTTGCTCTTCTCCGCAGACACTAAAAAAGTGGTTGCTGACGTTCTGGGCGCATTGCGTCTGAAAATCGGCCGTCAACTGGGTCTGATTGATGACAGCAAATTTAAATTTGCTTGGGTTGTGGACTTCCCACTCCTCGGATATGATGAAGATGCGAAACGTTATGTGGCAGAACACCATCCGTTCACACGTCCAAAAGACGAAGATGTACATCTGTTCGACACTGATCCGGGTGCAATCCGCGCTCAAGCCTATGACCTTGTTCTCAATGGTTATGAAGTAGGTGGCGGTTCAATGCGTATCTACAAACGTGATGTTCAGGAGAAAATGTTTGCTGCCCTTGGACTCTCTACAGAAGTAGCGAATGAGAAATTCGGCTACCTGTTGGAAGCATTCGAATATGGAACTCCACCGCATGGTGGTATTGCCTTTGGTTTGGACCGCCTCGTGATGTTGCTGGCGGGCCGCACGAATCTGCGTGAAACGATTGCCTTCCCGAAAACGGCAAGTGCAACGGATCTGCTCATGAATGCACCATCCGAAGTGGATGACTCACAATTGGAACAACTGCATATCCGCGTAGCCCGTAAACCGGTAGCGGAAAAGAAATAAAGGAGGCATCGATTCTCAATGCTCCATCAATTTTCAAGAACAGAACTTGCGATCGGACCGGAAGGTCTGGATACGTTGAAGAATAGTACAGTCGCTGTGCTTGGTATTGGCGGCGTAGGTGGTATTGCTGTAGAAGCTCTTGCCCGTAGCGGCGTTGGGCGCATCATCCTGATTGATAAAGACGTCGTGGACATCACCAACATTAACCGCCAGATTCATGCGCTGACCACGACAGTAGGGCAGAAAAAAGCGGACCTGATGGTGGAACGTGTGAAACTGATCAATCCGGAATGTGATGCGATTGCCCTGAATATGTTTTACACGGAAGAAACGTATGAGGAATTGTTCAAATATGAACTGGATTATGTGCTGGATGCATCCGACACGATTATCTATAAAATCCATCTCATTAAAGAGTGCCTCAAACGTAAAATTCCGATGATTTCCAGCATGGGTGCGGCGAATAAAATGGATCCTACGAAATTCCAGGTTGCGGATATTTCGAAAACGACCATGGACCCGATTGCCCGTGTTGTGCGGACGACACTTCGTAAAGACGGCATCAAAAAAGGTGTGAAAGTGGTCTTCTCGACTGAAAAGCCGATGAAACCGCGCGAGGACGTAACACAGAAAATCGTTCCCGAGAATGCTCCGGAAATTCGTAAGGCTAAACAGCCACCTGCGAGTAACTCATTTGTGCCTCCGGTAGCCGGACTGATTATGGTCAGTGTTGCGATCAAGGATTTGTTAGAAATTGCAGAGAACAAGCAGCAGTAACTTGCTGCCAACTGAAGAAGCGTGGATGCTGATAAGGCATCTGCGCTTTTTTTTGTGATCATACTTCGCAAGAGAGGAGCGGATGGGACGTCAATCGTCTATGATAGCCGAACTGTATTCCTAGATAAATGTCAGAGTTACGTCATGTACTTCAAAGTCAAAACCGTGTATGATATTCACTGCTGCGCGAAATGATGATACATACATAATGAATTTGCGGCTACAGAGAGGGGAATAGAACGAAATGAAACACGGATGGATGACCAGACGTCTTGGCATGGAGCCAGGAGACCAGTGGAAGAAGGAAGTTGTGGCGGGAGCCATTTCCTATTTTGCCGTGGTCTATATCGTTATGGTCAATGCTACAATTCTTTCCGATGCCGGGATGCCTTTGCAGGCAGCTATGGTTGGAACACTGCTGACGTCCATTGCAGGATGTTTGCTCATGGCATTTGGCGGAAAATCACCGATTATCGTGGTACCCGGAATGGGGATTAATGCATTTTTCACGTATACACTTGTACATTCCATGAAATTAAGCTGGCAAGAAGCGCTGGCTGTTGTAACCGTTACAGGTATACTGTTTGCCATTGTTGCGTTTACGTCACTATACAAAATGATCAGCGAAGCAATCCCGAAAAATCTGCAGCATGGCATTACGGTCGGGATTGGTTTGTTTCTGACATTTATCGGTTTGCAAAAAAGTGGAATCGTTATCGCACATCAGACTACGTTTGTTGCGATTGGGCATTTCAATGATCCCAATGTCATTACAGCCTGCGTTACGCTGGTGCTTGCCTTGATTTTATTTATACGTAACGTGCAGGGTGGACTTCTGATCAGTATTCTGGTCGGGACAGGTCTTGCCTATGTACTTGGTGCAGTGAACCCGGGTGAGTCCGTATCAGCGATGGATGCGCTGCGTCAATACGGCGGCTTATTTGGCGAATTATCTTTGATGAAACTGGCTGATGTTGCATTCTGGATCGCGGTATTTTTGCTACTGCTAATTGTGGTGTTCGAAAATATCGGATTAATTACCGCTCAGACACAGATGATTGGTCGTCCAGAGCGGTTCAAAGGAAGTCTACGCGCACTATCCATTAGTACCGTACTGGCAGGCGTATTCGGAAGCAGTCCTCCAGTTGCCGCAGCCGAGACTACAGCCGGAATTGCAGCAGGTGGTCGCACAGGTTTGACTCCGCTCGTTACAGCCGTGTTATTCGGAGCTACTTTTTTCTTCATCCCGCTACTCGGTTATATTCCAGACAGTGCGATTGCGCCCATTTTGATCATTATTGGTGGCCTGATGGTACAAGGTGTGAAAGATATGGATTTTGGTGACTTCACAGAGGCATTTCCAGCATTTCTGATCATGGTCATGATTCCATTTACATATAGCATCGTGG
Source organism: Paenibacillus sp. FSL K6-1122 (assembly GCF_037977015.1). NCBI lineage: Bacteria > Bacillati > Bacillota > Bacilli > Caryophanales > Paenibacillaceae > Paenibacillus > Paenibacillus sp. FSL K6-1122. The sequence goes on along the minus strand of NZ_CP150272.1, from coordinate 5,528,997 downwards.
ACGGTATGGCGTTTGGATTTATTGCCTATCCATTAGCGAAGCTGGCAGCAGGTCAAGGTAAACAGGTGCCTGTGGTCATGTATGGCATTTCCATCCTCTTTTTAGCCAACTTTGTGTTGCATGGAGTTTTGTAATAACAAAAGGCAACGTCATGTAAGTTCATACGTATGATCTCTGGTGAGCAGATGGAGAACGGGAGGAACGGGAATGGAAGAGCAGCAACAAGCAGGGCAGAATGAACCGAAGGTAGGAAAAAAGGGATTTAAGGATTTCGTCAAGCTTATCGCCTCCACGAACCCGCCAAAACTGATCTTGATTCTGGCCCTCATCTTAACCCTGATTCAAACTACAGCCGGACTGATCGTGCCATTGATGACCAAAGGTCTGATTGATGGATTAACCACTTCGGCATTGAACAAATCTGTTATTTTGTTATTGCTTGGGGCATTTGTGATTCAGGCGATTGCCTCGGGTATTAGCATTTATATGTTAAATTACGCCGGACAACGAGTGGTCGCAACGCTTCGTACCAAGCTGTGGAACAAGGTATTGTCGCTACGAATGCCGTATTTTGATCGCAATCGGACAGGCGATACGATGAGCCGGATTACGAATGATACAAGCCAGATCATGACGTTGATCACGGATTATCTGGTTTCCTTTGTATCCAACATCGTCGCTGTTGTGGGTGGCGTGGCATTACTATTTTACTTGGATTGGGTGATGTCGCTCATTATTCTGAGTCTGGTGCCGCTTACGCTGTTGATTCTGTTGCCGGTCGGGAAGAAAATGTACAAGATCTCCAAGAAGCAGCAGGATGAGATGGCAGGTCTTACGTCCGTGCTCAGTCAGGTTATTGGCGAGATCCGCTTGGTGAAAGCTTACGGAACGGAGAAACAGGAAGTGGAAGCAGGAGATTCCCGGATTCGTAAAATGTTTGCTTTTGGCTTGCAGGAAGCACGCATTCTTGCTCTGATCGGTCCTTTGTTTACATTTGTCATGACTGCCGTACTGGTCGTTATTCTGGGTGTGGGGGGAATGCGCGTAGCGTCTGGACTGTTGTCGCCTGGTGAACTGGTTGCGTTCATATTGCTGTTGTTCCAGGTCATTATGCCAATGGGACAATTCACGACGTTATACTCCCGTTTGCAAAAAGTCGTAGGTGCAACGGAGCGCATACAAGCGATCCTTGCTGATGAGGAAGAGCCACATGACAGCACCAAGGTAGCGCCAAAAGGAAATGAGACGATTGCATTCCATGATGTACATTTTTCCTATGTTACAGGTGAGGAAGTGTTGCACGGAATCAATTTGACGGTACCTACACAAAAAGTGACAGCCATTGTCGGTCCAAGCGGTAGCGGCAAATCAACACTGTTCTCTTTGATGGAGCAGTTTTATATGCCCGATTCAGGCCATATTTCATATGGGGGACAAGCCATAACAGATTATTCTTTGGCCTCCTGGCGCAGCAAGATTGGGTATGTATCTCAGGAAAGTCCACTTATGGCGGGTACGATCAAAGACAACATCACGTACGGATTAGGTCGTGAGGCCACGATGGATGAGATCCGGCGAGCTGCTGAGATGGCCTATTCTGCCGACTTTATCGACAAGCTACCACAGGGCTATGACACGGAAGTGGGCGAGAGAGGAATCAAGTTATCCGGGGGCCAACGTCAGCGGATTGCTATTGCTCGTGCCTTACTGCGCAGTCCGGATATTCTTATGTTGGATGAAGCGACATCCAGTCTGGACAGCACCTCGGAGTATGAAGTACAGCAAGCATTGTCCAATCTGATGGAAGGAAGAACTACGATCGTGATCGCGCACCGATTGTCCACAGTGGTGGATTCCGATCAGATTGTTGTATTGGAGCATGGGCATGTTACCGGAACAGGAACTCATACGGAATTAATTAGCAATCATCCGGTATACCGTGAGTTAGCGCAGAAACAGTTTGTGGCACAGGAAGGCAATGCAACTACAGTACAAAACGAAGAGTAATTCTCATTAATGCAGGGTCTCCGTAATACCCATGAGGTATTTCAACGGAGATCCTTTTTCTTTTTCTAAAATTCCTCATATTGACAGTAAGACCAACATACTCTATATTATAGATACCGACCGTTGGTATGTATAAGGAGGAACTTATGGCCAGAAATAAATACCCTGAGCAGACACTGGACCTGATTCTGGCAGTCTCAACTCAAATGTTTACTGAAAAGGGATATGAAAAGACCAGTATTCAAGACATTATAGATGAATTAGGTATGTCCAAAGGTGCAATATATCATCATTTCAAGTCCAAGGAGGATATCCTTAGTGCAGTGATGGAGAAGGAGCTCGGGCGGGCAGAAGACATGTTTATGGAACTCATCCAGAACACGCATGCTCCGAATGCCAGACAGAAGCTCATCAGTATTTTGGAAAATATTATCGTTGATCCTGGAATCCAGTCTAACTCAATTGATCAAGTTCTAAGCACTCAGATCAAGAATCCGCAGTTTGTTCTTGGAGGGATCAGAAAAGGTGTTCTGAAGGATGCACGAATTATTTCCAATATTATGGAACAAGGCAAGGAAGATGGGTCCATTTCAGTCGAATATCCGCTGGAGTGTGCTGAAATCTTCATGCTGCTCGTCAACATCTGGATCAACCCTCTTCTATTTGGCAGAGATCAGGAGCAGACATTGGAAAGGCTTAAGTTTTTGCAACACATGATGAAGCTCTTGGGAGCAGATATCGTTAGCGAACAGCTCATTCAGCGAATTACGAATCGCCATGCCAGCACAGGAGGTTATGCGGAGGCGGAATAAACATATACCTGGTTGTTTGAAATGGAGAGGGAAAAGATGTTGAAAAGTAGTGAGCTTTCCATATGCATGAGCATAGACATTGATCAACCCATTCATGATATACAGTTAAATTGGTTGTCAGGAGATATCAGAGTTCTTCCGAGTGTGGATGAACTTATCCACGTCATACAATTTGCGGATGCGTGGTTTTCCAAGCGAAGGCTGATGCAAGTTAACATACGAGGGGATGCCTTAAGCATTGTGGACGGGAGAAAAAGGAGAGGCCTCGTTGGAATAAATATTGCTAGAACAGCATTGGAGATTCAGCTTCCTGATCGTATTTTTGATCGTATTTTACTAAACTCCACAGGAGGACAACTCCGGTTGAATCGGCTTCTGGCCACTCGCTGTCAATGTAAGATCACCTCAGGTAGTGTAGACCTATCAGGGAGGATGGATGAGCTTGAACTGTGCGCATTGGCATCGATAGTGAAAGGGCAGCACCTTAGTGCAGATAAATTCAATCTTCAATCCAGTTCAGCCAAGATCGACATATCAGGGGAATTCCGTCACTTGCAGTATACAACTACAGGCAGAGGATTGAATATGGATTGTCTCAAGATGCCGGAGAGCTTGCATTCCGTATCCACAGGATCAAAAGTAGTGGTTTCCATTCCAGATAACGAAGGTTTCCGAATTTTACTTAAAAGAAGATCAGGAGCGTTAAAAAGCGAATTTGATTTAACTCCCCTTCATGGGGACAGCAACTGTCTAATACACAAAAGTGGAAAAAGTGAATTCCAAGTGGATATTCGAGGAGGAGCTTTTCATCTAAAATCCAGGAAATGAGAGACTGTTCGTGTGTACTGAAAACAAAGGGGGGCGGTAGGTATAATGGCTGGTTGGATTGTAGGGATTAGTTTTTCCACCATCGTACTGCTAATCGGGATTTACGGCGCATTAAACAGCAGGCGCAGGCTGGCCAGAAACAAGTGGGCCTGGTGGTTTATTCTGTTTGGTTGTTGTGCGCTTGTCAGTGCCATCATTAATTATCAATTCAGATGAGCCTCATATATTATAAAAGTAAGCCTACAAAAACGGATGTGGCTTTCAATTGCCCTATGTGATATAGTAAGTATCCTTTTGTATTGCCAGATCTAGGCGATGCAGAGCAAAACATATTCTTAGGAGGTAACTGAAACATGTCAGACAGCTTTCAAAGTGCCTATCAAGAAGAAGAGTACAGGTTAGAGCGAACGATGGAGGAAGTGGATAGTCAGCTGGAACGACTGCAGAACATTCCGGTATACACCGGCCACGACTTCACAGAACAAGTGCTGGAAGCTGGACGCGAAGAGCGCCGCACCGCCTTGTCCAAGAGCGCGCAGCAACCCTATTTCGGACGCTTGGATTTCGAAGAACAGGGCAGTGGTGCACGGAAACCGCTGTATATTGGCAAAATTGGCGTAGACCGCGAAGAGGTGGGAGAGCATCCGCTCGTCATCGACTGGCGTGCTCCTGTCGCAAGCCTGTTTTACTCATTTACGGGAGGGGAAGCCTCCGCTACGTATGAAGCCCCGGAAGGGCTTATTGAAGGTCTCGTATATCTGAAACGAAACGTTGTCATTCGGCAGCGGATATTGGAACGTGTGGCGGATACATATAACCGTGACAGCGACCAGCCAGCGGTATCTGATGAATTCCTCGTTTATCGTCTGGGAGAGAACAAGGATAACAAACTGCGTGATATCGTATCTACGATTCAAGCGGAGCAGGATCTGATTATTCGTGCGGCGAGAAACACTGCATTGATCATTCAGGGTGTAGCTGGATCCGGGAAAACGACGGTTGCCCTGCATCGGCTTGCCTTTTTGCTATATCAGTACAAGGAGCAGGTATCTGCAGAGAAAATGGTTATTTTTGCGCCCAACCACATGTTTCTGGATTACATCTCGGATGTGCTTCCGGAACTTGGAGTAGGGGACATTCAACAGCGGACATTCCCGGATTGGGCGATGAACCTGCTGGGGCTGGAAATGCCTTTGGCGAATACGTCGGATACATTGAACACCTGGTTCGAAACTCCAGATGCGCGGCCTGAATTAAATGATGATGTACCTGGACGTTACAAAGGATCCATCCGTTTCATGGAGCTTATTCGAGAGTGGCTCTCGGGCATGGAAGCGGATTCCGTACCGGATATGGACTTCAGTCCATGGGATGGTAAGGTGCTCAGCAAGACGGAGATCGAGAACTGGTTCGGTGAGGAATATAAGCATTATCCACTAGCCAAACGCAAAGAACGGGTCATGGCGCGGGTTCACCGCTGGATTGAGATGGAACTTAAGAAACCGATGCCAGAAGCTGTGCGCAAAGAACGCAAGAAAAAAGCGTCTACTCGTGAGAAAGCTTATGCCAAAAAATGGCCTCAATACGAGCCGCTTACGTTATATAAACAGTTGTTCAAAGCTGCAAAGGGTGGTTCTGTGCCAGCTTCGCTCAGCGGGCTTATCCCCAAAGGCGTAATGAAACAAACGGCAGCAGATCTGAAACAGGATATCGTCCGTGAAGAGGATCTGCCTGCATTGGTATACATTCATACATTGGTCCATGATATCGAGGGTTCGGAGCGGTTTGATCATGTCGTGATCGATGAAGCGCAGGACTTTTCACCATTTCATGTGGCGTTATTGGATCAGTTCGTCAAAGGGCATTCCTTCACCATACTGGGTGACTTGTCCCAAGGGATTCATGAGTACCGTGGTGTTCATGCGTGGGAAGAGATGAGTTCTCTATTTCCTGAGGAACAGAATGCATACTTTGCATTGACCCGAAGTTATCGTTCAACGATGGAAATTATCGACTATGCAAACACGATTCTGGAACGTGGCGTCAAGAGCGGAATTACGGCGATTCCTGTTTTCCGTAGTGGTGATCCGGTTCGGACTTTGGCTTATGGAGGGGAAGGGCGGACGGCTAGTCTGGAACAGGCTTTGAAGCTGTTAACGGTCAAAGACTACCGAACGGTCTCCATCCTGACCCGTACACTGCATGAAGCAGAGGAACTTCATCGTGAACTTCAGGACGCAGGCTGGGATCTAAACCTGATCGATGGTGGCAAAAAGCAGTACACGGGTGGACACTCCGTTTTACCGGTCTACTTGTCCAAAGGGTTGGAGTTTGATGCCGTTATTGTGGCAGACGTAGACCAGAAGCATTATTTGCCAAATGCAGGTGATGCAAAGCTGTTGTACGTTGGTTGTACACGGGCCTTGCACGAGTTGTGGTTGTTCCATGACGGTGTACTGCCGATCTATGCGGCTGCAACACATAATCCCGATGGCGAACCCGTAACCATTCAGGGTTGGCCAGAGCTTGGTTAGATAGAGTTTACTTATACAACAAAAGGCATGACGTTCATGGGAAAGTCCCATAAGCGCATGCCTTTTTTGCTTTTGTGCGAAAAAGTTTAATGGTTTTGAAAAATAACATGTATGTAAGAGGGATGGATGAATACGAAAAATCAGTTAATTATGTAATTCACAGTTAATATTGAAAAATCACATGGAATAATTATAGTCTAGATGGTAAAATTTTGTTATGAAAAATTACTTGGGAGTTGTAGATAATATGGAACAAACAGATAAAACAAAAAAAATAATGCTAGATGATGGAATACTTGAAATTAAACAAGTTTGTGATGAAATGCTACACTTAAAGAAAAAATCTCCTTACTTTTTTCTTGTAGGAGCAGGGATCTCTTCTCCTAGTGCACCTTTAGCAAGAGACATTATAACTCATTGTAAAGAACATGCATTGAAATATAATAGAGAACTTACACCAGACAGTTCTTCTGTTCAAGATGCATATTCTGATTGGTTTGAATTAGCCTATCCTAATCGATTTCAGAGACAAAACTATATAAAAAATATTCTTCATAATCGTCCTATTAATCTCGCGAATATAAAATTAGCACATTTATTGTCTCAAAAAGTAGTAAGTAATTTAGTTATTACTACTAACTTTGATGATTTTTTATCAAGGTCTTTAAGTATGTTTGGAATACAACACATTGTTTCGGATCATCCGCACACTGTAGAAAAAATAGATCCTGAGAACAATGAAATTCAAATTGTACATATTCATGGGACTTATTGGTTTTATGATTGTTGCAATCTAAGTGGAGAAATCATTGAAAGAGCAGAACGCCAATTAAATACTAACCGAACTATGGCATTTTTCATTGATTCATTGCTCTATAGACGTGTTCCAATAGTTATTGGGTACAGCGGATGGGAAAATGATGTCTTTATGCAAGCATTGAAGAGAAGACTTGAAAGTCCGTTACCTTTTAACTTGTATTGGTTTTGTTATACTGAAAATGACATATACTCTTTACCAAAATGGCTTCGGTTTAATAGTGATGTAAAGTTTGTTGTACCTGATTCAAATATTGAACAACTTCCACAAGAAAATCTCGATCAAATTTTACTTGGAGTAAAAGATTCTGTTGAAAATAATGGTTTTCTTGATGCTAAAGAAGTATTTGAACAATTCATCAATAAATTTAACATTGAATCTCCAGAAATCACACGTGATCCTATAGGGTTTTATGTGAAGTCCTTAAATAGTTCGGTTGACAGCGATAATTTGAGTGAGAATGAGGACGGTAAGTATTTTTTCAAAGAAGTTATTGAGAGACTAGAAAGAGCTAAGGCAAGTAAGGAATATACCACAAATTTATTTTTAGAAGAACTTAAAGAGTTACTTAAGAAATCACAATACGAAGAATTAATTAATAAAGTACAAATGAATTATAGTTACTCAATGTTTGATTTTCAAGAGCATGTGGAATTGCTGAATGTTATCTTATCTGCTTCTGATAAATTATATGAAAATTACGAAGGGTACGATTTAATAAAAAAAATATCAATGGAAGTTATTACAAGAAGTAAGAAAGATAATGATTTGAGCGTTATAAAAAAAATCATTTGCAAAGCATTATTAGGTAAAGGAGATATTTTGCAAAAAAAATTATCTTATGATGAAGCTTTAGTGGTATATGATGAATTAATGTTAAATTTCATTGAGGAACAATTTGTCTATTACGTGGTTCGAGCAATATTTCGTAAAGGTCTTATCTATGAAGGCATGGAAAAATTTCAAGATGAAATCAAAGCTTATAATTTAATTATTGAAGAATATTCAGATATTAAGACACAAAATGTTAGGAATATAGTAGCAACATCCTATCTAAAGAAAGCTACAACTATGTTTAAAGAAAATACCGACATATTTGAATCTTTAGAAGTTCTAGATACATTTAAACTTGAATTTTGTAATGATAGTCATCCGAAAATTCAACACTTTATATGTCTATCTCTATATATAAAATCAATAATCCTAAATTCTAAAAATCTATTAGATAGAGAATTAGAAGTTTATAATGAAATGCTAATTTTATTTGGTGAAAGTGAAGAACTCAATATAAAAGAGACAGTGGCTAAATCCTTAAAGAATAAAGGAGAAACTTTGACCAAACTTCAGCGACATAATGAGGCATTAGATACGTTTGATGAAATTACGAAAAGATACACTGATGATGATGAGTCGTCTTTGAAAGAACTTGCGGCAAATGCAATGATGAATAAAGGACGATATTTACATAATATTGGTAATCATAGTGAAGCGATTAAAATGTATGAAAAAATTCACAAATATTATAGCCAGTCAGATCAAATATCAGATACTGTACAGCTTAAGAAAGCTGATACATATGTTGCAATGGGACATTTTAATGAAGCTGTGACTGTATACGATGAGATTATTTCTACGGTTGAAAAACTTAATAATTCGAATGTAGATTTGTTCGCACAGTCTTATTTAGGTAAAGTATTTGCGTTAGCGAAGGCAGAGAAGTATGAATCCTCTAATACGGTTATTGACACTTTTATCGAAAAAGTCCAAAAAATTAAAGAAATAAAGGTTAAGAGATATGTTGCATTTGCATTATCTAATAAAGCTCTAAATTTTACAAATTTGGAGGATGATTCGAATGCGCTTAATATTTATAAAGAAATCATTATGAAATTCAAAAACTTTGGTAAAGATAAAATATTAAATGAAATAATTCAAAGCAGTTTTTACAAAAAAGCATTGACTCTGGGGAGACTAGGAGATGAATCAAAATCAGTTAAAGAATTAAATTCTCTTTATATCAAATTAAAGGACGAAACAGAGTACGATTTGAGAATTATAGCAAAAAAATCTTTATTATCTAGAGCAATAGGATTATGCAATTTAGAGAGATATGAAGAGTCTCTCATGACACATGATTTAATAGAGAGTACTTATTACAGTGATACAGAATTACATGAGGAATCATTTGAATATTCATTTAAAATTAATAAAAGTGATTGCCTGAGAGGTTTGGGGAAATTAAAAGAAGCACTTGAAGTATTTTTGGATATTAAGCAATTAATTGGAACTATGAGTCAAGATTACTTCGCGAGTATTCTTGGTGAGATCAACTCTATAGGTTTCGAAGCCTATACTACTAAACAGTATGAATTAAGTAAAAATGCCTTTATGTTAGCTTTTAATTGTGGATCGGAAATTTCAGGATCAAACCTATCTTTTATGGTTAGAAGAGGGGAAGTAACTGGAAATAACGTACCGAGTCACGAGGTTTTACTAGCTCCAGCTTTGAAAAATAATGAACCTTTCGCTATTATCAATAAGCTTTTATTAAATATCATGGAAACGAATAGTGAAGAGTGTAAGAATTTAATTGAGAAAATTGATGATTTTACTGGAATACTCCATTGGTGGAGTCAGTTGGCGATTAATGATGATCCAGAGGGGCATCTAGTTATTGGTTTGTTGACTAGAGCTAACTTGGTCTCTGATCCAAATGGTATGTCATTTAAAGAAAGATTTGACATTGTAGATATTTCGGGTATGGGGATACCATCGTGGCTAAATGAATAATTGCAATTTCTTATGCCAACTCTGCCTCTTGCACAAGTAAGAAAAACGTGCCTCACCAAACATAGGTGAGGCATTATCGATTTAATCTCCCAAGGAAGAAAGACAGGGAGAGTTTAGTTAGGGCACCCTATTTCTCATTCTGGACGAGCGACGGTTCACTAGGAATATGCCAACACCAATGAATAAACCGCCTGCCAATGCAAACCACTGAACGTGTTCTCCTAGTAAAATCCAACTCGATAATACACCAAAGAACGGTGCCAGAAACAGATACGAACTGGTTTGGGCTGGGTCACTATTCTGAAGCAGATAAAACCAGAGTGAGAACTGAATGATGGAGCAAACAAGCGTTAACCAGAGCAGCGCCATAACCGAGGTGGTATTGACCATAAAGTGAGGCTGTTCAGTCCATACGCTCAGCAGAAGCAACGCAGCACCTCCAGCAAGCATCTGATAGGCTGTTAATACAAAAGTATCATAGCCATTGCCCCAGCGTTTGATGAGCAATGTGGACACGGCAAAGGAGATCGCACCACCAAATCCAATCCAGGTTCCAGGACTAAAGCTCATCTGCCATCCAAAAGTTAACATAATCCCGATGAAACCGAGTATAACACCGATCCACTGACTGAAACGGTAGGTCACTCTATATAAAAGAGCACTGAGGATAATGACCAGTAGCGGATTGGTAAACGTAATAATGGCGGATTCACCGGATGTAATCCAGTTCATGCTGTAGTAGGCGCAGCCCATCACTCCGGCGGATTGGAACAGGCCAATGAGGATTATTTTCAACCAAGACTGCCATCCAGTAGGCAAAGGACGTTTACGAAGGAACAAGGCCATCAAGCCACCTGCCAGTATATAACGTATGCCCATGAGCAGGAGAGGTGGGGCATATAACATGCCGATCTTGCCAACTGGAAAAGAAGTGCCCATGATTAACGTTGTCAAAATGATCAATAGTGTATATTTCAATGGTTTTATGATCCGGGTATCTTTATCATGACTGGAGCTCATAACGTCTGTCCGCTATCTACAGTAATTAGTTGCCCGGTCATGGATTGCTGTTCCAGCGCAGCACAGATCATGTGTGCGATATCTTCAGGTGAGGCAATATGCTGTAATAACACTTCTCCACCAAGACGATACATTCGCTCCTCGTTTCCAGCCCACCACCTTGTAGCAACTGCGCCAGGGACGATAGCATTCACCCGAATGTGTGGTGAGAGTGCGTGCGCAAGTGATAAGGTCAGCCCATGAACTGCCGCTTTGGAGACGGCGTAAGGGAGGCAGGAGCCCGAGCCCGTACTGCCTGCGATGCTGCCCAGATTTACGATAGAACCACCGCCAGCCTGTCTCATGCCTTCTGTCACTGCACGAGCGCAATGAAACATGCCTTTCACATTCACATCAACCAGCTCATTCCAGACGTCATCTGTAACAGACTCCAGATCGTGCATGGGGATATGGTGTGTGATTCCGGCGTTATTTACGAGTGCAGTAATCGGGCCATAGGTTTCAGTTATTGTAGTGACCATTCGCCGGACATCAAAATCATTGGCAACATTAGCTTGAACGGCGAATGCATGGCCTCCCGTATCCAAAATGTGTTGAACAGTCTCGTTTGCTGCATCTTGTGAGCGGGAATAGTTGACAGCGACCAAGGCTCCGCGTTCAGCGAGCAACTCACTTACAGCACGTCCTATACCTGTTCCACCACCTGTGATCAGAGCAACTCTATTTTTCCAGTATGTCATGCTGAACACTCCTTATCATCATCCAGTCAGATGACTGGTTTGGGATCTACATGAATTGTAGTCCGGTTTACACATGAAGTATAATGATTGGTAATGAAGCGGATATCATTTTGAATGATGTCAGAGTGGGGGGACCATGGAGAGCGGGGATCTTAGAATATTTCAGTGTGTTGCACAGGAAGGGAATCTGACCAAAGCTGCTTCTAAACTGGGGTATGTTCAATCCAACGTAACGGCACGAATCCGGCATCTGGAAGCAGAAGTGGGTACAACGTTGTTTATTCGTCATAACCGAGGCATGACGTTATCTCCAGCCGGAGAAATGTTGCTGACCTATGCAGATAAAATTATTGGTTTGCTGAATGATGCTTCCAAGGCACTTCGGGCGACGAGCACACCATCGGGTCCAATGCGAATAGGGTCTACACAAACCGCAGCGGCCGTGCGACTACCTGAACTTTTCGTCAGATATTATAAACAGTATCCAGATGTCTCCTTGTCACTGGTTACTGGCAATTCGCAGATGCTTATGGATCAGGTTATTGGGTATGAATTGGAGGGAGCGTTTATAGGCTGTCCCTGTGATCATCCTGATATCGTTTCTATTCCCGTATTTGATGAGGAACTATTTGTTGTCTATTCTGGTATGGGTCCTACGGATGAAGATCTTAAGAGTAAACCTATTCTTGTCTACAGCATGGGGTGTTCCTATCGTCAGGTTTTGGAGGAATGGTTAGAGGTGGGTGGTGTTACCCGCCCAGTAATTATGGAATTCGGAACCCTTGAAGCGATTATTAGTGGAGTTACGTCCGGTATGGGAATTTCCTTATTACCAGAGATTGTGATTAGGCATCAGATCGAAAATGGATTATTGCGCACGCATACACTCCCCGTAGGTATGAATCGCATGATGACTCATTTTATTACTCGCAAGGATGCCTTTGTCAGCAGTGCACTTCATGCATTTATGGCTATGTTACCGCGAGAGTATGATATGATAGAGAGTGGAGAACCATCAGAAGTGTAATTGTATTCAAGGCAAGGCAATCCGTTAAGGAAGTGATGAGCAATGGATTTATTTTCGTTTCAACAGGACTCAAAACCACAAGCTAGACTGCTCGCGGACCGCTTGCGGCCAGAGCATCTGGATGAATATATTGGACAGGAACATATTATTGGACCGGGGAAATTACTCCGGCGCGCCATCGAGGCTGATCAGATTTCGTCCATCTTGTTATACGGCCCTCCGGGATGTGGCAAGACAACCTTGGCACATATTATTTCCCAGCAAACGAAAGGACAGTTCGTACGTCTGAATGCAGTGGAAGCTTCCGTTAAGGATGTGCGTGAAGTCATCGAACAGGCGCAAACGAACAAACAGCTGTATGGAACCAAAACCATTCTGTTCCTCGACGAGGTACATCGGTTTAACAGTTCACGTCAGGATGCGTTATTGCCAGCGGTAGAGAAGGGCACGATTATTTTTATCGGCGCAACAACAGAGAATCCCTTTCATTATGTCAATGGAGCCTTGATGAGCCGTTCTACTCTGTTCCAGCTAGAATCGCTAAATAAGGATCATTCCCTAATTGCAATGCACAGAGCATTGAGTGATGCGGACAAAGGTCTGGGGTTCATGGAACTGCAGGCGGACGATGAGGCGCTTGAACATATTGCTACGATGGCCAACGGAGATATTCGGCGTGCGCTTAATGCGCTTGAACTGGCTGCGTTGACGACGCCACCGGAGAAGGATGGATCCATTCATATTACGCTTGGCGTAGCTGAAGAGTCTATTCGGCGTCCCATTGTGAAGGCGGATGAATCGACACAGTATGATGTGTTGTCTGCATTTCACAAGAGTATTCGGGGTTCCAGTGATGCGGCGTTGTTCTGGTTTCTATACGCGGTGGAGAAGCTCGGCATGGACCCGATGACCTTCATTCGGCGCCTGATTGCAGCAAGTAGTGAAGATATTGGACTTGCAAACCCGCAAGCTATGACCCAGGCCATTGGAGCACTTGATGCGTACCGAAATAACGGCTGGCCTGAAGCCAAGCTGAACATTGCACAAGCGATTTTGTTTGCAGTAGAAAGTCCAAAATCCAATGCGGTGTACACCGCCATTTCCAAAGCCATGAACGCGATTGATGAGGTAAAATCGGCAGAAGTTCCGCTTCACTTGCGAGATACGCATTACTCGGGTGCCGTGAAGCTTGGACATGAGGGTTATCAATATCCACACAACTATCCGGGGCATTACGTGAAACAAGAATATTTGCCAAAGCAGCTCTCACGGAGAGTATTCTATGAGGCAACGGAGCAGGGTAACGAATCGAAGATCAGGCTGAACCAACAGCGGCGCAGAGATCTATAAGATCAGTCAGATCACTCGGGAGATGCATACAACATGAAAGAGCTTTTGTATATAGGGGCGGGTGGATTTCTCGGCACATTAACCCGATATGCTATACAGTTAGCGATACCAACTGTCCATGGGGGATTTCCATGGGCAGTGCTGTTAATCAATGCGATGGGCAGCCTTTTTTTGGGTTGGTTCTTTACCATAGCTGTTCCAGGCAAAATAACACCACAACTTCGACTGGCGATTGGTACAGGTTTTACAGGCGCATTTACGACATTCTCCACGTTTACACTGGATATTGTTCGTTTATCCGAAGGGGGCGAATGGATCAGTGCCGCTATTTATATGATCGTGAGTCTGTTGGCAGGATTGTTGCTTTGTGCGCTGGGAATGAGCCTTGGACATCGTATGTTGGGAGCACAAAGACAAGAGGGTGATGCCTCATGATCCTGTGGATTGGTTTTGCAGGTGTGCTGGGTGCGGTACTGCGTTACAGTCTGGGAAAATGGGTCTCTGGCTTGCTGGGAATGGCCTTTCCATGGGGAACATGGATCATCAACATCAGTGGTTCATTGTTGCTTGGGTTGTTATATGGGTGGCATGAATCTGCAATGATCTCAGATGGAATCTGGTTGATGTGGGGAACCGGATTTTGCGGTGCGTACACGACGTTCTCTACCTTTGGTTATGAGACGTTAGGGCTTATGGGTCGACAACGATACGCAAGCGCGGCGCTCTACGTTGTCAGTTCGGTTCTAGTTGGGGTGTTTGCCGCCTGGGCAGGGGTCTGGTTGACTGCATAACGAACTATTTTTAATTTTTTTGCAAAAATAAGCAGGAAAAAAGCCATCCTTCATGGTATACATGAAAGACGGCTTTTTTAATAGGGATACACGGTATTGTGTATAATCCGCATTTTAATGGACAAGCTCTATTATTGCATTGCGGGTACAGGTACTTTTTGCACCTGATCGATCGTACCCCCACCCAGGCAGACCTCTCCGTCGTAGAAAACAACGGCTTGTCCTGGTGTAATGGCTTTTTGCTGCTGGTCAAATTGGACATCGACACTTCCATCTTCTTGCCAGGTCAATGTTACACCTTGATCCGGCTGACGATAGCGGAATTTGGCAGTACAACGGTATGGCACATTAGGCATGTGCTCTGCACCAGCAATCCAGTTCACACCCGTTGCGGTTAGACCTGTGGAGTACAGGCTTGCATGGGCATCGCCCTGAACAACAAGCAGTTGATTCTTCTCCAGATTCTTGTCTGCAACGAACCAAGGTTCACCATTGCCGGAACCGCCAATGCCAAGACCTTGGCGCTGTCCAAGTGTGTAGTACATCAGACCGTCATGACGACCTTTGACTTCACCGGTTGCGATATCAACCATGTCTCCGCCTTTGGCAGGCAGATAGTTACTCAGGAACTCTTTGAAATTACGCTCACCGATGAAGCAGACACCTGTGCTGTCTTTTTTCTTGGCAGTATACAAACCAGCCGCTTCTGCGATTTTGCGTACTTCGGGTTTGGGCAGATGACCAATCGGGAACATGGCTTTGGACAGCTGGTTCTGATTGAGTGCGTTAAGGAAATACGTTTGATCCTTATTGTTGTCCACACCACGAAGCAACTTGAGTGTGCCATCTTCTTCAATCAGACGAGCATAGTGTCCTGTAGCTACATAATCTGCGCCGAGATCCAGAGCTTTGTTCAGGAATTCACCAAATTTGATCTCACGATTACACATGACATCCGGATTTGGCGTGCGGCCCGACTTATATTCATCAAGGAAATAGGTAAATACTTTATCAAAATATTCTTTCTCGAAGTTGACAGTGTAGTAAGGAATGCCGATCTGTTCACATACGCGGCGTACATCCTCTGAATCTTCTTCAGCGGTACAGTGGCCGAACTCGTCGGTGTCATCCCAGTTTTTCATGAAAATGCCGATGACATCGTACCCTTGCTCTTTCAGCAGCAGTGCGGTAACGGAAGAATCGACACCTCCGGACATGCCAACGACGACCCGTGTATTTTCAATTGTTTTGGACATCGTTATCACCATTTCTATATATAAATGTGTTTCGTTTCTTATTCTAGCATAACCGGACTCAAGATACGATACACCCGGCCAATTTTGGATAGTGTCCACCACAGACGCACATTTTGGAATATCGTCAATCTTTCTTTTCCATAAAGCATGCAGATATGTTAACATTAGCTGAGGGTTATGATCGGAATACGGAGGATTAGAAGGTTTATGCTAATCTCAATGCATCTCCGCTGTGGACAGATCGTGAAACAGACGGTCATGGACCATAGGATTAAATATAAAGTTTCCAATCGTTTCTGAAAATTGAAAGAGGTGACTCCTTTGAAAATATCGACAAAAGGCCGTTACGGCCTCACAATCATGATGGAGCTTGCTGCCAGAATAGGCGAAGGCCCTACATCACTTAAAAGCATTGCTGAGCGCAACCAGCTCTCGGAGCATTACTTGGAGCAACTGATTGCTCCACTGCGTAATGCAGGACTGGTGAAAAGCATTAGAGGTGCTTACGGCGGTTATATCCTTGCGGGTGATCCTGCAACCGTGACTGCAGGCGATGTAATCCGTGTACTGGAAGGGCCAATCTCTCCAGTAGACTTCACGGAGGAAGATGATCCGGCGAAACGTGATCTGTGGTTGCGTATTCGTGACGGGATTGCGGAAGTATTGGATTCCACAACACTGAAAGACCTGATTACCTTCCAGGATCAGGACAAAAAAGACAGCTACATGTTCTACATTTAAGGTCACTAATTCGCATCACAGAAGACACAATAAAGCCCCCAACTTGGGGGCTTTAGACATGCCAATGGGTACTTTGTTCTGTTCTTCAATTTCTACGGATTATTTTAATTGAGTAGGGCTATGTATTCAGCCGTGGGATTTACAAGATGGTCAAGTGTGAACTTAACTGGATCACTTGTAAATCAGCGACCTTTTAAGGTTTCTATATCAGCTTCCATGCGTAACTGACGGCGATTCAAAATATCAATGCTGTGCTGATGGGTATTCAATTCGGTAGTTACTTTGCGTTCAGAGGCGGAGTGGGAAGCGTCAAGACGTTTCGTAACGGTTAGTGTTTCCAGAACAGCTTGTTGAAGAAGCGGAATGTTTTTAGTTTGTTCCTCTATGGTGTCCAATCTGCCATCCATGGTATTCAGTCTGTCATCGACAGTGTCTAGTCTGTTCTCTACGGCACCGAGCCTCTCTTCCATAACATCGAGTCGGTGGTTTATTTTTCCAAGATGTCCATCAATACTGTCGAATCGTTTGTCCATTTGTTGAAGCTGATTCAGAATCTGCCCGAGAATGGGATCACTCATGTCTCTCTCTCCTTTTTGAAATGGATATATAACATTATACACGAAGATGTGACAATAGAGCATCCGTTTCAATTTCCAATTTTAATAGTTTGCCATGAGATAGAAATTTAACATATAACGGGGTGAAGATAAATGAAACGAATTTATTTGGATCACGCCGCATCGACACCTATGCATCCACAAGTCGCAGAAGCGATGATGAACGTCATGACAGGACAATTTGGCAATGCATCAAGTATCCATGCCTTTGGGCGTGAGGCCAAACGGACTGTCAGCGGAGCAAGGGATGTCATTGCGGCGTCTTTGGGCTGTTTCCCGGACGAATTGGTATTCACCGGAGGTGGCACGGAGAGCGACAATCTGGCAATCTTTGGAGCAGTGGCATCCAGGCAGGATAAGGGGAAACACGTCATTACGACCGCAATTGAGCACCATGCTGTCTTGCATACGTGTCAGGAATTGGAGCGGCAAGGTTATGAAGTAACCTATCTATCTGTGGATCGTCATGGACGAATAAATCTGGATGAGTTGCAAGAGGCCATTCGGCCGGATACGGTGCTGATTACCATGATGTATGCCAACAATGAAGTAGGCACGATTCAGCCGATCCGTGAGGTGGGTGAGCTTGCCCGTCAGCATAATATCCTTTTCCATACCGATGCAGTTCAGGCTCTGGGTAGCCAGAATATTTCCTGTAAGGAACTGCCTGTGGATCTGATCAGCTTCTCTGCGCATAAAATCAACGGACCTCAGGGCGTGGGTGCACTCTATGTACGGCGAGGAATTGTGCTGGAAGCAAGAGCTCACGGTGGGTTGCAAGAGCGTCAGCGTCGCGCTGGTACGGAAAATATCGCAGGTATTACCGGATTTGCAGAGGCTCTCAAGATTGCATCAGCACAGACGGAGGCGCATCGTCAGCATGATTTGGAATTGCGTAAACTTTTGTTAGAACAGCTTGAAATTCATGTGGGGACGGAGCACTTTCACGTGAATGGACACCTGGAGCATACGCTGCCAAACATCCTGAATATCAGCTTTCCGGAAGTGTCCACAGAGACGATGTTAATGAATCTGGATATGGAAGGGATTGCTGTTGCAAGCGGTTCTGCCTGCACTTCCGGTTCACTTGAAGTCTCTCATGTGCTCAAAGCGATGAAATTGCCTGAAACATTTTTACACTCTGCGATTCGATTTAGCTGGGGATTGGGTAATACTACGGAAGAAATCATGATAACCGCCGAAAAAATTGGAACCATTCTTGGACGACTGCGTAATAGACCCTAAGGGGAACTTTACACATGGAACAGAAGGAGGGAAGAAGTTCCATTTCATCGGTTGGATAGAAGCGGTTTTGATGAACGGCGTCTGATTGCCACTCATCAACTTTGGGCATACCTAGCAATAGCGCCGCGCCTATTTAATGATAAGAAGATGAGGGGGACCCAGCGATGAAGCTTCAGGAAATGATCGGACTTGCCGTTTTTGATGTTGAGGACGGGAAGCAGGTCGGTAAAATCCAGGATTTCATTGTGAATGATGATTGGGAGATCGAAGGCATTGAGCTTGAGAACAAAGGTCTGTTTACCAATCATGTCAAAATCGTGCAGTGGCAAGATATCGTTGCCTACGGCGAAGATGCCGTCATGATCCGTAATCAACAGGCTGTCCGCAAGACGGGAGCCGACGACATAAAATACACGTACCTCCTCGGTCGGTCTAAATTGAAGGAGATGTCCGTGCTCACCGAAGAAGGTTTGCTGCTCGGGCGTGTCTCCGATGTTTATTTTGACCAAGAGTTGGGAAATACAATAATAGGGATTGAAATTACGGACGGTTTTATGTCCGATCTGATCGAGGGCCGCAAATGGCTGCCATGTACAAGCGATATGTCCATCGGGGAAAGTGCCATTATGGTGCCGTCTCTGAGTGAACAACGCTTGGAAAATGCCATTCATTCTGTTAATGGATAGGTGAATGAATATGAAATGTCCAAACTGTAGTTCCAAAGATATCGGGAAAATTGGTTCCCACCAGTTTTATTGCTGGGGATGCTTTATCGAATTAACGGTGAACGGTGAGAAAATGTCTGTATATCAGGTGGAAGAAGACGGTACGCTGAGTTCCCTGGATGATCTGTTTTTCGGGGACGAGCTGCCACAAGACTTCCCTCATCTTCACGCTTCTTCTTAATAAGCAGAATAACTTCCTCTATATGCGGTTTCATGACAATGTCTGTCATGGGAGGCTGTCGTTAATTGTTGGCAGATGTATATAGATGCGGTTACATAATGGTTGGGCTGGTGCATGGTTGATTATATGCTAACCCGTACTGCAAAATGCGCTTCCTTCTCTAATGAAGGAGGCGTTTTTTTGAGTTTAAGAAAAAATGTTCGGATTACTCCTTTCCACTTTTGCGCTGTGTTAATAAATATTACCTTTCCTACATATACTGACTCTCAGAGCCAGTCCAAAAGGAGAGATGCAAGTGGAGCAATTAACCAAAAACAAGCTGTTCCGTTACGCGATCTGGCTGCTGCTCGGATTGATCATTTTATATTTTATTTGGCTGCTGCGGCCTTTACTGCTTCACATATATGCGTTCCTGAAAACAGTGCTGGCACCCTTTATCGTAGCCCTTATCATATCCTATGTACTTAATCCGATTGTCAGCATGCTGGGAGGGCGCAAGGTGCCGCGTACAATTGCGGTTCTACTCATATATGCCTTTTTCCTGACCTGCCTCGGTGTCATTCTGATGAATGTCATTCCGGTATTGATTGAACAGCTGGGAGAACTCAACGAGCATATGCCGGAACTGTCCATGCGTGCCCAGAGCCTGATGAACAATATGGATCACAAATTAATGCCGCCAAGTGTGCGAACAGGCATGAACAGTTGGTTTTTTCAGATGGAGGATCGACTAACTCAGGGAATTACTGTGCTTATGGACAATATCGGGGCGACCATTAATGTGTTATTCAATGTGTTTATCGTGCCATTTCTGATCTTTTATATGTTAAAAGACTTTGAGGTGTTTGAGCGCACTATTGTGGCGTATCTTCCGCGTTCACGTCGGAAAGCGATTGTCTCGGTGATGAAAGAGATCGATACTGCACTGGGGAACTACATTCGGGGACAGTTTATTGTCTGTGTCATTGTTGGTATCTTTGCCTACATTGGTTATATCGTCATTGATATGCCGTATGCCCTGCTACTTGCAAGCATTGTAGCTGTGTTTAACATTGTGCCCTACTTGGGGCCTTTCCTTGGAGCTGCTCCTGCTGTGGTCATGGCATCAACCGTATCGTTTAAAATGGTACTACTTGTTGTCATTGTGAACACACTGTGCCAAGTGTTGGAGAGTAATGTTATTTCTCCTCAGGTGGTGGGACGTACGTTGCATCTGCATCCTCTGTCGATTATATTTGCACTGCTCGTCGGAGGTGAACTGGCAGGCATTGTAGGTTTAATTTTGGCAGTACCCGTTTTTGCCGTGCTGAAGGTGATTGTGCAACACTTTTTCGCCTATTACATCAAACGAAGGACCGACTAAATAGCAGGGTTAAAACATCAACGAGGCCGCGTTGACACCCGCTTGTGCTACCGATATAATGAGTGTGTATGTTGAGAACATGAAATCGATGATGAAATAAAGTACGCCGAGGGTTCCTTTCCTCAGAGAATAGACTTCATCGGATCAGGGTGAGCCTGAACTGATGGCTGGAAGAGTCTTGAAAGATGAAGCGGCGGAAAGCTAATTTCGGAGTGCAGGACAACCCTGCCGGGAGCGACCGTTATTTCGCATGAACGAGGAGATTGTTTGTTTGTCCGGGCAGCAAGGGATGAACAGCAATAACCAGGGTGGTACCGCGATAACATCGTCCCTGATTATTCAGGGGCGTTTTTTGTGTTTATTTTTACAAAAACAATGTTGACCAACCGGAGCGAATACGCAACGGACTATTATAATTTAATGGGGGCATCCAGTATGAAAGCCAGTGAAATCCGGTCCAAATGGATAGAGTTTTTTGCAAGTAAAGGTCACAAAATCGAGCCGAGCGCATCGCTCGTGCCTCACAACGATCCTTCTCTTTTGTGGATCAATGCAGGTATGGCACCGCTCAAACCATATTTTGACGGACGTGAGAAGCCGGAGAACCCGCGTCTTGCGAACTCCCAAAAATGTATCCGTACCAATGATATCGAGAATGTTGGTAAAACGCGTCGTCACCATACGTTCTTCGAAATGCTCGGCAACTTCTCTATTGGAGATTACTTCAAGGAAGAGACCGTAACATGGGCTTGGGAATTCTTGACCAGCAAAGAGTGGATCGGATTCGATCCGGAACGTCTTTCCGTAACGGTATATCCGGAAGATGAAGAAGCTTTCAAACTATGGAACGAAAAAGTAGGACTGCCTGCTGAGCGTATCATTAAATTGGATGAAAACTTCTGGGATATCGGCGAAGGCCCATGTGGTCCTTGTACCGAGATCTTCTATGACCGCGGCGAAGCTTATGGAAACGACATGAGTGATCCTGAAATGTATCCAGGTGGGGAAAACGAACGTTATCTGGAAGTATGGAATCTGGTATTCTCCCAGTTCAACCATAACAAAGATGGTAGCTACACACCGCTTCCTAACAAAAACATTGATACAGGTGCAGGTTTGGAGCGTTTTGCTTCCATTCTGCAAAATGTGGATTCCAACTTTGACACAGACCTGTTCCAACCGATGATTCAAAGAACAGCTGCTCTTGCAGGTGTGAAATATAACGACAGCGTAGAGATTGATGTTGCATTGAAAGTCATTGCCGATCATATCCGTACGGTTGCTTTTGCAGTAGGTGATGGCGTTCTGCCAAGTAATGAAGGACGTGGATATGTCATCCGTCGCTTGCTTCGCCGTGCAGTTCGTTATGGAAAAGTGCTTGGGCTTGACCGTCCATTCCTGTATGAATTGACAACAACCGTTGGTGAAGTGATGGGCATGTACTACCCTGAGGTAGTAGACAAACAGGAGTTCATCGCCAAAGTAATCAAAACCGAGGAAGAGCGTTTCCACGAAACACTCACAGATGGTCTGGCTATTCTGGCTGATATCAGCGGCACAGCCAAATCCGAAGGACGCACCGTTATTAGCGGACCTGAAGCTTTCAAACTGTATGATACGTACGGTTTCCCGTTTGACCTGACAGAAGATTATGCTGCAGAGCATGGTCTGACTGTGGACCGTGAAGGTTTTGATGCTTCCATGCAGAAACAACGTGAGCTTGGACGTGCTGGGCGTCAAGAGAACGAGAGCATGAAAGTCCAAGGCGGACCACTTGCTGATCTGGAGGTTAAAAGCGAGTTTGTTGGTTATACTGACCTGTTGACGGAAGCAAAAGTGGTAGCCATCGTAGCTGGTGACGCCCTTGTTGAATCTGTAGGCGAAGGACAGACGTGTCAGGTTGTTCTGGACAAGACTCCGTTCTACGCGGAAAGTGGCGGTCAAGTGAGTGATCAGGGCTTGCTGCGAGGTGCTGGTGTAACAGCAAAAGTACAAGGTTTGTTCAAAGCTCCACTCGGACAACATGTACATCTGGTGACTGTGGAGTCTGGTGAACTGCGTGTAGGTGATGTGATCAACGCCGAAGTAGACTCAGCGAAACGTGGCGACATTATCAAAAACCATACGGCTACCCACTTGCTGCACAAGGCACTCAAAGATGTGCTCGGCACACACGTAAACCAGGCAGGATCGCTCGTAGAGCCACAACGTCTGCGGTTTGACTTCTCTCACTTCGGCAGCATTACGCCGGAAGAGTTGACAGAAATTGAGCGTCAAGTGAACGAACAGATCTGGAATCGTCTGAACGTGAACATCGAGCTGAAAGCTATTGATGAAGCCAAAGAAATGGGTGCGATGGCCCTGTTTGGTGAAAAATATGGAGATATTGTACGTGTTGTTCAAGTCGGAGACTACAGTTTGGAACTTTGTGGCGGCTGTCACGTAAATAATACTTCAGAGATTGGAATCTTCAAACTGGTGAGCGAGAGCGGAATTGGCTCCGGCGTACGCCGGATCGAAGCTGTAACTGGCCGCGGCGCATATCTGTATGTGGAAAGCCAGTTGGAACTGCTTAAACAATCAGCAGCACTGCTCAAAGCAAATGTGGCTGATGTACCTAAACGGATTGAAGGTCTGAACCAACAATTGAAAGAAGCAGCCAGAGAGACTGAATCCCTTCAAAGCAAGCTGAGTGCCATGGAAGCTGGTCAATTGACGGATCAAGTGGTACAAGCAGGAAATACACAATTGCTGGCAGCACGCGTAGATGCTCCGAACATGGATGCGCTGCGTACAGTGGCAGATGAGTTGAAAGTAAAATTGCCTAACGCGGTACTCGTATTGGGTGCTCCAGCGGACGGCAAAGTGAATTTTGTTGTAGCAGTACCTGCTGAACAAGTGAAACAAGGATTACACGCAGGCAAAATCGTCAAAGAAGTCGCAGCAGTTTGCGGCGGCGGTGGCGGTGGACGTCCAGATATGGCGCAAGCCGGAGGTAAGGATGCGACCAAGCTGGATGAAGCGCTGAAACTGGCAGTTTCGCTGGTTAGCGGGCATAATGCATAAATCCATTGAGTGGCTTTCAATCGTCAAAAAATAAATCGAAATGGTTCTGTTCGTTTATTTTTTGTACCCGAGAGCGTGTGGAATCGAATGATGCAATATGCTGAAGCCAGTAAAGGACAAGCAAAAAACACAATTGCCTTATCCTTTGTTTACTTGTGGCAGTCAGAATATGTTATTATATAAACAGAAATCAATTCGGCAGGACATGGTCCCCATGTTCATGCAGGAGCGAGGTGTCATCAATGGACTCCATGGATAAGACGGTTAAATTTAATGTGAAAGGTGACGAACAGGAAGCATCATCCAAAGAGATTCTTCTCACGGTATATGATGCATTGGTCGATAAGGAGTATAATCCGATCAACCAGATTGTTGGGTATCTGATTTCCGGAGACCCGGCATACATTCCTCGTCACAACAACGCACGTAGTCTGGTCCGTAAAAAGGAGCGCGATGAGCTGATTGAAGAGCTTGTACGTTCCTATCTGGCCAATCACCGGTAATGTACGCCGCTTCCGCTGTGTTGCAGCCTTGCAGGCAGCGGGAAATGAACCGACAGAAGACAGCCTGAAGCTTGAGAAGGCGATTATTTGTAATCGACCTGAGCAGGCCCCAGGATGGGAGAGCATGGATGAAAATATTAGGTTTGGACTATGGGGACCGAAGAATCGGAGTTGCCGCGAGTGACGCCTTCGGTTGGACTGCCCAGGGATTGGAAGTGCTAGAACGCCGCCGTGATGAAGGCGAGTTCGCTCGGATTGCCGAACTTGTGCGTGAGCATGAGATTAGTGAGATCGTAGTCGGACTTCCCAAAAACATGAACGGCACCGTAGGACCGCGCGGTGAGATCTGCATTGCTTTTGCCGAACGCCTGCGGGATGAACTGAATTTACCTGTTCACCTTTGGGATGAACGGCTGACAACCATGGCAGCAGAACGTACGCTGATTGAAGCGGATGTCAGTCGGAAAAAACGCAAGCAGGTTGTGGACAAAATGGCCGCAAGCTTGATTTTGCAGAATTATTTGGATGCCAATAGTAGAAGGTGAGGGGGATCAACAATGGCTGAAGATCAACTGGGTATGGAAGAAGAAGCGGAAATTATTTACATTGCGGATGACGAGGGTAATGAAGAGGAATTCGAAGTCATCATGAAGTTTGAAGTAGATGGTTCGGAGGCCAAGTACATGATGGTTGCTCCGGTTGAACCTGAAGATGGCGAAACGGATGTATATGCATTCCGTTATGAAGAAGAGGGCGACGATATTAAACTTTTCGTCATCCAAGATGATGCCGAATGGGATATCGTCGAGGAGACGTTTAATACATTTCTTGCTGAAGATGAAGAGGAAGCGAACTAAATGACGGAATATAGCCGCAAAGACCTGAAATGGACAGATTCACTGCGTCTAGCATTCGGTGCTCATGTTGAGCTCGAGGAAGAGAACGGTAAATCACAACCGTATGACTTGTTGGCTGAGTTCGAAGTGAACGGTCAACAGTACGCGGTGCTCCGCAGTTCGTTGCGACCTTATGACGAGGTTGAACTTCTGCGGGTATCACCTGGAAGTGAAGACCAGATCATGCCAGAGTTAGTTACGATCGACGATGACGATGAGTGGGAGAACATCTCGGAACTGTATGATGAGTGTACACTCCCCATTGACGAAGATTAAATCAGCTTCAAATTGAAGAAACCGGGAGGGCGGAGAAGTCCGCTCTTTTTGGTTGTGTAAAGGAGTTGTTTCTTTTTTGAAAGGGAAAGCAATTGTAGTCATACTGCTTATCATTGTAGTTCTTGTCGGAGGCGCAGGCGGTTACGTGTGGAGTATGATGCGTCCTGTGGAAGCTTCTACAGAACCGGTCGTATTCGAGATTAAGAGCGGATCGGGAACTTCGAAAATCGCGGATCAGCTTCAAGAAGAAGGCCTCATTCGAAGTGGGCTAACCTTTAAAGGGTATTTAAAGTGGAAGAAACTAGGTTCTAATTTCATGGCGGGTACATATTCAATGAATCCTGGCGTGACATATGATGAGATTGTTAGCAAGCTGAGTAGTGGCGAAGTTGTACCGGAAGAAATGGTGAAATTTACGATTCCGGAGGGTTATAACGTTCTGCAAATGGCGGGTAAGCTTTCTTATGAGCATGTTGTAGATCGGGATGAATTCATCAAGCTGGCCAATGATCCATCGGCCTTTGATGTAGATATCATCAAAGATATTCCAGTGGATGAAGAACTTCGCTACGTATTGGAAGGGTATCTATTCCCGGAGACGTATGAGATGAAAAAGGGAAGTTCCACGCATGATGTGATGCAACGGATGCTGGAAGAATTCCAGACCAAGATTAATTCCATTCCTGATTTGGAAGCCAAGCTTCAGGAAAAGAACCTTTCCCTGCATGAACTGCTGACGATCGCGTCACTCGTGGAGAAAGAAGTTGTAGTGGACGAGGAACGTGCTCTGGTTGCAGGTGTAATCTACAATCGGATCAATCAGGATATGAAGCTGGAGATTGATGCTACCGTGCAATATCTGCTCGACAGACCGAAGGAACGATTGTTTTTCAAGGATCTAAAGGTGAAAAGTCCCTATAATACGTATCTGAACAAAGGCTTGCCACCAGGTCCAATTGCCAGTCCAAGTCTTCCGTCCATTGAGGCAGCGCTAAATCCGGAAGCTTCGGAGTATCTGTTCTATGTGACAAAAAAGGATGGCTCGTCTGGACATCTATTTGCCAAAACGTATAAGGAACACCAGCAAAATATAGCCAAAAGTAAGGCTGCGCAATAAGCGGAGGGGATTATATGAGTAAGAAACATGAACTGCTCGTTACAGCAGCGAATGTGAAAGAGGCAGAAGTGCTTCTCCAGGCTGGAGCAGATGCTCTGGTCATTGGAGATGATCGATTCGGCATGCGTCTTCCAGGCAGCTTTAGCGTGGAAGAGACAGCAGAGGTGGTTGCCATTGCAGCCAAACATCAGGCGCGTGTGTATGTATCCATGACTAATCTGATGTCCAACGAACTGTTGAAAGAATTGCCTGAATATGTTCAAGCACTTGGCAGAATCGGTATTGATGGTGTGGAGTTTAATGATCCATCCGTGCTGGCTACCATGAAGGAATACGCGCCACATGTGAAGTTGCACTGGAATGCGGAGATGACTTCAACGAACTATGCGACGGCCAACTATTGGGGAACCAAGGGAGCTAGTCGTGTTGTGCTTGCCCGTGAGTTGAATATGGACGAGTTGACGGAAATGGTCCCTTTTCTGAAAGTGGAAGCTCAGGTTCAGGTGCATGGTATGACGAATATTTATCATTCCAAGCGCAGTCTGGTACAAAGTTACATGGCTCATCAAGGGCGGCCGGTTGAGGGACATCTGGGCAAAGAACGGGGATTGTTCCTGATCGAGGCTGAACGTCGGGATGAGAAATTCCCGATCTACGAGGACATTAACGGTACACACATTATGAGCTCAGAGGATATATGTATCCTCGAAGATCTTCATCTGTTGATGGAGGCGGGTGTGCACAGTTTCAAAATTGAAGGTATGTTAAAATCACTCACCTACAATGAAGCTGTTGTACGTGCATATCGGACAGCGATTGACAGTTATATAGCCGATGCTGATGCATATGCGTTCTCTGAAGAGTGGCTCGCTGAGGTGCGCAAGTTACAGGACCCTGAACGTGAATTGTCTTTTGGATTTTTCTATAAAGAACAAGTGTATTAATAGACGAGGTGAACAGAATGGAAACAGTGGCGGTACAGCGGAAGTTCTCGGGGAAACGTAACCGTCTGGACAAACCGGAGCTGCTAGCTCCGGCGGGTAATCTGGAAAAACTAAAATTTGCGATCCATTACGGTGCAGATGCCGTATATATCGGTGGACAAGCCTATGGACTGCGTTCCAACGCGGATAACTTCAGCTTTGAAGAGATGCGTGAAGGTGTGGAGTTTGCCAAAAAGTATGGAGCCAAAGTGTTCGTAGCGACAAACATCTATGCACATAATGAGGATGTTGAAGGTATCGAAACGTACCTGCAAAATCTCTATAATGCGGGAATCTCTGCAATCATAGTAGCTGATCCAGCTATTATTGAAGTAGCGCTTCGTGCTGTGCCAGGCCTTGAGGTACATCTAAGTACTCAACAATCCACACTCAACTGGCAAGCGGTGAAGTTCTGGAAAGATGAAGGACTTCCACGTGTTGTTCTCGGACGTGAGACCAGCTTTGAAGAGATTGAAGAGATCAAGGCCAATGTGGATATCGAAATTGAAGCCTTTATTCACGGGGCGATGTGTTCCTCGTATTCCGGACGTTGTGTGCTCTCCAATCACTTTACGGATCGGGACTCCAACCGGGGCGGCTGTTGCCAGTCTTGCCGCTGGAAGTATGATTTGTTCGAGGATGCGAGAGAAGATACGGTGTGGGTCAGCGAAGAGGACATGCAGATGAAGGCCCCTGCGCCATTCAAACTAGGTGAGAACCAGCTTCCCCTGTTCGAGGAACAGGATAATTCATTCTCCATGGGATCTAAGGATCTGTGCATGATTGGCCATATTCCCGAGTTGATTGATGTGGGTGTGGACAGTTTCAAGATCGAAGGACGTATGAAATCGATCCACTACGTGGCAACCGTGGTTAACGTATACCGTCAAGCCATTGACGCCTATATGGCAGACCCGGAAAATTATGTTCTGAAACCTGAATGGGTTGAAGAAATGAACAAAGCGGCGAATCGCCCGCTGAATACCGGATTTTTCTATGATACACCAGACCATGAAGATCATATCTATGAACCGGAAGAAAAGGCTGTACCTTTTGATTTCGCTGGATTGGTCATGGGGTATGATGCTGAAACAGGAATGGCAACCATTCAACAGCGCAATCATTTCAAACCAGGACAGGAAATTGAATTTTTCGGCCCGGGAGGTCACTTTTTCAAACAGGTCGTCGGTGAAATACAGGATGAAGAAGGAAATGTTCTAGATGCTGCTCGTCACCCGTTGCAACTGATTAAAATGAAGGTAGATCAACCGGTTTCGTACTTCGATATGATGAGAAAAAAGAAGTAGGCTCAAATACCTACAATGTGTCAATATTGTATTATGATTTAACAAAATAGTGTTATGAAATTTACATGGGGACCTCCGTTTATCGGCAGATGGGGGTCTTTTTTTTATAGAAAAATAGGAATAAAGTTGTAAAATATTTCTGGGAAGTGAAAGGGGAACGAAGAAAGCTGTCGAATACTACATATTTATAGGGGAGAGAAAGAAAAATCTAACAAGTAAATTACTGGCAGGTGAATGGGATTGGTTCAAAAGAAGCAGGAAGACAGTGGGGAGCAAGTGACAAAAGCCGAGCAGGTTAATCCTGAGAAGGTTCAGAAAGTGAAGAAAGAAAAAGTAGTTAAAAGCAAAACGACAGGTAATGGCAAAAGATTGTTTAAGATTGACCGCAGCAAGCTCAAGCTGGGCTGGATCAAGACTGATTGGGTGAAGAAACAATTTAAAAACCGGGATTGGAAAAACCTTGGAGGGTCTTCTTTCCAACAGATTAAGAAGGCAAATCCGGTTAAATCCGTAGGGGTTAAACTGTTCTTGATCTTTTTTGCCGGTATTATGATTTTTGTAGTAAGTTTAGGTCTATTATCCTATTCGAAGGCCAAAGGTACGATAGAGAAAAATGCCTCGCGTGCCAATCAGGAGACCATTGATCAGACCAAACAAAAAATGGACATTATTCTGGAGAGATTTGTCGATACATCCACACAGATTTTCTTTGATCCGGAAATGCAGTCCTTGCTACAAAAAATGTCAGATACGAATTTGACTGCGTATGATACATTCGTGAACTCAAGTTCAATCAACAAGCAACTGTCCAATGTTGCATTTACAAATAAATCTATGGAAGCGATTTATTTGGTACCTACGGACGATACAAAGTCCATTATGGGTACCGGCAGCAACAGTTCATCCATGGGCAGCATTCGCCAGGAAGCATGGTACAGTGAGTTAATTGAGGCGGGCGGTTATCGCTGGCTTCCAACAGAGGTCAAAGAAGATGGCTCAACGCCAACGTTTAAAATTGCACGTTCCATGAAAAACTTGCAGGGGACTACTCAGTCGTATGTTCTGGTTATTGAACTGAAACTGGAAGTTTTGGAGGAACAATTGAAATCGCTTGATCTTGGGCCAGGAGCTATTCTTCAACTAATTGCTCCGGATAATAAAGTGGTTGCATCCTCCATCTCGGATCGTACAGGACAAGAAACAGAGCTTGCATTTGTCAAAGAGTTGACCGAACCAGCAGGTAGTACGAATACGGAGTATACGGTAGATGGCAAATCTACGGAAATGCTGGCTGTATACAGTACGATGGATACATCCAATTGGAAACTGGTTGGTATGATACCTACCTCTGTTTTGGTTCAGGACGCAAAAGGCATTCTGACTCTGACCCTGTGGATGGCGCTGATTGATGCGGGGATTGCAGTATTGATCGGGATCTGGATGGTGCGTATGATCGCTCGTCCACTTGGCAAATTGAAAGACCTGATGCAGGAAGGTGCAAAAGGTAATCTTAAAGTTCGTACACCATATAGCTCCCAGGATGAAATTGGTCAGCTCTCGACCGCCTTCAATCTGATGATGGAGCAGATCACTAAGCTGGTTGAACAAACCAATCGTTCTGCGCAGGAAGTATTGGATACGGCCTCTGAGCTGAGCAGTGCATCCAAGAAAACGGCTGTGTCTGCTTCGGAGATTGCCGTAGCTACAGAAGAGATCGCAGGCGGTGCGGGCAGTTTGGCAACCGAAGCGGAACGTGGCAATGAATTAACTGACAATATCTCTCGTCAGATGCAGAGTGTAATCGCTGCTAATGAACAGATGGGTGATTCTGCTCGTCATGTAGAGAAGTCCAGTCAGACAGGAACACAACATCTGAATCAGTTGATGACCAAAACGCAGAAGACAGAAGAAATGATTGGTGCACTGGTGAATAAGGTTGATTCACTGAAAGAGAGTACGTCTTCTGTTCTGAAAGTGCTTGAAGTGCTGCAAAACATAACGAAACAGACAAATATCCTTTCCCTGAATGCAACCATTGAAGCAGCACGTGCCGGTGCAGCCGGACGCGGATTCATGGTGGTGGCTGATGAGGTTCGTCAGCTCGCGGCTCAATCCAGACAATCCATTGAGATGGTTGGAGAGATTACAGACAAAATCATGACCGAAATGAATGAGACCGTGGATGCTTTGTCGGCAGCTTATCCTTTATTCAAAGAACAGATGGATGCGGTTAAAGACACCAACGTCATCTTTGCTTCCGTGCAGGAACAGATGGGTGCCTTTGTGGAACGTCTGGGTATGGTGACAGGTTCTATTGGAGATTTGAACAAATCTCAAGGTACGTTGTCTGAAGCCATGAGCAATGTCAGCGCTGTAGCTGAAGAATCTTCTGCAACGTCCCAAGAAGTAGCTTCCTTGAGCAGTGAACAGCAAAATATCAGTAACCAGCTGGTCAATCTGTCTGGCAAACTGGAGAATGTGTCTACTGAACTGAAAGAAACCTTGTCACGCTTTACGGTTTAACAAGCCAAGGTTGAAATGAGGAGAACCTGTCCCGCACATGGGACAGGTTTTCTTTTTGTTTACCGGATAATTCCAAGCCATATCAGCAATAATATGTCAAAACGACAAAAGGTGAGATTGGGATGCATCTCCTTGCGAAACGGCGAATCTATATAACTTGTATTCTTCTAACTCTTGTCTTTGGATTGCTTATATTACGATTGGGATGGGTTCAGATCGTTCAGGTGAATCAGACGATGCCTGGATTTCACCGAACGGTACGTGAAATGTCTGTATTGCAGCGTGAACGCGGGGTGATGCTTGACCCGGGGCGGGGACAATTTACGGATTACAAGGGTGAGGCGTTGACCGGTAAGCTGCAATGGGGACTGGTTCTTTTTCCACAGGCAAGTCCGTTAGAGAAATTACGCAAGCAAGGGGCATTAGAAGGCTCCGAGATGGTACAGTTGGCAGCTATATTACATACCGATCCGGATCAATTGAAGAAGGAATGGAATCAGGAAAGTATACCTCATTTCTGGACAGCAGGTACACATCAGCCTGTTCATTTGACCGCTGCTCAGGTGGAGCGCCTACGTAGTTTGCACCTGCAAGGAGCGGGCATCTATCCGATGATGACAAGGTACCTTCAGGGGCATACAGGAATGCAGTGGATGGGTTATCTGGCTGAACAGCCTGAGTCCTCCAAAATTCTGACTGGGCATCAGGATGAAGTGAAACAGCCATTTGCCATGAAAGCAGGAGCAGCTGGACTGGAGAGGACACTTGAACCCCTGTTAAGGGGAATTGGTCCTACGCTTGTATCACGCATGGTTTCGGGTGGTGGGGAGAATATCCCTGATATTCAGCCGCACGTCATTGCACCGGCCAATAGCCATTATCCTTTACGTGTAGAAACCACAGTGGATGCTGAGTTACAGCGTGGGTTGGAGGGGTTGACGCAAGAATCTGGATTACAAGAAGGGGCCATTGTTGTGTTAGATGCCGCTAACGCAGATGTTCGCGCCATGATCTCCCGTCCTTTCTATCAGCCACAACATGTGGACCCTAAAGAATCGGCCTGGGGGAATCGTGCAGTACAGGGAGCCGTACCGGGTTCCATTTTCAAAATTGTCACTGCGGTTGCTGCTTTGGAGTATCATGCGGTTTCTAACGGAGAAGAATTCCATTGTGGTGGTGAGTACGGAAGATATGGGTTGTCTTGCTGGAAGGAGCATGGTCATGGAGACCTGAATCTGGAGCAAGGATTCGCTGAGTCTTGCAACATCGTATTCGCAGAAACGGCGCGCAGGCTGAGTATGGAACAACTGGAGAACACGGCTGATCGTCTGGGACTCGCGCGTCCGATTGGCTGGGAAGGGAAGCAGATGGCAGGAATGCCTGTGTTACGACACTTTGATCATGAGGATCACGGGCGTGTGAGAACAGAGGCTGTTTCTTCTGCTGATGAAGGTGCGAAAATACAGACAGCAATTGGTCAGCGCGATGTCTTGGTCACACCGCTGCAAGCTGCCAATCTGATCGTTACACTGTTACATGATGGAAAGGTTAGTGCCCCACGTCTCGTTAAGCGCATCCGATATGCGGATGGTGGCACCATGCTGGAGATGCCCTTGCATGATTCACCTTCAGCATCAGGACAGATTGCTCCCGTAACAGCGCATAAACTGTTATCCTGGATGAATAAGGTAGTCCGTGAGGGAACAGGAAAATCCCTGCAGCGTGCGCGGTGGCATGTTGCAGGGAAGTCAGGTACAGCTCAGGTACAGAAACATGGAGAGAAGCGCAACAATCAATGGTTCATTGGTTATGGACCGGTAGAACAACCCCAATATGCTGTAGCTGTTCTTGTTCAAAATGTCTCTCCTGACAGCCAACATCAGGCGACGGCTCTCTTCAGGAAGGTGATGGACTATTTGGCGGAGTCCTCATGATCCTTCGCAGGAATGGGACGGTGTACAGTAGACTCGGCAGAATTCGCTGAGGCCTTACTAACGGGTGGGTCCATGACTAATGGAGAGGACTCAAATTCATCTTTTGGCAGGTGAATCCACTTTTGCAGGTATCCTTGTTGTAACAGTTCTTTCAGAAGGATCAGGAGCACTGGAGATAACACTACGCCAGCCAGGCCAAAGATCGAAAGGGAGATCAGCATAAACGAAAGCATCAAGTACGCCGAAGATACACCAATCGAGTTACCCGATATTTTCGGTTCCAGCAACTGCCGTGTCAGCATCGTTACTGCCAGAATCACAATCAGGCCAATCGCCAGGCTACTATTGCCAATAATGAATAAGTAGACGATCCATGGAATAAATACAACAGGAACGCCAAGCAAGGGTACCAGATCAAAAACCGCACAGACTGCTGCAATGGTAAAGGCGTTAGAGGTTCCCAAAATCAACAAACCTGCATAAATCAATACAAACGTAATGAGCATCATGATCATCTGTGCCTTCAGATACGAGCGGATTGTTTTGAACACGTGATTACGCATGAATTCAATAGCTAACTTTAATGTTTTGGGCGTTTTCGCACGGGCGAACTTGCGCCAGGATTCAATCTCGATACTGAGGAAAAATGCCAGAATAATCGCAATTCCGAAGTTCGTAATAAACGAAGAGAATGAACTGAGGAAACCTACTACGAATTGCGCTCCGCTAGTTACCCATTTGGACAGGAACCCGGTCAGTGTTGCAAAATAATCATTCGCTTTTTCCATAACTCCATCAGGGAGAGCGTCTGACTTGTCCTGAATGAATAAAACAAGATTGGTGAATTCACGTTGTATCATTTCAATGTATACGGGGAAATTATCTTGAAGATTGGAAATTTGTGAAATGATAATCAAGCCTACCCCAAAAAAGGCAGCGACAATTAATGCAAGAAACAACAAGACGGAGATGGCGGCTCCAAGTGTCTTGGGCAATCCTTTGCGATGTAAAAATTTGGCCAGCGGTTCAATCATCCAATACACAATGAATGATAGAAAGACCGGTGCAGCCACATGGTATAATTGACTGAAACCGTACATGATCACATACACGGTTAATACGAGCAATGCGATGTCAAAGACAGTTCGCCCGTATTTTTTGTAAAGCGGTAGCATGGACATGGCTCCTTTGATGGCAATAATTAGATTGTATTTATTGTACACGATAGCTATCTTTTTGGGAAAACAGGATTCAAGAAAAGTCTGAACTATGATAAAATTAAAGGCGGTTTATTTTAGATAGTGCCATAGTGCACCGTAATTCAGCAGGAGAAGTGGGGAGCTTGCAACATGACAACGATACTTCAGAGTATTCTACTGTGGTTATTGTATCTTTCATCTTTTTACGCCTTTATTCCAAGTTTGATCAGCAGGCTTTTTGGTTTTCGTGTATTTCGACGGGGAAGAAGTGATACACAATTTGCGTTAACGTTTGACGATGGACCAGATCCACATTATACGCCAAGACTGCTCGATCTGCTTCGTCAGCATCAAGCAAAAGCCACATTTTTTGTCGTTGGAGAACATGCAGCGAGTCATCCTGAACTCATACAGCGCATACATGAGGAAGGTCATCTTATTGGCATTCATAATTATATTCACAAGACGAACTGGCTCATGCGGCCACGTACCGTTCGAGATCAGATTCAGCGAACAGGTCAGATTATTCATGAAGTAACCGGCGTGAAGACTTGTTATTATCGTCCACCGTGGGGGATTATGAATTTGTTTGATTTTTTCAGCAAAAAAGAACGAAAGATTGTACTGTGGTCTTCCATGTTTGAAGATTGGAGAAGCCGAGTAGGTGCCCAGAGATTGACTGAACGGATGCTGAAGGAACTGAGAGGCGGAGAGGTCATGCTGCTGCATGATCGAGGAACGACCCTTGGTGCTGATGCACACGCGCCGGAGCAGATGCTTCAGGCGCTGGAAGTCGTATTACAGGAAGCTGAACGGCTAGGCCTGCAAAGCGTACGCGTTGATACGTTGATGGGAGGTATCATAGTGAGCGAATCTCAGAACAAAACGCAATTACAGACACCATTGAAGCTATGGAAACGAATCGTTGTTGCCTTATGGTTGGGCTGGGAGAAGTTGTTCCACTGGGTATACCATCTACGGACGGCTTCGCCAGAGGACCCCATGCTGCACTTCAGATCACGTGTATATCACGGAGCACGGGTGGAGATGAATGATGGCCATGTCATTCAAAATGGAGATCCGGTGATAGAACTACATTTTGACAATCAGAAGTTGTTTGAACTTGGAGTGACGTCACGTTCCAGTATGCATTTGGCTATTCGCATGATTCGGACCATGGAACAGCAATTGCCGGATTTGGCACGCATGGTGGCACTCGAACCTGAGTTACGCTCTGCCAAGGCCATATACGGTGTGAGTATGATTAACAGAGGCCCAGAAAAATTCGGATTTACCATACAAGAATTGCCTCCTGGACCGTTCAGTGCTGCATCCAAAGTATACTTGAAGCTGCTGTTAAGTGTAATCCACCCGGCAGGAACCAAACGTTTGAAACAGCGTACTGAACAACTGGTACCCAAGATGATTGCCATGCCGCTGGATCTATTATTGGAACGTTACGGTCAACATACGATGCAGGTAGCAGCAACGGTAGAAGAATCCAGAGATGAATCGTTGTTAATTGAACAAGATATACTGCCAGAGCGGAACTAAACGGACTGATCACACCAACCAGCAAAAGAAAAGGGTTGCCCTTCGCCAGATTTGGCAGAAGAGCAACCCTTTATTTGTTAGTGAATTAGATACTCAGTACGCCACCGTTGCTTGCATTGGTAACCAGTTTGGAATAACGAGCCAGGTAACCGGTTTTTACTTTCGGTTCAAAGCCTTTCCAACCTGCGCGACGACGTTCAAACTCTTCGTCACTGATGTGCAATTCGATGATACGGTTGTTCAGATCCAGCTCGATGATGTCTCCTTCTTCAACAAAGGCGATTGGACCACCCTCAGCTGCTTCCGGAGAGATATGTCCGATACTGATTCCGCGGGATGCGCCAGAGAAGCGTCCATCGGTGATCAGACCAACTTTGGCACCCAATCCCATACCTACGATCTGGGAAGTAGGAGCCAGCATCTCAGGCATACCTGGTCCACCTTTTGGTCCTTCATAACGGATAACAACAACATGTCCTTCTTTTACTTTGCCGTTAGCAATACCTTCAAGCGCTTGCTCCTGGGAGTCAAAGCAGATGGCAGGACCTTTGTGGTATCCGCCAACCGAAGCATCAACTGCACCAACTTTGATGATAGCGCCTTGTGGTGCAAGGTTACCAAACAATACAGCCAGGCCGCCTTTTTCGGAATGCGGGTTATCCAGGTGATGAATGACATTTGTATCCTGAATTTCTTTTCCTTCAACGTTCTCACGGATCGTTTTACCTGTTACCGTAATGCAGTCTCCATGAATTGCGCCTGGTTTCTTGAGCAATTCGTTCAGCACTGCGCTTACGCCGCCTGCATTGTGAACGTCTTCGATGTGAAGATCGGAAGCAGGTGCAAGTTTCGCTAGATGCGGAACGCGGTTCGCTACTTCATTAATACGTTCGATTGGATACTCGATACCTGCTTCATGAGCCAGTGCCAGCGTGTGCAGTACTGTATTCGTAGATCCACCCATCGCCATATCCAGTGCAAACGCATTATCGATCGCTTCTACAGTTACGATATCACGTGGTTTCAAGTCCATTTTGATGAGTTCCATCAATTGGGTAGCGGATTGTTTAACAAACTCACGACGCTCAGGAGCAACGGCAAGGATGGTTCCGTTACCTGGCATAGCCAGTCCCATCGCTTCAGCCAGACAGTTCATGGAGTTTGCCGTAAACATACCGGAACATGATCCACATGTTGGACAGCCGAACTGTTCAAGTTCAAGCAAGCTCTTATCATCGATTTTACCTGCTTGGTAAGCACCTACACCTTCAAATACGGAAGTCAGGGAAAGAGCTTTACCATTGCTGTCACGACCAGCTTTCATTGGTCCACCACTTACGAACAGGGTAGGGATGTTTACGCGAAGCGCACCCATCATCATGCCTGGTGTAATTTTGTCACAGTTCGGGATACATACCATGCCGTCGAACCAGTGTGCAGATACAACGGTTTCCACGGAATCCGCGATAATGTCACGGCTTGGCAGCGAGTAACGCATACCAATGTGTCCCATGGCAATACCATCATCTACTCCGATGGTGTTGAATTCGAATGGAACGCCACCGGCTTCACGAATAGCATCCTTTACAATTTTACCGAATTCCTGAAGGTGGACGTGGCCGGGCACGATATCGATGTATGAGTTACATACGGCAATAAACGGCTTGCCGAAATCCTCTTCTTTAACGCCCGCTGCGCGGAGCAAACTCCGGTGTGGTGCACGGTCAAAACCTTTTTTGATCATATCGGAACGCATCTTCTTGGCTGACATGGTGTATTCCCCCCAAATATATAATATTGAGCAACATGAATGGAAAAGTAAATGGCAGTGCATCTGTCGTTTAATTTCATCCGTACTCTAAAAAAAGGACCGGCATGCCGGTGTCGAGCTCCCCGTAGTTTGTGAAATTCTTTGCTGCTTTAAACCCGTGAACACCCGGTTTTTCTATTGAGTCTATCACAACCGTCGTCATATTTCTACAATCAATAGAAAGAAGCCTCAAACCATTTTCATGGAATTAGACTTCTTGATTTACGGGAAAGCTATGATCATGTTTCGATGTGGCGAGCGGAATTAATTAGTTGCTTCCGCCTTTGCGTCCAATCTCACGATAGAATTCCTTATTATGAGTTTCGGAGGTTGCTTCGCCGCCCTTGCGACCAATCTGCTTGTAAAAGTCAGTGTCATGGGCATCTGAAGTCGCTTCTCCACCTTTTTTTCCAATCATCTGGTAGAAGCTTCGGTCATGGTTCTTGGAAGTCGCTTTGCCACCTAATCTGCCAGCTTCCTCACGGCTCATCTTGTGTTCTGACGTCGGTTGACGTGCCATTACAAATCACTCCTTACAACGATAAGTTGTTTTTTGTAGCGCGTATCCCTAATTTACCACCTTATTTCCAGCCTGAAACAATTCACTAGGATAGAATCGATGGTGAAGAGATCCGTCAGAGCATTAGGCCGACCGTTTAAACACCTCATGACGATTGAAAGAAAAGCGGGATATATCCGGTTCAATTAAGGGTTTGAACGTGTGGCGTACAGCCGGCAGAGCCAGTGTGACTGCAAAGAGTACGGCAATGACCAGTATGACTGGAATATATGCCGAGCTTCCCATATAACTGTAGACTCCGGACCAGATCGCGAGACGAACGAGAAACCCATGCAGCAGGAACACATAGAGTGTGCGTCGTCCAAGGTCCGTCAGTCTGGAAGTCAAGGAAGGTACCCAAGCCAAGAACAGTGCTGCCGATGCGATTTCCAATAGGTAGACTCCGAGTCGGAAGATACCGGCATACCATTCGTGGTGACCCAGTTCGGCGTACGTCATGCTGCCTAGTAACCATCCGGATGAAATGTTCAAACCACCATACCCGATCCATACCAACAGTGCAGCAGAGAGGATGGCTGCGGTTTTTCGCCCCCAACCGGATAATAAACGTGAACGGATGGTTGCTCCATAGTCATAACCGATGACAAAAAACGGCAGAAATACAAACGTACGGCTGAAGCTGAGCCAGAACCCGTCGATGGGCAAATACCCGGCAATTACACCGAGCGCAATTGATCCAATCAGCCGATATATCGGTTTCCAGGAAATCGTCAGACGAAGCAACAGTCGCCAACAGAAATGACTCGCGAGAAACCATAACAGCAAGTAAGGTGCAAAGAAGGATAGCCGCATATGGGGTGTGTGGAATACGGTAAAGTCCATCAATGCGTATAAGGACTGAAACAGTACATACTGTAGTGCAATCTGCTTCAGAACGTTTCGTCCAGATGCACCTTGGAGTGAGTGTGTCGCAAAATACCCGGTTACCCATACAAAGAGTGGCATGTGAAACGTATATATCCACAGGAACAGAGCTTCCGCTCCTGCAAAACGTGTAATGAGTGGTTCAAGTGCATTACCAGCTAGGACACAGACGATAAGCATAAAGCGCAGATTGTAAAAGAAAGATTCCTGATCATCCCGGATCAGTGTCTGATTTTTCATGGTGTAGCCCCCTTATAGACCCTGTTTGCAAGGTCATTTGCATCTGTAATAAGGGTAATATGGATGTTCATTATCTATTGTGATTTAATTCACATTAGTAAGCGTTATCTTTTCTCAAAGCTGTGACAACAAAATGAACGCTCCGGGATTGACAACGGTTGCATAGAGGATGACAATAGAAAAAGAAGATGAGGGAATGTAACTATAAGGAGGGAAGAAATCATGTCAACGAGTCCCTATCCAAGCCCGGAAATTATTACGTTTGGGGAGAGTATGGGTTTGCTGACTGCCAAGGATACAAGAGGGCTGGAATATGCAGCCACACTGGACAAGTCTTTCGGGGGTGCTGAGAGCAATCTGGCTATTGGCGTATCCCGCCTGGGGCATACCAGTGGTTGGTTTGGACGCTTGGGCAATGATCCGATCGGCAGTATGATTCTGAAAGCCATTCGCGGTGAAGGCGTAGATGTATCCCGGGTAAGGTTGAGTGATCACGAGCCAACTGGTTTGATGATTCGTGAGAACGCTTCCGGGAAAGCCTCGGTGCATTATTATAGGAAGCTATCTGCTGCAAGTGCGATCACACCTGATGATCTGGATCCTGATTATATTGCCGGGGCGAAGATATTGCACGTTACGGGTATAACGGCAGCAATAAGCCCGTCCGGACTTGCTACGGTAGAGGCTGCCATACATATTGCCAAACAGGCAGGTGTGAAAGTAAGCTTTGATCCAAATCTGCGTCTCAAACTATGGTCTGCGGATGAGGCCCGTCCGGTTATACTGCGTTTAGCTGAACTGGCGGACTACTTTTTACCGGGTCTGGACGAGATGAAACTTCTATATAACGAAGAAAATGATCAAAAAGTACTTGAGCGTTTATCTGCCATGAATGCTGTGTGCATCGTGAAGGGTGGCCCTGATTTGACCTACGTATTGGTGAATGGTACCCTAACTGAAGTTCCGTACTTTAAGGCGGATAATGTTCTGGATACGGTAGGAGCAGGAGATGGATTCTGCGCGGGATTTTTATCGGGTATATTAAAAGGATACTCCCCGCAGGAAGCAACCCGTCTCGGCAATTTGACCGGTTCCATGGTTATACAGGCTGTTGGCGATTGGGAGGCGCTCCCGACGTGGGGGCAGGTCGAGGCCAAGCTGAACAACGTTGCCCATGTTGAGCGTTAGTCGCTCTAAATCATATATGGCTCATCTTCGTTCTTAAATGTAAGGCTTGTATACACAACCACCACATTGACAAGGGAGAGAATGAAATGAAGAAGCTTCAGCTGTTGCAAAAGATTACGGACAATGGGGTTGTGGCAGTTCTGCGTGCAGATTCTGCTGATCAAGTCATTGCCATGGCCGAGCAAGCGATTGCGGGTGGCATTAAAGTTATCGAGATTACGATGACAGTACCCAGTGCACTCAAAGCCATTGAAAAATTAAGCCGTGTATACCATTGGAACACACAAGATCCAGAGAAATTCGCGATTATTGGTGCGGGAACGGTGCTTGAACCGCAAACGGCAAGAGCGGCCATCATGTCGGGTGCCGAGTTTGTAGTCGGACCTTCCCTGAACCCGGATACCGTTCAGATCTGCAACCTGTATCGAATTCCGATTCTGCCTGGTGTGATGACGATTGCTGACGTTCAACGCGCATTGGAACTCGGCGTGGACATTGTGAAGTTGTTCCCGGGTAACCTGTATGATCCTTCGATTATCAAAACGATGAAGGGCCCTATGCCGCAGGCGAATTTTATGCCAACTGGCGGGGTATCCTTGTCTAATCTGGGGGATTGGATCAAGGGTGGAGCAGTCGCTGTAGGGATCGGCTCCGACTTGACATCGGAAGCTGTGAAGACGGGTGACCTGAGTCATGTCCGTCGCAAAGCGGAACAATATATGGATGCTTACCGCAAGGCCAAGGCTGAATAATATTTTTTCAATTCGTAGAAGGGGAGCCTGATAAACAAAGGCTCCCAATTCTGTGAGCCGCGGCACCTGCGGAAGTGAAGAAA
Source organism: Paenibacillus sp. FSL K6-1122 (assembly GCF_037977015.1). Classification (NCBI taxonomy): domain Bacteria; kingdom Bacillati; phylum Bacillota; class Bacilli; order Caryophanales; family Paenibacillaceae; genus Paenibacillus; species Paenibacillus sp. FSL K6-1122. The sequence goes on along the minus strand of NZ_CP150272.1, from coordinate 5,487,278 downwards.
GGTGATTAACGTTGAGAAATCGGTATAATATAGGGCGCAAGAAGAGGGGCATCGGGAAATTCCTGCTCGTACTTCTGGCGCTCATTGTCATTGGATGTGGATTTGTTGCGTGGAAATTATTCACACCATACGGTCCACAGGAAACAGCCCAAGCGGCCATGGAAACAGCCAATCCGGTGACAGTGAGTGAACAAGAGAACTGGATTGATTTTGTGCCAGACAAACCGTCTGGGAAAAGTGTACTTTTCTATCCTGGTGGACTGGTAAAACCGGAAAGTTATGCACCACTTGCGCATGAGCTGGCTGCTGCGGGTCATCACACGATTATTGCCAAGATGCCAGTTAACCTGGCAGTGCTTAAGCCAAACTTGGCAGATGAGATTCTGGCCGCATATCCAGACGAACAATTTGTTATGGGTGGACACTCTCTCGGCGGGTCCATGGCTGCACGTTATGTAGCCGCACATCCAGATGCACTTCACGGGATTTTCTTCTTGGCATCTTACCCGGATGAAAAAGGGAGCGTAAAGTCACTTGGAATACCTGCTTTATCTATTCTAGGTACTAAAGATGAAGTCGTGAATGCTACGAAGTATCAGAGTGGACGGATGTATCTTCCAGAAGACACGGTATATTACACCATTGAAGGTGGTAACCACGCCCAGTTTGGTGATTATGGTCATCAAAAAGGAGATGGCGATCCGGAAGTGAGTGGAGAAGAACAGCTGAATCAGACGGTCAAGACGGTGCTGGCTTGGTTAAGTACCATCAAGTAGGTTTTGATTTAATTATTCTGCATTAAGGGTTGAATGCATTTATAGCATAACTTAATGGAGGTGATATGGATGACCATGCTTCAAGTGAATGGAGTGCAGATCCCATGTAAAGGTATCCTGTTCGATAAAGATGGAACACTGCTGGAATTCCTCCAGCTATGGGGGCCGTGGGCAGAGGCATTACTGGATCAGTTGCAATCACGTATGAATGAACTCGGAGCTTCATTTACAGTTGAACGGGAGCATGTTCTGGGCACTACCCATAATCCGCAAGGTCATATTGTTGGATATGATCCGCAAGGCCCACTTGCCATTGCGACTGTGGATGAGTGCACGGGATTGCTTGCCGGGCAGCTATATGCAGCAGGCATACCATGGAATGAAGCGATCACAACGATACGCCAATTTTCAAGTGTAGCCATGAGATCGGTAAGAGAGCGCAAATCCGCTGAACCAATGTCAGGATTGCTGGATTTCTTGCAGAAATGCAGGGCAGCAGACATACCACTGGCGGTCGTCACTTCAGATAGTACAGCGGCAGCAGAAACACATCTGGATTGGATGGGGATTCGTTCCTTTTTCACCTCCATTGTGGGCTGTGATCGGGTGACCCAGGGCAAACCGGATAGAGAAGCAGCACTCTTGGCTTGCCGTGAATTACATATCGATCCTGCGGAGGCCGTTGTAGTTGGAGACAGCAATGGGGATATGCAGATGGGGCGGCACGCAGAGGTATCCTATACCCTCGGTTACTGTTCACAGTTAGATCAAGGATCTCACCTGGTTGATGCCCATGCCATTATTCGTCATTATAATGAGATAAGCGTTATTTTATAAGTCACCCTGACCTGATTGAACGATATAAAAGGAGGAGAGAGGATGAACGCAACAGAACAACTGGCTGCCTGGATTCAGGAAAGCTCCCGGATTGTTTTTTTCGGAGGGGCAGGGACTTCAACGGAAAGCGGGATTCCCGACTTCCGCTCCGCTGCGGGTCTGTATCAGACGGAGCAGCATTCGCCTTATCCACCGGAAGAGTTGTTAAGCCGACATTTTTTTGATCAACATGCCGATATTTTTTATGATTTTTATCGTGGCAAAATGCTTCATCCAGATGCTGAACCGAATGGGTGTCATCGACTATTGGCCCGTCTGGAGCAGGCGGAAAAACTTCAGGCAGTGATCACGCAAAATATCGACGGACTACATCAGAAGGCAGGTAGCAGCAATGTTTTTGAACTTCACGGTTCAATTCATCGTAATGCCTGCATGGATTGCAAGCAGTTTTATACGCTAAATGATATTATACAGTCCAAAGATACCGTGCCTCGCTGTACCACATGTGGTGGTGTGATCAAACCGGATGTGGTGCTGTACGAAGAGGAGCTGGATCAGACGACATTGTATCGTTCCATTGATGCACTGTCTTCTGCAGATCTGTTACTCGTGGGAGGCACGTCACTGACGGTATATCCGGCGGCCCAGTTAATTACGTATTTTCAGGGAAAACATACCGTTCTGCTCAACGCTACACCTACCGCTTACGACAGCAGGGCTGATTTGCTGATTACAGAGCCGATTGGTGAGGTAATGAATATTGTGGACCAGCTTCTTGGTTGAACGTATGGACTGAATAACCGCATTCTCCGGCATAGACCGGATACAAGAGGCGGAACCTGGGGAAAGAAGGGATTCATAATGGTCTACGTAGCAAGCGATACTCGCTATGAAACGATGAAATATAACCGCGTTGGACGTTCAGGTTTGAAACTGCCAGCGATTTCACTGGGGCTGTGGCATAATTTTGGCGGTATCAATAATGCTGAGAATGGCCGTAATATGATTACCCGATCATTTGATCTGGGTATTACACATTTTGATCTTGCCAACAATTATGGCCCACCGGCAGGTTCGGCAGAGCAGTTATTTGGACAGGTACTGGCCCAGGATCTGAAACCTTATCGGGATGAACTGGTGATCTCCACCAAAGCGGGTTATTATATGTGGCCGGGGCCTTATGGCGAGTGGGGTTCACGCAAAAATCTGGTATCCAGTCTGAATCAGAGCTTGAAGCGTATGGGCCTGGATTATGTGGATATTTTCTACTCACATCGTTATGATCCCGAAACGCCTTTGGAAGAAACGATGATGGCACTGGATCATATTGTTCGCTCGGGCAAAGCCCTGTATGTAGGGATCTCCAACTATCCCGCAGAGCAGACTAGACAGGCTGCCGAAATTCTGAAAAGTCTGGGTACGCCACTGTTAATTCATCAACCGAAATACTCGCTGCTGGACCGCTGGATTGAAGATGGTTTGCAGGACGTGCTGGATGAGTATGGAACAGGCAGTATTGCATTCTGTCCATTGGCACAAGGCGTGCTCACGAACAAATACTTGAATGGTATCCCGGAAGACTCACGTGCCAAAGGACCGTCGGTATTCCTGAATGAGAACAACATCTCTCCAGAGACGCTCCGCAAAGTGCGTGCGCTAAACCAGATTGCAGCAGCCCGTGGTCAGAGTTTGGCCCAATTTTCACTCTCATGGGTGCTGCGTAATGGCAGGGTAACTTCCGCGCTGATTGGCGCAAGTCGTCCTTCCCAGATTGAAGAGAATGTGGCTGCGCTCAGTCAGCTAGATTTCTCTACAGAGGAATTGGAACGGATTGAATCCATCCTGTCTCCGGAGCCTGATGACAAATAAATAAAGTGCAAAAGGTGCATCTTAGCCATAATGGCGGAATGCACCTTTTTTTGTCGTATGTGGTTCCTCCGTCCGTTATGTTGCTCATCGTTTGTTTTGTTGAGCATTCTTCTGTAACCCCTGATGTAGTGGACGGGACAGTATTTTCTCTCGATACAAGCTAGGCGCTTCACCGTGAAATCGTTTGAACTGTTTGGAGAAATACAGCGCGTCTGGCAGTCCCACTGATGCAGATACCTGTTCGATGGACAGATCCGGGCGTTCTCTCAGGAGTTGGCGCGACTTGTCGATCCGCAGTTTTAGCAGATACGTGACTGGGGAAAGTCCAGTTTCCTGTTTGAAAATACGGGATAAATACGCGCGGTTGTACCCGAGACTCGCAGACATTTGTTCAATGGAGACAGGATAGGCATACTGGGTAGACATATATTGAATCATCTGTTTCACCGTACGTCGGATGGAGGATTCACCTGGAATTAAGGTTTGGCCCTGCGAAAGGTGATTCTGTGCTTCGGCTAGAATCATATATAACGTACCCAGTGATGTGAAATGAGAGCTTTCTTTGCGCTCGGCAAAAGCATCCTGCATCACGGATAGCCAATTGGATATTCCACAAGAGGGTCCGGCATGAAAAACGGACTTCTCGGGGCGGAATCCTGCCTCCTCGGCATGTTGGCCAGCCTGGCTGCCTGTGAAGGCAATCCAGCGATATTGCCATGGGTTGCGGGCATGTGACTGGTAGCTTACCAGCTGCCCGGGATGAATGAGGAAACAATCACCTGCGGATAACTCGTAGGTGTGCAATTCGGTACGGAACGTACCCGCTCCTTTTTCTACATAATGCAGCAGATAATAATCAAACAATTTAGGACCGAGGGCGTGACCCGGAAGGGTCTGGCTTGCCCCGGCAAACAGGACATGCAGTGCGCCTTGTTCATAATAGACCGGATTGGAGGCAACCGAATAACTGAGTGCTCCGCTTTTACCGGAAGGTGATTCCTGTATTTTTTCGTTAGAAGATGCAAGGGATTCTTTCTTGGGGTTGGATTGATCTGACATGGTCGTTTCCTTCTTTCCGGGATGCTCCGATCATTATACGCCTTAAGGTCACATTTATCCATATGAAACACACATGGTTGCATTACAAGAGGCACCGCTTTCTTATATAATAACATTAAGAAAACCACAACAACGAGGCGAGGTGCACCAGCAGTGAACGTAACTGAATTGAAACAAAAGTTTATTGAGAAGTACGGAGAGAGTGGAGCGGACATCCGTGTATTTCATGCCCCTGGGCGTGTGAATCTGATCGGTGAGCACATTGACTATAACGGTGGATACGTGCTTCCGGCAGCACTTGAATTCGGAACAACATTGATCATTCGTGAGCGCGAGGACAACAAGTTGCAACTGGCTTCCACGAACATGTCTTATGAAGGGGGACTAGACACTTCCTCCATCGGTAAGGAAAAATCCGGAGAATGGACCGACTATCCTGTTGGTGTCATGGTTGAACTGCAAGGCAAGGGCGTGAATGTAACAAAAGGGTATGACTTCCTGTACCACGGGGAGATTCCGAACGGGGCAGGACTTTCATCATCTGCATCTCTGGAGGTACTCACCGGATTTGCGATTCAGTCTCTGGAGGGTGTATCGGATATTGATACGGTTCAACTGGCACTTTTGTCCCAGAAAGCGGAAAATGAGTTCGTAGGCGTCAACTGTGGAATCATGGATCAGTTCGCTGTCGCAAACGGTGCTCAGGATCATGCGATCCTGCTGATGTGTGACACACTGGAATACGAAAAGGTTCCTTTCCGTACAGGCTCCTACAAATTGGTCATCGGTAACACAAACAAACGCCGCGGTCTGGTGGATTCGGCCTACAATGAACGTCGCTCCCAATGCGAGCAGGCACTTGCCATCTTAAAGGAACAGCTGCCTGCACTGAATTACCTGGCTCAATTGACGCCAGAGCAGTTCGTAACACTCCAGGATCAGATCAAGGATGAGAAAGTAAGACAGCGTGCACAACATGTTGTGGAAGAGAACGCTCGTGTGCTCGCATCAGTCGAAGCATTGCAGGGTAACGATCTGGAAACCTTCGGCAAGCTGATGAACGCTTCTCATGAATCGCTTCGTGACTTGTACGAAGTAAGCTGTGATGAGCTGGACGTTATGGTTGAAGAAGCTCAGCGGATTCCAGGCACGCTTGGTGCTCGGATGACTGGCGCAGGATTTGGCGGTTGTACCGTATCACTTGTGCATGAGAATGATGTCGAGCGTTTTGTAAGTGAAGTGGGCGCTGCATATGAAGCGCGTACCCGTCTCAAAGGTGATTTCTATGTATGCGGTGTAGGTGATGGTGTTAAAGAATTGAAGGAGGCGAAGTAAAATGGCAATTTTGGTGACAGGTGGAGCAGGGTATATTGGTTCTCATACGGTAGCAGCATTGTTGGAACGTGGGGAAGAGGTTGTTGTACTGGATAACTTGCAGACAGGGCATCGTGAGGCGTTGCTCGGCGGTAAGTTGTATGAAGGGGATCTGCGTGACAAAGAAATTCTGGCGAAGCTGTTTGCTGAGAATTCAATCGATGCAGTCATTCACTTTGCAGCCAACTCACTCGTAGGCGAGAGTATGAAAGACCCGGTTAAATATTATGACAACAACGTGTTTGGTACACTCTGTCTGTTGGAAGCGATGAATGCAGCGAACGTACGCCGCATCGTCTTCTCCTCTACAGCAGCTACCTACGGTGAGCCTGAGAAAGTGCCAATCGAAGAGAGCGATCGTACAGAACCAACCAACGTATACGGCGAAACAAAGCTGATGATGGAGCGCATGATGTCATGGTTTGATAAAGTTCAGGATATCAAATACGTTTCCCTACGTTACTTCAATGCAGCCGGTGCTCATGACAGCGGAAAAATTGGTGAAGATCACCAACCAGAGAGTCACTTGATTCCACTTGTATTGCAAACAGCATTGAAACAACGCCCGCACATCGCCGTGTTTGGTGACGACTATGCAACAGAAGATGGGACATGTATCCGTGACTATATCCACGTGAGCGACTTGGCTGATGCACATCTGCGTGCAGTAGATTATCTTCGCAAAGGTGAGAACAGTAATGTGTTCAACCTGGGTAACGGCACAGGATTCTCGGTAAAACAAGTGATCGAAACAGCCAAAAAAGTGACTGGCCTTGATATTCCGGTTGTACAGGAACCACGTCGTGCAGGTGACCCGGCTGTGCTGGTAGCTTCATCTGCAAAAGCAAGATCTGTCCTGGGCTGGAATCCAAAATGGACCAATCTGGAAGATGTTATTCAAAGCGCTTGGAGCTGGCACCAATCACGTCCTGACGGCTACGGAAAAAACTAGGAGGCGAACACCTTATGTCACAGACTCATATTGCAGCAGGTGCCACAGAGCCGACACCGGAGCAGCAGGAAGCACTGCATGCCATTGAACGTCTGGTTGCATTTGCCTTGCAGAAACAATTAATCGAGGAAGCGGATTGGGATTATAGCCGCAACCTCTTGCTGGAACAATTCGGATTCTCAGAGCCTTATGCCGGCGAGTTGGACACGAATGTGCCCGATGGCCCACAGGCTATGCTGGATACGTTGATCGATTATGGATTTTCCATTGGACTTATTCCTGAAAATAGCGATACGTTCCGTGACTTGCTGGATGCCAAAATCATGGGTCATCTGATGGCACGCCCATCCGAGGTGGTACGCGCATTCCGCCACACGGAGCAGACGGAAGGCATTGAGGCGGCCACATCTCAATTCTATGACTTGTCGATTAACTCCAACTACATTCGGATGGATCGGATCTCGAAGAACGTCTACTGGACACAGGACACGGTCTATGGAGACATGGAGATTACTATCAACCTGTCAAAACCGGAGAAAAGTCCAAAGGAAATTGCCATGGCGAAATTGCTTCCGCCGCCGGTATATCCCAAATGCCAGCTGTGTCGTGAAAATGTAGGTTACGCTGGTCGGGTGAATCACCCGGCCCGCCAGAATCTGAGAGTCATTCCGCTGGAACTTAACAGCGAACCTTGGTTGTTCCAATACTCGCCGTATGTGTACTACAACGAGCACTGCATCATTTTCCATCATGATCATGTGCCGATGAAGCTGACGAAGGATACACTGCGCAGACTGCTTGCCTTTGTTGGGGAGTACCCGCATTACTTTATCGGATCTAATGCAGATTTGCCGATCGTAGGTGGGTCGATTCTGACACATGACCATTTCCAGGGTGGACGTCATACATTCGCGATTCAAAATGCACAGCCAGAGGCGGTCTTCCGCCATGCGGATGCACCTGGACTTACGTTGAGTCTTGTGAAATGGCCAATGTCCGTAATGCGTCTGGCTTCACACGATCCTGCAGAGCTGCTTGAAGCGGGTAACGCCGTATATGAAGCGTGGAAGGTCTACAGTGATTCTGCTGTGGATATCGAAGCATTCAGTGAAGTAGACGGGGAACAAGTACCACACAATACGGTAACACCAATCGTTCGTCGTAGTGCAGACGGTGGGTATGAGATGGATCTCGTCTTGCGTAACAACCGCACAAATGATGTGCATCCAGAAGGCATTTTCCATCCGCACCGTGAAATGCACCATCTGAAGAAAGAAAACATTGGTCTGATCGAAGTGATGGGGCTCGCCATCCTGCCAGGTCGTTTGAAAGAAGAACTGGACAGTATCGCGGATATCCTCGCTGGAGATGCTAAACTTGCTGAATCTGCCAAAGCTTCTGATCATGTGTTGAACAAACACCTGGGCTGGGCGGAAGAATTGATTGAACGGTTTGGTCCTAACCTGGACAAAGAACAAGCCGTTGCCATTGTACAGCAGGAAGTTGGCTTGAAATTTGCCGAGATTCTGGAACATGCAGGGGTCTACAAATATGATGAAGCAGGACGCCAGGCTTTCCGTCGTTTTGTAAGCAGCATGGGATACACTGAATAGACATGTATAACGATGAACACCAGCCCATAATCAAGGGCTGGTGTTTTTTTGAATATGATTTTTAACGGAGTTGTGAGCCAGTCGTTTGTTCTGTTGGAATAGAACGATAGATCAGGGCAGCCAGCTCGGCTCGGGTTAGGGAGTCATCCGGCCTGAACTGTCCGTGATATCCTACAACCATTCGAGTCTCGGCCAGTGTGGCTATGTAGTCATGAGCCCAGTGGGAGGAGGGCACATCCTCAAAAGAACTCGTTTGGATCAGCGGCAGGTCCAGCGCGAGTACCAAAATTTTTGCTGCCTCAGCCCGTGTAAGTACCGCATCCGGATGGAAGAAATCATTTAAGCCGTTCGAAATATGGAATCCATCAATAAGGCCGACTTCTTGTAGTCGAGATATAGCTTCAAAGTAGGGATGTGCGGGCTCTACATCTTCAAAGGGAGGAGCCTTTCGGATTATCGGTAGCTCAAACGCTCCGTTGATTATACGAGCCATGTGTTTACGCAAGATTGGCTGGTTAGGCCTGAATGTGGCATCGGGATATCCCTTTATCAGACCACGTGCAGCGATACTTTCAATCATCAAGCGTGCCCAGTGGGTTGAAATATCACTGAACACAACTGGAGTCAAAGGTGTTGTTGGTTCTTTAGGTTTAGGTTCAGGTTCAACTTTAAGTTTAGGTTCGGTTTTAAGTTCCGTACCTGTATCAGGTTCCTGGGATGATGCGGCAGTGATAGAGCTACTGGTCCAGAAAGAAGGACTGCCACCATGGTTTTCAGAGCTATCAGTCTTTACCCATTTGGCATATAGTGTTATGTCCCGACTTACGGTATCTCGGTCAAAATTCCAGGGAAGAGATAATGCCGAATCTATGTACCATCCATCAAATGAAAACCCGCTCTTGCTGGGCTGAGTGGGAGGTGCTATTGCTTGATTATTCCTAGTAATAGTAGAGGAAACGGGGCTTCCGCCTTGAGAATCAAAAGAGACGGTCAAAGTGGAAATGGGATCTTCCTTATTCGTATATTTGGACGCAGTTGTCACTGAACTCGTCCACTTGGCGTACAGCGTGATGTCCCCAGTCACGGTATCTCTGGCAAAATCTCAGGGAAGGGAGTATACCGAATCCATGTACCAGCCTTCAAACAAAAACTCGTCCTTGGTAGGCTGAGTGGGAGGTACAATGGTTTGCCCATAAGTGGCTTGAGTGACGGCAACCGGGGTCCCTCCATTGGAGTCGAAGGAGACAACCATATTCAATTTTTGGAAGGGAATGCTATAAAAGTTAGCGAAGTTTTGAGCCTCTGAAGGATCAAAACCCGTAATAATAAGGGATGAGTTACCATCAAACGCTAAGAAACCAATTGACAAGACACTAGCTGGAATGAAGACAGTCGCCAACCGATTGTCCGCAAATGCCATCGCCCCGATAGAGGAGACACTATCCGGAATGACGACAGAAGTCAGTTGATTGTCCATAAATGTAGCATGTCCAATGGAAGAGACACGATTTGGAATAACAATGGAAGTCAGCTGGTTAGATGCAAATGCCCAGTATCCAATAGTTGAGACATTCTCTGGGATAACGACAGTAGTTAGTTTATTGTTTGTAAATGCACTATTTCCGATCGACATAACAGTCTCGGGAATAACGACAGAGGCCAGTTGGTTGTTAGTGAAAGTGGAGTTCCCAATTGTGGATACACTATCCGGAATGACGACAGAGGTCAGTCGGTTGTATCCAAATGCCAAGTCTCCAATAGTCGTGACAGTCTCTGGAATGACGATAGAAGTTAGTTGATTGATTTCAAATGCCCTTTCTCCAATCGTGGAGACGGTATGCGGAATAACTACAGAAGTCAAATGATCGCTGTAAAATGCTTTTTCACCAATAGAAGTAACTGGTTGACCGCCAATGGTTTCGGGAATAATGACATCTTTCGAAGTGCCCACATAGTCGTTTATTGTGATTCCATGAGCATTAGCGCTCGTTATGAAATCTTTTTCTTTATTCGGCTCAGCATACATAACCATCTGTCCCCAGGGTACGAGGAACATTAGCAGAGCAAAGAGGAAGATGCTTGCTTTTTTCAATCCAATAACCTCCTTATATTTATTTTAAGAATTTTGAAGTTCTTTTGGTTACAGTACAACTGTTAGATGAGATTAACAATACTGAATCTCCAATTGGTGACCCCAGGGCACATGGGGACGCGGTATTATGAATTACGCATTTCATATTCGTTCTCAGAAATGGAAGATGTCAGTTCCCGCATGTATAATGGTGGAAAGCCATTGAAAACATAACTCAATGAAGAAACGGGGACGAATAATTGGAAAAGCAGGCATTGAATATTCCGTTGATTAAAGATGCTGAGGAACTGCAAAGCATGGTGGGTGAACCGCATGAACATGTGCGTAACAAGGCAATTCCATTTGTGGATTCACATGTTCAGAACTTTATATCCATGTCACCATTATTTTTCCTCTCCACCTCCGATCGTGATGGAAAAAGTGATGTGTCACCTCGGGGTGATGGAGCGGGATTTGTGAAAGTGTACGATACATACCGGCTCGTCTATCCCGAACGCCCAGGCAATCGGCGGATAGACTCGTTGTTGAACATGTTGTCGAACCCTGGTATTGGTATGCTATTTTTGATTCCGGGTATGAATGAAGTGCTGCGTATTAATGGCACAGCATCCATTACCAAGGATGAGGAATTCATCGCCAGTATGGGCTGGAGTGGTAAGACCATAGGTGCGGCTGTCATTGTAGATGTGGAAGAGTGTTTTATCCATTGTCCGCGGGCATTCAAACAGGCTGGATTATGGGCCACAGAAACATGGGTGGATGCTGAAAATTTGCCTTCATCTAGCGAGATGTTTCGAGCTCATTTGGAGATTAACGGGTTGTTATAAAGTGAGTGACTATCGATTTGTTTTTCTATAAACAGGGTACTATAATTGGAGTTGCACAAAAATACTAAACTCCATTGGAGGCGACAATAGATATGAGATCTTTCCAATTCTATAATCCAACCCGGCTGATTTTCGGCAAAGGACAACTGGAAGCATTAAAGACAGAAGTGCCGAAATACGGTAAACGGGTTCTGCTTGTATATGGTGGCGGCAGTATCAAACGCAGTGGTCTGTACGATCAAGTGATCGGTTTGCTTAAGGAAGCTGGAGCAGAAGTGACTGAACTGGCAGGTGTGGAACCTAACCCACGTCTTTCTACGGTGCATAAAGGGGTAGACCTCTGTAAAACAAATAACATCGACCTGATCCTCGCTGTAGGTGGCGGCAGTGTACTGGACTGCTCCAAAGCTATTGCTGTAGGTGCCAAATATGATGGCGATATGTGGGATTTTGCTCAGCGAAAAGCCGTTGCACAGGACGCTCTTCCACTCGGTACCGTATTGACCATGGCGGCAACTGGTTCGGAGATGAACTCCGGTTCGGTTATTACGAATCAGGATACACAAGAAAAATTGGGCTGGGGTAGCGCATACTCATTCCCTGCATTCTCTATCCTGGATCCAGTGAATACATACACTGTTCCACTGGACCAAACGGTATACGGCATGGTGGATATGATGTCCCACGTATTGGAGCATTACTTCCATCTGGATGCCAATACACCGGTTCAACTCGGTTTCTGTGAGACGATTCTGCGTACTGTCATGGAAGCAGCGCCACGTCTGGTTGAAGACCTGGAGAACTATGAACTGCGCGAAACAATTCTGTATTGCGGAACAATGGCACTGAATGGCGTGCTGAATATGGGTCTCGCAGGAGATTGGGCAACACATAATATTGAACATGCGGTTTCCGCAGTGTATGATATCCCACACGGCGGTGGACTTGCAATCTTGTTCCCACACTGGATGAAACATAACCTGGACGTGAATGTGGATCGATTCAAACGTCTGGCAATTAATGTATTCGAGGTGAACCCTGAAGGCAAGTCGGACAGACAGATTGCTGAAGAAGGTATCGATGCGCTCAGCAAATTCTGGACATCCATTGGTGCCCCTAACCGTTTGGCTGATTACGATATCGATGATAGCCAGATCGACGTAATGGCAGACAAAGCGATGCTGTTTGGCCCATTCGGTAATTTCAAGAAACTGCAACGGGAAGATGTTGTATCCATCTACAAGGCTTCTCTGTAATTCTATAATCACTGCAAAGTGAAAGGACACATCAAGTTGTCCAATAACCGCAAGTCTCCTTCATGGGGGCTTGCGGTTTTTTCATGTATTCGGGCTGTACACGTGAATGATGGAGGAACATGAAGCAAGAAGAACAGAATGTCGTGATAATACCCATTATCGGGTTCAGAATACATTTGAGGAAAGATTTTGAAACATTTCCCCCCTTGCTACGTATTTATTTACATGTGGAATGCCTAGTTAGGATGAATTTGCGGCAGAGAGAGGAGGAACAGGGGATGGAGACAATTTATTGGGGGTGTCTGATCGGAGGAGCCATATTTGCTGTTGTCAGCCTTGTGCTGGGTGACTTGATTGACGGCTTGATTGACGGAGCCTTCGAAATGCCAGGTCTTGATTTTTTCAAACCCGTTGTGTTAGCTGGTTCCATTACAACCTTCGGTGGGGCAGGCATTATGCTGACACGTTATAGTTCATTAAGTGCGATGTCGGGTCTAATACTATCCCTGCTTATAGGTGTTGCTGCAGCCATGTTGGTATTCTTCGCATATATCAAACCGATGCGTAACAGCGATGTCTCGATTGCATTTTCGATGAAAGAGTTATCTGGGAAAATTGGCGAAATTACCATTCCGGTGCCGGAAAAAGGTTTTGGCGAAGTCATGATTCGCTTTGCATCCGGTAGTACGATTCAAACGGCATCCAGTTTTGAACACCTCCCCATTGCGGCGGGAGCACGTGTTGTCGTAGTGGATGTTGTAGATGGTGTACTGCGTGTGTCGGAATGGGATGAAAATGTACTTAAAGATTTATAAAGTATTCTTATCACCTAAGTAGTTTAAGCACTCATCATGAATGAATAAGGGGAGAGATGTGGAATGGATAATTTGAATTTGAATTGGGATGTATTGCTGATTCCTATAGTTGTAGTCGGTGTCATTCTAATTTTAGGTTTGGCTTTCTGGGCGAGATACAAAACGGTTGGACCGGATGAGGCGATGATCGTTACGGGATCATTCCTGGGTAGCAAAAATATCTCCGATGATGATTCTGGCCGAAAAATTAAGATTGTTCGTGGTGGCGGTGCATTTATCCTGCCGATATTCCAGCAATCCGAATTTATCTCCTTATTGTCCCACAAGCTGGATGTCTCCACACCTGAAGTGTACACGGAGCAAGGGGTTCCGGTTATTGCTGACGGTGTAGCTATTATCAAGGTTGGAGGCGCTGTAGAAGACGTTGCTACGGCAGCTGAGCAATTCATCGGTAAACCTGTAGAAGCGCTGAGAAGCGAAGCACAGGAGGTACTGGAGGGGCATTTGCGGGCCATCCTCGGTACAATGACGGTGGAAGAAGTATATCGGAACCGGGATAGGTTTGCGCAAGAGGTTCAAGGTGTAGCAGCTAGAGATCTGAAGAAAATGGGCCTTCAAATTGTTTCATTTACCATCAAGGATGTTCGTGATAAACAGGGCTACTTGGATGCTCTTGGTAAACCGAGAATTGCTGCTGTGAAGCGTGATGCGGAGATAGCTGAAGCGGAAGCGATGCGTGATGCACGTATTCAGAAGGCCAATGCAGAAGAGCAGGGTCAAAAAGCAGAGTTGCTGCGTGATACCAATATCGCTGAGGCAGCCAAAGAGAAGGAACTGAAAGTAGCCACGTTTAAGCGGGATCAGGATACAGCCAAAGCGGAAGCCGACCAGGCTTACCATATCCATGAAGCGCGCGCGAGACAGACCGTGGTGGAGGAAGAAATGAAGGTTGAACTCGTTCGTAAAGAACGTGAGATTGACCTCCAGGAAAAAGAAATCGTCGTACGTGAGAAACAATACGATGCCGAAGTGAAGAAAAAGGCAGAAGCGGATCGTTATGCGGTAGAGCAGGCTGCCGAAGCGGATAAAGCCAAAAGAATGCGTGAAGCTGATGCAGTACAGTATTCCATTGAAACACATGCCAAAGCAACAGCTGAGCAGAAGCGACTTGAAGGTCAGGCCATGGCGGATGCGGAACTTGCCAAAGGTACAGCAGATGCAGAAGTTATTCGTTTGCGTGGTCTTGCAGAAGCAGAAGCAAAAGAAAAACTGGCCGAAGCGTTCCAGAAGTTTGGCGAAGCAGCTGTACTCGATATCATTGTCAAAATGCTGCCTGAACTGGCTGGCAAAATTGCAGAGCCAATTGCATCCATTGATAAACTGACGGTGGTAGATACAGGTAAAGGTGAAGGTGCGGCACGAGTGAGTAACTATGTTACTGAACTTATGGCGACCGCTCCAGAGATGCTCAAAAGTGTATCCGGCATCGATGTAGAGCAGCTGATTAAAGGCCTTACGAAGTCTAAAACATCTGCGCCAGTTGCCATTCAACAGAGCGAGGCTGTTACAACTCCTTCTATAATCGACAAGATTGTGGAAAGAGCTGGAGTTGACGAGTAAGAAGCACTTCGAATCTTGCATGGTTGCTCTATTGACCTTAAGGCGAATTTTTGTTACTTTTTAAGCGAGACGTCCGGCGCGGTTTGCCCGCTCCGGGTGTCTTTTCGTTCGTAACAGGGTGTGACTTAATCACACCTAAGATGGTGTGAAAAAGAGGTGCAAACAATGAGCAGCTTGCATGTAGATAAAGCGCTAAATAATAATGTAATCATTGCACAGCATCCAGAACACGGGGAAGTCGTTGTTATTGGTAAAGGCATTGGCTTTAACCGAAAACCGAGTGATCACATTCCATTGATGGCTGTGGAGAAAATGTTCATTTTGAAAAACCAGCAGGAGCAAGAGCAGTACAAACAGCTTCTTCCACAGGTGGATGAAGCACTGATCGAGATTATTAACGAAGTTATTACGTATATTGCAGAGCGTACGGACGTTCCTCTGAATGAACATATCCATATTGCATTAACCGATCACATTTCTTTCGCGTTAAAACGCAAGGAGCAGGGCATTATCATACAAAATCCATTTTTATATGAAACCCGCGAGATTTATCCTGAAGAATATCGAATGGGAGAATACGCTGTTCGTCTGATCAAAGAGAAAATGGGTGTAGATCTGGGGATGGACGAGATTGGTTTTGTTGCCCTCCATATCTATAGCGCAATGACCAATCAAAATATATCCCAGGTACGTGAGCATTCACAATTGATCACTGATTTGGTGAACCTGGTGTCTGATCAACTCGATTATTCGTTTGAAACGGAATCGCTGGATTACTCTCGTTTGCTGACTCATCTTCGGTTCGCCCTTGAGCGTGTTCGCCGTGGAGACAAAGTGGAAGAGCTTCATAAGTTGGATTCCCTGCTTAAGTTGGAGTATCCCGAAATGTACTCGCTTGCATGGAAACTGACCAAAGTAATGGAAAAAAGACTGAAACTGCCGGTTTATCCTGCTGAAGTAGGTTATCTGACCATTCATCTGCAAAGGCTGAATCAGCGGAAGGAAGAAGAGAATAAGTGAGATCATTCCAGTGATGGAATGCGGAATTTATTTTTTTGGTGTAAAGGCTTGCAATAGATTAGAACTGGTGCTACAATGGTTTCCGTAATCAAGCAACTGAATAAACATAAGCGACGTGTTACTGACTCGATCAGGCATGAGTTAATTAAAGTGTGATTGTTCTTTCCTTGTACAGGGTATGCTATACCCCAAGGTTGGCACAGTTTACTTTATTAATTCATGCCTTTTTTTGTGTTCCCTTGCTTGCATCACAACATATAAATTAGACGAAAGGGAGAAACGACGCGATGTTCAAAAAGCTTTTTGGTGTATTGCAAAGAGTAGGTAAAGCTCTCATGTTGCCTGTAGCCATTCTACCTGCGGCAGGTTTGCTGCTCGGAATTGGTAACATGTTGGTTAATCCAGATTTCTTGCAATATGTAACGGCGCTCGACACCCCTTGGGTGAACTCGATCGCAACAATTATGATGAACGCAGGTCAGATCGTATTTGATAATCTGGCATTGCTCTTCGCCGTCGGTGTAGCCGTCGGATTGGCCGGTGGCGAAGGGGTTGCAGGTCTGGCAGCGATCATCGGTTATCTGGTCATGAACGTCACACTGGGTACCGCAGTAGGGGTTACTCCGGCCATGATCGGTGAAGTACCGGGTTATGCCAGCATCTTGGGTATCCCAACATTAAGTACAGGCGTGTTCGGAGGTATTATCATAGGTATTGCCGCCGCGCTATGTTACAATCGGTTTTTCAAAATCGAACTGCCGTCTTACCTCGGTTTCTTTGCAGGTAAACGTTTCGTTCCGATTATCACATCGGTAGTATCCCTTGTAATCGGGTTGCTTCTGGTGATTATCTGGCCGCCGATTCAAAATGGATTGAATACTGTATCTCACTTCATGGTAGATACAAGCCCGACATTGTCGGCATTCATCTTCGGAGTTGTAGAACGGTCATTAATTCCGTTTGGTCTTCACCACATTTTCTACTCCCCATTCTGGTTTGAGTTTGGTGAGTATGTGAACAAAGCTGGAGATGTCATCCGTGGTGACCAGCAAATCTTCTTCAATCAATTGCGTGATGGTGTGAACCTCACAGCGGGAACATTCCAAGTTGGTAAATTCCCGTTCATGATGTTCGGTTTGCCAGCAGCGGCACTTGCGATGTACCATGAAGCAAGACCGGAACATAAAAAGTATGTTGCAGGTATCATGGGTTCAGCTGCGCTGACCTCGTTCCTGACAGGTATCACAGAACCACTTGAATTCTCGTTCCTGTTTGTAGCACCAATCCTGTTTGCAGTACACTGTATCTTTGCAGGTTTGTCTTTCATGACCATGCAAATTCTGGGTGTAAAGATCGGTATGACCTTCTCCGGTGGGTTCATTGACTTCCTGATCTTCGGGATTATTCCGAACCGTACACCTTGGTGGGATGTTATTATTGTCGGATTGATTCTTGCGGTGATCTATTACTTCGGTTTCCGGTTTATCATTCGCAAATTCAATCTCAAAACACCAGGACGTGAAGATGCAACGCCTGAAACCGAATCTGGCGGAGGCTCTGGTTCAACGGATGACCTGCCACATAACATTCTCGAAGCTTTCGGTGGCAAGGAAAATATCAAACATCTGGACGCTTGTATTACTCGTTTGCGGATCGAAGTTAATGAGAAATCCAATGTGAAAAAAGATCGTTTGAAACAATTGGGTGCATCTGGTGTACTTGAAGTGGGTAATAATGTTCAAGCCATCTTCGGAACACGTTCCGACACGATCAAATCTCAGATGCAGGATATTATTGCAGGACGAACTCCAGCACCAACGCCAGCAGCTGCCAAACCAACTCCTGAAGAGGAGAAGGCACAAGGTGAGCAGGGCGAGCGCATTGTTGCTGAGGATATCGTCATGCCAGTCAATGGTGAATTGCTGGACATTACAAACGTACCTGATCCGGTCTTTGCTGAGAAAATGACAGGTGATGGGTTCGCAATTTTGCCACATGATGGTACGATAACTTCTCCTGTGTATGGTAAAGTGTTTAATGTATTTCCAAGCAAACATGCCGTGGGCATCATGTCCGATGGTGGCAAGGAAGTGCTTGTTCATATAGGCGTTAATACGGTGAAGCTGAAAGGTCAAGGCTTTAACGTACTGGTACAGGAAGGTGATCTGGTATCGGCAGGTCAGCCGATTATGGAAGTGGATCTGGAGTATGTCAAAGCAAACGCTCCTTCGATCATTTCTCCAGTTATTTTCACCAACCTGCCAGAGGGCTCCACGGTAACTCTGAAGAAGAGTGGAGTGCTGAAAGTTGGCGAACAGCCAATCATTGAGATAAAATAAGAAGTGTTACGATGATGGCAAGCAAGTGTAAATATATGCAATGCCTAAACCAAACTACTGAAAGTGAGATGATTGTAATGCAACAAACATTCAGAATTACAGACGAAGATGGTATCCACGCACGTCCGGCGACAGCCCTGGTTAATACAGCAAACAAATTCAAAGGTGCAGAATCCTTTGCAGAAGCTAACGGTAAAAAAGTAACTTTGAAATCCATCCTGGGTGTTCTTTCCCTCGGATTGGAACAAGGCGACACTATCAGCATCATCGTTGAAGGCGAAGGCGAAGCTGAAGCTCTTCAAGCTTTGACTGACGTTATGGTTAACGAAGGGTTGGGCGAAATTAATGCTTAATGTCTCCGGGATCGCGGCTTCGGCGGGTATTGCTATCGCCAAGGCGTTTATCTTGGAGCATCCTGACTACTCTGTAGAAAAACGCCAAATCAACGACGTTGACGCAGAGATCGCGAAACTCGACTCAGCTCTGGGTAAATCCCAGGCTGAGCTTGAGGCGATCAAAGAGCGTACTTTACAAGAGCTTGGCGAGAAAAAAGCTGAGATTTTTGCTTCGCATTTGCTCATTCTGAATGACCCGGAATTGATTGATCCGGTTAAAGCTAGAATTGCAGATGACATGATCAATGCAGAATTTGCTTTGAACGAAACGGCATCGCAATTTATCTCCATGTTTGAGAACATGAAGAGTGCATACCTGCAGGAACGTGCAGCAGATATGCGTGACGTTACCAAACGTGTGCTAAATCACTTGCTTGGTATTGACTTCATGAGTCCGGCTGAGATCAATGAAGAAGTGATCGTGCTTGCGGAGGATCTAACACCTTCCGACACTGCTCAATTGAATCGCCAATTTGTTAAAGGTTTTGCAACCAACATTGGTGGACGTACTTCTCACTCGGCAATTATGGCTCGCTCTCTTGAAATTCCGGCTGTTGTTGGAACCAAGGACATCTTGGCTCAAGCGAAACAAGGCGATATGATTATTGTTGACGGTCTGGATGGTCACGTACTGGTTAACCCTACTGATGAAGTTATTGCTGAATACCGTGCCAAACAGGAACAGTATGATGCACAACGTGCAGAGTGGAGAAAACTTCGTGATGAACCAACGGTAACGGTGGACAACGTTCATGTTGAACTTGCAGCCAACATCGGTACACCGAATGATGTAACAGGTGTTCTGGAGAACGGCGGCGAGGCTGTAGGCCTGTACCGTACCGAGTTCCTTTACATGGGCAGAGACAAGCTCCCTTCCGAAGACATTCAGTATAATGCTTACAAAGCGGTACTGGAAAAAATGGAAGGTAAACCTGTTGTTGTTCGTACACTCGACATCGGTGGAGACAAAGAGCTTCCATACCTGGATCTGCCAAAAGAAATGAATCCATTCCTCGGCTTCCGCGCAGTTCGTCTGTGTCTGGACCGTCTGGATATCTTCCGTACACAATTGCGTGCGTTGCTGCGTGCAAGCGTACATGGAAACCTGCGTGTCATGTTCCCAATGATCGCAACACTCGGTGAATTCCGTGAAGCAAAAGCTGTCTTGCTCGAAGAGAAAGAGAAGCTGGTTGCTGAAGGTATTGCTGTTTCTGACAGTATTCAACTCGGAATCATGGTCGAAATTCCTTCGACTGCAGTTCTGGCGGATCAGTTTGCCAAAGAAGTGGATTTCTTCAGTATCGGAACGAACGATCTGATTCAATACACGATGGCTGCTGACCGTATGAACGAACGAGTAGCTTATCTGTATCAACCTTACAACCCAGCCATTTTGCGTTTGGTTAAAATGGTTATCGATGCAGCGCATCGTGAAGGCAAATGGGTTGGCATGTGTGGTGAGATGGCAGGAGACGAAACGGCAATTCCATTGTTGCTTGGTCTTGGATTGGATGAGTTCAGCATGAGCGCAACATCCATTCTGCCAGCTCGTAGTCAGATCACCAAGCTGTCCCGTGCGGATATGCAGGAACTGGCTGCTAAAGCTCTGGATATGCAAACGGCTGAACAAGTTGTTGAATTGGTTCAAAGCATTCAAGCGTAATTTTGCCGGGGTTTCCTCCGGATTTGAGGTTTTTTCTTTTTCCGATAATGAGCTGCATTGATGCAGCGATTTTGCCGGTATCCGCGATTCATTGTGGATATCGGCTTTTTTTGTTATAAACGTTGAGAAATACTCTAACAGGATGATGGCGAGCTGTAAGAGTGGCATCTTTAAAGGGGAAGGCAACACAAAAAGCTCTTGCTGATTGGACTATCAGCAAGAGCTTTCGTGATAACAATGATTTGATTAACTGCAGGCGCAGTTCAGTACAGGTTTGCGGGCAGCGGTGGTCTCATCGAGTCGAGTAACCGGTGTTCCGTAAGGTGCGTTCAGGACCAATTCAGGTGTCTCTTCCGCTTCTTTGGCAATCCGTATCATCGTATCAATGAACCCATCCAGCGTTTCTTTGCTTTCGGTTTCTGTCGGTTCGATCATGATGCATTCCTCCACGTTGAGCGGGAAGTACACCGTAGGTGGGTGATATCCAAAATCAAGCAATCGTTTGGCAACGTCAAGTGTGCGTACACCATATTGCTTCAACCCCCGACCAGACATGACAAATTCATGTTTGCATACACCCGGATACGGAATCTCGTAGTAAGGTGCGAGACGGGCCATCATATAGTTAGCATTGAGTACCGCACATTCAGATACACGGCGCAATCCTTCCGGTCCATAGGTACGAATGTAGGCATAGGCACGTACCAATATACCGAAGTTACCGTAGTAGGCTTTCACCCGGCCAATGGATTGATCGCCTTCACGATCGAATGCATACATACCATCATCATTCTTGATCACCATTGGTTTAGGCAGGAATGGAATCAGGCGATTCTTCACACCAACTGGTCCGGCACCTGGTCCACCACCGCCATGAGGTGTACTCATCGTTTTGTGCAAGTTCAGATGCACCACGTCAAAGCCCATATCACCCGGACGTGTAATGCCCATAATGGCATTGGAGTTGGCTCCGTCGTAATACAACAAGCCACCAGCTTGGTGTACGATGGATGCAATCTCCTGAATGTCTTTCTCGAACAAACCAAGTGTATTCGGGTTGGTCAGCATCAATGCTGCCGTATCGGAACCAACGGCCGCACGGAGCGCGTCCAGATCGACCAGTCCGTCTGCACGGGATGGAATTGTCACAGTCTCAAATCCTGCAACGGTTGCACTTGCCGGGTTGGTACCATGAGAGGAATCAGGCACGATGACTTTGGTACGTTGTTCGCCACGACCTTCGTGGTAGGCACGAATCATCATAAGTCCAGTCCATTCTCCATGGGCACCAGCGGCTGGTTGTAAGGTCACAGCGTCCATACCTGTCAGACCTGCAAGGTCGTTTTGCAACGTATATAACAGTTCTAGTGCACCTTGAATGCTGGATTCATGCTGGTACGGATGGATTTTGGCGAATCCATTATAACGAGCAACATCCTCATTGATCTTTGGATTGTATTTCATCGTACAAGAGCCCAGTGGATAGAATCCGTTATCTACGCCGAAGTTGCGACGGGATAGCGCGGTATAGTGTCGAATAACATCTACCTCAAACACTTCCGGCAGTGCTGCTGCTTCCGAACGGAGCATTTCCCGGGGAATCAAGGTATCGGCAGACTGGCGAGGAACGTCACATTCTGGCAAGGAATAAGCGACACGTCCAGGGCTGCTGAGTTCAAAAATCAATGATTGTTCCGAAGCAGGAGATAAGGTCTGTGCACTAAATGTTGTATTCGTCTCAGGTTGAACCGAAGTAGAGACAGAGGAACCTGTTTCCGATTGTCCTTGTACCGATGTTGTCGTTGTTGTCGTCGTTTCCTGAGTCACAGCGATCCCTCCAATGCTCGTGCGAATTCGTCAATCTCTTCCTTACTGCGTCGTTCGGTAACAGCAATCAGCATATTTCCGGCAAGCTCAGGATAATCACGTCCAAGTTCATAGCCACCAATAAAGCCTGCATCCAGCAGTTTCAGTTGAAGTGCATCCACATCGGTTCCTTCAGGAAGCTTAATCACAAATTCATTAAATGTTGGTGCATTAAAAGTAAGGCTAACTCCAGGAATCGCAGTTAATGTATTGAGGGTGTAATGACTCTTTTGCAAATTCAGATCCGCGACATCGATCATGCCCTGTTTACCCATGATGGACATATATACAGATGCGCTGAGCGCAAGCAAAGCTTGGTTGGAACAAATGTTGGACGTCGCCTTTTCGCGGCGGATATGCTGTTCACGTGCTTGCAGTGTGAGTACAAAACCACGTTTGCCGTTGCGATCCGTGGTCTGGCCTACAATTCGGCCAGGAATTCGGCGCATATGAGGCTGGGACACGGCGAAATATCCGCATGTAGGGCCGCCGAGTGAAGCGGCGATACCGAGGGGCTGCGCATCGCCAACAACGATGTCGGCACCCAGCTTGCCTGGGGCTTCCAGCAGACCCAGCGATAGCGGGTTAGCACTTACGACGAGCAGACCCTTGTGCGCATGCACGAGGTCGGCAGCCTGCTTTACATTTTCCACAGCACCAAAGAAGTTCGGACTCTGGATCATGACAGCAGCGGTATCGTCCGATATGGCGGCTTGCAGGGCATCCCAATCAGTGACGCCATCTTTATAACCAATCTCGACAATCTCCAGACGGAGTCCGTGCGCATACGCCTGCAATACCTGACGGGCTTCCGGATGAACGGTACGGGATACGATGAGCTGTTTGCGACGAGTTGCCGCTGCGGCCAGGTTTCCTGCTTCGGCAAAGGCAGTTGCGCCATCATACATACTGGCATTCGCTACAGCCATACCGGTTAATTCACAGATGTACGATTGAAATTCGAAAATGGCCTGTAGTTCACCTTGGCTGATCTCAGGCTGATAAGGTGTGTAGGCAGTGTAGAACTCGGAACGGGAAATGACATGATTGATGACGGAAGGAACATGATGATCGTATATGCCTGCGCCGAGGAAGCTGGCGTGTGTTTCGAAATTGGCGTTGGCGCCAGCTTGTTTGGACATATGACGTGTCAGCGCATATTCATCAAGTTTGGAGGATACGGGCAGCTCGCCCTGATAACGAATCTCCTGCGGAATGTCCTGAAAAAGATCCTCCAGCGTATCCACACCGATGGTTGCGAGCATCGTGCTCTGATCTTGCTCGGTCATGGGAATGTAACGGTGCTTGCTCATGCTTGATCAGCTCCTTGAGTAGGTGTCTTCGACATACGTGTCCGTTTATGAAAAGGGGTCTTCACGACCTCGGCTTTTAGTTTCTTGCCGCGGATCTCAATCTCAAGCGGGGTTCCCAGCGCAGCGTATTTGCTGTCGATGAGGGCAAGCCCAAGATTACGCTTCAATGTAGGTGATTGTGTGCCTGTTGTCACTTCACCAATCTGTACGCCTTCGGCGTAAATTGGATAGTGGGGGCGGGGAATACCGCGCTCCAACACTTCGATGCCGACCAGTTTGCGGGCGGGCCCGTCAGTTTTTTGCTGTAACAAGGCTTCGTGTCCGATAAAAGGTCCGGCATTCAGCTTCACAAACATACCTACGCCAGCTTCGAGCGGAGAGATGGTTGCCGACAATTCCTGTCCATACAGAGGGAGTTTTGCTTCAAAGCGCAGTGTATCCCGAGCACCGAGGCCTGTCGGTACAAGTCCGTGACCTTCACCGGCTTGCATTAACCCATTCCAGACCACAGCGGCCTGATCTGCAGGAACATATAGCTCAAAACCATCTTCACCGGTATAACCAGTACGGGACAACAGCAATTTTACTCCACAGACTTCGGCATCCTGCACAAAACGAAACGGTTCAATCGTGGATACATCCGTAT
Organism: Paenibacillus sp. FSL K6-1122; assembly: GCF_037977015.1. NCBI lineage: Bacteria > Bacillati > Bacillota > Bacilli > Caryophanales > Paenibacillaceae > Paenibacillus > Paenibacillus sp. FSL K6-1122. The sequence goes on along the minus strand of NZ_CP150272.1, from coordinate 5,462,946 downwards.
CTGTAACTTTTCTAATAATGTCTACAGCCAGTGGACCTTGCAAGGCGAGTAGCGCCGTCTGCTCCGAATCGTTGGTCATGCTTACGCCGGGGATCAAGTGCTCTTGCAACCACGCCCAATCCTTGTCGATGTTGGAGGCGTTAACAACGAGCATATAATGCTGATCTTCCAGCTTATACACGAGCAGATCATCCACCACACCGCCATCTGGATAACACATCAGGGTGTACTGGGCTTGATCAGGAACCAGCGTGGTCACATCATTGGTCATCATTTGTTGCAAAAACGCTTCAGCCTGCTCACCTTGTACCGTGAATTCGCCCATATGGGATACATCAAACAGTCCCGCGCGCTCGCGTACCGCTTCATGTTCTTTCTGGATTCCGCTAAATTGTACCGGAAGCTCCCAGCCTCCAAAATCAATGCACCGTACGCCTTCGTATTGCTGATACAGTGGGAAGAGTGGTGTTCTAAGCAAATCGGACATCAAATCACCTCGTCATAGGCCGTCAGCCGGCCGGATATACAATCGTGGATCAATGAACCAGGGTATTTTTAAATTTTCAGCTAGATATTTTCATCACATAAGTATGGTAAGGGCAGCTATGGCAGCGCCGTTCTACATCCTGTTTTTCGTTTTTTGGGAAAAAGGAAAAGGACAGGCCAAAGAATCGGCATGCCAAGTAGCACGCTTATTCTAAGGCTCTGTCCCTTGTACCTGAGAGTTACCCCGCTACGTTGTGCAGCAGGTTTCCCCTTGGGTGATCATAACGCCCGCACAGGGCGAATAGATGCTCTCCAGAGTTGCGTCCCGTAAAAGTCCTTTTGCCTGAGAGATTCACCCCCGCTTATCGGTGGTTTACTCCTTCGGCGTTACCTCATGTACATCCCGAATCGGGTGTCACGGGTAATCTCTCCCTTTACATTCATCCGCGGGTATAACATAGTCCAATAAACACATTTACTCCTCTCATTAAAACGTGAATCCACTACCGATGTCAAGAACGATATCATAGATAATGATTTAAAACCGAATATTTAATTTATTTTTCATGTTATTGTTCGTGTATTTATAAAGAGTGCGCTTACTATTCTAATATTCACCAGTATATGAAGAAAGAGTGTAATCCGGTTACAGGATTTAGAGGTGTTCAGCAAATAAATTGTGAGGTATCTTGACATTTGATTCAAAAATGTCATACGCTATGTTCTGGGAAAAAGGTTAAGGTCAAAGAACGCATGCACTCATTTAATGAAAAGCGAGGCGGATATCGATGAGCGAATTGAAAAGTGATTTCCTGTACAGTGAAGAGCACGAATGGGTGCAAACCGTAGGGGAGGATACTGTACGTATTGGCATTACCGAGTTCGCGCAGCATCAGCTGGGTGACATTGTGTTTGTGGAATTGCCTGACCTTGAAACCAATGTAAAAGCAGAGGACAGCATTGGAACGATCGAATCGGTCAAAACGGTTTCGGACTTGTTCTCTCCCGTCACAGGTTCAATTATTGCAGTGAATGATTCGTTGCAGGACTCCCCTGAACTTGTGAACAGCTCTCCTTACGAGGAAGGCTGGATGATTGAGATCCGTGTTGAGGGAGATCTGACAGCAGCATTGTCTACATTGATGAATGCAGACGCGTATCGGAAACATACGGAAGAATAGTATCAACGAACTTGTACTTATTAACATATATTTTATAATTAAATGATATGAGCTTCATATTGTTTCGACCTGTGTGAGCCGGATGCTTGCACAGGTTTTTTGTGCTTTCCAAGAATGGTTTCCAATGCGGATTTGAGCAGATTGTTTATGTACATCACCAGATTGGACCAAGCTATAGGTAGGAAAATTATTCTGGAAATGATAAAAGTCATAGGCAAGAAAAGCCTTGTGTATCAATGGGTTCAGCCATTATGCATCCATTAAAACGATTACATAACCTAATGTTGTCATCATTGTTCATGACGAAAGTACGCTTTCATTTCATTGAACAGGAGAGCATTCTCGCTTAGGATTACAGCAGGGGAGAAATGATACCCCTTTCATAAATCATAATCACTTGATCCAAGGAGGATAATACAATGAGTAATTTGGACCAATCGTCCAATTCCAAAGGTGGGCTACGGGTTGGTGTTCAGCGTTTTGGCCGATTCCTGAGTGGTATGGTCATGCCAAATATGGGAGCGTTCATCGCCTGGGGATTAATTACGGCTCTGTTCATTCCAACAGGCTGGTTCCCTAACGAGACGCTTGCACAGCTAGTTGATCCGATGATCAAATATTTGCTGCCACTGTTAATTGGTTACACCGGAGGTACGATGGTGCATGGTCAGCGTGGTGGTGTCGTCGGTGCCATTATGACCATCGGGGTCATCGTGGGTAGTGATATCCCGATGTTCCTCGGTGCCATGATTGCCGGACCACTGGCAGCATGGATCATTAAAAAGTTTGATAAATCCATTGAAGGTAAAGTTAAAGCCGGATTTGAAATGCTTGTTAACAACTTCTCAGCCGGTATTATTGGCGGGATCTTGGGGATTTTTGCGCTACTGGGCATCGGGCCTGCTGTAGAAGCGATTAGCAAAGTATTATCTGCCGGTGTACAGGGCTTAATGAATCTTGGTTTGCTGCCGCTGGTCAACCTAATCATTGAACCAGGTAAAGTATTGTTCCTGAACAATGCAATCAACCACGGGATTCTTACACCAATTGCAACAGATCAAGCGAGAGAATTAGGGAAATCCGTATTATACATGCTTGAATCAAACCCGGGTCCGGGACTTGGTATCTTACTTGCTTACTGTTTCTTCGGACGCGGAATGGCCAAATCTTCTGCACCGGGTGCCGTAATCATTCATTTCTTCGGGGGAATTCATGAGATCTACTTCCCTTACATTCTGATGAGACCGATTCTGATTCTTGCTGCAATTGCGGGTGGCGTCGCAGGTACATTAACATTCATGCTCACCGGAGCAGGACTTGTTTCAGCACCATCACCGGGTAGTATTATCGCGTATTTCTTCTTAACACCAAAAGGTGGATACCTGCCGATGTTCGCAGGGGTGCTTGTAGCAGCCGTCGTTTCTTTCCTGGTTGCAGCAGTGTTGCTGAAAACGGGTAAACAAAAGGACGAAGATCTGGAGTCCGCATCCAGTCGGATGAAAGACATGAAGAGTCAAGGAACCCTGCCAAACGCTGGTATTACGGCTAATCAACGTGAAGCAGACAGAGCCGCAGATATGGCTTCTTCTACCGTCAAAACAGACGTGAAGAAAATTGTCTTCTCCTGTGATGCAGGCATGGGGTCAAGTGCCATGGGTGCTTCCATTCTACGCAAGAAGATGAAGGCAGAGGGGATTGACGTTACGGTGACCAATACGGCTATCAGTGATATCCCGCCGGATGCAGACGTGGTGATCACACAACAAGTATTGACCGATCGTGCCCGCTCCGTTGCACCGAATGCAGAACATATATCCATCGACAACTTCCTAAAAAGCCCGGAATACGATGCGCTCGTTGAACGTCTAAAGTAATTGCACGCATTTGTTTTCCCTGAGCCGGAGGCTGAGATATGAGTATTACCAAAAGACAACGTGAAATCGTGGAGTTCTTGCTAGAGCATCCACATGAAGTAACAGCCGGCGAAATCGCCGTTGAAGTAAAGGTCAGTACCCGAACGGTTCACCGGGAGCTGCAAATGATTGAACAATGGCTTGAACCTTTGGGTATGAAGCTGGAAAAAAAATCAGGAACCGGTATCCGAATCGATGCCGGTTCCGATGATCTGGCTGTATTGCGCCAGCAACTAGAGGGTAAAGAATATGTAGAGTTTACGCCAGAAGAGCGTAAGCTCTTCATGCTTTGCATCCTGCTGGATGAACCGGAGCCTGTAAAGTTACTCGCCTTGGCTTCGGATCTGAAAGTGACCGTATCCACCGTAACCACTGATCTGGACGATCTGGAGTCACGAATTCGTCAGGCGGGACTAAAGCTGGTTCGCAGACGAGGATATGGCGTCAAGATTAACGGAAGTGAGACGATTCATCGCACAGCCATAGCTGCACTTGCTCTGGAATTTCTGGATGAGTCCGACCTGTTCGGAAGACAGCCAGAACAGGGAGGCTCCATCGTAAACCAAAAATTGTTGGATATGATTGGACACGGTGATGTGCTTACGGTCGAAAATGCATTATGGCAACCAGACATCGAATGGCTGGAGAACATCCCGGAACGCCAATACATGAAGTTGCTGATTCAATTATCCGTAGCGGTTGTACGTATTCGTAAAGGCTCTGGCATTGGCCGTATACCTCCCCTGGAGAACAATGGAGATGAAGTCGCAGAGCAGGATGAGATGAAGGTTCCACCTTATATGGCTTCCCGCTTGTGTGGTATGTTATCGACCCAGCTGGGGCTGACATTCTCCCAAGATGAGCAAGCTTATTTTCACAGACTATTAGTTGAGACAGAGCAGCGGATTCATTCTTCGCGGCTGTTGCCAATAGACGATTTGATTTTACTGGACAGGGTACATTCACTGATTGATCAGATGCAGGCGAGAACGCATTACGCCTTTCATGAGGATCGTTTGCTTCGTGAAGGTCTGCTTGGTCATATGCAACCTGTCATGGAGCGAATTGAAGGACAACAGATGATTCGTAACCCGCTACTGCAGCAGATTCGCAAGGATTATGATTCCCTCTTCGAAGAGGTCAAACAATCCGTGCATCAAGCTTGGCCAGGCACAGAAGTTCCGGATGAAGAAATTGGTTTCCTGGTCATGCATTTTGGGGCTTCCATCGAGAGGTTACGTGCACTGAAACGTGAGATCAGGGCAATCATCGTGTGTACAAGCGGAATTGGATCATCACGCATGCTTTCCAGCCGACTATCAAAGGAGATCCCTGAGATTCGGATCATGGACAGCGTGTCCTGGTATGAAGCTGCCCGGATACCTACAGATCAATATGATTTGGTGTTATCCACTGTTGATCTGCCGATGGATGAAAATCAGTATTACAAAGTGAGTCCACTGCTTACGGCAGAAGAGAGCGAGCGTCTGCGTCATTTTATCCGAACAACAACATTACAACGACAGCATAATAAGCCCCGTGAAGCCGAGGTTCAGACGACAAGTCGTTACTCGGACCCTGACGGAATGGAAGCTATTTTAGTTGAAATCGTCCGAATTATTGGCAAGTTTCAGGTGTATCCGCTGGATAACCAAGATATCGGATTCTATAAAACGGTGTATGCGATGTGCAACGTACTCCATGGATCTGGTGTGCTGAAGGAACCGGAGGAGGTCGCGAAACGGTTGGAGGCACGTGAGGCAGTGGGGAGTCAGAAGATTCCCGGTACAAGACTTGCGCTGTTTCATACACGCAGTGAGGGAATTTACAGGCCGTCCATTAGCTTGTTTCAGCTCACTGAGCCACTCCTCTGTACGCCGGATGATCCGGCAGGAGTTACCCATGTCCTCTTGATGCTTGGTCCCAGAGAATTATCCAAGGAAAGCCTGGAGGTTCTCAGTGAGATCAGCGCCCTGTTATTACAGGAAGAAATGATTACATTGCTGGAAAAAGGAATCAGGGATGAACTCATTCATTACCTGTCCCAGGAACTTGTTGGATTTTATCGCAGTAAAACCGAAATTGGAGGTCAACCATTATGAGTATGTTAACAACAGATAAAGTCATCATGAATGCGACGGCTCAGGACAAATACGAAGCGATTCGTATGGCAGGGAAGATTTTGAAGGATGCGGGACATATTACCGCTGATTACATTGAAAAGATGATTGAGCGTGAAGAGATTGTCTCGACCTATGTAGGGAACGGCTTGGCTATTCCGCACGGTACAAAGGAATCCAAAGCTTTCATTTTATCGACAGGTATCTCTGTCATTCAGTATCCTCAAGGTGTTGATTTTGGCGAAGAAAAAGCCTATATGGTCATTGGTATCGCGGCTCAAGGCGGGGAACATATGGAGATCTTGACTAGCATCGCGGTGATCTGTGCTGAGGATGAGAATATGGAGGCCCTGCGTCTGGCGAAAACAGCCGAAGAAGTAATCGCTATTCTGGAAAGTGAAATGGAGCTATGAAGGCCCTACACTTTGGCGCAGGTAACATTGGACGCGGGTTTATCGGCTTGATCCTCTCCCGTGCAGGGTATGAGGTTATTTTCTCCGACGTGAATCAGACCTTGGTAACGGCTCTCCAGCAACGGGGGCAGTATACGGTGGAACTGGCCAACGAGAGCAAGGATCAGGAGACCGTTACAGGTGTAAATGCAATCGATGGAACCCAGCTGGAGACGGTTGCCCAAAACGTGGTGGAAGCTGATCTGATTACAACCGCGGTGGGCGTAGGCGTGCTGAAACATATTGCACCAGGTATTGCGAAGGGGCTTGAGAAAAGACTGAATTCGGGTCCGGTACAAAACCCGCTTCACATTATCGCTTGCGAGAACGCCATTGGAGCCAGTACACAATTGAAAGAGCATGTATATGCTCTGCTCAATGAAGAGGTACGTTCCCTTGCGGATCAGTACGTTTATTTTCCAGATTCAGCCGTAGACCGGATTGTACCTATTCAGCATCATGAAGATCCGTTGCATGTACAGGTGGAGCCTTTTTACGAGTGGGTGGTGGATAGTTCCCAGATGGCTCCTGCATTCAAACCGGTTGAGGGCATCGTATATGTCGATGATCTGGAGCCGTATATCGAACGTAAACTGTTCACTGTTAATACAGGACACTGCGTTGCTGCGTACATCGGTAATGTGCACGGTTATGACACGATTCAGAAGGCTATTGCTGATGAAAAGGTGAAATCGATTGTATACGGTGCTTTGCAGGAAACGGGAAAAGTTCTAGTGAAACGTTTTGCATTCAACCCGGAAGAACATGAGCAGTATATTGTCAAAATATTGGGACGGTTTGTCAACCCGTATCTTACCGATGAGGTTACTCGTGTTGGTCGTTCCCCGCTGCGTAAGTTGTCCCCAAATGATCGTCTGGTTCGCCCGGCCCTTCAGGCATATGCGGATGGAACTGATACGACTTATCTGGCTATGGGTATGGCAGCAGCCTGCAAGTTCGATGTCTCCGATGATCCGGAAGCAGTTGAACTGCAGAACATGATCCGCCAGAAGGGGATTACAGCTGCGCTCCACCATTATACGTCCATGAATGAGCATCATCCGGTGCTTGAACAGGCTGTTGCCCAGTATAACCAAATGTAAGAACAGTGGTAGCAAGCTAACAGTATTGATGAGGCATAATGAAGAAGAGCCATACAGTTATTAACTGTGTGGCTCTTCTTTTGGTTGGCGTTTATCGGCATAGTCGTCCAAACAGCGTTGACATATGCAGGATTTTCGGCGCTGCTCTGGCGGAATGCGGTCAAACACACCCTCGGGGAAAGTAGCCCGGTTACACCAGCATTCCGAATGAGGATGTCCTGCGGCATAGGAACAGCGATTAGCTTCCCCGCATAATGGGCAGACAAGAACATCGATATGGATGTGCTCTTGATCGTCTTGTACTGCAGACATTCAGTTCTTCCCTCCCTGTGCAATAGCTACGAGCTGAAGTTAAACATACTGGTACCAGTATAACAGAAATGTGCCGGTGATTATGGATTTCACTCTGTATATATGACTTCCAGTTCACCACATCTGTTTCTCCCATCGGCTATTCTTCAGGCGGTAATTCGATCTGTAGGCCTTTCACATGTTTGCGTCCCATCAACTTACGTTTCTTTCGATTTTCCTTTGTTTCCAGCACAATGTCCAAGTCATAATCGTCACCCGGATAAAGCTCATCGGCAGATATATGCAGGGTCAGGCGTTTCTTATGGATTTTTATTTTGCGTCCACGTAACATGACCCCGATATTTCCACGGCTATCCTCTACATCACAGACGATGCCCGACTGATTAAGATAGGCTGCATATACCCGATCCCCTTTACGAAAATTTTTGGCAGGAGCAGGGGTATCTGACTCTCTGGGTGTTGTTTTTTTGTTGAGACCGATTGAATCCTTTGACTGCTTCGGCTGATTCAGCTTGGATAACTCTGCTGGGCCGTCTGCTTCTGCAACGGAACGATCAGGCGTCAGGATCGGTGTTTCCAAAGGAGGTGACGTGAACCCTAATGTACGATCTCTCGAAATATTTTGATCGGACAGGGACTTGGATCGCTCTATAATTCGCTGTGGCATGCCCAGCTTTAATGCGATGGAGTAAGCATAGCTCTCACCAGCTTCTCCGATACGCAATCGATACAGTGGCTGGAGAGAAACGGTGTCAAATTCCATGCGGGCATTTTCAAATCCTGGGGTGGCAGCTGCAAAATGCTTGATCTCACCAAAATGTGTTGTCGCCACAACGGTTGCTCCGCGGCTGTGAAGTTCCTCCAGCATGGCGATAGAAAGTCCAACACCTTCACCGGGATCTGTGCCGGAAGCCATCTCATCAATGAGCACCAGAGTCGACGTATTGGCCTGTTCCAGTATGCCAATCATATTGCGAATATGTGCAGAGAATGTACTGAGCGCTTGTTCCATACTCTGTCCGTCACCAATATCAACCGCTACCTCGTTATAAACGGCCATCTCGCCACCTTCCTCTACCGGAATAAGCAAACCGGATTGCATCATCAGGGTTAACAAACCAAGTGTTTTGAGTGCGACCGTTTTACCACCGGTATTCGGGCCAGTAATAATGAGCGACGAGTATGTTCTGCCGATTGCAAAATCAAGGGGAACCATGGAAGAACCCATGAACGGATGACGTGCACGTTGAAGGCTAATGTGGCCCTGAGTATTGACTCGAACGGTACGCCCATCCATGGTGGCCGCATATTTGGCTTTGGCAAACAGGAAGTCCAATACACCTACCGTTTCGGTGTTGAGGGCGATTTCACGGTTATACGATTCGGTCAGAGAGGTTAAATCACCGAGAATTCTCATCTCCTCTCGGGACTCCTCGGCTTGTAGAGCAGCCAATTCCATCTGCAGACTTACTAATTCAACGGGTTCAATATACACGGTTTGCCCGCTCCCCGATTCATCCAGCACACTGCCTTTCACCTGTTTGCGAAACTCTTTCTTAATGGGCAGCACCGTTCTTCCTCCCCGTTGGCTGATGACATGTTCCTGCATAATGGAGCGATGTTTACTCACCAGAGAATCAAGTTTTCGTTTCATGCGTTCCGCATTCACCGTTATTTTTTTACGAATACGAATCAGTTCCTTGCTCGCCTGATCCTGAATGTTTCCACTATGGATGCAGCGCTCAATCTCACTCAGCAAAGGTTCGATCATGATCATGGACGCTGCATAACGACTGACGGTGGGAGCGGCCCCGGATTTGCCCTCCATGTATTTCATGAGTTGTGCACAGCTCCGCAGGAACTGAGCGAGATGACTGAAGTCACGTTCACTGAATAGATAACCGGTGCCAAGCAGATCCATAATGGTTTCCATTCCGTCGAGTGAAGGGAGGGGGATACTGGCCCCGAAGCGAATCAACGCAGCCGCTTCTGCTGTTTCTTCCAGGCGAATCTCGATCAGGTGAGCATCTACCATCGGTTTTAGTTCTCTCGCATAACGTTTGCCCAGATAAGACAGGGCGCAGTCTGCAACGTTTTTTTGAATTTGTGGATAGCCCAAACTGTTTAATGTGTTCTCATTCATGCGTAATCTCTCCTTGAATTGGAATTTCAGTTGACGCGTTGATACATATTCCTGGAAAACGCAAAAAGGGCGGAGAATGAACAAACGTCATTCTCCGCCCTAAACGTATGGGAAAGCAAAGTCCACTACAGGTCTATATTAAAAAATCCGCGCTGAACTCAGCGCGGAAATAGACCCGGACAATTACAATCCCGGAGGCGATTTATGATATCCGCTGTTCTTAACTAAGTACAGGGATCTGGCGCATCATGAAATACACGTATGCCATATGGGCACAAGCGCAATGAAAGGCCAAACTCCTGAATATTAAACTTGGTTAGTTAAGAACATTCACCGACATTAAAAATCTCTCCTTTGATTGAGGAATATGCAACCAATATAAACTGGAAATTGGTTTGAAGTCAACCTTTAGAATAAATGAGTGGACTTGAATAAGAATGGGTTTTAAAATAACAATAGTAAAATAATCCAATGAAAGCGATTTATTTTAATAAACACACGTATAAAGGAGGATGCTCTTCTTGCCGAAGTATTTACTGCGTTTGCTATGTTTTACGTTGATCCTCGGAGCCCTTCCGGTCATTGTTATTGGTTCGGTCTCGTACACGATTGCCTCACGTGACATTGAACAGAAAGTGCGTGAGAGCAATCTTCAGATATTACATCAGACCCAAATGAGGGTAGAACAAGTTCTGCGTAGTCTGCAATTATCATCCATCCAGTATGTTAATTCGCCCTTGGTACTACAAGCGATGAAGAAACCACTAGACAGTAGCGAGTTTCAGGAGATTCGTGATCTGACCTCCGGTTTTAACAACTTGCAAGCGGTTACGAACATTGACCAAGCCTATCTGGTTAATCTGGATGAAGATTGGGTTGTTTCGATGCGTTCTTTTGGCAAATTGGATGATTTCAGCATTCGAGACCGAATTGGCTCCTACCTAAGTTATACCAACAGCCTGTTCTGGGTCACTCAGAATGCCAGTTCAGCCAAAGAAAGTGTACCTGTGTCAGCAGGTATGGGTGAACTAACACCCGAACAGGCACCTGCTCTTATATCATCGGATAATGTGGTCAGTATGGTATTCAAAATCCCGATGATACCAACCAATGTGAAACCAAAGGGATTTCTTGTGATTGATATCGCCGATACGGAACTGAGTACCTACTTGAGCCGGAATACGAATTCTGGAGATATGTACGTTCTGGATCGGGAGCAGAAGTATTTTCTGAACGATATGCAGCAAGGCGGGAAATATGACGCGCTGAATAAGGAAATTCAGGAAATGGTGCAAACGACGGGCCAGCCAGAGGGTTTCTTCAGTGCGGAGGTTGAAGGTAATCAAGTGGCGGTTAGCTATAGGCAATCTCCGCTCAATGGCTGGTTATACGTGTCCGTTGTATCTCTTGGACAGATCACGGCCCAGTCACAGAAAATTGCATTGGTTACCGGTATCGCTACACTGGTCATGTTGTGTGTAACGGGATTGTTCGCCATATACGGCAGTCGGCGGATGTACTCACCAATCTCCAGACTGCTGCAATTTACGAAGGGTTTGGATTCCCCAGTTGCCCCGTCAGGACGCCGTCAAGATGAATTTATCTATATTGAGGAGCAATTGTCAACCTTGTTCAGTTCGGAGAAAACGATGCGTGAGCAGATGAAGGGGCAGCATGTGCATCTCCAGGAGTTTTTTATGACCAAACTGCTCACAGGCAAAATCTCGGAAGAGGATTTCAGATATCAGGGAGAATTGTATGATTTTCCGAAAGGGTGGGCGAGTCTTGGTGTACTCATGCTCCAGATTGATACCTTGGAAGGGACCCGATATGAGGAACAGGATCGCGATCTGCTCCTGTTTGCTGTCAACAATATGGTAGGTGAGCTCCTCCCTTCGGCAGTTCGGTTCACCCCAGTCATGCTGGATGATGCTCAGGTCACCGTACTTGCCTCCGAACTGACGGATGAGGTGCAGCTGAAGGAATGGATGCATACCCAGGCAGACTGGATTCGTGAACGTGTCGTAACTTATCTTAATCTGCCCGTAAGTATCGGCATCAGTCGTTACTACTCTTGTATTGGCGATACGCCAAGAGCGGTTCAGGAGAGCCGAGAGGCTCTGCAAGGCCGGGTCAGTCTGGGCAGCCGTATTATTTTGCATTACGAGGATATACAGCCACGTGGTCAGATGGAAGCCGCGTTGTATACCCAGTTACGTATGATCGAGGATCAGCTTGCGTCTGCGCTCAAGCAAGGAGATGAGGAGAAGACGGATGCCTACTTTAAGCAATATTTGGGACTGCTTGCAGACAAAAAGCTTCATTTCAGTGAATACCCCGTCATTATGGTTCAGTTATTGTCTCGTGTATATCAGCTTGTGCAGGAGCAGGGCGGGGATGTAGCTGAAGTACTGGGTGAAAAAGCATCCATGTCACATTTGCTGAAGTTGTCCACATTGGACGAAATGACCAATTGGTTCCGTAAGCGGCTCTTCCTGCCCGTCATCCGTTTCTGGCGAGAGCAGGAAGAATCCCAATACATGAATATTGCGAGACGTATGATTCGTTTGATCGAGGAACGTTATGATCGTGAATTGTCGCTGGAAGCCTGTGCCGCTGAGCTTAATTTTCACCCTGTTTACCTAAGTCGGGTATTCAAGAAGGAAGCGGGAGTCAATTTTACGGAATATCTCGCAGAGTATCGTATGGAAAAAGCAAAGACATGGCTGCAAACAACAAATCTTAAAATATCGGAGATTGCCGAGAAATTAAACTATACCAATCCAACCGCATTTATCCGTACGTTTCGCAAAATCACAGGAACAACCCCCGGCAAGTACCGGGAGCAGCAGCGATAAAACAAACCTGCTCTGCCCGCCATGGCAGGCAGGCTTTTTTATGTTTGGATGAAGGAAGAAGACCACTTTTCTCCATGAAGTTAAGACAGGAATATAGAGGTTGAAAGCAGTTCATTGCGCCTTTGAACTCTGTGATATAAATGAGCTAAACCCTTGCTACATAAGGAAAAACAAAAGGCTAAAACGAGACGATAGCCAGTCATTCGTTTATCCTCCACAATGAAGACATGAATTCAGGAAGTGATATTTTGTAATCGTTTCCAATGTGGGGAGGAAGACAATATGAAAGCCGAAACGGCGGCTCGAACACGGCCCGCTACCCGCAGTGACAAAAACCTGCTGTGGAGGGACATTATCAAAAACCGGTGGCTGTATATCATGTTAATACCGGGTGTGCTTTACTTTGTTATTTTCAAATACATACCCATGTATGGCATCACGATGGCTTTTCAGGATTACACGCCTTACAAGGGCATCTTGGGAAGTGACTGGGTAGGGTTCAAACATTTCCAGCGTTTCTTCGGAGAACCGCAGTTCTGGACATTATTTCGGAATACGTTTTTACTTGCCATTTATAACATTGTGTTCTTTTTCCCACTGCCGATTGTACTGGCACTCATGATGAATGAAGTTCGCCGTGAACGCTTCAAACGATTTGTACAAACGCTAGTCTATGTTCCACACTTTGTTTCCTGGGTTGTTGTTGTCGGTGTGTTCTACATGTTGTTCACAACCGAGGGCGGCGCCATTAACGAATTGCTCTATAACCTGACTGGGCAAAAGGTGGCTTTCTTGCTTGAACCGGGATGGTTCCGAACGATGATTGTTGGACAATCCATCTGGAAAGAAGTTGGTTGGGGCACAATTATCTTCCTGGCGGCGCTTTCCGGTGTTGATACACAGCTCTATGAAGCTGCACGGATTGATGGTGCCAATCGGTGGCGCCAAACCTGGCACATTACGTTGCCGGCCATTCGCAGTACAATCGTCATTTTGCTCATTCTGCGTCTGGGAAATTTCCTGGATACAGGCTTTGAACAGATCTTCCTGATGCTAACTCCGACAAACCGGGATGTGGGCGAAGTATTTGATACCTACGTGTACACGAAGGGTCTTACCCAGGCACAGTACAGTTATAGTGCTGCTGTCGGGTTGTTCAAATCGGTTGTCGGGCTGGCGCTTGTTCTTGGTGCCAATACGCTGGCCAAAAAATTCGGGGAGGAAGGCGTCTACTAACCCTTCGGAGCAGACGTTCTTCACCAGACAGGAGTGAACATTAAGATGCAACAGGATAAAACGTGGGGCAACCGGATCTTTGATTTTCTCAATCACGGCTTGCTGCTGTTGATTGGTATCGTGACGGTCATCCCGTTCATGTATATTTTGGCCGTCTCGTTTACCAGTCCGCATGAAGTGGCTAAGGGAGGATTCATTCTTTTTCCAAAAGAGTTCTCTCTGGCTGCGTACCGTTACATTTTCTCTACAGATACTTTGATTCGGAGTCTGGGTGTATCGGTCTATATTACCGTGATCGGTACCTTCATTAACCTGCTGTTTACATCACTTATGGCGTATCCGCTCTCTAGAAGATATTTGCGTGGACGCCAGCCCATTTTGCTGGGTGTATTGTTCACGATGCTCTTCAGTGGCGGAATGATTCCAACATACTTTGTCGTGAAATCCTTGCACCTGACGGATACGTTATGGTCACTGATGCTGCCTACTGCTATTAGTGCATTTAACTTGATCGTACTCAAAAACTTCTTCCAGGCCATTCCCGACGAGCTGGAGGATGCAGCCAAAATTGATGGATGTAACGATGTCAGCGTATTGTTCCGGATTGTACTGCCGTTGTCCATGCCAGCCATGGCGACATTTTCACTCTTTTACGCGGTGGCCCACTGGAACAGTTTCTTCAGCGCTGTTATCTATATCAACGATAGTGAGAAGTGGCCTGTCCAAGTCTGGCTACGTGAGATTGTCATTCTGGCACAGAGCCGAATCGGAGACACAAGTATCGAAGAGACCGAGATCCAGCCGCTTACCATTCGCATGGCCGTTATCGTGTTCTCCACAATCCCGATTATGCTGGTATATCCATTCCTGCAAAAGCACTTTGCAAAAGGAGTGATGCTGGGTTCGGTGAAAGGTTGAGTCGGCACATGGTTCAAAGTCAGTTCACTATGACTGCATAAAAAAAGGGAGGTTTTCATGTTATGAAAGCAACAAAAAAGAAAGCCGTAGCTGTCTTGAGCACACTGGCACTGGTGACAGGTTTGCTGGCAGGATGCGGATCAGACGAGGGTCAGGCTGCCGAGGGCGGCGTACAAAATGTGTCCATAGCCATTGCACAGGTGGGTGATGTGCCAAGCAAAGGCAATGAAGTTCAGCAAAAGATTGAAGCGTATACCAATACGAAACTGGATATCCAGTGGATTCCGGCTTCGGCCTATAATGACAAAATTAACGTAATGATCGCTTCAAGCGATATGCCAAAAATTGTGAAAGTACAATATAACCCAACGGTGACCAGCGCGATGCGTAATGACGTGTTCTGGGAAGTGGGGCCTTTGCTGAAAGACTACAAAAATCTGTCGGCACAGAACGAGCGTTTTTTTGACAACATCAAGGTAGAGGGAAAAATCTACGGGGTTCCTGTATTCTCCGATATTGCGCGGGCTACAGTGATCTATCGCAAGGATTGGTTCGAGAAGCTGAATCTCAAGGTGCCGGCCACACCGGATGAATGGTATGAAACGATTAAAACACTGGCAACCTCCGATCCGGATGGAGATGGTCAGGATAATACGTTTGGACTAATGCTTTTTAAAAAATATAATGAGGATCAATATTCCTTCACAACGCGCCTTGGCGTAAGTTTTGGTGCACCTAACAAGTGGAAAGTCGAGGATGATGGCAGCTTCACGCCGGAATTCATGACACCGGAATATATGCAGGTGCTGGATCTGCTGAAACGTTTGTACGATGAGAAACTGCTGAACCAAGATTTCGCCGTATTCGACTCTACGGAAGCGGAGAAAAAGTATGATTCCGGTGTTGTGGGTATCCGTGTTGGTGTTGCGCAGAACGGAAAAAGTCAGCAAGAGCGTTTGTCCAAAAACAATCCGGATGGTGTAGTAGACATCGCTGGTTTGCTTGGAGCGAACGGAGATCGTGTTGCAGGACAGACGGGTAACTCCGGGATTCTGGCATTCCCTAAATCAACGGTGAAATCGGAAGAAGAACTCAAAAACCTGCTCTCCTTCCTGGATAAACTGATGGACCCTGAGATGGCGACCCTGTTGATGCGTGGTATGAAAGACAAACATTACACCAAAGTGGGCGAAGATCAGGTGGAGATGAGTGACTTCGATGCATTCCAACGTGAAGTGAAGCCTTACCGTGACAACCTTCCTTATGTGGAAGGATATAACGTACCAAAATTGAAGGACACCGAACTGGGTGAAAAAGGTACGGCACTTGCCAAGGAACTTGCGGAGCACGCTGTGCCAAACCCTGCGCTGACGTTATATTCTCCAACGTATGGTGACCGCGGGGCGGATCTGGATCAGGTGATTGCCGATGCGCAAACCAAATACATTATGGGCAAGATCGATCAAAGTGGCTGGGAAAAGGAAATCGAGAATTGGGGCAATGCGGGTGGAAACAAGATTCGTGAGGAATATGCCGAAGATTACAAAAAACAGGCTCAATAAGGAGCCGGAAGCGGAGGCTTGATCATGAAGGAAACACTGCAACTCACATCGGTGCGTATGGCACAGCAATTCATGGAAAGTTATCGCAACCATGAGCTGTACGCCACTTGGCATTATGAGAACGGCTGCTTACTGAAAGCGCTGGAGGAGCTGTATACGCACACGGGGGAGCAAAAGTATTTTGACTACATCCGTGAGTTGATGGATCATTTTGTTCAGGAAGATGGCTCCATTCGCTCCTATACGATCGAGGAATATAATCTGGATCAGATCAATCAGGGAAAATCACTGTTCCTGTTGCACGAGAAAACGGGAGAAGAGAAGTATCGCAAAGCTGCGGAGTTGCTTATGACTCAGCTTAAGGGACAGCCACATACGAGTGAAGGTGGATTCTGGCATAAAAAGATTTACCCTTTCCAGATGTGGCTGGATGGATTGTACATGGCTACTCCGTATCTGACTCAGTATGGCGCAGTGACGGGTGAAGAGAAGTGGTTTGACAAGGCGGCTCTGCAGCTCTTGCTGGTGGAGCAACGTACACGTGATCCGCGTAGCGGTCTCTTGTACCATGCCTGGGATGAGAGCAAAGAGCAACGCTGGAGTTCGGGTGAGACGGGATGTTCACCACATGTCTGGAGTCGGGCGATGGGCTGGTATGTGATGGCGGTTGTGGATACCTTGGATTATCTGCCGGTAGATCATCCGCAGCGCGGGCAGATTGTGGGTATCTTCGAACGGGTAGCAAACGCACTAGTGCATGTGCAGGATCAGCAGACCGGACTATGGCCACATTTGTTGGATCAACCGGGACGTGAGCGGAACTATCTGGAGGCTTCCGGGACCTCAATGTTTGTCTATGCATTGGCCAAAGGTGTGCGTAAAGGATATCTAAGTGGCAAGTTCAAAGCGGTTGCGGAAAAAGGGTATCAGGGTCTGGTGCAGTATCTGCTGCAAACGGACCGTGAAGGCGTGCTGTCCTTGACGCAGTGTAATGGCGGAGCCGGTCTTGGAGGAAGCCCGTATCGTGACGGGTCCTATGAGTATTATGTGACCGAGTCCATTCGGATTAATGATCCGAAGTCGGTCGCTCCGTTCATTTTGGCGGGAGTGGAGATTGAACTGGCGTAATGCTGGTTCTTCTTTTTAGAACACTTATGATAGCGCATACATGGTTGGTTTGAGTAAAGTGAGGCAAGATTGCTGAACAATTTGGCTATCAAAAAGGAGAGATGGTTCATGAGTCCAAGAGGTCCAATGTCCCGTTTAGGCGGAATCGTTGTAATTGGTGCAATGTCCGCTGGATTGCTTGCAGGTTGCGGGGGAGAAAAAGCACCTGCTGCAGGGGAAGGTAAACTTCCCATTTCCATCTCTTTAATGCAGGTAGGAGATATACCGGCCAAGGAGAACGGGATTGAAAAGAAGATTGAGGAATATACAAATACGGATGTTAATGTACAGTGGATTCCGCAGTCTGCTTTTGATGATAAGGTGAATGTTATGGTTGCTTCAGGCGAGATGCCGACCATTATGCGTGTGAATTATGTACCGACCACATTTAATGCCGCCAAAACGGGACTGTTCTGGGAACTGGGGCCTTACTTGAAGGATTATAAGAACCTGTCTGCCCAATCCGAAGCTTATTTTAACAATATCAAAATTGAAGGCAAGGTCTACGGTATTCCGAACTTCCGGGATATTGGACGGACTGCGATCGTATATCGCAAGGACTGGTTTGATACATTAAAGCTGGATATACCCAAAACGCTGGATGACTGGTATGAAGTGATGCGCTCTATTCGTAAGGATGACCCTGACGGGAATGGTAAGGAAGATACGTACGGTGCACTGCTTTTCAAAAAGTATAATGAGGGTGTCTCTTCCCCACTGACGCGGATTGCTGTAAGTATTGGGGGCGTCAACAAATGGGGTGTGGATGATGCCGGGAAACTGACCCCGGAGTTCTTGACCACCGAATATGTGGATACAATGAAGCTCTTCAAGCGACTGTTCAGCGAGGGACTGATTAATAGTGATTTCCCTGCCTTGGACCCTTCTGATGCGGACAAAAAAATGGATTCCGGCTTAGTTGGCATGAAGCTTAACGGTGTGGCCCAGAACGGAAAGTCCTCTCAGCAGCGGCTTACACCTAACGCTCCGGATGGAGAAATTGATGTAGCTCCGTTCCAGGGAACCGACGGTATTCGAATCGCCGGTGAGCCAGGAAACTATGGAATGCTAGTCATCCCGAAGGCATCCGTAACGGATGAGGAGCAATTGAAGCAGGTTCTCACGTTCCTGGATCAGTTGATGGATGAGGAATTAAGTGCGTTGCAGCTCCGTGGATTGCTCGATGTGCACTACACCAAGACTGCGGATGGGAAAACCGAACTTAAGGATTTTGACGCTTATCAGCGTGAAGTGAAGCCATACCGGGATAATCTGTTAAGTATTGAAGGTTATAACGTGCCTGAACTGGTTGATGTTCCGATTGGTATGAAAGGTACAAAGATGGCGCGTGAGAATGAGCAATACGCCATCGCCAATCCGGCACTCACCTTGTCTTCGGCAATCTATACTGAGCGTGGTCAGGAGCTGGATCAGATGATCTGGGATGCACAGACAAAGTACATTATGGGTAAAATCGATGATGCAGGCTGGGAGCAGGAAATCGCAAGCTGGAGAAAAGCTGGTGGTGATCAATTGATTACGGAATTGGAAGCTTCCTATAAGGAATTGAACGGAAAATAAAGCTGGGTGAAATAAAAAAAGGTTGATCAAATGGAATGATATGGTTTATTCTATGAGTGAATTCATTTTCCAATATCATAAGAAAGACCACACCCTTAAAGCATAAGGCTATGAATCTGCGGATTCATGGCCTTTTTTTGTGTTTTAGGCGAATGAAGTGGGTCTATGGAAGGAGGGGCGCACGCCTTAACGTGATGGGGATGGACGAAAAATAATACCAATAGCCTAGTACAACATGGTAGAATATTGATTATTATGGCAAATTTAGGTTTTGGTTATGAAGAGAAGTGACTAGGCTGACCAAGTAAAGCATCCCCATACTAAGGTACATAGGAGCGTGAGTAGATTGAAGAAGCAGATTAATGGACACGAGAAGAAGAAAAAACGGAACGGTTGGATTGTCGGGTTGTTAGCGACAGCTGTATTGGCAGGAACACTATTGTCCGTTGGACCCGTACATTTGACGTCAAAAGCGAATGCCGCATCGGGAACAAGTGATACTGCTCTTAGCAAGTTCAAAGATATCAAGGGCCACTGGGCTCAAGCGACAATTGCCAAAGCTTATGAAAAAAATCTGATCTCAGGTTACCAGGACGGAACGTTTCGTCCTAATGGCAAAATCACGCGTGGGGAATATGCGACCATACTTGCCCGTGCGACTGGACTGGAGAAGGTAGAGGGGCAGAATCCCTTTGCTGATCTCAAGGGACATTGGTCTGAAGCGGCGGTTAGCCAACTTGTTGGACAAGGATTCATTAACGCTGGCGATTATGCCAAAGGGTTCAATCCGAATGCGGAGCTAACGCGTTACGAGATGATGAAATGGATTGCCAATGGACTGATCAAGTCCGGAGCCAGCTTCCAAGATGCTTTTAACGATACAAAAAATACGCTGCTTCCCACACCGGAAGTGAACCGTGGCACCATTCGTGCTGAGCAGATTCCGTATCTTGCCCTTGTCCGTGGGACAGGCATTGTCGGTGGATTCCAGGATGGCACATTAAAACCCGCGGATTCCACCACTCGTGCAGAAGTATCGGCCATTTTACTGCGTTATATGGATGTGGAGGGCACGGATGCGGGGAAGTACAGTGATCTGAATGAGATGAGAGAGGTCGGCACGACGGGTACGAATTTAACGACCATTAGTAATTATAGGTATACGAAGAATTCGGTTAAAGTAAGTGATATATCTAAAGAAGAAATTAATTTATCTAATAAATCCGGTGTAGTTACACTCCATAGATATATCGTCGTGGATGTTACCCAAGGTAAAGCAAAAGGTATCTATGCACCATTATTTATTGGTCCAGAAACTCATCTTTTCAAAGGTAATTATATGGCTTTTGCAGATATATCTTTTACATCCAAAATTGATAAATCCAACTTAATCACCTTCAATGGAGGCTTATACAATGGTTTTTTACAGTTTAATCGATTGGATCTTAAGCACACCTCTAAGAACGGCTTAGTTACTATTCCGGAAAGTTCGAGAGATTTGATAAAAAAAGATGTGAAGAAAAGATTTTGGGTCACATCCGTTTTGGATGGAAAAAGGGGGGCGTATATCTTTAACGAAAAAAGTAAAAATGTTCTACAAATTCAAAATATGTAAGTAGTATTAAATGGTGGTGAAGTATTATTGTGGGTCCATGGTGAGAAAAAATCCTTAATTGTTATCTTAATTTTTCTTTTTAATATACTATGTTTGAATTTATCATCGCCTATAGAAGCTGCAAGCTCGGATTCGTATGGACCCAAGAAACAAGAAATATCAAATACAATACAGTCGTTAGAAAGGGTAGCGAATCCGGGTGTTTATTGGTATCAGCTTGATAATGGTAGCTTCAGGGCAGATCACACTAACGGACCAACTTTCTCGGATAACCTTAATAGTAATTCATGTTCTAGACCGTACCCAGCTGAGAAAGAAATACCTAACGAAGTGGATTTTTCCAGGTGGCCCGCTGAATATTGGCCAGAGTTTCAATCTCAAAAAATTACACAGCGAATGGTAGAAAATGTTCGTATTAAGAGTGTAGATTATCAAACAAGCGTGAAGCAGTTATTCTATACTGGGGTTGGTACTACAGTTATAAGAGAAGGTAGTACTGTCGTAAAGATCATTACCAAAACAGGAGGCTCACATCAAGTAACTGAGTGGAATGATTATGAAAATGGTGGTAGAACAAATCAAGGTTGTCTCAAGCAAATAGTAGCCTACCATACACCAATGGATATCATCTGGGAAGGCGATCTGGTTGAAGAAAAAGAAATCGATGTAACACCGGATTCGGTTTTGACTATTGGACAAACAAAGCAGATGAAAGCCGAAGTTAGCACAAGACATTATGGCGAAACAGATTTTAATGGAGGCATAGACGTATCCCGCAGGGAAACGGAGATCAAATGGTTTTCTTCTGACGAGACGATTGCGAGTATAGAGCTCAAAACAGGGATGTTAACAGCCGAAAGTCCAGGCACGGTCACTGTGCGTGCGATCTGGAACAATGGTACATATCTGATCTCGGATACAGCCACCATAACCGTTACGTCTGAGCCAGGACTCGTGGTGAATTTGCCGAACGCTTGTAAAGCCAATACAACACCACTACAGGCAGAAGCCGTTCTAACCAAACCGGATCGCTCTGTTCATAAACTGACGGCTCACCCTAAATTGACGTGGCAAAGCTCGAATCCGGCTGTGGCAACGATCGGTGCTGATGGCAAAATCACGACAAAAGGGATCGTGGGTAGCACTACCATCAAAGCTCATTTTCTTGATTCTCCTCAGCAACTGGATGAACAAGGGACTCAGGTGCTTGAGGTGAAGGACTGCACGGATAATGGAGAAGGTGGTAATGATGGCGATCCGGGGGGTGACCCTGCGAACACTTGCCCCGTGACCATCAGTCCACCGAGTAGAGGTACGGTTATTGAAGCATCGGTTATGGACCCGTCTGTTCGAGGTGTGTTGAAGGCAGACGAGCGTGGATCTGAGAAGTTCGATGTTACCCGTGGTATTCCAACTTCGGAAGATCTCTATGCCAATGTTTTAGCCAAGGGATATCTGTTTCAGCACCGTTGGATTAACATGACAGGAACGGTGACTTACACCGTTAAGGTGAAAAGGGTTTATCATAAAACCTGGACGATCCCGGGAAGAGCGTCTAGTGGTGAGGGGGATCCAGGGACACCTCCTCAGCCCAGAGAACGTGATGTGCCTGGGGATAAAACCATGCAAGTAACACGGACATATAGCTATTGGCAGATTGATAACCTGGAGGTATACAAGTTAAATGAGGCAAAGGTATCTAACTATGCGTTAGGCGGTTATGGTGACACCGTGACCCTTATGCCCAATGCATATACACCACCGACTTTGCAATCGGCTATGGATACTGCGGTTACCAATCATGTGAAACCTGCGCCATGTCGAGAAATTGATCTCGGCATCAAAGGGGTTCCTGGTGGTTCGGATGAACCGCCTACGCCAGATGAAACATCATTGTTTCAATCCAAAGCTGAAGCGGAGGTTAGAGAGAACACCGTTAATAACGACAAGGTAACCTTTAATGGAGCGACGATTATGGACCCTGCTCCCGTGGAAAAAACAGCTCCAAGACCTGGGATGATCCCGCAGCCTGGTATGATCGGAGACGATGTTCTGTACCAGAACCGTCTGACGATCAAGAACACATTGATGAACAAAGCTAACCAGCCAACCACGGGTGAGATAACGTATGGACTGCTCCCTAGCAATGTTAACGGAGGTCAGGATCAGAAGTTCCCCATTCTGGGCATCAACTCGGTGACAGTACATACTCCAGTTGTGAACTATGCCTGGGTGTCAGATGATCAGCTGCATAACCAGAAGACCACGCCTGATCCGACAAGAGCTGCACTTATTTTAGAGCGTCCGTTTATTGTACGCATCCCAACTTCAGGGCAGCATCTGGATGTAGCGAGTTACCCTGGTTATGGAAACCATGATTATGCGAAATATTTCCGGATCAAACAGGTTCGTTTCCCATTTGATGTCTATAACGGTGCCAGAAGTCAGTTTATTCCGGCCATGACATGGGTGGATATTCCGGTAAATCAGTTGGACACTCCTTTTTATCTTCCTGTATGGGTAGATGAAGGGAATTACCAGATCGAGTTTCGAAATATCGCCGAAAATGCACCTGCAAACTACACAGAACAACAGGATGCCAATACGAATCTGACTCATCATGTCGCAGCAGATACCGTTGCTGTAGACGTTATCGGACGATTATATGATTTTCACATCACCGATATTTCAGACTACAACTGGGAGAATGTGTTCCGTAAGCGGATAGGCAGCCCCGAACCAACAGGTGTAAGCTACTGGACCGGAGGAAACAGTATAGACGGAGATCCCCGAGGTAATTTGGCTCCCTATGTCCTGCCTATTCGTCCTGGCAGTCATCCGGTACAAGGGTTCCGAAATGCTGCAGTGAAGACGGGTTACCATTTCAAGTTTGATCTGAAAACCAAGGGTAATATGTTTGGGAAACAGGATGGTATCCGAATTACGCCGACGTTCTCTTTTGTGAGTAAAGATGGCACCACCCGGCAAGAAGTGGATTTATACTACCATCGAGGACAGGAACGACTCATTCGTATCGGATCGGCACAAGATTTAGAAAAACGCTTTGTTGTCCTGAACTCACGGTTGCGGAATGTCCCCGGTACGGAGTTAGGTGATACAGCGCGTTATCAGTATACCTATGAACTGTCGGCGGAGGAACGCAATCAGGGTACAATGGCGGAACATATGGTTCGTTTTGTGGATCAGACCTCTCATCATAAAACGTGGGTAGGTCGTTATGACTGGATGATTCTTCCTTCACAGATCCGTACACTCATTGGCCCAAAAGCAGATATTCCCTCCAGTGTTAATGTGGATCGGGCGAATGCAGCGATTCAGCGCTGGTATGGGGAATATAGCTTGCCAGCAGATGTATATGCTGTACCCAAAGGAACCGATCTCGAGTCGCTTTCCAGACAAAACCAGTTGGATGAGAAGGCAATGGTATTTCTGAGGGACGGTTACATTGTGGTTAACTTCAATATCGAAACATTGCGCAGTGGCAATACGAGTGCACCGCATCTGCAATATATTCATGCACCGTTGATGAATCAATGGCAAATGGAAGGTTTTGATAACAGCCCGGTAGATGGTCAGGGAAAAAGCTGGCCGATGCAAGATGGGGACGTGGTTTTGTACCACGCCGATCAATCCAGCCGGAATGATTTCCAATCCCAGGTACCGCATTAGGGAGATATCGTTTTACCCATAAAGAAGGCAGGCGTCATGTGAATCTACATGACGTTTGTCTTCTTTTGTGTAATTCGGATTATGGTTGGGCAGCAGAACGGGTATAAAGGGTAAGGAGCACTCGTACCATCCATGTTCATCAATTTTCTCAACGAGAGGGGAACAACACATATGATTGAAGAGGATAAGCAGGAACTATTGATTTCAGAAGATACATACAAAGGAAGAGATTTAGGTGTCACATTAGAAGCACAAACCTGTCACTTCAAAGTCTGGTCACCGTTAGCTGTTCAGATGGAACTACTTCTGTACCCACCTTTGACAGGGGGGAGCCCGGAGGAAGAGCCCAATCAACGGAAACAGCAGGCGCTACCTATGCAAAAGAAAGAACAAGGCATCTGGGTTCTGGAACTGGAGGGTGATTTAAGTAGCTACCGTTACATGTACAAGCCTACTTTCGAAGATGGACATTCAACTACTGCTGTAGATCCCTACGCACAAGCAGTGACCATGAATGGAGAAATGGGTGTAATTGTGAGACTGGAGCAGACACATCCGAAGGGATGGAGTGAGGATATTCGCCCGGAATTGACCAGTTCTGTAGATGCAGTCCTGTACGAACTGCATGTACGTGATTTTTCCATTCACCCATCATCTGGTATAACGAATAAAGGCAAATACATGGCTTTTACCGAGACGGGTCTGCGTGATTCGGAGGGCAACACACTGGGGATCGATCATTTGGTTGAACTCGGGATTACCCATGTGCATCTGCTCCCAGTATTTGATTTTGCGACGGTGGATGAATCCAGGGTGGATGGTGATACGTCTGATGACTCCAACTATAACTGGGGATATGATCCGCTTCATTACAATGTCCCGGAAGGTTCCTATGCATCACGTGCAGATGATCCGGAGACACGAATTCGTGAGTTCAAATCCATGGTGCTGGCCCTTCATAACAAGGGAATAGGTGTCATTATGGATGTGGTATATAATCATACCTTTAATACAGCAGGTAGCTCTTTTGAAAAACTTGTACCAGGGTACTACTATCGTCAAAACGCCGATGGAACCTATAGCAATGGCTCAGGTACGGGCAATGAGGTAGCTACTGAACGCACCATGGTTCGTAAGTTTATCATCGACTCGGTCCGTTACTGGGCAGAGGAGTACCATGTGGATGGTTTTCGATTTGATCTGATGGGTCTGATCGACACAACTACGATGAAACAGCTTGCAGCGGAGCTGCACACCGAAGTGTCACCATCCATTTTGTTATATGGTGAACCATGGGGCGCACTGGATTCGCCGCTTGGAGATGATATGACCCTAAAAGGAACGCAGCGCGGAGCTGGTTTTGCTGTGTTTAACGATAATTTCCGCGGAGTAATCAAGGGAGACAGCGATGGCATGGGTACGGGATTTGCGACGGGCGTGGACGGGAAAGAAGACGAATTGTGGACTGGCGTCCGGGGAGCCATTCAGGATTTTACGGATGGTCCATCCGAGACGATTAACTATGTAACCGTGCATGATAATCTCAACCTGTGGGACAAAGTCGCACGTACACAAGGACTTCACGATACCTTGAATTTCCTCACCTATGACGAGGATGGAAGTATTCGTGGATGCCAGAGTGTGGAAGAGGCCGTAGAGAAGGCTAAGCCGTACCTGCAGATCGATCCGGAACACATTCTGGAGAATGAGACCGTTAGGCGTTGTCTGCTTGCCAATGGTATCGTTCTAACCTCCCAGGGTATTCCCCTGATCGCGGCTGGAGATGAGCTGCTTCGCAGCAAATATGGGGACGCCAACAGCCACCAGAGTGGAGACGTAGTCAATGCCATCCATTGGGAGCAAAAGAAGCTGTTCAAGCCGGTATTTGATTATTATCGTGGGCTGATCCGTCTTCGGCGAGAACATCCAGCCTTTCGGCTTCGTACACGGGAAGAGATCGAGAAGCATGTTCGTCTAATCGAAAAAGGCAATGGGCTGTTAGCCTATGAACTGAACGGTACAGCAGCCAGCGATTCTCGGGAACGTATTGTTGTCATCTATAACGCGGCAAAAGAAAACCGTGACATCTCTGTCCCCACAGGGACATGGAATGTGATTGTAGAAAAAGGACAGGCAGGCATTGATACGATACGTACCATACAAGACGGACAGGTACATGTGAATGCGATATCCCTAACGGTGATGTATTCCAATTCCTGATGGACGCAAAGCTTGCCAAGAGTTGAAGGATGCCAACAGACCATTAGTTAAATCGCTAACAAGGACACGTTCAAGATATCCAATCAATCAAATTTAATCAAATAAATTGAGATAAAACAAATCCCCCTTTCTTCTAAGAAAGGGGGATTTGTTGATGCGTCAGAGACCATTGCCTTGGTCGCAGGGCTATACATTGTCATGTCTGGACCTTCTTTATGCTGTGCACCGGTTAGTACATTTTTAATCTCAACCAAATGACATCCTGTAATTTATTCTTGTATATTCCAAATTTTTTTTGTCGGGACAGGTACAAATGCTGTCAATCTATGGCGCTTGTTTTCATATCCTATATTTTGAAAGCGATTGCTAATTGAATATGCAAATTGGACCGATATGATGAGTACAGACAACCCCGGGTTGACAAACAACGTCCCGCTCCGTAACATCGGGACAACACGAAATCAATGGATATAAAGGCGGTGGGAACGATGCCGGAATGGACTTCTTTTTGTTACGAAGGCAACGATCTTGGCTTAACATATACTCGTGCAGCAAGTACTTTTAAATTGTGGGCACCTACGGCACAGCAGGTTTATATATTGATTTTTGACGATGAAGGGCATTACAACGATAGTGGTAAAGTACAAGATCATGAAAATGGGCAGGAACATTTCTTGACACGTGATGCGGACGGAATATGGAGTCTGAAGCTCAGCGGCGATTGGGCAGGACATTATTATATGTACCGAATTATCCATGATAATCAGCGGGTTGAAGTGGTTGTTGATCCTTACGCCAGAGCGGTAACGGCTAATGGGCAACGAACGGCTATTATAGACCCGGAGACCACGAATCCAGTCGATTGGGACCTGGATGTCAAACCTGCTTTTCTACGTCCTGTCGATGCCGTGTTATATGAGTTGCATGTCCGTGATTTCTCCTCAGACCCACATGCAGACATTCCGTATAAGGGAAAATATCTGGCATTCACGGCATCCGGTCTGACGGATAGAGCAGGCAATAGTATTGGCGTAGACCATCTTGCCGAACTGGGAGTTACTCATGTACATCTTCTGCCTGTGGCGGATTATCAGACGGTGAATGAACTTGCTACGGCAGATGTGGGTTCAAATGTCAGAGCACCATACAACTGGGGGTATGATCCCCAGCATTATAACGTTCCCGAAGGTTCGTATGCGACAGATCCTCGTGATCCTGCAGTTCGAATTCGGGAGCTCAAATCACTCGTTCAATCGCTGCACAGACAAGGAATTCGCGTTGTACTTGATGTTGTCTATAATCACACGTATAGCGTGGAAGAGGGACCTTTTGAACGGATTGTACCAGGCTATTATTACCGTTATCGGGAGGATGGCACCCTCAGTAATGGTTCTGGTGTAGGCAATGAATTGGCGACAGAACGTCCAATGGTGCGAAAATATATTTTGGATTCTCTCCGATATTGGGCAGAAGAATATCATGTGGACGGATTTCGATTTGACCTCATGGCCCTGATTGATACGGAAACGATGAATGAATTGACACGCGAATTGAAGGAGCAGATCGATCCGGCGTTTCTGATCTATGGGGAACCCTGGATGGGTGGAGATTCACCTTTGGACCGCAAAACATTAAAAGGAACCCAGCGAGGTCAGGGGTTTGCAGTATTTAATGATCATTTTCGCAGTGCAATCAAGGGCGATAGTGATGGCAGTGGCAGAGGGTTTGTTACGGGTGCCGGAGGGCAGGAATATGAGCTTATTAGGGGATTAGCAGGAGCACTGGATGATTTCACATCTTCACCTGTGGAGGTTGTCAATTATGTAACTGCCCATGACAATCTCAATCTGTGGGATAAAATTGCGACAACGATGAACCTTAGACAGGAATTAGGGTTTCCCGTATGGAAGGACGGACAGCCCGTGGGTGGAGGGAGTGCTGAGTCCGCGGTAAAAGCAGCAGATCCTTATCGGTATGTGGATGCAGATGATGTTTTGAATCATGAGATGGTTCGTCGCTCTTTACTGTCTTCCGGTATTCTGCTTACATCTCAGGGAATTCCGTTTCTGCATTCAGGGGATGAGATGCTCAGATCCAAAGCCGGTGATCATAACAGTTATCGGAGCGGGGATGCGGTGAACGCCATCACATGGGCCAACAAATCACGGTTTAGACCAGTGTTCGACTACTATCGTGGTCTTATTCATTTGCGGCGAACACATCCCGCTTTTCGTATGATTGATGCTGAACAGGTACGAAATCACCTACGTGTGATTCGTGCGGATGGCAATGTAGTTGCCTTTATACTTCAGAATGGTGCGAATCAGGACACCTGGAATCAGATTATGGTCATCTATAACGGAACAGAACATGAGCAGCATGTTGACCTGGGGGAAGGGGACTGGCATGTTGTAGTCAATGATCATCAGGCAGGCACAGACGTGATCAAGACTGTTCGTGGTACTGTTCAGGTAGAACGATGGTCCTTAATGGTACTGTATGACACAGAGCATGCTGGAGGCGCTGAACCATCAACAGTGGAGATTAGTTTTCCTCGCCACGTATATAGTCCGAAGGAGACTACTCAACTGCGAGCGATCGTACGGGACAGTATTGGCAATGTGGTGGAAAAAGCGCCAGTTACCTGGACTTCTTCTGATCCGGATATTATTCAGATCCAGCCTGATGGAACAATCCATGCACTGGAACGAGGAGAAGCTTCGATTACAGTGCACTGTGGGGACATAACGGCAAGTTGTATGTTACAAGTGGATTATCGTCATGCTGAACGAATTGAAATTGTGGGTGAACCTGTCATGTACATGACTCGAATCAGTCGCTTCCGTGCCTTGGTTCTGGATCAATTTGGTCAGCCGCTTCAGGATTCGAATATACGCTGGAGCTCTTCTCATCCAGAACTTGCAGCGGTGAGTGCAGCAGGGATCGTACGTGCGATGACACCTGGATTAACCCATATTATTGCTGAGGCTGGAGGAATCCGGGCAACGCTTGGCGTAACGATTCATAAACAGATTTCGCGAACCGTCACGCTTCGATACGAACGGGAAGACCAGCATTATGAAGGTTGGGATGTCTGGGTATGGGGCACAGGTATGGAGGACGGAGCAGTACGGCTGGAACAAGTCGGTAATGCCGCCGAAGCCCGCTTCCGCGTTGCTCCGGGTCTGCATCACCTGGGATTGATCATTCGATTGAACGAATGGGAAGCTAAAGATACGTGCGGGGACCGTTACGTGGACATTGTACCTGAAGACGGGGATGTACACATTATTGTCCGTAGCGGATCAGACGAGATGCAGATCATTCGTGAAAGCGAAAAAACAGAGGATCGTAATAGCGCATAGTTTCTTTATGTATAACTTTAAATGTAGTTCGTCAAAACCTTGATAAATCAGCAGTTGGAAGAGATTCCGACTGCTTTTTTGGTCTGATTATATGCCTTATAACTTGCCAAAAAATAATTAATTGTCCTGTTTCGTGTTTGAGATCCTCTATCATTGGGGTAAATATAGATATGGCCCACGATTCGGCCAAAGGAAAAAAGACCATTATGGTCTATGAGATAAGCCTCAGTGCTTTCCAACAAATATAATGTAGTGATCCCTTGAAGGAGGATGTTCAATCATGAAATCCAACGGAAAAATGGCTCAACTTACAGCAACGCCAAGAACGGAAAAGAAAGGTGCAGCACTGCGCCTGTTAAGACAAGGCGGACGAGTTCCCGCAGTCGTTTACGGCCCGGGACTTGAAGGTGCTTCAATACATGTAGATGAAAAAGAAATGCTGAAAGTGGCACGCACAGGCCGCTCCGAAATGTTCAACCTGAATGTGGAGGGCGGTAAAACGCTTCCGGTGCTGATCAAGGATCAGCAAGAGCGTAACGGACGTTTGTTGCACGTAGACTTTTTGCAAATTTCCAAGAACAAGCCGATTAGCGTAAGTGTATCGATCGACTTCCAGGGTACAGCGGCCGGCTCGAAAGCTGGCGGTGTATTCCAGACACAGGAGACACAGCTGGAAGTAGAAGGATTGCCTGCGGATCTGCCAACGTCCATTGAGGTGGATGTCAGTGGATTGGACATTGGTGATCGTTTGACTGCTGCGGATATCAAACTCGATAAAGGTTTGACACTCGTAACATCACCTGAATCCATCATTGCGTCCGTCATGCCGCCACAAGCCGCTGAGGAAGAGCCAACAGCATCTGCTGAGGAAGCTGAACCGGCAGCTGAAGAAAAAGCTACAGAAGAATAAACCAAGCTACGGGATCTTGCCAGATCTCATGCTTAACCAGAGCCCAGTCCTAGTGACTGGGCTTTTTTTGCTGAGCAAGAGAGTTCAATAGGCACATCGTTCGCATGAAAAATGAGAATGTACTACAATACATGTTAAAGGGTAAGAAAGTAGGTTTAATTCAATGTTTGATCCAACAGTGTATGACAATCTGAAAGTCGGGTTTGAGAATTATCTCTATGATATGGATAACCTGGACGAACGTATTCAGATTACGGGGCGTAAAGATCGGCTGGAGATGGCAGTGATGTCCAGAGAGTTCACATTACAATTTTGTCTCAGGGATCGTCCGGAAGTAACAGGCGAGGTTGTGTTAAGTAGTTCCCTAAATGAGCTCGCAGCGGAGATCCTGGAGACGCCTGGCGCTCATCCAGGTTGTCGTTTGGAAATCCGGTTTGGCATGGTTATGAAAGAGCCTGAGAGGCAGTGCCCAGCCATTCGTTCGATATTACAGGAGAGCTGGCCTGAGCAGAGGATATGCCAGACTATCCAGTATATCTTTGATGAACAGCCAATCATTTATAACGTCATGGCTCACGTTTGTTTTGACCGCAGTGTGAATGAAGACCAGATGGGGGACATTGCTGAACTCTGTGAGCATATGGCAAATGTGATGAATCAATTATTACAGTTGCATAACCAGTAATTCCGAGAAAAGCCTTGTCTCTTTGTGGAGATCAGGGCTTTTTTGTATTATTTTTAGAAAATTGTATAGGCTTTCAGGCTTAGGTTTAAGGTCTTTTGGGTTAATGTTTTACGCAAGCGAGTAAGAGAATGTATATTAAAAGGGGGTAAGAGTGCAATTGGACTATACAAAAATGGTGAAATTGCGAAAATAATATTGGGACTAAAGATTTAGTTCTGTACTAAAGGAACTAGTTTTCCTTGCCGATAAAATATCGAAGGGGAGAAACTACATGACAGAGAAATTAATTCGTCTGCTGCGTATACTTCAGGCTATACAAGCAAATCCTGGAATTTCGGCCAAGGAATTGGCGCTGAAATGCGGTACGACTGTACGCACGATTTATCGTGATCTCCGGATTTTGGATAGGGTCGCCCCAATTATGAATGAAGGATACGGCAAAGGTTACCGATTTATTGGTGAGTTTGCGATGTATCCATTAGATTTTACTGAACAGGAAGCAATGGTTTTCTCCTTGCTCCCGTCCGTAGTTGATACCTCCAAGTTACCTGCTGAGTTTGATTCAGCGTTTGACAAGGTTATGTCGGCTCATACCAAATTAAAATCAAGAAACAGTGACATTGTAGAGAATATTGCGGGAATTATTCGGATGGGCACGCCAGCTTATCGCGAGGAAGGAAAAGACCCTAATTTGCTGATTCCCATTATCGAATCTATTCTAAGCCAGCAAACCATTCGTACTCAATATCATACGCTGACAAGAAATGAGATCACAGTCCGGGATATCGATCCCTATTATCTCATTCCACGTGATCAACGTTTTTATTTGATTGGATACTGCCATTTGCTGCAGAAAGTTCGATTGTTTCGGATCAGCCGTTTTTTGGATGTGACACGAACAAATGCCGGTTTCGACAAGGGTGATTTCAACATAACGCAGTACATGAAGAACACATGGTCTATTGACCGTGGCGACGAAAATATCCATTTCAAGGTAAGATTCTCTGAGAAAGTGGCCCCCTACATAAAAGAAGAAGAAATGTTTGTTCGCCCGCGAATGACGAATATGTCCGATGGGGGATTGTTATTTGAAGTGACACTGAATAGCAGCAGAGAATTTTTGAAATGGTTGTATCAATTTGGACCCGAGGCAGAGGTACTTGAACCTCGTGAGTTCCGTAGAGAGATACGCAGGCAACTTGTCGAGTGGTTGGAACATTATGAAACCGATGTATCTTTGTAAAAATTTTAATCATGGAGAAGTACAGGAAAAGGAGCAGGTAATATGAGCACCAAATTATTCGCAGCTATGTATGGGATGGACCACTACGATGGAGTACAGGCTCTACATGTGGGGGATACCGTGTATCTCGTCAAAGATCCAGATAATCGTTTGGATCATCAAGCAATTAAGGTTGTTATTCCCCCGATTGGAGCCGTAGGTTATATCGTTAATGATCCGCTGGTCGTACCTCATGGATGTTGGGCCGGGACGGCATTCTACGATGTGTTTCATCAACTAACGTGTGCCAAAGTACGATTCATGATGAGAGATATGGTGATTATGGAGTTAATTGAGATGAGTCACATTCCTGTTCCGCAGATGGATTCTTTGATTAAGGGATGGCAATTTCGTGAAAAAGCTTGATCATCGTAACAAAAGAAGGCTCATTTACGGATGAGCCTGGTATAGGTCGCTTCCAGATGCATGGCTGTTCTTGCCCAACTGAAATATGCCCTTGCGCTGTCTCGGCCAGCCTTTCCTAACTTCTCGGCAAAAGTGGGATTGCTTGCAAGTTTGTACAGGTAAGAGGTGAAACGTTGAGGGCGCTTATAAGCAGTGACAAGGTATCCATTGATACCTGATTCAATAATCTCGCGAATACCTCCGTTATCCGAAGCAATGACGGGTAATCCTGAAGCCATCGCCTCAACATTAACCAGGCCAAAAGCTTCATGTTCTTGAGACGGACAGACCAGACAATCGACTGCCCGATACAACTGATCGATATGCTCATGGTTTATCTGACCACGGAAGGAAACATGGACCTTATGTTTTTGGGCAAGTTCGCGAAGTTTACGCATGTAATACGGAGGTCCTTTGCCTGCAACAACCAGTTGAACAGATACCTGTTGCTGAAGGAGGGCAGTCGCACGAATTAATACGTCTACACCTTTTCCAGGGATCAGCCTGCCGACATACAGAATAGAGAATGGTTTAGTTACTCCAAATTGTGTACGCAGATGAATCTGTTCTTCGCTGGATTCAACAGGTCTGAAGCGGCTTAGATCTGCACCCAATGGAACAACACTCATCCGGTGTTTTACCAACGGAAATCTGCGGCCTAACCTTTGTCGTAGGGAATGACTGTTGACGGCAATCCAATCAGCTTTTTTCATTAATGTGAGTTTGGAAGGCCCGGGCTGAGCAAACGTTAATGAGTGAAGATAGAGTACAACGGGAGTGCGTGGAAAGGCTCGTTTGATGGTAGCCATACTTCGTGGCCTGTTATCCACTTGAATTACATCATAGGGTTGTTGGGATAACAAACGTATGACTGCTTTGGTGTACATGACAGGACTCGACGCAGGGACACGTTGAATGGTGATCCCATCGATCTGTTCTGTGGCGGCGAGACCTTGCATTTGACGACTTATAATGGTCACCTGATGGCGATGGGCTAGTTCACGAGCGATGCCCAGGATACAGATTTCCACGGAACCATTACCGGGCAAAGGCAATTTCTCGGGTGCAACCATAGCTATTTTCATGATCCGGCTCCTCCTTGTCCGACATCTGTAACAATCTTCGTCATATATCTTATGAGAAGTTAAAGCATTTGGCTCCTGCGAAATGGTAGGTGAGCCAACCATATAAGCGTGCAGGAATAATCTGCTACATGGCATCAAGCGAGATATTCAGCTTTTGTGATATACTGTACGGGAACAATTGAATTCGTTACATGTATAAAAGCAGGAGGAAAATAATGTTACATTCTACGCTGGGGCGCTTCCGGCTGATGTTGTGGTTGCAGGGCATTTCGTACGTGTTGTTACTGTTTGTTGCTTTTCCGTTGAGAGATGCTGGGGTTATGCCGCAGGCTGTCACATGGTTTGGGAATCTGTACGGTTTTTTGTTTTTAATGTATTTGTTATTTATGGTGACTATGTACACCTCACAGAAATGGCGTCTGCGCCGTCCAATTGCTCTGTTCTTTGTTTCTTTCATTCCACTGGGGAATATGATCTACGATGTTGTCGTATTCCGTAAGCTGTATCGTCAACTAAATAAAGCTTGACTTTATTTAACGTTATGAAATATGATGAGTACAGGTTAATCAACCCGTTCCAACTAAAACTACATATTCCTGTTAAAGGGGAGTAGCTTTTACAGTAAAGTCGTCAATTCGGGATCATATCCCCGGCTTTATTGGCAGCAATTTTGTTGTTAGCGAGACCTTTACCAAGTTTTCATGCTCGGTAAAGGTCTCTTTTTGTGGATATAAAAGGACCTTACCAGTGATGGTAAAGGTCCTTTTTTTTGTACATCATAAGAATATTAAGGAGGAGTCAATTTTGGATGTTTCATTATTATTAGAATATGGGTGGGTGCTTGCTGTCTTAGTGGTCCTTGAAGGATTACTCGCAGCAGATAATGCATTGGTACTCGCAATCATGGTTAAACACTTGCCTGAAGATAAGCGCAAAAAAGCGTTGTTCTACGGTCTGATGGGTGCATTTGTTTTCCGTTTAGGTTCATTGTTCCTGATCTCTTTCCTCGTCGATGTATGGCAGGTGCAAGCGATCGGTGCCCTGTATCTCCTGTATATTTCGATTAACCATATCGTTAAAAAGATACTGGGTAGTCGCAATAAGACAGATGAAGCAGCTGATTCAACGCCGAAGAAACCGAAAAAACAATCCGGTTTCTGGATGACCGTTTTCAAGGTCGAAGTAGCGGATATCGCATTTGCAGTTGATTCCATTCTGGCTGCTGTTGCTTTGGCTGTGGCGTTGCCACCAAGTGGATTGCCTCCAATTGGCGGACTCGACGGTGGACAGTTTATCGTTATCTTCCTCGGTGGATTCATCGGGCTTGTGATCATGCGTTTTGCAGCCTCATACTTTGTGAAATTGCTTCATTCCCGTCCAGGACTTGAAGTTGCGGCCTTTGTCATCGTAGGTTGGGTAGGGGTTAAGCTGGCGGTTATTACACTCGCACACCCTTCATTGGGTGTTCTGGATGAGCATTTCCCGGAAAATAAAATTTGGAAATTCGGATTCTATATTGTACTGATCACCATTGCGGTATGTGGTTGGTTCCTGTCTTCCAAAGTTCCTGAAAAAGAAGACGAAAATCCGGTTGAAGAGTTAGAAAAACAAGCAGGACTGTAATAATCATGTTACGCTAACAACATCATTATTATTTGGAAAACAGGAGATTGTCCTAGGACAATCTCCTGTTTTTGTTTACATATGCAATCTACACCATGGACCAATTTCCAAGAAAAGGGTTGACACATGAATTCTAGTCCCCTTAATATAAGACTAACATTAACGAAGGGAGGCCGAGAGACATGATGCTTGGTTATGATTTGATTCAAACAGGGCGCAACGTAGACACAATAGCATATCCGGCTCATCGTTTCATTGGCCTCATACGGTCGACATAGGGGATAGGCATATCGTTTAGCAGGTTTTATAATCGATATGCGTTCTTCGCTTATATTATAGCGATGGATGACAGACACACAGCATGTTTATGCTGTTCTGTTCTCCGTTATTGTCATTCAGTAGAAGTCATGGGCGACTAGCCTATGGCTTTTTTTGGTTTTATTTTACAGATGAATCAGCAAACCGAATTTGCTGAACGTACAGGAAGGAATAATACACTTTTATGAATACAGAATTTAATTTATTTACTAATCCAAACGAATTAACAGGTGCCTACCGGCATGAAGTAAAATTGCCTGCAGGTGATTTAATCGTATATGCGGCGCAACAACTCTTCTCCTCGCTTGATTACAAGGTGTTTGAGATGGCAAACAATAATCTGCAGATTCCGGGAATTTCTTATATGAGTTATACGCCAGACGTACACGTCGGTGTAGGTACGTGCATTGGAACGACAGCCGTGTGGGATGCGCAGAGCGGATATGTTTCTCCCTCCATCGTGGGCAGTGACATCGGCTGTGGCATGCGAGTGCATATGACAAACTTACACAAGGACGAATTGAAAGACATCAAGCTCCGCCGCAAACTCGTCAAGGCCATTGAGAAAGTATTGCCGATGGAGGCGAACCAGCGAGGTCATTACTCGGATATCAGACTGGAGCATATTGTTCGTAAAGGCCTGCATGGTTTACCCAAAAAGTATATTCCAGACAGCTATACACCGAAAAAATCAACCGCGATGACACATGTGGAAAGCAGCAAGTTCAGTTACGATGAGGATGTGTTAAACCACGTTCCTGATATGACATGGCATCGTTCGCATCGTCAGCTCGGAACACTGGGTGGGGGGAATCATTTTGCCGAGATCCAGGCGATTGAGATCGCTGAAGAGAATCGTGAAATCGCCGAAGCTTGGGGATTGTATGATGGACAGGTCGTGGTCATGATTCATTCCGGCTCTCGTGCGTGGGGTGGTTATGTAAGTCAGACGAGTTCGTCAGCGATTGCCAAAGTCATGCAGCGGCTTAACCTGGGTACATCCGATCCCAGACTGGTATTTGCTCCACTGGAGCATGCGGAAGGTCGTCATTATGTGAACATGATGTATTCTGCATTGAATTACGCTGTTGTCAATCGTCATCTGATTGCGTATGCTATTCGCGAAGCATTCCGGGATGTGTTTGGCTCCAAATATGAATTTCGTACGTTATACGATCTGATGCACAACTATGCCTGGGAGGAATCTCACGCAGACCAAGGTTCCGTTTTTGTACATCGCAAAGGGGCGACACGTGCGTTGCCGGCAGGTCATCCGGACAATCCAAAGCCTTATCTGGCAACAGGGCATCCGGCGCTTATTCCGGGTTCCATGGGAACTGCTTCATATATCATGGTAGGTCAGCCGCAGGGTGCTGATAATTATTATTCAATATGTCACGGTGCGGGTCGAATCCGTTCACGGACGGCAACAAAACGATTGATTAGCGTGGAGGATTTTGCTACGGCACTGGGTGTGGGTACAGAAGATGAGATCGTGGTAAATCAACGCTCACTTGAATCCATTATTGATGAATCACCTCAGGCTTATAAAAATGTAGATGAAATTATAGACAGTGTTACCGGCGCAGGCCTGGCTCAAGTTGTAGCCAAATGCAAACCGCTTGTAGCGGTAAAGGGAGCGAAATAATGACAATAAACGAAAAACAAACAGATCCAACCCAGGCGATCTATACTTATGACGAACAACATGATACCCGAATTCGAGTGGAGGGGTACGCCATCTATTCAAGGCTGATTCGTGGAATCAGTGAGGCACTTCATCAGCGCTATGGAGTTGAGTACAAGCTGTATGCCAGTTCCGACCCGAACAATGAATACTGGGAGTTACTCCGGGAAGACCTGCAAAATGGCAGTGACGAAGTGGAATTGGTCGCCCGTATATTCGAAGATCTGGAGCTTCAGACCTTGCATTACGACGATGATGGAGATGTGCCTACTTATGGTGTGCATTACTCCATTCGCAACAACGTATTTGCTTATCCGAAATGGGGCGTAGCACTTGTGCGGGTTCCATTTTTCAGAGAGAACGGGATCTACAGTGAAGACTTTGTCTTTGCCATCGGTGATGAGGAGATGAAGCAATTTCTGGGAAGTGTCCGGGAACGGGAACGTCAGCAAAATATGAAAAAAGTAACGGTCTACACCGATGCCCGTAATGGCAGCGATCGTCACGTCGAATCCATCACTCGCTCCGTGGGAAGAGAGGATGTTGTTCTCTCGGCACAGATCAAGCAGGATATTTTCCGCTCGCTGGATCAGTTCTTCGAAGCGGATCGTTCTTTTTACAGAGATTATGATATCCCGTACAAACGGGGCATTCTATTGTATGGGCATCCGGGAAACGGCAAGACCACGTTGGTAAAATCCATTGCTGGAAGTATCCCGGGCCCGGCTGCGTATTGGCAGATTACGGAGTATACCAACAGTGAGTCGGTGCGTGAAGTGTTCGAGGCTGCCAAGCGGTTGGCACCGATGGTACTGATCATTGAGGACATCGATTCGATGCCGGATGAAGTCCGTTCCTTTTTCCTGAATACACTGGATGGAGCTACGTCAAAAGAAGGCATTTTCCTGATCGGGACAACGAATTATCCGGAGAAAATAGATCCTGGCCTCATGAACCGTGCTGGACGGTTTGACCGGGCTTATGAAATTCCGTTGCCAGATGAAGCGCTGCGCCTGCAATATTTGCGCCAACGAGGCTTTACCGTATTTGCGGGTGAAGAAGGCACGGTAGAAGCAGCTCGTCTGACCGAAACGTTTTCTCTTGCACAGCTAGGTGAGTTGTATGTGAGCGCTGCGCTGGAATGGCATCAGAATGGACAGACAGACATTGTGAAAGTCATTCAGTCGATGCGTGGCGAGCTGGACAAGAGCCATAAACATACTTGGCTGGCGCAGCCAGGTAAGGGCCGTGCAGGCTTTTATTGATCAGACCTAACCCATCCATCCTATAATATGACGCAATTTTATAAATAATCCTACCTCAATTGGTGATACTAACCTTGTCTGCTCTAACATACAATGACTTTCGGGAGGTACATAACGCAGCCCTGAGCTGGTGAGATGCCGGAAAGTAACGCGAACTGTTCCATACCTGACTAAGGCTTGTTTTGCAGAGGAAGATGCATGGGGACAAAAGGTAATATGCAAAAATTTTTATGCCAATTGTTTAAATGCTTCTGTAGCGGTTAATAGTAGACAGACAACAACAAAAACTTTAATTAGAGGTGAATGATATGGGTTGGTTATGGTCATTAATTATCGGTGGTATCATTGGATGGTTGGCAGGTTTGATCGTTGGTCGTGACATTCCAGGTGGTGTTATTGGTAACATCATTGCTGGTTTTATCGGTGGATGGTTAGGTGGAGTAATCTTGGGCGATATGGGTCCTGAGATGGGCGGATTCCACATTGTACCTGCATTGATCGGTGCGATCGTTCTTGTAGCCATCGTAAGCTTGATCTTCCGTTCGATGGGACGTAGTCGCGGGTAACTTAATCAAGATAATTTCTTGAATTAGTTGTCAGCTAAATGTTTTACCAATGAAGAGGTTGATTGAGAGCCATAACCATGGCTTTCAATCAACCTCTTGTTGTTTTAAAATATAAGAATGTATGCGTAACTTAGCATCAGTATTCTATAGATAGTTTCGATAAGAGGGGATGAACAGAATGGAAAAAGCTACATTCGCCGGCGGATGTTTCTGGTGTATGGTTACACCGTTTGAAGAACAACCGGGCATTCATGGCATTATATCGGGTTATGCTGGCGGTCACGTCGAGAATCCAACATATGAGCAGGTCAAAACCGGGGAGACCGGTCATGTCGAAGTGGTTGAAATTACATTTGATCCAGATGTATTCCCTTATGAACGACTGCTGGAGCTGTACTGGCCTCAGATTGATCCGACGGATGACGGAGGTCAGTTCCAGGATCGGGGGACACAGTACCGTACGGCGATTTTTGTGCATAATGAACGTCAACGTGAGCTTGCTGAACAGTCCAAACAGGAACTTGCTGCCAGCGGACGATTCAATCAACCCATTGTTACGGAAATTCGGGATGCAGCTGTATTCTATCCGGCTGAAGACTATCATCAGGATTATCACAAGAAAAACGAAAAACATTATAAGGAAGACCGTGCGTTATCCGGACGGGACGAATTTATAGACGAGAATTGGAAATAGGATGATATTCTAATTTGCCAATGTAATAAGCCGGGAGAGCTCCTTATGGAACTCTCCCGGCTTATTATTAAATCGAGTATTTATTTTGCAGAATTGGACTTCAGTACATATTTGGACAATGTCTCATCGTTCATGGAATAGATGACATCATCCACATAAGTTGAAACACCTTCTAATGAAGGAACCGAGGCACTGGTTGTGTAGATATGCACGTCTTCCAGCGTCTGTGGATCAAGAATGTATCCTGTTTTGGCAAAATCAAGCTGATACTGACCATCCTGTGTCTGGTCAACACGCATAAGTGCAGGCTGTGCGTCCTTGAATGTACGCTCAGTCACTTTGCCTTTCATCGTGTACAGTTCCAGCTTCTGCCCTGTAAAGACTGTATAACCGTTGCCAGCCGTCTGAATGTAGGCATCACCAGCAATGGCACGTCCCCAAGCAAGCTTGCCATCGATGCCAAAGCCCATCAGTCTGTTACCGGTGTTCTCAAAATTGGCGCGCATAATGATGGAACCATCGTCGAGAATGGCCAGCGATTCACCGCCGCCATCTCCTAATGTATTTGCATTGGCAGGGAATTGGTAGAAGGACAGACGATTCAACGTACGATCATAGATCTCTACTTTGGGATTAGCTGCTTGCTGCCAGAAGTTTCCTACCTTCGTTTGTTTACTGGCATCCACTACAATTCGACCATGATCAGCTTTAAGCACGTTACCGTTGATGGTCTTTTCAGTAATCAGCTTGCCCTTTTTGTCATATAACGAGATGGCGGAGCGAACCGAACCATTCGATTGCACGCCCTGACTTGAAGCAACCATCAGCGTATCGTTATCCAATAGGGATATGCTTGCAGGTGAATTCACCGTTTTGACCCAGTTGGTTTTACCGGATGTATTGAATGAGTACAATTTTTTGGTTTTGTCTGAATATTCCATATACACATAAGCTGTACCGTTGCTGGCATATACCGAATCGGAGTAGGTGGTATAAGGACCACTTTTCTCATGGAATATCGTATTCCACTTCAATTGTCCAGTTGTAACATCGAATGCTTGGAGAGAGTCCAGTTGCCAGTCGAGTGTTGTTTTGCTACTTGTTTTGGTCACGGGTTGGGAGGCATGTACATATACAAGATTTTTGGATGGCACGGCATGAATTCCCTTGATCAGGACATCTTTCTCTGTATTAGCCTCAGATAACATCAGGGACGATGACGTCCACGCCGGTTTGGGCATGGATTCGGTTGAAGCAGCGGCGTAACCTGTTGTATTCATGGTGAAGAGGAGCATGCCGCTGAGAATGAGGGCAGCCCATGTTTTGGACTTGTGTTTGGTCAATGTATGCAAGTGATAAACCACCTTTCTTCTTCGGTTCAAAATAGAACCGATTGTTGAATTTTACCATTAAAGTCAAGCTGAATTCAACCGAACGCACTGTAACCTTTTATCATTGGTTTGTCGAAATGACTATGTTTGGAGAAGTGTAACGGTTACAGGGAATTCATCTTCTTTCGATGAAGGTGGAAGTCTGATATATTTAGTGCGGTGACAGCCGTATCTGCGTAAGACGTTGGATAGAACATAGGAAATGAAACAAGGAGAATAGCTATGAACTGGAGCGAAAATGTGACCCTATGGGTCATTGGATGTATCATCATATTGTTGCTGCTGGCCTGGATTATTCGGCGTGTTATCGGGCGCGGGCAGCGGATCCGAAGTGAAGCCAATCCTCGTAAGATCACAATAAAGGACATCGACAAGATGGAGGATGGTTCGGAATTTGAATTATATCTCTATCATTTATTCGAAGAGCTCGGGTACGATGAGGTGCATAAGACAACGAGTAGCCGGGATTTTGGGGCAGATCTGGTGTTTGTTGATAGACTCGGCAGACGAAGTGTGATACAAGCGAAGCGATATGGTGCGAACCATCCCGTAGGGTTGAGTGCTGTGCAGGAGATATATACATCGATGCGTTATTATGAAGCCGACCGGTCGATTGTATTAACGTCCGCCCGTTACACCGAAGCCTGTCGGACGCTTGCAGCGGTTAATGGAGTGAAGCTGCTGGACAGGGAAGACCTGATGGAATTAATTCTGTTATTCAAAGCCAGAAGAGTGGAAGAAGCATTGGAACTGATCGAAGAAGATGATCATGAACCAATCGAGACGTGGCAGTCTCGGCGAAAGCGGCAATCCCGCTAAGTACTTGGGTGGAAGCCTTTTTAATGATGTACATCTCATTCCAGTAGGAAGCACCTTCACTTGCGTAGCTGCACATGATATATTGAGTGTATATCAACCAAAGGAGTGTGTGATCCATTATGGCACGTACACAAACACAAAAAGCATTACGCAAAGCAGAGCGGTCAGGTCAATGGTGCTCGGAACAGAGCCGAAGAGTTAACGGAGATTATGGTGCGTTATCCCAGCATGTACGGCTCATGCCTACGAAGCAGGAAAAATTGCAAAAGGTCAAACACAAGAAGCAGATCATCCAAGATGGTGGTGCTTCTTTTTATTTTGTCCATAAGGAACGGATTGCTGGATAAGTAAGACATTGAATTCTTTCTTTGGTTGGAAAGTAATCATGTGGACTGTTAAAATCAAGGTATCTTGATAAATTGGACTATAAATCCTTGTATATTTAATGAAGGGAAGAACCTATACATATGACAACAGCGCTGCACTTGAATAAAAAAATCGTTCGGCGTTTTTTGCTGCAAACGCAAGCCTTACTGGGACGTTGGCCCGCAGTTTCCTTACCTTCGGGACCTGACCAAGTTTTGAGTTTGATTCGTTCCCTTGGTTGCGTACAGATCGATCCTGTGGCTGCTGTAACCGGAAACCAGCATTTGGTGCTGGGGGCTCGTG
This sequence comes from Paenibacillus sp. FSL K6-1122, assembly GCF_037977015.1. Classification (NCBI taxonomy): domain Bacteria; kingdom Bacillati; phylum Bacillota; class Bacilli; order Caryophanales; family Paenibacillaceae; genus Paenibacillus; species Paenibacillus sp. FSL K6-1122. The sequence goes on along the minus strand of NZ_CP150272.1, from coordinate 5,419,625 downwards.
ACCCTGGTTATAATGCTGACAGCTTAAATACGTTGCTGAGTGATCACAAGGTGTTTGAATATTTTGCAAATGCTGCCTGTGTCATTCCAATCGAGGATTATGCTCTCTTTGAACCTGTGCGTGCCCGATTAAGGGAGCGTCTGGCTCCGTCCTTACAAGGTCTAGAGAAAACAGTGCAGCATGTGTTACAGCGTTTGAAGGAAGAGGGTCCTTTACCTTCCAGAGCCTTCCGTGCTGTTGAACGGGTAAGTGGTTATTGGGACAGTGCAGATGTGCCAAAGACAAAGGATACCACACTTGCTCTGAATCTACTGTTGGACTCCGCTGTGATTCGTGTGGTGGCGAGGCAGGGGAATGAACGTTATTTTCATATTACCGAATCTGAGTTGCAGCAACAGGGACTTACGATGAAAGAAGACATCGATGTGTTGGCCCAGAGACAGGCTCTGCTGGATAAATACATTCATGCGTATCGTGTTGTAGATGCCCGTGATCCCCGTCTGGGTTGGCTGAAATCTACAGCGGCTGAACGACGCGCCGATATTGCTGCACGTGTGTCAGATGGGCGAATGATCCCGCTTAAGGTGGAGGACGTGGCCACGCCTTATTATATTCGTGCTGAAGATGAGGATTTGCTGCTGCACATGGAAAGCGAAGAGCCACACTATGATCCGTCTGGCCCGGTACGTTTCCTGCCGCCGCTGGACAACCTGTTATGGAGAAGAGAACGTATTGTTGATTTATTTGATTTTCATTATAAATGGGAGATTTATACGCCAGAGGTGAAAAGAACCTACGGTTATTATGCCATGCCTATTCTTCACGGTGATCGGTTGATTGGACGTATGGACCCACGACTTGATCGCAAAACTGGAGTACTTACCGTTCGTTTGTTATCGATGGAAGAGACTGCTCCACCTGTGGAGGAATGGATTACGAATTTTCGGGAGGGGCTTCAATTCTTTGCGTCCATGCATGGAGCACGTTCCATTACTATCGAGAAGACGGTATCAAAAGAGCTGAAAAAGCAGCTTAAATCGATTTGATTAGGGGATATACAAAGGAGTGTACGGATACGGAAATTGGAATTGTTAAAGGGGGGAGGATCTAAAAAGGACAAAAAAAGGAGGAGCCAGAGGGCCCCTCCTTCTTCATTTGATTTTAATATCATATCTCTAGCATTACATCAGAAGTGCTAACGAAAACAAAAACCTAGGTTCACGTCCACGCCAAAACTTATTTAGTTCACCAGATGAGGCATTTCAACGTTGGGATCAACATCTGCTTCATAATCCACACCATCGGTTTCAAAACCAAACAGCTGGAAGAATTCGCGACGGTAACCTTCCAGATCGGACAGATCGTAGATGTTCTCTGTGGTCAACTCATTCCAGAGCTTCGCCACTTCTTCCTGAACGTCAGCTCTCATCTCCCAATCGTCAATACGAATGCGACCTTCGGCATCGGTTGGAACTTCTCCTCCCGCATACAAGCGATCAGCGAACAGACGTTGCAATTGCTCGATACATCCTTCATGCAAGCCTTTTTCTTTCATGACTTTGTACAATGCTGAGATGTACAGCGGCACGACTGGAATCGCAGAACTGGATTGAGTCACCAGCGCCTTGGCTACAGTTAAGTACGCACGTCCACCTTTGGCACTCAAACGATCATTCAGCTTGTGTGCAGTTGCTTCCAGATGATTCTTGGCCTGACCGATGGAACCATCACGATAAATGGCATGGGTAAGTTCAGGACCGATGTAGGAGAAAGCGATCGTTGTTGCATCGTCGGCAAGCACGCCGCCTTGTTGCAGGGCATCCATCCATAGTTCCCAATCATCTCCGCCCATAACAGTTACCGTCTGACGAATTTCCTCTTCGTTTGCCGGTTCAAGGGTAACGGAGCTAATTTCGCCTGTGTGGAAGTTCACCGTTTTGTTCGTGTAGGATTGTCCGATTGGCTTCAGCACAGAGTTAAATACTTCACCCGTGTTCGGATCGGTACGGCGTGCCGATGCTACGCTGTATACGACCAGATCGACTTGACCGAGTTCACTGCGAATCAGTTCAACGGCTTTGTCTCGTGTTTCGTTTGCAAATGCATCACCTGTAACGCTGTACGATTTCAGGCCTGCTTCCTCCGCGGCTTTTTCGAATGCAGCGGAGTTGTACCATCCTGCAGAAGCTGTACGTTTCTCTGTGGAACTGCTTGGACGATAAATGCCGACTGTATTCGCTCCAGCTCCAAAAGCAGAAACTACACGTGACGCCAGACCGTATCCGGTGGAAGCACCGATCACGAGTACATTACGCGGTCCTTTCAGCTTAGGCTGGGATTTTACATAATCAATCTGTTCCTGCACTTGCGCAGCGCAACCTACAGGATGGGAAGTGGTACAAATAAAACCACGTGTTCTTGGTTTAATAATCATTTATTTGCATCCTTTCATATTCAGCTCATGTTTCAGCATTTCGATAAAATGCTCTTACACATACTTTCTTATTGTAAAACAATTACCTCGGAAACGGAAACCGTTTCGTTTGATTTCACTTGAAGGGTGGCGTTATATCACTAATTTTGCGATGATGTGAATAGAATGTACTCGCTTGTTAGGATAGAAAGGACAGGGATACCATGCTGAAGGAACGCATTGAACTGCTAAGCAAAAGAAAACAAATCTCCCGTAAAGACCTTGTGGAAGGTCTGGTCACGCAGGCCCACTTTGCCAATATCCTGGCGGATCGTTATCCGCTACCTGAGGACTTGGCAGAAGCCATCGCCGGGCGTCTTGGGGTATCCCCTTCCTATATTCTACAGGCTGCGGCTCAGGACGAGGAAACACTCGAACGGGCAGAGGTTATTTTCGAACAAATGTCTGTTCCAGCGTCGGCGATATCCGAAGATACGGTGCATGCACTGGCAGATCGGGATGACACGCTGACCGTTGAGCTGACAACGGCCTTGATGAAGGCGGTCTATTATCAGCAATTAAATGATGCAACGGCTCATGAGTATATACATACGTCCTACCTCAATTTTTACCTGGAGAAATACGGTCGTCCAGACGATATTGATCTGCCGCGTCCGTTAGTTAAGGCGCTCTTGTTCTATAAAATACAATATTATCGCTCCAAAATGGCTTTTGTGGATGTACTAACTCATGCAACTAGGCTCAGTGAGCTGGCGCTTCCTGGCAGTGAATTCTGGTTGTCTGTGCAAAATATCAAGATGGAAGCCTACATCCAGGTCAAACAGTATGAAGAGGCAAAACAGGTATTCGAGCTTACGATGCGTCATGTCTATGATCAGCGGATGTTTCATCGGTTGTCTGGATTATATGTAGCATATAGTGGGTATTGCTTCGCAATGGGGCTGGTTCAGGAGGCACTCTCGGCATTAACCATGGCGGAGGCAAACCTCGTGTATGCGGGCAACCAGGGAGATCTGGTAACGGCGATTGCCAACAATCGCATTGTCATGTTAACAATGACAGGTGAACTGGATCAGGCACAGACGGAGATTGAACGATTTGAATCGCTATTGCAGCAGGAAACGGAAGAAACACAGCAGGCCATGCAGCCGCTCGTCAGTGTGTATCGATGCGAAGTGGCTCTGGCACGGAAGAACTGGGGCGTGCTCGCGCAGAGTGTAGATCAACTTTTGAAATGTGCAACAACACAGGACCAGCAGATGAGCGCAACCTTCTACCAGAGCCATCTGGCTCTTGCGCATGGAGATCGCGAAGTTTTCATGGAGCGGGCACTTGCGTGTCTGCCTTATTTTGAATCCGCGCAGCATGTCATGCGGCTTGAACCGTTATATGAAGGGATGGCCGTAGTATCTGAGGATCAGCGTAAATACAAAGAAGCCGCGATGTATTATCGGAAACTGGTCTATCTGTTACGCAAAAAATAGAGCGGAAATCGGCTTGGAAGAGCCTGATTATGACATGATTTTGTGCATTGCCAAAGCACTTGGCACAAAATATGGCCGCCAATTGTGAAATGAAGATCGGATTAGCAGATCTTTTTTTGCGGAATTAGCATAATTCTTTACCAAAGAAACGATTATCCCGTAATTCATTTGCCGGATTTTTCGTTTTTTTTGTATGCCGCCAGAAGGGTATTCAAGGACAAGCCGCGGTGTTTATAATTTAATTATAAATACGTGTTCAAAAAGTCTGGTTTTCAGTACCGAGAAGATGGAATGAAGCTAGAAATGGAGTAGCGGAGCGTAGGAGACCTACGTGAGCAACTACAATGTTTCCGAAGGAAACATACTTCGTAAGCATATGCTTATTCGGCTGAATTTCATATTCGATGCTGATGATGCCGCTAGGCATGATTCGTAATCAAAAGTGGACTTTTTGAACAACTTCTAAAAACAAATAAAACAAATGAGGTGTTTGATATGGGATGGTTCGGTAAAAAGAACAAACAGGAAGATGCGATTGCTAAAGCGGATAAAATGATGAATAAAGGACTCACTGGCATGATGATGAAAGGTTTTGTATCAAAGGAACATCGGGAGGCCATCAACCAAAGTCTGGATTCGGCAAAGCAGGCACAATTGGCCGCGAGTGGTTCGCTTCCATTAACGGCAACAGCAACGGTGGTGACGATCACCGATACAGGCAAACTGATCAATTTTGATCCGATTGTTGTGCTTGTATTGGATGTGACAGAGACCAACGGTAACCAGTATCAGCGAACCTTGGAGACACTGGTGTCCAAAATGCAGATTCCACGAGTTGGAGATCGGGTGGGATTGGGTCAGAATCCAGCGAATCCGTCCGAACTGATCTATATGGGACTAGTGTCCATTTAGAAGGTCTTTGCTTATAAGACAGTGATATCCCATGTGTATAATACGTATAACAACGATTAATAGATACATGAAACTAAAGGTATGGATAGAGATAGTAAGAGAAGGATTAAGAGAGGGTAGATCATATGGTAGGTTTCCTGAGATTCATTGGCGTATTAACTGTGTTCGGAGTGGGGTTCTCCCCATTTCTGGCACAGCAGCTGTGGAATGATCCGTTTATGATTATGCAGGCATGGTGGTACACTCCGGCGATCTTTGCCGGGTTTGCACTGATCTTTGTTCCTGCGATTTTGAGCAATATTTTTGGCGTAGGTCGAGTGAAGACAGGTTTACCAGCAGTTGGGGTCATTAAGACTATACAACAGACGGGTACGTATATTAATGAACAACCGGAGGTTCGATTGGGTCTGACAGTTTCGCTTAAAGGGCGAGAGAAATATGATACCGAGATGAAAACCGTCATTCCGCTGACTTCCATGGCACAGTTTCAGCCGGGCAGTTTCATTCCATTAGTGGTTTCCGTAAAGGATGAGCGCAAGGTAGGGCTTGATCTGAAAGGGCAACTGTCACAGGAAGATATGCAGCAATTGCTGGATGAAAAGATGGTACAGCAAGGTGTATCACCTGAAATGATGGATATTGCAAGAACAGGGGAAAAAGCAATGGCCAAGATCCTTGATGTCACTCCACTTGGGAGTGGAGGCAGTAACAAGATCAAGCTTCAGCTCAAACTCAGTATAACAAAGACGAACGGTGAAACCTTCAATGTGACAACGCAAAAAGAAATTTTGTCATCTGCGCTGCCCCAGGTGCAGCAAGGTCATATCATTAATATCATCTATTCAAGACAAGACCCAACAAAATTGGTGTTGGCATTGAATGTACAGGAGCGACAATTAAGTGACTTATTCTCTTCCTGAGGATGTAGACAAAAGGAGGTCCTACAGATCATGTTTATGACGTGTAGGACCTCCTTTTTCATTTTGGTATGTATGAGAGATACAAGCAACGGACGGTTTTCAAACAATACCAAGGCGCATGCGATAAGAAAAAAGTACTTTTCTGGATTCTCCATCAAATACACGATTAGCCAGCGCTCTGAACTCGTCAGCAGCTGTTAATAGATCATCCGCTCCCAGCTTCAACGCCGTTTGCAGGCCGCCTTGGCTCAGGGCGAGATTGACATATCGATCGGCAGTGAATGTCTCGTGGTGATGAAATACGATTTCCCGAACATATCGGAACAGCCCGGACTGCTGAATCTGCTGCAAATGCCCATCCTTGCTCCATTTGTGTGCCTGACTATCCTGGGGAGCCAGACTGGCTGCTCGTTGATCTGCTTCCTTATTCAGCTGCAGATAAGCTTGTTCTAACTGCCAGTCTAACATTGGCGGCCAGTCGCAATCGTAGGCTGCAAATATGCCCCCTGTACGAAGTACACGTGCAAACTCGCGTAGTGTGGGTTGCGGCTCCATCCAGTGAAACGATTGCGAGCAGGTCAGCACATCCACACTGCCATCTGGTAGTCCGAGGTCGTGAGACAAGCCGGACACAAACCGCAGGTTATCCGGCTTCCCGGCAGATTCCCACTTGGATTCAGCTACAGACCTCATGTCATCGCTGGGTTCAAAGCCGATGATACGTTCAGCTTCATTAAGCCAGATCCACGAGGATAAGCCGGTGCCACAACCAATATCTGCGACCATACGTGGAGTGCTGCCAAGATATGTCGTTAGAATATCCACCACTTCAGTGGGAGCAGCTGGTCGATTCTGATCGTATAACGTACCAAAACCTTTGAAACGTTCCACATTGTTGCGTCTAATGTCTTGCATGGATAAACCTCCTTCGGTCAGATGGATGACGGAGAGTCAGCTGTGATCAAAAGTTGTATAGGCCTATATTATATCATTCATTGTTGGGAAGTTTGTTCATGACGTTCTGCAAATGTTCAACGGCTTTGATATGACGTCTGAGCAATTCCTGTCCAACATGAACAGGCTCGATTACGGTCAGCTCGGAACCAAACGACAGCAGGAAGGAGTAGAGCCATTCCCCTACATTCAGTTCGAGAGACACACGGAGCCTGCCATCAGGCTCTTTTTTAATGAGGGAGGGTTCGAAAAAATCATACACTCGGTATGCAATATTGCTGGAGAACGAGAGTGTAAGAGGAGTCAGGACAGGAGCTGCTTCTGATTCAGGGTCGTTTGATCCGGCAGTAACAGAGTGATCGTGTTTTCTCGCCAGAAAAGTCAACTGGGTGATCCGTTTCATCTTAAATGTCTCGAATTCTTTCCGATCAGGATCATCATGAATGTAGCCTTTGAAGTACCATGTACTGTTTTTGAAAATAAGCTTCTGTGGCTCCACGGTCGGAATGCTCTTCTCACCATCCGAATTAACATAATGAAACGTAATCAGTTGATTCGTTAATATAGCTTGTTTCACCTGATTGAACAGCTCTCTCTCCTGCAGAGGGATGCTGCCCCATGGTGAGAAATTGAATTCGATCCAATCCAGCTTGTGATCAAAAAGGGCGGTTAGCCGTTGTAGCATATGGGCACTGTTAAGATGGGGGATCGCACTGATGCTGTATAGTCCCATCAAAATTTCATTCTGGTCTTCTTCCGACAACAGGGACTTGTCCATGACATAGTTGTCCATCAGATGAATACCGCCATGCTTGCCGGTCGTTGTATAGACGGGAATGCCCGCAGCACTTAACCGATCGATATCGCGGTACACCGTACGTACAGAAATCTCGAACATACGGGCGAGTTCGGGTGCAGTGGCTTTCTTTTTCTCCAATAACAAAAGCAACATTCGAAATAGTCGGTTATTTTCCATGCTCTGATTATACCATGACAACAGGTGTCAGGGTATGGGTGGTACACTGGTGTAAAAGTCTTACCAAGACATTTTGACTCAGATTTATAATTTGTTCTTCATTTATTGGGGAGTAGTGAAGGGGACGATATCGATTCTGAAAAAACGAAGTGTTCGCTAAAAGCTTTCTGTAAGAAAGCTACTTCGGAAGCAAACGCTATCATGGGATTTTTCCATTTAGAAATGGGAATAAAAGAAATCCGAGGATAACAGCGATCAGAAGAACGATTCGTGACCGGAACGGCTACTCGCATAATATCAAGCACTTTATACCGAAATGAGTTAATTATTAAGGAGGAACTGGTCATGACAATGAAAGAAGGATTTTACTGGGGTGGCGCAACGGCTGCCAATCAATTCGAGGGTGGATGGAATCAAGGTGGCAAAGGGCCGAGCACGTCTGACATGATGACAGGGGGAACCCACACGACCCCACGCCGGATTACGCCTGTATTGGAAGAGGGCACGTATTATCCGAGCCATGAAGCGGTTGATTTTTACGGACATTACAAAGAAGATATTGCCATGATGGCAGAGATGGGCTTCAAAATGTTCCGCATGTCCATCAACTGGTCCCGGATCTATCCGAACGGTTATGATCTGGAGCCAAACGAAGAGGGATTGCAGTTCTACGATAATGTTTTTGCCGAGTTGAAAAAATACAATATTGAGCCGCTCGTAACGATCTCCCATTATGAAACGCCATTCGGTCTGACACAAAAGTATAACGGCTGGGCTTCCCGTGAAGTTATCGATTGTTATATCCGTTATTGTACAACCCTGTTCAACCGTTACAAGGATCAGGTCAAATACTGGCTGACGTTCAACGAAATTAACTGTCTGACGATGCCGATGGGTGCTTATATGGCTGCAGGTATTCTGTTTGAAGGTAAAGAAACACTGGTCGACGGAGTGGATGATCCTCAGACTCGTTTCCAGGCATTACATCACCAATTCGTTGCGAGTGCCAAAGCGGTGAAGCTGGGACATGAGATTAACCCTGATTTCCAGATCGGCTGTATGGTCGCTTTCATGACCACCTATCCAAACACATGTAACCCGGACGACATGTTGCTTGCACAGAAGAAAGACCAAATCTCCAATATGATCTGCGGTGATGTACAGGTTCGTGGCGCGTATCCTGGATTCGCCAAACGTTTCTTCGCCGAAGAAGGTATCCAGATCGAGATGCAACCGGGAGACGAGCAGACCTTGCGTGAAGGCTGCGTAGACTTCTACTCCTTCAGTTATTATATGTCTTTGGTTGAAAGTGCGGATGAGTCCCTTGAGAGAGCAGAAGGTAATCTGCTGGGCGGTATCAAAAATCCATATCTCGAAGCTTCCGACTGGGGTTGGCAGATCGATCCAAAAGGACTGCGTTACACGCTGAATCATCTGTATGATCGTTATCAGATTCCACTGATGGTGGTTGAAAACGGTCTGGGTGCTGTCGATGTGGTAGAGGAAGACGGCTCCATTCAAGATGACTATCGCATTGATTATTTGAAAGGTCACATTGAACAGATGAAAGAAGCGGTAGCTGACGGCGTAGATCTGATTGCCTACACCATGTGGGGATGTATCGACCTGGTTAGTGCATCCACTGGAGAGATGAAGAAGCGTTATGGCTTCATTCATGTCAATAAAGACAACGACGGTAACGGAGACTTGAGCAGAACACCGAAGAAGAGTTTCCACTGGTACAAAAAAGTCATTGAATCCAATGGTGAAGAGTTATAAATTGGCTAAAAAAAACCAGACCCGTCTGTTCCCTTAAATGGGACAAGCGGTCCATGTGGTCCTGAACGTGTTCAGGACTACAATATATGAATATAAAAATACCCGGCGATCCTTATCCTTCAGTTAAGGAAAGCCGGGTATTTCTTTGTGTAGTTCAATAGCGGGCCGCCTATGCCAGCCTTCTGCTTTGCAGTTGGGACATGCGCTCCAAGTGCCGCCGATAAAACCATATACATGTGGAGAGCCAGCAACCACTCAAGAAGTATCCGCCTACGATATCACTTGGATAATGCACCCCCAAGTAGATACGACTTATCCCAATGGTAAGTATAAATACGGCGCTGGCAACAATCATCAGCACACGTCCTGTGACGGTGGGTACATGTTTCCAGATTAGAAAGGCCAGTCCACCGTACAGGCTAAATGCTGCCATAGAATGCCCACTGGGGAAGCTATAGCCGCTCACTTCGATAATCCGGTTAATGGTAGGTCTGGCACGCTGGAATACCAGCTTGAGCAATGCATTTAACAGGGTTGAACCTGCAAGCACACAAGCCAGGAAGAGCAGTTCGCGTTTGTGTCGCAGGCAAACGTACAACACAATCATGGCGATGATGGTAATGAAGACCACTGGCATTTCGCTGCCGATCCAGGTGAAAAGGTGCATGAATTGTGTCATACCAGGGGATTCCAACCCCTGAATCCAGCCGATCAGCGTGTCATCAAATCGATGAATTTGGTTGTCGCTGATGGACAAGGCGATGCTTATAAAGGCGATCATGCATAACGCTGCAACGAGCAGCGGGAAGGAGATATTCTTTTTCCAGTTGTGCATCAAATGTTGAGTTCCTCCGTGATGGTTGATTTCGTATGTTGTGTCCTTGTGTATGTCGGACATAACGATATTTGTATTGTGCTATAATTTTACAATAAATATAGCAGCAATAAAAATATGTAACCTTAACAACGCTTATTCAAGCAGAGAATGTAGGAGGGGAGCGGTCGGAATGAAACGACGTTTGGTGATGTGCATGTTGATCTTACTGTTGGTTACGTCTGGGTTAGCTCTATTTCCAGGAGAGAGAGTGTATGCTTGCAGTTGTGTCGAGAGTGATGTTCAGGAGAGATTGAAGACAAACACAACTGTATTTACAGGAGAAGTGGTGGAGAAGGGACGTTCTCAACAGTCGAAGCATGATGGCTTATTAAGAGAGTATACCTTTGATGTAGATACTGCATGGAAGGGGGTTAATGCCAAAAAGATGAAAATCCTCGCGAGTGACGGTGGATCTGAATCCTGTGGCATTCAATTTGAAAAGAATCAATCCTACCTGATCTATGCTTATCAATATGAAGTGGATCATAAGCTTCATACGAATCTGTGCAGTGGCAATGTTCCAATTGAACAGGCTGGAGACGATCTGAAATTGCTGGGTGCGGGAAAGCTTGTAAGTAAAGAAGATTTTGGAGAAACCACCGATGGGAGAAGTGAATATATCCAACTCATATTATATGGTGGAGTCATTTTATTGGCAGCGTTGGCAATCGTGTGGATATGGAAACGAAAGAAAAGAATCTGATTGCAGGTCTGATGAAAATTGAAAGTTGGATTGTATAACAAAAGGTTTGTATGATTGAAAAACAAGTCAATCCCCGTAAGAACGTCGAGGTACATCCGCGTTCCATACGGGGATTTTCAGGAGTGGCGTCAAAATTTCACCCATTTGGAGTCGAGATTATCGATCCGATGCAGCTAGTTCAGCTGCAACATGTATTCATAAGCTGTGACACCAAATACCCGTTTGAAATGACGGTTCAGATGGGTCAGATCAACGAATCCACAATCGGCAACAGCAGTATATACGTCCTTCTGCTTTTCGATGGATTGACGGGCACGCTCCACTTTGCAGTTTAAGAAAAACTGGTAGGGGGATATGCCTGCTTGTGCTTTGAATTCACGGATAAATTGAAACTTGGACATGCCAAATTCGGAGCTCAGGTTGTCCAGCTTGAGCACATCTTCGGTGCTGCAAAACATGATTTCCTTGGCTTTGCGGACCAGGTTGTCCTGAGGCAACCAGAGCTTGGTGTCCATTTCCTTCTGAGCCAGCAGGTGAACGAGATCGAAGACCCGTTCGCTGCACTCGGCTTCGTCCTGTCTGAGTTGAACGGCATCGTTCAGCATCAGGATCTTACGTGCAAGCTCGGGATCATAGACGATGGGACTTCCAAAACGCAATTCCTTTTTGCCTATAATCTCCTCTACCAATTCAGGCTTCAAATACAGCATCACATAGTCAATGCCAGCCTTATCATAGGAGCTTCCATCATGAGACTGTTCACGGTTAAACAACATGACACCATTTTGGTGAGATGCCTGATATTGTCCGTCCAGGTTGTATTGTTGAATGCCACGCAGGGTTACGCCGACCGCATACTCTTCATGGCAATGTTTTTTGTATGCAAAATCAGTAAAGCTGGCGGATAGTGCCAGCACGTCTTGCGACTTTTTATAGTTAAACCGTTCCATGCAGCACACCTCCCAAGCTTTAGATTAATCCGGATACTATAATGGCTGAGTATAACAAAAAAAGGGCCATGAGAATACTCAGTAATTTTTGGTGGCGATTCAGCAACGTTCTGAAAACCGTGCCAAAAACAACCCAACTGGAATAGGCCAGAAATCCAATGAAGGTAATTAACACCACGAACAGAAACGATGAGAATGAACTTTGATAAAAGGGCAATACATAACTTGGAATGACAGTGAAAGTAAACAAGACGACCTTTGGATTCACAAATTGCATGATGAAACCGTTCCAAAATCCGGCAACTTGTTTCGGTGCATCCTCGGTCGTACCCATCTTGTAGATCTGGTACGCCAGATACACCATGTACAGGCCGCCGACAATCTGCATCACCTTCAGAATTCCGGGTAACACTCCCGCAAGAAGCTGATTAAGAAAAGCTGAAGCGGTAAGCAGCAGACCAAATGCCAACGTAGCTCCCCAGACATAGTGCATCGTTTGACGCGCCCCAACCTGTTGTACGGAAGAAAGAATTACGATATTGCTGGGGCCGGGGGTAAATGTTACGACGATGCAGTAGATTAAAAAAGATGCAAGATTCATAAGGATGATGCTCTCCTCTGGTTGTAGTTTAGTTCCATGATCATACGTCCAGAGGGAGAAACCATATAGTACATTATTGCAGCGGGTGCATCGTTAGCAACAGGAGCTTGCTTTTAAAAGATACGAGGGAGTTTTCTTTTTGAATGATTGCGTTTACAATTTAGACGATGTACAAGGTGATCAGACGACTTGAGGAAGTGAACGGAATGAAAAAAATGCTACTTGTTTACATTTTGCTAATCTCAGCATTTGCGTTGTATGTATTGAGGTTTGAATACACCAGTCAGGTAAACAGTTCTTGGGAGGACCGGGGGTTGCGCGGTGATATCGGAGAGACGTATATCATGATTACATTCCAGTCCGGGCTGGAGTATTGGAAGAGCCCGCTCAAAGGTTTCGAGGATGCCGCGGATGCACTTGGCGTGACCGTAGAATATCGCGGGGCTACCCGGTATGATGCGAAGGAGCAGACCATGGTAATCGAGCAGGCTATCGCTCGCAAGCCCGCAGGCATTGCTATATCTGCAATCGATCCTCAATCGTTAGTTCCAGCGATTAACAAGGCAATCGACGCAGATATCCCTGTTGTATTATTTGACGCGGATGCACCTGATAGCCAGGCCTATTCTTTTCTTGGGACAGATAATTACAAGTCGGGTGTAATGGCTGCCGATAAAATGGCTGAACTGCTGGGTCGTGAGGGAGAGGTCGCGGTATTAACCTTGCCCGGACAACAAAATCATGAAGAGCGCACGAAGGGTTTCCGCGATACGATCAAGGAGAGATACCCTTCCATGCAGATTGTTGAAGTTGCAGACGGACACGGTGATGCGATGGTATCCAGAGACGAAACAATCAGAATGATGAAGGAACATCCCCAGCTGGCGGGTATTTTTGTGACTGAAGCTACCGGAGGGGCAGGAGCGGGGGAGGCCGTTCAAACTGCCGGGGACAGACATCCATTGCAGATTATTTCGTTTGATACAAATAAAACTACATTGGATATGATCAAGAACGGTACGATCTCAGCTACAATTGCACAGGGAACCTGGAATATGGGATATTGGTCACTCCAATATCTGTTCCATCTGCATCACCAGTTAACGGTTCCTGCCCCATCCTCATCCGGTGAAAATGCACCGCTTCCCGTGATGGTGGACACAGGGATCTCTGTGGTGACACGCTCGGATGTGGATGATTACTATGCCAAATAACAAGGAGTATTTCAAGAGTCCAAGGCCTTGGAGTAGGAGAGCAATTCTCTCCACTTTCAGGAACGGGATTCGGCGTTTACGCTTGCGTAATATGCCCCTTCGGTACCAGCTGATGCTGCTTTTTCTGTTATTCGCCATTGTGCCTTCCGTAGGGCTTGGGTTGCTTGTGAACTGGACGGTGGAGCGGGTTGTTGAACGACAGGTTGAAGGGCATACCATGCAACTGATTGGCAAAGTGAATGAAGCTCTGAACAGCAAAATGGAGAATTTGCAAAACATGACCTATCTGATTGCATTTGACCCGGATATTGATGCTTTTATGAACGACAAAATGCCACTGAATGATGATGCAGGTATCGAACCGATGAACATGGACACCAATGCCGAAACGGAGCAAAATCGGTTATATGGCATCAAACAGACCTTGCAGGGGTTCACAACATTGTATCCTGAAATCGCCGGGATTGTTCTTGTCAATGCAAGTGGTGACTATATTAGCAACGAGATGTATCCCCGAGTGGAACAGAGCCTGATCCAGGAACATTGGTACCAAAAAGCTTCGGCCAATCCGGGCATCTTCATGGTATTGGGTCAGCCGAAAGAGCGTAATCTCACGACACATGTACGCTACAAGGATGATGAGATTGTATCGGTTGCACGTTCCATAACGGATGAAGCGTCAGGACGTGTGCGAGGCGTGATTATGATTGATCTTAAACTAAGGTCCGTCTCTCAGGCTGCCCGTAATGTAACCTTGGGGAAATCCGGTTATGTGATGGTGACGGATGCAGAAGGTCAAAGTGTATACAAGCCGGAGCACCCGCTAATAGAACACATTCCCACAGACTGGTTCCCCTCTGGTGAGAGTGGAACATTTACCGCCGAAACAGAAGGTGGAACGTTATTATTCATGTATCAGTCGTCTACCTTTACGGGTTGGAGAACGGTAGGGGTATTTCCCACAAGAGACTCGATATCCGAAGTACGCCAAATCCAGTTTTACGTGGTTAGCTTTGTATTTGTGGTGTGTTTGTTTGGCCTGAGCGCCTCTTTATGGTTCTCCCGTTCCATTGCTCAGCCCATTTTCCGGCTCATGTCCTATATGCGCAGGGCGGAGACTGGCAATCTCAGACCAGGCCGCTGGAGCGATCGCGCTGATGAGATTGGCATGCTTGGCAACAGTTATAACCGAATGCTGGCACAGATTCGACAACTGATATCACTAAATGAATTGCGGGAGCGGCAGAAGCGCGACGCTGAAATGCGAAGTTTGCAGGAGCATATCAAACCACACTTTTTGTACAATACCTTGGATACGATTCATTGGATGGCACGCAAAGAGGGTGCGGAAGATGTATCCGGCATGGTTGGCGCGTTATCTCGATTATTTCGCATAGGGCTTAGTAAAGGACAGGATTACATTCCACTGCACTCCGAGATTGAGCATATGACCAGCTATATGCAAATTCAGCAGACACGATACCGCGATCGTCTTCAGTATACATTGAATATTCCAGAGGAACTGCGGGACCTTTTTGTGTTAAAGCTGCTGCTTCAGCCCCTGATAGAGAATGCAATCTATCATGGAATCAAGGGCAGGCGTGGGCCGGGACACATTCGGGTGGAAGCCAGATTGGAACATAACAGACTGCTGCTGACCATTCATGATAATGGAGCAGGAATGTCCAACGAACGGCTTGCCGAGATGCAGCAGTTGCTCGAAGCTCCGTTAGCAAGTTTGGAAGCGTCTTCGCCTGGGATGACAGGCAAAAGTTATGGAATGTTGAATGTGCAGGCCCGTCTCCGGCTGTCCTTTGGCGATGAATACGGTATTGTGCTGGAGAGCCAGGAAGGTGAAGGAACGAGTGTGACCATCATTCATCCGTTGATGCGAGAGCTCCCACCAACCAAGCAAATCAATAACGAAGAGAGGCAGGAGAGTGAATGGGAAAATTCATGAAATCGGCCGTGACAACTTCCACTGAAACAGATGAGACATCCGCATTGACTACAGTAATGGAGATTATGCCGGATAGCCATGTGGCGAAGAAATACCGCGTGCTCATCGCTGATGATGAACCGATCATTCGTGAGGGAATTCGGGATGCCATTGACTGGACAACTCTCGGGATGGAGGTTGTTGGTGAAGCGGAAGATGGCGAGGAAGCGCTGGAACGGGCGGCTGATTTGGGTGTGGATATTGTTCTCGTTGATATGAATATGCCATTTCTGAACGGAATCGAACTAATCCGTGCCCTTCAGCAGAAGTGTCCAGGCTGTCGTTACCTGATCATCTCGGGACATGATGAATTTGCATATGCGCAGGAGGCGGTTCGTCTTGGCGTAGAGGATTACATTCTAAAACCTGTGCAAGCAGAACAATTATATGCTGCACTTGAGCGATTGCATCAGCGACTTACTGAAGAGCACCAGAGGACGGCATATGTACAACAGGCAGCTCATCAGATTGAACGTAATATCCCGTTGCTTCGCCAGCGATTTATGCTGGAGTGGCTGGAGGGGCAGGCTGAAGGGAGGAATCTGACGGAGCAGCTTGTGTTTTTGCGGCTGCCCCCCGTCCCACCTGTGCAGATCGGGGTCGTACGCTGGCCTGCCGCTGAAGCTCGTCAGACGATACTGAGAGAGAATGATCGTCAGTTGTTTCTGTTTGCAGTGGAAAATATAATTAGTGAACTGCTGGGGGACGTGCCACATGTCCTGTTTCGGGACGTAAGCGGGTTGATCGGCATGTGTCTGTGGCAGGAAGCCCCTGAAGAAATAGAGTCCCTTCTGGAACAACAGATCAGTTCTTGCCTGAATATTGCCATTCATGCTCATGTGGAGACACATGCAGGGACACTGGAAGAAACGCCGGATACGTACCGTCATTGCCGTGAACGGGTATTCGGGGAAGTACAGTTGTCGCCTCTGGTTCGCCGGGCAAGACAACTTATTCACGAAGAATATGCCGAGCGGGAACTGACCCTGGAATCGCTTGCTTCCCGTCTACAAGTATCTGCCGTATATCTTAGTCGTGTGCTGAAGAAAGAGCTGAATGATTCCTTTGTCACGCTTGTCACGCATGCTCGCATTCGCAAGGCTATACAGTTATTAGATTCAACAACACTGCCGATCCACACCATAGCTGATCGTGTAGGTTATGATACCCAACATTATTTCAGCACTGCATTTAAGAAAACAATGGGCATTTCACCAGTGCAATATCGAAAGAACGGGGGGACAGCCTATCATCCTTCTGCGAATTAAATATCGTATTACAGTTATTCACTTAGACATGTGATAAATGAGATGGATGTGTTCTACTTCGTGTGAAGCGAAGTGGAGCATGTCCTTTTTTTTTTGACTCTGGAATGGTATCTCATGGATCACACTTGTACTTTAAGCGTTTCCATCAAAAGTTAAATTTTTATAAAAAAGGTTCAAAACGTGCAAAGACCTTGCAGTATCTCCAATGCTACTATTGGTCTCAGATAGGAACACCAAGCAACAGAATGTACCACATGCATTGTAAGCGTTATCTTATAACTCAATCAGAACCGTATGATGTGAGGAAAGGGGAACTTCATATGAAAAAAGGAGCAATGCTCATCTGGCTTCTGGTGATGACCTTGATGCTCTCGGCCTGCAATCTGGCAGAGAGTGGGCCAGGCAGCAAAGAAAAGGGATATGTCGGTATATCGATGCCAACCAAATCATCAGAACGATGGGTGGGAGACGGGGAGAACATGGTCCGTCTGTTTCAGGAGCAGGGGTACAAAACCGATCTTCAGTATGCTGAGGACGTGGTTGAAAATCAGATTTCACAGATTGAAAACATGATCACCAAAGGTGTGGATGTGATGGTCATCGCGTCCGTGGATGGCAACACATTAACGGATGTGATCAAGAAAGCGCATGACGAAGGGATACAAGTGATCTCGTATGATCGGCTCATTCGCAATACGCCATACTTAACCTATTACGCCACGTTCGACAATTTTAAGGTGGGTGTGCTTCAAGCCTCCTACATCGAACAAAAGCTTGGACTCAAGGATGGAAAAGGACCGTTTAACATTGAGCTGTTTGGTGGCTCTCCTGATGATAATAACGCCTATTTCTTCTTCGACGGTGCGATGTCTGTGCTGAAGCCGTACATCGATTCCGGCAAACTGGTGGTACGCAGCAAGCAGATGACGATGGCCCAGATTGCAACCTTGCGCTGGGACGGTGCATTGGCCCAGTCACGGATGGATAACCTGCTGAGTGCCTATTACTCGGGTGATAATCTGGATGCAGTATTATCTCCTTATGATGGAATCAGTATTGGTATCATCTCATCCTTGAAAGGGATTGGTTACGGTACTTCGAACAAACCGCTGCCCGTTATTACAGGACAGGATGCTGAGCTTGCCTCAATTAAGTCCATTGTGGCCGGGGAACAGACGCAGACGGTATTCAAGGATACACGGAAGCTAGCGGAGAAGACGGTAGAGATGGCCAATAGTATTTTGCAAGGAAAACAGGCGGAAGTTAATGACAAAACATCATATAACAACGGAATTGAGGTTGTTCCAGCGTATCTCTTGGATCCCATCTCGGTGGACCGTACAAATGTGGAGCAGGATATCGTTGGTACACAGTATTACACGAAGGAAGAAATCGGACTGAAATAATAAATGAAAGGAGCACATCCCATGGCCGGAATCATTCTGGAAATGAAAAACATCACCAAAACCTTTCCTGGCGTCAAAGCGCTGGAAAATGTCAATCTGAAAGTCCGTGAAGGCGAAATTCATTCCATATGTGGTGAAAATGGCGCAGGTAAATCTACGTTGATGAAGGTACTGAGTGGTGTATATCCACATGGCACGTATGAAGGTGACATTTTATTTCAGGGCAAAAATTGTGAGTTCAAGGATATTAAGCAGAGCGAGGATCTGGGGATCGTCATTATCCATCAGGAGTTGGCCCTGATTCCCTACCTTTCAATCGCGGAAAATATATATCTGGGCAATGAGCGTGCCAGTAGAGGAATTGTCAACTGGAAGGAAACTTTTGTAGGTACACGAGAACTGCTCTCGAAGGTGGGACTGAGCGAAAATCCAAACACGCTGGTATCCAGCATCGGGGTAGGCAAGCAGCAACTGGTCGAAATTGCGAAAGCGCTCTCCAAAAAGGTGCGGCTGCTTATTCTGGATGAGCCAACCGCTGCGCTGAACGAGGACGACAGTGAAAATCTGCTGCAATTGATGCTGGAATTCAAGAAACAGGGCATCGCCTGCATCCTGATCTCACACAAGCTGAATGAGGTATCCAAGGTATCCGATTCGGTGACTATTTTACGGGATGGCAAGACAATTGAGACGTTGGATATGAAGAAGGAAAAAGTGACCGAGGACCGGATTATTAGCGGAATGGTAGGACGTGATCTCACCAGCCGTTATCCGGAACGTCATGCGACCATTGGTGAAGTTATCCTTGAGGTAAAGGACTGGACGGTATATCACGAACATCATGCCGAGCGGAAAGTACTGGATCAGATCCATATGAATATCAGACGTGGTGAGATTGTAGGTATTGCCGGGCTGATGGGCGCTGGGCGTACCGAGCTTGCCATGAGTATCTTTGGCAAATCTTATGGCCGGAATATTTCGGGTCAACTCATTAAGAATGGTAAACCGATCCACAACAATACCGTCACAGAGGCTATTCAGAATGGGTTTGCTTATGTGACAGAAGACCGAAAGGAATACGGACTCATTCTGATGGATGACATCAAGCGCAATATTTCCTTAACGGGTTTGAGCAAGCTGACGGGAAACGCAGTAGTGAACGAGCGTGAAGAAGTACTCGTGGCGGAAAAGATGAAGAAAAGCATGAACATCAAAGCACCAAGTATTTTGCAGAAGACCGGTAATCTAAGTGGAGGTAACCAGCAAAAAGTGGTGCTCAGCAAATGGATTTTTGCCGGACCAGATATTCTTATTCTGGATGAACCTACCCGCGGTATTGATGTGGGAGCGAAATTCGAAATCTATACGATCATTCATCGGCTTGCTGCTGAAGGCAAGGGCGTACTGGTAATCTCATCCGAGCTTCCGGAGGTTCTTGGCCTGTGTGACCGGATCTATGTGATGAATGCCGGACGAATCACCGGTGAAGTCAGCCGGGAGCAAGCATCGCAGGAAACGTTGATGAGATATATGACCAAGTCTGGAGGCGGCAAGCATGGAAATGATAACAAAACTGTTCAAAAATAATATCCGTCAATACGGCATGATTATTGCCTTGGTAGTGATTATGCTCTTGTTCGAGGTACTGACAGGCGGGCTGTTGCTCAAGCCGATTAATATTACCAATTTGATTTTGCAGAACAGTTACATTTTGGTGCTGGCAATCGGAATGGTGCTGGTCATCATTACCGGGCATATTGACCTGTCTGTTGGTTCCATTGCAGCCTTTGTTGGTGCCGTTGCCGCGATTATGATGGTTGATTGGCAGCTTCCGGCTTGGCTTGCGGTCATCGCTTCCTTGCTGGTTGGCGCTTTGATCGGTGCATGGCAGGGCTTCTGGATCGCCTATGTGCGGATTCCGGCATTTATCGTGACGCTGGCAGGGATGCTGCTATTCCGCGGCTTAACGATGATCGTGCTGGAGGGGCAATCGATCTCTCCTTTCCCGGGTGGATTCCAGAAAATAAGCTCTGGCTTCCTGGCGGACATTCAATTCTCAGGTTTTGGTCTGGTATCTATTATTGTGGGTCTTGTGCTCACCGTCTGGTACATTGTCAATGAACTACGGGAACGCCGTTCCCAGCGAAAATATGGATTTGAAGTCGTGTCACAGGGACTGTTTTTGCTCAAGTTGATTGTGGTGGCTGTTGTGACAAATCTGTTTACATTTGTACTCGCAAGTTATGCAGGTATTCCGAATATCCTGGTCCTGCTGTTTGTCCTGATCGTTGTGTACTCCTTCGTTATGAATCGTACTGTCATGGGACGGCATGTGTATGCGCTTGGAGGTAATGAGAAGGCCGCAGGTCTGTCTGGGGTCAAAACAAAAAAGGTAACCTTCTGGGTTTTCGTGAACATGGGTACACTTGCCGCGGTATCCGGGTTGATCTTCGCCGCACGTCTGAATGCAGCTACGCCAAGAGCGGGTACCAACTTCGAGCTGGATGCCATTGCGGCCTGTTTCATCGGTGGTGCTTCCGCTTCAGGGGGCATAGGTACGGTATTTGGTGCCATCATCGGTGGTTTGGTTATGGGTGTGCTGAATAACGGGATGTCCCTGATTGGTCTCGGTATTGACTGGCAGCAGGGAATTAAGGGATTGGTACTACTGCTCGCTGTAGCGTTTGATATCTATAATAAAAATAAAAGATCAGCGTAACACTTGGTAAAATGAAAAAACAGACCTTGATCTCAGGATCAGGTCTGTTTTGCTGTATGCCCAACTTATTTACATCAAGGCATCGAGGAAACGTGTGGCGATTCCAAAATAGATAAACAGGGACAAGATATCATTCAATGTGGTGATTAATGGGCCAGAGGCAACAGCCGGGTCGACTTTGAAACGACTAAGCAGAAGCGGAATACAGGTACCGGTTAGTGTGCCAATGACAAGAGTGAGGAACAGAGATACCCCAATAATGGCACCCAGTAGCCAGTCCCCTTGCCAGAAATAAGCGATGACGGTAATCAGTAATCCACATACCAAGCCGATCATTATGCCTACCTTGATCTCCCGACCAATCAGTGCGAGTACGGTGGCTTTGTCGAGCTTGCGTCCGATCAGTCCGCGTACCACTACAGCCAGAGACTGCGTTCCTGTGTTACCGGTCATACCTGCGATCATCGGCATGAAAAATGCCAGTGCTACAACCTGATTGAGTGTATCCTCGAAGAAATCCACAATACTTCCCGAGATTAGACCAATCAATAGAAGCAAGATGAGCCAGGGAAGCCTGCGTCTGACGGCCACGAGTGGTTTGGTATCAAAGTCGATATCCTTGCTACCGCCCCCCATCTTGGCCAAATCTTCACTTGCTTCATCCATAATAATATCGATGACATCATCCATCTGAATGATACCGCATAACCTGTGATTTTCATCCACCACCGGAAGTGCAATAAACTCATAACGCTGTAGAAGCTGTGCTGCTTCTTCCTGGTCCATATCTACCGTTGCATGGATCACCCGCCGGGTCATCAGTTCTTCAACCTGGGTCTTATCGTCAGCCAAGGCAAGGGATCGATAACTCACGACACCGACCAGTTTGCCTTCATTATCGGTTACATAGAGATAACTGGAGGCTGAGATATGCATGGTACCTTGCGATTGTCGTAAGGCTTCCTTGGCTGTCTCATGAGCGAGCAGGGTCCGATATTGATCTGTCATGATGCGTCCTGCCGTTTCCGGCGGGTAATTAAGCACGGATCGGATAATGGCAGAGTGATCTAGGTTCATGTTGGAAAGCAATTCTTCTCTGCGTTTGGCAGGCAAATCGTGCATGAACCGGATCAGATCACTTTTGTCCATCTGCTGCATGACTTCAAGTGTTCGTTCCGGCCCAAGTCGTTCAAACAGTTGAATCTGTTCGTGCAGCTTTAAGGTCTCGGCGAGATCCGCCAGAGCATCGGGTTTGAATAGAAGCAAAAACCGATTGGTTTCTTCTTCAGGGAACTTTTTATATACAAGTGAGAGGTCGTAGGGATGCAGTTCTTTCACCAATTTATAGAAATCGGGAAGGTTCCGGGATTGTACATGTTGCACGAGTTGTTCGGTGATCTCCTCCACGGAGAAATCTTTCTTGGTATGAGGTCCGTTCATATCGATACTCCTTTCTATTCGGTCAGCTTCATATTTTTAAACGAAATGGGTTGGGAATTAAACAAATGGAGAAAAAATGAGAGTCCCAAAATGATATTGTAATCTTGCTCAAACATTCGATATGGGCTTACAAACAGCCACTTCAAGGATATACTTGTTGTACAGCAACAGACGAGGAGGACATGCGCTAGTGGAAGTAGATATCAGAACACAATTGCTCAGCATGGTTGAGCCGGAGTATCAGAAATTCTCGGCTGCACTTATTCCCAACATCACGAATGTACTAGGTGTAAGGTTGCCAGCCTTACGAAAAATTGCCAAGCAACTTGCCGCCGGGGACTGGCGCACGTATCTGGAAACGGCAGAGGATGAATATTTTGAAGAAGTGATGTTGCAAGCAATGGTCATTGGACATGTACAGGCTGATCTGGACGAACTGTTAAAGGCTATTGAAACATTTGTACCGAAGATTGACAACTGGTCGGTGTGTGACAGCTTCTGTGCTGGACTGAAATATACGAAGGTTCATTCGGAGCCCATGTGGGCGTTCTTGCAGCCGTATCTGAGATCTGATCAGGAATATGAAATCCGGTTTGGTGTGGTAATGCTGTTGAATTTTTATCTGAATGAGAGATATATCGATCAGGTTCTATCTGCATTGGATCAGATTAGGCACGAGGCGTATTATGTGAAAATGGCAGTTGCTTGGGCCATCTCAATGGCTTATGTGAAACAACCTGAGGTGACTATGCGTTATCTGCACCATAATACCCTGGACGATTTTACGTATAATAAGGCACTTCAGAAAATCACGGAATCTTATCGCGTGGATCCAGAGAGCAAGCAGATGATCCGCAGTATGAAACGTAAGGTGAAGAAGCAGATTACCTCCTAGTTCTAGCATTAAGCATTCCACCAGGGAGAGGGCGGTAAACGAATGAGAAAAAAGTTGATGTACACCACGATGCAGTTGGACGGTCGTCCATGGGTGCTGCTCGCTACGGAAGAGGGATTGTGCCGAGTGGTCATGCCCAACGAAACACTGGAGGACTGGAACGGCTGGATACAGAAAGTTGCACCCGGCGTGGAACTGGAAGAGAATGAGGATGCTCTGAAACAAACAGGTATGATGGACTGGTTGCAGTCCTATTTTGCAGGAGAATCGATGGCTTATACAGATGCGATCCCACTGGACTTGATCGGAACGAACTTCCAGCAGGAGGTATGGAGAGAGCTAGGGCGTGTGCCTTACGGTGAAATTCGGACCTATGGTGATATAGCTGCTGCGATTGGAAGACCTTCGGCTGTGCGAGCAGTTGGTGCTGCAAATGGAGCCAATCCAATTCCGGTTCTGCTACCATGCCACCGCATTATAGGGGCTAATCGCAAGCTGACCGGGTTTCGTGGAGGTCTGGAGATGAAGCGCAGACTGCTGGATATCGAACAGATTGAAGGCGTGACCGATGGAGGACATGCGCGGTTTCATTTTTAATAGACTCGCGTAATCAAGAAGATTAAGGTGAGTGGACGGGGCAGGCACGTATTGTGCCTGTTTTTTTACATGTATTAAGTAGAGTAATACAAACGTTCCGCATATGGAACACCAACGTTTTACGTATTTTTGCCCTGTGAAACCGTATGGTACCATGGATCATAGATCAATCTGTATCCGGGGGACGTAATGCCGGGTAAGAAAAGAGGGATGACATGATGAAGCAGGCTTATCGGTTAACAAACGTGACTGTGGAGCGGGGTTATGTTCGGGAGGGAGAACAGGTGACGGGGACACGGACAAGCCCCGCTCATCTGCGGATTAAAGATGGAGTGATCGCGGAGATTGTGGAAGGAAACAACCGGCTGTCTAGCGATCTACCACAAGTAGATGGCAAGGGACTTCTGCTGTTGCCTTCGTTCGAGGAGGCACATATTCATCTGGATAAAACCTACTACGATGGGCCGTGGACAGCCGTTAAACGTATCTCCAGTATTTTCGATCGTATTGAAGAAGAAAAGGTTCTGTTGCCCAAGTTGTTACCAGATGCCCAGCGTCAAGCGGAGAGTATTCTGACCTTGATTCAGGGGTACGGTTCCACTCATGTACGTAGTCATTGCAATATTGAACCTGTCAGTGGCTTGAAAAGACTGGAAGCGACGCGGCAGGCTCTGGAATCATTTTCGGGCAAAATCTCTTCGGAGATCGTGGCTTTCCCGCAGCATGGACTGCTTCGCTCCCATTCAGTGGAGCTTATGGGCCAAGCGATGAAGGAAGGTGCAACGCATGTGGGCGGACTTGATCCTTATACGGTGGACGAACAGATCGAGAAATCACTGAACGCTATGGTTGAACTGGCTGTTCAGCACCAGGCGGGCATCGATATTCATCTGCATGATGGCGGGCAGGCTGGCAAACAAACGCTGTTGGAACTCGCAAATCTGACCGAAGCAGCAGGGCTTCAGGGTAAAGTTACGGTAAGTCATGCGTTCTGGTTCGCCCGCGCAGAGCACCAAGAAGCAGAAGACATGGCGCAGCGAATGGCCTCGCTTGGGATGAGCATTGCTTCCACGGTGCCCATTGGCAGAACGATGATGCCTCTTCCCATGCTCCGCCGTATGGGTGTGAACGTGAAGCTGGCCACAGACAGCTTGACGGATCATTGGTCTCCTTTTGGCAATGGGGATATGCTTGAGAAAGCGGGACGGTTCGCAGAACTGTACGGATATAGTGACGAACTGTCCTTATCTCAATCTTTGGCATTCGTAACAGGGGGTATGACACCGCTGGATTCACAAGGGGAACAGGTATGGCCGAAGGTAGGCGACACCGCGAGTTTTGTATTGGTGCATGCGAGTTGTTCGGCGGAAGCCGTTGCGCGGCGATCTGCGCGGCAGGCCGTATGGTACAAGGGGCAATTGGTCAGCGGATCAACAGCGGATTGAGGAAAATAGAGCGAGTGCAGCCACGGGAAACCGTGGTTTTTTGGCATGGGAGAAAAAGAGGAAAGAACTGTTCGCATATACCACATTTTGGGTTATGATGGACGTAGTTAATGAAGGGAGTATTACAAATGAAGATTGAGTATGCAACGGAAGCTGACTACGACTACATCATTGAAAGAGATCGGCATATCCATCAGCCACTTGTGAAAACGAAGATTAGTGAGAAAGAAATATTCATCCTATGGGACGAGGACGAGGGATCAAGAGTTGGATGGATGAGGTACGGTTACTTTTGGGATAACCTTCCCTTCATGAATATGATCTGGATTGATGAACCCTATCGAAACGGCGGATATGGCAAAAAAGTCGTGCATCACTGGGAAAATTTAATGAAGCAACAAGGCTTCGATACGGTGATGACTTCAACACAATCAGACGAACATGCCCAACATTTCTATCGAAAGCTGGGGTATGTTGATGCAGGGGCTCTATTGCTGGATACACAACCTCTGGAGATTATATTGATCAAGAAAATCTAGTAAATAAGCTGCAAGGAGAGAGGATTGTGGGTATGGAGCAAGTGACGTTACGACCTATAACCAAAGAAAATGAACTTGAGTGCATCCACCTTAAACCACGGGAAGATCAGCTGGATTTGGTCGCAAGCAATGCGGATTCATTGATTCATGCAACGAAGGAAATTACGTCCAAACCGTACGGCATTTTGGCAGAGGATCAGATGGTCGGTTTTATTTTATTTGATAACGAGATCTACAATGACGGATATTACTGGATTCTGCGCTTCATGATTGACGAGAAGTACCAGGGGAAGGGTTACGGTAAACTTGCCATTCAAGAAGTGGTTTGTATGTTGCAAGAGAGAAGTGACTGCCAGCAGATCAGGGTATCCCATGTTCCACATAACATTGCGGCAAATGCGCTGTACAAACGTTGCGGATTTCAGGACACGGGTGAATTCGAGGACAACGGTGATATCATTTTAAGTTATCAAGTGAGGTAACAGGGGGGGAAGCTTGATGATAAGAGAGGCAGAAGCTAGAGATGCAGCGGTTATTGAAAGGCTGTATACAGAATTATTGCCAAACAACTTAAACACGAAGGTACTGGCAGAACGGATTGAAGAGGTTCGGAATAATCCAAACAGTTTCTTGTTTGTGTATGAAATGGGTGATCAGGTAATTGGCACGGCTCATTTACATATTTGTCTGGATGCTTTGGTGGAAAATAGACCATTCGGCGTAGTTGAACGGGTTATCATTACGGAACATGTGCAGAGCAAGGGATATGGGTCTGAATTGATGAAACATATAGAGCATGTATGTGTGCAGAAAAATTGTATGAAGGTGTTTCTAACCAGCGGATCATCCAGAAACGAAGCACATCACTTTTATACGAAATTGGGGTACAACGGAGAATCCAGCAAGGCATTTAAAAAGTATTTATAACTTATAACATTCATCAAGGAAAAGGAAGTAGAAGCAAAGAAATGAAAGATAACAAACATCCAGTTCAAGATCTCCGACTCATCGTTACCTTGCTCGTGGCTACTTTATGTTGTCTAGGTGTTGTGATGTATTTACGTGCCCAATCAGATACAAATATGTATCGATTTTTAAGTTGGGATATGTTCCTGGCATGGGTACCATTTATCATCTCATCCTGCATTAGATACATATTCAATAAGAAATTAACCACAACGAGCATGATATGTATGGGGCTGATGTGTGGAGTATGGCTCTTTTTTCTGCCCAATGCGGCCTACCTTTTTACGGAGATTCTGCATTCATTCAGATATTTTGATGCTCAAGGGGAGGTTAGATTTTGGGTTAATATTGATTTTTGGTATGGACTCACCCTGACGTTTGCCGTAGCGATCATCGGATTGCTGCTCTCAACTTGTTCAATCATTCAAATCCATGGCATGTTAAACAAATTAATAAATAAGTACATTAGCATGATGGTTGTCGGTGTTATTTTGCTATTGAGCAGTATAGGGGTTTACATTGGTAGATTTAATCGGTGGAATTCGTGGGATGTATTATCCCGACCTGGGAAGATCTTTGTGGATCTTGTGAATGATTTTAATGCAGCTAATAGCATAATGGTTGAGTTTGTCGCCATTGTATTTACGGTTCAACTTTTTGGCTACGTTATCGTATCTTTGCTAACCGCAAGGTCGGGCAACTAATTATTCCTTTGAAAGGGTAAAAGGGGCAATATCACACGATGGGTAATCTTAACTTTATCGATAAAATTCCTCACATTAGTGAATGCAAACAGATTCTAAAGGCAGCAGCTATGCTGGATGCCATTTTGATGCCGGAATGGGAGTACAGGTATTACTCGTATAATTCCCAGTGGGACACGAATGAGCAAATGGCATCCATGAGAGATGGGCAAGGAGATCATTATTTTGCAATATTCAGTCCGAATGGGCTGATTATTAAAGGCTTTGATAAAGAGTATACACTTCAGCATAAGGTTGATAGCAGTGAGGTGGTAAAAAGCGTTCCAGAAGCATTTAATACTTTTGTGGTAGAGCCGGCATTTGTAATGGATCAGACGACGTTCTGTATCTGGAGTGTGGCGGATCAGGAAGGGTGGTCTGCGGGCACGGAGCTTGGGGATCATGAATACGAACTGTTAGAGATTTTGGTAGGCGGCGCGAAATATTATCATGCTTGGGCACAGGATTACTACGAGATAACGTTGGATATCAAACTGGTTGAACAGGTATTTGATATGAAGCCGATCGATGAGGTCTTACTACAGCAATTAAATGATGAACTGAAATTAAGTGATATCGAAGGTGAAATTGCAGAAATTGGATACCCGGATAAGGATATGAAGGTATGAAATCAATAACACAGGAAATTACGGAAGAATTATTGGCTGTGATGGATATGTACCAGAGAATCGCGGGGCAATTAATCGACCAATTGATATTGGAAACCGATCAGCCTGATCGGGCGGAAATTCTCGAAGGTGCGTACCATTTGCTGTCCAATGCGGATGTAATCCATGGAGAAGAAGAATTAACGGGAAACTGGTATTTTGATGTTCACGGTGAGCACTGTATGTTCAAGAATACAAAAACAGGGCAGACAATAGAGGTTTTCCTTGGTAGTCTTCGTATTTCGAGAATCCGTTTAAGGACATGTTGGATTTCTTCGAACGTATGGAGACAGAGCATGTGTTAATTCATGTTCACGGGGTGGCGTATAGAAAGGTTCATTAATTGCTGTACATGTAATTAAAACTGAGGAGGAATTACGTATGGGTTTAACTGAGTGGTCTACAGATATTCTTCAATATGATCTGTCGGATGAATATTCGATTCGCAAAGCTGATTTTGCCGAATGGGGATTATATTGCACGGTTTATTATGATATGCGTTATGTCGGATTTTTCAGGGAAGAAGAGTTCAGTTCTTCCAAGATCAGTGCGTACTGGATTTACAAGGGGGAAAACAAAATAGGTGGCGTGAGAATGGAGCCTAACCGGATGTATCATTTGTTTTTTATCCCGCCATTCCAGCAGTGCTTTGAGGTATTGAAACTTCTGAAGGATAAATTAATGCAGTGGTCCGATCGCACCAAACGCATTCTGACCTTTGAGATTCTTCCAGACCAAGTTGATCTATACGCAAGAGCTGGATTCTGGCCAGTGGAGTTCAGATGTCGCTGGATGCAGCGGCCTACAGATCATTTTGAAGTCGAATGGGACAGCAGGGTAACCGTGAAGAGTCCAGAGATTATTGAAAGTGAAACCGGCACCAGAAAATATGTGAATGAAGATGAAATTGCTCAGTGTGACCTGGAAAGTTTTGCAGGAAGTCTTGAAGCTACACGAAGAAAACATACCACGCTTGCAGATTTTATTCCAAGTGATGATCCTAATTATACCAATGAAATTCTGACTCAAGCCTCCACGCTTGTATATGATAAGGAAACGGGACAGCTTATTGCCAACTGTCGTCTTTGTCTGCAGGATAATCAGGCTGCTGTATATAGCATAGGGGTTCGGCCGGCATATAGAGGAAGAGGGCTTGCTACACTGATGTTACAGAGAGCTTTGAATGCGCTTAAGGGTCAGTATCCTGTGCTACGATTGTATGTGATGCAAGGAAATGATGCGGAGTCCGTGTATCTGAATCTGGGCTTTATTCCGGGTGTGCAGGAGATTCAGACGATGTATATTCCTGAGGATGAATCACAATGAAGGTTGCCATCTTAACCGATATTCATGGGAATTTTCCTGCGCTTCAAGCGGTATTGGTTGATATCGATTCCAGAGGAGACATTGAGCATACATTTTGTTTGGGGGATATGATCGGTATTGGCCCGTACTCCAATGAAGTGATCGAGATGTTGTACAGCCGCGAAAATATGATAGCGATTTCGGGGAATAACGAAGAGGCCGTATTGAGTTTGCTTCAAAATAAGGGTCCATTAGAAGGGCACAAAGGCATGGCCGAGCATCACGAATGGATTGGTCGGCATTTGAGTGCAGAATCGATCAAGAAAATTCAAGCTCTACCGAAATTCGTTGAAAAAGAGGTAGAAGGACATCGGTTCCTTTTGACTCACTATCATATGAACAACGACAAGTTGGATGTCATCGATAAAGAACCATCCGGGACCAAATTGGACGCGAAGTATCAGGGGACGGCCCATGATTTGGTTTGTTTTGGTCATTATCATATTCTTCATTATTATAAGACAGATCAAAGAGTATATATGAATCCGGGCGCTCTAGGCTGTAACGATCTTGCCATAGCTAGATATGGCATTGTGGATCTCCAAGAGGGCAAAGTGGACGTGAAATTCATTGGAGTACCATATGACAACAGGGAGTATCTGCAATCGTATGAACGGTTGAACGTTCCGGATCGGGCTTTCATTTTGAAGGCATTCCATGGCAATCAGTTGGAGAGAGAGGATAGTGAACGTTCGTAGCAATGTGCTGCTACTTTGGAAAGGAGAGATATACATGGGAATGATCATTATGTTGGTGGTGTATCTGTTCCTCGGTATTTATGTTGTGAAAGTTGGAATAGATAACTCAAAAAATAGCCAGCACACCAAAGAAATATTATCAGAGTTAAGGGAGATTAAGGAACTGTTGAAAGAACGAGGGTAAAGAGGAGGGATGTACTTGTGTCTCGAGCACCATTTCAAATATTAGTTTTTCCTTATATCAGGTTGAAAGATTCAAATGATTATGCATACGCTATCTTTCGAAGATCAAGAGAAGGTTACTGGCAGGGCATAGCTGGGGGAGGGGAAGATGAAGAAAAACCATTAGAAGCAGCTATGAGAGAAGCATTTGAAGAGGCGGGAATCCCTTTAAATAGTAAATACAGGAGTCTTAATTCAAGATCGACTCACTCCGTGGTAGATGTGGTTGGTTATTTTATGTGGGGACCTGATACATTTGTTATTCCTGAGTATTGCTTTGGAGTAGAACTAGATGAAATGGATCTGTCTTCATCCAATGAGCACTCAGAATATAAATGGGTGGCTTATGAAGAAGCTCGTGAAATACTTAAATGGGATAGTAATAGAGTAGCAATCTGGGAATTGAATCAAAGACTGATCAGAGAGTCATCGAAATAGACATGTATTCAAGCGAGGAAGGATGCTATGATTTACGATCTACAAGGTGAAGCCATTATGGAACCTATTGTTGGAATGTTATTTTCTGCAGTAAGAGAGAATAGTGAGCGACTTAAATCGATTACTGAGGGGATGTCGCAAGAAGAGGTAGATTACAAAGGGGAAAAGAACCAGTTTAATAGTACTGCTCAATTAATACGACATATTACGTTTGTTGATATGAATTGGGTTTATAGAATAAAGGGAGTTGTCCTTCCGCAGTCATTAATAGAGCAATATGGTCCCATGACTGATGAAAATAATAGACTTCCGCTGGTTCAAGATGTGTCACGTGACACACTTATCTCTCAATATGAGGGTGTATTAACCCTTCTGAAAGAAACATGCACACAAGTAGCAGATGCTGACCTAGATCGAGTAGTTACTTTTGGACATCAGAACGAAAAGCAAGCTACGGTACGTTGGGGATTATGGCATATGGCTGACCATAACCGTTATCATCAAGCTCATATTAATCAGCTAAGAAAGTGGTTTCAAACACAGAATGATTGCTAACAGATAGACAGGTTATTTTTCTAAATGTCAGATCTGATGATATCACCACCTCCCCTCAGCGGTTACTTCAGATCTGAAGTACACGTATAACAATATCCTGATCATGGTTACCAAAACCGGCACCATAGATCGTTAATCCCCCTACGTTGGGGCTTTCTTCGTCAACCGTGAAACGTAGCGTCCAGAATGGTTCGCCTAGTTTGACATCTTTGAGAGTAATGTCTGACATCCACTCACCATCCATATAGGTACCGGAACCATCAATACGAATGGTCTTTAATAATCCATACTGATTCACATTACGATGCCACCATTCCGGCGTATATTTGCCGCGTGCTGCTCTGCCAAAGTCGGCAGGGCTTGTCCACGTTCCAAGAGAAATGCCATTGAAGGTGAAACGAATATCGGAAGGCCAATGATCCCGTAAACCCGGAGCTTCAGACGCCAGTTCCATCGATATTTCAATAGCATCGGTTGTCTGGTCGGGAAGTACAAAGTTAGGTGTTTTATATTCTACATAACCTTTCCCAAACCACAGGATAGCGGCGTGTACCCGCTCAGGATCAAGGAAGTAACGTGGATCGTCCCATACGCCGATTTCTTTCTCGAGTGTTCCTAGACCACAGGTAGGGTGAATATCAAAAGCAGTATAGTGTCCAACGGCTATCGTCTGTTCTCTGGTTCGTGAAGTTTGGCTTGGGGATGGCAGCTCGATCTCAATCTGATTTTGCTTGAGGTAACATAATTTGTGCGTCCCTCCGTTGATCCGAACTCGCCTGCTCCCAATTAGAACCGCATCCTCCAGTTTGCGAATATGCATCGTGACAATGGAGGGGCTAAGCTCTAATGCTGCGGCAATATCCTTCACGTTCATTTCGCGATCTGCAATCATGTCCATGATTCTCCATCTGACTTCACTTGCTAGCGCCTCATATAAAGGAAGGAACTGGGGCTCCCGATTTGCTTTGATCATCTGTACAACTCCCTATCCTCAATCTTCTAAAATCATATATATATTAATTTAATAAAATTAACTCCAAGATGCAATTCAGATTCATTGCAAGTTTACACCCGATGGTGTTTAATTTTTGTAGTTGTTACAAAGTTGAATTCTTATATTTGTGAATTTTATAATAAGAGATGGAGTGGAGTAATGAAATACAATAACCCTGTTGTAAAAGGTTTTTATCCAGACCCTAGTGTGATTAAGGTGCACGATACATACTATATGGTGTGCAGTTCTTTTCAATATTTTCCGGGCGTACCGCTCTTTGAAAGCAAGGATCTGCTCAATTGGAAGCAGATTGGTCACTGCCTGACTCGTAAAAGCCAGATTCAGCTCGAGACGGTGAACAGCTCCGGGGGTGTATTTGCCCCAACCATCAGGCATAATGACGGGCGTTTTTATATGGTCACAACGAATGATACGACACATCAGAATTTCTATGTCTGGACGGACGATATTTACGGAGAATGGTCTGAGCCTATTTATGTGGATCAAGGTGGGATTGATCCCGATTTGTATTTTGAAGATGGAAAAACCTTATTTATGAGTAATGGCGTGGATGATGAAGGCGTTGGCGGAATTGTCCAGTGTGAGCTTGAGATTGAAACTGGCCGCAAACTGACCCCGAGTCGTTCGATATGGAACGGAACAGGTGGACGATATCTGGAAAGCCCGCATCTCTATAAAATGAACGGTTATTATTACCTGCTTGCAGCCGAAGGCGGCACGGAGTATGGTCACATGGTTACGTATGCTCGGAGCACTTCTTCTTCGGGACCGTTCGAAGCCTATGCGCACAATCCGGTTCTAACCAACCGTAATCTGGGCGGGTATGAGCTC
Organism: Paenibacillus sp. FSL K6-1122; assembly: GCF_037977015.1. NCBI lineage: Bacteria > Bacillati > Bacillota > Bacilli > Caryophanales > Paenibacillaceae > Paenibacillus > Paenibacillus sp. FSL K6-1122. The sequence continues at coordinate 5,386,012 of NZ_CP150272.1, read as the reverse complement.
CAGGGTGTGGGGCATGGTGATCTGGTTCAGGATGATCTGGGGAACTGGTGGCTTTTCCACTTGGGATTCCGACAGATCGGCAGATGGGCTACATACCATCATCTGGGCCGAGAAGTATTTCTTACTCCAATTACGTTTGGTGAAGACGGATGGTTTACAGCCGGGCATGAAGGCACAACACTGACGAGTTTTGAGACCAATCGTATTCCTGAAACGGTGATCCAGCAGGATAAGAAGAATTACACGTTTGAAAATACAGACTGGAACCTCGACTGGTGTTATCTTCGTCATCCAAATACAGAGTATTATCAGCTCGAATCAGATAAGCTTACGCTAACAGGAACCGATGTAACGCTGGACGTTCCGGCATCCCCAACGTTCATTGGGTTACGTCAAAAAGACTTTAATGCTACGATTTCTGTCGATGTTAGTCTGACGAGTGGAGAAGCCGGGATCACGATCTACATGGATGAGAATCATCATTATGAAGTGGCTATTCGTCAGGAGCAGGACGGTTATAAGGTGATCGAGCGTCTAAATATCGGTGATATCAAATCGAGAGAACATGAAGTGGATCTGGGAAATAAACAGCATGCAACGCTGGTGATCCGCTCAAACCAAGAACGCTACAGTTTCCTGTTTCAAACAGATGGTGAAGAGATTCTGCTAGGCACGGCACAGACGAGATACCTATCCTCGGAGGTGGCAGGAGGTTTTACAGGCGTACTCATTGGGTTATACGCGAGTGGGCAAGATACTTCAGCTGAGTTTACAAATTTCAAGTGTGATTATCATTAAGAAGTTAAGGGAAGGGCCTAAGGGTCCTTCTCTTTTTTTTAATTTGTGTCAAAATATAGATATATTAATAAATGCCAATAGAAGAGAGTGATTTAAACTTGCAAGTACATTATAAAATGCCAGAATCCTTAGTAGACATCGTTCGAATAGATAAGAAATTACGTGAACAACATGTTGGAACCATCGACGATTATATGGGTTTTTATATTAGTTTTAACAATGATGATGATAGATACTATTGTACGCCAGATGATGCCATCATATTTGGAAGAACAGGGGCAGATGGTGACCATTTTGCTTTTTTCACGTTCAACAGATCCATTAGTGATTTGGAAGAAGCGCCTATTATCTTTATTCAACCTACGGCATTTGGGAATCAAGTAACGTTAGTGGCCAGAAACCTTAAGGATTTTATAGCATTATTTATTAATCTTAAAGAAATTTATGTGTTGGAAAGATTTCGGTTTTATAAGAATAAATTAGATTTTACGAATGACTATAACGATAATTATATGGAAGATATAAAGATGCGAGAGAGTGATAATCATTTAATTATTGAACTGCTAAAGGAGAATATAAAAGGAATAGCAGAAATTGATGATGTATACGAATACATTATTGAATCCAGAAAACAAATAGAACTCGGAATAAATAATGATGACTTCGGATGATCTCTCTATTGAGTCTTTAAAATAGTCTGAATGTAACAAAAGGTCAAAAGAACGTGTTATTTAATTATATAGCTTGATTGGATAACCAAGGAGGAGTTGTATGGAGGATCAATGGAGAATTGCAAAGTATGATCCGAAATGGGGTGATTTGTTTCTCGAAACGGGTTCGAAATTAAGAGAAGCGTTAGGAGAAAAGGCTGTGCGGATTGACCATGTTGGGTCCACTTCAATTGTTGGTATAGATGCCAAACCCATCATAGATATACAAATATCTGTTTCCCAGTATGAAAATTTGTTGGACTACAAACGTGAGATCGAAACAGTAGGTTTTGTATTTAGAGCAGAAAATCCAGATAAGACTAAACGTTACTTTCGTGAAGAACCCGGAAACAGAAGGATACATATTCACGTTAGACAAGTAGGCAGTTTCTCCGAGCGGATGACCTTGCTGTTCAGAGACTATTTAAGGGAGCATCCAGAAGATTGTTTGAACTATGCAGAAGAAAAGCACAGACTCATGTCATTGTATAAAGATGAGCGTCCCAAATATGTTGAAGGAAAAGGACCAATGGTGTGGAGCATATTACAGAGAGCACATCGTTGGTCTCAAGAAATCGAATGGCAGCCGGCAAAATCTGACGCATGAGCACATCCAATGAATAGAGATAACTGTATTGGAGTGATGAGATGAACATGGGAAGAAAGCTGATGACAACCGTTCTAACCATCATTTGTTTTACTTTGGCTGCAAGTCTCATATCGATGAATGAAACCTACAGTTTTGATTTATACATTCTTATTTATCCGATATACGCGACTCCCTTGATCCTGTTGATCGGGCTACCTTTATCGATATTGTTAGACTATCTGCTCAGCCGAATACAATTCCCTAATCATGTGTTGTATCTAAGTACGAGGATATTAGGCTATGCATGTGCTGGAGTTTTAGGCATGTATATTTATTATGTGGTCATGGGCGCAGGAGAAGCAATCTTGGATTTCAAAGAGACGTTAGTTCTGACCTTATTCGGCGTTCTTGCTGCTATTCTATTTGTACTGATTGATATGGGATTGGAAGTTTTGTTAAAGGTACGAAGAAAAAAGAGTTGAATTAAATTGATTTGTCAGGAGGAAAGCAAGATGACAACGCATTGTGCACTTCTAATCATTGACGTACAGGTAGCGATGTTTGATGAAGCAGATCCCGTATATCAGGGGGAACGATTGCTTCAGAAGATCCAGGTGTTAATTGCCAGGGCCCGTGAAGCAGGGCATTCCATCATATATATCCAGCACAGCGAAGGGGCAGGCAGTCCACTGGAACGAGGAACACCGGGGTGGGATATCCATCCGTCCATTGCACCTATAGCTGGTGACCTTGTTATCGAAAAAGAGACACCGGATTCGTTTCACAAAACCGATCTGCATCTGAAATTGCAAGATAATGGCGTGAAGGAGTTAGTCCTTACGGGAATTCAGACCGAGGTATGTGTAGACACGACATGCCGCAGAGCGTACAGTCTGGGATACACGGTCAATCTGGTTCAAGATGCGCACAGCACATGGAATTCAAAGACGCTTCAAGCAGAGCAGATCATTGCACATCACAATACGGTACTGAGACTGTTTGCCAACGTGGTGGATATGGAGAATGCGCTGTAATGCTAGGAAAACGTAGGCGATTCTGGTTTTTCATAGGTGCGGCAATCATGTTTCTGTATTTTCTAATCACGAGTAACCCTGATCCAAATAAGCCGATTTCAAGAAATCAAGTGATAAACACAGAGATGAGCATAGTCGTGTACACCAGGACAGGCGATGGTAGAGCACACGTTAGCATTGACAATGTTACGTTAAGTAAAGAAGACATTAGCCGTATAGTCGGCTGGCTGAATGCAGCCCCGGAATCAGCCAAAATACCAGTAGATGATGTCATAGGAAGTATTAGTGCGGGAATTGCTTTGAAATTAAAGCATAACGCTAAAGTTACGATTCAATACAATCGGAAACAGATTGTTGTATCCACAAAAAGCAGATTTAATAGAGATTCGAAATATATACTTGATCAAAAGGACTTAAGAGACTTTATGGATCAAAAGTTGAAAGGCACGTATTTTGGTGAAGATACCGTTAGTGTTGAATAAGGGGGAGATGTATTGACGATTAACAAAAGAATAATGAATCTATCAGCCTGGCTTGCTGTATTAGCAATCCTATGTATACCCGGAACTTTACATACTGAAGATGGACCGTTCCGAACAGAGTATGGTTTCCCGCTCCGATTCTTTACGGATTATCATTATGCTAATTCTGAGGGAACAATCTGGTTTATATCTGGCATCTATTTAAATGTACTTCTATATTTGTTCAATGTCCTGTTTATTTATGCAGGTATTCATGTAATCTTGTATATAAAAAAGAAATTAACTAAATAAATTCAACAGAATATTTACACGAAACGGAGAGGACAGAAAAAACCTGAAGAAGCGAAGTGTTCGCCTAAAAGCTTTCTGAAAGAAAGCTGCATCGGAAGCATAGGCTTATCCCCGGAGTTTCCCATTATAAAATGAATCAAAAAACTCTGGGGATAACAGCGATTGGAAGGTTGTTCTGTCATCGGAGTGGTAAGTGTAAACATTCGGAGGATACCTTTGCCAATACAGAATTGATCAAATCTCTCTGAAAAATATAGCCGATAAAGGGGAATATACCAATGGAAACATTCTTTCGTTATAACTGGATGGTGCGTGAGCAATGGTATGTGTGGTGTGAAGATGTACCGCTTGAAGAATTGCTTCGGCCTCGCACGGGCGGAGTAGGCAACATATTACAAACATTATTTCATATCATTGATGTAGAGTGGAGCTGGCTTCAGTTGCTTCAGGGCAAACCGGATGATGCAGAAGATTTTGCGAACTACCAGAATCTTGAGGCGGTAAGGCGACTCGATCGCAAGTTACGTCCTAATGTGGAGGCATTGGTTACAGCATGGGATTCGAGTATGGAAAAAAGAGCTTTTATTGATTATCGCTCAGCTGGCAAGACCAGTACATATTCATGGGGAGAAGTTATGCGACATGTGATCGCCCATGAGATTCACCATATGGGACAGCTGTCGGTATGGGCCAGAGAATTGGGCAAACAGCCAGTATCCGCCAATGTCATTGGCAAAGGCCTGATTATACCTGACTAACAGGGAGAGAGCGGCATGACATGAATGAACGGAGGAGAAGTGATGATTCATTGCAGGAGAGCTACGATTCAGGATGGCGAAGTGATGAGTCAATTATCCCATCAACTGGGTTATGTCAGCACAACTGAAGAAATCAAGGAGAGACTAACTCTTCTCTCTTCCTTACCAGACCATTATGTATGTGTGGCTGAGATTGATTCGAGGGTCGTAGGCTGGGGCCATGTACAGGGAAGACATTCCATTGAGAGTCCATCTTTTGCCGAGATTGGTGGACTAGTTGTGGATGGGATTCATCAAGGGATGGGGATTGGTAAGATAATCATGAGCGAATGCGAGGAGTGGGCTCGGGTTAACGGCTTTGATAACATTCGGGTACGTTGTAACGGAAAAAGGGAATCTGCACATCGGTTTTATATAGCTATCGGATATGAAGAGAAGAAATGGCAGAAGGTATTTGATAAACGATTATAATCTAATCTTGTGTATCATGGAAGGAGGAGACCGATGACGATTCAACTTAGCCAGGTGAATTGGGTAGAACTAGATGAACGTATTCAGCAGGTGATTAAACAGGAGTATCAGAGCATTCCCTTGTCACCTGGACTAGAAGCAACTGTGATGAAAATCGAAATGGGAGATCAGCGGTACGTCTTGAAAGTCTGGGACAAGGATTCTAAACCGGATATCGCCAAACAATATCGACTATTGTCCAAGCTTTATCAAAGTGGAATTCGTGTTTCCAAACCCTACGGTTGGGGATTAGACGAGCAAGAGAATCAAGTGCTATTAACAAGCTATGACGGAAAGCCGGTTACCCAATTGACACAAACCAAACTGACACATTTGGCTGAGCGATTAATGGAGGTCCATCGTTATCCGGTGAATGAAGTAGGTACTGGAGAAGATGAAGAATACATATTCAGGTACGATTTTGTTCAATACTTTTTTCCTCAAATTGAATTACATGACGATATAAATGATCTTCTGGCAAACTTGATCCAGCAGGTCCAGATCAGACAGGATCGCTTGATTCATGGCGATTATAATCTGGGAAACATTCTTGAGATGGATGACCATTACACCATCATCGATTGGACTAATGGGCAATATGGTGATCCAAGGTACGATATGGCATGGTCTGTGTTTCTGATCACCGTCTATAATGGGGAAAGTTATGGCGAGATGTATCGCGCTCAATTTGCACGTTCTGCAAGTTATACGTACACGCTGGAAGAGGAGCAGGTTTTTGAAGCTGTAGCTTGTCTTCGCTGGATTCTGTTAAAGCGCGTTGGGGATGTCCCCATGGGGCCAGATGTAATGGAAAGGGTTCACAACATGGCTGTCCATAATCCGTATTTGAATGAACATCTGCTGTAATCGTAATACGGGGATACACAATGACGACAGTATACGATTAAGTAATAGAAAGACCACTTTTTTTAAATAAAATAAACAGTCAGTCCTAAACTAGCGATCCTCGCATACCTATGATAGTAGAGGAGCGTGATTGATATGGAGCAGAAAGTGCAAACTTACTTTGAACTGAAACAGCAGCAAAAAGATATTGAGCAGCAGTTGTGTGTACTACGAGATGAGATTGTCGCGTATTGTACAGAACAAGGGGTCTATGAGACGCAGGTTGGTGGTTACACCGTGAAAACAGTGCTTCAAAACCGGAAGGAATACGATGATCAGAAGCTGTATGCTTCTCTTCCAGACCCGGACATCTGGCGATTGTTGTCCAAGGTAGACAGCCATAAGCTGAAAAGCCTGATCAAGCTGAACATTCTGTCCGAGGAACAAATTAACCCGGCATGCACAGTGAAACAGGTGACCTTGTTACAGGTGGACAAGCTGTAAGGCTTCATATCCTCTTTGTATATGAGTTGAATTTAATTGAACAGCCCGATCACAAACACCTTCTAAGAAATGATCTGTTGCGATGAGCAGTGGAACATACGTGGAGGTGTTTTTGTTGTGTAAACAGGGCCCGGGATCATAAATAGTTAAATATGAGGGGGAAGAAGTATAATTTGTTCATTGTAAGCGTATTCAACAAACGATATGATGGATAAAAAATGGCAGGGAGGAATTGTAAATGCCAACTGAAATTCCATCACTACATGCTGCGTACGCTAATACGTTTAAAATAGGTGCTGCTGTACATACCAGAATGTTGCAGTCCGAAGGAGATTTCATTGCCAAACACTTCAATAGTATCACGGCTGAAAATCAGATGAAATTCGAAGAAATTCACCCGGAAGAGGATCGTTATTCATTTGAGGCGGCGGATAAAATTGTTGATTTTGCTGTTGCCCAAGGGATTGGGGTTCGCGGACATACTTTGGTCTGGCATAATCAAACATCGAAATGGGTCTTTGAGGATACCTCAGGTGCTCCCGCTTCCAGAGAGCTGTTATTATCTCGCTTGAAGCAACATATTGATACGGTAGTAGGTCGGTATAAGGGGCAAATATATGCGTGGGATGTCGTCAATGAAGCTGTTGAAGATAAGACCGACCTGTTCATGCGGGACACGAAGTGGTTAGAGCTGGTGGGGGAAGATTATTTGCTGCAAGCGTTCAGTATGGCTCATGAAGCTGATCCAAATGCTCTTCTTTTCTATAATGACTACAATGAGACGGATCCGGTCAAGCGGGAGAAGATCTACAATCTGGTTCGGTCTTTGCTGGACAAGGGAGCGCCTGTACACGGGATTGGGTTGCAGGGGCATTGGAATATTCATGGTCCTTCAATTGAGGAGATCCGAATGGCTATTGAGCGTTATGCTTCACTGGATGTGCAGTTGCATGTTACGGAGCTGGATATGTCCGTGTTTCGTCATGAGGATCGTCGAACGGACCTCACCGCGCCAACTTCAGAGATGGGTGAGCTACAGGAGCGTCGATATGAAGAAATCTTTAATTTGTTCCGTGAGTATAAATCATCCATTACCTCTGTGACGTTCTGGGGAGTAGCGGACAATTATACATGGTTAGACCATTTCCCGGTACGCGGACGCAAAAATTGGCCCTTTGTTTTTGATCAGCAGTTGCAACCTAAGGAATCATTTTGGCGTATCATTAACCCTATGTCCTGAACATCAGGGAAGTGGAGAGAATCGGTCACGATGTGGCCGATTTTTTGCTGTAGTCAATATAGATTATACAGTGCGGCTATCTCGTGCGTGATTGAGGCGTTGATTTGTGTGGATGATAAAAAAATATGGTACTAAATGGAATTTTGTGATAGGGTTGAAGAAATGGCGAACCAAATTCTTTCCTGAAAAGAGATGAGAAGATGGATTACATCCGAAACTATTTAATTACTTTTGCCGGAAATTTTGCATTTAGTTATTATATCTTTGAAGAAGGTACTTTTGCCAAACCGCTGATGTTTGCAACATTGATGCTGTTACTGATCATGACAATCGATTACATGAAAAGTAGAAACAAATATACATTGGAATAGGGTATGTCCATGTTTTAAACGATTCTGGAGCATAGGGTCGTTTTTTTTATTGTATATAGAACAGCTTCCATTTACATCATGACCATTGTTCATTACACTTGATGAGTAACACCTCATTAACTCAGTTTTTGTTAACTCAATTCAGATCATCAGGAGGATATCATTATGCATCAATCCGCACATATTCAGGAAGCAAGAGATTACATATTAAACCGAATCCATACCAAACCTGCCGTAGGCATGATTCTGGGTTCGGGACTGGGAGCGCTCGCGGACGAGATTGAAAATGCGACCGTTATTCCGTATACAGATATTCCGTATTTCGCTCAATCGGAGGCTATCGGTCATGCCAATGAATTGGTTATTGGTGAACTGATGGGCAAAACGGTTGTAGCGATGAAAGGCCGCCTTCATTATTATGAAGGTTTTACATTGGACGAAGTGACTTTCCCCGTTCGGATCATGAAGGCGCTGGGTGTCGAGCAATTGCTTATCACCAATGCCTGCGGAGCCATCAACACAAGCTTTGAGCCGGGTCAACTGATGCTCATTACAGATCATATTAACCTTGTAGGCAATAACCCGTTGATGGGGCCGAATAACGCCGAACTGGGTGTTCGTTTCCCAGACGTATCACAGGTATACAATCGTGAACTGCGCAGTATTGCCCTTAAGGTTGCAGAAGAGCAGAATGTTGGCTTGCAGCAAGGTGTCTATGCATGGTGGAGTGGCCCGGCATATGAGACACCAGCGGAGATTCGCATGATTCGTACGATGGGTGCGGATGCAGTGGGGATGTCCACGGTACCTGAAGCCATTGTTGCCATTCATGGCGGTATGAAGGTACTGGGCATTTCCTGTCTGACCAACATGGCATGTGGTATTTTGGATCAGCCGTTAAGTCATGATGAAGTTATTGAAGTGGCTGCGCAAGTGAAAACAACCTTTATCGGACTTGTAAAAGGCATCTTGAAAGAGATCTAATCGCGAGATGATTTTTATTTAGGCCGCGATGGATAGGATAGAGTTTTCATCCAACCAAATCGAAACCACAAAAAAACGTATGCTTCACGAGCTGTTACTCGTGAGACATACGTTTTTTTTTATTTTGCAGAACTATGAACCATCTGAGAATGATCGGCCATGATTGCTGGTGTGGACTCCCTGATGATGGGTTTGGTCACAATGTGGGAGACCTGATACGGCTGTGTCGGGCTATTAATCCGGGATAACAGCATCTCCGCAGTCTTAATGCCCATCTCATTGCTATAAATATGAACCGTCGTTAATGCAGGCTCAATAATTCGAGATTGGGGTGCATTATCGAATCCGCATATCGCAATATCCTGTGGCACAGCGACATTTCTGTCTTTTAACGCTCTAATCAGATCAACTGCTATAAAGTCATTAGCGCATACGTAAGCGGAAGGTAGGGAGGCCAGCTCTGCCACTCGCTGGTTCAACCATCCTGGCTTGGAGAAACACAGGCGATCATTATCTACGATGCAATGGGACAGATCGACCTGCAACCCCGCCTCCAGCATAGCACGCTGATATCCAACCCATCGTTCATTAAAGCTCTTGCAGTGATTGTAATCCCCGACGAATCCGACACTTGTGTAGCCGCTCTCAATTAATTTTGTGGTTAACTGGTAGATGCTATGTTCATTCTCCATGAGTAGCAGATCTGCTTGGAATTCGGGATAACATATGTTGGAAGCGCAATCGATAAAGATGGTGGGGATGCCCAGATCGGTAATCAATTGTGTATATTCCAGATCAAATAATTCAATGCAAATGATGCCGTCCACTTTGGCTATATCAAAATTGTTGGGAAGTGTAAGTGTATCTTGATCGTCTTCACGCACGATATGAATCGAGAGATTGTATCCCTCCGCACTGATTCTTTTCTCCAGACCACTGATTAACAACGAACCAAAGTGAGATGTATTAGGCAGGTTTTCAGTTAACAGGGCGATATTGCCCGGAGCCTTGGTTAGAACATGCTCATTGTCCATATAGGCAAACTGTTTATATTTAAGTTCAATTGCTTTTTTAATTACACGATTTCGGGTCTCATCCGGGATGTTTCCGCTATCATTTAATGCTTTGGAAGCCGTATTCCTGGAGATCCCCAAAGCATCAGCGATGTCTTGTATCGTGACTTTTTCCTTTGCCATCTAATGCTTCACCTCTAATCCTCAATAGTCATCCATATTCTTCTCTAAGTCAAATGTATAATAGAACGGGACAAATAGCAATCTCTGTTTTACAAATGCACAATTACATTTACATTTAGATAGTCGAATTCTATTTTCATAATTGTTCCAGAAGTTTTGTTAATTAGTGTAACAATGATAATCTATTACAGTCATGATATAGAAATATCTATGCGGATATTAACGATTCAGCGCTGTATATATGCAAATTTAATCCTCTTTAGTTACATTAATGCAAAGGTGAAATGATCAAATGCACAAATATTTTTTTACAAAACGTATTGACTAAATCCGTTGAAACCTGATAAATTGTAAATTATCAAATAGGCAATTGTAAATATTGAAAGCCCTTACTGAAAACAATTGTCAACTTCTAGAATGAACGGGGGTATCGTGTTGGATAACATAGCCGACAGCAAAAAGGGCGAAGGAAGGGTACTGAAAGTGAGGACGACTAGCGGTCATAGGTTACAGCAGCTCAAAAAAAATTACTTTTTATATATGTTGCTTGCACCAGCCTTAATTTTGACTCTTATCTTCAAGTACATTCCGATGTACGGAGCCATCATTGCGTTTAAGGATTTCAGTCCGATCAAAGGCATCATGGGTAGTGATTGGGTAGGACTGAAGCATTTTGAGAAATTTATAGCTTCACCCAATTTCGATATCATTTTAATGAATACGCTTAAACTCAGCTTTTTGGGATTGATATTCAGTTTCCCGGTGCCTATTTTACTGGCACTCATGCTGAATCAGGTACGCAAAGCTGGCATCAAGAAAAATATTCAATTGTTTCTGTACGCACCCAATTTCATCTCGGTTGTTGTTGTTGTGGGTATGCTGTTCATCTTCCTCTCACCGACAGGGCCAATTAATCAATTAGCCACATGGATTACAGGTCAGCCGATCATGTTCATGTCTGAACCGGAATATTTCCGCTGGATCTACATTTTGTCCGATATCTGGACCGGAGCGGGCTGGGCTTCCATCATATACGTCGCGGCTTTGGCCAATGTTGATCCGGAGCTTCACAATGCGGCTAATCTGGATGGAGCGAATCTCCTTCAGCGTATTCGCCACATTGACCTTCCAACGATTCGTCCGATTATGGCCATCGTCTTTATCCTTGCAGCTGGCGGGATTATGTCCATTGGATTTGAGAAGGCCTATCTGATGCAGACGTCCATGAACCTGCCTTCCTCCGAGATTATTGCCACGTATGTCTACAAGGTGGGACTACAGTCTGGAGATTACGCTTATTCTGCGGCAGTTGGATTGTTCAACTCGGTTATCAATGTGATTTTGCTGGTGACGGTGAACCTGATTGTGAAGAAATTGAATGAAGGCGAAGGCCTCTATTAGGAAAGGAGTATTATCCATGGTTGTTAAACACACGGGAATGGATCGGTTGATCCTCACACTCAATGCCATCTTTCTCACCTGTGCTGTACTGGTTGTGGTTGTTCCCCTGATTTATATTGTTATCGCCTCATTCATGGACCCCACGGTGTTACTGAATCGTGGACTGTCCTTTAATGTATCGGACTGGAGTCTGGACGGATATCAGATGATTTTGTCCAATCCAGCCATGATCCGGGGGTTTGCAAATGCGGTATTGTACTCGGTTTCCTTTGCATTGATCACCGTGACCGTATCCATATTTGCAGGTTATGCATTGTCGGATGATAGGCTCGCGGGACGTGGATTTTTCATGATTATCTTTATCATTACGATGTTCTTCGGCGGGGGATTAATCCCTACTTATCTACTCATACGTAATCTCGGCATGCTTGATACGGTGTGGGCGATCATTATCCCTGGAGCCGTTAACGTCTGGAACATCATTCTCTCCAGAACCTTTTTCAAAGGAGTCCCTCGAGAACTGAAAGAAGCTGCTAACGTGGATGGCGCCTCTGAGATGAAGATTTTCTTCCAGATCGTCATTCCGTTGTCGAAACCGATCATTTTTGTACTCGCACTTTATGCGTTCGTTGGGCAATGGAATTCCTATTTTGATGCAATGATCTATCTCGATAATCCGAACCTGCATCCGTTACAGCTCGTTCTGCGTTCCATTCTGATTCAGAATCAGGCTGCACCGGGCATGATCAGTGATCAGCTCGCGATGGCAGAACTGAAACGGCTCTCCGAGATGATTAAATACTCAGCGATTGTCATTTCGAGTCTGCCACTCATCATCATGTACCCGTTTTTCCAGAAGTATTTCGAAAAAGGTGTCATGGTCGGTTCCCTCAAATAGTGAACAGCCTGCGATACAGTAAGTTGATCCAATCCAACTCATGGAGGTCATTATTATGAAAAAAGTAAACAAGTCCAGAAAAGCCGTTACAACGGCGTCCATTTCCATGTTATCTGCAATGCTCTTTTTAACCGCCTGTGGCGGAGGTGGAGGCGGCGCGGCAAGTGAGGCGCAATCCCCTGATGGCAAGGTGACATTGAATTTTATAACACAGAGCTCTCCGCTGGCTCCCGCTGATCCAAACGACAAGCTGATTAACAAGCGTCTCGAAGAGAAAACCAATGTGCATATCAACTGGAAGAACTATACGAGTGATGTGTTTGCAGAAAAAAGAAATCTGGCGGTTGCCAGCGGTGATTTGCCGGATGCCATTTTTGATGCAGGTTACGGGGATTATGATCTCCTGAAACTGGCGAAGGACGGGGCGATCATTCCACTTGAGGACATGATTGAACAACACATGCCCAATCTGAAAAAGGTGCTGGAGGAAGCTCCCGAATACAAGAGCATGATCACGGCTCCAGACGGACATATTTACTCATTCCCATGGATTGAAGAACTCGGAAGTGGCAAACAACGGATTCAGGCAGTGGATAACTTGCCCTGGATTAATGTGGAATGGCTGAACAAGCTTGGACTGAAGATGCCAACGACAACCGAAGAACTGAAAGAAGTATTGATCGCGTTCAAAACTCAAGATCCAAACGGCAACGGTAAGGCCGACGAAATTCCGTTATCTTTCATTAACAAACCGGGCGGAGAAGATCTGACATTTCTCTTTGCGGCATTTGGACTCGGAGAGAACTGGGATCATACCGTGGTAACCAATGATGGGAAAGTGGTCTTCACGGCAGCTGATGAAGGCTACAAGGAAGCGGTTAAATACATTCATGAGCTGGTTAAGGAAGGCCTCGTGGATGTCGAATCGTACCAGCAGGATTGGAACACGTATCTTGCGAAAGGCAAGGATAATAAGTACGGCATGTACTTCACATGGGATAAGGCTAACATTACAGGCATGAATGATACGTATGATGTTCTGCCTCCTGTTGCCGGGCCTAACGGAGAGGTCAATGTCACAAGAACAAACGGGATTGGGCTTGATCGTGGTCGCATGGTCATTACCAGCAGCAATAAAAACCTGGAATCTACAGCGAAGTGGGTAGACCAACTGTACGATCCGCTCCAATCTGTGCAGAACAACTGGGGTACCTATGGAGACGAGAGTCAGCAAAATATTTTTGAATTCGATGAAGCCAAAGGGATGCTGAAACATCTTCCACTGGAAGGATCTGCACCTGTGGAACTCAGACAAAAAACCAGTATCGCAGGACCATTGGCCATTCTCGACAGTTATTATGACAAATACACAACCAAACCGGAAGATGCGGCTTGGCGCATGGAACTTCTCGACAAGGTTATGGTTCCGCATATGAAAGCGGAGAACGTATATCCAAGTGTGTTCTTCTCCATTGATGAACTGGATCGATTGTCCACGATTGAGACCGATCTCTTCGCCTACGTGTTACGTCTGCGTACAGAATGGTATCAGAACGGGAAAATAGATCAGGAATGGGATGCTTACTTGAAAGAGTTGGATCGCCTTGGATTGCAAGAATGGCTACAGATTAAACAAGCGGGATATGACCGTAATAACAAATAAAGAAAAGTACGGAGGAGAAACCATAATGTCGACAATTCTTAAACAAGATTACAGAAATGAATACCATTTTTCACCAAAAGAGAAGTGGATGAACGACCCGAACGGCATGGTGTTTTTCAATGGGGAGTATCACTTGTTCTATCAGCATCACCCACATGGAACTACATGGGGCCCCATGCATTGGGGCCATGCAGTGAGCAGGGACCTGATCTCCTGGGAGGAACTACCAATAGCTTTACTCCCCGATGAGAATGGCACTATATTCTCGGGAAGTGCCGTAGTGGATTGGAATAATACGACCGGATTCTTTGAGGGTGAGCCAGGATTGGTTGCTATTTTCACCCATCATCTTGAAGTTAAAAACCAAGATGCCATACAAACCCAGAGTCTGGCGTATAGCAAAGACAACGGCAGAACCTGGACTAAGTACGAGGGTAATCCGGTATTAAAGCATGAGTCCTTTGTTGATTTCCGTGATCCCAAAGTGTTCTGGCATGAGCAGACCAAGGAGTGGGTTATGATTATCGCTTGTGGTCAAACGGTATGTCTGTATCGTTCTCCCAATCTGAAGGATTGGACGCTAGGAAGTGAATTTGGAGCCGGTATTGGTTCACACGATGGCGTGTGGGAATGCCCCGACCTGTTCCCGCTTGCAGTAGATGGAGATTCAGGGCAGGAGAAATGGGTGATGCTCGTTAGCATCGGTGCAGATCCTGCTTTTATTGAAGGCTCCAGAACACAATATTTTACCGGAGATTTTGATGGAACTACATTTGTCCCAGACGAGGCATCCCAGACGATTCGCTGGATTGATTATGGTCGGGATAACTACGCAGGAGTTAGTTGGTCTGACGTTCCTGAGGAAGATGGAAGACGCCTCATTATCGGCTGGATGAGCAACTGGATGTATGCCAACCAGACGCCAACCAATGATTACCGTGGAGCAATGACCATTGCCCGGGAGTTGACACTGGAGACAAGAGCGGGAGAAGTTATATTGATTCAACGTCCTGCACGTGAACTTGAGCAAGCCCGTACGCCAGTATTGTCCCTACAGGATGCTTCGATTCAGCAAGTGAGTGAGCAGTTGAACGCATTGCAACTCGTGAACTATGAGATCCATGCAGAGTGGGCTCAGGATCAGACGTTCCATTTTGCACTAAGAAGCGGCGCAGATCACGAAACGGTCGTTGGTGTAGACTCGATCCGAAGTGAAGTGTACGTTGATCGTAGTCGATCGGGCATCGGCAATTTTCATGAACTTTTCCTGAGCCGTCATACAGCTGAGTTAAAAGAAGTGGATGGAAATCAAAGTTTGCGTATCTTTGTAGATCATTCATCTGTGGAGGTATTTGCAAATGATGGTCAGGCGGTTATCACGGATCTGATCTATCCGGATGCGGATTGCCAAGGCATCTCTGCTCATGCAGAAAATACAGATCTGGTCTTCTCTTCACTTCATATCTATGAGATATCATCAACCAAGGCTAAAGGTTAATTGTAATGAAGGAAAGGAGCCCAAACGATGCGTATTGGAGCTATAGAAGCGGGCGGAACAAAGTTTGTATGTGGTGTAGGTAATGAGCATGGACAGATTGAAGATCGGGTCAGCTTTCCAACAGAACACCCGGAGACCACTCTTGCCAAGGTGATCGACTATTTCAGGGATAAAGATGTGGAAGCCATAGGGGTCGGCTCCTTTGGTCCGATTGATCTGCAACCGGATAGTCCCACCTATGGTTATATTACGACCACACCTAAGCCTAGGTGGGGAAACTGTAATGTGATTGGAACCTTGAAGCATGAATTTTCGGTTCCTTTTGGATGGGATACGGATGTGAATGCTGCCGCGCTCGGTGAAGTGACGTGGGGTGCGGCGCAAGGGCTGGATAACTGTGTATATTACACGATTGGCACAGGAGTTGGTGTCGGACTTGTGGCAGGGGGCAAACGAGTACACGGATTATTACATCCCGAGGGTGGACATATTCGCACAAGACGCCATCCAGACGACCACTTTGCCGGATTATGCCCGTATCATGGCGATTGTCTGGAGGGGATGGCAGCAGGTCCAGCCATTGAAGCTCGCTGGCAGATCCCTGGCAGTGAACTGCCGGCGGATCATCCGGCGTGGGAGATTGAGTCCTTTTACATTGCGGAGTCGATTACAACGGCCATCTTGCTTCATTCACCGCAGAAGATCATCTTGGGCGGTGGTGTGATGCAGCAAGATCATCTGTTTCCTATGATCCGGGAGCAGGTAGTGCGGAATCTCAATGGTTATGTAAATGCAGCCCCAATCACGCAACATATCGACCAATATATTGTGCAGCCCGGATTGGGCCAGCATGCAGGCCTATGTGGTGCGCTAGCATTGGGTCTGGAAGCATTACAACATGCAGCACAAGCTTCACATGTTTCATAGTTTTCTAAAATAATCTACATCCCAGAAGGGATGGCTGCGGGTTCGCTTATTGGTATAAGCAAGACTGCACCATCCTTTTTGGGCTTTTTTATTTTTTTTTGAGGAGTTCAATAGGTTTGAAAAATATAGTGCATTCTAAAATCCGATATTGCTCAAGTGAGCTGCCAAAGGTATGATTTTTAGTGTTCTATAGTGCGATATGACATTCAAAAATTAACGTGTCTCCACTGGAAAGGAATTCAACAAATGAACCCAATAACAATGCGTCAAGCTGTACAGGCAGACCAAGAGCAACTCGCTGATTTGCGAGCCTTGGTATTATACGATGATCTAACGAGACTGGGAAGGTACGATGATGTGAAGGTGCGTGAACGTTTCCGGAATACATTCAATCCTGCCCAGACACAGATTATTGAAGTGGAGGGTTCAATGGTAGGTTGTGTAGCGTTGAAGCCCAAGTCTGAGGTATATCTATTGGAACATTTCTACATACATCCCGATTATCAAGGCCAGAGAATAGGGACTCATGTACTGAACATGCTGCTGGAACAGGATGAAGTTCAGGGGAAACGTGTTATGTTAAATGTTTTGCAGGGAAGCCCTGCTCGGCGATTGTATGAACGATTTGGATTTGTGTTGGATAGTGAAGACGAGGTTGATGTGTTTATGTCGGTCCAATTGAAGGAATAGTACGATTACCATACGTAGTAGACCCATTCATTTAATTCTTGAATGGGTCTATTGAACTTTTCTATTATACTTTCCATTGGTCGTACCCTAATATGGATAATAACCTACTTTTTATATAGGAATTATATAGTATGGAGAATGCCAAGATGCCACAATGGAAGAGAAATCTGTATATTCTGTGGTTCGGCCTGTTTTTTAATCATATGGCGTACTCGCTGTCCGTTCCGTTCTTTCCTATATTCCTGCAAAATGATCTTGGTATACAGAGCGGTCTGGAAGCTTGGTCCGGTATTTCGATCTCGATCAGCTTTCTGATCAGCGGATTATGCGCACCCTTCTGGGGATCACTGGCTGATAAATATGGTAGCAAACTGATGCTAGTCCGTTCCGGAGTGGGGCTAGGCATTGCACATCTGGCTAACTTCTTTGTGTATGATCCGTATACGTTTATCGCGGTGAGGGTCTTTCAGGGACTCATGGCTGGTTTTCATCCCGCCTCGATTACACTGATTGGCACCAATACTCCGGAGAAACAGGTGGGTTATGCACTTGGCGTGATCTCCACGGCCAGCGCTGCGGGTGGGATTCTTGGTCCTCTTGCCGGTGGTGTGTTGAGTCACTGGATCGGACTGCGGGGATGTTTCATTGCATCCGCTGTCATTACGTTACTCGCGGCACTGATGGTCCTCGGTGTTAAGGAGTCACGACAAGCTCGTACGATAGTACCAACAAGGATCATAGGGGATTTGAAAAGAGCGGCTTCCACGCCGGGTTTGATTCGAATCTACAGTTTGATTCTCCTAGTCTCGACCTCCGTGCTCATCATCGAACCGGTGCTGACGCTCTATGTGGTCCAGATTGGTGGAGATGTTGGCAGTGCAACACTTAGTGCAGGGATTGTTTTCTCGGCGATTGGTGTGGCAACGGTCATTATGGGGCCGCGATGGGGGAAGATTGGTGGAAGGATCGGATACGAGAAAACCCTGTTTATTGGTCTGATTGGCGGCGGAATTGGCAGTCTGCTGCAAATGACAGCAAATAATCTGATTTATTTTGGCAGCCTGCGATTTGTTTATGGTTTGTTCTTTGCCGCAGTCTATCCCGCGCTTAATGCGCTGATCATCAAGTATGCTGATCACGATTTTCGTGGGAGGGCTGTCAGTCTGAGTCAGACGGCGAGTCAGTTCGGTATTGTACTTGGACCGTTAATCGGTGGTTTTCTCGGTGGATGGTTCGGCATTCCGTTTATTTTTCTCTTCACAGGCATTGTATTGCTTGGAGCGGCTTGGGCAGTGTCATCACCACAACATAGGGAGGAATATATATGTCGCAACGACAATTGAAGTTGGGAGCTAATCTGAACGGAGTGGGTAACAGCATTTCCTTTTGGCGTCACCCGGATATTCCCATTAACGCGAGCTTTAGCCTGGAATTCTACAAGAAGCAGGTGCGTATCGCGGAAAAAGGGAAGTTTGATCTGCTCTTTATTGCAGATGGCCTCTTCATCAACGAGAAGTCCAATCCTCATTTTCTCAATCGCTTCGAACCTTTGACGCTTCTGTCCGCACTCGCCGGGGTAACTTCCCACATCGGGCTGGTTGCTACATTATCTACTTCCTATAGTGAACCCTTCACGGTTGCGCGGCAATTTGCCTCGTTGGATCAATTAAGCGGTGGGAGAGCCGGATGGAATGTGGTTACTTCACCTCTGGAAGGATCGGCCCTTAACTTTGGCAAAGGTGAACATCCCAACCATGCGCTGCGCTACGAGATTGCGGAAGAACATCTGAATGTGGTCAAAGGACTTTGGGATTCCTGGGAGGACGATGCCTTTGTCGGAGACAAAGAGCAGGGCGTATTCTTCGATCCTGCCAAGTTACATACGCTGAATCACAAGGGAGCGCACTTCTCGGTACAGGGTCCGCTTAATGTGGGGCGTTCGAAGCAGGGTCATCCGGTCATTTTCCAAGCGGGCTCATCTGAATCTGGTAAAGATCTGGCCGCCCGATCGGCAGATGCCGTCTACACGGGACATGAGACACTGGAGGAAGCAAAGGAGTTCTACTACGATGTGAAAGCAAGAGCGGTGGCTTATGGACGCAAGGCAGAGGATATCCTGATCTTCCCGGGCATCGGCCCCATTGTGGGCAGGACGGAGGAAGAGGCGGAGCAGAAGTATCAGGAAATTGCCGAACTGGTGAGTATTGATCAGGCGTTGAACTATCTGGGGAGGTACTTCGATCATTATGACTTCTCCCAGCACGCGCTGGACGAACCTTTCCCCGAGATTGGGGAGATTGGCAGCAATAGCTTCCGTAGTACAACAGACAAGATCAAGCAGAAGGCGCGAGAACAAGGGCTGACCCTGCGCCAAGTGGCATTGCTGGCATCTACCCCACGTACATCGTTCATTGGTACACCGGATCAGATCGCAGATCAGATTCAGGAATGGTTTGAAGGTGAAGCGGCAGACGGATTCAATGTTCGTACCGTGGTGCCCAATGGATTGGAAGATTTCGTGGAGCTAGTTGTTCCGGTTCTGCAAGAACGAGGGCTGTTCCGTACGGAGTATGAACATGAGACGCTTCGGGAGAATCTGGGTCTTGAGATTCCGCGTAATCGGTATACGTTGGAGAGTGTGAGATAGAGATGTTAGAGCGGTAATGACGTTAATATAACGTTGTTGCGGCTCTTTTTGATGGTTTCTTTTTCGGAGAGTACTGCTATTATAAAATGATAAAGAAAATGATACACAAGCTGCAATTCCAGACGAGTCACAGGAGGAGATTGGGATGATTAGAGGGTTAACGAATGCGGGACTGGGCAATATCGAGTCTGATGAACAATATATCACAGAAGCGGCCAAGCACGGATTCGGATCTGTAGATTTGAATCCGCTCTCATTGATTGAAACGTATGGCAAGGAACAGGCGCAACATCTGCTGGAAAGCAATCAGGTGATCATCGGTTCATCGGGTCTGACGGTAGAGTGGCGGACGACAGATGAGCAATTCCGTGAGGGATTGCAATCGTTGGTCGCTATGGCAGAAGCTTCTGCTTCGCTGGACTGTTACAGCTGTTGCACGTATATTTTACCCTCAACGGATCAACCGGCAGCGCAATTTATGGCAGCGGCTACGAAACGTTTGAGACTCTGCGCAGATATCTTGGACGCTTACGGAATTAAGTTGGGTCTGGAGTTTGTGGGATGCCATCACTTGCGGACGCAATGGAAGAATCCGTTTATCTGGCGTGTGGAAGATACGCTGGACTGGATTGAGACGATCCATGCGCCTAACGTAGGTTTATTGGTAGATTCCTATCACTGGCATACGAATGGTTTACCGATGGAAGATCTGCTGAAGCTGAAGAAAGAGCAGATTGTTCATGTTCACATTAATGATGCCTATGATATGCCCGTTGAAGAATTGCTGGATTATGAGCGTTTGTACCCCGGCGAAGGGGTCATTGATCTGAGTGGTTTTCTGAGAAACCTGCAGGCGATTGGTTACAATGGTGTGGTGGCTCAGGAAGTACTGGCACCGGCGCCGACCCTAAGTACGAGTGAACTGTTCGCTAAGACGAAAGCAGGTTTTGACAAGGTATTTGCGGCAATCTAAGTTACTGAAAAAAGGAAGGGTTGTTCCTAGCTATGTTAATGGCTTATGGAACACCCCTGTTCTTTTTTGATTAATCCAGCACGCCGTGATCTTTCATCAGTTGTTTCGTAACGATCCACAGTCTGTTTTGCATGGCCTCATCTCCGCCAGGATGTATAGGAACAATAGATGCTCCAGTTCCCACATTGAAATATCCTCCTGATACCTCGCCATACTTCGAATCCACAGCCAACCGAGTAATGATATCCGCACCCCGGCGCGGGTCGCCGATGTGCAAAAAGGTTAACATGCGTTCAAGCACACTTGCAAACCATAGTTCTCGTCCTAGACCCGTAACATTAAAGCCAGGATTCAAGGCATTTACGCGAATTCCGGTTCCACGCCATTGTCTGGCTAGTTCCCCAGTAAACATAATATTGAGCAGTTTGGTTTTGCCATAGATTGGAGAGGAACCGCGTGCAGTAAAAGGAGTGATATCCGTTAAGTCATCTGGCAACACCAGTGTGCCATGATTCCGCGAAGCTTCAGATGCAACATTGACGACTCGGGCATGGCCGGATTGAATCAGGGAAGATTGCAAGGTGTGCGTTAATAGCCAAGGCGCCAAATAGTTGACGGCTATCATCTCGGCATATCCTTCGGACGTGACTCGCTGTTCAAAAGCATGAAGTCCGGCATTATTCAAAAGTACGTCTATACGCGGATAAGCGGCTGCAATCTCCAGCCCAACACGTTTTACATCACTCAGTAAGGACAAGTCTCCATAGAAAAATTCGATTTTGGCAGAAGGCATGATTTCCTTGATTTTGTACCTGGTAGTCTCTGCACGTTCCTTACTTCGGGTTGTGAGTATAAGATATGCCCCGCGTTTGGCGAGTTCCATGGCTGCAAGCTGCCCTAAACCGCTTGTTGCTCCGGTAATTACAATAATGGGATGTTTAGTTTTCATGAGAAGATCTCCTTTTGACACGAATAGATTCGGAATTATATAATGGACATAAATCAACTATAAATATTAATTGATATTTGTCAACTATATTTCAGGAGTCTACTTTCATGTTTCAGGGAGAGGGAGTTTACAATAATGAGTGAAAATCCAGTCAAAACCAAAGATAGAGCAACCCTCGAGCTAGCGCTGGGTGAGCAGATTCATGCACTGATCAGTGCATCGCATGCGCTTAACGTTCGATCTGCCGAGCGTTTTGATGCGAACCTGCAACCTGCCGCTTTTCAACTGGTACGGTGGCTCTACTCCTATGGCCCAACAAGTGCCGCGGCTTTGGCAGAAGCGAATGCAATGGACCGCAGCTCGGTCAGCCGATTAATCAAACAACTCGAAAAGTCGGGATATGTTAGCAAAGAGCAAGACCCCAAGGATCGCCGCGGGGTATTACTATCTCTTACGGAACTTGGTCAACAATCGACGGTTGGTGCGCTCAAGGAGAAGGAGTCCGTTTTTTATGACCGTATATCCAGATGGGATGATAAGGAACTGGAACGTTTCACCGCCATGCTCAGGCAGTTTAACGGATTGGAAGAAAAGTGAGAGGAACAATAGTGTGGATTGTATTTGATACCTGAACCATAGGACATGTCACCCTTCAGCGAGTGAGACTATAAAATTCATAGCAAAAGCGGACATCTGGTGATGTCCGCTCGTGAAGTTCCCGGATCATTTTATAGTTTCCAGGGAAGCTGCGGGATTTTATATCGGAAACCCTGATGGTTTTCTTTTCTCACATATATCCAAGGTGGGGGGACGGGGGTGCCTAGTGCTTTATACAAGACCGTTCCTTCATCGCTTACGGAATATTCTTCGATACTACTTTGGATATCCTCCCAATGAACCTTACCTTGGTAAGACAGTGTTTGCCCTTGAACGATAACATGAGGTGCACCTGAAATAACTCTCTGCGTTATGTTGAGAACTCCAACCTTTCCTGAGGACAATATCATCAATTCGCTCATGAAAAGTATGATAATCAAAATGACTATGCTCACAATCCATCGCTTTTTTCTCATTTTGTGACCCCCCTACCTAGGAATCATTCCCTCATAGTTAATGTCTTTTAATGACATAATCTCGTCAGAGATGGTATTGATTTTGACTGAATAGGGCTTAATAGCTTGCAGGAATTCATTAATGGTATTCTTCCGATCTTTATGAAAGGCTGTAGATGTGATGTGATGCTCCTTTAATACGTTATCGTTCATTATGACTTGTTTAGAATAACTAACTGAATCACTATAATCGATTAGATGCGTAACCCCCGTGAATTTGCCACTAGTTAATGTACCTTTGGAGAATTCGGATGGTTTAATCCCAATATATTTTTCAGAAGAACCGTGTTTCTTTTTATAATTGATAATCGTGTCAAAAAAGTCCTTATCTCCGGTTAACTTTTCGTTGAAATAATCATTTTTGAGAGTAATCGTAGTTGTATGATCAGTATATCCTAGTGAGACAGTATCTGAAGAGTGGATTGCGTAATATCCCTGAGACATCTTGCCCTGATTGAATGTTCCATCGTTAATGGTGTTGTTGTAACGGTCATTTACAGGGTAAACCTTGCCATCAGAAGTAAGATACTGTACTTCTAACCATTGCGTAATTTCTTTTCCTTTACCATGATATGTATCATTAATCCATGATCCGGTGTAGGTTTTTGTAGTGAATTCACCTGTTCCATGGCCCATATTAGATTCATTGTAATCCTCAAAGGGGACACCTCCACCTTCAACTAATGTATATGTATACTTGCCTTTTCCTTGCCGTGTACCACTCACCCAATCTCCAGAGTAAACTTCGGTTTTTCCCCATCTCGCGGTTCCTTTACCATGAGGTTTCCCGTTTGAAACTTCACCATAGTACGTCCCTCCATCTGATAATTTTAAGGTTACTTTCTTCGATGCTGCTTCTGTTGGAGTAGAGATTGATAATAGTCCAATGATAATGGTGATTGTTAATCCAAAACCTAGATAGAATCTTTTCAAAAGTGTACAACTCCCTCAATGAATAATGATCCTTGCGTTGTTAGCCATCTCCAACATTATCGGTTTATGTGTCGTATTTTTCCAGTATGAATATAAAGTGGAGATAGGTCGGATTTCACAAACAACTCGCCCCCATTTCACAAAAGTAAAGATGTGAAGGCTGATACAAAATCCCGCTCAACCCAAAGTACCTGCGGCTTCAGGGCATATTATGCCTATGATTCGTGGGTACTTTTTTTCTATACTCAGCGTATACGTAACCCTGATCTTTTTACAAAATCCACTATGTACTCCGCTTCATCATTTCGCCTACACCAATTCTCCTCCTAATGATCCACAGCAGTGGGGGAACTTTCCTGAATCGTGAACAATCTCTGAATTTTGTATCACCTCCTATTTGCAGCATTATCCCTAGATTCAATATCCTAATTTGGAGCAGTACAGAGCATGACTCTGTTAGAAAAAGCTTGAGTAACCTTTAACGGAATATGAAAGAATGCAGGTATATGTAAAATTTTAAATACATGCTTCCAGGCCGTTGACCCTGCCCCCAAAAGTCTCTTATATTTACTCCCGACACAACAACTCAGAACGGGTGGTGGGATGATTTTGTTTATTAATAAAGGCAAGAAAGTGCTCGCTATGCTTACACTTATACCCTTGGCTACAGGGATGGTCATGGGGGCTTTCCCTGCTGCGATAACGTATGCAGATGCTGGGGACAACACATCGATCAACAGCTCGGCAACAGGTTCTTGGCAAACGGGAGATTTGCATGTACATACGTTTGAGTCCGATGATGCACAGGTTTCACTGGAGAACGTGCTCGATGCGGGTTTAACCAAATATGGTCTGGACTGGATCGCACTTACGGATCATTTGCGGTTATCCAAGCGAGATCACAACGGGAACGACATTTCGGGTGGACCAATACCGATGTCCCAAGGAATGAATGAGTATCAAGTACCACAGATCAAGGCACTTCAGGATGCAGGCAAATACGCAGGTAAAACGATCTTTTCCGGTTTCGAATGGGACATGCCGACACATGAACACGTTGGGGTGGGGATTCTTACGGATGAGCCAAACTCAACCGAAGCGCTGAACGCTGCCAAGGAATTCGAATACCGTTTCACGAATCGCGCAGCGAACCTGTTTAATGCGGCTGACGTAACAAAATGGGATCAGAACGGAGGGCGTGCTTACACGACTCATCAGGATGCCTTAGCCGCCATCAATTGGCTCGCAACGAACTATCCAACGACAAGTTATGCGATGATCAACCACCCTTCACGCGGCAAAAACAAATATACCGTCGCGGACTTCCGTGAGTTCAACGATCTGGCTCCACAAGTGGTATTTGGTATCGAAGGCATGCTGGGTAACCAGATGGAACCGGATCGTGGAGGGTACAACACAAGCTACAATGTAGCTAATCCGACCGCAGATGATGGATACAAATACCGCACATACGGCGGTGTAGACTATATGGTCGCCAAGGTTGGCGGACTATGGGATGCAATGCTTGGAGAAGGACGTCACTTCTGGAACTATGGCAATTCGGATTACCACTTCAAGACGATTGGCACGAATTCCAGTGGTTATTTTCCGGGCGAATATGCCAAGACGTATTCCTGGGTTGAGGGTACAGGTATGCAGGCTGTTCTGGATGGACTGCGTTCGGGGAAATCATTTTCCGTATTCGGCGATCTGATCAACGCACTGGACTTTACAGCTTCCGGGGCGGGTGCTCAGGTTGAGATGGGCGGAGACCTTAATGTGACTCAAGGCGATGAAGTAGAGCTGAAGATTCGCTTCAAGAGTCCAACGACGAGCAACAACTATGAAAATCCAATCAACAGTGGTACGTCCGCTGGACAAGTACCCGTGGTGGATCACGTTGATCTCATCGCTGGGGATGTGACAGCCAAGGCCCAGAAGGGTACAGTCGCATATACCAAAGACACCAACGATTCTACCAAAGTACTGGCTACCTTCACATCCAACGATTGGACGACAGATGCCGAAGGTTATAATGTCATCACGTACAAGATCAAAGCCACAGACCAGGACAAGTATTTCCGCCTGCGCGGTACGAATCTGGGCATGAACGTGACAGGTGAGACTGTAGACGGTGAACCACAACTTGATCCAAAAAATACGACAGCTGATGCAACGACCCGTTTTAATCAAATTAACGATAGCAACTATCGCGATCTGTGGTTCTACTCCAACCCAATCTTCATGAGTGCCACACCTTACAGTGATGCACAGGCGGTAACCGATACGCTTCAAGCAATCGATCTGGGCGATCTGAACGCGGTCCATTCCGATCTTACCCTTCCTGTTGAAGGGAAGCATGGTGCAACGATTAGCTGGTCCAGCTCCAACCCGGAACTAATGAATAACGAGGGCAAGCTGCTAACGCAACCGGACAATAATGAGCGATTGGAACTGACGGCAACCGTGCAACGTGGCACGGAGTCACAACCCAAAACGTTCACTGTCATTGTGGAAGGCAAGAATAATCAGGCACTGGTATTAAAAAGCAACATGACTACCGCTGACGGCCAGCCGTATCACACGGATACATGGACGAACCATTCCGTAACGGTTAGTGTAACCAGCGCAGTATACGCACCTTCTACTTCCGCGATCATCGAGTTGTCCCGTGATGGAGGGCAGACTTATGAACTTTATACAGAGAATACACCTTTGGAGGTAACGGAGCCTGGAGAACACAACCTTTTATTCCGAGCAACAGACGATCTGGAACAAACGTATACTTTACCTCTGGTCATTAAAATAGACCGGGAGATTCCCGTCATCACCCTGCAAGGTAGCAGCCAGATGACGCTGATCGTGGGAGATACGTACAACGAGCCTGGAGCACAGGCTTCTGATAATGTCGGCATCCGTGGTTCCGTGCAGGTGGATGGCACGGTGAACACACAAGCAGCAGGAATCTACACCCTTCGGTATAACGTGAAGGATATCGCTGGTAATGCGGCACAGGAAGTTATCCGTACCGTGACTGTACAAGCCCGCTCAGGCAATGGTGGCGGGGGTTCAGGTGGAGGTAATGGAGGCAACTCTGGTGGGAATTCTGGAGGAAGTACACCAAGTGTGCCAACAACGCCTACCGTTCCAACCAACCCGGAAACGGGGTCAGATTCATCCACTGAAGTGAAGGTAGAGGTGGAAGCGAATCAGCCGGTCCAAACGGGTTTGAAAGACATCGTGCAATTCAATGTTCCATCGGGGGCTATCGGTTCCAAGGATGCACTGAAAGTGTCTGTGGTTGCCAAGGACAAGTTGCAGAATAAAGCTTCCCTGAATTTACTTGGACAAGCTGTTCAGATCAGCCGCAGTGGCGGAAGAACGTTGAATGATCAGGCGGCATTGAGCCTGAATGTAGATTCGGCAGATCTGCCTAACGGCACCCAGCCTGCGATCTACTATTATAATGAAGCTCGTCAGAGCTGGGTATTTATCGGTGGCAAGATGAATGCAGCAGGAAGCATAACGGCCAATGTTAATCATCTGGGTACATTCGTTGTGTCCAGTTACACACCGGTGAATCTGTCTGACCTGAATGGACACTGGGCTTCCGACTACGCAGATCGTTTGTTGGGCATGAACGTGATTCAAGGTTACACAGATGGTACGTTCCAACCCTCGAAGAAGATCACACGGGCAGAGTTTGTTACGTTGCTCAGTAAGGCGCTGGCATTGAAGTCCGTGAATTCGGATCTGACATTTGCAGATCAAGGTAGTCTGCCAGACTGGGCAAAAGGTGATATTGCCGCAGCCGTGCAAGCCGGAATCGTGAAAGGCTATGGTGATAACACATTTAAGCCTGATCGGACCATTACCCGTGCCGAGATGGCTGTCATGATGGCGAATGCGCTGAAAGTAAGTTCAGATGCACAAGCCGGAATGTCTGGTAATACATCCGTTAAACCAAACTTCACCGATGCATCACAGACGCCATCTTGGGCACAAGAAGCACTGGATGCAGCGGTGCAGGCCAAGATTGTGAGCGGATATACAGACCATACGGTACGTGCAGGAAGTGAAACGAATCGAGCTGAAGCTGCGACGATGATCTATAATTTGTTGCTGGCCATGTACGTGTAAGAGGTAACGAAGAGAATTAACCGTATATAAAGCAGATATAAAGTAGATGAAAAACTGATATCCTTTTGGGGTATCAGTTTTTTTGGGATTAAGAGTTGCTCATCTCTTCGGGGGTGGCATGTAAGAAGGTCCATTGCTGTAATTCACGAGACGAAAGGGCAAGTTACTGTGATAGAATGAGTTAGGTTTGGATGATGAAACGGTGGGGGCTAGAAAATGAACAAAACGGAGCGGCAGCTTGCGATTACGCTTGAATTGCAGCGAAGAAAGATGTTAAGAGCAGAAGATTTAGCTGCTCAATTTGAGACAAGTGTACGTACGATATATCGAGATATTCAGGCATTAAGTGAGGCTGGTGTTCCGATTATGGGTGCTCCGGGTCATGGGTATTCCCTCATGGAAGGATATTTTCTGCCCCCGGTAAGCTTCACCGCAGAGGAAGCCGTATCCCTGCTCATGGGAGCTGATTTTATCGAACAGAGAATGGATACAGAATACGCGATGGAGGCTAAGTCGGCTCAACGAAAAATTGAAGCAATCTTACCAGAATCCGTTCGTAATGAATCCACACGTGTACGGGAAACGATGCGACTGCTTCATACGGTTGAACCTTTAACCCGAGCACGGGTGAAAACATACCTTAACCAGATACGTAATGCCATTCTGGATCAACGTAAAATCAGCTTTATGTATCTGAAAAAAATGCCAGGAACGGATGGCAATCGGTATAATATGCGTGAGGTTTCACCCTACGGACTCTCACTGGTTCAGGAGAATTGGATGTTAATTGCACGTTGTGATATGCGACAAGACATCCGTCATTTTCGTTTGTCACGCATGACTGAACTTTCCGTGATGGAGGATCAATTCCTTTTGCCACCGGATTTTGATCTTAACAGTTATCGACCTCCTGACGACCGTAACGAACAAGTATTAATCAGGGCTAAACTTGAAATCACTGACAAAGTTATGGAGGCTCTGCATTTTTATATGGATGCATTTGAGGAGCAAGAGGAGGGTGTTGTTTTTCATTTTCGTGTTCGCTATCCGGAGGAAATATTGCATTATTTACTTGGTTGGGGTGGAGATATCGAGGTCTTGGAGCCAGAGTCTTTACGCTTCCGAATGAAGGAAGTAGCCAAAAACATCTTAAAACACTACTGACATACACCTGTCAGTAGTGTTTTTTTATACTTTGATATATCACAGATCAAGAGGAGTGGGTTGAAGGATGAGAAGTACAACGGAAGTATTGACATCATTTGAAACGGCAGTAGAACGATATTTGGCAGAACTGAACAAATTGGATATGGGGAGCTTACTTAAAAAACAAAGTGAAGAGGAATGGTCCATTGGACAGATGTATGTACATTTGATTCAATCAGCGCTTTTCATGCATTTGCATAATATTGAGCAGTGTTTGAGCAGCGGGGATTCAACATTAAACTCGGGGGAGGAAAAAACAGAACTGGGTAGGCAAGTGTTTGAATTAGGACAATTCCCTCCCGTTCCAATTAAGGTTCCTGCTTCCCCGCAGTACACCCCGCAACCACCCGAGAGCATGGAGTCCTTGATTGATGGGCTTCACATGGTCGTGGACCGGATGAGAAGCACGGCATCTGTTTTACACCAAGCGTCCGTAAACAACAAAATACGTCATCCAAGGCTTGGCGCTCTAAATGCTCAGGAGTGGTTTTTGTTAATAGAGATGCACTACAGACATCATTTTTTACAATTGGATCGATTAAAATCGAATCTAGAAATGTAAATGAGAGAAGGGAATGGGGTGGATCCATGAAACCAAATCAGGACAGCAGATATTGGATTGGCGTTGTATCTGCTTCTCATGTGAATGTAGCCGTAGAGGGAGGGTTTGCGCAGCTGTGCCATGGCAAGTCAGCGCTGTTGCGACAGATGTCCGCGGGTGATTGGCTGATATACTATTCTCCACGCACAGACATATCAACAGGCAAGCCACTTCAGGCTTTTACCGCTATTGGTCAAATTACCGACGACAGGATATACCAATATCAGATGTCGGAATCCTTTGTACCCTTTCGCCGAGATCTTCGTTATCTTCCGTGTCGAGAAGTAAAGATCGCAACGTTGTTAGACCAGCTTAGTTTTACACGCGAGAATCGCAATTGGGGGTTTCCATTTCGTAAAGGTCACTTTGAGATTGGGGCTGAAGACTTCATGATGATAGCTTCATCCATGTTGGAAGATGAGACACAGTCACTACTGGATATTAGCTTAAGCCATAAATGTTAACCAAAGCAAAAGGCCCATAGATTGTCTATGGACCTTTTTGCTTTATGCATAATCATAAAAAGCTCTGACGATCATTACGGGTGTGTGAGACATCCATGAGTAACCGTTGTGTACATGTTATAAATGGTCGGTTTGACATCAACAGACCAATAGTGAGTGAGCGTAGGAGAATTTAAGAGTGCACGACGAGCCGCTAATCATGCGGCTTTTTTTCGATTTTCAATTGAAGAACCATAACTCTAAAGATGAAACTAAAACCATATCGGGCTTCTTATGGGAATTATCTACGTAAGAACATATTATTTAATATTTCATTACAAAATGTAACATTTTTTTGGTTGGATATGGTAGATAGTTTTGAATAAAATATGGATTTGGATAATATTTGTAGTAAAATTGAGCAGTGTAATTAGTAAGTATTTTGTCTTATTCGTATTTGCGATCGTATTATTCTATATCCCGACAGGAAGATCTTTAATTATTATTACACATCGGTTGCTTAAAACAAGTAGAGCGACTCCAATGTATTCTAGCTCTTGTAATAATTTGTCTGGTGTAATGAAAGGGCTACAGTCTGACTATTATATGCAATCTTTTGATGCTGAATTGAAGGCTTCTACATGTATCCAAATGCGTGTAGGTTGCAGGATCACCAAGCATGATCTAACTCAACAGGATATTTTGATAGTGGATATGTAAATGGCTGGACCTAAAAAGCAGAATAAAGCGTTAGGAATATATACCCACTAAATAAGAGGAGGGTCTACCTGTGAAGAAAAAAACATTGGTTTCAATCCTCACCATACCACTGGTAGCTGCATCTGTGAGTGGCTACATGTACTTGAATGAACCATCTGTAGTTAGTGCTCAAAGCGATGTTGAAAGCGCAGCACTGAAGGCGACTCAGGGTAAGGTCGATTACATTAAAGAATCGTTTGAAGACGGGTCATACATCGTTCGCTACCGGGACCGTGTGAATTTGACAGAAATCACTGAGGAATACCGTGATAACCAGCTTCATAATAAATTGATTGTTGAAGATGGTGGTAAGAAAATCACTTCGTATGGTCGAGATTTCGAGACAGGGAAATTGGTGGGGAATACCTGGACCATGCCGGACAACATAGCTGCTGAAAATGAGAAGTTGCTACAGATCTCGCTCTTGGAGAATGCAAAAGAAGAATTACGGAGTCAGGATTGGACAGTACTGGAAGCAGCGGGCACACAATCCCGTTCTGCTACACAGAGTAACGAGCAAAAAGCTGTTTCGGAGGATAACCTCCACAAGGAAGTTGTAACCATTGATGTAAATACGGGTTTACCGACAAAACGTGTGATTTATCAGAAAGACAAAAACGGTGAAATTGTAACTAGCTCTACCAAGACCGAAGAGTACAAGTACCTGGATTCCATGCCGATGAAGATCCAGAGTTTTGCTCCGGAAGAATCCGTAGAGATTAAAGAAATACCGGCGCCTGTAATTGAAGATAAGGTGCTTGGAGGTTCTTAAGACTTTCTGTTCCATCAACAAGTAGAATTAAATAAGACAGCCAGCCCCCGTACTTGGGAGCTGGCTGTCTTATTTCTTATCCGTAGCCGGAATTAACTTGATGGGAGTTCAGATTGTTCTACGAGTTTATCAAACAGTTGTGGGTCCGTCTTTTTAAAGAATTGAAGTTGATCATCAGTTAGTTTGCACATAGTTCCTTTTTGCTGAGTCTTTATAAACATTGAAAAGAATAGTTGTTTAGTTGGGGAAAAGGGTTTTAGAATCAGGTCCGTTGCTCTCCATAAATAAGTAATCCCAAATAATTCAAACCAATTAATACGTCTTCTTAAATCACTTTCTTTAATTATAGGCCATCTAACAGGATGGTCCTTGTTGCTATTAAGGTTTAAATTCAAGTGGAAAAGTCAATAAAAGCTCTGTAAGCAACGCTGTACAATCTACTGAAAACCAGTACAATTGAACCTATAAAACCATGAGATAAAGAGAGGTATTTCTCCATGACGGATACAAGTGGGAATCGCAAAGTTGACGGCTATCTAAAGAAACTCAAAACGTGGAAGGAAGAGTCCACAAAGCTGAGAGAGATTATTCGGGATTTTGAACTGACAGAGGATATGAAATGGATGCACCCTTGTTACATGCTGGATGGAAAAAACATCGTTTTAATCCATGGATTCAAAGAATACGGGGCCATTCTGTTCTTCAAAGGTGCTCTGCTGAAGGATACACACGGCATTTTGGTCCAGCAAACGGAGAATGTACAGGCAGAGCGCCAGCTTCGCTTCACCAGTCTGGAGCAGATTGTGGAGCAGGAGGCTATGATCAGAGCCTATATCCAGCAAGCGATTGAAGTGGAACAGGCAGGATTGCAGGTGGAAATGAAAAAGACTACCGAATATAGCGTTCCTGAGGAACTTCAGCAGCAGTTCGATGAGAATCCTGCTTTCCGAGATGCATTTGAAGCACTGACACCCGGACGGCAGCGGGCATATCTCTATTATTTCTCACAACCGAAGCAATCCAAAACAAAAGTGTCACGAATCGAGAAGTACATGCAGCCGATCCTGGAGGGCAAAGGATTGAATGATTAATCTTATAACAATATATTTGAGGGAAATTAAGATTTAAAACGAGTTGAAAGCCTTTCAGATATAATCCGAAAGGCTTTTTGCTGTTTTTGCTAAAAGTATAGATAACAGGAGAGTGTCCCATATGATTCGAACTTATCAATACTACGCAATTTTTAATTTTGCTGAGGATGGAATTAATGTTACATTTCCTGATCTGCCCGGATGTATCACCTGTGGCGAATCAATTGATGAAGCATTATTGATGGCGAAAGAAGCACTTGAATTATTTTTGGATGGAGAACCTGTTGAAGATATTCCGCCTTCTCAAAGCATAATGCCTGAATTATTGAATCCTAAAGATAAAGCATATTTAATTGAAGCAAATATCTGAAGCTTCAGCAGAAAGATCGGAATAAATAACTGTGAGTTGTTACAATTAGTGAAAATATTTTCATAATAGATGGGAAAACTTTGAGAATAATGACTAGTAACGGGAATGGACTGAATTAAAGCATCATTTCTACAAGAATCGATATCTCGATCAACAATTCGCTGGAGTTGTTATTGCTAGGTCAAATTTCCAATGAGATGGATAGCCAACTTGGTAATGTTATTAGGTAAAAAGATTCAAACCGAATGTATTACTGAATCCATCTCTGAAAGAGAAGTATCGAACTTTGATGTAGATCTTGGAGATAAGGCGGAACCTTTTAGAGTAAATCCTTTTAATCGCATAGATTTTGATTTGCAAGATGAGTTAGCTAAGGAGTCTCGAAAGAAAGGTCCAAAAAATCAAATATGAGTGAGAAGCAAAATTATCGTAAAAGTGCTAATAAATAAGTACATCACTGATCATAGCCCCATCACGTAGAGACAATTAAAAAGATTTTCACTAAGCGGCGACTTTTTCCCTAGAATTCAATCGGGGAGAGGTCGCCAATTTTTTTTGAAGAAACTTCAAACCAAAATAACTGACTTCGCAACTTGCTCATATTATCTGAATACACCTTTTTGGTTTCAGGTCAGACGCGACAGACTAAGTTTAAACATCGCTGAATCTCTGGGAACATAGGTAATTGTAAAAAAATAAATATCGTAAGAAAGTAGCACATCGTTGCGGTTTTTTTGTGAATCAAAAAAAAAGGGGGTTGACTTTCTCTTTGGTTCAGGGGGGGGCCTTGACAGGCGTATGTTATGATCAAAAAGTTGAAAGTTCTCCTGCAGATTTTGAACGAGAATCAGATAACTTTCCAAAAGGAGGTTTATATATGAGCAAAACACAATGCCTTTCCTGCTATTGCAGTTCTGGTTAACATATGCAGACAGAGGTATTTAGTTCTACTTAATTTCTAACATGAATCAAAAATTTGAAAGACACTGAGGAGTGAAGGTTTTGCAATCAGGTACTATTTCTGAAAATCAAAAAGTTCCAAATGTTAAGGTTTTCCCTATTATGTTTGCATTGATGCTTGCTGGTATCATAGGTACTTTTAATGAAACGGCAATTAATATTGCTATAAGTGATATTATTAATCAGTTCGCGATTACGGAAGCTAAAGTTCAATGGTTAACAAGTGGTTACTTACTTACACTGGGAATTTTAGTTCCTCTTTCTGGACTATTGATACAATGGTTTTCAACACGTCAACTTTTCCTGACATCAGTCAGTATGTCTATCGTAGGATCTGCAATTGGTGCTATGGCGGGAAGTTTTGATATCTTGCTATTAGGGAGGATACTTCAAGCAGCTGGAGCAGGGCTATTATTCCCATTGATGCTTAATACGGCTCTTATTATATTCCCAGCCGAGAAACGCGGAAAAGCGATGGGACTAGTCAGTCTTGTGTTCACAGCGGGACCTGCTTTAGGCCCAGCCATCTCAGGTCTTTTAATTGATTATCTAAGCTGGAATTGGATATTCTGGGTATCGTTGATGGCTCTGGTGCTTGCTTTGTTGGCAGGCGTAGCGTTTATGAAAAATGTAGCACCTATAACCAAACCACGTATTGATATATACTCTCTAGTCTTGTCGACAATTGGTTTTGGTGGACTTGTTTATGGTATTAGTAGTGCAGGAGAGGGAGATCATGGTTGGAGTAACCCTGTTGTTATTGTACCCCTGATTGCCGGGGTTATCGCATTAATCCTATTTGTCATTCGTCAACTGAACATGAAAAAACCTCTAATGAACTTAAGAACTCTACAGAACCCTATGTTTGCTATAGGTACTTTGCTGGTATTCATATGTATGATGGTTTTTCTATCGTCCATGTTCATTCTTCCCATGTTTATGATTCGAGTTCTTGAATTAAGCGCACTGACGACTGGACTTATTCTTCTACCAGGCAGTGTAATTTCAGCTGTACTTTCTCCTGTCGTAGGGGCACTATTTGACAAATTCGGACCTAAGTTTTTGGTAGTCCCTGGTCTTATCATAGTTGCAGTCACTCTATGGTTCTGTTCTAATATTACGGTTGCTTCGTCCATTGCTTTGATTATGGTCATGCATACCTGTCTAATTGTCGGAATTCTGATGGTATGGATGCCTGCTCAGACAAATGGTCTGAATCAGCTACCTTCTGATATGTACCCCGATGGTGCGGCTATATTGAACACACTTCAACAAATCGCAGGCGCTATCGGTATTGCAATGGCAGTAAGTATCATGACAACCGGAACCGCAGAATTTATTAAGAGTGTGGCTGATCCTACGGAGCTGGGAAATGCAACACTGGCGTTAACCGCTGGTATGCAGAACGCATTATTCTTCACGATGTTTGTAGCCCTTGCCGGACTTGTTCTAGGTGTATTTGTAAGACGAGTGAAAGTTCAGAAGTGGTCTGGAAACTCGGAATAGTCATAATATAGCTCTGCCAGATCATTGGACTACTATTATGAGACAACTTTACCGAATACTGATTTGATGATGATCTAATAAGTTGAGATACAGATCATCTTTTAAAAACTAAATTGTACCCTACAAGATAGACACTTTTTGAAAAAGTCCATCTTGTAGGGTGTTTTTCAAAAGGTTGTAAAAATACCGTTGACCCAATAATCATAGAGGATAACAATATACCAAGCATGATTTCACCCCTGAATTTACCAAACTGAGTTTAGAACATCGTCGACTTCTGTGATTCTTGTGACAGATGGTGTTTGAATTAGATTTCCTTTGACCATGACCATAGAGATGTCTGACAAGGCCTCGATATGTTCCAGTGGATTTTGCTCCATGATAATCAGATCGGCATTTTTTCCGATATCCACCGTCCCTGTAACATCCTCAACACCGAGGATTTTCGCATTGGTTCGAGTCACCATGTCGATGACCTGTTTGTTGTTCAGGTTGGCCTGCCTCATGTAGTGGTCCATCTCTCTCCACATATCATAGTGAGTCACGTAAGGCATGGAGGCATCGGTACCGATCCCAATGGTGATGTCGTTTTCGATCGCTTGTTTTACGCCTTTGAGCATGGAATCGTAGACGAGTCTGGAGTTCTCTTTTACTGTTGCACTTACCTTCGTTACGTTGGTATCCAATGAAGCGGAGGGATAAGCGGCTTGCAGGGTGGGGATGAGTGCGGTGTAGCCATTCAAGGCATTGGGATTATTTTTGTACAAACGAATGATTTCGTCATCCATCTCCGAACCGTGCTCAATGGTATCGACGCCACCTTGTAACGCAACCCGTACGCCTTCCGTGCTCTCCACATGCGCTACCACCCGCAAACCAATCTTATGCGCTACCACCCGCAAACCAATCTTATGCGCTTCATCGCAGATCGCCGCAACTTCGTCCACCGTCATCTGTAAACGGCCAGCCTCGCCGACTATTTTCGCATCCGTCACACCACCCGTCACACAGATTTTGATCAGATCCACGCCGTGTTTCACATTAATGCGTACATTTTTTCGTGCTTCCCACGGA
The DNA here is from genome assembly GCF_037977015.1 of Paenibacillus sp. FSL K6-1122. Taxonomy (NCBI): domain Bacteria; kingdom Bacillati; phylum Bacillota; class Bacilli; order Caryophanales; family Paenibacillaceae; genus Paenibacillus; species Paenibacillus sp. FSL K6-1122. The sequence continues at coordinate 5,349,086 of NZ_CP150272.1, read as the reverse complement.
GAGTCACCAACCAGAGCCAGAAATGGAGCACCGTGCCCACCCGTGACACTTAGGAAAAACCCGGAGACGAGCAGATTGGGGCCGACAAAGTCACCGTTGTTAATCTCATCCCGCAGCTGGACATCCGTGTAAAAGAATTCCCCCACACTGCGCATCGTTGTTACACCCGCATGGAGTGCGGTCAGTGCATTGCGTTTCATTCGTTTTTTCAAAACGTTTCTGCCAAACTTCGTGTTCAATATTCGATCATAGCCAAACTGCAACAAGCCTTCACTGACCGAGAGACTGAACGGTTTTCCATCTGCAAAGAGGTGTACGTGTGCATTGATCAGTCCTGGCATTATGTATTTTCCTGAGAGGTCGATGGTTGTGTAGTGACTTGGGATATGCAAATCGTTATCTCGGCCGATATCCTGAATAAGTCCTTGTTCATTGACGAGAATGGTCATATTTTCTTGCAAATTGCGGCTTGAGTCGCCGTGGATCAGATTGACGTTTTTCAATGCGTAAGCGGTGTTCATGTTGTGTTCCTCCTTAGAATGTGGATGGGATTATATAAGTTGAAAGAGGGTATGTACACTTGCCACTCCGATGACAGAACAACCTTCGGATCGCTGTTATCCCCAGATTTTTTTGATTCCCTCTTAATAGGGAAAATCCGGTGATAGCTTATGCTTCCGATGTAGCTTTCTTTCAGAAAGCTTTCAGGCGAACGCTTCGTTTCCTCTGGTTGTTTCTGTCCTCTCCGTTATCGTGTAAATGTAGGTTCAACTTAAATAGTTTGGTAAATGGTAAATATCCAACTTAAAAATGAATTATAAATTCATTTTTGGGTCAAAAAAATAGAGTGACTTAATATTAGTGTTTTTTTGCGTGCAAACCAAGTGAAGTTGATCTGATCTGCACGCTTTGTCTACCTGGCATAAGTGATGAGATGAAGCGTTATTCGTTGAGACTCTTCATACCGTACAGTCTGTATACATACAACGCCTCAAAGATTTGCTTCCGGCTGTCCTCACTCATCTCTCGCTTCAATAGATCCAGGTTCATATCAATCACGTTGTGCGCGAGAATGTTCAGCAAGATCAGGTTCTCCTCGGTGCCGATCTCATATCGTTTATATTGATTCTTCAGATAGGCCTTCTTGGTTTCGATCATCAGCTCAACAAGCTCATTCTTGGCGTTGGTGTAGATGGTGCCTTTATTCTTTTCAAAGATAATGACAATCTGATTCCGGTATTTTCGTAATACATCCACCTGTTCCTGCAACAGTGCCGACTTTCGCTCGCTATCCGTTTCCTCGAACAAGGTCTGATTATCAAAGTGGATCGTCTCCACCAGCACATTTTTTAGATAATCCACGAGATCCGGCGGCACAACGGCGTAGAATAATTCTTTCTTATTCTTAAAATAAGTATAGATATTGCCCACGGAAATATTGATCTCATCCGCGATATCGCTCATCTTGGCATCCACATAGCCTTTTTCAAAAAAGACCTTGAGCGCTGCGTATTCAATCTCTTTCCTGACTTCGTCTTTCTTGGCTTGCACCATCGGGAACGACTCCTTAATAGTGAATGGTTGGTTCGTTATTAGGATAGACCTTTTTGAGGGTGGGTGTCAAATGGGGGAGGGAATGCCAATAATAATGTAACAAATATGCTATCTAAGTTGTAGCCAAGTGGATATTATTTATTTTGTCGGACTCGAATACAAGAAAAATTAAGCATCCATAGTTCAGTCGAATATTGAACCAAGGCTGCTTAGGGATTTTTGGCAACTGTCCTAGAAGACATAATTGATGTGTTCATTCCTAGAGTCCAAGCATATAAATTTCCGTTAACGTCAGAATAATAATTACCAAAGTAAGCAATGGTACTCGTGTTCGGATCAGCGTATTTAATAACTCTTCCGTTAGTAGACTCAGTATTAGTTTTTGTAATATTAACTACACCAGTAGTATCCCACCTTGAGGCTCCGTTACTGACATATCCAGCGTATGTTGAGTCAACATTTTGGAGATTATAAGTGAAATTTGAAGAACCTTGATGATTGTTACAATCAACAGAGTATCCAGAAGATTCTCCATTCTGGTGACAAGTATTAGGAGACTTATGTGCATATGCATTTATAGGAACAAGAGTTGATAAAAGAAGAGATGATACTGACAATTTTACTAGGAATTTTCTCATAATCTATACCCCATTTCTTTCTCATTGTTAATAACTACTTAGTTACTGATTCTATTTTCTTAATGAATTCTTCTTCGTTGAGCACTTGGGTGTTAGTCGTTTCATTGAGATTTAAAGTATGGTTATTCTCAATATCATAAAGTTCTTTGTCAATATAACCTAATTTTTCAACATTGTTATTTCTAATATTTTTATACATATTAGTCTCTTCACCCAGTATCCAATAAAGGTTTGGATATTCTTTTGCCACAGAACCAACAGCTTTTTTCAAGAATAGAATATATTCTTCATTTTCTTGGAATAACGGATTATCATTAAACAAGACTTCATTATTACCTTGTTGCATGATACTAATAGTTTCTGATACTAGTGTAGGGTCACTTTTTTGAGTACTTAGAATTTGAGCATTAAATATACTTTTAGGGACAGGTTCGGTAAGTTCACCAAGGTTTTCACGTAATACTACTTTGACAATTAAATCGGCTTGTTTAACCCCATCCTCGAAGGGAAATACCTCTAGTTGACCTCTGAAGGTTTTCTTTTCATTCGTTTCTTGAATATTAATAGGTCCTGAAGTCTGAGCATCCCCATTAACGACTGTCCCTGAATTCCTTTGATCAAGTGTACCTGAGTAAATCATTCCACCTGTCATTAAAGAGAGTATGACTGTTGAAAAAACTAATTTTTTATTCATAAAGCTAACCTCCAATCAAAATTTATGTTCTTTTCAATAATTAGACAGTGGAATTTATTGAAATGTTTCAAATATGTATATAAAAAATTGAATTAATGATTGTTTTATGTTGGAAATCTAAAATAATAATACTTTATAAAGCCGCATTTGCTTCTGGCAACGTCAAAGTTTTCATTTACACAAAAATCTTGATGCTACCTGCTACACATGCAAAGCTTAAAAATTACTATAAATTCAGTCAAATAGATGATTACTTTTAATAAACAATGATGTGAGTAGGAATACAATGGTACGTTCTCACGTACCACATCTTTTCTAGTGAGATGTTACCCTCTCCTTAACAAAGGAGTGGTGACATGACAAGTACCAACAGCGAAGACCTGAGTTCACAGTACGCACAACACATTGAACAGGAAGACGACTACGTTAACCAACTGGTCACATGTAACAAACTCATATTAGACGCCATGGACATCATCGCAAAGCAGGCAGGTGTGCTAGAGATGGATACCGTGAAACAAGCAGCGTATCACCTTCATGCCATGGAACAGGATCTGAACCGAAAGTTATTTGAAGTTCGACTGGAGAAGAGCATCTTGGCAAATCAAATGAGCCAGTCTACATAAAATCACCTTAACAAAAGGACAGCGCAGGATCATACAAGATGATCTTGCACTTTCTTTTTACCTTCCCGTCAAAACGATTTTTGCTCCCAATTAAGCATTGACTTTCCCCACAAATCCCCCTAAACTTCAATTATTAAAATACTTTTAAAAACTTTCATTGAATGGTTCGAAATGAACGAAAGGAGGCATATAACTAACCATGTTACCTACATCACACAACACCCAACAGGTGAAGCGCATTAATGTCGAACTGGTGAAGAACACGCTCCGATCCATGGGAGTAGGCACGAAGGCTTCGATTGCGAACCTGACCAAACTCAGCGTGGCGACATGCGGCACGATCCTGAATGAGTTGCTTCAGACGGGTGAGATTATCGATCTGGGTCCAGACGAATCGAGCGGGGGAAGACCAGCGAGTCGGTACCAGTTTAATGCTGACTACGCGAGTGTGCTCTGTCTGATTATTCGAACGGAGGGTGGCATTCACTCGATTACACATACATATGCCAATCTGAACGGAGAGATGGCGGACGAACAGACACTCTTTTTGGATGAGATTAATGTCCCGGTGGTAGAGGATCTAATTGCAAACCTGATCGAACAACACCACAATGTGCAGGCGATTGGTATCGGCATACCTGGGGTGGCGCTCAACGGCGTTATTGGCATTTGCGATGTACCGGAGCTGATGTATCAGCCACTCGGGCCAAGGCTCAAGGAGCAATATGAAGACGTGGAAGTGGTCATTGGCAACGACATGAACCTGACCGTTTACGGTCTGTACAACCAGCAGCAATTTGAGGAAGAGAAGAACTTTGCGGTGGTGACTTTTCCGGAGAACCATTTTCCGGGTGCAGGTTTTATCATTGATGGTCGTCCGCTGACAGGGAATACGCAATTTGGGGGCGAGGTGTCCTTTTTACCTTTTGGCGTGTCACGAGAAGAGCAACTGCGCATGTTGAAAACGACAGAGGGTTTGCAGGAGCTCATCGTACAGACGCTTGTATCCATCATCGCGATCATTAACCCCGCTACGATTGTAGTCACTGGGGATACGACGGACCCTGCTATGAGGGATGACCTGATGCAAGGTTGTCTGGATCGAATGATTCCACTGGAGCATATGCCGGAGTTGATCATCCAAAGAGACACTCGTCGCGAATATGTCACGGGGCTGGTCGCGGTGACCCTGGAGAGCCTGACCTACCGTATTCAGGTAATTGAGAAGCAATGGTAAAGGAAAAAGGAGCTTTTACGAGTATTCTATTTTTAGGAATAAAGCTTAACCATGTTTCCTATTTCAAATGTACAAATCATTGACACGATAACGTAGAGGGCAGAACCAATCTGAAGAACGCCTTTATCACTGTATTTTCACCTTTAGGAACAAATCAAAAAAATACAGGGATAACAGCGGTCGGAAGATGGTACTGCAATCGTAGTTATAACGTGCAATCATTTTCCTGAACACACTGGAGGAACTTATTTTGAATCAGCAAGCTGGTACACAAGGGAACAAACGAAAGTTCAACAAGCTCTACGCTATGCAACTGGCAACGATCTTTCTGGGATTTATCGTATTCGGGATATCGGAAAATATTAAGGGGCCGGCCATTCCGCGCATTCAATTCGACTTCAATCTGGATGAGAAACAGCTCGGGACGTTATTGTCCCTGAATGCATTGGGGTACCTGATCGCGTGCTCTTTCACGGCTATTCTGGTTCGCAAATGGGGCATCAAGGCGGTTAGCATCATATCGTTTGCATCGATGATCCTCTCGGGTGTGTTCATTTATGTGTCTCATACCTATCCACTCTTTGCTTCATCGTACTTCTTCATGTACATCGGTAACGGCATGCTGGAGATTGCTTTGGCGATTCTGGGTGCACGGATTTTTGTGAAAAACACAGGTACGATGATGAACTTGTCCCATTTCTTCTATGGGCTGAGTTCAACGGTGGCGCCTTTACTGGCGACGGGTGTCATGTCCTTGAAAGTGTTTGGTCACGAACTGGACTGGCGCGGCATGTATCTGGTGATGTTATCACTCTGTCTGCTGCCGATCATTGCGGCGCTGCGCAGCAAATTTCCGGGGGATGATCTTCCTCATGAAGATCGGACTTCACTGAGGACGTTAACACGTGATCCTGCCCTTTGGCTGATGGTGCTCATTCTTTCTTTTGGCGTGGTATCGGAGCTGGCGGTTGGAGGTTGGCTGGTTAATTTCCTGGAAAAAGCCTACACGTGGGACACGGTCAAAGCTTCCGGGTTATTATCTGCGTTCTTCCTCACGTTCTCGCTGGGACGACTGCTGCTTGGACCATTGACGGACCGGATCGGATTTGTATTGTCACTGATTATGTTCTCAGCTTTCTCGGGAGTATGTACGTTCGTGGCGCTTGCAGGGGGAGAGCGACTTGCGATTTTCTTTGCGATATCTGGCGCGGGAATAGCGATGATCTATCCAACAGTTATGGCGTTTATCGCACGCAGATATCCGAATGGCAGTGACACCGCGATTACATTCACGGTTACCTTGATGGGGGTTGGTAGTGTTATCGGTAACTATGTGATTGGCTGGGTGATTGAGGGTGTGAAGAATCTGTACGGTTCAACGACTCAGTTGGGACTGCTGCGCGGACTTCAAGCGGGATATGGATTCATCGGTTTATGTGCGGTGATCTGTGCGGCATCTGGCGTAGTGTTGTATGTGTATTTGAAAAGACGACAGGAACTGATTTAAATACTTATAAACCAAAGCAATAAATAATTTTTAATGGCTCTTTTCTCACTTAAACATTAGAGTGGGAAAAGAGTTTTTTTATGAACAAGGAAGGAAATGCAAAATGAAAAGGATAGTATTATTGTTTTTAATTTGTTTATGTCCCCTTATCATTGTAGCTTGTAATCAAAAAAACAATGACGATGTTGTGGCAGAGATAGAATATCATAAGGAAGGAAATGTAATCAAAATCACTCAAAGAGACACTGTTAATCAAATTCTAAATATTTTAGAATCTGCTCAAAAGAACAAGAAGGTTATTGATGTAGGGAAAACAGACGAAAAAATAGTTGTTAATTACAGTAGCAATGATATCAAAATTTTTGATCTATACATCGATTTTGATAAGAGTGTCGGTATGGTCGTAATGGAATCTGACAGTAATTATGCTTATGAGCTATCAAGTCAGTCTATAAAAGACTTAAAAACAATTCTAAAAGGGACTTAAAATAGAAATTAATTTTTCTATCAGTATCTTATTAGTTAGATAGTCATTAAACCGATAAAACCCCACTGATCCTTAGGATCGAGTGGGGTCTTACATATAATCAGATGAATTTTAGCATACGACTTATTTCAAAAAAAACATCAATCTGCGCATCTCTTTTCCTTACTTAACAAACCTATGACTTGTTCAAAGCCGTTCTTCTTTTCCAACGTTTCAAAAGCACGTACAATCCAAAGGCGCCTAAGAAAACCAACGCTGCCGGAACGATATAAGGCTTAACAATTTCATCCACATGCTCCCATTGAGAGCCTAATTTGAAGCCTAAGTAAATGTACAATGATGTGATCGGAAGCATGGCCAAGAATGTAAAGATACTGAATTTAAACACATTCATCTTCGCCATACCACAAGGGATGGAGATCACGGTCCGAATGCCGGGTACAAAACGTCCATAGAAAGCTACCCCGCTGCCATATTTCTCGAAGAACTTATCGGAAGCGTCCAGATGGTGGGGGCGAATCAAGAAATACTTGCCGAATTTTTCGACCATCGGTCTGCCACCGTATCGTCCCAGGGCATATAACGTCAGAGGTCCAAACGTACCACCTACGGTACCAGCCAGAATAGCCAGCCACAGCTTCATATCCCCAAGATACACCCAATATCCCGCCATGGGCAGTACAAGTTCAGCGGGTACGAATTCAAACGATAAGGCAATGACCAGACCTGAGTATGACAAATCTTTAAAAAAGAGTATAAATTGCGTGATCCATTCTGTCATGCTTTCCCTCCATGAATCTATCTTTTTTATATATAAAAGAAACACTCCTATACAAAGAGTAACAATAGCGAATAGAGCTTGTCAAAGTTCACATGAAAGTCCATTTCAGGACACACTGCGGCAATATGTTTACCCGTACATAAGGCATGGATTCATTGACACTTCATACAGAAGTGGATACCAGGCAATGATATAATCATCTGAAAATGCTTCCAATTATAGTATGATAAGACTATCACTAGCTTCTTCACCATCCTGTACATAAAGAGAAGGAGATCAGAACATGACCGAAACTTCGATTATCGACCAGATCCATATTATTGAATACGCCCCCTCTTACGCTGCTGTGCGCAAGACCGTGGAGGCCGGATGGCCGACGGGAGTTGTGGTTTTGATTTCTTTGACTATACGTGGAAAAAGGGAGATGTCTCCCTGCGGGCTGAATTTGAAAAGTCGGGTCGCGGGCTGACTGCCCTCGAAACACCGGATTACGAAATCTCTACAGAGGTCGATGATCAAGATCTGGTTTTCGGTTCCAGCTATAAGGTTCGCTATCGCATTAAGAACACTTCTGCGTCCGAACTGGCAGTCGAGATCAAGGCACATTATACAAGGGTAAGCTACCGAGGGACTATAGCTCCATAAAACAGGGGCAGTCTGGACTTCATTTTTTCGTCTAAGGCTTACAGCTGTTTTTCATTGTTGGGGATGATCTGACTGTGAAACCTCGTTTCGACCAAATGAGGTTTTTTTATATGCTTATTTTGCTTTATACCAATGGTATATCTATTCATAATCATAGGCTGTACAATCATTATTTTATGGTTGTATACAATGTATCCTTTTATTGTTTCATGTATATCATATAGATATACAACTGTAAGGAGGTGAGGTATAATTGGAGCATCAATCAAACGAAAGGCGTGGGATTGCCATGACTACAGCCACACTTAGCAAATGGGGAAATAGCAGTGCAATTCGCATTCCTAACCAATTGCTTAAGCGTCTTAATCTGGAAGAAGGCTCGGAAATCGAGATTTTGGTGACAGAAGATAATGAATTGTTGTTGCGTCCAAAAACCAAGCCTGTAGAGTCCAATGAGGAACTACGTAGCCATCTAAAGACTTTGCTCTCTAAAGTGAAACAGGATACAAGACATGAAGAAATAGACTTTGGTACTGAAGGGAACGAGTTACTTTGATTATTCCCAAACGAGGCGATCTGATATGGCTTGACTTTGATCCTCAAGAGGGTCACGAGCAAACCGGGAGACGACCGGCTATTGTTCTATCGGAACTTGAATTCAATGAAATAACGGGTTTTGCCGTTGTATGTCCCATAACGAGCCAAGCCAAGGATTATCCTTTTGAAGTTACACTACCAGAAGAGCTGCCATTTTCAGGTGTTGTTTTGACGGATCAGTTGAAGAGTCTTGATGTGCGGCAACGACGTATCCAAATTGCGGGGCATGCCGAACCAACCTCTGAATTTATGAAATCAGTTCTACGCAATGTCCGTTCTATATTGGCATAATTGAAAATTAGTAGCTGATCATATTCCTAAATCCACGTCTAACTAAAAGACGTGGATTTTTTCTTTCATGCCTAAATAGATTCGTCCATCCTTGACGCTTCTAACAAGAGCTTCCGAAAGGCACATATAAGTTGGAAAGAAAGATTTTTAATTCTCTGAAAATGCTTCCATTTATAGTATGATAAGACTATCGCTAGCTTCTTCAAACATGGCCTGTATTATCTCTGCGGCTATCGGGCAAAGGCCATATCGAAAGTTCACAAAGACCATCCTATAGATAAAGATAAGGAGATCAGAACATGACTATAACTTCGATTATTGATCAAATCCATATTATTGAATACGATCCCTCTTACGCTGCCGCACTCGCGGATATGTGGAACCGTAGTAATGAAAGCTGGGGTGGCGGCACCAACCTTAGAACAGAGGAAACAGTTCGCCGGGAGATGGAGAGTTCGTCCAATCTTTATGCATTTCTAGCTGTTCATGAGAAAGAGGTTGTTGGCTTCTGTAGTTTTGCTCATTACCGCTATGACGAGAGAGCGCTATATGTACCGCTGCTTAACGTGCGCCCCGACTATCACGGTTATAAGGTTGGACGCAACCTGATCCTGAATGCTGTGCGCAAGACCGTGGAGGCTGGATGGCCCCGCCTGGATCTGTTCACATGGGCAGGAAATACAAAGGCTGTACCGATGTACAAAAAATGTGGATTCTTCTGGGAGAAAAAAGACGATAATGTGCATCTGATGAATTTCATCCCTACCATTTTGCAGACCGAAGCACTTGCTCCTTATTTCGAGGAGTTGGATTGGTATGCAGACAGCACCCGTGAACTTGTCACCGAGCCAGATGGCCGACGGGAACGTGGTTTTGATTTCTTTGACTACACGTGGAAAAAGGGAGATGTCTCCCTGCGGGCTGAATTTGAAAAGTCGGGTCGCGGGCTGACTGCCCTCGAAACACCAGATTACGAAATCTCAACAGAAGTCGATGATCATGATCTGGTATTCGGTTCCAGCTATAAGGTTCGCTATCGCATTAAGAACAATTCTGCGTCCGAACTGGCGGTTGAGATCAAGGGTGAGGATAACAAAAACATTCGATTTGCGCTGGACATTGCACAAGCAGTCGCTCCGGGAGAAACCATCATCGTGGAAGGTCAGTTTCACCTTGATCCAATTACAGAGGAACAGAATAACAATAAGACTCATCCCGTGGTTGTCAGCACATGGTTGATTGGCGGTAAGAAAGCGGAGTTCAGGTTAGGTATTGCCCCGAAATTCCCGGCCAAGATCAAGACCATCTTGCCTGTGAAGGAACTCTATCCAGGCATCCCGGCGGAGTTGGTTCTGAACGTGGAAAATAATGTGGATGCCGAAACGGAGTTCAGCTTGGACCTGCCAGAGGATGAATTCCTGGAATGGGCGGAGCGTTCGGTGCGCTTTACGGTGCCTGCCAAAGGTAAGATGTCTGTGCCAGTGCCTTTCACCTTGCGTTCATATGGTCTCTATTCCCAAGAAGTAGAAGTGACGGCTGTCCCAGTGGGGAACCATGCGATCTCTTTTACAAGCAAACTTTCTGTACTGATGAAGGGAATCGAAGGGAAATATGGCGGGCAGATTGAGGATCAATGGGTGGCTGTTAACGGCGCATTCTCGCTCCATATGAACAAGCAAGATAATAACATGTGGATTGAATACCCGGGCTCCCGTCATTCGTTCTGGTGGACTTATCCGAAGCTGGGTAAGCCGTTTGCCGAAGAGTTATCCAAGAAACAAGCAAAAGAAGTGAATATTTATCCCGAAGGGGAACGTCAGGTTCTTGAAGCACTGTATGACTCGGAGGATTTCCCTGGCTTGCAGATCAAGTCTGTGGTCAAGCTGTCTGCGAATGGAGTTGCCGAATTTCACCACGAAGTCGAAAATACAAGAGATACTGCCTGGGAAGAGGACCTGTATCTAATGAATAACTTTGGGTTCTATGGTAGCAGGTTAATCCTTCCTTACCAAGGTCGTTTTGTGGATATGGGGGATTCTTACGCTGGCGATCCGAGCCATTGGAATAGCTCACAGATTACGGAGAACTGGCTGTTCTGCAAAGAAGAGTATGGTGCCAGCGGTATCTATTGGGACCCTTCTCTGAAGCTGCTTCGCCCGGAATACACGCTGGGGTTTCAGCATGACCTTGGCCGTATTCCCGCAGGAGCCGTTGTGCGGACCAAGGCAACTGTATATGCCCTGAACACGTTTGCCAAATGGTCGGATTTCCGTGCGTTTGCACGGAAGCAGCGTAACCCTGTCATTCCGTTGCTGGACAGCCATCTGGATCTGACACTGAGTGAGGGGAATCCATTTGCCCCGGACGTGCTGCAAGCAACGTTGACTGAACACAAACTGGTTCCGCTTGCGGGCAAGCTGGAGCTGTATGTGCAGGAGGGTGGCAAACCGGAGGTTATGGCCAATGCTAAGGAATTCAATCCGGAGCAGAACCTAAACTCCGCCAAGCTGACATTTTCACCAGACGAAGCGGACCGAGACCAGCACGTGAGTGGTTGGAAAGTTCGTGGGCTATACCGGGGCGAAGATCGGATTCAGGAGCGAACTGCCCTTTGGTTCCCGCAGAGCGGAACAGAGGTGAAGCAGAAGATTGAAGAAGGTTCTGCTGGACCTTTGTACACTGTAGACAATGGAGTGTTGTCGATCGCTGTTGCTCCTGTATTCGGGAGTGTAGTACATTCCCTGCAATATGCAGGAGAAGAATGGCTGGATAGCTCGTACCCTGAACCGGCTCCACGCTCGTGGTGGAATCCGTGGTATGGCGGGCTGGGTGTCGGGGTTCCAGGCATGAATGGTTTCAGCCGCCAGTTGGAACAAAGAGCCGCTTCCTGGACAGAGCAGAAGGATCAATACGGCAACGTCTGGAAGGGTATAAAGCTGACTACCCGGATTGAGAAGCATGAAGCGAATCGTGGGATCACGATCCACCAGCATTATCTGATGCTGCCGGGTGTCCCTGTACTCTGCACGCTACTTGCCGTGACAAACGAAAGCGGCCTGACGCTGACGGATTACTCGCTTGCGGAGGAACGTTTCCTCCGGCCTTCATCTGTCTTTGCGGAAGGTTGGATAGAACAATCGGGTAAAGATCGATTCCCGCTAGGCAAGGTGGATTTGGGCCTTCCACTTGAAGACCTTTTGCGAGTAGGATCGGTTTCGCGTGAAAACATGCTGCATGCGGTACATCGTTACCCGAATCAGAGTGCATGGGGGTTTGCCAATAATCAGGTGACGGGTCTGAATGTTCATCATCATCTGACACTCCAGCAGGGGGAGACGGTCTGGACGGAGCCGACGTATCTGGTTCTGGGACCAATCCCGCTAAGTTCACCGGATGTGCAGGACCTTCTCAAACTTAATTTTGCAACTTCTACCGATGAAAAGGAGGCTTCACATGCCGATCATTGATATTCATATTCACCTGTCGGACATCGACAGCTTTCACCGAACAGCGATTGATCTGTCTAAAGTGGATTACTCTGCCGCTGGTCTTAAAGCGGAGTTTGATAAAAACGACGTCATTATGGGTATCGGAATGGGGGTTACGGAGCAGACGAAGGGAGCGTTCCCGGATTCCAGTTCCCCTAACCCGATGGGACTTGATCTGGAAGAGAAGGTTCCCTCATTCCTAATGGAATGCGTGGGGATCAATCCCAATGCGCTAGACGGTAAAAACGCTCAGGACGAACTGGACCGGATTGAAGCGAGACTGCAATCCCCTGAGGTAGCCGGAATCAAACTCTATGCTGGATACTATCATCACTATGTGTACGACAAAATCTATACCCCGGTCTATGAACTCGCAGCCAAGTATAACTTGCCTGTGGTGATTCATACGGGTGACACGTACTCCATGAATGGGTTGCTCAAATATTCGCATCCGTTGACGGTGGATGAATTAGCCTTGCAACAGCGCGGTGTGAACTTCATGATCTGTCATCTGGGTGATCCTTGGGTGATGGATGCAGCTGAAGTGGTGGCGAAGAATCCTAATGTGTATGCGGATTTGTCTGGTCTTGTGGTGGGGGATCGGCCCCATTTTGAACGGTTCATGAACGAGCCTTTGTTCATGGATCATTTCCGCCGGGCCTTGGTCTATTCGGATCATTACGAGAAAATGCTGTTTGGCACCGACTGGCCGCTTGCGCCCATCGATCTGTATGCCGAATTTGTCCGTCGACTTGTACCGGAACAGCATCATGATAAAGTCTTCTATGAGAATGCCTTCGGGCTGTTTCCGCGTATTGGACAGCGGATTGCCGATCTGGGGTAGAACCTAAGTACCGAATTATTAATATCTGAGGGGATGTAGACCATGCATGTTATGGAAGCATGCGATGGTTATATTGAATCCCTGTGATGTAAGCTCCTGCCACTTTGCTGGCAGGAGCTTTTTTTGTTCAGGAAAACAGTGTTTAGCCATGACAGACTCCATACTCATCTATTATCTCCTTCTTGCCTGTATTTGTTTTTACGAATAAAGAGAACTATAATGGTGGATGCACAAAATTTCAGATTTCTTTGGAGGAACATACGTTATGAGATCTTTTCAGTTTTATAATCCGACCCGGCTGATTTTTGGCAAAGGGCAACTTCAAGCACTACAAACCGAAGTTCCAAAATACGGAAAGCGTATTTTGCTTGTATATGGTGGTGGAAGCATCAAACGTAGCGGGCTGTACGATCAGGTAATCAGCCAGTTGAATGAGATCGGAGCAGAGGTTACGGAACTGGCTGGTGTAGAACCGAACCCGCGTCTGTCTACGGTTCATAAGGGTGTAGAACTATGCAGAACACATAACATTGATCTGGTTCTTGCGGTTGGCGGCGGCAGTGTACTTGACTGCGGGAAAGCCATCGCAGTAGGAGCCAAATACGATGGAGACATGTGGGATGTTGTTGTGCGCGAAGCAACCCCAGAAGGCGGCCTTCCACTGGGTACAATTCTAACGATGGCAGCGACAGGCTCCGAGATGAACAACGGTTCAGTAATAACCAATCAGGACACGCAGGAAAAATGGGCATGGTTCAGCGAGTATTCTTTCCCGGCGTTCTCCATTCTTGATCCGGAGTACACATACACCGTACCACTGGATCAGACTGTATACGGCATGGTGGACATGATGTCTCATGTGTTTGAACATTATTTCCATCTGGATACGAATACACCAGTTCAGCTTGGATTCTGTGAGACGATTCTTCGTACCGTCATTGATACGGCCCCTCGTCTGATTAAAGATCCAGAAAACTATGAACTGCGCGAAACCATTCTCTACTGCGGAACAATGGCGCTTAACGATGTCCTGAATATGGGTCTTGCCGGAGATTGGGCTTCTCACAATATAGAACATGCCGTTTCGGCTGTGTACGACATTCCGCATGGGGGTGGCCTTGCAATCCTCTTCCCACACTGGATGAAGCATAATCTGGATGTGGATGTAGATCGATTCAAACGTATGGCCATTAATGTATTTGATATTAATCCTACTGGAAAGTCGGACAAACAAGTTGCTGAAGAAGGCATTGAAGCGCTGCGTACATTCTGGACTTCGATTGGTGCCCCTAGCCGTCTGGCGGACTATGACATCGACGACAGTCAGATTGATGTAATGGCTGATAAAGCTATGCGATTTGGTCCGTTCGGATTCTTCAAAAATTTGCAGCGTGAAGATGTAGTACAAATTTATCAAGCTGCACTGTAATTGTAAATCTCACAATCACTTTGTATAATGAGTCACATTAAACAAGGACCTTCCTTTAATACTAAGGAACGTCCTTGTTTTTTTATTATGACATCATATCTTATGCGCTCCACCGTTTATCTGGACTTCAATATCATGTGATCCCCTTTTCGAATTAATTCTTCGGTTCAACTACGGCTTCATTGACGGGGGTATCCTTTCGTTTCAGATACAACTTGCTTGGACGATGCAAGAGCACGATAAGCAGGGCAAAGAGATGAATCAGGGTGAACAGGTTACTCTCATTTGGAATGGAAACGAATAGCGCCAGACTCAGAAACGTCACGGTGAGCTTGAACTTTCTTTTGGTGATGAATATAACAGCGAGCAGGCTGGGACCGATGATAAACAACATTCTGGCTAAGATTACGCCAGAGGCGTAAGCCAGATCATCTCCTTTACGTAAGAAACCCAGATAGGCCTCCATGTTCTGGTTGAAGTCAATGAGGAACACGATAAAGGACACAATCACGTAGATCAGTTTCACACTCAATAAAATACGCACGACATTTAATAGCGTAGGTAATGCTGTTTTTGCCATATCACTTCTCCTATTCGACATTTAATAAAGTAGGCATTTTCGGATTCAATGCGTTGTCCCTCTTCCTGCACGATATGTATTTCATATATTATACGATGTTGATGTCATATTTTGTATTAACCCAAAGTCTTCATTTTCCAATCGTTTGCAGTGGCCTTTGACCTAGTATAACTGGCGAAACAGCTTACAGATTATTTGATATCGACCGATATAAAGTAGATACATAGAATTTGGACTTCATAATGATGAAAATGAAAATGGATGGTGAATGTAATCATGGTATTTAGCAAGGCAAGAGAACGCATGCGCAACATGTCGTTCAGAGTCAAACTGCCACTTATGATCAGTCTGCTGGTGTGTATCGTACTGGCGGTAACTGCAGTAGTATCCTACACTGTAGCGGCTGTAATCACACTCGACAAAAGCAAAGATGAGATTAAAGCAACCTCGGACCGGGTGGGGGCAGGTTTGTATGCTTCACTAAGTTTGGAAGAACAATCCACCTTTTTGATCACAACACATCGGACCTTCCAGGATCTGCTGGAGATTCGGAATACGGATGGACAGGAAGGGGAGAATTTTTTCTCGGAAAACAATGAACTGCTGGATAAGGCAAGTGGTATTCTCGCAGACAGTCTGGCAGGTATGGAAGGTAACAACAGTCTGATTTTGTTGGATCGGAATGGCATTATTATTGCAGCGAATGATCCGGCAGTTATCAAGGCAGAACGCGGAGATCGGGCATATTTTCAAGAAGCAATTCAGGGTAAAAACGTGATTAGTGAAGGGATTGTAGCCAAGTCCTCAGGACAACTAGGTACGGCTTTTGCCATGCCAATCTACAATGAGAATCAAGAAGTACAGGGAGTGCTCGTATCTGCAGCATCCACCTCGTTCTTCGTTAATCAGCTACAAAATATCAATATTAATGATGAGGGAAAAGTGATCATTCTGGACCGTGTAGGTACGGTCATCTACGATTCAGCGGATGAGAAGTTGGCAGGCCAGAAGATGGAGTCCGGCGAATACCAATCATTGGTAGATCTTGCTCCTGGCGCTGAACTACAGCAAGGGGATATTAGCACAGATGAGAAAGTGGCATATTACTCCAAAATTCCAAGATCGGACTGGACCGTCGTTGTTGAAGATAAACTGAGTGATGTGCAGAAACCTTTGCGTGCGATGGCAAAACAGATGTATATTGTTCTGTTTAGTGCTATTGCGATTTCCGTCGTAGCGGGTATTCTGATCTCTTTGCTGGTAACCAGACCAATTACAAGACTAACTGTGTTGTTCAGACAGCTTGCAGGCGGCGATCTGACGGTGCAGGCTCAAGGTAAATATAGCGGAGAATTCAAACAATTGGTGGACAGCTTCAATACCATGGCAGCAGGCAATAAACAGCTGATCTCCAGCATGAACCATTCCATCGGCATCCTGAAAACAAGTACATCCGAGCTGGAACAGTCCACTCAGCAAACTTCGACCACGATTGCCGAAACAACGACAACAGCATTTGAGATCTCACGAGCGATGGAGTCCCAGGCGAACGATACGGAAGCCATTGTGGACAAATTCATGAATGTTGGTAACAAGATTGCCAACGTGAATGGAATGTCACAGGCAGTGAAGTTCAAGGCAGATGAAATTACGGATGCATTCAAAAATAATCATGAAGTTATTGATGCACTCATTGCGGTGAACGGGCAGAACGAGATTGAAGTTGGCAACATCTCCAAAATTACAGTGCAACTCGCCGAAAGCTCCTCGGGCATTCACCAGATTACAGGTACGATTGCCGAAATCGCAAATCAGACGAAATTACTTGCGTTGAATGCTTCGATCGAGGCGGCGAGAGCTGGTGATCAGGGACGTGGCTTCGCAGTCGTTGCTTCTGAGATCCGCAAGCTGGCAGAGCAGACGACAGCTCAATCGGAGGATATCAACCGAATTGTAATGCAGACCATTGATCACGTGGAGCAGAATAACCGAAGTGTTCAGGCTATTGAAGCGATTGCGGAACAGCATAAGAGCAGCGTTAGCCAGACCAAGGAGACATTCAATTTTGTCACCGAGAATATGAATGAGATGATGAGCCAGGTTCAAGCTATTGCCACAGAGATCGAATCCATTGAACGTGATAAGGATGATGTCATTGGGGCGGCACAGAACTTGTCTGCTTCCGGTGAAGAGGTGTCGGCTTCTGTTGAGGAAGTCACAGCAACAATGCAGGAACAGTCCGGCATGACGGAACATTTGACAGATATGGTGCAGAGAATTGATGGACTGACCAAACAACTGGCCGAAGAAGCATCTCGCTTCAAAACAAAATAGGAATACGAAAAGAAACCCTTTTCTCAAAAGAGAACCGGGTTTCTAGAACAAAAAGAGCACCTGTACCCATCTATGGCTACAGGTGCTCTTTGGTGTGTGTTACTCTCCTCGAATGGAAGGCGCATACGCCAGCACTTCCATTTCAATTAAATAAGGGCCTAAACCGCTGAATACGGTAATACGGGCGGGATAGGGTTGTTTAATCATTCGCGCATACACTTCGTTGTATTCGGGTTGATCCTCGACTCGGGCCAGATGAGTGGTTACCTTCACAATATGATCGAGTGTAAGTCCGGCTTCTTGCAGGATCACCTCAATATTACGAATGCACTGCTCCGTCTGCTCCTTAATGCCGCCAATGGGCTCAAGCGTCTGTGGATCGACACCTACCTGACCTGCGACGTAGAGGAAATCTCCTGCGCGGACAGCATGGGAGAAAGGAAGCGGGAACTTGGGTGCTGCACTTGCATGTATGATGGTAGACATCGTAGCGGTCATTCCTTTCCTAATGAATGTGTATGATTGGTGTTAACTGATGCCAGTTCGTAGCCTGCTGATAATGATGAGCGATGGACAACAGGCGGTCTTCTCGCATGAGTGGACCAGCAAGCTGCATGCCGATAGGTAATTGCTTCCCTGAGGTGGTATCAAACCCGATGGGTACGGTGATGGACGGTAGACCCGTATTGGTGAACGGTCCGTTAAAAATCGGGCTCCCCGTCTTGTAGCCGTATGGGGCCACATAGGGTGTTGATGGAGTCAATAACACATCCACTTCATCGAAAAGCATCATCATCTCGCTCCGGAATATCGTTCGGATGCGTTGTGCCTGCAAATAATCAACGGCACTCGTCTGGTAACCGAGTTCAAGCTGCTCCCGCATCGTGTGGCCGTAACGATCAGAGGCTTCCGCGAAGCGTTCCTGATGGAAGGCGGCAGCTTCTGCCCGCATAACCGTACGATGAGCAGCAATGGTCTCTTCCATATAAGAGGGCAGGTCAACTTTCTTCCATTGCATGCCCAGCTTCTCAAGCACAGCGATTGCCGACTCTACCGCTAACAAGATCGCTGGTTCATCGGTTTGGAAGAAGTTGCTCGGGAGACCGATCACCATTTCTGAAATAGGATGCTCAAGAACATTTTTTAAGTCTGGCTTGCCATAAGGAAGCGTGAAGGAGTCCAGCTCATCTTGCCCGGCCATTGCTTCCAGAACGATTGCGTTATCTTGTGCGGACCGAGTGAATGCGCCAATATGATCCAGGCTCCAACTGGCTGTGATGACACCATTACGGCTAACTCTGCCGTAAGTGGGTTTCATACAGGTTAATCCGTTGTAAGCTGCGGGTCTAAGCAGAGATCCAAAGGTCTGTGTCCCGAGTGTGAAGGAAGCCATGCCAGCCGCTACTGCAGCGGCAGAGCCGGAGCTGGAACCGCCCGGGGTATGTTCTAAATTCCATGGGTTGCGGGTTGGTGGTTCTCCTCCCTGAAAGGCGTATTCCGTCGTTGTTGTCTTGCCGAGCAGGATAGCTCCTGCAGCTTGCAACTTATCAATCACTGTTGCATTCGTTCCGGGTACGAAGTCTGGAAAGGTACTTGATCCAGCGGAGGTGCGTATGCCAGCGGTATGGATAATGTCTTTGGCTCCATAGGGAATACCATGCAGAGGACCGAGATATTCGCCATTCATCAGTTTTTGTTCAGACTCTCTCGCGGCCTGCAAAGCCTGTTCGGCGGTGACCGTAACAAAGGCTTGCACAGAAGGCTCTACTTTCTCAATGCGATTCAAATAGGATTTTGTAAGCTCAACAGGAGATATCAACTTATTTTTAATCAGTGTTGCGGCTTCAGCAATCGTCAGCTCGTTAAGTGGTTTCGTAATCATCGCAGAGGCACGCTCCTATGCGGGGGATTGGGCCCTACTTCTTCTGGCAACTTGAAGTTTCGAATCAGCTCCAAGTCTGCTGTAAATAGGGCAAGCTCCTCGCTTGTAATAACTCCGTCCGCATATTTGGCGCTTTCTGTACGGCGGTGTGTGAGATAGTCGTCCTGGTTCAGAGTAATCACCCTTTCTCTCTCTATTTGGTGGTGAAGCTTGAATCGATAATCTCCTCGTAAGCGAGGTCTTCCTTCAGATTGCCGATGAAGCGTTGCATGTCGATTGCGGTCTCGAAGGCTGATTCATTGATGAGCCCCTCCGCAGGATATACCTTGCTGTCGATCATGCGTTGTACCGCTTGCTCCACGACGTTTTTGTCCAGATTCGGAAATTCCTTCACGGCAACTGCTTTTGCGCCTTCAGGATTCGATTGAATGTAGTCCAGAGCTTGCTCAATAGAGGTGACAAAGCGCTGGGTGAGATCAGGATTCTTTTCAATGAAGCTTGCAGTTGTATTCATGGTTGCAAAGGCAAAGTCAGGATAATCCTTCGTAAAATCATGGACAATATGCAGTCCCTCAGCAATGCCTTGATCCAGCTGCGGCTCGTAAACGATGGCAATGTCGGCTTTGCCGGCTAATACAGCACCAAGCTCGGAGCCATTCTGAACCTCAGTGATCGTCACATCCTTGTCGATATCGATGTTATTGTCAGCGAATAGTTTCTGCAGTAAGCTGTTCGAACTTGTAGGTGCCAAGCCCACAACGATGGTTTTACCTTTGAAATCCGCTGTCGAGTTCACGGTTACTCCTTCTCGCGCAACTGCCCATACTGGAGCACTGCCGGATAGAAGGACCAGTGAGCGAGCATCTCCGCCCTTTGCATTAGCAAATGCGACATGCTCAGGACCATGGAAGGAGAACGCCGACTCGCCTGAGATCACCGAAGACAATGCTGTTGGACCGCTTCCGGCAGCACGGATGGAAGATAGCTCAATGCGATTCTCCTCTAGAAAACCTTGGTTGTTCGCTACATACAAGGGAAGGTAGAGCAGGTTGTGATACACCTCGGAGACCATAATTTTGTCCACCTGCGTATTTGCTTGCCCCCCGCTATCAGATGCACCTGCACCACTCGCGGGTGTTGTGGCATTGCTTCCGCATGCACTGAGCAGTGTAGTCAAAATAACCGTCATCGCTGTTAGAAAAGCTATCTTTTTGAATGTACGCATTAGTCATCAGTCCCCTTTAATCGTTGTAGGTCAGCTATACAGATGTGGATTTGCTGCTGGTCTTGTTGTCATTCCATGGAAGGAGACGGGATTCGATATAACCGACACAGGTGTAGAGGAGCATGGCGACCAGCATAAGCATGAACACGCCGACCCATACGGCCGGAAGGTTGAACAGGTTACCTTCGACGAATACCATGTGTCCAAGTCCTTTATCTGAAGAGATGAATTCTCCACCTACAACAGACACCAGTGCCAAACCGATATTGATCCGGAAGGCCGAGATGATCCATGGCAGAGAGGAAGGAACGATAATTTTGCGGAAAATTTGTGATTTCTTTGCACCGAAGGATTTCATCAGATTAATCTGGGATTCGTCGATTTGATGCGTCGCTTGGTAGGCGGATAATAGCGCGACGATAAATGTCGCCACGGAGGCCAGAGCAATTTTGGAGAAGATGCCTGAGCCAAACCAGATGATAATCATGGGAGCAAGTGCGATCTTCGGAATACCGTTCATCGCTACAATGAATGGATCGAGCACACGGGCAACGGACTTGGAATACCACATGAGCAGTCCTGCCAATGATCCGATTAAGCTTCCGGCTACAAAGCCGATAACGGTGGCATTCACCGTTGCAAACGCGTCTGTAAGCAGTTGTCCTGAGCTAGCCATGGTGATGGCGGCATCAAGAATGGCGCTTGGTGATCCCATGAGGAATCCGTTAACAAGTTTCAGACGAACGGCGGATTCCCAGATCACCAGGATGACCGCTACAATAATGAACCGCCACAGCATCGTCATCAGCCATTCTTTGGAGAAGGTGGGCTGTCTGCGTTTGCTTTTCGCAACTCCAGCAGGCTTTCCGGCAAGGGTAACTTCAGGTGATGTGCTCTTCATTAGCTGATCCTCCCCATTTGGATATCAAGCTCTGACCAGATCGATTCAAAATACTGTTTGAACTTCTGGTCGGAGCGGGCTTTCAGTGCTGAGCCATATTGCGAGGCGAGACCAATGTCATACACCTGCTTCACGGTTGTTGGTCGTTTACTCATAACGGCAATACGGTCGGAGATGGCAATCGCTTCCTCGATGTCATGCGTGATCAGGACGCCTGTCTTGCCCTCGGATTTCAGGATAGACAAGATCTCATCCTCCAGAATGAGTCTGGTCTGATAATCAAGTGCGGAGAAGGGTTCATCCAGTAATATAATATCGGGCTGGGTAACGAGGGTACGAATGAGGGCTACACGTTGGCGCATACCGCCTGATAGTGTGGAGGGATAGGCTTCTGCGAATGAGGCCAGGCCATAGCGATCCAGATAATCCATGGCAATATCGCCGCGATCCTTTTTGGACATGCCCTTCACTTCCAAGCCTAGCGTGACATTGTCCAGGATGCTTCTCCAAGGAAGTAACAGGTCCTTCTGCATCATATAACCGACATGTCCGGTGGTCTGATCGATCTCTTCGCCACAGACGATAACCTTCCCATTTGTCGGCTTAAGCAGACCTGCGATAATATTGAAAATCGTACTTTTGCCGCAACCGCTCGGTCCCACGATACTGAAGAACTCCTGTTTCTTGATTTGCATCGAAACCTCAGCCAGGACCTGAATATCTTCTCCGGTTGCACTGACAAATGATTTGGATACGCCTTGTATTTGTATAGCCATGATAGGTAGCCCCTTTCCTACAGCCTGATGTTTTTTCGTTTCTTGATGTTATTGATGTTAATTAACATGACATTAATGGATATATTCCTAATCATATAGACTGTTTGCATCATTGTCATTAGTTACTCTGAACATAAAAATAGAATTAAATCAGTTAAAATGCACAAATGAAGATTGAACGTGAATTGAATATGAAAAGAAAACAAAAGAACGTGTCATTATACATGACACGTTCTCGATTTAAGACGTATGATTAGCTTCACTAGGGGCTGGATTAACATTCAAAAGGGACTCAAGTGCGAAGGCAAGTCGGAAGCGAAGGCTCTCCATTGGGTCCTTAATGTTCCTGCCGGTTAGTTTCTCGCATTTCTCCAACCTATAGATCACTGTATTGCGATGTACAAAGAGCTCTTTGGCTGTATCGACGATCTGGCAATGATTCTCATAGAAGGAGGACAAGGTTTTCATCAGTTCGTTGCGCTCGTTTGGATCTCGGTCGTTGAAGGGCTTAAAGGTTTCATGATGGAACTGCAGCATCTCATCGTGGGGAATCATGCGCAGCAGACGGCTTATATCCATGGTTTGATAGGAATGAGCGAAGCGGGTCTTTCGCATCTGATAGCCGGACTGGAGCGCCTTGACTGCTTCTTTGTAGGAGAGTCCAATATCCAATACATTCGTGTAGGAATTACCTATGCCGAAGGATAGGCTGAGCTGCGACTCTGTATACAGATTGATCGCCATCCGCTCAAGCTGCTGAACAACGGTGTGTTCGTCCCAAGACGTTTCAGCCAAAAAGACGAGTATGCCGAACTGGTCGTTCTTAGTAAACATGACAAAGGAGAGATCCAATCTGGCGAATTCCTGTTTAATCAGCTCATAATTAGCGTCTCGTTCCGAGATTAATCGCTCTTCCCCGGAGGAAGTAGAGTTCTGTTTAGGTATGCCCGCTAAGGATTCATCCTTTTTGGCAATGATCAGAACGGAACTTCCTTTGGCTTGCAGCCCATATTTCTTGCCGCGATGCAGCGCTTCTTGTTCCGAACGAATGAAACCCTGAATGAGATCGGAGAAATATTCATTTTTGTAACGGCGGGAGCGCTCCTTGACGGCTTGCTTCTTGGTTAACTCGAGACCGATCACATTGACGGCTTGCTCCAGTGCCAGAGTGGAGAGTTTAGAGGTTGCGGAACTGTCGTATAGTGCGATCAAATAACCCTCGTGCCGATCCGTGAAGATGGGATGAAGCTCGGCGTGTCGATATTTATCAGCAGTAAGCAGGCAGATCGAGATTGCGGTGTGGAAGGAAGGGTGCTCATCTATAAATGTCAGTATGGGCGCGGCAAGAGACAGGTCATCCATCTGTTGTGCATAATGGGAGCTTGCCGTAATCTGCTTCTTCGAACCAAGCAGTAGTACAGGTGAGGATAGCAGTTGAGACAACGTATCTACGATGGATGGTATGCCTTTTCCCTGCATGACCATCGTGGAAAATTGCTTGTGAATAGACAAGGCATAATGTAGCTCATGGGTTTTATTCTGAAGGATGGCACTAATCGAATGTTGAAATATCTCACCGAGTGTATTGTCAATCTCAGACAGTTCGATGATTGGGAAGCCTAGCCTGTCGGCTGTCTCAAGCAGTTGCGGAGATAATTCAAGAGAGAAACGCTGAGTCTTGACAGCAAGCGCCGCACAGCCAATAGTATGCATGTCTGTAATGAATGCAAGATGAGCATCAGGACGCTCTTTCAAGATATAACCGTTGGTCAGCAGCATATCTCCCGCCTTCAGGAATTGGACAATATCTGGCGCATCCATAATATTAATTGATTGCACCAAGCGATCTAGTCCGCGATGTCCTGCAATAACCTTTGCTTTGGAGAGAATGGGGATATTCAATAACTGTTGCAGATCCATCTTCAACCCACTCGCTTTCATAATAATATGTTATAAAATCTAACATTAAGTTAGGTGGGCGTAAAGAAGTGTTTGGATAAAGAGGCTAAAAGATAGATGTAAACATATTTCTCATAAATATAAAAACTTTCCAATAATTCGATGCGTTATACTAAATAGATCTCAAAGAAAATTTGATCGCTATTACCAACTCTATCAACTCTATCACTAAAAAGGAGTTCTCAATCCATGAAACGAAAAGGATTAGTATTGCTTTTACTTGCCAGTGTTGTTGCTGGTTCTATTTTAGTAGCATCGACTACTACTGCGGAAAGAGTCGTAGCCCAAACTCCGATGGAAGCGGCAACGGAGTACTTTCAGGCTTACATTGCTAGGGATGTTGAAGGAATGATGTTCTATTCTAAAGATACCAATTATTTGGATGAGAAAAGTCGTGAAGAAGGATATGTGAAGGATTTTAAAACCAATCCAACTACAGGATATGAAATTGTGGAAAGCAAACAAATCAACACGGATGAAGTTCAATTTTATGTAGTTCAAAAGTATGCAGGACAAGACTACGAACAGTCACCACCACTCCCGTATAAAATTTTCGAAAGCGAAAATGGCTGGAAGGTTTTAGTAGAGCCACTAGAAATAAATACATTGACAGGTGAAGTCACTAAAGGTACACCGATTCACGCTTTGCAGTATACAGATCATTAGTTGTTGTATCTGGTATCTACTAAAACAAAGGCCCAGTTGAACTTGAAGGCAAAGAATTTATGAATGCACACACATTATAGAAACGATTGAGGGGTGATCTCCAATGAAAAAATTCTTTATCAGTACGGCATTTATAATGACTGTTTCGGCAGTGACTGCTTTGAGTATTTATGCGAGTAATTATTATGATGATGCTAAAGCGGATAATCCAAACTATCCGGATTTTGGTCCTGCAGTAAAATTATTAGAAGAGGAAATTAATAGAGCTCTAGAAAATGTCAGTAGTATAACGACATCTTTTGGAACATTTAATAGGGTAACCGAGAAAGATGCCTTCATTTCCGAGAAGGAAACGGTGGATAACTTAGATCATTTAACTGCTGATACCAAACAGATTTTTTCTCACGGTAATTACTTTGTAAAAAGCGATTCCGAGGAATAAATTTATCAGAAATTAAGATCGGAAAGGCGGTGTGGCAATGCCAGCGACCTGGACATTTAGTGCAAACAAGAATAGACGTGCTCCCTTTTGAGAAATAATCTTAGACAAGGGGGATATTTGTATAATGAAAATTTCAGACCGACTATTAAGACAATATTTAGATCACGTTTATTGGATATGTGGAGGCCCTTGTGGCGGCAAAAGCACGATGACAAAGTTACTTTCTTCAAAATGGGATATGAATTATTATTCCTCCGATGACCACACTTTCGATTATCAAAAAAAGGCTAATCCGCAGGATCATCCAGCAATTTTACGACACTTCATTGATTGGGAATGGTTCTTTTTAGGGCGTGGGAACGATAGAAGTCACTGGTTAAATTCAGTGTTTGATGAAAGCGTTGAGTTTATTATTTTGGATTTGTTACAGATGGGGAAAGAGAAGCCAATCGTAGTAGATACTTTTATGGAACCTGCTTATCTAAGGGAGATTGTTAACCCCAATCGCGTTGTTTATATGTTTGCAGAAGATGGCCTAATTCGAGCGGAGTATCTGGATCGAGATCATCTGAGAGGCATGGAGGATGTGTTCCCTAATTTATCAGATCCACAACGTGCACGGGACGAAACATTAAACACGGTGGTTCGAGCATCGAATCATTACCTGCAACAAGCAGAGCAGTACCAATTAAAATGGTTTATGAGAACATCTCAGTCCAATAAAGATCAGATGTTATTGGAAGTTGAAAAGCATTTCGGTTTTCGATGACTGAAGTGTCAAATGCTATCAGTCGTCATTTGTTACACTAAAAGTATACGGTAACTCAATAAATTTCAGACAGCAGTCGATCAACCTGATCGGCTGCTTTTGTTCAGCAACGGGAAGGTAACTCAATGCCATCTTGTGAATTACAGGTGTAACTTTTATTGATTGATAGCGTTGTTAACAACGAGGAGCTTCTTATAGGTTTTTAGAATAACTAATAAAAGAATACGAGGAATGAAGTAATGAAGAAAAAGAGACTATTTTTTACTATTGTAGCATTAGCGTTAACAACAGCGACCGTAACTGCCTGTGATTCAACAAGTCCAACTCAAGAGAATATGTCTACTCCAAAATCTGGTGTATTATCAAGCGAGTCCGAAAGTACAACCCTTTCTAATTCTTTAAGCGAACAAGAGAGCAAACCCTCCCACTATATTGCTTCTGGAGGCGCAACGGTACAGCAACCCTTTTCTGTAAATCCGGAATTTGTACACATAAAACTGCTTATGAAGAACAATAGTAGCCATGAAGTCAATGTTAGTTTAACGCACTTAGATACTAGTAAAGTGTATTTCGCTAGAACGATTGCTGCCGGGGAATCTTTTGATTGGATAAATATTAAAGAAGGTTTCACCCAAGGTATGAATACTGGAGGTTACTTGCTTCAATGGAGTGGTGGCGGTTATCGCGTTGAAGGGGAAGTATGGGGATCAGCTGGTTCAGACCCGGACGATACTGTTCATCTAACTTATTGAACTAACGGACAGGTTAGTGTAAGGACAATGGAATAATGTACTATCTCATATAGAATACTTTATCTTTAAAAGGGAGGGGAGCACATTGCATAATATGATGAATAAGAGACAATTTATTGAGATGACAGTTAAAGAACAACATTCTGTAGTATTCAAAGTTAATAATCGAGATGAATTTTTCCGTGGTGTTGCTAAAGGATTAAAGGAAGGCTACCTAATTGTTGAAACAGAAGAAGGTATAAACTTTAAATTTAATATGGATGACATCATTGAGATTTATGCTATCAAGTCTTCATCTCCAAAGCATAGTGCTATCCAATCCCACAGTTTTATGAAAGATAGCAAGGATGACCTTGAAAACCTTGTACTCCAGTTTGAAAGTTTAAATGACGATGTAAAGAAACAAATTACCTCTTCTTTATCAAAAGTGCTTAGTAAGCAAGTGATCATTTCGAAAATGGATATAACTTCATACAATGTATCTGAAATTGAAATGATTACTAAAACGATAAATGGATATCTACTCACTATTAAAACACTGGATATTCATTCCGAATTTTTCGAATCATACAACCAAAAAACTTGTTTTGGGAAAGGGCTAGATCACAATCGAGAATAGCCTAAGGGAGGAAAAATTATAAATGCTAAAATAGCAGGTCGGGAACTGTCAAAAATCCCTGGGAGGTGAGTATGTGAAAGAAGGAATTAAAAATGTGCTGTTAGGTACTGTGGTTTTTGTTGTTGGCTTTTCCATTATTCTGCTTCTTACAAGCTCCGATATTGAAGCTGAACTTACATATTATGCTGCCATAGCATATGCTCTTCTATACTTAGCCAGTGTTATATCTGTTTGCACTGCGGTACTCCTGAAAAAGATGACTCAATTAAAAAAGTGAATTACTCTTAAGCTAGCTGAAAACGTTAGCTCAATAAAACAAAGAAAGCAGCCGATCATTTTTGATTGGCTGCTTTTATTCAACTAATGGACAGTTTAGTTCAATAAGTGCCGTTAATTCCCCATAGAGCTACAAGAAGCAATTTATCCTAATGTCCGTATTACACTAAGCACTTTATTACTCTGTTTAAAGCAGTATTCCAAGGTCTTGATTCAATGAATTCAATTCCATTTCTCTTACAGGTATCTGCTATCCATTCTCCATACGAAATACTTACTTCAGCTCTATCATGTTGTAATTCGCCACCTTCTCTTGCTAGATAATTCTGCACTATTTGATTTTTATCTGATTCATGTACAAATATTGATTTCACCTGTGGGTTATCGAAAGATAATGTTAATTCGGGATAGATAAAATCGCCTTCAATAATGATAGGTAACTTATCTTCAATATGCCGGTTTGCAAGCTCTTTTAATACTGGAACCATTTCTTTGCTGACATCAATCAGCCAGTTTACCGTGCCGTCAACTCCAAAGTATTTCCCATCTATATCAGAATCCCAATAATGAATTACAGGAAAATGCTCCTTTGTTGTAACTGTTTTTACGGATAGGTGAACATCATCTACTTCCAAGACATTCACACCATAATATCGAGCAATCTCATAAGCAATACTTGATTTACCTATTCCTGATGCTCCACCAATAAATAAAACTGTCCAGTTTCTATCATTATTCATTTTGCCAACCTCATTTATATGTTCATCGATTATTTTAATGATTATGTAGTTGTTCAATATTATTCTACTTATTCCCTTCTTCTCTCACATCAAATTTCAAAACGGCGCACAGAGAGACCATGAATCAAAGGTGAATACTTTATTAGACGGAAGTTGGTAAAACGCGCAGGACTTAGGTCTAGTGCGTTTTTTTTACAAAAGAAATGTAGGCGTAAAAATGGAAATCATGACAGATTCAAGAGGTAACATTTTTTTGGAATTTATTCGTATCGAGTACGATAAGGTCATTACAAGCACACTGGATGCTCCACTAACACATGCTCTAATTGTGGTGAAGTGCGAAGGGAAGTATCTATTCATGCATAATAAGTGGAGAAACAACTGGGAACTTCCAGGTGGTATTATTGAAGCTGGAGAGAATGCGAAGCAATGTGTAATTAGAGAATTGTTTGAGGAAACCAATCAAAATATTAATTCGGCTGAATTCAAAGGGCTAATGAAGTTTAGACTCCAGCCAAGTTATCATGGACCTGAACGGACAGAGTATGGAGCTCTGTTCATGGGTGAATTGTGCCAACTTGATGATTTTGTTGAAAACGATGAAGCTTCTTCAATTATCCTTTGGGATGGTACATCAGAAATTGGTGATATCGCAGAAATAGATAGGAAGTTAATTGAATTCGTGTGATATATGATTGAACTAACAGTAAACGATAGTTCAGGAGAATCAAGGAACAAATTGAGCAACCCTTTCTATACATCATTCGTTAGAGTATGAAAGAGGTGATATGAAATTAATAAAATGAGTAATAGCATCTTAATGTTGGTATTAGTGGTATCCATGATATTTGCGGGATGTTCACCAAAAGAAAAAAATGAAGATACAATTACTGAACGTGTAGTAGCATCTGATTTCGTTCTTGAAGTAACCACACCAACTGTTATAAGTACGGGTGAGGCACTGAAAGTAAAAGGAACTTTAAAATATACAGGTATTAAACCAGTTGAAGTATCTCATGGAGAACCAATCATTCGTTTTTTCTTCTCCGGTAGTAACGAGGAGCGTAATTATGCGGATGTGGGATATGTAACTGAGTTTAAATCAGGTCAATTGGTTGAGGTTAAAGATGAGTTTATAGTAACCAAAAAAGGGAAACAAAATCTCTTTGTGGATATGACCGCGGATATCTCTATGACCATGAACCCAATTGAAATTGTTGTGAAGTAATTTTAGTTACATTGAACTGACAGCAAACGTTAGTTCACATGAAATGTTTACGAAAATAATGCCTAATAAACTCAATAAAATTGATAAAAAACCTCCCGTCCCGCATGACATCTGGGCTTGGGAGGTTTTGATTATAGTACAAATTCAACGTTTATCGTACAAACCATCCAGTGGGCTGAGGGGCTACGTCTGCGGTATCTCGTAAATCATGGACTTTGACATTACTGCCATAGATCATGGAATCGCTACTCAGTCGGAATGAAGGGAAACTGTGCTCGGATTGCAGACGCAGAGAGGGTTCAAAGTAAATCTGCTGCTGTTTGTTGATTACAAAGGGAAGCGACCCCGCTTCTACGGTAACATCATCGCTATCCGGTTCGTTCAAGATCAGAAGTACCGCAATTCCGTCACAACCGCATCCATCGGTATCATAAAACAATTTGAAATAGCCTGGTCGATCTCCCAGCTTTTCAGTAAGTCTTGCTTCTGCCAGCGGACTGACTTGAATGATCATGACGTTGTTCACACTCCTCTAATCTCCAATGAATTCGCTTACAATTTAATATATGGACCATAAACGCAGATTAGAAGGTGAAATAAAGAAAAGCAAACATGTCCTGTATATATTGACGCTAATGCGTAATGCAACGAACAATTTACGTATGAATGTTATACCCGGAATTTCTATGGGTTCAGTGTGAAATCATTCGCCCGTCAATGAAACCCATTTCATCGCCATTCCTTATCTGGTATGATAAGCAGGGAAAATAGGGAAAATTAGAGAAAAAGGAAGGTTCCGCTATGACACCGATCACCATATACGACATCGCCAAAGAAGCAAATGTATCTGTAGCGACGGTCTCCCGAGTACTGAATGATACGGCACCTGTGCGTGCAAGCACCCGAGAGAAGATTATGTCCATCATTGAAAAACACCAGTTTCAGCCAAACGCGCAGGCGCGCAGTCTGATCAAGAAAGAGACGGGCACCATTGCCATCATCCTGCCGGACATTACAAACCCGTTTTTCCCGGAAGTGTTCTGGGGTGCGGAGAATGAGGCTCGCGGATTGGGGTATACCTTCTTTCTGTGTAATACCGCAGGCGACTACAACAGGGAATCTGAATATTTGTCCATCCTGCGAGAGAAGCGGGTAGACGGGATTATTTTTCTCGGCGGGCGAATCAACATGCAGGTCTGTCCAGATGACATGGCTCAGGAATTGATTGATATGGGCAAACGTATGCCAATCGTGCTGGTCAATGGCAATATTGCCAAAGGCGGGTTCCACCGGGTGTACACGGATGAAGGTGCAGGGGCAGCCCTTGCAGCTGAGCATTTGCTTGAACTGGGGCATCGCGATATCGCCTTTGTTGGCGGTCTGAAAGAGTTGTCCACCACCATGGTCAAGGTCAGAGCTGTGCAGAAGAAACTTCGGGAACATGGGCTCGAAATACCAAAAGAACGGCAACTGCTCGGTAGCTTCTCCATCGACGACGGCAAACGGGAGATGTCCAAACTGCTGGATCGTGACAATCCACCCACCGCAGTCATCTGCGTCAATGACAACACAGCGATTGGTGCGATCAAGTCGACGATTGAGCATGGGCTCTCGATTCCGAAAGATATATCCATTGTAGGTTTTGATGATACACCGCTCGCCAGTGCCGTTATACCAGAACTGACAACCGTATCCCAGAACACGTATCAGCTTGGAAAACAGGCTGTAGATGTGCTGCATGAGTTGATTAACCAAGGCAAACCGAAGAAGCAGATCGTTCTGCAACCGGAGCTAATTGTGCGTCAAAGTACAGGACCTGCTGCAAGATAAAGGGGCCTGTAATTGGAAAAGAAAGCGTTGACATTTCCTTGAAGGGTGAAATATAATGAGTGCGTGAATGAAACCCCTTTCATAAAGTGGAACGGGTTTTATGTTTCAGCTTAATGAAACCCATTTCATGAAACGGGTTTCATTATAGTCATCCATTCATTATATCAAGGGGGCGTAACGTATGAGAAGAAGTCTAAAGGTCATTTCGTTATTGATGCTGGTCATGGTAATGGGTCTGACAGCCTGTAGCAGCGGGAGTAAAAACGGTTCTTCCGGCGAGTCCGGTGGCAAGGTTGATTTGAGCATGACAATCTGGGGCTCGGAGGATGAGAAGAAGATTTATCAGGAACGACTCGACATTGTGAAACAGACGTATCCCGATATTAACGTGAAGCTGAACGTGGTTGCAGGGGATTATGACCAGAAGGTACAGACCATGATCGCCGGAGGAACGGCACCGGACATCATGATGATTGCCGAGAACTATCAGGCTTACGCCTCCAAGAATCAGATTATACCGCTGGATGACATGATTCAGGCGAACAATGTGAACATGTCCGAGCGTTATTCCGATGATATCGCAAACCTGATGAAGTATGATGGCAAACAATTTGGTTTGCCGGATCGGGCAGGCGCGATGGTCCTCTTTTATAACAAAGATCTGTTCGACAAGGCTGGGGTGGAATATCCAACCAAAGATTGGACGCAGGACGATCTGATGGCGGCAGCTCAGAAGCTGACGGTGAAGGAGAACGGCAAGACGACTCAATGGGGTTACTACCCTGGCAGCTGGTGGCCGCAATGGATGCAGCTGATCTACCAGAACGGTGGCTCATTGTTCGATGAGAGCGGTAAACCAACCTTCAATACAGAGCCTGTGCGGAAAGCATTACAATTCATGAATGATCTGACCTTCACACACGGTGCGGGACCAACGCCAACCGAGATTGCCGACATGGGGAATATCGGAGCTGATCCGCTGTTCGCTCAAGGCAAGATCGCCATGGAAACGACAGGGTTCTGGAACATCGGTTCACTTGCCAAGGTGGAAGGCATTAATTGGGATATCTCTCCGGTATGGGGCGAAACAAACGCATTCTTTAACGGGTTAACGATTACCAACGCTTCCAAACACAAGGAAGAAGCTTTCAAAGTCATCGAAGCACTGACCACACCGGAAGCACAGATGCCAATGGTCAAAGCCGGTCAGGATGCTCCTGCAACCAAAGCAGGTCTGTCCAGTGATGAATTCCTGAATGCTGAATACGGCGGCAAAAAAATCAACATGGCTGCGTTCAGTGAATCGACGATCTATGCAGAACCGTTCAACCCGCAATGGAACGAAATGATGAAGCTCATTAACGATAAGCTGGGTGTGTACTTCAACAACAAAGCCTCGCTTGATGATACCGTAACCGAAATTCAGAGTGGACTGGAAAGACTCTACAAATAGAGGTTTTTTCTGAACATGCACAAATAGCAGCGACAGCAGGACAGGTGGAATCGGCGTGAATGCGGGTTCCATCTGCTCTCTGCGTCATGGGAGGGCTTAACGTGAGAAAAAAGGACGGGAAATGGTTCTACATCTTCATCTCGCCTTGGCTGATCGGGTTTCTGGGGCTGACCCTGGGTCCAATCCTGTTTTCCATCTATATGAGCTTCACGAATTGGGATCTGTTCCAGTCCCCTGAATTCATCGGTATCGACAATTACAAAACGCTACTGACCGATGATCCGATCTTCTGGAAATCCGTCGGTAATACATTCTTCTATGCGCTGATATCCATTCCGCTGGGCATGTCGATCTCGCTCTGGATTGCATATTACCTCAACAAGAAAATCAAAGGTATCACCTTCTTCCGTATTCTGTTCTATCTGCCTTCCGTTGTTCCGGTGGTTGCGAGTTCATTGCTCTTCATCCACTTGCTTGCGCCGACGGAAGGATTGATCAACCAGGCACTTGCGATCTTCGGTATTCAGGGTCCTGCCTGGCTTCTTGATCCCAACTGGGTTAAGCCTGCATTGATTCTTATGTCCTTATGGGGTGTGGGTGGTGGCGTGGTATTGCTGCTTGCAGGGATGAAAGGCATTCCACAGGAGCTGTACGAGGCCGCTGCCATCGATGGAGCGAAGAGTACACAATCGTTCTTCCATATTACATTCCCAATGCTAACTCCCGTCATTTTCTTCAATCTCGTGACTGGCATGATTGGAGCGCTCCAGACCTTCGCGCAGGTATTCATCGTTACTGCCGGGGGACCTGACAATTCAAGTCAGATGGTTGTTCCCTACCTATTCCAGAATGCGTTCCAATTCTACAAAATGGGATATGCATCGGCGATTGCCTGGGTACTATTCATCATCATCATGGCGTTGACACTCGTTGTATTCCGTTCATCGGCGCTATGGGTGCACTACGAGGAGGGAAAAGCCAATGAGTAATCCATCGACTGTGGAGAAGACGATATCCTATATTTTTCTGATTCTGGTCGGGGTGCTGCTTGCTTCGCCTTTCCTGTACATGATCTCCATTGCACTGGCAAGTGACGCAACAACCGTCAAATCAGCCTTTACCTTTGTTCCAATGGAGTTCCAATGGTCGAACTTTTATACCATCTTCACGAATAACAATCTTGGCACGTATCTCAAAAACTCGGTCATCATTACCGTCTTTACGATTGTCGGATCGGTATTATCAGCTTCGATCGTATCCTACGGCTTTGCCCGAATCAAAGCAAAAGGAAGCCGTTTCCTGTTTATTGTGTTGCTCAGTACGATGATGATTCCGGGTGAGGTGACGATGGTACCGCAGTTCATCATCTTCCGTCATCTGGACTGGATTAATACATTTTACCCGCTGATCGTGCCGAGTTTCTTTGCCGGAGCGTTCAACGTATTCCTGATTCGGCAGTTTGTCATGAGTATTCCAAAATCACTGGATGAAGCCGCCATGATCGATGGTATGGGACACCCGGGAATCTACTGGAAGATCATCATGCCACTGACGTATCCGATACTTGCGGCCATTGCGATCTTCTCATTTTCCTATAACTGGGGCAACTTCATGGGACCGCTCATCTATATCAATGATCCGGAAAAAATGCCGCTGGCACTTGGAGTGCAGCTGTTGACTACGGTAGGTGGCGGGCAGATGCCGCCATGGAACCTCGTGATGATTGCTTCCCTGTTTCTCACCATTCCGATGGTGCTGGTATATCTGTTCGGACAACGTTATGTCTATGAAGCGAACATTAGCGGCGGAAGTAGCGGAATCAAGTAACCGAAGTGTCTGTAGTGATTGTATGTACTGAACTTGATGTTCAAGGTCAACGGAGTAATCAACGTACATGGAGAAAGGATTGTATAGCCCATGGCGCATAAAGAACAACGCAGCAGAGGCAAACGGAGTTATATCCTCATGGGTGTCGCTCTGATTGCCCTGCTGGCAGGAGGAGGAATTGTTATCAATCATTTTGCCAATGAATCATCCAAAACACTTGTATTTCAAGGGGAACCGGTACGTCTGAAGCTGGATCAGTCCTATGATCATTTTGAAGGTTGGGGTACGTCACTTGCCTGGTGGGCCAACGATCTTGGCGGATGGAAGGATCAGGCGAAGGTTAGTGAAGTGATGGATCTGGTCTTTGATCCGGAGAAAGGATTAGGTCTGAACATCGTTCGTTACAATATTGGCGGTGAGGAAAATCCGGAGATGAAAGCTCTTCGTCCCGGCGGGGATGTACCTGGTTTCCAGCCTGAACCTGGAGAGTGGGACTGGGATGCTGATGCAGGTCAGCGTGCTGTATTACAGGGTTCGATGGAGCGCGGTGTGAACATTGCCGAAGCATTCTCCAATTCACCACCTTACTGGATGACGATCAGTGGATCCGTTACCGGAGCCGTGGATGGCAGCAATAATCTGCGTGACGACCAGTTTGATGCGTTTGCCGATTATCTGACCGAAGTTGTGAAGCATTATCGGGACGAGTGGGGGATCACCTTCCGCACACTGAATCCACTCAATGAACCTTCCTCCGACTGGTGGAAGAAGGGCAATATGCAGGAAGGCAGTCATTTTACCAATGAGAAACAGGCCGAGATTATCAAGAAAGTTG
The DNA here is from genome assembly GCF_037977015.1 of Paenibacillus sp. FSL K6-1122. NCBI lineage: Bacteria > Bacillati > Bacillota > Bacilli > Caryophanales > Paenibacillaceae > Paenibacillus > Paenibacillus sp. FSL K6-1122. Next base: position 5,313,174 of record NZ_CP150272.1, on the reverse strand, counting down.
CTGCATCGTTGAAGAGCAAAGGACTGGATGGAACCGTCATTAGTGCCGCGGACGATAACAGCATTGATGAGACGGTGTTTAATTTCAACCTCTATGATCAGGACACGCTGGACGTAATCCAGCAGATCAATACCCACTCCTATAATGGTAGCAAAATGGAAGAGCTGCGCACGCTGGCAGAACGCCATGGCAAAAAGCTGTGGATGTCGGAGTACGGAACCGGCGGCAGCGAGCCGCACAGTCATGAGGATATGACCTCGGTGCAAGAATTGGCGGAGCGGATCATGTTTGATCTGAAAATCATGCAGCCATCCGCCTGGGTATACTGGCAGGCCGTTGAAGATGAAGGTGCCAATAATAATTGGGGATTCATTCATGCCAATTTCAACGGGGAAGAGCAGTACGAGATGACCAAACAGTATTACGGCATGGCTCAGTTCACGAAGTTTATTCGTCCCGGCGCGACAATTATTCCAACGGATGGTGGACGCACGCTGGCTGCCTATGACGCGGAACATCAGAGACTGGTGCTGGTGATTCGTAATGAATTGTCAGCGGGAACAACGGCGTTTGAACTGGCAGGGTATACGTATGGAAAATCATCCACCGCTCAGGTGTATCAAACTTCACCGGATCGGAACATGGAACAGCTTGAAGACATCCCGGTGTACGCCAACGGAGTGGAAGTACCTACGGCGGACAATTCCATCACAACGGTTGTACTGGAAGGCGTGACGTTACAGGGGAACTGATGATTAAGGAATATAAGTTCAACTACAGATTTACACAGAAAACGGAGAGGACAGAAAGGACCTGAAGAAGCGGAGCGGTCGCCTTTATCCCCGGATTTTCCCTTTGAGAAAAGGGAATCAAAAAAATCTGGGGATAACAGCGATTGGAAGGTTATTCTGTCATCGGAGTGCCAGTGTAAATATTCATTAGTTGAACTCATATTTTTAAAAGATTACAGGACATATGAACCTATATAAATTGAACTAAACATTTACACAGAAACGGAGAGGACAGAAAAAACCTGAAGAAGCGAAGCGTTCGCCTACAAGCTTTCTACAAGAAAGCTACATCGGAAGCATACGCTATCCCCGGATTTTCCCTTTGAGAAAAGGGAATCAAAAAATCTGGGGATAACAGCGATCGGAAGGTTGTTCTGTCATCGAAGTGTGCAGTGTAAATAATTTTAGTTCAATTTATATCAATAAAGAGAAGGAGGGGATAACTTTGACAGAGAAAGCATCCCTTTTGCTGCAGGAACAGAAGAAGAACATCGCCAGGGCTGAGAATGGTGTTCTATCTGAATTAACATACGATGCACGCAGCTTTTTCCTAAACGGAGAGCGTGTATTTCTGAACAGTGCCACGATCCATTATTTCCGTATGCCAAGGGAGGAATGGCGTGAGATTCTGTTGAAGGCGAAGCTGGCAGGCATGAATTGCATCGACACCTACTTTGCGTGGAATGTGCATGAACCGGAAGAAGGTCAGTGGTCCTTTGAAGGGGACAACGATTGCGGAGCATTTCTGGATTTGTGCGCAGAACTGGGCATGTGGGTCATCGCGCGTCCGGGTCCGTTTATCTGTGCAGAATGGGATTTTGGCGGTTTTCCATACTGGCTTGGTACGAAGGACGGCGTAAAATTCCGGGAAAATAATGAGACGTATCTGAACTATGTGAATTTGTATTTTGACCGGATTGTGCCGATCATTCGGGAACGCCAGTTATCGGCCGGGGGTACGGTTATTCTCGTACAGGTGGAGAATGAGTACGGGTATTTGATGGATGACGCTGCTGCAAGTGACCATATGAATACACTGAGGGATGGATTGTTGCAACGTGGCATTGACGCTACGCTGATCACTTGCGTTGGCGGGGCGGAAGGCACGATTGAAGGGGCTAATTTCTGGTCAGGTGCTGACGGGCATTATGAGAAACTTCGAGTCAAACAGCCGGACACCCCGAAGATGGTCACGGAATTCTGGACCGGATGGTTCGAGAATTGGGGAGGGCCTTCAGCCATTCAGAAGACGGCGCCTTTGCTGGAGAGACGTATCATGGAGATTTTGCGTGCCGGGTATACCGGAATCAGTCATTATATGTTCTATGGTGGCACGAACTTTGGTGGATATGGCGGCAGAACGATGGGTAGCAGTGACATCTTCATGATTACGTCCTATGACTATGATGCACCGCTGAACGAATATGGACGGGTGACACCGAAATATGCAGTAACCAAGAATTTGTCCTATTTCGTCCATGCTTTCGGGGCCCTTCTGATGGAAACAGAGGAAATTCCAGAAGAACAGATCGTTGTACGTCATCCTGAAGGCATATCTGTACGAGGCAGACAGGCTGACAACCAGAAGATTTGGTTCCTTGAGAGTCACAAGGATGAACGCGAGACGATGCACATTACTTTGGAGGAAGGCCGTACTCTTCCCGTATCGCTGAATCCAGGACAGATTGTTCCTTTGCTGGATCGAGTACAGATTGCTGAACACGTATACCTGACTGCGGGTACGATGATTACGGGCAATGAAATGATAAATGGAGAATTGACTCTGTTCATCGTGGCGGCTGCCGGGCAGCGTTCTGTTGTTGAACTGGAAGCCGAGGTATTAAACGTCACGGGCAGTACAGTGCAAGTGCTGGTCGAACATGATCCAGCCAGGAACGTACACCGTCTAGATCTGTTCCATTTCCAAGAGCCGGGAATGATCCAATTGGAAGCAAACGGCACACCGATCCGTTTCGTCATTCTGGATCAAGAATCGATGAATCGAACATGGCGATTGGAAGCAACAGATCAGAAGGGACTACGTTATGTGATCGGGTTTGATGACGTGGACGTGTTACCATCTGGTCAGGTCAAGGGTATGATCACTGATCCGGATCGCACAATTACGCTGCTTGGTGACTGGACCGATGGAGAACAAACGTTAACAGGTCGGGAATTCTATGCCAGCGAGGAGTCTATTGCAGGTATACAGCAGCAGCTTCCATGGACATCACCGAGTGCGCCGACGTTGTCTGATTCTCCTGAGCTGTCACGTGTTACGTTAACTGCGAAGCAACGCTCGGCGAGTGGACAACCGGAAGACTTTTCCCGGTATGGACAAGATTTTGGTTATCTATTGTACGAATGTGATTTCGAGAGTCCAACCGAAGGGGTCACTAACCTCATTTTGCCGGATATCCAGGATACTGCCAGAATCATCGTTAATGGTGTTCAGCAGGCACTGGTTCGTCAGGTAGGGGCAGCAGGTGTGCAGTTGCAGGTGGCCAAAGGGAAGAATACACTTCAGATTCTGGTACAGCATATGGGCAGATTGAACTTCTCCCCGTATTTGGGTGAGAGCAAAGGTCTGGCTGGTGCTGTGTATCTGGATGGCAAGGTTCAGGATATTCGTCGGGATTGGCGTATGGAGCGTGGACTTGTGCATCTCGATGAGGTGAACTCTATACATGGGGCGCCACTTCTGAGCAGAAGTTTTACGCTGGATGGCATGGATCGGGCGATTCTTGTGGGTGCTTTGAGTAAAGGTCTTCGTATCAATGGTATCGAAGTTCCGATGGAAGGATATCAGGATTGGTTTGCCTTCCAGACGTTAGACATCTCCTTGTATATCAAGCCCGGAGAGACGAATACACTGGAAATGCCGTATAGCCGCTCTTCGCTGAATCGACTGGAACTGATCACATATCCGAGTCAGGGAGAACTGAAGGATTGGCGTATGGCGGGGACGGATGCATTGCTTCCGCAACAATGGGAGAGCTACGAGGTAGGACAGGAATCGATCCATCCTGGAGCACAGGGGTCAATCCAGCGTGTAGGACAGCCTGGTATCGCCGCATGTGGCAATTGTACTGCCAATCTGGTGCCCCACACCACGAATGAATCGGTTAATCGTGCTACATTGAGTGAGAAGTCTCACCCTGTATCCAATCATACTCCAGTCCGAGGATCGTATGGTCAGCCGGTCTGGTACCGCTGGCGTTTCGCGAAACCTTCTATTTCCGAGCACCATAAGGTGAACCTGATGTTTCGCCTGACCGGAATGAGCAAAGGAACCATTCACCTAAACGGACATCATCTGGGCCGTTACTGGCAGATTGGTCCGCAAGAGGATTACAAAATTCCTGTAGCATGGCTACAGGAAGAGAATGAATTACTTTTGTTCGATGAAGAAGGCAGAACACCAGAACGTGTACGATTCCTGTTGGACGAATTATCCCGTTATCCGTGGGTTGCGGTGGAATAGTTCATGTATGGATCGTTAGCTGTCTTACCGATCCAACTATGGTTGGGAACAATAACTGGATCGAGATAGTTCGAGTCGCACGCAACATTTCACCTTTTACCACAGTCACACTACCTCATTTTCTTAGTCAAATAACTCGAGCTTGTGAATCTTTGGATTCAGTCTTGCGGAGTGAATTAGCTAAGGGAATGGGGGAACTGTGGTGATCAGGTTGGTACAACGAACTAAGGTAACACTTGTAGTTTAATTAATTGTAACCGTTTACATATATAAAGAGTGTTCATCCATGATCTTTGAAGGGAGTGATGCTTCATGTAATTGGAATTTGAACAGGTAGTCGTGAGGTGTTGCTCATCAGTGGCAGTCCCAGGTACGCTTTGTCATTGGTAATACAGTAAGGTATTCCTCTGTTCATCACTCATGGATAAGGAGATGACCCAATGTTGACGAAGAAGGAAGAGGGAATAGGAATAGGAGTAGGAGTAGGAAAGTCCAAAGGTTTCAAGGCCGGAATGATTCTGCTGCTCGGAACATTACTTCTATTAACGATGTTATTCCCCAATACAGCCAGAGCAGCGACAAGTGTATATACGATATCCGCTTTTACGAACACAAGTGAGTCCAATATGTACATCTATGAATCGTATAATGCAACCCACTATGGTTTGCTAAAAGGGCCAGCCTATACACCTCCGGCCAATCTGATCCGTGATCCCAGCATCATGAAGCACACAGATGGTCTATATTACGTTGTTTACACCACGAACTGGTCAGGTAACACCATTGGCATCGCCTCCAGCCCGGATAAGGTAAACTGGACATTTGTCCGTAACATTACATTATCCACACCTACCACAATTGCACACACCTGGGCACCAGAATGGTTCAAAGACAGCAACGGCAGTCTGAACATTATCGTGTCCCTCTCACCAGGCAACTATCAGAATTTCAAACCTTATGTACTCACAGCTTCAGGCAGCAATCTAACATCTACCTCATGGTCTGCACCTACTGAACTGGCAGGCATTGCTCCCAATTATATCGACACTTTTATCGTGAAGACAGGCTCAACCTATCATGCTTTTACCAAGAACGAGACCACCAAATACATTGAATATGCGACAGCAACCTCGCTAACGGGTCCTTATACCTTTAAAGGTACAGGGGATTGGGCAGGTTGGGGTTCTTGGGTGGAAGGTCCGGCGCTTGTTCAGCTGGATAATGGTTCATGGCGAATCTACTTTGACGGCTATGCAACACAAAAATATTATTACAGCGACTCTGCTGACAACTTCCAGACTTGGGGTGCCAAACAAGAGATTGCAGGTCTTACCGGACTCGTCCGGCATATGACCGTATTGAAAGAGTCCGGACAACCGGGGGATATCCGCAAGCTGGAGTCATTCAATGTGCCTGGCAGCTTCATTCGTCACTACAACTATCAAGCACGGATTGATGGGAGTGTCAGTCCGGCGGAAGATGCACAATTCCGTATCGTTCCCGGGCTGTCGAATGCAACAGGCATTTCATTCGAGTCCATGAATTATCCGGGTTATTTCCTGCGCAATAATAATGGCAGCATCACACTCGTGAAAAATGACGGCAGCACTACGTTCCGAAATGACGCCACGTTCAAACGTGTAAATGGACTTGCTAACGCCAGTTGGACATCGTATACCTCGTTTAGTAACCCGAACCTGTACCTGAGACATTATAATAACATGCTGAAACTGGAAGCTGTCGTTACTGCACTCGATAAGTCAGACGCGACCTTCAGAGAGGTTGCACAATAATAGGTGTTTATTTTCTAAGTTAAACTATACATTTACACGATAACGGAGAGGTCAGAAATAACTTGAAGAAGCGAAGCGTGCGCGTTTATCCCCGGATTTTCCCCTTTTTAAGAATAATTAAAAATCTGGGGATAACAGCGATCGGAAAGTTGTTCTGACATCGGAGTGCAAGTGTAAATTCATAAGGAGTGAAGCGTATGAAGTGGTTAAAACGAATGAGCTCGCTGCTGCTGGCAGGAAGTCTGCTAACAGGCAGTTTGGGTCTGGGAACAGAGGTATCTGCTGCGGGAGCCTACACGGCTGTTGCCGATCCATCGAAGCAATATCAGACGATGGAAGGATGGGGGACATCCCTCGCATGGTGGGGCAAAGTGGTTGGAGAATATTCCAATCGGGATGAGTATGTGGAGAAAATGTTCAACGCAAATACCGGACTGGGGCTGAATATCCTGCGGTACAACATTGGAGGCGGGGATAATCCATCGTCCAATATCCTAGAATATCGCAAAGCCGTTCCTGGTTACCAGCCTTCTCCCGGCGTGTATGACTGGAATGCAGATGCAAACCAACGATATATGCTGCAAGCTGCCAAAGCTCAAGGCGTGAATGTCATCGAAGCTTTTGCGAATTCCGCACCTTACTGGATGACCATCAGTGGTAATGTGTCCGGTTCGGCCAATGGTGGTAACAACCTCAAGCCTGATTACTACGATGATTTTGCCGATTACTTAACTGAGGTTGTGAAGCATTTTCGGGATAACTGGGGGATCACATTTGATAGCGTAACTCCGCTGAATGAACCGATCTCGACGTGGTGGAAGCAGGGCAATGACCAGGAGGGCATGCATTTTGACCGGGCGGATCAGAACACAATTCTGAGTCAGGTACAAGCTTCGTTGAATGCAAAGGGCCTGTCCACAAAGCTGAGCGCACCGGAAGAATACAGTATCGATGATACCGATGTGTCGTTCAACAGCTACAGCAATGCGGTTAAATCAGCGATCACTCAGATCAACACCCATACGTATGGCGGAAGCAATCGTACTGCTTTGCGTAACACAGCGACGTCTGCGGGCAAACATCTGTGGACCTCGGAATATGGAGACGGAGACGCAAGCGGACTTACCATGTCACGTACCATCCTCAAGGATATTCGCAATATGGGCGCAAGTGGATGGGTGTATTGGCAAGCCGTCGATAGTGCAGAAGGATGGGGATTTTTCAAAAACGTGTTGAACAATACGCAAACGACCAGTTACACCGTGAACCAAAAATATTATGTCATGGGCAACTACAGCAAATTTATTCGTCCTGGATACAAGATTATCGGCATGAGTGATGCCAATACCCTTGCAGCCTATGATGCAGCTTCCGGCAAAGTTGTGTTGGTTACAACCAATTCGGAGTCGACGGATACAACGGTAACCTATGATCTCAGTCGTTTTACTAACACAGGCACGGCTGCTCAAGTATATCGGACCTCTTCAACGGAGAAGTTGCAGCAACTGACCAATATTTCGGTGCAAAACAAAACCTTTACGGCTACGGCCAAGGCCAATTCGGTCACAACCTACGTCATTTCCGGTGCAACTTACAATGGCGGTACAGGATATGAAGCCGGGGCCATCTACAAATTAATCAACCGCAACAGTGGATTTGCACTCGATGTTAACGGTGCTTCTTCTACGGGTGGGGCAACAATCATTCAGTGGAATGATAATGGAGCAGCCAACCAGCAGTGGAAGCTAGAGTCCGCAGGTAACGGATATTACAACATCCGCAATGTGGGCAGTGGGCTTTTGCTGGATGTGAATTCTGGTTCTACACAAGGCGGAGCCGCTCTGATTCAGTGGCAGGATAACGGGGGCAACAATCAGCAATGGCTGCCAATTGATGTGGGAGGATATGTGGTACTTGCGAATCGAAACAGTGGCCTGACGGTTGACATCAATCAAGGTTCTCTGACCGCAGGTGCCTCCACGATTCAGTGGGCCGACAATGGCGGGGCCAATCAGCAATGGAGCTTAGTCAAAGTTAATTAGTGTGAGTACACATGAATTAAACGTTATTACGTGTCCTTTTTTCTTGGAGGTGCAGTGCTCTAAGCAACACTGCACCCTCAAGGAAAGTAGCTATTTTAGACATACATATATTTATACACCCAGCTGGTACTTAACGAAAACGGGATAGGGTGAACCTGCTAATATCCTGATCCGTGTGCCCCGTTTGCACCAATTCGGATAGAATCTGCCCAATGGCACTTGCAAACTTGAAGCCATGACCGGAGAAACCGCCTGCGAGCCACACACGTTCATGGGCAGGGTGTCGGTCGATAATAAAATCTTCATCCGAAGTAAATTCATACTTGCATACACTACCACGTTTCAATGCTCCAGCTGCCTGAGGCATATGAAGTTCGAGCAGCTTGCGCAGATCCCCCTCGTCCGTTTCTTCCGTACCAAATGGAGCCATTGTACTTCCTGGTGTCCACACCTGACCCGTATCATGACGACCCATCTTCAGACCTGATCCGCCAATGCTTGGAAATCCATAATATGTACCTTCTTTTCCTGCCAGTGTAAAACCGGGGAAGTGTTCCTCGCCGTACAAAGCTTCTGGTGCATCAAACCATCCAACCGTTTTACGCACTGCCTGAATGGGGAGATCCACGAAAGGTTTTAATGTCTGAAACCAAGCGCCAGCGCTCAGGATGATTTGATTTGCATGGTATGTCTCACCACCTGAAGTCTGAACTGCGACGGAATGTGGTCCGTATTCGATATGCTCCACAAGCGTGTGCGTTAACAAGGTGGCACCGTGAGTTTCGGCTGCCTTGCGGAAGGCACGAATACAAGGTTCGCTATACAGATAACCCGCATCAGGCTCATACATGCCCTCGTAATGTTCAGGTACTGTAATACCTGGCCAGCGTTTCATCACCTCGGCTGCGTGCAGCGTTTCATACCGAATACCTGCATCATCTGCATGGCTCAATCGGTTGTGGAAGGAATGAATCTCCGGATCAACCACATTTATTACACCGGAAGGAACAAACAGTTGGTCTCCGGTCGTTTCCTCCAGCTCGTGCCATAACTTCTGTGCAAGTAATGCCATGGCAATATAGTCAGGCCCACCACTGTACACATGGCGCATCAGTCTGCTATCTCCGTGATGACTTCCTTCCGTATGCGGAGGATCAAAGGCATCAATTAATAAAGTTTTGCATCCACTGCGCGATAGATAATATCCTGCACTCATGCCCATGGAGCCGGCTCCAACGATAATAACGTCATATGATTGTGTAATGATAGCACGTCCTCTCCTATGTATCCTTTTCTACAGTAATGCCTTAATAGAACATATTAATAGTAAAAGCTTGATGAAGGCAAGTGTAGTAAAATGGACTTCTACAATGAATGTTGCAAAGGAGACCTCGCATGAGTGAGCAATTTAGGTTTGATCTATTTCCATTAATTCAGACAGAACGATTCATCCTCCGGTCGGCAGAGGCTGGAGACAGCCATGATCTGGTGGAGTTATATTCGGATGAAGCTGTGGTGCAATATATGCCATTCACTCCCTTTGAATCCGTGGAGGATGCACAGGGTGAGATGAACTGGTATACGAAGATTTTCAAGGAACACACGGGTTTACGCTGGATGATTGAAGACCGTGAAACTCGTAAAGTGATCGGAACCTGTGGGTTCCTGAACTATGAAGATGTACATAACCGTGCAGAGATCGGATACGACTTGCGTTCCTCTTTCTGGGGCAGCGGTGTGATGACTGAAGTGGCCCGTGCTGTGTTACATTTTGGATTCACAAGCATGCAGCTCAACAAGATTGAAGCAAAGGTTGAACCGGAGAACGAGGCGTCAATTCGCCTGTTACACAAGCTTGGTTTTCAACAGGAAGGTGTACTGCGGCAGCATGAGTTTGAGAAAGGCAGATATATTGACCTTGCGGTGTTCTCTAAGTTACGAAGCGAAATATAGGCAAGCTAGCCCCATAAGGATTCCAATGACTCCATCTCATTCCAGAGCCGTAAGGCTTGTCCCTCTGAATGAGCCCGTGCTATATTGGAGAGATGTGAGGAGATGAGGATATGAAGCTGGTGTCCTGGAATGTGAATGGCTTAAGGGCATGTGTGACCAAAGGATTCATGGATTATTATCAGGAGAGTCAGGCGGACATTTTCTGCCTTCAGGAGACCAAATTACAAGCCGGACAGATTGAGATGGACCTGGGGGAAGATGTTTATCAATATTGGAATTATGCGATCAAAAAAGGTTATTCCGGTACGGCTGTATTTAGCCGAATCAAACCTTTATCCGTTCGTTACGGGATGGAGGAGGACAGTGAGCCGGAAGGACGGATGATTACACTGGAGTATGATGAGTTTTATCTGGTGAACGTCTATACCCCTAACGCGAAGCGGGATCTGACCCGGCTGCCTTACCGTCTGGAATGGGAAGACCGATTCCGAGCTTATATTCTGCAACTGGAGCAGACTAAGCCGGTTATCGTCTGTGGTGACCTGAATGTGGCTCATCAGGAGATTGACCTGAAGAATCCGAAGCCCAATCTGGGCAATTCCGGATTTACCCTTGAAGAGCGCGGCAAGATGACCGATTTGCTTGCTTCCGGGTATGTGGACAGCTTCCGCCATCTGTATCCGGATCGTACGGATGTATACAGCTGGTGGTCTTATATGCCGAAGGTTAGAGAACGGAACGTGGGCTGGCGCATTGATTATTTTCTCGTATCCAATCAATTGGCACCTAAGGTGGCAGATGCGCATATCGACTGCCACGTGATGGGCAGTGATCATTGCCCGGTGGGTCTTACTTTGCAACTATAGGTAAGGATCATCGTGAGATAGATTGAGGTAAGAGTTTTAGAATACAAGTATAGATCAACTGCAAGTTTCCTGAATGGGAGATTTGCAGTTTTTTTTGCGTCACAGGTAGGGGAGGGACACTGGACTTTGGTTGGGGAAAGAACTGGACTCGGGATTGTTTCAATCCCGCTATTTCTTGGGTACGATTGAAGCATACATATATAGATGAACCTTTGGGGTAAGGGGTAGAGAAGATGAAGAAGGGGTTACGGAGAGGGTTAAAAGTGCTGGGAGGCATCATGCTTGCCACAGGACTTTTGCTGCTGGCAGGTACAGCGTATGAAGCGTATCAATCCACGCAGGATATGAAGTCCTATCCCCCGCCAGGCAAGTATTATGAAGTGAGTGGTCGCAACATGCACCTCTACACCGCCGGCAAAGGAGAGGTAACCGTGGTGTTTGCCTCAGGCTGGGGTACACCCAATCCGTATGTGGATTTCAGTCCGCTATATGACAAGTTGAAATCACAGGTGAAAATTGCGGTATATGATCGGTTCGGGTATGGATACAGCGACTATACGGATGACCCTCGTGATGTTGATACCATCTCGGAAGAGATCCACCAATTGCTGCGAACATCCGGTCAACGTCCACCTTACATCATGGTCGGTCACTCCCTGGGTGCGCTGGAGACACTGCGGTTTGCGCAAAGGTATCCTGATGAGGTGGCTGGCATGGTCGTGATCGATGGCGGAAGCCCGGAGTATTACAGTCGTACAGACTTGAATACACCGGAATGGATGATGGATGGGTCCCGTTTTCTGGTGAAAACAGGCATCGCACGAACATTGCTGCAATCGGATCGTATGATGGCATCTCTGGTCATTGACCCAAATCTGGTAACGGAACCGATGAAAAAAGCCGTTACGATATCCACGCTGAGACATGCGTACAATGACAATGTCATGGAAGAGGTTCGGAATTCCAGAACAAATGCAGCGTGTGTGCTTGAGAACAAAACGAAGTTTGGCTTCCCCCTGACGATCCTCACAGCCGGTTCGGAGGAGTCGGATGAGGACAGTCATGCTTGGCAGGCCGACCAAGCGAATTTTGCTTCATGGTCAAGACACGGAACACAGCTGACGGTTCCACAAGCGACACACAGTATCCATAACAGTCAACCGGATATTGTCGCCGCCGAGATCATGAAATTAGTGACACCGTCTAGTGACCTATGAGTAACATGATTCCACAAATACATGATGAACAGGAGGAGGAGGGATGGATGAAAAAGTTTAAAGTAATCACCCGCTTCCTGTCCATTCTTGTAGTCAGTTGTCTATTGTCTCTAAGTGTATTATCTGTATCTGTGATATGGGTTAAGAATAACGTTCATGCGGTGCCTGTGAACCAGCCGTTTGAACGTGATTAGCACATGAGACTAAGAAGAAGGAGTGGTAACAGATGGTGAAGAGAAGGAAATATGTATTGGCCTGTGCGGCACTGGCGATGATGGTGGCCTTGAGTGCTTGCAGCAGCGCGGCAGACGAACCGAGTGATACGGAGAAGGTGGACACTGAAGTTTCCTCTGGAACTGGTGAACAAGCGACTAATGAAGGTGCAAGCGAAGCAACAACAAGCGCAGTGACCGAAACGGAGGGTACGACTGCACCAACCGACTCGGATTCAGATCGTGGTGAGGAAGCAACTGCTGGAACCAATGAGTTGCCGGAGAACTTGCCAAGTGATTTCCCGTTGCCGGAAGATGCTACGATTCGTTTAGCCAATTCTGGTGAAAATGAAGGCAAGCAATCGGCCATGGTGATTTTCTCCACTGAACAAGATATGAAAACCGTATCCCAGCTGTATAAAGATTACTTCAACGCCAAAAAGTTGACCGATGCAGGTCAGACGATCGATGACAAAAATATTATCATTCAGGGAACCGATCCGGAAACGCAGGATGTCTGGTCCTTGATTGGAGGAACATTGGCGGGACAGGAAGGCGTCATTGAACTGACGTTGACCTGGACAGAATCATAAGCAGAAGATAAGGGCTACTTTTCTTTCCTGCTTTTTTTCTTCCTGAAATAACGAATGAACGCCATAATACCTTGCATACGGAGCCGCATTATTGTTGCACCGCTGCAAGGTATTTTTATTTCGAACTGGAAACCTGACAGGTTACATGATATGTTATATCATTATAAACAGAGTAATAGACAACTATAGAAGAAGACAGGAGAGGATTGAACATGATTAGAGTGGGTATTGTTGGTTACGGTAACTTGGGTAAAGGTGTAGAGAAAGCCATTTCCCAGAACGAGGATCTGGAACTGATTGCTGTGTTTACACGTCGTAATCCGGAGCAGATGGTCGCTGAAAGCACAGAAGTACGTTTTGAGCATATCTCTGCAGCGGAGCAATACATAGGCAAGGTTGATGTTATGATCCTCTGTGGTGGTTCTGCAACCGACCTTCCAGAGCAGACACCAGCCATCGCCAAGTTGTTCAATACGGTAGATAGCTTCGATACACATGCGAAGATTCCTGAATTCTACAAGGAAGTTAATGCTGCGGCAGAGCAAGGCGGTCACGTAAGTGTCATTTCCACAGGTTGGGACCCAGGCTTGTTCTCCATGAACCGTCTGCTTGCGCAGTCTATCCTGCCAGAAGGAAAAGAGTACACGTTCTGGGGCAAAGGTGTGAGCCAAGGCCACTCGGATGCTATTCGTCGTGTTCCAGGCGTTAAGGCGGGTGTACAGTATACTGTACCTGTTGAAGAGGTGATCAACCGCATTCGTGCAGGGGAGACACCAGAGCTGTCTACACGTGAGAAACATCTGCGTCAATGTTATGTGGTAGCAGAAGATGGTGCTAATCAGGATGAGATCCGTGAGACGATTGTGTCGATGCCTAACTACTTTGCAGATTACGATACAACTGTAACGTTCATTAGCGAAGAAGAATTGAAATCCGAGCATGAAGGTATGCCGCATGGTGGATTTGTAATTCGCAGTGGGGTTACAGGTGCTGGTCAAAAGCAAATTATTGAATTTGGTCTGAAACTCGACAGCAATCCTGAATTTACAGCAAGCGTACTTGTAGCGTATGCAAGAGCCGCACAACGCTTGAGCGTGGAAGGACACAAGGGAGCGAAAACGGTATTTGATATTCCGCTCGGTCACTTGTCTCCAAAATCGGCTGAAGATCTTCGCCGCGACTTGTTATAATTCTGATTCGTTCCAGTGATTTTATAGAAACAGCTCGTCCTTGGATGTATAGGACGAGCTGTTTTTTTGCTGTTGCTGTATACGATTCATACATTCATATGAATTGCCAGGTACTATCCTGCTTGTATCTCTGCCCGTGCTCTTGTGGAATTGGCACCCTACACCCAGTGTGAGGGAATGTTAAGATGATCCGGCAACTTGGTATTCACATTACCTTTGGCTGCATTAATCTGGGATTGCGTCAGGAAGATGCCACCTCTCAGGTCTGCATCGCCCAGATCCGTATCCCGCAAGTCCGCGCCAATCCAATCCGCATTTCGTGTATCTGCATATCGGAGATCGGCTGCGATCATTAAAGCCCCTCGGAAGCTTGCACCCCGCAGGTCAGCCCCTTTTAAATTGGCACCAAAAAAGTCACTTCCGGTACGTTTTTTACTCTTCTTCGACTGTCCTTGTCCTTGAGCGGTGGGTGGCACATTCGCGCGTACCATCTCACTTGCCTGGACCAAGAGTTGATTCACACTGGACCGATAATTGGCGATGTCCAGACGGAGGAGTGCCGCAGGCTCCAGATTGCTCAAGCGCTCAACCTCCTCATATAACTCACCAAATGCCGAGTGAAGGGATGACGTCTCCGGTCTCATCATCATTTCCTTCATATAACTGAGCAACTCGTGAAGTTGTCGCAAGGCAGGCAGACAATCGAACATCTCGTTTGCAGACTCTGGATGATCACGCCAATCTTTGCCCGCGTAGGTCACTTGGGACAGCTTCTGTCCAGCTCCGAAACAGTCGTATACCGTGCAACCTTTGAACCCTTTCTGCCGAAGCTGGGTATGGATACCGCAGCGATTGTCCGTGCGCAGATTGGGACAGGGTGTGCCGCTGGCTTTATCAAAAGCAAAGTCAGCTGACTTGCCATAGGGCAAGGCAACACAGCACAGGCCAAAACATTGCTCACAGTCTGCGCTAAGATGAGGACTCGCAGTGCTGGCAAATGGTTGGTTAGACAATGTAAACACTTCCTTATAATAGTACAAATAGATGGAATTACGTCAGTACCACTTTACCATTGCATTGCGATTAGAGCAATTGAAGACAAGGAAAAAAGGGCAGTTACCCAAATGGATGGGAACGCCCTTTGATCGTGGAGAATCACGTATTTAAATTAAACTACACCTTGAGCAATCATGGAATCCGCTACCTTGAGGAAACCGGCGATATTCGCTCCGGCTACGAGGTTGCCTTCACAGCCATACTCTTCAGCAGCTTCTACACAGCTGGTGTAGATGTTCTTCATGATGTCATGCAGCTTGGCGTCTACTTCTTCAAATGACCAGGACAACCGCATGCTGTTCTGTGACATTTCAAGAGCAGACACGGCTACACCTCCGGCATTAGCCGCTTTGGCTGGACCGAACAGCACGCCTGCACCGTGGAAGACGTCAATGGCAGCCAGGGTGGAAGGCATATTCGCCCCTTCGCCAATGGCCTTCACGCCACCTTTGATTAGAAGGGCCGCAGCTTCTTCATCGATCTCATTTTGCGTTGCACATGGAAGAGCAATATCACAAGGGATAGACCAGATGCCTTCACAGCCTTCGGTATATGTAGCATGCGGGTGTTCTTTGATGTATTCGCTGATGCGAAGACGATCAACCTCTTTCAGACGTTTCACAGTATCCAGGTTGATTCCTTGTGGATCGTGTATGTAGCCACCTGAGTCACTACACGCCACGACTGTAGCTCCAAGCTCCTGTGCCTTCTGAATGGCATAGATGGACACATTACCAGAGCCAGAGACAACGACTGTGCTGTCTTGGAAGCTGAGCCCCTTGGATTGCAACATCTCCTTCACGAAGTACACACAGCCGAAGCCAGTCGCTTCCTTACGTGCCAAGCTTCCTCCGTACAGCAGACCTTTTCCTGTCAATACGCCTGCCTCATGCCCGCCATGAATACGTTTGTATTGGCCGAACATGTAACCGATTTCCCGTGCGCCTACACCAATGTCACCTGCCGGTACATCCGTATCGGAACCGATATATTTGTACAGCTCTGTCATGAAGCTTTGCGTGAAACGCATGACTTCCAGATCCGATTTTCCTTTGGGATCGAAGTCAGAACCACCTTTACCGCCGCCAATGGGCAGACCGGTCAAAGCATTTTTGAAGATCTGTTCGAAGCCAAGGAACTTGATGATGCCCGAGTATACAGAAGGATGGAAGCGAAGTCCGCCTTTGTAAGGGCCAATGGCACTGTTGAATTGCACCCGGAATCCACGGTTAACCTGAACTTTGCCCTGATCATCTACCCATGGGACACGGAATGTGATTACACGTTCGGGTTCAACAAGCTGTTCCAACAGACTATGGTTCTTATACTTGGGGTGTGCTTCAATAACAGGAATAAGGGAATCCAGAATTTCTTTGACAGCCTGATGGAACTCGTCTTCGTGCGGATTTCTGGCGACAACCGACTCATAAACGGAATGAACATATTCTGCGGCAGTAACTTGAACGGACTCTGTAGTTTCTTTTGTTATCGTGGACACTTTTTCGATGCACTCCTTTATTGTGTTAAAGTCTGTAGAGGCTTATTTGCATAAATTGAATAAAAGTTTGTAGTTAAATATACAGGAAAGCAAATAAAAATACGAGATGAAAATTCATAAAATGTTTTTTATGCAGTAATTAAAATGTTCTATGGATCTACCATATGATGTGAAGAATTAAGTTATTAAATGGAAGATATGACCACAAATGATAATAAAAAAGCAAGTTAGACGAATATACTGGATTAAAATATTAGTTTTGGTAAGATGGTAAGAAGGTCTCGTATCCCGGGGTCTTTTTAAAATATAAAGGAGGAAAACAAGATGATGAAGAGAAACATGCCAATCAACATGGAGAACAAGGCTTGTATAGGGGGTGAAATTTATTATGAACCATAGGACCTCCCGTCATAATTGCAGAGAGAAGCTGGTGAGCCAGCTATTTACATTCGGTGAAGAGAAAAGAACATTTCTCGACGCCTATTTCGACGCGCGTGATCCAGAGCGGATACAATTGGAAAAACAATTGTCCGCATATACAGAGTATGTGGAAAAACTGCTCCTGGGTCCTGATGAAGATCTGGACTCAGCTGTATTGATCGGCAGTCATATTGATTTTGAATATCTCGATTTTCATACGTCAGATTCTTTCATGATTGTCATGCCAGAGGATACTAATCCTGATGAGGGTCGTATTTCCTTCCTCTCTCCAGTAGGGAGTCAATTACTGCTTGGCAGTAAAGGGGAAGTTAAGTCTGTTCATACACCATCAGGTTCCATGAGAATCCGCATTACGGGGATCGAGCTGAAAAGCGAAACCTTGAACGAGCCGGCGCTAGGGGGTGCAGATCATGCACTTTAAAGAGACGGACTTACCAGGGATTGGACGTAAATACTGGCTGCATACCCGTAGTGGTGAGCATTTGGTCATAGTGATTCATAACGACGAGCGACGTGACCTGTTCCATATGGAGTCAGGAGATACACCTGAAGAGGTGGGTGATATGGTATCTCTTGTCACCCTGGACGATGATGAAGCCCGGGCGGTAGCCGCTATTGTTGGTGGTATGACCTATAAACCGAAGTTTCAGGATGAGCGTGAAGTGATGCTTGAAGGGCTGTTAATCGAATGGCTACGGATTGAGCCTCACGCCGCAAGCGTAGGCATGACGATTGGTGAACTGGATATCCGTCAGGCCACGGGCGCCGTAATTCTCGCTGTTGTGACCAAGGATAAGGAGAAGCATTTTAATCCAGGCCCGGATTATGCTTTTACCGCTGGAGCTACAATTGTAGTTGCCGGTGAACGGAATCAGATCAAACATCTCAAACAATTGTTAACTGATGGACGGACTTAGCCTATGGATATGCTCATATTCGAAGTGGGAATTGCCGTTGCGCTGATTACACTTACTGGGCTGATATCTTCACGATTACGATTTTCGGTCATTCCTTTCTATATCCTGATTGGTATGGCTGTTGGACCACATGCACCACAAATTGGCATAGTGGATTTACGTTTTATCGAAAGTTCGACCTTTATTGAATTTATGGGCAGGCTTGGCATTTTGTTTCTGCTATTTTATCTGGGTTTGGAGTTCTCGGTCTCCCGGTTATTAAAGTCTGGCAAAGCCATTCTGACCGGGGGCATGTTCTATGTGGGCCTGAATTTTGTCTCTGGATTGCTGTTGGGGTGGTTCATGGATCTGCCCCTTCAGGAGACACTTGTTGTCTGCGGGATCATGACCAGCTCTTCTACAGCCATTGTAGCTAAAGTGCTCGTTGATCTGAAACGCACGGCAAACCCTGAAACAGAGATTATTATGGGCATGATCATGTTCGATGACTTGTTCATCGCGATTCATATCTCTATCCTGACCGGGCTTGTGCTCAGCGGGGCAACTTCATTCTTAAGTGTTCTGTTAGTATCGCTGTCTGCCCTGCTGTTTATTGTGCTGTTCCTGATTATTGGCAGGAAAAGCATCAAATATATTGATAAGGCACTGAATATCAAGTCATCAGAGTTGTTTCTGCTTACCGTCATGACACTGCTCTTCCTGGTAGCAGGTTTCTCGGAGACGCTGCACGTAGCGGAAGCTATTGGAGCGTTGATGATGGGGCTTGTCTTGGGCGAATCAAGACATGTGAGTCGGATTGAACATCAGATCATGCCTTTCAAAGATTTTTTTGGTGCAATTTTCTTCTTCAGTTTTGGCCTGACCATCGAGCCGGCTTCACTTGGCGGAGCTGTTGGGATGACGATTATTGCCGTTATTCTGACGATTGCCAGTAACTATGGTGCAGGTATGATCGCTGGCAGACTGGCTGGAATGAGCCCTAAGGCCTCATTGAATGTGGGCTTTACCCTGGTCTCGCGGGGCGAATTCTCCATTATCATGGCGAACATCGGCAAGGCCGGAGGGCTGATGGCATCCATCCAATCGTTTGCCGTGTTGTATGTGTTAATTCTGGCTGTGCTGGGGCCTATCCTGACCAAAGAATCTCCGCGGATTTACGCATCGTATGCGCGGCTAAGGAAGCGGATGAAACGAAGGGAAACGGGTTGAGTCAAACGCTGGCTGTCCTTGGACAGACCGGGTATTCTGACCGTAGTGTTTAATAGGCGCCACACCATTTGGAGAGCGAAATTACTCCGGGGTGTGGCGTTTTTTTATTATTGGGAATCGTCCTAATGTCGGCTTGTAATTATGCTCATTCCACCAAATTATGGTATGTATCCATATCTTGTGCGTGGTCGTGAATGTTTAAGTCCACGGGCAGGACTAAAGATGTGATTTAGTTGAGAGGGATTGAAAATAAGAAGTTATTATGTAAAATAATGTTATATTCAAATCTAGCAGTTGAATGGATCATTTACACGAGAACGTAGAGGACAGAAGAAACCTGAAGAAGCGGAGCGTTCGCCTTTATCAACAGATTTTCACCTTTGTAAAATTGAATCAAAAAATCTGGGGATAACAGTGATCGGAAGGTTATTCTGTCATCGGAGTGGCAAGTGTAAATATTCTTTAGTTCAACTTATGTTTCAATGTAACAGAAGTTAGAATGACGAGGAGGAATAGCTTATGAACAAGAAAAGTAGATTTCAACGGTTAAAATGGGCTGGTACAGGGTTGTTGCTCAGTCTCGTATTATTTGCTGTACCTGCATCTGCTGCATGGAATGATACATATCAGGGTTACGCGACGTATACAGGCTCAGGTTACTCGGGAGGTGCAGTGTTGCTTGATCCCATCCCGGCGGACATGAAGATTACTGCACTTAATCCGTTCCAACTTAATTATAACGGTGTCAAAGCCGCTTTAGCGGGAGCCTATCTCGAGGTGCAGGGTCCTAAAGGCAAAACAACAGTCTATGTAACAGACCTCTATCCAGAGGGTGCCAGCGGAGCGCTGGATCTCTCACCGAATGCTTTTAACCTGATCGGTGACCCAAAGGCAGGCAAAATCGATATCAGCTGGAAAGTGGTCAAAGCTCCAATTCAAGGCAACGTCTCCTATCGGATCAAGGAAGGCAGCAGTCAGTGGTGGGCAGCCATTCAGGTTCGTAATCACAAATATCCGGTGCTGAAGTTCGAAGTGAAACAGAAGGATGGCACGTGGCTCAATCTTGAAAAGCAAGACTATAATCATTTCCTCGGAACTGGACTGGGCAAAGAAAAATTAAACGTTCGTATTACCGATATTCGCGGTCAGGTATTAAATGACACGATCCCGGCTCTGCCTAATGATGGGTCAGGTGGTGCCTATATCGTACCGGGCAATGTACAGTTTCCCGATTGACAGATATACGGAGTTGTTATAAAAAGAAGTATGGTCATAGACGTATTCTTAACGAAAAGTCGTACACTGTACGGCTTTTTTTTGTATAC
Organism: Paenibacillus sp. FSL K6-1122; assembly: GCF_037977015.1. Classification (NCBI taxonomy): domain Bacteria; kingdom Bacillati; phylum Bacillota; class Bacilli; order Caryophanales; family Paenibacillaceae; genus Paenibacillus; species Paenibacillus sp. FSL K6-1122. Next base: position 5,292,587 of record NZ_CP150272.1, on the reverse strand, counting down.
AAAAAGAGGAGAATGTAACGTATGAAAAAAAGTTTGCCTTCATATCAGACAACACATCCCTATTGGAAACAGTATCAGGGCTTTTTCCCGGAAGAAGTGAGGTTAGGGGAGCATACAGCTCCTGAGGAAGAATGGTGGGAGTCAAATGGGGTTCATCTGCATATCGATCGTTTACCTGCGCCGGAGTCTTCAATCAAAATTCTGTTCATTCATGGTGCGGGAGGCAATGGCAGGTTGCTCGCTCCGTATGCCCGCATGTTGCAGCGACATGGATACGAGGTGGTATCGCCAGATCTTCCGCCATATGGTTTAAGTTACGCAATGTCTGGTACACGTATTAACTACGAACTATGGATAGAGTTGCTTGTGTCACTCATCGAACGGGAATACAAGAATGATGGCAAGCCAATCGTTGTATTGGGAAGTAGCATCGGAGGTATGCTTGCCTATCACACCAGTGCACGCAGCAAGCGTGTTAAGGGTTTGATCGCAACTACATTTGTAGACACGAGTAATCAGGAAATGCGAGATCAGCTTGCACCGAATCGTCTGGTAAGCCGGGCGGGCAAACGGATGATGGATCTGTTCCCTAGTCTGCTGGATCATGTACGTATTTCGGTCAAACAGGTATCCCGAATGCAACTGATTACTAATAACCAGGACTTAACCGGGCTTATTATGAATGATCCACAAGCGGCAGCTACACGTATTCCGTTGGAATTATTAAGAACATTCCTTAATAAAAAACCGGAGGTAAGCCCGGAACAGTTCAGCCAGTGTCCGGTCCTGTTGGTTCACCCTGAACTGGACCCCATGACACCGATCAGGTTCAGCCAATCTTTTTTTGATCGTCTGGTGGTGGAGAAGGAATGTGTGATCTTGGAAGGGGCAGGCCATTTTCCTATAGAGCAGCCAGGGCTGAACCAGTTGGAGGTAGCGGTACTACGATTTTTACAACAAATTCAATGATGATCACAGGCTACTACACTGCTCCGCATAAGATAGTTTACATATCCTAAGTACGTAAAACACCTCCCACTAAGGGAGGTGTATTTGAATGTTTTTGATATGAATTGCATTACCGCCAACCTGAATCTGTGTGATTTCATTAGAGCTGCCCAGCGTTAATCTGGCTCGGATCTCGGAGGGGCGGTTCATGGTATACCCTTGTCTAATCGTGTACGTGTGAAGATGAGGATCTGTAAGCTGGTTGTATTGGGATAAATAACAGAGCATGGCACCATTGGATGTGCCTGTCGCGCTCTCTTCCGGTATATCATAAAGCGGTGCAAAATTACGGCATTCTGCCAGAACGTCCTCAACATCTGATTCGAGTGTAAACACATGATAACCTACGGCATGATGAGCCTTGCATATTTCAGTGATACGCTGGAAGTCAGGGTCGATTTTGGTCAGAACATGAACATCTCTAACAGCTATCAGGATATCGGGTAGCCCGGTAGATACGATCTGTACAGGTAGCTCGGAATGCAAATCCTCCATAGAAATACGTAACGAATCGGCAATCTGCTGTCGATCCACGATCTCCCCAAACTCCGGCAACGTCTGAGACAGATAGACTTCTCCATTGACTTCGATATCGACTTTAAGAATTCCGGCCAGTGTCTCCAGTGTATATGTACCAACATTAACGAGCTGCTGTGTCTTCATTAGATAAAATAAAGCAATTGTGGCATGTCCACATAGATCGACTTCATCACTTGGGGTGAAATAACGCACTTTGAAATCAGCCTGATCCGATGGCATAACATCAGTCTCTGAAAAACCGACTTGTCTGGCAATCTCCTGCATCTGGGTTTCAGACAAATGCGCTGCTTGTAAAACAACACCTGCGGGGTTTCCGCCTTGAGCCTTGTCCGAAAATGCATGTAATGTATTTACTTCTACTTCCATCGTGTTACCTCGCTTGTTCAGTTATTGGGTTAAGATTTAACGTAATCGATAATCGACATTATATCACGATTGTTGAACGGGCTTGTGAATCCCAGATTGCTGTGAATTTTTAATGATTAGGTCAAGTGATCGCTGGGAAAGGGTAATGAAGGGAGAGAGAGTATAACGATAATCAATGGAAAGGCTGGGATCTCTAATGAAAGCAATTGTGATTGAGGAATTTGGTGGAGCGGAACAATTGAAGGAACAAGAAGTAGCCAAGCCAACATGTGGAGTGAATCAGGTATTAATTCGAACACATGCCACGTCGGTGAATCCGGTAGACTTCAAAATCAGACAAGGTTATATGAAAGAAGTAGCGGAGAATTTTCCGTTGATTCTGGGCGGCGATGTTGCCGGTATTGTGTCTGAAGCAGGCTCAAATGTCACGAGGTTCAGAGAAGGTGATCGGGTATTTGCGCGTCCGCGTCAATTCGGAACCTATGCAGAATATGTTGCTGTTGATGCGGATATTATTGCCCGTATACCGGAGAACTTGAGCTTTGAGGAAGCGGCAGCGATCCCGCTGGCGGCGATGACGGCATGGCAGGCACTTGTGGATCACGGACGTTTAGGCAAAGGGCAGAAGGTACTCATTCATGCTGGTGCAGGTGGTGTGGGAACGTATGCCATTCAGATCGCCAAGTCCCTCGGCGCTGAAGTGGCTTCCACGGCAAGTGAATCAAACGAAGCGTTGCTTCGTTCGTTGGGTGTGGATCATTTTATCAATTATAAAAAAGAAGATTTCTCGGAGATTCTCTCCGGTTATGATGTTGTGCTGGACACCATGGGCGGTGATATTCAGCGCGATAGCTTCAAGGTGTTAAAGTCTGGCGGGCATCTGGTATCCTTGGTGGAACAACCGGATGAGAAGCTTGCCAAGGAAGCCGGAGTAACGGCCAACGTCTTCATGATGGAGCCCAAAGGGGATCAACTGGATCAGCTGGCTGAACTGGCTGCGGAAGGCAAGCTCAAATCGATTATTGATGGAACGTACCCGCTAACTCAACAGGGAGTAAGGGAAGCACATGAGAAGAGTGAAACCCATCATACCCGCGGGAAACTGGTTATTCAGGTGCAATAGAATTCATTAACTCGTAGAAGTATTTGGACTCATGAGTCTGATATAGATTGTACCAGGCCTGTAAGGTTTCTGGTGTATAGACATTCAACAGCTTCAACACATGCATCGTAAATTCTAACGGAGCTATTCCAGATGCAGTAACTAGATTTTCAGCGGTTACTGCAGGCTCCGTTACATAATAGGTTTCTCCAGTATAATCTGGGCATATCATCTTCAGGTATTCTAAATCATTGCTTGTATGCTGTCTGGAATCCAGTATTCCTATTTTTGCAAGTGCAACTGTCGCACCGCAAATCGCCGCAATAACTGTCCCCTCTTCTATAGAGGCAGCAACTTTTTTCAATAGGGGATCATGGATGGTGTCCATCCAGGTGTTTCCTCCTGGAAGAATGATGAGGTCGTCACCTTTCAATGTACATTCATCAATAGAAATATGAGGAAGGATGTTCAATCCTCCCATGGTAGTTACGGGATGTTTATCCACGCCTACGGTTACGACCTGTAAAGGCTTAATCTCTTTCCTGAAATACCTTCCCGAGTTCAATTCAGCAGTTAGATAGCCTACCTCCCAATCTGCCATCGTATCAAATACATATAGATATACGTTCTTCGTTTGCATCATACATGCTCCTTTTGTTTTCATGATTGAATGGATTACTCTTGTATTATAAATTAACTTCACTGACATCTACGGTCAGTGAAGTTTTTAATTTGAAAATTAACAGCCCTAAGAACCAATATAGGGACTGCTCCCCAATTGTAGTGGAATAAGATATAATAGGAGAAATTTATTCCATTTTGTGCATGAGGTGATTAGGATGTCCAACGAACTCATTCAAGCCATTCAATTGTTAAAAGAAAAGAAATGGGTGGATCTGACCCATACGTTTGGTCCAGGCTCTCCACATTTTTCAGCTTTTGAGGCAGCACAATTCGATACACTGTTTGATCACGATCAAGGTTTCTTTGCCCAGAGCTTCAAGTTCCCAGGTCAATACGGGACACATCTTGATGCGCCGATCCACTTCGTTCGGGATACCCGGTATCTGGATGAACTAGGTTTGAAGGAGCTTGTGCTCCCGCTTGTGGTCATTGACCAGTCTGCCGAAGTAGAGAACAATCCGGATTTCACACTGAATGTGGAGCATATTCTTGAATTTGAAAGAGAGCATGGCGTGATTGAAGCTGGAAGCTTTGTAGCCTTACGTACCGATTGGAGCAAACGCTGGCCTAACCATGAAACATTTGATAACAAGGATGATAAGGGCAACAGTCATGCACCCGGATGGTCGGTTAGTGCGCTCATGTTTTTATTTGAGGAAAGAAAGGTACAAGCCATTGGGCATGAAACCTTTGACACGGATTCAGCGGTGGATTATCAGAAGAATGGAGCACTTCTGGCAGAATATTATGTACTTGCCCAGGATACATATCAGGTCGAGCTGTTAACAAACCTGGATCAGGTGCCGGCCAAGGGCGCTGTTATTTTCAATATTGTACCCAAAGCGGAGAAAGCTTCTGGTTTTCCAGTTCGATCCTTTGCCATTCTGCCGTAATACGGGGTAGATCAAAAGCTGAAATAGTTAAATCAGGCACAGAACTCAGAATGATACTCAAGCAGACAGCCGGCTAAATAGTCGGCTGTTTTTCAGCTAAGGGGCAGAATAGTTGAAAAAGGTATTTTAATTTAAACCTCGAATATTTAATGTAATCGGATAGCTAAAAATTTGATGATAGACAGGAGTTAGATACGATGATATAAGGTTTCGGAGGAGTATTTTGGAGAACTAAGAATCTTGAAGTTATAAAAAAGGTACAGTCTTTATCGAGAATGACAGTTATTTTCCAACAGAACAAAAAGTGATGTTAAATTTCCAAGTACATAATCTAAACGAGACTATGAAGCATCTTGAACAGATTAGTGTACTTCTTGCAAAGAAAAAAGAGATTAGTGAATTTGGAAAGTTTATTTTGAATGAAGTTCCTGAAGGTCGACTGGTCGAGCTTTGGGAGAAATAACGGCATTAATTTTAAGATTAGAACAGGTATTCCATAATTTATATTATATATAAGGGGTAAGTGTATGCAGATTAGAGCTTTTCAAGAGTCCGATAAAGATTTCATTGTAAGTCTGGCTTTACGATTTATGGACTTTGAGCTGATGAGCTGGCGTGATCCAGACAAAATGGAAGAATCACAGCTCAGCCTAGCCCAAGAATCAGTAGACAATCTTTCTCCTGGTACGGAGATTTTTGTGGCGGAAGATGAAACAGGAGAGCTACTGGGTTTCCTTGAAGTACAGCCGCATAAAGATAAATTGAACGATATAGAACAAGGCTATATTGTGGCGATTGCGGTTTCTCCACAAGGAGAAGGAAAAGGGGTCGGCAAGGGACTCATGACCAAAGCAGAAGAGTGGTCAAGGCAAAAAGGCTATCGACAGCTTATACTGAATGTCTTTAACAATAACCTTCGTGCCGTAAATTTCTATAAGCATTTAAATTATGAAATTGAAGTTGTGAAGATGGTAAAAGAGCTATAGAGACCCTTACTTATAAGCTAACGGGAAACGTTAGTTCATAAAGCACGGGGCAGACTGCAGGTTGGCAGGCTGCTCTTTTTTCATTTAGCTAACTGGTAACAGGTAAGTAAGCTTATCAGGAACCAAGTCCAGCTAGGATTTGACCTATTGGAAACAAAAAATTGTATTTTGGCAAACTTATGGGTTAAGTCACAACTAACAAAGTCTAAATGATTCAAATATGTAAATAGCAAGGGAGGCGTATTCCGCCTCCTTTTTATGTTGTTACTTTTGATCCGAGTGAGGATCTTGATTAAATCTTTGAGAGATTTTTTTCTCTGTTTTCTTACGCCGTATCCAGCGCTTGAGTATGCCTTCTTCTTTGCGTTCTTGCAGTGTTTCCTTCAAACCTTGAATCATAAATTCCGATCTTCGTCTGTCATCCCGACTAATCTCGCGTAATTCCTTAATAAATTTGTCGTCCATATCTGCCTCTCGCTTATTCAGGATAATCCCATTATACCGAACGTACGTTCTTTTATCAAGTTTTTCCATTACGAATGATTTTCGAGATCTATATAGTGAAAAGAAGCACAGGAACAATACGCGGCATGTGTGAGAATGGTACTAGAGGGTTTGAGCATAATCCTCTTGCCAGTTTTTTGTTCCCGGGGATCATCCTATTGCTGGTTCTTGGCGTGATGCCTACAATGATTGCTATTTCGCTCATCCGCTACGTTCATTGGGGGCTGGGTGAGAGACTGAATCTCTATCCTGACCGCTATTGGGCTTGGACTTTTTCGTTGTATACGGGGTTTGCTCTCATCATCTGGATTATGGTGCAGGTGTACTGGATTCAGGATGTTTCTATCATTCACTTGGTCTATTTTGCATGGGGAGTGGGTATTCAAGTTGTGACCTTATTGCCCGGGGTACAACGAATATATTCAAAATAAACTGCTTGTATATTGAACAAACGGCTGCCGAAAGAATCGTTGAATGATTCTTTCGGCAGTTATTTTTTATGGGCATCGAGATAATACGCGTTGTTGTAGTCTTGTTGTCCACATGTTCCTTGGACTGAAAAGGGCTCGGATAAATCTAAATCATATTGACAAAGAACTATTATCCTCGCATACTTACGTAATATACTTTATAAAGTTTGTTTATTAACTAGAGGAATAGTCACATGTGGTAAGTATCGCAAAATCATAATCCGCATGAAACAGGGAGGTAAGTATGGATGGTCTACGTTATTATGGCAGTTATAATATGGGCAGGTACCTATGCAAGTATGGTCTTGTCAAAGCAACCGATTGAAGTGAAGCCTGTGAAATCGATGGATGATTTGTTTGAGTGAACAAAGTAGTTCGGCCGATTTCGATCCTTTTCCAGCACGATGGAACTCATGTGTTCGAGTAAGGCATTATGTTATGATATGGTGTGAATGACATCCATACCATTGCTTTGGCTCAATTGAACCAGAGTAGAAACGAGAGGGTTATGAAAAAAGCCAACGCTACAATGATGAAATACATCAATTTGAATAATGTGCGTGAAGTCATGCAGCAGATTGAGACGGCGACCAAACCGCAATTAGCTTTATTAACCAATCTTAGTGTTGTTACCATTAATGCGCTGATTCAGGAATTATGTGATGGCGGAGAGTTGTTCCAGGATAAAGTGGTTCCCTCTAACGGCGGTCGTCCTGCTCAGGCATATCGATATAATTATAACTTCAAGCTTGCTTTGGTTCTTTACATCAAAGAGATGAAAGGCCAGGAGTTGATTTCGGCGACGGTCATGAATCTGGAGAATAAGGTTGTGTTGAAGGAAGAGCGCATCTTGCCTGCTTTTGATAAACAGCATATGCTGCAACTTATCGCGCGTTTCATTAAGGAATATCCCTCCATTGATATGATCGGCATCGGTATTCCGGGGCAAGCCGTGGATGGGGACATCACGGTGAGCAGTCATGAAGAGCTTATCCATTCACATCTGATACGGGAGATCGAGAGCGAGTTCCAACTGAACGTTCTCGTGGAGAATGATGTTAATGCAGCGATTAGCGGATACTGTACACAGCATGCGGATATGAAGGAACGGAGTGTAGCGGGAATTTATTTTCCGAACCGATACCCGCCGGGTATGGGCATGATGTTGAATGGACAGATGATCCGTGGGAAAAACGGGATGTTTGGTGAGATCAAGTATCTTCCTTATTCACCTGATTGGAAACGTGACATGAGCAAAGATGATTTTGTAGTGCAGGTATGTCATATCTTGCAAACGATTAATGCCGTCGTTGCCCCGCACCAGATTGTCATTTATCAGGAACGGGTGGAGAGAGAAGAGCTGGATATGGCGTGGAAACAGTACGGGAAGGATCACCCCATGCCGTCGTTGCCCGAGATTGTACATCAGGACTCGTTCCAACATGATTTTGATGCTGGGTTACGAGGAATGGTGCTTCAGGCGTTGAAGTCAGGCATTCTATCAGAAGCCTTATAACCCACAGGCCATATCTGTGGCTTTTATTTTATAAGCTAACCCTTGTAGAGGAGGATTCATGATGCGTGAAGAAGAGAGAATCATGAAAGGCGTGTTGTTCAGTCCAAGTGATCCCGAATTAAAGATCATCAAAAGGCGGGCCCATAATCTCAGTCAGCGTTACAGTCAGACCTTTGAAGAACAGACTGAGGAAAGGAATCAGATATTACAACAGTTACTGGGGCAGTTCGGTGAAGGTGGATTCATGCAAGGTCCCATCTTTTTTCATTATGGTGTGCATACCCGGATAGGCGAGCATTTCTTCGGTAATTACAATCTGACGATACAAGATGACGCGCAAGTGACGATCGGGGACTATACCAGTTTTGGACCCAACGTTACGATTGTTACCCCCATTCATCCCATGATTGCCAGCGAGCGGAGACAGATGGTGGACCAGAACGGTGATGTGAAGTCGCTATGTTATGCCAAACCGGTCACGATTGGTAACGATGTATGGATCTCGGCAAACGTCACAGTGTGCGGAGGCGTAACGATTGGAGACGGCTGTGTGATCGGAGCAGGTAGTGTGGTGACTCGTGATATTCCACCGCATTCTTTTGCAGCAGGCGTACCGTGCAAAGTTATTCGTAAAATTACTGATGCGGACAGCATGCGAAACTACCCCGATGTTCTGGCAGATTGCCGTGTGCTGGAAGAATAAAAAAAGGCTGCCATCAGGATCAAATAGATGATCCTGGTGACAACCTTTTTTTTGTTATGCGTTTACTTGGAGGCGTTGTAGTTACTCAAGAATTCTTTTACTTTTGCAGGATCAGCTTTCAATTCATTCCCGGTCTGAACGAGCGGGCTTACTGTAGAGTATGCTTTGAGTTTGTTGTTCTTGTAGAAACTCAAAATCTCATCCTGATTAATGGAGTACAGCACGGCTTTTCTCAGGTCACTGCTCTTGGCAACTTCACGATTGGCCGTGTTGAACAACAGATAGGAGACAGCGTTACTTGGCAGACTTTGCAGTTTCAGTTTGCTGTCATTTTCGATGATGTCATACTTGGTTTCAGGTACACCGTAGTATAAGTGAATTTCACTGCTGCGAAGAGCAGAGAGGGCGCTGTCTGCATCCGCGATGAATCGGACGTTAACCTGAGCAATTTTTGGCTCATCTTCCGTGCCTTTACGGTAAGCCGGATTTTTTAAGAATACACCTTCATAGTCATTTTTATAAGACAAAATATAAGGTCCGCTAGTATAAAGGGTGTTATTGTATGCTGCGCCTTCAGTCACGGTGTTCTGATCACCGTAAGGAATATCTTTGTTGACGTCAAAGGAAGCTACATCATATGTGTTGATGCTCTCCACCTGTTTTTTGGACACGATACCCGCAGATTGGTGAGCTAGGTAGTTCAGAACTTGCGGGAAAGGTTCAGTTGTGGTCAGTTTAACGACCTGATATTTACCTGCGCTATTATCTGCTTTGGTTTTGTCCGTCACGAGTTCTGTAATTTTGCTGCCCAATCCTTGTTCCAATGCTTCGAGGATTGTGCCGTTACCGCTGGATTGTTTGATGGATTGCAATGCACTCAGATCCGTTACAACTTCAGCTTCTTTGATGTGTTCATGCAGACTGTACGTCCGGTGATCCGGAACGGAATCTTTATTTTTAGCACGATCCAGGGAGAAGATCACATCATCTGCACCGACACGTTCTCCTGTATCTACAGCTTTTTTGTTATCAATCTTCGCAAAGTTGATATCGTCTCTGAGAATGAAGTAGTAGTCCGAATTACCTTCAGCAATACTAAAGTTATGGGACAGTGATCCATCTGCTGTCAGCTGATCGTCATCCGTCAAGTTAACGAGACGTACATACATATTGGTGTTCAACTGGTTGATGGAGCCGTCGTTTCCTTTGATTGGATCAAGGGAAGTCAGTACGGATGCACTTTGCGTCAGAATCAACGGATCTTTGGCATTTTTGGAGCTGTCCTTGAACTCAATCGGTTCCCAAGCCATGGCGCGGGATTTGGAGAGACGAACGGTGTCGACATTCAGAATGTCTTGGTTCACAGCCTGACTTTTCAGGGAAATGTACAAAGGAGCGATATACGCCTGATCCGTTACCAAGCGATCTTCCAATTGTTTGTACGTGTCTTTGTACTCATCCGGAGTTTGAGTAGCTGCCTGATCGATGAGTTTATCAAGTTCCCCATCCGCAAGGATACTGTAATCTCCACCTGTTTTGAAAAGGGAACGCACCGCATAATCGGGATTTCCCGTTACCGTTGTCCAGCTGGACAAGGCAATGTCATAATTCCCTGCATCCTGCTGGGATTTGAAACTACCGTAATCCGGCTGCAGGTTCAGCTTCACATTGAAGCCGTTTTTAGTCAGTTGGTCGCGGACAATGTTTACATCATTTTCGGAAGAACTCATGGCGAGCAGTTCAATGTCTGCCGGTTTTTGTGCAGTTTCTGTTGCGTCCGCTGGTGCGGTCTCCGCCTGGGATTCAGTTTTCGTTTTTACGCTGCAGCCGGAAATCACAATGACGAGAATTAATAGTAATGAGATCAGTGTACGTTTTTTCATGGGATTACCCTCCATATCTTGAATGTGTGATGTGTGAATTTTTTTTCTATATCATTCATTTCAATGACGAATCAGTTATGCCTTTTCCAGCTTGGGATCAAGCGCATCACGCAGACCGTCACCGAGAAAGTTAAACGAAAGAACCAGCAGAATAATAGCCAAGCCTGGATAAATCGCCAGATAAGAGTGGGTCTCCAGGTATGTACTGCCGAGCTTCAGAATGTTACCCCATTCCGGAATATGCGGCTCCACGCCGAGTCCCAGATAACTCAAACTGCTGGTAGCGATAACCGCTCCACCAATCGTGAGTGTGGACTTGATAATCATGGGCGCAAGGGAGTTGGGAATAATGTGTTTGAAAATAATCGTACGATTGTTGTACCCCAGTGCACGTGCAGCTTCCACAAATTCAAAAGTAGATACATAGAGCACACTGGCTCTCATGGTACGGGCGTAAGTTGGGATCGAACCCAGACTCAGCGCCAGAATAAGATTGACCGTATTGGCTCCAAACGCCGCAATAATGGCAATGGCGAGCAGAATTCCCGGAATCGCATAGAGAATATCCAGCAGCCGCATGATGATGTTATCCGTATGCCTTCCGTAGAAACCGGAGAATGCTCCGAGGACTCCACCGATCAACACAGGAATGATGGTCGACATGCAACCTACGATTAAGGAGATCCGGGCACCAAATACAATCCGGGAAAATAAACATCGTCCGAAGTCGTCCGTTCCCAAGGGATACGCAAGGGAAGGGGGTTGAAGCAGAGCGGAGTAGTTGTTTTCCACAGCCATGCTGTAATCAAAAGTAAAGAAGCTGCAAATCGATATCGAGAACAGAAAAATGATAAAAAACAAACCGGACATGGCAGTCATATTCGGAGCAAGTCGCTCCCACAGATCATTCCAGAAGTTTGATTTTTGTTTCCCCTGTCTGCGAATGCGCCCAATAATGGAAATGCCGAGCAATAGGGCAAATACATTACCTGTGATTGAGGTCAGAATCAGTACTACACTGACACCGATCATCCAGCGAGGGAGGATAGAGGTCGCGTTATATCGGGATACGATAATCAGTACGACCAGGTCGATGACCAGAATAAATATGAGCACCGCCATAGCTGGCAGAAAGTTGTCAGCCACATAGGGTTTGAAAACATTTAACGCAGATACACCGATGACGAACAGCTGGGTTAACAGCATATATACCGCAAAGGTGTACTCCACATTCCTGGCTTTTCGAATCAGATGAAAGGCTGCCGTTACGATAAATATGTTGCCAGAAATGATGGCAAGTAGCTGAACCCAGGCTAACCTGCGGGTCAAAGTAGAGATCGTACCTGTACGGATCAAGTCTTTTCGAATCCGAAGGGTGATGACACTTTGGACCAGTGTGAAGAATACATAGATCCCAAGTATCGTTAGCAGAAATGGTTTGAACGTCTGCCCGCTCCAGTCATAACTGTTGAACAGCAACAAGGCAGTCAAGAGAAGGGACGTGATCCAGGCGAAGCTTGCCTGACTGTATTCTCGAGAAGACTTAAGCCGGAAACGCATTTCTTGTGTTAAGGACGAGTTTGTCATAATACACCTGCTTTAAGAGGTAGTTCAACACACACTTTAATATTGTTTCATCTTGGAGCGCACTCTTGGATCAATAAAAGCGTACAGCAGATCAACCGCTACATTGATAATGGAGATCGTAATTGCTGTGTAGATTACTCCGCCCATGATACTCGGAATATCGGGGATGAATTGTTTATCCACAATATAGCTGCCGAGACCGCTGATATTAAACACTTTCTCCGTCACTGCTGCCCCGCCAAGCATGGCTCCGAATTGAAGTCCAACCACAGTTACGATTGGAATCAATGCATTACGTACAGCGTGTTTCAGCATGACCTGACGTTCGCTTAACCCCTTGGCGCGGGCGGTCATCACATAATCCTCATGAATGACTTCCAGTGTAGAAGACCGGGTCATCCGTGCCACCGCAGCCGTAAGTCCTGTGCCCAGCACAATGGTTGGCATAATGATCGACAGCCAGTTCTGCGGGTTGAAGGTGGCGGGAAGCCACTGTAATTTGATCGAAAAGTTCAGAATGAAAATAAGTCCTTGCCAGAAATTCGGGATCGATAATCCAATCAGAGCGATGAACATAAACGTATAATCGAACCATGAATTAGGCTTAATCGCTGAGATGATACCGATGGGCAATGCGATGACGAGTGCTAGCAGCAGGGAGATAACCGCCAGCGTCAATGTAATTGGAAACTTCCTTGCAATCGTTGCTGTTACGTCTTCATTTCCTGCAAAAGACTTGCCAAGATCGAAGAGAGCAACTCCCTTAATATTGTTCCAGAGCTGTGTAAGATAAGGCTGATCCAAGCCATACACCTGATTGAATGCTGCAATCTGTTCCTGCGTTGCTGTCTCTCCGAGAATGTTAGCTGCCGGGTTGAACGGAGACATATACAAAATCGTAAATACGAGTGTGGCTACGCCCAGAATGACAAATACCGTCATCAGTATTCTTTCAAATATGTACTTTAGATAAGGATTTCCATACAAAAAGAGGATGCCATACATCAGACAGCCAGGAATAATGGATATCGCGAAAAACCACGGTTTGTCGATAAGGGTGTGGAATGTATCGGCCATCGTAAGACGTTGACTTCCCTGTTCCTGAAGTATGCGAGAAGTCCGCTCCTTCAACTCTTTCTGAACCGTTTCTTCCAACCATTCCTCGGTCTGACGTCTGAATTCTTCCTCACTGACCTGCTGCTGGAAAAAACGATGTTTGCGTCGTAGCTGTTCTTCGACTTCCAACTTCATCTTGTTCCGATAGGAAGAAGCGAGCAGTTCTTGCTCAGCCGTCTGCCTGGCGGCTACCCAGCCGTCATTTTTTCGATTCGAACGCCATATTAGAAACACGACCAGATTGATCGGTAATCCAAGAATGAACAGAACATATCGGTAGGAAGGATGAAGCAGCATTTTGCCATAAATAAAACTTAAATTGTGCACCAACCGCGAGAGTCTGCTGCTTTCTGCAAGATTCAAACCAAGCGTGCCTCCTTTCATTCAGGTTTAAATTGCATTATTCCGATTGATATAGTATATATTATTTAGGGTCTAAACAATTGTCAAGGAATTAAATGGTATACATATGAGATAAGTGAATGTGAAATACGGATGAGAGCTGGTGATGATATGGAACCTTTATTGAAAGTTAATGATCTATCGGTCTCTTTTCATTCTGGAGAGAGTGAGTTTCATGCAGTACGAGAGGTAAGTTTTGAAGTGCGCAAAGGAGAGACACTAGGCATTGTAGGCGAATCGGGTAGTGGCAAGAGTGTAACCGCACGTTCCATTATGAGGCTGCTTGCATCGCCGCCTTCACAGATGAAAAATGGAGAGATTCTGTTCAAAGGGGTCGATCTGGCGAATAAAACGCAGAAAGAGATGGAGAGCATCCGTGGGCGTGATATTGGCATGATCTTTCAGGACCCGATGAGTTCTCTTAATCCGACTATTAAAGTGGGTAAACAGATCTCTGAAAGTCTGATCAAACATCAGAAGGTGTCCAAAAGGGAAGCCAAGAAACAGGCAATTGCCATGATGGAGCGGGTGGGGATAACTCGTAGTGAAATACGCTACAACCAATATCCACACGAATTCTCCGGAGGCATGCGTCAGCGGGTCATGATCGGTATTGCACTTGCTTGTCGTCCTGAATTGCTCATTGCCGATGAGCCGACAACCGCACTTGACGTTACGATTCAGGCACAAATTCTTAATTTGATGAAAGATATGCAGGACCAACTAGGCACATCGATTATCCTGATCACGCATGATTTGGGCGTAGTAGCAGGCATGTGTGATCGGGTTGTTGTTATGAAAGAAGGACAGATTGTGGAAACCGGGACAACAACAGAGATTTTTGCTAATCCCAAACACCCGTATACGATCAGACTTCTGAATGCATTACCACGTCTGGATCAGAAGAAAAAGCCCAAACCGGTATCGTTGGTCCCGAGAGATCTGGAAGACGATCAACCGTTGCTTGAGGTGAAATCACTCAGACAACATTTTAATCTGGGCAAAGGTAACACCTTAAAGGCTGTTAATGATATCAGTTTTCATATTCGTCAAGGAGAGACGCTTGGCGTTGTAGGGGAATCCGGTAGCGGAAAATCAACCACGGGCCGTGCGATTCTGCGATTGCATGAGCCAACAGGTGGAGATGTACTGTTTAAAGGAGTCCCGCTCAATCGTTTGTCGGCTTCGGAGATGAAAACGATGCGTAGACATATGCAAATCATCTTCCAAGACCCCTATGCATCTCTGAATCCCAAAATGAGGATTATGGATATCATTGGAGAAGCGCTTGATATTCATCAACTTGCAGGCACTGCCGCTCAGCGGGAAAAGCGTGTGGAGGAATTGCTGGAGATGGTGGGTCTTGATCCCACCCATGCGCAGCGTTATCCACATGAATTCTCGGGTGGGCAGAGACAGCGGATCGGTATTGCACGAGCTCTGGCTGTGGAACCTGAATTCATCGTATGTGATGAGCCATTGTCTGCACTGGATGTGTCGATACAGGCTCAGATCGTACAATTGCTTGAAGAGTTGCAGCAGCGACTCGGATTGACGTATCTCTTCATCGCGCATGACTTGTCCATGGTTAAACATATCAGTGATCGAGTGGCGGTGATGTATAACGGGAAAATTGTAGAGCTGGCGGAGAGTGAAGAACTTTATTCCAACCCGCAACATGCCTACACCAAGGCTTTGCTATCTGCTATTCCCGTGCCTGATCCGGCGGTAGAAGCGAAGAAAAAGAGACATGTTGTCAAAGAAACAACTAGAGAAAATGTTGAAGTAGAGGACCGTTATAATCTGGAACATTCCAAGTGGGTAGAAGTCACGGAAGGGCACTGGGTAGCCATATCTAGTTAGATAGTGCAATATATAGTCTGTTTCAACGACAAAAGAACCCCGACGATGATCTCCACAGATCGTTATCGGGGTTGAGTTATATGTTCTTCGTATAATGGCAGTAATCAAAAGCGATTATTTGAATTGAACCGATTTCTTGATGGTATCAATCTCGGCTTTGGTCTTATCATCCACGTAAGTGAATATGAAGTTGAAAGCATATCCTTCAATAATTGTACTATAGTAATCTTGAGTAACGGTTGAACCGTCACCTGGATCCATCGTGATTTGCATCAGATCCATCTCTTTACCACCGATGGTTTCCGTTGTCATTTCCTTATAATCGTAAGGGAACTGGCTATCCACCATGAATTTTTTGGTTGCTTCCAGGTAGTCTTTACCTGTACGAATGCCTTGCAACAAGCTTACTTTCTCAGCAACCGCAATTGCGGAAGGACCAACTTGGCCTGCATCTAATGGATACTTTGAAGCCATAAGCAGATTCAATGTTTTGGTCTGAGACAGTTCAATTTGTTTTTTCTTTGTTTCATCATCACCAGCAATCGCTTCGGATGAAGCACTTGTCAGCTCATTCATGCCTGCAGCATCCTGGAACTCCCAAGCTTCCGGAAATTTCAGAGATACGCCAAAATAGTCATTGGTGTAAGAACCTTTTTCCGTAGTCCCCAGCTCAACGTCTTGTGAATTATCAGTTTCCTTGGACTCTTCGCTTGCTGGTTCTGTGTTCTCTGTTTCTTCTGTATTGGCTGTATCAGAATCAGTACCTGTCGTTGTTTCTGTCGGGGTAGGCTCTTCTGTTGCGGCTGTGTTATCTGCTTTGTCACCGCAAGCGGCTGCAACCAGCATAATCATAATGAGCATGGCGAATAAAGAAGCTTTTTTTGGAATTGTCATATTACCCTCCTGAAATGTGTGTGTGTGTTTCTCTCTCTACATGTTGCCTGCTTCCTAAATTGTAGCACAAACGTTCTCATATACTACCTATAGGAATCTATAGGGGTCTTCTATACATAAGACATTCGGCTGGCAATTGAAACAGCTTCTGTGCTGGATTGCACACCTAATTTGTTAAAAATCACTTTTTTGTGATGATTCACGGTGCATTCCTTGATCTTTAATTTCAAAGCAATGGCTTTTACCGTGAGGCCTCCGGCTATCATCTCCAGAATGGTTAACTGACGCTCGGTGAACTCCACCGCCGGTTTGTCGCACACTTCAGCAGTCTGTTGACTCTGATAACAGTTCTGCATGTACGCTGGAATTAGCTTGGCAATGGCGATCAGTTCACCTTGCATATTTGCATTAATGGTGGACACATCCAGATAACCTACATGTTGCGATCCCATGAACAGAGGTGCGGCGTAACAATGCCAGCTTTGAAAATAAGGACTTTCATGCTGCTCGGGCAGCAGCACTACAGGCTCGTTGCTGTCCATCGTTACAGATATGGCGTTAACTCCACAGCTCTGTGCAGTGAAGAACATGCCCGGACGAATGGGAGAATCTTCTACTACAGCTTTAAGATCTGAACTGTAATTCATCGAGAGGAGCACACCGTTGCTATCTGTGAGTAGAAACAGATAAGTGCCCGTTAAATTCTCTTGGATAACCGAGATACTGTTCTGGAATGCATGAATCAGGAAATGATTGATTTTACGAAGCCTGTCCAGACTGGGTTTTGGTAAATAGTCGAACGGAGCCGTTCCTGCTGCATGCGAGCAAGTCGGAGACTCTTCGTGTCGTGAGGCAAATGTAATGGCAGGCATGTTGTTTCCTCCTTGCTGCACAGTTCTCATCCAATCGTTTGAATGACGTGTCCTTCTTGGTCCTTGATTTCTGTTCTAACAATCTGAACGAGAATATGATCCAATGAAGTTATCTCGAATGTTCCTTCAAACGGGCGAAGGTTCTCTGCCAGCTTATCAACAATTTGTTTGTTCACCGTCAGGGTAACTTGTCTGTCCGATTCCAATACAGCTGGATGTTCTCCTGCTTCGAACAGAATATTAGTATCCGGTCCGATCAAGGATAGAGAGGCACCTTTCGAAATTCGGCTACGAAGGATGGTGCCAACTAGTACGGCTTGTTTGGCTCCAAGCTGGAGTTTGGCCGGAACCGATTTTTGCAGCAATTTTTTGCGAGGAGATTCCCAAGCCAGTTGTTGTATGAATAAAAATGCTGTGCTGGACCCGTCCTGTTCCATTCCATCCTCAACCGCTTGTATAACCGAAGGAATATCTGCGTACGAATTTCTCATCAGATCCGTCACATATTTGGGCATGAACATGGAGGAGGCAGACAGGAAGCCACGAGCATTCCAACTTTGAATCATTTCCAGTTCCCGACCTGTAATGCCAACCATCTGAATAAATTGCACTGAACCATTAGGCGTAGAGATCGCGGGTAGGTCCGGATCTTCAATAAACGAGAGAGCAGTCAGCAAAGTATCGGATTCCAGACAGATGGGGCCACTGGCGTCCATGTAATCTCCTGGCTGAAAGATATTTCCGCTGTTGAACACGTACCGTCCTACATTCTGTAGCAAATTCATCACCCAGGCTGGCGGATCAGTCTCTGCTTCACTGCGTGTAAGACGAAAGGTGAGCTCAAATCCATACCCGCTCTTGGATGCATCCTGCATCTCTTTTTCATACAATTCAGAGAAACCGTAGGTAACAAAATGCCAGTGAGGCATAGGGTAATCGACAGCATAAACGCTAATGCCATCGAGTGGATCGGGACCTCCAAGAATATACGGAAGGGCAGTACCGTAGTGTTTTGGCTCTTGTGCCCCATACAATTCACGCATGGATTGATCAATCGCATCCCAACCGGATGTGTTTTCTTCCTGAGTCATTATTGAATCCTCCTTGACTGTTCTTTCCCCCGAAAAACATTTAAAATTAAGTCTACCTGTTACAGCAGTGGTTTCAAGCGGCTTAAGGATGAATTGTGTCAGATAGGACTTCGGTGTTATTAATTGCAATCCAGGGAGTGAAATTACATGAGTATGAAAGGTATCTATTTAAAGGAGTTTAATCAGGCAAGCTGGGACTCATTTTCCGAAGGGTTTGAAGAACTTGGACAAAAGATGGACCCCACGTGGGTAGAACGTGCGCAATTACAAGGGATTCCGGCGGATATAAGTCGGGTGCTTTTGTGTGAAATGGGGGAGTATGCTTTTGAATGGATGGCGAAAGATATCCCGGCTTTAGGGGACCAAAGTCCCGCCGCTTACCTGGAAACGGAGGAAGGAGCGCAGGCATTAAGGGCAGCCATTATGCGTATGCCACGTTAATTTTTTCCATGGTGAGAGTGTGCGAGCGATCATATGAACCAGTGAAGTTGATTTTGCAAAATAGATATGTTACGCTTACATTACAAGAGCAAACACAACAGAATATGCAATAACATCTTTTGATGGATTGTAACTGTGAAGACAGGCAAAACCTAAACTGATGGTGAAATGAAAGCTCCTTTTTTTGGTGCTATTTTACCTTGAGTTTAGGTTTTTCTTGTTTTCTGCTCTAAATCACACCATTTTTTACCTGGAAAAACCAAAATAAATTTCGAAAAGAGGTTGTTGTTCATGACCACGGCAAAAAAAGGATTCCCCGAAAACTTCCTATGGGGCGGCGCTACAGCTGCCAATCAATTGGAGGGTGCATTCGATAAGGACGGCAAAGGGCTCTCCACAGCGGACATGATCGCTCATGTTCCCAAAGAGAAGCGTACAGGCGGACATGCTATGGAAATTTCCTCTTCCCGAATCGAAGAGATCCTCTCCGGCAAATTTGAAGAACGTTTCCCGAAACGTTTTGGTATCGATTTCTACCATCACTTTAGAGAAGATATTGCATTGTTCGCTGAAATGGGCTTCAAAGTATTCCGTTTGTCCATTCACTGGGCACGTATTTTCCCGAACGGTTATGATCAAGAGCCGAATGAAGCAGGCTTGAAATTCTATGATGAAGTATTTGACGAATTGTTGAAATATGGCATCGAGCCGCTCGTTACATTGTCTCACTATGAGACACCGCTTGGCTTGACGCAAAAATATAACGGCTGGGCTGGCCGTGAAGTAATCCAGCACTATGTTCGGTATGCAGAAACGGTGTTCAACCGTTATAAAAATAAAGTGAAATACTGGCTGACGTTTAATGAAATTAACGTAATGCTGTTCAGCCCATACACTGGCGGCGGCATTCTGATCGATAAAGTGGACAACAAACTGCAAACCACTTATCAAGCGCTGCATCACCAATTTGTAGCAAGTGCATTGGTAACGAAGCTTGCTCACGAGATTATGCCTGGTTCCCAAGTGGGTTGTATGCTTGCTCGTATGGAAACTTATGCAGCAACATGTAATCCGGTAGATGTTCGTCTGGCTCAACACGAGAATCAGATTAACCTCTTCTTCACGGACATGCATGCTCGTGGTAAATACCCGAACTACATGGCTCGTTATTTTGAAGAAAACGACATCGTGATCCAAAAAGAAGCAGGCGATGACGAGATCTTGCTGAACAATACCGTTGATTTCATCTCCTTCAGCTACTACATGTCCGTAACCAAATCTGCATCTGCAGACAAGGAAGAAACATCGGGTAACCTGACTGGCGGCGTGAAAAACCCTTATCTGGAAGCATCCGACTGGGGCTGGGAGATCGATCCGATCGGTCTGCGCGTAACCTTGAACAACTTCTGGGATCGTTACCAGAAACCATTGTTCATCGTAGAAAATGGTCTGGGTGCATATGACCGTGTTGAAGAAGACGGTTCGATCCATGACTCCTATCGTGTGGATTACCTGAAAAAACACATCGAACAAATGAAAGAAGCCATCAAAGATGGCGTCGATCTGATTGGATTTACAGCATGGGGCCCGATTGACCTTGTGAGCATGTCCACTTCCGAAATGTCCAAACGTTATGGTTTCATCTACGTGGATCTGGATGACGAAGGTAACGGAACACTCAAACGTTCCAAAAAGGATTCATTCGACTGGTACAAAAACGTAATCTCCAGTAATGGTGAGCAACTGTAGTTCTCACGTTTTCTGAGCGGGCAAACCTGATATAACAGTTAGTGTTTAATGGAATTTAATGTTCCTGAGGGCCTGCTGATTAGCGTTTGTCCGCTTTTTTATGTGCTGCAAACATTACATATGGAGGGATATCTTTTGAAAAGATGGAGTATGAACACAAAAAGTATGGGATGGATGCTTGCCCTGACACTAAGTCTGAGTGTGATCTGGCCAGCAACCGTTGGTGCGGAAAGCACCCAGGTTACTCAAATCCAGGCCAATACCTATGTTGGTGATCCTGGAGAGATGGTAGAGTCCTTTGACATTACTGTAGCGAATCCGGAGAAATATCAGAATCTGAAAGCTTCAGACTTCGAAATTACTGGCAATTATGATGGCTATCCTTTAAATGAAGCGGAAGAGATCATACAAAATGAGTATGAAGATGACGGAATAAAATTGACAATTACGGATCATACCATCCATATGGCGGTAAAGCCTTTTAAATATCCAGGTGGATTTAAGTCAGCATTTGCAGTCAAAAGCAAGGCGTATCCTGAACTTTCTTTTGACGATAAAAATGTAAATGTAGTCAAAACGCGTACGGTCGATGAGTTTGAAAAAGGACAATTTACAGGCAGTAACGGTGCGAACTTGTCCTATCAACTGAAACGAAGCACGTCCGAAGAACCGAAGCCGCTCATGGTATGGCTTCATGGCGGGGGAGAAGTAGGTACGGATGGTAGAAGTCATCTTACGGCTAATCGTGGAGCAGTAGTCTGGACAGAATCGGGGTATGATACTTCCGTGCTTGCTGTACAGTATCCCGAGAATTACAGTTTCAAAATTTACGATAACCCTGAACAACTGGCTAAAATGCAAGCATATTTTGTTGCACAATATGAGTTAATCCAGAAGCTGGTTGCTGAAGGTGAAGTTGATCCGAATCGGATCTATCTGTCTGGTGTTTCCAGTGGCGGTGGTGGTGCCTTCCGTTTCTTGACACAATATCCCGATCTGTTTGCTGGAGCGATTATTGTAGCGGCCAAGGATACGGTAGCGGATTATACCGGATCTGTAGAAGCATTCAAAAAAGAACTGAAAGATATTGTGGATGTCCCAGTATGGATTATGCATGCCAAAAATGATCCAACCACTGACAGCCGGACAAGCTCTTTGGCTTATCAGGCTTTGACTGAGCTTGGAGCCAAGCATGTCAATATGACGCTGTATGACGATGCATACATGGATAGCCAAAGACTGTACGGTGGCATGAAGCATTGGTCATGGGTACCGGCTTTTGACAACAAAGAAGTACTTGCCGACCTGTTCCAACTAAGCAAAGGAACTTCAGGGGAACAGGATGGAGGTAACATAGAGCATGGAACAAAACCAACTGAGCCTGTGACAAGAGCGCAGATCGCCCTCGTGCTTGCCGACAAGTTAAATCTTCCTAAAGTATCCGAATCTGCTTACCCGTACACAGATTCTGCCCCTGAATGGGCTCGTCAGGCCATTGCAACAGTGACCAAGGCAGGGTTGATGAAAGGTGTCAGCAATCAGATATTTGCCTCGGGAGAGGAAGTAACACGTGCACAGATGGCAGTGATCGTAGACCATATTTTGATGAGTCGCGGCTGGAATGCTGCAGACGAGTCAATTGTAGTATTGTTCAAGGATTTGAATGATAAGCATTGGGCTTATGAAGCCGTTCAAAATAGTGCCAAAGCCGGTATTATGTCCGGTATGTCCAAAGATCAATTTGAGTCATCGAAGTCGGTTACAGGTGCTCAGCTGGAGCTGATTCTGCAACGATTGGAACAATTGTCAACAAACTAAGTTCAATAACCAACTTTATAATGATAAATAATGAGAGGAATGATTGATATGACTACACCATTTCCGAAAGACTTCCTATGGGGCGGCGCTGTAGCAGCCAACCAACTTGAAGGAGCTTATAATACAGATGGCAAAGGTCTGTCTGTTCAAGATGTAATGCCACATGGGATTACAACGCCTAGAACGGAAGCACCTACAGAAGATAACCTGAAACTGATCGGTATCGATTTCTACAACCGCTACAAAGAGGATGTTAAACTGTTTGCTGAAATGGGCTTCAAAGTGTTCCGTACATCAATCGCTTGGTCCCGTATCTTCCCTAAAGGTGATGAATTGGAGCCAAATGAAAAAGGTCTGCAATTCTACGATGACCTGTTCGATGAGTGTCACAAATACGGGATTGAACCACTCGTAACGATCTCTCACTATGAGACACCGCTGCATTTGTCCAAAACGTATGATGGCTGGGTTAACCGTAAAATGATCGATTTCTACGAGCGTTATGTAACAGTTCTTTTCAACCGTTTCAAAGGCAAAGTTAAATATTGGCTGACATTCAATGAGATTAATTCCATTCTGGAGGAGCCATTCATGAGCGGCGGGATCTATACGCCAAAAGCAGAACTGTCCAAACAGGATCTGTACCAAGCAATTCATCATGAATTGGTAGCCAGTGCGTTAGCTGTAAAACTGGGTCATGAAATTATGCCTGAAGCCAAAATCGGCTGTATGGTACTGAGCATGCCTACGTATCCGTTGACTCCGAACCCGGATGATGTGGTTGCAGCGATGCATGCTGAACAGCGCAATGATATCTTTGCTGATATCCATGCACGTGGTTATTATCCGAAATACATTAATCGTTATTTCAAAGCGAATAATATCAATATTAAGTTTGAAGATGGCGATGCTGAAATTCTGAAGCATACCGTAGACTTTATCTCGTTCAGTTATTATGTAAGTATCTGTGAGACTGGTGATCCCGAGAAACGTATCGAAGGCAAAGGAAACCTGTTCGCAGGTGTGCAAAACCCTTATCTGAAAGCGAGTGAGTGGGGCTGGCAGATCGATCCGCAAGGACTGCGCGTAACCTTGAACAAATACTGGGACCGTTATCAAAAACCATTGTTTATTGTCGAAAATGGTCTGGGCGCAGTCGATGAGCTGATTACGGACGAAAATGGCAATAAAACGGTGAACGATGATTACCGTATTCAATACTTGAATGACCATCTGGTACAGGTTGGCGAAGCTCTTGAGGATGGCGTAGAAGTGATGGGTTATACGTCATGGGGCTGTATTGACCTGGTAAGTGCTTCAACAGCAGAGATGAAGAAACGATATGGTTTCATCTATGTAGACCGCAACAATGACGGTTCAGGAACATTGGATCGTTACAAGAAAAAATCATTCCATTGGTACAAGGAAGTTATTAGTACAAATGGCACAAGTCTTAAGAACAACAACGAGTAAATACTAGTTCTATAAGCATAGTTGTGCAAGCACCTTCTGATGTCACATTAACGCACATTAACCGCTTTCACAAAAACATTGTCATATGGATAATTATATGGTAAGATGGGCCTAAGGCTAATGAATACTGGATTGTTACTGTTCAATCAGGCAAAACCAGAGGCGGGGCATATTTCGTGACCTGCTTTGGTTTTGCCTTTTACTACTTTGACGGTGCAAGGTGATGTGGAGAAATGAAAATTGAGAAGGTGCTGAACAACAACGTAGTTACCGTAATTGATCCGGGAGGAAACGAACTGGTTGTTATGGGACGTGGAATTGCCTTCAAAAAGCATACTGGTGAATCGATTGACGAGAGTCTCGTCGAAAAAATATTCTCGCTTGAAAGTAAGGAAGTATCACAGAAACTCAAAACGCTTCTGTCTGATATCCCGGTTGAATATGTCGAGTGCTCGGATGAGATTATCCGTTATGCCGAGACGGTGTTAGGTGAGAAGCTGCATGAAAGCATCTACATTTCACTGACGGATCATATTCATTTTGCCATTGATCGACATCGTCAAGGATTGCAGATCCGTAACGCATTGTTCTGGGAGATCAAGCGCATGTACCGGAAGGAATATGCCATTGGACTCAAGGCGCTACAGATTATTGAGGAAACATTAGGTGTCCTGCTACCCGAAGACGAATGCGCATTCATTGCAATGCATCTGGTTAATGCCCAGATGAACGGTGAGATGAGGGAAACAATCAGTATTACGAACATCGTTAAGGACATACTTAACATCGTAAGACGTAGCTTTGTGATTGAACTTGATGAAGATTCATTGAGTTATTATCGATTTTTAACTCATCTGAGGTTCTTTGCCCAACGTGTGTTGCAAGGAACGGCGATTGAAGATAAAGAAGTAGATAATCCGCTTCATGACTTGGTGAGCAAGCAGTATCCGGAAGCACATGCATGTGCAGTAAGGATCAGTGACTATACGCGTAAGATCTATAATCGGGTATTGTCCAAGGAAGAAATACTGTATCTGACCATTCATATTGAACGGATTGTCAGAAATGAACAAACAATTGAATAAAGTTGGGATTGTTACTGCTAAAAAGGCAAAACCTAAACGTTGAATAATGATAAGCTTTTCTGCTTTGTCATTATTCAGTGTTTAGGTTTTTTTTTAACCTTCATTACACATAAAAGGAGCAAAACACAATGGATAAACAACAATTGTCCAAGGACATTTTGAAGCTTGTTGGTGGGGAAGAGAATATCGATCAAGTCACACACTGTATGACAAGACTCAGATTTAACCTGAATGACAACCAAAAAGCGGACAAAGCGACGCTGAAAAATACACCAGGCGTTATGGGCGTGATGGAGAACGGTGGACAGTTCCAGGTTATCATCGGTAACGATGTGCCTATCGTGTATAACGCACTCGTTGGCAACATGTCCAAATCACCAAACGCAGATAATGCAACCTCAAGCGCTTCAACTGGGGAGAAGAAAAAGAGAAATCCAATAAGTGCGCTGTTCGACTTCATCTCAGGTATGTTTACACCAATACTGCCTGCAATTACGGGTGCAGGTATGATCAAAGGGATCGTGGCTATCCTTGTCGCACTTGGATGGTTGTCCGATACTAGTTCAACCTATATCATTTTGTCGGCAATTGGTGACGGTGCCTTCTACTTCCTGCCAATCATTCTGGCGATCAGTGCTGCACGTAAGCTGGGTAGTAATATGTATATTGCCGCGGCGCTTGCTGCGGGCATTATGCACCCGACCATTACAGCATTGCTGGCCGATGGTCACAATTCATCCTTTATGGGGATTACAGTCATAGCGGCAACGTATTCTTCTACAGTTATTCCGATTGTTCTGGCCGTTTGGATTGCTTCATATGTAGAGAAAGCCGTTGATCGTGTTATACATGCTTCACTTAAGTTACTCATTGTTCCAACAGTTACCTTGTTAATTATGGTTCCACTGACGTTGATGACAGTAGGTCCATTGGGTACCGTTCTTGGTAATGGTTTGTCCGGTGGTATTTCATGGTTGTTCGATAACATGTCCATCTTCGCAAGTATCCTGATTGGTGGTACGATGTCACTGCTGATCATTACAGGTATGCACTATGCTTTGCTGCCAATCGTTGTTGGTTCAATGACAACACTGGGTTACGACTTTATTATTCCACTGATGTTTGCAGCTAACTTGGCACAAGGTGGTGCAGCATTTGGTGTAGGTCTCAGATCGAGAAATAGCAAAACCAAATCCCTGGCCTATTCCACAGGTCTTACGGCTATTATGGGGATCACGGAACCAGCGATGTATGGTATCAACATGAAGTTCAAAAAACCATTTATCGCAGCTCTCAGCGGGGGTGCTATTGCTGGTGCATTCATGGGAATCTTCAATGTTAAATCGTATGTTATTACAGGACTTGCAGGTCTGCCGAGTATTGCGGCATTTGTCAGTCCAGCAATTAGCACATTGATTTATGCTTTGGTTGGTGGTTTGATTGCCATCGTAGCGGCAGCAATCATTACGTATATCTTGGGCTTCCAAGAAGAAAATGCATCGGAGCCAGTAGCTGCACCAGCAGCTGAGCCGGCAACACCAGCAGCAGCAACAACTTCTGCTGCTGTAACTGAAGAAGCAAAAGCACAAGATGAGCAAGTATTCAGCCCGATCACAGGTGAAGTTAAACCACTGAGCGAAGTGCCAGACCCTGCGTTCTCTGAAGAGATTATGGGTAAAGGATTCGCGATTCAACCATCTGAAGGTCGCGTCGTATCTCCGATCAACGGAACCGTGTTCTCGTTATCGAAGAGTGGACATGCCATTGGTCTGGTAAGTGATACAGGCGCAGAGATGTTGATTCATATCGGGATTGATACCGTGAAGCTGAAAGGTCAATTCTTCTCTCCTAAAGTTCAAGCAGGTGCGAAGGTTGCTGTAGGTGATGTACTGATGGAGTTTGACCGGGAACAGATCGAAAAAGCCGGTTACACAACGATTACACCAGTCATTATTACAAATATGCATCAGTATGAGTCGATTGAGTCTGCTGGTCGCACTACGATCAAAGAAAAAGACTTGTTGTTCACAGCTAAAGCTTAACCATAAAAATGAAACAGCAGCTTCACTGGAATGTAATCCGGTAAAGCTGCTGTTTTTTTTGCTTATAGCCTTTTACACGGGAAGCATACCCTGCACCAGTTGCACAAAGTGTTGTGCAGGCTTGGACAGATAACGGTTCTGCAGCCAGACCAGCGCCGAACCGACCGTGGAATGCTGATCCTGGATGCGATATACGTGGAATGGGTGCTCGTGATATAGCTGTAGTACCGTGTGAGGCACGATGGAACTGGCGAAGCCGAGTCGGACCAGCTCGAGTAACATATTAATGTCTGAGCACTCACCCATGATGGAGGGGGTAAGCTGATGCTCCCGAAACTTGTCCAAAATTAGCTCGAACATGCCGAGTCCTTCTGTACTTGGAAGCAGTAGAGGGATTCCTGTAAGCTGCTTAAAATAAGTCTCCATCTCCGCTCCTGGTCCCATCTCCGTTGGGCTATCAAGCGGTGTTGAAGAAATATAGAAAAGGGGCTCCTGTGGCAGATGCAGCACCTCATAACGTTCAGTCTGGACAGGCATGCGTACACAGGCAAGTTCAACTTTGCCATCTTCCAGCAATCGGCATAATTGCGCAGATTCATTTTGTTGAATTTTATAGGTAACCTGTGGGTGGGTGGTGCGAAACTGTTGCAGTGCTTGCGGGATCAGGCGATCCGATATGGTATTGATGCCGATGGCGAGTTTGCCCCGTATGCCGTGACGGAAACTTTGCATCTCCATTACAGCTTCCTCCATATATTTGGTCAAGGTAACCGCATAATCATAGAAGCTGCGCCCCGCCTGCGTTAGTTCCATCATACGCCCTTTGCGTTCAAATAGAATCACACCAAGCTCTTCTTCCATTAACTTAAGCTGCTGGCTTAAGGGTGGCTGAGCCATGTGAAGTCTTCGAGCTGCGGCTGTAATCTGTTTCTCCTCAGCAATGGCAATGAAATAGCGACATTGTTTGATATCCAAGTGGTTGTTCTCCTTCGCCTGCAATGTATATGTAATTCGTATGGAAAGGCAACAAAACATGTATTTTTAATATACTACGATCTTATGTTACCATACATTAGATTTGCATACCTGACTAACAGGGTTTGGTTTCTATATGAATATTACTGCATGAGAAAGACCTTGAATTGGAGGATAAAACAACGTGGTTAGAACAATACATGATGCTGCTCAAGCGGGCCATACCGATGAGGTCATTCGATTTATCACACAACAGGGTAACCGGTTGAACGAACGGGATATATTGGGGCGGACACCTCTGATGGCTGCGGTGCACGGTAACAAGATAGACACGGCAAGGATGTTAGTGGACGCCGGAGCGGACATTAATCTTCGGGATGCACGATTGGACAACCTGCTGTTATACGCGAGTGCTGAGGGTATGTATGACATGGTCGAATTGGCGATTACAGCAGGTGCAGATACGAGGTTAACGAATCGTTTTGGCGGCACAGCTCTTATCCCAGCAGCGGATCGGGGCCATGTGGACATTGTGGAGCTTCTGCTGACACGCAGTGATGTGGATGTGAACCATATCAACAACCTGGGGTGGACAGCCTTGCTGGAAGCGGTCATTTTGGGAGATGGTGGGCCGCGTCACCAGCAGATTGTTGCCTTGCTTTTGCAATATGGTGCAGATCCAAAGATCGCGGATCGGGACGGGATTACACCGCTTGCACATGCGAGCCGTCATCGGTATGCCGAGATGGAACGACTATTAACCCAAGTCTGAAGAGACTTATACATTTATGATACAGAACAGTGAAAGGATATTCCGAACGAATGAACAGACATCAAGAGCATTTTACACAAAAGAATATGAAGGACGTATCTTCACTGATTTTGGCAGGTATACAGTGGTTTTTCTTCCTGTTTACCAATACCGTTGTTGTTCCGCTATCCATTGGACATAATTTTCATCTGTCTCCGGATGCCATCGCTGCCTCCATGCAGCACGCATTTATCCTTACCGGAGCAGTGTGTATTCTTCAAGCCGTATTTGGTCATCGATATGCGATTATGGATGGTCCGTCAGGATTATGGTGGGGATTGACGCTAAGTTTGACGGTATCTGCTTCATCGGCCGGTATGAGTCTGGAGCGTATTGGCGGTGGGCTGGCTGCAGGTTTTCTGTTAGCGGGATTAACGATGGTGATTCTGGGTTGGCTGGGAGCAGCGCAAGTACTGCAAAAGCTGTTCACACCTATGGTGAAGAGTGCCATGTTGTTCTTAATGACGATTCAATTAACCATGAATTTTTTCAAAGGTATGATTGGATATACGGAGTTTGGTCGATTCGATCTGCCTGTTGCCGCATTGTCCGTTGTCATTGCATTTTTGGTGGCATGGATTCAATTAAAGGGCAGGGGGAAGCTGGGGAACTACGCGATCCTGATTGGGATTGTGGCAGGCTGGATCGCTTATAGTCTATTGTTTCCTGGACAACATAGCGGACAGCCGAATCAGGCCCCGGCAGGTCTCGAACTGTTTCCGTGGGGAGCACCCAGATGGGAACCGGGTATTGTCATTACTGCATTTTTCGTGGGACTGGTGAACATGACGAATTCGATCACCACATTAAGCACAGTTGAGAAACTATACCGGACAGAAACAACAAGCCGTCAGTATAGGCATTCCTATGCGCTAACGGGTCTGTTCACGATGTTGTCAGCCTGTGTAGGTGTGCTGCCCTTTGGTTTATTTGCATCATCGATCGGATTCCTGGAGAGTACTCGCATTCTGCGTCGTGCTGCCTTGATTATTGGAGCGGGGATGTTATGTGTGATCGGTCTTACACCTTCAGTGACAGCATTTTTTGCACAAATACCACCAAGCGTCGGCAGTGCGGTTTTGTTCGTGGCTTATCTTCAGATGTTCGGCACGGCACTTAGAACGCTTGAAGGTACGACGTTTAATTCTAAAACGATCTATCGTGTAGCGCTGCCGGTCCTCACGGGAGTTGCGGTCATGAATATTCCTGCGGAGGCCTTTCAAACTTTGCCCATGTACCTCATTCCGATCATAAGTAATGGTCTCGTCATAGGGGTATTGGTCTCACTGGTTCTTGAAAAAACCGTGAACTGGTCCAAAATGGAACAACCAGCGACAGTTAGTAAAGCGGCATAAAGAGTTTCATCTTGCGACAGTCCAATTTGATTGGGCTGTTTTTTTGTTTTTGTTACAGGTTTTAAGGCTATTTAACTATTTCACAATGATTTTGCCTTGTCCTGCAAGCATTCGCATCTCTCTAGAGAGACGGTCCTGGTTCCCATCCTGCATTTCGAGTTGAACCCCATAGTGCCATGAGGTATTTTTTTCTTGACCCCAGCGGAGAGTGCCTTCCATATATAGAGGGTCTTCAAAAAGCAGCATATTCATTCCAATCCGAATATCGTTATTCTCTACAGGAAGGGATAGCGGAAATGACAGCTGACAGCCGGATCGACTGATGTCACAGAGTTCAGCCTGAATGGGCTTGGCTGGTGCGTTAACCCCGTTGATGCTGAGAATATAGATCTCAAAGTGGATCGGTTCCTTCAATGTGTATCGAAAGGGTTCTTTTCTATTGTTAATTGACATGGCTTGGCTTCCTCCATCAGGTTCAAAAAAAGTCAGTTATGCTTATATCGACCATTTGGAGCGAGAAATGAAGAGTTGCGCAAGCAGAGATGGTCCGTGGGTTCCTTTTACACGTGTATCAGGCTTGATATAATGATGGAATATATTTCTGAGGTCAGACTTGGATCAGACAGAAGGGACGGGTGAATATGAGAGGAACATTTCAAATGGTTACAGATACGGCAACATTGTGCCTGTATGATCTGGCAGCGTTAAAACATCGGCTTGAGGATACTTCGGACTGGTGGTCCATTCCAGTGGATGAGCTGGCTGAGGTGAATGCAGGTCATTGTCTGTTCTTGAATCTGGGTGCGGATGGAGTGTATGAGGTGGAATGGAGCCTGGAGGATGTGGAGGAGGATTCAGATCCAGATCACGCAGCGGAACGGGAAAAGGTGTATCATCTGCAAGTTCCGTCTGGGCACGTCTATCTGGGAGCGGCGGATGATGTCACTGGCGGTGAATTGGAGCCGGATGAGGCGTGTGAAGGGGTTCTGTTTCAGTTAAAACCCGGAAATTATGCGTGTATCGTCTCCAGAGAAGCCAGTCGGATCACCATTGTCATGACACCAAGTATTCAGGGAAATAACACGCTGGATGAATTAATCCGGATATAGTGTACATATACGAACAGGAGGGATTGATATGCAGGATTGGAACGAGACAACGATGATGAATGCAGATGCCCTGCGTAAACGAATGAGAATACTCGCTGCTTTGGATATCATTTTTTCGGAGGAAGAATGGCTACGCGTTCATCATTATGAAGATAAACTTCAGCCAGGTCTGGCATGGGGAAACATCAATAACGGCGCAGGTGATCATCTGCATGTCTTGTTTACGAACTCAGGCACGTTGATCAAGGGATTCGATCATGAGTCACCCTTGAGCCCACATGCTCGTGAGGACGGAGAAATCTATCCGGGCATGTACGATGAAGTACCAGAGGCCTTGATGGCTGTACTGCGAGATCAGGAGGAAACATTGGATCTGGAGGATGTGACCTTTTGCCTATGGCAGGAAGGGAACGACTTGCCATGGAAGGTTGGTAACTGGATTCAGCTGGCGATGGCCGAGGAAGACAAAGTGGACGCCAGAGGTGGCGCAGAATTTTTGCTGGGATATTTGGAAAAAAACTCGGAAGATTACGTTGATTGGGCAAAAGGGTACTACGACCTGCAGAATCTGCCGTTGGAAGCCGTAGCTGAAGTATATGAAGGAAAACCGGTGACCGCCAGACTGATTAAGCAGTTGTGTCCTGAGCGAGATGTGGCAGCCACACTGGGTGAGTTGCAGCAACGCGGGTACGCCGTGGAACAAACGTAATGGAGTAGCAAAGGAGGGAAGTAGGCCATGTACAATGTACAACTGGAACGTATGCGTGAAAAGTTGATCACTCTCCGAAGTCTGGACCCGGATCTGGAGCTGTTTGGCGTAGAAAACCATGAATATGAAATGGCACCTGTGTGGACGCAGGAGGATATTACGCAATTTGAACAGAAATGGCGAATTGAGTTACCGGAGGAGTATAAGGTATGGCTTCTTCATATGGGAACGGGTGGTGCAGGACCTTATTATGGTCTGGAAAACCCGAATGATGGCGTATACGCTGTGCTTGGTTATGATGATGAGCTGAATGCGATCTCGGACCCTTTCCAATTCACGGAAGCATGGAACTGGAACTATGACTGGTTCGATGATAGCAAGGAAGAAGAGGAATGGGAAGTGCTGGAACATGAATATTTTGATCCAAAATGGTCGGCAGGCATGCTGCGCATCAGTGATTTTGGTTGTGGCATCTCCATGAATCTGGTTGTTAAGGGGGCCTCCTACGGAGAGATCTGGGTTGATGACCGGGCTAACCGCAATGGAATCTATCCTGACCAGTATTGGGGCAATACGAATCGATTACATTTTCTGGACTGGTATGAGTTGTGGTTGGATCGTTCAATCCATCAAATGCATGAACAAAAGCAACAATCTGGAGCGAACGAAGTCTGAAGGAGGTTGTACATATGGGCTGGGAATATGGGATTAGAACAACGGAGCCTGCGATTTTACCTGAAGTTGTGAAGCGTTTGGCAAGTTCATTAAAATTTACCGAAGTGTATAGTTTGGAACACCAAGCCAACGGCTTTGTATTGAAACGTGAAGATCCTTCCTGGCCTAGAGCCCTTGAAGTGTGGATAGAAAAAGCTTCCGGGTTAGAAGAGATTGTGGATGGGGATTCGTATATCTACTGTTTGTTTCATATCTGGGGTGAAGAGGCGCGGAGTTGGATGCATCAGATGGAGCGAGAAACCAGGCAGGTTGATGGTGGTTTAATCTGGTTTGAACTCTGATTGGTAAGAGATTGCCTGAAACAGGAGGAGCATATGGCTAAAAAATCAAAGAGAACAATTCCTGCGCTCATATATCAGTATCAAGGTCCACAGCGGAATGTGGGTTTTGTTTTATCCCCTTTATACATAGAAGAATCGGTTGAAGTAGAGATGGAAGACATGCTGTTCATATATAATGAAGACTTTGACTATATTCGTCCTGCATTGGATCGCGCATTTCCCTTAATTGACGCGAACTGGAGAAGAGATGAAGGTACTTGATCCCTGCTGGGAGAATCCGATTACGAAGGAAGTGTGGGTGGGGATTTTATCAGAGCTGGATCAACAGGTGGTTGCAGAGCCAGAATTACGGAATTTTTTGAATCAGTTCACAGCTTGGGTGAGAAATCATCTGCAATTGGCCGACGGGATCGAAGTCACCGGCAATTTGTAAGTTAGTTGATCTTGGATTGTTCATGCGTGTACGTAATTCAGTATATCGGCAGACGAAGTGCTATGTAATCAAGCTCCCTCATGATGATGGCGGAGCTTTTTTTGATGAATAAAAACCGTTTGCTTCACTCACCCGTCTTATACCACAGAAAGAGAGAGAAGGAGGGATGCGGGGTGGAAACAAAAGCAGAGATGAACCAGAGGATCTATGTACAGACCGAAGACGAGACGGCATTTGTGCAATCTATTATGGAACATCAAGATACGCTCATTTCCATTGCCTACAGTTATCTGCGTAACCAGCAAGATGCGCTGGAAGCGGTACAGGAGATGACGTGCCGAGCTTGGATCAAACGTCGTACGCTGAACAATGAGAAGGCGTTCAAGTCTTGGATCATTCGGATTCTGATCTATGTCTGCATCGATGAACAGAGGCGCCGCAAGCGGGCAACACCTCTGGCGAAGGAGGATATGGAGGACAGTATTCCGGCATCATGGATGATTAGCGTTGACGATAATCGAATCGCTATGGAATCTCTTTTGCAAAAGGTGAAACCGAAATATCGCCATGTATTATTGCTGAAATATTATAACGACATGACACTGACGGATATTGCCTCGATCCTCGGCAAACCAGAAGGGACGATCAAGACCTGGCAGCACAAGGGACTCCAGCAGTTGCGCAAGTTGATGAAGAACAGGAGGGATTGGCATGACCACTAACCCGGAGGAAAAAGCAATTCTTGCAGATGCATATCAGGTGAAAAGAGAGAAACAGCAATGGAATCCGGCGGACACGACTGCTGCAATTCAACGTGGTCTCGCAAAGGGCAGAACAAGACGATCAGGTAGGATCGTTCGTGTCAAATGGATTACGGCAGTGCTGGTCACGGTCCTTGCTGCAGGTTGGTTTCTTACGGGCCCGCTTGGAAACTATGGGCAACAACCGGCAACATATACTGAGCCTGTCACCCATTGGGGTGTACTAGAGCCCTTTCGTGGCCTGCTAACTTCGGATATGGATAGTGCCACGATTACTTCAACGCTAAATCATGATTATGTGCAACTCGTGGATCGGACGGTTACATCGGGCATATATCAGTTTACCGTGAATGCGGTTCTGGCAGATGAGAACAGGATAACGGTATTGTATACCGCCAGAACGGATGCTTCGCAAGAGATTTATTCGATAGTCAATACCAAGATGACGGATGCAAGAACAGGTTATGTCCTTGATAACGGAAATATAGGAGGTATGCATTTTTCGAAGGATAAGCATACCATTTATGGCCGGAATACAATTGAGCGTAATCGAAATAAACCGCTCCCTGAGCAAGTGAATCTTCAGTTCCAGCTTTCTTCCGTTGTTCCAGATGTGGTGGGAAATTCAGAAAAAGGGGAAAAGGAACGGAAATATAAATATTCCAAAAAAATGAATCTTTCTTTTGCACTGGATCCCAAATTCTCTATCCCCAAAACGGAAATCATCAACGTTAATCGGACCTTTACCGTTGGAGGCTATGAGGTCTTATTGTCGGAGGTGGAGATGTCTCCGCTAGTAACGCGGGTCAAATTTGTCCATGCACCTGATCAAGAGATGGACTACAAAACGAAGTTGTCGCTCAACGAGATCGTTTGGCCTATCGAAATCATTTCGATCTCCAGGAATGGGAAGCAGACCAAGTTATCCATGGTAGGCGGGAGCGGAACGGAAGACGGAATGATGTATTCTTTCAGCAGCAATCTGCTGGACAATCCGGAGTCAATGATATTAATACTTCGTGGCAAACCAGATAAGGTCTACGATGATTTACAAGAAGCCAAGAAGGATGAACTGAAAATCAAAATCAAATAAGATGAACTAACTGGAATAACTCTTATTCGAATTGGTAGACGTTAGTGAAGTAAGTGAAGGGATGTCCCGCAAGGTCGTAAGCCTTGTGAGACATCCCTTCTTAAATATGACAAGCTGCTGATCTTATACAGTTAGAATATCTACTCCCAGAGCTGGAAGGGTCAACTTCTGATTCAATCTCTCGCTAGTCAACAAGCTATGATAAGGAACGTCCAACGTAATCTCTCGTTGCTCATTCGTCAAATTGATCAGGAACAGGAAGTTCTGCTCCCCCTTCGTTCGAATCGAAAGCTCGACACCTTCCGGAAGCTGGATCTCGGGCGTCAACCCTTTTTCCTTCAATATGTCTTCAAACAACTGATAGAAATACGATGGCTCCGGCCAAGTGCCGACATAATACACTTCACCTTCACCAAGCTTATTGACAGTAATCGCCGGTACACCCTCGTAAAAGTCGTTGTCATACCAAGCGATCGGCTCTGCACCTCGCAGTTCCAGTAGATCACACCATTGCTTCGTAGCAAATGTCTTGCCTTCCGCGTTCCGTATCCGATGCTCACTGTTGCCGATGGCATCATATTCACTTACGACAACACCCGCCGCTTCACCCAGTAGCCCCGGCAGAGGCAGCATCTCACATACATTCCTCATGTTCTTCACGCCAGTCCGATTGGTAAGGACAACCGTACCACCCTTGGCTGCGAATCGCTCCAGCCGCTGTGCTACTTCTTCACTTAACAGGAAGAGGGAAGGGACAATGACCAGCTTGTACCCATCGAGCTCCTCAGTCCAGTTGATAACGTCTGTACCGACGCCCATTTTCAGAAATGCATTATGCATAGAGGACAAGTTGTCTAAGTAGTGCATTCCCCCTTCCGCCTGCGGCTGAAGGGAAAGCGCTGTGTGCTGATCATGCGAATGCAGAATCGCAACCTGGGTAACAATGGTTGAGTCGGCCAAGAGTTCTCCTAACTGGTTCACCTCGCGAGTAAGCTCCGCGAACTCCCTGAACCTGCGTCCAGGAACATTGCTGTGGTCGATCAGCCCATGCCAGAACTGTTCCGCTCCGACGGTAGCACTCCGCCAGCGGAAATGGACAACCATATCCGCACCGCGAGCGATTGTCTGCCAGGAGCGAGCTCGGATCAGTCCAGGATAGGGCGTGCGCTGAATCGGCATCCAGGCGCCCTGTGCCCCGCTGAGTTGTTCCATTACCCAGAAATTCCGGCGTTTGATGCCGCGAACCAAGTCCAGCGTAAGCGCTCCGTTCCTCGGAAACCGATCGCCATAATCGCGATACAGCTCATTCGGATAATAATCAACAGAGACGAAGTCCAATTCGTTGTGCATATCATAATAGTCCAAGCTATTCGGATATTGCCACATGTTATGCGTCGCAAATTGGCCTGGACAGTTACGGCGTAAAATCTCAAGCTGCCATCCCAGCAGATAGCCTACGCTGTCAGAACAAAATCGCTTGTACTCCAGAAGATAGGAAGGATTCATCGGTTTGCTGGCACCGAGTGGCGTTGTTACCTCAGCCCAGCTGCTGTACTCACCACTCCAGACGACCGTACCCCACTCCCGGTTCAACTCCTCCAGATTGGAATAACGCTTTTGCAGCCAAGCGACAAACGAACGATTACATGTATCACAATGGCATTCCTGGTAGTGCATCTCGTTATCGATTTGCCAGCCAATAACGGCGGGATGCTTACCGTAGCGCTGTGATATCGCTTCCACAAATTTGGAGCCCAGCATTCTCAAGGAAGGGCTGTTGTTGCAACGATGTCCACGCACACCTGGCCGAATGATGTGGCGTTGTTCATCCATGGGCAGCACATCCGGATAACGGGTTGTCATCCAGTTTGGCGGGGTATTGGTGGGGGTGCATAACACAATTTCCATACCACGTGAAGCGAATACTTCTATGGCCGCATCCAGCCATTCAAACTGATAATTACCCTCAGTCGGTTCCATTCGGCTCCAGGCGAACTCCGCCATTCGCACAACTGCAACCCCTGTCTGTTGCATAAGTATGGCATCTTTCTCCCATAACTCCGGGGTCCATTGCTCTGGATAATAATCAATTCCGATCTTAATTGTCATCCTGTGATCTCCTTTATTTATCAATATATTGCGATTATATGTTATATTAATTCGAGTGAATATCTTAAATAATTAATATGATATAACAATATTAAGATCAGGAGAGTTAGTCGTATGCCTCATCCCAATCGTAATTTTCCGGTGTTATCTGCCCGAGACAAGTTGCTCCCTTTTTATTTACTTGGCATCGGCCTGCATCATGAACAGGAGCATATCCGCCGAGACCAAGGCATTGAGGATTATCAGTGGATACAATGCCGCAGCGGTGTGGGTAAGTTCAAGCTCAGTGAAACGGAACATATTGTCAAGCCAGGTATGGGCATGCTGTTATTCCCTGGACAGAAGCACGAATACTATGCGCTATCCGGCAGTTGGGAAGTCGACTGGATCATTTTCGATGGCAACGGGACAGCAAGCTTGTTTGAAACCGTTGGCATTGTCCACACATGCGTATACACGCTTGCACAGCCTGAATACCTTCTATCCCGAATGCGGGAGCTGCTACAAGCTGCCTTAACACCACAAGAGCAGACATTAAGCAATTACGCCTGCTCCGCTGTCCTCTATACCTTATTGACAGAGATTATTCAACGCGTATCTGTTGAGGGCAGCGATACCGTCGGACAGCAGTATGAGCGAATAAAGCCGGTTCTGGACTATATTGAACAACATTATGCTGAAGAGATTACTTTGCCAACGCTTGCCGGATTGATCTGTGTCACACCAGAATATTTCTGTCATTTGTTTAAGAAAACGACAGGTATTCGTCCCATCAGCTATGTTAATCAGGTAAGAGTCAACAAGAGCAAGGAACTGCTGCTCGATAATGTGCAACGCGGGATGGAGGATATCGCTCGTCAAGTCGGTTTCGAATCGACCAGCTATTATGGAGCCATCTTCAAGAAGCTGGAACGAATCACACCTGGCGCCTTCCGCCGCAGCTATCAGAAGTCGTGACATATTATTATCCGCAAGCAAATGGTTTTTCGTCAGAGGCTTTAGGAACTGATCCAAGGGTGGATCAGTTCCAAGTTGGATCACATAGTACTCGTTAATAGAGCCGCTAATTAGCGGCTCTATTTTGTGTGAACGAATGGCCTGGTTTTATGTTTTTTCACTATATCTGATCTGCTGTTGCATAAAAATGATAATTGTTGTCTTTTTGCAATTTTTGTATTGTCACAGCCAAAGTTACACGATATAATCGAGTTGTCTTTGAGGATAATATTATAAAGGATGGTGAAATTTTGAAGAAATTTTCGATGCTTTTACTCGCTGTAACTCTATTGTTGTTAACTGTCTCCACAGCCCCGTCTACATATGGTGCGGCCAGTTATCCGAACACAGGTACGAACGGGTTGACTGGTTTTGCAGGCAGTGCCAAGAATGAAAATGGTGTATCCAAGTCAGCTACGACAGGTGGCAAGAACGGTCAGGTGGTTTATGTTAGTAATCTCAATGACTTGAGAACACATATGGCGGGCTCTACAGCCAAGATTGTCGTTGTTGAACAGAATATTTCTTCCTCTACGCTGCAAAAGGTTGAATTTGGAGCGAACAAGACACTTGTAGGTTCCTTTGGCAAACATACATTAACGAATATTCATTTCAGATCCACAAGCAGTTCAAGCAATGTGATTTTTCAGAATCTGACTTTTGAACACGCTTCCAATATTAATGCCAATGATGATATCCAGATGTATATCACTTCAGGCTCCAATTACTGGATTGATCATGTGACGTTTGCTGGTCACAGCTACAGCTCTGGCGGTAATGATCTGGACAAACTTCTGTATATTGGCGATCGCGCCGACTATATTACGATTAGCAATTCCAAATTTGCGAACCATAAGTATGGCGTCATCCTCGGTCATCCGAATGATGGTAACAGCAGTTACAATGGAGTACCTCATGTGACGATGTCCAACAATTATTTTGAAAATTTATATGTACGTGGTCCTGGACTTTTAAGATATGGTTACTTCCATCTCAAAAACAACTATGCAAACAACTTTAATCAGGCCATCACAATTGGTGAAAAAGCACGAATTTATTCCGAAAACAACTACTTTGGTGCCGGCGCTGAAAAGGGAGGCATCCTGGATGACAAAGGAAAAGGTGAGTTTACGGATACGGGCAGTACACCAGCGCTTAATAGTCCGACTTCTCCTAAAACGAACTGGAGACCAAGCTCCAATTACAGTTATCAGGTAGAAAGTGCCAGCTACGCGCGTGAGTTCGTCACCAAGTATGCAGGCTCCTCCAATACAACACTTGTATTTGGAAAGTAAGAGCTGTTGCACATCCTTTCACGACCCAAAAGGCCTGTCTTGTGCGCCATAACGCATGAGACAGACCTTTTTTTGTTTGTAAAATGATATGCTTACATATCATTTTACATTTCATATTCATTTTAAATGTTGAATACCGATATACATAAAGTAGCGCTGGTTTCATACTTATGAAGTTAATATGTACTATGCTAAGGCGCTGCGTATTTGCGATTTGCACATAAGCAGGACCAAAGACTACTAGATGTAGTACAGAAAGGCCCTACAACTTACATTTAACCTACATAAAAGGACGGGGTATGCATGGATCGTATGGACGAAATTATTTGGAAAAGGAACAAATTAATCGGTATCATTTTGTGGATTATTATTGCCATTGGTATGGGGCTGGCCTTTACGATGCCGAAGTTACTTGTGTCCAATGGAGTAGCTCTGATCTTTGTAGTTTGGATTACATACGCTAATGCGAAAAAGAAACATATTCATCTCATTCCATGGCTGATTACTGTATTACTTACAATATGTGGAGTCTATGTCGGTTGGGGAACGGTCAATTTTGCGTTAAGTTTGGTCATAACCGCAGTTCTACTGTTATTTCCTAACAAGAAATTTTTTGTGGTTGGATTTTCGGTATTACTAGTCAACAGTGTTCTTCAATTATTTGTTATGAATACCGTTGACTCTGTTGAGCTAATAGGTAATATCGTAAATGTGGGACTATTCGCTCTCACGGGGGCCATTCTGATGCTGGTCTCCCAGCTGAATCAAAGGCTCTTCCATGAAAGTGAAGTACGCCAGAATGAGGTGGAGCATTCTAAGCAAAGAGTGGAAACCATGCTGGAGCGTGTGAAGGAATCGGTCGAAGGTCTATCACGTTATACAGATCAATTGAAGCAAAAAGTAAATGCGACTGGTTCTATCACCAATGAGGTGACGCTTGGGTTCAGTGAGGTTGCAAAAGGTGTTGAGTTCCAGGCGACCAGTGTGGCCGAGATCTCGGAATCCTTATCTGTATCGGATCAGCATATCAAGGACG
Organism: Paenibacillus sp. FSL K6-1122; assembly: GCF_037977015.1. NCBI lineage: Bacteria > Bacillati > Bacillota > Bacilli > Caryophanales > Paenibacillaceae > Paenibacillus > Paenibacillus sp. FSL K6-1122. The sequence goes on along the minus strand of NZ_CP150272.1, from coordinate 5,251,801 downwards.
TTGCTTCGTATTCGCAGCAGATGAAAGAGTTGTCCGCAAGTATGGCAACGAGCACGCAAACTGGAAGCACACAGATGGACCAGCTAAACATCCAGATGCAAGATCTATATGAAACGATCAATACAACTGCAAATGACATGCGAAAGTTCAACGAGGAAAGTGAATCCATGACGCTTATGCTGAACAGCATAGCGGATATTGCGAGTCAGACCAACCTGCTCGCGCTTAATGCAGCCATTGAAGCCGCTCGTGCGGGTGAGCATGGACGTGGGTTTGCTGTTGTATCAGAGGAAGTTCGCAAGTTGGCAGAGAACTCAGGTCAGTCCGCAAGTGATATCGGAACCATCCTGTCTCGATTAAAAGGACAGACGCAGGCACTGACAGATCGATTCGAACGTATTCGTCTATCTTTACAACAAGGAAGAGATAGCGTCCATACAGCAGAGGAAGTATTCCGTACGATCAACAGCAACTCTCAGCATGTGTTGAATCAAGCGACAGATATCGAGACTAGTTCGGCTACAATGAAGGAATCTTCCACCAGAGTTGTGAATGAAGTTTCCGAAATTTCGAGTGTAACGGAGCAATCCAGTGCAGCGACAGAAGAGATTCTGGCGAGCATGGAAGAACAACGTAACCTGACACAGAAGATGGTAGAGAGCTTTGGAGAATTGGAGCAACTGATTGTAGACCTGAATGAGTTAGTCTCGGATCATCAGGCTTCTTCCGTTGAGAATAAACTTTAATATTAATAGTTGAGGGCCTGTCGGTACGTATTTAGCGTACTATACGGGCTTTTTTCATCTGGAATACAGCTTGATGCCGACATTTTTTTCCTATACAGTGATGTGTAGAGTATGAAGAGCGTAGAACTGAAACTGTAAATGGTAGTTAAAAGAAGATGTAACCTCATGGGGGAGTAGAAGGTTGAAGGATAAAGGAATGAAAGATAGATTGGACTGTGATGACAGTACATATGAGGTTAGGAATGATAATAGGGCTGCACGCGTACGTTTTTATGATCAGCAATCGTTCAATGACATGGACTGGCCCGATACGGAGGATGGCAGATATGCCAGAGTCTATCTGGAACCTATGATGCTAGACGGGACCCAAAGCTTTATGTCCAACGTGGAAACGACATTGTTGCTCGCCCGAATTGATGATCTCGTTATTCCGCTGACGGTGAATGATACAGAGTATGATAATGCTTACGTTTGTTCGCCATATACGCATTATGTGAGTTACGCCAAGCAAGAATTGACCATGTTGCAGAAGCCTGTGTTGGAAAAAGGTCTTTCTGTGCTGCTCAGTCTAATAGGTTGGGGAATGAAGCAATCGCAAATCAACAAAGTTGTGCATGTGAACAACTGGTTGTTGTCCACCAATCTGTATCCAGCCATGTCCGGTGAACAAGCAGAATGTTTGCTTACAGCGGTACAAGAGCGATACCCTGAACATGTCATTGTGTTTCGCTCTTTATGCCCTGGACTTCATCCCGATCTGACGGTGAGGCTAACGGAAGTGGGGTGTCGACTAATTCCGAGCCGACAAATCTACCTGTACCATGCGCATGATCCGAATTTTGGCAACTCGAAGTCACGTTGGCTGTTGAAGCGGGATTACGAATTATTGGGCAAGCATGGATACGAATTCGTTTCCGAATTAGATATGACGGATGCAGATATTCCGCGAATTGTGGAATTGTACAAGCTGTTATACCTTGAAAAGTACTCCTATCACAATCCGCAATTCACTGAGCGGTTCATTGCTGCTGCGATGGTATCAGGAACACTCAGACTCTATGGACTGCGGAAGGAAGGGTGCCTGGACGCGGTGATGGGTTATTTCTGCCGAAATGGAATCATGACAACGCCGCTGTTTGGTTACGACACAGCGGTGCCCCAATCCGTCGGACTATACCGCATGTTATCAGCTTGTCTGATCGGACAGGCTCGCGAAAACGGGCATCTGTTACATGAGAGCGCCGGGGCTGCGCAGTTCAAACGCAATCGCGGTGCTGTGGCGGATTTTGAATATTCCGCTGTGTATGAGCGCCACCTTTCGTGGGGCAGACGCTGGTGCTGGCTGCTGCTTGATCGGTTGTTGAATCGCGTAGGTGTGCCGCTGATGCGCCGCATGAAGCTGTAGACAGACATAAAGCTTACCGATACCACACCATTTTGGGGTATTGTGTGCATGTATGCAGTTTTAGCTTCACACATGCACACACAACTGGTCATCGTGATAAGCACATTTGTGCGCAGTTGCCTAATTAGACATGCTCTGAGAGTTGCACCTCGAAGCCATCTGGATCTGTAATGTAAATAAACCGCAGATGCGGATTGGGCTGGATGGGGCCACGCACAATCGGAATATTCAGTTCTGCCAGTCGTTCCATGGCTTCATCCAGCGAGTTCACCTCATAGCCGATCGACACGCCGGCCTCTGGTTTAAGAATGGATTCACTGCCCTCAATCAGTTCCAGCTTGGCTTCATTTTCCATGCCCAGCATGGCAATCTGTCGTCCACGGCTTTCGAATCTGCGCTGAATGGGAAGTCCGAGCATGTTGTGGTAGAACCCGAGCGAAGCTTCCAAATTACTGACCCTCAGCGTGATCCAGTTTAATTTGATCAACATGGGTGAATCTCTCCTTTTTCTTGCATGATATGTATTTTTGTTACGTTCATTATACGATAGGCGCTAGCAGGAACCTACTCCTTAATAATAAACAGTAAAATAGCTGCCGAAATATTCGGCAGCCAAATGGTGTAATCTCCTGTAGTCCTAGTATTTCTAACGAATTATTGAATCAGATCAACGGCCGTTTGTGGTACAAATGCCTCTACACCGTTATAAACAATGACACCCTCCAAAGTTGTCTTTTTGCCGTTCACCAGTGCAATATTTTTGTAGATTTGCAGTTCCAGTTTGGTGTTACCTTTTGAAACGAGGATCTTCGGATTTTTGGCGTCCGTCAGGTCCAGTTTGTATGTCGCGCCTTTGGCTGTAAATGCCTGTTTGGCAGGTACAAACAATTGTTTGCTCACGCTGTCAAGATCCAGATCCAGTACTCGTGCCATATATTTGGCGACATCCGTGTTATCAATCACACCGAATGGACGGTCATTGTTCGGAGCATACGTGTACAGCACAACATCTCCACCTGTATGACCACCGGTTGTCCAGCCAATCCCTGCACGTTTGCTGATCATTGGACCGATTGCATAGTTAAGACTGCCTGGCTCGGCCGCTTTAATGGTGGCAATCTCTTCGGAAGTCAGGTCGGTAATGCCATAGTATTGTTTCATCACTGCTTTGATGTTTGTACGCTTGGCATTCAGCTTCGCTTCAACGCCCTCGCCTGTCAGTTTGGCCTTTTTCAAAGGTCCGATAAATGTGGACAACGGCTCTTTATCGTATGTGCCGCTAGTTGCGTTGTTACCAATGGTGAGTCCACCATTACCGTGGTCCGTAACAGCCACAACGGCAGTCTCTCCATCCGCTTTGGCAAAATCCATGGCTACCTTTACGGCATCATCAAAAGCCAGCACGTCACTGATAATACCAATCGGATCATTGGCATGAGCTGCCCAGTCGACTTTACTGCCTTCGACCATCAGGAAAAAGCCATCTTTATCTTTGGACAGAACTTCAATGGCTTTGGATGTCATCTCGGCAAGGCTTGGCTGTTTTGCAGGATCACGGTCCATATTATAAGCCATGCCCGCTGGCGCGAACATACCCCATAGCTTGTTCGAATCGGATGCTTTCATTGCAGCTGGTGTAGTGACGTAATCGTAACCCAGTGCCTTGATAGACGAAACCAGATTCTCGCCGTCTTTACGTCCGGCTGGCTCAAGGTATTTGCTGCCTCCACCCAACACAACGTCCATACCATTGTAGACTTGTTGTTTGCTGAGTGCATCGTAGTTTTTACGGTCCGGATAGTGAGAGGAGAAGTCCGCTGGTGTGGCGTGCATAATCTCGGATGTAGCGATAATGCCGGTTGCTTTACCCGCCAGTTTGGAAGCTTCCAGTACAGAAGCGATCGGTTTTCTTTCGTCTCCAGGCGCAATAGCCTTTTGCCCAGGCATGGTAGCCTTGTCCGGCAGTACACCAACAAATCCGGTATGAGATTTATAACCTGTAGCAAAAGCAGTTCCGGCAGGGGCCGAGTCCGCAATCGGCGCATCGGCGGAGTGTGTCCGAACCATGCCACTTGCCATGGAGTCCAGCGTCAGGGACGAGCCCTTATACCAACGAGCCAGAGCGGTAGCATCGTTAGCCATACCGTCAGGAATCAGAATAATCACATTTTTAATCGGTGATGCAGATGTCGTTGAGGTGGTATCTTCCACAGCCCACGCTGCACTGCTTCCTCCGAGTGTAGCCGTAACAATTGTTGTCACCGCGAGCATCATTTTGGCTGCACGGACATTAAACCGGTTTAACATGAATGCATCCTCCTAGAATATATGTATATTGGTATCCCAAACCAAGTGTATACAACAATTGCTAAACTAACGTATGAAATGGGTTAACTATATGTAAAATTTACGATTAGTGAAGGATGCTGGAATTCCGGTGAACTGGACAAAGTGAGGAGTCGACGAATTAAGAGACAGTTCAAAGATCATATAGTGACGATTAAAAAAAGATATTGCGAACGCTTACATTATGTGCTAACATCACCATAACAACAGGATTGTAACCGTGTTCAGGGCAATACCTGTGTCAGTTCATTCGTTGGTTGTTTGTTCATCAAACGATTGATTGCGTTTACATTTTCATATGGAATGAACCTCATTCCTCAGGGTTGTTACTGATTGCAGGCAAAACCTGAATTGAGGGCAGTAGACCACGCTAAAGCGATGTCTGTTTGCCTTCGGTTCAGGTTTTTTTATATAAAAAAATGCCTGATGGCATGACCGTAAGCGCCGTAGCAGATATTTCAAGCAGAAAGGAGCGCAGCAGATTTAATTTTTCATAAAAATAGATATAGACTCATCCAGACATTGGAATACTGATTCTTAGATACGCATTTCAACTGAACATTTCCAATGAACTTATCCCATCACACACTATTCGACAGCGAGGAGATTTATGACATGAAAACCATTAAACGTTCGATTGCCGTAGCAACCATTCTGGGGTTATGTGTATCCGCTCTACCAGCTTATGCAGCAGGCAATAAAGGACCTTCTTCTTCTGCAGCGATGGACAAGCTGATCCAATCCGAGCTTATTCGCGGCAGCGGTCAAGGTGTTAATGCAGCTTATCTGAACAAAAAGGCAACACGCATTCAGGCCGCAGTACTTTACTTGCGTTTGTCCGGATTGGAGAAAGAAGCACTCGCTTATCAGGGATCGGAAACGTACGACGATGCGGCTCAGGCAGGCAAAGTATTGCAACCGGTCGTTGGTTACTTGAAGCAGCATCCGTATGTGTCTGAGATCGTAACAGGAACAGATAAGTTTGAACCTAATGCACCACTTACAGCGGAAGGGTATGCCGAAATGCTTCTGAAGGTGCTTGGATATGAAGCAGGTACGGATTATGAGCAGGGAGCGGCTTCCACCTATGCGGCTGGGAAAGGAATCATGGCGCTTCAAGGGAAGGGAGCGAGTCAACTTACCAACCGCCTGATGGCAGAGGCAACCGCACAGGCTTTGCAGATACAGCTCAAGAATGGCAGTGGAACCTTGGAGCAGAGTTGGTTGAAACATAAAGAAGCTGGGGCGTTCAAACCTCAAACGGTGCAACAGACCAAGTATGGCGCGATTGATGGCAAAACCTATGAGCAATATGGCACACTCGGCTGGCTCGGTGTTCCTTACGCGGCACCTCCGGTAGGGGAACTGCGCTGGAAAGCCCCGCAAGAACCAGAAGCATGGACAGGAACCAGATCGGCTAAGGAATTTGCAGCGAACAGCTTGCAGATCTCCGGCAAGACTACAGCAGGAAGCGAGGATTCGCTGTATCTCAATATCTGGCGTCCCGACACAACCAGTTCGAAACTTCCGGTTATGGTGTTCCTGCACGGCGGCGGGAATATGACCGGATCAGGCAAAGATTTTCAGGGTGAACAGCTTGCACGGAGCACCAACAGCATCATCATCTCAGTGAATTACCGTTTGGGAGCCCTTGGATTCTTCGAGAATGCAGCACTGAAAACAGGCAATGCCCTGGATGACTCAGGTAACTATGGTCTGCTTGACGCATTCCGTGCATTGGAGTGGGTGCAGGATAATATCGAAGGCTTTGGCGGAGATACAGGCAATGTTACATTAGCCGGACAATCTGCTGGTGCACGTGATGTGCTGGCAACTCTGATCTCTCCACTTAGCAAAGGATTGTATCAAAAAGCAGTTGCTTTCAGCGGAGGATTGACGACAGCATCACCGGAAGAAGGCGAGCAAAAATCCGAGGATGTGCTTGTGAAGCTACTCGTGCAAGAGGGGAAAGCGGCTAATGCAGAAGAAGCAAAAGCATGGATTGGCAAGCAATCTCAGGCACAGCTGGAGAGCTATCTGCGTGCACTGCCTGCGGACAAGTTGGTCACTGCGTTTGGCGCAACGGCAATCCGTATGGACCCATTCCCGCATCTGTTCCGGGATGGCACAGTGATTCCAAAAGAAGGATTTGACGCCATCAATAATGGAAATTATAAGAAAGTTCCTGTATTGCTCGGCAGCCTGGAAACAGAGTTCTCCGGATTTGCCTTCGGTGATCCAAACTTCTCTCCATCCATCACGGATGAGACTCTGTTTACCGATAAAACCAAGGCGGAGCAATATGCTGCTGCGTTGAAATACGGTAGCGAAGCTTATGCAGGCTTTAATGCAGAGCGTGTAGCGGAGCAATTGACCAGTGAAGCAGGTCAGCCACCGGTATATGCGTATCGTTTTGCATGGGGCACACAACCTGGGGTCATCTCTGAGCGTTTGCTCACGTTACTGGGCGCACCACATGGTGCCGATATGGACTTCTATACAGGACACGCAGACGGAATTGCTGCCTATTTCCCTGATGGGTACTTTAGCGATACAAACAAACCAGGACGTGATCAGTTGTCCGCCGCGATGGCAGCATATCTGAAGCAGTTCCTGTACACAGGCAATCCAGGCACGGGTGGATCACCTGATCTAGCGGCATGGACACCTTGGACGAAAGATGCTCAAGCCCCAATCATGCGTCTGGATGCTAGCAATACAACGGCAGAGATTGGCATGTCCACACAATATAATCAAGGCAAAGACGCCGTTATGGCAAAGATGAAAAAAGAATTGCCTGAAGAAACGTATAAACTGTTGACGGAAAAAGTGTTCGCAGGGCGTTTCTTCTGGGAATAAGGATCACCGGATAGGAAGGTATATATAGATAAATTGAAGCCAAGGGAGCATGCTGTCTTGGCTTTTTATACTGTTCGTTATGCTTAATTATGGTATTGTTGTAAATAAAATTAATAGAATGTCGGAAAGGGGAAACGTAAAGTTATGATTAGCTCTATAGGTATTGCAGGTATTATAACGCTATTAATTTTCTTTATTATGATTGGTCTTGTATTATATCTGGTTTTCTATCTTGTAATGAAGAGGTCTGGCGTCAAAGAGGAAGTATCCGCATTAAGGATGGAAGTACGAGTGTTGCAAGAGGAAGTCGAGCGGAACAGGCGGGAATTGGAAAATATGAAGCGTCGATAACCTTTGCAGCATTATATGTGGATACGTGGAATAGCGCGTACAATAGTATGAGAGGACAGGGGCTCTACGCCCCCACCTACTCAATACAACGTGACACCGCTCATTTCAGACTTTACATACCAAGGGTGCTCGAACTATTTCTTGGCAAAAAAACTAAGCGTTCCGGTGCTTTCATCTGCACTCACAAACAGGCTACGTCCGTTAACACGATGAATTCCCTCTGGTGATTCTCCGGCTGTAGGAATCAGACCCAGGTAGTCCGGATTGACCGGATCAGCAAGATCAAAGAACAAAATGGCATCTGCCCTTTCGGAAGCTACGGCTGCATACGTAGTGCCGTCTACAGTAGCAACGGTCAGGTTCTCCACTTCACTTCCCTTGTTGGGACTGCGATCATCCGGATACAAGCCGACCATAGCGGTTGCCTCGTCAATGAGATTCTGACTATCGTACATCCGCTGGCCTTGCAAATTCCAGACAGCAATATTACGTCCGCCTGCTTTTACACCATCCTCAAATTCATTCTTGCCCAAATCCCCTTCGTTAGCTGTCAGCAGGTATTTGCCATCTGCCGAGAAAGCAATTCCATCCGGTTCATAACGAGCGGTCAACGTCTCTTTAAACTGAACGATACCATCATCTTTCAGATCTGCTTGATGTGAAGTGGTACCCAGAGCGAAGATTGAGCTGATTTTTTTTGTCTCCAGATCTACGATGGCAACGACATTGTTTTCCTGTAGCGTGATGGCTGCTGTTTTACTATCTGGACTAATAGCAACATACTCTGGTTGTGGATCATGCGGATAGATGGCGCCTTCTACATTGTCCAGAGATACCGGCAAGTTGGTGATCTCACCCTCCAATACGTTCCCGCCAGCAAAAGATACAACCATAATGCTACCCGGACGTTTGGTGTTGGCATAGTCAATTTCATCGGCAGCTTTATTCAGCTCTTCATCCTCTATGGCGATCACCGCATGCAGACCGTCAGGTGACAGTGCAATCGAGTCAGGACCAATGCCCAGTTCATACGTTTTGACGGTTTTGTAGGTTGTCAGATCCACAATGGCAAGCAACCCTTCGTTTGCTTCACTGTCTGTATCCCCTGTACGAATAACAGCAAGACCGTATTTGCCATCTTTGGACACGGTTACGCTTGTGACTTCAGCTTTGGCGGAGAGGTCCTGGAAGCTGACTGTCTTTAATAGGTTGATGTTTTTCAAGTCAGCAATGTCCAGTACGGAAATGCTGCCATTGTCTGCTTCGGTTACGAGCAGGCGTTGTCCATCTGGCGTAGAGGCTGATATTTCTGCTTTTCCACCAGGCATCTGAAACGTTGCGGTCTGTTCAAAACCGGTTTTATTTTGTTTCAGGATCAGTTGATCCGTAATTAATTTTAGCGTTTGGGAAGATACATACGTTGTACCTTTGGTGATGTAGCTTTTACTGTCCAGAGGAGTTTTCACACCGTTGATGGTGACTGATGACGTTCCTATAGGAAGTTGTACTTTAGTATCTGCGATCTGGATATCAACACTGCGACTGCTTCCGTTCCATGTGACCGTACCCTGCATATTTTGGATGGCTGTGCGCAGTACGACATGATCATTGGTGGTTTTAGTTGCGTCAGCGGCATGAATCATTGATGTGTAGCTGGTTGCTCCTGCGGTAAGAATGGCAGTCATCGACAGAACGGCGAGCCATTGATTTCTCTTTTTCAATGTTCCAGATCCCCTTTATCGTTTCGTGTGTAATGAGTTGTACAATTGTTTTAGTATAGGGAGCTTATGTTAAGGAGAGGTAAGAGAAGTCTGCGATTTGTGTAAAAGGTTAGATAAGAGATATTTTTCCAAATTGGATATGTAAGTTAGCGTATAAAATGATGTTGCCACATGAAGAAAAAAGCAGACGTGAACCTTCATATATATAGGACTGGTCGAACGGGAGAAAATACGCTAAAATTATAATTGAGAATCATTATCAATTAATTCAGGCTTTCTTTACTGACAAGTCTGATCAAGATATAGGTGAGGTGAATACCCATGCGCACGCATGATGCATTAGGCGTAGTATATCAGCATTACCTGACCCAGGAACCTTACAGTCAGCAAGATGAACACACGTATCTGCTCTCTCCCAAGGCGGGCAGTGGTAATATTAAAAGAGTAACGACATACAGTGGCATTGAGATTTTATATTCCCAGGTTGAATATCATCAGCCTTATCCTACGTATTTTGCGTCCGAAACGCCCATTGTGGAATTGCAATTTGCCTTGTCAGGAGAGCGAAATGTGGATATATCCGGTCAGGATTATTCATTATCGATAGGGCAAGGGGCCCTTATTTTTATGCATGATTTCGAAGCGTGGTTCCATCCTCCGGCAAGGGAGCTGTATACGTCCTTTTCGCTGGGGATTCCGGTTTCTCTGTTCAATTATGCTGCGGCACAACTGGGCGGTTTCAAGTCGATTGCGTTTAATCAGGTGTTGGGACGAAAAGTGTTCAAGCCGATTGTATTTCAATTGGATAACCGGATACGAACGATGATTGACAGTCTGATTGTAGAATTAAACAACAGTTATCGATCATCCTTAATGATGGAAGCGACAGCGTTGGAGATCTTGAATCGATTTATGATCCAATTGTTTGATCTGGCGCCAATTCCCGCGGGATTCTCCAGAGAGGACATCCGGAAGTTACATACGGCACGGGAGATTATGGAGGCTTGTATGGTAGATCCTCCATCTTTGCTAGCATTGTCCAGACAGGTGGGTCTTAACGATTTTAAATTAAAAAAAGGATTCAAGGCACTTTTCGGAAGCACGGTGTTCGAATATTTGCGTCAGGTTCGTCTCGACAACGCCATGAAGTTGTTGCGCAATCAGAATAACAACGTCACCGAGGCCGCGATTGCGGTCGGTTACAGCAATGTCAGTGCCTTTTCGCAGCAATTTTATCGCAAATTCGGCGTGAAGCCCTCAGAGATGAAAAAGATTTATTAAATAAGATGAACAGAAACTTTACACGAGAACGAAGAGTGCAGAACCAGTCTGGAGAAGCGGAGCGTTCGCCTTTATCAACGGATTTCTCCCTTTAATAGAAGGGAATCACGGAAATCCGGTGATAACAGCGATCGGAAGATGGTACTGTAATCGTAGTGGTCTGGTGTAAAGTTTTAAGGGTTGATCTTATTTAAAAAATAAGATTAATAAATCCGTCTTGCCGTGAATTGTTCCGTATAGAGGCAGTAAGAATTCTCTCAGCCTTGTATACTCCAGGTACAGTGGGTACTGTACTGAAATATAGAGGAGTGTACAAACATGAATAGAATCAGAGGAAGTATTTTTTTTAGCGTATTTGCAGCCATGTTGGGTCTGATGCTGATTGCACCCATTATGCCACCACTTATTCGCGAGTTGGGCATGAAAGAAAGCCATTCCGGTCTTATTATCTCGCTTGGGTCCATTATGATGGCTGTCATGGCTCCGGTATGGGGCAGATGGAGTGATATAAGAGGAAGAAAACCAATTATATTGATTGGATTCATAGGTATGTCCGTGAGCTGTGCATTATTTGCACTGGCATTGTACGGGGGATTAAATGCATGGATCGGAGGGGGGCTCCTGTTAACCCTTCTGATTGTGACGCGCAGTCTGATCGGCATGTTCATTCCGGCGGTGCTGTCTTCTGCCCAAGCCTATATGGGTGATGTGACAGAAGGTGAAGATCGGGGAAGTGGGATGGCGATTATCAGTGCTGCGAATGGACTGGGCCTTGTATTTGGACCTGCGATTGCAGGAGCTTTTACCCTTATCGGTCTGCTCTGGCCGCTTTATTTTGGCATTTTTATAGCGATAGCTGCGTTTATCATTGCCTTGTTGTTAATCCCGTCAGCCAAACCGGTCATTCAGGCAAAACCGCCTAAAGTCAACCCGTTCCAACGTGGTTTACGAATGTACCTTGCTGCCGGCTTAGTCACGATGATGGGTATCATGACACTACAGGTTGTCGGGGGATTTTATTTTCAGGATCAACTGGCTCTATCCTCAGCGGGGACGGCCCGAATGGTTTCGTTTGGACTCATGTTCTCTGGAGCAGCGATGTTGATCATGCAGGTCATTCAGATGAAATGGTTGAAATGGAAGCCACGCCCAATGATTTTGTTCGGGTCCCTTTTCCTGATCGCAAGTATGATCCTGTTTTTGGTCTTTAATGTGTTATCCATGTATTATTTCTCGTTTTTCCTGTTTGGCATGGGTTCGGGTCTGATGATGCCGGGGTTCATGGCAGGTGCTTCGCTGGCAGTTAGCAAAGAACAGCAGGGAGGTGCAGCGGGATTGGTAGCAGCGATTCAGGGGATATCCGCCGTCATTACGCCTTTACTTACAACGACACTTTATCAGGTGGACAAACATGTTCCATTTATGTTCGTAGCTGTTCTGGTTGTCTTGCTGGCAATCATGATGATGGGAATGCGGAAGAATGAATCCAATACTGTAACGGACCCCATTCATTCGTTATAGTCAGACAAAGTCAGAAGATCAAATAAGGTCAAAATAAAAGAAAAAAGGATCTATTTTAAAATAGTGAACCATGATGAAAGAAAATCGGTTTTTTTCGTCTTTTACAGACTTTGAGCCTTATTTGCAAGGGTATTATAATAATCAATGTAAGCAACACCAATAAACCAACCACACAAAAGGAGCTGATTTTCATGTTTGATCTGATTCCGTTTCGTAAACGAAATGAAGACCCGTTCGGACACATGTTGAAATCCTTCAATGACATGGTTGAGAACTCATTCCTCTCCCCTTTTGGAACTGGCTCCCAGCCATTCCGGACCGACATTCGTGAGGAAGAAGACAAATATTCGGTAGAAGCCGAGCTTCCGGGCATCGCCAAAGAGGACATAGACATTCAGGTTCAAGGTAATGAGTTGATTATTCGTGCCAAACGCAATGATGTAGTGGAGCAGAAGGATGACTCCAATCGAATCATACGGCAGGAACGCCGTTCCGGCGAATTTATCCGTCGATTCTATGTTGATCATATTGATGAGGAGCACATTAAGGCCAGATTGGAAGAAGGTGTGCTGAAGCTCGAGATTCCGAAACGTCCTGGTGATGATCAATCTCGCAGACGCATTCAAATTGACTAAACCAGATGCAAAATGTGTAGCTGAAGAAGTTGAGCTATCCCTTTATGGTAATAGGCATGGAAGAACATCTGTAAAGATGTTTTGTCATGTTGTCCCATGAAGGGATTTTTTACATAACCGGGTTAATGGAATTGAATATGAATTGTGCTGCATAGGAATGTAGCGGAGAAGCCGGATACGGCATCCAAGTTAACACGGATCTGATCGGCTGCATAAGTGAAACTTAGCTGTAAACAAACGTTAGATGCCTCCACAGGGGAGAACATCTCTTGCTGAATATGTTCAAAATGGAAGTGCACCTGCTGTTCCCATTCCTGATCAGCATTATGCGTTAGCACAAGAGAGAGGGATTGTATATTTTGGACTGTTTCCAGCTGCACATCCGTAATTTCGTCATAATGGAAGGGAGGGAAATAGCCCAGAGTTTCGATTACATGTTGCGCTCCGAGGATGGAAGCCAAAGGAGAAAATTCACGTTCCAACCTCCGAATATCCATTAACTGTGCCTCGTACTGAGGACTTGTATAGAGCAGGAGAGAGTCTGGTTCGCATTCCACGACTGTTCCGATAAAAGCAGCCCAGTTCGCGGTACCTTCCTCACCAACGGTAACAAGCAGTTGATCTTGAGCAAGCAAGTCGATTGCCCTATTGGTATGGAATTTCACTCGAAAACCTTGTCCCTGTATCTGCCAGGGAGTCTGGGGTGCATACCAGAATGGTTCCCGCTCTACGGATCGGACGCTGACGTTTAATGTCCATGCTCTGTTCATTAGACTACCTCCAATTGCCACAAGCTGCGTGGCATCATCTCCACCTGTCTGTATTATTTCTCTGCTGCTGCTTGCATCAGGGCATATATCTTACGTGTGGTATTCACATTTCTAACCGTCATATAGGCATATACTTTGGATCCCACAAGCTTGTTCATGCCACTTTTGGATGCATCTTCTCTGCTGACTGAGTATAAAATCGCTCCGGGAACATAGATTAGTGTGCCGATTCCCGGTTTGATGGGCAGCTGGTCCAGCACGGAGGGCTCATTGATCTCATCCCAGAGGAACATCACATCACTTTTGGCTGTGTCATCATTAACCCATTCTTCTGGCAGTGCCTGAATAACACTTTGGATTTCATCCATATTCCGCACCATTACCCTGATCTGTAAGCCAAAATCGGCGGCGATGGCCTGTTCTAACACATGGGATATCTCCCAATTTGCATCGGCACGTTCCTGATGATCGGCAAAAATAATATTGCCAGAATTGATATAGGTAACGACATCCAGCATGCCTGCTTGTTCAAATGTTTCTTTCAGCTGCTTCATATTAATTTTATTGTTCCCGCCTACATTAATGCCTCGTAGCAAAGCCACATAGATCATATGGGCGCCCCTCCAATTCCTTCAATTCACTGTTTTAACAAAAGGACAGATATTCGAACAGATGAGCAGTATACTCTTCTCCCAACAGATCTTGCAATAAAGGTTCCACTTGCTCCAGATACTGGGGCTTGGTTTCATAGGTTTCTTCATCTTTTACTTCTCCGGCATAGGTACGCGCCGCTTCAATCAGGATGGCTAGTGCACTGAAAAAGTCTGATAGTGAATCAGCAACACGGTTTGGTTCTCCACCTGTAAAAGCGGCATATACGGGAGAGTTTGGTGCTTCCACATCTACAATTAACGGATCATCGTTAAAGTTTGCGATGACAACGTGAGTTTTTGGCCAAGTGGAGGACTCCTCATAAGGTTCATTCATGCCAATCCAGCGGAACCCCAGTTGCTGACGAAGCAGATGTTCAGGTGCGACAAAGGAAATAAGTGCGGCATCACCGATTTCGACGGCGGCATTTTTCATTTTGAGTGTACCTTCCGCATCCGCATCCATCATTTCATAATGATTGTACAGATACTGAAGTTCTGGAGAAAGAGGTATTCGTGTATCCACTTCCGGCTGGTGATGTTGTTCGCGGGGACGCAGATCATGATTTTTGAAAAGTCCATAAGCTTCATTATATAAATCCTGCTGTTCCACCAAACGGCTTAAGGCCGCATCCAGTTGTTGCATGATGTCTGAGTCCTCCTAATAACATTGATATAATAACAGGCCGATTCGTTTGATTCTTGGCTATAAGCATTATACTATATCAAAGATAAATTCAAAAAAACATTTGAATACGTTTACATTCATGAGTGGACATGATATACTTTCACTCAAATAAGGATTGTTACTGCTTCGGGCAGGCAAAACCTGAACATCACTATGCGTGGACTTTGTTCCATTCATAATGTTGTTCGGGTTTTTTTGCATTCTACGGTCCATATTAAGGATAGAAAAAACAGAGGACGTACTTATTTCCAACCCAACACTAACATCACGCTGTACAGAAGAAAGGGGAGCATTATGAACAAGAGAAAATGGTTAAACGGTTTTGCCGCAGGTTGTCTCAGTATCATCCTGGTGATTAGTGGGTGCGCATCCAAAGCGCCACAAACCGTAAGTGACACACCGAATCAGCCGACAGAACAGACAGAGAATGAAACCCAGGAACCTGCAAACAACCAAGCTGCCAAAGGCAGAACAGTGATTACAACCGACGGTGAAGTGGATGATATGAACTCCGTCATTCGTTTCCTCTTATATTCGAATGAAATGGACCTTGCCGGAATTGTACTGACCAGCTCGGTGTATCATTATGCTGGAGACGAGGAAGAGGGGATCAAACCCTTCCGCTGGACAGGCACACAGTGGGTGTACGATATGATCGATGCCTATGGCGAGATCTACCCGAACTTATCCAAACATGCGGATGGGTACCCGGAGCCGGAACAGCTTCGAGCGATGACGAAGATCGGTAATATATCCGATAAAGGGGAGATGGAGAAGGAAACCGAAGGTTCCGAGTTCCTCGAAACTCTTTTCCTCGACGATGACTCCCGAGACCTGATTGTTCAGACATGGGGGGGCACCAATACCACAGCCCGAGCGCTAAAATCGATTGAAGAACAGTACAAGGATACGGCCGAGTGGGATACGATTCGCAAAAAAGTCAGTGACAAACTGGTCCTGTACATCATCCTCGATCAGGATGACAGCTACAACGAATACATTGCGAAGAATTGGCCAGATATCCGCATTCTCAACGACCAGTCGAACTTCTGGCATTTTGCCTATGCATGGAAGATGCATGCCGAAGAAGTGAACAGTAAGCTTCATGGCGACTGGATGGTCAAGAATATTCTGAACGGACATGGCAAGCTGATGGATATGTATGCATCGATGGGTGATGGTAAAATGATCGAAGGCGAACTAGCCGAAGAACAACGGGGAAGTGCTGAGTATCTGAAGAACAATCCACAATATGACAAGTACGATTTTATATCTGAGGGTGACTCTCCTTCCTTCTTTTATCTGATTGATAATGGGCTGCGCAGTATGGAAGACCCTTCCTACGGCGGTTGGGGTGGACGCTTTGGGGTTGTGAACGACAAGCTGTTTAGAAACAATGTGCTTGATTACGATCCCTACACCAAACGCTATGAAGCCGAATACTCTCTGATGAGATGGTTTGACGATGTGCAGGATGATTTTGCAGCACGTGCAGACTGGGCAGTTGCAGACACTTACGAAGGTGCCAACCATAATCCGTCATTAACGATTAAGGAAGGGCTGGATCTGAGTGTTAGTCCTGGGGAGGAAGTTACTCTTCACGCGGAAGGCACAGACCCGGATGGAGATCAACTGACCTATACGTGGTGGAGATATTTCGAAGCGGACACTTATGAGGATTCCAAAGTAACACCGAACAAAGTTCAGCCTGAAATGGCGGGTGACCTGCAGCTTGGATTGCATCGTGAACTTGCCAAGGATGAGCAGGTGGATACGATAAAATTACAGGGCAGTGACACCGAAGCGGTGACATTTACCGTTCCTGACGATGCCAAATCGGGTGATACCCTTCATATCGTTGCCGAAGTACAGGATGATGGAGAGCATCAGTTGAAGCGTTATCAACGTGTGATCCTAACCGTAAAATAAAGAAATAGAGGGGCTGTCCCAAAAGTCATCAACATGGCTGGTGGGACACCTCTCTTATTTGTGTAGTCTGATCGTAATTGATCCGTTAACGCTGGACGCCTGACCAGAAGACATTCCAGGTGATTGCCAAAGCTTGTTCATAGGATTGCCGTGTCTCATACACGAGCTGTACATCCAATCCATCCATCACGGTGACAAAAGCTACGGTGGCTTCTTCCGGACTCAGGCGTATATCGGAATGTCTGGTAAATACGGCTGCCAGCTCTTCCTTCAGTGTCCCGAGGTACGTTCGATACTGGGCTAGCACAAAATCATGCACCTCCAGCGGTGTGATAAAAGACAAGATATACATAAAAGCAACGTTTGGGTGAGTCAGAAAGCGATTTTTGTGTTCATGCAAAAAGGCATATAGCTGCTGATCCAAAGTTTGGGTAACAGACTCGCTGAAGAATTGGCGTACAAACTGTTGTTCCTCCTGCACAACTTCCTCATATAACTCCAGCAATAACGCTTTTTTGGATGAATAATGATAAGCCAGGGATTGCTTGCGAATGCCTGCCTCTTCGGCAATCTGCGCCATCTTGGTCCCCTCGTAACCCAGACGATTAAAATGTTGAATGGCAATTTCCTTGATTCGTTTTTTACTCAATGTCTACCTCCAGTTGGCGAGCTGTATACCTCTGCTGTTTTTGGGAGTATACCAAATATAACAAGATATATACCACAAAAATGCCTATAGAGATAGCATACACCACCGTATAGGAAAATGCAGAAGCCACAACGCCCAGGATCAACGAACCACCGCCAATTCCGAGGTCAAAGAAGTTAAAGAAGGAAGCCATCGCACTTTCGTGCTCATGTTCTTCTACAAGATTCACACACCAGGTCTGAATCGCCGGGAATATGGCACCAAAACCAAAGCCGTATAACGCACCGGCGATCAGGAATTGCACATCACTCTGGGCGATAATCAGAACCAGTAGCCCCGCGATTGCAAACACGGCAGAAGGTAACAACACGGAACCTGGTCCCCATCGATCAAACATTTTCCCCGAAAACAGTCGAACGGCGAAGCTGGCAATGGCAACGATGAAGAAAAACCAGGCTATATTCTCGAACCCTCTTTCGGCGGCAAATAAAGCCACAAAGGACATGATTGAACCCGCTGCAATGCCAACGAGCATAATGAGAAGGGAAGGGAAGAGTACCTTCTTTTCAATCAGTTTCACCGAAGGGACATGAGTTTGCATAGACTCGCTACTACCTTCTGTTTTCGGCTTTCTGGATACAAACACTGTCATTAGGAGAGCTAACAGCAAAATGCACATACCTCCCATAAACAGGCTCTGGTAGTCGTACCTAAACAACAGGCTTGTTCCAATCAATGGACCAATGGATATAGCGACCGTCTCCCCTACGCCGAAATACCCCATACCTTCTCCCCGGCGATCTCTTGGTATGTTTTCAGTGGCAATCGTTGCAAAATATGTCGTTGCCAAACCAAATCCGAATCCGTGGATCACTCGAAATACAAGAATCATCCAAATACCTGACGATAGGTAGTATGCGCCTGTCATTAATGCACAGATAGTGATGCCGATAATCAATAGATATTTTTTATCTATTCGAGCTGCCAAAACAGAAGTGAAGGGTCGAATCAAGATGGCAGAAAACATAAATACGCCGGTAACAAGCCCAATTTGGGAGGCTTCGCCACCAAGACTTGAGACAAACAAAGGCAAGGTCGGAAGCAACATTTCAAATGCCATAAACAATAATGCGTTGGCTAACATGATAAATAGGAATGATCTTCCCCAGAGTTGCTGAGGTGTAGAGCTATGTGTTGAAGTACTCATGGTTTTCCTCCGTAATATTGATCTCTGTCGCGCGACATGTTGAACTGATTTTACCTGACGATCGTCAGATTGTAAAGCGCGTATTCAGAGCAGGAGTTCATGATTTTTTAGTGGATGAGAGAAGTTATTAATTATTTTTAATTCATATTCCAACATTTTCCGGTATACTAATCAGATAAAATGATTCAAGTGAATACTACCTCGGAGAGGTGATATGCAATGACGGTTGATATACTTGTAAGAAATAATGTTAAGGTACTTGGCTCGGGTAGCCAAACGATTGTATTTGCTCATGGTTTTGGATGTGATCAGGATATGTGGCGTTACATTATTCCAGGTTTTATGGAGAACTACCGTGTGGTGTTGTTTGATTATGTTGGATCTGGCGAATCTCAAATTAACTATTATGATGCTATCAAATATAGCAACCTTCAAGGATACGCCCAGGATGTGCTGGAAGTTATGGAAGCGCTCGAACTAAAGGACACCATATTTGTCGGGCATTCCGTCAGTAGTATGATTGGTATGCTGGCATCAATTCAGAACCCCAAATATTTCAAAAAAATTATAATGTTAGGGCCCTCCCCACGTTACGTGAATGATCTTCCGAATTATTATGGAGGTTTCGATCGGAATGATATCGATGAATTACTTGAGATGATGCAGATGAATTTTATTGGGTGGGCGAGTTATCTGGCACCCATTGTGATGAACAATCCGGAACGGAAAGAGCTGACGGAAGAGTTGGAGAAAAGCTTCTGCTCCAGAGATCCGCATATTGCGAGACAATTTGCCGAAGTGACGTTTTTATCTGACTGTCGTATTGATCTGGAGCAGGCAACTGTGCCAACATTAATCCTTCAGTGCTCGGATGACAGTATTGCCCCGATAGAAGTAGGGGATTATTTACACGCTCATCTGAAGAATAGCCGATTGCAACAGATGACGGCCAAGGGACATTATCCGCATCTGAGTCAACCGGAAGAAACCATCCGAATGATTAAGGATTATTTAACGAGCGCATAAAACGCGGAAGAAAGGCAGTTATTCCATGGATATACAATTAGATCTGGCTCCCTGTGGATACTTCTCTATCTCTGATTCGGGCGTCGTACAGTCGATTAATCAAACTATGCTTACGATGCTTGGATATGAACGCGATGAGCTCATAGGGCAACATATTGAATCCACCATGACGGTAAGCAACAAGGTGTTTTTCCATACGTATTTCTATCCCTACATCCAGTTATATGGACATGTGGACGAGATGTACTTCACGTTCCGTACCCGTGATCAGAAGGCTGTTCCTGTTCTGCTTAACGGTGTTCGTCAGACACGTAACGGGGAAAGCGTGGTAGATTGTGTCGTTGTAGTCATGCGTAAGCGAATCGAACATGAGAAGGATATTTTGCATACCAAAACGAAGCTACAAGAGTTGTATCAAGCGACGCAAGGAGCGAACAAGGAGCTTGAACGACTGCATGAGGAATATAAAATTAAAGAGCAGGCGTTAATCAAAGTGAATGATCAGTTGGAGACACTGGCCTCCACCGACTTGTTGACAGGATTGAAGAACCGCAGGTTTTTCCAGGAAAAAATGCTTGAAAGTTTGATGATGTTCCAGGAGAAACAACGTTATTTCTCCCTGCTCGTTGTGGACATTGATCATTTCAAAAGCATTAATGATACGTACGGACATCCGATCGGAGATCTGGTGCTCGGCAATCTGGCAGGGCTGCTGCAAACGGTATCGCGAAGTACGGATGTGGTTGCACGTTACGGTGGGGAGGAATTTGTTATCATTCTTCCAGATTGTGAAGAGGAGCAGGCGATCGGTATTGCAGAACGATATCGTTCACAGGTTGCTTCAGCCGACTGGGGTGAATATAACATTACAGTGAGTATCGGTGCAGCTACTGTAGTAGAGGAAGATACGGAAAAATCCTTGTTCCAAAGAGCGGACAACGCCCTGTATGCCTCCAAAACCGGAGGACGAAACCGGGTGACACATGCAGCTCAGATGGTAAAAAGTTAAGAATTGGATTGCATCAAAAGAAAGCAAAAAGGAGTCTGTGCATGATGAGGGAGATGATCCCACATGCACAGGCTCCTTTTATTTGCGTGAAAAAGATTTACTAAGTTGAGATGGCAGACTCAGGGTTAATTTATCGCGGTGCAAGGTAACCATACGCCTTAGCCGGAGAGTTCGCCTGAGGACGAAAATCTTCGCTCGGTTCATCCATAAATGCCGGGTTCACATATATGGAGTGTGCATCATTGCCAGATCCCTTGATGTAGGCAGCGATGCCGGAGTAGGCTTTATTTTTCCAAACCCACAGGGCATCTTTCTGCTCACCTGGTGAGTAATAGACATTATGGTCAAACACATTGCCGGTATTGCTAGTATATTCGTTGTATATCAGTACTTCCGAGCTGCCCGATACGAGAATGTTACGCATGAACGTATTGTTCTTTGTCCGTGACTGCATGAATAACTGTCCATTGCCTGCATTCAGGGTATCATTTCCCACAAGTGTATTGTACATAATCTTGCTATCCTCGGTAGCTCCTCGTTCCTCGTCATAACCTCCCATGGCAATCCCCGTCAATCTGTTGGAATAAATCAGGTTATCACGCACGGTAATGTTGCTGGTTGAACGTCCGGCATGCTCTGATGCAATCTCAATTCCGATGTCGCTCCGATATACCCGGTTCTGGTCGATGATATGATCTTTCCCGCCATCTACATAGATGCCGCCCGCCGAGTTGGTATCATTGGGCAGGTCTTTACCGTAGGAGGGGTTGTTATTGGACGTAATATCGTAGACTTCGTTTCCTCGTACAATGCCGTTCCGAGCCTGATCGTACGTGTCGTCCTCGGACGTACCCTCGTACCCGATCAGATCAATACCAATATTGTCGGAATCATGGATGATATTGTCCTGGATAGCAAAGGTATCAACATTACCGTTGACTGCGAGTGACTCGCTTGAACCAAGTGTAAGATCATACAATTCATTATCCTTGATGATGATATCGCGTAAAGCTTGAGGGTGCTCTGTGCCATATATGGCAATACCGTGGGCATCCCTGCCCCGCAAATCGGGACCTTCAGGAGTTGCGTAACTAGCAATCGCGTGTATGGTGTTGCCTAACAGCTGAATATGTTCACCTGCTCCGTGGACATAGATCCCGGATGGAACTTGGCCCCCAAGTTTGGTTGTAAAATTACGAATTTCGAGATTCTGAATCGTGATATAACTGGCATTTTCAATTTCAATCAACCCTTCAATGCCCCGGACAGATAAACCTTTACCATCAATGATAACCTGCTCCTGAGGATAACTTGAAAATAGGGTTGGATTAGCGGAAGAATTACCGCTCCGGATGATTTTGACTTTCTGATGATAGACACCTTCACGCAAATAGATCGTGCTTCCTGGCGAAGCATGGTCTGCTGCGTGCTGCAACGTTTTCCAAGGAGATTGAATCGTTCCTTTATTCGAGTCGTTTCCTTGGGGTGATATGTAATGGATGACCTGGGGATCAGATTTTTGAACAGAAACGGGTTCCTTCATGGCAGATGTATGATTCTGACAACCGGATACAAGCAACATCAGAATCGGAATCATAAGTATAACTACGCGAATCAAATCGTTTCCCCCTTGAATTTAGCTTTGAAGATAGATTATAGCAGATTTGAACGGGTTAATAACCCATGATATGCTCTTATAAAATCAGCGAGGAGACTGCTCATGAATACATTAACGATAGCTGAATTAGTAGATCGGGAGAATCACGCATGGGAAGAACTTAAGGAACTCCTGGATAGTGGGCAAAATACATATGTGTATGTTCCAGCAAAACAAGAAGCTGGAGAGGATACCCTTTATCGTCTGCAAATAAGCACCAAATCCTATTTGGGGGCTGTTGCTTATGAGACAGAAGGTATTGTACTGGACCATGGCTGGATCACGCTGCTTGGTGCGGGTGGTGACAGTACATCGGGGAGTCTCACCAGTTGGAATGGTGTAAGTGAGCAACCTTGGGTAGATGTACTGGAAGGTATGATGGTCGTTGCATATGATGCGGCAGGTGGTTTCTTCGGACTGGATACAGGCAAGTATGGCCGCACGGGACACATTTATTATTTTGCACCGGATACACTCGAATGGGAATCGACAGAACTGGCATATTCAGGTTTCATCAACTGGCTGGCGAATGGTGATCTGGAGCAGTTCTATCGGACCTTTCGCTGGAAAGGCTGGCAAGAGGATATGTCTCAGCTCCAGACAGGACAAGTATTTGCGTATTACCCACCACTTTGGACGCAGGAAGGTGACGGCGAGAGCAGTAGTAAAGCCCCAATTAGCATAATGGAGGCCTGGAAGTTTGCACTGGACGGTAAATAGTTGGCATGCTGCTGTAGGACGAAATCAGGAAATTAACCGGTAAATTCAAGTTCATTGAGTGATCTACTTTAAAAAAACGGCATTCTGTTCCAAACTAAAAAAGGCTCGCGCTTGGCGCGGGCCTTTTTGTTCTGAACTTTAAACATCAATTATCAATTGTCCAATGTAACAGGTTTAATGCTTGAGCGTGAAGCTCTGCTATGCCAGACGGTCAACCCGAGTGAAACAACGCAGACGAGCAACAGACAAGCATACACCACATGATAAGCTTGCTCGACCGAGACTCCCGGAATACTGTGTAGCAGCAGCCCACATACGGCTACAGACACCGAACCACCGAAGAACTGAATCAATTGTAACATGCCCATACCGGAACCGATTTGCGCTTTGGGCAGCACACGTGACGCTTCATTATTCAGTGAAGCCATGGAGGCTGACAGTGCCGGTGAGAAAAAGAGATAACCACTGGTAATGATCAAGGCGGATTGATCCAGTCCGAGCATAAATAAGGCAAGTACCGCTGCGAGCAGGATGTGTCCAATGATCATAAATCGCATATTGCCATAACGGTCGATCCAACGCCCGACGAAACGGGTGCAGAATGCTGCGACGATTGCCCCAGGAGCAATCAGCAAACCAATGGCGAGCGAAGAGCGCCCATATAGATCAGCAAGCACAAGCGGCATCAAAAACAGATTGCCCAGATTCACCACCAGCACGCAGAATCCGATAAGGATTAACCGGGTGTATCCTGGCGTTTGGAACACTTGTGGATTCACAAACGGAAGACTCGCTTTCCGAATATACAGGAGATGTGCAATAAGCGAGATAACGCCTATGGCGAACCATAACCAGGATTGCTGGGTGATCGCTACCAGAAGTGTAGTGGCATTAATGACGGTTAATATGGCACCAATCACATCGAACGGCTGATCTGTTTTGACGGATTCACGGGGGAGAAAATAGAGCAATACAGGCAGAGCGAGCAGGACAAGCACGGTTATGGCAAAAAGTCCGTTCCAGCCCCAGTACTCGCTAATGAGTCCGCCGACAATGGGGCCAAGTCCAAAAGCCATGGCGCTACCTGATGAGATCAGCGCGATGGCAGCTCCGCGTCGTTCCACCGGGATGTAACGACTTGCAATGACGAGACCCAACCCGGCCATAACTCCTGCACCCGCAGATTGCAGAATACGTGTCAGTAACAGGATTGCAAAGTTATGCGCGAACAACCCTAGCAATGAAGATAACCCCAGGATCAGAAGCCCGACCGTTAACAGTTTGCGTACCGGGATACGGTCTGACAATCGACTGTAGATCACCGTCGACAGGGCGTAACCAATTGAATAACTTGAGATCACCCAAGACCCCAGGTCCGAGGTAATCTGCAGATCATGAATAATGACTGGCAAAGAAACGTTGAACATGGTGGTATTCATCACAACGATGAACAGGCAACATGTCCAGAGTGGCATGACAATTTTATCTTTCACGGTACCATTCCTGTCTTGGGTATGAATATGAAGTCGGATAGAGCTTTGATGAAAATGTGATGAAAAGCAATATATCATTTTACACCCCATTTCATCATATGGCAATAATGTCATACTAATTCATTCGGTGTGATGAGCATAGAAATATTAATAATAAACAATAGACGGATTTCCTGAATTTAACTAAAATGATCATTGAACATACATAAGCAGATGGATCAGCGGTTAGGTAACTAGATATGTAAGTAATTAGCATGTTTAAAATGAAGGAGATTATACCCATGACTCATGCATTATTAATGTCCCATAGCGTATTTCCGACGCTTGATATGAATCGAACCGCGCAGTTTTATGAAGAAAAGATGGGCTTTCGGGTCGTCGAATATCTCGATGCCGCGGAACCTCATATCTGCCTGTATCGTGATCTTACCGAGATTATTTTGACCCAAAGCAATGGACAGAAGGTCATACCCAACAGAGAATTATATGGCTATGGATATGATGCATATTTTATTACCCAGAACCAGGAAGAGCTTCAACAGGAATTGATCAACGCAGATGTGAAAATCGTACGTGCCCTCAATCATACAGACTATAATAACAAGGAGTTTGTGATCGAGGATATTGATGGACGCTGGATCGCTTTTGGCATCAAACAGGGATAATTAGATACAGAAACAGGCGCTCCGATAACGGGCGCCTGTTTGTGCATGTTATAACTGCAGATCTTACGCCACAGTAACTTGTTTGCCGCGATTGCGAATCCACTTGATGACATCCATGAGAATGACTGCAGCAAGAGCAAGTCCGCCTGCAATCAGGAACTCATTCCAGCCGAATGTATCCGGGATGGCGAAGACACCGCGAACACCTGGAATCAGTGTGATTGCATAGAGACAGAGACATACCAGAATGGAGCCAAGCACGAATTTATTGGTCGTGAAACCCACCTGGAAGATCGTCTGTGTGTTGGAACGTGCTGCAAAAGTTTGCAGACTGCGTGCCAGAATCAAGGTTGTGAATGCCATAGCCACACTGATTTCCTCCGAGATGCCAAGTCCAATATATTGGGACACAATAACAGCCGCACCAATCAGGACACCACGCGTAATCACAGCTTGCAGGGTTCCGCCTGCGAAGATACCCTCGTTAATATCACGCGGTTTGCGTCGCATGACATCCGGCTCGGGTTTCTCTGTACCCAAAGCAATGGCAGGCAGGGAGTCGTTCACCAGATTGATGAACAGCAGCTGTAGGGCCGTAAATGGATTAACCCAGCCGACGATCAAGGCAAACAAAATGGCGATAATCGCGCCGAGGTTACCGGCAAACAGGTATGCGATGGCTTTTTTGATGTTATCAAATACCATCCGTCCAACACTGACCGCATTCACGATGGAGACAAAGTTATCATCCGTCAGAATCATGGCAGCCGCATCCTTGGCGACATCTGTTCCGCTACCCATCGCTACGCCGATGTCGGCTTGTTTCAGCGCAGGTGCGTCATTAACTCCATCTCCGGTCATGGCTGCAACTTTACCTTTTCGCTGCCATGCACGCACAATCCGGATTTTGTTCTCAGGTGATACTCTGGCGTAAACCGAGATATGTTCAAGTTGTTGATCCAGCTCCTCATCAGACATTTTGTCCAGTTCGGCTCCGGTAATGGCGAGGTCATCCGGTTCGGCAAGGCCGATATCCACACCGATCGCCTGAGCCGTTGTTTTGTGATCTCCAGTGATCATGATGGTGCGAATGCCCGCTTTTTTGGACTCTTCAATAGAACCGTATACCGCTTCACGCGGTGGGTCAATCATCGCTGTCAAACCAACCAGTGTCAGATCATGCTCGTCATCAATGGTGACCTGGTTTTTATCATCGAATTTTTTGTACGCGTAGGCCAGCACACGGAAGGCACGTTTCGAGAAGGCCTCATTTTTTTCTTCAAACTGTGTGCGAATCTCAGGTGTGAGGGGCTGAACCTCACCGTTGATAAACACATGACTACAGCGACTGAACAGCACATCAGGTCCACCCTTGGTCAGCAAAGCCGTCTGTCCCTCAAAGGTATGCACCGTACTCATGAGCTTTCGATCCGAGTCAAAAGGAAGCTCAGCTTCACGCGGGAACTGGTCACGGATTTCATTGTAATCCTTGTTCACCCGGTTGCTGAAGGCAATGAGGGCCACTTCGGTTGGATCACCCAATTCCTTGCCTTCCTGGTTAATATTTGAATCATTGCAGAGCACTGCAATATGTAACAGACGCCGTTCCTCTTCCGACCACTGATCGGGATCATCGGGGAATTCGTCCTTGGTGCCATGGGGAATGTAATAATCAACGACAGTCATCTTATTCTGAGTTAGCGTTCCTGTTTTATCCGTACAGATGATACTGGCAGAGCCGAGCGCCTCAACGGCAGGCAGTCTACGAATGATCGCATGTTGTTTGGCCATCTTATTTGTTCCGAGTGACAATACGATAGTCACAATGGAGGATAAGGCCTCAGGAATGGCAGCAACCGCAACAGCTACGGCAAACATCAGTGCATTTACGATGGAAGGCCCGATATTCTCCGTACCTTCGGTCAACCATACACGACCGGCTTCAATGCCAAAGATGAGAATCGACAAGCCCAGGATGAAAAAGCCCAGTTTTTTGCTAAATGATTCCAACTTGCGCTGTAATGGTGTGTTCTTGGCTTCGGCATTTTCAATCAGTTCGGCAATTTTGCCGATTTCGGTTTTGAGAGCTGTACCTGTAATGACAAGCATGCCCCGTCCATATACGACCAGTGAGCCACTGAAGGCCATATTGCGACGATCTCCGATTGGAGCCTCATCCGGGATGGTATCGGCGTGTTTCTCCGCAGCTTCGGACTCTCCGGTCAACATGCCTTCGTTGATTTTCAAACTTCCTGATTCCAGGATACGCCCGTCTGCCGGGACATAATCACCTGCATCCAGCATAACAATATCACCGGGAACGAGTTCCCTCGCTGGAATGGTTTTTTTCTGCCCGTCACGAATGACCTTGGCTTCAGGTGCAGACATTTGTTTCAGCGCGTCAAGTGAACTCTCGGCTTTTTTGGTCTGCACTACACTGATCACCGCGTTGAGCAAAATAACCAGGAATATGATCAATGATTCAATCAGGTGTCCAAGTACAACCTGTACCGCGGCTGCAATCAGCAGCACGATGACCATCGGATCTTTGAAATTTTCGAGGAACAATTTCCAGACGGGTGTTGCATCTTTACCTTTTAACTCGTTATATCCTTCCGTTTCAATTCTCTTGGCAGCTTCGGAGGTCGTAAGTCCCTTGGAGGAACTTTGTACATCCTGAAGGGTTTCCTCCGCACTGTGTCTGTAATGTTGCAATTGACCAGCTCCTTGAATATTAGATTTCTCTGTGTATTACCCTTACGGGCAAAATCTAGAATCGTTTCATTTTCGTATTTTTTTAAGATTATGGATTTATACGTTTTTAGCTGTACACAGTATTTTTCATAATGATCCGAGATATGCCTTTTTTTGAATGTTATTATTTCCAGTTTGGATGATAATCTGGAGAACCAAATATAGATGTTGGATCAGAAACTGTGTGCACCATCACACTAGCTCATATCAGGGTCTGTTACGCTATTACATAACGAACTGCGTTTAATCTAAGTTTGGAGGGGAAACCATATGTTTTGTTATCAGTGCGAACAGACGCCGAGTGGCGGGTGTACCGTGGTAGGGGTATGCGGCAAAAACGAAACAATCGCAAGTTTGCAGGATACGATGATTTTTGCGTTAAAAGGCATCGCTGCTTATGCGACACATGCACGCCAGTTGGGATATTCTGATCCTGAGGTGGATCGGATTACACATGAGGCATTATACATGACATTGACGAACTCGAATTTTAATGTACAGGAACATCTGGAGATGGCGATGAAGGTAGGTAATGCAGCAATCCGCATTATGGATGTGTTGGATCGTGCGCACACGGACCGCTTTGGTGTACCGCAACCGATTACGGTTAGCCAGAACCAGATTGAAGGACAGTGCATCGTGGTAACAGGGCATAATCTGTATGCATTGGAGGAGTTGCTTCGTCAAACTGAAGGGAAAGGAATCAACATCTATACCCACTCGGAAATGTTGCCTGCACACGGTTATCCGGCGCTGAAGAAATATGCCCATCTCAAGGGTAATATCGGTAAAGCATGGTACGATCAGCGCAGACTGTTCGAACAATTCCCGGGTGCTATTCTCGCAACGACGAACTGTGTTATGCCGATCAAAGGCACATATGCAGACCGCTTTTTCTCATACGAAGTGGCGGGTCTGGAGGGCGTTGCCAAAATTACAGAGGATGACTTCTCACCCCTGATTGAACGCGCATTGTCACTGCCTGCGGCTAATGTACAGTCCGAGCAAGTTTTAACGACAGGATACCATCATGAGACCGTGATTGGGCTTGCGCCCGAGATTATTCAAGCGGTGAAAGACGGGCATATCCGTCGATTCTTCGTTATCGCTGGTTGTGATGCGCCAGGCAAAGGTGGCAACTACTATCGTGAACTTGCGACATCCTTGCCGAATGATACCGTAATTCTGACGACTTCCTGTGGTAAGTTCCGCTTCAACGATGTGGATTATGGTACGGTTGGAGACACGGGTATACCGCGTTATATCGATCTGGGTCAATGCAACAATTCCGGTTCTACGGTGAAAATTGCAATGGCTTTGGCGGATGCTTTTGGCTGTACCGTGAACGAGTTACCTGTCAGCATTGTGCTGTCCTGGTTTGAGCAAAAAGCAGTTGCGATCCTGCTTGGCCTGTTCAGCCTTGGCATTCAGGACATTCGTATTGGACCAAAACCGCCTGAGTTTATATCGGAAGGTGTCTTGGATGTACTCGTAGATATGTTTGGTCTAAAGTTAATTATAACGGCAGAAGAAGATATGAACGCGATGTTGGCACTGTCATAGGATGAGGATGTATATTTACGTGCAACATCATCTGATGACTGCGAATGTCGGTTGTGAGTATGAAGAGTATGACTCATAAGTACAGATGGATAAGAGCCTACATAAAAGTAGGCTTTTTTGCTTTTTCGACTTTCATAGGTCCATATACCTTGTATAAATGAACATGAAATGTCAGGTAAATTAGTTTTTTTATCCTATTGAAGTTTTTTCATGGAAATGTGTATATAGATAGAGGCATATTAGATCATAACACATCACAAAACACGGGTTTACCGTAATATGAGGAGATCGTACATAATGCATGACACACAAATTGAAGATTGGTTGAAACTCGCAGGTGGCAAGGAGAACATTAAGCTCGTAGAACATGATAAGGACACAACGACACTGGTACTGAAGGACAGTACACAGTTGAACATGTCGGCTCTTACCTCCGCAGATGTTGTAGCAAATATTCGGGTAACAGGTGAGCATTGTCATCTGGTAATAAGAGATGAATCTTCACTCATCTACAATACGTTACTGGGTATGGACGCTTGGGATTCGACAGGGACAGCGTTGCAGGAAGCGGGACACGCGAAGAAAAACGGATTCTCGATCTTACATTTTGTATCCGATGTATTCAGGCCCTTGATGCCTGCGATTCTCGGAGCCGCTGTTATTAAAATTATAGTCGCCATTATTGCGTTAATGGATACGTACAGTTCTGCCGACTCTTCAGCATTGATGGACAGCCAGACCTTTACGATCTTCAGGATCATTGGAGACGGTGTATTTTATGTACTGCCTATATTGGTAGCAATCAGCACAGCTTATCGGTTGAAGAGCAATATCTATGTTGCAGCATCTATTGGCGGACTCATGTTTTATCCGGAGATGACCATGCTGATGTCAGGGGAAAAAGAGGTGCATTTCCTGGGTTTGCCACTTGTGTCTCAGCCTGCTTTTTACTCTACGCCCATCTGGGTCATTCTAACGATCTGTGCAGCCGCCTTATTGGAAAGAGTCGTTGAACGATGGAGTCCAAAATTCTCCAAAGGGATGGTTGCTCCATTCCTGACGTTACTGATTCTTGTTCCGCTAGTATTGATGATACTTGGTCCAGTCGGCACCTGGATTGATGAATATCTGCCGGAGGCATTGAATTCACTAGTAGCTAATGCTCCAGTGTTGTCGGTGATGTTACTGGGAGCTGTCTTCTCACTGATGTTAATTATGGGATTACACTACTGGCTGATTGCCATCATCATTAATGAAATGGTTATGAATGGTGGTTCTATGGTGATTGCTGCCATGTTAGTGGCGATTGTTGGACAAGCGGGGGCTGCGCTTGCAAACGGAATCCGCTCGAAAGAGCCAACATCAAGAAGCCTGGCTTTCTGGGCTACTGGAACAGCCCTCCTTGGAGTTGTAGAGCCTGCATTGTATGCGGTCAACATGAGAAAAAGATCCTCTTTCTATGCGGCATTGCTGGGTGGAGCTGCGGGTGGACTATATTTCGGATTGTTATCTGTCAAGGCATTTGCTATGGTGGGGAATCCGAGCTTGGTCAGCCTCCCGCTCTTCATCGAAGAGGGTAGCCTGAATCTGTTACACACTTGCATTGGTGTGGTTATTGCGTTTGGTGTCTCAGGTGGACTAACGTATTGGATGGCAGGAAAAGGACAGAAACGGGGACAGGGGTCACCGAAAGCCAGCATTGAGTAATACGTAAAACGTAGCATTGAAAAGTAGTATTAAAGTTGTAAGAAAGAGCCTGTGCCTTGTGGTACGGGCTTTTTTGTTGTGTTTTTCTGATTAATGTAAGTATGAAATGTATAATCGCTGTCCTCCATGTTATTCAAGCCATACCTTGTTGGTTATGGAGTTGTCATGTATTTTGATATAGTGAAAACTATAAATCTGGATTACTAATCCCTTTGAAAGGATAACCTATGTCTGACAACATGGAATGGATTGCTCAATGGAAGTCAACGAATGCACTAAGCAACGCATGGATAACAAAAGGCGAGCTGCATCACTTTTTCAGTCACACCTTGATATTTATCATTG
Organism: Paenibacillus sp. FSL K6-1122; assembly: GCF_037977015.1. Classification (NCBI taxonomy): domain Bacteria; kingdom Bacillati; phylum Bacillota; class Bacilli; order Caryophanales; family Paenibacillaceae; genus Paenibacillus; species Paenibacillus sp. FSL K6-1122. The sequence goes on along the minus strand of NZ_CP150272.1, from coordinate 5,220,104 downwards.
ATGGAAAAGCGATCTGGAATATAAATGGACACCGAGTTCACGTCTCCTATGGAGAATTAATTGCGGTTGAAGAGAACTCCGTAATGGAGGTCATTGAAGGTGGCAACCTGGATCTGGCAGGCTGGCATGTTCAGTTCGATACATATTCGGTGCTGCATGATAGACGGGAAGCTCAGAAGTTCGAATGGCGGTTACCGTCAGGAGAGGCGTATCAGAAAGTGCAACTGTCCGGTGGAAGTCTGGCAAGTATCATTCAGCATTGGAGTGAAGTGCATACACAGGATCAGAGTGCAGAAAGGGTTGGCAATCAGCATTTGTTATATGAGTTGTTAAGTAATCTATATCGGAAACAACCGGATGACGAGTTGAAGCCAGAACACGGTATACTTCGCTCCATTGACTACATGCAGCAGCATTATGATCAGGTCATTACACGTACACAGTTAGCTCAGATTGCCGGAATCAGTCCATGGCATTACTCCCGCAAATTTAGTGAGCGATATGGTAAGCCACCTCTGGATTATCTTGCACACTACCGGATCTATCGCGCGCAGGAAGAACTGATATTAACCGCTGCAACCTCACAGGATATTGCCAAAAAGTCTGGATTTGAAGATGCTCATTATTTTAGCCGGCGCTTCAAACAATTGACTGGCGTATCACCTAAGATATATAGGCAGACGATGAAGCAGCGCAAAATCGTATCACTTTCTCCAATCTGTGCAGAAATTATGATTCATCTGGGTGTCATCCCCCATGCCGTAGTGGTAACTCCGATCCTGTTGTCTCCACATCACCGTGAACAATTTACCGCTCATGGAGTGAAGATGCTGGAGGTGACACAGTATGAGGTGGAGATAGAACTTGTTCGACAAGTTCAACCGGAGATGTTGATTGGAAACGTATTGACGGAAGAGGTCAAAAGGGAACTGCGCACAATTGCACCGATTCTAACCGGACTTCATCAAGATGTAGAACCAATGCTCAATCAATTGGCAGCCTGGTTTTATAAAGAAGATGAGGCTTATAGACTGCATCAGCAGATGAAACACGAAGTCAGCGTAGCTAAGCGACAGTTGCAACCCTTCATCCAATCCGCGTCCACTGTCATGCTGCTGAGGGTAGAAGCATTTGGTTATCGATATCTGGGTGGGCATTCACACGGGGTATCACACTTGTTATATGAACAGCTTGGATTAACACTGCCGCAAGCACTGGATTCAGGTACAGCATGGTTTAACCCTTGTTCGCTTGAACTGCTCAAACAAGCCAATCCCGATTACCTCTTTGTGGAGAAGCGAATCATGCAGCACTTCAGTGCTGAAGAGAATATGAGGAAACTATGGGAGAGTCCGCAATGGAACGAGCTGAAGGCTGTGAAAAATAATCGGGTATTTTACGTAGATACTCACCTGTGGGTAGACGGTCACGGAATAACGGGACACACTCTGATTCTTAATCAGATCATTCGCCATTTTGCGGAATCTTTTCATGAGAGAGCACAATAATCCAACTGAATACGCACGATATGCTATGGAAGCAACACTTCTTATTTGATACTATTTGATAATAATTATCATTATCAATATACATAAGGGGCGAAGTATATCATGTCACGAAGATTTAAAGGGTTGGGCATCATGCTGTTGGTGATCAGTATGATGTTGGCGGCATGTTCCGGTGGAACCAAGGAAGAGAATGCTACAGCTGGAACAGCAGGGGCTTCAACTGAAGGAGCAGCGAGTACTGCAGAAGAAACAGCGACTGAAAGTGGGACTAAGGTGGTGAAGGATCAGTTTGGAGAAGTAACGATTCCAACTCATCCTCAAAATCTGGTTGTGTTTGATTCGATTTATGCCGAGTATCTGATTGAAATGGGTGTTACACCCCAAATCGTTTTGTTAACTCCAGAAGTTGAAGCGGAATACCGCCCTGATTATTTGAAAGAACACGGGGTCCAGATCATTGAAGTCGAGCAATATCAATATAATTATGAGCAGTTGCTTGCGTTGTCACCGGATATGATTCTTACCGCTGGCGAAGGTATGGAACAGGGCGTATATGATGAATTGTCCAAAATCGCTCCTACAGTGGCACTTGATGCCAACAGTGAAATGAAACGTGCTATGCCAAAGCTGGCTGCCATATTTGACAAGAACGAAGAATCTGCCAAAGTACTGGCTGAATTCGATGAGAAAGCCTCACAAGCGAAAGAGAAAATTGCGACAGCCCTGGGAGACAAGACCGTATTGGTTCTCCGGGTAGAGCACAATCGTTACCGTTTCATGGGTCCCAAAGGAGGAAGCAGCAGTGTTTTCTTCTATGATATCCTGGGTCTGAATAGTCCTGAAGCGATCAAAGACTCTACAGATTGGTTTAGCCAGTTCTCTCTGGAATTCTTGCCTGAGATGAATCCGGATTATATTTTCCTGGAAGACAGAACCCTCGTAGGTTATGACACGAAGAAATCTATGGAAGATCTCAAAGCAAGCCAGGTGTGGTCGAATCTGGAGGCTGTGAAGAATGATCATGTCTTCCCGTTGAAGACAAGCCAATTCGTATCGGGTGTGGGTCCAATTGGCTCTGTAAAATTGATGGACTATGTTGTTGAAAAGTTGGTGCCATAGATGACGATGGAGACACAATTGGATATCTACGATATTACCATCGTTGGTGGGGGACCTGCTGGAATGTACGCCTCCTTTTATAGTGGCATGAGAGCCATGCGTACCAAGATCATCGAAGCCAAACAGGAACTCGGCGGATTCATGCGTACATACCCGGAGAAGCTGATCTGGGATGTGGGCGGGGTTGATCCGATTCGCTGTGAGAAGCTGATTGAATCGCTGGAGAGACAAGCGAGAACGTTCGATCCAACGATTGTATTTGGGCAGGAAATTGCTGAGCTTGAACGACGTGAAGATGGTGTATTTGTACTCATGTCTAAAACAGGGGAGCGCCATTACACACGTACCATCCTGTTATGTGCGGGCAGAGGCATGACCCAGGTGCAAAAGCTGGATGTCGAGGGTGCCAATCGGTATGAGCTGACAAATCTGCACTATACGATAACGGATCTGTCCCGATTTGCCGGGAAGCGTGTTCTGATCTCGGGTGGTGGTGATTCCGCAGTCGACTGGGCGAATGAAATGGGCAAAATAGCAAGTGAAGTTACGGTGGCACACAGACGTCATGAATTTACCGGACACGAGTCGCCAGTTGCTCAGATGAAAGCTCAGGCCAACGTCATGACGCCATTTAACATCTCACGCTTATACGGTACAGGTGATAAAATCGATCGTGTTGAGTTGGCCCATGTAGAAACTGGTGAGATCACACATGTTGAAGTGGATGAAGTTGTCGTAAGCCACGGATATGATCGTGATTTCGGTAACCTTGTGCAATGGGGACTGGCGCGTGAAGATTACGGCGTGTCCGTTGATCAGCGCATGCGTACCAACATTCCAGGCATATTCGGAGCAGGTGATTTCATTACTTATGGAAGCAAAGTCAGGCTGATCGCAGGTGCTTTTAACGATGCGGTGCTCGCAGTCAACAGTGCCAAGACGTATCTGGAACCTGCTGCTTCCGATATGGCAGGGGTATCTTCTCACAATGCCCGGTTTTATGAGAAAAACAAAGCGCTCTCCAATACGTAGATAGGTTTGCGTGAATGGAAGGCAATCTGAAGAGCCCGACACAATTTCGAGATCTCCTCGAAATTGTGTCGGGCTTCAAAAAAAGTTTACACAAACAGCGCCCACCAGAACGAGGTGGCGCTGTTTTATTTGGTTTGAACATGTCACTATTATCAATAAGGATACGCTGAGATGGATAAACGGTCTTGAATCTCCAGACTGCCGATCTTGGCGAATGGATAGATGATTTTCTAAGGAACTCAGGACATCTTATTTGGCCTTCAGCTCATCTTCTTAAATTGTAAGGTCCATCAGACACGTTATCTACCAAAATCCCCTTATAAAAAAACTGAAAACGGCTTGTTAATCGGATATAGAGTGTCTCAAGTTCTTTAGGTTTCTGTAGGCGCTTCAAATCGTTGAATAAGACGTCTCAGATTCGTCAGTGCCTGCTCGCACTTGAAAGGTACGTTCTCATACATTCAGGATTCAGTGCGCTTGCCTACGCTGAACACGTTCAGGTTCGGTTTCGGGCCTCACTAGAATTGAAAACTCGCGCTAATTCAGCTCAGTCTGTCCACTTGCGAGTCGATCTGCGATCTCTTCGGCTTGTAGAATGGAGGTATAGGGATCAGCAGTGAAATATTTATGAATATCCAGTTTGTAGATATGGTCGTTCTGCACCGCAGGCAGATTGTCCCAGACGGTAGGCAACAGGGAGTGATCTTTCGTGCCTTCTGTAACCATCATCAGTAGGTAATCACCTACATACTCTCCAAAGACCTCCGCGCTAGCTTCCAGGTTTTCTTTGCCTTGGTCCAGAAGATCTGATTTTACCTTGGGTGCCGGAGTTAGTCCAAGCAATTCATAGGCTGCTCTTCCACCACGATTGGCGCTGTTGCCGATAATGGCTGGGTTCTTCAAAAAGTTAAAATCGGCAACGGTGAAGGTGGCACCATCCGGAATGACACCTTTAATTTTGGCCTGAGCTGCTGCGATCCGTTGTTTAAATGATTCGTTCCAAGTTATAGCTTCTGCTTCGCGGTTCAGAATCTCGCCCATGGCTGTCACTTCTGCTTCCATGGAAGCATACTGATCGGGTACGAATACGACAGTCGGAGCGATTTTGGAATAGGTCTGAAATTTCTCCTGGTCCCATGTGATAATCAGATCCGGTTCCAGCTCTACCATTTTCTCAAGTGAAACCTCACTGTGGTTACCCAAATCCGCGCTATCCACAAGTTTGTCACGCAGGAATACTCCATAATCCAGCAGGCTACTCGGCACACCAACTGGTGTTACGCCGACAGCCAGAACATGTCCTATATTCCAATCAACGACAACCCGCTCCGGGTTGAGGGGGACTGTAACGTCTCCCATCATCGTGGAGAGTGTTCTTGTTTGCGGTGCGGTGTTTCCTGTTTCTGTCGCCCCAGGTTTCACGGTCTCTTTCTGGGTACAACCACTAATGAATACGGCCATGATCAGCAAAACAGGCAGGGTGATACGATACCAAGCTTTCTTAAACAACATGACGAACCCTCTTTCTAATTGATAATGATTTTCATTTAATATAACTCTAGAGACAATCTAACGATTGCACAATAACCAATTCGGAAGCGGAAGCATAACCATTTCAGAACTCAATCGACAGGTTGAACTGAGAATGATTATCATATATGATGAGGCGAAGCTTTGGATGTGGTAACGAGGAAACACAAAGAAAGGTCCATGACGATGAACATAGAAGAATACGGGGCATTATGGGAGCATATAACAATCCGATTACTGGATATTCGGATTATGACCGTTAACATCAGTGAAGATCCTAATACGTGGACGCTTCCCTCGAATGCTTTTTTACTAATTACGAATGGCAAGGGGAAGATCTGGCTTGGTCAGGCGATGCATCACATTAAAGGGACATATATTCTGCACGCCTCCAAAGGAACGCGCCTGGATTGTCTGGCTAAGAAGCCGATGGAAATACATATGTTGTCTTATTCGTCACCAGAGTCAGAGAAGCCAAATACTGAAAGATCCCAAACATATACTGGGTCGGAGTCTTTGCAAGTAAGTTTTGGTTTTGAACCAGCGTGTCCATTGCCATTAATTGAAATCATGCAGTTGATATACAGACAATGGAATGAACTACAGTCAGCAGGCCGGATTCAAACCAAGGCGCTGTTCTACCAATGGCTCGCCGAGATGCTGAAACAAATGCAGGAGCAGAAGTTTAACGATGCTAAGCTGGATCGGGTAGATCAAGCGGTGCATTATATGAAACGTCACTTCGGGGAACCACTCAAGATAGAACAGGTAGCTGAAATGCTGAATTGTAGTCCAAGGTATCTAAATCAATTGTTTCAGCTTCAATTAAATACGAGTCCCAGCCGTGTGCTGTCACAGATTCGGATGGAACAGGCATTAAAACTACTGGTGAGCACGAATGGGACCTTACAGGAAATCGCGGAGAGAGTAGGCTATGAGAACGGCTACACGCTAAGTCGTTATTTCAAGAAACATTATGGTGTATCTCCTGAGTTTTACAGAAAGCGTCGAGAGTGCAGTGCTCCAGATGTAGCCCTGCAAACATTCCAACCACTTGCCGTTCTGGAAAGTCATTATTCGGGATGGAGCGAACGAACGGTACCCATACTTGAAGCCGACCAGACCTGGCCAGAACAGGAGATTGTAGATTTGAAAGGAGTCCAAGTGAGGAAACCCCCAGCGCCCGCGGTACCAAGAGCCAGAACTCGGATGCTTGCCACAAGCATGGGCGAGATTACGATACCTAACAAGCCTAGCCGTGTTGTCGTCGACTGGAATTTGGGAGAAGTACTGGCATTGGGAGTGACGCCTCTCGGAGCGCCGCATTCACTCATTGAAAGTAACCAAATGCTGGAGCCTTATATCTATGATCAAGTACAGGATATCGGCAATCATAATTTTATCTCGCTCGAAAAAGTGCTTGAACTGGAGCCCGATTTGATTATCACCTGGAATCGTGCTGCTTACGCTTCCTATGCCAGAATTGCACCAACGGTGGTCTATGGAGGGACTGGTTACGGCTCTGTCGCGGAGGAGATTCGAGAGATGGGACGTATTCTGAATCGCCAGACAGAAGCCGAAACATGGATTAACGAATACGGGCGGAGAGTACATACTTTGCAGCAAACGATCCCGGGCAAGGTCTCCGCAGAGAAGACATTTACCGTCATTGATCCGAACTGGGGAGAACATATTACCCTTGTGGGAAATACGGGAACTCGTGGAGGTAAGGCAGCCTACGGATTACTGAACTTGAAGCCAGCAGGCAAGGTTCGCCAGGAACTATTGGAGCCGGGCCTGGAATACCTGGATATTGCGCGGAGTGCGGTAGGTGGGTACCTGGAGGACTACCTGTTGGTGTTGGATAATGGTCCAAGACACGAACTTGATCAAGCTTCAGGCAAACCATGGCAGAAGTCTATCGAGACAGATCACTGCCAGATTATTAGCCTTGACTGGAATAGATATTTCCTCTCCGACCCGTTGTCTGCGGTGCTGCAAGCCGAGGAAATGGCAGACCGGATTATGGCACCTTGAGATGGAATACAGTATGAGAGTGAAAACAACAGATTGGTTTAGATTTGTGGATTAACTTTGACATAACAGACAAAAGGAAGCACACATTATCGGTTATCCCACAAAAGCCTGTCTATTTGCTGATTGAAAGAGCTTTCATTTCATCCGTATACTAAAGGTGTTAATAGATTGGGTGTCGTAATGAGGCACTCATCGTAATAGGAAAGGATGATATGAATGGGCAGATTAACTGGAAAAGTTGCAATTATAACCGGTTCCGCAAGTGGAATGGGATTGGCAGGTATTCAATTATTTGCAAAAGAAGGAGCCAAGGTAGTGGCTACCGATGTGGCAGTCGAAGCTTTGGAGGAACAGGTTAAACAGATCGTAGCTGGTGGCGGTGAAGCCATTGCGTTGAAGCTGGATGTGTCCAGCCCAGAGTCCTGGAAAGCTGTTGTGGAAGAAACCGTATCGAAATACGGCAAAATAGATATTCTGGTCAACAATGCGGGAATTCATATGGCCAAAGGCATTTTGGAAGCTGAGTTAGAGGATTGGGACAAGGTTATGTCCATTAATGGTACAGGTGTATGGCTCGGCATGAAGGCAGTCATTCCTTATATGCAGAAGAATGGACAAGGTTCGATCGTTAATACCTCTTCCATTGCAGCAATCATTGGTGGAATAGCGGATGCCCAGGGCGCGGCTTATAGTGCTTCCAAGGGATCTGTACGTTCATTGACCAAACACGGGGCACAGTGGTTTGCCAAAGACAATATTCGTGTGAACTCCGTACATCCGGGTGCTGTGTTTACGGGTATGGTGGAGAAAGCAGGCATCAAATCACAGGTGGAGATGGGGGAGAATTACAAAAATCTTGCTCCATTGCCTCCACATGCTGGTGAATCTATGGATATTGCTTACGCCTACCTGTTTTTGGCATCTGATGAATCCAAATTCATTACAGGTGTTGAGTTGCCTGTAGATGGTGGATGGATCAGCAACTAATTAAAATAAACGTTTCGACATATTAAAGAGGTACTGTATCTCAAGCTTCAAGGGAGACAGTACCTCTTTTTAACAACAGATCCCACTACAGAGTTATGGCTAAACGTTATCTTGATGGACTCGTTGCAGAATGGAGATTAGACCGATAAATCTCTTGGGATCGGTTCATGCGTGTGAATTCCAACAGTTGTTCAGCCATATAGGAGGCGCTGTATTTGAAATTGCTTTGCACCCAACCCGTAACTAAACCAAGAACGGCATTAGCCTGATAACAGGCGAGAAGTTCCTTATCCAACCGTGGATCAGGCGACAGATCGGTTACATCCTCCAGATACAAGTTCTTAAGTGTTATATAGAGTGTATCCCTGAAATCCAGTAGCACGTTAGAATTAACCAGCAATGTATAGAAGGAGGCATGAGCCAGCACATGGTCAAAAATTTGAATTGCTGAGGCGTTAAGGTCCTTAATATCGAAATCTCGGAAATGCTGATAGGGTGCTCGATAGGCTAATTTTAGATCGTCAATCACGTCATTTAACAATTCATCAAACAGGTCTTCTTTGTATACATAATGCTTGTAAAATGTGCTGCGGTTCAAATCGGCGGATTTGACAATATCGGTGATGGTTATACTGGCCAAGGGCTTACGGGACATCCATTCCAGAAGGGCTGTTTTCAGAGCCAGTTTGGATTTGTGTACTCTTCGATCGGTGTCAGATACAGATGGAGACTTAAACATATACACAACCTCCCTTACTTATCAATGATACAGTGCACAGGCAGCAAATTACTCTTGCTACAATACAAAAATGTGAATATATGGTTACTTTGGTGTCGTAAACTGTCCGTATCACTGTGTTCTCCCTTATAATAAACCAAAACGGACGAGGAGATGGACTCCAAATGAAGAAACAAATGTGGATCATTGCAAGTGTTGCAGTTGTGATTGTAATCGGAACCTATCTGTTTGCAAACAATACGGGCAAGGATGAGGCGGGCACAGCCAATGCGCCCAACATCCGAAAATTGGTGGAAGATATCAGCACAGGAAAAGAGACACCGGAATCTGCCTCCATTAATGCCAAACAGTTAATCGTCACCGATCAAGATGAAAAAACCATTACATATGATTTGCCTGAGAACGAATTTTTCCTTTCCATTGCACCCTATGTGGACCAGACCCATCCCTGTGCAATTCATAGCTTGACCGGTTGTCAGGGGGAAATGAGCAATAAGGAATTTAGCGTTACCATTCACGATTCTCAAGGCAACACTTTTATGAAAGATGCAGTGATTAAGTCTGGTGCGAACGGATTTATGGATTTTTGGGTGCCTAGAGACAGAACCTATCTGATTCGTATTGTTGGAGATGGAAAGGTTGCAGAAACGCAATTGTCTACATACGAAAATGATAATACATGCATCACTACGATGCAGTTGAGTTAACAGCAATCAATAGAAGGGAAGGATGGCTTTTGAGCTATCTTTTCCTTTTTTATTTGATAAAAGAATGGGAATAAGGTACTTTCCATTGACAAAAATCCATTCCTACGGCATAATCCAATAGTGATAATGATAATTGTTATCATATAAATACATATTAACAGGGGAGAAAAGAGATATGAAAAAAGGGTTGAATGGACTGTTGATTATGCTGGCCTTTGTGCTGGTTTTGGCGGGTTGTGGTAAAACCACGACTACAACAGATACAAGTCAAGGTAGTGACTCGGGTAGTGCTCCGGCTGAAGAGACAGCAGGTCCTGTTACCGTGAAGCATAAACGTGGAGAGCTTAAGTTGGACAAGCCAGCAGAACGTGTTGTTACGCTTGAATGGACATATACGGAAGATGTCGTTGCCCTGGGTGTTCAACCAGTAGGTAACGCAGATAACGCTAACTATAAAGTGTGGGTAACATCCGAAGCAGCACTGGATGACAGTGTAACGGATATCGGAACACGCAGTGAACCCAATCTGGAAGCTATTGCTGCATTGAAGCCAGATCTGATCATTGCCAATGCGGATAATAACACGGCGGTCTACGATCAGCTGAATGCAATTGCTCCAACGATTGAATATGATCCGTATGATGGTGACGGCTATGATTATGACAAGATGACAGAGATCTTTAATAACATTGCAACAGCTCTCGGTAAAGAAGACAAAGCAAAAGAAGTTCTGAGTGATCTCGATCAACACTATGTAGAAGCCAAAGAAAAACTGGCTGCTGCGGGGAAAGAAAACTTCAATTTTGCACTGACACAAGCATTCACATATCAAAATGCAGTCAGCTTGCGTATGTTTACCGATAACTCGGTTGTGATTGGTACTTTGGACAAAATCGGACTGGTTAACGAATGGAAGCCGGATAAAGTTGAGAACTATGGCTTCTCTACAGTAGGTATTGAATCCTTAACCGATGTGAAGGACAGTAACTTCATTTATATTACACAACCAGACGATGACGTCTTTGGCACAGCTATGAAAGATAACTCGGTATGGAACGGACTGAATTTTGTGAAGGAAAAACGCACATATCAACTCGATAGCACAACATGGACATTTGGTGGACCGATCTCCTCCAGAGTATTGGTTGATGGGGTAGTCGAGGCGATTACCAAATGAGTTCGGTTCAAGGATCTAAGCCAGCTATGAATTGGCGCACAATTAGCATATATGGGGGCGGTCTAACCGCTCTCATCGTGCTTTTTTTTGTAAGTCTGTGTTATGGAGAAGCTTCCATTCCTTTGCATGTCGTTTGGGACGCTCTTACAGGCAGACAGGATTCATTAGAGCACAATATGGTCTGGGACTTGCGCATGCCGCGTACAGTGATTGGTATTCTTGCGGGTGGCGCACTGGCTGTTGCGGGCGCTTTGCTGCAAACGATTACCCGTAATCCATTGGCTGCTTCAGATACGCTGGGCATTAATGCAGGAGCGTACTTTGTGGTGGTGCTGGGAGCTATCGCTTTTCCAGGTCTATTAAGTCAGTCGCCTTTTCTTTTCGCAGCACTAGGTGGTTTGCTGGCAGCATTTGCGGCTTATTTCATGGGCGGCGGACGAACATCAAGCCCGGTTCGACTTGCGTTGTCCGGTATGATTGTATCGATGGTGCTTGGTTCATTTACAAGTGCATTACATATTTTTTTCTCCATGGAGACACAAGGGTTGTTCCTTTGGGGTTCCGGAACACTTGTCCAGAATGACTGGAGTGGAGTGTTTTATGCTTTGCCTTGGGTGGTTGGTATTACCCTTCTCGCGTTAATCCTGTCCAGACAGTGGGATATGCTGGAGTTGGATGAATCAACGGCTTCTTCATTGGGACAAAAGGTTACATTGGCTCGTGCAGTAGGGTTAATTCTTGCTGTATTGCTGGCCGCTGTGATTGTAAGTGTAATTGGGCCGATTGGCTTCGTGGGACTGGTCGCACCACATCTGGTTCGATTGAGTGGTGTACGTTCTAACCGATTACTTTTACCCGGTGTGTTCATATGGGGCGCAGCGCTCCTGGTTGGAGCAGATGTCCTCGCCAAGATGGTGCATAACTCCAGCATGGAACTACCAACGGGTGCCGTTATGGCGATCATTGGTGCACCGTGGCTCATCTGGCTTGTTCTTACACGGATGAAGGCTGCGAACGGATCAGGCATGTCTACTTCAATGAGCACAGGAGGAGCTGCGCGTCGTTTTGCATTTGGCCCGATGGCTGTATTATTCTCAGTCATAACGGTCGTGCTTATCTTGCTCAGTACGATGTTTGGCGGTATGCGAATTCCTCTGGCCGATTGGTTACCAAGTCTGTTCCAATCGGATGGACTGTTCTCCGCGCTGATTCAGCTTCGGATTCCGCGTACACTTGTTGCCGCAGGTGCAGGAGCTGCACTGGCAATCAGTGGTGTACTCATTCAGATGGCGGTACGTAACCCGCTGGCAGATGCTTCAATTGTTGGTGTGTCCTCAGGTGCAGGGCTTGGAGCGATGATGGTCATCATCTTATGGCCGGGTCTTCCGATATACTTGCTGCCAATTGCGGCAATCATCGGTGCAGCCATTGCTGCAGTGGTGGTGTTCTCCCTCGCCTGGAAGAAAGGACTGAACCCTTCGGCGGTTGTGTTGCTGGGGATCGCGATGTCTGCGATTGCTGGAGCAGGTATTCAGATTCTGATTGTCCGTGGTGCGGTATACGGTAGCAGCGGATATATCTGGCTGACAGGAAGCACCTATGCTCGTACCTGGGAACAGGTGAGGGTTATCGGATTATTTTTAGTTATTCTGGTACCGGTGGCTTGGTGGTTGGCACGCAGATTCGAACTGCTGGTATTTGACGACAATAGTGCATCCGGGCTTGGTCTCGGAGTACGTCGTACACGATTATTGGCCATGACAGTTGGTGTATTACTTGCAGCAGGTGCGGTTGCTTGTGTAGGAACCGTTGGTTTTATCGGCCTGATTGCACCACATATGGTACGGCTACTGACGGGGAATAAGTTAAGACGATCCATGTTCCTATCCGCATTAGCGGGTGCAGTCATGCTGGTGCTCGCCGATACAATCGGCAGAACCGTCATGGCACCGACAGAGATTCCATCAGGCATACTCATTGCGATCATCGGAACACCGTACTTCCTGTATCTGATGTATCGTTCCAACTGGCGCAAGTCTGTATAAAAAGTTCAAACCTGAAGCCTGCTCCCCGAGCAGGCTTTTTGCTGTCACGGTATGCCCTCCAGCCATGATCTTATGTTCCTGTTTAACCGGGTTGCATAGATATTGGATCATTGGACCTGACGTGTGGTACCCACAGATAACCTCACCCGATGAATGTCTACTCCCGCACCAAATGACAAAATCCCCTCACGTCTACAAGAAGTAGAGACCACGTTTATCAAACGTGAAACTCTTACTCCCTGTGGATCTTGAGGGGATTTTGGCTTGAGCACATTCGAATTGTGCTCCCGTTAGCTGGATTTCAGAATCCCGCTGTCATCAACTGATTGTACCGCTTGTTGCAATATTTCATTATCCTGAACGAGGGCGAAGCGAACGTAACCTTCGCCTGAAGGACCAAAGGCACTGCCTGGGGTTGCGATGACTCCTGCATGTGTAACCAGATCCATGGCAAATTGCTCCGAGCTGTCGTAGTGCGCCGGAATCCGGCTCCAGACGAACATCGTTGCTTCAGGTTTAGCGATGGGCCAACCGAGATTGCTGAATCCATCACAGAGGATGTCTCTTCGCTGTTCATAAATAGCTCTGACCCGTTTAACCTCCGATTGATCACCGGTAATAGCGGCAATTGCTGCTTTTTGGATAGGTAGGAACATCCCGTAATCCATATTGGATTTCAGCTTTTTCAGCATGGAGACCATGGTTGTATTGCCCACACAGAAGCCGATTCGCGCTCCGGCCAGTCCGTACGTTTTTGACAGGGAATTGAATTCCACACCGACGTCCATGGCGCCAGGGAATGCGAGGAAGCTTCCACATGACTTTCCGTCAAATACGAGCTCGCTGTACGCGTTATCATGGAGCACGATAATATCATACTTCTTCGCAAAGGCAATCAGGTCGAGATAGAACTGATCCGGTGCCATCGCGGTTGTCGGATTGTTGGGATAGGAGACCAGCATAAATTTTGCTCGATGAGCGATATCTTCCGGTATATCCTGAAGTTGAATAACATACCCGTTTTCTTCTTTTTGCGGCATATAATACAGTTCTGCACCTGCCAGTAACGGTCCATCCGCAAAGACTGGATAGCAGGGGTCAGGGACTAACACCAGATCACCTTCATCGACAATGGAGAGGGATATATGTGCCAGCCCTTCCTGTGAACCGAGCAAGGAACAGATCTGTGTTGCCGGGTCTAACTCGACCTGATAGCGTTGCTTGTACCAATCGCTTGTAGCTTGCAGCAACTCACTCTGATCATTCACAGCATATATATAATTAGCCGGATCAGCAGCGGCCTCGCATAGTGCAGTTATAATATGCTGCGCAGGTGGGATATTCGGCGTACCCACACTGAGATCAATAACGGGCTGACCGTTCTCCAGTCTGCGGCGTTTGATCTCCAGCAACCGGGTGAAAATTCCTTCGTTGAAATGATCCATTCGTTTGGCAAAGTTCATGATGATGATTCAGCCTCCAATCCTCTTCGTACGCATATTCATTAATAATAAATGGACAGCGACTAAAAGAGAAGAGCAGGGGAAAGCTTGCGGATCATGACTTTACTTTAAACTGACTTAGTTCGTCTTGCAGTTTGCCAGATAGCTGGTTCAACTGTTTCGACAGATCCGCTACCTGTTCGATACTATCCAGCTGATCCTGCGTGCTGGCGCTTACTTCTTCCGTCGATGCCGAGTTCTCCTCTGTGGTGGATGAGATAATCTCCAGTGCCTGGAATATCTCATCTTTGTGTTTGTGTACATTGGCGGTATTAGTGGTAATCTGCATCATACGTTGCTGCAGATCTTTCAAGTCTTTGTTAATACTGAAGAAAACATGTTTGGTATCTTCTACGGATTTGGCATTCTCCTCCGCAATCTTCATACCGCGCATGGTATGTTCAACCGACAGGGTTGTTTTCTCTTCAATAACATTCACCTTTTTGTTGATTTCCTCTGTTGCCTGAGCCGTCTGTTCTGCAAGTTTGCGGACCTCTTCGGCAACGACGGCAAATCCTCTTCCATGTTCGCCAGCACGTGCAGCCTCAATAGAGGCATTCAGGGCGAGTAGGTTCGTTTGAGAGGCAATCTGTTTGACTGTATCCACAAAACTGGATATTTCATTCCGACTCAGGTCAATCTCCTGGATAATAGAGGACATTGCTTGGGTGGACTGGTGGTTTTCGTCGGACCATTTCGATAATTGTTCCACGACCGCAAGTCCTTGGCTGCTTTGATCAGCAGATGTCTGCACGACCGTTCCCATAGCCTGCGCATCGGTAGCAATTTCATCAATTTGGCTGGATAATGAGCCTGTTTTGCGTAAGATATTTTCCGTTTCGATGGACTGATAATTCGTTGCATTGGCAATCTCGTTGATGGCTGTTGATGTGTCATTCATGGTCACAGCCGTTCGTGAGGAGATGGCCTGCAGATCATTCGACGACTGGTTCAGGATTTGCGCCGAGCTGCCGACCATTTGCAGCATGCCCTGAATTTTCTGCACCATGGAATTCAAGCCTGTGGCGATCTGTCCAATTTCATTATTAGATTTGATATCCAGTTTGACAGTCAGGTCACCTTGTTCAATCTGTTTAATCTTGGCCAGCAGCTGTGGTATGGAGCGTAACAGACGGCGAAGGGTAATATAACAAATAATCACAAGCAGAAGGGTAGCTGCAGCAAAACCGCCAAGTGTAATCCACGTGAATGTTTTTAATTCCGCAAGAACTTCTTCTTCGGATATAGTCAGACCAACGGACCATCCCGTATCTTTGCTGGTAGCGTAGCCGATATATCGACGTTCCCCATTGTCGTTCATAAGTTGTACGCCGTTTTCACCCGCAAGCATTTTCTTGCCGATGTCTCCCATGTCCCCCGTACTGTTCAGGATGTTTTCCTTCAATACCTTCTCTTGATCTGGATGGTACAGAATTTCCCCGCTCTTGGACAGCAACATGGAATAGCCCGTGCTTCCAAGGGAATAACTCTCCATAATCGCCGGGATATCCTTGAATGCAATATCCGCTGCCGCAAAGCCGATCGTGGTGTTGTTTTCGTCTTTGATCGGATAAAAGATACCCATGAGTACATCGCCTGCTGCAATATCAATGTACGGATCGGAGAAATAAAGTCCGTCTGCGTCGGTAACCGGCTTGTAGTATGGACGTGACTGGATATCAAAGTCCGGTGCAGATACGACACCATCATTTTGAATCCAAAAGCCTTTTCCATCCAGACCCGCGACCCAGGCATCGGCAAACGAAGGCTCTGCCTTAACGATAGCGGCGAGTGTCGCCTGTGTTTCCGCAGCGTAGGTTGAACTTTTCGCATCCGCAGCAGATGCTGTTGTTTCTATGTATTGCTGAAATAATGTGTTGGTGGACATTTGCTTGACCAGTGCGCCCTTTTCCTTGAATAGTGCATCAAATTCACTAACAATGGCTTGTGTCTTGGTCTGGAGCATGGATTCCTGCTGTTTCACCAGAATGTTTCGTGTGCTTGCAAACATAAATGTTCCCAGCACGGCAAAGACAACTACGATAATGATCAGCAGCACAATGGACAACGTATTTGCCATACTGGATGTCCGTGCTCTCTTTTTCCCCCACTTGTTCAACATGTTCGACATATTCCATCTCCCCAGATGATTAATAAAAAGCTCAAAACGCCTAAGTTATATGTCGGCTTAATCTATAGTTTTATGTAGATTTCTGTCGAATAATCCTGAAAGCAACGGAAAGGAAAGGTATGATTATGAGCAGGGTGAAAGGGGAGGGATGAAAAAAGAGGAAAGGAATGAAAAAACGGGATCGGTAGTGGTTCATCCAGGCGATCTTGTTTATAATGGAATGAATTGGAACTATGGATGGAAAAGGGGGATTATCTGTGAGTGAGTTATGGCATGCTTCAATACAGGGGGTTCCATGGAATGCCGAAAAGATGCACCAGGCGGTGCATCTGTTGCGTCGCAGAGCAACGGTTCATTTTCGCGTTGACGCGGATACATACGAGGACCTTGCCGAGCTCGATGCCAAAGTATTCTTTGCCCGGCCGGATCTGATTCTACACATATCACATATGGACCCTAAAGGGGTATATTCATCCGGATTTTTGGGGCGACTGGCACAGTTGAAACATGTGTCTGCCTTGCAGCTTGATCTTTCGCAGGCTCAGGATTTGACGATACTGGGTGCGATGGAGCAACTGCAGTTTCTAAGATTGAATTCACCTGCAAAGGCAACCGTGCTCGATTTTATTAAACACTACAAACGATTGACCTTTCTTGAACTGCGTGGCAAATTCAACGGATTTGCTTCCATTGCGGCATGCCTCCAACTGCATACGCTCATTCTGAACTGCACGGTCGAAAGTGTTGATGTGTTAGCGGAATTGCCTATGCTTCAGTATCTATCCCTGGATCACTGTGAGTTAAAAGGGGGACTAGATGTATTGACACAGTCGACCATCTCGATGTTGAAGCTCAGCTCTGTTCGCAAACTGACGAGTATTCAGGGACTCGAACAGATGCGCGGGCTGGAATATCTGCATCTGTCCTTGCCCAAGCTGGAGCAGTTATGCGACTTTTCCCATATGACCTCTCTCAGACAGCTCGAACTGGACTATATGAAATCGTTGCGGGATACGACACATCTATGGACAGCCCATGCTTTGGAGTCTATTGAACTGAAAGAGATGAATACGGCACTCAAGGCGGATTCGTTTGCTGGACTAACCGGGCTGGAGCATTTGCTCCAAATCGATTTTCGTTTTATTGATGTTAACAAAGGACGGATTGCAGCTATGCGTGATCACCTGGACAAGGCCGGAAAATCCCATTTGTTATATGAAAATATCCCTGAGCATGAACGTCTGGATTCTATAGGTATTGCGCACTTATCGCATGTATTAATGTAAACGGGCGTCTGTCCAGCGTGTGTATACAGAGCGCACCCCGGTGAACGGACCGATTGAGGCGTGTAGATGTCATTGCTATCTAGGTGTTCGTATCCGTTAAGGCGGGCATGTTGATCTCTTTTACGCAGGCCGCTTTGGACAAGCTGATGATGCATCGAACGATGGCGACCATATCCTGCAGGGGAATGCGGGTCCCATCATACTCGGCCAGTGCACGTTCCATCCCGTCTTCATACGGAATTTCTGCCGCCAGTTCTCCCGGGTTGATGCATGTCACCGCGATGCGGTCATTTCTCGTATGTTCTCTTAGAGCTTCCGTAATACCCCGTATGGCAAATTTGGAGGCGACAAAAGAAACCTGGCTGCTGCCTGCATTGCTCAAACCGGCTGTTGAACCAATCAGGATGATCTTGCCTGCTTCAGACTGGCGGAGCTGAGGCAGTAAAGCCTGTATACATACAATTGTAGAAGTCACATTCACATGGATCAGCTGACTGATATCTGCGGGTTCATCCTTATCAAACGTGTAGTGCTCTTCAAATCCTTCCTTTTCCCAGATCCCCACGTTATAAATAAGCACATCCAACGTCTCGCCTTGAAGTTGGCTGGCAACTTGCTCTGCGGCCTGAAGCTCGGAAAGATCAGCCTGAATCCATATTCGCTCGACGCCATCCTCCACGGACAGACTTTCCGGCTTGCTGCGGGAGACCACCCAGACCTTATCACCGGATTGTGGCACACCTCTGACAAATGCATCGCCCAATCCCTTGCTTGCACCAAAGACAATTATATTTTTCAAATAAAGCCCTCCTTATCGATTAGAAATTAATAATATTTACATTAATCTATATCTTACTATAAAGGTGATATATGGAACATGAAGTTTACATGAGGTATGCTTCATCCTTATCAAGAAAAACCACCTCTGCCCCGCAAGGACGGGAGAGAGATGGTTGGAGAGATCATGATGACATTAATGGTAAAGTTTTAACTCGGCGATGGACCACCACCACTCGGGAGTGTCCGCGGTCAATGCAATTTTGATGTATCGCGCCGTTTGTCTGGAGAACGTATGTGAGATGACAGGTCCTGTTCCCAGTGCTTCCGTAACCCCTTCCCAACGTTCGCCATCATCAGAAGTGAAAAACTGGAAGTTGCGAGCATAATCGTTGCTGCTGCTGCCTGAGTCCATTGTCAAGCGGCTGAAGCTCTGCTTGCTTCCCAGATCAATCTGGACCCATTGATTGGCATGTTGACCAGATGAAGAGGTCCAGCGTGAATTCAGATCGTCGTCGAGCATCGCCGCAACATCTTCAGAGGTGGAGGCAGTCGCTGTCCATGATGTTCGATCCAGTTCAGCAGGTAGCAGATGATCCTGTTCCCCGGATATCCAAGGTGTCTGATCAGCGGTATAGACCTCTAATTCAGCCACGGACCACCAATGAGAATCGGTACCCGTCTGTACGACCTTAATATAACGTGCCTCATGCGGTGTAAAAGCGATAGAAAGTAGCGCATCTGATCCTTCACCCGAAGCCAAGGATTTTCCCCAATGCTCTCCATCCAGAGAAGTATATATTTCATAACCGCGAGCAAAGTCTTCCCGGCTGTGCGCGCTGTCCAGTACAATCCGATTCACTGGCTGCGAGGCTCCCAGATCAAGCTGAATCCATTCGCCGCCTGTTTGAGTCTGACCGGAGGTCCAGCGTGTTTGGTCCGAGCCGTCGAGTATAGCCACTGCATCGTCTCCGAAGGAAGCTGTCACGGACCAGCCATCTGGCAGCAGCCTCTTTTGTTTGCCCGTTCCATTATGATGAACAGACAACTCGGAGATCGTCCACCATTGATCGGAATCCCCGATCTGCACCATTTTCACATAACGTGCTTGCTGTTCAGGGAAAGTGATGGACATGCGTCCAGGCGTGCCTTCGCCGCCCGCAATGGATGTGCCCCAGTGTTCACCGTCATCCGAGACATAAATCCGATACTGTCTCGGATAGTCTTCTTTCGCATGGCCCGGGTCCAATTCTATGGCATCGAAAAAACTCTTCTGGCCGAGGTCAATGGTAATCCATTGTCCTTTGGTTTGCTTCCTACCGTTTGTCCATAGTGTATCTGAACTTCCGTCCAGCATGTTGGCTGTAACATCTGCTCCTTGAGTAGAGGAGGCGGTTACGATCCATGAAGAGCGATCTGGAGGCGGTACGGGCTGTGGGAGCTCTGGTGTTGCTTCAAGCTTGCCAAATCGGGCAAGCTTGAGTTCAGAGATCGACCACCAGCTGTCTGCAGAGGAAGTCAATACAATTTTGACATAACGGGCGGTTTGCATGCCCAAATCAACGGACAGACTTGGAGATGTTCCTGCTCCCTCTGCGATAGGCTCGCTCCAGTTCTCGTTATCTTTGGATACGTAGATTTCGTACCCGTGAGCATAATCACCGCCGTTGTTGCCGGAGTTCATGAATACCGTATCCATAGTCTGTTCGCTACCCAGATCGATATGCAGCCAATCGCCGGGCTTCTGAATCTGTCCGGATGACCAGCGTGTAGTCAGATCACCGTCCACCATGCGCTCTACCGGCTCCGAACTGGAGGATGTCGTAATGGTCCATTGGCTCCGATCGAGATAGACTACACCCTGAGAGGCATCCGGCTGTTTAACGACGGAATGTTCCAGCGGGTTAACCTTTACTTGCGCTTTGGCATACACGGTAGCCGAACCCAAAGCGCCATGGGCATTGTAGAAATGAACGGTTTTGACAGTGTCGGACGGATTCCAGATTTGAGCTGTATAGACGCCGTCTTTTTCATACACGGTTGCTGCCGGATCATCTGCCCATATATCCATCGTGCGTGTTCCCGTAGAAGCCATGCTGTGCATGAACCAGTACGCGTTAAAGACTTCATTTTGCTGCATCTCGCTCGTATTCCATTTGGCTAGAGCACCTTGCGGGTCTCCAATGGACTGGAATGGCCAGATAATATGCTGCCATGTGCGCTCCTGCTGACCACCCAGGTCCTTAATGAGACCATTGTAGAGAGCCTTAGTATTCTGCGGATCACGTCCATAATAGGTCATCCATTCCGCTGGCGGCAGCCAGTGAATACCGTAAATATGCTCCGCCTCATTAGAGAAGTACGTTCCATACAGGTAGGCGCTGCCGTACACATGACCTACCGTAGCGTGTTGGTAATCCTCCAGCCAGTTATCCCCGTCATAGTTAAACCAGTATTGCTCAGCAGCTTTCTCTTCGGTCATGAAGCCCCAGATCCCGGTGTCGCGATAGGCTTTGTTGCCTGTCACCTCACCCCACATATATTGGCCGACCCAACTAAAGAGCGCTTCTCCTGCGGCCTCCTGGTTATTCCCGCTGCGATTATCGGCGTAACCACCTGCCCAGGAGTGACCAGCGTACGGATCAAAATTGCGAAGCCATGGAAACTGATCATCTGTCCGTGAAGGATTGGCATAGTCCCGAATCAGAAGCTCAACCATGTCGCCGTAATCTTGCAAGAATGTTTTGTCATATGTGGCCAGTACAGCCGATGCAAAAACGTAATAACCGTAGGTGAAATGATGATCTGTCAATCCGGTATTAACACCAAATCCGCTACCGTAAGGGAAGATGGTTCCCCATTCATCCGAATAATAAAAATAATACGAGTGCAAAGGTTCGTCCGGCGAATAGGTATACCAATCTGTCAAAATGGTTCGAAGCAGGGACAGATAGTTGTCTCGTCGTACCGTATCTCCTATCTGGTCGCTGATGAGCACACCCAGCGCAAGCGGATGAAGCTTTTTCCCTTGCCAGTAAGGATCCTCGCTCATCAGATTGCCTGCCGTATCCGCGTCAAGCTGATCCAGATAGCTGATTAATTGTGCACGCGAGTAGGTTGGATCATCTGGCTCCACAAATTGCGGAATAATTCCATAGAATCGATCTTGTGTCGTAAACGTATTGCCTTCACTTACTTTCATCATGCCGCGAATGGAAGGGTAAGCAAGCTCCGTAACCGGAGTAGTCGCTAGTTTCCATTGGTGCGGCAACAAGGCCATCAGTGTCTCGGAGGAAAAGCCTGCCCGCTTCGTCCGGGTTACCGAGT
The DNA here is from genome assembly GCF_037977015.1 of Paenibacillus sp. FSL K6-1122. NCBI lineage: Bacteria > Bacillati > Bacillota > Bacilli > Caryophanales > Paenibacillaceae > Paenibacillus > Paenibacillus sp. FSL K6-1122. The sequence goes on along the minus strand of NZ_CP150272.1, from coordinate 5,198,200 downwards.
TGAAGGTAGTCGTTACCAGTGAAGTGCTCTCATTATAATTGTAGTCCACTGTTGTATCGGTTACAAAGGCGTAGGCATGCCGGTAATAATAAGACAGTTCTGCCGCGGACGGCAGGGTAGCCAGTGACAGATAGTTTTCGCTCTGGCCCAGCTTGATTTTGAGCGTATTGCCAAGTTTCATAAATACGGTTCCTTCAGGTGCAAAGATCCCGTAGTTTCTTGTAAAGGTCTGAGGCGTGGGCGCTCTGTCCTGATTGGTTACTTCAACACCGATATGATCGGCCGTCAGCGATTCTCCATCATTCAGAACAATTTCACGGTTCTGATCATCGAAGAGACGTGTGATGTTGGGAGAACGAACAATAATGGTATCCGGGTTATCGAAGGTGTTGTACAGGAAAGGGGAACCTTTGACAAACGTGGTATTCATTTTGGCTGTGTCATCATCGCTCATGATGATCGTTGCGGAATAATCCCCATATCCCGCCACCTTGGTATTTACCTGCGCCGGGTTCATATTGCTGGTGCTCATGATCAGATCCGGTTCACCGTCAGCGTCCATAGAACCGCCATCAGCCGAAACGTAACCAGCTCCGGGATTCAGAAGTTGAAGTCCTTGTTTGGTATATCTGCTTTTAAGCGGGAGTGTGACCAGACTGTTGCCATCCCCCAGATCGGATACAAGAATAGACTGCCACCAGTCATTGGAAGGGAGGGGCGCTGTGATGTCAGCCGTGCGATTTTTCGGGTTTTTCGGCTGCAGCATGGTGATGTCATTTACAGCGTAACTGCCGGAACCCACCTTTACCGAGGACGGTTCAGGGATATTCGGAATTGTATGCACAGGTTTGGCATCGCCTTCGATATACTCGTAGACGTCGAATGCGTACAGGGAGTATCCGTTGGTTGTTCCTCTGCCAAGTCCGGCTAATTTCACATACCGTGCTTCGGCGTATACCGGAATCTCATCCCGTCCACCGTCGCTGTGCAGTTCCCGGTATAATGTAGTCCACTGGTCTGCATCATTTGATACTTGAATATCGTATGCACGTCCAAAAGCGTTTTCCCATTGTAGGGATACGTTCCCGATTTCCCGGATTAGTCCAAGGTCTACAACAATCCATTCCTGATCCTTGTAGATGGAAGACCAGCGTGTATCCGGACGGCCATCCGTTACATTCCGTGCTTCGTAATTCCCTTTTTCCATTTTGGCTTTATCCTCGGCTGAACGGCTGGGCTCATCAATTTCTTCCGAAGACGCTGTAACCGGTTGTCCTAGTGCAAGGTTCATTGCTAATGGTTTGGGAGGTGGATTTGCTCCGCCCGTCCCATATACATTGAATTCGTATACAGAGACGCCATAGGCTGGCTGTGCTCTTTGATGACTGAACAAGCGCACATATCGTGCCTCCGCTGTGACCTCAATTTCTGTCAGGTCGCCTTGCCCCTTCGTTGTCGAGTAAACAGACTGCCAGTTGACCTCGTCGTTGGATACTTCCAGATCAAAGGCGGAAGCATACGCATTTTCCCACTGGATGGAGATGCCCGAGATGGAGGCCACCGTGCCTAAGTCAACATAGATCCACTGCGGATCTTGCTGCCATATACTTTCCCAGCGGCTGTTTTTGTTGCCGTCAACCACCAGATCTGCCGTATTGCCGCCCAGAGATGAGGAACTGTACACAGGCCGGTTCAGGGATAACAGATGATGTTCCTCATCTGCGGCGTTCACTTTTGAGACCGGCCACAGCGGGATGCTGCTAATCAACAACAGAACAGATAACAGCAAGTTCATGTAGATGTTGCGTGTTTTTCCTCTTTGACTCGTTCGTACCTTCATATGACTACTCCTTTGTTAGCCCTTGCCATCTCACCAGACAGAGCTTCTCTTCTTCTCTTACTCGCTACCGTATGTATCATTTTGTTTCCCGTGTTGCTTTTGTGAGATGTGAATCCAATGCTCAACACGGGATATTCAGGTGCCCCATTTTGTATATCGATCATTTTGTCTGGAATATAAAGGTTTTTTAATCGTTTTCGTGGAAAAAGAGACATATGTCCTACATAATGTATGGGGAATGTGCAACTGTGAAATCAAGATTCGGAATCGTTGTTCTCCAATAATACGATATCTTCGCCCCGTTGTTGCCTGAGAGCAATATTGTCCCTCCCCCAAGCACACATGACATCCACGATGGTGTTGGCGGTAACGCCATATTCTGTAAGTCCATATTCTACTTTGGGAGGCATCTGTTGGTAGACATGTCTGGTGACAAGGCCGTCCCGCTCCAGCTCGCGCAATTGTTGAATTAACACTTGTTCCGGGATTTTTAAAAGTTAAAAGCTGAAACTCTTCATAAGAAATGTACTGAAAAGGACCTGGCTCACACATGGTGGAGTTCCAGGTCCTGGTCAATAAACGAAACATTAGTAACCGAATAAAACTACATTTATTCTACGCGGAAATAATCGAAATCTGCATATCCTCCGGTAGACTTCGTTGCATAATTGAATAGTGCAAACCGGTATCCCATAAAGTGTGGCAGGGTGTAAGACATTTGAAGTGTATTGCCAATGGTTGTCCAGTTGCTACCATTCAGGCTATAAGCAAAGTAGGCTTTGTCGGTTTGGTTCGTAAAATCACAGATGACGCGTAGATAGATTCTGTTCTGGTTTAATGGCACAGTTGCTACTTCAGTCATGGTGCCGGAACTGGCATTAGCCATAACGATGGATTTGGTGCTGCCCGTCATTTTTACGCCGACAAAACCATATTTCGCCTGAAAAGCAGCGAGTCCAGCATAATCACCATCCTTCATGCCGGCTGTATCCAAAGCGGTCATCCCTGTGCTTTTTGGACCAAAGGTTCGTTGTGTCAGCGTGTTGCGGGCTTCTAACAGGTTTTTGCTGAGTTTGCCTGCGGTTAACCGCATGAAACCGGGCCGCTGGAGCAGGGACCAGTTGGCAGCATCAGGGTTATGATTCCACTGCCAGAAAGTAGCGAGACTGGATGTACCGGAAGATGAATTGCTCGTCAGGGAGACGTCATCCACATAAAACGCCATCAGATCATTGGTCGGGTCCGGATTCGAGTTATACGGTGTTTCCACAAAAATAAAGCTTTGGGACAGGTCTGCATTCGACGGAACGGTATACGTACCTTGAATGGTACCCCACTGTCCGCGGGTTAACGTCGCACTGCCCATAATGGTAATTCCGGTATAACTTGCACCGTTCTGGATGCTAAGATTGAACGTTTTGGTTGCAGGACCAGTAGTGTATTTGATCTTTGCCGAAAAAGAGTACGTTCCTCCCGATACCAGCTTGCCTGTAACCATCTGTTTGGCTCCGCCTGCTGTCTGCTGTCTGCCGCTGACGAGCAGGCTTTTTGTACCGCTGAACGCTTCGGCATTCGTTAAGTTGATGGTTGCCGTATTGTTGCTGGACCAGGGCTGAATGCTGCTTTCCTCAAAGCCGCCGTTCACTATCAGTTGCGTTACTGAGGGTGTGCCTGATGTGGTTGCGTTGAACTCATCCGACCCGTAGATTTTGGCAGCAGGCTGACCTTCAACGGGCATATTCATGGTAAGGGGAACCTTGCCGTTCACCCCAAACACAGGCCAGTTATCCGACCACGTCACTGGAACGAGATAGGGGATGCGTCCAATGGCCCCGCTATCACGAAACAGCAAGCCGTACCAAGCGCCGGATGCGGTATCCACGATGCCTCCTTGGGCGATTCCCGAGTCTCTGAGTACAACTTTACCTGTGTATGGACCAGTCAATGTGTTTGCACGATAGGCAAGCTGGATGCGACCATCACCCGAAGGCCATGCAATCAGGAATACATAGTACATGCCATTGATCTTCTGAATGTGTGCTCCTTCTGCCTTTACAATCATGTTGGAGCCGGCAACACTGCTTGCGTTTGGAATCAGGACCTGATTGAGCCCGCCGGATTTAACGGCCTTGGCATCAGGTGTCAGCTCAACGATACTGATGTTATCACTGCCATGAACAAGAAAGGTTCGATTCCCGTCAAACAAAAGGGAGGGGTCATGGTAATAACTGTTCAATGTGTAAGGTGTCCATGGCCCTGTTTCAATATTGCTGGTTTGGTAAATATACGTCTTGCCCGTGGAAAGCGAGCCAAAGGCCACATAATATATACCGTTGTTGTACCGCAAACTGCTCGCCCAGGAACCACGCCCATACTCGTTTTGTCCATTGTTCAGGTTCTGTATATCCCCGTTTCCAAGCGTATCGTATACATAGTTTACGATGCTCCAGTTGACCAGATCATAAGACTTCATGACCGGGACTCCCGGATTCATATGCATCGTTGTGCTTGTCATATAAAATGCATTGCCCACCCGAATGACGTCACTGTCAGGAACATCCGCGTAAATAACCGGATTGCTGAACGTTGCGGCTGAAGCAGCGGGACTTGTCCAAGGGAATGATGTTATAAGCAAAGGAAGAGCGAGTAGAAGAGCACTGATTTTTTTCCACATATTCTATCCTCCCAATCGATCATGTCCTATGAATTAAAGCGAGTACTCCAGATAATCAATGTAAGCATCCCAAGTGCCATTATCCGTTGTTACGACCAGCTTGATTTCCTGATTGCCTGTAGCGTGAGTGATGCCGGTGAGGGTTTGAACGGTCGGCTCCGTTCCCGTGAAGTAGAAAGAACCAGCGGTTACACCCCCGATGACCAGATCAACACGAGCTGTATTATTGTTGTTGGAAGCGCCGCGAACAGAGAATTGATGGGTTGGGAATGCAAAATATTGATTGTATGCTGCATAATCATTGTTCCCGTAAAGAGCGACTCCATTAAAAGGGGAACTGATTACGCCAGCGTATTGGCCGCCAAGCGTCATATTCTCGGCTTCGTAACGGGTAACGTTTGGATTAGGATTAGGATTTGGGTTAGGGTTGCCGCCCGAACCGGATGTGAATTGCCAGTAGTCCAGTTTGAACAGATTTCCATTGCCTGAGCCTGTAAACACCAGATACAAACGATGTACACCCGTTGCGTTGGTTACATTCGTCTCCATCTCGCGCCAAGTTTGCGAACCGCCGGTTGAGCTTACATTAAGTGTTCCAGCCAGAGGACCTGTCGGACTGTCCAGTCGTACCTCGATGTTGCCATTTCCGGTAGAAGCGACATTGGCCTTGAACTTGGAGGCTCCAGCTGAGCCGAAATCAACATTGCCGACCGCGATCCAATCCCCGTTATGAATATTAGTGACATTCTGATTGGCTACAGGTCCACCGCTCGCTTGACTCGGTTCAGTGTTAATTCCTGCTTGCCAGCCAATGGTTTCGGCTTCCACGCGGACATACGGGTTGAGGTTAGTGGTCTGAGGTACACCTGTCATATTCCCCTGAACTTCCTGGATTGTTCCATCCGCATTATGTGTCAGTTTGTTGATATGTGTGGAACGGTACCCTTTACCATCACCGAGGAATGCCTTGCTTACCGTTTGCGCATGGTACGCCACATACCATTCGTTGTTGAATTGGAAAACGGCATGGTGGTTATTGCCGCCTACACCGAAGAACGTGCCGGGATTTTTCAGAAAGTGTCCTTTATACGTGAAAGGCCCCATCGGGCTGTCGCTGACCATGTATCCGATCTCACCTTTCGGATATGCAGTGGGGTGTGTTCCCGCGAAGTTGATGCAGTAGGAGTAATAATATTTGCCGTTATACTTGTGGATGCCAGAATCTTCGAACATATAAGGAGAATCAATAGTCACAGCACTGCCCACCACACTGGTCATGTCGGCACCGAGACGAATGACCCGAGCTGTTTTGGGATTGGCAATGGAAGCAGCATTGGTATCGTTCGGGATGCCGCCTCCAGCATACAAGTAAGCAGAGCCATCATCATCGACAAGTACAGCCGGATCAAAGAGCCAGGTTACGCCAGACATACCCGGTGTACCGTGAGTCAGGAGGGCACGACCAATTGGATCGGACCACGGTCCAATGGGGGAATCAGCCGTGAGTACGCCAATACCTCCACCCGAGTTGGCAAAGTACAGGAAAAACTTTTCTTTGCCAGCAATGGTTTTCTTCGCCATGGCAGGAGCCCAGGACTGAGTAGCCCATTTGGCAATTCCTTGTCCATTATTGGCATTATTCGCACCTGCTACAGGGATGGAACCATGGTCTGTCCAGTTCACCATGTCAGCTGAGGAGATGACGTTAATTTTCCCAATCGTGCTGTACTGGTTCTCTCGGACAGAGCCGTCACTGTTGTACAGATATGCATCACCTGTCATGTAGACATAGACCCGATTGTTATGGACGAGCACATAAGGATCAGCTCCCAGTTTATGATCGATGAGGGGATTAGAGTTTCCAGGAAGTTTGGCAACGGCTGCATTGGCTGCATGGCTCGATTCAACGGGCAGGGTGACAAAGATTAGCAGACACGACAACAACAAAACTAGCGGTTTACGAATCATACGTTTCGCCTCCATGAGATTGGATTAGTTGGTGAGCTGAAATTCAGAATAACTGAGATGATGAAATGTCGAAAAAACGAAAAGATTTTCCTCATGTCACCCCCTTCTTGAAATAATGGTTAGGTTGGCTGTTAGGTTAAGTCTTCATGTTGTCATATATGGTTTAAGCCAGACAACCTGTGCACCGGGTATGTGGTCACGGCAGCAAGGGGAGTGGCTATAACCCGAAGTAAGCCTGCATCTGTGGGTGCGATTAGAAAAGCTATAATCTGTCAGGTTTCTTTTTGTAATCGCTTTCAATAAAATGGGTTAGAACACTGAAATTTGGCGAAGAAAGAGGTTTGGTCACATTTAAATGTAATTATCTTTCATATTTTCTTTTAAATGTTTATTAACTTGACGATATCATATCACAATTTTAAGATAATACAATCTTTTTCTATTTTATTAGTAGAGGATGAAGAAAGTGATTATTCTATGTGTTTAACATTGGGCTTGATGGTAAAAATACTATCTCGTATTCTATAAAACTACACTTTCAAGCATAGCTTTACCCGGCCAACAATTAGATACGAGAAAAAGACGTCTTAAGCTGTGACCGTTTCCCTGGAATCTAACGGGGGAACGGTCATTTTCGTTTTTTTCTGGAATCGATCCTGGTTATATAACAAAGTCTACTCTTACTTGCTGACCAACTTTGACATTGCATAATTTCTTCTCTTTGTTGTACATATTCCAGTTTTTGTATAGCTAAAGCCCTGAGCGTAGAAGGTTGTTAAGTGATAATGGTGGGGTGCCCCCTGTGTTTTGTCCACACCGTTGATTGAGTGTTTGAATATTACTATCTAGTGAGCTTATGCCAAATACTGCTAGAGTCAGAGGTTCATAAAGGTGGGATGGGAAAAATGGCTATTTTGTCAACTGGGCCGATTGAAAACAATCCGGTTTCCGGGGTTAGACCGACCCAACAGGTAACGATTAGATTGGTAAGTCGGGCTGAGGTGGACTCTGTAACAGTATCCATTCAGGGGTATGTGCTAAGCACAACAAGAACGCTGTATGTGAGTGAAGTAATCAGTATTGCTCCTAATGAAGCAGTGACCAGAACTTATTTTGCAGATTTAGCTGCTTTTGAGTTTGTTTTTGGAACAGACGTGGAAGGTGTGGAGGAAGTAGGGATTTCAGTGTGGGGCAAACAAGCCTCTGGGCAATTGGTAGATGCACACCGGGTGGTGGAGCACGAAAAAACAGTTAATGACATCTAGGAGATCAGAAATCCCCAAAAGAGGAGATGTAGCGATGAGCTTTTTATCAACAGGGCCAATAGAAAATAATGCTGTTAGCGGTGTAAGGCCGACTCAGACAGTTACAGTCAAAATTGATAACCGTAGTGATGTGAGTACCTCAACCATACAAATACAAGGGTATTACATGAGTGGTGGAATGAGGGTTCTGTATGTCAGTGAGTCTTTTGACATCGCACCTAATCAAATAGTAACCAACAACTATTTTGCCAATTTAGATGCCTTCGAGTTTACTTTTACAACAACAGCGACGGTTAATGATCCTGTGCAAGTATCCGTATGGGGTAAGAGCAGCACAGGCGCATTGGTAACAGCCCATCGTTTGGTTTCTTCCGAATTGCTGGGTGAAACCCCAAGCATCAACGGAGCTACAGGCGCAACTGGGGCTACGGGGGCGACAGGCACACCAGGGACAGCTGGAGTGACAGGTGCAACAGGAGCACAAGGCACAGCAGGTACAACGGGAGTAACCGGAGCAACAGGCACAGCAGGTACAACGGGAGTAACCGGAGCAACAGGCACAGCAGGTACAACGGGAGTAACCGGAGCAACAGGCACAGCAGGTACAACGGGAGTAACCGGAGCAACAGGCACAGCAGGTACAACGGGAGTAACCGGAGCAACAGGCACAGCAGGTACAACGGGAGTAACCGGAGCAACAGGCACGGCAGGTACAACAGGTGTAACCGGAGCGACAGGCACAGCAGGTACAACCGGAGTAACGGGAGCGACAGGCACAGCAGGTACAACGGGAGTAACGGGAGCGACAGGCACAGCAGGTACAACCGGAGTAACAGGAGCGACAGGCACAGCAGGTACAACGGGTGTAACAGGAGCAACAGGCACGGCAGGTACAACCGGAGTAACAGGAGCGACAGGCACAGCAGGTACAACGGGAGTAACGGGAGCGACAGGCACAGCAGGTACAACGGGTGTAACAGGAGCGACAGGCACAGCAGGTACAACCGGAGTAACAGGAGCGACAGGCACAGCAGGTACAACGGGTGTAACAGGAGCGACAGGCGCATCAGGTACAACCGGAGTAACAGGAGCGACAGGCACAGCAGGTACAACGGGTGTAACGGGAGCGACAGGCACAGCAGGTACAACGGGTGTAACAGGAGCGACAGGCACAGCAGGTACAACAGGAGCAACAGGAGAAACAGGCGTACCAGGTACAACGGGAGTAACCGGAGCAACAGGCACAGCAGGTACAACCGGAGTAACGGGAGCAACAGGCGCATCAGGTACAACGGGAGTAACCGGAGCAACAGGTACAACCGGTACAACCGGGGCTACGGGTGCGAGTGGTTCTGGAACAATTATTCCTTATGCATCAGGACTTCCCGTTGTGTTGACTACAGTTTTGGGTGGACTTTTGAATACTTCCAGTTTAGTTGGTTTTGGCAACAGTTCTACCGGAGTAAGTGTTAACGGAGGAATTATTGATCTCACAGGCGCTGCAGGCACATTGCTTAACTTTGCTTTCTCAGCATCGCGTGCAGGAACGATTACTTCACTGGCCGCTTATTTCAGCACAACAGCCGGACTTAGTTTGGTTGGATCTACAGTAACCTTAACTGCACAATTATTCCGATCCACTACACCTAATAACTCCTTTACAGCTGTACCGGGTGCATTGGTAACTTTAGCTCCTCCACTGACCGGCATTTTGGCACTGGGTACAATATCCAGCGGGGTGACTACAGGACTGAGTATTCCGGTATCTGCCGGTGACCGCCTGCTTATGGTGTTCTCAGCATCAGTAACAGCCGGAATTGATGTGGCTACAACGGTAGCGGGATATGCAAGTGGCGGCCTTACCATCACTTAACGGAAAATGGGCTATATAACAAGTTTAAAGACAGGGACTCTTGCCAACATGGTGAGAGGTCCCTGTTTATGTGTGTGCTTTTGTTTTCAAACTCTCTTCAAATGAAAGATAAGGACTATACAAAAACATAAAAAGACGAGGATTGCTCCTCGCCTCGTACATACCGTGGCCTACTCAATTTCACTCTGTTTTGGTTAGGCTGTCTACGACAAATTTAAGTTGGGCTTCCAACGAAATTGGGTCACTAAACACGAAGCCACGGCTTTCCTCGCGATAAACGTGATTATTCTGGACAGCAGGGAGGTTATCCCAGATAGGACCTTCAAAAACGGAATCTCCACTCTCATCACCTGTCCATCCACTTACAAAGATATAATCTCCTGCATATTGTGGTAACAATTCAAGTGATAACTTGGCCCAACCTTTACCGCTATCGATGGCTTCCTTCTGGATCATCGGCGGTGCCTTCAGGCCGAACTCGCCATAAATAATATCTCCACCTCTACCAAAGCTCCCGTAGGCATAAAATTCTTTGGCACTTCCCGTATCAAAAATCGAAACCGTGCGATCACCTACCGCTTGCTCCACGAGTGGTTTATATTCAGCGATCTTAGCATCCCACTCTGCGATCCAGGCCTTCGCTTGCTCTTCTCTACCAGTCATCTTGCCAAAATCCATCAATTGCTCCCTTAGAGGTATTCCATATTCAACAGCGACGGTCGGCGCAATTTTGGACAGCTTTTCGATCGTTTCAGGGTCATTCCAAACGACAATTAAATCCGGCTGCAACTCCATGATTTTCTCGTAGGGTACATCGTTACCGATGTTGACAACGTCATCGAGCTTTCCTTCTGTATAACTGTTAAAGGACTCATCACCAGTTCCAACAGGCTTAAGGCCAAGAGCTAGCAAATGACCGGTAAAGGCTCCTGCAACCATTACTACCCTTTGAGGTTTTTTGGGGATTTGTACTTCACCGTTAACCGCAGAATAGGGTATCATCTCCGAGCTTCCGTTTGTGGTGTTACTGATATTACTCTCTGCACCTACAATTGGACTTTGCGTACTGCCAGTGCTTCCATTCGTGTTTGCTGGCCTGGAACATGCGCTAACCAATAGAGTTAGGCACAACAGTAGGGTAATTCCTACAGGTAGTTTGCTTCTATACATCCGTAAATCTCCTTTTTCGCTATGTTGATAATGATTATCATCTCTGATATCAATATAACGACGGAGTTTACGCGGAGCAATGGATGATCGAAGCCTAAGGATAGGACGATAAGAACCTTTTGTCACTTGTCCGGACTCATCCTTGAATTGCTTTGGTGTGACTCCCGTATGTTTTTTGAACATTCTTATAAAATAGGATACATCAGCATATCCGACGCTTGCAGCGACTTCTTGCAGAGATAACTCGGTCTTTTGCAGCAGCGTTACTGCTTTGTTCATCCTAATACCGATTAAGTAATCGATTAGACTTGCGTCAGTTTCACGTCGGAAGTACTTGGACAGATAAGGGACGCTGTAATGGAATGTATGAGCGAGGGTTTCCCGCGTCAGCGGCTTGGCGTAGTGCTCCTGCATATAGCGAATAAGCTGAGAAGCAAGGTTAGGCCTAACAATGCTTACCTGCTGTTGATCCATTTGTCTGAGCAATTCATATACAAATTGATAGAATAGTGTTTTGGTATGGAGTCGCTCCAAGCGTCCCGGTTTATTCCACTCGCCCAGCATTCGCTCAGTGATTTCGTAGAGGATGGCAGGATGATATGGAATAAAACCGTACTGGAGATGGAATGGCAATGGTTGATCCGGTTGTTGAAGTGTATGCTGCTTGCCAGGCAGCGGTAAGGAGGCTTTATAGAAAATCAGGTAATAATGAAAGGATTCGTCCGTTAGGATGATGTCCAGACGGGTGTTTTTGCCCCCATGAAGCATATAAAATGGTTTGGTAGCATGCTCATTTCCGTCTAAGATCACGGTTGCATTGCCATTCGTTACGTACAAAAAGGCGCTGGCAGGGAACAGGTAAGGACGTACGCACTCGTCGGCCTGTATGACAATATGTCGTACATCCATGATTTTGAGCGATGCACAATTCCAGATGAGTATGTGTTCTTGTACATTCAAGGTTGCTTTCAATAGAGAGTTGTCTTCCTTCCATGAGCTGTTGAAGCCAGCCTTTTATGTGGTGAGGTTATTATATAATAATATTAGTGGCTTTTTGTCACTTTCCAGAACGTTCCCCGTTTCCTTTATAGTCTTCCAAAGGCTACGATCAACGCAAGAACTATAAAAAAGATATTTACGCCGAGCTCCCGGTACTCTTTACGCCGAATATGAAACAGCATTCCAAGCAGTGTAACAACAGCCAAAGCGATTGCGGCGATCGGCGTAAGCACCGGAGTGATGTTCAGTGCCCAAGGCAAAACAAGGCCCAGCACTCCGAGTAGCTCCGCGATACCGATCAAAATAACTAGACTTTTTGGCACATCATTGACCCAGGCCCAGGTCTTTTTTGACGACTCGATACGAATGGTTTTCATCCATCCTGAATATATGAAACCTAGCGCCAATATAAGTTGTACGATCCATAACGTTACATTCATCTTTTCTTATCCCCTCACTTGCTCGATTTTAATATCTGCCTCTATACTAAAGTGAGAAGGCCCAATCTGGAAGTAGGCACTTAAACCTAACCAGGTAACCAAAAGTATACCCGGGTATGGTCAGAAAGTGAGGAATAAGAATGACGGTATATTGCAAATTCGGAACGGCCTTGGATATCCTCACGGGTAAATGGAAATCTTTGATTCTTCTACGACTGCTGAGCAACGGTACAATGCGGTTCAGCGAATTACAAAAAGCCATTCCGGATATTTCAAAAAAAATGCTTACCCAGCAGTTAAAAGAACTGGAGTATCACGATATTGTGCATCGCGAAGTATATGCCCAAATTCCGCCTAAGGTCGAATACTCGATTACGGAGTACGGACAGCTTATGAAACCTGTGCTCCAGACAATGAGCGACTGGGGAGCCGGCCATATGCAGCATATGGAGAAGCTGTATAACGAAGAAGACGAAAAAGGAGCACACCCATCCGAACCACGGAAAATCGATTCCTTGGGGGGATAGGGTGACAAGGGAGAGTTAGTTTTGAATAAACAAAAAATTGTGATCATTGGTGCAGGGATTGTTGGGGCGTGTATGGCCTATCATCTAGCCAAACGAAATCAAGATGTAACGGTTATTGAACGGCACTCAGCCGCGGCGCGTGAAGTCACAGAAAAATCATTTGCCTGGATACATACGACGCATAGAGTGGCTCTTGAATACTGGCATTTGTACGATGCAGCTGTGGAAGAATATCACACACTTCAGCAAGAGTTGTCCGAACTGAAAATTCATTGGCATGGTGCGCTAACTTGGGACACCCCGCCTCTAAGGGAGCAACACTTTCAAAAATTAACCCGGGAGCAGCTTGAGGCATTGGAGCCCAATCTGAAGGAATATCCGGATGAAGCCATGTTTGTCAGCGAAGAAGGTGCGGTGGACCCTATAGCGGTAACCGAGCTGTTGTTGAGCAAAGCGCAAGAGTACGGAGCAAAGATTCAGTTCGACACCAACGTTACACAGCTGAAGCAAGCGGGTCCCCGTCTGGTTGGTGTTCATACATCCAAGGGTTTTGTGGAGTCGGATGTTGTGGTATTGGCCGCAGGAACAGGTACACCCGAACTTTGTAACCCGTTAGGTTGTCACGTGCCGGTAACTTCGTCACCTTCAATTCTGATTCGGATGAAAACTGCTAATAAACGGATACACACATTAATCTCCAATGCGCAATTTGAAGCGCGTCAACTGACAGATTATACGCTGCTGGCTGCGGAAGATTATATCGACGAGTCGGAGGAAAACGGACCACAGGCGGTCGGTAAGCGAGCTTACGACACATTGCGTCGCAGTCTCAAGCACGGAAATCAACTGGAACTGGAGAGCATAAAGGTTGGATGGAGACCCATGCCTGAAGACGGTTATCCGATTGTGGGCTTCCATGATCACATGAATGGACTTTATCTGACGGTAATGCATTCTGCAATTACGCTGGCGCCGCTGATTGCGAATCTGGCTGCAAGTGAAATTATTGATGGCAAATCAAGAAATGAATTAGACCCTTGCCGCCTCTCACGGTTCTAGGGTCACTCCACAACGAAAAGGACATCGCTCAAGTGGCGATGTCCTTTTCGTTGTGGATATTTGTTGGAGTCTTCTATACTTCCCCAGTGGCCACCGGATTCTCCTCATAACTGTATTCGCAGCCACTGGCGAATGGCAATTCCATGCTAGCTTTTCATCTACCTGTGTGAATCTCGTTAGCGGATTTAGCACCTTGACTTTCAAGCCACGGGATCAGTTCAGCTGAAAAATTACGTTTTGCTGTGTCCAGTGGAGTCATTCCATCCCAGCTGGCTATCCAGTTCAGTTCGGCGCCTTGGTCAAGCAGGTATTCGGCTGTTTCTCTTTGACCTCCATGGCAAGCACACCAGAAGGCAACGGTTACTGCATCGGGCGGAGAAGGGGAGGTGGTTGTTCCCCAAGGATAACGTTCCGGGAGTTTGGCTCCTTTAAAATGTTCTTGTATGGCGTGAATATCTCCAAGGGCGGCGGCATGCCAAAGGGCAAAGATCGCACCGCGCTCAACCAAGCGCCATGCTGCATTCCATTGTGCAAAAGCAATAGCATCGTCCAGCGGCGTGCCACCGGCGATCACCGCGCCAGGCGTTTCAATGTCTGCGCCAGCATCAAGAAGGGCATCGAGCACTTGAACGTCATTGGAGCTTGCAGCCCAATGCAAAGGTGTTTCAATATTTGGACCGACAAAAGGAGCGTTCACTTCCGCACCGAACTTGGTCAATACTTGCACGGTATCCGCTCCATTAGGGAAGTGCCCCGGCCAATCCGTCACCACGTGTAGCAGCGTTCGAGAGATACTGGAGTCTGTATCTACGTTGTCAGGCTTTCTTTCCAATATTCTTATGTTTGCCAATCCCGGATTCTCTGCCAGCAGTTGCTCTAACGTTGGAATATCTCCAGTGTGAATGGCTTGAATAACGCTCACTGCAAGTTTTTCATCTTCGTGAATAAACTCCATGCTCAAATCTCCTTCCAGGCTTATATCCATATTCATGAAAGCATCTGAACTGCACATCTGGCATGATACTCCGCGAGCCCCCTAGCGAATTGCTGATCGGGGAATTGTCTATGAAGCAGTTTCAATCCTCCTGATATCAAGGACAAGTGATGGCAAAATCGATAAAATGTCATCCGCTCCGGGTCGAGATCGTTATTTTTTACGTAATGATAAAAGTCTCCAAATCGAAACTCCAGAAAGCTATGCTCATGTTCGAGATCGAAGAATCCTGCGCCCTCAATATCAATAAGGCATGGTTGCATAGCATGATCTATCCATATATGATCCGGACCTAACTCTCCATGAATGAAACTATAGAGATCCCTAGGTTGAATTGCTGCTTCCAATTCGTAAAGTTTCTCAAGCAACCTTTCGTCATTTTTCCTTATATCTGTCATGTGTTTGGATGCATAGGATAAGGCTGTTTCGGCATCTAACCGCTGAACTTGGTAGCAAGGCCCAGCCTTTTTGCTGTTATCGTTGGCGTTTCCATAAACGTTTCTTTGGATTCCATGCATATTAGACAACATATCCCTGATCCGTTGAAACAACTCATCCCGATCTTTGTGATTTTTATGCTGGAAATAGGCTTCGGCTTTCTGTCCATCCACATACTCAACAAGAGCAAAATCATAAGAGCGCTGGTCTCTATCGTTATTTAGATCATACAAGATTGGTGTTCGAATTCCATGTTGAGCGAGAAAGCGAGTATTCAAAGAGAAAAGTTCGCTGCCATAGGAACTGTGGAAAGTGGGTTCATTCAAGATCTCTTCCTGAAAATAGTTGCTGGAAATATCCCAAACGTACAGCATACAAGTGAAACCATTCGTGCAGTCAATTTTGTAAATGACTTTTTGTGCGCCTCCATGTATTCTTGCGCTCTGCGTTATGAGGTAACTGGCACCAAATACATGTTGCACATAATCCTGTAATTCTTCACGAGTAAGATGGTTGTTGGACATCATCGACTTAAGCTCCGTTTCAACTGTATTTTGCCGGCCAGCAACCTAAATATATAGAGTATTTTCCCAAAAATATAGACTGTTTCTTTTCGATCTGT
The DNA here is from genome assembly GCF_037977015.1 of Paenibacillus sp. FSL K6-1122. Classification (NCBI taxonomy): domain Bacteria; kingdom Bacillati; phylum Bacillota; class Bacilli; order Caryophanales; family Paenibacillaceae; genus Paenibacillus; species Paenibacillus sp. FSL K6-1122. Next base: position 5,182,331 of record NZ_CP150272.1, on the reverse strand, counting down.
TAAAGTGTTGATTAAGGTCTGTATATTCATATGTATATCAAAGTAAGGGGTCGGGTACTCACGTTAGTGGGTGATCCGGCCCCTATTTTGCATGCAAGTTGACTCTCTATTGACTATATATGACCAATGATTTTAAGGAGCTGGGAAGCCATCTTACATTTCAATGAACATCTTTTATTATGGAACAAGGCATCTATTAAAATAATGGATATTCGCCATATAACTATGCAAAGGAAGGAGGTACTTCACTCCTACCGATTCCCTGCGAGCTGTTTCTTATACATGGTGCGTGGCAATGCTGTTATACGGTTGGATGGAAAAGATCATCAGGTCTCACGATTCCATGTTTTGCATGGTGGGAAGGGCTGTTGCCTGAACATTTTGCCTGTTGAAGAGTTCCTTGAATATTATATGATTTATTACAAAGCCATCATCCCGCTGCCTGAACGTCAGGATATTCTGGCCTTGATGGAGCACCGTAATCCCTTCAAGCTTCAATACGGCTTTGCACCTGATCAGCCTGTTTCCTTGTTAGGCAAAGTACAGTACATGATGACAGCTTGGGAAGAGCATGAGGCACTGGAACAGTTCCATGTAAAGTCATTATTTTATCAATTTGTATACGAGTTGTTATGGCAAATCCACAATGGGCGCGTGCCAACAATAAAGCCAGACCTGGTTGCCCAAATGAAATATTATATGCAGGAACACTATGCTGAACCCATTACAATGGACTTGTTAGCAGAGCTTATGGACAGCAGTCCACGTCATTTATCAAGGCTATTCAAACGCCAGACTGGTTATAGTCCGATTGATTTTGTCATTCAAATCCGGATGAACAAAGCGAAGGAACTGCTGCTTGCTACAGATGCTACTTTACAGGAAATTGCCAAGGCTGTTGGTTATCCGGATGGTTATTATCTTGCTAAAATATTTAAAAAATATATGGGGATTGCACCTATTCGTTATCGTAAGCAGCATGAAAGTCCTAATGTACCATCGACTGTGGCACGATTAGGCATTGTACAGGATCTAACTTCCTTATATATTGATAATGATTATCATAATCAGCATATATTTGAGGAGGAATTATTGATGTACAGAAGTAGAAAGACACCCTTGGCTATCACATTATTACTTTGTTTAAGCCTATTGCTTAGTGCTTGTTCAACTGGTGGGGCAGGAAGTCCGGCAGCCAATGAAGGTTCTCAGAAGCCAACGAATCAGGTATCGGCCAACAACGCTAACAATACAGATACACAATCTCAAATGAAGACCGTAACCACCATAAAAGGTGATATTGAAGTACCGGTTAATCCACAACGAGTGGTTGTCCTGTATCTAATGGGTGATTTGCTTGCTTTAGGCGTAAATCCTGTGGGGATTTCTTCTATAGAAGAAGGAGCGGCTTTTGCGAGCGAACTGGAAGGTGGCACTTCATTAGGAGCATTTAAGCCGGACCCGGAAGCAGTAACTGCGCTTAATCCCGATCTCATTATTGTTACCAATGAAGAAATCTATGAAGGACTTAAAATGATTGCCCCTACAGTATATATTCCTTATGACTTGCCAGTAGAAGAACGTATGAATTTGCTTGGTGAAATTCTGGGTAAAGAGGGACAAGCTCAGGAAATGTTAGATAACCTTCACAAAAAGGTTGAGCAAAGCAAGGAAAAACTTGAACAAGCAGGTATTTTGGATAAAACCGTCACAATAATGGAAAGTAACAAAGGTTCCATGGCTGTAATGACAGGCTTGGGTTATGGCCGGGGGTCGCAGATTATTTATCAATATTTAGGGATGAAAGCACCTGAAGTCTTGCAACGTGAAATTGAAAATGCAAGAAACGATGCTACAAGCAAGGACGTTTCTTATGAAGTATTACCTGAATATGTGGGTGATTATATATTCCGTTCTTCCTTTGAAGGAATGGTTGATCTGTCAGACAATTCAATTTGGAATAACATCCCCGCAGTCAAAGAAGGACGTCTGATTGATATGAGCTTTGGTTTATTTTTCTACAACGATATTTATTCGTTAGACAAACAGCTTGATTTTATTGTGGATAACTTGCTTAAAACCGCGGAGTAATTGGAGGGGCCGCTTAACCTGTATAATTGATTGAAAGGAACTTTATTTGGAAAGGAGACATCATTCTTTTGAACTATTATTTTCTGGAATCTCAATATCCACGTAGAGGGTTTATTAGTGGCGGAACAACTTTCACTCCCCAATTAGATATTAATTATTTGGCGATAGAGAATCCGTTGCCTGAGGGGACAACGGCAGAGGTTGAGCTACTGTCTACGGTACGCAACCTGAACGTAGATTATTTTGAGACGATCACAGGAACGAGACACGTATCAGATCGTTTTAAAACGCTGTTGGAGGAAACGAAAACAAATATACAGTTTATTCCGACAACGGTCTGTTACCACGACGGTCGTGCGGTTGAAATAACCTATTGGACTGCACATCAGCTCGATCGTTTGGATGTTTTCGATTATGAACGTTCGGAATATGGGCGCAAAGCGGTCATTGCTGCATCTGTACAACAGCCTCCACGTAAGATCGTCAAAGTTGTATCTCAAATCTGCCTTCATAAAGAGCGAATTGGCGAGCATGAATTTTTCATGCTGGATTATATCAATATCTTCAAACCCATTGTTTCAGAAGATTTTTACGAAGTATGCCGAAAACATAGGCTGAATCTGAACGTTACAGAGGTCGGAAATGTAAGCATCTAAAATGCTACATGGATATAATGGAAGCACAAAGAAGCCCACACAAAACGTGGGCTCTTTAGTCTTTATTTTTCCCCGGTAGCCACCGGACTTTCTTGTGTATTTTGCTAGGCGCGGGTCAGCTGGCTTAGCTCCCTGATCTATGCATCAAGTTTTCCTTTAACGTATAATCCAATTGATATAGTCTTGTATCATTTCTTTGCTTCGTGTTCTATTTATCTTATCCGGCTCTAGATACAAATTGAGAGCCATCCCATTCATAAAGGCATACAGTTTTTCTTGTTCCTTCTCTTCATCGGTTGTACGCAGAAGACCTTCATTTTTCAAGTACATGATGCAGTTCTTGATTGCGTTTTGCAGGTCCTCATAATTGGCGTCGAACCCTTTTTGCGTTTTTCCATAGCTTACAAATGCAAACCAAACCTCCATTTCCAATAATGTTTGTTCATCCGTCGGGACTAGTTCGAGCAAGTATTCAACAATTCTTTCTTGAGGCGCCAGTTCTCTTGCATTCAGATTTTTTATTCGAGTAAGTACCTTTTCCTTAACTAACTCAATTGCAAACGCTAATAGACTCTCTTGTTTTGAAAAGTAATGTCTTAAAGCGCCTTGTGATAATCCGGCCTCCTTCGCAATCGTTCTTGACGTTGCATGATGAATGCCTTTCTCACTAATGATTTTCCAAGTAGCTTCAGCGATAATATTCTTCATCTTCTCATGGTCCACGATTTTTGGCATACACACAGAATATCATATTATTTAACTCAACTGAAATAAATAGACGATGAAGAAGGGATGTGCTAGAATTTATTTAACTCAACTGAATTAAAAAAAGAATGGGGCAAACGCAACATGCCACTCAAAGGAGTGCAATTGGAATGAATCAGCAATTCAAAGTAATGCTTCCAGCATGGGGAAAGGCAATCGGCTTATTATGTATGATCATTATATTTGCTGCTGTATTGTGGTTAGTGTGGACCGGAAATTTGAATATAAGGTACACGGCTGATCATGAGGAAGTGATTCCAATATGGCATAGTATGTTACCGGCATTCCTTGGTATTTTTCTAATCCATATGATTCCTTATCAAAGTCATGATTCCTCAATTTTCCAACAAATGGAGAAACAGCACTTGGTCGTTCAATCGATTGTATTATTGCTGTCAGGCGTTTTATTTACGGTTTCTCTGATAACGATAGACCAGCAAGGATTACATTTCCAGCTATATTATTTGGCGTTCAAGTTAACGACATTATTGTTCACTCCGTTGATTTTATTGCTGATTTATCGCAAAATGGCTGGCGGGCATCAAGACATTATCTCGGTAAAACCTCGCACTCGCAGACACGTCATCGTACCACTAATCGTTATTTTGGTCTGGGGTTATCTAAAGTTCTATTCTCCAATTGCACAACCAGAAGGAGAGATCGTAGCAACCGATATGACAGAATTACTTCTCTTGGTGTTGATTGGTTTTATGATCAATAGCGTATTGGAGGAAGTTTTTTATCGGGTATGGCTGCAAACCCGATTGGAGACGTTGCTTGGAAGATGGCCCGCCATACTACTAGTTTCAATACTATGGTCCATTTGGCATGTCGCCATTCAAGGAAATGGTCATTGGGATATTGATGTGGCAACAGTAATTGCAAATCATGGGGTTACAGGTCTGTTTCTTGGTTATTTATGGGCCCGCTATCGTAAAATATGGGTGATTATCTTGATACATGGACTCATGAATGCTTCTCCTCATTTTCTTTTGCAGATCCTGTTTCATTGAGCGAGAAAGGATTTGGTTGGATCAGTCTCCCCATGAAACATGCCTCTATCTCTCCCATATTCCCGAGTGACGCTCAGGCACTAGAAAATACACCGCCCCAGGCATCAGCCTGCATGGCGGTGTATTTGTTTTTGAGATCCTGCAGACTTGTGCTCCGTACCTACTCTTCCCCGATAGCCACCGGATTCTCCTCATAACTAATCCAGTAACTCCAGCTTCCGGAATACAACTTCACATTTGAGTATCCCGCTTTTTCCAGTGCAATCACGTGCGGACAGGTGATTAAGCCTGAACCGGAGTGCAGTAGTATTCTTGGGGCGGGTTCATAAACATCAAAGACATACATAGTTTTCCTGTAACTTAATTTCGTTTGTTCAAATCTCTGAAGATGGATCCTTAAGTTACTAGGAGTATTTTAGTTTTACACGCCTTCCATATGATAAGTATATTAACATATTGTTTATGTTTATAAGTTTATTCTTGAAAAATAGCTCCTTAATGTTATGTTTGTTAACAAAATAATATTGTTGTAAATGTATTTATATGTTAGTGTTTATTTGTGTTAGAAAATATTACATATCATAGAGGGGGAGCATAATGTTTATTAACCGAACGATTAGGAAATTTGGAGTTTCAGTAGGGATTATAAGTATGTTTACATTTGCTCTACCTTCAGTGGGTTTTAGTATGCCACTGCAACCAACAACCCTTGATAAGGTAGAAGGTAATTATTATGTAACGTCTGCGATTGAGAACATTCGCTGGGGATCACTGCCTAATCGAGACAGCTCTCCGATTCTTACTGTACCATCAGGAAGTGCTGTAACATTTGATACAGTATCGCATGAGGGACTGATAGAGGATCAAGGGAGAAATCCAGTGGAGTACTTCGGCAAATTCGGGATATCCCCCGATGGAGTGTTGGATGATGCGAAGGTGATTGCGGCTTCTGAGATTAAGCATGATTATGTAAAAGACGGCCCTCATATTATCACTGGGCCAGTAGCGGTTGAGGGAGCGGAGCCGGGAGATGTTCTTAAAGTAGAAGTCCTTTCGTTGCAAACTCGAGTTCCATATGGTGTCATTTCTAACCGCCATGGTAAAGGTGCCCTTCCTAACGAATTTCCAGAAAATACAGGCCCACAAGAGGGAGCTAGCGCAACAAAACCAGAATTATATAATAATGTATCTATATTTACGCCTATTGAAGAAATCAACGGCAATTGGTATGGAGTATTACCAACAAAAGCTGGCAAAAATGTACGTTTCCCAATTAACCCGTTTCTAGGTGTTATGGGGGTTGCACCAAATACCAGTGAAGTTGTGAGTTCTATCCCACCTATTGAAACAGGAGGCAATATGGATATTAATGAGTTGGGTGTTGGTGCAACTATTTATTATCCGATTCAAGTTAAAGGTGGGCTATTCTATACTGGAGATCCACACTTTGCTCAAGGAGATGGAGAAGTAGCGTTAACTGCATTGGAAGCTTCCTTAAGGGGGACAGTTCGGTTAACGGTGTTAAAGAAAGGTGATCCATCACTACCACACAGCGGAGAATTCACGCAACCCTTTGCTGAAACCGAGGATTATTGGATTCCAATTGGACTGGACCCTGATTTGGATGAAGCCATGAAAGAATCCGTACGTGAATCGATTCAATTCTTATCCGATAAGCTTGATATGGATAGAGGTGTAGCTTATGCTTACCTATCGGCGGCAACGGATTATGAAGTATCTCAGGTGGTAGACCGAACGAAAGGGGTTCATGGACTCATTCGAAAGACCGATTTCCTTGAATATGTTGACGTTGCCATGAATGTGGGTGGTACGACAATCAAACCGGTTGTTCATAACGATGAGTTCTACGTACCGATTCGAACAATGTCGGAGCTATTGGGCGGCACAGTAGAATGGGATAATAAGACGCGTTCAACGCAAATCAAATTAGGTACGAAAAATATAAGTGCTCAAATTGGTTCAGATGTGTATTCAATTAACGATAAACTAGTGTTCAATAGTAACGTACCTAAGCTTTTAAATAGCGAAACCGTAGTTCCGGTTTCTGTTATTAATGAAATATTAGGTGCTTATGTCAACTGGACGACGATCGATAAGACGTTAACAGCTAATGTATCGTTAAGTAAAAAGCAATAATAGATTTCATTATTCAACCGTGGTGGACAGATGTCCATCACGGTTTTTTCCGTTATCATGAATCAAAAAAAGCTGCCACTTTAGGTCTACTTCTGTGTGCTTTTAAATACTTAAAGGGTTGTATTGTTGACTCGATGTTGACCAAAAATAGAAAAATACATCGCCGGGGCAGATAACCCACCTAGCGATGTATTCAACATCTATACACTGTTATACGTCTTTGTGCGATTCTGCATCGCCTATAGCCACCGGATTTTCCTCATAACTAATCCAGTCGCTCCAGCTTCCGGAATACAATTTCACATTCGAGAATCCCGCTTCTTCCAGCGCAATCACGTTAGGGCAGGCCGAGACGCCAGAACCGCAATACACGATAATCGCACCATCCTTGTCCAGCTTACTGAAACGCTCTTCTAACACCCCAGTATCTGTCCAACGTCCGTCCCAATCCAACACATCTTTCCAAAAATAATTCACCGCACCCGGAATATGTCCGGCCTTGGCATCAATCGGTTCCTCCAGACCCGCATAACGGCGAGCATCACGGGAGTCAATTAGCACGGCACTGTCATTTGCCGAAGCCTGCTGAACATCCTCAACACTTGCCAGCATGGCTGGCTGCACATTCACCTCAAAAGAAGCCGGGATCTGAACTGGCACATCCGCGGTCACTGGGAATTTGGCGTTTTTCCAAGCGGAGAAACCTTCGTCCATGATATACACCTGTTCATGACCGATATAGCGAAGCAGCCACCATAGCCGAGATGCATTCATCCCGCCTTGATCGTCATAAGCAACAATACGACTATTGGAGCCGATGCCAGCTTTGGAGAGACGACTTGCGAGCACAGCCGGATCAGGAAGTGGGTGACGTCCTCCGTGCGAAGACACAGGAGCGGACAGATCTTTTTCCAAATCGAGATAGACAGCTCCTGGAATATGTCCAGCTTCATAGGCTTGTCTTCCAGTCTCCGGCTGACCGAGCAAGAATCGGCAATCTGCAATAACTACATCCGGTTCATACATTCTGGCGAGCAGCCAGCGCATGGATACAATATTTTTCATCAAAATACACCGCCTTATGAGAGTGGTAGAGTCGTTCATAACTATGCATTACGTATGAATACGTTATACCGTAGTAGGTTCAACAGGCCCTTTGCCAGCGATAGGAGCATCAGCAGGAATGGGTTGAGGTTTGGTTTTGCCATATCGAATGAAGATCCATACCCCGAATATAATGACGACCCCGGCAGACATCTGTAATGCACTGAGGGATTCGCCGAGCAGCATCCAGGCCAGTAATGAAGAGAATACGGGTTCCCCAAGTACGCCCATGGATACCGTCGTGGCATTCATATATTGAAGCAGCCAGTTGAAAAGATAATGTCCGAAGATTGTCGGCACAATGGCGAGCAGCAGGAAGATTCCCCACTCTGACGCAGCGTAACCCCCGAACGGGTGGCCCATGATCAGATTATATACCGCCAGCGTGCAAGCAGCTACGAAGAAAACCCAGAAGTTATACGAAAATGCACTAAGTCCCGCTCGCAAAAATTGACCCAGCAGCATATGGACAGCAACTGCAATTGTGCCAAGTAAAGACAGGATATCACCTTGCAGGGCAGTACCTTCCAACTGGAAATCTCCTGCACCAATGACGATTGATCCAAGCAGGGCGATGCCCATGCCGATGATCATCATGCGGTTAATTTTGGCTTTGAACAGCCATACCGAACCGGCAAGAATCAGTATAGGCTCCAGCGCGAGAATAACTGTGGAACTGGCAACACTGGTGAGCCGTAGCGAACCCATCCAGAGCAGAAAATGAAGGGCCAGCATCACACCGGATGCAAGCAGCAAGCCCCACTGCCGTAAGCTCAGACGCATCATCTCATGTCTGTATTTCCAGACAAAAGGCAGCATCAGCAGATTGGTCAGAAATAGACGGTACATGGCAATGACCGCAACATCTGCGGTAGACCAGCGTACAAAGATCGAAGAGAAAGAAATGGCGATAATGCCGACAAAGAATAACAGATAGATGGATCTGCCGGCACGGTTCAAGCTTGTCATGGGTGTAGCTCCTTCTTGAAGTCTGATAGCGTAAATCACTTCATTATACAGGAGAAGACAACCGCAGGAAAGATAAAGAGAACGAAGAGATAAGTAGATTGTAACCGGGCTTGTAACTATTCTGTCATTCTCCCGATCCATTTTTCTATTAATCTTCTATATAGAGACATGAAACGAGATAATATACCAATAATCGGGAAAAAATGAAAGTAAGGAAGTGGCATGACAGTGAGAGTTCAACAAGAGAGAGCGGGAGAGCGTGGCAGTATTCCGCCTAGCACAAGTCGCACGAAAACACATAAACGAAGAAAAATCCGGTATGGAAGGGTAATCATAGCTCTAATGCTCTTGGTACTGTTCGTTACCGGTATTACATATGTATTCTTTGGCATGACGCATTGGATCAAAAGCGTTGTGGCGCCGCCTCCGATTACTGTAATCGAACAGCCGGCCAAGCTCGGCATGATACAAGTTACTCCGGATGCGAAGGAGGAGCCGGCACGGTTCCAGGGCCAGGTTCGCAAATTGGCATACATAACGTTTGATGATGGGCCAACTGAATATACGGAACAACTGCTGGATATATTGAAGCAGCATGAGGCGAAGGCTACCTTTTTCATGATCGGACGTCAGTTGAATCAGCATCCAGAAGCGGTGAAACGGCTGTTGAAGGAAGGCAGTTATCCTGGACTTCACAGCATGACGCATAACTATAAAAAGCTGTATAAGAGCGGCAACTCGGCAAACTTTGTGAAAGAGTTCAAGAAAGAGCAGAAGATGGTGCAGGACCTGATTGGTTTTACACCTCATCTTATTCGTGCACCTTATGGCAGCAGTCCACAGATCGGTGAAAAGTTCAGAGGTGACATTGCGGCGGCCGGATTCAAAATGTGGGACTGGACGACAGATTCACTCGATTGGAATCTTCCCGGTCAGCCGGACAAGATTGTGGCCCGGGTGAGCAAAAGTGTACATCGGGATAAGGAAGTGATTCTGATGCATGAGCGGGAGCAGACGGTTCATGCTTTACCACGCATTCTGAAGTTACTCGAAGATCGGGGTTACGAGTTCGAAGTATACGATCCGGATGCACACTGGGTAGCCAATTTTAGCGGAGATACCCGCTTGTAATATAACAACAAGATGATGCAAGAGAGGAAGGACTTTGGTGCTAACGAGTAAAAAAGTGGCGCTTGCGGCAGTTAGTGTATTGCTAATTCTGCTGGTGTGTGGTTGTGGAGATCCGCAGGAGCCTGCGGCAAATCAGATAAACCAATTGGTGCTCAGCGGTCAGGAGATCGATCAGAGTTTGAAGACGCTGACCAGTCATGAGCAGGAAGATATGAAGTTATACAAGTCTATTTTAGACAAAGGCAAGAACAAAAACAGTGATCTCGAAGCACTGCTGGATCAGGCAGCAGATCATATCCATGAACGAAGAACGTTGTTGAAACAGGCGGAAGAGGCCATGGAACAGACCAACGAGAAGACGGTGGCCCTGCGCGGTTCATTGAAAGAACTATCATTTGAAAAAGAAGAAACGTTGGCACAGGCTGAAAAGGTGCTGGATCAATATGAAGCAAGAGCACGTGCATTGGAAAATTTTGTTGCTTCGTATCAGTTGAGTCTGAGTGCCGATGAGCAGTTGTATGATCTGATGAGAGAAAGTGCAGAACCTAATCTGGTTAAGATTAAGCGAGCCATTCGGGTACGGAATAGCGAATATGCGAAGCTTGCTGAATTCCGAAAGCAATTTAACCTCCAGACCAAAGCATTTAACGGAGCCAATGCCAAACTGGTACAGATGGATCAGGCCAGCTGAGTAGAGGATCTGAGCAACGATTCAGATATTTTGCATGATTGAGCTGCCTGTCTCCCGTGTAAGTACTAGTATACAGCCAAGCCAATGGATGAGAAGCAACATGGACAAGCATCATTGCGTATAAGCTAACGGAGGTGTTCATATGCGAAAAGGAAATACAATGAAAGTCAGTGCATCACTCCTGGTTTTACTTATGGGATTCTCGCTTGTGGCTTGTGGGAACAGTAATCCTGCTGCACAGCCAACAGTGAATAATACGGAAGAACAGTCACCAGCACCGGAGCAACAACCAAATGAAAGTGCTACAATTGAAGCAGAAGGTATTCTGACTGGATGGGCTGATCCACATACCGTGGAGATTCGAGTGAATGAGAAGCCGATGTCATTCCAGGTGAGCGAAGATCTGCAGAAGTCTCTGGATGATATCGATGACGAAGATTCCGTTCGTTTCAAATATGTAGAGAAAACGATTGATGCAACAACGAAACAGTTGGTACTTACAGAGATTGCAAAGATTGAATCTAGTGATGAAAATAACGGTTCCAATGCAGGCGGTACAGTAACGTCCGATCGTCCGAAGACATCAGAGCTGGAAGTGACGGTAGAAGGAATGACCGAGAAACGTCCAGTGACACTGGCACAAGCGAAAGGTTATTCACTTTATGTGTTTGAACCGATGGCTTTTGACGCCGAAGACCATGAATTAACAATGAAGATTGATCCGGATTATGAGGTAGAGATTGAGAAGCTGCCGGCGAATTACAATCTGGATGCGCTGAAGATGGATGCCAAGGAAGAGCTGTCCGAGACCGGAGAAGTGAAGCAGTTAACAGCTGAACAACTCAGCAACGGCCCGATGAAGGATGCAAGATTATACATGATGTCCCAGAATGATAAGAAAACAGAGTACTTTATTGTCAAAGAACTGGACGGCAATGGTTTCATTTTCCACATCCAAGCACCTATTGGTGAACCTTCGGAAGGTTTCCTGCCCATGGTATATGCATCCCTCAATTCCATTATGAATGAGTAGAAAATTAAATTAAAAAGATTCCCTAAACAGCGTGTTTCCTTGAGAGAGGAGATGCGCTGTTTTATTAACGTTACTACAATATAGATAGGATGTACCGTGCCGTGCATAGACAAATAGCCGGAAGGAGCGATGCAGCTGCATAGGTTCCTTCCGGCTTCTTGGCCGTGCTTCTATTCAGTTTGCAGGATCGAACCCATGCCCTGATCCGTTAATCAGGTTAGTATAGTCGATTCCTTGCGCCCTCTGAGTTCTTGATAACGGGCGATTACATTCTGATGAACGGGATGTTCGTCGGGAATTCCCATGTGTTCACGGATGAAGGCGGAGACGCCATCTTCGCGAATCATGTGTTGTAGCTTCATGGCTTCCTCGTCGCGTTTGTCATTAAACAGCATTGCGGCCGCCATAGCAGAAGTTAAATGAGGAATTTCAATTCCGAATTCACTGGCCTGCAGCGCTGGGCGAACAAGCCGATCATGAGGCGAAAGCTTGCGAAGGGGGGAACGTCCGACCCGGGTGACCTGATCCGTCAGGTTGGGATTGGCGAAGCGTTCCAGTATGGTGTCGATATATTTGTTATGCTTCTGAGCGTTGAATCCGTGCTTCTGGATAAGCATCTGACCGGTCTCTTCCATAACATGGCGCACTTTGGCCCGAAGGGTGGAATTACTCATCACCTGGCGGATCGTCTTGAATCCTTCGAGATAGCCGAAGTATGCGGCGGCACAATGGCCTGTATTGACCGTAAACATTTTACGCTCGATATAAGGTTCAAGCGAATCCACATAGTGGACGCCATCTATTTTCTTAAATCCATCCAGAAGTGCTGGACGATGAACGACCCATTCGTAAAAAGGTTCAACAGTGACCTGCAGCGGGTCTTTGTGGTTTTGAGCCGGAACAATCCGGTCCACAGCTGCATTGGGGAAAGAAACATAACGTTCGGCTTTTTTGCGAGTTTGTTCATCCAGAAACGGATAGATGCGTTTCTTCAACCTGGTGCTACCACCGATGGCATTTTCGCAAGCGATAATATGCAGTGGAGCCTGATTATTGTTTTTCATGCGAAGTTGAATGCCTTTGGCGATCGGTTCGGCGATATCTCCGAGTGCAGATACACCCACCGCGGTTGTGATCACATCGGCTGAAGCGATCTCTTCAGCAACCAGATTCTGCTCATTCACATTAATAGCCGTCACGTTGTTGACAATCGTAGTGTCCTGATCTCTATTGGCAAGTGTAATCGGATATTCCTGTCTCTCTTGAAGCATGGAGATTTTCTTCGGGTTACGTGCGACAAAGCAGACTTCGTAGTCGGAAGCGGACAACATATGACCGATAAAACCGCGGCCTATATTGCCCGCACCAAAATGTACAGCTTTCATGTGTGAACTCCCCCTTTAAGGATTAAATCGCGAAATTCGTGCAGACCTTAGACGGTAGTGACGAGTGGCTTCGAAATCAAATCGTTAAATGTAAGGTCAGTCAAGCAAGACAGCCGTTGGTGAGGCATATCGAATTCCAGTGTTCCTGTGATGGTATTCGATATGACTACGCAGTGCATACCAGCCGCAGCAGCTGCACGCGCGCCGTTAGGTGAATCCTCAATCGCTACGGCTTCGTCTGCAGTTACTCCAAGGGCTTCAAGTGCTTGAGTATAGAGTTCCGGGTCAGGCTTCACATTTGCAACATCATCTGCCGTACGAATGACTTCAAAATAATCTTTCAGTTTCAGTTGTTCCAGATGTTGTTCAACCCACTCCCGTTTGGAGCTGGATGCTACAGCGAGTTTCAGTCCGGCTTCACGTGCTTGTTCAAGATATTCCTGAATACCAGGACGCACCTTTTCTTTGTTCATCAATGCAGCGTGCTGCAACTGAACGGATTCCCTGAACTCTTCCCGATCGATCGGAAGATTCAAATCTGTGATGAGGTACTCATATGGATTAAATGTTTTCAGACTGGTACCGATGCATTGTGAATACATCTCCAGGGTTAAATCTACGCCGTGTTCCTTGTAAGCATCACGAAAAGCAATATACCATGCTGTCTCTGTATCAATAATCGTTCCGTCGAAATCAAACACCAGTGCCTTAATCATAAATTTGTTCCTCCTGTTTCAGAATTAGTTTGGGGATAAAATAAAAAAATGAAAATTTTCTGCAAATTCATTCCCTGTATTCATTAACCTGCGGGATATTAGTTGACGCAATAAACCGAAAATGAATATTAATTTGGGAAAAAATATGCGTTTGAAGCTAATAAAACCGTAACATAGGACAAACCGAAGGGTCAAGCGCGTCATGATTGTTTACATTGAAAATTTTCACGTGTATGATTTGTTTTCAGAAAATGATGAACGTTGCAAACCGTTAACCCTTTTGCATGTAAGCGGTGTACTGAATAAACTGTTTTTACAGTTCAAAAAAATAAAAATTTTTTTATGAAAATTGGATAGTCTGGCCGTTCAACAGCTTTCGACACTTTTATAATAGAAGAAATGGAGCTGAATTTATTGGATTTTATTAGCTTTACGCCAGATCAGGCCCTGTGGGAGAATGGAAGAAAGATTCTGAAAGTATATGGAGTAAGGGAGGAAGACAAGCATGTTGCAAAAGGACCGTTTCAATGGCTGCTTCATCGGGCTTGCAGCGGGTGATGCGTTGGGAACTACCGTGGAATTCAGCAGCCCGGGCACATTTGAACCCGTAACGGATATCGTGGGTGGCGGTGTATTCGGGCTGGAGGCAGGGCAATGGACAGATGATACATCCATGGCTCTGTGTCTGGCAGAAAGTCTGGTACGCAAGGCAGACTTTGATCCTGCGGATCAGATGCGCAGATACACCAATTGGTACAAGGTCGGGTATATGAGCAGCACAGGCGATTGCTTTGATATCGGCGGGGCCACAAGAAGTGCCTTGGAGAGGTTTGAGATAACTGGAGAAGCCTACAGCGGATCAATTGACCCGATGACAGCGGGCAATGGCTCTATCATGAGGCTTGCACCTGTCGCGATGGCTTATGCTAATCAACCAAACGAGGCGGTTCGTTATGCCGGGCTGAGCTCCCGGACAACACATGCTGCAACGGAAAGTGTGGAAGCATGTGAAGTGCTGGCCGCCATAATTGTTGCCGGTCTGCGCGGAGCGAACAAGAGCGTCATGTTGATGCCGGAGACATGCAGACAGTGGAGGGAAGAACCTACTTTTTCGCCTGCTATTGAAGAGGTTGTTATGGGTTCCTATCAGAGCAAAGAACCGCCAGAAATTAAGGGCAGCGGCTATGTGGTTCGTTCACTTGAAGCAGCACTATGGGCGTTTCATAAGTCATCAAGCTTTGAAGAAGGCGCGTTGTTAGCTGTTAATCTGGGTGATGATGCGGACACTACAGGTGCGGTGTATGGGCAGATCGCAGGTGCTTATTATGGACTGAGTGGTATTCCGGCACACTGGCGGGACAAGCTGGCTATGCGTGAAACGTTCGAACAACTAACAGATGCCTTGTGGTTGAAGGCGACAGAAAATCGTTGATTAGAGACAGGAGAAGAGAACATCTATGAGCACCACAGGACACACAACAGAACCACAGGCTTCGCAGTCAGGTAAACGAGGGGCGTTTCCATTATCCCTGTTATGCCTGACGATAGGGGCTTTTGCGATTGGTATGACTGAATTTATTATTATGGGCTTGCTGCCCAATGTGGCAACAGACCTGAATGTAAGTATTCCGCAGGCTGGACAACTCATTACGGGATATGCGCTTGGTGTAGCGGTAGGTGCGCCGATATTGACCGTATTTACACACAAGATTCCGCAGAAAAAACTGCTGGTACTGCTGATGTGCATTTTCATTATCGGGAACGCATTGTCCGTTATTGCTCCCACCTATGGGTTGTTAATCTCAGCACGGATATTAACGGCATTTGCTCATGGTACGTTCCTTGGTGTAGGTTCAATCATGGCAACGCGGCTTGTTGCGCCCGAGAGAAGGGCAGGAGCGGTATCGGTTGTTCTCGCGGGGCTAACGATTGCCAACATTATTGGCGTTCCGTTTGGTACGTTTATCGGGCAACAGCTTGGATGGCGGTCATCTTTCGGGGCGATTACGATCTTGGGCATCATTTCGTTGATTGGTATCATTCGTTTCATTCCCGTCCTCCCGCAAGGAGCACCAGCGAACCTCGGACAGCAATTTCGGAATCTGGTTCGTCCACAAGTGTTGCTGGTTCTGCTTATTGGGGCGTTGGGGTGCGGAAGTTTGTTTACAGTCTTCACCTATATTACGCCGATGCTTGTGGATATCAGCGGCTTTGCAGAGCAAAGTGTGACCTGGATTCTGGTGTTGTTTGGCTTCGGTGTAACCTTGGGCAATTTGGTTGGCGGCCGTCTGGCAGACTGGAAGCTGATGCCTTCGTTAATCGTCAACTTTGGGATCTTAGCTGTTCTGTTAGCTGCACTTACGATTACACTAGAGAATCCTTATCTCGCGGTAATCACCATATTCTTCTGGGGTGTAGCCGCGTTTGGTATAATGCCGGGACTTCAGATTCGGATTATGAATATGACCCGCGAAGCGCCGCTGCTGGCGACAACCTCAAGTCATTCGGCATTTAACCTGGGAAATGCCGCTGGTGCCTATATGGGTGGGTATGCAATTACGCATACGGGACTTATCTCAGTGCCTTTGTATGCCGCAGTAATTGCTGCACTGGGTTTGCTGGGATTGTTCATCAGTCTGTTGATGAAGGACAGACTGACTTCACCCGAGGGTGCAGAGGTAGTTAATCCAGTATCCGTACACTAAACAGATGTCAAGAAAGCCTCAGCAATCCTGTGTAACCAGGGGCTGAGGCTTTTTGGGTATGCTGTTTTAATAGATTTCAAGCTCATTGATTCGCACATAGGTTGGCTGATGGGAAGGACCTTTACTCGCTACGACACGGATCTTGGAGGTACTGACTGCTGAAAATGTGTGTGAACGCGTTAACTCTTGATTGCCTGTAATCTGTACAAGATTCACCCAATTTGAGCCATTCCAGTATTGCAGATCATAATTGGCAAGCGGGTATCCCTGGGTGGTATACAGATCAATTCGCTGGATTGAACTCGATGCCGGCAAATCAATGACGACATATTGGGGAAGTGAGGAATTACGGTTATTGGCCCAGCTATAATTTTCCCCCAAGGCCGTGTTACGATCCCCGTCATTGATTCGGGCTGCTGAATACCCGGGATAGGTGGAAGTTACCGTTATGGCAGCATTTCGTGCCAGGTTCTGTCCGGTTCCCGGATTGGTAGGGGTTTTCACCAGATTCACCAAATTCCAGCGCAGCTCGAAGAGTTTGAAGGACTTATTAAATACAGCTCCTTCTCCTTTGACGAGAGCATCAATCTTTAGAGACATGGTACTGGGCACATTATTGCTGCTTGTCCATTTTCCTGTGCCTTCAATGCCGGCAAAAACACTTACCTCAAGTATTTTTTTGCCGGCAATTTTCAGACCGACTTCCGCTTTGGCTCCTGCCCAAGCAGTGATCTGTCCTTCAATTTTATGGGTTACCGTAAGATATCTGTTCACACTGCTGTAAGGCTGGATCTTCACGGGAATAAAGACACGCGTTTTCCCTTTGACTCCCGCGGTAACCGTGTATCCCTGATCGACCTGAAATTCAAAGGTGACGTTGCCGTCAATACCAATGACCAGAAAAACGCCGACAGATACGGCTCCGAGATTGCCAGCACCAATGTTGAAGCCCATGATTGGAACTTTGACCTCTTTTTTGAACTTGGCATCACCTTTGATATAGATGTTGGCTTTCTCACCAGCAGTAAATTTCAGATCATATTTTCCCCAAAATCCGTATTTCCCCGTAACTTTGGGTGCAATCAAGGTGAGCTTGCCACCTGCTTCAACGAACACTTTGTTACCGTTTGCATTTTGTTGATTTACAAGTACCTTCTTGAAATCACAGACAAACTCATTGCCGGATTTTTTGCAATTGGCAAAATCACCTGCTCCAGCAGCACGAATCACATCATTCAGATCCGTTGAATTAATATCAGTTAATTCCGTGGAGTTTATTTCATTCAGATCCATATCATTTGTATCATTCATGTCCATGGAATTCACATCATTCAGATCCATGGGTGCGATATCCGTGGAAGCGATATCCATTGTTTCTGCATCCGCAACCCTGTCCATATTTGCATCTAAATCATTTTGAATCGTGTTGTCGATGTTGAACTGTCGCATTTCAGCATCGTCAGTTATATCGGTCTCTAACAAGGAAGGGGTTTCCTGAACAAGCCATTCCTTGCTATCCAATACCATCTCAGGATCAGGCATGACGATATTACGCTCTTCGAACGAGACCTCCTGCTCCGGAATATCATAGTAATCGAACAATTCCTCCACACCCGGAGTGGTGTAATCTACCCGCATACCACCAGAGCTTCTATTGACGCTTGTAACTTTGATAGCCCGGGCAGAGGACTGATCGAGAAAGATCTGACCAGGAGCTAGGTTATTACCGATTTGGGCAGCCTCTTGGGCGCTAAGTTCTATAGAACCTCTCTCTTCCACCGTTTCAAAGACGGCATTTACCAGGGGAAGTCTCTTCACAATGGAAGCAGGCATGGGTTGGGTCGGTTTTAACTGATAATCGACTTGCTCGAATTGACCTGAAGAAGAAATGGGATTGCTAATAGCCAGTCCATCTTCGGAGACGTTAAATGAGATTCGAAAATATGCTTCTGAAACTGGAGCATTCACATTGGTCTTGCCTGCCCAGATCCAGCGTGCACTGGTCTCCTCAGGCATGCCACTAATCTGTTTCCAAGGATCACTGCCATACCGTCCGAAGTCAGTAGCACGTGACCATGACGAATCATCGAATTTGGGCTGCTCCCAACCTTCGATATATCGTTCAGATACTTTCCAGTTGAAATCCGTAACCAGATTCTCATCTCCGTAGCTAAGGTCTGCCAGCAGTCCCGCATAGAGGCCTATATCCTTCGCTTGAACCGCAATCACATTGATGCCAGATTGAATCGGCACAGGGAACGTATAGGCTTTGGCCCAGTCGGTGCCTTTTCCCGTCTGTCTGCCGTTTATAAAAAGTGTGAACTCATCATCTGCGGTTATGGATATTTTTCCTTCATTGTTAGATGCAGCATAGACATTAGATGGCCATAACCCTACAAGTAAAGGCAGCAATAATGTAATAACCAGGAATGAAGCCCATGCTTTTTTGATCGAAAAGCGTACATTGAACATCATCATTTTCCTCCCAGAAAATAAAGTAGTTGCAAAAGATATTGGCGGCCGAAACGTTGAAACTTTTGCGTAAGCATATCTCAGAAGAAAAATATTATGAATCTATTGAAATTGTTCATAGACACCCCCTATGGAAGCTATAATAAGGTAAAATATTCAATTTAACAACAGTGTTTTACAATTTTAATTATGATTCGAGAATAAAGAATAAAGAAGAAAGAAGAAAAACTCTGATGCTATAAGATCATTGAATTGAATCGCCAGAAATGAAAATATTGTTGCAAAAAATGGATAAATAAGTTTAAATATACTATATAAGTAATTCCTGTCGGGAAAACAGAGTGAAATATACATGTTTCAGTGTTTTTCTGAAGGGAAGGGAGGTGATCTAACCTGTTTATTGTAAGGGCTTTCAATTTTGGGTTGAGAGGAAGCTTGCTTCACCGCGTTAGAAAAAGTTGAACTTCAGCATCAAGCGTAATCCAGTGAAACTTCGAGAAACGCATACTTAAGTTTGACAAAATTGAGAGGAGAAATTGAGATGAAAAAACGTATTACAATCCTTTTAAGTCTTTCGATGATCGTTGCCATGATTGCCCCAACAATGGCTTTTGCTACGGATTCCAGCGAGGTTGGTGCTCAGAACACAGCGTATGAATCTATGAATGTATCCGGCAATGACGCTAACAATGCTCTGGCTAACACTCCGGTGGTGCCGGCACCACCGGGTTATGATGGCTATCGAAACAATATTCCGCACGGAAATACCAATCTGATATCCTATTACTCCACAACGGTAGGCAATACACGGAAAGCGACGGTGTATACACCGCCAGGATATTCTCCGAATAAAAAGTATAACGTCCTGTATCTCCTGCACGGCATCGGCGGAGATGAGTATGAGTGGGTTAATGCAATGAAACCAAAGAACATTCTGGACAACCTGTATTCGGAAGGTAAGCTGTCCCAGATGATCGTTGTTATGCCAAATGGCCGTGGCATGAAGGACGATCGTCCAGTCGGTGACATTTTTGCTCCGGACAAAGTGGCAGCGTTTGAACGGTTTGAGCAAGACCTGATCAAGGATCTGATTCCTCATATCGAGGCCAATTATCCGGTGTACAAAGACAAGAATAGTCGTGCGCTAGCCGGACTGTCCATGGGTGGTGGGCAGTCGCTTAACTTCGGATTGAAAAATCTGAATACCTTCGCTTGGGTAGGGGCCTTCTCGGCTGCACCGAATACTCAATCTGTATCGCAGCTGGTTTCCAACCCGGGACAAGTCGCTAGCCAACTCAAATTGTTGTGGATCTCCTGTGGATCGAGTGATGGTCTGTTATGGGTCAGCCAGAATTTCAAAAATGGCTTGAGCAGCATGAACATTCCGCATACCTTTTATCTGGATGTAGGTGGACACGAACCATCTGTCTGGAACAGCGGCCTGTATCAGTTCTCACAACGAATCTTCAAGTGATTAACCGGTATTCCTAGAAAATTTAATGGGATTCATATTGGATATGCCGCAGCCTCAGTTCTGTTTCCTACAGAGCTGGGGTTTTTGTTATGAATCAAGTCATCGGAAAGGAGCACATGGGTATTTTTAATTTTGGAGATGGGGTTAATGAGAGTGTAAGTATTGGTTTAATTTATTACATAGGTACTGTTATGAAGGAGAGGGATCTGATGTTTTATTACAAAGGTGCATTCCGGGAAACGGACAATGTGATCTATTTTAAAAGCGATGTTTCATTAGCCCAGAATGATGTTGTCCTATTTGGTGAAAAGAAGTATTTTATCGAAAGTGTGGAAAAAGAATTTCTCCTGCTTCAGCGGGTGGGCTCCATTGTTTCTGTGAGTCTGTGAAATCTTCGCAAGATCATCCCCTTTTTCAAGTGTACGTGCACTTCTGGGCCTCTGCCTACATACAATAGATCGACCCTGTTCCCACATGTGCTCAGGCCAGATCGTTGTAAAACTGCAGGAGGTGTCATCTGTGCCCGGATTGTTTACCGCAATTGCTCTATTCATTAAAGAGTTAACGTTACTCGTCTCGTATGTCAAAAATAATGCGTTCCCCCAGCCACTGGCTGAGGGTGATGAAGCCAAACATTTGCGCCTTATGGCTGAAGGCAATGCTCACTCTCGCAATCTGCTCATTGAACACAATCTGCGCCTCGTCGCGCATATCGTCAAGAAGTTCGACAATACGGGTGAAGATCAGGAAGACCTGATTTCCATCGGAACCATTGGTTTGATCAAAGCCATCGAAAGTTTTCAACAAGGCAAAGGCACGAAGCTTGCCACATTTGCGGCGAGATGTATTGAAAACGAGATACTTATGCATCTGCGTTCTCTGAAGAAAACACGCAAAGATGTATCCCTGCACGACCCTATCGGTACGGACAAAGAAGGCAATGAAATTACATTAATCGATATCCTTGGCACAGAAGCTGATGATGTTGTAGATCGGGTACAGCTCAAGATTGAAAAAAGCAAAATTTATCGCAATCTAGATATCCTGGATGACCGGGAGAAGGAAGTTGTAATCGGTCGATTTGGCCTGGAAGCAGGCGGGGAGGAACGAACTCAACGCGAAATTGCGAAGGAACTGGGCATCTCACGTTCTTATGTATCACGGATTGAGAAGCGAGCGTTAATGAAGCTGTACCACGAGTTTTATAAGCAAAAGTAGTTGTTGGATAGATAGCGCTTTTCGTTAAAAAGATGGTGCTTTCTGAACCTTCCGCATTTGTAGGGAGATGCATTAAGATCGAAAATTTGATACACTGCGCTCTCTGAAAATGGCACGGACAAAGAGGGCAATGAAATTACACTAATTGATATCCTCAAAACAGATTGGAAAAGAAAAAGGAATAGATTAACAGACCAGAGGGCGCCTTTATCGGGAGCCCTTTTTACTGTGAAGATACTTAAAACTGGATCTAAATAGTATTAATTATTTGGGATTATGACCTAAATAAAGGAATTTCCATTCCCGTTGAAGAATATCTTGTACACAGACCAATTTAATATATAAGGAGTACATCATAATGAAGCAGCTTTTTCAGAAGATTCCACTGTGGTTTTTGTTAATCTGGATTGTAGGATTTATGATGATCGTGTTCAACTCGTTTCAATCAAACTCGGGTACCATTAACTTGCTTGCATTATTCATAATTAATGTTGCTAATGCTATTCGAATTTGGAAAAACGAACGTTCATTAGCGATTACCTTTTTAGTTGTTGCCGCTCTATGCTTGACTTTTATTTTAAAATACTTCTATAGATATGTATTATCAGCATAACTTGGCATGAGAATAACAAAGGAATGTACATAGGCTGATAATAGTATGGATCGGATGTAACTTAAGATTGATAAAAGCCCAGGGCATGAAATAGGAGCATATGAAGTGGTCACCTCTTACAAAGGTGGCCTCTTTGCTGTGCAAAAAAATATATAAAAGAGGGATATGTATTCTGGGCAGATTATTATATGATGAGTAATAATATTTTGCATCGTAGAGAGCATTTGCAGAAAGAGAGTGGTGGTTGATCATGCAGCAAGAAACGTTAACAAGGGGATTAAAGAACAGGCATGTGCAGTTGATGGCGATCGGAGGTGCGATCGGTACAGGTCTGTTTCTCGGAGCAGGCAAAACGATTCAGCTAACTGGGCCATCTATCTTGCTGGCCTATATTATTACGGGTGTTGTATTGTTCCTGATCATGCGTGCATTGGGGGAGCTGCTGTTAAGCAACTTGCAGTATCATTCCTTTGTCGATTTTGTGCGTGATTACCTGGGAAATATGGCGGCATTTATTACAGGCTGGACCTATTGGTTCTGCTGGATCTCCATTGCCATGGCTGATATTACGGCCGTTGGATTGTATACACAGTTTTGGTTTCCGAATGTACCTCAGTGGATGCCAGGGTTAATAGCGTTAGTCATTTTATTAATCATGAACTTGGCAACGGTAAAGTTGTTTGGGGAGATGGAATTCTGGTTTGCCCTGATTAAAGTCGTGGCTATTCTGGCACTCATTATTGTTGGTTTATATATGATCTTCAAAGGTTTTACGACGGATCAGGGTCCAGCAAGCTTCACCAATCTGTGGAGTCATGGGGGATGGTTTCCGAATGGACTGCATGGGTTCATCATATCGTTCCAGATGGTGGTGTTCGCCTTTGTAGGCATGGAGCTGGTGGGACTCACAGCGGGGGAAACGGAGAACCCGGAGAAGGTTATTCCGAGAGCCATTAACCAGATTCCGATCCGGGTACTGCTCTTCTATGTTGGCGCACTGCTGATTATTATGAGTATTTATCCGTGGAACGCCATTGTGCCTACTGAAAGTCCGTTTGTACAAGTGTTTGCCGCTGTGGGTATTGCAGCCGCAGCCGGCATTGTGAACTTCGTGGTACTGACGTCCGCAGCTTCAGCGTGTAACAGTGCCATATTCAGTACAAGCCGTATGGTGTTCTCCATGGCAAAGGATCACAACGCACCCGAGTCATTTGCACGACTGAATAACAGGAAGGTTCCTTCCAACGCGCTGTTTTTCTCCACAATTGTTATTTTGATCGCGATTGTGCTGAACTATATCATGCCAGAAGGTGTATTTACGCTGATCACGAGCGTGTCGACCGTGTGTTTTATCTTTGTATGGGGCATCATGGTAATCTGTCATCTCAGATACCGCCGTACTCAGCCGGAACTGGCGAGTCGCAGCCGCTTCAAACTGCCACTATATCCGTTTTCGAACTACTTGATCCTGGCGTTTCTGGCATTTGTGTTGGTGGTATTGGCATTGGCCGAAGATACGCGTGTGGCACTGTTTGTCACGCCAGTGTGGTTTATTCTTGTTGCGGGGATCTACCTTTTTAAAAAGAAAAATTTGAGTAATAACAGACAGTAGCCTTACCATCGTTGCCAAATAGCCGCCCAATGATATTGGGCGGTTATTCGTATTTATATTCGTGTAGCCTCTTTGCCTTCACGAATGCCTGCGTAGATTGCACCACAGATATCGGTGGTATACTGGCCCGACATCCCTTCAAGTGCCGTGTTGGTGAATGCTACAACACTAAGTTCTTCTTTTGGATCAACAAACCAGGAATGACCGTAAGTTCCACCCATCCGCCACGTACCCGGGGATTCCGGTGTACCGGCTGCGACAGGATCTTTAAGTACGGTAAAACCAAGGCCAAACCCTCTGCCTGGCCAGTATGGCATCACGAGATCCCCGATTTGATTGGTGGACATCTCAGCCGCAACGGCTTCTGTAAGAAGAGGCTGTCCTCCTTGTCGCAATGCTTCAAGTAAAGTAAGAAAATCTCCGGTACTTCCAACTATACCCGCTCCGCCCGACAAGTAAGCAGAAGTACGATTCGCACGATTGGGTGACAGTCGGAAGCCAGCAGTACCCTCAATAAAAGGAATCAGCTCCAACTCCTGATGAAGAAGACGCGGTTCTTCAGAACCATTAGCATATGCGGCTGTTAATCGTTCCGAATCCACCGCAACAAAGTCAGTGTCGGTCATGTGGAGTGGATGAGTAACCAGCGTTTGGACAGCTTCTCGTAGTGACATCCCAGTTACCTTTTCGATAACGGCACCAAGTACATCTGTCGCAATGGAATATCTCCACATGTTGCCTGGCTCATACAGAAGAGGAGCAGAAGCCAGCCTCTGCAGATTCTCCTCCAGACTAATTTCAGACCAATCCATTCCATCCGATACTCCTGCGAGCTCATAGGTTCCCTGATCTTCTTGGAAGAAACGGTATGTCAAGCCTGCGGTGTGTGTCATCAACTGATGTACTGATATTAAAGCGTCCTGACCATTAGCAAGTTTGGGCCGGAATGCAGGAAGCCAGCGTGTCACCGGATCATGCACACTCAGCTTTCCTTGTGAGATTAATGCCAGAGCTGCTGTCGAGACAATAGGTTTGGTTACGGAAGCAAGTCGAAACAGAGCGTTTTCCGACATGCTGCGCTTTTGCTCCCTGTCCGCGAAACCAGCAGCCCGGCTGTATATCAGTTCCCCTCTTAAAGCAACTTGTACAACTGTTCCTACGATTCTTTTTTCGCTTAGAGCGCGGTCAATGGCTTCATCCACATAATTATGCAATGTCGTCATGTCTTTTTTACTCATACATATCTTCCTCTCACCAACTGATGTATTTGATTTCTCGTGATAACTGTGTTTATTATATAAATGATTGATCTTGTATTACATGGTTTGTTAAAGGCATTATAATGAATTGGCGAATATACTTAAGGTAATTTCTGAATATATCTTATGTATTTAAAGGAGTGGATCACATGGACGAAATAGATCAGCATATTCTGTATCACTTGGAGAATCAGGCGAGATTATCCATGACCGAACTAGGCAAATTGGTGGGGTTATCTCAGCCCGCTGTTACTGAACGAGTCAAACGAATGGAAGAAAAGGGAATCATCGAGGAATATCGAACCGTAATCTCCCCATCCAAATTGGGCAAGCAGAGCACAGCCTATGTTCTTTTTCGTACGCGGGATTGTTATCCTTTCCTGGATTTCTGTCGTGCGTCACCTGAAGTTGTGGAATGTTATCGGATAAGCGGAGAGTACAATTACTTGCTGAAAATCCTCACAGATACCATTCAGGGGCTCGAGGAGTTTCAGAACAAGTGTGATCCGTACGGTACTTACATGACTTTAATCACCATGTCTTCTCCAATTGCACATAAGAATCTCGTGGAAGGACCAAATCTGCTGGCACAGGCAGAATAAGATTACAGTCTATAAAACTTTGAAATGTAATGCAGAAGAGGAGTCCACATCAAGTGAACTCCTCTTTTGTCTTACGTGTAACTCATGAAAAATGCCTTCCTGTTAATTTGCTCTGGTAAATCCATATTTATAAGCACGCATAGCTACAAGCAACGCAGGAATAAGCAAGATAAACAGCGCCCCAGAAAGGTATCCTGCTCCAAATAGCTCAAGAAGGATGCCCCCGATGATGCCTCCTCCGCCAATCGCCAGATTCCATGCTGTAACCAGCATCGATTGGGCGACATCTGTACTTTTGCCTCCGGCTTGAGCAATGGCAGTTTGTAGTAGCGTGGCAGCCCCACCAAACGTAATTCCCCAGATCATGATGCCAAGGATAATAATCATAGGTTGATGAGTACCGATTCCCATCACGACAGACGCGAGAGCGAATGCTGCCAAGCTAATGATTACCAATCTCCTCAAAAATCGGTCAATGAGCATTCCGGTTAACCAAATTCCAACAATGGAAGTAAAACCGAAAATGAGCAAAATCAAGTCTACTCTGTTAGCAAATACGGTCTGGGCAAGGTAGGGAGAAATATAGGTATATAGAATGTTATGGGCAAGCATCCAGGCCAGAACAACAAACAGAATAGGCCTAACTCCCGGAATTAAAAACACCTTATGCAGCGGAAGACGTTCACCAGCTGGCTCTCCGGCAAAATCCGGCATTTTCCAGAGAACCCATACGATTAAAGCTACGGTTAGAAGAGATACCATCCCGAAGATGAGGCGCCAGCCGACATAAGAACTGAGAAAACTACCGATTGGAACACCCAGGGCTAATGCTACCGGTGTGCCGACCATAGCCACGGCCATGGCTTTACCTTTTAACGAATCCGGGACCATTCGACGAGCATAACCAGCTGTCATGCCCCATAACACACCCGCAGAGACTCCAGCCATGAAACGAGCAGCAAGTGTAAGGATGTAATCCGAAGATAAGGCGGTAACGGTGTTAAAGACAAGAAAACCACTAATGCATACTAACAGTAGAGGTCGGCGTCTCCATCCGCGTGTAGCAGTAGTCAAGGGAATGGCAGCAACAAGTGATCCAATGGCATAAAGAGTCACCAACTGTCCTGTGAGGGCTTCTGTGATCCCCAAGTCTTTTGCAATTTGCGGCAGCAGTCCCGCAGGCAGGCTTTCAGTGAGGATGCAAATAAATCCCGCCATGGCTAATGCAAGAAGCCCAGCCCACGGAAGGCGTTCTGAAGATATGGAAGGTAGCTCCCTTTGTTTTGGGAGGGGTGTGTTAATGGCCATGAATAAAAACCTCTTTTCTTATCGTTTAATCCTATCCAGAACTATGCATATAAGCTTATCTAAAAAAAATAAACTTTTGCATACAGGATTAAAGGTAAAAAGGAGGTATTAACATGGTATTTATTTTATTTTGTGAGTTTTTCCGTTAATTCAAAGGGGAATTGTCTGTTCACCCATTCAAGGATGATATCGACAGGTTCCTTGTACCGTTGGCCTACCAGTAAACCTGTATGGGTCGTATCCCACAGTCCGGCATATTCAGCATCCAGCTGTTGGGCAGTTAATTTGCCTCTCTGATCTTCGTCTTCACAGGAAACAGCCTTAATCACCAAGCTGGGGCAATGGATCAGGTCGCCATTAATGGATACACCGCCATCTGCTCCAAACATCACGGAAAATGTGCTAAATGCCTTCGCAGACTCCATCTGAAGATATTTACGCTGAAAAGCAATGTCTTCTGCCGTCTCATCTATACTGGTTAGTTCATCACGGACAGGTGCAGGCATGATAATTCCAGGTGTGATACGATTACTTTCCGGGTAGGGGATTAGCTCATGCACTTCCTTGCTCAGACTGGCGTCGATCACAACCAGGCCTGCCAGAGTAACGGTTTCTGCAATCTTTTGACTGAGAATTCCACCCATGCTAAAGCCAATGAGGACGGGAGGCTCGTTGAACTCGGCTAACACTTCACGAATATCCTCTAAATAATCGTCAAACGTAATCTTTGTCATATCCATGACCCGACTCTTGTAGTGACTTCTCAGGTTCATGACATAACAGGTCCAACCGTGCTTGACAAAGTGGGGGATATATTTGCTCCACATCCAGCTGCCTGTGTATGCACCGTGAACGAACAGCAGTGGGGGCTTCTGGGTCGTTGTTTTTTCGTCATGAGGCGGGGTTCCTGCGAATATCTCCAAGTGTAAATCATGTTCTCCGATCTTCTTTACCTCATGTTCCGGTAAAAATTGAGTGTAGTCCGTCATACCAAAAAACTCCTCTGAAATATTAGTTTGATATCAAACTATTTCTCCGAAAAAAATTAGAAGTTGCTATGGATTTTCATTAAAATTCGTAGCAGTTCTTTTTTCTCAGCTTCCGTAACGTCCGCATAGAACGCGTCCAGCATGCGCTGAGATATCTCTTCAAAAACAGGCTTTAATTGTTCGCCTTTTGCAGTCAAAGCCACATGAACAACTCGTGAATCTGTTGCATCACGCTCCTTGAGGACGTATCCTGTCCGCACCAATTTGTCCACAAGTGCAGTCACCGTGGATTTATCCTTGCCAATTTTTTTGGCGATTTCAGCCATGGTCATCCTGTGATTGTTGTACAGGGCATAGATGATATCCCCATGGGACGTGGCGAGATCCTGGATTCCCTGCTCAGCCATCTCAGTAAGGATGAAACGGTTGACCTTCTCTTTAATTTTGGATATGAGTGAAATAGCGTCTCTTGTTTTCATACGTGTAATATAGTTTGTTATCAAACTAATGTCAAGCTTTGATCCGTGATTTCTTGCACGCCCAATATAGCAAAAGAGCAGTGAGAATTTCTTCTCCTGCTCTTCGCTCAAGTCACTACTTGATTGGATTAGCCTTCATTTCCTGTCCCATTTTCTCAATGCCATCCAGAATTTGATATCCATAACCCCAGAACTGGCTGAAATCTGTGACATAGATCTGTTTGTTCTTGATTGCGTTCATACTTTGCAGGGCAGGGTTGGCATACAGATTCTGAATCAGCTTGTCGATATCCGGTGAACCGGCATACGCGGACAAGAGCAGGTAGTCCGGGTTCGCTGTGATCAGTTGCTCTACACTAACTTCACCTTGCACACCATCAAACGTATTTTTCAGCTTCAACAGGCTAAATGCATCAAGCTGATACGTATCGTTCTGCATGCTGCTTACCGTAATGGTGTCTTCTGTAGCGGGTACGATATAAGCAAAAGTATGATCAGGCTGATCGGCTACACTTGCCTTAATGGCTTCAACACGACTCTTCAGACTTTCCGTGAATGTTGCGGCATTATCTTGAACGTCGAAGATCTTTCCAAGTTGTGCAATATCGCTATAGAGGCTATCTAGTGAGCCTTTGTGATTCGTCGTTTGCAGAAACGTGCGGATATTCATGTCATTCAATCCATCGACGGTACCCACACCCCAGTCTGCATCAGCGAACAGGTCGCCCCGTCCGAGAACCAGATCCGGGCTTGCACCTACAACCAGCTCTTTACCTACATAATCCTTGGACAATACCGGAATTTGGGCAAAATCATCAGCCACATCCGGTGTAACGGAACCGTATAGAGCAGCGACACCGACCATTTTATCGGTCAGACCTAATTTGATGAGCATCTCAGCCGCAGATTGGGTATTCGCAACAACACGTTCAGGTGCTTTATCGAATACTTGCACTTTGGGTTTCCACTCGCCGCCCTCACCCGAGATCGTGAAATTCTCAATGGTGAGCGGGTACGTCGTTTTATTTGTATTCTCAGCAGGAGCTGAAGTTTCTGTCGTGTTAGTTGTTGAAGTCGTCTCTTCGGCAGGGGAAGAAGTTGATGCATTCGAACAGGCTGCAAGCAGCAGTAACAGGAGACTTAGAGCAGCAAAGCCAATGGTTCTGGATGTGAATTTCATTAAATGATGAACCCCTTTTCTATGTGTTTTAAATTGACAAAGATAATCATTCTCAATTATAATCCGAGAAAACACATTGTAAATAGCTAAATTTAATTTGTTCTACATTTTACGCGAATTGATGGGGGAAGAGATGGCACAGACGGTTCAGGTTCAGACACAGCGTATGGGGAAAAGAGAGTCTCTGATTCATAGTAAATCCGGGTTTGCTTTACTGATTGCAGCTTTAATCATGGTTACGCTTATATCCGTAGGTATTGCAGTTTCCATTGGACAGGTTCGTATCCCGCTGGCGGAGTCATATCGTATTCTTTTATACAAATTAACGGGATTTCAGTGGGGGACAACACCGATTGAGACAGGTTCCTTTACCGATATCATTTGGCAGATTCGTTTCCCGCGTGTGCTGATGGCGATGTTTATCGGTGCAGGCTTGGCCTTGTGCGGTGCTGTTATGCAGGCTGCTGTGCAGAATCCGCTCGCTGATCCTTACATACTGGGTATATCCTCAGGCGCTTCACTTGGAGCAACCTTTGCAATTCTTATTGGATTCGGTGCGATTGGGTGGCTTGGTCAGACGGGGGTGGCTTTCTGGGCCTTTGCCGGTGCGATGGGTGCGTCCTTACTGGTCCTGACTTTGGCAGGGATTCGGGGGAAAATGACGTCGGTCAAGCTGGTGCTTGCCGGAATGGTGATTAACGCGTTATGCAGCGCTTTTTCGAACTTTATTATTTATTTTGCCAACAATGCTGAAGGCATCAAAACGGTGACGTTCTGGACCATGGGCAGCCTGGCGGCTTCCGGATGGAACAAGCTTCCACTCGTGGGTATCGTCGTGCTGGTGGCGATTCTATTTTTCCTTTTACAGTCCAGAGTTCTTAATACGATGTTATTGGGGGATGAAGCAGCCGTTACACTGGGCATTAATCTGAGTGTGTACCGCAGGGTGTACATGCTGTTAACCGCTTTGGTGACAGGCGTTATGGTGGCGAGCTGTGGCATGATTGGTTTTGTCGGCCTCATTATTCCGCATATCGTCAGAGGTCTCGTGGGTTCCGACCATCGTAAAGTGATGCCTGTATCCGTGCTGTTTGGAGCCATTTTCCTCATCTGGACGGATGTTATTGCACGATCCCTCATATCCAGCGTGGAGTTGCCAATCGGGATTATTACGGCCATGATTGGCGCACCAATGTTTATGTATATGCTGGTCAAAAAAGGCTACGGTTTTGGAGGAAATTAAAGATGAAGCTGAACGTAGAAAATGTATCCATCTCTGTGCTGAACACGGACATCATCAAGGATATTTCATTACAGGTGAACGGCAAACAGTTCGTTGGACTGATCGGACCCAATGGTTGTGGCAAGTCAACACTGCTCAAGAGCATTTATAAAGTGATCAAACCGCAGCAAGGTAAGGTTTTTCTGGACAATACCGATATTCTCAAATCCAGTCCAAAGCTTGTTTCCAGACACATGGGCGTTGTTGGCCAGTTTAATGAATTGAGTTTTGATTTTACAGTACGCGAGATGGTCATGATGGGCCGTACCCCACACAAAAAACTGCTGGAGACGGATAATGAACGGGATCACGAAATCGTCGAGCAGGCTTTGGAAAAAGTACATCTGACTGGACATGCAGACCGCAATTACGTGTCTTTGTCTGGTGGGGAAAAACAGCGTGTCGTCTTGGCGCGTGTCTTGGCACAGCAACCCCAATTCCTGATCCTGGACGAGCCAACGAACCATTTGGACATCAAATACCAGCTTCAGATTCTAAATATTGTCCGTGGACTCGGCATTGGCATATTGGCAGCGCTGCATGATCTCGAACTCGCCGCAGAATATTGCGATTATCTCTATGTGGTGAAAAAGGGCCAGATTGTGGTACATGGTAAACCGGCAGATATTCTGACTCGCGAGATGATTGGTGAGGTATTTGATGTCGATTGTGAAATCTATACAAATCCAGTTACGGGTGGCCTGGGTATTGCATACTTGAGTACACGTTGATTGGGGCTATATCTTTGTTTGGATGACCTGGAGCAATCTTTCGAAATAATCAATTGAAATGAACATAGACCGTACCTGTTGGAGCGATGTTGTTGTTGATTGCTCGCAGGGCCGGTCTTTAATTTTTAGGTGGGGGAGGGATTAACTATTGAAGCTTAGGATCAACGGGATGAGCATGAGCACCTTTGCTGACTTCTTGAAAAATATCGGAGGAATTATCGCTATGCGTTGAAGACTTGTTGCTGTTGTCTTGTTGGGGGTGTTCTCCCGTTGCTGGACTACTACCTGTAATCGCATAACTTCGTAGGATCTCTTCCAGATCTCCAATCGTCACGGGACGAGCATGTCGTTTCAGGACATAACCGAGTTGACCATTGGGTTCCACCGTCGCCGTCTCCAGATCGTCTACACTTGTAATTCCGTGCTGTCGCATATGCATCTCAAGCTGATCCATCGTATAACGCATGCGTTTCAGATTCGGGATAATGACCTTTCCGTCCTCTACCACGATTTTGGAACTGCCACTCATTAACCGTTCAAAAATATTAAATTTCAATTGCAGTTGTTCCACTACAAGCAATGTCAAAATGAAGACTGATGCTGATCCAATCGCTTTGCCAAGCTCATGATTTGCGATGGGCTGTACAATCGTTGTTCCGATGGAGATCATGATGACCGTTGTGGCGACACTCATCTGTGAGATCGACTTACGTCCTGCAATTCGCAGCAGAATCATGCCGATAAGTACAAGTAAAACAGATTTCCATATCCAGTCCATACGTATATTCCTTTCTATTCCAGTATGCGCTTTGTTTCTTAGACTGTTCTGGAGTTGGAGAAATTATGCAGATGGATAAATCCATAGCTTTCATTCCGCCCACCGGATCGTTTACAATAGGGTATTGATGAAGTGAACAAAGGAGCGGGTTACAGTGGCAAAACAGAAATACTATGTTGTCTGGGAAGGCAAGAAGCCGGGTGTGTATAACACATGGGCAGATTGCAAAGCGCAGACGGATCATTATACTGGAGCAAAATATAAATCCTATGAGTCCAAAACAGCCGCAGAAGAAGCGTATCGTGCTGGCTGGAAAGGGAACTGGGGTTCAAGTGCAGGCGGAGCGTCGAAGACAAAGTCGGCTGGTAGCGGAAGAAGTGCTGGCATGGAAACGTCAGAGGAAGTGGATTACGACAGCGTCTCTGTTGATGTGGGCACACGTGGTAACCCCGGACCTGTAGAATACAAAGGAGTAGACACCCGCACCGGTGAGGTTATTTTCTCCGTCGGACCGATCTCCAAAGGCACGAACAATCTGGGCGAATTTTTGGCCATTGTACATGCCCTTGCACATCTGAAAAAAGAAGGCAGTACCAAAACGGTGTATACCGACTCGGTCAATGCCATGAAATGGCTAAAGCAGAAAAAAGTAGCCACAACGTTGCCAAGAGACAACTCCACGGAAGAGATCTGGTTGATGATTGATCGTGCGGAGCAGTGGCTCCAGACGAATACGTACAACAATAAAGTGCTAAAATGGCAGACCAAGCAGTGGGGCGAAATCAAGGCAGATTACGGCCGGAAGTAGGTATTTATCCGTATCAATTTCATAATACCTTTCGCTGCTTCAATCAAGGCTAGATATAGATAAATGCGGTTTAATTTGTCTATATCTAGTTACAAAAATCCATTTTTAGTGAGTTATGAAATTGATTTTTCCAAAGGATGCCTCCTTAATTTCTGGTCTATTAGAATCGTTATTTACAATTTCCAGTTTCCGCTCTATAATCATCTGAATATGATTAGTTAAACATATGGAGGAGCCTGTCATCTGCAGGCCCTCTTTATCTTTTTGGTCCATTGATTAGCAAGTCCATTCAATAGAATGGGGTATTTGAGTATATATTGCAGGAGGCAGACATGAGTTCCATTTATAGAAGTGAAGAAGGCAAGAGCAGCATACTTGAAGAGTATGAGATTTATTTGAACGAGTTGGGTGAGGAATTTACTCGGGAGTATGTAGAGACGCGTTTTGGAAAGACACATGTTTTACTGACGGGTCCTCTAGATGGCAAGCCGTTATTTATTCTCCAAGGCGGTAATTGTGTGAATCCGATGACGTTGTCCTGGTTCTCTTCTTTATTTAAAGAATACCGGATTATTGCTCCTGATACGATTGGTCATCCTGGTTATAGTGAGGAAGCGAGTATCTCGACACGGTTTGATAGTTTGGCATTATGGGTATCGGATCTGCTGGATCACTATGATATCGAAAAGAGTGCATTTATCGGCCCATCGTTTGGAGGAGGCATTATTCTCAGACTGGCTACCTATATTCCGGAACGCATTTCGTGTGCTGTATTGGTTGCTCCTGCGGGTCTTGCGGTCAATTCCAAAATTAAAACAGCTCAGGATATCACGCTGCCACTCGTCAAGTATCGTATGACTTCTTCACCATCTTCTTTGCAAAAAATTACGGACAACATGTCGTGCAACTGCATGAAAGAAATGGATAAAAACATTATCGGCAAACTTTTTAAATACGTCAGCATAGATCAGGATCTGCCCAAGCTTACGGAGCGGGAAGAACTGGTGAATTATACGTCACCAACCTTGTTATTGGTAGGAGAGAAGGATGTCTTTTTCCCAGCGGATAAGTGTATTGAGCGAGCTCAAAAGATTATTACGAATGTAGAAGCCATCAAGTATGATACAGGACATTTTCCTTCACAGGACGTATTGGTTCAGATGAACGAGGAAATCGGGCGTTTTTTACAGAATAATTATAAATAAAAGCTGTAAATGAAGGATGAGAAATGTTATTCTCCAGTTTAATAAAGTAATTACATCCATCTGTCGATACTCTATATAAGAGAATGCTTTTCTTCTATAGAGTAGTGTGGATAGGGATTAGCAGTATATCGCAGAAGGCTTGATATCATTAATATTTAAATATTTCGCGTTAAGGTGTTTCAAATTGCATCATTTGGTTTATATGTATAGTTGGCGATGAATTGCTGACTGGTTAAACCAAGTGATGCATTTACGCGGAAAGTCTTCCGATCGACAAGGTTGAAAAGAGGTCTGTTATGAGAAAAGACAATTGCAAAATGGCATTGCAGCGCAATGTGATTATAAATGATACATATCAGGTAAGACAGGTATTAGCCAGCAGTGAGTTGGCTATTGTATATGCAGGGCGAGATCGTAACACAGGTGCAAAAGTAGCCATTAAGGAATTTTTCCCACAGAGAATGGCTGAACGGCAGGCAGACAAGCGAGGGGTGTTCTGCTCTTCACGAGGATACGGTGGGCAATATCAGGAGTTACTGGCTGCATTTCTGCTCGAAGGTGAACTATTATCGAAACTGGATCATCCCCATATTGTATCGTATATGGATCATTTTGAAGCAAATGGTACGGGGTATCTGGTTATGGAATACTGCACGGGAATCACATTGACCGAGTATTTGAATGAACATAATCATGCTCTTGATGCTGCTTTCATAACGGAGACGCTGCTTCCACTGGTGGATACATTGGATTACATACATAAGCAAGGCATTCTTCACCGGGATGTGAAACCTTCCAACATTATGGTTATGGAGGATGGTACACCCAAACTTCTGGACTTTGGCTCAGCTACCCGTTGGCCTATGCAATCCGGAGAGAAACAGGTGATATTTACATCGGCAGGTTATTCTCCGCTGGAGTTTTATTCGGAGAAATCTAGTCAAGGACCGATGTCGGACATCTATAGTTTGGCAGCTCTGCTCCATTATTGGACATGTGGGCAACCCCCTATGGACGTGAAACAGCGGTTGTTCCAGGATGAATTGCCATCTGTTCGCTCACATAATGAGTATGTGAATCCTTGGCTCGCTCGTGTTATTCATTGGGGGTTGACGGTTCGTTCTGAGAAACGCTGTGCTTCCTTAGCTTGGGTCAGAAGCTCGCTGCGAGTTCAAGCCTGGGTATGGAAAGTGCGCAAGCCAGGTACAGTGGAATGGTCTTTAGCCGAGAATCAACATACGCAGGTCTATGAAGTGGAGTCGAAAAAGCAACATGAGATGGCTTGAGTTATAACACCTCTTTTATAAAATGGTATGCTAGATGAGCATATTCGTACAATAAATTAAACCAAGTCGACTTATAAAAGAGGAGATTTGGTTTTTTTGTTATTTATTATGTTATAGGGAATCGGATGTAATTGAATGACGTTATATTTTATAGAGTTCGTCTCGAAGTTAGCCAGACGATAAATCATGCCGTGATTAGCAGCTCCACCTATAGATAGAATTTGAAACGAACACCCCAACTCCGATACAATGTTCTCATAGAGTCTGAGAGAATGGATCAAATACGGTGCAGAAATGGAGAAAACCAATATGACTAATTTTATCAACGCTGACGATATTAATGACGTAATTCTGGCTGCGGCAGCAAACGAGTTGGAGCAGATGGTGGACAAAATGTGTGAGCTGATTGGCACGCCTTTGGAACAGACAACAGAACTGGAGCGTCAGGTCATGGCTGCTTTTGGTTTTGGCGCGGTGTATGGCATCACTCATCGGGATCAGCTGGCGGAGCCGCAGGCCCATGCCTTGAGCATTCGGATGTTGATTAAACCATTTAATTACAGTGAGCAGCAGGCGGTTGATTTTGCCGATGATCTGATTCGGGTGGCTTCTGATCGTGAGGTTCATCCGGTGATGAATACGATTATCCAACGTGGGATTGATGGACACCGCCAATTCAATCAGGAAGACGATGAAGGATTGGAACGTAACATTCAGGAGATTTTAACCGCGGTTCAATCGCAAAAATAGACGGTTTTATTAGATGTGGGAGATGATTGCATTGGATCTGATGAAATTAAGCAAGGAACTCTCATACGCTCTGCGACATGCACCATGGGAGTATGAGCTGGAACTGGACGAAGAGGGTTGGGTGGAAATCTCGCAATTGCTGGTGGCTTTACATGAAAGTCCGCAGTGGAAGGAAGTCACGCAAGCCGATCTGGAGCAGATGATTCAAACCTCGGAGAAAAAGAGACATGAAATCCGTTCTGGCCGCATTCGGGCATTGTATGGACATTCGACACCCCATAAGATATCGAAGATATCTGCTGAGCCACCGGAAACCCTGTACCATGGGACCCCGGCACGCGCAGTGCATTCTATTATGGAACATGGCTTACAGCCGCGGCAAAGGCAATATGTACATCTGTCCGCAGACATCGATACAGCCAATCAGGTGGGACGAAGACGGGATGATCAGCCTGTCATTTTGAAAATCAATGCTGCTCAAGCGGCCACAGACGGAATCCTTTTTTATCATGGAAACGAAAATATCTGGCTGGCCGATCACATTCCTGCACGTTATATTCTTGAGCAGTGACTGGTGAGCAATGAGTGATGAACTGTTGTGGAAAGCATAAATACCTATCTCGAATTGCAACAGTCGCAATGAATGGATTGAATGTGCAGTCTTCCGTTCAAGTTGTATACCGTTGTATTGATCGTTAGCTACACAAAAAAAGGGACGCATCCAACACTTGTTGGTGTGTCCCTTTCTCATATCCAAAACTTACTTGCCTACAATTGCTTTAATACCTTCGCTAAGTGGCTGAGCCGGACGGCCAAGCAATTTCTCTAAAGTATCACTCTCTACAGCCAATGCGCCTTCACGGATGGCACTTTGCATATCAACAAGCATCGATACGACAAAGTCCGGTAGACCTGCACCTTTCATGATGTCAGCGTAAGCGGCATCGTCCACGTTTTGCACGTTGATTTCCTGCCCAAGCACTTCACCAACAATGGCAGCCAGTTCAGCTTGCGTGCGTAGTTTGCCGGACAATTCATACACGGTATTCTCGTGCCCTTCACCTGCAAGTACAGCTGCTGCAGCATGGGCGTAGTCATTGCGGGTAGCCCAGCCTACTTGGCTGTCATTGGTGGCATGAACCCAAGGTGCACCTTGCGTAGCTGCTTGCACACTGCCTGCTTCATTTTCCAGGTACCAGTTGTTGCGCAGGAAGGAATACGGTATGCCGGATTCACGAATAGCTTTTTCTGTAGCGCGGTGAACTTCCGCCAGGGAAAGGGTGTTTTTCTCTGCATTCACAACGCTTGTATAAGCGATGAATCCCACACCTGCGTTCTTGGCAGCGTCAATGGCAGCCTGATGTTGGCGAATACGCGTTTCATTGTCACCATCAGTCGAGATAAGCAACAGACGGTCTACACCAGCAAAAGCTTTCTCCAACGTCTCCGGTTGATCGAAATCACCGTGACGAACGTCAACGCCTTGAGTGCGGAGTGCTTCCGCTTTCTCTGGATTACGTACACTTACTGCCACATCCTTGGCAGAATTGTTTTTTAACAATGCCTCTACAACCAGTGAACCCAATTGACCTGTTGCGCCAGTAACCAAAATTTTCATTTTCTTTTCCTCCTAGGATATGTGTTTTGTTTGCATATGGATGTAATCAAAATTGTTATAACAGGTGTGATTACAACGAAAGGGTTAAAAAAAGCTCATAATGAGCTTTTTTTATTCAGAGACGTGAATCTGATCCATCATCTGCTGTATGGTTACACGATTCAAGCGCTGTTCCATGGCTGTCTGAGCCTCAATGAGTTCGGCACGCAAGGTGTGTTCAATCATGTTGCCGACCGGACATTTCGGATTCGGATGTTTGTGAAAGTTAAACAATTCCCCATCCTCCACGACCTCAAGCGCTCGATATACATCAAGAAGGGTAATGTCGGCTGGATCTTTCAACAAGGAAGCACCACCCACACCGGGTCTGACGTCAATCAGTCCAGCCTGTTTAAGCTTGGACATAATCCGCCGAATAATCACGGGATTTGTATTCACACTCTGCGCGATCACATCTCCGGTGCATTCATTGGGCATAACAGCGATCAGGGACAGGGTATGAACCGCAATGGAAAAGCGACTGCTGATTTGTCTCATGGGATAATCACCACCGTTGTAACTATAATAGTTACAAAGAGATCGGATGTCAATTCCTTTATATTATATTTTAATGGATAGTTGCTGTTGTTCTGTAATCGTAGATGATCAAACAGATGATAATTGAACTATCAGCTATGTCAAATAAATGAGTTGTGGTTCTTTTGAAGCGTTAAAAAAGAAGTAGGTTTCAAACCTTTTAATGTAATAATAGGTCTAAATTCCTATTATTTTCAAGTTAAATGGAACTATATGGTTTTCTTGTTTGCGTACAGAAGAAGAAAAATGACAAAAGCTTCGACAAACTAGAAAATTATGTATGAATTGACAAATGTAAAAGCGATTATATAATGTGTTTAACTACAAGATTGTACATTTAGTTACAAATGATTCCAAATAACAAACGGCGGGAGTGGGACAGGCATGTGGTTTTTGGTTCTATGGTTGTTAGGTCTAATTTCAGGGGGAGTACACCTATATGTGTTAGGTTTTCCCGGAGAAATGAGCGAGATTAGCAGAGTATTGTTGCTTCATCAGTTTGTGGTTACGTTTGGATTGGTTGGAGTGATTGGTTATGTTGTCAACATTGCCAGAGCGGATCAGACAGCCAAAATGTTAGGATGGCCTGGTGGACCATTTCAGGTTAAATACGGTTTTTCCCAG
Organism: Paenibacillus sp. FSL K6-1122; assembly: GCF_037977015.1. Taxonomy (NCBI): domain Bacteria; kingdom Bacillati; phylum Bacillota; class Bacilli; order Caryophanales; family Paenibacillaceae; genus Paenibacillus; species Paenibacillus sp. FSL K6-1122. The sequence goes on along the minus strand of NZ_CP150272.1, from coordinate 5,143,051 downwards.
GTAGGGCTTGGAGTTATGGGGATTATGGCCATCTGGTTCCAAGGAAACTTTTGGGTTGGTGTATTGGTAACGATGTACATATACGGATTAAGTGGTCTTTGGTCTCATACTTATGTCATGATTAAAAATCGCAAGGCAGATGGAGACAGTATCGGGAATCTCATTATGGATGTGGTGTATCAAACGTTTATCACGGTTCTCTCCGTATTGGCTGGTGGAATCTGGGTAATGCACTAAGCTGTAACTTATTTTTTGCCTTACACAGCTTGAATCTCAATTAAACGATGAGGTGTGGTCGTGATGGTACAAAAAACCGTTGAACTTTCCGAAACACAAAAGGGAATCTATTTTGATTGTCAGGTGAATGATCCCACTTCGTATAACATCTCAGCTTCAATGCAATTTGATCATCTTCAAATGGAGATATTTCGCCGGGCCATCGAATTGCTTATGTATGAGCAAGTGGTGCTGCGTACTCGGATTGAGATTCAAAATGATGTACCTGTGTTATCCGTTCATGAAGATATGGATTATTCACTTGCCTTGTGGGACCTAAGTAGCGAGAATCAGGAGAATCCAAAGGAACAAAAGTTAGAAGCACTGGTGGATGAATGCATCGGGACACCTTTTGATCTGGAGAAAGGTCCTCTGTTCCGTATAATGATTGTTCAGATGGATAAAAGCCGATATATTCTGACCTTATGTATTCATCATTTAATATGTGATGGCTTGTCGCTTGAACTGATGAAAAACAAACTTATCCAGTCATATACGTGTCTTCTTGAAGATCAGCCTGTGGATGTCAAGCTGGATGAAGGATTCATCTCTTATGTTGAGGCAGAGAACAAGAAACTGCACGAAAACAAGTACTCCAAAGAACGGGAATACTGGTTGAACAAAATGAAGGGAGCGGAACCTCTTTCTCTAAAACATGACTTTCCAGCAGGTTCTGTACAAGAAGGGATTGGTCATGAACTGCGATTTGATATTTCGGAATCGTTAATGGCTGATATTACACAGATGTCCAAAGATAATGAAGTAACCGTTTTTATGTTCTTTATGGGTGCCTTTGGCATTCTTATGAGTAAATATGTCGGTACAGACGATATCACCTTTGCCTCCCCATATTCTCATCGTCCCGGTATGGACTTGGAAGAAACGATTGGATGTTTTGTCCATATGTTGCCTATGCGATTCCATATTGACCTCGAATCAACTCTAAAACCTCTGCTGCAACAAGTAGCCACAACCTGGATGGATACGTACAGGAACATCGGATATCCCAATAACCTCATTGTCAGAGACAGCATGTTACAGGCTCAACCCGGATCACCATCGTTGTTTGATATCTCCTTTGTGTATGATTCCTATGAGGAAGATATGCTCGGAACTCGTATTCTGGATCAGGATAAGGTTACGTTCCCAGGAGATCTGATGGTGGTGTTGAGTCGTTTACCGCAAGGTGCGCAGTTGAAGCTGCAATATAAACCGAGCTTGTTCCGTGAAGATTCAATGGAGCGAATGGGCCAACGATTTCTATACTTGCTGAATCAACTAGTAACCAATTCTGATCAAAAAATCAGTGAGTTCAGCCTCCTGATGCAGGATGAGAAAGAAAACCTACTGTACCGATTCAATCAAACTTCTTATTTTCCCTACACTCCACAACATATTATGGATATATTTCACGATAAAGTAGCACGTTTCCCGGAGCGGGTAGCTCTAATGGAAGGGAAGCAGCATCAGACCTATGCGCAGGTCAACGCAAAAGCGAATCAATTGGCTAGGCAGATCGTTGCGAGTAAAAAAAGTGATAACGCAGCAGTTGGCGTGCAGATGCCACGTTCCTCGGATATGGTCATTGCCCTATTGGCTGTATTAAAAGCCGGATGTGCTTTTGTACCTGTAGACCCTTCCTACCCTTTGTCCAGAAAGGCCTATATTATATCGGATGCAGACATATCCATAGTGCTGGCTATGCAACCCGAAAAAGATGACGAGACTCTGGATGTCCAGTACATCTACGTTGAGGGCGATCAGGCTTATACGGGGGATGTCTCAAACCTCGAAGAGGCGCTGAATCCGCATAGCCTTGCCTATATCATGTACACGTCCGGCTCAACAGGCAAGCCAAAAGGAGTCATGGTTGAAAATCATAGCGTAGTCAATACACTGCTTGATCTGGAGCGTCGTTTTCCAATGCAGGCGCAGGATGTTTACTTGCTGAAAACGGCATATACCTTTGATGTATCCGCCACGGAACTTTTTGGCTGGTTCATGGGTGAAGGCGCACTAAGTATTCTTGAGCCTGGAGCAGAAAAAGACCCTGCTCGTATTGTGTCTACGGTGGCATCACATAAGGTTACACACATCAACTTTGTTCCAACGTTATTCCGTCTTTTTCTGGAAACGATGGAGCTTCGCTCCGATCTGTCAGCATTGGAAACGCTGAAATGGATGTTTGTTGGCGGAGAGGCAGTCACGCCAGACATCATTGAGAAATTTAACAGGTTAGGCATTGGAGCAAGTCTTGAAAATGTTTATGGTCCAACCGAATGCACCATATGGGTTTCTCATTATCCGTTAAGCCATTACGAAGGCTTGGGCAATGTACCGATTGGCTACCCGCTCAATGAGTCCAGATGGTATGTCGTCGGAAATCATGATGAGCTTCAGCCGTTAGGTATTCCAGGGGAGCTTTGTCTTAGCGGTGTTGGGCTTGCACGTGGATATCTGAATCTGGAACAGATGACCCGAGAGAAGTTTGTCCCTAATCCTTTCTTTCAAGAAGGACAGGACGCAGAGCATTTCAGGTACATGTACCGCACAGGGGATCTGGTACGTTCACTCCCAAGCGGTACGATCGAATATCTGGGACGCATTGATTTCCAGGTTAAAATTCAGGGAGCCAGACTGGAGACAGGCGAAATTGAGAATACCCTGTCATCCTATCCGGGTGTCATCCAGACCGTGGTAGTCATGAAATCATTTGAAGGTAGGTCCGGCTTGCTGTATGCCTACTATCTTTCAGAGCAGGAGCTGCCTTCTGTCGAATTGAGAGAGCATCTGTCTCGTTTGTTACCGGCATATATGATACCATCCGTTTTTGTACATAAATCCGAATTTCCATTGAATAGCAGTGGGAAGATTGACCGGAAGGCACTCATGGCAGATATCACGCATGCTCACGCTTCCAGTACGTTCTATACCGCCCCGTCTTCTGAGCTTGAGAAGGTTATAGCCGAAGTGTGGGCCGAAGTGCTCGGTGTTGAGAGAGTAGGGCGCGATGACCATTTCTTTGAATTGGGCGGAAATTCATTTTCTGTCATTCAGGCTCACAATAAACTTAAGCATTATACCGATGTGGAGTTTCCTGTGCCTCGTTTTTTCGAATGCCCGACATTGCGTCAATTTGCCGCACTGGGTCCAAAAGATGAGGGAGTTCGGATACCGACTGAAAGGGAACAATTGTTTCAACGAAAAGACAGCATTATGCGTGAGGATATTGCAATTGTGGGCATGGCGGTGAATGTGCCGGGCGCTGAGGATATAAGGGAGTTCTGGAGTAACCTTGTTGAACGGCGGGAAAGCATTCACTTTTATAGTGATGATGAATTGAGGGAGCTTGGTGTGGAGGAAGCGCTGCTGCGTTCACCTCGTTATGTCAAGGCAAAAGGACGTGCCAACGGCATTGATGAGTTTGACGCAGGGTTCTTTGATTACACTCCCGGTGAAGCCAAAATGATGTCTCCCCAATTCAGACTTTTGTATCAGGGAATATGGGAAGCGCTGGAGGATGCAGGCTGCAGACCGGATGAAGCGGGTAAGGTAGGTGTGTTCCTTGGCGGGTCCGATGACTTCGAATGGTACCGACAAGTGCTTTTTAACGATGCTAACTATAGCAGTAAATACGAAGCATTTACGCTCAGCACCAATCATTTTCTCGCTACCCGAATGGCTTATAAGCTGAACTTAAAAGGGCCGGCCTATACCGCTCTTACGGGATGTTCTACTTCATTGGTTACACCTCATCTGGCATGTCAATCTTTGATCGTTGGAGAATGTGATGTGGCTGTGGCTGGTGGGATCACCGTGGAGTTGCCCAATGAAGGGGGTTACATATTTGAGGATGGCATGATGTTCTCCACAGATGGACACTGTCGTCCATTTGATGCGGCAGCCAGTGGAACCGTCTTCTCCAATGGTATGGGAATTGTGGTGCTGAAGCGGGTAACCGATGCTCTGCGGGATGGAGATCATATCTACGGGGTCATCAAAGGCTCAGCAATTAACAATGACGGACAAGAGAAACTCAGTTTTCTTGCTCCTAGCGTAAGCGGACAGGCTGAAGTCATTCAGGATGCTTATAAGGTAGCCGGAGTAGACCCGGAAACGGTGAGTTATATCGAAGCACATGGTACGGGAACGTTGCTTGGTGATCCAATTGAAGTAAACTCGTTAACTCGGGCCTTTGCTTCCGACCAAAAGCAATTTTGCTATCTGGGTTCTGTCAAAGGCAATGTGGGACATATGGATACAGCCGCAGGTGTGGTTGGTTTAATCAAGGTAGCGCTCAGTCTTGGACAAGGTTATATCCCTGGAACAGCGAATTATGAGCAGCCTAATCCTAAAATTGATTTTTTGAATACGCCTTTTAAAGTTAATGCACAAGGGGTGGACTGGAAACAGGGCAATGTTGGAGTCATGCGCGCAGGAATCAATTCATTTGGTGTGGGGGGCACGAATGCTCACATGGTATTGGAGGAGGCTCCCGAGATGGAGAAGTGCAGTCCGGATGATGACGTAAATATATTGCTTTTTTCCGCCAAAACAGAGTACTCGCTGAACCGCACCGCTGAACGGATTATGGAACATCTGACTCAGCAGCCGAATCAATCTGTATCGAACGCAGCGTGGACCTTGCAGTCAGGTAGATCTGTTTTTGCGTATCGTAAGGCACTCATTCTGGATAAGACATGGAAAGATAATCCGGACAAGCTGATACAGCAGCTGGGGAAAGCACGGGTATACCATTCGGCTCAAGGCACTCGTCCCGTATACTTTATGTTCCCCGGACAGGGCAGTCAGTATCAGGGAATGGGTGCAGAACTATACAGATCTACAGAGCAAGCAGGCCTGGCTCCAATCTTCAGAAGTTATATTCAGGAAATATTGGACCTTCTGCCTTCGGAAGAACGAGAAGATATGCTGTCTGTTGTATACGGGGATCAGCACCCTGAGCGAATAAACCAGACGGAGTACAGCCAATTCGCACTGTTCATGACAAGTTATGCGCTGGCCAAGTCGCTGTTGGATCTGGGCATCAAGCCAGATGGCATGATCGGGCACAGCATTGGTGAGTTGGCTGCCGCAGCTGTAGCGGGTGTATTCGAACTTGGAGATGCTGTCAAGTTAGTTCGACTTCGCGGACGTCTGATGCAACAACAACAACCCGGGGTCATGCTTGCCATTATGGCGGATGCACAGCAGGTGAAGTCACAACTGGAGGAAGACATGTGGCTTGCCCTGGTGAATACTACAGGTTCCAGTGTGATTGGTGGGACAGCTGAAGCCATTTCACGGATGGAAGCCAAGGCTGAAGGACTGGGCTGGAAGTGCATTCGTGTGAAGACTTCCCATGCATTCCATACGCCAATGATGAATCAGGCCGCTGAGGAATTTAGACGTTATCTAGCAGAGCATTCACTTCATACGCCACAGATCCCTTTACTGTCCAACACCAGTGGAACATGGGCGCTTGGAGATGAAATCACACAACCTGACTATTGGTCCCGTCATATTTTACAGCCGGTGTTGTTTGAATCAAACCTGGCTGAAGTGTTGAAGGATGAGCGGGCTGTATTAATTGAAGTAGGTGCAGGACGAACGCTAAGCTCCTTTGCCAGACAGCACAGTCTATCAAGAGATTCCCAGACGGTACTGAATATGCTACGTCACGTAAGGGAGACGGAGCAGGACAGTATCTATGTGAACCGCAGACTTGCGGAGTTATGGTGCGAAGGCATTGAACCGGACTGGAAGGTGTTCAAAGGGCAGACGGTACGACGCAAATGCTCTCTGCCTACTTATGTTTTCAACAAACAATCCTATCCTGTCAGTGTTTCTCTTTCTGGCTCGTCAGCAGTGGAAGGAATGGGTACCGGGGATGATAGGCAGCATGCAGATCTGGGTAAGGGAAGTGGCTCTACTCTAGTAAAAGGGACTGTTTATACTGGTGGTTCAGACCAACTGAAACAGATTGTCCTGGACGCATATCGAACGATTTTTGGCATTGATGATCTAGATGAAGAGGTTAATTTCTTTGCGGTTGGAGGAGATTCTCTCAAAGCAGTCAGCTTGTCTGCATGGATCCGATCTCATTTAGGAATTCAGCCTGAGGTAGCAGATATTTTCAATCATTCAACGCCTATTCAACTGGCGGAGCATCTCTATGTCATGGCCAAACCAAAAGTGGACCAACAGATAATTCAATCTGCACCCACTATGGATGCGTATCCAATCTCTTCTGCACAGATGCGTATGTTCACACAAGCGATGCTTGATCCAGGCAATACGGCATACAACCTACCGTCTGCAACCATTATTGAAGGTGAATTGGACCGTATAAGAGTTGAGGCTGCTTTGCAGAAGTTGATGCAGCATCATGAGGCGCTCAGAACATCGTTTGAGATACGGGGTAGTCAGATCGTTCAGATCATCCAACCTTCGGTTCGCTTAAGTATGGGCTATGCAGAGCAGCATGTGGCAGATGACCAAGAGTTGCCTGCGATAATCGAGACATTGATTCGTCCTTTTGATCTGGGGAGTGCTCCGCTTATGCGGGTTGAACTGATTAAAATAGGCGAGCGCAAGCATCTGTTATTCTTTGATATTCACCATATTATCGCGGATGGTACATCTGTCGAAATCATCACTCGTGACTTCAATGATTTATATTTTGGCAAAGAGCAAGCAGTCCGATTGCAGTACAAAGATTACGCGGTATGGCAGCAGCAGCGTCTCGCTTCAAATGAATACAATTCACATCAAACATACTGGCTGGACCATCTTGGCCCTTCTTTACCTGTGCTGGAGCTTCCACTTGACCATGAGCGTCCATCACAGCGATCCATGCAAGGGGGACGTCTCCATTTCACGTTGAATCGTTCGTTGACACAACACTTGCATGAGCTGGCTTCCTCATCGGAAGCATCCATGTATATGGTAATGCTAAGTGTGTGGAATCTTCTTCTTGCACACCGCTCAGGTCAGCAGGACATTGTGGTAGGAACGCCTGTTGCAGGAAGGATGCAAGAGGAGTGGAAAGAGACGGTAGGCATGTTTGTCAATATGATTGCGATGCGGAATTTTCCAACGTTTGATCGTACGTACACTGATTTTTTACGCGAACTCAAACAACATACACTGGATGCTTTTGCATATCAGGAATATCCGTTTAATGAGCTTGTGGCACAACTGGGCGTGACACGTGAGCTGAACCGAAATCCGGTATTTGATGTTTGTTTTGATTATCAGAACATGGACTTGCATGGACTTGAACTTCATGGTTTGCAATTCAGTTCTTTTCCGGTGGAGACGGGTACGTCTACTTATGATCTGTTAATGACCTGTCAAGAAAACAGGGAGAAGCAGGTGATTGAAGGATATATCGAATACTCGCTGGATCTGTTCCGCCGGGACACAGTTGAAGGTATGATGCAGGAGTTTATCGGACTCTGCCAAGAGGTTGTACAACAGCCTAGTCTGTCTCTGAGCGAACTGTTTGATAGAAACATTTCTCATGAGCACTCAGTCCATCGTCTTGCTGGTCCACGTCTGGATTACACTCCTGCGGTGGGTCTGCATCGGCTGTTCGAGTTGCAGGCAGAACACACACCAGACAAGAAAGCTCTCCTTGTATCATCTGGAGCTTCTTTTACCTACAGGGAGCTTAATGAAAAAGCTAATACGCTGGCTTGGAAGCTGATTGATCAAGGTGTGCGCCGGGATGAACCTATAGGCATATTATCCAGACGAGATGAATCGTTGATCATTATGCTATTGGCGGTGCTGAAAGCTGGGGCGGCTTATGTACCTCTGGACCCTGCTTTTCCGCCGCAGCGCATCGTGAATATGATCGAAGACAGCCGAATGAACGTATTGCTGTGTACGCCTGATGAAGAAGGCACAGTGACTTTTAGCGGAGAGCGATTTGTGTATGATCCAACTGTCCAGGACGTGCGCTCATCCGTTAACCCGGACGTAAGCCTCCTGTCTTCGGATCTGTCCTGTGTGATTTTTACCTCAGGATCGACCGGTCGTCCCAAAGGGGTCATGATTACTCATGAAGCGATGGTCAATTTTGTTGAGGACATCAGGCACCGACATATTTTTGCGCATGAGACAGATCGCATCATCAGTGTAACGACCATATCTTTTGATATTTTCGGATTTGAAGTGTGGACACCATTATGCACCGGATATTCGCTGTATCTGGCCAATGAGCAGGAGCAGCTTGACCCGGCTCTTGCTTCACGTCGAATACGTGAACATGGTGTTACACACATTCTTAGCACGGTCTCACGCATTAAGGCATTTGTCGAAAATCCGGAATTCGCTCAGGCGCTGGGCAATCTGCGGTGTGTTCTTACCGGAGGGGAAAATGTCCCTGTGGGACTCCTCACCGATCTGAAGCGGCTTACGCCTGCTCGAGTCTTTAACATGTATGGACCAACGGAAACTACGATCTGGTCAACGACCAAAGAATTGAATGACACAGCCGCGATTACCGTTGGCAAGCCCATTACCAATACAGAGATTTATATACTGAATGATGAAGGTGAAATACTGCCACCTGGAAGTTATGGAGAGCTGTGCATTGCAGGAAAAGGGTTATCCCGTGGTTATCTGAACAATGCTGCTGAGACCGATGCCCGATTCATTGCAAACCCCAATGTTTTGGGAGGCCGTTTGTACCGAACTGGCGATCTGGCCCGTATACTGCCGGATGGGGATGTTGAGTTGATGGGACGGTTAGATCAGCAGGTGAAGATTCGGGGTTACCGGATTGAACTGAACGAGATTGAGCAGGCAGCGATGAATTATGAACGTGTAAGAGAGGCTGTCGTTAAGGTAGAAGGGGTCGAGCCACATTCATTGCAATTAATTCTTTTCTACAGTCTGAAGCCTGGGATTGGGCCGTCCGTTATGGAAGATGAAGACGTACAGCTTCGGAGCTGGTTAAAGCAGCGGCTTCCACAGTACATGATGCCTTCTCGCTTGATTCGTCTGGAAAATCTGCCTGTGCTACCTAATGGCAAACTGAATCGAAATGCCCTTCGTCTGGCTGATTTTGAAACGGGAGAGAAGGCTAATCCAGCTCTGGTTTATGGCTCATCGATTCAAGGAATCGAGCGGGCAAAAGTTGACCTAGAGCAGATGCTCATTGCAACGTGGAAGGAAATATTGAATCTGGATACGGTTAATATCCATGATCACTTTTTTGACATCGGAGGCAACTCGCTGGGGCTTATTCTGATCAATAATCGCCTGAACGCCTATCTGGATAAAAGCGTTCCGCTGGTGCAATTGTTTGAGCATTCCTCTATTGCATCACTGGTCGATCATCTGGTGGCTGAGCAGATGCTGCCGATAGTTACACAACAGGTGCAAGAGGAAAGCCGGCATATCGCTTTGGCTGGATATCCTGTTACGAACCCGGACCCGACAACGGCTCCAAAAGAGTATGTGATGAGCACAGTTGGACACAGCAAAGTGGAGCAGAGCAGACCGGAACAGAGTATCCCGTTTGCTTCAGAACACAGTAGCAGAATTTCTTCTTCCTCGGATATCGCAGTCATTGGTATGGCAGGGCATTTTCCCGGTTCAAGAAATATCGAGGAGTTCTGGGATAACCTAATGGCAGGTAAGGACGGTATCACCCGTCTGAATGAGGAGGATCTAACCGCTGCGGGTGTACGACCGGAAGACTTCAAACATCCCGATTATGTACGTGCCAAAGGTGTACTGCAAGATACTGAGTATTTTGACTCCGGATTTTTCGAATATCCGCATCAGGAATCCAACATGATGGATCCGCAAATACGGCTGCTGCATCAGTGCTCATGGGAGGCGCTTGAGCATGCCGGATGTGATCCTTACAGTTATGAGGGAGCTATAGGATTGTTTGCCGGAAGTGGACTGAGCTTACCATGGATGGTGCAATTTCTCGGTCGCTCCGGTAATTTGTTACAGGCTTTTGAAGCCATGACTTTAAATGAAAAGGACTATATTACAACCCGAGTATCTCACAAATTAAATCTGAGAGGGCCGAGTATGGCCGTACAGACCGCATGTTCGACTTCTTTGGTCGCTATCCACCAAGCTGCTGAATCGCTGATTCGGGGGGAGTGTGATGTGGCACTTGCGGGAGGTGTCTCTATCTCTTATCCGCTCAAAGAAGGTTATCACTGGCATGAAGGCATGATTTATTCAAAGGATGGTCATTGCAGACCGTTTGATGAGCAGGCATCTGGTACGGTGTCTGGTAATGGATGCGGAATGGTTGTGCTCAAGTCACTCCGCGACGCGCAGAGAGATGGAGATCATATCTATGCAGTCATTAAAGGTTCAGCAATTAATAATGATGGCATGGACAAAATTGGATATACGGCACCGAGTGTGGCCGGGCAGGTCAAGGTTATTCAATCAGCCCTGCATCGTTCGGGAGTGTCTCCAAAAGAGATCTCCTATCTGGAGGCGCATGGAACAGGAACCAAACTGGGGGACCCGATTGAAATTGAAGCGCTCAGGCAGTCATGGGGAACAGATCGTAAAAATTATTGTGCTCTAGGTTCTGTGAAAGCCAATATTGGGCATCTTGATGCGGCAGCAGGTGTCGCCGGTTTTATTAAAACCGTACTGACGCTTTATCACCGGGTGGTTCCGCCACAGATTCACATGAATCGGACGAATCCGATGTTGGAGCTGGAGCATAGTCCCTTCTATATCAACAAGGAGCCACAGCCATTAGAAGACGCGAAGCGTATCCTGCGAGCAGGTGTCAGTTCGTTTGGGATCGGGGGTACTAATGCTCACGTCATTCTGGAGCAACCGCCCGTCCAAGAGAGCCAAGCCAATTATGAATCATTGCTTCTGCTGCCCTTCTCGGCCAAAAGTGAATCTGCGCTGGAACGCACGTACGATTCGGTTCTACAGGCGATTCATGCATTGCCGGAGCAGTTGCCCAATGCTGCGTGGACGCTACAGAAGGGAAGAAGCAGATTCATTCATCGTAAAGCACTAATCGTTGTAGACGGTTATACTCCGCCAAGCGAGCAGTCTGTAGAGTTTGAGACACAGTCAAGTGTGATGAATGGGAAGCCTAAGGTCATGTTTTACCTCAGCGGAAATGCAAGTTGGGAAGCGCGCAAGATTCGGGAACTATATGCTTCTGTGTATCGCAGCCAGGTCTCAGAGATATTCAAACAGTACTTTGAAGAGATACTGAACCTCTTTGAGTCCAAGGAACAGTATGCCATTCGCCAAGGCATAGGGCGATCGTTAACCGATTCAAGGCTTGAGCGCATGCAGTGCTTTGTTGTGCAATATGCTCTTTATAAAACCGTGATGCAGCTTGGTATCAAGCCGGATGCTGTCTGTGGACAAGGCGTTGGCGAACTGGTGGGGTTGGTTATTAGTGATGCACTTGATCCAGTACATGCCGTGGGGCTTTTATACAATCTGGAGCATTGGTCACTAGAAGAAGGAGCATTGTCAGATGCTTTGACAGGAAGGATGACAGATGCAACTGTAACAGACCTTGCGTCAAGTATTGCACCACTGTTATCTCCAAATTTCCTGTTTACGCTGCTAAATCGCAAGACGCTTTCTGAATCTGCTGGGCATACGCTGTGGATCGTTTCGAATCAGCTGCAGGATACAGAACAAATAGCCCCGGATTCATTTTCAGAGCCAAACATCATTGCTCTTACTGAAGATCGTCAGAGCTTGCTTGAGGCAGACGTGTATTTAATGAAAGTACTTGCTTTTTGCTGGTGCTCTGGCATGGAGCTGGATTGGGAACAGCTAAACGGAACGGGGCGTAGGCAAAAAATCTCCCTGCCGACGTATTCCTTTGATCCCATTGTTCATCAACATGATGTTGCGTTGTATCAGCTTGCAGGTATGTCGCAGGTTGCAGCGGGTTCTATCGCAGCATTAGACCAATCTCCATCTGGGAAAGTCAGGGTTCAACGGACTGATGATGAGATAAGGCATGTATTGTCGCAATTGTGGCAGGAGTTGCTTGGTAAAGGAGCAGTCGGCCTTGAAGATGATTTCTTTGAGCTTGGGGGTCATTCATTAAAAGCGATTTCCTTGGCGTCGAGGATCAAAGAAATGTTTGGATTAAATTTGGGGTTGGAAGAGGTTTTTGATCATTCTGTATTTGAACACATGGTTCAATGGATTGCTGAACATCAGGTTACAAGTGACTCTGATTCAGTGGACCCAATCTTGCCTGTAACTAAGAAAGAGAAATACAAGACCACTTCTGCACAGCGAAGAATGTATGTGGTGCATGAGTGGATGAAAGGTGAGAGTACGGCATACAATCTCGCCAGCTCTTATAGGGTAAGGGGAAAACTTGACCCTACGCAATTCAGATTAATAATGAATGCACTGGTAGAGAGACATGAAGCATTCCGTACCAGATTTGAAATGATTGATGGTGAGCTTTTCCAAATTGTGGAGGATCAGGTTCCAAACGTGGTGGAGTTGCTGGAATTAGAAACGGCAGGGTTAGAGCAGGTCATGGAATGGATCAAGCCTTTTGATCTGACCAGCGCACCATTGGTTCGTGTTAAGCTCATTCGCCTTTCTCAAGAGGAACACATCTTATTCATCGACATGCATCATATCATTTCGGATCAGAGTTCCATTGCTATCCTGATGCAGGATTTTGCTCGCATGTACAGAGGAGAAACATTGCAATCTCTTGATATTCAGTATAAGGATTATGCGGAATGGCGTGATGAAGCTGCGTCACATGGACAATCTGTTAAAGACGCCGAGTTTTGGATACGGGAATTCGAGGACATGCCTGCACCGGTTGAATTGCTTACAGACTTCCCAAGACATAGCGCGTCATCCTACAGCGGAGACAGACGTTCCATTGAACTTGGTGAGTCGTTAAGCACACAGGTCAATGACTTCTGTACTCAACAAGGGCTTACACCCTATATGTTGTTTATGGCAACTTTGAATCTATTAATCTGGAAGTATACGGGTCAAGACGACTTGGTCGTTGGTACAGCGGTTGCGGGGCGTGAGAAGCCAGAACTCAATAACGTTATGGGTATGTTCGTGAACATGCTTGCCATTCGCACCAGCATGGACAGAGAATGCTCCACAGAGGCGTATTTGAATGAGATGCGAGGCAAGCTGTTATCCTGTTATGAGCATCAACAATATCCTTATGAAGCACTGGTGGAACAACTTGGTCTATTCGGTGATTTAAGCCGCAACCCCCTATTTGATGTGGTGCTAAATTACATTAATATGGGAACCGATGATCCTGAAGCCGGGGAACTGATGCTTGAACCATGGGTCGAAGGTAAGGTGGATGCCAAATTTGATCTGACTTGGACACTGGTCGAACATAAACAATGTTACACGGTTGAACTTGACTATCGCTCAGATTTGTTTAAAGCCGAGTCCATGGAACTGATGCTGGATAAATTCCGGTATATCCTGTCTCAGATCACAACAGGGGATACTGAACGAATTGGTCAGATTAAGATCACTACACCGGAGGAAGAGGAATGGCTGCTGTACGGAGTCAACGATAATGCCGCCCAGTATCCGCGAGATGCGACCATTTCCCAATTATTCGAGGAACAAGTTCATGTGCATGCACAGAAGACAGCATTGGTCTGGGAAGACGGTGAATGGAGCTATGCGGATCTGTATGAACGTGTTCAGTGGCTGGCGTTCAGATTGCTTGGACAAGGGGTGAAATCAGGCTCCAGTATTGCTCTCATTCTGGACCGTGGACCGAACCAGATGATCAGTATTCTTGCTACACTCCAAGTGGGTTGCAGTTATGTCCCGATCGACCCGGCTTCGCCGCCATCGAGAATTGAATTTATTTTGCAAGATTGCGATGCGGCTGTGTTATTGACTGAAACGGCTTATGCCTCCACATGGCAATCTGTAGTTCCTTGTATCGTGCCGGCAGATGAACTGGCAGCATTTGATTCAGGAGACATTCAGGAGCCCGTTGAAAATATGAACAAGACCGCTCTTGACCCGGCTTATATCATTTATACATCAGGGTCAACAGGAACCCCAAAAGGGACTGTGATGAGTCATCGCAATGTAACCAAAGTCATGAAAAATAGTAATTTTGTTACCGTCGTGCCAGAGGATCGTATCCTGCAAATTTCTAACTATGCGTTTGACGGTTCCATTTTCGATATTTTTGCTTCATTAATAAATGGCGCTACTCTTGTATTAATCTCAAAAGAGACCATTTTGGATATGGCTCGTTTGGCCGATGTCATCCAACAGCAACGGATTTCAGTATTTTATATTCCGACATCCTTGTTTAATATGCTGGTAGATTGGGATGCTGATTGCTTGAAGAATGTGCGTAGAGTGATGTTTGGTGGTGAAGCTGCATCGGTGAGTCATGCCAACAAAGCGCTTGCATGTGTGGGGCCGGGCAGACTGTTAAATGGATATGGGCCAACGGAAGCAACCTTTTTTGCCTCCTACCACTTATTACAGCAAACAGAGCCTTATACTGGCTCACTGCCTATAGGTTACCCCCTGTCTAACACAGCCTTGTATGTTCTAGATGATGAGCTGAAGCCTGTGCCACCGAACGTTCCAGGTGAACTGTATATCAGTGGGGATGCGGTAGGTATTGGATATCTTAACCGTGAGGATCTTACCCGAAAACACTTTCTTGATGATCCCTTCCGCAAGGGAGAACGAATGTATCGGACAGGTGACATCGTCAAACGTCTGGCTGATGGCAGTCTGATTTTTATTGAACGTTCGGATTTCCAGGTCAAGATTAGAGGTTTCCGCATTGAGTTATCGGAGATAGGCAATTGTATGGAGCGTGTTTCGGGAGTTCGTGATGCCTTTGTCATGACAGTTACAGAATCATCAGGAAGTCTATACATTGCCGCTTTTTATACAACCGATACTGGAGCAGATACTGAGTATATTCGAAGAGAACTTCACCAGCAGCTGCCAGAGTACATGGTACCTGCACGCATTATTCGAATGGATCATCTTCCGATTAATGCCAATGGCAAAGTGGACCGAAGAGCATTGTCCGAGCATTTGGTTGAAGAGCAGCAGAGGTCTCTGGAGATGAGTTCACCTCGGACAAAAACAGAGCGTGTCATTCTTGCCGCCATGCGACAGATCCTGGGTGATCCAGGCATTGGTGTGGAAGATCACTTCTTTCAAAATGGGGGGCATTCGCTCAAAGCGATTGCATTCACTCAAATTTTGGAAAAAGAAGGAATTGCCATCAATGTGAACGAATTATTCCAATATCCGACAGTTAGAGGACTTGCCAAATTGGTAGACATTAATCCTCCGGCGTCAGTTTGGTCCGAAGATAGCCTGCATATTCAGTCCCCGATAGTCATACCACAGGACATAATACTTCATGAGAAACAACTGGACAGCCTGGTCCTGCATGTCTTAAACAGCTGCAATCAGGTTTCATCTTTTATGGCGGGCATGACCCCTATGGGGCAATTCCCACTATCTCCAATTCAACAAGCACATGCTTCTACGACTTCACGAGCAAGCGGATTTACAACAACGCTGGAAGGCGAATTGAATGAACAAGCTGTAAAACACCTGATTCTTGGGGTTATATCCCGGCACCAGTTGCTGCACAGCATGATATATGAGGAAGAACAATTGTATTGGCATCCATGTGATATGTCGTTAGCGGCGGACATGCTGCAACAGCTTATCCCGTATCTTGATATTCGTCATTATGCTTCGGCTACGATTGAGCAGTTGGAGTACAAACTGGTTCAGTCTCTGTTACACAAAACGTATACGTTGAAGGAACTACCTTGGCGTCTGTGTATTTTGCGTACAGGAGCCACGGAGCATAAGCTGATTTGGAGTTTTGATCACCTTGCGTTTGATGGTATGAGTGCCCAAATCATCAAGCAGCAACTTGAGTCGAAGGCATTATATAGACCGCAAGGTATAGAGATCGAGAGTGATCTTCTGTACCAAGTACGAAATTATGAGGATTATGTAAATTTTCTGTCTCAAGGCCCCATAGGGGTATCAGAAGATGAAATAGAGAAACAATTTTCACTTCAAACATGGAAGAGATGTAACGCCATCGTCATGAACAAGTTGAAGGAAACAGAAACATTGTCGCCTTCAGCGATGACTGTCGAGTTGTCCCTTGCAGGGAAGGAGCCTGCAGAGGTTTGGTGGACATGCTTTGAAACTTTTTCCAACATCATTGCGGCTTATCTGAACATAAGCCAATTGCCAATAGCCCTGGTCCATTACGGAAGGGAGTATGGCGAAGAATCCTACTACGATTATGTGGGAGAATTCCTTGATCTGATTCCAGTGCTGGTAGACAGTGAATTCACACAGGAAGATCTGTTGAAACGTCTGGAATTTACGAAGCGACACAGCATTAACTTTATGGCACTTACACATGATTCTTCCCTCTCGGCACAATATGATGGCATACAGGAACAATTGGGAACTGCCTACAGGCAAACAGAACAGGAGCCGCGTCAGATGATTCTGTTTAATTATCAAGGCTTCATCTCCAGTAGCGAAGCGATCCCAATGTCGTCTCAGTCGTCGGATGACCAAGATTCGAATTCGGGACTCGCCCAATTCGAATGGGTTATTCGCTACGACGAAGAGTGTCTGTACGTACATCTGGCCTGTCAGGCTGGTCTGGACATCAAACGTATGAAACAGCTGATTGATGACAAGCTTGGTAGCGATGTGAAAGTGGTAGTTCACAATGAGGCAATGGAGGTGCAACATGTCCAGTAAATCCATACAGCGAGGACCCGAGCTGATTGTGCCAGAACATTATTCAACAGTGGCTGAGATGCTAATCTACATTGCAGATACTCATCCAGAAAAGGGAATGACCTATATCAGCTCTTCAGGTGACGAACAGTTTGAATCATATCCTGAATTACTGATGCAGGCGCGCAAGTACCTGCAGTCTCTTCAGGAGCAAGGCATTCAACAAGGACAGGTCGTTATTTTGGAGATTGACCAGTCACAGGAATTTTACCGTACCTTTTGGGCTTGTATGCTGGGGGGCATTATTGTCGCCCCGGTTAGTCCTCCGGCTGCCTGGGAACCAGGCTCAGCCGGTCTGGAGAAATTCACGAAAGTGTGGGAGGTACTCGGGCGTCCAGTCGTTATCGTCGAGGAAGCCTACATGCCCAAGTATAAGCAGCTTGGGGAAAGTCCGGTATTCAAAGGTCTTATGTTGATTAGCGTGAACCAGCTTCAAGCAGGCCAGCAGATGGCTGATCTATGCCCAACCTGTCCTGATGACATTGTGTTCCTGCAATTCTCATCAGGAAGCACTGGAATTCCCAAAGGTGTGCAGTTAACAAATCACAATATTATCGCCAACAGTATTGCATGCAAGACTTTTCTTGGAGCTGAAGAAGGAGATAATGTGTTTACCTGGTTGCCGCATACGCATGATATGGGGATATTTGGACAGCATCTGACACCCGTCCTGAGTGGAGCCAACATCATGGTGATGTCACCTTATACCTTCGTACGGTCGCCTTATCTGTTCTTGCGCAAGATTACGGAGCATCAGGGAAAATGGTTTTGCTGTACCAATTTCGGTTTCGAATGGATGGTTCAGAAGATCCCGGATTCCAAGCTCTCAACGCTTGATCTGTCTTCACTGCGTATGACCTTGAATGGTGCAGAGCCTATATCAACGTCTGTTATCGAGCGATTTGTCAAAAAATTCAGCTCTTGTGGCTATCGTCCCAATATGATGTTTCCTGCATATGGCATGGCCGAAGCGACAGTAGGTGTATGTACCTCCAGACTGGGGGAAGAGCCGCGAATTGAACGTATTTCGCGTACACGGCTGGTGCAGGAAGGACTGGCTGTGCCAGTCCAGCTACCTAGCAGTGATAGCCATACTTCGGATGTGATCGAATTTGTTCATGAAGGATATCCCATGACAGGGATTCAGATCCGGATTGCGGATGAACAGGGGGAAGTGCTGGATGAGCGGGTTGTTGGCGAAATCCAGATTCGTGGGGAATCGGTAACCTCCGGATATTACAGTCTCCCTGAGATCAATCGTGAAATGTATGTGGATGGGTGGCTTCGCACTGGAGACTTGGGTTATATGGCTGACGGCTCCCTAGTTGTAAGCGGACGAATCAAGGACATTGTGTTTATTCGGGGACAGAACCATTATGCGCATGATCTTGAAGAAATTTTGTACCAGAATAGCAGCATTCCGAGAGGGAATCTGACGGTAGTCGGGCACTTTAACAGCCTCAAACAAGTTGAGGAGCTGCTTGTATTTGTTAAATACAAATCGGGCACTCCACAGTTTCTGGATGTACGACAGGATCTGATCCAACGTATGAGGGCTGGATTGGGTATTGAGATCACTCATGTTCTCCCAATCAAGGTCATCCCCAAAACGACGAGTGGCAAGGTCCAGCGTTTCATGCTGAGAAACGATTATGAGCGTGGAGTATTTACCAAGGACATCGAGGCCATTGAAGAGCTGATTCGCGAAAACACACAACAGCAAGGACACGAGACGGTTTCCGCATCGTCTTTGGAATATACCGTACGTAAAGCCTGGGCCGAAATTCTTCAATTGCCCGCAGGAAAGATTGAGATGGATACTTCTTTTCTCGCACTTGGAGGCAATTCCATTCTCTCCTATCAATTACTTGACAAGCTGTCTGCACATATGGGACGTGAATTAGGACAAGAACTACTTGTTTTTTGCAGTACAGTACGTGAGATGGTGGAATATCTGCAGGAACTTCCAGCAGAAACGAAGGACTTTGAACAAGTTGAAACAACAAATAATCATCTGAATGTACATCGTGCTATTGCTATTACCGGACTGTCTCTGCGTCTGCCTGATGCCGACACCCAAGAGCAGTTCTGGAGCAATCTGGTTAACGGGTTAGATAGTGTTGACCGGGTTAGCTTAGAGCGTGCAACACGTTCCAAGCAACCCGGTTGGGATGACTGGATTGGGGAACTGAAGCAACCGGATACGTTTGATCATGAGTTCTTTGAAATCCCGTCTGAACAAGCTGCATTTATGGATCCGCAGCATCGGAAGCTGCTGGAAGTTGCTCATGAGGCGCTGGAGGATGCAGGTATGCTCGTGGATCATGAGGATAAGCGTGATGTGGGTGTGTATGTAGGGATTAACCCAAGCACATACTTCGATCTGGTTATTGATTATATGAACCGGAGTCTTGGAAAGGCTGTTCATTCTCACGCTATGGTAGGCAATATGTCCAATATAGCAGCGGCCTCCATTTCACACATGTACAATTTTACAGGGCCGGCACTGTCCATAGATACAGCATGTTCTTCTTTTCTGGTAGCACTGACACAAGCTGTGGCGGCCATTCAGGACAAGCGTATCTCTGGGGCAGTTGTAGGTGGAGCAAACATTTTGGCTACACCGCATGTTCATCAACTATCACGCAATGCTGGAATCTGTTCTTCCACTCAACATACGAAGGTATTTGACCGGGAAGCAGATGGTTCAGTCTTGGGAGAAGGTGCTGTTGTTGTATATCTGGAGCCGCTAACAGAGGCAATTCGCAACAATAAACATGTTTATGGTGTGATTCGCGGGACAGCGGTGAATAACGACGGATATTCCCTGGGCATTATGGCACCCAACCCTCAGGGGCAATATGAGGTACTCCGTGCCGCTTATCGCGACGCCAACCTAAACCCCAGCGAGATTTCTTATATTGAAGCACATGGATCGGGGACAAGGATTGGAGATCCAATTGAGGTGAATGCCTTGCTCCGACTGTTCCGGGAAAAGGGATATACAAGCGATAATTCGATTGGATTAGGTTCAGTCAAAACCAATATTGGTCATTTATTTGCAGCCTCCAGTGGAGCCAGTCTTGCCAAGGTTCTTCTCAGTATGCAGCATGGGGAACTGGCACCAAGTCTGCATATGGATAATCCGAATCCGGCCCTCCGACTGGAGCAATCGCCGTTCCATATCGTTAGCGAGCATAAAACGTGGGATGTACCTGAAGGAAAAACACGGAAGGCAGGCATCAGTTCATTTGGCCTGGGAGGTACGAATGCCCACATTGTGCTGGAAGAATGGAAAGCCCCTGTCCGTGCAGATGCCCCGGCACGCGGCCAGTTGTTAACGTACTCTGCGAAATCAGAGCAGGCTTTAAAAAAGCTGATTGATAACACGGAGCAATATGTGAAGAAACATGCGGACTTGGCACTAGAGGATCTTTGTTTTACCCGGAACAGATATAGAAAACATTATCGGTATCGTGCAGCAGTAGCTGTCAGCTCAACCGGAGAGTGGAACATCGAAGAGATGGAATTTGGCTTCAAGCCTAGAAACCGAGCTGCTCGTGTCAATATTGTGGTTGGGGGGCATGAGATTCGCGGAGAAGATGAGGCTCAAGCGCGTAAGGTAATCAGGCCAGACGATTCTAATGAAGATACCGTATCAACCTTGAACTACTGGGTGACTTTGCTTGAGACACTTGTGCGTCTGGTCCCTTCCATTCAAGAGATTCGAGGAATAGCTACAGGAGAGGAACTTGTATCCAGTTTACATCTGGATGGCGAGGAACATCACAGCGCTCATGCAAGCCAATCCATTCCAGTGAACAACAGAGTGACGTTAGACAGTCTGCAAGACACACCTGGCAAGATGGCAAACGCCGACATTGTAATTATAATTGCTGCAGATCAGACAGTGCAGCAGCTCGAATACAGTGGCAAGGAGAGCATCATCCGCCTGTCTGCCGAGCCCACACTTACCATGGAGGATCAGCTTGCTTTATTACTGGGACAGCTTTATGTACGTGGTGCTGCGCTGGATTGGGAACAGTTACATCCGAATGGCTCTGGCCAGATTGTACATCTGCCAGCACATCCATTCGAGCCGTATGTACATTGGATAGATGTGAATCAGGGAACGGAGGTCATGATATGACAAAAGAAGAAATTGAGCTTTTTCTCAAAAGCGAGATTGCTGCAGCGTTGAATCAGGAGCCAGAGGACATCGATGAAGAGATGAATTTTCTGAAAATTGGTGTCTCATCTGTGCAGGCGCTCAAGATCATTAACCGTGCGCGTAAGCATCTTCAAGTTGACATCAGTCCGGTTGCGTTGTTTGAATACAAAACAATTGCCGAATTCGCCACTTATCTCAATGAATCTCTTCTTCAAGAGGGGGTTGCCGAATGATTGAAGTGGATGTAGAGCAAGAGATCATTCATGAAGCTGAATTGTTTGCTGCCCGTGAAATTCGCCCTTATGCTCAACAGATTCAAGAGCAGAAAGCCATTCCCAGAACATTGATCCGTGCCATGGCTGAAAAAGGTTACTTGGCTGCCTCGATCCCGGCTGAATATGGCGGCATGGGTCTCGGCCCTAAGGCGTACGGGCTGTTGACTGAAGTATTTGGCAAGGCTCTTCCAGCCGTTCGCAGCTTGTTAACGGTACATACTTCACTTGTAAGTGAAACTTTGGTACGTTTCGGAACGCCTGAGCAAAAATCGTCCTGGCTGCCCAAGTTGGTGAAGGGAGAATGGATTGCTGCCTTTGGTCTGACTGAACCGGAAGTTGGTTCGGATGCCAAAAGTGTAAAGACCGAGTGGAGAGAAGAATCGGACTGTTATGTTTTAAATGGAAAAAAGAAGTGGATCACGTTTGGACATCTGGCAGATGTATTTATCATTATTGCCTCGAATCAGGGACGAAGCACTGCTTTTTGGGTCGAACGCCAGTTTGAGGGTGTACAGACCCAACCTATCGAAGGTGTCATGGTTGCGGGAGAGACAGGTATAGCTGAGATTGATCTCCATGAGGTGCGTGTACCAAAGAATCACATTATTGGACGTCTGAATGAAGGTTTTGAGTACATCGTAACCGGGGCGCTGGACCAGGGCAGATATAGCATTGCCTGGGCAGGGCTGGCGATTGCGCAGGAAGCGCTGGATGCCATGGTGACTTACTCAAGGAAGCGGAAGCAATTTGATCAGAAGCTGAGTCATTTTCAGCTGATTCGCGGCATGATTGGAGATGCGGTGACAAAAGTCCATGCAGCGCGAGCATTATGTTTACGGGCAGCCGAGCTGAGAGAAGCCAAGGACCCGCAGGCCGCCATGGAAACAACGATCGCCAAATATTTTACGTCCAAAGTTGCTGTTGAAGTTGCAAGTGATGCGCTACAGGTTCATGGTGCAAACGGAATTAGTAACCAATATCCTGTTGCCAGGCTGTATAAGGAAGCCAAAATTCTGGAGATTATTGAAGGTTCTTCTCAGATGCAGCAGGAGATGATCTCGCATTACGGATTAAAAGCCTATTACAAGCGTGGCGGTAGCGTATGACGTTCTGTGCGCTATTTCCTGGCCAGGGAAGCCAGTATATCGGAATGTGCAGCGAGTTGTTGGGCAGTGAGCCGGAGGCGAATCAGATCTTTGCGGAAGCGAGCGAGGTGATCGGATTTGATTTGAAGGCACTGGTTATGGAAGGGAGCCTGGATCAATTGACGGTCTCTGAATATGCTCAGCCTGCTGTACTGACGGCAAGCTACGTTTTATTTGACTCATTTGTTCGGCGGACTGGAATGACTCCAGATTATGCAGTAGGTCACAGTTTGGGGGAGATTTCGGCTTTAGTAGCGGCGGGAGCATTGCGATTTGCTGATGGAATTCGTTTTACAGCTCAGCGTGGTGCGTTGATGCATCGCTCCATTCAGGAGCAAAAAGGAAGAGCGGGTATTGTCGTTGATGTAACACAAGCAGCGCTTGAAGAATTAGTCGAGAATATTCGTCAGAACGAGTATGTGACGATCTCCGGTTATAATTCACCGGGACAGTTTGTCGTCGCAGGTACTGCGAAGGGTCTTCAACTGCTGGATGATCAGGTGGATGGCTACGGTGGGGAATTCATTCCTTTTCGCATGATGCCAATGAAGGCAGATGCACCTTATCATAGCGAGTTGATGCAGTTCATTCAGCCTGAGCTTGAAGAGATGCTTGCAGGGATTTCCTTCTCTGCACCGGTGTTTCCCATCTGCTCAACAGTACATGGTGAGTTCATTCGCGGAGCCGAGGACATTCCTAAGCTGCTGAGCAGCCAGCTTTTGCAACCCATTCGCTGGAATCAGGCATTGGCACGCATTCAAAATCTGGGAGCGACGGTATGGATCGATATCGGTCCAGGCCAGAGCGTAAGAAATATGCTGGCTGAGAATAAGACCTTGCCTGCAGCCTATTCGCTGGATGATCCGCAAGATCGGTCCAGGTTACTGGAGCGATATGAAGCAGTAAACCAGACAAGTGGGGGAGGCGATAAGGGATGATCACGGAGATGATGCAGTACAATCAGCGGGTGAAACAATGGCTGCCTGGTGGTGTGCACTATAATTTTCACCTTCCTTGGGAAGAGACGCCGCTCCATTTCAAGCATGCTTCCCGAAGCAGAGTGACGGACATGAACGGCAACGAGTATTTGGATCTATATGCCCGCTTTGGTGCCCTCATTGTTGGCCACGGCAACGAGGAGTATAACGAGTGTCTGAAGGATACCATTGACCGTGTTCTTTCCGTAAGTCATTGCGATCTGGATGCAGAGGCTCTGGAACTGATCCATCAATATGTACCTTCAGCAGAGATGATTCGTTTTGGGTTATCAGGCACGGAGATTGTCCAGAATGCACTTCGTCTTGCCCGGGCGTGGACAGGTAAAAATCGCTTTGTACGTTTTGAAGGCCATTATCATGGCAATGCGGACAATATTATGGGTGGCAAGACTGCACGTACAGGTCTGCCTGTACCTTCAGACTATCCTGGTGACATGAAAGGAACAAAGGGGAGGGCAAGGGATGCCATGGAATCTCAATCCTACCTCTTGCCATGGAATGACGCACCCCGCCTGGAGGAACTATTTCGCCAGCATGGAGACGACATTGCAGCAGTAATCATGGAGCCGGTTTGTGTAAATGGAGGCGGAGTCATGCCTGCTCCGGGTTATCTGCAAAAAGTCAGACAGTTATGTGATCAGTACCAGGTCGTGCTCATTTTTGATGAGATTATAACAGGATTCCGTATGGGTCTCGGTGGTGCCCAACAGTTATTCGGTGTAACGCCTGATCTGACTACACTTGGGAAGGCAATCGCGGGTGGCGGAGTTCCGGTGTCAGCCCTGGTTGGCCGAGCGGATATCATGAAGTTGCTTGTAGACAAAAAAGTAATTCATGCGGGTACGTTTAATGGCTATCCATTAGGTACAGCTGCTGTAAAAGCTACGCTGGAAATGTTGGGACGCAATGGAGGACAGGCGATGCACAGCATGAACCGCCACGCTGAGATGATGCATGACATACTCTGCCAGGAAGCAGCGAAGGTAGGTCTGCCTTTAATTGTTCAAGGGCCGTCTGGCTGTGCTTCTTATCACTGCTGCACGGAACCGCTAACGGATACGGCTGATTATACGTTTGAATTGATGTCTTTTGATATTTTGTTAAATAGCAAGCTTGCTGAGCACGGTGTTCTGGTATCTACGCTCTCGCGGATGTATCCGAATATCCTGCTTGATATGCAAGATGTTGCCTGGTTCGGTGAGCGTGTCCCTGCAGCGCTTGCAGAAATGAAAGAGATCTACGACGAGCTGATCTAATGGTAGCTCAATAAGGAGGTGATTAGGTATGCATAATCGACTCATTGCAATCATTGGCGCAGGGGTGATGGGATGCGCCACAGCACTGGATGTCGCGAGGGCTGGTTATCGTGTAATTTTGCAGGATATTTCGGCGTCGGTCATCGAACACGCCCCTGATGTTATACGTCGTGAATATCGTTCAGCTTGCTTTCTGAAGCAAGGGTACGGTCAGGTGCCCCTGGATCAGATCATGGAACGGATCTCGTTCCAGACACAAGATGAAGGGGTGGAAGAGGCAAGTATCATTATTGAAAATGTAACCGAAAACTTGGAGTTGAAAAAGGAAGTTTACGCACGACTATACCACAAGGTTCGTCCGGATGCTTTATTTGCGCTAAATACAAGCTGTATTTCCGTGACAAAGCTCGCTTCATTTTTGCCTGACCCAGGTCGAGTCATTGGGGTGCATCTGATGAATCCAGTTCCCGTTAAATCCATGGTGGAGGTGATTAAAGGACATCATACAACACAGGGTACGGAACATGAGATGGTAGCGTTTTTGGAAACTCTTGATAAAAGTCCAGTTGTCATAGAGGATCTGCCCGGGTTTGTCTCTAATCGCCTCTCGCACTTGTTAATGAATGAAGCGGCGTACATTGTACAGGATGGAATCGCTACACCCGAGCAGGTGGACGCCATTATGAAGAAGGGCTTCAATTATCAGATGGGGCCGCTGGAGACGGCGGATCTGATTGGTCTGGATACGGTCGTGCATTCATTGAAAGTATTGTACGACAGCTATCAGGACCCCAAATTCCGATGCTGTCCGATGTTGCAGAAAATGGTTGATGCAGGACAGTGGGGGCGGAAGACGGGTCAAGGATTCTATGCCTACTAAGATGAAGGGTGGCATGACCATGGAAAAGCTCAAGGATATCAAGTGTATCGTTTGGGATCTGGACCACACCATATGGGATGGGGTTTTGCTTGAATCTGCAGATGTGCAACTGAAGCCGGGCTTAAAGGAGGTGATTGAAAAACTGGACCAGCGAGGTATTTTGCACTCTGTTGCCAGTAAAAATGATGCAGAGCTAGCTTGGGCGAAACTAAACGAACTGGGCATCGCCGAATATTTTCTATATCCCGAAATCCATTGGGATGCGAAGTCCGTCTCTGTTCAGCGGATTCAGCAGAACATTAATATCGGCATGGATGCCATTCTGTTTGTGGATGATCAACCTTTTGAACTGGAAGAAGTGCAAAGTGTACATGCTGACATCCAGGTACTTCATGCGGATCAATATGAAACCATGCTTGATGACCCAAGGCTGATGCCTCGATTCATTACAGCCGACTCTGCGTGCAGAAGGCAGATGTACCAGGCGGATACACTCCGTAAACAGGCTGAGGAACAGTATGAGGGACCTTCAGAACAATTTCTGGCTACGCTTGGCATGAAATTTTCCATCTACGAGGCTACTGAGGATGATCTTCAACGTGCAGAGGAACTTACCGTTCGCACCAATCAACTAAATGCAACGGGAATTACCTACAGTTACGAGGAACTGCACCAACTGATGACCTCGCAGGACCATATGTTATTGGTGTGTGAACTCGAAGACAAATACGGGACGTATGGCAAAATTGGGCTTGCACTTATTCACATGCAGCAGAAAGTATGGCGGCTAAACATGCTTCTGATGTCTTGCAGAGTGATGTCCAGGGGAGCAGGGAGTGTACTGCTAACGTATATCATGCGTGAAGCTCAGAAGCAGGGCAAACAGATGCTTGCAGACTTCAGGGATACCGGAAGGAACCGGATGATGAATATCAGCTATCGCTTTGCCGGTTTCAAGCAGCAATCTGCAGATCAGGAAGGAAGAGTACTGTTTTATCATGATTTGCAGCAGGCTGTAGAGTTTCCAGATTACATTGAGGTTTTAGTGCCCGAGGGGCAACATCAATAACAAGGGGGAAGGGCAGTGGATTATCGTCAGGAAATTCGGGAGTTTATCGGGAACAACCTCACCATGGATCATGAGGACACTCAAATTAATGATAATGACAATTATTTTGAGCAGCGGTTCGTCAATTCGCTCTTTGCGATGCGTTTGGTGGACTTTGTAGAGCGTAGATTCCAGATTGAGATAGCAAATGAAGATCTGGATTTGGCTAATTTCTGCACGATTAACCGTTTGCATGATCTTATTGAGAGAAAGTTGACTGAGAAGGAGGCGGCACTATGATTACAGCTAATCAGGCATCCATTCGTCCAGTCACAAGTCCGGCAACCAGCCCGTCCAACAAATATATGTATTTGTTTTTGGGAATTTCCTTTGGCACATGTTATGGAATCGCAAGTTTGTTCATGTTCTTTGCGGATTTTATTGTACCCATAACAGGTGAGTTAACCTTGATGCATCCACTTGCGATCGTTGCTCTGTATTCACCTTCCATTGCCGGATTAATTACATGTTATGTGATGGGCGGAACGGAAGCGTTAAAAGGAATGTTTATGAAGCTGGTTCCGCGCAGACAGGACCTGTTCTGGATACCGCTCATTATTGGAATTTCCATCATCTTTGCATCAACAATGCACTTTGGTTCCTTGTTATTCGGCATACCGGTCCCTGAACTGACATATAGTGTACCTGAAATGATCTGGTTGGGGATTGTGAATCTGATCAAGGAGACGGGGCTGATTGGTGGGCTGTTTGGCTGGATCGGATTTTTGCTTCCATTCTTGCAAGGGAAGTTAAAAAATAATATAACAAGTGGTCTGATTACCGGCCTGTTGTTCGGATTATGGGTGCTTCCGGGATACTTGATTTCCTCTTTTGGCACCTCAACCACTTACATATACTACGTTGTTCAGCTTATGGCATTTATCGTGTTCCAAAGTTATATCTTCAATGCTACCAAAGGTACACTTCTGTTTTATCTGCTTGCATTCTGGCTTGTAGCCACAGGAAGTCAAATTGATTTGTACTACTTTAATCCGCAAGTTCAAATTATGCAATTCTTCTTTTTTGCAATATCGGCTATTGTCATACATGTCATCTTCAAGCGCAAAAATGTGGATACTTCACTTCAGACATTCCCTGCATATGTTCTGGAAAGAAAGTAAGCCTGGTTATGGTGGTGGATAAGTGATGGAACCGATCTATTTGGAGCAGCTACAAAAGGGGGAGGGAAACAGACAAATGGTCTGTTTTCCTTATCTCGGTGGCAACTCCAACAGTTTTCAGCCCCTAGTGCCGTACCTTCCTGACACGGAAATTTGGGCGTTTACGCCCCCGGGTCATGGTCTGAACACCGAAACACCCCTGGAGCATATGCAGCAACTCGTAGAACTGTATACCAGCAAGCTCCTGGATGTTATACAGCCCGGCAGTCTGTTATTTGGACATAGTCTGGGAGGGATTACAGCCTACTTCGTTGCGCAGCGCTTATGTCAGGAACGTCCAGATGTAGCTAAAACGTTACGGCTTGTGTTATCTGCCTGCAACACGCCTGACGAATGCGGGATGCAGAATTATGATCGGATGTCAGACGAAAATCTGATTGATCATCTGTTTTCCTATGAAGCTCTCCCGCAAGAACTGATACATGAAAAAGAATTATTGAATTATTTTCTGCCCGTCATCCGGGCGGATTTCAGGATGCTGGAATCTGCAGCAACGCTTGAATATGAGCCGCTCTCATTGCCGGTGTTGTATCTGTGGGGAGAACGGGATCGTACCGTTACCCTTCAATCAGCGTTGAGATGGGGCCGATATTTTGGCACATCCATGAAGCTTCAAACCATCAAAGAGGGTGCTCACATGTTCATGATGCATCAACCTTCAACGGTGGCGCATTGTCTGACAAGCTTTATGACTCCAGATAAATAGGAACAACTTGTAGATGAGAGGAGCCATGTTCGTTTATGCTGCTACGAATGCTGAGAAACGATATAACGAGAAAAAAAGGGATTACGGCTGCGTTGTTTATTTTTGTACTGCTGGCCGCCTTTCTGGTATCTTCGGGGTCACGAATGATTATGGAACTGACGAGTTCCATCCAATATCTATTTTCTGAATCCAAAACACCACACTTTGTGCAAATGCATGCCGGAGAAATCGATCAAGCCAAAGTGAACACATGGGCTGAAGAAAATGCCATGGTCCAGCAGCATCAGATTGTGGAAATGGTCAACATTGACGGCTCTAATCTGTTTCTCGGAGCAGAGTCTGAAAAGAACAGTGTTATGGACATTGACTATGTTACACAGAATCAGGGTTTCGACTATTTGTTGAATCTGGACAGTGAGATTATTCAGGTCAACGATGGCGAGATCGCGGTTCCGGTATATTACATGCAGCTAAAAAAATTGAGCGTGGGCGACCAGGTTCGGATCGATAATGGTCAATTTGAGCGTTCTTACACCATCGTTGATTTTGTCCGTGATGCTCAGATGAATCCATCGGTTGTGCACTCCAAACGTTTTATCGTGAGTGCAGGGAATTTGCAGGAACTGAAGCAGAGCATCGGAGAGATGGAGTATCTCATTGAATTCCGGTTGACCGATCCCGGACTGACAAGTGAATTTACCCAGGCTTACCAAAATGCCGGACTTCCCAATGCGGGTCCAGTCGTAACCTATGGGCTGTTCCAGGTACTGAATGCCATGACCGACGGAGTTATTGCAGCCGTTATTATTCTGGTCAGTCTTGTGCTGATTCTGATTGCCATGCTCTGCATCCGATTCACGATGCTTGCGACCATCGAAGAGGATTATCGTGAGATTAGTGTCATGAAAGCGATTGGAATCGCAGAGAAGGATATTAAGAGACTGTATCTGATGAAGTATGTATTTATGGCCGGATTTGCATCCGTGCTTGGTTACATTGCATCACTTGGCGTTAACAGACTATTTGTTTCCAACATCATGTTGTATATGGGAAAAGCACCTGCAACCCTGTTGCATTTCGCGATTCCGTTATTAGCCGCTGGAATAATATTTGCCATGGTTGTTCTGTTCTGTCGAACGGTACTGCGGCGTTTTCGTTCCATCTCCGCGGTGGATGCTCTCCGTACCGGGAGCCTGGGAGATACACAGATCATTCGAAACCGGCTTAGTTTGTCCCGCAATCGCTGGTCTTCCGTACCTGTCTTTCTTGGTCTGAAGGAAGTCATACAGCGAATCAAGATGTTCCGATTATTGTTGTTCGTCTTTGTAGTCAGTTCATTTATCATGATTGTGCCGGTCAACTTCCTGAACACTTTGCAGGCGCCAAGTTTTATTTCTTATATGGGTGTTGGACAAAGTGATATTCGCATTGACTTGAGGCACACAGATGATGTGGAGCAGCGTTATGACAATCTGGTTGCCCAGATCCAAAATGATAAAGACATTAAAACGTATTCCCCATTGGTAACAAGTCAGTTCAAGATTAAAAATGCGGAAGGAAGTTACGACAATCTGAGTGTAGAAACTGGAGATTTCAGTATTTTCCCATTGTCTTATGTTAGCGGTAATGCGCCAACAACCGAGAATGAAATTGCGTTATCTGATGCCAACAGTAGCGAGCTGCGCCTGAAGACTGGTGAGCAACTTACCTTGCTGGTTAATGGCAAGGACCAGATGATGACGGTCAGCGGAATATACCAGGACGTAACGAATGGTGGGAAAACGGCGAAGGCCTTATTACCTTACAACAAGGATAGTGTGTTGTGGTATGTGGTCAGTTTGGATCTGAATAATCGCGGGGACATGGCTACCAAAATTGCTGAATATGAGGCGGCTTTCTCGCCAGCCAAAGTAACCGATCTTCAAGGTTATCTGGATCAGACGTTAGGCGGAACCATCCAACAATTGAAAATGGTGACGATGCTGGCCTTGGTCATCGGTGTCTTCATATCTATTTTAATTACAGCACTGTTCCTTCAGATGTTAGTAGCCAAGGACAACAACGACATTGCTGTACTAAGAAGCCTTGGGTTTGCCTTGTCTAAAATCAAGTTCAAGTATGTCGTGATGTCACTTGTCATATTAATCTTAGGGGTTGTTACTGGAACGATATTGTCCAATACGTTGGGTCCATTGCTAGTTAGTGCCATTATGTCGACGTTTGGTGCTTCCAATATTGTCTTTGTTGTTAACCCGTTACAGGCATATATTTTGTGTCCATTGTTACTTGCAGGCACGATTGTACTAACAGCATGGATTAGCATCCAATCGATCAAGGAAACGAGCATATCCAAAATGATTGTCGAATAGGGAGGATCAACGATGACAACTATACTTGAGGCTAAAGACGTGAATAAATCCGTAGCGATCGGCGAGAATGAAGAACATAACATCTTGAAAGATATCAACCTTCAATTAAAAAAGGGAGAATTTGTTTCCATCATGGGGCCATCTGGCTCAGGCAAGTCTACCTTACTGTACAACATAAGTGGTATGGATCAGATTAGTGCTGGAAGTGTCTATTTTAATGGCAAAAAAATATCGGCATTTGAGGAGAGGGATCTGGCAAGTCTACGTTTGACCAAGATGGGATTCATCTTTCAAAATATTCATCTGCTCAAGAATCTGAATCTATTAGACAATATCGTACTTTCCGCGTATCTGGCCAAGAATAGCAGCAGAGAAACGATTAATACACGGGCAATGTCATTAATGAAAAAAATGGGGATTGATGAGCTTGCTGGGCATAACATCACCCAAGCCTCAGGCGGACAGCTTCAACGGATTGCCATCTGCCGTGCGCTGATCAATAATCCAGATATTTTATTCGGCGATGAACCAACGGGGGCGCTGAATTCCAAATCAACGTATGAGATCATGGATATTCTGGGCGATATTAATGCAACGGGTACAACCATTCTGCTGGTGACCCATGATGTGAAAGTCGCTGCCAGATCGGAACGTGTACTGTTTATGATGGACGGTAAGCTGGTTGCAGACAGAAATATTGGAAAATATGCAAGAGAGCGTCAGGATCTAAAAACAAGGGAAAGCCATTTGGCGCAATGGTTGACTGAAATGGGGTTCTAAAAAAAGAACTCCATGACTACAATAGACCGACAGTCGGTCGAACGTATCGGAGGTCAGGATATGAGACTGATAAAAAACCCGGAAGAACGCAGGAACGAGATTTTGGATGCCGCCGAGATTCTGTTCATAACAAAGGGGTACACCAAAGCTACGGTCATGGATATCCTTCAGGCGTGCAACATTGCCAAGGGTACATTTTATTATTATTTTCAGTCCAAGGAAGAGGTTATGAACGCCATCGTTATGCGTTTTATTCTGAGTGGGGAGGCATCGGCCAGGCACGTGGTGTCCGATCCCAAACTGAATGCCCATGACAAAATTTTTCGCATCATGATGGCGCAGAATCAGCCTGACGGCAGAAAACATGATCTCATCGAGCAATTGCACAGTGTTCATAATGTGGAGATGCACCAAAAGAGTCTTGTAGAGACGGTAATTCGATTAAGTCCCATCTTGGCCGAGGTGGTAGAGCAGGGCATTCAGGAGGGGGTATTTCATACACCTAACCCAAAGGAATCCATCGAATTCCTGCTCGTATCGTCACAATTTTTGCTGGATCGAGGCATCTTTCAATGGGAGGAGGAAGAACTCCAAAAAAAGGTTGAAGCATTCACACATATTATGGAACGTGTGCTGGGAGCAGAACAAGGAAGCTTCGCCTACGTCACTCGTCTTTATTTTCCGAATCAAGGTTAGCCGAGAAAGGAGTATTATCCATGGAACATACCGTTCAAAAATCATTTAAAAAGTTTCTGGTCGTATGGTTTGGTCAGCTCATCTCCATGATTGGGATTGGACTTACAGCCTTCTCCCTGGGGGTGTATGCCTTCGAAAAAACGAATACGGCAACAAGTGTTGCATTGATTACCTTATTCACGTTTCTGCCGAATATCCTGCTTCGACCTATTGGAGGGGTACTGGCAGACCGATTCGACCGTCGAACGATGATGATTATCGGCGACCTGGGGTCGGCAGCCGGTTTGATTTTCATTCTGTCCATTATGCTCACAGGTGATATCCAATTATGGCATATCTATGTGGGAGTGGCCTTTAGTTCCGTGTTTTCCGCGTTGCAGAGCCCGGCATATAAGGCCTCTGCTACGGACCTGCTGGATAAGGAACAATTCTCGAAAGGAAGCGGTCTTGTACAACTGGCTGAATCCTCGAAGTTTCTGTTTTCACCGATCATTGCGGGCATTCTGCTTAGTATAACAACTATTGAAGTCATTCTGGTCATTAATATTCTGACATTCCTGGTTGCCATTCTGGCTGTGCTGGTTATTCGGAAGAGCATGAAGGTGGAGCGAGAGGATCGAGAAGGAAAAAACTGGATCACCGATATTCAAGAGGGCTGGAGAGAAGTTGTAACCAACAAGGGAGTACTGTTGCTGGTGGTGATTATTTCACTTGTCACCTTTTATCTGGGATTCCTGGAGACACTCATTGGTCCGATGCTTCTGTCATTCACGGATGCAAAGACACTTGGAACGTTTCAGTCTGTTAGCGCCATCGGCATGCTGATTAGCAGCTTGTGCATCGGCATATTTACAATAACAAAGAGATATGCAAGTGTACTTGTGATGGGGCTGATTTTGTGCGGCTTGTCTTTCTCGCTTCTGGGGATATCCACCAACATTTATTTTATTATCTTCGCAGGTTTTCTGTTCCTGTCATCGCTGCCGTTTGTCAATATGAGCGCAGATGTACTGGTGCGAAACAATATCGCCAACGATAAGCAGGGCAGGGTATGGGGAATCATTGGTATTCTGTCACAACTCGGGTTTATTATCGCGTACAGTTTGGCTGGTTTTCTGGCCGACCATGTGTTTAATCCGTTACTAATGGAGGGGGGAGCACTGGCTTCGTCTGTTGGTCAAATTATTGGAACTGGGCCAGGCAGAGGTATTGCCTTTCTGTTTATCATCGCGGGTCTGTTTGTTATTCTGATCGCAATAATCACATCCCGTTTGAAAATGATCAAATCTCTGGAGCAGAGCCCAGATATAGCGGCTCCATCCGATGTTGGCGGGTTGGCGCACGATTAATTCGAATCCAACAGCGTAAGCCCTTGTCCGCAGCAGTGTGTGATACTTCTTCTGTACGAAGAAGTTATTCACACGATGAGCAGACAAGGGCTTTTTTGTGCTGAGGAGTCAGAAGATGTACTTAGACAAGAGTGTTTGTGTATTTGGATTGTTCGGTGGAGCTTACCCTTTAACCGCCCCTGAAGTTAGTCCTCCTACAATATACTTTTGCCCAATGAGGAACACAATCAACACAGGCAATGACGTGAGCACGATATCGGCACTGACCAGATTCCACTGGGCACTGAATTGTCCAAAGAAGTTATATACAGCCAGCGTCATCGGCCACATCTCCACTGTATTCAACATATAGAGTGGGGCAGTAAACTCATTCCAGACACTCAGGAAATTAAGAACAAATACCGTTACCAGCACCGAGGTTAACAAAGGTACAATGATTCTCAGAAACAGTTTGATCCCATTACATCCGTCCATGATCGCGGCTTCATCCAGCTCCTTCGGGATGTTAGACACAAACGCATATGTAATGAACAGCGAGATTGGAATACCCATAGCCGTATAGAGCAGAATCATGCCGACATGTGAATTGATCATACCCATCGACTTCATCACTTCCATCAGCGGAATGTAGTTGAGTGGCAGCGTGATGCCAAGAATCAGGAAGAAGTACAGAAACTTGCTGAACCTCGAATGGTTACGGGATAACGTGAAGGCCGAGAAAGCCACAACAAACACCAATAGCAGGGAAGAAGCCCCGGAATGCAGCAGACTGTTGAAAAAGGAACCTCCCAAGTGTCCTTGTTCATAGACGATTTTGTAATTTTCGAAGATAAACTTCTCGGGCAGCGTCAGCTTCAGCACTTTGGCCTCGGCGTCCGACTTGAATGAATTCAGTACAATGACGACAAAAGGAATCAGGACCACCAGGCTAAGCAGCCAGGCGAGTGCATTTAACCCGATCGAAGCCAATCTTTTTCTCAATGGC
Source organism: Paenibacillus sp. FSL K6-1122 (assembly GCF_037977015.1). Taxonomy (NCBI): domain Bacteria; kingdom Bacillati; phylum Bacillota; class Bacilli; order Caryophanales; family Paenibacillaceae; genus Paenibacillus; species Paenibacillus sp. FSL K6-1122. The sequence goes on along the minus strand of NZ_CP150272.1, from coordinate 5,108,037 downwards.
ATGTCAGTATTCCACCTTTCGGTTCATCAAACGAATGATGAAAAAGGAGATGATTGCCATGATGACAAACAGGATGGTGGATAGTGCACTTCCGAGTCCCCAATACCCTTTGGCAAAAGAGGAATAGACCGCTGTGTTAATCACATCTGTTGCGTTACCGGGTCCACCATTGGTTAACACGTATACGGCATCGAAAACTCTCAGCCCATATGTAATATTAAGCACCGTGGCGATGGTAATGGTAGGCATCAGCATCGGAATCGTGATTCGGAACAGCTTCTGCCCGGATCCGGCGCCATCAATGGATGCTGCTTCGTAATAATCACGGGGAATGGCGAGCAGTCCGGCGATGAACAGCACCATGATGTATCCCATGCCTTTCCACGTATCCACTGCCATAATGGATGGCATGGCCCAGGTCAGGGAGCCCAGCCAGTTCTGGGCGAGAACGTCCAGTCCCATGGAACGCAGGGTTACGTTAACGAACCCGTTGTTGGGGTCAAGCAGACTTTTGAACACAAGTCCAACAATCAGGAACGATAGCACCTGTGGTGAGAAGATAATCATCCGATGCAGATTGGCGGCCTTTACACCGCTAACCAAGAGTAGAGCCAGAAATAAGCCCAGCACGGTCTTGGCGATGGATGTAACCAGGGTGAAGAGGACTGTGTTTTTGATAAAAAGCAGATAGGTCGGATCACCCGCCAGAATAGTGCGGAAATGCTCCAGACCGATAAAGTTCTTCTCCGAACTATAGCTGTTCCAGTCGGTGAAGGAATAATAGATGCCCAGCAGGGCGGGAGCAACGATGAACAGCAGATATAATACAATCGCACCAGATGAGAAATACCAGGGATAGATTTTGTTTGCATTCATAACCGGTAACACCTTTCCTTCCTGCCAAAATACATGAGCGGGCAAGTGCCCGCTGCATGTAACACTGTTCAGTATTTATGTTTATCTGCCATATGCGCTGTTACTGCCACTTCTCATCTTTCAGCACTTTGGCTTGTTCAGCACGACGTTTATCAATATTTTGCAAAATCTGATCCGGTGTCATTGCGCCAGCGAACATGCCTGACAAGTCCTTGCCAATATCCATCCATTGTGGATCAATATATTTCACAGCGGCCTGCATGACCGTACCTTTTTCATGATTTTTCTCATAATCAATATAATCCTGTGTCAGCTTTGGTTCGATTTCCGGCCAACAGATCGTCAGGTTGCCTTCACCTTCATCGAACACACGCTGCAGATGATCATGCTCGGTAATCCAACGGAAGAATTTCAGCACTTCTTCGGGTTGTTTACTGTTTTTGTTACCAAACATCGCAGCCGATCCGCCCGGGTTCACACCAATCGTCTGATTATCTCCCCATGGCATGACGAAGAATCCCATATTGTCTTCCATTTCCGGATACGCTTCGGACACTTCCTTTTCCGTCCCTGGAACCCGCAGCAACATCGCTGCTTTCTCCTGACCAAACGCCTCAATTCCCGCTTCTACCGTATTGGACAAGAAGTCTTTGCCGAAATAACCGAGATCCGCAAATTCCTTCAATTGTTCAATGACCGTCTTGAGTTGCGTCATATCTGCGACTTTCATCTCATTGTTGTTTAATTTCTCGTAGGTTCCCGCTGTTGTTTGCTCATAGTTAGGTCCCGTTTCGAACAAAGGCAGAACCTGATACCACCCGCTGGCAGGTGCTTGATAGAACGGAATAATGTCTTTATCCTTAATTTTCTGGCTGATGGCCTTGAATTCGGCATAGGATGTAGGAGGCTCTATGCCGAGCTCTTGGAAGATACGTTTGTTATAGTACACATACCAGATTTTCGTTGGTGCAAAAGAAACCCCGTACACCTTGTCAGTGTGACTGACGGTTGGCAAAATCTCTTCAGACATCCGACCTGTGAATTCTTCATTGGTCAGGTCAATGGCATTTTCCTCCGGTCTTACGTTAGCCGGCATGCTCAGTGGGTCCACATCGACATTGAAAATGTCAGGTGCTTCGCCAGAGGCAAGCTTCACCTTGATCAGGTCCCGCCACTGTGCGTCAGGTACGACCTGAAAGTCAATTTTGACCCCGGTCTCCTGCTCATATTCCTTGGCCATCGTCTGCATGATGCCTGTACGCGGAATACCGGATTGACTTGTTCCAAACGTGAGAGTCACCTTACCCGAACCTTCCGTACTTTTACCTGAGTTGCACCCGGCAAGCAGCAGAGTGGAGAGCAGGAGCACACTTGCAAGTGAAAATAGAAATCGTTTTCTCATCATTGAACCTCCCGAAATATAAAGAAAATTGTCACTTGCCGAAACGCTTAATGTAAGCGTATTCTTATGTGGATAACTTTACTGTGAACAAGGGATGTGCTCAATAGACAAAAGCGTTCTGTTGGGTGGACATTTTCGAATGGTGTGACAGATATCATCATAGGACGAGGTGTGTGTGGATTGCGATATCGATTTGGAACGCTTCAGCAAAGTCTGTTTGCCTATTACTCTGCGGTATTTATTATCTTTTCGCTGATTGTGGCAGGACTCCTGTATGTTTTTCTCGCGAGTGACATCCGTCATCGAAGTGAAGAACAGCAGAGACAACTGGGGGTATCAATCGTCAGTAACTTGGATCAGGAAGTGGTGAAAATGAACAACTTCTCCATGAATATCGTGTACTCCAATCTGGTCAAAGAACACTTCAGTCACTACTTGGCACCAGCGGAGAATAGCGAGCAGACAATGACGAGTGATCCGGCATTGTATAAGGATACAACCACATTAATTGATGTCATTCTTGCGATCATCAGCAGCTCCAATACAGCCAAGCAGGCCAATATCTATGATGTGAATGGCAAGATGCTGGGAGCGGGTGCATTCAACGGTCAACTGTCTGTAGATCTGACTCAGCGACCGTGGTACAAGGAAACCTGGGAGCGGAGTGGATGGCGGGTAATCCAACTGTTAGAGGGCGGAGCTTTGCCCATGCCAACAGGCGAGGGTAAATCAGATCAACCTTACATTTCCCTTACCCGGGTATACAAAGATGGCAACTATGTCAGCCAGGGTGTCGTTGAGATTTTGCAGGATGCCGGAACCCTGTTCCAGCATTTGAATGATTTGCAGACAAATAACGACGATCTTCGGATCTATGTAGTGGATGAACAAAATACACGGCTATATCCACTTTCTTCGGATGCCGATGCTTCTCAAGCAGGCCATTTCGATGATGTGGACTTGATTCAAAATCTTTCATTTCCGCCTGATACGATGCAGGAGATTAGCGATCCTTTGAGTCAGTCCAAACAGATGATGACGTACATGACGTCACAGGAGACGGGATGGACCGTTATTGTCATGCAGTCCAAACAGTCCCTTTTCGCGAGTCTCAACCGGATGGCTGTGATGTTTATCGGTGCCACGTTAGCTACTCTCATGCTGATTCTGATTCTCTCGTATCTGATCTCCAAACGGGTTACTTTGCCGCTGCATCGTTTGCAGCGCATTATTCTCAAAACGGGTGAGAATGATCTGGTATCGGGTCAGGATTCCGGTCAGTTGTTCAAGCTGGAGCATCCCGGTTCTATCCGGGAGATGGATGAGCTGAATGATACGTTTATCCGGCTGAATCAACAGCTTGTGCAATCGTTTCAGGACAGGCTGGCAATGAAATCTCAGGAGACAGAAGCGAGACTACTGGCGCTGCAATCCCAGATGAACCCGCATTTCCTCTATAACAACATCACCAATATTAGCATCATGGCGGAAGAAGGCATGAATGAGCAGATTGTCGCGTTCTGCGCCAATATTGCGTCTATGCTGCGTTATATTTCTACTCCGGGTAAGAACGGGGTTCCACTGTCTCAAGAATTGGATTATTGTGAGCGATATCTGGATTGTATGAAGATTAGGTTTGAAGATGATCTACACTACGAGTTTCATATTCCGGATGAGATGCAACATATTCAGGTTCCAATGTTAATGGTACAACCACTACTCGAAAATGCCATGAAATATGGACTGGGTGATACCCCTCCATGGAAACTGGTTATCACTGGAGAGCTGGATACAGTAGAAGGGACCTGGCAGATCTTCGTGGAAGATAACGGGCCTGGTATGGAACCCGAGGCACTTACAGCAATTCGGCATTACATCGAACAATCACAGGAATGGGAGCGTATGCCGGATCTCGAAATTAATGGGATGGGACTCAAGAATATCTGGGTTCGCTTGAAATTATGGTATGGCACGGCAGCCCACATGCAGATTACGAACAAGCCTTCCGGCGGTGTCCAGATTACCATAGGTGGTTCCATTCGAAAGGAGCATGACTGAACCCATGACAATCAAATATAGAACGATTATTGTGGAAGATGAAGCCCTGATTCGCCGGAATGTCTCGCGCAAATTCAGAGAGCTGGACACCCGGTTCGAGGTGATCGGTGAAGCGCGGAACGGTCAGGAAGCGTTACAGCTGATCGAACATTCCGTACCTGATCTGGTTGTAACCGATATTCAGATGCCGGTGATGAACGGATTGGAACTCGCCAAACATCTGTTTTTTGCCTATCCGCATGTGAAAATTGTCATTCTGAGTGGTTATCATGAATTCGAATATGCACGGCAGGCGATCAGTTACAAAGTGGAGGATTATCTGCTCAAACCATTATCGGAAGAACAGCTTCGGACACTGCTGGATGCGATGGAATTGAAGCTTGGGAGCGCTGTGGATTCGCTTGCGCATGTCAGTGCCGTGCTGGATGAGCAGGTGAAGCCGGAGGATATCGCAGAGGCCATTAAGTTGTATTTGAAGCAGAACTACATGCATGAGATTACACTTCAGGACATGGCGGGACAGATGCATTTTAGTGTGGACTATCTGGGAAAGTGTTTTAAAAAAGTAACAGGGGAGACTCCGCTGAAATATATGACAGGCCTGCGAATAAATGAAGCGAAGCGCATGCTCGTTACTCACGAGAATATGGATATCAAGACCATTGGTGGAGCGGTAGGGTATAGTGATTCCCACTATTTCAGCCGGATCTTCAAAAACAAAACGGGCATGTACCCTAGCGAGTACCGACTGCAATTGCAGGAACGAAAAAAAGCCCTGTCCATGGATGATGAGCACCATGTTGACTTGAGCTGATTACTGGGCCAGAGCTTCTTCGGTTATTTTGCGAATATCAAACGGGGAGCGGATACCTTCTTCGATCATGTCGGGGAGAATCTGTTCCAGGAAATACTGCACACAGTGGAGGTCGATATTTTTGATTTTGACCAAGGCATAACGGTACATAACGATAAATTCTTTCTCCGTATTGCCACGTTGGAGCTCAGCAAAGGCTTCATATACTTGATCCATTTTGTCTGCGACTTCGAGAATCAGTCCTTCAACCGATTGGTCTTTGCCCTCACGCAGCTGTCTGCGGAAAATAGGCTGGAACTCTTCAGGAATATTTTCATTAATAAAATGTTCAACCATGCCTTCTTCCACCTTTTGCAGCATCGAACGCAGCTCCAGTGAATAATGTTTGACGGGTGTTTTAATATCACCGATGAAGATTTCGCCATAATCATGACTGCTCGTAATTTCGTATAACTTCTTCCAATCTATTGTGGTTCCATGTTGCTCCTCAATATCTGCGAGCGTTTTGGCGTACTGTACCACTTTCCAGGAATGAGCGGATACGCTGTGTTCTTCGAATTTGAATTTGCCAGGTGTACGAATAATACGTTCAAGATCATTCAGTGACCTGAAGTATGTGTGAATTCCCATATAAGCGTTCATCCTTTGCTGGTTGAGTATAAGTGTGAGTATCCATCGACTATACGCCAGTTATGTCAACTGTGGATTAACGCGGATAGCGACGAAGGTAAAATGAAGTTTTAATTCTCTATAGAAGGACGAGAGGATGAATGGGAAGCGTACGAGAGAGTAACAGCTTATCGACAAACAATAAAAAGCCACGATGTGTGACTGAACGTGAGTTCGGCATCCATCGTGGCTTCAGTGTGTGTAGATGCTGTGCTCTAGGCTACATAAGTGCAGTTGAATCAAGAATTATGCTTTTTTTCGTACCGGAGAAGTATACCAATACGCCATTCCAACAAAGAGGGCACCGCCGATAATATTACCAAGCGTTACCGGAATCATGTTATGGAACCAGCCTGCCATCGTGATTGTATCCGGGTGGTTTGGCAGCAACCAGGATAAAGACAGCAAAGTCATATTGGCAACACTGTGCTCATAACCACTTGCGATAAATGCGTACAGACACCACCAGATCAGAACAAGTTTGGCGATATCTTCTTTGGAGCGAGCTGCCATCCAGATCGCCAGACAGACGAGCCAGTTACAGAGAATGCCTCGGAAGAACAACTCAGACACGGGCGCCGCCATCTTTTTGGCAGAGACAACGAATAACAGATGTTCCGGTGTGGCCGTTTTGAACAGGCCGCTACCGACAATGAGTAGACTTAATAGAATTGCGCCGAGCAGGTTACCAACAAAGACGAGCCCCCAGTTCTTCAGCGTTTCATTCACTGTGGTTCGGCCTGCCAGTGTACTCATGGTAAAGAACATATTGTTACCTGTAAACAGTTCCGATCCGGCAAAGATGACCAGCGTGAGCGCGAGTCCGAAGGACATGCCCATCAACATGGTTTGCAGTGGTGACTGTGCCGCTAGGAGCGGAGCACCAATACTGAAGATCAGAACGATGCCAAGCCCTACATAGGCACCAGCCATCAAGGCAGCAACCATATATCGTGACAGGCTTGCGTTCATTTGATCCCGTTTTTTAACCGCAGCTTCAATAATTCCCTCAACACTTGGTGTATACATCACGGTTTCCCCCATTATTTTGCATCAATCTTTGAACGTTTCGCTATATTTCGATCCAAACCTGGCCGTTCTCTACCTTTACCGGATACATCTGTACTTGACCGTTGTCCGGTGCTTGCACAAGACCTGTAGTCAGGTCAATTTTCCAATCATACAGCGGATCGTACAGATAATGCCCGGACACGATGCCTTCAGCCAGCGGCCCACCCTTAGGATGGGGGTTGTGATTATCCGCAGCGAAGATGGTACCATCCGATGCAAGAAAGACAGCAAGCTGATGGTCCTTAATCTCAACTACTCTTCCGATTCGTGGCAGGAATTCTTCAACTACTCCGGCAGGGAAGTAGGTGCCTGATTGTTTTGTCGTCATCTTAAACCACTCCTTATCTATATTTAACATTCCGGCAGTATTAATCTGCAAGCTTACTTATGGACGAGCTGATACTTCGATGCCATGGAACATTTTACTTTGGCCTTCTTCATTGCGAATCGCTTTTTGCCAAGGTTCTTCAACATGCTCAAGTGCAAATTCAATCCGCTGCATCAACGCTTTACGTTCCTCAAGGTTATCCACAACAACCGAACGAATATGCTCCAGACCCATGCGTTCCACCCACTCGGACGTCCGTTCCAGATAGTTACCTGTCTCGCGGTAATATTGCATGATGGCGCCGCACAGTTCAATCAACTCTTCATCCGTTTTCACTTTGCATAAGGGATCAGCCAGTCTTGCTTTAATACCGCCGTTACCACCGATGAAGATCTCCCAGCCTCCGTCGTTACCAACGATACCGATATCTTTGGTACATGCCTCTGCACAGTTTCGCGGACAACCGTTGACGGCATATTTAAACTTGGCTGGCAGATCCAGACGTTCGAATTTACGTTCGATGCGAGCACCCATGGCCATGGAATCCTGTGTACCGAATCGGCAGAATTGGGAGCCGACACATGTTTTGACCGTACGCAGCGATTTGGCGTATGCATAACCTGAAGGCATATCCAGTTCAGCCCAGACTTTGGTCAGATCTTCTTTTTTAACACCAATCAAGTCGAGACGCTGACCGCCGGTAACTTTGACTGCTTTCACATCATATTTGACTGAAACGTCAGCGATGCGTTTGAGGTCCGCTGGTGTAGTCACCCCGCCGTACATCCGAGGTACAACCGTATACGTTCCATCTTTTTGAATATTCGCGTTCATCCGTTCGTTAACAAAACGGGATTCTTTCTCATCTTCGTGTGTGTCTGGTGCAATCATGCCAAGGTAGTAGTTGATCGCCGGACGACATTTGGAACAACCTTCTGGCTGACTCCAACCCAGTACATTCATGACCTCTTTGGTCGTTTGTAATCCTTTTTCACGAATCTCGGCTACAATCTCATCCCGTCCCATGGAAGTACATCCGCAGATGCCCTGTTTAGCCCCAGTACTGAAACTGTCTCCAAGTACATATTGCAGAATCTGTTCCACAACCGGTTTACACCCACCACAAGAGCGTGTTGCACCGGTACAGGCTTTGATTTCATCAACAGTGGTAAGGCCCTGGTTTGTAATTACATCAACAATGGTTCCTTTGGTTACCCCGTTACATCCACAGACGATTTCGTCCTCGGGCATCGTTTCAACAGAGGTTGCTTTCTTATGACCGCCGCAGCCTGTACCCATGAGTGAACCATACAATTCTTCGGTCATTTCGGTTTGATTTTTAATCAGTTTCTGCAATTCGGCAGAATCCGTAATGTCACCGAAGAGAACAGCGCCGACCATTTTATTATCACGAAGCAGAATTTTTTTGTAGGTCCGTTTCCAGTCATCTTTGTGCGAAATGACGGTGTGCTCTGGGCTGTCGATGAATTCACCAGTTGAAAACACGTCCACACCCGAAATTTTCAATTTCGTGGATACAACTGAACCTTCATAAGGAGCGGTCTCCACACCGCAGATATGTTTCGCCAGAATCATACCTTGTTCAAACAATGGGGCAACGAGGCCGTAACATACCCCGCGGTGCTCTGTACATTCCCCGACCGAATACACATTCTCAAGTGAAGTCTGCATATAGTCATTCACGACAATACCCCGGTTCACTTCCATACCGCTTTCGCGGGCTACAGCCGTATTGGGTTTGATGCCTACAGCCATGACCACAAAATCAACATTCAGAACCGTATCATCTGCAAAACGTATCCCTTCAACGCGTTCGCCGCCCAGCAGTTCGGAAGTCTGCGCACCCATCTTGAACCGGATACCCTGACGTTCGAGTTCTGCCTTCAACATGGATGAAGCTTGCGGATCAAGCTGACGCTCCATCAGATCTTCCATCAGATGCACTACGGTAACTTCCATGCCAAGTTGTACCAACCCTTTGGCAGCTTCAAGGCCTAGCAGTCCGCCCCCGATAACGGCCGCTCTTTTATACTGCTTAGCAGCTTCCAGCATGACATTGCAATCGGCGATATCGCGAAAACCAACAACACCCTCTTTGTCATGTCCCGGTACGGGGAGAATGAAGGAGTTGGAGCCTGTTGCAATGATGATTTTGTCATAAGGAACGCGAGTTCCATCTTCAGTCACAACTTCGTGTGTCTCGGCATCGATTCGTGTAACCGTTGTGCCTGTGTGCAGCGTAATGCCGTAATCTTCATACCAGTGAAGGTCGTTCAGCACGATATCGTCCAGTGTTTTGCTTCCTTCCAGTACATAAGACAACATAATGCGGTTGTAGTTAGGATAGGGCTCTGTGCCAAAAACGGTAATATCAAATCGCGTAGTTAATTTTAAAATTTGCTCAACGGTACTAATTCCTGCCATTCCGTTACCTATGATAACGAGTTTCTCTTTTTTTCCGTTCATGTGTGTATGCCTCCTTGAATAGACGCTGTACATTACTCAAAATTTTAGTGGTTTATATTTGAAATTATACAAGTAGTTGACGACAGTTTATGTGATTTAATTCACTAATAAGGATAGAAGAGTCATAAATATAATAGTGTGAGCCCCATCACAGAAAGTTATATTTATTTTCATACAAATAAGAAATGCGAACTATTGTTCTTATTTTGTTTTCGTTGTAAAATCGGAACTGGGCCGTAATGTTCCCGATTTCTTCGAAAGGACGTTTTTGCATCATGATGGGAAGATCCCACCTTATTATCGGGACAGGCGTGTCGCTTTCTGTTCTGCAGTTGGCCGGTATGCCAGTGACCGCGCCAGCAGTTACGGTTGCTCTGATTGGTTCGTTATTGCCTGACATTGATGAGCCAAATTCGCTACTGGTATCCAGAGCCTTGCCTAACAGTCTGATCAGGTTGTTACAGACGATTCTGTTGCCCACAGCTGTATTTGTGTACTTCTATGTTCATGCCAAACCATGGAACCTGTTGCTTGCGATCCTCATTGCGCTCGTGTCATTCCTGCCTTCGCGTTCGCTTCGCAAAGTGTTGATGTTTGCGATTGGACTCGGGCTGGTCTTTTATGGTCACGCGTTCGCACCGTGGAACTTGATTGCAGGCAGTTTGTTAATGCTCTGCACCACACTGACTCATAGGGGACTGACACATACCCTGTACGGAACCGCAATATGGGCGGGCTTGTTGTACAGCACGACCCAGCAGCAGGGACCGGAGATCTGGGTAGCGGGAGGCACGGCATATGCGATGCATCTGTTGGCCGATTCACTAACCAATCGGGGTATTCGTCCGTTACCACCGCTCAAGTGGCGCATACGGGTGAATCTGATGAGTACAGGGACCAAGCGTGGGGCCGTTGTAGAGAATGTCTGCATTGTGCTTACTCTTATTTTGGCCTGGATTGCATTCTCACCGCTATTTCTATAGCCATCCAAAAACGCCAGCCCACATATTGCGGGCTGGCGTTTACAGGAATGCACTTCATAATGATTGGATCGTGGATCGTAATAACCTAGCCAATTCAGGATTGAGAAGGAGAATCAGTCAGGTCGTCAATATCGGAAGAACCAAATACAAATAAAACAACAAGAATGACAATGATCAGTAGTTCAGCGAACCCATTTCCGTCAAAGTCAGACATCACTTCAACCTCATTTCTTGGTGTTTAGGAATTGATTCTCTGTTGGAAAGCCCGTATAACGTCATTCAACGTCATATCACCACCGATCTCATCGAGGAATTGCACCAGTTTGTCTTGATTCGATGGTGTAATATTTTGTAGCGATTTATACTGCCCAACCAGTTCAACGACCAGTGTAGCTTCTCGAAACAACGTGACCGCATCCACTCTTAACTTCCCACTTACCAGTAATGCTGCAACGATAAGTTCCAGATTTCTTCCTTTAAGGTTGCCATTGAGAAGGGTGTTTGCGGCATTTGTTTTTTTGGAACCTTTATTCGATTTTCCATTCCTTCTCACTGCCATAACAGGTCCCCCGCTGCTTGGTGTTTAATTCATCTTCCGTTATTGTATCTTATGTGTAATTCCCTATAATGTTCGGCCTATTAATCTACGTGTCTAACTGATATCGTTATGAATATAAAAAGAGACCTCCCGATGGTTAGGAGGTCTCTTTTTAGCTATTACGCGTTATTAATTATGGTATTCATCGTTGTCCGATCCAGACCTTTGACCAGCTTCACGATCAGTTCTTTGGCCGCATCGTAGTCATCCGTATGAATGATGGAAGAAGAGGTATGGATATAACGTGCGCAGATACCAACAACTATTGATGGTACACCAATGCCACTCAGGTGAACTTGACCTGCATCGGTACCACCTGGTGAGATGAAATACTGCATTTTAATCTGATTGGATGAAGCCGTATCTTGAACATATTCCACCATTCCGCGATGGGTGAACATACCCGGGTCAAAAATACGAAGCAATGCGCCTTCTCCGATATGTCCAAATGACTGTTTGTCACCTGTCATATCATTCGCCGCGCTACAGTCCAGTGCAAAGAAGATATCAGGCTGAATCAGATTGGCCGCCGTACGTGCACCGCGAAGCCCCAGCTCTTCCTGAACCGTTGCACCAGCATAAAGCGTGTTAGGCAGTTTTTCCTTGTGCAGCGCTTCAACCAGTTCAAGTGCAAGTCCTACGCCGTAACGATTATCCCACGCTTTGGCCATAATTTTTTTCGGGTTCGCCATAGGCGTAAATTCACAGATCGGCACGATCTGCATCCCTGGATGAATGCCCCAGGATTCTGCTTCCGCACGGTTGTCTGCTCCAATATCGAGATACATGGAATTCAGATCCACAGGTTTGTTCCGCTGGGACTCGTCCAGCAAGTGTGCAGGTGTAGAACCTACAACTCCGGTAATCCGACGATCAGGTGTGATGATTTCCAATCGTTGAGACAGTACAGCCTGACTCCACCATCCACCCAGTGGACGGAACTTGATCATACCTGTTTCGGTAATGCCAGTAGTCATGAAACCTACTTCGTCAAAGTGTCCGGCTACCATAACTTTAGGACCGGATTCCTCCCCGCGTAATACACCAAATAGACTCCCCAGGCGATCCTGGACGAACTCATCGGTATAAGCGGAAAGCTTATCTTTCATCCAGCCGCGAAGCTCACGTTCAAAACCGGATGCTGAAGGAAATTCCGTCAACGTACGAAACATATCCATCGTTTTTTCATTCATGTGTCAACAACTCCTCTGTTGGTATGTATTTCAGGTCACAGTAGAACGGCTACCCGCCTGTTGTCCTTTAAGATGTAGTTCAAAAAGTCTTTTATCTTTTTGAACACGCACTTTAATATGCTGAGGACTTGTTATTTAACCACTGGTCACATTACAGTATGAACCTTGCGCAAGTGATTGTCCATGTTTATGTCACGTATTTAAGGCATATTTTGGGCACTTACCGTGTCCAAGTTTCATGACTCTATCCGCTGTAGTCGTAGTCCTGATACCACTTCAATGAATATGAATATATGGAGGAGATGTCATCATTTTGTGAAGTTCTTATTTCAATATTTGTTTGTCTGTCTACAGGAAGGAGCTAAATATCCAATGAAGCCTCCAGAAGAGGGCACGGAAAAAGTACTGTTTATCGTTCTTTTTATCTTGCTCGTGATTGTTCTTCTTTATTTATAGACTATCTAAAAGTCCTCAGATCCGGCGTATTCCCATCTTGCTCTCACAACATGATCTTGTTGGAAACATATGCTGTCTGTCGCCGGATACATAACCTTCCGATTATTAACAAACAATGAATATAGGATTACACACATTGGCATTCAGCCGTAGCTTTGAACCATTTTCACATAGAGGAGGTCTTGTATATTGCCAGCTCAATCTGCATCCGGAAGCGAAAAAAAATCGTCGTCCCTGTCCATGGATGAAAAGGAGTACAAAAAAGTCGCAAAAAAACATGAGCCGCCTCGTCCAATCCTGAAAAATTGCCTCAAAGCATTTCTGGTTGGGGGTACCGTCTGTTTGATTGGACAGGCCATTCAAGAGGCTTTTATGGCCGGTTTCGACATGACATCGAAGGAAGCTTCCAGTCCTACGGTAGCGGTCATGATTCTCATATCGGTTATTCTAACGTGTCTCGGCGTTTACGATAAAATGGCTCAATGGGCAGGAGCGGGAACGGCTGTGCCGGTTACCGGATTTGCCAATTCCATGTGTTCTGCTGCACTGGAACATCGGGCTGAAGGACTGGTGCTCGGTGTAGGGGCCAACATGTTTAAACTTGCTGGTTCCGTTATTGTGTTTGGTGTCGTGGCAGCATTTGTCGTAGGGATCGTTTATGCCTTTTTGGGATTTGGAGGTGGGCACCTTTGAAACGATTGGGTCGCCAGACATGGCAGTTTGAGAATCGTCCGCGGATCATCGGTAAAGCCGCAGTTGTAGGACCAGAAGAAGGCGAGGGTCCATTGTCATCTGATTTCGATTATGTCTACGACAACCTCGAGATCGGCGAGAAAACGTGGGAAAAGGGAGAACGTAAACTGCTCGAACAGGCCTCCCAACTGGCTTTGATAAATGCAAATATCACCAAGGAAGAGCTTCAATTTTTTGTTGGTGGAGATCTGATGAACCAGATTATCAGCAGTTCCTTTTCAGCGCGAAAACTGGGTGTGCCTTACTTGGGTGTCTTTGGAGCCTGTTCTACTTCCATGGAAACGTTAGCGTTAGCGTCCATGATTGTTGACTCCGGAGCTGGCGATTATGTCCTTGCAGGAACGGTGAGCCACAACTGTACGGTGGAGAAACAATTTCGGTATCCGACGGAGTATGGCTCCCAAAAGCCGCCTTATGCGCAATATACCGTCACAGGAGCAGGGTGTGGTGTGGTCTCCCGTACGGGTGATGGTCCCGTTGTTACCAAAGCCACCATTGGACGCATTATGGATTTGGGCATCAAAGATCCCTTTAATATGGGTTCAGCCATGGCGCCAGCAGCAGCCGACACTATAATCTCTCATTTCAGGGATACGGGATTGGAACCCGGCTATTATGATCTCATTGTGACCGGGGATTTGGCTTCCGTCGGTCTGCCAATTACGAAAGAGCTTTTGCAAAAAGAAGGCATTCCCATGGAACAGACAGTTTTTAATGACTGCGGCCTGATGATCTATGATCGGGAGAAACAGCCTTATGTGGTTGCCGGGGGAAGTGGCTGCGGATGTTCTGCCACCGTCACCTATGGTCATATTTTGAACCGAATGCAGAAGGGTGATCTTAAACGGGTGCTCGTCGTAGCTACCGGGGCACTGTTGTCTCCAATTTCGTACCAGCAGGGTGAAAGTATTCCTTGTATTGCACATGCCGTAGCCATAGAAATGGAGGGATAAAGGTAATGCAGTTCTTGTGGGCATTTATTGTTGGCGGTTTGATCTGTGTTGTCGGACAGCTTCTAATGGATGGGGTTAAACTGACGCCAGCTCATACCATGAGTACACTTGTTGTGACAGGTGCGCTTGCGGATGCATTTGGCGTGTATGACCCCTTGGTTAAATTTGCAGGTGCAGGCGCTACCATCCCCATCACAAGTTTCGGTAATTCCTTGGTGCACGGGGCATTGACGGAGCTGGAAAAAGAGGGATGGCTGGGTGTGATTACAGGGATTTTTGACCTGACTGCGGCGGGGATTTCGTCAGCGATCATCTTTTCTTTTCTCGCGGCATTGGTCGTTAGACCAAAAGGCTAACATAGAATGAGGAATCTCCTTGAACATATTGCGATTCAGCAGAGGCTTCGGATAACTTCTATCCGGGCCTTTTTTGTCGTATTCATGCGAGAACTGCGGTGAATCTGACGGGCTGGAAACAAATTGTGAGGTCCTTCGAGTGTACTCGTGACTCTGGATCATGTACAATAAAAGGAAATCTGTATGCTTTTTTAGGAGGTTAGACCACATGCCTGTGCGCAAAGAGTCGATCCAAATCATATCCGCAGTTCGTTCTAATCTGGAATCCTGTATTATGGGGAAATCCTTTGAAATTCAACTTTTACTTACAGCTTTGCTTGCAGGCGGGCACGTTCTGATTGAAGACGTACCGGGAACTGGCAAAACGCAGTTAATCAAGGCGTTATCGAAATCCATGCGTGGTGAGTACCGGCGTATTCAATGTAATCCTGATATTTTACCTAGTGATATTACCGGCGTATCTGTGTTCCATCCGAAGGATGAGCGTTTTTATTTCCGGCCAGGTCCTGTGATGACCAACATTTTGCTAGCTGATGAGATTAATCGGGCCACAACAAAAACCCAATCGGCTCTGCTCGAAGTGATGGAGGAGCGCAGTGTAACCGTTGATGGCGATACGTATGATCTGCCTCATCCATTCATGCTCTGTGCAACTCAGAATCCGATTGATTTTGAAGGTACGTATACTTTGCCGGAAGCACAACTCGACCGGTTTATGTTGAAAATAAGTCTGGGTTATCCCGATAAAGAAATTGAGAAAATCCTATTGAAACAGCATCAGCTCGGTCAACCTGTAGATCGCCTTGAATCCGTGACTCATATGGACCAGATCTCGGCAATTCAGCAGGAGATTAAAGAGGTCTTTATCGGTGATCCGGTCATGGACTATTTGCTGGATGTTGTTCGTCAAACCCGCTCCCACCCATCTGTATTGCTGGGTGCCAGCCCACGGGCAGCCATATCGTTCATGATGGCCGTAAAAGCCTTTGCTTTCTTACAGGAACGTGATTATGTGCTTCCGGATGATGTGAAAACGATGGCCCCTTATGTGATCTCTCATCGTATTGTGCTTCGTCCCGAATCGAGACTGGACAGTATGAGTTCCGAGGCCGTTTTGAATGCCGTACTCCAGCAAGTACGCGTGCCCGTCTCCATGGGGCAATAGTTCATGAAGCCGCTTTTGAGAACAGTCAATAGAGGGTTACGCCACCCACGCGTATGGAGCATCGCAATGGTGTGGATGTGCTGTCTGGCTTATGTTTTGTTTCAGGGCGGGAAGACATCCCTTATGTTGCTGTCGATGGTTACCCTGCTCTGTGTGTACCTTGCCATTGCTGGATTTAGCGGGGTAAGACGTGCTCAAGGAGTTCGTAGGTTATCTTCTGGTCCAGACCACGAAGAATTGCTGCATGCGGGTGACCAGGTTCAAGTACAGCTGAGTCTGACGATTCCGGGATTCCTCCCGCTTCCCTATGTTGTTGTGCGTGAAATGCTGCATCGGCATAACGGAGAATCGTGGTCGTTCAAGGAAAGTTTGATTCCCAATATGCGAGGTAATGGGGAGCTGTCATTCCAGACGCCACCACTTGAGCGGGGGAAGTATGTTTTTTCAGAAACGGAATGTGCCAGCGAGGACATATTCGGACTGATTGAACATCGAGGAAAGTTTAAGGCCAAAGGTGAGTTTCGCGTACTGCCAAGAACGGTATTTATTCCATATTGGCAGCTTTACGACCGCAAATCACGGTTATCCGGTCCTCAGACGGCGTTAACCCGCTCACGGAGAGAGACCACTCAGATCAATGGTGTACGTGACTACGTATACGGAGATCGACTTTCCCGCATTCACTGGAATGCAACGGCAAAGACAGGGAACTGGAAGTCCAAGGAGTTTGAACATGAGTCTGTGCCCAAAACCGTTCTGGTTTTGGATGCGCTGGCATCAAGTTATGAACATGGGGATGCATTTGAAATTGCCGTTTCCACGGCTGCCTCTCTGCTGGAGTATGGTGTCAGGGAACGAATGGGGATGGGGTTGTTGACATTGTCAGACCAGACATCCTTCATGGCCCCCAGTGAAAGTCTGATGGAACGACAGAAGATGATGCATCATCTGGTGGATATTCAATATAACGGTCAGGATACCCATTTGTTGCCCGGCGTGGAAAGAATCGCACGTCAACTGCCTCAGGGAGCTTACTTTGTTGTGATTTCTCCCCAGAAGGATGAAAAAATAATGGAACTGTTGCGCTGGGCCGATACGCGGGGTATGACTCCATGTCATATTCTGATCGATACCAGTGAATCCCGCCGGAGTGCCGAGTGGAATGCCATGTTGCGTGGAAGAGGCACGAGGTCATTCACTGTTTCTCACTTGCAGGAGCTTCCAACGGTGATGGGGGGAGGTTCTGTATGAGTACAAAAGGAAATGAAAGTATTGCAGGCAAACGATCCTGGTATCATGCAGCGTCATTGCTCTGGATTTTCCTGATTGGAATGCAGTGGATTTCATTTACGCAGGAATCGTGGTACACGGAGACAACTTCTCTGGTCTTATGGACACTTGCAGCGGTCAGTGTGCTGGAGGTCATTCTGCCCTTCAAAACGATCTATCGGGCGATCATCAAGGCGGTCGTTGTTGGTTACATTTTGCATAAAACGCTAATTGATTATACGGTATACATCCCTTATGGTTCTTTAACGGACCGAGCGGAACAATTCATATTACACATGACGCCGTACATCTGGTTCTCCCTGTGTGCATGGGTGATGCTTGAGGCTGCGCTTCGCCTCGTGACCACAACACGTCGCATTCTTGTTTTTCTGGGTGTTAACATCATTTCGATGGGGATTCTCGATTCTTTCACCCAGATTCCACTCTGGATTGAAATCGCGTGGGTGATGTTTGCGGGGATGGGATGGCTCGTATGTCAGCATTTCCGTAACTATCAGCTACAGTATCCACAAGGTTGGAAACGAATCATCCGGTATCCTTATAAAGTCCTGGCCAATATTGCCATTATCTTTTCTTTGATTATTGTAGCCAGCGTTAATATGCCGGAGATTCCACCCACCTTGACGGACCCATATACGGCGTGGCGTAACTATACCGGAACTTCCACAAGTCAGGCTGGTAACGGAAACCTTGATATTCCCGCGGCTACCGAATCGGGATACAGCAGGGAAGACAATCAGCTTGGCGGAGGATTCAACTTCGACTATACCCCTGTCATGTCTGTCACGACCAATGAGCGCAGTTACTGGCGCGGTGAGACACGTGCAGAGTATACAGGCACAGGTTGGGATGACCGTGGACGGGGTACGACAGAGAATGTTCAAGCTGGACAGCCTCTGGAGAACCAAGAATCCGGTAATGTGAATACCAAACAAGTAACTCAGAACGTAACGATGCTGAATGATAATGTCTATCCGATTCTCTTTGGTGCTTATTCGATCTCGGAAGTGAGCTCTATTAATGGTGAGGACAGAACGGAACGGATGTTGTGGAATGCCGAACAGGCTGAACTGCATGTGGTGACAGACCGTCAGCAACCACAGTATCCCAAGACATATACTATCGTATCGGAAGTCCCTGTGATTGTGGAAGATGAGCTTCGTACGAAGTCATTTGAAGATCTGTATAACAGTAATTCTGCAGATGATATGTACTTGCAGTTACCATCCCGTTTCCCTGACCGGGTTTCGAATCTGGCAGCAGAGATAACGGCATCTGCGAATACTCCGTATGAAAAAGTGGCATTACTGCAAAACTATTTACAAACTAATTTTGAATACACAAACAATCCGGATTTATCTCGAAAAGTAAGCAGCGACTTTGTGGAAGGTTTCCTGTTCGATATTATGGAAGGCTACTGTGACTACTTCTCCACTGCGCTGGTGATGATGGCGCGCTCGGAGGGCATTCCTGCAAGGTGGGTTAAAGGTTATGCGCCTGGACAATTGTCCCTGAATTCGGACATGCAGGCCCCACGTCAACCTGGTGCGGAGATTGAGACGACCTACACCGTTACCAATGCAGATGCACACTCCTGGGCAGAGGTTTATTTTGGTGAGTATGGCTGGATTCCTGTTGAAGCAACGCCGGGCTTTGATATGCCGCTGCTGACGGAACAGCCTGATGTACAACCTGTAGATGAGCCTGAAGAAGAGCCAGAAGAGGAGCCGGTACAAGAGGAAGAGCAGACCCCTGCACCTGAGCAGACTTCGTCTGCCATCCCAACTTTTGTTATCTGGGCTGCAGGAGCCATTATAGTATTGTGGGTAGCATACATGTTCTGGCGTAATCGTTTCTCCATGCGATTCTTCCTGCTTCGTCTACGGACAGGTGGACCGCTCACCCCTGAACAGAAGGTAGTGGCAGAGACCGAGCGTTGGATTCAGTATGTGAAACGCAAAGGGTTGACCCGGAGCGGAGACGAGACACTTCGTGAATCGGTAGCCCGCTGGAGCCAGGCAAAACCTGCTGCAGAAGCAACATTTTATGAGCTTCTCACGAAGTTTGAACAGACTCGTTACAGTCCGGCGTCCGTAACTGCCGACGACTGGAAGGGCGTCTATCAGACCGCCTTGAAGCTGCGGAAGGAACTGAAAGCGGAACGGGCATAGTTGTTGCCCGTCCCGTTTTTCCTTTTTTCCTATGCCATCAGGCGCTGTATGCATTTTCAGGAAAGACGGATTTGTGATATAGTGTGTCGTATGAAACTGAGGTGACTTCTTTGTTTAAAATGTTAATGCCCAAGCTGCGTGTAGACACGGTTTTTGACATTAATCTGGAAGAGCTGTACGCTCAAGGCTACCGTGGAATTATAACTGATCTGGATAACACACTCGTTGGAGCCAAAGCCCCTGACGCTACGCCCGAACTGATTGAATGGTTTGCACGTGTGAAAGAGGCAGGTTTCAAGCTGATGATTGTGTCCAATAACAATTTGAATCGTGTATCCCTGTTTGCGACCCCGCTGGATATCCAGTTTGTGCATAGTGCACGCAAACCATCGAATGTACCGTTTCGTAGAGCAATGAAAATGATGGAGTTATCTCCTGAAAACACGATTGTAGTAGGCGATCAGATGCTTACGGACGTTTATGGAGGGAACCGAATGGGGTTATATACCGTTCTGGTACTGCCAATCTCCATTGGGGACGAAGGTTTTATGACCCGCTTCAATCGACGCGTGGAACGGATTGCTCTAACGAGTTTACGCAGGAAAGGCTTATGGCTTGAGGAGGAAAAGAAGAAATGACAGAACCGCATAACGGCAATCTTGCCGTAAGGTGCAGCGGATGCGGCGTGCATCTGCAAACAGAAAATTCGGAATTACCAGGGTTTATCCCCGAGAAGGCATTGGATCGTGAACCGGTTATATGCCAGCGCTGTTTCCGCATCAAAAACTACAATGAGTCATCATCCGTTACGGTGGATCAGGACGAATTCCTGGCGCTGCTTAGCAAAATCGGGGATAAGGATGCACTTGTCATCCATATCGTTGATTTGTTTGACTTTGATGGCAGTATTATCTCCGGTCTGCAACGTTTTGTAGGCAACAATCCGGTATTGCTTGCTGTGAACAAAACGGACTTGCTTCCGAAAGTAACTAACTGGAACAAGATTCGCAACTGGGTACAAAAGCAAGCCAAAGAACAGGGTTTGCGTACCGTGGATGTAGTCTTGTGCAGTGCAAAGCAAAATCAGGGCTTCGACCGTCTGCTTGAGCTTGTTGGAACGTATCGCGAAGATCGTGACGTGTACGTGGTTGGCGGTACCAATGTGGGTAAATCCACACTGATTAACCGTCTGATTCGTGATTACAGCGATCTGGAGCAGGAACTGACCACATCCCGTTATCCGGGAACAACGCTGGATATGGTGAACATTCCGCTGGATGATGGAAAATATATCATTGATACACCTGGAATCGTGTATCCATGGCGTTTCAGTGAGATTGTTTCACGTAAGGATCTCGCTGCCATCATGCCGGAAAAACCGCTTAAACCGGCTGTGTATCAGTTGAATTCCGGTCAGACGCTGTTCTTTGGCGGCATGGCTCGATTTGACTTTGTGGAAGGTGATCGCCAGTCGTTCACTTGTTTTATCAGCACTGCGCTTGATATTCACCGGACGAAGCTGGAGCGTGCAGATGATCTGTACCGCGACCACTTGGGAGAATTATTGTCTCCACCAACCCGTGAGGATGCAGCAGAGATGGCTGAATGGACCAGACATGAATTCCGCATCAAACGTGGCAGTCAATCGGATGTATTCATCTCGGGTCTGGGCTGGATTAAGGTGAATGGCGATATTGGAGCGCTTGTTGCTGTTCATGCTCCAAAAGGCATTCGTGTACAGATCCGCCCATCCTTAATCTAATGTAATCTCAGAACCTGTACATCAGAGCGGATTGGAGGCGGACCTATGTCTGAGCAGAACAAATTCAACTCTTCACTTCCCGTGTTGCTTGGTGTTATGGGTGATCCTATTGCTCACTCCAAGTCTCCGGCAATGCACAATGCGGCTCTGCAGGCTGCAGGAGTGAATGGAATGTATATGCCACTGCATGTTTATCCGGATCAACTGGAAGCGGCAGTTCGCGGAATTGTGGCACTGGGCTATCGTGGTGTTAATGTCACCATCCCGCACAAAGAGCAGGTGATGCAGTATCTGGATGTGATCGATGAAAGTGCTCGCCTGATTGGTGCGGTGAATACCATCGTCAATGAAGGTGGAACACTGACAGGGTACAATACGGATGGTATTGGTTATGTCCGATCGCTGAAGGAAGAGGCTGTGCCTGAGCTTGGGGGTAAACGTATTGCTGTACTAGGAGCAGGTGGAGCAGCGAGAGGTGTCATATATGCACTTGCACTGGAGAAGCCTGAACGGATCCACATTCTGAACCGTACAGCGGACAGGGCTATTGCACTTGCTTCGGATTTACGAGGCCATGGCTTGGGAGAAATCTCGGGCAGTGGCATGGAAGACGCTGCAACGGTACTGGCTACGGCTGATATCGTGATTAACACAACGGCTGCTGGAATGCATCCTCATGTTGATGACGTGCCGGTTGATCCCGCACTAATTCGTGAAGGCGCAGCTGTGAGTGATCTGATCTATAATCCGCTGGAAACTCGCCTGCTTCGGGAGTCGCGGTTACGTGGATGCACAGTGCACGGTGGTCTGGGTATGTTTGTATATCAGGGCGCTGTAGCCTTTGAACATTGGCTCGGCATCCCGGCTCCTGTGGAGACGATGAGACGTGCAGTGCTAAACAGTTTTGAAGTGTGAAAATGATATTAAGAGTACAGGCAGACGACGAGTGCAGAACCAATCTGAAGAAACGAAGTGGTCGCATTTATCACCGGATTTTCCCTTTGTGAAAAGGGATCAGAAAAATCTGGGGATAACAGCGATCGGAAGATGGTACTGCAATCGGAGTCACCTTGTGTACTCAGTGATCATTTTCACCATTGAAAAATAATAATTGAATGGTCAGGTCCGGACAGTTTTTGCGCTGTCGATCAGGGCCTGCTCAACATAAGGAGTATGGAGTATTCATGTTAAACGGTAAACAAAAGCGCTTTTTGCGGTCACAGGCACATCACCTGACCCCTGTATTTCAGATTGGTAAAGGTGGAACCAACGAGCACCTGTTCCGTCACATCGAAGATGCGATTGAGAAGCGCGAATTGATGAAAGTGCAAGTGTTGAACAACAATGACGAGGACAGAAAAGAGATGGCAGAAGAAGTTGCCCGTGAAACGGGAAGTGAGCTTGTACAACTCATCGGTAACACAATCATCCTGTACAAAGAATCTCGCGATAACAAACAAATCGAACTACCTAGATAAGGGAGCGTGACGCAGGTGAAGATCGGTATCATGGGTGGTACGTTTGATCCGATCCACATGGGACACCTCCTGGCAGCTGAAGCAGCAAGGGACTCACATGCACTGGATGAGATCTGGTTCATGCCTTCCCATGTTCCACCTCACAAACGCGGAGCCGGAGCTTCGGGACAGCAACGTCTTGATATGACGGAAGCGGCTGTGAAGGGTGTGCAGCAATATGAGGTGCTGGGTATCGAGATGGAATTGGGCGGAGTGTCTTATACCATCGATACGATGAAGGAACTGTGGCGTCGCCATCCTGAACATGAATTTTATTTCATTATCGGGGCGGATATGGTGAACTATCTTCCCAAATGGGAGCAGATTGAAGAGCTTGCAGAACGCTTAACCTTTATCGGAGTTGGTCGGCCGGGCTTCCAGTTACATCTGGATGATTTACCAGACGAGTTACAGGATCGGGTCCTGCTGGCCGAGATGCCCTTGGTCGATATTTCATCGACAGCCGTACGCAGACGTCTGGCCAAAGGACATTCGGTACGCTTTATGATTCCTGATGAAGTGCACCAATACATTGTAAGGAGCGGTTTATATGGGACTAAGCCGTGAGGAACTGATTCAAGCCGTATCCGGACAAATGCCGGAGAAACGCTGGAAGCATACACTGGGTGTGATGGAATCGGCAGTGAAGTTGGCTGAAAAATATGGTGCTGATCCTGTAAAAGCGGATCTGGCAGCGATATTGCATGATGTGGCGAAGTACTGGCCCGTAGCGGAGATGGAAGCGGTCATCCGTGATAACGGATTAAACCAGGAACTTCTGCAGCATGACAAGCAGCTCTGGCATTCCGAAGTCGGTGCTTTTGTAGCCGAGCGTGATTACGGTGTGGAAGATTCCGAAGTTATTAATGCCATCCGGTGGCATACCTCGGGTCGGGTAGGCATGAGCTTGCTGGACAAAGTGGTATGTCTTGCCGATTACATTGAACCGGGACGAGATTTCCCGGGAGTAGATCACATTCGCGAACAGGCTGAACGTAGTCTGGAGGAAGGTTTAATTGCCGGATTCGATTCGACGATCAGCTTGCTGATCTCGCAACGACGTGTCATTTATCCTTTGACCATGCTGTCGCGGAATGACTTAATTGCACAATTATAGATTATGGAGGTTGGTTCATGACAGTATCATCGAAAGAACTTATGAATATGGCGGTTGCTGCCGCTGACGACAAAAAGGCATCCAATATTGTAGCGTTGGATCTGATTAATGTTTCTCTGGTGGCAGATTATTTTGTTATTTGTCACGGAAATTCCGATACACAGGTACAAGCCATTGCCACTGAAATTCGCAAACAGGCTCATGCAGCCGGAGCGACGATCAAAGGTATCGAAGGTATGGATTCCGCACGTTGGGTATTGATGGACATGGGCGATGTTGTTGTTCATATCTTCCACCGCGACGAGCGTGAATACTACAACATTGAACGACTATGGTCTGATGCCAAAGTGGTGGAAACTGTATGAGTTTGATTGCTGGAACAGTCGTCTCTTTGCCGGTTTCACGTGAAGTGTCTCCGTTTGGCTTCTTTTTGACGACAGGATCGGAAGATGTACTGCTTCACTACACCGAGTTAACACGGGATATTAAAATTGGTGAGACGCTTGAGGTGTTTGTGTTCTTTGATACTGAAGATCGTCTGGCCGTAACGATGAAAAAGCCTTATCTCATGCTTGGCGAAATGGCACGACTGGTTGTGGCTGATGTTCACCCACGACTGGGCTGTTTCCTGGAAATGGGCCTTGGACGGCAATTGCTGCTTCCTATTCGTGAATTGCCTGAACTGGAAGAACTGCGTCCTCAAGTGGGGGATGAAGTCTTTGTCATCATGGAACATGACAAGCAGGGACGTCTGCGTGCCAAATTGGCCGGGGAACGTGAGCTTTCACCATTGTCTTTCCATGCGCCAACTTCATGGTTAAACGAGTGGGTTGAAGCGACGGTATACAAGCCACTGCAGATGGGTACTTTTGTACTTGTAGAGGGCGGTGTACTGGGCTTTGGCGCGATTGGTATGATTCATTCATCCGAACGTAGTCATATGCTGCGTCTTGGTGAGAAAGTTAAATGTCGGGTGACACTGGTACGTGAAGACGGACGTGTGAATCTGGCCATGACTCAACTCAAACAAGTTGGACGTAACGAAGATGCAGACAAGCTGCTCGCCTTTATGAAAGAGCGTCCTATGGGCGGCATGCCATACTCGGATGCAACTCCGCCGGATATCATCAAGCAACGCTTTGGCATCAGTAAGTCTGCCTTCAAGCGTGCCTTGGGCAAATTGATGAAAGACGGATTGGTGGTCCAAAAGGAAAGCTGGACGTATCTGTCCGAATCTGCTCCTGCGGATCAAAGTGAAAACAAGTAATCTTCCTGATTAAATAGTTGTAATATGGAACTCGGATAAGGCAGGGATAGGCTGGGTAAACACCGGATGCCCCTGTCTTTTCTTTTGTTATATAAATTGAACTAAACATTTACACGAAACGGAGAGGACAGAAAGAACCTGAAGAAGCGGAGCGTTCGCCTTTATCCCCGGATTTAAACCTTTATAAAAGGAATAAAAAAAATCTGGGGATAACAGCGATCGGAAGGTTGTTCTGTCATTGGAGTGTACAGTGTAAATATTCTTTAGTTCAACTTATATAGATCAATTCGAAAATGAAATTGAAAGTGCGGTGCCTGACATGTCTTACCGGAAATTTGCCTATGTGTATGATGAATTAATGGAAGATATGCCTTATCCGGACTGGATAAGGTTTGCAAGAACAGCATGGGAAAAGCATGGAATGCCCAAAAGTGTCGCTGAACTTGGCTGTGGAACGGGCTCCATTACGATCCCGCTCGTGAACTCCGGTTTCGAAGTTACAGGCATTGACCTCTCATCAGATATGCTGTCGGTTGCACGCAGCAAGATGGAGGCTACGCCTCAGGGTCATCGCTTGTATCGCGAGGGCAGTGTCCGTTGGGTGCAGCAGGATATGCGGGAATGGCGAGTTCCGGAACCTGTGGATTCGGTGATATCTTTCTGTGATTGTGTCAATTATTTGCTTGAACAAGAAGATGTCGTTCGTACTTTCCAGCGGACATACGAGATGCTGAAGCCTGATGGAACGTTCCTGTTTGATGTGCATCATCCCAATACACTTATTCGTTATGATGAAGAGCAGCCTTTTGTACTGGATGAGCGCTCCGTATCTTATATTTGGACTTGTGATCTGGACCAGGATCGCTGTGAGATCGAACATCATCTCAGTATTTTTTCGCGTGTGGATGATGGTAGCAAGGATATGTACCAGCGGTTTGAAGAAGTTCATGTCCAGCGTGCATATAACCCGGACTGGATGAAGCTTGAATTGTCCAAGGCAGGTTTTAGAGACGTGAAGGTATATGCGGATTTTGAATGGAAAGAGGCCGGAGACAGCGCACAGCGCTTGTTCTACGTGGCTGTGAAGTAAGAGCGAATAATGAGAACTGTCCTTATGGTGCATAAGGGCAGTTTTTTGTTTGATTTTTTATGGAGAATGAATAGCAATAGTCTTAAATAGGATAAAGGAATGCAAGAAAAGACATAATCACGTGACAAAAAGTATTGCCAGTTAAAGTAAAGGAGGCGATAATAGTCGGATAGAAAGCGTTTTCTGAAAAGATAAATCAATTGTCAATGTGAGGTGTAAAAATGGAAAGTACATATAAAACAAGACTTTCGTCAGAACAGTTGAATGCCATAATAGAGCAGCATTTCTCTGCAAGTATACAGGACTACAAGGAAATGGTGGATGGCTGGGCCAATCATGCATATCTCATTACACTGAGTGACGCACAGCGAGTGGTACTCAAAATTGCACCATCAGCTTCGACAAATCTGATGCGCTGTGAACAGGATCTCATGATTGCCGAAGTTGAGGCACTACGCCTCATTACGGAGCTACAGGATGTTCCCGTACCCCAAGTGTTGGCTTATGATGATTCGTTAACTATGGCTTCAGCGCGTTATTTTATCATGGAGTACATGTCTGGAGCGCCCTATAATCAGGTCAAGGATCAATATTCTGCGGAAGAGCAGGAGGCCATTGAACACCAGCTCGGTCGGTACAATCGTCGAATTAATGAAATCAAGGGCGAGCAGTTTGGATATTTCTCGGAGCAAAAACAGCGATATTCCACATGGAAAGATGCATTTATGAATCTGATGGATGACATTCTTACCGACGGGGAAGAAGCCGGGATTACATTTTCGATCGATTACCCTGAATTGAGACGCCTGATTGAAGAAAAATCGGATGTGCTGGACGATGTCAAAGAACCTGTGCTTATCAGTTGGGATCTGTGGGATGGCAATGTACTAGTGGACGCGGGTCGCATCACAGCGATTATTGATTTTGAACGTTCACTGTGGGCAGATCCTCTGATGGAGCATTATTTCAGTCATTTTAACTATACGCCTGGTTTTGTGAAAGGGTATGGGTATGCGATTACGACTGAAAGTGAGCTGAAAAGAAGAAGTCTCTATGACTTGTACTTTGATCTGGTGCTGCGCATTGAGTGCGCTTATCGTCAATATGATAATCAGGAACATGTGAATTGGACCATTCATAATCTGGAGGAAGGCATTGAGCGTTTTCGGTTATCCTGAACAGCAACGAGTATTATTGAACGGTACGAACCGTGTGACTTAAAAGGGTGATTATAACGTGTAATATTGACTTTGTGCTTGCTTTTTTATATAATGGTCCCGATATTGTATACATATTTCGATGATAAGGATCAGTAGTAATTCCTGTACATAACAGAGAGCCGGCGGTTGGTGCAAGCCGGTTGACAGTGATTTGCGAACTCGCCTTGGAGAAATGCGGTGATTACACCATTCTGTTTAACCTGCTTGTATAAAGCTTGGGTTCAGGAATGGAAATCCGCATCGGTTAACCGCCGTTACAGGTCCAAAGGGAGTGGATGACGAAGCACGTTCGTCCGCTAACTAGGGTGGTACCACGGGAATTCAACCTCTCGTCCCTAGCGCTGCAAACGCTACGGGATGCTGAGGTTTTTTTGTTGCAATTAAAGCTAAAGTGAATAACCTGAAGGAGGAACAATAGATGAGTGAGAATAACCAGCCGAAACACGGCTATCAGCCACAAGTCATGGAAAAAAGTTGGCAGCAATATTGGGATGCAAATAAAACGTTTAAAACGGGTGAGGACCCTGCTAAACCGAAATTTTATGCACTGGATATGTTCCCTTATCCATCCGGTTCAGGTCTGCACGTAGGTCACCCGGAAGGATATACGGCAACGGATATCGTTTCCCGTTACAAACGTATGCGCGGTTACAACGTATTACACCCAATGGGTTGGGATGCTTTTGGTCTGCCTGCTGAGCAGCATGCACTGGATACAGGTGAACATCCACGGGATATTACATTCCGTAATATTGACAATTTCCGTCGCCAGATCAAATCGCTTGGTTTCTCCTATGACTGGGATCGTGAGATCAGCACAACGGACCCTGAATACTATAAATGGACGCAATGGATCTTTATTCAGCTGTACAACAAAGGTCTGGCTTATGTGGATGAAGTTGCAGTTAACTGGTGTGAAGCCCTTGGAACGGTACTTGCTAATGAAGAGGTTATTGATGGCAAGAGTGAACGCGGAGGACATCCGGTTGTACGCAAACCGATGCGTCAATGGGTTCTGAGAATTACCGAGTATGCAGAGCGTCTGTTGGAAGACCTGGAAGAGCTGGATTGGTCTGAAAGCATCAAGGATATGCAGCGCAACTGGATCGGTAAATCGACAGGTGCAGAAGTTGTATTTGCCATTGAAGGTCGCGAGGAAGTCATCAAGGTGTTCACTACCCGTGCGGACACATTGTTCGGTGCGAGCTTTGCAGTACTTGCTCCAGAACATGAACTGGTAGAAGCAATTACAACCGATGACCAACGTGAAGCTATTCAGGCTTATCAGGAGCAGGCTTCTCGTAAGAGTGATCTGGAACGTACAGATTTGGCCAAAGACAAAACAGGTGTATTCACTGGAGCTTATGCAATCAACCCTGTTAATGGTGCAAAACTGCCGATCTGGATTGCTGATTACGTTCTTGCTGGTTACGGTACAGGTGCGGTTATGGCAGTTCCGGGTCATGATGCACGTGACTGGGAATTTGCGAAACAGTTTGGTCTGGATATCATCGAAGTTATTCAAGGTGGAGACGTTACACAAGAGGCGTATTCGGGTGATGGCGCGCATGTGAATTCCGATTTCTTGAACGGACTGAATAATGAAGAAGCGGTTGCCAAGATGATTGCTTGGCTGGAAGAGAATGGTAAAGGACAAGGGAAAGTAACCTATCGACTGCGCGATTGGCTGTTCAGCCGTCAGCGTTACTGGGGTGAGCCAATCCCGATTCTGCATCTGGAAGACGGAACGATGAAGACAGTACCTGAGGATCAACTTCCACTGCTGCTGCCTGATATCGACCAGATCAAACCTTCGGGTACAGGAGAATCACCACTGGCGAATGTTACGGAGTGGGTGAATACGGTAGATCCGGAAACGGGAATGAAGGCACGTCGCGAGACCAATACCATGCCACAATGGGCGGGTAGCTGCTGGTATTACCTGCGCTTTATCGATCCGCGCAATGACAAGGAACTGATCTCCAAGGAGAAACAGCAGCAGTGGCTGCCAGTTGATCTGTACATTGGCGGAGCAGAGCACGCCGTACTTCACTTGCTGTACGCTCGTTTCTGGCACAAAGTGCTGTATGATCTGGGTGTTGTGGAGACCAAAGAGCCTTTCCACAAACTGGTCAACCAAGGTATGATCCTGGGTACCAATAATGAGAAAATGAGTAAATCTCGTGGTAATGTCATTAACCCGGATGAAATCGTGAATGAATTCGGTGCAGATACATTGCGTCTGTACGAGATGTTCATGGGACCATTGGAAGCGACAAAACCGTGGAATGCAAACGGGGTTGAAGGCATGCACCGCTTCCTGTCACGTGTATGGCGTCTCTTCATTAACGAAGACACAGGAGGCATCAATGACAAGATTACGGTGGACGGTGGAACGGATGAGTTCAAACGGACTGCTCACAAAACGATCAAAAAAGTTACGGAAGATCTGGAACATCTGCGCTTCAACACATCCATCAGCCAGCTGATGATTTTCATCAACGATGCATACAAAGCGGACACACTGCCTCGTGAAGCGATGGAGAAATTTGTGCAGCTGTTGTCACCACTGGCACCACATATGGCAGAGGAACTGTGGAGCCGTTTGGGTCATGAAGGTGGAATCTCTTACGTGGCTTGGCCTGAATATGATGAGTCCATGACAGTGGATGCGGAAGTAGAAATCGTTGTTCAGGTAAATGGTAAAATTGTAACTCGTGCTACAATCGCGAAGGATCTGGATGCACAGGGTATGCAGGACTTTACGATGGAGCTGGCACCTGTTAAGCAGGCGCTGGAAGGCAAGACCATTCGTAAGGTCATTGCCGTTCCAGGCAAACTCGTTAATATTGTTGCCGGTTAATCTCACCGGCTCGGAATAGTTCATCCAGCTTTAACAAATCTTCATCATATTTGTCATGTGTCGTGTGGATCAGGTTGTCGAAAACGCCGTCAAGACTAACCTTCAGCAGTGCGAGTGCCTGAGCGGTAATACCGCCAGGTACAGCGACACGAGCCTGAAGCTCTTGCGGGGTGTATCCTCCTTCGGTGAGCAGCTTGCCTGTTCCCAGGAGCATTTCGCCAGCCAGAGCGCAGGCATCTGCCCTTTTGATGCCTGTCAGCTTCACTGCACTTTCGATCCACTGTTCCAAAAAGAACGATATGAATGCAGGTCCGCAGCTGGAGAAGTCGGATGTGATTCGTGTACAGGCTTCATCCACTTGGTACGGCCTGCCTATATGACTGAGCAGACTTTCCAACACAGCGCGGTCTTCACTGGTCATTCGTTCGCCATGTATGCAGAGGGATGCTCCACTGCCGACTTGGTGTGTGACGCTGGGAATTACCTTGGAGACTTTGCAAGGAAGTGAAGATTCCAGATGTCGCAGCTGCACGGGACTGGTGATCGAGACAATTATATGATTGGGATTCACGACAGGCAGGATGTCGTCAATAACATGTTTGAATTCAAGCGGCTTCACGCACAGGAAGATGATGTTGCTTCGGATCACCGTTTCCCGATTGCTCTGGGATTCATGCAGACCGGGGTAACGGAGGGATAACTGACGTACTTTGGACGGGGTTCGATTGCTGGCCGCGATCTGCCGGGGCTCAAGTGCACCCGATTGGATCAGGGCATAGATTAGCAGGCTGCCCATGCTGCCGGTTCCGATAAATCCAACCTTCATTGTTTCAGGCCTCCTTTCATGCTTTACGGTACTGGCGCAGTTCATTCCCTCTATTCTATGCGTGAGGACCTGTTTCACATGACATGAAAAATGCACAACTTGTTTCATCAGGAAAGTTCAACGGTTCGGAAGCACCGCCCGTGTTCGAAATGAATGATTTTGAATTCAGGGAGAGGTGTGGAAGAATGAGATGGAACAAAGGGATGACCATTGCTGCTGCGGTGGTTGGAAGTATACTTATATTATGGTCGGGCAAAAGTGAACAACCACCTAGTGGCTGGGAACCCTTGCAGCTCGGCACCGAGAAGCCGACGATAGAGCAGGAACTCCCTGCTGTACAGTCGGCTACTTCGGTTCAGGGCAATACAGGAGCATCTTCGGGAGCGGATGCAAGTGGGATGCAGACTGGGAATGAGGCAAAGGCAGAAGAGTCTAAAGAGCTTGCGAGGGTTGGGGTTGAAGGTGATTCAGTTGTTCAAACTACAAGTCAGACGAATGATAATCCATCGAACACCTCGACTTCGATTGAACCAGTTACACAGGGGACGAATTCTGATCCTTCGGTTACCTCCGAGACGGCATCAAGCAATAATCCACCTGTAGTTCGTGAGGAATCTGGCGACAATGGCAAGATTGATGTGAATACCGCTCCTGTCTCTAAGCTTATCGAGCTTCCCGGAATTGGGGAGAAGAAAGCTCAAGCTATTGTGGACTATCGGAATGCACATGGTCCTTTTGCAAAAGTCAGTGATCTGACAAAGGTCAAAGGAATCGGGATGAAGATGATGGAGAAGATGGCGCCGTATGTGCAGATCCGGTAAAATTAAAATATAAATTGTATTAAGCGGGAGGAAAGCAGCATGAGTACAGAGGTACGCAAGGACTGGGATACGTATTTTATGGACATCGCGTATATGGTTTCCACCCGTTCCCGCTGTTCGCGTCGTCATGTGGGTGCCGTTCTTGTTCAGGGAAAGAAACTGCTGGGAACAGCCTATAATGGTGCACCCACCGGCGTCCCGGATTGTTCTGAAGCAGGTTGCATGATATCGGAAGAGTATGAGTTGGTCGTGACCGATGGGCAAGAAGAAATGGTGAAAAAGCAACGATGCATTCGCACAATTCATGCGGAGCAAAATTTACTTTTATTCACAGATCGAATCGACCGCGAAGGCTCGTCCGTGTATGTGACCGACGAACCGTGCTGGACATGTGCCAATATGCTGGCGAATAGCGGGATTACAGAAATCGTGTTTCATCGTTCTTATCCTAAAGATACCGGCAAGGTTACCAATATGATGGAACAGAAGGGCATAACGTTCCGCAGGCTGGAGAATTACCAGCCCCCGCGGGAAACGATGATGACCGTGAGCAATTAATGTAAATATGATCGAATACGTGAGGGAGAACCTCCGGCAAGCCTGAATTGGCTTTCCGGGGGTTTTTCTGCGTTCAACGGGTGAAATGAAGGAGGGGTAGAGATGAAAGGCAGACCATTATTAAGTTTTACGATTTGTTGGTTGTGCGGGAGCGGGATAGCATGCGCGTTAACAGGCTGGACGTTAATCTGGGGGTTAATTGGAGCTCTGGCATGTCTGCCACTTTTGCTTCGTTTTATGGATGTGCGTGGATGGTCTGTTTTATTTTTACTCGCTGCCTTTATTGGAGGTGCTGCACATTGGGAGTGGAATGACGTAAGCAATCATAGCAGTCTGCCGGAGACCATGCATATGGCTACTCACGAGTTGGACGGATGGTCAGCTGAAATTCAGGGTGAGCTGGTGTCAGATGTACGTATTGATGGAGATCGGGCTGACTTTAAGATACAGATGTCTTCAATATTGCCAACATTGGATTCGTTAGCAGATACAGATCTTGTAGCATCATCTGCGTTCAAAATAGATGAACAATTGATGGTACAAGTCAGACTGTTGGAGGAAGAAGAACAACAGGTAGCAGCTGGCTGGAAGAGGGGCGATTTGATTACGCTTAATGGTTCTTATGTCCTTCCTGGTGAAGCCAGGAACTTTGGCGGGTTTGATTATCGCAGTTACTTGCGCACCCTGCATATCCACTGGTTGTTCAAAGTGAAGGGAGCCAGTTCGGTAACAGCAGTTGCTCCTGAGGGACTTGGACAATATAACATACTAAGGTGGACGGATTGGACGAGGCATAAGTTGGGCTCGGCGGTTGAGCAGTTATTTGCAGAGCCTCATGCAGGATATATGAAGGGGCTTATTATCGGGATGGCTACTGATATCGATCCTGGAACCTATGGTCAGTTTTCACAACTGGGTCTAACGCATATCCTGGCAATCTCCGGAACCCATGTCGCTGTATATGTTGCTTCGTTGCTTCTCATTCTATCTTGGCTAAGGCTTACCAGAGAGACGGCACTCACGATTGTTCTGATCCTGGTGCCAGCTTATGTATTGTTATCCGGAGGTTCACCTTCAGTGATTCGGGCAGGAATTATGTCCATGATTGGGTTGTATATGGCACGTCGTGGTCTCGCCAGAGACGGTCTTCAGATGATCAGTGCAGCAGCGTTGCTGATGATGTGGTGGGACCCGTACTTTTTGCTAAGCGTGAGCTTCCAGTTATCCTTTCTCGTGACCGCAGGTTTGATGATCTATATGCCATTGATTAACCGGCTGTTCAGCGGCTGGCCGAAATCTCTGGCTGCAACGGCATCCGTTACAGTGACCGCTCAGTTGATTTCGTTCCCAGTAACCATTCTGTATTTCAATCAGTTCTCATTACTCTCATTTGTGGCCAACTTTCTGCTGGTTTCTTTGATTAGTGCCATTGTATTACCTCTGGGGACGGTCGCCATGTTACTGTCATTCATATGGGTTCCCTTGGCGAAACCTCTCGCATGGATTGCGATGCAACTGAATCAACTGACTTTTGTAAGCGTGGAGTGGATGAACAGCCTGCCAGGTTTTGTATTGATCTGGGCAACACCGCCCTTGTTATGGATTGCCGCCTATTATGCTGTGTTGTATGCCTTACTCTACCTGTTGCATCGTGGCAATGGTGAGCAGCAAGAAACAGCGTTTGTTGAGGAAGAGACGGCTCCTCTTGTGAGGCGACAACCTTCAGTTTCAATGGCGAATATGGGCATTCGCTCTTCGATATCTACCGTGTTACAGGATCAAGGTAAGAACCGTGTAGATGGAAAAGAAACTTCATTAACGACACTAGGAGCCAGTATTGCCTGGCCGGAATATACAAGTGCATTTACTAGACGAGGTGCAGGTTATTATTCAAATGAACGAATGAGTAAAGCTCAGCAATGGTTGTGCGGGTTGCTCGCAATCAGCTTTATTGCTGGATTATGGTGGGCATATCAGACTCCCAAGCCTGCTGGAACCGGCATCGTGCAGTTTTTGGATATTGGTCAGGGAGACAGTACATTGATTACAACCCCGGAAGGCAAACACATTCTGGTGGATGGCGGGGGAACAGTTAGTTTTGGGAACAACGAACAATCTTGGAAAACAAGACGTGATCCTTATGAGGTAGGTGCCAAGGTGGTTGCTCCTCTATTGAAAAAAAGAGGTATCCATCAACTGGATGCTGTCATTGTAACGCATGCTGACCAGGATCATGCCGGAGGACTACAGGCTGTGCTGGAACAGATTCCGGTTAAACGTTTCATGTTTAATGGCACAACCAGTGGTAAAGAAAACTTTGATAAATTACTGGACACAGCCATGGAACGTAAAATTCCTCTGTACGCCATTCAGCAAGGCATGTCCTATAAGGTTGATAAGGAGACAATTTTACATTTTATTGCTCCGGATCTGGCACATATGGATGTAAATGTATCGGGCAATTTGCCTGTATCTGAACATCAGAATCATGATTCCGTTGTCTTTTTGCTGGAAATGGCGGGGGCTTCCATGTTGTTCACCGGAGATATGGATGCAGCAGCCGAGCAGGACCTGCTCTATATGATTCAGGATGGCTCGTTGGCTGCCCAGTTTGAACAGAAAGGTGCAGATATTGGAGTTACAAAGGGAGTTCTACAAAGGGTAGTTACACGCCCGTTGCAGGTTAATGCAAATGATGCTTCAGCATCTGTCTCCATTGACGTTCTAAAGGTCGCTCATCATGGTAGTAAAACGTCGTCCACTGAAGCCTGGCTCCAATACTGGAACGCCAAAACCGCGGTCATATCTGCCGGTGTTAACAATACATATGGACATCCCAATCCGGGAGTGATGGAACGTCTGGAAGCTACCGGGACAGAGATTTATCGGACAGATCAGATGGGCGAGGTTCAGATGAGGGTGAAAGATGGGAAGATTGATATCCGGTACAAGTTGGTCGGAGTTGAGTGAAGGCGGGCAATCTATTTATCTGTGTGAAGATGAGTGAAGAAAACTCCGATTTAATACCAACTGGAAGGTTAGAAAGACAAGAGAACATACAACAATGTGGATAGTTTGAGCAGAAAAAGTACTGAAGTTACGTGTAAATATCGAGTAGATGATCCCACCTATGAAGCCTAATAGACCATATGCAACGATTGCAACGAGCAATCTTTTATACGTATTATCTTTTTTTCTGTATAAAAGTAATCCATCCACCAATATAGAAAGTGGCGTAAGTAAGAAAAGTAAAATAGCGAGATTAATCAATAATCCAACCGCAAATTTATAGCCGAATGAATAATAGTAAGTATTCTCTAATCTTTCATCTATAGGGACATAGTGATATATCCCCATTGCAAGTGAAATGAGAACTGCAGTTAATACAGCTGCAACTATTTTTCCGCGCGGCCTATTGATTCTATGGGTGTTTGTCATTTAAATATTGACCTCCCTAAATAACTATATTCAATAAGAGATAGGCTAAGGCGTTACTATATTTTAACATACAGAGGTTGAGGAAAAGTGGGAATTAGAGAAAGAAAGTACTTAGTTGACCTATAAAAGAAAGAAGTCGTTTCGCTGCGAAACGACTTTTTTCTTAATTGCATGGTGGTGACATATTTTTTTGGTAGTGGCAGGGTAGGAAATGAGGGAAGGGATGCCCATTTATTATTGCATTTGGACGGTTCAAATTACTGAGTATCATTTGATAACTAACAAAATTCAGGAACTTATTGAAGCGGTCATAACTGAACACGTCGCAACTTTTGAATGATATTCCTTCTATTGAAATTCGCGGCCAGCACGAAGCAAATTAATTCAATGCGCGTGGTTCCACCGGCACAGATTAGAAGAAGACGGATTAAAAGTATGAAATATCGTTACTATAGAAAGCCTACAACGACAAAGGCGCTACAGACTACCAAACAACTTTCGGTTCCGAGTGATACATTGTTTTTTCGGAAAGAAACCTTCAAAAGTTTCAAATGAATTCGGTCATCGGTAGTAGACTGGTATTCGGCAAGTGAAGGATGGGAAGATTATTTTTAAAAGGACGGGGTGCATTTAATAGAGGCGCCGAGGTTTACGCTGACCTGCTTGTGAGGGCCTTGAACGATTTGCAGAAATAAAAAAAATTTTGGATGCGAAAACTTTTTGGGAACCCGTATACGTCTTACTTCGTGTTACGACAAAAGATTTATATAGAAAAGGAATAATCGACCATGTTCAATAGGAAAACTGAAAAAATTCTTACACACTGTATTACCGAGCATAAAGAGAACGTATACCGACTTGCGTATAGCTATGTCAAAAATAAGGATGATGCCCTAGATATCGTACAAGACTCCATATACAAAGCGATGACGCATCTCGAACTTTTGAAGAACCCAGATGCGGTCAAAAGCTGGTTTTACCGGATTGTGGTGAATACCGCCCTGGATTTTCTGCGCAGAAACAAAAAGGTTCAGGCGATGGATCATGAAATGATCGAAATCTACAGCCCCGGGGCAGAAGATACGTATACGGACATTGATTTGAAGCGAACGCTCGAATCCTTGCCGGATAGATACAAGAGCGTCATTATACTGAGATATTTTGAAGACATGAAGATCGAAGAAGTTGCGGCTGTGCTGGATGAGAATGTGAATACGATTAAAACAAGGCTGTATCAGGCGCATCAGCTATTGCGAATCAAAATGAATGATGAAACAACCAAAGGAGATCGAGTAAGATGAACAATAACATGGAACAGCTGCGAAAAGAATATCAAGAAATACCCATTCCAGATGAATTGGATAGCATTGTAAACCAATCGATTCATAAATTCTCTAAGGAGGGAAGGAGGGGCCGCGGCTCAAAGTACAGATGGTTAGCCGTTTCCAGTGCGGCTGCGTTCATGTTCCTTGTTGCGATCAATGTGAGCCCTCCTGTAGCGAAAGCCTTGTCATCCATACCGGGTGTGGACCGGGTTATCCAGGTGCTCACGTTCAAGGAATACGTGGTTGACGAGTCTAATTACAATGCGAATATCAAAGTGCCTTCCATTACCGATATGGAGAATGAGCAGTTGCAAAGCGGGTTGAACGAGAAATATATGAAGGAGAACAAAGCGCTTTACGAAAAGTTCCAGGCGGAAATCAGCGAATTGAAGAAGCAAGGCGGAGGCCATCTGGGACTTGATGTCGGATATGAAGTAAAGACGGACAACGACGAGATTTTATCTATACAAAGATACGTGGTCGAGACCGCCGGTTCATCCTCGGAGGAGCTTCAGTTTGATACGATCGATAAGAAAAACCAAATCCTCATAACCCTGCCGATGCTGTTCAAGGACGATCGTTATGTGCGGCTCATCAGCGACAACGTTAAAGAGCAGATGCAGGTGCAAATGAGAGCGGACCCTAATAAGATTTACTGGGCTCCGGGAGCTACCGACGTGCCGATCACCAGTGAATTCCAGAGCATCGCGAAGGATCAAGGCTTCTATATCAACAACGACGGCAAGCTTGTGATTACATTCAACGAATATGACGTTGCGCCAGGCTATATGGGTTCTGTGGAATTCGTCATTCCCACGGATGTGTTGAAAGACGTTCTGATTAATAACAAATACATTAAGTAATGGAAGAGACCGGTGATGGGGTACCCCGCGCCGGTTTTTTTTGTTAGTACTTTGAATTCATAGCCCCGTCCTTTTAATTTCTCAATTATTTCAAGCAAAGCTTGGACTGTCATTGTCTTTTCATCACTATCATGCAGAAGGACGAATGGGGCAATCGCAAACGTCGAAGAGACATTGTTCTGTTTTTGATTTTCCAAAACTTTCTGAACCATCTCATGCGTCTAGCCAATGAGTGTGCGTGATTAGACACTCATACAAAGAGATGGAGGATGAAAGCTATGAAAAAGAAAACGATAAAATACATGAAGATGGGGGCCATGGGCTGTGTAGCCATGCTCGGCGTCGGCGCAGCGAGCTTATCTGCATATGCGCTGGCCTCGGCACCTGTTTCAGCGAACGTAACTGTCAGCTCTAAGGTACAAGCAACCGTCCCTTCGGCTACAGGTGTAAAAATCGTGGAGAAGGTACTGAGCACAACAAGCAAGAACCTTATTGTGAACATCAAGGTACCGCAGCTGGACGGCATGCTGGACACCAGATACCAGAATAAACTGAATGGCATCCTTTTATCCCGTGCGCAAAAGGCTCTTGCTCAGTGGGAGAAGGATGCCGCAAAAACGGCCAAAAAGGCAAAAGTAAATCACCAGAAGTTCCACCCCTATGAATTTTACGTCAGCTATAAGCTAAAATCGGATGGAACTGGAAACCCTGCAGGAGTAGTTTCGCTTGAAGTAATCACGGAAGGTTACAGGGGCGGAACAAGCATGCCCCGGATCGATACCTACAACTTGAAAAATGCCTCTGCGGCTCAGCGCGTGACACTGGAGGATCTCCTCGGATCTAACTATAAAGAAAAGCTTGATGCAAATATTCTTGCGCAAATGAGAAAGGATCCCGATCAATACTTCCTGGAAGAATTCAAAGGGACGTTCACGGAACAGTCGTTTTATATTGAAAAAGGCGAACTGGTTATCGTCTTCCCAAAATACAGTATCGCGCCGGGATATGTGGGTTCACCGGAGTTCCGTTTCAATTTGAAGAATGCCAGCCTCTGAGGCAAAGCCGAATGATATGAAGCCAGAAGTCGCAGTAAAGTTGGATCTGAAAAAGGTCCGACATTCTAAATGTACAAGTACAACATTAATTCAAGTCTTATACTGGAAACATGACGATTATTCTGAATGTGGCATCCCGAAGACTCTCTTCTTACGGGATGCTTTTTTTAGTTCTAAAGGTAGAAGTTCCATGAAAATGTTTTGTTCTCTTCATTGATTACATTAATTGGAGAAAACTTTTTTCATAAGCTCGGCGTCCTGCCTATGAGCGACAAATTAAAAAGGACAGGGACGAAAGCAAAATGCATGATAACACGAATCATTTCGGAAGTTTAATCCGGAACTTTGCACCGGTACGAGGCGATGGTAAACGTTATATACCAGGACTTGATGGCTTAAGGGCATTATCCGTCATGGCTGTCATGGCCTACCATCGCCGGAAGAAATGATAGACAATGACTTGCAGTTTTATGACTAGAATAAAGATAAGGATGATTTGAAATGAACAAAAGGAAGAAAACACGGTGGTCCGTTTGGCTGGTTGGATTTATTGTATTAGCTGGCGGGATTCTAGGAATCAATCTAATGGTGCAAAATGTTCTAGCTGGAAACAACAGCGCTACAGAGTACGTTGAAGTGTCGCCCAGTGCA
Organism: Paenibacillus sp. FSL K6-1122; assembly: GCF_037977015.1. Lineage (NCBI taxonomy): Bacteria > Bacillati > Bacillota > Bacilli > Caryophanales > Paenibacillaceae > Paenibacillus > Paenibacillus sp. FSL K6-1122. Next base: position 5,068,041 of record NZ_CP150272.1, on the reverse strand, counting down.
TACCCAGGCTTAAATATCGAAACAAGGACGAAGAATACGAAGCATTATATATTGTCGATTAGCAACGTCCTCACAAATAGCAAGGAGATTAATACTCCTATTCAGACGTGGGTCAATGATCAGGAAAAGAAATTCTTAACCCAGGTTGGGACCGGTGCAAAAACGCTTCAAGGCGATCATCGTGCTGAATTGAATATTACAGTAGATACGAATAAAATTAATGATCACTTATATAGTTTAGTGTTCACTTCCTATCAAATCTCCACAGGCAGTGCTAATGGACAATCGATAATAAAATCTTTTAATATCGACACAGCTGAAAATAAAATTTTGAATTTATCCGATATCATGACTTATGACAAAGCAGCTGTTGACCATATTATGTCAATCGTGAAGGAAGAATTGAAGAAACAGAAAAACGTCCACTCTTATGTATTCGAAGCAGAACTTCAAAAATCTATAAAAAATCCATCTGAATGGAAATGGTCCATAGGTAACGGAGTCTTTACTTTATACTTTAATAAATACGAGATCGCTGCTGGTGCAGCCGGAACGATCCAAGTGAACATTCCACTGAAATCCTTGCATTCCTACTTGAAAAAGGACCTCACCAAAAAATGGAATATCACTTATGAAAATAACGATGAGCCAAAAGGGAAGAAGCCAACTCAGCCTCCGCTTGATCCTAAAGGGAAATATGTAGCTCTTACCTTTGATGACGGGCCTCACCCAAAGGTGACACCTAGAGTTCTAAAGACTTTGAAGGAGTACAACGCGAAGGCTACTTTCTTCATGCTGGGCGTACAAGTAGAGTATTATCCTGATATGGCTAAAAAGGTTGCTGAGGCTGGCCACGAGATCGGCAATCACTCCAAGAGTCATCCGAATCTGGCGAATATGAGCCTGAGTGAGGTACGCAAACAAATCAAAGAATCATCGGACCGAATCGAAGATGCGACTGGAGAAAAACCTACCCTATTCCGTCCGCCTTATGGTGCTATGAATGGATCAGTCAAAAAAGTCACCAAAGAACAGAAAACACCCATTATTTTATGGTCTGTGGATTCGCTGGATTGGAAAAGCCGGAACGCCCAAGCTGTAAATAAAGAGGTTGCTAAAAACATCAGATCAGGTTCGATTGTACTTATGCATGATATTCACGCTTCTACAGCTGATGCGCTGCCCCAAATGCTTAAATCACTAAAAAAGCAAGGCTACCAATTCGTAACGGTGTCTCAGTTGTTGTCCTTGAATGAATCCACAGGAAATGGCCCTTATTATAATCAATAAGTTCATCACACAAAAAGAGGTACAAACCTTCGTTTTTCTAAGGTTTGTACCTTTTCTATAAGAATGGATTTGCACTATCCTATATAAACCGACCTTCATTTATTTGGATTTAAAAATCATTCCTTGCTGTTTCAGCACGAAAAAAAGCCCGCTTTCCGTTACACCCCAGGAGGGAGAATATCGGAAAAGGGCCATTTTTTCAAAATGTAGAAGAAATATAAGAACTACTCTACGCCATCCTTAAAGTGTTTGCTCCAGTGTTTGTCGCCCTTGTGCAACAGATCTTCTACCGTTTTTTCAAGAGTCATCAATAGCTGTGCTCTGACATCCAGTACGGTTTCTCTGTACAAGCGTTCTTCCGATCCAACGATTTTATCGCCGTATAATGCCTGTGCAGCTACGTACTTCCGATGTTCCTCGACCAGAGTATCAATGGACTCCAATGCATGTTCAACAAAGTGGGAAATACTTTGATATTCTTTGGGCATTTGTTCTTTTAAAGCTTGAATTTTCGCAAGAGCTGGCATGCTCATCACCTCGTGTTTATGAATGTAAATTTACAATACACTATTTTCATGAAAATTGCATTAAAATCAGCTTAAATTTGGACAAATTTCGACTTTTTTTTATTTTAGGAACCAAAAAAGTGCTTATCTATAATGTATGCCATTGCATTTGAATTGAGTCGTGTAAGTAATGGAATCCCTTTTGGATACGTTTGGTGACTCGTTATGCAATTTCTGTTATTCTAAGAGAAGATTTCAGCGGCCCTAATACATACGCCGTTATTTTGTTATGGCAAATTAAAAATATACTTAACTTTGCAACAATTTTATTGATGATCACGTCTGTAAGGTTGCAGGGAGAGGGGGATCCTTTGTGGTAGAGCCGGAACTCATCAGAGCCGCTCAATCGGGCGATCGCGACGCTCTAATTACCCTATTGCGGGAGATTGAACAACATGTCTATCGGACCGCATATTACATTCTAAATAATGAACAGGACGCTTTGGATGCTGCGCAGGAAGCGTTGATCCGAATTTACACCAAGATCAATTCATACGAAGAAAAGGCCCAATTCAAAACATGGGTACAACGCATCGTCACGAACATCTGTATTGATAAATTCAGAAGAACCAAGCCGTCTGTCTCCATTGACGAACATGACATGGTTTTTCAGGATAATCAGGATGTGGAGTACGAGGTCATGTCTACATATGTGGCCCAGGACATTCAGGATGCGATCAACAAGCTTCCCGAGCATCATCGTACCGTTATTGTTCTAAGATATTTGCAGGACTTATCCTACAATGAAATTGCGGATTGTCTCGATCTTCCGTTGAATACGGTGAAATCTTATTTATTTAGAGCCAGACAGCAGTTACAGAATCTACTACAGGAATATCAGAAAGGTGGTGTGACAGGATGAAATGCGAAGAGGTGGTGGAATGGATGCACCGCTATCTGGATCATGATCTGGGCGAGGCGGAAACCGCGCAGATGCTACAGCATGTGGCAAAGTGTCCGGAGTGCGCCGAGAATTTTAGTTTACTCAGAGCTCTTTCCAGAGAACTGGAAGAATTACCGCAAGTAAGCCCGAAATTTAGTCTAGTTGATGCGATTATGCCACAGCTTGATGCCATTGACGAAGCGCGGAAGGAACAAAGTAGCACCATACAGGAAATGAATCCTGTCCCCGCTGCATTTGAGAATTTACAACGTTCAAGTGAGCGGAAAACGAAGCAAAAATGGCTTAACTCGATGGCAGGACGTATGTCCATGGGTGCAGCGGCTGCGGCAGTTATATTGGGATTTGCCATCTGGGGAAATCCGCCTGAACAGATTGAGAATGCCGATTCCATGCTGATGAGCTCTGGAGCTTCTCAAGAGAGCGGCAATTTGGATGAGAATTCGTTAAGCAAGAATATTGAAAATTATGATCCTGCCACTTCGTCACAACCAAGCAACAACGATGTGTTTGTGGGTCAATCGAATGATTCACCAACTAAACCAGATAACCAAGACGTAGAAACAATGCCTGAAGACGGTGGAGATGAGGTACAGGAGCCTGAAGTTCAGTCAGATCCGACACCTAAACAACCGGCCACTGAATCAACGCCTGCTCCGAATAAAGGACCGCAGGATAATTCGTCCAGAACTCCTTCGACCGATAATCAGAAGAATCCGGCTCAAAACCAAGATTCTGAGCAGAGAATTCAGGGATCAGGAGATTCTCCTAAATCTTCTGCAGATGGGGAAGAGAATGGAGTAACAGAAACAGAAAATGGAGATGCGCAATCCTTCACTTCTCAGGATACAACACCTAATATAACTGAAGATGCTCCGGTTGAAGGTAACACTGTACCTGATTCCAGTGCAGGTGCAGACGCTTCTGGAGGAAACAAAGGAGTCGCAGCAGGACCGGATCAGGGAATGGCTACAACAGTAGCACCAAAAGAATGGAAGTCACCTGACGGTTCCTATGTAGTTATGCTTATTGGTGATCAAATCAGCATATACTCCAAACCTGTGAGCGAACCGGATGTTCTAAATTTGGTTGAACAACGCAGCATAGAGGGGACACTGAAGTCAGCGAGTTGGTCGAAGGATGGTACCCTTTTTAATTACGAAACGGACAAGGACGGAACAACGGCGAAGAACTCGTTTAATGTACCTGCTGTTTCAGGGGGAGCTCCTGCGAAATAATTAAAAATGGGGAGTGCGCTCCTCTAAACGAAAGAACATTTTCAGTATGACAAGCATATAGTGGAAGTAACAAAACGTCCTATCTCAGTTCAAACAACTGACGTCGTATGACCGCGCACCGGCTTTTTCTAGAACTGCTGGTGTCAGCGTTTATATAGATGTAGGACAGGGGATCTTCATCCATAACTGGATGTAAGGTCCCTTTGTTGTCTTGCGCTTTTTCTGGTAGGATAAGAGGGATAAGGAGGCGCCGTGAATGGATGTAAAAAGTGCAACAAAGGCAATACGTAATGGAGAAACGGCACCGATCTATGTGCTGTACGGAACGGAGAAGTACCAGATACAGCAATTTACGGATATGTTAAAAGAACAGGTGATTGAAGAAGAACATCGTGATTTTGCGATTATTCCATATGATTTGTCTGAAACGGCTGTGGAGGTTGTTATTGAAGAAGCAGAGACTGTACCTTTTCTGGTTCCACGCAAATTAATTATCGTAAGGGATGCGAGCCTGTTCACCGCAGGTAAAGAATCCAAGATTGAACATCAGGTTGATCGTCTGCTTACATATATGGAAAATCCGGCAGATTACAGTACGATTGTTTTCCTGGCCCAAGGGGATAAGCTGGATGAGCGTAAGAAACTGGTGAAAGCTGTCAAGAAACAGGCAGTAGTTCTTGCTTTTGCTCCACTCAGTGGAGAAGAGTTATTGAATTGGATAGTGAAACTTGCGAAGCAGCGGGATGTTTCCTTGGAGACGGGAGCGGCGGAAACGTTGATCAGCTATGCAGGAACAGGTCTTCAGACCCTGTCTGCTGAAGTAGATAAGTTATGTTTGTTTGCGGGTAATGGGGGGACAATCAAACGTGCTGATATCGAGTCACTGGTTGCCCGTAGTACAGAGCAGAATGTATTTTCACTAGTGGAGGAACTCGCTAATTTGCGACTGGAGAAAGCGTTGGCTCTTTTCTATGAGTTGCTGAAGCAGCGGGAAGAACCGATTAAAATTGCGGCTCTAATCGCACGCCAGTTTCGGATCATGATCCAGGTGAAAGAGTTGGGGCAACAAAGTTACTCCCAGCAGCAGATTGCCAGTCAGCTAGGTCTGCATCCGTATGCTGTTAAGATTGCAGGTGAGCAAGCTCGGAAATTTCAGCCGGAACGTCTGAGAATGATTTTGAGTCACCTCAGCGAACTGGATTACCAGATGAAAACAGGAGCGGTGGATAAAGTGCTTGGTCTGGAGCTGTTCTTATTGAGACTTGGTGCATGAATGGATAAGTAAACGTAATAGATTACTAGTGTGAGAAACAAACAAAGCGACCTTTGCTCCATGATCGTTAAATCATCGGAATAAAGGTCGCTTTATCTTTGTCTTATACTTATCGAATCAGATACTAAAAAATCCTGAAAGCCTATGCTGTTCAGGATTTTTCCATTGGATCGTATAAGTAACGCTTCTTACGCTTGTGCGGAAAGAGCGTTCAGTTTTTTCGCCAAGCGAGACTTTTTGCGTGCTGCAGCATTTTTATGAACCAGACCTTTAGTTACAGCCTTGTCCAGCTTTTTGGAAGCAGCTTGAATCGCAGCTTTTGCAGTATCAACTTCGTTACTTACCAGAGCAGCATCAGCAGCTTTAACAGCTGTACGGAGTGCAGACTTCTGAGAAGCGTTGAGTGCGCGGCGCTTGTCGCTCGTTTTTACGCGTTTAACAGCGGATTTGATGTTTGGCATTACATTCACCTCCTGTAAGGCATTTGCATGAATACAAACGTTTCACAACTTAAAATATTCTATCACGCTAGCATGTAAAATGCAACAGATATTCCTACGATGTTCGACATGCTGTATAAAGAAACCCTTTTTCCCACACAATATGCTCAAATGCGGTAAGGGAGGCAGGGACAGAATGACACTGGATTTGCAAAAATATACAGTTCGTACCGATTTGGCGATCGACTCCAAGGAAATGGCGCAAGGTGGACAGAAACAGACGATTCCCGGACTACAGGAAGATGTAGAGAAAAAAGAGGGCATTACGATTACACGTATTGATGTCCTGACTGAAGAAGCAGCCACGGCTATTGGTCGGGTAAAAGGCCACTATGTCACCTTGGAAGTACCTTCTCTACGGAATGGTGATACCGAGTTACAGGAGCGAGTTGCTGCTGAGTTCACACGTGAAATGGAAGATTTTATGGTTAAGGCCGGAATCAACAAAACATCCAAGGTTTTGATTGTTGGCTTGGGCAACTTAAATGTCACCCCGGATTCACTCGGTCCACTTGTTGTGGAAAATCTGATGGTGACGCGTCAGTATTTCGAATTGGTGCCTGATCAGGTTGCGCCAGGGTATCGGGAAGTCAGCGCGATTGCTCCCGGCGTGTTAGGTACAACGGGTATTGAATCCAGTGACATCGTACAGGGGATTGTAGACCGGACCAAGCCGGATGCGATTATCGCGATTGATGCGCTGGCCTCCCGTTCCTTGGAACGTGTAAATACAACGATTCAGGTAGCGGACATTGGTATTCACCCGGGTTCCGGTATTGGAAATAAACGGCGTGGCCTGACCCGTGAGATATTAGGTGTGCCTTGCATCGCCATCGGAGTACCAACCGTATGTTATGCGTCCACCATCGTGAACAATGTGATTGAGATGATGCGTTCACACTTCCGCCAGGAAACGGATCAGACCAAACAGATCATGGGCATGCTGGACGACATCGGTGAGCAGGATCGCTTGAGTCTGGTGAAAGAGGTACTAGAGCCACTGGGTCATGACCTCATTGTTACCCCAAAGGAAATCGATGAGTTTATTGAGGGAATTGCCAATGTTATCGCTACAGGACTTAACGCCGCACTCCATGATGCCGTGAATCCGGATAACGTAGCTGCTTATACACATTAAAACTAAAACTGCTGAGAAGAAGGTCCGAATCTGTCGGACTTTCTTTTTTTGTTTTTGGAATCTTTCATTTTCCTGTTCTATCAAATTGGGCGGGCTCATAGAGTTGAAGTATAAGAGTTGTCCAGCAGGGAAGGAGACAGCAGAATGAACAAGATATTGGCCTGGAATATTGGGAAGTGGAAAAAAAGATGTCTGCACGTGCTGGCCATGGGCCGTACGTTGTTGTTGCTTATGATCATATCTGCCTTGTTTTTTGTTGTACTGGGTCTGGGGGGCATGGCAGAGAAACGTTTGAATAATTCACCCGTTTCTTCCATGAAAGGATTTGCGAGTGCCGTATCAAGCCGCTTTTTTGTCGATATGCTCGGTATGGAGATGCCTCATCTCACCCAGAAGGAACAGACCTCTGCTATATCCGGTGAAAACCTCACCTCATTTGTTTTCCAATTACTAACGAATGTAAATCCTCAAGATCCGAAGAGCCTGATTGCGAGAGAAATGCCGGGCATGGGTTCCAACCAACCTGTTCTGCTCCGCCCTGGATCTGGTAACGAAAAAGCCGAGGCTCCCGAAGATTATCAGCCCGGTCCCGGTCTTACGGATACGGCTTCCGCAGGTGGAGGAAAACCCGGTAGTGAGCTGCATGTTCCACCAGGTCAGGACAATACGGATCCACCTGAGTCTAGTGAGCCTGGAGATGGAGAAGGTAAAGAAGATCCCCCAGCGAAGAATGGTGAGAAAGACAATTCAGGCTCACCGACAACAGGCAAAAAGTCAATTCTTATTTATCATTCCCATCCACGTGAAGGCTACAATCCACTACTAGGTACGAAAAGTGATAATCCATCATCAGGCAAATCAACAGGCAATGTGTTTCAAGTGGGAACCTACCTCTCAGACAGTCTGGAGAAGCTGGGAATCGGCGTAGAACACGCCAAGGATGATTACCCCACTAAAGTAAAGGACTACAACTGGAACTATTCTTATAAATACTCCCGTCAAACGGTAAAAGCGGCACTCTCCCAAAATGATGATCTGACGTATCTCATAGACATTCATCGCGATTCACAGCGTCATGGCAAAACAACAACAACTATTAATGACTTAGGCTACGCCAAAGTGTATTTCATTATTGGACATGAAAATCCGAATTGGCGGCAAAATGAAGCCTTTGCAGCGAAAATTCATAAGAAACTGGAAGCCAAGTATCCTGGGGTATCCCGTGGTGTGTGGGGCAAAGATGGGGGAGGAGCCAACAATGGAGAGTATAACCAAACCCTTTCACCCAACAGCATTTTGATTGAGATTGGTGGCATCGACAACACAGGAGCTGAGCTCCAACGGACATCGAAGATTCTAGCAGACATGATTGCGCAAGTGTATTGGGAAGATCAGAAGGTGGACAAAGCCAGTGCTAAAACCTCTTCGCAGGGTGGATAGGGACTATATATGTATGAAGAACAAAATAGTAGAGAGTGACAGGAGGCAAAGCATATGTCCAGATTCGGTAAAAGACTGTTATCCATCGCTGTATTAATGTTGCTGGGTGTGCTGTTTGGAATGCAGCTGGCTGGCAGCAACTTTCATATGGGTAATTCATCAGACGGCACGTCAACCGCTGTGACAACAGAGCCAACTTCATCGGTGACCGAATCTGTCCCGACTGCACCTGTCCAAAAGGAAATTAAAGAACCCCCATTTGTACCTGTTCAGTCACCAAGCCAAGTGCTTGGGGCTGATCAAAATAAGGCTCCGGTTGATGTGTTGGCAGACAAAACGGCTGGATTATTGCAAAATCTCTCCCACAGTGGGATCAAGTGGGTGGTCTCTCTTTTTAGCGGCGTTGCTGAATAAAATACTATAAATTTAAGGTACAATATAACCTCTGGGAGTGCATGATGACACTTTATTATAAAGTTGAGACATCACGGGATTGATGCACTGTGCTTCAACTGTTATAATGAAGTGATTGACACTAGGCTGTTTCTGGGGGTAAGGAATGACTGACATTCGGGCAAGACAACGTAAAATTCGTAACTTTTCTATTATTGCACATATAGATCACGGCAAATCAACACTTGCGGACCGGATCTTGGAGCACACAGGTGCGCTCACTTCACGTGAAATGCAGGAACAAGTTCTGGATAAAATGGACCTTGAACGTGAACGTGGAATAACGATCAAGCTACAAGCAGTAGCCTTGACTTACAAAGCGGATGATGGTGAAGAGTATTTATTGAATCTGATTGACACACCGGGACACGTAGACTTCACGTATGAAGTATCACGCAGTCTTGCTGCATGTGAAGGTGCTCTGCTGGTTGTGGATGCGGCTCAGGGAATTGAAGCCCAAACACTTGCCAACGTGTATCTGGCATTGGATAACAATCTTGAAATTTTACCGGTTATCAACAAAATTGACCTTCCGAGCGCTGATCCTGAACGGGTGAAGCAGGAAGTGGAAGATGTTATTGGTTTGGACACAAGTAATGCGGTTTTGGCTTCGGCCAAATCAGGAATCGGAATCAAAGAAATTTTGGAACAAGTGGTGAAAAGTGTTCCAGCACCAACTGGTGATCCTGACCAGCCTTTGAAAGCGCTGATTTTTGACTCGCACTATGACCCGTACAAAGGTGTAATCGTATATGTGCGTGTTGTTGACGGCAAAATCAAATCCGGTTCCAAAATCAAAATGATGGCAACAGGAAAATCATTTGAAGTCATTGAAGTTGGAGCGTTCAAACCTCGGATGACCATCGTGGACGAGCTGAACGTCGGGGATGTTGGATTTATCGTTGCAGGTATCAGGCATGTTGGCGATACACAAGTCGGGGATACGGTAACGGATGCCAAAAATCCAACACCGGAACCTTTGCCGGGTTATCGTAAAATTAACCCAATGGTGTATTGTGGTCTCTATCCGATCGAAACATCGGACTATGTTGATCTGCGTGAAGCGTTGGAGAAATTGCAGTTGAACGATGCTTCTCTGAGCTTTGAACCGGAAACATCCAGTGCACTCGGTTTTGGATTCCGTTGCGGATTCCTTGGACTGCTTCACATGGACGTTATCCAAGAGCGGATCGAGCGGGAGTTTAACATTCCGTTGATTACAACGGCACCAAGTGTAATCTATCACGTTACCTTAACGAATGGTGAAGTGATGAAAATCGACAACCCATCCAACTATCCTGAGGTGGGACGGATTGATTACGTCGAGGAACCATACGTCAAGGCAGATATTATCGTACCGAATGATTATGTAGGTACCATTATGGAGCTGTGTCAGACTAAACGCGGTGAATATGTAAATATGGAATATCTGGACACAACCCGGGTTACCATTACCTATGAGATTCCGTTGTCCGAGATTGTATATGACTTCTTCGACCAGTTGAAATCCGGTACCAAAGGATATGCATCCCTGGATTATGAGCTGTCCGGTTACCGTCAGTCCAATCTGGCGAAAATGGATATTGTACTCAATGGCGAACAGGTGGATGCTCTGTCCTTCATCGTTCACCGTGATCGTGCCTATAACCGCGGACGCATTGTCTGTGAGAAACTGCGCGAGCTGATTCCACGGCAAATGTTCGAGGTGCCAATTCAGGCATCTGTAGGTACCAAGGTCGTTGCTCGTGAGACGGTAAAAGCAATGCGTAAAAACGTACTTGCCAAGTGTTATGGTGGTGACATCTCGCGGAAACGGAAACTGCTTGAGAAGCAGAAGGAAGGTAAGAAGCGGATGAAGCAGGTTGGTAACGTTGAGGTGCCGCAAGAGGCATTCATGGCGGTACTGAAAATTGATGACTAATAATTCATTTTCGGGTACAACACAGAATGTGTGTATCGAAATTGAATTGTAGGACGTTTGCTTGCAAACATGGTTACAACACAGAATATTAAATAACTAAGCTGAAAGGGAAGCCGGATGGCTTTCCTTTTTTCAAATAGAGGGGGACTTGCCATGACATTGGCAGCACACAGCCGGAAGACAGGTGCGCCCCAAGCGGTGTATCTTCACATTCCCTTTTGCACGAATAAATGTTTTTATTGCGACTTTAACTCCTACGTTCTGAAAGATCAGCCCGTGATGCAATATCTCGAAGCGCTGGAACGGGAGATGGAACATACAGTTAAGGCCAATCCACCGGGTGAGATCAAGACCATATTTGTAGGTGGGGGTACGCCAACAGCTCTGAAACCGGATGAGATGGCCGTATTTCTTCGCTCCGTGAAGACGTATTTCCCAAATTGGGCGGATGATATTGAATTTTCGATGGAAGCCAACCCGGGAACAACGGATGCGGAGAAACTCGCTGCGATGAAAGAAGGCGGCGTCAACCGTGTCAGCTTTGGCGTACAGGCTTTTCAGAATGATCTGCTGACAGGCATTGGCCGTATTCATAATACGGATGATGTATATCGCAGTTTGGAGAATGCTCGTAAAGCAGGCTTGAATAACTTGTCCATTGATCTGATGTTTGGTTTGCCAAACCAGACCGTAGAAATGTTGAATGAGAGTATCGACAAAGCGCTGGAACTGGATCTGCCGCATTACTCCATCTACAGCCTGAAAGTGGAAGAGAATACACTTTTCCATACCCTGTATCAGAAGAACCAGTTACCACTTCCTCATGAAGATGATGAGCTGGAGATGTATCTTCTATTAATGAGACGTATGAAAGAAGCAGGTTATGGACAATACGAGATCAGTAACTTTGCCAAGCCGGGCTTTGAGAGTCGTCACAATATTACCTACTGGCGTAATGAGGACTACTACGGTCTGGGTGCAGGTGCACACGGATATGTGGGCCGCGAACGGCATATGAATATTAAAGGTATAAATCCTTATGTTGAAGCTTCACGAGCAGGGCTGCCTCGTCTGGATCATTTTGAGATTGCTCGCCCGGAAGCCATGGAAGATTATCTGATGGTTGGACTGCGAATGTTGGAGGGAGCTTCGGCCTCACGCTTTAGCGAACAGTTCGGAGAGTCCATGGAAGAAGTGTTTGCGAAGCCTTTGGGCAAAATGTTGAACGCAGGGTTGCTTGAGCGGACGGCAGACGGCTTCAGACTGAGCGAGCAGGGTATCCTGTTCGGAAATGACGTTTTTGCGGAGTTTATCGGGTCCATATCGCTGAATTCATAGCTTGAAATTCTATACGCTCTGTTGTATATTTATTCATATTGATTTTACAGAGCGTGTTAATTTAACAACTACGAAGTCAGCTTTCCTCTGGAAAGCTTGGTAATAGGAGGAGAGCAGGATGTCGGTAATATGCAGAAAAGCCGTGCCGGAAGATGTTGAACCACTGTATGAAATGATTAAGGGCTATGCAGAGCGTGGGATCATGCTTCCGCGATCACGGGAAATACTGCACCGACAGCTGGAGCACTTTGTTGTAGCCGAAGTTGATGGTGAAGTGGTGGGTTGCGGATCGCTTTGTCGTCTGGGGAATGATTTGGTGGAAGTCAGATCACTCGGTATCTCGGAAGGGCATAAAGGGCTCGGCATTGGCTCCCGATTGCTGGACCGACTGGTAGAAGAAGCGGAGAAACAACAGATTCCTAAGGTTATGGCGTTGACATATGAAGTATCCTTCTTCCTCAAAAACGGCTTTGCCGTGGTGGAAAAAGAGATTTTCCCTGAGAAAGTATGGACCGACTGTGTTCATTGCAGCAAGCAGGATTGTTGCGATGAGATCGCGGTATTAAAAGAGCTTAACGTTTCAGCATAACAACTGAATGGACTGCATGAATCGAGCCGAGTCAGCCTCTGCCCTACATGCAGTCCTTTTTTACTTCAAAGTATGTTCAATAAAGTTGTTAGGACTCGTCGACATTGGTCTATACTATAAATAGATGAGCCCACTCATCAAACTCACTTGACAATGTTCACGTCAGTTTGGTATTTTTGTATTACCGCTTAGCACTCATCTAACCGGAGTGCTAACGACATGGGACAGTACAGTCAGAAGGAGGGATACTCACCATGTTAACAGAGCGTCAACGAATGATTCTGAACGCTATAGTGGATGACTATATCCGTTCAGCTGAGCCCGTAGGGTCCCGGAGCATTTCCAAAAGGGGAGATGTTGGATACAGTCCGGCGACGATCCGTAATGAAATGGCGGACCTTGAAGATATGGGTTTCCTGGAACAGCCGCATACATCGGCAGGACGTATTCCATCCCATAAAGGCTATCGATATTATGTCGATCATTTGGTTCCCTGGAATCAGGTGGAGCCTCAGGAGTTGGATGATCTCAAGTCGTTCTTCGCTGAAAAACTGAACGTCATGGAACAAGTTATTCAGCATGCATCCAATATTTTGTCACATATGACGAATTATACTTCGATCCTGCTTGGACCGGAAGTATTCCATACGTCCTTACGTCACTTCCAATTGCTTCCGCTGAACGAGAGTGAAGCTGTGGCAATCATCGTGACCAATACAGGTCAAGTGGAGAACAAGACGGTGCAGATTCCACCAGAAATCTCGGTAGCCGAGATGGAAAATGTGGTTCGCTTGTTAAATACCAAGCTTGTGGGCGTACCAATCTACAAATTGAAATCCCGTCTTTATACCGAACTTGGGCAAGAGATGGAACGGCATATTACACGTTACGAGGAAGTTATGCAGGTGCTGAACAGTGCATTTGACAACGAACATGATAATCGTCTGTTCCTCAGTGGTGCCACCAATATGTTGACTCAACCGGAGTTTAAAGATATCGAAAAGGTAAAAGATATTCTTGACCTGCTGGAAGAGACACCAACACTCATGAAATTGATGATGCCCGTGCCGGGTGGATCTGGTATTCAAGTGCGAATTGGCACTGAGAATGATCATGAAGCCTTTGCCAACTGCAGCCTGATTACAGCCTCCTATTCATTGGACGGTGAGGCTTTGGGTTCGATCGGTATTCTAGGACCCACGCGGATGGATTATGCACGTGTCATTCATATTTTAAATACACTATCCCGTGACTTGACGGCGATGCTAACACATCGTTTCAAATAAGATTCGGGAATGAACCATTTCATTCGTATAAGGAGGTGAACATCTTGAAAGAGGAGCAATCATTTACAGAAGAACAAGAGGTAACAGCAACTGAGCAGGAGCCTATTAATGAAGCTGGCGCTGCAGAAGCACAAGCTGAAGAGATGGCTGGTCAGGAGCAGGATGAGCTTGCACGTCTGAAGGCAGAAGCTGAGGAGCAACAACAGCGTTATGTCCGTGCACAGGCTGATTTTGATAACTTCCGTCGTCGTACGCAGAAGGAAAAAGAAGAATTGGCTAAATACGCTTCGATGAAGCTGGTCACCGAACTGGTACCGGTTATTGATAACTTCGAGCGCGCCATGGCTACTGTACCGGAAGGAGCAGAGGTCGAATCTTTCTCCAAGGGCATCCAAATGATTTTCCGTCAATTGGAAACCGTGATGAATAATGAAGGTCTGACGGCTATGGAATCGGTAGGACAACCGTTTAATCCTGAATTCCACCAAGCAATTATGCAAGTGGAGAGCGACGAGTACGAAGAAGGTATCGTTGTTGAGGAAGTCCAAAAAGGCTACATGCTGAAAGATAAAGTGCTTCGTCCAGCTATGGTTAAAGTCAGCTCATAAATTCCTTATAGGAAGGAATGAGTCGGCTCCATGGTTGAACAATGTGGGCGAAGTTTAATATAAAGGTTTGTACACATAGAGCACGATTAGCAACATGAACATCTAAATAAGGGTCAGATCAGACCCATTCATTTTAAATTGTTGAGGGAGGAAATTTTCGGATGAGCAAAGTAATTGGTATTGACTTAGGAACAACAAACTCATGCGTAGCAGTAATGGAAGGCGGCGAGGCTGTCGTAATTCCAAATCCGGAGGGCGCACGTACAACTCCATCCGTAGTTGGTTTCAAAAAGGATGGAGAGCGCGTTGTTGGTGAAACAGCAAAACGTCAAGCCATCACCAATCCGGATCGTACTATCATGTCGATCAAACGTCACATGGGTACTTCCCACAAGGAAACGATCGATAGCAAAGACTACTCTGCACAAGAGATCTCTGCAATCATCCTGCAAAAATTGAAATCCGATGCTGAAGCTTATCTGGGTCAAACGGTAACTCAAGCAGTTATCACTGTACCAGCTTACTTCAATGACAGTCAGCGCCAAGCGACTAAAGATGCGGGTAAAATTGCAGGTTTGGAAGTTCTGCGTATCGTCAACGAGCCAACAGCAGCAGCTTTGGCATACGGTATGGAGAAATCCGAAGACCAAACGATCCTCGTATATGACCTGGGTGGCGGTACGTTCGACGTATCCATTCTTGAACTGGGTGATGGCTTCTTCGAAGTTAAAGCAACTAGCGGGGACAACAAACTAGGCGGGGATGACTTTGACCAAGTGATCATTGATTACCTCGTAAGTGAATTCAAAAAAGATCAAGGCATTGACTTGAGTAAAGATAAAGCAGCGGTTCAACGTTTGAAAGATGCAGCGGAAAAAGCGAAAAAAGAACTTTCCGGCGTATTGACTACAACGATCTCCTTGCCGTTCATCACAGTTGCTGATGGCGTTCCTCAGCATTTGGAGTTGAACCTGAGCCGTGCGAAATTTGAAGAAATCTCTGAAGGTCTGGTTGAGCGTACGCTTGAACCAACTCGTCGTGCATTGAGTGATGCGGGTATGACGCCTAACGATATCGACAAGATCGTATTGGTTGGTGGTTCGACACGTATTCCAGCAGTACAAGAAGCAATCAAAAAACTGACGGGTAAAGAGCCACACAAAGGCGTTAACCCGGATGAAGTTGTAGCTTTGGGTGCTGCTGTACAAGCGGGCGTACTGACAGGTGACGTGAAAGACGTTGTATTGCTCGACGTAACGCCATTGTCCCTGGGTATCGAAACAGCGGGTGGCGTATTCACTAAAATGATCGAGCGTAACACTACGATCCCTACAAGCAAATCTCAAGTGTTCTCCACGTATGCAGACAATCAACCAAGCGTTGAGATTCATGTTCTGCAAGGTGAGCGTGAGATGGCAGCGGGTAACAAATCGCTTGGACGTTTCATGTTGGGTGATATTCCACCAGCTCCACGTGGCGTTCCACAGATCGAAGTCAGCTTCGATATTGATGCCAACGGTATCGTTAACGTATCTGCAACAGATAAAGGTACGAACAAAACTCAAAAAATCACAATCACTTCTTCCAGCGGTTTGAGCGATGCTGAAGTTGAGCAAATGATGAAAGATGCTGAGTTGCACGCTGAAGAAGATAAAAAACGCAGAGAACTCGTTGAAGCGAAAAACAGTGCAGATCAATTGATCTACTCTGTTGACAAAACGATCAAAGATCTTGGCGAAAAAGCAGATGCTGGCGAAGTTGAAAAAGCAAATGCTGCCAAAGAAAAACTGCAAGGCGTTCTGGCTTCCGACAACCTGGAAGATATCAAAGCTGCTACAGAAGAACTGACAGAGATCGTTCAACAACTGTCCGTGAAACTGTATGAGCAAGCTCAGGCGCAAGAGCAAGAAGCACAAGGTACTGAAGAGCAACAAGGTTCTGCTAAACGTGACAACGTCGTAGACGCTGATTACGAAGTTGTGGATGAAGATAAAAAACAAAACTAATTCGTAGTTCTACGCGAATTAAACATCGGTGACGTTCGAATTAGAGGGAAAGTCATAGCCGGGGCTCCCGCGCTTTGGCTTTCTTTTTGTCACGATGTGCGATATGGTGAATGATATGGGGGTGGAAGAGTGGCTGAAAAGCGTGATTATTATGAGGTGCTTGGCGTTAGTAAAACGGCTAACGACGATGAGATTAAAAAGGCTTACCGTAAGCTTGCCCGTCAGTATCACCCTGACGTAAACAAGGCTGCTGATGCGGAAGCTAAATTTAAAGAAGTTAAAGAAGCTTACGACGTAGTGAGTGACGGTCAGAAGCGTGCACAATATGATCAATATGGTCATGTCGATCCGAATCAAGGTGGATTCGGTGGTGGCGGTGATTTTGGCGGCGGCGGATTTGGCGACATCTTCGACATGTTCTTTGGCGGCGGTGGCGGTGGACGACGTGATCCAAATGCTCCGCAACGGGGGAATGATCTGCAGTACACGATGACAATTGAGTTCAAGGAAGCTGTATTCGGTAAAGAAACCGATATTACGATTCCGCGTACCGAAGGCTGTGATACCTGTCATGGCTCAGGTGCCAAACCTGGAACGAAACCGGAAACCTGCTCGGTCTGCCAAGGTAGCGGTCAGCAGGAAGTCGTGCAAAATACACCGTTTGGTCGTATGGTTAATCGTCGTGCATGTTCGAACTGTAGCGGTTCGGGCCAAATTATCAAAGAAAAATGTACAACGTGCAGTGGCAGCGGTAAAGTCCGCAAGCAACGCAAAATCCATGTCCGCATTCCAGCGGGTGTAGATGATGGCGCGCAACTGCGTATGACAGGTGAGGGCGAAGGCGGCCTGCGTGGCGGACCAGCGGGAGATCTGTATATTGTCATTCGCGTGAAATCACATGATTTCTTCGAGCGTGAAGGCGACGATATTTATTGCGAAATCCCACTTACCTTTGCTCAGGCAGCTCTGGGAGATGAAGTTGAGATCCCAACGTTGACCGAGAAAGTGAAGTTGAAAGTACCAGCTGGTACACAAACGGGAACGTATTTCCGCCTCAAAGGCAAAGGTGTACCACGCCTGCGCGGTATGGGGCAAGGGGATCAGCATGTGAAAGTGGTTGTGGTTACACCTAGTAAGCTGAATGACGAGCAGAAGGATCTGCTTCGCCAAATTGCTTCGCTGGATGGAGAGCAAACACATGAGCATGAACAATCTTTCTTTGATAGAGTGAAACGCGCCTTCCGCGGCGACTGAGAATAAAATAAAGTAAGTTCAAAAGGACACCACAGCGGTTTTTACCGCGGGGTGTCCTTTTTTGTACGCCTTTTTTAGTGGTTCAGTGGTTTTTGTGAAATCCATGGATTTATGCTACAAAGAACGACAGCAATTTGTGGGAGCATTTCGGTATATTCTGAGCGAACTTGCGGAAAGATAGCATGGCGAGAATGATATGCATAGCTGATATGCGAGAAATTAGGGAAGCAGGTGAAGCGGATGACCGAGAAAAATATTTTGGCGTACTTTCACAGCCCGGAGCAGGCTCAAGGGGCAGCCAAAAAACTGGAGGCATTGCGAGTGGAGGACCTGTCGATTAATCGATTCAGCCGATATGCGGGTGTAGGACCAAGCGGGGCTTCCTACAAGCCGGGCGTTTCCGGCAGTTTTTCATCATGGGTGCCCGATTCGATGCAAACAAATGCCAGTGCTGGAATCATGGCTGCGGCGGACCCTTCTGCAAGCGGCATGAGTGATGGTGGACAGGGTGGCCCTACAGGAAGAGATGTATTACTAACTGTCATCGTAGATGAATCGGTACATCACCGCGCCATGTCCATAATCGAACAAGCCGGTGGAATGATCTAGTTTCCCAATATGAAGGAGGAGCATTACAATGGCTGAACATGAACGTCCAGGCAAGATCTTAACGAAAACGGAAAAGATGAAACGTATGCAATCCGCAAAAAATGAGGACGTGGAATTCAGCGCTGAAGCTGCGGATCATGAAGATATAGAAGCACTACGCCGCAGTGAAGCGGCTGATCGACGACAGGGACGGGAGCTTCATGACTGAAGATCGCTCGGCAGTGACCCTCGAAGCTGTTTTTACAAGCTGGACTGAGGCCGAGTCTGCACGCAGAGCCCTGGAATTTTTGCACCCGAACCAATTAAGCATTGAGAGCCTTGGCAATGAAGCGTCTGCATTGGACTCAAACGATGTTACGGGCTCCGATAATTCTCCTACGGCCGTCGTCGGAGGATTTAGTGGCGAACTGAATGTACTTGCCTTGATTAGTGATGAAACGGAAATGTTGTCCAATGGTCAGGTGTATGATACACCCAAAGAGGACTCGGCCAACAGGCTAAAACAAGAAATTTTGCTGACCGTGTCCGTATCCAATGATTCGCTCCCGCAAGCCGCAGAGATGATCACGCAGAATGGTGGGCGTTTTTGCTAACTGAGATTCAAATTATGCAATATGCTGAAGTATATGAAACAGATATGTATGAATAGATGACAGGATATTCGAGCAGTCAGGCTGCGGATATCCTGTTTTGTTTTTCTTTTACTGGTGCGGCTTTGTGCTCCGGCTAGCTTGTGTAGTACAATAGTTGGGATGTTTGAAAAATGAGGAGGAAAAACCAAGTATGTTATGGCATGAACTAACAATACATACCACAGAAGAAGCTGTGGAGATGATTTCTAATTTTTTACATGAATCGGGTGCTGGAGGGGTTTCGATTGAAGAGTCCGGTACTTTAAATAAAAAACGGGACACGACATATGGTGAGTTATACGACGTTCCTTTGAATGATATTCCGGAAGGCTTTGCAGTCATCAAAGGATACTTCTCCGAAGGTACGGATATGGTTGCATTACAGTTAGAAGTTAATCCGAGAGTTGAGGAACTCTCCGAATTCGGAATTGATACAGGTGAGGTTCGTTATGAGACTCGTACAGTGGATGAAGATGACTGGGCAACAGCCTGGAAACAATATTTCAAGCCGGTACGTGTATCGGAACGTTTGACGATCAAGCCAACTTGGGAAGAGTATACGCCTGAAAGTCCGGATGAGAAAATTATTGAGCTTGATCCAGGCATGGCCTTTGGTACAGGAACACATCCAACGACCTCCCTCTGCTTGCGCACACTGGAAACGGTTATTCAGGGCGGCGAGGAAGTCATTGACGTAGGTACAGGTTCTGGTATTTTGGCTATTGGAGCGATAAAACTTGGGGCAAAACATGTACTGGCGCTTGATCTTGATCCAGTTGCGGTAATCAGTGCCAGGGAGAATGTGGAACTGAATGGGCTGGAACAACAAATTACGGTTAAAGAGAGTGATCTGTTGTCCGTCCTTGGGAGTCAGGACCCTGCACTTGGTGTACAACTGCCGGTTAAGGTTGTCGTGGCGAACATTCTGGCTGAGATCATTTTGTTGTTCGTAGATGATGTCTATAATGCGCTTGAGTCTGGTGGCACCTATATTGTATCCGGCATTTGGAAGAACAAAGAGCAGGTTGTGCATGATGCACTGGTAGCCTCCGGATTTGAAGTGAGTGCGATCCACCGTGATGAGGATTGGCTGGCATTTGTAGCCAGAAGGGGGTAACCCATGGACTTCCTGGAGCGTTTCTTTCGCCTTCCGATTGATCAATTACCATTCTTCCTGCTGACCATCCTGATCGCATTTACAGTTCACGAATTCTCACATGCGTATTTTGCCAACAAATTTGGTGATCCAACGGCTAAGCTGCTTGGAAGAGTTACGCTGAATCCGGTCGTGCACTTTGATCTGCTGGGTGTGTTACTGCTTGTTATTGCAGGCTTCGGTTGGGCGCGCCCAGTTCCTGTAAACCGTGCGAATTTTGACAAACCAAGATTGATGGGGACTATCGTATCTGTCGTAGGTCCTCTGAGTAATCTGCTGCTCGCCATTATTGGTGCCATTGTCTACGGTTGTCTGTTTGGATCAGGCGTACTGGGCAACATTGAGAATGAGCGAGTGGTTACAGCTCTGATGACGTTTTTACCTATGTTCAGCATAACGAACTTTTTCCTGTTTATGTTTAATCTGATTCCTCTTCCGCCATTGGATGGTTATCGTATTCTTGAAGATGTATTGCCAAGGCCCCTCAGTCGCAAGCTGCAGGGTGTGGAACAATGGTCCATCTTTATTTTCCTGCTGATTCTGGTTATCCCGCCATTGCAGGCTGTAACGATTCAACCGTTATATGTATTTGCAAATAACATGTATATGGATCTGGTAGGTCTGATTATTGAATTATATCGCTAAAAGCGTATCGTGTTTTGGACGGATATACTGGTCAGAAACACGTAAAAGTTGTATGATCATCTGTGGCGATTGGATTCACGCCTGTCATCAGGCGGGGTGAATTCCAGTCATAACAGGACAGAATGGGTGGATTGACTAATGCAGCGATATTTTGTATCTGCAGAACAGTTTAATGAACACGCTGTGATTATCACAGGTGATGATGCACGCCATATTGGCAAGGTCATGCGTGGTAAACCTGGAGATAAACTGATTGTCAGTGACGGAAACTCCAGAGAAGCACTCGTGGAAATTGAGAGTATTGAAGTTGGCCAAGTGACAGCCAATATTGTGGAACCTCTCGAGATGGACCATGAAGCACGGATTCGTGTAACCGTGGCACAGAGTTTGCCCAAGGGTGACAAGATGGAAACAGTCATCCAGAGATGTACTGAGATTGGGGCGGTATCATTTGTACCCTTCCTATCAGAACGTACGATTGTGCAATATGATGCCAAGAAAGAAGGCAAACGGTTGGAGCGGTGGCGGAAAATTGCCAAGGAAGCTGCCGAACAGAGTCACCGGAATCGCATTCCATCCGTTGAGCAGCCGCTTTCCTGGAAAGGGCTGTTATCTTCTTTTGAGGGCTACAGCCTGGTATGTTATTGTTATGAGAAAGAAAACGGTAAACAGCTGAGAGATGCACTGAAGCCGTTTATAGAGCAGCTTGCACCTGATGCAAGTGCAGAAGTTTTGATCGTGGTTGGACCGGAAGGTGGATTTTCTGAGAAGGAGACGGCAGAGGCTGATCAGGCAGGTGCTGTATCTGTTGGACTGGGCAAACGCATTTTGCGTGCTGAGACAGCTGGAATGGCAGCACTAACTTGCGTGCTATATGAATCCGGAGAAATGGGAGGAATGTAATTATGCCATCCGTGGCGTTTTACACCTTAGGCTGCAAAGTTAATTTCTATGATACAGAGGCGATTTGGCAATTGTTCAAAAACGAAGGTTACGATCAAGTGGACTTTGATGAACAGACAGCGGATGTATACTTGATTAATACTTGTACAGTAACCAATACCGGCGACAAAAAGAGCCGTCAAATTATTCGTCGTGCCATTCGGCGCAACCCGGAGGCGATTGTGGCCGTTACAGGCTGCTATGCGCAGACTTCTCCAGCAGAGATTCTGGACATCCCAGGGGTGGATCTGGTTATCGGTACACAGGACCGTGACAAGATTTTACCATACGTTAATGAAATTCAGGAGTCCCGTCAACCGGTTAACGCGGTACGTAATATTATGAAAACCCGTGTATTTGAAGAAATGGACGTACCGGATTTTGCTGACCGTACCCGCGCGTTCCTGAAGATTCAGGATGGTTGCAATAACTTTTGCACGTTCTGCATCATTCCGTGGTCTCGTGGTCTCTCACGCAGTCGTGAGGCGAACAGCATTATTCAACAGGCGCATCAACTCGTACACGCCGGATACAAAGAGATTGTTCTCACGGGTATTCATACAGGTGGATATGGGGATGACATGGAGAACTATGATCTGACCGATCTGCTGTGGGATTTGGATAAGGTAGAGGGTTTGGAGCGTATTCGAATCAGCTCGATTGAAGCCAGCCAGATCGACGACCGTATGCTCGACGTGATCAAACGTTCCGATAAACTCGTTCGTCACTTTCATATTCCGCTGCAAGCGGGTGATGATACGGTGTTGAAACGTATGCGCCGTAAATATACGACAGAAGAGTTTTACAACAAAATGCTTCGCATTCGGGAAGCAATGCCGGATGTAGCGATTACAACAGACATTATTGTTGGATTTCCAGGTGAGACGGATGAGATGTACCGTAATGGCTATGAGTTGATGCGGAAGATCGGTTTTTCCGAAATGCACGTATTCCCTTATTCCAAGCGTACGGGTACACCAGCAGCACGAATGGAAGATCAGGTGGACGAAGAAGTCAAAAATGCACGTGTGCATGAACTGATTGACTTGTCTGAACAGATGCAGCTGGAGTACGCTGAGCAGTTTGTTGGACAGGTACTGGATGTTATTCCCGAAGGGGAAGCCAAAGGCCGCGAGGGAAGTGGCAAGCTGCACGGTTATAGCGACAACTACATTCAACTGGTCTTTGACGGAACGATGGATATGGTCGGTAAAGTGTGCCGAGTCAAAGTGGTTAAAGCCGGCGTCAACGAGAGTCAGGCTACGCTGGTACGTGTGTTGGAAGAGAATCTTAAGTCCGCCGCGATGTGATCGAGGCGTCAGAAACAAGGATTTCATTTCCTTGGGGAGCTTACCCGGGGAGATGAGGTCCTTCTTTTGCAAAAAATAAGATAAAGATATCGAAGTTGATGGGGGAGAGCACGATGAACAAAAAAGAAATTTCAGCAGGCGGAGTTGTTTATAGAACAGGGGAAGACGGACGTCTTCAAATTCAGCTTATCGTAGATCGTTATGGTAAAACAACTCTCGCCAAGGGCAAAATGGAAGATGGAGAAACAATTGAACAGACGGCACTGCGCGAGATTTTGGAAGAGACAGGTATGGTGGGTCGCATTGTAGAGCCGGTTGATATCATTGCTTACACGTACCAACATGCAGATTTTGGCCCGGTGGACAAGGAAGTTCATTATTATCTCGTTGAAGCCGAGAGTGGTGATCTACAGCCTCAGATTGAAGAAATCAAGGGTGTGGATTGGTATGCTCCGGAAGAAGCATGGTCCTTACAGCAGCAGAGCGGATATGATAATAACGATGATATCTTGCGTGTAGCCCTGAACAAGTTAGGCATTAACGTATAACGCACTATTGTTCGAGTCAGTTAGCCGCGCGCTCTGTGGGTTTGGATAGGCAGATCATCAAGCCACGGGTGACTTCGCCGCGGGGGCGTGGACCGGTGGTTTTTTGTGCCAGATTGGCAAGTAACAGAACGGTAAAGCAAGCAGTGAACTGGTGATGTTAAAAAGGGTCTGGGCATGCGCAATCTGTGCCCCGTTGTCCGCTGACAGCCAAGCCGAAGCTGCATGCAGCTGGCCGATCAGCGGCATAAACAGCAGCGCTCCCGCAATGTTTAATACAACATGGGAGGCTGCGACAAATTTGCCTGCGGATGCTCCGCCCGCGGCAGCAATCACAGCGGTGATGCAGGTCCCCACATTGGACCCGATCACAATGGCGATGCCGATCTCCACAGGCAATACCCCTGTGGCTGCCAGCGTAATCGCCATGCTAATGACAGCTGCGCTGCTGTGAATGAGCGCTGTCAGACAGGCACCTGCCAGGAAGCCCCACCACAAGCTGTCGGCCGAGCGGTCGAGAAACCATTGAAATACGCCCATGCTCCGCAAGGGTAAGGCAATGGATTGCATCACCTGAATGCCTGTCATAACAAGTGCAAATCCGGCAGCTGCGAGGAAGCTGTACTGGATGTTAAACAGAGTCTGACGCGTGCGTTCAGGAGCGGCCAGATTGCGTTCACCAAGAACAACAAACATGGCCCAGCCCGTTAGCGACAGGACGAGTAGCGGCAGGGAAGCACGTCCGATCTGCAGTCCCACCAGCTCCGTCGTCAGGCATGTCCCGATGTTGGTGCCGAGGATGATGCCAAGTGTTCGTCCATAGGTAATTAATCTGGCATTAGCCAGTCCAATGGTGAGTACGGTGACCGCAGTACTGCTCTGTAACAGGGCCGTTGCACCTGCACTGAAGGCCATGCCTTTCCATGGAGCAGAGGTGGCACGATTGAGCCAATCTGCCAACATGGGCCCTGCCATGCGCTGCAAGGCGTTCTCCATCAGCTTCATGCCACCAAAAAAGATAATAAGCCCATAGAGTAAGGGCAATATAACATCTCTAAACATAGAAACATCATTCCTTCCGTCCGGTTCCTTAACTCATCCTATGAGTAAGAAAAGACAACCATGACAAGCCTAAAGGAATTCAGAGGGAAGCGACCTAAATTACCCCACCCCAATTCGAAAGATACGGTGATTCGTGCAAACGTAGTGGAGGGGACGAAATCGAATCTGAAGAAGCGAAGCGTGCGCCTTTGTCTCCGGATTTTCCCTTTTAAAAAAGGGAATCAAAAAAATCTGGAGACAACAGCGATCGGAAGATCGATTCGTAACCGGAACGTCTCTTAACTGCCGCACCCCAATTCGAAAGATACGGTGATTCGTGCAAGCGTAGTGGAGGGGACGAAATCGAATCTGAAGAAGCGAAGCGTGCGCCTTTGTCTCCGGATTTTCCCCTTTAAGAAAGGGAATCAAAAAAATCTGGAGACAACAGCGATCGGAAGATCGATTCGAACCCGGAACGTCATTTACGCGCCGCACCAAACCTATCTTTTCAACTAACTATGAAAGAAGTGGATCTACCTTGCCATCAGTTACACTCGAACGCAGTCGCAAAAAGCGGCTTGAACATGCACATCCATGGATATTTAACAATGAAATTGCCTCTGTTGACGGAAACCCGGAACCGGGAGATCTGGTCAATGTATTGAATCATCAAGGTCGCTATCTGGCGACAGGTTATTACAATCCTGCATCTCAGATCACTGTAAGGGTTGTAGCGTATCAACCGCTGGAGTCCGAACAGATGGACACCGCGTTTTTTGCAGCGCGTTTCCGCGATTGCTTGCGTCACCGGGAACGTTTTATCCAGGATGGAGAGGCATACCGTCTCGTTTACGGCGAAGCTGATTTTCTGCCAGGATTAATCGTTGACCGATTCGGCAGCATTCTCGTTGTACAGTTGCTTACACTTGGCATGGATCGTTGCCGTGAAGCCATCGTACAGGCACTCATTGAAGTAATGCAGCCGGAAGGTATATACGAGCGCAGTGATGTCTCGATTCGTGAACTGGAAGGTTTGGAGCAGACCAAAGGTCCACTGTACGGAGATTGCCCAAGACATGTCACGGTTACAGAGAATGGACTACTCATTAAAGTGGATATCGTGGAAGGGCAGAAGACAGGTTACTTCTTCGACCAACGCGAGAATCGTGCAGCCATCGAACCGCTTATGAAGGGTTGGGGCTACAAGAGTGGAATCACACTACAAACGACCGAGCAGGATGGCACAGAGCAGCTCTTGCCTGTGAATAAAAGTGGTAAAGTAGTTACATTCCCATATTGGGATGGTGCCACTGTACTGGAGTGTTTCTCACACACGGGTAGCTTTACGTTGAATGCTTGCAAGTATGGAGCCAAAAAAGTGACTTGTCTTGATATTTCGGAGCATGCCATTGAGAGTGCACGAACAAATGTGGAGCTGAACGGTTTCACTGACCGGGTCGAGTTCGTAGTTGCTGATGCATTCCAGTACTTGCGTGAACAAGTGAAAGGGCTGGATGAACGTACCGCACGTGCACGTGCAGGCGAACAGAAAGTGGATACATCCAAAGCGCTTGCAGCTGGCGGTAAAACATTTGATGTGGTCATCCTTGATCCTCCTGCATTTGCCAAAACGAAATCAGCAGTTAAAGGTGCATGTCGCGGTTATAAAGATATCAATCTGCAAGGAATGAAACTGGTCAATGAGGGTGGATATTTGGTAACAGCCAGCTGTTCGTATCACATGCGTCCAGACCTCTTCCTGGATACGATTGCCGATGCAGCGGAAGATGCAGGCAAAGTGCTTCGTTTGATCGACTGGAAAGCAGCCGGTAAGGATCACCCACAAATTTTGGGCGTGGATGAAGGACATTACCTGAAATTTGCTATTTTCGAAGTGCGCAGTAAAAAGAATTAATCGTATGATTTTCGTTCCAATCAAATATAGATCAAGTCAAAAGTCCACAGTGTGATAGCTGCGGGCTTTTTGCTGTTTTGCTGTGTTAACGGAGATGATCTCCGGTTTTACCGGATAGTGGCAAACGTATGTTCCGAACCAAGTCAGATATGTTATACTGGGAATTAAAATCTTGTACGTGTGGTTTGGAGGATTAGACATGTCCGTTCGTTTTGTTATTGGCCGGGCAGGCAGCGGCAAAAGCTCGCTGATTACCCGGGAAATTACATCCCTGCTTCAACAAGAACCGCAAGGTACACCTTTAATTTTGCTCGTTCCCGAACAGAGCTCTTTTCGAACAGAGCAGGCATTGGTGTCTTCTGGAGCAATTAAAGGTACCATGCGTGCAGAAGTGCTCGGCTTTCGCCGTTTAGCCTATCGTGTAATGCAAGAAGCAGGTGGTTCTGCTCGTATTCCGATCGGAGCCGAAGGCAAAAAGATGCTGCTCTACAAGGTCATCCAGCGCCGTAAGGAAGAATTGAAGCTGTTTGGTGCATCCGGCAGCCAGCTGGGTTTTATAGGCGAATTAAATGACTTATATAGTGAATTTAAACGTTATGAAGTTGATCCATCAATGCTGGAAGACGGGCTGTCTGGAGGGAATAGCTCATCCACTTCGCCGATTCTGGAGGACAAGTTGCATGACTTGAATCTGATATATCGTGACTATGAACAGGAACTGACCAATTTATATATTGATGATGAAGACACGTTGACCGAGCTGACAGATCGTTTGTCGGAAAGTGCATTGCTGCAGGATGCCCAGATCTGGATTGATGGTTTTCAGGGATTCACACCACAGGAGATGAGTGTGATCGGTAGGCTGATGTTGCAGTCCTCTTCCGTGACGATTGCCCTGACATTGGATCGTCCTTATGATCATGGCGCACTGCCTGGAGAACTGGAACTGTTTTATCCTACGGCAAGTGCCTATGCACGCCTGAAAGGAATGGCTGACGAACTGGGTGTAACGAGCGATATAACCGTGCTAGATTCGGAGATTCCACCGAGATACAAGGATCGTCCGGGACTTGCTCATCTGGAGGCTGGTTTCGACCGGCGAATTCGTTGGAAAAGTGAAGGCCTTGATTCCGGAATCCAACTGGTTGCAGCGGAGAACCGACGAGCTGAGATGGAGGGAGCACTGCGTGAGATGCGGCGCCTGGCACAAAACGAAGGTGCGCGTTATCGGGACATGGCGGTACTTGTCCGGCAGTTGGATACCTACGCTGATATAGTTGAACCGTTATTCAGGGATTATGACGTACCCGTCTTTCTGGACCGGAGAAGAAATGAACTTCATCATCCATTATCTGAGTTTATCCGTTCCGCACTGGATATTGTTCGGCGCCACTGGCGTTACGAGGATGTATTTCGCTGTGTCAAAACGGATTTGCTGCTTCCGCGTGATGGTTCCATCACTCGTGAAGATATGGACCAGCTTGAGAATTATGTACTGGCTTGTGGTATTCACGGGTATCGCTGGACTGACGGCAAACCATGGAAGTATGTACCAAGCCTGTCGCTGGAAGACAACGGTCAGGATGGCCGTAGTCGAGGACGGGACCAGATGCTTTCTTTAATGGAGAGCTGCCGAACGGTCATTACAGATTCCTTGGGTGTTTTTGAGAAGCGAATGAAAAAGGCAAAGACAGCCAAAGCCCAGTGTGAGGCACTATACAGACTGCTGGAAGATGCTGAGATCGCATGGAAGCTGGAGAATATGTCTGCTGAAGCTAAGGCACAAGGTGACCCCGAACGGTCGAGAGAACATCGGCAGATGTGGGGAGCTGTGCTGGATTTATTGGATCAGATGGTCGATATGATGGGGAATGAACGGCTGGATATCACGCTGTTTTCCGGGATGATTGAGACCGGATTGACGGAACTGAAGCTGGGTCTGGTACCACCAGCACTTGATCAGGTTTTGATGGGTTCTATGGACCGTACACGCCTTCAGGACATCAAATACGTATTTATCCTTGGCGCCGTTGATGGTGAATTACCCGCTGTACCTCAGGATGATGGCGTATTAACGGAACTGGAGAGAGCGTTACTGACGGAAAGAGGCGTGGCGCTTGGACCAGGTGCAACAAGGCAGATGCTGGATGAACGTTTCCTGATCTATACGGCACTTACAGCGGCAAGCAGCCAGTTGTGGCTGAGTTACCCGGTTGCTGATGATGAGGGGAAAACACTGCTTCCTTCCGAGATTGTCCGCCATGTACGGAAGATGTTTGGTCTACAAGAACAGCCATTGCTCGCTCAACCACCGGTTGCGAACTCGGAAGAAGCGCATTGGTCCTATGTCACCCATCCAGGTCAGAGTCTGTCTACGCTCATTGGACAATTGCGCAAATGGCGCCGCGGAGAAGACATCCCTGAAATGTGGTGGGCGGTCTACAATTGGCATGTATCTAGAGAGACAAGCAGACCTCAGCTGGAGCGGTTGATGGGATCGATCTTTTATCGTAATCGGGCCTTACCACTACGTACAGCTACCAGTCGCAGACTGTATGGTACAGAGGTGAGGACGAGTGTCTCACGAATGGAGCGGTTCGTTGCTTGTCCGTTCTCCCATTTTGCTTCGCATGGGCTACGCCTCAAAGAACGGCAATTGTACCGCCTTCAGGCTCCTGATATCGGACAGTTGTTTCATGCTGCACTAAGCCAGCTGGCTATGCGGTTGCACGAAGAAAATCGTAGTTGGGGCAGTTTGACTCCAGACCAATGCCGTCAGGAAGCCGAGCAAACTGTGGAGCAGATTGCACCACAGCTGCAAGGGGAGATTTTGCTAAGCACCAAGCGATACGGTTATATTTTCCGCAAATTAAAGGACATTGTTAGCCGGGCATCCGTCATTCTTGGTGAACAGTCCAGACGCGGAAGTTTTGAACCGATTGGGCTGGAGCTTGATTTTGGACCGGATAAAACACTGCCGCCATTACGTTTTGAACTGGAGAACGGTTGTGTGATGGAGATCGTGGGTCGAATTGACCGTGTAGATGTCGCAGAAGGAGAGAATGGTCTGCTCTTACGTGTCATTGACTATAAATCAAGCCAAACGGACCTCAAGTTACATGAAGTTTACTATGGTCTGTCATTACAGATGCTCACCTATCTGGAGGTGCTGCTTAGTGCTGCCGAAGAATGGCTTGGGGAAACGGCGATGCCGGGAGGAACGTTGTATTTCCATGTGCATAACCCGCTGTTGCAATCCGCAAACGGCATGACATCAGAGCAGGCAGGACAAGAACTGCTGAAACGGTTCAAAATGAAAGGTTTGCTGCTGGCCGATCGGGACGCAATCGCTCAAATGGACAACACCCTGGATAAGGGGTATTCAGCAATTATTCCAGTTGCCCTTAAGGCGGACGGAAGCTTTTATAGCAGCGCCGCTGTAGCTACGCCAGAGCAATGGGATACGCTGCTTGCTTCGGTTCGCAGTAATATCCGTGAGATTGGTACCCGAATTACGGATGGGGATGTGGCCATTGAGCCTTATCGTATTCAGCAGGAAGTGGCGTGCACGTTCTGTCCGTATAAGCCTGTTTGTCAGTTTGATGAGAATATAGAAGGAAATGAGTATAACCTGTTGTCCAAACCGGGCAAACAGCAAATCTGGGATATGTTATCTCACACCAAGGGAGGGGAAACATCATGACGAATATGCCAAAACCGGAGGGTAGCTTCTGGAGTGATGACCAGTGGAGTGCCATCTCGGAAAGCGGAGAAGACATACTGGTTGCCGCAGCGGCGGGATCAGGCAAGACAGCCGTGCTGGTTGAACGAATTATTCGCAAGATCGCAGATCCCTCCCAAGGATACAGTGTGGATCGTTTACTTGTAGCTACGTTTACCAAAGCGGCCGCCGCCGAGATGAAACAACGGATTCGGGAAGCGTTGGAACGTGCGCTGGAAGAACAGCCTGGAGAAGAGCATCTGCGTAAGCAGCTGTCGCTGCTTGGACGGGCATCTATTACAACGCTGCATTCATTCTGTATGGAAGTCATTCGCCGTTATTATCAGCAAATTCCGTTGAACCCGGCTTTCCGTATCCTGAATGAAAATGAAGCGGAAATCATGCGGCAGGAACTGCTTGAAGAACTATTTGAGGAAAAATATGGCGAAGAAGATGAAGGGAGTACATTCCGCGAATTAGTAGACTGGTTCAGTGGAGAACGAAACGATGATGCGATGCATCGACTGGTGCAACGTTTGTATGATTTCTCCCGCAGTCATTCCTGGCCGGATCATTGGCTCTCAGAGATGGCGTCTGCTTTTCAGGTGGAAAGTGTAGAGGCACTTGGACATTCAGCATGGGTTCAGAGTATTTTGCGTGATGCGGCTCTTGCTTTAAGTGGTGCAGCAGGATTGCTCCGTCAAGGCATTCATATTTCCATGCAGCCTGAAGGTCCGGCACCTTATGCAGATACGTTAAAAGAAGACCTGGTGATGGTAGAAGAGCTGTTGTCTGCGGTTGAGATTATGCCATGGGAAAGGTTGCCTGAAGTGTTTCAACCCGCTACATTTGGCAAATTGAAACCCTGCAAAAAGGATCAAACAGACCCGGCTTTACAGGATCAGGTGAAGGAACTCCGTGAGGCCGCGAAAAAGGCAGTTACCGACCTGAAAGGTTCATTGTTCGGGAGAAGTGCGTTTGCGTTCTGGCAGGAGTTGGAGCAAGCGGCACCACTCATGCAGGAGTTGTCGAGGTTGGTTAGTACATTTGGAGAACGTTATCGACAGGCCAAACAGGAACGTGGGCAAGTTGACTTCAGTGATCTGGAGCATTACTGTCTTCACATTTTGCGACATGAGGATTCAACGCCTGAACTGTCGATGCCTTCCGATGCGGCTATGGAGTACCGTTCGCGATTCGATGAAGTGTTGCTTGATGAATATCAGGATACCAATACGGTTCAGGAAGATATCGTGAAACTGATCTCCAGAGAAAACCCGGGTAACCGATTCATGGTCGGTGATGTCAAACAGAGTATCTACCGTTTCCGGTTGGCTGAGCCAGGTCTGTTTATGAACAAGTATCGCCAGTATGGAGCGAGCACAAATGAGGACGGAATGGTGGAAGAACGTCTGCATCGTACAGGTCAACGTATTGATCTTGCGCGGAATTTTCGTAGTCGAGCAGAAGTCGTGCATTCGGTCAATATGATATTCCGGCAACTCATGAACGAAGGTGTGGCAGAGATTGCTTACGATGAACGAGCTCAACTGGCATATGGGGCTACCTTCCCGTCAGAAACACTTGGTGATGAGGCGTATACACCTGAACTCATGCTGATCGATCGTCAGGGTGGTGGTCCTGATCTGACAGAGAGTACGGATGAGAATGGGGATGCATCGGTCTCCGCAGAACTGGAGAGTGCCGAACTTGAAACAGCCCAGTTGGAAGCGAGGGCAATCGCAAGGCGTATTCGGGAGATGGTTGGAGACACGGACAAACCTGCCCTTCATGTATATGACAAAGCTCTGCAAACGATGCGCCCGGCACGTTACGGTGACATGGTCATCTTGCTGCGTTCGACCTTGATGTGGGCTCCGCTCATGATTGAGGAATTCAGACAGCAGGGAATTCCTGCTGGAGGAGAACAGAGCAAGGGTTATTTTCAGGCTACAGAAGTGGAAATCATGATGTCTCTGCTTCAGCTTGTTGATAATCCAAGACAGGATATTCCGCTCGCTTCCGTGCTTCGTTCCCCGATTGTTGGACTGGATGAAGAGGAACTGGCACAGATTCGGCTTGGTGACAAAAGACAATCATTCTATGATGCGGTTATATCGGCTGCGGGAGATTGGAGCGATTCCTCCACTAATGCCGTACAACAATCCCGGCAAGATAATCATCCTGATTCCAATATGGTCCAGTTGCAGTGGCCGGAAGCCTGGGCAGAGATGGAACAGGGACAGCGGGAGACAGCAGCTTCAGTCGAGGCAGAGATCCGGGATGATGTCTATGAATCCGATGTGCATACAGATGGAATGCAAGATGCTGGTGTTGCGGGACATGCAAGTGAGGATTTGGGCATAACGGAGATCTCAGGCTCGGAATTACAGCAAAAGTTAATTCGTTTTATGCGTCAATTGGAGCAGTGGAGACTTGAGGCAAGGCAAGGCAGTCTAAGTGAACTGATCTGGCGTATGTATCGGGAAACCGGTTATTTGGACTGGGTTGGTGGTCTTCCAGGAGGGCTGCAACGTCAAAGTAATCTTAAGGCATTGTACGACCGCGCACGACAATATGAGGAATCAACTGCGAATCGCGGCTTGTTCCGTTTCCTGACCTATGTTTCCAGACTGCGGGAAAACGGGGGAGACCTCGGAACTGTAGCAAGTAGCTCTGGTGAGCAGGACAACGCCGTACGTATCATGACGATTCACCGGAGTAAGGGTTTGGAGTTTCCAATTGTCTTTGTCGGTGGCATATCCAAGATGTTTAATCAGCAAGACTTGAACGCACCGTTTCTAATGCATAAGGAATTGGGATTTGGCCCGAGGTTTGTGGATCGTGAGAATCGGGTTGCCTATCCTACATTAGCCAATCTGGCGATTCGTCGTCGTGCGCAATTTGAACTGCTTGCTGAAGAGATGCGTGTGCTGTATGTTGCGTTGACCCGTCCCAAAGAGAAAATGATTCTGCTGGGTACCGTAAAAGATGCCGCGAAAAAAGCGCTGGCGTGGTCTCAGGTCAAAGATAGCCCTGAATTGGCATTGCCAGACTATCTGCTTGCTGCTGGACGGAGTTACCTGGACTGGATTGGACCATCCCTGATGAGACATCCAGATGCGGCTGTGCTGCGTGAACTTGCTGGAAGCAATGATTCGTTCTCAGCCTGTCTTGCAGATGATCAATCACGATGGGCGGTCTCTATTATTTCCGCCGATCAGGTATCCCGTGACCATGTAGTGGATCAGACACTCGGAGAAGAAGACGGGATGACTGAGGTGCGGAAAGAAAGAATTGCTGCGCTAAAAGCCGTTCAGCCTGTGAAGTTGGTTACATCTTCAACTGTAGAAGAGCTGACGAAGATTGTACAAGATACGGCTAACCAAAACATTGAAGATGAAGGTGCAGATACAGTAGCTTTTCAACAAGAGGAGACACGGCTGATCAACGAGGTTGATCAACGGCTCTCATGGACGTACCCCTATGAAGCAGCAACTCAAGTAGCAGCCAGTACATCTGTCACGGAGTTGAAAACGTTACTTGCGATGCAGGATATCCAGTCCGTAGAGGTGATGGAGGAACTGGGAGAACAGTCCGAGAAATTATTGGCTCACAACAACCCAGGAATCAATTACACCAAAGATGAAGCAGGCCATGTACTACGTGGCGTATCCGATGGATCTAACGAGCGTGAGACTGGATCATGGACAGATTTAAACGGTACAGTGAACCTTCCGGATGCGGGATCTGCAGGTACGTCTTTCAAACTGCACCTGCGTCGTCCCAAATTCATGGAGGCAACGCAGTTGACAGGGGCAGAACGGGGGAACGTGTATCATACGTTGATGCAGCATCTTCCTATAGATGGATCATCTGTTGATTCACAACTTATTGAACAGACAATTGAGCGATTGATTAAGCTTCAGATTTTGCTGCCCCATCATGCTGCGGCTATCGAACCTGAAGAACTGGCCGGATTTTTCAATACAGAACCAGGGAAAGAATTATTGCGTGCAGCGTGGGTGAAACGGGAGATTCCGTTTGTGTATGGACTTCCGGCACATCAGTCTCCTGTGGAATGGCTACATGAACGGGCGGCGAACTCAGATATGCAGATAATAAATGAAGATAGCAAAATGCAGGCAACGATTGAAAATGAAACCGTGCTTGTACAGGGGATTATCGATTGTCTGTATGAGGTGGACGGCGAGCTTGTCTTGCTTGATTACAAGACGGATCGGGTATTGGAGCATCGTGGTGGTTTGGTTGAACTCACCAAAAATTATCGCTTCCAGCTAGATCTGTATGGACGGGCCATTGAAGATATATTGGGTCGGAAAGTTGACCGGAAATGGCTGTACTTTTTTGATGGTGGACATGCAGTGGAATTGTAAAAGAACTGGATCGGAATTTAAAACCATGGATTTCATATGGGAGAGGGGTGGAACGGACGATGCGTATTTTGCATACAGGGGACTGGCATTTGGGAAAAACGCTGGAAGGACGAAGCCGACTGCGTGAACAGGAAGATTTCGTTGATGAACTCGTCAGGGTCGCTGATGAGCAGCAGGCGGATGCCATATTGATGGCCGGAGATGTGTATGATTCGGTGAATCCTCCCGCAGCGGCGGAACAACTTTTTTATGAAGCTGCAGCGCGTCTGACGGAGCATGGAAGACCTCTTGTGGTGATTGCAGGAAATCATGATCAGCCAGAACGTGTAGCTTCTGTAACTCCACTTGTAAACAGACAGGGCATTACACTCGTAGGGATGCCTACTTCAGAAGCGGTAACCATCCATGCAAAGCGAACCGGAGAAATTGCACAGATTGCCGCATTACCTTATCCTTCTGAAGCCAGATTGAATGAACTGCTGACAACAGATGGGGACGAAAATGTGCTTCGTCAGGCATACAGTCAGCGTGTGGGCATGTTAATGCAGCGTCTGGCAGCTTCTTTTCGCCCGGATACCGTGAACTTGGCCATGAGCCATATCTATGTGCTCGGCGGACTTGAGAGTGATTCGGAACGTCCGATTCAGATCGGTGGGGCCTACACAGTAGATCCTTCGTCTTTATCGACTGGTGCGCAATACACAGCGCTTGGGCATCTTCATCGTGCACAGGCTGTCAAAGGAGACGGTGTGATTCGATATAGCGGTTCTCCTCTCGCCTACAGCTTCTCGGAAGCAGGGCAGAGCAAGTCTGTTACGATGGTTGATCTGGCGCCGGGGGGAGCAGCACAGGTAGAAGAAGTTTTGTTAACGTCCGGGCGTCCGCTTGTGCGTTGGCAGGCGCGGGGTGGTCTGGCAGAAGTATATCGCTGGCTGGATGAGGGACGTGATCCACAGGCTTTTATCGACATGGAAGTGTGGCTGGACGAGGCGATGTCCCTGAAGGAGATTCAGCAGCTGCGAAAATCACATGAAGGTATCATTCATATTCGCCCGGTGTATCCCGAGATGGCTGCAGCAGGACTTTTGGAGCAACGATCCGAGCTACCTGTACATGAACTGTTCCGTAAATTCTATCAGCGTCAGACGGGTGGTGCACAGCCGGAAGACAGCCTGGTACAGCTTTTCCTGGAACTTGTGGATGAAGACGAGCCGGGTGTGCGTGAGGAGGTCGAGGAAAGATGAAGCCAATTCTATTAAAAGTTGCCGGACTGCAAAGTTATCGGGAGATGCAAGAGATTGATTTTACCGTGCTGACGGAGACGGGACTATTCGGTATTTTCGGTCCTACGGGTAGTGGTAAATCTTCCTTGCTCGATGCCATCACACTCGCCATGTACGGAAAAGTGGAACGCGCGGTGAACGGGACGCAAGGCATTATGAATCATGCAGAGGATTCGTTGTCGGTTGCTTTTACATTTGAACTGATGTCGGCGGAGGGCACTCGAAGGTTCCGGGTAGAGCGACGTTTCAAACGAAATAATGAAGTTTCGGTGAGTAATACGATCAGCAAATTCATAGAGACGGTTAATGGCGAAGAACAGGTACTTGCCGACAAATTGGCAGATGTGAATCGCTGTGTTGAAGATGTGATCGGTTTGAAGATGGATGATTTTACACGGGCAGTGGTGCTTCCGCAAGGAAAGTTTGCCGAGTTTTTGTCACTCAAAGGCAGTGAACGTCGCCAGATGCTGCAACGATTATTCCATCTGGAGAAGTATGGGGACCAGTTGGCCATCAAATTAAGTCGGCGGGTCAAGGATAATGATATGGTTCACCAATCTCTTGCTGCGGAGCAACAGGGACTGGGCAATGCCAGTAAGGAGACGCTGGAAGAAACGAAACGGCTTCTTCAAACCGCTGTTCAGCAGTCTGAATTGTCCCGCAAAGCGCTGGATGAAGCTGCGAAGGAAGCTGAACAACTGGGCAAAATTCGTGAGTTAAGTCACGAACGGCAGGCCCGGACGGATGAACAGCAGAAGCTGAAAGCACTGGAACCACAGATAGAGGCAGGCGAACAGCGGCTGAAACAATCCGTTGCGGCAGATGCAATACTGCCTGCGTTGCAGACGGTTCGAGATGCCACGGCTACACAGAAGCAGCGGCAGGATACTGCCGAGACAGCTCATCAGCAAGCATTGGAACATGAGCGTCTGGCTGTTCAGGAAGCGGAGAAGGCCGAGACGGCACGTAAGCAAATGACTGAGGAAGAACCGAAACTTTTGCTGCGCCTGGAGCAACTCGAACAAGCAAAAGAGCTGCAACGGGAACGGGACGGACTTCAAGCTGATTGCTCGCGCCTCGCGCAGCTGCTGGAACAGGGGCAGAGCGAACAGACTGCGCTGGGACAGCAGCTTGAGAAAGAAAAGGAACTGCAACAGCGCGGACGCAAACGGCGAGAGGAACTACAGGAGAGCCTCAAGCCAAATGAAGTGAAGTCAGAGGAACGCAGGCAACTTCAAGCTGCGCTAGAACTGAAACATCGTGTGAATACTGCCGCGGAGCAGTTGCAGCAAAATAAGGCTGACATGCAAGCCTATAAGCAATCGGCAGAACAGGGAGCCGACAAGCTGAAGGCGGCGGCTGAGGAAGAAAAACGCCTGAGTGATCAGCGTCAGCATCTGGTAGAACAGGCGTCAGAAGGTCTTGAGGCCTTGCTTGCCTGTGAGCAGGACATTAGCCGCGAACAGAGCCTGCTGGCTCTTGCGGAGGAACAGCTGCGTGGCACGATGCGCGAGCAGGAGCTGCACCGGCTGTCCTCCGCCTTGCGCGCCGAACTGCACGACGGCGAGCCATGCCCGGTGTGCGGCTCGCCGCATCACCCGCTCCCGGCTGCCCCGCCGGGAGAAGGTCCGCACGCAGGCGACGCGGACCTGGAACTGCTGCGCAGCCTGCACGCGGAGCTGCAGGAGCTGCGCTTTGGGCTGCGCCAGCAGCTGCACGAACGTCGCAGCCTGCTGACGCAGCTTGGCGCTGCGGCCGGCGAAGCTCCTGCCGCAGCCGAGGCCGCGCCTGCGGCAGCGGAGCCCGAGCCCGCCGGGTCGCCCGAACACGGGCGCTCCCCGGCAGGCTGGGCATCGCGTGCCGCTGCGCTGCGCGAAGCCGCGCAGGCGCTGGCTGGCGCAGCAGCGCCGCTCCAGACCGAAGCCGCCGCGTTGCAGCAGGCGGCTGTGGGCGCGCAGCAGCGCCGCATGGAAGCGGCAGCTGCGCAAGAGGCCGGCCGTGCCGGGCTCACCCAGGCGGAGCGCAAGCTGGCCGAGAGCGAGGCCGCAGCGGCTGCCTTGCAGGGCCGCTGGGCCGCGGAACTGCCCGGCATCGCTCAGGAGGAGGCCAAGGCCCTCTATCAGGCGATGCAGGAGCGCGATGCGCGCGCCGAAGACATCAAGGAACGTCTGAACAAAAGCGTGACGTTCCTTGAGGAAAAAGACCAGATCATCCAATCTCTCCAGCAGAAACTGGTTGAATTGGATAAACAACTGATTCAGTGGCAAACGGAGTGGCAGGGCAATAGCAAACAGCTGGCCGAGAAGGAAGAACGCTTGCGCCAGTGGGTTGGGGAGCAACGGGTAGAAGATCTGATTGCTGCGGCTCAGGCTCGTCTGGATGGACTGCGGAAAACAGCTTCGGACTCGGCACATCGCTTCAAAGAAGCGGACACGCTGAAGCAGGAATCAACGAAGAAAGACGTTATGGCTCAACAGGCAGCCGCCTCGGCCACAGAACATCTGCAGCAGGCACAGGAACGGTGGAAGCAATTGCTGGAACAATCCCCGTTTGACTCGGATGATGCTGTTGTATCTGCGGCGATTCCTTCCCAGGAAGCAGAGCGACTGGCAGGAGAGATCCAGCAGCACCGTGAACGTGAGCGTGAACTGGCATCCCAGTTGCGTGAATTGGAACAAAAGCTGGGTGGTGCTGTCGTATCAGAGGAACAGTGGTTAGCCTGCACCGAACGTTTGCAGCAGGTCCGAATTGAGGATGAGGCTGCCCTTCGTGCCAAAGCACGCGCAGAACGTGATCTGGAGGATGTGGAGCAGCGACATGTTCGCTGGACCGAACTGGAGAACAAGCGAGTGGAGGTAAGCCGTCAAGGTGAGCTGCTCAGCAAATTGCAATCCGCGTTCAGAGGCAATGCTTTTGTCGAGTATATTGCCGAAGAACAACTGATGCAGGTTAGTCATGCGGCATCTCAGCGTCTGCGTTTCCTGACCAAACAGCGTTATTCACTGGAGGTGGATTCCGGTGGTGGTTTTGTAATCTGTGATGATGCCAACGGGGGTGTCAAACGACCGGTATCAACGTTGTCAGGTGGCGAGACGTTTTTGACTTCGTTGTCACTGGCCTTGGCACTGTCGGCCCAGATTCAGCTACGAGGTCAGTACCCACTTCAATTCTTCTTCCTGGATGAAGGGTTTGGTACCCTTGACCCTGAACTGTTGGATACCGTCATTACGTCTCTGGAAAAATTGCATGACGATCGATTGGCTGTTGGTGTCATCAGTCACGTGCCTGAACTGCGTGCACGCTTGCCGCGCAAACTTGTGGTGATTCCGGCAGGTGAGGCCGGAAACGGCTCACGTGTGGTCTTGGAGACTCTGTAGAGGGCAATGTGTAAGCAATATAGATCATAGAAGCGCCTCTAATAGTCCAAGCAAAATGAATATTAGAGGTTGTTCAAAAAGTCCGCTTTTGATTACGAATGGTGCCTATTAAACACGCACTATTACGGAATGTTATTTTTGTGAAAATATTTCTTTTCTTGCTTTTATAACATAGCGGAGTGAGTTACATCACAGATACAGGTTCATCCCGCTGTTATACTACAGTTAAGCCGACAAACTTTATTTAAGTACCCCGGCGGACATCTGATCAGGACGTTTCCTGAATAGATGTCCGCGCAGCAGACTTCCAAGGAAGCCGCTCACGGGGTGCTTCTTTTTTTGTGTTTTTTCGTCAGTAGTGTCAATTCGCCCAGTTCTGAATACCATGAAAAGGTGATCAAGAGCTGAATCAGGGAGGCGTTGGCAAGTGGAAAAAGTGGAAGCAAAGAAAATATGTAAGGAACACATGCACCGTTATGTATGTGTACAGATGAATGACGGTATGCACTACGATGGCATTATGGAAAATGTGGATGACGAAATGATCTACCTGGCTGTTCCCGTTGGACCGGAAGCCATGGTGAATCATGCGAACTGGGCTCCAAATGCAATGCCTGGAGCAAACTATCCGATAGGTCATACTCGCGGATTTTATCCAGGTTACGGCTACCCTACGCCTTATCCGTATTATGGTTATGGCCGTAGACGTTTTAACCGACTGGTGCTCCCGTTATTTGCGCTTACAGCATTAACCCTTTTACCGTACTATTGAGATTAGAAAAAACAGTCATAACTGCAAGTGACACATTTTTATGTACCCTATGGGCATCCTATGAAAATCTTGAAAATAACAAGCTGAGGATGGATGTTTCATTCATGGTACCGTACAGCATGAAATAGAGAGGTCTTATCACATATGTAGTCTCAGCCTGATGTATCGCGATAGTCATTGCAATACAACTGGCAACATACCGAATATCCAAAAAGGTCATGCCTGTGCAGAAGCGAACTTCTGTAAGGCATGACCTTTTTTTGAATCTAATTAGTGTAAGGTCGATGATGAATTGATGGCACATAACGTGTATTTAACTACTGAAAGCAGACCTGACCTGAACGTGTACGCAGCAGCAATCGGTGTACTGCATCCTGAATATGCGAGAACGTTTCTATGTGCGAGCTAACGATCAAGACACCGCATAGCTTTAATTCTCTATTCCATAAAAAGCTTCGCTTCGTGTGGAATCGATGCTGTTCTCTTGCCCGCGGTTGGAGGAGCGGAGCATGATGTGAGCGCTGACGAATCTGAGGCATCTTATTTAAGCCTTTGAAGCGCCCGCAGAATTTTAAGGAATCTGATACACGTTATAACCGAATAAACAGCCGCTTTCAGCATTTTTTTGAGTTATTTCGGGAAATAACGTGCCTGATGTTCCTTATAATTTCAAATGAGAGCCTGAACATCAAATAAGACGTCCTTGTTCCTTGGAAAATCGTCCATCGCTCACTACTCCTTCTCCAAGATCAGCCAGCATGGACTTCAAAATGTCCTCAACTTAATGCAGATTTCAAATCCTCAAGTAAATCTTCAACATCCTCGATCCCAACGGAGATACGAATCAAACCATCCGTGATCCCCAATTCTTGCCGACGTTCATAAGGAATGGAGGCATGCGTCATTCGGGCAGGTACAGAGATTAAACTTTCCACCGCGCCCAGACTTTCAGCCAATGTGAAATAACGGACTTTGCTTAACACGTCATCTACTTTTTCAGCACTGCCTACATCAAAGGAAACCATACCGCCATATCCTCTCGCTTGCGTGGAAGCAAGCTTGTGCTGTGGATGGTCGGACAACCCGGGATAATAAACTTTGCTCACCGTTGGATGTTGATTCAAAAATGCCACAAGCTGCTCTGTATTGCGTTCTTGCGCTTCCATCCGTAATCCCAATGTTTTAAGACCACGCATTAACAGCCAGGAATCCATAGGTCCCAGGACTGCGCCAATTGCATTTTGAATAAAATGCAGGTCTTCTCCAAGTTGCTCGCTGTTGACAACCGCAAGTCCTGCCACGACATCACTATGACCACCGATATATTTTGTTGCAGAATGCAGTACAATATCTGCCCCAAGAGCCAGCGGGGTTTGCCAATAAGGTGTACTAAACGTGTTATCCACGATGAACAGCAACTCATGTTTTTTTGACCATTTCGCTACAGCAGCAATATCGGTGACCTTGAGTAACGGATTGGTAGGTGTTTCTACATAAATGGCCTTTGTATTGGATTGCAAAGCCTGCTCCAGTGCTTGTAGTGAGGTGGTATCTACAAAGGTAGACTCGATCCCCAGACGATTCAGCACCTTGGTGAAAATGCGGTAAGTCCCGCCGTATACGTCATCCGTCAGAATGACGTGATCTCCAGTTTTCAACAGAGACAGTACAGCATGAATTGCAGCCATTCCCGAACTAAAAGCAAAACCTCGAACGCCATCCTCCAGCTCTTTAATGACTTCTTCTAACGCATGACGGGTAGGGTTGCCTGTACGTGAATACTCGTATCCTTTGTGTACGCCAACCGATTCTTGCTCATACGTGCTTACTTGATAGATCGGTACACTCACTGCTCCAGTGTGTGGATCACCAACAATACCTGCATGAATCAGCTTGGTTTTTGGTCTCATTTCATTGTCCTCCATTATAGATATTTTGGCTTAAATATCGTTCGCTGCTATCCGGGAAAATAACGACGATGTTACTTCCGGGAGCTGCGTGAACAGCTTCGTTTAATGCGGCTTGCATAGCTGCACCTGAGGAACTTCCTACCAGTAAGCCTTCCAACAAGGCAAGATCCTTGACCCGCTCAAACGCATCTTCATCTGAGATCGTATGAATGGCATCAAAGTAACTCACATCCATAAAAGAAGATAACGTTTCAACCCCTATTCCTTCTGTACGATGTGGTCCCGATGGACCTCCTCCGAGAATCGAACCTTCGGGTTCTACGATACATGTTTTAATTGACGGGTTTTGCTCCTTCAAATAGCGAGATACTCCCATGAAAGTTCCGCCAGACCCGGCTCCGGCGATATATACATCCACCTGCCCGTTCAGATCACGCCAAATCTCAGGACCCAGATGTTCATAATGTGCGAGTGGGTTATCTGCATTGGAGAACTGACCTGGAATATATGAACCCGGTATTTCTTTCGCAAGCGATTCCGCCTTGCGTATGGCACCAGTGATTCCTTCGGATGTGGGTGTGTTGACGACCGTAGCACCAAGGGCTTTCATCAACTGCTGCTTCTCAACACTGAACTTCTGAGGTACCGTGAAAATGACCTTTAAATTCAGGCCTACAGCCGCCATTGCAAGACCAATTCCTGTGTTGCCTGCAGTAGCTTCGATCACCGTTCCACCTGGTTTAACATCTCCTCGTGCCAAGGCCTTCTCCAATAAAAACTTGCCGATCCTGTCTTTCACACTTCCTCCGGGATTCATGAATTCCAGTTTGGCGAACAGGCGGATTCCTTCCGGTAATGGATAACGAGTTAATTCAAGCAGAGGTGTATTACCTATAAGTTCCTGCACATGTTGATAAACGGTCAAATTAACCAATCTCCTTTTGTGTGTCATTAACCATACATATTTGTTTAATTGGGAAAAGTGCGTGATAAAACCATATTTCGATAAAAGAGCTTGGTATACATCCAATGTTGTATAGTGTTCGGCTCGATGATAGATGGAGAGTTGACCTAGAATACCTGGTTGTGTGTCTAAAGATTGGACGTGGGTTTTTACTTTTAGTATGATAGAGGGGAATACATACACTGGAATACAAAGGAGGGTATGAACTATGGATTGCTTATTTTGCAAAATTGTAGAGGGCAGCATTCCCTCCAATAAAGTACTGGAGAATGACCATGTTATCGTTTTTCATGACATCCAGCCCGCTGCACCGACACATGTTCTTGTCATTCCGAAGAAACATATTGCTTCCATGAATGAAGTTACTGCAGAAGATCTGCCGTTGATCGGCGAGATTCATCTGGCTGCTCAAGAAGCTGCGAAGCGTCTTGGCGTGGAGGAAACAGGATATCGATTAATCAACAATTGTGGTAAGGATGGAGAACAAACCGTTCATCATCTGCATTACCATTTGTTGGGTGGTACCAGACTTGGCGTGTTGACAAGTCTGTCCGATTCTCACAAATAAACGAGCTAATGGGTACTACTATTGAGGATTTAGTCATATGCATTAAATCCACGAATGTGTGACCAAATGCTTATATAATGAATTCATTTCATAATACCTTTGAGTTATAAAATGGATTCAAATAAGTGATCATTACATTGAGGTTGACACCTTTATTATCTTTCGCCTATAATGTAAGATGATGAACCGTGTTATTGCTCTTGGACGGTCTGGTCGGAGGGAGGGAAAACTGGTGTCTGAAACTAAAGTTCGCAAAAACGAGACTATTGATGCTGCACTTCGTCGTTTTAAACGCTCCATCGCTAAAGATGGCGTATTGGCTGAGGTGAAGAAACGTAAGCATTATGAGAAGCCAAGCGTAAAGCGCAAGAAAAAGTCCGAGGCTGCTCGTAAGAGAAAGTTTTAGGAGGATTTTAATTACATGAATCTTAGCGAACGATTGAACGAAGATATGAAGCAAGCGATGAAGAGTAAGGACAAGTTCAGACTCTCCAAC
Organism: Paenibacillus sp. FSL K6-1122; assembly: GCF_037977015.1. Lineage (NCBI taxonomy): Bacteria > Bacillati > Bacillota > Bacilli > Caryophanales > Paenibacillaceae > Paenibacillus > Paenibacillus sp. FSL K6-1122. The sequence goes on along the minus strand of NZ_CP150272.1, from coordinate 5,023,957 downwards.
ATTCGGTTGATTCGTTCGACGATCAAGAATCTTGAAATAGATTTGAAAAGAGATTTGGATGACAACGAAGTGCTTGATATCCTGAGTCGTGAAATCAAACAGCGCAAAGATGCCCTCCAAGAATTTGACAAAGCGGGCCGTGAAGATCTCGCGGCAAATGCAAAAGCGGAAATTGAAGTACTCATCCAGTACCTTCCCACACAGCTTACCGAAGAAGAAATTAAAGTTATTGTACAGCAGACCATCCAGGAAACCGGTGCTTCTTCGAAAGCCGAGATGGGGAAAGTCATGGCGGCCCTTATGCCGAAAGTTAAAGGCAAAGCGGACGGCAAACTGGTAAATCAAGCAGTTCAACAATTTCTGCAATAAAGCAAATCAATAAACACCTTCTGACTTGTCAGGAGGTGTTTTTTCCATTTATCAGAAGGCGTGATGTCCTTGGGATGATGATATTTCTTTTTAATGGTTAATATATATTATTATGGATTTTTATTCTTGCAATTGATCGAGTTTTCAAATATAATTTTAAGATTTTGAAACGAAATGTTGCATTGCACGTAATAAATACCATAAGCTGGACAGTATAACATTAATGGAAAAGGGGGGACTATTGTGAAGGGAAAGCGCCGGAAGAAGCTTACGGGGCCATTGATGCTCTTAATGCTGCTGACGCTGTTGCTTCCTGTCTGGATTGGATCACCGTCAGCGCATGCAGCTGAGAAGAGTGGTGCCGTATATATTATTCCGGTTGATAAACCAATCGAGCAGGGACTTGGCAAGTTCATGGAACGCGGGTTCAAGCAAGCAGAAGAGATGAATGCTGGCCTGATCGTTCTTGATATCAATACGCCGGGAGGCCGTGTCGACACTGCAGAAGCATTGGGTACCCTAATTAAGGACAGTCCGATTGAGACTGTTGCATTTGTTCGTGGAGATGCTGCTTCAGCCGGGAGTTTTCTGGCTCTGAATGCAGATAAGATCGTAATGTCACCAGGCAGTATGATTGGTGCGGCAGCAATGGTGGACAGTACGGGTAAACATGTTGATGATCCAAAGCTTGTTGCATTCTGGAAAAGCAAAATGCAGGGAGCGGCTGAAATCAGTGGTCGTGATGGCAAGATTGCAGCTGGAATGACGGATGTTAACATCGTTGTTGAAATGCCAGAGATCAATAAAACCAAGCAAAAAGGTGAAATTATTGCTCTCTCGGCTGAAGAAGCGCTGAAAGTTGGTTATGCCGACCACATCAGCAACACACCGGAAGAAGCGGCAGCTTGGGCAGGTTACAGTCAGGATGACGTATTTAAGGTAGAACGAACAACAGCGGAGAATATCTCCTCTTTTCTTACTAATCCGGTTGTTATGACTGTGTTATTGTTCCTCGGAATCGCGGGTGTGATCATTGAATTGATTGTTCCTGGTTTTGGAGTTCCTGGTATTGTAGGTATCGTGTGTTTCGTGTTGTATTTCTCGGGTAATTACATTGCGGGATTTGCCGGAGCAGAGACATGGGTGCTATTTACCGTCGGACTCATCATGATGATTCTGGAGATGTTTATTCCGAGCTTTGGTATTCTGGGGATTTTGGGATCAATTGCGCTTGTGGCCGGTGTTGTAAGGGCTGCTTATGATACGAGTGATGCATTTGTATCTCTAGGTATCGCTTTTGGAGCAGCACTGGTAGTCATTGCGATCATCTCAATTATCTTTAAGGATCGAGGGATATGGAATCGCTTCATACTGAGTGACAGCATGTCTGCGGATCGGGGTTATTCATCAGCCACAGAACGTAAAGAGCTGGTTGGTCTGCAAGGAATCAGTCTGACACCACTTCGTCCTTCTGGAACAGCGATGTTTGAAGGGGAACGAATTGACGTTGTGACCGACGGAGATTTTATTCCCATCGATACTCCGATTATTGTGATTAAAGCGGAAGGTACCCGGATTGTGGTTCAGCAAGCTTTGCCGGTGTAACTCGCTCTGTTGTCGAAGCGGATTAACGCTTCGGCAATGTACATAACCACGTAGCTGAAGCTGCCAGCGAGGTGGTGCATTCTTTCATTTAGCAGCGGACTCAAGAGTGTATTCTCAAATATTTTTATCAAATTCAAATTGCAAATGTGCAAATGGAGGAAATTAAATGGACACATCTATGATTACGATTTTGCTCATTGCGGTAGTAGGTATTATCGTATTGAGCGTATTCTTCAGCTTTTTCCCGGTTATGCTCTGGGTTTCAGCGATTGCATCCGGCGTACGTGTAAGTATTATTACACTGGTAGCGATGAGACTGAGACGTGTAACGCCTAGCCGTATCGTTAATCCAATGATTAAAGCAACTAAAGCCGGTCTTAAACTCTCAATGAACCAACTGGAAAGTCACTTCTTGGCCGGTGGTAACGTTGACCGTGTTGTAAACGCTCTGATTGCTGCACAACGTGCCAACATTCCACTCGAATTTGAACGTGCTGCTGCGATTGACCTCGCAGGTCGAGACGTATTACAAGCCGTACAGATGAGCGTTAACCCACGTGTTATCGAAACACCGATTGTCTCTGCGGTTGCCAAAGATGGTATTGAAGTTAAAGTTAGAGCGCGGGTTACGGTTCGTGCCAATATTGACCGTCTCGTCGGTGGTGCTGGTGAAGAAACGATCATCGCCCGTGTTGGTGAAGGTATCGTAAGTACGAACGGTTCCTCCAATTCTCACAAAGACGTCCTGGAAAATCCGGATCTGATCTCCCGTACCGTATTGTCCAAAGGTCTGGATGCAGGTACTGCATTTGAAATCCTGTCCATTGATATTGCGGACGTTGATGTAGGTAAGAACATTGGTGCCTTCTTGCAAACAGAGCAAGCAGAAGCTGACAAACGTATCGCTCAGGCAAAAGCCGAAGAGCGTCGCGCAATGGCCGTAGCCCAAGAGCAAGAGATGAAAGCACGCGTAGTGGAAATGAGAGCACGCGTTGTTGAATCCGAATCCCAAGTACCTTTGGCAATGGCTGAGGCACTTCGTAACGGTAAAATCGGTGTGATGGATTATATGAACCTGAAGAACATTGAAGCGGATACTCAAATGCGTAATACATTGGGAAAACCTGGTGAAGGTTCGAATTCCAACGATCAGGGTGATTCCAAAAACGGAAGATAGGCGGTGAGTGCATATGGGCCTATTTGAATGGATTTTTGATAATCTGTATATTGTGGCCGTCATCGGTTTTGCGCTCTTCTCCTTTTTGGGGAAAGCTGCCAAATCGGCTGATCCGAACAAAAAGCGTCCTGCCAACGGGATGCCTACATTTGGAGGCAGTGGTGATTCAGGCCGGGATGAACGTTCAAGAGACAATTCATCTCCGCAGCAGTCTTCCGGACCTACAGACCCCCGCTATGATGAACAATATGACGATCGGTATGATGACGTGCAATATGAGAATCAGTATGATGAGCCGTATTCGGAGCCTGCTGCATCTTCTCGCCCCGCAACTGACTACAGAAGTGAGGGCACGATGAGTGCGATGGCAAATTCACTTGAGGAACAGATGAGAGGCATGGAAGAACAGCAACGTTTGATCGAAGAACGCTTGAATCGCATCTCTTCTGCGAATCGGCCAGTTGTGTCTGATTCCAGTTGGGATGAGACCAGTAGCGATGGATCGGGAGCGTCTCCGCTTCGTCCGGCAGACATTCGCACAGGTGTCTTGTGGGCAGAAGTACTGGGTTCTCCTCGTTCCAAACAGCCGTTTGGTACAAGAGGGAAACTGTAAATAAGTTAAGTTGCTGGACGGAAATAAAGCCGTCTCTGGTGAGCATGAAGCCGCCGGAGACGGCTTTTTCTGTGTTCTATCCTTTTTTCTCAACATTCGTCCCTAACACGCCCCGGAATTTTCATAAATTCATGAATCTGCGCATAAGTTGAACTGTAGAGGAAGGGGGAAGACCTTCGAATGACCCGGATCAGCCGCAAGCTGCGCAGATGGACCAGTGAAGTGTTGGATCTGCCGCAGGATGTGCTTTATGATATGCCTCGGTTAACCCTGATCGGCAGTAAGCAACTGTATATAGAGAATCATCGCGGTGTCATCCATTTTACACCGGATCGTATCGTGTTGGCTCTTTCCCAAGGCCAGTTAGAGATCAAAGGAACTGCCTTGGTGATACGTAATATTTTGCCGGATGAAGTAGCTGTTGAAGGAACGATTCTGGATATTCATATGAATGGAGTGGAGGGGAACGGATGAAGCAGCCCAGTCTGTACAAACTGCGGGGAGCAGTCCGAATCACGGTCACTGGGGGAGACATTGAAACATTAATCAACACGGTGGCAGAGCAGGGACTGGAAGTTTGGGACCTGCGTGCTCACGATGGACGCGTAGCAGAGATGAATATTCTGCTGCCGCATTTTTTCAGGTTGCGTCCTATGTTGAAACGGACAGGCTGCAGGGTGAAAGTAACCCATCGCAGCGGTTTCCCCTTTTTTGCGGCCCGTTTATTGCGGAGGAAGTTCTTTCTTGGGGGTATGCTGTTTTTTGTGGCAGCTTTGTTTGCGTTGTCGTCCATGGTATGGGATGTGGAGGTCAAGGGTAACGTCACCATTCCCACCGACGAGGTGCTCGCAGCAGCGAAGAAAGAGGGCATATATCCTTTCCAATGGGGGTTCCGTCTGCAAAGCCAAGACAAGCTCTCCAGGCAGCTTGCACTCGCTCTGCCGGATGTAACCTGGATTGGCGTCAGCAAAGAGGGGACAACCATTACCATTCAGGTCGTAGAATCTGCCCAACCAAAGCGCGAACCATTACTGAACCCCAGACATCTGATCAGTAAGTCAGATGCTGTGGTCACTCAAATCTATGCGGAGCAGGGACGCCCTGTTGTTCAGAAGGACATGCGTGTCAAAAAGGGTCAGGTATTGATCTCGGGGATTCTCGGGGATGAGGAGAACACCAAAACCATCGTTGCCAAAGGCGAAGTTCGTGGTCTGGTATGGCGTGAGTATCAGGTAGAGGTTCCGCTAGTGCAAAAACATAATACAATGACAGGTGAGAGCAAAGAACGTTTTTACATGGTGCTGGGGAATTGGGCGATTCAACTGTGGGGGTACGGAAGTACACCGTTCAGTTCATTTGATACCGAGAGTACTCATAAACCATTAACGTGGCGATCCTTTACACTTCCTATGGGTTGGCTGACAGAGAAAGATCTGGAGACCCGAGAGCATGAGCAACAACAGACGATAGAATGGGCCAGAACGAAAGGATTGGAAGGAGCAAGAAACGATATTATCGCCAAAAACGGCAAAGGAACAAAAATTATAAGTGAAAAAATTTTGCATGAGAAGAAAGAGAATGGTAAAGTTTATATGAAAGTCTTATTTGAAGTAGAAGAAAGCATTGCGGAAGAACTTCCGCTAGTCCATAGTCAAGGAGAATGAGGATATTTGTCAGAGCAAACACGCAGCATACAAATCTCCCTCCAGAGTGCGGGAGAGGGCCAATCTCTTTTTGGACCCCAAGATACTTTTCTTAAACTGATTGAATCCGAGATTCCCGCCCAGATTGCATCCCGTGAAGCGGAGATTGTGATTTTTGGCAACGCACAGCAGGTGGAATCGCTTGAACAATTATTTGATGTGTTACTGCAATTGATACGCAATGGATATGTGTTAACCGAGAGAGATGTGAAGTATGCGATTGAACTTGCCAAGGATATGCGGGCAGACCAGCTGTTGGATCTGTTCAAGGGCGAGATTACAACGACATACCGAGGTAAACCAATCCGTGTTAAAACCATTGGACAGAAGCACTATGTAACTACAATTAAAAAACGTGATATTGTATTTGGCATTGGTCCTGCCGGTACGGGTAAAACCTACCTTGCTGTTGTACTGGCTGTTGCCGCGATTAAAGAAGGTAGCGTCAAACGCATTGTACTCACACGGCCTGCTGTTGAAGCGGGAGAGAGTCTTGGATTTTTGCCAGGTGATCTTCAGGAGAAGGTAGACCCTTATCTGAGACCACTGTACGATGCCCTATATGACGTTATGGGACAGGAACAGACCGCTAAGGCACTGGAGCGAGGGTTAATCGAAATCGCGCCACTCGCCTACATGCGGGGGCGTACGCTGGATGACTCCTTCATCATTCTGGATGAAGCACAGAACACAACGCCGGAACAGATGAAGATGTTTCTAACCCGTCTTGGTTTTGGCTCCAAAATGGTCATCACCGGAGACGTGACACAGATTGATTTACCGCGTGGTAAGAAATCCGGGCTTGTGGAAGCGAATACGATCTTGAATGAAGTTAACGAGATTGGATTTGTCTATTTTGCCGAGCAAGATGTTGTACGGCATTCCCTTGTCCAGAAAATTATCGTGGCTTACAACCACGCCGCAGAAAATCAAGCATAGAAAGGGATTGTCTAAAGTGACCTCGAAGGAACCGTCAAAAGGCAAATCTTTTCAGAATAAGGCTACAGGATGGAAGTATAGCGTGTGGGCACGCTATCTTCTGTTTTTGTTTCTGGTGATTCTTTTCTACGTCAGTCTGGCTTCCAAACTGCTCCCTGAGCGCTATGATATTCAGGAAGGGACACGGAGTGAAGTGGACATTGCTGCGCCCATGCAGATTCCGAATAACAAGGCCACACTCAAAGCACAGGAAGAAGCTGCTGAACGGGTACAGCCGATATTTCAGATTGTCCAGTTGCGAAACGAAAATTTGATGACTACCCTGCTTGATCGTGTAGATCGATTAAATCAGGATGATCAGATTTCAAGTCAGGATAAGATTGATATTTATCGGGATGAAATTCCACAGCGCCAGAAGGATTTTGTGACCAACTATATCAATAATAATCGGAAAGCCGGTACATACTCCGAGACTCTTTTGGAAGAAATCAGAAATGTGGTACAGGAGCAAAGCTACCGTATTCCCGAAGAAACTTACATCAAAATCTCGCGTCTGACATCGGATGATATCCAGGAGATGAAACCGGTTGCGAGGGATATTGTTGCCCGGTTAATGACGGATCAGATCAGCGATGCAACCACTGCCCGTGCCAAAGTAGCTGAGATGGTGAGTGTCAGCTCTCTTGGTAAGCGAACGCAACGTGAGGTCGTGCAAGAGCTTGCTCGCCTTGTGGTGACCGCGAACCGCTTCTACGATGAAGAGGGAACTAAGGAAGCCAAAGTACAGGCGCGTGAGAACACGCAAACCGTCTTTATCAAGCAAGGGGACACATTAGTTGCCAAGGGTGAGATGATCACCCCGGAGATGTATACTTTGCTGGATGAGAATGATTTGCTGAAAAATGAAGTGAACTACTGGCCGCAGCTTGGACTTCTTATGTTTTCCTGCCTGTTGTCAGCAGCCATTCTGATGTATATTCAGCAAGGCAGCGGAACACATTTTAAATATAATAATGCCCAGCTGTTGATGCTTGTTCTCATTTTTATTATTACGATTGTGGTTATGCATGTGACGGCGATTATCCAGACCAATGAGAGGTCTTATGTTGGCTTCCTTGCACCTGTTGCGGTAGGAGCGATGTTAATTGCCTTGTTACTGGATACCTCGCTTGCCTTTGTATGTTCGATATTGATCGGTATGTTGTCCAGCATCATTTTGAATACCCATCAGGGTCAGCTTTTTGACTTCGAATTAGGTTTCTTCGCTGTATTGGTTTCGTTTGTTGCGATCTTCGCAACTCATAAGGCTAGCCAGCGATCAACGATCCTGAAAGGGGCCATTATGGTCTGTCTGTTCGGGTCGATAGCCGTCTTCACCTTGGCTTTGATTGACTCGGGCGATTGGAATCGAACCACGACACTGTACGGTGTTGGATTTGCATTTGCGGGTGGCGTATTAACTGCCATACTGGTCATTGGGCTGATGCCATTTTTTGAAACTTCATTTGGCATCTTGTCAGCGCTCAAACTGGTGGAACTGTCTAATCCGAACCATCCGCTTCTTCGTAAGTTGCTGACGGAGACACCGGGTACCTATCATCACAGCGTTATGGTAGGGAATCTGTCCGAAGCAGCAGCAGAAGCCATAGGAGCTAACGGATTGCTATGCCGAGTCGGTTCGTATTATCATGATATTGGCAAGACGAAGCGCCCGATCTATTTTATTGAAAATCAGAACAATATGGAGAATCCACATGATTCAATTGATCCGAAACTGAGCAAATCCATTATCGTTGCCCATGCGCGCGATGGGGTGGAAATGCAGAAGGATTATAAGCTGCCCAGACCTATTCGGGATATTGCGGAACAGCATCACGGCACGACATTTCTCCACTATTTCTATCACAAAGCACTGCGCCAGGCGGAAGAAGCAGGTGTTGAGCCTGATTTCACGGAAGAAGATTTCCGTTACCCTGGGCCGAAGGCTCAGTCCAAGGAATCGGCTATTGTTGGCATTGCTGATAGTGTAGAGGCTGCTGTGAGATCTTTGCGCAAACCGACAGTGGAGCAAGTGGAGTCCATGATTGAGAAGATTATTAAAGGACGATTGGATGATCATCAATTCAATGATTGTGACCTTACGATGCGTGAACTGGATATCGTCGCCAGAACATTGAAGGAAACGGTGATGGGTATCTTCCACTCCAGGATAGAATATCCGGAGGAGATCAAGAAACCAAAGCCGACTTCACCCGAAGCAGGCTAATTCAATAATAGTTCGTGTTCAAAAAGGTTGGTTTTCAGTACCGAGAAGATGGGATGAAGCTAGAAATGTTTTTTTTGAACAACCTCTAATATGAGCAGACAGGAGTTATGAAAGAATGAGTCTTAACCTGGCATGGAATAATGAACAACAGGATAAAGAAATTACAGACCCGATGATTGCAATGCTGGAACAATTGCTGAATCTCGCAGGAGAAGCGGAAGGTGTGGCAGACGGGGAAGTGGCTCTGACTTTTGTGAATGATGAGCAGATTCATGAGTTGAACCGTGATTATCGCGGCATTGACCGTCCTACGGATGTACTGTCTTTTGCGATGAACGAAACGGTGGATGAAGAACTAGATATTATCTATGAGCTGGACGAAGATGAAGAAATGGAAGAAATGCCGGATGTTCTTGGAGACATCATCATTTCCGTACCACGGACCATCCTGCAAAGTGAAGAGTATGGACACTCATTTGAACGTGAACTTGGTTTTCTGTTTGTCCATGGTTTCTTGCACCTGCTCGGATACGACCATCAGGATGAAGCGAGTGAGGCTGAAATGATGGGCAAACAAGAAGCGGTATTGGCCCAGGCCGGGTTGACACGATAATGAAAAGACGCTCCTGGGGTCTGGTATTCCGCAATGCTGCGGAAGGAATCGCATATGGGTTGCGGACTCAGCGTAATGTGAGAGTTCACACGGGAGTGGCTATTTTGATGTGTGTAGCCGGCTTTTTTTTCAGAATCTCAAGAACGGATTGGATGTTTGTGCTGACCGCTGTCTTTTTGGTCCTGGTGACTGAATTGATGAACACGGCTGTAGAGGCAGCGGTTGACTTGGCACACCCCCATATCCATCCGCTGGCAAAAGCGGCAAAGGATACCGCGGCCGGGGCAGTTCTGCTGGCTGCGGTATTCGCCGTCATCATCGGTTGTATCGTTTTCATTAAGCCGGTGATGAGCTGGCTGGGTTTGTACTGATTTTGTATTAACTTTGATTCGTTTTGTGATTTTAATACTACACAAATTTGTGAAGTTAGACCGTTTTTAAGTTGAACTTGTTGACATTACACGATAACGAAGAGGACAGAAATAAACCTGTAGAAGCGAAGCGTTCGCCTTTATCCCCGGATTTTCACGTTGAAAAAGTGAATCAAAAAATCTGGGGGTAACAGCGATCGAAGGGTTATTCTGGACTCGGAGTGGCTAGTGTAAAATTGGCTTTGGTTGAACTTAATTCGTAGGTACTAACTTTATATTGCACCCTAAGGGAGAGATTATTAATGGATAACGGTTTGTTAATGCAAGAAGCAATTAAGGCACGTACGAAGGCGTATACGCCTTACTCCCATTTTGGTGTTGGCGCGGCTTTGCTTGACAGTGAAGGTCATGTGCATCATGGTTGTAATATTGAGAATGCTGCGTATACACCAGGTAACTGTGCTGAGCGTACAGCGATGTTTAGTGCCATTGCAGGTGGGCAGAAGCCTCGCAGCTTCACAGCGATTGCCATTGTGGGAGACACGGATGGTCCGATTGCTCCATGTGGCGTATGTCGTCAGGTCATGTACGAACTGTGTGAACCCGATATGAAAGTCATCTTGGGGAATTTGAAAGGTGATCTGCAAGAGACCACCGTTGCTGAACTGTTACCTTGGGCTTTTGGGCCTTCTGATCTGAATTCTGCCAAAAAATAAACCAATACATTCCAGGCCTAGGCGCCTGAGGAGGAACATATGAAAAAACAAAAATTCAAATCCGGTTTTGTAGCCATTATCGGACGTCCAAACGTTGGTAAATCCACTTTGATGAACCAAGTCATCGGACAGAAAATTGCAATTATGTCGGACAAGCCGCAAACAACCCGTAATAAAATTCACGGTGTATATACATCGGACAATCAACAGATCGTTTTTCTGGATACACCAGGGATTCATAAACGTCAGTCCAAATTAGGCGATTATATGAACCAGACCGCTTTGAACACACTGAGTGAAGTAGAAGCAGCCTTATTCTTGATTGATGCTTCCGAAGGAATGGGCGGTGGTGACCGCTATATTGCGGAACAGCTGAAAAATATCCGTACGCCTGTCATTCTCGTTATGAACAAAATTGACAAAATTGAGCCGGAAGCGCTGTTACCACTTATTGAAGAGTATCGCAAATTACACGATTTCGCTGAAATTGTGCCTGTGTCTGCCAAGCATGGCAATAATGTCAGCACATTACTGGAACAGCTCGGCAAGTATCTGCCTGAAGGTCCACAGTACTATCCTGACGACCAGGTTACTGACCATCCGGAGCAGTTTGTATGTGCCGAGTTGATTCGTGAGAAAATTCTGCAAATGACTCGTGAAGAAGTGCCTCACTCCATTGCTGTAACGATCGAAGATATGAAAGTGCAAGATAACGGTGTCGTTTATATCTCAGCTGTCATATTTGTGGAACGGGATTCGCAAAAAGGGATCATTATCGGCAAGCAAGGTGCCCTTCTGAAAGAAGTGGGTAAACGAGCTCGACATGACATTCAAAACTTGCTTGGCTCCAAAATTTTCATGGATCTGTGGGTCAAAGTGAAAAAGGACTGGAGAAATCAGGATCGAGTTCTGCGTGATCTTGGCTTCGGGCGCGACTGATCATCCGAGTTGTATCCAGTAATTGCAACACATAGTTTACCTTGCAAGACTCCATCCTATTTGGTAGATGCAGACGTCATTTCCGAAGAGAGGATGAAATTCCGATGCGAGATTTTTCGTGGAAGGTTTTTGCGATGACGGGGGACGTGGAGTCCTATTTGTTATATACCGAGGCGTGTAACTCGTTAGGACAGGAGTCGGATAATGCAAGGGAAGTGATTGAAGATGAAGAAGCCGAAGGATAACTGGCTGATTCGGGAATGGTTAGGTGACGAGGCATGCTATACAGGGTGGAAGGCATTGTCATCCGCAGCATGGACTACGGCGAAGGGAACAAAATCATTACACTTTGCACCGAAAGCGGCGGGAAAGTAGGGGTACTCGTCCGCGGTGCCAAAAAGCCCAAGAGCCGACATGCTGCACTGGTGCAGCCGTTTACGTTTGGTCAATATGTTTATTTTCGCAATACGGGTCTAGGTACACTGAATGCTGGAGAAATCGTTGAATCCTATCATGAGTTGCGTGAAGATCTGGTCAAGGCCTCTTATGCCTCTTATGCGTGTGAACTATTGGATCGGGTGCTTCAGGATGAGGAAACAGGTACATTTTGGTTCAAACAGTTAAAGGCGTGTTTGCAGGCGTTGAAGGAAGAGAAAGATCCGGTTGTTATTATAAGTCTGTACGAAATGAAAATATTACAGGCATCCGGATATGGTCCACAGTTCGATGAGTGCATCTCCTGCAACCAGGAGCGACCAGATGAGCAGTTGTTTATAAGTCCCAGACTTGGTGGCGTCTTGTGTCGAGCATGCAAACATTTCGATCCTCCAGCGATGTCAGTTAGTCCAAAGGCTCTGAAGTTGTTGCGTTTGTTCGCACAGTTGGATCTGCAGCGCTTGGGGAATATATCTGTGAGTGAATCTACCCGTGATGAGATCAAAAAGTTGATGCGTGCCTTTATGGATCATCAGCTTGGTCTGAATCTTAAATCCCGTTCTTTCCTCGATCAGATGGAGAAGTACGGGATTTGAGGCGTTTTGGTGGAAGTGAAACTATATCTTGACTTCATACTAGATTTTATATATTATGAAATATAATTTCTCTTTATGAGACATGCATTGAACGAGAAAGTAAAAGACTGGATTTATTACATTTATGGAGACAAGTCGTTGTATAACACTTGGGAATCATGAATGAGCGAGTCGGGGATGGTGGGAGCCTGGCTGAATCGGTTTTTGAAACGGCACTCGGGAGCATGAATGGACACGGAAAAGTGGGCTGGAACGAACAGGATCATCTTGTTTGATCTAAGCCAAGTAGGGTGGAACCGCGGGAATAGCTCTCGTCCCTACGTCTGTACAACAGGCGTAGGACGGGGGCTATTTATTGTTGTCTTCACCGTCCTAAGCTTGCTAACAAACCATTGAAAAGGAGCATGATTATGAATTTTCAGCAGATGATTCTAACGCTGCAACAATTCTGGGCCGAGCATAACTGTATTATTGTCCAGCCATACGATACGGAAAAAGGGGCAGGTACGATGAACCCGATGACCTTTTTACGCTCGCTTGGACCCGAACCTTGGAAAGTGGCCTATGTGGAGCCTTCCCGTCGTCCTTCGGACGGACGTTATGGTGAGAACCCTAACCGGCTGTACCAGCATCATCAGTTCCAGGTCATCATCAAGCCTTCTCCGGACAATATTCAGGAAATTTACCTGGAAAGTCTGAAACGTCTTGGCATTGATCCGCTCAAACATGATATTCGGTTTGTTGAAGATAACTGGGAGAATCCTTCCCTTGGTTGTGCAGGTCTTGGTTGGGAAGTATGGTTGGACGGAATGGAAATTACACAATTTACGTATTTCCAACAGGTCGGTGGGATCGAGACAAATCCGGTAGCTGTTGAAATTACGTATGGTATGGAGCGTTTGGCTTCTTACATTCAAGATAAAGAGAATGTGTTTGATCTGGAATGGGTGGAAGGTATCACTTATGGTGATGTATTCCGTCAGCCAGAATTCGAACACTCTAAATATACGTTTGAAGTATCTGATGTCAAAATGCTGTTTACACTCTTCAACATGCATGAAGAAGAAGCAAACAAGGCCATGGCGCAGCATCTGGTATTCCCGGCATATGACTATGTGCTGAAATGTTCCCACACGTTCAACCTGTTGGATGCACGTGGAGCCATCAGTGTAACGGAACGTACGGGTTACATCACACGTGTTCGTAATCTGGCTCGCCAAGTCGCTGCAACATATATGGAAGAGCGTGAGAAGCTAGGCTTCCCGCTGATCAAGAAAGGGGGAGCCGAGCATGTCTAAGGATCTATTGTTCGAAATCGGGTTGGAAGAAGTACCTGCACGCTTTATGCGCACAGCAATCGCACAGCTGCAAGAGCGTGTCGTGAAATGGCTTGACGCATCCCGCATTGCTTATGGTGAAGTGAATGCATATGCTACACCGCGCCGTCTGGCTGTTTTGATTCACAATGTGGCTGAAAAGCAGGAAGATATCGAGGAAGAAGTGAAAGGTCCTTCACGCAAAATTGCCCTGGACGACAGTGGCAATTGGAGCAAGGCTGCACTCGGATTCGCCCGCAGTCAAGGTGTTGAACCGGACCAGTTCACGTTCAAGGAACTGAACGGTGTCGAATATATCTATGCAACGAAGAGCAGCAAAGGTGTGGAGACGGCTTCTGTAGTTGGCGAAGGATTACTTTCTGTATTACATGCCATGACGTTCCCAAAATTCATGCGTTGGGCTTCCTATGATTTCAAATTTGTACGTCCAATCCGCTGGATTGTGGCTATGCTCGGCAGTGAGGTTATCGATCTGGAAGTGACAGGTATTAAGTCGGGTAATGTAACTCGCGGACATCGTTTCCTCGGTAAGGAGGCTGTGATCTCCACTCCGTCTTCATACGTGGAAGTGTTGCGTTCCGAACATGTCATTGCTGATATCCAGGAACGTGAACAGATGATTGTATCCCAGATTCAGGCACTGGCTGCGGAGAAAAAATGGGATATCGCGATTAAGGAAGACTTGCTGGAGGAAGTTCTGTTCCTGGTGGAAACACCTACCGTATTGTTCGGGACATTTGACTCCTCATTCTTGAATATTCCACAAGAAGTATTGATTACTTCCATGCGTGAGCATCAGCGTTATTTCCCTGTACTGGACAATGAAGGACAATTGTTGCCATTCTTCGTGACGGTACGTAACGGTGGAAGTGATTCACTGGACGTTATTGCCAAAGGGAATGAAAAAGTTCTGCGTGCACGTCTGTCTGATGCCAAGTTCTTCTATGAGGAAGATCAGAAGCTACAGATTAAGGATGCATTGTCGAAGCTGGAAAGTATCGTCTTCCAGGAAGAATTGGGAACGGTTGGAGATAAAGTGCGTCGTATTCGCAAGATTGCCGATGGACTTGCTACCAAACTGCAAGTATCCGGTGATGTTGCTGAATCCGTTAGCCGCTCAGCAGATATCTGCAAATTCGATCTGGTGACACTGATGGTGGGAGAATTCCCGGAACTGCAAGGTGTGATGGGTGAGGATTACGCTCGTAAAGCTGGCGAAAAAGAAGAAGTGGCCAAAGCGGTATTTGAACACTATCAGCCACGTTTCGCTGGAGATCAATCCCCTGCTTCTCTTGTTGGTGCCATTGTGAGTGCTGCGGACAAAATGGATACAATCGTGGGTTGTTTCTCCATCAACATTATTCCAACGGGTTCTCAAGATCCGTATGCGCTGCGCCGTCAGGCTGCAGGTATTGTACAGATTTTGCTGGATCACAAGCTTCCGCTGACATTGTCAGACGTGTTCGGAGTAGCACTTCAAGTGCATGCCCAGATGAACCTGTTGAAACGTGCAGATGAAGAGGTTCGTAAAGATCTGCAAGACTTCTTTGGTCTTCGTGTGAAAAAATTGTTGTCCGAAACAGTTCGCTACGACGTAGTGGATGCCGTAATTTCTTCCGGATTCGATGATATCAGCGCTGTTGTACCAAAAGGTGAAGCGTTGATGGCGGCTGTTATGACAGGAGACGCATTCAAAACAACGGTTGAATCGTTCAACCGTGTGGGTAATCTGGCGGCCAAAGCATCCAATGCTTCCGTACATCCAGAACTGTTCACAGAAGATGGAGAACGTCAGTTACATGAGGCATGGAGCAAAACGAATGCAGAATATCGTCAGGCGTTGACTCAGCATCATGCTGCTGAAGCACTGGCTATTGCATCTGCCTGGAAGGATGGTATTACCTCATTCTTCGATTCGGTCATGGTTATGGCTGAAGATGAAGCTGTTCGGGCGAACCGACTTGCCTTACTCGCGGCTATTGATCGTGACTTGAAAGGATTTGCTGATTTTTCCAAGTTGGTTTGGTAATTGGGCGAATTTCATGAGTCCTTTTCCACAGACTTGGCGCAAAGCTAAAATTCAGTATTAAAGAAGGATATATGAGGGTATAAATATACGGAACGGGTTGTGAATTGTATTTTTGACAACCGCTCCGTATTTTAGCCTTTGATTTCCCTCGTTCCGGCAGAAGGATTTTGCCTGGCCGGGGTCGTATATAACAATATGCAGCTATTTTATGAAACCGGGTGGTCTGGGTTTGAGTGAGTTAAATATACGCCACATTGTTGTGGATGGTGATGCTTGCCCGGTCAAAACCGAGATTGCGCAAACAGCTCGCCTTTTCAACATCCCCGTATTGTTAGTCTCTTCATTTGATCATTTGCTTCAAGGAGGAGAAGGGGTACGAACCGTGCAAGTGGATCGCAGTGATCAGAGCGCAGACCTGTATATTGCTAATCATATTAAGCCATATGATGTGGTTATCACTCAGGACTATGGACTTGCGGCACTTGCGCTTGGCAAACGTTGTTATGTTTTGTCCTTTCGTGGTCGTGAGTTCAACGATCGTGACATTGATTTCATGTTGGATTCTCGTCATACTGCGGCCAAAGCACGAAAAAGAGGCCATTACGGGAAAGGCCCAAAGCCTTTCACAGAGCAGGATCGAGAAATGTTTCAACATAAACTGACAAAACTTTTAAAAGATTTGCAGGAGAATGTGTAAGTTTATCGAATTATATTTACGTGTTGAAGAGATGAAGGTGGCCAGAGATGAGTACCGGACAAGGCGGTATACCCGAAAGTATTATTGAATCGGTGTTACAGCAGAATGATATTGTCGATACGGTGAGCCGATTTGTGCATCTGACCAAACAGGGGAAGTATATGAAAGGCCTCTGTCCTTTTCATTCCGAGAAGACGCCTTCGTTCACCGTTACACCTGAGAAACAAATTTTCTACTGCTACGGTTGCGGCACGGGCGGAAATGCCATCAAATTCAGGATGGAAATCGAAGGGTTATCCTTTCCCGAGGCTGTCAAAACGATGGCGGAAGAAAGTCACATCTCTATGGGGGACTGGCAAGGGCGTGAATCTGCTCATGTGAATCCGGAGACAGAACGTCTGTTGGAGGCTTATGAGCTTACCGCGAAGCTGTATCATTTTTTGTTGAAAAATACAGAGCACGGCAAGTCAGCCATGGAGTATTTACGCTCAAGAGGTTTTGGCGACAAGTTGATTGACCAGTTCCAGATTGGTTTCGCACCAAATCGTTGGGACACACTGGTACAATTTCTTGAGAAACGTAACTATCCACTCGAAGAGATGGAAAAGGGTGGACTTCTGTCACCCCGAAATGAAGGTCAGGGATATGTTGATCGATTCCGAGACCGGATTATGTTCCCGATTAATGGCAGGAGCGGCAAGCCGATTGCATTTGCAGGACGCATATTGGGAGATGGGCAACCGAAGTATCTAAATTCACCGGAAACCCGGTTATTTAACAAAAGCCGTGTTCTCTATAATCTGCATCATGCCAAGAATGCAATTCGCAAACAAAGACAAGCCATTTTGTTCGAGGGATATGGTGATGTCATCTCCGCATGGGACCAGGATATCCAGAATGGTGTAGCGGCAATGGGCACTGCGTTAACCGAGAATCAGGCACTGATGCTCAAAGGGATGTGCGACGAAGTCATCATATGTTATGACGGCGACAGAGCAGGACAGGCTGCTGCACTCAAAAACTTCCCTATTCTTGAGGAAGCTGGATTGCAGGTCAAAGTGGCTCTCATTCCCGAGGGACTTGACCCGGATGATTTTATCCGGAAGCATGGTGGTGAACGGTTCCGAAACCAGATTGTGGACGGTGCCGTGACAACTACAAAATTTAAACTTATAAACTTAAAAAAAAGCCATATACTGCTAGAGGGTGGCGGACAAATCGCCTATTCGAAAGAAGCAGTAAAGTTGATTGCACCCTTACCTTCTCCAACAGAAAGGGAAGTGTATCTTCGTGAACTGGCTGCAGAAGTGGACGTATCGTTCGAAACATTGAAGCAGGAGTGTAATGAAGAACGGGAGGCGATGAAAAATAACCTCCAGTTTGGGGATAATAACCCGAAAAGGTGGAATAATGGTAGGCAACAAAATAGGCAGGTGCCTACACCCAATCTGTTGCCGGCTTATCACGCTGCCGAACGCAAACTGATTGCCTGGATGTTGCAGGATGATGAGGCTGCCCAGTACGTGAATGAGCATCTTGGTGAAGCTTTTAACTTGGATGATCATGCAGCTATTGCTGCTTATCTATATGCCTACTATGCGCAAGGCAAACCGTCGGATACAAGCCGTTTTATGTCTTCACTGCATGACGATCGCCTGGAAAAGACGGTTAGTTCAATCTCGATGATGGATGGTCCAGGTGAATGGAGTATTCAAATGCTCGATGATTGCATCAGGGAAGTGCTGAAGCATCCGCGTAAGAAAGAGTACGATTTGAAAAAAGAAGAAATGATTGCTGCAGAGCGGGCAGGTGATTCTGTACGCGCGGCACAGATTGCAATTGAAATGATTGCCCTAGAGAGACAGTGAACGTCTGATGATTAGATGTTTCTAGGGAGGAGGGAGTCGAATTATGGCGAATGATCAGCATACTGAACTAGAAACAGAATTGACACTGGATCAGGTTAAAGATCAATTGATTGAATCAGGTAAGAAAAGAGCTTCGCTGAATTACAAGGAAATTATAGAGAAACTCTCTCCTTTTGAGCAGGATGCAGAGCAAATGGATGAGTTCTATGAGCAACTGAGCGATCTGGGTATCGATGTAGTGAATGAAAATAATGAAGAGGTTACACTTCGTCCTAGTGAAGATTCCGAGAACAACACCAGAGAGGGAGAGGACGAATTCCACTTTGATGATGATCTGAGCTTGCCGCCAGGTATCAAAATCAATGACCCTGTCCGTATGTACCTCAAGGAAATTGGTCGTGTGCCACTGTTGTCGGCAGATGATGAAGTACAACTGGCTAAACGGATTGAGAACGGGGATGAAGAAGCCAAGCGTCGTCTGGCTGAAGCTAACTTACGACTCGTTGTCAGTATCGCCAAGCGTTACGTTGGACGTGGAATGTTGTTCCTTGATTTGATTCAGGAAGGTAATATGGGTCTGATCAAAGCGGTTGAGAAGTTCGACCACAAAAAAGGATACAAGTTCAGTACGTATGCAACATGGTGGATTCGCCAAGCGATCACTCGTGCTATTGCTGACCAGGCGCGTACAATTCGTATCCCTGTGCACATGGTGGAGACGATTAATAAGCTGATCCGGGTATCCCGTCAGCTGTTGCAGGAACTTGGGCGTGAACCGACACCAGAAGAAATCGCTGCTGAGATGGATCTGAGTGTAGAGAAAGTTCGTGAAATTACGAAGATTGCACAGGAACCGGTTTCTCTGGAAACACCGATTGGTGAGGAAGATGATTCCCATCTGGGTGACTTCATTGAGGATCAGGAAGCACTTGCTCCGGCGGATGCTGCTGCGTATGAGTTGCTGAAAGAACAGCTCGAAGATGTATTGGATACATTGACTGAACGTGAAGAGAACGTGCTTCGTCTACGTTTTGGTCTGGACGATGGACGGACGAGAACGCTGGAGGAAGTCGGCAAGGTATTTGGTGTTACGCGTGAGCGTATTCGTCAGATCGAAGCTAAGGCTCTTCGTAAGTTGCGTCACCCGAGTCGTAGTAAACGACTCAAGGATTTCCTCGAATAATCGAACTATGGGAGACTTTCCGCAAGACGCTTTAGCGGCGGCGGGGTCTCCTTTATTTTTAATTTAAACGTCTTGATTTCTTGGTTTTGGAAATTCATCCTTGAAATGTTTTATTGGATTTTATTTTATCGCTTTTCCTTGTTCAATGCAAATCAATAAATTAAATGAATGGTGTAGGTGCTTCATGAAACTTTCGAATCGATTACAGCGAATACATGATCAAATTCCCGATGGCAGCCGCATGGCTGATATCGGTTCAGACCACGCGTTGCTGCCAGTAGCCGCAATCCGCAGTGGGAAAGCTGCAAGTGCAGTAGCCGGGGAAGTCAATCCTGGCCCTTATGATGCTGCATGCAAACAAGTCAGTGATGCTGGCCTGAAAGAAAAAATCACGGTGCGTCGTGGAGACGGTCTTGATGTGATCTCTGCGGGTGAAGTGGATGTCATCACCATTGCAGGTATGGGCGGTGCCTTGATTGCTTCTATTTTGGACAGAGGTTTATCCAAACTGGAAGGAGTCCAGTTACTTATTTTGCAACCAAATGTGGGTGAGGATATCCTCAGACGCTGGTTACTGGAGCATCACTGGGTGGTTGTAGCAGAACAGTTGCTCGAAGAAGATGGCAAGATTTATGAGATTATAACGGCGATGCCACAATCTGTAAGCCCGATTGCCAATGTAGAGGTGTATCGTGCACGTCCGCTTCAAGGCGGGGCAGAATTGACGGAAGATTTGCTGCTACGGATGGGGCCTTATTTGGTTGATCGACCAACGGATGTATTTTTTGCCAAATGGGAAAGTGAGATCGTCAAACTGCAAGGGGTTGTTAACTCCATCTCCAAATCCGATCAGGATTCTTCCCGGGACAAGGCGGCTGAGGTAGAGCGTCTTATCGCAAACTTGAAGGAGGTTTTGGCATGTTTGCCAAAGGTCAAACTGTAATTCAACTGATGGAGCAACTCGCTCCAAAACATCTGGCTGTACCGGATGACCGCATTGGTCTCCAGCTCGGCAGTTTGCAAAAAGAAATCCGTCACGTGTTAGTAGCTTTGGATGTGACGGATGAAGTGGTGGACGAAGCGATTCGCATTGGAGCCAACCTGATTATCGCTCATCACGCCATCATTTTCCGTCCGGTTAAGTCACTGAGTACAGATACACCTATGGGTAAATTGTATGAAAAGCTGATTAAGCATGATATTGCTGTCTATATCAGTCATACAAACCTGGATGTGGCCGAGGGTGGTATGAATGACTGGATGGCCGAGGCACTTGGCATCGAGAGTAAAGAATCGCTGGAAGATGTACACACAGATCATCTGTACAAGCTGGCTGTCTTTGTGCCTCGTACCCATCATGAACAGGTTCTTCAGGCCATTCTGGAAGCCGGAGCGGGGAGTATCGGTCAATACAACAAGTGCAGCTTTAACACGGAAGGTACAGGAACATTTGTACCTGGTGAAGGGACTCAACCGTTTATCGGTACCCAAGGGCAGATGGAACGTGTGGAAGAAATGCGTATTGAGACCATCGTACCCCAAAGTCTGAGAAGTAAGGTCGTTCAGGCGATGCTTAAGGCTCATCCGTATGAGGAAGTGGCCTATGACCTCTATGCAATGGATTTAAAGGGCCGTACGCTCGGTCTGGGACGCTTGGGACCCCTTAGGGATCCTAAGACATTAGGTGAGCTAGTGGAGGTCGTGAAGACCCAATTCAATGTGCCTCATGTGCGGGTAGTAGGAGATCTGAACAAGCAGATCAAAAAAGCAGCGGTTCTTGGCGGCTCTGGCAGCCGTTACGCGCTGACTGCCCGCTTCAAAGGTGCGGATGTTATTGTGACCGGAGATATTGATTATCACACGGCTCATGATGCGTTAATGGCAGGTATGTGTATCATCGACCCGGGACATAATTCCGAGAAGATTATGAAACCAAAAACAGCGGATTGGCTTCGTTCCCGTTTGGAAGAAAAACGATATGATACGCAAGTTACGGCTTCTGAGGTAAATACGGAAGTATTCCAGTTTATCTAAAAAGACCGTTGCTGTGCAGCTCCCAGTAATATTAAGCTTGTCTGGGAACCTAAATGCCTGTATACTATGTAATGTTGTTCGGAAAGCTTGACAGACAATCGCTGGTGGCCTTCGTTGCCACGAGAGGAAAGTCCGGGCTCCACAGGGCAGGATGCTGGATAACGTCCAGTCAGCGCGAGTTGAAGGATAGTGCCACAGAAATGGACCGCCGATGGCCGGATTTTCCGGCACAGGCAAGGATGGAACCGAGGTGTAAGAGACCCCGAGGAACGCTGGTGACTTCGTTCCTGGTAAACCCCATCTGGAGCAAGACCTAATGGGACACAGCCGCCTCTTCGGAGGAGGCAACCTTAGCCCGAGGTGTGTCTAGGTTGGTCGCTTGAGCTGTGCAGCAATGTATGGCCTAGATAGATGATTGTCGCTTCTGGTGGGAGGGTAGTTCCCGTATGAACCACGAAGAGCACAGAACCCGGCTTACGGTAAGCTTTCCTAACTGCAACAACAACACTATTGCAACACAATGTAGTCCACCTATCAGTCGAGGACAACTCGTATGAATCATCCGATGGCCTGACTGATCAGAAGGACCCATGAACATCTAAAAAAACTTAACTCCTGTTGATAACAGGTTCTATAAAAATAAGGCGGCAGTTCCGAGATTCTCGGGCCTGCCGCCTTATTTTTGTTTCTCATATCAATTTATTAACCTTCATACGCTAATGGAATAGTGAAACGTTTATGACAGTTCATTACAGTGTAACAACACTGTCGGATGTTAAGGAAGCATGCCAACGTTGGATGGCGCGATCCATTCTTTCCACGGCTTCCGGAAGGAGCTCAGGGTCCGTATGAGTAAAGTTGATCCGCATGCGGTTTAACTCTGGTGTACCTGCATAGAAGGAATCACCAGGGACAATGCACACTTTCTCCTGGATACCATAAGTGAACAGATTGCTTGCAAGCATGCCTTCAGGCAGTTGCAGCCACAAGAACATGCCACCTTGAGGTGAATTCCACGAGATGCCTTCCCAAGCTTTGGCTGCCATAAGAGTAGTCAATGTTTTCATGCGTTGTTCGTAATCCTCTGAAATATGGCGGATATGCGCATCCAGATCGAAAGATTCAAGCAGTGCATGAAGCGCTCTTTGGTCAATGCTACTGGAGTGCAAGTCGGCACCTTGTTTGGCTCGTGCTGCCATTTTGACAATATCGGGGGCAGCCAGTATCCAGCCCGTACGAAGGCCAGGTGCTACCGTTTTGGAGAATGTACTGGTGTAAATAACGTTGGAAGGGCCGTCATAGGATACTGCATCCAGTTCTGCGAGAGCAGGGACATCCAATTGCTCTGGATTAAACCGAATTTCACCATAGGGATCATCTTCCAGAATGAGTACACCATACTTGCGGCACAGATCCACAGCCTGCTGTCTTCTTTCTCGCGACCATACTTTTCCCGTAGGATTGGAGAACGTGGGATTAATATAAACAAGTTTTGGACGATGCAACTGGAGCTGTTCCTCCAGAGATTCAGGCAACATGCCGTGATCATCACAGGCTACGCCGTGAGATTCAGCCTGATAGGAATGAATGACTTGCAGAGCAGCGAGGTAGGTTGGTGATTCCACCAGTACGCGGTCACCCGGGTCGAGAAGGATGCGGCAAACCAAGTCAATGGATTGCTGTGAACCCGTAGTGAGAAGCATGTGATCGGGTGAAGCGGGAATGCCCTTGGATTCAAGACGTTCGGCGATTTTGGCGCGAAGAGGACGGTAACCCTCAGTCTCCGCATATTGAAGAGCGGCTGCTCCGCTCATAAATACTTTTTCATATGCAACGCGGATGGCTTCCAGTGGGAATGAAGTCTGGGCTGGTAATCCACCGGCTAGAGAGATCATTCCAGGTGCCTGAGCGGCCTGGAGCATATCGCGAACGACAGAGGACGGGGTGTTTTGTGCCATTTTGGACCAAGGGATACTCATGTTATTCTCATCTCCTGTTATTCACTGTTATACTGATATTATAAACTATAATAGACGGACTACACTATAACAGTAAAATGAAGATCATAACAGTTGGGGGAGCACATATGCATATTGAATTAAAGCGGGGAAGCAGTACCAAATTGTACGTGCAGATTGCGCTAACGATTGCCGATCGCATCAGATCAGGACTCATTGAACCCGGAACCCGACTTCCTTCTGTTCGCAAAATGACCGCTGATTTGGGTGTCAGCCTGGTCACTGTATCCAAAGCGTATGCTGAACTTGAAGCGATTCAATTGATCACCTGCTCCCAGGGGAAAGGTTGTTATGTGAGAGGTACATTGAACGTGGATCAGATGGAGGATGTGGACCGAACGCAGCGAAACAATGCCAACGGTGAATCCAGTACGTCATGGAATTGGCAGATGGCACTGGTGGATTATTTACCGCGAGCCCAGCTCTGGAGACATTTTGATACGTCACCTCAAGTGCGGTATGAACTTCATATGTCAGCGATTCAGCCTGAACTGTTGCCTACACGAGAGATTATCGACAGCGCCTACCGACTCTCCTCTGATCATACAGAGCGTATGGCAGCTTACGGGTCTTTTCAGGGGGATCGTGAGCTTAGACAGATCTTGGCCGAACATTTTGCCGAGCGTGGACTACAGGCTGCACCTGAACGCATGTTAATTACAAGTGGTGCTCAGCAGGGAATCGATCTTGTGGCACGAACTTTTGTCGGACCTGGGGATGTTGTATACATGGAGGCACCAAGCTATACCGGAGCCATTGATGTATTTACGAGTAGAGGCGCGAAGATCATTACGGTCCCAATGGATGACGAAGGCATGCGTATTGATCTGTTGACCCGATTATGTGATACCTATCCGCCCAAGCTGATCTATACGATCCCGACCTATCACAATCCAACAGGTATCACGATGAGTGCAAGAAGACGAGCACAACTTCTTAATCTCGCGCAAAGCTACCACTGCCTCATTCTGGAGGATGATCCGTTTGCAGATCTTTATTTTCGGGACCCTCCCCCGGCTTCCATTAAATCGATGGATGGGACAGGTCATGTCGTATATATTAAAAGCTTCAGCAAGGTGTTGTCTCCCGGTTGCCGTATAGCCTGCGCCATCGCAGACGGAAGTGTATTGACCCGGCTTGTGGCCGCGAAATCTACGGCGGATCTGGGGAGTCCGCTGCTTACACAAAAGGCACTGCAATCTTTCATTCAGAATCAGTACGGTGCCTATGTATCCCGATTGAGGGATGAATTGTATTCTCGCTTGTGCGCAGCATCTGAAGTGCTGGAAGAGCATGCTACTATGGGCGTGCAATGGCGCTTGCCAGAGGGAGGACTCAATCTGTGGCTCCAACTTCCAAGTAACTTGGATATGCGTGAGTTGCATCATCAGTCACTTGCTGCAGGGGTCTCTTTCCTCCCCGGTTCAGCCTGTTATGTAGGGGAGATGGATACACCAAGTCTGCGTATCTGCTTCACGGTAACAAACGTTGAGCTTTTGTGTGAAGGACTTCGTGTACTGTGCCAAGTCATTGACAGAGTAACACCTGGGCAGGGTGGGACAGTGGCGGACAGGCTACCGCTCATATAATTTTTCGGACTATGGACATACATCCAATCCACTTTCGCTCTGTTGCAATAGGTTATAGTATCACCAGAAAGGGAGTTGGTTTTGAAATGAACCATTACTGTCCACCGCTTTGCCCGATTGTCTGTGACCCGATCCAGGTTGTTGAGGATTATTACATCCCACAAATCGTGCCTGTAATCCACCCGATTGAAGTGATCAAAAAACATCACTGTGTTCCGATTCATCACCACATGTATCCTGTTGTTGTTAAAGAAGAAGACCCTTGCTATGTATCCAGCCATAATCCGAAGAAAAAATCCGTGAAAAAATCAAGCAAAACCCGCACATCTTCTCGCAAACGCTAATCGCAGCGGGTGCCCCGGGGAATTGGATATAAACCAAAAGAGCAGCGTACGCCCCGGGGCGCAGCTGCTTTTGTATTTTTTACAGATTTTCCTCATTACGCTTACTGCGTATACTTTTTCATCGTATTATCCATTTGTTGTCTGACATGTTGCGGCCAGAACTGCAAAGGAGCGCTGTTGCCTGATGCGGCTTGCAGTGCCTTATAGACATCGATTTGGCCATAGCCGAAATACTTGTCGTGACCCGGATCACCGAGGTCAATAACACTTTGGCGCATCAAATCCATCACTTCCGTGTTGGTCAAGTCCGGGTTCAACGAACGAATCAAACCTGCAAGTGCGGCTACATGAGGGCTAGCCATGGACGTTCCAGACAAGGCCGCATACTGATTGTTTGGATAGGTACTGGCGATACTGGACCCCGGAGCCATCACATCCACATAGTCCCCGTAGTTGGAATAGGAAGCTTTGCTCATATCCGGGTCCGTAGCAGATACGGCAAATACTTCCGGATAAGCAGCAGGGTATCCTGGACGCTCGGTATTATCGTTCCCCGTGGCTGCAATCAGGACGATATCCCGGTCAAAAGCGTATTTAATGGCATCATGAAGAAATTGCGCATCAGCATAATTGCCGAGACTCATGTTGATAACTTTGGCTCCATGATCGGCTGCCCAGATGATGCCTTCGGCAACGGCATACGTGGTACCAGAACCTGAGTTGTCGAGTACTTTAACCGGTAGTACCTTGTTATACCAGCTCATGCCTGCCACGCCTTCATTATTGTTGACAATAGCGCCGATAATGCCTGCGACGTGTGTTCCATGTCCCACATCATCCATCGGTTGGCTTCCCGGCTCGACCACATTATAACCCTCAAGGAGCTTGCCCTTCAGGTCAGGGTGATTCATATCAACCCCCGTATCAACTACTGCTACGATGACATCTTTGTTTCCCTTGGTAATATTCCAACCTCTGTTTGTCTCAATCGCAGGCAGGTTCCACTGATAATCGGAGAACAAAATGTCATTGGGTATCGTTACATCTGTTTGTTCAGTTACAGTATCATTGGTTAAATACATATAGTGGGGCTCCATATAGAGTGGATTCCATTTGCTTTCGAAATAACTATGCAATTGTTTGTAACTCATATGTTCTGACCGAAAAACATACGTGTATCCCAGCTTGCGCGCAGATTGCGCTCTCAGATCGGATTTAATGATACGCATATCCCGTTCACCGGGATCTTGGCGAAAACGGATGACGATTTCATTTTCATAAAAATGACTGGCATTTGCATTATCATGTCCAGTTTTTACTGTGATTTCGTTAAGCGTATCCGGGTGAACAGACTCAATTTTGAATTTACCCTCACGCGGATAAGGGATCATGCGCAGATTTTTGCGCTGATGTTGTTCAACAGCATTTAATACGTTCTGACTGAACAAGGCAATTACAGCTCTTTTGCCATCTTTGGAGGGTTGCCCCATAACAAAATATTTTTCTTTTCCCAAAGGAAAAGAAGAGGATTCAAAACTTTGACGTTTGTTTACCGCTTTTTTGGCAAGGTTGAGCGAATGTTGAAGCTTCTGTTGTTCCAACTTGCTTC
Source organism: Paenibacillus sp. FSL K6-1122 (assembly GCF_037977015.1). Taxonomy (NCBI): domain Bacteria; kingdom Bacillati; phylum Bacillota; class Bacilli; order Caryophanales; family Paenibacillaceae; genus Paenibacillus; species Paenibacillus sp. FSL K6-1122. The sequence continues at coordinate 4,996,907 of NZ_CP150272.1, read as the reverse complement.
CTTGTGTGGAGGCGTGATCAAAGGGCTTGTTAAAAGAGCCATTGGTATTCATGAGATGAATGGATCTGATATGTTCATGTGAACTTTGGAGATCATTCACATATCGGCTAACCTGCGAAGCATTCATTGTGGCGGTTTTCTCCAGCATGATACTGAGATGTTGCTTGGCATCCATACGGGTCAGAAGATCGGTTGCTTTGACATCCTGCACTTTCAGACGCTGTTTACTCGTGTGCTCCTCATGAGCAGAGTCAGACAGGGCACCTGGCTTAGGTTCGGGACGATTGGATGTTGGAAGCAGGAGTGTCAGAGCGAGTGCTCCTGCACCAGCTGCAAGGGCCCAGTTAATCCATTTCGGTCTGGACATGGTGGATGGAACCTCCTTCGTTCATTTTGGACAATCATTAACAGTGCTTCGTCGTTGTCACTGGTCATATCTATCGTTAGAAAAAGCGGATATTTTTATGCAGGCGGGTTCGAGTCTAACTGCGTATAATAGGCATGTTTAACGGCAGAAGCTGAAAGCATGATTAAGGGATACCGCTCGTCATCTTTTTATGGTAGGATTATAGCTGAGAATTCAAAGGTCAGGGGAAAACCACCGTTGGCCGACCTATATGTAAGGACTTATTTAAGGGGGAGCTACCTTTATGTCAGCAGCCAATGTACAGAAAACATGTGAGTCAACTAGGGAAAAGTTAAAACCGGCTATCGATCGGATTGAAAATTTTTTGAATGAGAATGCTTTGCCTGAACTGGATCAGAATCAGACGGAAGAATCAACAGCCTTCTACAAAGGATTTCTTTCAGATCTCCGTCATTTGCTCGTTTTTTCTGAAGTTTCTTACGAAAAACTTGGCGTTGTGCTGCGTCGTGCCAACTTTGATGTCGATTTTGCCGAAAAGGCTCTTTATAATACGTATCACCAATGCGTAAACAGCTTTTTCTATCCCAAAAATGAATGTTATTCCGAAGACGGAAGATACGCTTACACAGGACAAGATGCCATTCGTTTCCGTGACAAGCCAATCCGTGCAGTACGGGATGTCATTCTTGAGGTTTCCAAAACGTACGAAGAATTGCGCGATGATCTGGCATATTATGAAAGTGATTACCTGACTCAGCGCCGTATGCAAAATCAACGGAATCACGCCTAATTAACGTTTAAACCTGAATATGAAATTGGACGAAACCGCCCTTGTGGCGGTTTTTTTGTGTTTTTAGTGAGAATCAGACGAGGTGTGATCATGTCATCATCTGGCATTTTGACGGGGAATATCAGGTTTGTGGCGGGGAGACAATAGTAGTCGAGGTGATAAAAAATGAGCCAAGACAAACCAATTGTCAAATGCAGCGTCTCCAACTGCAACTTTTGGGGGGAGAACAACTTCTGCCACGCTGATGCCATCATGATTGACATCGACCAACATGCCACCCGTCGTCTGCATGAGGAATTTGCCGGTGAGACATTTGACTCCGATCACCATGATCATGCACGCACATCCTCTGCAACATGCTGTCACACGTTCAAACCCAAGTGAGCAGTCATCCCTATTCATAACGGAGGTGCTTCCCAATGAAAAATGACGATAATAAGTTTAATTTGCAGGATCGCCCTAAAATCAATGTTGACGGTGAAAAACAGCGTATGCGCGTCGATTATCCCAGAAAAGCACATCGGGAAGAATACGGGGCAGAGGTCGCTCCTCCGACTGTCGTAAGAACTGGAGGTACCGAACGGGCAGAGCCTGTACCTGAGAAGCATGAGGCAGACCGGGTCATGGAATCAACAGGCAAGGTTGCGGGTTACATGGGACTTGCCTTCGGGATCGCGTCTTTGTTTATGTGGTCAATCGTACTTGGACCGGCCGCAGCCGTACTGGGTTACTATGCCTATGTGAATGGTCGTAAGACAGCGGGAGCCTGGTCCATTGGACTGGGTGTTGTAGCTACGCTGAGTTATTTTTTCATGATTCCATTCGCTCGTTAACGTGTAAAATGATTCATTCAAAAGCCTTCTGTTCTCACCCAAATGCGGTGAATTACAGAAGGTTTTTTTCGTATATGCGCAGGTTATGTGGAGAGATTCATATATTTTTTTGAAAACAATGGAACCTTGCTGTAAAACGATGTAGAATAAGGTCATAATACGCTTAATTATACGGGAGTGGGTATAACTCATGCAGATTGATCCAAGCGGATCGCGGCAGTTGTTGGAACTGCAATTGTCCAATGTGAATAACCAAACCAGTGGATCACAATCGGATGCTGGTTCAACAGTGGATTTCGCCAATGTGATGGACGGGCTGTTAGGTACGGGTGCCAATTCGACGAGCAATACAGATTCTACCGCTACGGTCTCCAAAAGATCCAGTGATGGTCTGTTGTGGCTGCAACTCGGAAGCACGTACAATCCAGATATAAATACGGCAGGATCGTCCTCTGTCTCCAATAACATCGTTGAGTCTTTATTATCTTCATCCAATACAGGAATCGTGGATTCAGGTGCATCTGTACCTACGGATTATGAATCTTTGATTGCCGAGGCAAGTGCCAAATACGGTGTTCCTGAATCATTGATCAAGGCCGTCATTGACACAGAGTCCAATTTTAACCCAAATGTGGTGTCCTCTGCCGGTGCCAAAGGGCTCATGCAATTAATGGATGGCACGGCTGCAGGGCTGGGTGTGAGTAATTCATTTGACCCTGCCCAGAACATTGATGCGGGTACGAGGTATCTTTCCCTTCAGCTCCAGCGTTTCGGTGGAGAAGTGAAGATGGCACTTGCTGCATATAATGCAGGGCCAGGGCGTGTTTCACGTCTGGGCGTGTCGAGTGATAGCGAACTGATGAGTGTACTTAACCGTTTGCCTTCCGAAACTCAGAATTATATCTCCAAGGTGGAGAAGGCACAGTCGAAATATGTGATCTAAACTCACAGATAGACAGTTGTGAAAACACATGGTAGACAGGATGAGATCAAATGTGGGAGCAGAAGCGCTTGAAACGCCTGTTCCCGGTTGGTCTTTTTGTGTTGTATGGGTATCGTGTTACAATGCTCACTGTAGGTTCAAGAACGAAGAGATAAGGGAGGTCTAACCTCATTTGAAATATTTTGATTATGCTGCAACCACACCTCCCCATCCTGATGTGATTCGTACGATGGCCGAAATTATGGAGACACAATTCGGTAATCCGTCCTCCATCCATGGGTATGGAGAGCGTGCCGATCAGTTGCTGCGTCGTGCTCGATCTGGATGCGCTGCTGCAATCGGCGTTAAGCCTGAAGAGATTGTATTTACTTCCGGTGCCACCGAGAGTAACAATCTTGCGATAAAAGGTGCGGCATTACGTTATCAGTCACGAGGCAGACATATCATCACTACGGCTACCGAGCATGCCTCGGTGTATGAAAGTGTTATGCAATTGCAGCAGTGGGGATGGAATGTGACATTAGTTCCTGTGAATTCCGATGGAGTAGTGAACGCTCAGCAGGTCGTAGACGCGATCAGGCCCGACACGGTGCTTGTAAGTCTGATGCATGTAAACAATGAAACAGGAGCCATCCATCCGATTGCAGAGATTGGCAAACAGCTCAAAAAGAAAGCACCACGGGTGCTTTTCCATGTGGATGGTGTTCAGGGTTTTGGGAAAATGGAGGCGACACCTGCCGCTTGGGGTGCAGATCTGTACAGTCTGTCTGCTCACAAGATTCGTGGACCGAAGGGAGCAGGTCTCCTGTATGTTCGAAGTGGAGTGGAGCTTACGCCACTATTGTCAGGAGGATCACAGGAGCAAGGCCTAAGAGCAGGCACAGAAAACGTGGCCTTGCTGGTAGGCATGGCAAAGGCTATGCGAATGGCAGCAGAAGATCAGGTTGATTTTGCCCGGCGTACAACGGTGCTCCGTGATCGATTGATGGAAACGATACGTGCCATTCCTGAATTTGAATTGAACAGTCGCCCAGAGGGTGCACCTCATATTGTACACTTCTCCTATCCCGGGATGAAGGCAGAAGTGGCGCTGCACACCTTGGAGCAACTTGGCGTAACCATATCGACCCAATCTGCCTGTTCTTCGCGTTCGGCTGAACCGAGTCGGGCTCTACTTGCGATGGGCAGAGATGCAGCTTGTGCTGTTGGCGGATTGCGTATTAGTCTTGGAGATGAACATACAGAAGAAGATGTAGCCTTGCTTGAACAGGCTTTACATCAGATGGTGGCGCAGTTGCGGCCCCTCGAAAGGCGGATGTAATGGATATGAAATATGATATGCTGCTTCTCCGTTTCGGAGAGTTTATGTTAAAAGGGAAAAATCGTGCCCGATTTGAGAAAACGATCATTACACAGGTGAAAGCTTTGCTTAAACCTTATCCAGGAGCGAGCCTTCGCAAAGAATATGGCCGTGTCTATGTGGATCTTGGCGGTGAATCACATACTGAACTGATTAAGGTGCTGAAGCGGGTATTTGGTGTGATGTCGATTAGTCCGGTTAAAGTTACTCCATCTGAGCTTGATGAGATTGTGAAAACCGCAGTTGCGTTTATGGACGAAAGGGAAGACGAATTCAAAGAAGGCACCACATTCAAGGTAAATGTAAGGCGGGTATGGAAGGAGTTCCCGAACTCTTCCCATGAAATGAACCATTTGGTCGGTTCCCCGATTCTTCGGAAGTTTCAGCAATTAAGTGTTGATGTTCGTCAACCTGATATTGAACTGCGAGTGGAAATTCGGGATCAGGGTACCTATATTTTCAACGAAACCATTCCGGCAGTAGGCGGCTTTCCACTGGGTACGAATGGCAAAGCAATGGTACTGCTATCAGGTGGAATAGACAGCCCGGTGGCAGCCTGGTCTTCCATGCGCCGTGGACTGGAAGTGGAATGTGTACATTTTTACAGTTACCCGTTCACAAGCGAGCGCGCCAAAGAGAAAGTCATTGATTTGGCACGTGCCCTTGCTGATCATGCGGGAACAATCAAGCTGCATCTGGTTCCATTTACGGAGATCCAAACGGCATTTACCCAGCTGGGTCAGGATAATCTGATTATTACGCTGATGCGACGTTCAATGCTGCGAATTGCATCCAAACTTGCCGAGCGTGAGCGGGCACTCGCACTGATCACCGGGGATAGCCTAGGCCAAGTAGCGAGTCAGACTCTTCCGAGTATGAATGTCATTGGTCGTGCGACGGATCTGCCACTTTTGCGACCACTGGTTATGATGGATAAACAGGAGATCATTACTCTGTCCAAACAGATCGGAACGTATGACATATCTATTTTGCCATATGAGGATTGCTGTACTCTCTTTGTGCCAAAGTCACCTTCAACCAATCCAAATCTTCGAATTGTGGATAAAATAGAATCAACAATGAGCCATCTGTCAGAATGGGTGGATCAGGCGGTGGAACAAACTGAAACGATCACACTGCACGCCGGTGAAACTTCTGTGGTAACGAATCCAACAGGAGACAATGGCATGAAGGATGACTGGTTCTAAACTCAATAAAAATTAGCATGGCTGACATAATAAGGGCTATGTTAACTGCAAAAAAGGACTGTCCGATGAAATATCGTTCAGTCCTTTGCTGTATTCAGATGAAATTGTTAGTTTAATTAGCCTACGAATAGGAGCGCTGCTGTTCCCCACCAGATCCCTTGTGGCTGGAACTGCTGGAGCGTTTGCGATAACCTGCAAAGACTACACCTGCAATAACCACAACGATAAAGAGAATGCGCAATGCCGGATGTTCCGTAAAGTAAGGCAAGAGTCGCTGTTCCTCAGTGATCATATTGGAAGCCGTATACCCGAGAACAATGGCTCCGACATAGATAATCCAAGGAAAGTGATTAATTAGCTTGATAAACAGGGTACTGCCCCAGACGATAATAGGTACACTAATCAGGAGTCCAAGGATGACAAGCACGAGATGCTGCTGCGCTGCTCCAGCAACTGCAATCACGTTATCTAATCCCATGGCTGCATCCGCGATCACGATGGTACGAATAGCGGTCCACAATGAAGTTCCCGCCTGGACATCATTGTGTTCATCTCCCTGATCCGCCAATAATTTATAGGCAATCCAGATCAGAAGTATGCCTCCCACAAGCAAGAGCCACGGAACTTTAAGCAACCATAAAACAACAACTGTTGCTAAAATTCGAATCAAAAGTGCGCCGCCAGTTCCATATAGAATCGCCTTTTTCTGCACGGAAGGGTGCAAGTTTCGAGCTGCGAGACCAATGACGATGGCATTATCCCCAGCCAGAATTAGATCAATAAAGACAACGTTCAGCAAAGCCAGCCAGAATGTGGGACTAAATAGCTCCATGATATATGTCACTCCTTATATACGGTTCAATCATTAAGAATAGCATGGACAACTCCGACATACAAGTTAATGTGGGGGGATGAGGACATGGATACACTATGGCTGTTAACTGAAATTTTAATGATCAATCTGGTATTAAGTGGAGATAATGCGGTTGTTATTGCGCTTGCCAGCAAGGATCTGCCACCAATACAACGCAAAAAAGCGGTATGGTGGGGAGCTTTTGGCGCGGTGCTGCTGCGTTGTGTGTTAACCTTTGTAGCGGTATTATTGCTGGGGATTCCCTTTATCCAAGCGGCAGGTGGGCTGTTGCTACTCTGGATTGCAGTAAAGCTGCTGCTTCAAAATGAGGATGAAGTACATATTCGAGAAGCTTCTACGACCTGGAAAGCCATTCAAACCATTCTGATTGCCGATTTTGTAATGAGCTTGGATAATGTTTTGGCCATAGCGGCTTTGGCAGATGGAGATTTGGCTCTGATCGTCATTGGTATTGCAATCAGTATCCCCATCGTCGTATGGGGGAGCGGCTTAATTGTTGGTTTGTTGAAGCGATTTCCGATTCTTGTATTCGTCGGATCAGGCATCCTGGCCTTCACAGCAGGTGAGATGGTGATGAAAGACCCCAAGTTAGGAGAATGGCTGGGAGGTATGGCATCAGAGGTGCATACGCTGCTACCCGTAGCCATGGCTTGTCTTGTGGTTGCGATTGGAGGCGCACATAAATTTGTGCGGAAGAACGCATAGTTTAATTTTGGATAAAAGCTTAAACAGATGACCGTCTGAACCGTCCGGTTTAGGCGGTTTTGTGGTGAGATAATACGCTTGTCAATACAACAATCATTGGGCTGGTCATAAGTTGCACATTTTAGGGTAATACAGGTAAAGGACGCACGCAAAGTGCGACATAAAGTATAGTTTTTTGCCGAAACATCGGATACACTAGAAGCATGATTAAAGGTTTGATTATCAACAGTCAGCATGGAATGCGTATCGTTTATGAAGAAATAAAGTACATAGCCATAGTATAAGAGGTGATTTTAGATGAGGATGAGAAATGAAAAAGCGATTGGACTATTTATTGCAGCTGCGGGAATTATTATTCTGCTTGGCAAGTTTGGTGTGTTTGGATTTATTGGCCGTAATTTCTGGCCTTTGCTGATCCTGCTGCCAGGCATCGCCCTTCATGCGTTATATTATGCGCGTATTTCACCATCGTGGTCACTCGTTCCTGCCGGCATACTAACGGTGTATGGTGTTTTATTTAGTATAACGAATACCTGGGGCGCTGGACTTATGAGCAGGCTGTGGCCAGCATTCTTGCTTGGGATCGCCATAGGGTTACTCGAATATGGAATGGCTGAACGGCGAAGACCGGAATATGTGTTACCTGCAGCTTTGATCCTTGGTGCGGTGTCCATCATATTATTCGGATTTACCTTGCTGCAAACGGGAATAATCTATGTACTTGCTGTCCTTTTGATCTTGGGTGGAGTCTGGTTATTACTTGGACGAGGACGTCAAGGGAGAGGCTGGTAACATTCCCAGTGGTCTTTTCGTGCGAAATATCTTGATTTTTACCTATAATAAACTATAATATAAGGGATATAGACATGCGTCGGGATATCACCGACGCTTATTTTGTGAGTAACCTGCGAAATTGCGGGAAGTTTAAGTAGATATGATTTGAAATTGGAAAGGATATGGATACAAAACATGCATTCAAGAGAACACATTCGCAATATTGCGATTATTGCCCACGTCGACCACGGAAAAACAACACTCGTTGACAAGTTGCTCCAGCAATCCGGTACTTACCGAGATCACGAAACGGTACAGGAGCGCGTAATGGACTCCAACGATTTGGAGCGTGAACGCGGTATTACGATTTTGGCCAAAAACACGGCTATAACTTATAAAGATTACCTGATTAATATTGTGGATACACCAGGACACGCCGACTTCGGTGGTGAAGTTGAACGTATCATGAAAATGGTTGACGGTGTATTGCTCGTTGTTGATGCTTATGAAGGCTGTATGCCACAAACGAAGTTTGTACTTCGTAAAGCACTTGAGCATAACCTGACACCAATCGTTGTTGTAAACAAAATTGACCGTCCAGCGGCTCGTCCGACTGAGGTTATTGATGAAGTATTGGACCTGTTCATTGAACTGGGTGCCAACGACCAACAACTCGAATTCCCTGTTGTATATGCTTCCGCATTGAACGGAACATCCAGCATGGATAATGATCCTGCCAAACAAGATGACAACATGATGGCGATCTACAATACCATCGTTAGTCATATCCCACACCCTACCGAAAATGTTGAAGAACCACTTCAATTCCTCGTTACTTTGATGGACTACAATGAATACCTTGGCCGTATTGCCATTGGTCGTGTTAACCGCGGTGTGATCCGTCAAGGACAATCGGTAACGGTTATTATGCGTGATGGTAAGAGTAAAACTGCACGTATCGAGAAACTGTTCGGTTTCCAAGGTCTCAAACGTATTGAGACGGAAGAAGCAGGAGCAGGTGACATCGTTGCCATTGCAGGGATCAAGGACATCAACATTGGTGAAACCATTGCCGACCCTAACAACCCGGAAGCTTTGCCAGTTCTGAAAATTGATGAGCCAACACTGCAAATGACGTTCCTCGTGAACAACAGTCCATTCGCAGGTCGTGAAGGTAAATGGGTAACTTCCCGTAAACTTCGTGAGCGTTTGTTGAAAGAGTTGGAAACAGATGTTTCCCTTCGTGTTGACGAAACGGATAGCCCTGATGCATTTATCGTTTCCGGACGTGGTGAGCTTCACTTGGGTATCCTGATTGAAAATATGCGTCGTGAAGGATATGAGCTTCAAGTATCCAAACCAGAAGTTATCGTAAGAGAAGTTGACGGTAAGAAAATGGAACCTGTTGAGCGCTTGTTGATTGATATCCCTGAAGAGAGCATGGGTTCCGTAATGGAGAGCCTGGGCGCACGTAAAGCAGAGATGGTTAACATGGTTAACACAGGTAGTGGTCAAGTTCGTCTGGAGTTCCTGATTCCAGCACGTGGTTTGATCGGATATAGCACCAACTTCCTGACATTGACTCGTGGTTACGGTGTAATGAACCATGCATTTGACAGCTACGCTCCAGTAGTATCCGGTCAAGTGGGTGGACGTCACCAAGGCGTGTTGATCTCAACTGAAACGGGTACATCTACGTTCTATGGCATGATGGGCGTTGAGGATCGCGGTACGCTCTTCTTGGAGCCGGGTACTGAAATCTACGAAGGTATGATTGTTGGTGAACATACACGTGACAATGATATCGTTGTTAACATCTGCAAAGAAAAACAACTGACTAACGTTCGTTCTTCTGGTAAAGATGATACGGTTAAAATTAAAACTCCGATTATCTTCTCGTTGGAACAGGCGCTTGAATATCTGAATGAAGATGAATATTGTGAGATTACACCAAAATCTATTCGTCTTCGTAAAAAGATCCTGAACAAATCCGAGCGTGAGCGTGCAGAAAAACAACGCAAAATGGCTTCTAAAGCCTAATAACAACAAAATAAACTATATAAGTTAGCATTTGATGGGCCCGGCAAGTAACGAGAGGGTTGTACAGCTAAAGTAGTGTAGGGATCAGAATCGATTCTGAAGAAGCGAAGCGCTCGCCTTTATCCCCGGATTTTACCATTGAAAAATGGATCAAAAAAATCTGGGGATAACAGCGATCAGAAGAACGAGCTGAGACCGAAACGGTCACGATGCAAGTACTGGCTCTCTAAGTTGCTAAAGGGAATTCCATCAATCAGTTAACTTATCCTAGCATGAACACGAAAGGAGCTGGCTGTGCATGCAAGCATGGTTCGCGTCAAACCCGATCGTAGCCTACATCGTCATCTTTGTATTGATTACTTACGTATATAACAAGGTGTTTCGGGTACGTCAGAAATTGCCACTTGGTAAGGAAATCGTTCTCTATATTTTGATGGCGATGGGCACATTCATGCTTCTTATTTTTCAGATCGACAAGCTGCCCATCATTCAATGTTTGTTGGTCGCGGTTGGTTTGATGTTATTAGTGAGAGTGCGTTATTTTATTGAAGGTCGTCAAAAGAAAAAAGCGGAAGCTGCCGCTCGAAACTCATAAATCCTGTCTTGTACAGACCATCCGTTTTCCTTAGGGAAAGCGGTTGTCTTTTATTTAGACAAAAACAGATGTGATAAAGGTGTTGAAGATATGAACTCAAATTCGAACGGACTGCCTCCACGGAGACAGGCACCAACGCAATCGGGTGCTTCTGGATCGAAGAATGGCAAGGGCAAGCAGCCTAAGAAGAAAAAGAGAATGAATGCTTTTGGCAGAATCCTTTTAAGTCTATTGGTTATTGCCATTGTGGTAGGCGGTGGATATGCGTACTGGGTATACAATCAAGTCGTGGATACAGGCATCGATAAACCGGTACCTCCCGGGATGTCAGCCACAACCAAACCGATCACGATGCTGTTATTAGGCACAGATAACCGTCCTGAAACTGGCACATATCTCTCGGATGTTGTTATGGTGGCTTCGTTGAATCCGAAGACCAAGACGGCAACCATTGTATCTTTGCCTCGAGACACGCGTATTCAATTGGATGGGTACAAATCCAACAAGCTGAATTCCTATTATCCAAGATTCAAAGCACAGGAAAAAACCACTGGCAAAAATGCAGAGGATCAGATGAAAGAAATGATGGGCAAGTATTTGGATGTAGATATTAATTATACAACCGTCCTGAATTTCCAGGCATTCCGTGATGCTGTCAATGCCGTAGGTGGCGTGGATGTGACTGTGGATAAAAATATGTGTTATAGAGATACAGCCGATGGTACAGATATCAATCTGGTCGCAGGCGTACAACATCTCGATGGTAAAGCAGCACTAGATTTTGTTCGTTACCGCAAATCCAATTGTAATCCGAAGACTGATGAATCCAACGACTTTGATCGTAACAAACGTCAAAACCAAGTGCTGAACTCCATGCTGGATCAGATGAAATCTCTTGGGGGCATTACAAAGATCAGCAAAGTAATTGGTGCAGTTGACAAGAATATGACGACAGATGTGGAATCGGAACAAATGAAAAACTTTATCTCGACGTATTGGAACATTTCCACTTCGGATGTGCATTATACTCCGGTTACCGGTGAGTGGAGAAGTCCATATGTGTATATTAATGAGACGGAACTCGCCAATGCCAAGCAGGCTTTACAAGATACACTTTCAGGTAAAGTAACGGCTTCACCTTCAGGCGAATAACCTTCATTCTTTTGGGATTGGAAGCACGTTAATCGGTATGCTATAATAACATAAACCAAGTACAAGAATTGCATAAAGAAGGTTAGGGGGCTGGTTGAATGTCCGAAGCCGTCACACAATTAACTGAATCTCTTTTACAGCAATTCAAGAATGAGACCTTTGTGCTTCTGAGCACAGTGGATGTAGAATCCGGAGGTCCGACTTCAACAGCCATCTCCTGGATTTATGCGGAGAATGCTTCTACTTTTCGTATAGCAATTGATCATCGTTCACGTTTAGTGAATAACATGATTACTAATCCGCTCATTACGGTAACTGTTTTTGGAGAAGAGACGGTGTACGCAGTGAACGGACGTGCTGCGGTACGACAAGATCCGCTGCTGGACGTTCCATTTAATATGTGCTGTTTCGACATTACAATTGAAGCGGTGAGGAATGCTCTGTTTTACGGCGCTCAATTGTCCTCTGTGCCTCAATATGTCAAAATATATGATCAGCGTGCTGCTGAGAAATTAGATGAGCAGGTTTTTGCTGCCATGAAAAAAGCCTAGTGAGAGATCACTGGGCTTTTTGTTGTCTTTTGTCCGATGAATGCAGCTGCTGCATTTGTTGTTTTTGATTCATGGGTTCATCCGGATTTTGACGGACTTTGACGTCTTTCGGGAGTTGAGGGATAATTCGTCCCACCATGTCAGCGAGTTCTGAAGCAAAACCGGAAATTGGGTGCCCTTGACGAATATGTTCACCAATCTCTTTAATTCGTTCAGTGACATCTGCATCAGCAGTAACGATGGAATCTATACCTTCGGGGTCTTTGCGAAGTGCTTCGGCAACAGCGTACTTAATGGTACCCACCCGAGCACGTTCCAGTTCACCATCAACATCGATGCCAACTACGGCTGTATTACCGAGTATGACGCAGTTCGCATCTTCAACACCTTCTACTTGCTTGGCAAGAACTTTAAGGTGATTGATTCGTTTTTCATTTGGCATCCGGCCACTCTTTGCATCATCCGCAATGTTGGTATCATGGACTTCACCTGTATTCTCATTGAGACGGTCCAAACGTGAAGGATTCATCCGATCTTCCTGTGCATTGAGCATGTGAGATCCTTTCCCTTGATCTTGCTGAGTTGGTACATTTCCTCCGTAACCTTTCGCATGTGTACCTTGATTCGGCGAAGCGCTGCGTGTGGAACTGTTGCAACCTGTAAGTATAAAGATCAGAAGCAGCGTGCAAACCCATATTTTCATAAATGTTCATCCTTTCTTGGAGTTTTTCAGAATGGTTGACAATTATTTTGCCCTAGTCGAATACATTTATGTATGGGATCATGATTGTCCATGCCGCTGCTGAAAGATCACACTATTCATGCCTTTAACGACGCCGCTTTGGAGGGGATTGAATGAAAAAGATTTTTGTATTGGATACCAACGTGCTTCTGCATGACCCCAATGCCATATTTGCCTTTGAGGAACATGAGGTAATCATTCCCGCGGTTGTACTGGAGGAGATCGACTCCAAAAAAAGAAATGCCGATGAAATTGGGCGTAATGCCCGTAATGTATCCAGACTGTTAGATGGATTACGAGAGCTGGGTCACTTGCACAGTGGGGTACCTTTGGCTAATGGAGGTAACCTGAAAGTAGAGCTGAATCATCGGAGTTTCGTGAAAGTTCAGGAAATGTTTGGTGAAGTGTCCAACGATAATCGCATTTTGGCTGTCGCACTGAATTATCAGATTGAGGAGAATGAAAAGGAAGTAGTTGAACGTCAGGTCGTGCTTGTCAGTAAAGATGTACTTGTGCGTATCAAAGCGGATGTACTTGGTCTGTTCACACAGGATTACTTATCAGATCGGACGGCAGGACTCAGTGAGTTATATCCAGGTTATACGGCCCTAAAAGTTCATCCGTCAGTGATTGATGAGTTTTACACATATCGTTTTTTACCAATCAAACCATTGCAGTTGTCATATTCGTTGTATCCGAATGAATTTGTCATTCTCAAGGATGAGATGGGAACCAATAAATCGGCTTTGCTTAAAGTGAACACAGAGGGAACAAAGCTGGAGCCGCTTTTCCTCAGTAATGATAATGTCTGGGGTATTAGTGCACGTAACGCACAACAACGCATGGCACTGGAACTGCTTTTAAATGATGACATCCCGCTTGTTACTATCACCGGTAAAGCCGGAACAGGAAAAACCTTGCTGGCACTTGCAGCAGGTCTGCTTAAGGTAGAGGATGATCATAAGTACAAAAAACTGTTGATCGCTCGCCCTGTCGTTCCAATGGGGAAAGATATCGGTTATTTGCCTGGTGAGAAGGAAGAAAAACTTCGTCCATGGATGCAGCCAATATATGATAATCTGGAGTTTTTGTTTGACACCAAAAAAGCCGGAGATATCGATAAAATCCTAATGGGGCTTGGCAGTATTCAGGTGGAGGCCTTAACGTATATTCGTGGAAGATCGATACCTGGACAGTTTATCATTATTGATGAAGCCCAGAATCTGTCACGCCACGAAGTGAAGACCATTGTATCAAGGGTCGGTGAAGGCAGTAAGATTATTTTGATGGGAGACCCCGAACAGATAGACCATCCGTATCTTGATTCTGCCAGTAATGGTCTGACGTATATCGTGGAACGGTTCAAACAAGAGGGAATCAGCGGACACATCATGCTCGAAAAAGGAGAACGGTCCAAGCTGGCACAGCTTGCAGCTGATTTATTGTAAAATTTAGGGGATTTATTTCCCGGAAAATGTTGTTATTGAAGCCGGCTCCTGGAGCCGGCTTTTTTGCTGAAAAAATAAGTAAGCGTTATTACACAGAACTCGATATGCTCTTATTATGCAAAAATCCGAAAAAGTGTTTTTCGGCAGGGTAGGACAAGAGTACTACTTATTTGTTACAATAATTGCTGCAGGAAAAAACTAGGTGAACAGGGAGGGAAGTTAATGAAGCGTAGACATCAGGTTGTTTTATTCGCGGTATTGCTGCTTTCGTTAACGATCTTGTCACCGAGTTTTGACTTTAGAGGTTCCCAGCTCAATCAGGAACGCGATCAGGAGAAGGATGCTTTTCCTGGGTCTTCGTCCCGTAATGAAGATGCTCAAGCTCCGCTGGAGATTGTAGTGGCCATGTCGGATGAAGAGTTTCAAGCCTTTCAAAAGATAGCCAAAGAAGTTGCTGCCTCCCAGCTGGTAGAGATTAATCTTCGGAATGAGAAGCCGGATACATATAAGCATGTTTTGGATCTTGAATTTTCACTAGGAGAGAACGGTGATGTTGTTCTGCTTGATAGTGAGGAAGTGCAATATTATGCCCAAAAAGGGTACCTGTATCCGTTAAACGGAACCACATTATCGAAGTCGCTAGGAGATACGGTAGTTGGGTTACGGGGAATGACAGAGTGGAATGGTTATCAGTGGGGAATGCCTTTTGATTTTGATCCGTACATTCTGGCTGCCCAATCTTCATTTCTGAAGAGAGCTGGTCTGGAGTCATTACCTCGCAATAAAGATCAGTGGGTCAAACTTACTCAACAAGCCGTTGCGGAAGGCACCCCTTTAATTACAATGAACATCAATGATATGTACGGGACAAATGCGTGGCTGAATCATTTGGAACCGAAAATGGCACCAGACCAAGTTAAACGAACACAGATAGATTCGCAAACGGGGAATCTTCAGCAGGGGATTCAGTTGATGAATCAGATTCAGCCCCTTATTAAGCTGGAGTCTACCAATTCAGAGTTCTCTCCAACTGCTGACCAGAACGGCACACCGATGGTTATATCGTTGTTATCTCAATTATTAAGTGCGGATCAAGCGAGTGCAGTTGATAAAGATTCTTTGGAGCGGATTTTTTTCGAAACCTTGGAAACCTTAAACTCCAGAAGCCTTGTTATTACTGCGGGTTCGGTTGAGGCTGAGGAGGCCAGTAGATGGATTGAAGGAATGACGTCCGCTACGACACAGCTGAAATGGTACCAACAGGTTAACCGGTTGCCCGCAAAGCAACAGGAGCTGGATTTGGAGTCTGAGAAACTCGTTGGACGTTATGACATGACAAAGGGACAATCCTGGTTCCCGACCACCCAAGATGTCCCTGCTGCCACGACCGAAAGTCATGCTCTAATAACTCGTTTTCATAAAAAAGTACAACAATTTTTAAAGGGTGAAATTACAGCGAATCAATACGTAGACAGTATTAGAACGACGAATTAACGTTAAGTTCGTGTTCAACCTCTTTAAAAGGATATAGCTAGTTTTACTTCCAGTATGCCTTCACTTGTCGAAACATCGGTTGCTTTCACAAACGAGAGGATTTTCTGTGGATAGAACCCAAGGTCAAATTCTTTTTCAAGCATTCGGCGAGTGGTGTCTGGTAATTCAAGCTGGTTGAATACAAGTTTGTCCACATGAAAACGAATGGAGTTTTGCGGTTCATTTTCTACCGTATAATGTCCTTCTATGCTTAATTGCAACTGATCCCGCTGACCGGAAGCTATAATCTTATCCTGATTAAACTGAAAGGCAAAGTCTTCAAAGATTGAATTTTGGGAACGAAGAAATGCATTAAGCTCATCCTGCCCAATTCGAATCGTATACGTTGTTCCAGTCGTGGATATACCTCCGTTTTGTTTTTGGATAAAATCGGGCAGGTTCTGCATGGCAGATGCCAATGCTTTGAAATATCGTTTCACCTCATAGATGCCGATATTCTCCCAATAAAGGGTTAATTCATCCATCAGTTTCTGAATCGCTGCCGCATCTCCGCTGGTGGCTATTTGGGCATCCACTTCTTTTTGCAAGGCGACTACACGTTCCCGCTGGTTTTGAAGATTAGTCTTCATTTCGGTTAATTCTGTTGTAGTCTGACGAATCTGAGTGGAAGTCTGTTGCAGATTGTGATAACGGTCCTGATACTTGTCCAGCACAGCCTGATCCCGTCCGATAATAATCTGGTAATAATCATACAGTACAAACAGGTCTTTGAATGATCTGGCTCCCAGGACCGTCATGAGGAGGCTGTCGCGTTCTCCTGTGTAGTAGGACCTCACTACAGCTCCGGCCCGATCTTGCTGAATATGTATCTGCTCTTCCTGTTCCTGCAGCTGGACGGATAATGTCTCGTGTTGTTGACCCAGCTGCTTCTGCCTTTCGGTGATGCGTTCGATTTCATGATCGATTTCAACGATGGATAGACTTTTTTGTAATATCTCACGTGTATCCTCAGGTGAAGACTCTCCATAGGCATAGGCTAAAGGTAGCTGGAGGAATAAAATGATGCATAATATAAAGGCGGAAATGCCGTGTTGACGTTTCACCGATCCATTCTCCTTTCCACTTCTTAAATGACAAACGTACAGGCTTGTTGTCTTCCAGACAATATATGAAACAAATACGTGAAATATCCTTAGTGGTTACATAACACCATGAACATTCATTTAATCTGAACACAACAAAAAAGCAACCCGACAGATATCGGATCACTTTGATGCTGCAGGTGGATTAGAGCGGCAAACCCATTTCGAATACGGTCCAGTAGCTGAAACCCGTGAATGTTACGATCATATAACCCCAGAAGAGCAATATGTACGTTCGCTCGGTAAATTTCAAGTATCCCAAAATGACAAAAAACGCAGTCTGCAGGAAAAAAAGCAAAGCCATTTCGACCAGATCTCCCGCAAAAGCCATCAGGCCAATTGCAAGCGTGAAGAACCCGAGTACCCGAAACATGCGTGCCACGGTAAATCCTCCTCTCCTAAGTACGTTCATAGATTGTCTACACAACATTATACCGGGAAAGGAAAAACGTGTAAACAAATTTGGATATGAAAGCGAATTCTTTTTTTTGCTCAAAGTAAGTATAGAGGGATATGTTTTACGTATGTCACGTATGAGCAAGCCTGAATGTGGAAATACATTTTAGTATGAAATCAATTCTATGAACTCTATGAGAGGCATAAGAATGAATGAAGCAGCTTTTATACCTAATTCACATACCGGGCTTCCGGTAATGCGGACGGTTATTTTAGGATGTTGTTAGGAGGGTATTATAGCATGACTGCAGTGAGACAGGATGCTTGGAGTACAGAGGACGATTTGATATTGGCTGAGGTTACTTTGCGTCATATTCGGGAAGGCAGTACACAATTGGCCGCTTTTGAAGAGGTGGGCGAAAAAATAGGCAGAACATCTGCCGCATGCGGTTTTCGCTGGAACAGTTGTGTACGTAAAAAGTATGATTCTGCCATCAGTAACGCCAAGGCACAACGACAAAAACGAAGTTATCTCAGAAAGCAACCAGCTATGCTCGGACCGCAGGTTGCAGCACTGTCTACACTGGACACTGAAGAACATCTGTACAAATCAGATGGGATCTCAGACGATTCATTATCGATGGATGCAGTAATCCGCTTCCTGCGACAATGGAAGGGAACGGTGCAGGAGAGTAATCGTCAACTCAAGATGCTGGAGAAGGAGCTTCGGGAGAAAGAAGATGAATTGCTTGAACTACGTCTTGAGAATGACCGTCTCTCCAAGGAAGTGAATGAAGTACAGACGGATTACCGTGTGGTGAATGACGACTACAAAGCTTTGATTCAGATTATGGATCGGGCTCGCAGACTCGCATTTTTGTCCGAAGAAGAAGAGGAACTTAAGACACGTTTCAAGATGGATGCCAACGGGAATCTGGAACGAATTGAATAACAAATTCAGACGTTTGATTTGTGAAAGTCAGGTATGAACCCGCCACACCTCCGTTACACAACGGCAGGTATGACGGGTTTTTAGTTTGGTGTTTTTGTTCTATTATAGATAATAGAAGGAGAAACTACTGAAGCGGAGAGGAGTGCATCATATGATCATTGACATCGTAGGAGCGGGGGCACTTGGTCTTTTGTATGGCGGGAAACTGCTGGCGTCAGGTAACCAGGTCAGATTTTGGACCAGAACAACAGCTCAGGCAGACCTCCTCAGCCATAATGGAGTAACCATTGTGGAACAAGACGAGGAGATACATATTCTACCGGATCAAATACAGGCGAAACCAATAAGTAAGCTGACTGACACATGGAAGAACACACAAGGAGAATGGTTACTGCTCATGGTTAAGCAGACAAGCATTGATGATTTCATTGATGAGATTAGTCCATTACAAGATCATGTGCTGAATGTCGCTTGTTTTCAGAATGGGATGGGCCATCTTACAAAACTTCAAGCAGCTTTGCCAAAGTCGCTTCTGTGTAGTGCGGTTACAACAGAAGGTGCGAAGCGAACACAAAGTCAGGTGACTCGTGCAGGTACAGGTGAAACTAGGCTGGGGAGGTACAACATACATATAGGAGCTTCTACCTCTATAGAGGAGCAGAGAACATTTACTCTGTCGGGATCGTTGCAGCAGGCAGGATTTGACTGTACAGTGTCGAATGAAATCGATAAGCTGATATACAGGAAACTATTGATTAATTCAGTCATTAACCCGCTCACGGCACTATGGCGAATCCCTAATGGAGAATTGATCGTCAAGGAAGAACGAAAGAGGCTAATGCGCCAGTTATATGATGAAGTATTGTTAATCTACTCTGCAAGTGGAATATGTTTGGATCAGGATATGTGGGATCAACTGATATCGGTTTGTCGTTCTACTGCCACGAATACTTCCTCCATGCTTGCAGATGTTCTCGCTGGACGTGGTACAGAAGTGAGGTCAATTAACGGTCATATTGTAAAGATGGCACAGAAGTTGGACCTTTTTGCACCTACACATGAAATACTGCTTCATCTGATTGAAGGAATGCAACCGGAAGGAGTGAATTAATGGGACTTTTTATTGTGTTGAGCATATTGCCCTTTTTTCCGTTCTTTCTTGTCTATTGGGGCATGTACGTATGGAAAAAAGACAAACGTAAAGCATTGCGAATGGCAATGGATGTAACCACTTTTTTTCTTGTATTTTCAGTTTCAGCGTTATTCAACTTAACATTTGATTCGAATTTTGGTTTTTATCTGACATTAATACTCATACTAGTAGCACTTGGATTCATCGGGGGTGCGCAAAATCGACTAAAAGGGAAGGTCGATAGGGGTAGAATGTTCCGGGCCGTATGGCGCATGTCTTTCGTTATCATGAGTTTCGGGTATGTTTTGTTTACTTTATTTGGATTATTTAGATACTTCATGCAACTGATGTAAGGTTACATAACGCAAAAGAGGCAAAAAATGTGTCGATTTTGTCGAAAACTGAAAAAAACATTACTTTCTGAAAAAGTAATGTAGATTTTTTTGACCGGTGGTTGTATAATCTATAAACATATAAACCATATCAATTTAGGGGGAACGTGTTAGATGAAAAGGAAAAGTCTATTAGTCCTTTTGACGCTGATTTTGGCGTTCGGTACCGTACTTGCAGCGTGCGGATCGAAAAACGAAGGCACAGGTAACACCGATACTGGTTCTGCAAACGAAGGAAATGGTCTTGCTAAAGATCAAATTCTGAAAATCAACCTGTCAGCTGAACCTCCTACGTTGGACCCGGCTCAAGCAAAAGACAGCCAAACCAACACAGTTCTGAAATTCTTGTACGAAGGTCTTGTACGCATTGATGCTGATGGTAAAGAACAAGCAGGCGTAGCTAAAGACTGGAAAATTTCCGAAGATGGTTTGAAATATGTTTTCAACCTGAACCCGGAAGCTAAATGGAGCAACGGTGATGCAATCACTGCCGAAGACTTTGTTCGTTCTTGGGAACGTGCTTTGAAACCGGAAACAGCTTCTCCATATGCATACCAATTGTACTACATTAAAGGTGCTGAAGGTTACAACCTCAGCAAAGATGAAACATACAAAGGTACTAAAGTCACAGATTTCTCACAAGTAGGCGTTAAAGCTACTGATGAGCACACATTGGAAGTAACGTTGGAAAACCCAACACCTTACTTCTTGGGTCTGACAGCATTCTACACGTACTACCCAGTACATGCATCTGCTGACACCAATGACAAATTCTTCACAGACTACAAAAACATGATCGTTAACGGACCATTTGTAATGGATCAATACTCTAAAGGTCAAAAAATTGTTGTGAAGAAAAACGATGGTTACCATGCAGCTGCCGATATTAAATTGGCTCAAATCGATATGTCTCTGACAAACAGCAGTGCTTCCGAACTGCAAGCTTACAAATCAGGACAATTGGACTACACTGGTGCACCTAACGGTGAAATTCCATCCGACCAAATTCCTTCTGTAAAAGCGGAATTGCCGGACGAGTTCAAAGCTACTGGTATTGCAAGTACGTACTACTATCAGTTCAACGTAAACGAAGCACCATTTAACAACGTAAAAATCCGTAAAGCATTTGCAATGGCAATTCAGCGTCAGCTGATTGTTGACAAAGTTACACAAGGTGGACAAATTCCAGCATTCGGCTTTGTACCTCCAGGTATCCGTGGTGAAAACGGCGAATTCCGTGATGAGCACAAAGACGATTACTTCACAGAAAATGTTGAAGAAGCTAAAGCATTGCTTGCTGAAGGTATGAAAGAAGAAGGTTACACAACATTGCCAGCTGTTACGTTGATCTACAACACTAGTGATGGTCACGCGAAAATCGCTTTGGCGGTTGCTGACATGTGGAAACAAAATCTTGGTGTTGATGTGAAAACAGAAAACCAAGAGTGGGGCGTATTCCTTGAGAACCGTCAAAACCAAAACTTCCAAGTAGCTCGTGCAGGTTGGTCTGCTGACTACAACGATCCATACAACTTCTTGGAAATGTGGACTACTGGAAACACAAACAATGATTCCAAATTCAGCAACGAACAGTATGACAAAGATGTTAAAGAAACTGTAAAATCTGCTGATCCAGCTGCACGTATGGCTGCATTTGCTGACGCTGAGAAAATCCTGATTCAAGATGAAATGGGCGTTATGCCAATCTATTATTACACTAACGTATCTTTGACTAAGCCTTACCTGAAAGGTGTACAACTTGATTTCAGTGGAGCTATTGACTACACTCGTGCATATCTGGAAGAGAAATAAGTTGTTCTGAAGTCTAATATGAATACTTCGGGATATATATGTGGAATTCCATATATATCCCGATTTTTTGTATGTGCACCGATTTTCCTTATAATTCTTGAAATTTCCGATAAATGGATTGGACTTTATTTCTGTCTAATTCTACAATCGATTTGTATACAAAATATTGTTTGTGGAGGTGTGCAAGGGTTGGTTAAGTATGTGTTGAAAAAACTATTATTTATGCTGCTATCGCTTTTCATACTCGCATCTGCAACCTTCTTCCTGATGAAGGCTATTCCGGGTGACCCTTTTACATCTGAGAAAAAAGTATCGCCTGAAATTCGGGTCTTGCTGGAACAGAAGTATGGATTGGACAAACCGATGTATGAACAATACCTGAAGTATATGGGTGGAATCATTAAGGGAGATTTCGGAGTCTCAATGAAATATCTCAATCGAGATGTAGCCGGAATGATCGGCGAAACATTCACCGCTTCGCTGAAGCTTGGAGTGTTTGCAATTGTTATCTCCATTATCGTGGGTGTTCTGCTGGGCCTTATTGCTGCAGTTTACCATCGTAAACTCATTGATGATATCACGATGATCCTGGCTGTCATAGGGATAGCTGTTCCGAGCTTCTTGCTTGCGTCACTATTGCAGTATCTCTTTGCTACTAAATTAGGCTGGTTTAACGTTATGGGCTTTGATGGTCCATTGGATTATGTTCTTCCGGTTGCAGCGCTATCTGCATCTCCGATTGCTTTTATCGCTCGTTTGACGCGTTCGAGCATGCTTGAAGTTTTACATGCAGATTATATCAAAACAGCTAAAGCCAAAGGTTTGAAATGGCCTGCAATCATGTTTAAACACGTTGTAAGAAACGGTATTCTACCAGTAGTAACTTATGTTGGTCCAATGACAGCGAATATCATCACAGGTTCCGTTGTAATTGAACAGATCTTTAACATCGGGGGAATTGGTAAAGTATTCGTAGAGAGTATCACAAACCGTGATTACACTATGATCATGGGGATTACGATTTTCTATGGTATCCTCCTGATGTTGGCTCGTTTCTTTACGGATATCGCTTACGTGCTGATTGATCCTAGAATTAAGCTGGAAAGCCGGAAGGGGGCATAACGTTGTCTGGCACGAATAATAAAAAGAATGAAACGGCGAACACGAACCTGACTAGTCAGGCAGCGGTTAAACCGCAAGAAAGTGTATCCCTTTTTAAAGATGCCATGTACAGACTTGCAACCAATAAGGCTGCAATGATCAGTCTGAGTGTGTTGGTTCTTGTCGTGATTTTCTCTTTGATTGGTCCAACTTCTTTGTTTACAAGTTATAATTATTATTCCAATGATTTGTTGAATGCCAATGCAGCACCGAGTGCGGAGCACTGGTTCGGTACGGACGAGCTTGGTCGCGACGTGTGGGTAAGAACTTGGGTAGGAGCACGTGTATCCCTTACTGTAGGTTTGGCCGCAGCCTTGATTGACCTTGTTATCGGGGTTATTTATGGAGCGATCATGGGTTTCTATGGTGGACGTGTAGATGGAATTATGAACAAGTTTTCCGAAATCCTCTACTCCTTGCCGTACATGCTTGTTGTAATTTTGTTGCTGGTTGTACTGGAACCAAGTCTGACAACGATTATCATTGCCCTCACCATCACAGGCTGGATCAGCATGTCATGGATTGTGCGTGGTGAAATTATGCAACTCAAAAACAGAGACTTTATTCTTGCTGCAAGGTCCATGGGAGCAAGCACAGGGCGTCAATTGTTCCGTCATTTGTTGCCCAATGCAATAGGACCGATTCTGGTAACATTGACGTTGTCCATTCCAAATGCAATCTTTGCTGAAGCGTTCCTGAGCTTCCTTGGATTGGGTGTATCAGCACCAAGATCTTCACTTGGTTCTATGATCAATGATGCACTTACAGGCTGGACGCTATTCCCGTGGCGGATGTGGTTCCCAGCAGGCCTGATGGTTCTTACAATGCTTGCATTTAACTTGCTCGGAGACGGTCTGCGTGACGCACTCGATCCGAAATTACGTAAATAGAAACAGGAGGTGGGATTATGGAGCCGATTTTAACTGTCAAAGACCTGAGTGTGTCGTTCTCAACACGTTCTGGTGAATTTGATGCCGTTAAACATGTGAGTTTTGAACTTGGCAAAGGAGAGACGCTGGGGATCGTAGGTGAATCGGGTAGTGGTAAGAGTGTTACCGCCCAAACCATCATGAAATTGATTCCCTCCCCGCCTTCGAAGGTCAAAAGCGGAGAAATTACTTTTCACGGGCAAGACCTGCTGAATAAGACAGACAAACAAATGGAAGCGATTCGTGGTAAAGATATCGGTATGATCTTCCAAGATCCAATGACTTCATTGAATCCTACCATTAAAATTGGTAAACAAATTACTGAAGTATTGCGCAAGCATCAGAACATGTCCAAACAAGCGGCGAATAAAGCGGCTTTGGAGATGCTGGAACTTGTAGGTATTAAAAATGCGGCTATTCGCATGAATCATTATCCTCACCAATTCTCTGGTGGTATGCGTCAGCGTGCCATGATTGCGATCGCGCTTGCATGTCGTCCATCCCTTCTGATTGCGGATGAGCCGACAACTGCACTTGACGTTACAATTCAGGCTCAAATTCTGGATGTCATGAAAGACATGCAGCAAAAGCTGGGAACATCGATCATGCTGATTACGCATGACCTTGGTGTCGTAGCGGGTATGTGTGACCGTGTTGTTGTTATGAAGGAAGGCGAAGTTGTTGAAACAGGAACAACTGCAGAAATCTTTAGTAACCCTCAACATCCATACACCATTAAATTGCTGAATGCCTTGCCACGTCTGGACGAGCCCAAAAAGGAAAAACCAGCTCCGGCTGGTATTATCAAAGGCAGCAATAAGCCTCTGGTACAAGTGAAAAACTTGAAACAGTACTTTAATTTGGGTAAAGGTAACATTCTCAAAGCGGTCAATGACGTAAGCTTTGATATCTTTGAAGGTGAAACACTTGGCGTTGTAGGCGAGTCTGGCTGTGGTAAATCCACAACAGGTCGTACCATTCTGCGTCTTTATGAGCCAACTGGCGGAAATGTTAACTTCAACGGAACGGATATCTACAAGTTGTCCCCGCGCAAAATGAAAGAAATGCGTAAAGATATGCAGATGATTTTCCAAGATCCATATGCATCTCTTAACCCGCGTTTCAATGTTATGGATATTATCGGGGAGTCACTCGATATTCATGGTCTGGCTTCCAGCTCTAAAGAGCGCAAGAGACGAGTGGAGGAACTGCTTGATCTGGTAGGTTTGAATCCAAGTCATGCACTTCGTTATCCACATGAATTCTCCGGTGGTCAAAGACAACGGATCGGGATTGCGCGTGCACTTGCTGTAGACCCTAAATTCATCATCTGTGATGAGCCATTGTCTGCACTGGATGTATCCATTCAGGCACAGGTCGTTAAATTGCTTGAAGAACTTCAGCAACGTCTCGGCTTGACATACCTGTTTATTGCGCATGACTTGTCAATGGTTAAACATATCAGTGACCGTGTAGCTGTAATGTACATGGGTAAAGTGGTTGAGCTCGCAGAAAGTGAAGAACTATATGCGAACCCTGTCCACCCTTATACCAAAACATTGCTTTCCGCGATCCCTGTACCTGATCCGGAAGTGGAAGCGAACAAACGTCGCATCTTGCTGCCGGAAGAGCATATGAGCCCGATTCAGAACGGATCTGGCGGTCCTGCAAATGATCCGTACAACCTGGAAAATTCTCAATTGATTGAGGTTTCCAAAGGTCACTGGGTTGCAGAACCTTACGTATAATAGGAATATTAAAGCGATATGCTATTATTGATGTATTAAATGCCGCCGACTCGTTCGGCGGTTTTTTTCGTATTTTAATTACTTTCTTTTGACGAAGCGGCCCTGAATTCGGTACAATCAAGAAAGGCTCTTTGAAGCAGAATAGGAGGCAGACCTCATGAACGGTATTACCGAGGCACTCCGCAGCGGATCAAGACTTGCAGAAGATTATATCTGTTCAAGAGATGCTGCGCGTGGCCTTTACGAGTATGACATTCGCTGGGAATCAGGACTTCAGGCGCGTGCCGAGTGGCTGGACCAATCGGAAAACACACGTATTGATCGTCGTGATCTGGCAGAGTATTTACGTATATATAATAAGCGGGTGAACGACCATGGAGAGGTTCATGCGTCCATCACACGTCTTGCAGAACAAGATGCACTAGTGGTTACAGGAGGACAGCAGAGCGGTCTGCTCACCGGACCACTGTTCGTCATATACAAAGCCGCCAGCGTAGTGGCAGCTGCGCGTGAAGCGGAAGAAAGACTTCAACGCCCGGTAGTCCCAGTATTTTGGATTGCCGGTGAAGACCATGACTGGGATGAGGTTAACCACACATATCTACCTGATCGTCAGGGAGACATGAACAAGGTTAAGTTACAAGGACGATTCGCAGGAAGGGATTCTGTGAGTAATGTTCATGTGGATACGCAGCAGTGGATGAATGTACTCGAACAGGTGGAACATCTTTTACCTGATACGATACATAAACCAGGACTGATGAAATGCATCACAGAGATCCATCAATCCAGTTCAAATCTGAGTGATGCATTTGCCCGCATGATATCTGCTTTGTTTGCCAGCAGTGGACTTGTTCTAATGGATGCATCGGATCCAGATTTACGCAGGTTGGAACAGCCCGTGTTTGAGCGGTTGATACGAAAAAATGAAGTACTGCGCAGCGCATACACACAAGGTGCTTCGCTGGTACAACAAGCTGGTTATGCTATGCCTGCCGAAGTAGCGGAGGATGGAGCCAATCTATTCTACATTCATGAAGGTACGCGTCTACTCTTGTTGTTGAAGGACGGTTTATATAGTGATCGCAAAGGTTTGGTTTCTTTCACAGAGGAACTTCTGCTTCAGGAACTGGGAGAACATCCGGAGCGCTTCAGTAATAACGTATTGACACGACCATTAATGCAAGATTCCGTGTTGCCTGTAGCCGCTGCTATTTTGGGGCAAGGTGAAATTGCATATTGGGGTTTGACTCGGGAAGCATTCCGTCAGTTCGGCCTGCAAATGCCCATTTTGTTGCCGCGGTTGTCTTTCACCATTATGGAAGATATTCATCACAAACATATGAAACAATATGGACTTTCTTTTCAGGATGTTCAATATCATATGGAAGAAAAGAAGGAGCAATGGCTCGCACAGCAGGAGACGTTCCAGGTAGATGAACAGTTTGACAAGGTTCAGGAAGCGTTTCTTGATCTGTATGGACCGTTGCTAGATGAGATCGCGGAGATTCATCCGGGGCTGGAACGAATTGGCGACACCAATTTGAGTAAAATCAACGAGCAAATGCAGTATCTGAAACAGCAGACTCACAAAGCTATCGAAGATAAACACAATGTGAGTCTAAGGCACTGGAACGGCATTCAGAACTCCTTATTCCCAACGGGCAAACCACAGGAACGAGTACATAATGCACTCTTTTACCTGAATCGTTATGGCACCGAGTGGATCGATGAACTGATTAAGGCCTCAAGTGAATTCCTTGGAGAGCATAAGGTTATTGCACTGTAGAGCCCTTTATAATAGAAGAAAAACATAAACGAGGAGGACGTGAAATGACTACACCTGCATTGCAAAACAGTATTGTTAAAGATATGGGACTCGCTTCAGAGGGTCACCTGAAAATTGATTGGGTAGAAGCGCATATGCCGGTACTAAACCGCATTCGTCGCCAGTTCGAACAGGATCTGCCCTTCAAAGGTTTGAAGGTTGCCATTTGTCTTCATCTGGAAGCGAAAACAGCTTACTTGGCAAAAGTGATCCAAGCGGGTGGTGCAGAAGTAACCATTACGCATAGCAATCCATTGTCTACACAAGATGATGTTTGCGCAGCATTGGTGGAAGACGGGGTTACGGTGTATGCGAAGTACAATCCGGAGCCTGCGGAATTCAAATCACTGCAACTGCGTGCGCTTGAGGTGAAGCCTGATCTCATTATTGATGATGGTGGAGACTTTGCAACCATTATTGCATCCGAGCGCCCTGACCTCGCAGCAACAATTCGCGGAGGAGCAGAAGAAACGACAACGGGTATTATCCGTTTGAAAGCATTGGCGAAAGAAGGCCAATTGAAGTTTCCGATGGTTGCGGTTAATGACGCATACTGCAAGTATCTGTTTGACAATCGCTACGGTACTGGACAATCTGCATTCGACGGGATCATTCGTACAACTAACTTGGTTATCGCTGGTAAAAACGTAGTGGTAGCAGGTTATGGCTGGTGTGGTAAAGGTGTAGCGATGCGCGCCAAAGGTCTTGGTGCCAATGTGATCGTAACCGAGATCGATCCAATCAAAGCGGTAGAAGCACACATGGACGGGTTCCGGGTCATGACGATGGTGGAAGCCGCCAAATTGGGCGATTTCTTTATTGCAGTTACAGGCAATAAGGATGTTATCACAGGTGAGCATTACGATGTGATGAAGGACGGAGCGATCCTGAGTAATGCGGGTCACTTTGATGTTGAAGTGAATAAACCTGAACTGGCTAAACGTTCGGAATCGATTCGCACAGTTCGTCGCAACATTGAGGAATATCGTTTCAAAGACGGTCGTAAAATGTATCTTCTTGCAGAAGGTCGTCTTGTGAACCTGGGTGCAGCAGATGGTCACCCTGCCGAAATCATGGATACGACGTTTGCCCTGCAGGCGCTTGGTCTGCGTTATGTAAGTGAGAATTATGAAAACTTGGGTAAAAACGTTGTTAATGTACCTTATGATATTGATCAGCAGGTTGCCAGCTATAAACTTGAAAGCCTGAATATTGGCATCGACTCCTTGTCAGCTGAGCAAGTGAAATACCTGGATAGCTGGAAATTTTAAGCACTATCCAATAATTACAAGCTGATGAAATGATTCAATAGGCATAGAATGGTTTATTGATGATATGGCTCATGTGCGGGTAGACATACGATTGCCCGTTTAAGGGAAGCGTCTTTGATCCTGAGTGACAGGATCAAGGACGTTTTTTTATGCTGAAAAATTAAAAAATCAAGTCATGCAAGAAGGGTTTTGATTTTTTTGTGCGAATCTATTATGCTTAGGTGGTGGAAAGTGGGGCAAAGTGGGAGAAACGGGTGAGGAGTGAGTGGGCCAATGTTTATGGGGGAGTTCCAACATAGCATTGATGATAAGGGTCGGGTTATCATTCCGGCTAAATTCCGCGAATCTCTGGGACCGTCTTTCGTTGTCACACGGGGTTTGGACCAGTGTCTTTTCGTGTACCCCATGGAGGAGTGGGGGGTCATGGAACAGAAGCTCAAAGCACTGCCATTGATGAAATCTGATGCACGTGCGTTTACCCGATTTTTTTTCTCGGGTGCAACCGAATGTGAACTGGACAAACAGGGCAGGGTAAATCTGCCGGGCAATTTAAGAGAGTATGCCAAGCTGGACAAGGATTGTGTTGTTCTTGGCGTGTCGAACCGGGTGGAGATTTGGAGCAAAGGCATATGGGAGAGTTATTTCAATCAATCCGAAGAAGCATTCAACGACATTGCCGAAAAGCTGGTCGATTTTAATTTTGATTTATAAAGTCAGGAGGGGTGCAGGTTGTTTCACCACATAACCGTACTCAAAGAAGAGGCAACAGAGGGATTAAACATCAAGCAGGACGGTATATACGTGGACTGCACTTTAGGCGGTGGCGGACATAGCTCCGTGATTGCTTCCAAGCTCGGTCCAGGGGGACGTCTGATCGCACTTGATCAGGATGATTGGGCTTTGGATAATGCTCGCGAGAAGCTCGCAGCTTATGGAGAACGTGTAACATTGGTGAAAACCAATTTTCGGGATCTGGAACAGGTACTCAAGGATCTGGATGTACCAATGAAGGATGGTGTACCACAGGTCGACGGTATTTTGTACGACTTGGGTGTGTCATCCCCGCAATTTGATGAAGGAGAACGTGGATTCAGCTACAATCACGATGCTCCGCTCGATATGCGAATGGACCAGGATGCAATGCTGACGGCCAAAGAGATTGTGAATGAGTGGCCAGAAGAAGAGATTGCTCGAATTTTGTATCGCTATGGTGAAGAGAAGTTTTCGAGAAGAATTGCCCGTGTTATCGTGGGAAAACGAGCGCAATCTACCATTGAGACGACAGGTGAACTCGTGGAACTGATCAAGGAAGGCATCCCGGCGGCAGCTCGCCGTACAGGTGGACATCCTGCCAAACGCAGCTTCCAGGCATTACGCATTGCCGTCAACGATGAGTTGGGTGCGTTTGAAGAAGGCTTACATCAGGCTGTTCGTTGTCTGGCACCAGGAGGACGTGTATCTGTTATTACCTTCCACTCCCTTGAGGATCGGATATGTAAACAGATTTTCAGCAGTTATCTGGAAAAATGTACATGTCCACCCGATTTTCCGTTGTGTGTATGCGGCGGCAAGGGGACCCTGCGTTTAGTTAACAGAAAACCGTTGATTCCAACGGAAACGGAATTGACCGAAAATTCACGTGCTCGTTCAGCCAAGCTGCGCGTAGCCGAGAAATTGTAGATCAAGAGTGGAGGAGAGAATCGGAGTATGGCATATACACGTGGTAATCTCGCTGTAAAAGAAAAAGCGTCCCAGGAACGTGTGACCCAGCAACGATACAAAGAAACCACCAAAGTGGTGACCCGTCGTACGGGTCTTCCGGCACGCGAGAAGATTTTGTATCTGATTACCCTGGTTGCAGTTATCCTTGTTGGAGGAGCCTTGATGTCTCGTTATGCTCATATCTATGATCTGAACAAGCAGGCGCAGTCCACTATTTCGGATATCAAGGGGTATGAAAAGACGATTGCAGACCTGCAGGTGGAAAAAGAAACATTGAACAACCAGGTCATCGAAAATGCAAAACAACTTGGTTACGTTGAAGCTTCCGGTAAGGATGTCATTTATGTACCTCGCTCAACAAGTACGAAATCAACTGGCACTGAGTCGTCCTCGAATACAGCAAGCAGTAAGTAAAGAGGTGTTCCGATGATAAAAAGAATAAAGATGCGCACGTTGCTTATAGGGGGATGTATTACCCTCTTTTTTCTTGTACTCGTAACCCGAATCTTTTTCATTCAGGTTGTGAATGGCGGTGAATGGCAGAAACGGGCAGCCGGTTTGGTAGAGCGGGAACAGACGATTAAGGCTGCACGTGGAACGATTACGGATCGAAATGGTAATATTTTGGCTACCGATGCCCCTGCGTATACGGTTTCTGTTAATCCGTTATTAATTAATGAACTCGGAATTCAGGATGTTGTTACGGAGAAACTCTCTACCCTTCTTGGGAAAAATGAGAGTGAGATGCGTGCTTTGGTCACAGCGAAGAAAAAAGATGGTGAGTTTTTTCAGCAACGTGAAGTACGGAGTGAAGGATATAAGATAAGTCCAGAGCTTGCGGAAAAAGTCAACGAACTGCGTGAGGAATTACAAGAAGAGTACAAGGCTCGTAATGCAATTGTGATGGCTCAGGAGTCGAAGCGTTTTTACCCTGAAGAAACACTTGCTTCTCACCTCTTGGGATATATGAGCCGTGATGGGAAAGCTGTCAATGGACTTGAAGTCTCATATGATGAAGCACTGACAGGTACAGATGGATATTTGAATTATCAGAAGGATGCCAAAGGCATTAAACTTCCGGATTCACAGGATAACTATCTGCCACCTCAGAACGGTAATAACCTTACGCTGACCATCGATGATACGATCCAGTTCTACATTGAGGATGCAATGAAAGAAGCCGTTGCCAAGTATAATCCACTGAGCATGACGGTCATTGCCGCGGACCCAAACACGATGGAGATTCTAGGGATGGCGAACTGGCCAACCTTTAACCCGAATACGTATGGGAGTACACCTGATCAAAAGAATTTTATCAACCATGCTACTCAATCAATCTATGAGCCAGGGAGTACATTCAAAATAGTTACGCTAGCAGGGGCTGTTGAAGAAAAACTCTTCGATCCCAATGCAAGTTTTGAATCCAAACGTATGTATATCGGTGGTTTCCCGATTAGTGATAATGGTCATTCCTATGGTTGGATCTCGTATCTCGAAGGTGTCAAACGGTCAAGTAACATTGCTTTTGTTAACTTGGGTTACAACATGCTTGGCGGTGAACGTCTGCGTCATTACATAGACGAATTCGGCTTCGGCAAAAAGACGGGTATTGATCTGCCAAATGAGGCAGCGTCCCCGATCAAGCCACTGGTTTACAAATCCGAGATTGCTACTGCTGCTTACGGTCACGGTCTTGTACAGGTAACACCAATTCAACAGGTCGCAGCCATCTCTGCGATTGCCAACGGCGGCAAATTGCTGGAGCCACATCTGGTGAAGGAGATCAAGAACCCGAATGATGGAACAACGGAAGTCATCAAACCCAAAGTTGTTCGTCAGGTGATTTCCAAGGAATCTTCCAAACTGGTGAGCGGTTATCTGGAACAAGTGGTTGCAGACCAAACGATTGGTACCGGTCGTAACGCCTATATTGAAGGTTACCGTGTAGCTGGTAAGACAGGTACAGCAAGAAAGGTTGTTAACGGAGCATACAGCAAGTCAAAAGACGTTGTATCGTTTATTGGATTCGCGCCCGTGAATAATCCGAAGATTGCTATACTTGTTGTCATTGACCAACCGGATGGAACCAACATTGGGGGAGGAACCGCAGCTGCGCCGGTGTTCAAAAAGATTGTCAGCCAGACTCTTCAATACATGGGAATACCCAAAGATACAGCCAAAACTCCTGACAAAAAGTCAAAAGAAGTCTCTGTCGTGCAAGCCAAGGCGCCTGACTTAAGTGGCAAGACAGCCAAACAAGCCAGAAGCCAGCTTCTAAGCGCAGGTATTGCTTATGTGACTCTTGGTCAAGGTGATAATGTAATTCGGCAGTATCCGGTTGCTGGCGCTTCTATGAATCCAGGCCAACGAATCTATCTGCTAACGGAAGAAAGCAGCAAGATGAAGATTCCCGATCTAACAGGTGAATCTCTCCGTGATGCCCTAGAAGTACTTTCTCTCATGAAAGTGGGGGTTACAGTCAAGGGTGAGGGTTATGTCGTGAAACAAACCGAGCAGGTCGCAGGTGAGCAGAGAACTGTGCAGTTGAACTTGCAAACTGCCAAAGCTGCAGTGACAGGTATAGCCGATGAGGCTCCAATCTCTTCTGATCCGTCGTCAGAAGCTGAAGTGAAGGAACAAGAGGCTTCGGCCGGAGAAGTTAAAACCGACGAAACAGACGAAACAGATAACAACAAGGCTCCTGCCAATGAAACCGAATCCTCTGACGATCCAGCAACAAACGGAGCTACGCTTCCTTAGGGAGCTCTGACAGCTTGTTCTAACCCCCGGTTGTCCTGAATATTCATGAATGGAACGAATGTCATGATTTTGGGACGAGTGGGGGGATCTTTTCGTGAAGGGATCAAGCGTAAATCTGCGGCGCAGGTTGCTATGGAGTTTAATGATTTTAGTTTTGTTATTTTCGGCCCTGATGATCAGGCTTGCTTATGTACAGCTCGGGGAAGGCCCTGAATTGTCAGCAAAAGCAGAAGAATCCTGGCGGCGTAATATTCCTTACTCAGCCAAGCGAGGGGAGATCCTGGATCGAAATGGAACCTCTCTGGCCTATAATGTGACAACACCAACCATTATGGCCATTCCGGCTCAGGTGAAAGAAGCTGAAACGACGGCTAAAGCGCTGGCCCCATTGCTTGGGATGACGGAAGAAAAAGTGCTCGCAACCATCAAGAAACGAGAACTCATTGTACGACTACAACCCGGCGGCCGCAAAATTACGATGGAGAAAGCTCAGCGCATCCGTGATTTGAAGCTTCCGGGTATCGTTGTTGCTGAAGACAATAAACGTTTTTATCCTTATGATGATTTGGCTGCCCATATTCTTGGTTTTACGGGCATTGATAATCAGGGCTTAACGGGTGTCGAGAAGAAATATGATGATAAGCTGAATGGTTTGAATGGCAGTGTGTCCTACTTGTCCGATGCGGCCGGAAGGCTAATGCCGGGCTCATCCGAGAAGTATGTGGAACCGAAGGACGGCCTTAA
This sequence comes from Paenibacillus sp. FSL K6-1122, assembly GCF_037977015.1. Taxonomy (NCBI): domain Bacteria; kingdom Bacillati; phylum Bacillota; class Bacilli; order Caryophanales; family Paenibacillaceae; genus Paenibacillus; species Paenibacillus sp. FSL K6-1122. The sequence goes on along the minus strand of NZ_CP150272.1, from coordinate 4,963,042 downwards.
CCTCAAGCTGACCATTGATAAATCCATTCAGTCCATCATGGAGAGAGAACTGGATCAGGCCATGGTGAAGTTCCAGGCGAACTCAGCATTGGCCATAGCGATGAATCCCAAAACGGGTGAAATTTTGGGGATGTCCAGTAGACCGGGATACGAACCTGCCGATTATCAGCAATATCCAGCGGAGATATACAATCGCAATTTACCGATCTGGATGACCTACGAGCCGGGCTCAACATTTAAGATCATTACTTTGGCAGCAGCGCTTGAAGAGAAAAAGGTCAATCTGCAACAGGATCAATTTTTTGATCCCGGATACGTTGAGGTGGGTGGAGCTCGTCTGCGTTGCTGGAAAAAGGGCGGCCACGGAAGTCAGACCTTCTTACAAGTTGTGGAGAACTCATGTAACCCGGGCTTTGTGGCTTTGGGGCAGAGGCTGGGCAAAGAATCGCTCTTCTCCTATATTAAAGACTTTGGTTTCGGTACCAAGACAGGGATCGACCTCAGCGGAGAAGCCAGTGGAATTCTGTTCAAACTGTCCAGAGTGGGACCTGTCGAGCTTGCAACGACGGCTTTTGGTCAAGGTGTATCCGTAACGCCCATTCAGCAAGTAGCAGCTGTGTCAGCGGCCATCAATGGGGGTAAACTTTACAAGCCTTATGTTACGAAAGCGTGGGTCCATCAGGTCACAGGGGAAGTCATGGAAGAAGCCAAGCCGGAGCTGGTTCGTCAGGTGATCTCGGAGAATACATCCAAACAAGTACGTGAAGCACTCGAGAGTGTTGTTGCAAAAGGTACCGGGCGTCCGGCATTCATTGATGGGTACCGGGTCGGTGGTAAAACAGGTACAGCCCAGAAGGTCATCAACGGACGTTATTCCTCAACCGAGCATATCGTATCCTTTATCGGATTTGCACCGGCAGATGATCCACAGATTGTAGTCTATACCGCAGTGGATAATCCCAAAGGAATACAGTTCGGAGGTGTGGTTGCCGCCCCGATTGTACAGAACATCCTTGAAGATGCTTTGCACTATATGAATGTACCTGTTCGGAAGGATCAGGTCGCCAAAGAATACAAGTATGGTGAAACCAAAATCGTGACAGTCCCAGACCTGACAGGAGCTACTGTTGAAGATCTGTACGAAGACCTGAACATGAATTTTATGCTGGCGAAGTCTGGCAGTGGTAAATACGTGATTAATCAGGCACCTAAACCTGGGGCGAGGGTAGATCAGGGATCAACCATCCGCATTTATATGGGGAATGTACTTAACGATGCACATGATCACACAAAGGATGAATAACGGGGCTTAGGGGTAGTTTGAAGCTTCTAGCGCAACAAAATTCATCCAGGTGCGTTTCATTATTGGGTTGTATTGACGATATTAATAAATACAGACATATGTTAAAACAGAAGTATAATTGGAAAAGTGAGGTTATTCATGTGCTTTTAAAACAATTTGCATCGATGCTGACCACCGCCCGCCTCGTGGGCGAATCAAATACAGAATGCCAAAACCTTCAGACAGATTCCCGGCAGGTAAAACCGGGTGATCTGTTTATCTGTCTTCCGGGACATACAGTAGATGGTCATGATTATGCAGAAAAAGCTGTAAATGCCGGTGCAGTTGCATTAGTGGTTGAACGGCAGCTGGATCTGCCTGTACCACAATTGCTGGTGAAGGATAGCCGATTTGCGATGGCTGTTTTGGCAGATTTCTTTTTTGACTCGCCAAGCCAGAAGATGAATATGATTGGTGTAACGGGAACGAACGGAAAAACAACGACCACCTATTTGATTGAAAAAATCATGAGTGATTACGGACGCAAGACGGGATTGATCGGTACTATTCAAATGCGGTATGACGGTCGCACCTACCCGATGTCAGGAACAACACCAGAGGCGCTTGATCTGCAGCGTAGTCTGCATGATATGGTTCAGAAGGGTACGGACTGCTGTGTTATGGAAGTTTCTTCTCACGCATTGGAACAAGGGCGAGTAAAGGGAACAAATTTCCGTACTGCGGTATTCACTAACTTGACGCAAGATCATTTGGACTACCACCATTCCATGGAGGAATATCGCGGGGCCAAAGGATTGTTCTTCGCACGACTGGGTAACGGCTATACGGAAGATGCTTCACGGCGTAAATTCGCTGTTATCAATGCAGATGATCCGGCTGCGGCTTATTTCATCTCTGTGACTGCGGCTGAAGTGATTACATATGGCATGGGTGAAAAGGCGGATGTACGCGCATCCCAAATCTCAATCACGTCTCAGGGAACTTCTTTCCACGTGGATACATTTGCAGGCAGCACGGATATTCGCTTGCGCATGGTAGGCAAATTCAATGTGTACAATGCAATGGCAGCCATCTCTGCAGCGCTGGTGGAAGGTATTCCGCTGGAAGAGATCAAGCGCAGTCTGGAGACGGTTCCGGGCGTGGATGGACGTGTTGAAGGAGTGGACGAAGGACAGCCATTTGCTGTTATTGTCGATTATGCCCATACACCGGATGGACTGGAGAATGTGCTGCGGACGGTGAAAGAATTTGCCGAAGGGCGTGTAATCTGCGTGTTTGGTTGTGGTGGTGACAGGGACCGTACGAAACGTCCTCTCATGGGGAAAATTGCTGCGAATTATAGTGATTTTGTACTGGTTACTTCCGATAATCCACGGACAGAAGATCCGGATCTGATTCTCAAAGACATTGAACAGGGCCTGATTGAAGAATCCGTTCCTGCTGAACGTTATACGATGATTGTGGATCGGCGCCAGGCGATTCATGAAGCTATTGAAATGGCAAGCCCAGCCGATGTAGTATTGATTGCGGGCAAGGGTCACGAGACCTATCAGATTATCGGCACAACCAAAACCGATTTTGATGACCGAATCATAGCCAAAGAAGCGATAAGGGGCAAATCCAATTGATAAAAAGAACATTGGCACAATTGGCCGAGATGTGTGGAGGAACATTAAGTGACGTTGCCGCTCATGGCAATGTAATGGTCGAAGGGGTGTTTACCGATTCGCGTAAACCTCTTGAAGGCAGTTTGTTTATCCCGCTAGTGGGTGAAAGGTTTGACGGACACGAATTTGTGCAAACCTGTTTAGAGAAGGGGGCTGCAGGGGCGATCTGGCAAAAGGATCATGGTATTCCGCCACAAGGAGCTGTCATTGTTGTTGACGACACACTTGTCGCACTGCAAGCACTCGCATCTGCTTATCTAACGGAGAATAAAGCGGCTGTAGTCGGCATTACAGGCAGCAACGGCAAGACAACAACAAAGGACATCGTGGATGCCATTCTCTCAACGACGTTCAAAGTGCATAAGACGCAAGGCAACTTCAATAATCACATTGGTTTACCACTGACTGTACTAAGCATGGACCCGGATACCGAGATTATCATTTTGGAGATGGGTATGAGTGGTCGCGGGGAAATTAACGATCTGTCGGTTATTGCGCAGCCTGATGTAGCGGTCATTACCAATATTGGTGAATCACATCTGCTTCAGCTGGGGTCCAGACTGGAGATAGCCAGAGCCAAAGCCGAGATTGCCGCGGGATTGAAGCCTGGCGGGTTACTGATCTACAACGGAGACGAGCCTTTAATTGCACAAGTCCTTGAAGAACCCGCAACGAAACAACCCGATGGATTGCAGCGGTTTACATTTGGTCTGCAAACCGATAATGATGACTATCCTACCGGACTTATGAATGCGCAGAACGGGGTAGTTTTCACTACCAAACAGTCTGGAGAACATGCTTTTACGCTACCTCTGCTAGGAACGCATAATGTCGTTAACTGTCTGGCTGCTTTGGCAGTAGCCCGTCATTTTAAAGTGACGACGGAGCAGATTGCCGCGGGATTGTCTCGCTTGAAACTGACAGGCATGCGTATTGAGGTTACGCAAGGCCTTAGTGGTCTAACCCTGCTGAATGATGCATACAATGCAAGTCCAACCTCCATGAAGGCCGCAATCGATGTACTAGAAGGTCTGAAAGGATACCGCATGAAAGTGGCTGTGCTTGGTGATATGCTTGAACTCGGTCCCCAAGAGCAGGATCTGCATTACGGAATCGGAGAGTATATCACATCGGCCAAAATGGACATGGTGCTGGTATATGGTCCGCTATCAGCCAAGATTGCTGAAGGAGCAAGCAAGCATATGCCTACAGAGGCTGTGCATGCTTTTATAGATAAAGAAGAAATGACCCGTTATCTACTGGAGAAACTACATCCCAGAGACGTTGTTTTGTTCAAAGCCTCAAGAGGCATGAAGCTGGAGGACGTGGTCGAAGCACTACAAATAGCACCATTACAGAATCGAGTAGACTAGAGGGGTGAACCCATGGATTTTCAGGTATTACTGTTAACAATCGGCGTTTCATTTATTCTGGCGGTGATTGCCGCACCGCTCCTGATTCCGCTGTTACGCCGGATGAAATTCGGACAGCAAGTTAGGGAAGATGGGCCTCAGAGCCATTTGAAAAAAAGCGGAACACCTACAATGGGTGGAGTCGTCATTTTAGTTGCGTTCACATTGGCCTTTTTGAAATTTTCGGCAGTCAAGAATACAGACTTTTATGTCTTGCTCGTGGCTACGCTGGGATTCGGGCTCATTGGCTTCCTGGATGATTACATCAAAATTGTATTCAAACGTTCGCTGGGACTGACGGCCAGACAAAAAATGCTGGGCCAATTGTTCTTCAGTGCAGTGATGTGTTTCTTGCTGATCCAGAATGGACACAGCACAGCCATCTCTATTCCGGGAACGTCATTCTCGTTTGACTGGACCGGATGGTTCTATTATCCTTTTGTCGTATTCATGATGCTTGCCATTACCAATGCGGTTAACTTTACCGACGGTCTGGATGGTTTGCTGTCAGGGGTAAGTGCGATTGCCTTTGGTGCGTTTGCCATTGTGGCGATGCAAGCTACATCAATGCCTGCAGCAGTGTGTGCAGCAGCGATGATCGGAGCCGTACTCGGTTTTCTGGTATACAATGCACATCCGGCCAAAGTGTTTATGGGAGACACCGGTTCTCTCGGGATTGGCGGTGCGATTGGTGCGGTAGCCATTGTAACCAAAACAGAGCTTCTATTTGTCATCATTGGCGGTATTTTTGTTATCGAGATCCTGTCTGTCATCATTCAAGTGGTATCTTTCAAGACTCGTGGCAAGCGTGTATTCAAAATGAGCCCCATTCACCATCACTTTGAATTAAGTGGTTGGTCAGAATGGCGGGTTGTTATTACCTTTTGGGCGGTAGGCGCAATTTTGGCCGCTCTTGGACTTTATCTCAACAAGGGGTTGTAGATCATGAACCATCCTGAATCATATCGCGGACAACAAGTAGTCGTGCTCGGATTGGCCAAAAGCGGCGTACAGGTCGCCAAGGTGCTGGATCGCGCCGGAGCGAAGGTTACAGTAAATGATAAAAAAGAGAGAGATCAATGTCCCGAAGCTTCCGAATTGGAGGCTTTGGGAATTTCTGTTGTATGCGGAGGGCATCCGGATGATCTGATTCACAGTGGTGTGAAGCTGGTTGTCAAAAACCCGGGTATCCCATACCATGCTGCTCCTGTGCAGCAAGCTTTGGCATTGGGCATTGAAGTGGTGACCGAAGTAGAGGTTGCTTATCATCTATGTGCTGCACCCATGATCGGGATTACGGGTTCGAACGGCAAAACAACAACAACCACTTGGGTGGGGGAAATGTTGGAACATGCCGGCCTCAACCCGATCGTTGCCGGTAATATCGGAACACCTCTCTGTGAAGCGGCAGAGCAAGCTTCTCCAGATAACTGGATGGTTGTTGAACTTAGCAGTTTCCAGCTCAAAGGAACGGTTGATTTCCGTCCCCGGATTGCCAGCTTGCTTAACGTTGCAGAGACGCATCTGGACTATCATGGGGATCTGGATGATTATGTGGCTTCCAAAGCGAAACTGTTCGCGAATCAGCAGCCTGACGACGTGGCCATTCTGAATTGGGATGATGCGGTATGTCGTGGTCTGGTTCCTTACATCAAAGGCAGATTGCTTCCCTTCTCAATGATTGAGAAGTTGGATGTAGGTGTGTATGCAGATCCTCCTTATGTGGATGGAGAAGAGGATGATGTGAAGCGTCAGATTATCTACGCGGATGAAAAGGGAAATCACCACACCATTATTGACATCGAGAACATTGGCATCGCTGGACAATTCAATGTGGAAAATGCAATGGCCGCTGTGGCCATTGCCGTATCGGCAGGAGCTGATCCTGCAGTGCTGGCTGCTCCGCTTGCAGATTTCAAGGCGGTTGAACACCGACTTGAATACGTTCTAGAGCATAATGGCTCTGCGTACTACAACAACTCCAAAGCGACCAATTCGAAAGCTACGGTTATGGCCCTGAATTCGTTCAAGGAACCGGTCGTATTAATTGCTGGCGGGTTGGATCGCGGGTCAGACATGATGGAGTTGTTACCCTTGTTCCAGGAACGGGTAAAAGCTGTCGTTGCAATTGGAGAGACACGGACAAAAATTGCCAAGGTCGCGGAACTTGCCGGATTAAAGCAAATTAAGGTCGTCGATAATGAGGAGGACGCTGCCCGGACGTTAACCGTTGCTGTGCAGGAAGCATCGAAGCTTGCAAGTGCCGGTGATGTCGTTTTGTTATCCCCGGCATGTGCAAGTTGGGACATGTTTGCTTCCTATGAAGAGCGGGGACGCATTTTTAAAGAGGCGGCGCATAACTTGTAAGTAGGGGGGTGGAAAAGCCCCTACTTCCATGCAAGGGGTGGCCTCCTGATGAAACAGACGCGACCGGCACCAGATATTTGGTTGCTGATTTGTATTTTGGCATTGCTTGCCATCGGCATTATTATGGTATATAGTGCGGGCTCGGTGCTTGCCTTTCATGACTATGGCGATTCATTTTATTTTGTAAAAAGACAGGCCCTGTTTGCGGTGCTTGGGCTTGTGGCCATGTTCGTAACTGCTAATGTAGACTACCGGGTGTGGAGGAAATATGCCAAGCCTATATTGATTGCCTGTTTTATTATGCTCATTGCGGTGCTCATTCCTGGAATCGGTGTGGTTCGCGGTGGTGCACGAAGTTGGCTGGGCATTGGTTCGTTCGGTATTCAGCCCTCAGAATTCATGAAGCTGGGCATGATTCTGTTTCTCGCTCACTGGCTGAGCAAGGAACCGGGCAAAATCAAAACCTTCACAACGGGGCTTCTGCCACCGCTGGGATTGATCGGTTTGGCTTTTGGGATTATTATGCTGCAACCTGATTTGGGGACTGGCACCGTAATGATGGGCGCAGCGATGCTTATTATTTTCACAGCCGGAGCGCGAATGAAACATCTGAGCTTGCTTGCTCTTGGCGGCGTAGCGGGGTTTGCAGCTTTGATTGCAGCAGCACCCTATCGGTTGCAGCGTATCACAGCGTTTTTGGACCCGTGGTCCGATCCGCTGGGTGCCGGATATCAGATCATTCAATCCTTATACGCAATTGGTCCTGGTGGACTGGCGGGATTGGGACTGGGTATGAGCCGGCAGAAGTACAGTTATGTACCTGAACCGCAAACGGACTTTATTTTTAGTATTTTGGCCGAAGAACTCGGCTTTATAGGTGGAATGATTGTATTATTGTTGTTTCTGGTGCTGGTGTGGAGAGGGATGCGTGTAGCCATGACCGTTCCGGATGCCTTCGGCAGTCTGCTTGGTGTTGGTATCGTAGGTATGGTCGCCGTACAGGTCATTATTAACATTGGTGTTGTCATTGGCATGATGCCTGTTACGGGCATTACATTGCCTCTGATCAGTTACGGCGGATCATCATTGACCCTCATGCTCACAGCACTGGGCATTTTAGTGAATTTATCCCGTTATGCGAGGTGACTATGCGATGCGAGTCGTTCTAAGCGGTGGCGGTACGGGTGGACATATCTATCCGGCCGTTGCCATAGCAAGACAATGCGAGGCGGAGAATCCGGACTCGACATTTCTATACATCGGAGGAACCAGAGGGCTGGAAAGTAAACTGGTTCCCCAAGAAAATATTCCTTTTAAATCCATTGATATTACGGGTTTTCGACGGAAATTGTCCATCGAAAACCTGAAAACGGTCATGCGTTTCATTCAAGGTGTACGCAAGTCCAAAAAAATGCTGAAGGAATTCAAACCGGATGTTGTGATTGGTACAGGTGGATATGTGTGTGGACCTGTGGTGTATGCAGCAACAAAACTGGGGATTCCGAGTATAATTCATGAACAGAACGCCATCCCTGGTCTGACGAACAAATTTTTGATGCGTTATGTGGACACGGTTGCCGTTAGCTTTGAAGGTTCTGAAAAATCGTTTTCCGGCGCAAAAAAGGTGATCTACACCGGTAATCCGCGAGCGACTACGGTAGCCCAGGCTAGCCGTGATCGTGGTTTTGCCACGTTAGGTGTACCGATGAACAGCCGTGTTGTTCTTGTGGTTGGTGGCAGTCGCGGGGCAAAAGCAATCAATCAGGCCATGGTGGACATGGCTCCAATGCTGGAACAACTGGACGATGTACATGTCGTTTATGTGACAGGGGATACCTATTTTGATGAAACGCGTGAAGCCATTCGCAGCTCATTGGGTACGATGCCAAACCACCTGCATGTCCTGCCTTACGTGCATAATATGCCTGAGGTGCTTGCCTGCACATCCTTGATTGTAAACCGCGCCGGTGCATCATTCCTTGCGGAGATTACATCACTGGGTATTCCTTCGATTCTGATTCCATCACCTAACGTGACTAATAATCATCAGGAAGCCAATGCACGCACGCTTGAGGGTGGAGGCGCGTCACTCACGATGCTGGAGAAGGATCTTACAGGCAAAGTCCTGTATGAAGCCATCGCCAAGATTATGAATGATGAATCGGGACGCAAACGAATGGCTGAAGCCTCCCGGAAACTGGGGAAACCCGATGCAGCTGAAGTGCTTGTTCATGAAATTCAGCGTCTTGCTGCACGCCGATAAAGTGTGATTGTGGGCGATTGTCACACACAAGACGGGGCTGACATAAGATACCGTATAAATCGTGACCATCGTTCCATGGCGCCAGAACACGGTCTGTAACAACAGAAGATACCGTGCTCATCGGTTTTGAAGCAAAGGAGGAAGCAAACATGCATCAGTGGATATCGTTACTATCCCAGAATAATGTTGGCAGAGTTCTTGAAAACGAATCGCTAGCCAAATACACCACATGGAAGATCGGCGGTCCTGCGGATGCACTGGTCATTCCCGAGAATAAAGAGCAGATGATGAATCTCGTTCAATTGCTTCACACGTATCAGATTCCGTGGATGCAACTTGGGCGGGGCTCAAACATGCTGGTGTCAGACAAAGGAATACGTGGTGTGGTGGTGAAACCAGGCGAGGGCTTTGATTATGCCGAATTTCACGAAGGCGGTGTAACCGCCGGAGCGGCGCATTCTTTTGTAAAACTCAGTGTGGTTGCTGCCAAAAAGGAATGGACCGGTCTGGAATTCGGCAGCGGTATCCCCGGCACTGTCGGTGGAGCCGTATACATGAATGCAGGCGCGCATGGATCGGATGTGTCACGGATATTCAAATTCGCTGAGATTGTACTGGAGACAGGGGAATTGGTACGTTACAGCAAGGAGGACATGGATTTTGCCTACCGCCACTCTGTTCTGCATGATCGGAGAGGCATCGTGCTGGAAGCTACATTTGAACTCCAGCATGGAGAGCGCAACGTCATTTCGGAAACGATGGCGGCTTACAAAGATCGCCGGCGCCGCACACAGCCACTGCAGATGGCATGTGCAGGTAGTGTATTCCGAAATCCACCGGGTGATCATGCAGCCCGCCTGATTGAAGCAGCAGGGCTGAAAGGAATGACCCAGGGAGGCGCACAGGTATCCACCATGCATGCCAATTTCATTGTTAATACAGGCCAAGCAACAGCAGAGGACGTTATCACCCTAATGCAGCAGATACAGAGCACTATATCATCTCAAAACGGTATTAACCTGGTACCGGAAGTCTTCGTAGTGGGTGAGCGGTAAACCCCGGAGGTGATACATTGGACAAATTGGTGATTGAAGGCGGGAAACCCCTCTCAGGATCCATACGCATCCATGGAGCAAAAAATGCCGCTTTACCGATTATGGCCGCAAGTTTGTTGGCAGATGGAGAAGTTACACTGCATAACGTTCCACACTTGCTGGACATTGAAGTGATGCTGTATATCCTGGAACGGCTTGGATGCACGTGTCGGCATGAACAGGGAACAGTGACGATTAATACCTCGTCTATCCGGTCATATGATGTGCCAGAAGATCTAATGAAGCAGATGCGCTCTTCCATTTTTTTGATGGGACCATTGCTGGCTAAGTTTGGGCAAGTGTCAGTGTATCAGCCAGGAGGCTGTGCCATTGGAGAACGCAAAATTGATCTTCACCTCCGGGGCCTGGAAGCGCTCGGAGCTTTGATTGAAGAGCAGGACCAACAGATTATCTGTCATGGGCACAATCTGGTGGGTACAGATATTCATTTGGATTTCCCAAGTGTGGGAGCGACCGAGAATATCATGATGGCAGCCGTTATGGCTAAAGGGACGACAACCATCTGCAACGCCGCAAGAGAACCTGAAATCCAGGACCTGCAACACTTTTTGAATGCTATGGGTGCAAGCATTATTGGTGCAGGAACGGACACAATCACGATCAATGGCGTTGAGAAACTGAAACCTTGTTCGTATGAGATTATACCGGATCGAATCGTGGCCGGAACCGTAATGATTGCAGCAGCAGCAACACGAGGCAATGTTACGCTTACACACTGCAATCCTGCTCATCTTACTTCACTTATACATGTATTGAAGCGCACTGGTGTTCAAATCACAGTCTGCAATGATATAATGACGGTGAGCTGTATGAGCCGTCCCAAATCAGTAGACCGTATTGTGACTTCTCCGTATCCTTCGTTTCCGACAGATTTGCAATCGCAAATCATGGTGCTGCTCAGTTTGGCAGACGGATTCAGTGTGATGAAGGAAACGGTATTCGAGGGCCGGTTCAAACATGTGGATGAACTGAATGTGATGGGGGCTGATATTTCAGTCGATCTGAACGCAGCATTTATCCGTGGTGTTCCCCGTCTGTACGGGGCTACAGTAGAAGCAACCGATCTTCGTGCAGGTGCAGCCCTGGTCATTGCTGGTCTGGCTGCTCAAGGCAAAACGGTTGTGGAGCAAGTGCATCATATTGACCGGGGCTACGATCAGATCGAGAAGTTATTCCAAAGTCTTGGAGCATCGGTTGAGCGACAGTCGCCCGTTTCGAAACAGTTGGATTTTGCCAATTAACGTCCTTGGCGTCCCCTTCTTGAAGGGAGGGGACCTGAGGCTTTGTGGAGCGCTACTTATGCCTAAAAGTCAAATTCCGGTTCTGAAGAAGAATCGGCCAAAAGGAAACACAAGCCGCAAAATTGTAATTATTCTCTTATTATTATTTATTGTATTGCTGGCTGTATTATTCTTTCGTTCTTCCATGAGTCGGATTTCGGCAATTGAAATTACGGGTAACGTATATACAGCAACTTCAGAACTGCTGGAGAAAAGCGGACTGAAAGAAGGCGAACAATTTTTTGGGACAAGTACTGCCGAGGTTATTGAGCGTCTCAAGACCATCAAGGCGATTTCCACCGTTACCGTGGACAAAAAGTTTCCGGGGATTATCCATATCAAGGTTCAGGAATATGCCACGGTTGCTTATGAGCTTGGTTCTGATGGTACGCTAAAAGCGATATTAGCCAGCGGGACAAGCTTGACAGTTCCGGCAACAATTGGTGTTGCTGTGGAGAAGCCTATATTGACACAATGGAAGGCTGATGATCCACTCAAAGCCAAACTGAGCCAGACACTGGCTAAAATTCCGAATGAATTGACGACGGATATTTCGGAAATTATTCCGAATCCAACGCCTTCATTTCCGGATCAGATTCGGATGTATACCAAATCGCAGTTTGAAGTGATTACAACCGTCTCTCTTTTATCGGATAAAGTGGAGTATCTGAATCAGGTGATTGAGACCGAACGGCCTGGGAAAATCACCATGCTTGAGGCAGATACCTATGTCCCTTTCATCCCGGATGACCCGGAAGATGATGCTGAACCAGGAGCAAGCCCCTGATCTTTGCCATGATGAGGCTGGACTGAATATGAAAGCCTAGGCAGGTCGGGGTTTGACCCCGTCAGAGCAATGAAACTTGTTCTTTCTGAGATGAAGAAAAAATGATACACTTGAACTTATGGCACATGAGTTGCCTCCTTCTTTTTTCTTCAATGTTTTATGTCTGGCAACCAGATTTTGACACCCAAAAACATTGTAGAAAAAAGAGGGAAAGCCTGAAGTGTGTTGAATATGTTTTAAGAGTGTTTAAATTCGAACGTAATTTACTATTGGAGTCAGGAGGTGCCACAGACTTGAGCAACAATGACATCATTGTTAGTTTGGACATCGGTACATCCAAAATTCGCGCTATTATTGGGGAAATGAATAATGGAACCTTTAATATTATAGGAGTTGGATCTGCCGACTCGGAGGGAATTCGCAAAGGTGTAATCGTAGATATCGATCAGACGGTGCAGTCGATTCGCAACGCAGTGGATCATGCAGAACGTATGGTAGGTATTCAAATATCCGAAGTGTATGTTGGAATCTCGGGAAATCATATCGGACTGATGAGCAGTCACGGCGTCGTGGCTGTGTCTAACGAGGATCGTGAAATCGGAGAAGAAGACATGGAACGGGTGTTGAAAGCAGCCGAAGTCATTGCAGTTCCGCCGGAACGGGAAATTATTGATGTTGTCGCCAAGCAATATGTTGTGGATGGCTTGGAGGGCATACAGGACCCCCGTGGTATGATTGGTGTTCGTCTGGAAGTTGAAGCAACGATCATAACGGGTGCAAAAACCGCGATACATAATCTTTTGCGCTGCGTGGAAAAAGCGGGTCTGAAAGTAAGCGATCTGGTTCTCATGTCGCTTGGAGCGGGTCAACTGGCTTTGTCCAAAGATGAAAAAACGATGGGTTCAGTGCTTGTTGATATTGGAGCAGGTGCAACAACCATCGCCATTTTTGAAGAAGACAGTCTTGTTGCAACATCAACGTTGCCTATAGGTGGGGAATTCGTAACAAATGATATCGCCTATGGCTTACGCACGTTAACGGATCAGGCGGAGAAGGTGAAACTGAAATATGGCTGCGCCTGGTTGGATGATGCTGCTGCGGATGTGATGTTCAAAGTCACCCGAATTGGCAGTAATGTAGACAAGGAGTTTTCACAGGAGGATCTGGCAGCAATTATTGAACCTAGGGTTCAAGAAATATTCCAGATGATATCCCAAGAAGTGAAGCGTCTTGGTTACAACGAGCTTCCTGGAGGTTATATACTAACGGGAGGTACGGTCTCTATGCCGGGGGTTCTGCAGGTCGCTCAGCATGAGCTTGCTGCTTCGGTACGAGTTGCAGTTCCGGATTATATTGGTGTGCGTGACCCCGGGTTTACAAGCGGAGTCGGCATATTGCACAGTGTAATTCGCAGTTTGCGCATTCGTCCCTCGATCAATAACGGCGGTGGAAATAACAACAACAATAATAACAACAAGAAACCGACCAACCGTCCGAAGCCAAATACGGCACAGGTATCGGAGCAAAAACCCGGTCTGTTCGAGCGGCTGAAGAATATGTTCAGCGAATTTATATAACAGGTTGGATCCATTTCATACATTCTTGAAGCCGTCTGAATGCGCCGGTACTAAAATAAACGCTTTCGTTCGTCGATATATGAAATTGATTCGGTTCAAATCAAAAATTGGACGGGCCATCCATGCACATTGAGGGGGAGATGGAATAATATGTTGGAATTTGATTTCGAGATGGAGAGCTTGGCTCAAATTAAAGTCATCGGTGTAGGCGGCGGCGGAAGCAATGCAGTCAACCGTATGATTGAAAATGGTGTACAAGGTGTTGAATTTATTACGGTGAATACGGATGCTCAGGCGTTACACCTGGCGAAATCCGAGCATAAATTGCAAATCGGTGATAAATTGACTCGTGGTCTTGGTGCTGGCGCCAACCCGGATGTAGGTAAAAAAGCAGCGGAAGAGTCCCGCGATCTGATCATGAACACGTTGAAAGGTGCAGACATGGTATTTGTTACAGCCGGTATGGGCGGTGGTACAGGTACAGGTGCGGCTCCGGTTATTGCCGAAATCGCTAAAGAGTGTGGTGCACTTACCGTTGGTGTCGTAACTCGTCCATTTACATTTGAAGGACGCAAGCGTTCCAGCCATGCAGAGCAAGGTATTGAAGCTCTCAAGGAAAAAGTCGACACACTGATCGTGATTCCTAATGATCGTTTGCTCGAAATCGTGGACAAAAAGACTCCTATGCTTGAAGCATTCCGTCAAGCGGATAACGTACTTCGTCAAGCTGTACAAGGCATCTCTGATTTGATCGCTGTACCGGGTCTAATCAACCTTGACTTTGCTGACGTCAAAACGATTATGCACGAACGTGGTTCAGCCCTTATGGGAATTGGTGAATCAACTGGTGAGAATCGTGCCGCAGAAGCAGCACGGAAAGCCATTATGAGTCCTTTGTTGGAAACTTCAATTGAAGGTGCTCGCGGCGTAATCATGAATATTACGGGTGGCGTTAATCTGTCCCTGTATGAAGTGAACGAAGCGGCAGAGATCGTAACTTCTGCTTCCGACCCGGAAGTGAATATGATCTTTGGTGCCATCATTGACGAAGACCTGAAAGAGGAGATTAAGGTTACGGTTATTGCAACCGGTTTTGAAGATAAACCTGCTCCACCACCAGGACGTAAGCCAGCTCCAGCAACAGCGGATACGACGGATACGCGTTCGCCGAACCTGCGTCCTTTCGGAAATCAGCCGAGCAATGATCAGCTGGACATTCCGACATTTTTACGCAATCGTTCACGCAATAATAACAACGATTAATACGCAAATCAATTTATTGGAAACCCGGTACTCCTTATGGAGCGACCGGGTTTTTTCTGTTTATTTAGATATCATAGCATACAGCAATGAACAAATTCTGAACAAAGAGCCTGAGCAATTCCGACAAAAAAAGTTGGAACCACACCCCCATGATTAGACAGACTTTGAACAGGGGGCTCCGTATACTTGTGAATATGCTCATGAATATCAGGATATCGGGTACCGGTATTTCGATATGTTGCGCGCAGGCAGGTGAAGACTTTGGTTGTTTATGTGGATCTGATTTTTTTGACAAACCTGTGTATTGACGGTGCACTCATCGGAATGACCGCCTGGATGCGCAAGACAAAGCTGGTTTGGTGGCGATGGTTGCTGTCAGCCATTGTGGGTGCATTATACGTGGTCATGATGTTTGTACCGGAGTTTGATTTTATGTTCACCTTTCTGATCAAGTTCGGGTTCTCGCTGGTCATGCTTACGATTGCTTTTGGTTTTAAAGGTCTGCAGGCTTTTGCGAGGACGCTCGGTACCTTCTATGTGATTAATTTTGTCGCTGCCGGAGGTATTCTGGGTGTGCATTACATGCTTCAGAGCTCCGGTGAGTTGTTTAACGGCATTTGGTTCACGGCTTCTGGCGGTATGTCATTTGATCTGAAAATTGCTTTCTGGTTCACGTTTATCGTATTTTTTGCTGTCCTGTTTTTATTCAAAGCTGTGCAGAGTTCCAAACGGAAAACGGATCGCATGACGACCTATTTGGGTAAAGTTGAGGTCTGCATCGATGAGGTAGTCATTTCTTGTACAGGCCTTCTGGATACGGGCAATCAACTTACAGATCCCTTATCGCGCATGCCGGTCATGGTGATGGAGGTTTCGTTATGGCAAGACATGTTACCCGCTTCATGGAAGGGTAGACTCAAGGACGAGGCGCCGGACAACCTTATTCTGGAGCTTGATCAGGAAAGTTTTCAGTGGCAGGATCGACTGCGGCTGGTGCCTTATCGGGGCATTAACAAAGGGACTGCGTTTATGCTGGCAATGAAGCCGGACCGGGTGAAGGTGACGATGGAGGAAACATGTTATGAGACGACAAGGGTACTTATTGGTCTGGATGGAGGTGTTTTGTCGTCTGATGGGAAATACCAGGCCGTGATTCATCCTGAACTTGTGCAAGACGCTGCTTCTGCGCAGTCTACGGCTCTCTCTGCGGGAGCAACAGAAAAGCCGCTGAATGTGGTATAGGAGGAACGTACATGCTTGTGAAATGGAAACTGGTGGCGCAGCTGCAATATTACCGTCTGTTATTTTTGTTGGGGCTCAAAAGTGAAGAGATCTATTATATTGGGGGAAGTGAGGCACTTCCGCCGCCTTTGACAAGGGAAGAGGAAGAATTTTTGCTGCAAAAATTATCCTCGGGAGACTCGGCCATTCGCGCGATGCTTATTGAGCGCAACCTGCGTCTGGTGGTGTACATTGCACGAAAATTTGAAAATACAGGAATCAATATTGAGGATTTGGTCTCCATTGGAGCGATCGGATTGATCAAGGCAGTTAATACATTTGACCCGGAAAAGAAAATCAAACTGGCAACCTATGCTTCACGTTGTATCGAAAATGAAATTTTAATGTACCTGAGACGTAATAGTAAGATCCGAACTGAAGTTTCTTTTGATGAACCGCTCAACATTGATTGGGATGGAAATGAACTATTATTATCCGATGTATTGGGTACTGAAAACGATACAATCTATCGGAATATTGAAGAGCAGGTAGACCGGAAACTTTTGCACAAGGCACTGGAAAAATTAACGGAGCGCGAGCGAATGATTATGGAGCTTCGTTTTGGCCTGACGGATGGGGAAGAAAAGACACAAAAAGATGTAGCCGATCTTCTCGGAATCTCCCAATCCTACATCTCTCGACTCGAAAAAAGAATCATTAAAAGACTCCGCAAGGAGTTCAATAAAATGGTCTGAAATACATCTTTAGTCAGAATGGGTATTACTGGCAAGGGTGCCAAGTACGAATAAAAAAGCCTGCCCCGGAGATAATGTACATTAATGTTTCTCCTTGGGAGGTAAATCACGATGACCCGAAACAAAGTCGAGATTTGTGGCGTGGACACCGCAAAATTGCCTGTCCTCACCAACACTGAAATGCGGGAATTGTTTCATTCCCTTCAGCAACACCATGATCGCTCAGCAAGAGAGAAATTAGTGAATGGCAACCTGCGTCTGGTACTCAGTGTCATTCAGCGTTTTAACAATCGGGGGGAGTTTGTCGATGATCTGTTCCAGGTTGGTTGCATCGGCCTGATGAAAGCCATTGATAATTTTGATTTATCCCAGAATGTCAAATTTTCAACCTACGCGGTGCCGATGATTATCGGTGAAATCCGTCGATACCTGCGTGATAATAACCCAATTCGGGTATCTCGCTCCTTGAGGGACATTGCTTACAAAGCACTTCAGGTCCGTGACAGCCTGACGAATAAAAATTCCCGGGAACCGACGATATTCGAAATTGCGGAAGTACTGAATGTGCCGAAGGAAGATGTTGTTTTTGCATTGGACGCCATTCAGGACCCGGTCTCGCTCTTCGAACCGATTTATCATGATGGTGGAGATCCGATCTATGTTATGGATCAGATCAGCGATGACAGAAACAAAGATGTGTCATGGATCGAGGAAATTGCACTCCGTGAAGCGATGCATCGTCTTGGTCAGCGGGAAAAAATGATTCTGTCGATGCGGTTTTTCGAAGGGAAAACCCAGATGGAAGTGGCTGATGAAATTGGCATTTCCCAGGCTCAGGTATCACGTCTGGAGAAATCAGCGATACAGCAGATGCAAAAACATGTAAAGTCATAACACGATGCAAAGGCAGAAGGACGATCAATCGGGGCAGTGTATACCGTTGGTCGTCTTTTTGTTTTGGACCGTTTCCACATTCGATGAAAAACAGGACATTTTTCGCCCCTGAAACATATATTGTATAGAAGCGTGAAGAACGGGCAGAAGAGGAATAACAGGGGGCGGGAATGAATGAAAGTAAATACGAGCGAAGTAGCGGCACGAGGCATGAAAATCTCTGACTTTCAGACAAAGGATGTTATTAACATTACGGATGGTAAACGCCTCGGTCAGATCAGTGATTTGGAGCTGGATCTGAAGCAGGGACGAATTGAAGCGATTGTTGTGCCAGGGTACAGCCGTTTTATGGGTCTTTTTGGCGGGGGGACGGATCTGGTGATTCCATGGAGAAACATTGTGAAGATTGGTTCAGATGTGATACTGGTGAAGATGGATGAGGTGAAGGAAAATACGTATGACGAGCGTGATCGCGAAGTGCGCCTGTATGATGAACAGCAGCATAACCGCACAGAGCGTGTGGAACGCATTGAACGGTCGGAACGTAATCAGCGTCGAACGATATAAATGAGACAGAATGTGGCTCATTTGGTACACTGGAAGTGGTGAGGTGAGATAATGGAACCCTTTGTATTGGATAAAGAATTACTTGAACGGACCAAGAACCCAAATTCAGATTTCGGTCCTGATCCGTTATTATTATATGTTGAGCCCTGGACACAGCAATTTGAACAGCTGTCAGTCGGGTTTACGACGAGACATGGTGGAGTTGGAAAAGTTCCGTATGCTACGCTTAATTGTGCTTATCATGTGGGGGATGATCCTGAAGTTGTACTTAACAACCGCAGGCTTGTAACCGAGAAGCTTGGTTTTGCAGCAGAAGCATGGACCTGTGGAGAGCAGGTGCATGGCAAACATGTAGCTGTAATTACCGCTGAAGATCGGAGCAGAGGATTACTTGATCGTCAATCTGCGTTGCAGGATACGGATGGATTGGTCACGAATGTGCCTGGTGTGCTGCTGACTTCTTTCTACGCAGACTGTGTTCCGCTTTATTTCTATGACCCTGTGCAGCAGGCGGTAGGTCTTGCTCATGCCGGCTGGAAAGGTACAGTCGCGGGTATCGCTGTATCCATGGTGGAGACGATGGAACGGGAGTATGGCAGCCGTAGGCAGGACATTCGAGCTGCAATCGGTCCGTCGATCGGGGATTGCTGTTATGAAGTGGATGAGGCGGTCATGCAGCATGTACGGGTTTGGTTTGATGATTCCCCGGTTAATGATAAATACGAGGATTCTGCTTCTAAACAAGCATATCGAGCCGTGAATAACGGTAAAACGATGTTAAACTTGAAAGAATGTAATCGACACATTATGATGAAAGCAGGAATAATGCCGGATCATATCGAATGTACAACATGGTGTACAAGTTGTCATCCCGAACTATTTTTCTCCTATCGGAAGGAAAATGGTGTTACAGGGCGGATGGCGAGCTGGATTGGGCTGGAAGAGAGGTGACCCTCTGTGTCATTGGAGGAGCGTATACAACAGGTAAATCAGAAGATCGAGGATGCATGTCGGCGCAGTAACCGTCATCGTGATGATGTGAATGTGATTGCGGTCACGAAATATGTCTCACTTGAAACAACGGGATCGGTGCTGGATCATGGTCTTGAGCATATTGGAGAAAATCGGTGGCAGGATGCACAGGCCAAATGGGAAGCTTTTGGTCAGCAGGGTACCTGGCACTTTATCGGTCATTTGCAGACAAACAAGGTGAAAGACGTGATTGGCAAGTTTCGTTACATACATTCACTGGATCGTTTGTCATTGGCGAAGGAGTTGGATAAAAAAGCAGCTTCACTTGGCATCCAAGTGGAAACGTTTTTGCAGGTGAATATTTCGGGTGAAGAGAGCAAGTATGGATTACAGCCTGAACAGGCAAGTTCTTTTTTGCGTGATATTCGTTCGTTCAACAATCTCAAGGTCGTTGGCCTAATGACTATGGCACCTCATGAGGAAGATCCGGAGCTGACGCGTCCCGTATTTCGTGGATTGCGTGAGCTGAGAGATCAACTGAATGGACAAGCCCTTACAGCAGAACCATTGACTGAACTGTCGATGGGGATGTCCAATGATTTTGAAGTGGCCATTGAAGAAGGTGCAACCTGGGTACGGCTAGGATCGATTCTCGTAGGAAAAGAGGAGGGTTCACGATGGGCGTAATGAATAAATTTATGAATTTCCTCGGACTTCAGGAAGAGGAAGAGATTGTGGAACGTGAACGAATGGCTGCGCAGGAGGAAAATGAGGCTGAACATCAGGAAGCTGAAACCTCCAGTCTCGATAAACGTAGAAACCAAAGGGGGAATAATGTGGTGAGCATTCATTCCCAGAAAAATGTTAAAGTTGTCCTGTATGAACCGCGTTCTTATGACGAGGCTCAGGAAATTGCCGACCATCTGCGTTCGCATCGTACCGTTGTGGTGAACTTGCAACGAATTCGCCAGGACCAAGCGCTGCGCGTTATAGATTTTTTGAGTGGCACGGTATATGCATTGGGTGGCGGTATTTCCAAAATCGGCGGAAACATTTTTCTCTGTACGCCAGATACGGTTGAAATTCAGGGATCAATTACGGAAATACTGGCTGACAGCGAGCAAGATTATAACAGAATGAGGTGAGCCACTTTTGTATCAGATTGAAAGCGTGTTGTACACGTTATACCAGATTTACTTTTACATGGTCATTGTCTACATATTGATGTCTTGGCTTCCCAATGCGCGGGAAAGCTTCATCGGTGAATGGCTGGGCAAATTAGTGGAACCATATCTAAGACCGTTTCGCCGATTTATACCGCCTTTGTTCGGTGTGCTGGATATTTCCCCGATTGTGGCGCTGATCGTTCTGCAACTTGCGCTTAATGGGCTGATCTCCATACTTCGGTATTTTGCATATTAGGGTAGGGTGACATAGATGAGCGGTGAAATTTACGAACATTTTAGCCATGATGAGCGGGATTATGTAGATAAGGCTTCGGATTGGGTTGAGCAGGCGGGTAAGTATCATGACATGAAGCTAACTGACTTTCTTGATCCAAGACAGGTTTTTATATTACAGACTCTTGCCAATCGCCGTAACGACGTTCAGATTCGTCTGGATGGTGGTTACGAGGCTGCTGAACGCAAGCGTGCGCTGGTTGCACCTGATTATATGTATCTGGATGATGAGGATATGGGTATGCAGGTGCTCAGTATTACGTCTGATGATCAGAAAATCTCGGAGCTGGAGCATGGGGACTATATGGGTTCCCTGCTCGGGCTTGGGATGAAACGTGGAAAGATCGGGGATATCCAAGTGCTGGAGGACGGTTGCCATACAGTGGTGGCGGCGGAAACCGGCGCTTTTTTATCGCTTCAACTGAATCAGGTGCATCGGTTACATGTGTTCACAGAGTTACTTCCTTTGAATCAGATGCGATGGTCAGAGAGTAAACTGGAGACGATGGACATTACGGTCGCTTCTCTTCGTTTGGATGGAATCTGCGCAGATGTGTATCGGCTTAGTCGCAGTAAAGTGCTGGCGCCGATCAAAGCTGGTCGCTGCCGTGTGAACTGGAAAGTTGAGGAAGATCCCTCCAAATCGCTAAAAGCGGGTGATGTCGTATCCATTCAGGGATTTGGCCGCTTCAAGGTTATGGAACAGGATGGGATGACCAAAAAAGGGCGCTGCCGAGTGAAAATCGGCAAATTTGCCTGAGTCTGTTGCAGGAAAATCCGCTTTCTTGTCGAAATGTTTATCATAAAGGTGTAGAAAATACGCGGTGTATCCGATAAACATTAAGTCAAAGCTTTACATGAACGTTGGAGGATGCAATTCTGATCCTGCATTCCGTATACGTTGCCAAGGTTAGGCATCAACGATACGGCCCCTTGGGTGGTACCCATATGCTGCAAACCTTCTCTGGACGGGAAGGAACTTTAACAGGAGGTGGACAGCATGCCATTAACGCCGCTGGACATACACAACAAGGAATTTTCCCGACGTTTGCGCGGGTATGACGAGGATGAAGTCAATGAATTCCTGGATCAAGTCATCAAAGATTACGAAGGCGTCATTCGCGAGAACAAAGAGCTGAGCAATCAGTTGCTGTCCGTTCAGGAGAAACTGGATCATTTTTCTACAATTGAAGAGACGCTTAGCAAAACGATTATCATTGCGCAGGAAGCTGCTGATGATGTGAAGGGTAATGCGAAGAAAGAAGCGCAGTTGATCGTGAAGGAAGCAGAGAAAAATGCAGACCGGATCGTGAACGAATCGTTGGGCAAATCTCGCAAAATTGCTTTGGAAGTGGAAGAACTGAAAAAGCAGGCCTCGATTTATCGTGCCCGTTTCCGCACGCTTGTTGAAGCGCAGCTTGAACTGTTGACTCAGGATGGTTGGGAAGTGCTGGAGAGCCGGGAGCAGGAAGTGCGTGACCGTGAGCGGGAGATGAAAGAAATTTATTAGTCTGTCGCCTGGTTGACTTTTGTCTGCAAAGAGGCTATAACTATATTCATAATGAATAGTGATTCCATGACGGGTTCAGTACGTTATGATCTCATCCCTCAGAGAGTTGGTGGTTGGTGCAAACCAATGGATGAGTTATAGCCGAATATCTCCCCGGAGAAGTGACGCTGAAGCGGTGATTATGATTGCCGTGTGTAAGCCGAACCGTAAGCCGTACGTTATAACGGCACCCTGCAGTAGTTTAGCGGGGCATAAGCGCTGTTGATGACAGAGCATACCCAGGTTTGCCTGGATGTGGTTTGTGATGAACAGAATTAGGGTGGTAACGCGAGTATAGTCTCGTCCCTTTCCAGGGACGGGGCTTTTTTGTGTCCAAAAAAGGCGAACGTTCATGAGGCCCGAAGGGACCTCAAGGAGAGAGCCGCCCGCCGGGAAAGCGAAGCACCCGGCACACGGGTTTCGCCAAGGCGAACGTCCATGAGGCCCGAAGGGACCTCAAGGAGAGAGCCGCTCGCCGGGAAAGCGAAGCACCCGGCAACACCCGCCTCGCGGTAAGGCCATGCGGCGTTCATGCAGGGAACAGCCGCAAAATGGCCGCCATCACGCACATTAACCCTCGCCCATAAGCGCCAGCGCTCCCCCACCGATAACCCATCCCGGGTGTCCAGAAGGCGGAGCGCCTATGGGGTCCCCCTTGGCAAGGGGGATTTAGGGGGATTGAAACGCTTTTTGTGGACGGTCCACAATCCAACCAAAGAAAGGGAAGATAATCATCATGCAACGAGTTGACGTCAAAGAGAAGGCACGTGCCAGAGAATTACGCGTGTTAGATAAATGGAAAACGGAGAATACATTCAAAAGATCCATCGAAAACCGGGAGGGCAAGCCAAACTTCGTATTTTATGAAGGGCCGCCTACAGCAAACGGTAAACCGCATATCGGTCACGTACTGGGACGGGTAATCAAGGATTTTGTTGGACGGTATAACACGATGAAGGGTTACCGTGTTGTTCGTAAAGCAGGCTGGGATACACATGGTCTGCCTGTAGAACTGGGTGTACAGAAGAAGCTTGGTATCTCCCACAAGTGGGAAATCGAAGATTATGGCGTGGAGAAATTCATTAACGAATGTAAAGCGAGCGTATTCGAGTACGAGCAACAATGGCGTGATTTGACAGAAGGCATCGGATATTGGACGGATATGAATAACCCGTATATCACCCTTGATAACAACTACATCGAGAGTGTATGGAACATCCTGGCGACGATCCATGAGAAAGGCCTGTTGTATCGTGGTCACCGTGTGAGCCCGTATTGTCCTTCTTGTCAGACAACACTGAGTTCCCATGAAGTTGCACAAGGGTACAAAGACGTCAAAGATCTGAGTGCTACAGCGAAATTCAAACTGAATGACAGCGGAGAATTTGTACTGGCTTGGACGACAACACCTTGGACACTGCCTTCACACGTTGCACTTGCCGTGAATCCGGATATGGACTACTCCCGTGTTCGTCAAGGTGATGAAGTGTACATCATGGCAACCAATCTAGTTGAAAAAGTGATGAAAGATACCAAGGGTGAGTATGAAATCATCGGTGCACTGAAAGGTGCTGATCTGGTTGGCAAAACGTATGATCCTCCGTTCAACTACGTACAGGCTGAGAAAGCCAACATCATTCTGGGTGCAGGCTTTGTAACGGATGCAAGTGGTACGGGTATCGTACACATGGCTCCTGCCCATGGTGAAGATGACTACCGTGTATGCCGTGAGAATGGGATCAGCTTTGTGAACATGGTGGACTTGGAAGGCAAATTTGTCGCTGAGGTTACTGACTTTGCGGGACGTTTCGTGAAGGATTGTGATATTGATATCGTAAGATATCTGTCTGAGCATGGACGGTTGTTCAGCAAAGAAAAATATGAGCACAGCTATCCATTCTGCTGGCGTTGTGATACACCGCTTCTGTACTATGCGATGGACAGCTGGTTTATCCAAACAACAGCCATCAAGGACCAATTGATTGCCAACAACAGTGAAGTGGATTGGTACCCAGGTCACGTTCGTGAAGGTCGCTTCGGGAAATTCCTTGAGGATCTGGTGGATTGGAACATCAGCCGTGATCGTTATTGGGGAACTCCGCTGAACATCTGGGTGTGCGAGGAGACTGGCGAACAATTTGCACCACACAGCATTGCAGAATTGCGTGCTCGTGCGGTAGGTGATGTGCCTGAGAATCTTGAATTGCATAAACCATATGTGGATGAAGTTAAAGTCATGAGCTCTTGTGGCAAATATGAGATGAAACGTACACCGGAAGTGATCGATGTCTGGTTCGACAGCGGCTCCATGCCGTTTGCCCAGCAGCACTATCCATTTGAAAATAAAGAAGTATTCGAACAGCAGTATCCTGCGGATATGATCTGTGAGGGAATTGACCAGACACGTGGCTGGTTCTACAGCTTGCTGGCGGTTTCCACCCTTTTGACAGGCAAAGCGCCTTACAAAGCGGTTATGGCTACAGGACACGTTCTTGACGAGAACGGACAGAAGATGTCCAAATCCAAAGGTAACGTTATCGATCCTTGGGAAGTAATTGAAGAATACGGTACAGATGCATTCCGCTGGGCTTTGTTGTCTGACAGTGCACCGTGGAACAGCAAACGTTTCTCCAAAGGTATCGTAGGGGAAGCCAAATCCAAAATGGTGGATACGCTGGTCAACACCCATGCATTCCTGACGCTTTATGCTACCATTGATGGATTTGATCCACAGGAGCACCCGTTCCAACTGTCCGCACACAAGCTGGATCGCTGGATTCTGTCGAGACTGAACAGCCTGATCTTGGTTGTAGAAAAAGCGCTGCTGGTTAACGACTATCTGAACTCTTCCAAAGCGATTGAAGCATTTGTTGATGAGTTGAGTAACTGGTACATCCGTCGTTCCCGTGACCGTTTCTGGGGCAGTGGCCTGACAGACGATAAATTGGACGCTTACCGTACATTGACTGAGGTACTGGTGACTACTGCGAAGTTGGTTGCTCCGTTTACACCGATGCTGGCAGAAGACATCTATCTGAACCTTGCAACAGGTGAGAGTGTGCACATGGAAGACTATCCAGTAGCCAACGAAGCGCTGATTGATGCAGGGCTGGAACAGGATATGGAGACGGCTCGCCGCGTGGTTGAACTTGCCCGTAACGTTCGTAACGAAACAGGCATCAAGACACGTCAGCCACTGTCCGAATTGATCGTTTCACTCGATAAAGGGTTTGACCTGGCAAGTTATGAAGAGATCATCAAGGAAGAGATCAATGTAAAAGGAATCCGTACGGAGCATAATGATGCGGAATTCGTTGACTTTACATTGAAGCTGAACCTGAAAGTTGCAGGTAAGAAATACGGTAAAAACGTAGGATTCCTGCAAAACTTCTTCAAGGGAATGACGGCCGATGAGACGCGTAAAGTGGTTTCGGAGGGTGTGCTGAACATCGTTTCTCCGGAAGGCGAAGAGCTGCAAGTGACGAGCGAAGAATTATTGGTTGATAAACAGGCCAAATCAGGTTTTGCTTCAGCATCGGGTTACGGTCTGACGGTTGCGCTCAATACCGAAATCACGCCAGCATTGGAACAGGAAGGCTGGGTCCGTGAAGTGGTTCGTGCTGTGCAGGATACCCGGAAACGACTGGATCTGCCAATTGAGAAAAGAGTACGTTTGACACTGGATGTGGATGCATCTCTTCAGGAAGCTATTCAGGCGTTTGATGATGTGTTGCGTGAAAATGTTCTCGTAACCGAAGTTACATTTGGTTCGAATGAGTCGATGGAACGTGTTGAAGCCGGAGGCAAATCGATCGGTATTTACATCGAAGCGTAATTCGGAGCATGTCCCATTCAACAGGGATAGAATATAGAGCATAAACAAACGAGCCGCAGAGGCAGGGACATATTCCCTGTATCTGGGCTCGTTTGTTTTTTAGGCAATAAGGCAATGATTCTATAGTGCAGTCAATCTATATTGATCAAAGGAACTGACCAAAACATGAGCGAACATGACAAGCAAACTGCATCCACTTCACAACAATCAACGTCAGATAATCTCAATTCCCATGACAAAATTGAAGAGTTACATACCCTGACAAACCGTCTGGCGAATGAACTGGAACGTTCACGAATTGCGCAATACACAGAATTGCTGAACAGGCCATGGAAATTGATTGGACTTAACCTGTTGTCAGGAGCCGCACGAGGTGTGGGGATTGCGATTGGGTTTACCTTTTTCGCAGCAACGATCATTTACGTTTTGCAGCTACTTGGGGCGCTCAATCTTCCCATTGTTGGAGATTACATCGCTGATATTGTGCGCATTGTCCAGCGTCAGCTTGATATGAACACTTACTAAGCGATTAGTAATTAAAGGTGAAAGATATCAAAGTACATTTAGTAAATGTCATCCGTCTCCATATCCGGTTCTAACAGACCCTCGCCCTCACGGTTCTCCAGGTACTGACGATATTGCCTATTGCGCACGATGGAGACGTCATGACCATAGATGTCCGTGGCAACAAAACTTTCGTACGCTTCAACGCAGCCTTCCACTTCATCGGTAGCTTCAATCGCCATAACATCATAGCTGTCGATATCGCGTCCTTCAGCCATGGCTGGTGAGTTCGATGTGCCCCAACTTTCAACAATCTGCCAAGTGTCTTCACCATCGAAGCCATTTTGATCATCTCGCTCGTCCAGACTGGTTCGACCAAATGCCGGGGCAAGGAATTCTTCCTCTACAGGGCGGTTCTCAGAGACAACGGTTTCTGGTTGATGTTTTTTGCAGTATTTGGTGTAGGGGACAGCTTCCATGCGTTCATAAGGGATGGGTTGCTGACAGACCGCACATGTACCGTAATGTCCTTCTTCGATGGAGTGCAGTGCAGAATCGATTCGTTCCAATTGGAATTCATCATGTTCCAGCAGGGAAATATCTTTCTCGCGTTCATACACCTCCGTGGCTATGTCACCAGGATGATTATCAATTGGTGATAATTCACCTGTCTGTAGTTTAAGGGAGTCTCCAAGGCCATAATGCTCGTTTTCCGACAGTCTATGTTCAATATCGCGCTTATCGGACATCAGTTGGGAACGTAAAAATTGCAGTTGTTCGTTAGTAAAATGTGACATGATTTTCCCCTTTCTGCTTTCATGCTGGAATCCGGATTTTGACTCTATTGTAGGATGTGCCATTGAGGGCAAGATTACAGAAGGGAAATGTTATCGTTTTTGCCATAAGCATTGCGATGTAGCGCGTCGTGGACGATTTCCAAACAGCTGTGCTACAATAAACAAGTCTGGCGTAAGCCTGGTATCGTTTGGAAAAGACAAGAACGGAGTGACAAACAAACGTGGTGTATTATATCCTCGCTTTTATCGTATTTTTATTGGATCAGGGAACCAAGTATCTGATTGCAACCCGGATGGAACTCAGAGAAGAAATTCCGGTCATCGGCAATTTCTTTGTCATCACATCACATCGTAACTCAGGAGCAGCATTTGGCATTCTGCAAGACCAGCGTTGGTTCTTTATCGTGGTTACGTTGATTGTGGTCGTTGCCTTGATTTGGTATTTGCAAAAGGTAAAAGATACCCCGCACAAATTGCTGCCTGTGGCGCTTAGTTTGGTGCTTGGTGGAGCAATTGGCAACTTCCTTGACCGGGCATTGACCGGAGAAGTTGTAGATTTTGTACAACTTAATTTTGGAAGTTATACGTTTCCCATTTTTAACATCGCCGATTCGGCAATCTGCATCGGTGTAGGGTTGATCATAGTGGAGACATTGCTTGAAGGACGGCGCGAAAAAGCAGCCGCGAAGATTGAAGGGAATGAACATCATGAGTAATCCGAATAAGGAACAGATTAACGACGAAGAACTAATGAATGGCAATGAACGTATGGAATGGACCGTTGCCGCTGAACATAAAAAAGAACGAATTGACAAATATATTACGGAAGCCGTGGATAACGTATCTCGCTCCCAAGTTCAATTGTGGATCGGAGACGGAATGGTTACGGTAAATGGTGCTGTAGTCAAAGCCAATGCCAAGTTATCCGAAGGGGATCTGGTTGAGTTACAGATTCCAGAACCAGCTGCTGTGGAGATCATTGCCGAAGATATTCCGCTGGAAGTGGTATATGAAGATAGCGACCTGATCGTGATCAACAAACAGCGTGGTCTTGTGGTGCATCCGGCACCAGGACACACGTCGGGTACCCTCGTTAATGCACTTATGCATCACTGCAAAGACCTCTCGGGTATTAATGGGGAGTTGCGTCCTGGTATTGTGCATCGTATCGATAAGGATACATCTGGCCTGATTATGGCTGCCAAGAACGATCGTGCGCATGCATCACTGGCTGCTCAGTTGAAGGAACATACGGTGAATAGACGGTATATTGCGCTTGTTCATGGTCATCTTAACCATGATCAAGGGACCATTGATGCACCGATTGGACGCGATACCAATGACCGCAAAATGTATACGGTCACAGAACGTAACAGTAAACATGCCGTTACGCATTTTACCGTTACAGAGCGGATTAATGATTACACCTTGCTGGAATTGAAACTGGAGACAGGACGTACTCACCAGATTCGGGTTCACATGAAATTTATTGGTCACCCGCTTGTAGGAGATCCAACTTATGGACGGAATAAAGGCATCAAAATGCAAGGACAGGCTCTTCATGCGGCCATTCTTGGATTTGTGCATCCAACAACGGGAGAATACCTTGAATTTTCAGCTCCGATTCCGCAAGATATGGAAGACGTGCTCGCCTCGCTACGCAGTCGTTAACAGCTCCAAGAAAGTACAAATGTTCGGATACTTTGTCCATGGCTTTGATCACGCAAATGCTTCATATTAAAGTGTAGAAATTTGCGTCAAATGAGGAGATGAACAACGTTATGAGTATCGATAAATACCAAGAAACTTACATTCAGACTAATTTTGCCGACCGTATCGGTGGCTCCAACTATGGTAAAGACACGAACATTTATAAATTCGAGAAAATCAAACGTGCCAAAGCTTCGGCCAAAAAAGATTTTCCCGATGTGGAACTGATTGACCTTGGTGTAGGTGAACCGGACGAAATGGCTGATGCAGGCATTGTAGCTGCACTTGCAGAAGAAGCTTCCAGACCTGAGAACCGTGGTTATGCTGACAATGGTATTCCTGAATTCAAAGCTGCTGCTGCTTCCTACCTGAAAAACGTATTCAACGTAGAAGGTATCGATGCAGATACTGAGATCGTACACTCCATTGGTTCAAAACCGGCTTTGGCGATGATGCCTTCATGCTTCATCAATCCGGGTGATGTGACGATCATGACCGTTCCAGGTTACCCGGTTATGGGTACACATACGAAGTATCTGGGTGGAGAAGTGTTCAACATCCAGTTGACGAAAGAGAATAACTTCTTGCCTGATCTGACGGCTATCCCGGAAGATATCGCAAAACGTGCGAAGTTGCTCTACCTGAACTATCCGAACAACCCAACAGGCGCAAGCGCGACGGTGGAGTTCTTCACTGAAGTCGTTGAATGGGCTAAGAAATACAATGTTGTGGTTGTACATGATGCTCCATATGCAGCATTGACGTATGATGGCAAAAAACCGTTCAGCTTTCTCTCGGTACCTGGTGCGAAGGATGTCGGCGTAGAGCTGCACTCTCTGTCCAAGTCCTACAACATGACAGGTTGGAGAATCGGATTTGTAGCGGGTAACCCGCTCGTAGTCAAAGCATTCAGTGATGTGAAGGACAACAATGACTCCGGTCAGTTCATCGCGATTCAAAAGGCTGCTGCTTATGGATTGAATCACCCTGAAATTACGGAAAAAATTGCAGAGAAATATTCTCGCCGTCACGACATGCTCGTTGCCGCATTGAACGAACTGGGCTTCCAGGCTGAAAAACCTAAAGGTTCATTCTTCCTGTATGTAGAAGCACCAAAAGGTGTGGTTGGCGGACGTCGCTTTGAATCCGGCGAAGATTTCTCCCAATTCCTGATCCGTGAGAAACTGATCTCATCCGTACCTTGGGATGATGCCGGTAACTTTGTTCGTTTCTCCGTAACCTTTGAAGCGAAGGGTGAAGAGGAAGAGAAACGTGTTATTGCTGAGATCAAACGTCGTCTGAGCGACGTACAATTTGAATTTTAATCGCATCACCCAATAGTTAAATCATGTACTAACGAAGAGACCGGAAACGGTCTCTTTTTTTATGCCCATATTAGAATTTTTTCATTTACTCCCTTTACAAAATTATACAAGCAACATATGATTAGATCTTTACGTTATTTGTTATATACAGAAGTTGTTGTTGAAGGGAGTTATTACAATTGTTATCATCACGAACAAGTACGGTGTCCTCACCGGCTACAGGAACAGGCAGTACAGTGTCAGGATTATTCAGATTGTTAAGACCCAAACAGTGGACTAAAAATCTGCTGTTATTTGCTGCGTTACTATTTTCTTTTGAGGAGATTCGGACTGAAACCATTCTTGCGACGTTGCTTGGTTTTATTCTATTTAGCCTCGTTGCAGGCTGTGTGTATATTTTAAATGACTTTGTAGACCGAGACAGGGATCGACAGCATCCGGTGAAAAGGTATCGTCCCATGGCTTCTGGGCAGGTGAATCCGAGTCATGCTTTGTTGTTTGGCATTATTCTATTAATCCTTTCCGTAGGAACGGCCTTCATGATGAACCCTCTATTCGGGGTGTTATGTATCGTCTATTTCCTGTTGAATGTATCGTATTCATTTGTGCTGAAACATCTCGTTATCCTGGATATGATGACCATTGCAGCCGGCTTTGTACTTCGTGCCATTGCAGGTGGTGTGCTGATCCATGTGCCATTCACACCGTGGTTTTTGATCTGTACCATGCTGTTGTCGTTGTTTTTGGCCATTGGCAAACGCAGAAATGAACTCACGTTGCTTGAGGGAAATACGGGATCACATCGTAAGGTTTTGGATAACTACTCCATTACGTTACTGGATCAATTCAATACAATTGTGACGACAGCTACGATTATCAGTTATTCCCTGTTCACATTCACTTCAGATCGAACCATTCATCTCATGTGGACGATCCCATTGGTCATTTACGGCATGTTCCGTTACCTGTATCTGATCCACATGAAGAACCAGGGAGGTTCGCCCGATCGTGTGCTGTTTGAGGACAAGCCTATATTAATTACGGTTATGTTGTATGTGATAAGTGTTGTTACAATCTTTGCAATCTTTGAATAAAGGCTGAGGGGGATCAGGGTGAAAAGCACGAAAGTCGCCATTTTTGATATTGATAAAACGATCATACGCAGTGATTCCATGTTTCAATTTGTGCATTACGGTGTTCGCCGTTACCCGTGGCAGGTATGGAGATTACCTGTCATTGCATTACATACCGTGTTATTCAAAGCAGGCTTCATGACGGTTGAACAAGTCAAACGATCCTACTTTCAAGAAATTGAGCGTATGTCTGAAAAAGATCTCGAACATTTCTTTGATACTCGCTTGCGTACGTCCATTTTTGCCGAGGCCAGTGTAGAGATGCAACATCGCAAAGAAGCAGGGTATCATGTCTTACTGGTAACTGCATCTCCGCATGCCTATATGAAATACTTTAATAATTTTCCCTGGGTGGATCATGTAATTGGAACTGAACTTGTCCGTCATGAGAATGGTTACACATGCAGAGTTGATGGCAGCAATTGCAAAGGGGAAGAGAAGGTACGCCGAATTCAGGCTTATCTGAGTGAGAAGAATATGGTCATTGATTATGACCAGTCATGTTCCTACTCGGACTCCTTATCCGACCTTCCCGTCATGCAGCTAGTGAGTCAACGATACTTTATTAACAAGCGTGTACCGGACATGGAGGCATTAACGTGGGGGAAATAAAATCGCGTCATACTGGTAAATGGTTAATGCTCGTTTCCGCTTTTCTGACAGCAACGGGTCAATTGTTCTGGAAATGGGGACTAACCGAGTGGATTTACCTGGGTGTAGGTTTTCTGTGTTATGGACTTGGAGCGATTTTGATGATTAAAGCTTTTGCTCTGGAAAAACTCTCTGTTGCTTATCCTCTGATGTGTGCTAGTTACGTATTTGCCTTAATCTATGGATATTTTTTGCTTGGAGAAGAAATTACGGTGCAGAAGCTGGCAGCAGTTGTGTTGCTTGGAATCGGGGTGACACTAACCAGTGTTGATCGATAGCTGGATGGTTGCCGTATTAATTGTCATGACGTTGTGTGGTGCACTGGGCGGGGCCGGACTGAAAGCTTATGCTTCCAGTCGCAATCGTCTGCATGTACTCATGGGACTTGGATTCTACGGAACGGGTGCGTTGCTGAATATTGTATTATTGAAGTTTCTTCCATTAACCGTAGTGTTGCCTGCGAACGCATTAACATATGTCTGGACTCTCATCATAGCGCGGCTGGTATTTAAAGAGACCGTGGGCCCTCTACGCTGGATAGGTGTGGCATGTATTATGGGTGGCCTACTGTTACTGGTGTTTTAGAACTTAATTAATCAGGATGTGAAATGAAAGAATGAACTTTTTAGATTACTTATTTTATAATCGCAGAGCCAACTGGACAGCCTTTTACCTGTTTGCGGGATTTGCTTTGTTCTATGGTTTAATGAACGGCTCGTATGTTCTGTACATTGAAAATAATGCAGAGATGCTTGGGGCGTATAGCCCATTTAATACGACGCTGTTTCCAATTAATTTATTCAACTTTGATCCTTCAATGTATTATGGGGACAACAGTTCTTCCGTGATCCATCCGCTGATTTCCTTTCTCGCTGTCACCCTTGCGGCTGTAGCGAAACTGCTGGGAGGCAACTGGTTCTTTCTAATCCTGCAATCGCTGGTGAATGCGGGTTCGGTGGTGCTGGCGTATCTGTTCCTGAGTCAAAAAGAAGATAAACCGACCATCGTACCGCTACTGTTTGCCTTATTGTTTGGTTTCAGTTCCTACTTAATGTTTACTGCATTGATCCCGGATTCGTATCCTTATGTACAGTTCGTTATTCTGTTGTCGGTGGTTTACATGCAGTGTACTCGTGAGCGTCAGGACGTACGTTATGTACCCAATGCATTGCTTGCATCGATTAACTTTGGACTAACCTCGACCAATATCGTACCATTTGCTGCTGCCACATTCTTCAATATGCATGCATGGCGCAATAAGGCGAATTTGAAAAAATACATCGGCATCATGGCACTGGCGGTTCTGATCATCGTCGTATTAACTGGCATTCAGTATGTTGCCTTTGGAGGTCGCAGCTGGGTTAGTAACTGGCTGTTGGGCATTCAAAATGGTGGAACCAGCTATGCAACGCCATTCCAGTTCGCTGTTCACTGGAAAGCATTGAACATGTTAACTATTAATCCGATGCTGACACCGAAAATGCATTTACTGGACCCGGGCATGGCGGCCTTTGTTACGGATCTATCCCGTTCCAATCCAATCCATGTGCAGATGACAGGTATCTTTATTTTACTACTGGCATTCATGGGCTTCATTAAAGGCATTCGTGAACGAGAAGTGTGGACCCTTGTGCCATATATTTTGTTTGCCTTTTTGCTTCATGTAGTCGTGGGCTTTGGTCTAGCTGTGTTTCAATACGATATGTACCTGTATGCGGGACATTATCTGTTTGCGTTCTTCCTGTTGGGTGGAAGTTTCGTCATCAGCCTTCGTCCGGGATTGGGGAAAAAAGTGGTTATAGGCTTGATCATGTTATGTGTTATCGTTACGGCAAGTAACAACATCTATCGCCATGTAGAAACATTAACAACAATCAAACAATCCTATAATCAGTTGGAACAGGAACGCTCAGTGAAATAGTCAAATAGTAAATGTATCGATTCATATAATGAAATAAGAAAAGGCTATTGGATGTAAAGTCCAATGGCCTTTTCTTAATTAGTGTTGAGCAAAGTGAGTTAAGCAATAATTTTGGTCTTCTTGGCATTCTCGGCTGAACGTTTGGTGAGACTGCTGAGTGGACGTTTCAAAGCGAGAGCAACAATGAGACTCAGCGCGATGAACATACATAACCACAGAATATCCTTGATGGCAGTAGACCACAATATGCCGCCGACCGACTCACGCAGCAGACTGATCGCATACGTGAAGGGCATGAACGGATTCAATGCTTGGAAAAAGGGTGATGTCATGCTGATTGGGAACGTACCGCCAGAGCTGGAGAACTGGAACACCATGAAGATAATGGCGATCCCTTTTCCGATATTTCCAAATACGGACAGCAGGGTGTACGTTATGGTGACAAATACGGCACTCACCAGCATGGCAAACAGGACAAACCACAGTTTATCTGCAACATAGGTACCCAGGATTAAGATATCTCCCAGGGTGACACATATCGCCTGAAGTAACCCAATGGTCAGAAAAGTAGCGAGACGTCCAAGATACAATTCATATCCCCGGAACTTGCCCTCTGGATTCTCAGCTTCGGCACGAAGCAGAGAAATCAGCAGCGTTGAGCCAACCCACAAGGACAGCACGCCATAAAATGGTGACATGGCCGATCCATAATTCGGAATCGGGTAAAGCTGTTGTTCTTTGATTTGCACGGGACTCGAAAGGAAAGCACTCTCTTCCTCAATGTCGCCGCGCAGAAGCTTGGCAAGTTCGGCAAACTGGTTATTACCTTCAACTTCCCTGAGCTTGTCCGCAGCCTTGCTGATGGCACTTTCCAATGCTGGCAGATCATCACGTACAAGCGCGGCAACACGGTGAACTCCTTTTTCGACCTCCGGCAGCTGATTCTGTACAAAATCGGATGCCTTGCCTATCTGTTTCTCGGCAGTAGGCAGATCATTACGAACAAAATCAGCTGCTTCGTTCAGTTTGTTTCCCAGCTTGGGCAGATCGTTTCGAATTAATGAAGACACTGTGTTCAGAGCTTGGATAAAACCTTCACTTTTGTTCGCGAGTGTCTCTGATATCCCATGGATCTTAGATTGTATTTGAGGCAGTTCGCTCTGGATTTTTGTCAACTCGGCCTGCCCAAACGTAATTCCTTCTTTGGCGGATGCAAGAATGTCCGCAATATCCGGAATACGATCTTTTGCTCCTTGCAGAGTTTCTGCTGAAGTGGAGAGGGTAGACCTGAGCTTATCCGCACCAGCCGCAAGTGCAGGCGATATTTCACTTTCATAGGTGTTTAAGATATTGCCAATCCCGCTGCTGATGTCCTTCGAGAGAGTATTTAACTGAGCGATGACGTCTGTTGGTGGAGTTGTATTACGACGAATGGCATCACTGATGATGCCAGCCAAGCGGATCTGCAACTGAAGTTTATCTGAAACGGAGTTCAGTTGTGTGATTTTATCGGCAAGTGGTTGGCTTGGAAGCAAGTTATTGATGTTGCCCAGTAGTTCTGCCATACTGTCCACGAGTTTTACCGCAACCCCTAAACGTGAAGCAATCCGGTCGAGATCTTCTACTGTAGGAAGGTTATTAAGATCCGAATTTTGCAATTGTGCAAATACGTCTCCTGTAGCGTTAGTAATCTGCTGCACCAGCAGCAGATTTTGGCGGATCGTCGGGCCAATTGTCTGAAAGGCTTCTTCACTGGAATCCACGAACTGATTTAATCCTTCTGCAAGCTCAATCCCGTTGCCAGCGATTTGTGATACTTTGTCCAAATCTTGCTCTGCTGCCGTTACGATAGACAGAGCTTTGTTGGTTTTATCCAGCGCCGTTTGGATGACATCTGATACCTGGCCAAAGTTTTCATCCACTTCTCGAATGCGTTCTACCGCTTTTTGTATATCCGGTATCCGCTCTTGAATAGCCAGCACTTCGGAAGCCGCATCATTAATTTGTGGCCAATACTCCTGCACCTTGAGCACATACTGCGCTGCTTCATTGATTTCAGGCAGTTTTTTCTCGATTTCAACGATCTTTTGAGCATCTTTTACAATCTCGGGCATGGCTTTTTCTACTTCCAGAACCTTTTGACCTGCGGCTTGAATAGCCGGAAGATTTTTCTCCAGCGTAAAAATGCCATTCTCCATTTTGCGTAATGTTGGAAGCTGGGAATTAATCTCAACCCCGGCTTCATTCAGCTTGGTCAGAACGGCCTCACTGACGGCTTCAGTGAAATTTTCATTGATTTGTGTTGTTATGGCAGATACACCAGAGCCTGTGATTTTAGGAGCAATGGCATTCACCTTCTCATTGACGGTATAGATTACTTCCGGTCGCTCCAGCTTCCCATCAACGATGCCTGTAATTTTGGATGAAAAGTCCCCCGGAATGAGCAGGCTTGCATAATACTCTCCAGTTTGCACACCCCGATTAGCCTCAGCCTGGTCCACAAAAGTCCAGCCCAGCTTTTCGTTGTGTTTGAGGCTGGATACCAGTTCGTCTCCGATATTAACATGGGTTCCTTCAACAGTCGCACCCTTGTCCTCAGTTGTCACCGCAATTTTGATCCCCTGGGTATTACTGTATGGGTCCCAGACGGACTTCACGTTGACCCAGTCATACACCCCGGGCAGTAGAATAATAGCCACAATTAGAAATATACCTGTGGGAACCTTCAGAATATGCAACCAGTCTGTTTTGTAAACGTGCCAAATGTGACGCATGACTTCCTCCTAAATGTACATAAATGTAGGGCGTAACTTATTTCTATGTCGTAAATTTGTGAATCTTATGTATATCGGCATTATTGCAGTATCTAATAATGGGTTCATGTTTATAAACTGTACCCATTTCACTTGGTACTAATTCAGAGCCTTCATATATTGCGTAAAATGAAACTCACCGTTTGTTCTAAAAAGAAGTG
This sequence comes from Paenibacillus sp. FSL K6-1122, assembly GCF_037977015.1. NCBI lineage: Bacteria > Bacillati > Bacillota > Bacilli > Caryophanales > Paenibacillaceae > Paenibacillus > Paenibacillus sp. FSL K6-1122. The sequence continues at coordinate 4,925,740 of NZ_CP150272.1, read as the reverse complement.
TTTTGTCTCTACTTGAGTACAGTAAGAGGTTTATTTTGGTTATATCAAATTTCTCATTTGCCTATGGATAAATATGCAGAAATGTTGTATAATTATGAATAACCAATGAGATGTATTGTGCATGGATGTTTTTCAGCCTAACTGCTGATTCTAAGAAGAACGTAGCAGAGGGTTTTCACCTGCGATGGTGAGGTGTTGACAGGGGGTTGTCTTTCTGTCATAATTCATGAAGACAAACGGACATATTGATTACAGAACCCTGTGAGGTTCTGCAATATGAACGACATGAATAGCACCTTTAAATCAGTCCCGTGAGACTGGCAAGGTAACGTGAACGATACATCGTTTTTTTGCTGCGGCAAATGAAGCGATGCATCCCCGAGAGTAAACTTTCTTCAGAGCGGTCTGAAGTTCGGAGACTCCTTGCCAATAAACACGGCAAGGAGTCTTTTTTTTTCTCCTCGTCACGGGGCCATGATGCTGAAGGGAAATCCTGAGGAGGCTGAACGCATGAGCACAGAGACACATGTCATTATGGATGAGACGGCGATCCGCCGCGCATTAACACGGATTGCCCATGAGATATTGGAGAAAAACAAAGGAATCGACGATTGTGTGTTGGTTGGTATCCGTACACGCGGGGTTTACCTGGCAGAACGGATTGCCGCCAAGATTGAAGAAATCGAAGGCGCCAAAGTCCCCTGGGGAGAACTGGATGTGACTCCTTACCGCGATGACCGCTTGGACGAAAATAAAGCGAATCGCAAGGAAATGTTGATTATGACACCTGAATCACTTTCGATCCATAACAAAAAAGTGATTTTGTTCGATGATGTGCTCTATACCGGACGGACGATTCGCGCAGCGATGGATGCCCTGATGGACTGTGGAAGACCGCAGAACATTCAGCTGGCTGTACTCGCAGACCGCGGACACCGGGAACTTCCGATTCGACCTGATTTTATCGGCAAGAATGTGCCGACTTCCAAATCAGAGGAGATTGAAGTTGCACTCATGGAAACGGACGGACAGGACGAAGTCAAAATCACTCAGAACCGGGGGGAGCAAGCATAATGATTACACAGACAGCATTGAGAGACCGAAGCTTGCTTGGACTGAAGGAACTTAGTCGAGGAGAAATCGAGTCCATTCTGAACAGAGCGGCTCACTGGGAAGCGCAGAAAGAGAAACTGGCTCCTGTACTGGAATCACGCTTTGTTGCGAACATGTTCTTCGAGAACAGCACACGTACCCGCTTCTCCTTCGAAATGGCAGAGAAACGCCTGGGCGCACAAGTGTTGAACTTTACGGCAGCCGCATCCAGTGTGGAAAAAGGAGAGTCCATCTACGATACGGTACGAACACTTGAGTCGATGGGCATTGATGCAGGCGTGATCCGGTTGAAACCGGCAGGCGTTCTGCAACAACTGGCTCAGAAAGTGAATGTACCACTCGTGAACGCCGGAGACGGCAACAATGAGCATCCCACACAGGCGTTGCTGGATCTATACACGATGAGGAAAGCATTTGGCGAACTGAAAGGCTTGCGTGTCTCCATCATTGGTGACATCCTGCATAGCCGTGTAGCTCGTTCCAACCTGTGGGCACTGCAAAAGTTTGGTGCAGATGTACGCTTCTGTGCACCACAAACGATGCAGGCACCGGAACTCGCAGAGCATGCTCCTTATGTCGGTCTTGAAGAAGCGCTGGATGCAGATGTAGTCATGATGCTTCGTGTTCAACTGGAACGTCATCAACATGGCTTAATTACTTCAGCTGAGGATTATCGCGAACACTACGGATTGACGGAAGAACGGGCATCACGCCTAAAACCAAGCACCATTATCATGCACCCTGCTCCTGTGAATCGCAATGTCGAGGTAGATGACGCGGTTGTGGAAAGTGAAGCATCGCGGATCTTCCCGCAGATGGCAAACGGCGTTCCAGTCCGCATGGCGGTTATGGAACGTGCGATGAAACTGTAACAGGGTCTGGCTGTAGGTCATAGGCTGACGGTACGGTAGTTCTTATAGAGCAATAAGAGAGTACACGATAAAGAAAATCAACCGGCTTGCCTGGTAAGCCGGACAGAACCGAAGCGGAGGGCAATTATGCTACAGATTATAAAAAACGCGAACGTCTTGAACCAACAAGGGGAACTTGAACGGAAAACCATCATTATAGATGAAGGTAAAATTAAAAAGATCGCTGGTCTGGAAGACCAAGCCGTTCTGGATGCCGAAAAGTCAGCGCAAAGTGTGACAGACGCATCAGGCAAACTGGTCATTCCGGGATTGATCGATATGCACGTGCATCTGCGTGAACCTGGATTCGAACACAAAGAGACGATCGAGACAGGTGCCCGTTCAGCAGCACAAGGTGGTTTTACAACAATCGCTTGCATGCCGAACACGAGACCAGTTACAGATACAGCGGAAGTTGTGAAGCTGGTACTGGATAAAGCCAAAGAAGCTGATCTGGTTAAAGTGTTGCCTTATGCAGCCATTACAAAAAATGAACTGGGTCGTGAACTTACCGATTTTGCCGCATTAAAAGAAGCAGGCGCTATTGGATTCACAGATGACGGTGTAGGCGTACAAAACGCTCAAATGATGAAGGATGCCATGAGCCTCGCAGCAAGCATGGATATGCCAGTGATCGCTCACTGTGAAGATGACTCACTGGTTATTGGTGGATATGTGACGGAAGGTGAGTTTTCGAAGCGTCACGGCATCAAAGGGATTCCAAATGAATCCGAGGCCATCCACGTTGGCCGTGATATCCTGCTTGCTGAAGCAACGGGAGTCCATTACCACGTCTGCCACGTAAGTACAGAGCAGTCGGTTCGCCTGATTCGTCTGGCGAAGTCCATAGGCATTAAAGTAACTGCTGAGGTGTGTCCGCACCATCTGGTGTTGTCGGATGAAGATATCCCGGGCATGGACGCCAACTGGAAAATGAACCCGCCGCTACGCTCACCACGTGATGTGCAGGCGTGTATCGAAGGTTTGCTGGACGGCACGCTGGACATGATCGTAACTGATCACGCGCCACACAGTGAAGAAGAGAAAGCCAAAGGCATGGAGCTGGCACCTTTCGGAATCGTAGGATTCGAAACAGCCTTTCCGCTGCTGTACACCAAGTTTGTGGAAACAGGACTGTGGAGCTTGGACTTCCTGGTGAAACGTATGACAGCTGATCCGGCGCGTGTATTCCGACTGGATACAGGCAAACTGGAAGAGGGAGCACCAGCCGATATCACGATGATTGACCTGAACGAGGAAAAAGCGGTTGATCCTGCAACGTTTGCAACCAAAGGAAGAAACACACCATTCACAGGTTGGAAGCTGAAAGGCTGGGCCGTACAAACTTGGGTGGATGGCAAAAGCGTGTGGAATAACACGGTACAACAGTAAAACGGTAACTTAGCAAATTAATAAATCAGTAACTCTATATCTTTAACTCTTTAAATCAGCAACAGTAACTCTTAACTCTTAAATCAACAAGTCATTATAACTCTAAATTTACAACTTCTACACAGTAACATCTTTTCAACTAACTCGAGGCAAATTATGCCGAGAGTCTAACATACGAAACAAAGCAAAGTTGAATGTCATGATTTTGAACTTGGACACCAACGTAACTGCGGAGTGGGCAGAAAGAACCCGAAGAAGCAAAGCGTTCGCCTTTATCACCGGATTACTCCATTTGAAGAATGGGATCAAAGTAATCCGGGGATAACAGCGATCAAAGGGTTTTCTGCCCACGGAGCCGCACGAAGTTTCCAGAAAGTTCAACCCCAATGCATTCAACGTTGATAAACACAGAGGAGTGAAATGGGATGCAGGCACAGGCAAGATTATTGTTGGAAGACGGCACACTGTTCACCGGGAAAGCATTTGGTGCTGAAGGTGAAACTACAGGTGAGGTCGTTTTTAATACGGGAATTACAGGCTATCAAGAGGTGCTTTCGGATCCTTCCTATTGCGGTCAAATCGTAACCATGACGTATCCGCTGATCGGAAACTACGGCATTACGCGTGATGACTTTGAGTCGATTCGTCCATACGTGCACGGTTTCGTTGTGCGTCGTCATGAGCCAACGCCAAGCAACTGGCGTGCGGAATATAGCGTAGACAATCTGCTCAAGGAATACGGCATCGTAGGAATCAGCGAAATTGATACACGCATGTTGACTCGCCGGATTCGTCACCACGGCACAATGAAGGGAATTCTCACAACAGGATCGAAACCTGTGGAAGAACTGCTGGAGATGATGGGAGACACCACCATTGCTGAGCTGCGTAACCAGGTGCCAATGACTTCTACAGAGCATGTCTACAACAGCCCGGGAACGGCTGAGCGTATTGTGCTCGTGGATTACGGTGCAAAAACAGGGATTTTGCGCGAACTCAGCAAACGTGACTGTGACGTAGTTGTTGTTCCACACGATGTAACAGCAGACGAGATTCGTCGCCTGAACCCGGACGGAATTCAACTGTCCAACGGCCCTGGGGACCCGAAAGACGTACCTCACGCAGTTAACATGATCAGTGAATTGCTTGGCGAATACCCGATCTTCGGTATCTGCCTGGGTCACCAGTTGTTCGCACTTGCAGCAGGAGCAGACACGGAAAAACTTAAGTTTGGACATCGCGGAGGAAACCACCCGGTGAAAGAACTGGAGAGCGGACGTTGCTTCATCACATCCCAGAACCATGGATTTACCGTAAACGAAGAGTCTGTGAAGAGTACAGACCTGGAAGTTACACATATCAACAATAACGATAAGACCATTGAAGGTCTGAAACATAAATCATTCCCGGCATTCTCGGTTCAATATCACCCTGAAGCAGCCCCGGGTCCTTACGACAACAGCTATCTGTTCGACCGCTTCATCGAGATGATTCGCGAGCACAAGATCACTAACCCGCAAAAGCCGCGTCAAGCCGTATTGGCAGCCGCAGTGAAAGGAGCACAATAACATGCCGATTAACAAAGATCTCAAAAAAATCCTGGTGATTGGTTCCGGTCCAATCGTCATCGGTCAAGCGGCCGAGTTCGACTATGCCGGTACACAAGCTTGCCAGGCTCTGAAAGAAGAAGGCGTGGAAGTTGTACTTATCAACAGCAACCCGGCGACCATTATGACGGATACAAACATGGCTGACAAAGTCTACATTGAGCCAATTACACTGGATTTTGTAACCCAAATCATTCGTCAAGAGCGTCCAGATGGCTTGTTGCCAACACTGGGTGGTCAAACAGGTCTGAACATGGCTGTAGAGCTGGCTCGTGCTGGCGTGCTGGAACGTGAAAATGTGAAATTGCTCGGAACACAGCTGACATCCATCGAGAAAGCGGAAGATCGTGATCTGTTCCGTGACCTGATGCGTGAATTGGAACAACCTGTACCAGAGAGTGTCATCGTAACGACACTTGAAGAATCACTTGAATTTGCGAATGAGATTGGTTATCCAATCATCGTGCGTCCAGCCTATACACTGGGCGGAACTGGCGGCGGAATCTGTGCGAACGAAGAAGAACTGCGTGAGACGGTGGCAGCGGGAATTCGTTACAGCCCGATTGGGCAATGTCTGGTCGAGAAGAGCATTGCAGGTATGAAAGAAGTCGAGTATGAGGTTATGCGAGACAAAAACGATAACTGTATCGTTGTCTGCAACATGGAAAACTTTGACCCGGTAGGTATTCATACAGGTGACAGTATCGTCGTAGCACCAAGCCAAACATTGTCGGACCGTGAATATCAAATGCTGCGTTCAGCTTCCCTGAAAATCATCCGTGCCCTGAACATCGAGGGTGGATGTAACGTACAGTTTGCACTGGACCCACACAGCTTCCAATACTATGTTATCGAAGTAAATCCACGGGTAAGCCGTTCATCGGCTCTGGCTTCCAAAGCAACGGGTTATCCGATTGCAAAAATGGCTGCCAAAATTGCGATGGGTTACACGTTGGATGAAATCGTGAACCCGGTAACAGGCCAAACGTATGCTTGCTTCGAGCCTACGCTGGATTATATCGTGAGCAAAATCCCACGCTGGCCGTTCGACAAGTTCATCTCGGCGAACCGTAAACTGGGAACTCAGATGAAAGCAACAGGCGAAGTAATGGCTATTGGCCGGACATTCGAAGAGTCGATTCACAAAGCAGTTCGTTCCCTGGAAATTGGCGTACATCGCCTCTACCTGAAGGATGCCGAAACGCTGGACGAAGCTACCCTGAACGAGCGTCTGATCAAAGCAGATGATGAGCGTATCTTCCTGATTGCCGAAGCATTCCGCAGAGGTTATACGTTGCAACAGCTACAGGATCTGACCAAGATTGACTGGTGGTTCCTGGACAAAATCGAAGGTCTGATCGCATTCGAAGATCGCATTCGCGAAGAATCCGAATTGTCTTCCGACATTCTGTATCAAGCGAAACGCCTTGGATTCACAGACCGTGCCATTGCTGAACTGCGTGCGCAAGGTCAACCAGGAGGCACATTAACAACTGAAGCGGAAGTTAGAACTCGTCGGGAAGCAGAGAACCTGCGCCCAGTGTACAAAATGGTAGATACATGTGCGGCTGAGTTCGAAGCCACAACGCCATATTACTACTCAACTTACGAGACAGAAAATGAAGTAATTCCTTCAGACAAGAAAAAAGTTGTGGTGCTGGGTTCAGGACCAATCCGGATCGGTCAAGGGATTGAGTTTGACTACTCTACTGTACACGCAGTGTGGGCATTGCAAAAAGCAGGCTATGAAGCAGTGATTATCAACAATAACCCGGAGACGGTGTCTACGGACTTTAATACATCGGATCGCCTGTACTTTGAACCGCTCTTCTTCGAAGATGTCATGAACGTGATTGAACAGGAGAAACCAGTAGGGGTTATCGTACAGTTCGGTGGTCAAACGGCCATCAACTTGGCAGCACCACTGCGTAATGCAGGTGTAACCATTCTCGGAACGGATCTGGAAAGCATCGATGAGGCGGAGGATCGCAAGAAGTTCGAGCGTCTGCTCTCCCGTCTGGAGATTGCACAGCCAAAAGGTAAAACGGTCATTTCCGTTGATGATGCGGTAGAAACAGCTCAAAGTCTGGGCTACCCGGTACTGGTTCGTCCTTCCTATGTACTCGGCGGTCGTGCGATGGAGATTGTATACTCCGATGCTGAATTGCTGACATACATGGAACAGGCGGTTAAAATCAATCCGGAGCATCCAGTCCTGATCGACCGTTACATGATGGGTAAAGAAGTTGAGGTTGACGCCATCTGTGATGGTGAAACGGTATTGATTCCGGGAATCATGGAACATATCGAGCGTGCAGGGGTTCACTCTGGTGACTCCATCGCGGTATATCCTCCTCAACATCTGTCCCAGGATTTGAAAGAGAAAATTGTAGAGATTACAATCAAAATTGCGAAAGAACTGAAAACGGTAGGTTTGGTCAACATCCAGTTTGTTATCCATGATGGCCAAGTGTACATTATCGAGGTAAACCCGCGTTCATCCCGTACCGTACCATTCCTGAGCAAAGTAACCAACATTCCGATGGCGAACTTGGCAACACAAGCCATTCTGGGTGTGAAACTAAAAGATCTTGGTTATGTTGACGGGCTGTGGCCTGAATCGGATCATGTATCTGTTAAAGTTCCGGTCTTCTCCTTCGCGAAGCTGCGTCGTGTAGAACCAACCCTCGGACCTGAGATGAAGTCTACAGGTGAGGTTATGGGCCGTGACCCGAATTACGCTAAAGCGTTGTTCAAAGGTCTCATCGGTGCAGGAATGAAAATTCCGGCAACCGGAGCGATCGTAGTAACTGTAGCAGACAAAGACAAGGACGAAGCGGTTCCTTTGCTCGAAGGTTTCTACAGACTGGGTTACAAAATCATGGCTACCGGCGGAACAGCAGCTGCGCTTGAAGCAGCAAACATTCCGGTAACGACTGTGAACAAATTAAGTGAAGGTTCGCCGAACATTCTGGATATGATCCGTAGCGGCGAAGCAAACTTTGTCTTCAACACACTCACCAAAGGCAAAACACCACAGCGTGATGGGTTCCGTATCCGTCGTGAAGCGGTAGAAAACGGCATTGTATGTATGACTTCATTGGATACGATTCGTGCGCTGCTGATCATGCTGCAAACGATCAACTTCTCTTCGGAAGCAATGCCTGTCTTTGTAAAATAAATAACTCTCTGATGAAGGACATCAGTCAGCCTGCGGGCTGGCGGGATGTCCTTTATATCGGGCAAAAACGGAAAAAATGAGCAAGTGGAGGGGAGCGCTGGTGATGAATCAAGCGAGTTTCAATGAAATGGCTGGCCGTCTGATGGTGGCACTGGATTATCCTGGAGCGGAAGAAGCACAAGAATTGGTACAAGCTCTTGAGGGCATTCCCTGTTATCTCAAGGTGGGTATGCAGCTGTTCTACGCAGCAGGACCGGACTTTATTCGGGAGCTGAAATCCAAAGGTTACTCCGTTTTTCTGGATGTGAAAATGCATGACATTCCCAACACCGTACGTGGCGGAGCTGAGAGTATCACACGTCTTGGCGTAGACATGTTCAATGTACATGCAGCGGGTGGAGCCCTTATGATGCGTGCTGCACGTGAAGGTGCTGAGGCAGCAATCGCTGCCGATCCTTCCCTCAGCAAGCCCGAGATCATTGCAGTCACCCAACTCACCAGTACAAGTCTGGAAACGATGAATAACGAGATTGGCATCCCGGGAAGTGTGGAAGCTGCTGTGGTCCGTTATGCAGGACTAGCCCAAGAGGCCGGACTGGATGGAGTTGTTGCTTCTCCACTGGAAGTGCCCGCAATTCGGGCAACGTGTGGCAGTGCTTTTCACACCGTTACTCCAGGAATTCGTCCAGCGGGTAGTGGTCTGGGAGATCAGACACGCGTCTTGACCCCAGGTGAAGCCATCGCCAGAGGCAGTCATTACATTGTTGTAGGCAGACCCATTACAGGCGCTCCCAATCCGCGAGAAGCGGTAGAAACCATTTTGAAGGAGATGTTGAACGCATGATCGAACTGAATGAGATTCCGAATCATATTGCTTCCCAACTTTTGAAAATTAAAGCCGTGGCGTTACGTCCGCAGCAGCCATTTACATGGACATCCGGCATCAAATCACCAATATACTGTGATAACCGCTTAACGATGTCCTATCCGGAGATTCGCAACGATATCGCTGAAGCATTTGCAACAATCATTCGGAACCAGTACCCGGATGCAGAAGTCATCGCAGGTACAGCAACCGCAGGTATTCCGCATGCTGCCTGGGTGGCTCAGAAGCTGGATCTGCCGATGGCCTACATTCGTGATAAAGCGAAAGGACACGGCAAGGAGAACCTGATCGAAGGTCTGATTACCGAAGGACAGAAAGTGGTTGTCATCGAAGATCTGATCTCTACAGGTGGAAGCTCGATCAAAGCAGCCGAAGCCGTACGTGTAGCAGGCGCAACACCTCTCGCCGTACTTGCCATTTTCAGCTACCAGCTGGATAAAGGTGTTAAAGCATTTGAAGATGCTGGAATTCCACTTCAGACGTTGTCCAATTACACGGCGCTGATGGATGTGGCTTTGGCTCAGGGAACGATTCAGGAGAGTGATTTTGAATTGCTCAAATCCTGGCGTGAAGATCCTTCTTCATTTGGTAAATAATATCATTGATACCTCGAAAAAATGTTCAGGAATGAACGGTATCAAAATTGTAATGATTGCCGTCATAGCGGCAAAACCATCGAATATGCAAGAGGCATCCCGCACTTTGGGGTGCTTTTTTCGTTTGTTCATCAAAATATTAACTTTTTCCCGCTACCGTTGTAAAAAGCTTGTAACTTTTAGTTGGGATCGGTCGTTTATAATTCAGTGTAGGATGGAACAGATTTCTAATTTTAGGTTTTTTGAAGAAATGAACGGGATTTCAAGAAAGGATGAGCGTGATTGCTGGCATGAAGAATTTATTTCTCAGAAAAAGACCTGCCAAGAGCCAGTCAGGCGATGAACATCAACAGGGGGAAACACCGTTGGAGGCATCGATGGAGTCGGGGGAAAATACATACAACAATGAACACGATTACCCGACAAGTAAACCTCCGTTACCTGAAAGTGAAATCGCTTCAGATGAAGTGGCTGCAGCTGCTGTCACTACCGTTGATGAACCCCAGAAGAAGATCAAACCAAAGAAGGATATGCTGCCTCCATATGATGGACCTGTACTGGAGGTGCGTAACGTGCATCGCAGTTTCCAGACAGGCAGTCGCATTATCCATGTGCTCAAAGGCATTGATATGGAAGTGAATCCGCAACAACTGGTCATGCTGAAGGGGCGATCGGGCTCAGGCAAAACAACACTGCTGAATATGCTCGGTGGACTGGATCAGCCTTCAAGTGGAGACATTCTGTTCTCTGGTCAGCCTCTTCAGGATTGGGGAGACCGGCGGCGGACCGCTTTGCGGCGCAAAGAGATCGGTTTTATTTTCCAGGCGTATGCACTCATGCCCTTATTATCTGCTTGGGAAAATGTAGAACTGTCGCTGCGAATGGCGGACGTTCCGCGAGCGGAATGGAAGGACAGGGTTGGTCACTGTCTGGATCTGGTTGGATTATCCAAACGGGTGAAGCACCGACCTTTCGAGATGTCCGGGGGAGAGCAACAGCGGGTGGCTATAGCCAAGGCGATTGCCCATAGACCCAGATTGTTGCTTGCGGATGAGCCTACAGCGGAACTGGATTCCAAGATGGGCGCTCAGGTCATGGCCGTATTCCGCAATATTATTGAAGTAGAACAAGTAACAATATGTATGACTACACACGATCCTACAATTTTGGAGGTTGCGGACCATGTTTATGAAATGGCGGACGGCAGATTTATCAAGTAAAGGGGCCGCTCCGAAGAGGGGGAAACGCGCAGCGATTATTGTACTCGGTGCGATAATGGTTGCAACGATGTCCGGCTGCTCATTGCTGCCGTCAGAAACAGAGGAAGAAGTACTTCCGCCTATTACACCACCAACGATCTCCAAGAAACCGGAATATGAAGTCCGGACGGAAACGTTGGAGAAAAAAGTAAGTGGTAGCGGCAAGATGATGAGTCAGCGGGAAGAGAAGGTGTACTTCACGCTTGATGGCATGCATGTCAAAGAATTAAATGTTAAACCAGGGGATAAAGTGAAAAAGGGTCAACTTCTTGCTGTCCTCGATGTGGAGAGTGTAGAGAAGGAGATCCGTGGCAAGAAACTGGCTATTCGCAAATCCGAAGTTCAAATGAAGGAAACACTCCGCAAGAAGGATGAGATGGACCCGGTAGAGTTCGAAGAATCAACGATTGCGTTTGAAGAACTACGCCAGGAACTCGCTGATCTGGAGGAACAACTGGGCAAAGCCACGTTGACCGCTCCGTTTGGCGGCACCGTTATTGCAGTGCAGGTAGAGAAGGGTGCAACCGTGAAAGCGTATGATCCGATTGCTACGATTGCGGATACATCGAATCTGGTTGTGGCAGCTACCTTTGCCAAGGAAGATCTGGAGAAGTTCTCGGCCGGTATGAAGGCAGAAGTAGATATTAATGGAGCTGGTAAAGTCGCTGGCAAAATTAAAGTTATGCCTATCGCGGAAGCATCGGGAAGCGGCAGTGGCGAAGGGACGGGTGAAGGCGGTACGCCTCCAACCAAGGAAACGCTGGATAAGTATGTCATCGTTACACTTGCAAAAATGCCAAAAGGCGTCGAACGTGGCACACCACTATCGGTCTCGATTGTAACGCAGCGTACCGAGAACGCAATTGTGATTCCTGTATCCGCTTTACGCTCCATCGGTTCAAGAACGTATGTACAAGTGGTGGAGAGTGATGGCAGCAAGCGTGAAGTGGACGTTGAAGTTGGACAGCAGACATCGACAGATGTCGAGATTCTGAAAGGTCTGACCGTAGGTCAGAAAGTAGTGGGACGCTAATGGGGCTGCCATTGCTTCGGTTGCTGTTCCGCAAAATGTGGAACACGCGCTGGATGACCTTCAGCACACTGATCGGATTGATTGTGGCGGTAGCGTTCACCGTCAGTATTCCAATGTATGCCGATGGTGCGTTGAAACGGGTCGTCGCGCAAACGCTGCAGGATAACAGTGAAGGGTTGCCAGCCGGTTCGTTGCTGATGAGTTATCAGGCACCTGGTGGCGTGAAGACAGACACTCGGGGGCTGGACGAAGTAGATCGTTATATTCGTGAGGATGTTCCTCGCGACATCGGGTTTCCTTTTCATACGTATGTGAATTCGAGATCCATTCGCAGCACAGAGGTGAGCCCGGAAGATCCAACCAAAGTGGATGCCAGCAGGGCGCGCAGTATGAGTCTGGGTACGATGAGTGGGCTGGATGCACAGGTGAATTACTCTGCCGGGGTGAAACCTGGAAACCAGGTCAAAGATGACACGATCGAGGCAGTCATGTTGGAAGAGGGCATGTACCGTAACGACCTGCATATCGGTGACATTCTAGAATATCCGGTGTATAGCGGTCTTGATATCACGTTACGTGTGAAGATTACGGGGTCCTTCAAGGCAGATGATCCAAACAGCCCTTACTGGGTACAAGGATTTGACGGCATGATGAATGGACTTTATGTGGATGAATCGGTTTTTAATGATGTTTTACTGAAGGAAAAAGGGATTCCACTTCAAAATTCACGTTGGTATTATGCCTTTGATCTGAAAGAAATTCAAACCAGCCAGTTATCAGGTCTGACTTCTATGCTGGAAAGGCTGGATATCGATCTGTACCAGCGGCTGAAAGATACAAAAGTGGACATCACCTTTGGTGATCTGCTCAAGCAGTTCCGCAGTCAGAGTCTGCAATTGCAGACCATGTTGTTTACCTTGGCAGCACCGATGATTGCGATGGTCTTTTATTTTATTGCCATGAATGCTAGACAGTCATTACAAAAGCAAGAGAGTGATATTGCGGTATTGCGCAGCCGTGGAGCTTCAGCTCGGCAGATCTTCTCTCTCTACCTGCTTGAAGGCATATTTCTGGGCGCTATTGCGCTGGTTATTGGGCCGTTGCTTGGTTGGTTTATGGCCAAGAGTATCGGTTCTGCAAGTGGCTTTCTCTCGTTCGTAGATCGGAAGTCTATTCCGATCGGTGTATCAAAAGAAGCTATTCTCCTGGGCGTAGCAGCGGTGCTTGTTGCGATCATCGCATCACTTATCCCTGCGATAACCTATGCACGGGCAACCATTGTATCTGCCAAGCGGAGGCAAGCACGGACAGACCGTGCTCCAGTATGGCAACGCTGGTTCCTGGACGTTGTGTTGTTGGGTCTGGCTGGATATGGATACTACCTGTTCTATGAACGTCAGATGTTGACCTTCCAGACCGGAATGACAACCGATCAGTTGCAGGTACAACCGTTTCTATTCTTTGTACCCGCACTCGCGATCTTTGCGCTTGGACTATTCTTCTTGCGCTTGTTCCCGTGGATATTAAAGCTTATTCAGTTGATCGGTCGCAAGTTTCTCCCGGTCCCGTTGTATCTGACATTAACGCAGTTATCGCGTTCATCTTCTTCCTATTACCCGCTGATGATCCTCCTTGTACTGACACTGGGACTTGGGGTGTACAACTCGGCTGCAGCTCGGACGATTGATCTGAATTCCACTGAGCGTACCTTGTACCGTTATGGTTCTGATGTGATTATGCAGACTGTGTGGGAAGGGACACCTGAGGTTAAACCTGGTGGTTCCGGACAGAATGGCGGTACGGGTGGAGGTCAACAAGGTGGTGGCAATGGAGGAGGAGGTTCTGCTGGTGGTGGTTCCGGCGGAGGCAACGGCGGTGGAGGTGCTCCAGGTGGTGGCGGTTCTTCGCAGCCATCCAAAGTCATCTACTCCGAACCTCCATTCGAGGTGTTCCGCAGATTAGACGGGGTTGAACATGCAGCACGTGTGCTGCAGACCAAAGGCAATATTATCGTCTCTGGTAAATCGGGTGGACAGGGGATGCTGGTCGGAATTGATAATGTGGACTTTGCTCAAGTGGCGTGGTTCCGCAATGATCTGTTCCCGGCACATCCATACAAGTACCTTGACTTGCTTGGTAAATATGAAGGGGCTGTATTAATCTCTTCCAAATTTGCTGACAAGTTCAAACTCAAAACTGGAGACCTCGTCTCCATGGGTGTACAGGGACAGGCGATTGAATTCGTAGTCTTCGGAATTATTCCTTACTGGCCAGCCCAGTATCCGGATCAGATGCCATTCTTCGTGGCGAATCTGGATTATATCTATGATCAGGTGCCTCTGATTCCTTATGAGGTGTGGCTGAAAATGGAACCGGATGCCAAAGTGGCTCCACTAATGGAGAAACTCGCAGCAGAAGGCATTGAGTTATCATCGGTACGTGACGTACGTACCGAATTGGTATCTCAGGCTAAACATCCGTCACGAGGTGGCGTATTCGGGATACTGAGCCTTGGATTCCTGGTATCGGTTATTATCTCGTTGATCGGATACGTGCTGTACTGGTTCTTCAACCTGTCCGGACGTGTTGTACAGTTTGGGGTATTGCGGGCCATGGGCTTATCCCGTGCACAACTGAGCGGAATGCTGTTGCTGGAACAGGTGTTCACAGCGGGGCTGTCGATCCTGCTAGGTATTGGGATTGGTCAGGTATCCAGTCGTTTATTCCTGCCATTCCTGCAAACGACGGATAATGTATCTGCTCAGGTACCTCCGTTCCGGATTGTGTTTGAACAGCAGGATATGTTGCAACTGTATGGGGTCACCGTGGTGATGCTGGTCATTGGTGCAACGATGTTGCTCTGGCAGATTCGCAGATTGCGGGTTCACCAGGCAGTCAAAATGGGAGAGGAGAGGTAAACGTGATCCAATGCGAAGGACTTGTCAAAATTTTTAAATCCAGCGATGTGGAAGTCGTTGCCCTTCAGGGTCTCAACCTGACTGTCAATCAAGGTGAAATGATGGCGATCATCGGTAACAGCGGTAGCGGTAAATCCACCTTGCTGAATATTCTGGGCGGGCTTGATCGTCCTACGGCTGGTACGGCTGTTGTGGGAGAGTGGGATTTGCTCAAGATGACAGATGCCCAATTGGTCGAATACAAACGTCATACGGTAGGTTTTATTTGGCAAAATAACGGTCGTAACTTGCTGCCTTATCTCACTGCACTGGAAAATGTGGAGACTCCCATGATTCTGGGAGGCAAGCGTGATCGTGCTTACGCGAAACAGTTGCTCGAATGGGTAGGCCTTAAGGATCGGATGCATAACAAATTGCATCAATTGTCAGGAGGAGAGCAACAACGGGTAGCGATTGCGATCTCATTATCCAATCGTCCCAAAATTCTGCTTGCAGATGAACCTACCGGTTCGGTCGATTCCGAGACATGTGATACAATCATGGGCATTTTTCGAAGAATGAACAAGGAACTTGGCGTTACGATTGTCATCGTTACCCATGACTTGACGCTTGCTGGCAAGGTGGACCGGATCGTTGCGATTCGGGACGGCTTGACCAGTACCGAGTTTGTGAAGCGCAACCCGAATCTGGATGATGAGCATAACTTGTCCGAGGCGGGTATGCCAGACATCCATGAAGCATTTGTCATTATAGACCGTGCAGGACGACTTCAGGTGCCAAAAGAGTATCTGGAGGCCTTATCCATTGATAACCGGGCGACATTGGAATTTGACGGTGAACGTATTGTCATTACACCGCCAAGATAATTAAGAGGGGGAACTGGGAAATGAAGAATAGTATGTGGGGAAAACGTGTGCTGGCTGTCATCGCTACTGCGACGCTAGCACTGCCGCTGATTGCCGGCTGTACGGCAAGTGAGGCGAAGGATACGGAGCAGCGTGTATTGCGTGTGGCTACGATGTGGGGCGGACAGGATGACAGTTACTTCCGTCAGCAATTTACCGATGCTTTTGAACTGACACACCCCAATGTAACGATCGAGATTGTGGCTGCCGTTGATCAGAGCAGCATGTATGGGTACGGTAACACAGAAGAACAGCAGGAAGCTCCGGATACGATGGAAAGTCTGAAGAAAATTATGACTGGGGATAATCCGGTTGACGTCATCGTGGCTGATACCTCTACAGTCAAATCATTAATTCAGGAGAATCTGGTGAAACAGCTGGACCCATTGATGCAGGAAGACAAGTTTGATACCAGTGATATTGTGCCTAGTGTGCTGGAGGGAATTAAGGACCTTGGGGACCAGAGCATCTATGCATTGACACCAACGTTTTCCTCCTCCGCTTTGTTCTATAACAAGGGTATGTTTGAAAAAGCAGGCGTGGAACCGCCAACGGACAATATGACTTGGGATGATATTTTCAATCTGGGTACCCGTCTAACGAAAGGTGAAGGTAAAGATCATGTATTTGGTTTCTCCTTCACGACATATCAGGGTGGTCCGCCGTACTACTCCATGCAGCAGTACTACAGCTCGTTGCAGCTGAAGACGTTTGATGACAAAGCAGAGAAGATGACAGTAGATTCTCCTCAATGGGAGAAAGTGTGGAGCACCATCAGCAAACTTGCGATTGACAAAGTTATTCCTAAAGGCGACGAGCCACAGGATCAGAATCCGAGTGGGCGTTATGATCCGGTACAGGGTGACCTATTCCTGAGTGGCAAGTCAGCCATGGTTATTGGTGATTACAGCTATATTAATCAATTAATTGATGCTAATAAAAATGCGGATAAAATGAAAGACTTTACGAAAGTGGATTGGGATGTGGTAACACCTCCAGTTCACCCGGAAGCTCCTGAAATTGGAGGTAGCATCTACCTGAGCAACCTCATGGCGATTAATAGTGCGGCTCAGAACCCGGATGATGCGTGGGAACTGATCAAGTACATGAACAGTGAGGACTGGGCTAAGATTAAAGCACGCAGCAGCTATGAGATGGTATCACGGAAGAGTTTCATCAAGCCCAAAGACGGCCTGGATTATAACATTCAAGCATTCTATTCGCTGAAGCCGATTCCGCCAACAAATACCAATCTGGATAAAATGTATCAAAAATCCCCAGGTTTATGGCAAGTGAATGAAAAAGGTATGGAATATTTCAACCAGGTACTAGAGAACAAAAAGACACCAAAAGAAGCACTTGGTGAGTGGGCAGCTAAAGGAAACGAGATGCTGGAGAAATTGAAAAAGGATCCTAAAGCTACGTTTCAATGAGATTTGATGTAGTAGTCATATCATAAGTTAAGGATAGCCGCTGAAGATTTTAATCTTTGGCGGCTATTTTTATGAAAATGGGGTATTCTACAAAAAGCAGGAATAAATGACGACTCCGGAAAGGACGAGCGGTATGCACTGGGTATATTTCAGCAAGTTGTATGCAACCAAATTTCAGGCAGGATGTCTGGCCAAACGTATGGAGCAGGATGGGTGGATTTACGGTCATAATGAACCAGCGGAAGTAGAAGTTTATCGATCACGTAAAGGACGTTATGGTGTACGTTTTATTCCCTGACATTACCCCTTGACTTATTGGGATAGAATGGTGTATATTAATTAAGTCGCTGTTTTAATATTTCTTACTGACGCGGGGTGGAGCAGCCCGGTAGCTCGTCGGGCTCATAACCCGAAGGCCGCAGGTTCAAATCCTGCCCCCGCAATTTAGTTTCACTTGGATGATTCACAGCCATCATCTGCACGTTATACATTATGTCTAGGGCCCTTAGCTCAGTTGGTTAGAGCGGTCGGCTCATAACCGATTGGTCACAGGTTCGAGTCCTGTAGGGCCCATACTCTTAAAACCCTTGCCTAGCAAGGGTTTTTTTCTGTCTGCATGTAAGCTCTGGAGTAAAAGGAAAAGGTATCTTGTTAATGGTGTCTTTCTAGTATGCCCTTTTTTTCCAATAACGATGTATGTCCATGCCATATCTCAAATCTCGCATATACTACCTTATCCCAACCCATAGGAGGTAGATTTCATGAGTCAATTTCTTGATGCAAGAACATCTCAGAATGCGAGTTTGGCTAACTCTATTGCAATACCAATCCTGGTTATTAATACACCACAATTATTCGGTCAGATTGGTCTGCAAACAGCAGGAGCAGGGGCAAACCCACGGGTACAATTCAAAGGAACGGTGTCTGTGCAACTTCCTTTGGCACTCGTTGGTGTAACTATTACAATTGTTAGGGGGACTTTGGCTACGGACCCTGTGATCTATTCCGCAACGTCTACGTTTAGCTTGAGTGTCCTTGCACCTCAGATTATTACGTTCTCTGCAGATGACTTCAACCCGCCTATCACACCTCAATTGACGTACACTGCATTTATCAGTTCCAACTTGCTCGGTACGATCCGTGTAGGCCCTGAGAACTTTGATGGAGCTGTATATTCCGACTAATGTTGAGCGTCCTTGCCTAAGTAAACTAGATCAATAGTCTTCTTAATTGAAAGGCCTTAAGGACCTGCCCTCAAAAGCAGGTTTTTTTCCTGTTGAAGGGGAAAACTGAACTTCATCGAGTAGGTAGGGTTCTATGATATAATGCATTACAGAGATTGAATGGTATTGGACATCAAATAATACGTGAACATCTGAGAAACGTATGAAATTAGTGATAGAAAGCAGGTTTCCGTTTAATGACGTCAAATGAAAGTCAACGTTTTCGTTACAGTGAAGCTCCGGTATGGGATTGGCAGAGAGCTTATTATGAGCAGAAGGGGCTACAAGCTTGGACAGAGAACCAAGTCCCTCAATATATTACGAGTAATCCAATGATTGCCACGGCGTATGCAGAGATGATCTTTGGCTTTCTTCAGGACCTTTCGAACAAAGGAAAGATTAACGAGACCGTAACCATTCTTGAACTTGGAGCGGGTGTAGGGCGTTTGGCACATCAAGTTCTCCTGAAATTGCTTGAGTTAAAGGAATTTGCTGGAATACCTTTACCGCCTTTCAGATATGTGATGACGGATCTCGTAGCGGAGAATGTGCTGGGTTGGCAGGAGCATCCATCCATGCAATCCTTTATTCAACAAGGTATAGTGGATTTTGCACGTTTTGACGCTGTAGCGGATACGGAATTGAATCTGGTCGTTGCAGGAACGGTTATTCAGCCCGGTGATCTGAAACAACCGTTGTTGTTGATTGCTAATTACTTTTTTGACAGCATTCCACAGGAATTAATCTACATTGGGGATGGCGAGATCTATGAGTGTGATCTGCTTGTACAGTCTCCGGATCGTCGTCTTGATCTTGAGCCCGCTGAGATGCTGAAGAACATGACGCTGAGTTATGAGTATCGCCAAGCGCCCGAATACAGTGCGGATAACTATCCGTATCAGGAGCTTATCACATTGTACAAAGAGGAACTGGAGGACTCGCACATTCTGTTCCCTGCAATCGGGTTGTCCTGTCTCGAACGGTTGAACAAGCTGTCACAGTCAGGTTATGTGTTGATTACCGCTGATAAAGGGGATCATCGCCTGGATAACTGGAAGTTCGCAGAGCCACCTGAATTTGTTCTTCACGGGAGTTTTTCTCTAACGGCTAACTACCATGCCATTCAATATGTCTTGGAACAACAGGGTGCCCATACAGGATTCACAACACATCATTATAAAGATCTGAATGTTGGGTGCATGTTGATGGTGGACGAACCCATCAGTTATGTGAACACACGTCTGGCCTACCATCGATTTGTTGAACGTTTTGGACCGGATGACTTTTTCAGCATGAAACAATGGGTAGACTCTCGAATAGAGAGTATGGAGTTAAAGCATATTTTACCGTTTTGGCGTCTGGGTGGATATGATGCGGAGTTCTTGATTCACAGTGCTACCCACATTTCCAGTCTTCTTCCTGATGCAAGTGATGAGGAAATGCTTGATATTCAGTCTGGTATTCATACGATGTGGTCGTCCTACTACGTGATGGAGCAGCAAGGAGGTCTCGCATTTCTGGCAGGGCAGCTGTTATATGAGATGTATATGTATGAGGATGCAAAACGGTTTCTGGAGATATCGTTGGTTGCAGATCCGAGTAACCATAATCCAGCGGTCTTATACGATTTGGCTGTGTGCTGTTATGAACTTGAACTGGAAGAAGAAACCCTGTCATATACCCATAAAGTATTGGCTCTGGAACCTGATCATGAAGAGGCGGCAGCCTTGCTCCAGAGTTTCGAGTTGATCTGAACGGAACAATTTTAGTTTATCTCCTGTATGTCTAGAAATAGTGATGGTTGTATATAAAATTGAAACCTAATTGGGTTGTAATCGTATTAATGGGATATTCAACCAATCATCTATTTCAACAGCAAAGGAGACAAAAACATGAAAAAAGCCTTATCCATTGCATTATATCCATTAATGTGGGTTGTGGGTGCATTTAGCGTTCTGTCTGTTAATGCAAACAGTGCTGCAGGCAGCGCCCTCTTTGTGAAAGATATCGCTACAGATCGAAGCTATGATGGGCAGGCTATATATGATAGTATTGAACGTAGAAATGCCTAACTACATATCATTCAACTGTAAAGGTAATTGTGTCGTCGAGCAATAACATGAGAAACAATTACTCTTGAAGTGATGTACGATGAGCAGGAGTTCTGTCCGTACAACCTTTAAGCCGGTTTCGTACCTTATTCAGGTATGAACCGGCTTTTATTTATGAATGGGGGATACCAGATGAAGATTATTATTGGACAACCGAGGCTGGAACAGGATTTGCTGCAGCTTGAAGCCGAACTCAAGCAACACCCTGATGCGGATATATTGTTTTTTCCTGAAGGTTATCTGAACCAGAATGTTGAGGAAGCTTGCAGGTTGGCGGCTGAATATGGGACCATGATTGTCTCAGGTCATCGCAGACTGGACGAACGTCCAAAGGACCGATCAATTATCATCAGTAAGGCTGGAGAGATTGTATTGGAGAAAGCTAAATATACACCTGCTGAGACGGCTCAGGAACAGGGTTGGGTAATAAGCACTTTGTTGTGTGATGAGCTGGTCCTGCAAGGATTTCGCAATGAGAATATAGGGAATGTGGACATTGTGATGCATTCCATTGGTGTGGGCATGTTCAGTGAAGAACAGTACAGTGAGTGGGTCGAAGAGGCTCGGCAGATCGCACTGAAGCATCAATGTATTGTCATGGGGACAAGCCATGCGGATGGTTCGTACCGTGATAGCGAGATATCCATTCCAATCGCGTATTGTATAACACCTGATGGAGAGGTTGTTCTGGCATCCCGAAGTGATACACGTACTCTTACAATCCTTCTGGACAGAGGAAATACAGACCCTTCACCTCAGGAGTCACAAGAAAAACAACTGAAAATCTCCATCGCCCATCCGGTTAAATCAACGGGTATGAATCCCGGATGAATGGGCTGTTGAACTTGCCGATTCGCCCGGTCACTTGCACGGAATACGCATATGTTATGGCATACCTTGAAATTCAAAGGAGGCCAATCAAATGAGTCAAGTTGGATACGGTTGTTGTAATACTGGTGGCGGATGGACTTCTACAAGTGCAATTCTTGTGCTTTTTATCCTGCTCGTGATCATCACAAAATCTTTCTGGCTGTAAGTCACGTGTAGAAACGTGCAAACAGGAAAAGCCCCGCTGAGACTTCAGCGGGGCTTTTCCTGTTTATAAGAAACAACATATGCCATCCATGACATTTGACAACTGAAAACAATGTGCTTAAAATCACATAAGAGACTATTAACAGAGATTGAAGGGATAGCAATGCCGTTTATTCGCTTTAAAGGATTCACAGGTCCTCAGCTAGAGGAAGTTGTACCCCAAATTACAGAGCAGATGGCCCTAATTACTCATATTCCAAGGGAGAGAATGAAGGCAGAGCGTCATGATGTACAAGCGCTAACACCTTCTCCGGCTTCTATAGAGATTCTCATGTTTCAACGTGACCAGGAGATTCATAATCGGATTGCATCGTCGGTGCAAGCTATTTTGGAAGAAGCATATATGCCGGATGTGCACATTTTCTTCAATATATTGTCACCTACTTTGTATTATAAAAAAGGCAAGCCGCTTACAGATTATCGATTGGATTGAGATTGTGAGGGACGAGCAGAATGTTGCTCGTCTCTTTTGATTTACATATTTTTCGTATGTTTAGCAATGGGATGGTTTCTGTGAACTCTGCTCAACGATAATGAGCATATCGCAGATACAATAAACATGGCTCCACCGATAAGGTATACCCACCGAACGCCCAGTTGATCGGCGACTAGACCAAAGATAACTATGGATACACTCATAACCGTGGATATCAGGACGCCATGGGTGGCGTATACCTTGGTTAGGGATTCGACAGGTACACTGTTCTGAAGCGCTGTCTGCTGAGCCACATCACGAATCTGATGAACTGGACCCATCAGTATGCATAACACCAGAGCGAGCCATGGCAGGTTATTTAGACCATAAACGACGGTCAGAAGGCTGAAGAGAAGAGAACCCATGGTCATACTAGCGATTAGATGCTTCTGAATACGTTTGGCTAGTGCAAGAGCCAGAATACCTCCAAGCATGGTTCCAGCAGCGTAACTCGAGTTCATGAGTCCCCACCAACCTTCTCCTCGTCCCAGAGCTTCTTTTGCAAAGGCCAGCGTAACAGCTCCGATCCAGATGGAACCCGCAAGTGCTTGGGCAATGTCCATAAGCGTAATCAGTCGTAAGGTTGGATTCTTCCAAAGTATACTCCAACCTTCCCTCAATACATTCCGCGATACAGCAGATTTCTGAGGTTGTTCTACATTCCGTGTGAGCGAGCCCATGGCAATCATGAAGATCAGAACGGCCCAGGACAGGCTTGTAGCTGCCCAGAAGGTCTGTGACGCCCCCCAGTTTATCACGGCGAATCCCGTCATGGCGTAACCGACAATGGTTACAGTCTGATTGGAGAAAGATAGTAGGCTATTTGCTTTTATAAGGTCTTCACCTTGAACCAATCGTGGCGTTAAAGTCTTCAGTAACGGAGTTTCCCATCCGTCCAAGAAGGATAATACAATCACTCCGAGCAATAGAAGCGGCAGTTGTGAAGTCAAGTGATTCAACGAAATGGCTATACAGGTCATGATGAATGTTTTGGCTATGGAAATGCTGATCAATAGTCTGGAGAATGGAAAACGGTTCACAAGTAATGGCAAAGTGAGACCGGCTATTATGCGTGCAATGATCTGAATAAGTGGAAACATTGCAGCAGAGAGTACCGATCCAGTGAGACCGTATATGAATGTAGTAATGACCATGATATATATGACATTAATAAGCGAGAGCAGCGTTTTGGCGGCCCAGTACGGATAAAATGCGATGTTCATGCCAATGATGTCCTTTCCGAAACGATATATCTATATTACGGGCATTGTCATCATTGCACCACAAACAAAGTTATCATTTTCCCGTCATTTCACCACAAAAAAACTGCCCAACAGGGCAGTCATCTTCTAATGCCTATAGTTCATGCCATAGCAAGTGTGAAGGCGATGAGCAACATCAGCAGGCTGGTTGTTCTGACCATAGTCATATAAGGCCTGCTGGGTTCGGCTTCGCCCCGGGAAATCCAGCCATAGCGCAGATACCAGCCGAATTTTGGGAAACAGAGATTGATGATACAGAGTACCATGAATATAAAAAAGAGGGTTCTCATACCCATCTTCCTTTCTCACTTACATAACGGATCTTATTTTAACGTTTGCGTCTGGTAAAAAAGACTACAATCAAAATGATAATGATGATAATTAACAGAAATTTCATGTATGTTCCTCCTGATGAGTAGTTAGGTTATTGTGTAATGTTAGTTATCAACTATTACCCAAGAACCACATGACTTGAATAACTGTGTTACAATTAAAATATATTGATTTAATATCAACACATTCCGACTGGTTAGTTTTCTCTCCTTATAATGTACGATTGCAGAATATATAAACATTAATGTGTGTGAGATGAAGGAGGAAGGCATGAGCCAACATAAT
Source organism: Paenibacillus sp. FSL K6-1122 (assembly GCF_037977015.1). Lineage (NCBI taxonomy): Bacteria > Bacillati > Bacillota > Bacilli > Caryophanales > Paenibacillaceae > Paenibacillus > Paenibacillus sp. FSL K6-1122. Next base: position 4,901,722 of record NZ_CP150272.1, on the reverse strand, counting down.
CAACTCTCATTACAATGGGAATTTATCATCTCGAAAGTGAAATCCTCCGTGACAGTGGTCGATGCTACTTTGCCTGAGCTTCCGCTCATGTATGTAAACGAACACTTTACCCAACTGACAGGATACACGTATGAAGAGTCTGTCGGACACAATTGCCGATTTTTGCAAGGGCAGGATACAGACCCCGAAACGGTAATGCAGATTCGTGATGCAATAAAGAAACAACAATCCATTAAGATTGATATTTTAAATTATACAAAAAGTGGTCAGAAGTTCTGGAACGAACTGAATATCGATCCGATCTTTAATGAATCCGGAGAGTGTTTATATTTTGTAGGCATTCAATACGATATTTCAGAACGGAAGTATGCTGAACAGCAGTTGAAGTTTGCAACTTCCATGGCTGAGATGAACAGCAGAGGGCAATTGGAATTCATCGGCAAGCTGAATCACGAGCTTCGTACCCCGCTTAACGGCATTATGGGCATGATCGAACTTGCCAGTATGGGTGAAACTACGGATGAGCAGAAAGAATATCTGGAGCTAGCACGTCAATCAGGTGAGGCGCTGCTGAACATCATTAACAACAGCCTGGATATGGCGAAACTGGGCAGAGGCAAAATGGATGTTGAAAACATTGAATTTCAGCCGTTGAAGCTGATCCAACAGATTGTGAAGACACATGAACCTGCGGCACGGAATAAACAAATTCGTTTGCTCTGTCATGCTGATCTGAATGTTCCTGATGTGCTTATCGGTGATCCGCTAAGACTTCGGCAGGTACTGGATAATTTGCTGAGTAATGCAATTAAGTTCACGGAACAAGGTGAAGTGCAGTTACAGGTGGATGTGAGGCAACAACTGATGGATACCGTTGTATTGGTATTCTCTGTGCGTGATACGGGAATTGGCATTCCTCAGCATCAGATCGAACAATTGTTTGATGCATTTACCCAGACCGACATCTCCCATGCGCGCCGATTTGGCGGAAGCGGTCTTGGTCTGACCATCTGCAAAGAACTGCTGGAACTGATGAATGGTCAGATTTCGGTGGAGAGTACAGAGGGGAAAGGCACACAGTTTGAGGTAACACTGCCCTTGCTGCGCCACGAGGCCATTCCCAATGTAGGATAATCAATCAAGCAGGACAGCCGGGCGGTCTCGGCTGTTTTTTTTATTTTATTGGATTGTTTTACGAACGGGCGTTCTGTTATAATGCAAGTGTTGAATGGGGGAGACACAGCATGAGTAAGAGACGCACAAGAAGAAAACGCAAAGGCAAGCAAGGCTTTAAAAAGCAGGTTCTGACGCTGGTAGCGATGCTGCTGGTAGCCCTCTACGCCTGGGCTGGGGGAGAATGGCCTGAGGAGATACCTAATCCATTCGGTGGGACTAATAAGAGTGTAGACCATACCATCACGTTCCCTTCAGAGCGTTATCCCGAAACAGCCAAACATATTAAAGCTGCTATCAAGGCAGGGCATTCGGATGTATGCACCATTGATCGTAATGGAGCCGAAGGCAATCGGGATTTATCACTTAAGGGTGTTCCGGTCAAAAAAGGTAAGGATCGTGACGAGTGGCCCATGGCGATGTGTGCTGAGGGAGGAACAGGTGCAGATATCCAGTACATTACCCCGAAGGATAATCGTGGTGCAGGTTCATGGGTAGGGAATCAGTTAAGTACATATCCGGATGGAACACGAGTGAAGTTTGTAGTGAAGTAACAACAGGATATGGTTGGGCAGAAATAAGGATTGTAAGGCCTTTGTTGTGAGGTCAGTGGCAGCGTGGTACAGGATAAGTAGAAGAGAAAAACCAGACGTGCATGCGTCTGGTTTTTTGGTATAAAGTGCTGGCATAAATAGATCTAGTTAACGCATCTATACGGGAACTGGAGTTTCTAGGATTACAGAGCCGACTAAACGAGTTGCTGCATTCCGCTTAAATGTTGAGACCGGATGCTTAACAGACGCGTAACATGCTCCACCTCATCAAACGGTATCCACAGACTGCCGTGGACCGTACGTAAGGAAAGAATGGATGTATCAGCGGTACGCTCGGGAAATCCGGTTACCGTCTGACCGCTTGTATTACGAACCATGATCTGTTGCTTGCGCCGGATGGCAATTTCTACCTCTTTTTTCATAAGTCATTGCTCCTGATTATGAGATGTTAAATCCATATGTCAATGTTTTCAATGGTTAATTTGTCTTCTTTATCTAGTCTATCAGAACTAGGTATAGATTTCCAGAAGAGAAATCAACAATCTTCTAGGTGATTTGTCTTAGCTGTGGATGATCCGTTTTTGAATGGGGATTACGGGGTTATATTAGGGTAAAAGGAGGGGAACGGAATGACACAATTGATTATTGGGCTGGCCCGTACCGAGAACGAGGCTATAATTATGCTGAATAAGGTCAAAGAGGAAGGGATTAAGGATAAATATTTAGGAGCGGTGGCGAAGGAACAGCTTAATCTGGAGCTGGTGAGCGAAAAGACGGGGCTGCCCAAACCTTTGAAGGGTGCCGGAACAGATGGTGCCTTTGGCGCTCTGAAAGGCATATTGGCTGGTCTGGGGAAGCGAATGGATCAGACGATGTCGATTGGAAATGCAGTCCGTAGACTCGCTGGTAATGAGATTGGGAGTGAGACCGATGATTTGGTGCTTACACTGACTGAAGCGGGGATCTCGGAGGAGGATGCGCGGTATTACGAAGATTGGCTGTTAAAGGACCATATCTTGGTTATCGTGGAGTGCAGTGAGGAAGAAGCGGCTCGTGTTCGACCTATTTTACTTTTTTAGTTTAATTTAAGGCTGATTTTAGGTTTCTTTAATGTTGGGGAGGTATTCTTATCTCACACCTCCCTTAATATAGATTGGTTTACCGGAAGTCCGGGACCGCAACTCGGACCTTCTAGGCACTGTGAGCTGAGGCTTGCAGTGCCTGTTTCATTTATATAAGTTGATTATTTACACTGACACTCCGATGACAGAATAACCTTCTAATCGCTGTTATCCCCAGATTTTTTCGATTCCCTTTTCTCAAGGGAAAATCCGGTGATAAAGGCGAACGCTTCGCTTTTTCAGTTTTTTCTGTCCTCTCCGTTATCGTGTAAATCATTAGTTAAACTTATATAGTTAGATTATTTTTAATAAAAGTGTTGCAAAGTTAATTAGTTCATGGTAAGATATTTCTTGTCGCCAAGAAATACATAATCCTGCCGGGGTGGCGGAATTGGCAGACGCACAGGACTTAAAATCCTGCGGTAGGTGACTACCGTACCGGTTCGATCCCGGTCCTCGGCATCTTAAAAAGAAAGATCGTATGACGCTTGTTAACCAAGCTGCATGCGATCTTTTTTTATGTTCTTTAATATGATTGTCACTTCATTGCAGACCACATCACAATGTAGCTCATAAACATAAACCCTGCATAATACATATCAGAAGGTACATTTATCTGACTTTTATGAAGAGACGGAACAATGGTGTATACTATCCGTAGGCATATATTACCTTTACCTTGCTGAACGATATAGGTTCAACTACACATTTACACGATAACGGAGAGGACAGCTGTTGTTCTGTCATCGGAGTGCCAGTGTAAATAAACATATTTGAACTTATGTAGAGTCACAAAACCAATAAAACAATCTTATGGACGGAGGACTCAAGTTTATGTTAAAACAGCTTAAGCCATACAAGGTGTTACAAGAGCGCAGAATCGAAGAATTGAAATCGGATGCGTATCTGTTGGAGCACCAGAAATCCGGGGCCAAAATTGTACTTTTGTCCAATCAGGACGACAACAAAGTATTCAGTATAGGTTTCCGCACACCTCCGGAAGATGATACAGGGGTAGCCCATATTCTCGAACACTCCGTGCTCTGTGGGTCCAAGAAATTTCCGGCCAAGGATTCTTTTGTTGAGTTGCTGAAAGGTTCATTAAATACATTCCTTAACGCTATGACATATCCCGATAAGACGATCTACCCGATCGCGAGTCGTAATGATCATGACTTCCATAATCTGATGGATATTTACCTGGATGCGGTATTAAATACAAATATTTATGAGAATGAAAAGATATTTTTGCAAGAGGGCTGGAACTACAACCTGACCTCTGCTGACGATGAGTTAACCTACAACGGAGTTGTATATAACGAGATGAAGGGAGCCTTTTCTTCACCGGAACGAATGGTGCGTAGAGAAGTACTGAACTCCCTTTTCCCGGATACCACATACTCCTCCGAGTCTGGCGGATTCCCGGAAGCTATTCTGGATCTAACGTATCAGGGGCTGCTGGATTTCCACACGAGATACTACCATCCTTCCAACAGTTACATCTATCTCTACGGGGATATGGATATGGAAGAGAAGTTGCAATGGCTGGATGAAAACTACCTGAGTGCATACGATCGCATCGATATTGATTCGGCCATTCAACTTCAACCTGCCTTTGCAGAACGGGTAGACACAGTTAAGACTTACTCTGCGGGAAGTACGGAATCGGAAATGGATAACAGCTTCTTAACCTATAACGCGGTGATCGGCACAAGTCTGGACAAGGAACTGAATATTTCGTTCCAAATTTTGTTATACGCCCTTCTGAACGCTCCGGGAGCGGTATTGAAACAGGCTTTGCTGGATAAAGGAATCGCAAAGGACGTCTACGGTTCGTATGATGACAGCCTGTATCAGCCTGTGTTCACTGTGGGACTGAAGAAGAGCAATCTGGCGAGCAAAGAGGATTTCCTGGGAACAGTCAAAGAAGTGCTTGAGCGTGTGGTAAAAGAAGGTTTTGATCCAAAAGCGCTGCTTGCTGGAATTAACTCGTATGAGTTCAATCATAGAGAAGCGGACTATGGAAGAATGCCGAAAGGCCTGATCTACGGATTCTCCTCCCTGCAAAGCTGGTTGTACGATGAAGAAGCACCTTTCACTCATTTAGAAGCCAATGACGTATTTGCTGAACTGCGGACAAAAATGAACGAAGGTTACTTCGAGCAACTGATTGAGAAATATATTTTGCAAAACACACATACTTCCTTTGTGGCGCTTACCCCGGATAAGGGGCTGAACTCACGCAAAGAAGAAGCGTTGAAAGGACGTCTGAAAACCATTCAAGCCGGTCTTAGCGAGGAAGAAGTTCACACGTTGATTCAGAAAACGGAGGCACTCGCTGAGTATCAGAATACACCTTCAACCAAAGAGCAACAGCAGGTCATTCCGACGTTATCGATTGAAGATATTGAACCAAAGGCCTCTACGTTGCATCAAACGGCGAACCAGGTCGATGGCACAACCATTCTGCATCATAACCTCTACACCAACGGAATTGGTTATCTGAGACTGTTGTTTGATATCAAAGAAGTGCCACGTCATCTCCTGCCGTATGCAGGGTTGCTGAAAAATGTACTGGGTTACGTGGATACTCAAAACTACTCGTTCAATGAACTGTCCAATGAAATCCATATCCATTCGGGTGGTATTCATAGCGGGATAGGATCTTATGCTAACGCGCATCAGCACAATGAATTCAAGGCTACCTATGAGTTCAACGCAAAAGTGTTGTATGACAAGCTTGGATTTGCCTTTGATATGATCAAAGAAATCGTGTTCACGTCCCAATTCGATAATTCGAAGCGGTTATATGAGATCATCTCTCAGATGAAAGGTAACCTGCAACGTAATCTGATCAATAGCGGACACTCTGCGGGAATTGGTCGGTCTTCGTCCAAACATTCAGCGGTCGCGGATTTCAGAGAAGCTGTAAGTGGCATTGCCTTTTACCAGTGGCTTGAGGATCTTCAGGCGAACTTTGAGGCGAGAAAAGAAGAGTTATCTTCCAGTCTGCAAGAGTTGACGGGGTATATTTTCAGACCGGAGAATTTGCTTGTTAGTTACACTGCCGATGAGCAGGGATATGAAGGACTGGAACAACAGGTATCCGACCTGAAAGCGAAGCTGTTCACACATGAAGTTGCCAAGGAAGAATTTACATTCACACCGGCTATTCATAAGGAAGGATTCCGTTCTCCTTCGGAGGTGCAGTACGTGGTGCAAACGGGCAATTATATTGACAAAGGATATCAATACACCGGTTCACTACGGGTCTTGCAGGGAATTCTGTCTCTGGATTACTTGTGGACCAATATCCGCGCCAAAGGCGGAGCCTATGGCTGTATGTCAGGCTTCAGACGAAACGGAGACAGCTACGTTGCATCGTATCGTGATCCGAACCTCGATAAAACGTACAAAGTATATGAAGAAATACCGCAATATTTGAACGAGTTCCGGGCAGACGAGCGGGAAATGACGCGTTATATCATTGGTGCCATTCAGGATCTCGATACGCCGAGAACGCCTTATGGCGAAGGAGCTTTCTCTCTGGAGTGTTATCTGTCGAATGTGACTGAAGCGGATCTGCAACAGGAACGTGACGAAGTGTTAAGCACGAAGGAAAGCGACATTATCGGTTTTGCTGAGCTTTTATCGGCCATACTTGAACATCAACAGCGCTGCGTGATCGGTAATGAGAACAAGATTGAGGAACAGAAACAAATGTTTGACGAGACGCTGGATTTAATTAAAAACTAAGCATTAGTCGCTTATCTCCGATCGAATAGGCAGCAAAGCGAAAGGCACTTTTATGAGCTGGTTTCAACAGCTTATAGAAGTGCCTTTTCTAGTGGGGAGGTACTGTCTCCATCCCATATGATATGAGAATGTGTGACACACTGTGTTGTTCAGGTGACAGCGAGCATGTTGTATATTTTCAGGGTCCGCAGATCTTCCTTTGAGATTTTCAATTCATTATATAACTCCTGATTCTCGGGCAGCGGGGTTCTGGAGAATAACATTTTGAGCGCGATAGGCATGAAAGGTCTGAAGGAGACACCAGCCATCAGTCCCCATTTTTTCTCCGATTCCTGAAAAGACGCCAAAATATTAATATATAGGTTCTCCAGCGGCGTGGCCTGATTTTTCAAAATCAGCGTGGTGAGTGTATCATAATGCTCGGTGTGGCCCCAATACATATTCTCGCACTCCTGGTAGTTCTCAAAATCCTTCACATTCATATACATCACGGTGCGATAACGGTTGGCATCCGATTGAGCCATCATGTCAATGACACAACGAATGAGACTGTTGTTACGCCCGTCATAGAAGTAAGAATAGAAACGGGTGGAGTTCTTGAAAAAGCTGGACGGGACCGCATTCATCAGGGGAGATGCATGCCTTGGTTCTTGGTACAAGAGTTGCTCCACCTGGATGTTGAGTGCGTTCGCAATATGATGTAACGTGACCAGATCAAGTGTAATATCTCCGCTCTCATATTTGGACAGGGTTCCTTTGCTTTTGAAGATCTGATCCGCAAGCTGTTGAATGGTCAGTCCCCGCCACTTCCGAAAGTTTCGTATTTTCTTGCCAACTTCCTGATTGATATTGTTCATAACCGGTTCTCCTTATGCCAATGTTTCTTGAGATTACGTGAAAATGATGAAAGTCATTCATAAAAATGATGGTATATGAGAAATATATCACTTTTTCACGGAAATACCTATTTTGGAGAAACAATAAACTTTATTTGTTTCGTCAGAATAGATTGTATTGCATTTGATGCAATTCCTGCGTCATGAAATAATAGGTGTAATACGACATGAAACGACAATGAAAAAGTAAAGCAGATAGAGGAGCAGAAGCTATGAAATATAACTTTGATGAGATTATAGACCGAACAGGTACAAATGCCATGAATACGGATGGTTTCCGTCAATATATTTTTAACGCCACTGAAGATATGACATTTCCATTTAAGGATGAAGAATTTATTCGCATGTGGATTGCAGATATGGAATTTGCCACACCTCCCGAGATTCTGGATGCAGTTAAGGAGCGTCTAGATCGTAGAATTATGGGTTACTCCCAGGTGTTCGATCCGGCATACTATGAAGCTGTTTCGAATTGGATGAAGAGATACTATGACTGGTCCTTCCCGAAGGAGCATTTGGAGACCTCGAACGGGATCATTCCCGCTTTGTATGAACTGGTGGAATATATCTGTCAGTCGGATGAGAAAGTACTGATCGTGACCCCGTCTTATGGTTTCTTCAAGTCAGCTGCGGAGCATAACAATCTTGAACTGGTATGTTCGGATATGCTCAATGAGCAGGGACGTTACTCGATTGATTATGAGGATTTTGAAGCCAAGGCGAAGGATGAGAAGGTAAGGGTATGTATTTTCTGCAACCCGCATAATCCATCTGGACGTGTCTGGACAACGGAAGAGTTACAACGTGTGGGTGAGATCTGCCTGCGGAACAACGTATGGGTTATTTCGGATGAAATTCACTGTGATCTGCTGCGGACGGGCAAGAGACATACCCCACTCGCCAAGCTGTTCCCGGATACGGATCGAATCATTACATGTATGTCTCCGAGCAAAACATTCAACATGGCTGGTCTGATGTTCTCCAATGTCATCATTCCAAATAAGGCACTTCGAGACATCTGGCAGGCACGCCACTATGGTTTCAAAAACCCACTGAGCATCGCTGCCACTCAAGCGGCTTACGAAACGGGTGATGAATGGCTGAAACAATTAAAAGGGTATCTCGACGCCAATTTTGCCTGCGTAGAACAGTATGTGAAGCAGCATCTGCCACGGGCTGTTTTTCACATCCCGGAAGCCACGTATCTGGCCTGGATCGATATTTCGGCATATGCTCCCGAGCATGTAAGTCTACCTTTATTCTTCGCGGAGCAAGCGGGTGTGTTGCTGGAAGATGGTCATATGTTTGTAGCAAATGGTGAGGGTTGCATTCGGTTGAATCTGGCTTGTCCCCGTTCTGTCCTTCAGGAAGGGTTACGGAGAATCAGCAGTGTGCTTGTGAAAGAAGTCGAAGAGGTGCCCGTTCAAGTATAAAGTCATCAAGTCACCACGCAATAGCGAGGTGACTTTTTTGTATGAGCATACGAAATGTAGCAAGAATACGATTTTTTTTGAGGTGGACTTATACCTGATGCGCAATTCTGGTCTGCTGTCCCCGGTTATGTTAAAATGGTGGATAGTCTATGAGTTGCATGACATGCGGCTCTCAGAAGGAAGAGCCCAGTAGTTGGGCTGCGCGAAACTGCATTCATCAGGGGAAAGGAGTCTATACATATGTTTGGAAACGATTGGGACAAGGTGCTTCAGGAAGAGACGGAAGCCGAATATTTCAACAAGATTAGATACACCCTCGCCGCCGAGTATAAAACGCAGACGGTCTTTCCGCCCAAAGAAGACCTGTTCTCCGCACTGAAGCTGACGCCATATCATCAGGTTAAGGCCGTTATTATTGGTCAGGACCCTTATCACGGAGCGGGTCAGGCTCATGGATTAAGTTTTTCGGTTAGACCGGGGGTACGTGTACCGCCTTCTCTGAAAAATATATATAAGGAACTTCAGGCTGATCTGGACCTGCCCATTCCGAATCATGGATCTCTCGTTCATTGGGCACAGCAGGGAGTCCTGCTATTAAATGCTGTTCTGACGGTTCGTGAAGGTCAGCCGAACTCCCATCAGGCACTGGGCTGGCAGACGTTTACGGATGCTGTCATTCGTGCGCTGAATGAACGTTCAGAGCCGATGGTATATATGCTGTGGGGCAGTCATGCCCAGAAGAAAGGTGCTTTTATTAACAGAGACAAGCACCTGGTACTGGAGTCTACACATCCCAGTCCGCTGGCTGCGCATCGTGGATTCCTCGGCAGTCGTCCCTTTTCCAAAGCCAATGATTTCTTGACCTCCAAAGGTATTGAACCGATCGATTGGAAGATACCTGAAAACTAGACAGATGGAGGTGAGAACATTGCGACATTGGATAGGACGAAAAGTAGCGGTATATCGTGCAACAGGCATACGGGAGCCATTAAAGGGAACGCTGGTCGAGTGGGATGAAGAAGCGGAATGTGTACGGATCGGACCGAAACGGATTAAGGTATCGTTTGACAATATCGCAATGATCAGACCTCTTCCCGAAGAGAGTCTTCCCTTAAAGAAAGCACGTTCTGAAGTGCACAAGGTTGGATATGTGATGAAAAAGGCGATTCAGTTCGAAAATGCGATCTATTTCAAGTCACAGGTGATGATCTGGCGACGGGCCAAAATTGTAGCATTATCCACCACTATTTTGCGTCATGACGAGGATCAGGTCGAACTTGCAGATGGTCGGGTTCTTCGTAAAGACAAGCATATGTTTGTCGTACGTTCACGCCGTGGGATACGTTAGTTATACGAAGATTTAATATTCATTTCATGCAAAGATCATATGGATTTAATGTTCGGTCTGTATATTAGATAGTAACAACCCCTTCTAAATTGATGTGTATTGAAATGGGAGCCCGACCGGCTGCAAACGGTCGGGTTTTTTTTGTCCATTGGTTCTGTTAACCTGTTGTACATACCCATTACATTCATGTTGTATACTATTAAAATAGATCATGAGAAGGAGTGAAACCCAATGAAACGTATAGCTGTTTTTGCAGGCTCCAATCCGGGAAATCACCCCGATTATACAGAGAAGGCTATTCAACTGGGCAAACAGATTGCTGATAGTGGTTATGCACTGGTCTATGGTGGTTCTTGCATGGGCTTGATGGGTGCAGTAGCCGATGCTGCTCTTGAGCAAGGGGGAGAGGTCATCGGGGTTATGCCTACCGGATTGTTCCGGGGAGAGGTTGTTCATGGAGGACTCACACAACTGATTGAAGTGGGAACCATGCATGAACGGAAGGCTACGATGGCTGAATTATCCGATGGATTCATTGCACTTCCCGGAGGTATGGGTACATTTGAAGAACTATTCGAGGTACTATGCTGGGCACAGATCGGTATTCATCGTAAGCCTGTTGGCTTATTAAATGTCAACGGATATTATGGACCGCTGATGAAGATGGTAGAACACAGCGTACAGGAAGGATTCTCCAACACCTCCCATCTCAGTCTGTGGAGTCTGGAAGCTGATCCGGCTGAACTGATCAAACAAATGTCATCCTATATTCCTGCAGAGCTGACTCAGAAGTGGTCACAACTCAACGGGAAATGAGTGCATAAGAAGACGGGCCTGACCCCACTCGTTCCTCGGGATAATTTTCGATCTGCCCAAGCAAGTTGCGCTATCGGACATAGTCTATAGTGTACTTCGATGAAGAGGGGAGTGTCACTGATGAGCGAACTCAAAGGTACAGGTTACGGATATTGCGGAGGCTTCGGTGGTGGAGCATGGACATCAACAGGTGCAATTCTGGTATTGTTCATTCTGTTGGTTATTATCTCTCGCACATTCATTCTGTAATTCGGTCAAATCCCGGGACGGGGATCACGCTGCAGAGGCAGCGCCCGAATAAAAAATGACCTTTCCAAAGAGACGCCGGTATAAGCCGGCGTTTCAGGGGAACGGTTTTTTGACGTTTCCAGCATACGTAAATAATTGAAAAAGCAAAAACCTGCCCCTGAATAAGGTCAGAAGCAGGAGAGAGCCTCCTGAGCCATTAGCTGCGCAACAAGCAGCTTACACCACAACAGCAGTTTGATCCGGATTACTTAACGATTTCCAGGCGATATATAGCCCGATGGCGGCTGCAATTAAGGAGAGTATTGCTGCAACAATAGCCAGCTGATCCAGTGTGTTGGGTGAACTGGAGTTAAGAGAACGCTGATTAGCCGTCTTGCCGGATTTGTTTTTGATATGGACAGATGATCTGGAAAGCCTGGAAGCCGACTGTAACTGGGATGTGTGAGGACGCGTAGGTATCGATTTTTTCTTTGAGGGATTCAATAGTCAACCTCCTTATAACGGAGTTCAGTGCTTCCATCGTTCATACTATGTTATGTCGATTTTCAGATTGAGTTCGCAAAAATGAGTGAATCCCCAGCCCGTTAGATGTTGAACCCGGTCGCTAGTATTAGCGAAGCAGGTAACCCATTATACGCTCTGTTAATACAGGTCTAACAAACGGTGTTTATAGTAAGGATCATAGAGTGAAGCTTGAACACAGGAGGCGCTGGAATGAGGAACATGGAGATTATTGCCCACCGTGGTGCATCTGCCGTATGCCCGGAGAATACGATGAGCGCTTTTGAACGGAGTCTGGAGCTTGGAGCAACAGGCATTGAGACCGATGTGCAGATGACGAGTGATGGCAGACTGGTACTGATTCATGATGAGACGTTAAGTCGAACTGGCGGCGCAGAAGGTTGGGTTAAAGATACGACTTACGATCAATTGCGCACACGGGATGCCGGGTCCTGGTTCCATGCTGATTTTACCGGGGAACGTATTCCTTCTCTGGAGGAGTTATTCAAGCTGGTACAGGGGAAAGGAACCCTACTTAATCTGGAATTGAAAAATGGTATTGTGAGTTATAAAGGGATGGAAGAGAAGGTTATACAGGCGATCCGGGACTGGAATCTGGAGCAACAGGTCGTGCTGTCCAGCTTCAATCATGCTTCGCTCGTGAGATGTAAACGTCTTGCCCCGGAGATTCGTACAGCACTTCTATATATGGAAAAGCTGTATCGACCCTATGATTATGCCGTCAAACTCGAAGCTTCAGGCCTTCATCCCTACAAGCTGGCTGTCACACAAGAAGATGTTGCTGCTGCATTGGCACATGGCATTGTTACCTATCCATTTACGGTGAATGATCCTGCCGAGATGCAGGCCATGATTGATATGGGTGTGCAAGGGATCATTACCGATGTTCCAGATGTCTTGGCATCCTTACTTACGGTACATGCCCGTTAATCGAGTCTGTATTTTACATGTTCTACATATGCAATGATAAGGCTGTGTTCGAGCTTTTTGGCTCTTGCGCAGCCTTTTTGCGGGTAAAATTGTGTGCAAATCTTCATATATGCAATAAACATGTCCTATTTGTCCATTGCCAGAGCCGGTGGATTCACTTACAATGGTCTATGGGAATGAGAATCAATATCATTAAAGTTCGGTATTTATAGAGAGGTGATTGTTATGTACATAGGTTTGAGCAGCTCTACTCATAACGAGGGTGGGCGCGTATGAGTTCACAAGCTTCACCAGAAAAACATAATCCGGATTCACCCACAGCGAAGATACACACTCGTCCGTGGGCGGCAACACTTATTCTTACAGGGGGAGTTTTGCTACTCGCTCTGGGTATGGCGTTGTCCATTTCTTTTGGCGCTGCTGATATTAAGCTTAGTGTAGTCTGGAAGGCCATCTTTGATTTCAATCCTGAGCTGACTCCACATCAGATCATATGGGAGATTCGGTTACCACGTATCCTTGGAGGAGCAATGGTAGGTGCATGTTTCGCTGTAGCTGGTGCGATCATGCAGGGCATGACTCGTAACCCGCTGGCCGATTCAGGTCTGCTTGGGTTAAATGCGGGAGCTGGATTTGCGCTTGCAGTTTGTTTTGCCTTCTTCCCTGGCTTGCCATTTATGTATATCATCATGTATTCCTTCCTTGGTGCAGGGCTTGGTGTCCTGTTGGTGTATGGTTTTGGTGCAGCTTCTAAATCGGGTCTTACACCACTACGCCTTGTGCTTGCAGGTGCGGCTGTATCTGCGATGTTGTCGGCACTCAGTGAAGGGATTGCATTATATTTCAGAATTGGACAAGATTTGGCTTTCTGGACAGCTGGTGGTGTAGCCGGAACGAAGTGGTCTCAACTTGAGGTCATGTTCCCCTGGGTACTCGCGGCACTGATCGCAGGTCTTCTCATCTCCCGTTCCATTACGCTGCTTAGTCTCGGAGAAGATATTGCGGTGGGCTTGGGGCAACGTACTGGGCTGATCAAGCTCATAGGCCTGATTGTTGTACTGATTCTCGCGGGTACAGCTGTGTCCGTGGTGGGTGCGGTCGGTTTTGTTGGACTCATTATTCCCCATCTCACGCGGAAGCTGGTTGGGGTAGATTATCGCTGGATTATTCCATGTTCCGCTGTGATGGGCAGTCTGCTGCTTGTATTTGCGGATCTGGCTGCACGTATGATTAACCCGCCGTACGAGACGCCAATTGGCGCTTTGGTTGCCCTCATCGGGGTACCATTCTTCCTGTATCTGGCGCGTAAAGAAAGGAGGACTCTGTAACGATGGAATCCTCAACAATAGTTGGAGCAGAGCGCAAGAAGAGAACCAAGAGTACGATTGTCCTCATTGTGCTTGCCCTATTAATTATTACGGCTTTTGTGGTGAGCATGAACACAGGTTTTACCAAGCTTTCGCCGCTTGAGGTGTTGCGAACCCTGTTTGGTGGAGGCACGGCGAAACAGGAATTGATCCTGTTTGAATTCCGTCTGCCACGTATTGTGATTTCGGTGCTGGTCGGTGCCGGACTTGCGTTATCTGGTTGTATTTTGCAGGGAGTATCTCGGAATGCGTTGGCAGATCCGGGGATCCTCGGGATTAATGCAGGTGCTGGTCTGGTCGTCATGTTATTTGTTTCCTTTTTCCCGACAACGACAGCAGCGCCGGTATTTCTTTTGCCAATTCTGGCCCTGATCGGTTCCGGTTTTGCTGCATTTCTGATCTACGTTCTCTCTTACAAAAAAGGAGAGGGCATTATGCCTACTCGTATGTTACTTACGGGGATCGGGGTAGCGGCGGGAATCAGTTCTGCCATGATCGTGCTTACGTTACGGCTTAGTCCGGAAAAGTATCAATTTGTAGCTACCTGGATGGCAGGCAGCATCTGGGGTTCGAACTGGAAATTTGTAACGGCATTGCTACCGTTTCTTATTATTCTTGTCCCGCTTGTTCTGTATAAGGCACGTGTATTGAACGTGTTGAATCTGGGGGACCAGACTGCAAGCGGACTCGGGACTCCGGTTGAGCGTGAGCGACTGATTTTGCTTGCGGCTGCTGTAGGACTTGCCGGCTCATGTGTATCTGTGAGTGGGGGGATCGGTTTTGTAGGTCTGATCGGACCGCATTTGGCACGTCGTCTGGTGGGTCCAAAACATCAATTCCTGTTACCCGCATCTGCACTGATAGGTTCATTGCTTGTGCTGGTTGCAGATACGCTGGGTCGTGTCATCCTGCAGCCTTCGGAGATTCCTGCGGGGATCCTGGTTGCCATTATTGGTGCGCCATACTTCCTGTACCTCTTAAGCAAGACGAAATAGAACGTAATCACCATTGTGTGGTTGCATAAGGAGGACTTCAGTCCATGCTTCGCCGTTTCTTTGCCTATTATAGGCCTTACAAAAAGCTCTTTATTCTTGACTTCAGTTGTGCGATTTTAGTCGCCCTGCTGGAGCTGGCTTTTCCACTGGCAGTCAACCGGGTAGTCGATGATCTGCTGCCAGGCGGCCGCTGGGACTGGATTCTATGGGCGTGTCTGGCATTGCTCGGCATCTACTTATTGAATTCATTTCTCAACTTCGTGGTTACCTATTGGGGACACAAGCTCGGTATTAACATCGAGACGGATATGCGTAAAAGTCTGTTCAATCATGTGCAGAAGTTATCGTTCCGTTTCTTCGATAATACAAAAACAGGACACCTCGTGTCCCGCATGACTAACGACCTGATGGATATCGGTGAGATTGCCCATCATGGTCCAGAGGATGTATTTATTGCGGTGATGACACTGATTGGTGCATTTAGCATCATGATGAGCATTAACGGGAATCTGGCGGTGTTAACCTTTATTATCGTACCGCTGATTATCTATCTGTCGCTCTACTTTGGTAGCAAAATGTCCAAGGCATTCAGCCGAATGTTCGGAGATATTGCGGACTTCAACGCTCGCGTAGAGAACAATATTACGGGTATCCGTGTTGTTCAGGCTTTTGCTAATGAAGAGCATGAAAAAGCACAATTCGCTGTGAACAACGGTCGTTTCCGTCAGACCAAGCTAATCGCATACAAAATCATGGCCTGGAACTCCTCTGTCAGTTATATGCTGATGAAGTTGGTATCCCTCTTTGTCCTGGTATGCGGAACGTGGTTTGTCATTCAAGGCAGTATGACCTACGGTCAGTTCATTGCATTTATTATGTTATCCAATGTGTTCCTGACACCGATCCAGAAGATCAACTCGGTTATTGAGACGTATCCAAAAGGGATTGCAGGCTTCAAACGTTATACGGAGCTGCTTGATATGGAACCGGATGTGGAAGATCGTCCAGGAGCCGTTACGGTATCCCATTTGCGTGGAGATATCCGTTATGAGCAAGTGACCTTTGGTTATTCCGATCAGGAGCCTGTGCTCAAAGGTATTGATCTAAACGTACGTGCAGGTGAAACCGTAGCGCTTGTCGGTCCATCGGGGGCAGGTAAAACAACGCTATGCAGTCTGCTGCCACGGTTCTATGATGTGCTGGAAGGTCGCATCACGATTGATGGGCAGGAGATACAGGATATGACACTGGACTCCTTACGTAGTCATATCGGAATTGTACAACAGGACGTGTTCCTCTTCGATGGAAGCATTCGGGAGAATATTGCCTACGGCAAGCTGGATGCATCCGAAGAAGAAATCTGGATGGCCGCCAGACGTGCACAGATGGAACCTTTGATTCAATCGATGCCGGAAGGATTGGATACGTTAATTGGTGAACGCGGCGTGAAGCTGTCCGGTGGACAGAAACAGCGTTTGTCTATTGCCCGTATGTTCCTGAAAAACCCGCCAATTCTGATCCTGGACGAAGCAACATCTGCTCTGGATACAGAAACGGAAGCGGCGATTCAGCAATCCCTTGCTGAGCTGTCCGAGGGCCGGACCACACTGGTTATTGCTCACCGATTGGCTACGATCAAAAATGCAGACCGCATTATTGTCGTTGCTGAACAAGGCATTACGGAGCAGGGGCGTCATGAAGAATTACTCGCAGCAGGTGGGGTGTACAGCCGCCTTCACTATGCGCAGTTTGGCGCGTAACCTATTCGATGTGGATGTAACAATGTAAATACGAGAAGTAACGCCATCGTTCTTGACTTGGAAGGAGTCAGGACGTTGGCGTTTTTTTCTTTTTCATGATCAATTGTGGGTCAGGGGTACTGTGCTCATATCTGCCTGTGATCATGGATGTGGAAACGGGTAATATAGTAAAGAGAACACTTAACGTGTAAGATATGTTCATCATCTTGCAAGATATAGGAGGTACACGATATGCAGTTGAACGATATGCTGAAAATTCTTATAACCTGTCTATTATTTATTCTGATTTGGTGGCTACTGACTCAAGGGATTCGCAAACTTTCCAGAAGTCGTGCGGGGTCCGGTTTCCAACGCTGGGGTGGATGGTCCATTGGACTTTTCGTTGTTGGCGCCGTGCCACTCGGTTTTTCGCTATACACAGAGATCTTTGATAAGCGCCTGGATGCCAACATCGGGTTGGGGCTTGCTATGTTTTTTGTATGGGCTTATTGTGTGATCTTGTTGTGTGCGGCGTTGGTGGTATGGGGAAGGTACGTGTATAAAAGGGATATGAAGAAGTGAATATTTGGGTTGATCGTGTTGAGCCCGTCAGGAAGTTAAGGGTGAGCTAACCGCTGTATTTGTAACAATAAACTGATATGGAACGTTAAATTTAGAAAGAGGTGTTATTAAAGGGGATTTACAGATGTCCAATCTTCGTTTAGTCCTCATATTGCTCTCAATCCTAATCGTATGCCTTACGGGATGTTCAGGACATATCGAGTGCAACTCTGTGCAGACTCAAGCGAATGCACCAAGTGAAGATGGATTCACTGGTTATGTGGTTGATCGTAAAGACAATTCCATTCTTGTGGTTGATCCCGCATATGAGGATTTCAATGCGAACGGAGGAGGAAGTCGGTATTATCCGGCAAAATGGTTCTCCAATGCGCCTGATCCGCAGATCGGCTCTTATATTGAAGTCTGGACGGATGGAGGCCCGGAAAATCAACCCTATCCTGGGGAGGCCAGAGCAGAAAAGATAGCGGTATCTTGTCCAGTGGCACCGGATGGTGCGCATATGACAGATGCCGATGCGATTCGTAGCGGACTTCTTTCATCTGATGCAGAGAACATCCGTGTTCCAGTCATTGAGGACAAGCGGTTTGATGCAGATTCAGGGGCATGGACCCTTCTTATTCGAGATGCGATGACAGCGAATGAAGGGCAAGCCGTGCATGTGACCGTGAAGGACGAGGAGCAAGTGGGGAAGCAGGGCGGAAATTGAGGGGATTCATGGCATTATGATGGTGGGGAGAGAACATTGTATGAATATTAGAGAGATGTTACCCCGAGATAAACATGATTTGGAATCGGTGCGTAAGTTAAGTGTATGAATTAACGAGTAGTTAAAAGAAATTTCACTGAACAAGACGGAAGTGAGTCCATTTCCAGATACATAGAAGATTTACTCCTGAGATTTGGACAAAGAGATCAAGGCTGTCACTAGTGAATATCGGCATGATACCTGCAACTATATGACTCAAGTCAAGAGAGACACGGCACAAGTAGGATATTAGTACAACGGTGAAATGATCCGTTGAGTTTGAATTTGTATGCATATGTGTCGAATAATCCGTGGTTTGTTTTTTACGAGGTAGATTTGAAAACATGGGAATCAGCAATAAATCGACATGAAAGGCCACCTTCAGAACCGGCAAGGTGGCCTTTCATGATTATATTATTCTTTGGTTCGACTCGACCGCCGTCATGTAGCTAAGCACTGTACGGTGTGATCTTCATACTATTATTACATTATAATGACTATCTATAATTATGTTGCCATTTCAAATAAGTTCATTTGTTTATATGACGCGTCAATAAACCAATCATTCTTGTATCTTGAGTACTCAAAATTACCTGTTTCTATATCCTCCTTTTTTATGAAGTAGATTTCTTTTTTTTGAAGATAGACTTCATTCAATTCATATTTGCACCAATTTGATTTTAAAGAGTTTTCTGATATTACAAATATAAGTTCTTTTGATTGCTGTAGCCTTTTTAAGATTACATTGAGAGTAGCCTCTCCTGCAAGGTGTCGTTTTAAATAATCATTATCATTTATCCAGTCACAATAGATGTTCTTTTTATTTTTATTAAGATGTTGAACCAACATTTGTACTACACTATAATCAGCACTACTATGAGAGATGAAAAAGTCATACGTTTTTATTTTTTGTTCCTTTGAGTTCTCAATTCTGTACTCCAGTTCTTGCGGGATTTCTTTTATGTTATAGCGTTCTTTCATATATATGTTTTTAAGAAAGTCTCGTCTTTTTTCGTTTTTACTTGGGATTCTCATATATTTCTGCTTTCTCAATACAGGCTGGAAGCCTAATGATTGTAAATGAAAGAATGCCATTTCTCTTAGTTGGTTGTTGAATTCAGTATCTACCTTTTTACTGAAAAATCTGATTACTTTAGGGCAGTAATACTTTTGAAGTTCTCTAATAATGTACAATTTATCTTTTTGTGATGTGTTTTTTCTATCATAGAGTCCCATTAAAGAGTCAAGAAATTCCGGCTCGACTTGTTGTGTTTTCTGTTTCGCTTTTTCAATTTTATCAACTACTTTTTTGATCTTAGGAGTTCTTTCAATTGAAAAAGTCTTGATGTTTTCAAGTTGTTTTGTTTCATCAAATTTTTGTTGGTGTTGAATTTTATAATCATTTGAAATTAATTTGTTGTGTACTGATAATGATTTAGTTAAGCTATGTAGTGAAGGGAAATTGTATCTTGATTTTCTTCCTCTTGAAGTCAAACTTTTTTCTTTATCTGAATAATATCTATGTTTCTCATTAATTAAAAACATCTCGTAAGGGTAATATTTATACAATAATTCGACAATTGTTTCGGAACTATAGTCATATGGTAAAATTGTTATAATCGAGCGTGTGAATTTATTCAAATCATTTTTAGCTTTGAAAGTATCACTGTCACACATATGTTTAGTATACCCAGACAATGTATCAACTCCTATTATTGTTTGTTGTTGAGCGAATGCTAATTTTCAATTTCAATTTTAAGTCTAGAAGTAGACATGAAATATGAAAACAGCGTGTAAAGGACATTTCTTTCTTCGAATTCATAATGAATGTTGCAGATTTTATGCTGTGTTCGTAAATCACGTTGCAAGACAAGTAAAACGAGGGTAAGGTATAAAACGTCTTGTCCTCCTCCTCTAAGCCCACTTTTACTACGGTTCGTGTTTTCCAGACAGTTATTGTTTGTGGGAAACAAAACATTTGACCTACTCAAAAAAATAGCTTGATATTATCCCTGAGTATACATATTATAAAAATTCACCAAGCTGACCACCAGCTCTTTTGAGATTGATTTAGTTTGGTGATATTAAAATCGGAAATCCTTTTACTCTTTTCATATGCATTCTCAATATATTTTTGGGGTTTAGCAATAAAGTCATCTTCGGTAACCAAAGAGATATAAGAGCCATCCATTGAGCTTACAGACTTACAATGTTGACAAGAGTAAACTGGGTTCTTCAAATTCATTCGATTTTTATTAATAATGTCATATAGCTTACTGTCGTCAATACTTCTTGAGGTACATCCATCGGCATTCACAACTGATTTGAGTATCCATCCATATCCGCCTAAATAATCTTTTTGAATCACACCCACAATACCATTGCTTCTTGAAATTGATTCTTCACGTTTAACCTCTTTAAGAGAATATTCAATTTCCCAGTCAATCCAGTTACTTTGTTTTAAATTGGGAGATATTATAACTATAGTAACAGATGTGTTAAAAATCATATTTTTAAGGTGGAATTTAATAGTTTCTGTTTTCCTATCAGTCAGATTCGGCGAAGTACTCGTTTCACCTTTGTAATATCGAGCATCATCTTTTAGAGCGCTTATTATTCTATCCCTTGTTTGTTGTGCTTCTTTAAACTTGTAGGAAATGAAGGTTTTGTGAGCCATATTTAGTTCCTCCTTGGTTAGACTATTTATTTCGATTTGCGAGCTTTTTGATGATCTCAATTACAGTTTTGATCAATGCTTCGTCTGATTTGGTTTCATCACCTAATAAACTAAATAATGGTTTTAAACTGGGAATAGGGACGTAACAATCGAATTCTCTCATAACGGTCTCCCAAATTTCTTTGGCAGTGAAGCCAGTTGCACCGATTGGAATGGGAACTGCACCGCAACTTAAACTTATTTTGAACTCTTCAATCATACCGCTAGCCTGAGTAACATTTCCTGTGGATATATCGATTTTATTACCAAATATGAATACAGAAATCCCGACATTTTGAATCATGTTATTTCGATGTGTAGTCCATAATTCGTTCAAAGGTATTTGACCAGTTGTATTTTGCGGAAATGGTCGTGAGATCAACCGTTCTTCCACTCGTTGACTTCGCGTTTTATAAATTTCCTCTAATGCTCCAGAGATTACACAACTGCCTACTCCGAGGCCAAAACCCGTAACAATATTGTTACCATTCTTAATAATAGCTTTACTAAGGTTACTAGCAAATTCTAAACAGCGTTTTTCACCCCAACTACCATAATTTGAAGCACTACCAGAAATAAATACATTTCTCCTCTTGTATTGTTGTTCTAATTCTTTGAGTATGGTAGTAATGTCTGGATATTCATTCACTAATAACACTTTTATGCTATATCTTTTCAGATCATTAACTTTCAATTTCTGTTTTATCTCAGCATAATGGAACTCTGTTTCTTCATTAAAGTCTTCCCGTTGTACCTTTTTCATAAAACAGTAATGGGTTCGTTTATTTTGCTCTAAAAGTATTCTTATTCGGCTAAGTATATATTCTAAATTAGGATCGTCGAAACTAAATCCAATAAAAAGCATCGTTTTTGAGACTAAATCGCCTTGAAGAGCGGTTGTGAATAATTGTCTTTTACTATTGTAATTTTCATAATCGTCCTTAGTTAATACAGCATCATGAGGTAATGATATGTCTCCATGCATTTTATAAATTTTGGCATCGCTATTTGATCTGGTGATTGCCAAATTTTCTGTAGTGATTTTGGTGTCAATTCTTTTACCTTCACTCTTCAGAGCTCCTTCAATGAGAGTATCATAGTTTGTTGTCCAATATGTATTTATAGGTAATCTTGATAAAATTTTGTGGTTTTCAGTGAACTCTGCATCTTTTGTAAACTCATCAACTAGTGTCTGATTAATTTTCCCTCTATTTCCTCCGCTTTCATTAACATGATATTGAGCTACTGCTATAAGATCACTTTCTTTGTCAATATTCAAACTGATTTCTTCCGCTATGTCTCTGAGCAGTTCTTTCCAATTGACGAATCCAGCAGGTTTTGATAATCCTGCTCCTGCAAATACAGCAGCATTAGATTCTTCAATAGCGATTGTATAGCTTTTTAAAAATTCGATAATATCTTTAGTTATCAAAGTATTTCCCCCTATCATTATTACATATTAAGATATTGAATCCTGAATTATTCCAAATCTTAAACAAACTACGGTCGAAGATACTTGTATAACTTTGATGCTATTACAAGACCTACTCTTACTGCTCCGCTTTTAAAAGGAGTAATGGATTATATTGAACTATGTTGTGGCAATGAAATAATGTCGAGGTTGTTTGCATGGAAACATATTACATTTATATTATGCAATTTTTTCTAGAGTTTGAAAAGGGTAAAAGTATTACGATGACTTAGTTTGAATTCCAGCGTTTCGTGAAGAAATTACAGTGAAGCTTTTTTGAAGTTGGTTAAACTGGACATAAAGCATATAGAAAAAAATAGCATGTGAAACACGGAGGCTTTAGGGGCAGAGCTCATAACAAGGGAATATGGTTGGATATATTCAGTGATTGTCGCTACACAAGACAGCAGTTTTTATGTTTTTATGTTCTAAAAGCAATAACCTGCCGAGAAGAAAAGCTGTTTATCGGCAGGTTATTTGCGTTGACTTTTTGTGCCAACAACAACTATACTATTATTGTTGGCACAAAAAGTGAGGTGAAGCAATGTCCGCCAAGAAGATGGGACGTCCGCTGTCTGACAATCCCAAAAGCGAAACGATCAAAATCCGTGTTGATCAGGAAATTATGAACAAGCTCGATATTTCGGCTGAGAAGCTGAATACGAATCGATCAGACATCGTTCGCAAAGGGATTGAGAAGATTTACGACGAACTCCAAAAATAAAAAAAGAAAGCAGCGTAAGTCCGACGAAGAACACCGCTGCTTCCTATCCCGCAATCACTTAAATGAGCGACTGCATAAATATCCTACCATGTGTAGAACGTTCATTCAAGTGAGGTGCGAATTGATATACAGGAGGATGCAAATGAATTCGATATTAGAAGCATTATATAATGGACGACTTCGACCGGATGAGATGATGATGCCGACACATCCTGAATACCAAGCGTTAGGACGGCAGATTGCAGCTCTGACAGAGCAATGGAAGAATCGATTGAGCGATGAAGAATTCCGTGAGCTTGAACAGTTATTTGACTTGTGTGGCAGATGTGAGGGCATGCATACGGAAGCAGCGTTTGCACAAGGTTTTCGTCTGGGTGCCAACATGTTAATTGAAGTCATGAGTCAGCGTGAGGAATCGGTGTTGGAGTTTAACTAAGTTTAACGATGTCAGCAGAGATCCGGTTTACTTTTACAGCTAAGTTCTCAGGAAATGACGTGCATACAACATACTTATTTTGCACCATAAAATTGTATCATAAATTTAGTATAACAAAGCCCTCCAATCCTCTCTGCATTAAGCAGCAGGGTTCGAGGGCTTCACTTAAACATAGAGTTAAAAAACCTATATATAGGGAAAGAACCTGTTAAACAAATGTTCCTTAATCCGCAATATTCCCCGCCATTTTCAGACGACGTGCAATTTCCTTAAAGTCTTCTTGTGAGATGCCCGGTGCGAACTCTTCCTCGACCGCAGGGGCTTCTGGAATCGGGAATCCTTCAGGTATCCCTTGAATGACTTCAAGAGGTTGTCCATCTTCCGGGTGAGTTCCTTTCCAGATCTGTCCAATCGTATTGAAATCTTTATCACTATAGGTATACAGCTTGGTGTGTACCCCTTTTTCTTCATATTTGCGAGCCTCGTTGAAGGCTTTGTTGTTCAGTGAAGGAATGGGAACCAGCTTGGTCACATTTACGCCAGTTGCAATCTCAAGTGCTTTTGCATATGCGACAACATGCACGCCGCCACGTACCAGTAGGAAACCAACCACTTCCCGGGCTGCCGGGTGATCCGTCATCTCATATACTTTCATCTTATGGGTACGAGCGCCACATTCAAGGAAGAAGTTATGCAGCAGATCCTCGACCAGATTACCGCTGTTAAATACATTCGCCCCCGTCCACGGGTTGCCCATGGAGTCGAATGGCATCGCACCTTGAGCTCCTGCAAGATAGTGATAGGAGAGACGCGCGTCTTTGACCGAACCCAGCGGTGTATCGTCCGGTTCTTTGTATTCTGTAGAACCCCGCAGACAGTGATTGATGCCATGAGACACGAGCTCAACATGACCCAATTCTTCGGCCGTAATGCTCATGACGAGGTCATAGAAGGGCTTCAGCTTTTCTTTGGATCGAAAATTAAACGATTGATAGAGGTAGTTGTTCAACGTTGACATTTCTCCGAATTTGCCGCCGAGTAATTCTTGTATAGCTGCCGCAGCATTCGGATCTGGCTTCTCGACATTGGGAATCTCAATCAGGATTTCATCCAAGCGTTTGAACATTCGGGTGTAGCCTCCTCATATTGGTATTGCAGATCGTGTAGGGTTTCAGATCGTGGAGTCACTCTGTCATGGCCTATTACACGTCTATTGGGTTTTTTAAACAAAAAATCAACCAAATGGGACTTAAGCATCGCATAACGCATGCCCCAACTCTTCTCCCATTTGTTATTTCCAATACGGTCAAATTTATGTATAATCAAACATTCAAACGAGTCTTCACGTACAAGAGAAGAGAGTCATGAATCCATAAAGGAGTAAGAGATGAACAAGCGTTGGATACAAATAGTTGGGATTGTGATGTTTCTAATGATTCAGATGTACATAAGCAGCGAGTTTGCCACAGCATATGTCGTTACGAATGAGGTTCAGGTGGATGAAGAAACACGGCAGTTACTTGAAAAGAAATACGGGTTGGATCGTCCTGAGGAGCCGAAGACACAACAACACTTTTTCTCGGGTGACTGGGGAATGAGTTTCCGGACGGAGCCTCCTGATTCGTTTGACCGACTTGTTCATGTGGTTCCTTTTTCCCTACGGCCACTGGCCTGGATCTTTCGTTTATTCGTGTAAAATGAAACCCGGACGGGCAATATAACAGAAACATATTGTCCCAAGGAGTGAGTGAAATGAGAATGCTCATCGTTACCGTCATGTCGGTAGTTCTGAGTTTAGCCGGAATTACATCAGGCACAGGCGCCGCCATCCCTGATTATGCGAAGTGGGGAATTATTGCGGTCAAAGAAACACAGACCAAGTATAATGTGGATATTTTGGACTATAAGCATATCGGTCGCACCTCTCTAACAGCAGATCAATCACGGGAACAGTTCAAGCTATGGGTTCGTGCGAAAGACGGCAAGCAATTCGCAGTCTATGTAAATGTTGATTTTAATCCATCTACACAGCAATTAAAGAAAGTACAATTTTCCGAATCGGATCGACACTGATCCGCTGGACTTGGTCATTACAAGCCATGTTTTCATATTAGCTATACTATGGGTTGAACCAGACTGCCTTAATCATTAAGGTGAAAGTCTGGTTTTTTTTATTTTACAAAATCCTTTTTTTACTATTGAATAAAGAACTTATGTTCGCATATAATATGAAATACAAACAAACGTTCTTACCGGAGGGATGATTATGCTAGGGAAATATATTGGCCAGATGGTGGAGCTTGTCTACATGGATCGTGCAGGGCAGATTACGCAGCGACAGATTCGAATTAACAGTGTACGTGGCGGGATGATTAGAGCATCAGCGGGAAAAGAAGGCTCGCCCCGTACATTTCTGGAGCAAGGTATTCTGGCATGGCGTCCTGTTACCGATCTGAATGGGGAGGTGAAGTATGCTGAACGACTTTGAACGCAAGATTTTACGTATTATGGTGAACTATGCAGGACAACGGCGCAGGCTGCCGCGTATGGATGAACTGGAGACCAAGACGGGACGAAGCAAAGCTTACATTCATGACTCATTGCTGGAGCTTGAACGCACCGGGCACATCGCGTGGGAGAACCGATCTAGTCTTGAAGGGATACAGATTTTGCAGGCATGGGAACAGGCACAACAGCCGATTCGCAAAAGCCAACCTTCCGGTGATTCCGTAAAATATTTTACGGACTATTAATTCTAATAAGAAAACGCCAACCCGGATATCCGGATCGGCGCTTATTGTGTCACATGTACGACATGTGCATCTATTTTAGAAATGGGGAAGTTGGTCCAGGTTGTTGGTTGGGTCACCGTCGGCATCTCCGCGAATGTACATTTCGCCATCCTTGCCTTTAAATACATTCACACCGGCAATAGCACCAGCTTTTACTTCTGCAAGTGCCTGCTGATAATCCAGTACGCGTCCTGCTGAAGTCTGAAAAGCTGTCAGGTCACCGTCACCATTTTTCTGTACTGCTGTGAAACTCTCGCGTGTCGTTTGATCCATGATGTCACACTCTCCTTATATGACGAGATAGGAATCTGTCTACCTGATTAGCCTATCCGATTTCCTCGGAAGTATGCACCATATGCTGATAAGAGCTGCCAACGTCGAGGTTTTACAAGCTCTTTCTCATACGAACATGCAGAATATCTGCATCATAAAAAGGTTCTTCCGAAATCACTCCATAACCCAGTTTTTCATAGAATTTCTGTGCCTGACACTGCGCATCCAGTACAGAATAGGATAAGCCGAGTTCACGTGCCAGCTCCTCCATCGCGAGCAGAAGCACACGTCCATAACCAAATGAACGATGAGATTCAAGCACAGCGATCCGCTGCATTTTGGCCGTATCCTTGCTGTAATAGATCAGACGTCCTGTGGCTACAGCTTGGCCATCCGTACTTAACAATACATGATGCACATCCGGACTGATGACATCATATTGATCAATCTCAATCTCGGCAGGCACCTGTTGCTCGATTACAAAAACGTGATGGCGAATTCCCAAGGCTTGCTCCAGTTGTTCTTCTGTCGATACATAACTAATCTCAGCTGCCAATTCCATTCCTTCTTTCTGCTCTTGCGCGACATATCAGACTGAATTATACAAAAAAATGTTTTTCCTGTATAGTGAAGTCTGGAACATATTGGGAGAGGAGGGGGTAGTGATGGGCATGACAGGCATCATGGTAATTACATTGCTAATGTCGGCGGGAATGATTACTCTGTTGTATTACGTTACGAAGAAAGCATACTCACGCAAGTGGGATGAAGATGAGTAATTCACCTGTTAACCTTCACGGCAAGACTTCACTGCTTCCTCGCGGAGAATACACATCATGAATTACAGATTTGGAGTATACGTCCAGCCAGACGGGCAGAGACTCACTATTTTCATTGGGCTGTTGTAATTGTTGGAATTGTACCGTATGTTCATCCTTCTCCAAGCCGCAACCAGTGACGGTTGTAATGAGAATCATAAGCCCAGCAAAGAGAAAGAAGCATTTGGTAAATGTATGTTTATTAGATTTTGACCGTTTTGTTATGTTTCTCATAGGGAATTCACCTCGTTGTAGAAATGGTAATCTTTCCTTTATTGTGCACCATTTCGGGTGAATTATAACCAAATAAATCATTGACAATGAACACGGTTACTTGATATGATACTGTTACTTGATTGGGAAACAATTATATATCATGATCTGTTAGCTCAGCTGGGAGAGCACTATCTTGACAGGGTAGGGGTCAGTGGTTCGAGCCCACTACAGATCATACATGAGAAGCCTTACATTGTAAGGCTTCTTTTCTTTTTTTACATACAGACATGAATGCGATTTGCGATAGTTTCAGTTTCTCTTCCTCTTTTTAAACAAAACTTAAATAAAACATAAATTCAGCGTAAGGTTCGTCTTCTATACTTGGTTCTGAGGTCAACATAGAACAGAAGAAGGAGAGAACTTATGAACTATTCAAGTCCATTTACATCAAAGTTAGCCAGAGTAGGGATCGCGGGTACACTGGCTTTAATACTGGCAACAAGCCCACTTGCCAACATGGGGGTTGTTGCCGCGGAAGCAGGCCCAGCACCTGTATCTACGAAGATATATAACACACCAAAAGACTCTCTAGAGCAGACGCCAATTCAATACCAAATTCAGGCTCGGCTGAATGAGAAGGACATGACGATCCAGGGGAGCGAGAAGGTAACGTATCACAACACAAGCAAGGATACCCTCCAGCAGGTGGTTCTTCATACATATGCTGATGCAAACCTCTCCAAGTCTACACAGGCGAGCATGTACCAACAGCATAATGAGAAGATTAGTGAAGATCACCCGGAGAAGACAGCGGAGGACTTTCTGGGTGGCATCGATATTCAGGCTGTAAGCGCAGATAGCCAATCGCTGGACTTCCATAAGGAAAACCAAGCGTTGACCGTGCAGTTGAAGAAGCCCGTACAACCAGGTGAATCGGTATCATTCCAACTGGAGTTTCAGTTGAATATACCCTACGGCTCCCAGCGAGTTTCCTACTACAAGGACATGATCAATGGTGCACATTGGTTCCCGGTGATGTCTGTATACGACGAGGTTAAGCATCAATGGAACAAGGCACCGTATAGTCAAACATTTGAGAGCGATTATTACACCTCATCGGACTTTGAAGTTCAATTAAATGTTCCTGATAAGTATCAAGTAGCCATGCCGGGTACGATCACCACTCAAATCAGTATAGAACATGGTCGTAAAGTTGTTTCTGCTGTGGCCGAGAACACAAGGGAGTTTGTATTCTTTGCTAGCCCAAACCTTCAAGTGGAGAGTGTTACTCGTAACGGTCTGACGGTGGAATACTATTATTACAACGATGATCCATCCAAGAAAAAGATAGTTGACCGCTACATTAATCAGGCATTCAAGGTCATCGATTTCTATAGTGAGAAATATGGCAAGTATCCCTATCCAGAGTTCCGAATTGTCGAGACGTATGTACAAGGCGTTGCCGTGGAGTATGCGAGGCTCATCCAGATGGGACAGATTCAAAATGGTGCTGTTCCAGAAGAAGACACAACATTTGTTCATGAAATAGCGCATCAGTGGTTCCATGCATTGATCGGTAATAATTCGGAGACAGAATCCTTTCTGGATGAAGGCTTTGCTGATTTCTCCATGGTGTATTTTGCCGAGAAACAGGGAGACAAGCTAAATGGGTTCAGATCCATACAGTTTGATACTGCGCCCGTAGATATGGCGATTGCGTCAACAAACGATGAAGCTGGGGATTTGGCAAGTTTGGTATATTATCAGAAGGGGCGACAAGCGATCTATCAGCTTTACCGTTCCGTCGGTGAAGAGAAATTTGACGAGTTGATGAGGACATATTTCAAACGCTACGTGTACCAAAATGCAACGGTAGAGGGGCTGCTTCAAACCATTGAAGATGTGCTTGGTAAAGAAATACGTTCAGAAATGCAGATGGCCCTATATCAGCCTGATTTTGTCTTAAAGCCGGAATACCAATTATCACAGGAAGAGACCGCCGCCTATGTGCATGATGTCTTACAAGTGCAATATCAGGCTGTCATGGGTATGGTTCCTAATCTGCCTTATGAAGTGATGAATCGATTGATGGACAAAGCCCTTCAAGGCGAGGAATTAACCATTGTGCTCAGCGATCAGGTGAGTAAGCTTGCAACTAAACAGCAGGAAGATATGGTTAATCAGTTGACCGGATTCCTTGATATGACTGGTATGAAATACGACATTATAAGGGATCGTAAGGAACTGAAGCAAAAGATGAAAAAAAAGATCGGCAACAGCAACCTTATTGTCATTGGCAATGCCAAGTCAAACGGATTGGTGCAGGCTTTAAAACTTAACATTATTGATCGAACGAAACAGACGGGGTTTCCTTGGAAGAATACCATGAATCAACCTCTCACGGCTGGTGCATATGTTATCAAACATCCCTATAACCAGAATCGATTGATGCTTCATTATTTCTGGAATGAGGATCATCTGAGTGATGAGGCATTTGAAGCTTTTAAGCTGAAAATACAGGAGTCTATCGGCTTCACTAACGACTTTTACCAGTACTATGTATTGGATAACCAAGGCAAGGAGAAATCCAATAAAAAAGTTGCGAATCCCATATCTTCACTTTTTGCGGAGTAATAAGGAATTGGTTTTGCAGTTTCTTCGTTCAAACAGGTTAGCCAATTTGTATTGGTTAGCCTGTTTATGTTTTATATGAAAACCAGACTTAGAATAATAGGCTGTAAGATGGGCATAATGCTTTAACACAAAGGCAACTTCATGAATATACTTATCGGGAGAAAACAATAGGAGGGATTAATATGAAGGATCAACATTATCCGGGCGTACCAATGAAAGGGACAGTTGCTGATTACAACTGTAAAGGAAATAAAGGAATAAACAAAATGAAAGCGTATTCATATAATGCTAGAATTTGTCCTATCATTTGTATTACTCAGAAGCCGGCTGCGAATGAGGGTAATGTTGTTAATTTTTCAATCCTATTAAAATATACTTCGGATATTTTATATATGCCACTGGTACACTGTATTACCCTACGTACGAAGGAGTTGAGTTCCCATGTCTATGACTGAAAATATTGCTCAGACAGCACTCGACGCAGCGATGAAGGCAAACAGGGCCGTTGCGCCTTATGATTATTGCGATGCAGAATCCAGACGGATGTACACGCCTCAATTTGATAAAAAAATGGACAATCCTATGTATACCGCTGCAATGGCGGGCCTTCAATCGATCTATTGGTTTCGGGCGATCAAGGTGAAGGGGCTTATTCCTGATGCAAAAGCAGATTATTATGCTACGTATTCTACCAACCATAATCACATCGGAGGAATTGGACTAGCCTACTCGAACAGCCCGACAGGACCATGGACTAAACACGGACAGGTGTATCTCGATACTGTGGTTGGGAATTCGACGGAAACTCCATTTGTGATCTGGAACGAAGAAGAACAATTGTTCTTTATGTATTATCAACAAAACGGACTGGGGATCAATCAATCAACGGCACTTGCGACCTCTGTAGACATGATCAACTGGACAAGAGTGGGTTTGATTTTGGACAAACCTCCCGGGTTCCCAGGTGATGGTCATACCGGATATTTCTCGTGTTTCAGAAATGGTGGCAAATGGATCGGTTTCTCAGTGATGGGCGGTGGGGACTTTGGTCGTAAATGTATCTGGCATTCACATGACGGACGTAGCTGGTTAGCTGATCCAAGACCATTAATGGGTGGGAATGATGCCACTTTAAGTGCAGGAGAAAACATTTCGAGACCCAATGCTGGTGTATTTATGTACAAAGGGAGCATGTGGTGGCTGGGTATGTTATCAGCTTATGCTTCCGGTGGGGTTACGACGGTAGCCCGGCCTGCCATTGCCAAGATCAGCGCAGACTTTCGTCAACTGCTGGACAAACCTACAGATATATATTTTCCGGCATTGAATTGGGAAACGACCAACATGCAATCCTTGATGGTGTCCGTTATGGACGGCGTAGTGTACGTGTATTACAATACCGATCATAATATCGGTGTAGCCTATTCGGTGGGGGTGTAGAGATGGTTATACGTGATGCAGCGGGTCAGATTGTGCCCTTTGGAAAGGTTCACAAACAGCTTGTGGCTGATTTTCTTTACGGAACGTTACCGGATTGGGTGGAGGTGGTGGGCACCCCTACGTTTGAACCTTTGCCCGACAGAGGGACCATTACTGTTACAACTCCGACAACGGCAGGAGCCACGGCAGAGTTAAAAATGAAACATCTGATTGACAGCTCGAAAGTAACAGCAATTGCAATCACTTTGGAAGCGCTGCAATTAAACGGGAACATTGGAATCTCAGTTCAGGTTGGCATTAAATCGAAGGATAGCAAGGCCGGAATCACTTTTTTTCAAAACGTAAATCAGAAATATGGTATGGTCCGTGCCTATAAAGCAGATGGAACGTACACGGATTTTAATCAAAACATGGTGTTCTTCACCACACATGGCGTAGCAGGAGATGAAGCACAGAACCGTAAGAATCTCACTGTGTTGCTCTGTACCGGATTACAGTTCTCAGCTGGGTTCGAGAGACCGTCCGTATGGCTTGGTGCGGATGATCAATATGGCGGTGTTGCTGCTGACCTTAGCGGTGGGTTGTTCCAACATGGAGAACTGCAATGTCTTTTGAAACTGACTACAAGTAAGGCTGAGGCCAAGTATTTCAAATGTGCACAGATGAAAGTGGATATCTGGAGTAACTGATTGGAATGACGATCGTGTATGACCTGTGATGACGATAAAAGTTTCGCTTAGAAGTCGCTATGTAAGCGGCTTCTTCTTTTATTGTTTAAATAATGGTTTACAAACACAATTAAATTGTGTACAATCAAATTGTTAGCAAAACAAAAAAACAAGAAATCATGTTTAACCAATACAAATAAATGTTGAAGAGGAGTCTTACACATGAAAACATTATATGAAACTACAGTAATCAATACAGGTGGACGTCAAGGCATCGTACAATCCCCAGATAACGTGTTTATGTTGGATGTTGCTGCACCGCCTGAACTCGGAGGACAAGTGACGACAGCTACCAATCCGGAGCAGTTGTTTGCAGCAGGATATAGTGCTTGTTTTAACTCCGCACTGGAGTTTCAATTGAAGAAACACAAAGTTGAGATTGAAAGAAGTACGGTAGCTGCAACCGTAATGTTGGTGACGGACTCTGAGGATAACGGCGTGAAGCTTCAAGTCGATTTGGAAGTTAAAATCCTTGGTCTAGATGAAGAAACAGCACAGAAGTTTGTGAAACTTGCCCATGACTACTGCCCATATTCCAAAGGAATCAAAGGGAACGTGAATGTTAACGTGGAACTCGCGTAATCACTGATACTATTTGTTGATAAGAAGCCTCCGAGAAATCGGAGGTTTTTTGGTTTTTTATGCATAAAAATCAATTTCGCACTCAATTGTGGGTTATAATGGTAGTAAGTTTACACAAAACTGCTGAAAGGGGAATGTACTTATGATGGATTTTAGCAAACCACCCCATGGCTCTGAGACCGATACCCACCGTCAGCGTCATCAGGAGAATGAACAGAAATACCTGTCCGGAGGCAAGGGTATTTGGTATGAAATCAGCAACTGGCTCATTCTCGGAGGTATCCTCCTTGTCATATTTTTATTATTTAAATACGTTTTCTAAATAGACACACAACCGGGCGAATCCCCATATGATGCATTACATCAGTAAGCACTTGGGGAAATGGGGAATCCGGGATGGCAAAGGCAAAAGGTAAGAAAGCTCCCGCATTAAAGAGTGATAAAATACGTGTATCCATGAAGTTGGTCACATCGGATGTATGCGAGAGATGTAAGACACCATGTACACGAGGTATGGATTACGCTGCACGTATGAGAATTGAAGGGGCTTTAGGCAAGGGCGTTCCCTGTATATTGACCCGCCATACTTCTTCATAAACTCTTCGTATAATCCCGTATATATAACAATTATAGATCAGGGGCATCCTTTAATGAGGATCGCCTCTTTTTGTGCATTCCAAGGGGTGGAAAAAATTCTGGATAAAAAATGAAAAATGATGAAAAACAGCGCAACTTTGTGGATGAATCTGCAGTATAAATGTACAACAGCTAGCAGCAGGGGAGGGAATATTGACGGGATGAAATGGAAACGAATATTGCTTTGTGTCACGGTATTCTCCTTGCTCGGCGGGTCTTTATTGTTTGCAGATTCGGTGAACGAGAAGATTCGTGTTCTCATTAACGGCAAGGAAGCAGCTGATGGAGGTTATCTCATTGATGGAACGACCTATGTACCTGTCAGGGAAGCCGGAGGCGTCGTCAAATGGGACAGCAGTAACAAGAGAGTAACGGTGATCAAACCGAATGTACATATTTTTCTCTTCAAGGGAGACACTGTATTTGGCAACGTTAACGTAGGTAAGCTGAAATTCAATGTATTTTCACAAGTGGACAGTCTGACAGCAGATGTAGCTGCGGTGAAAGTAACGATTACCAATCCAAGCGGTCAGGTGAAGGATATCCAGTCACAGGAGCTTACGACCCAGAAGGATAACTTCTGGTTCCGCACATATGATTTTACGTATGATTTCAGTCGTGCCGGCAAGTATCAGGTCGGCTTTCATATTAAAGAAAATGCAAACAGCAGCTACGTCCTGGTAGCGGAGAAAATCATTACAGCGCTGAACGATTGAAGCGAAAATAACCCTGTGAGTTAAATTGACCTGTGTCATTGAACATGTTACGATATGCAAGGTTACACAATTTCTATTTATAAAGCGAGGTATTTCAATGAGCGATCACACACATGAACACGGCGATGGCTGCGGATGCGGGCAAGACCACGACCACGACCACGAGCATGAAGAAGTCCTTCTCACATTAACAGACGAGAACGGCCAAGACGTGGAGATGGTTTTGGTGGAGACGTTTGACGTGGAGAAGCATGTTTATGCGCTCCTGCTGGAACGTAACAATCCTGAAGCTGACGGCATCATCCTGCGTATGGAAGAAGAAGACGAGGAAATGGTGCTCTACAATATTGAAGACGAAGAAGAGTGGAACCGCGTTGAAGCGGCTTACAACGAACTCGTTGCATCACAAGAATAGTCATTCTTTTGGAACATAACATGAAGGCTCCTTGATCTCAGGGGGCCTTTTGTTTGTTTTTTAAGAGGTATACGAGCATTTACACCACCGGTTTGAACTACGAAATAGACGGGAAAATGCAAACTCGCTTGTCCCATAAAATAAAAACGGACCAAGCTAGGGCTTGGTCCTTTAAGTTTATCCCCTGCACAGCGCAAGGAGGTTGTTCTAGAAAATGGCATCGGCTTCCACGATCACTTTAACGTTGGTTACGCTGCGATCTTCGGGTCCTTTGACGGGTAATCCAACTTCGACATGATCGATGATGTAGTCGATGTTTTCCTGGGTGATAACCTCACCCGGTAACAGGATCGGAATTCCTGGCGGATAGACATAGATGAATTCCGAGATAATACGTCCTGCGGATTCCTTAAACGGAATCACTTCGGTATCACCGTAGAATGCATCACGTGGAGTCAGCATCAACTGTGGAATATCCGGAACTTTTACGACCAGTTCATGGGCCGGGTTCACTTGATAATAGGTACGGGAGAGATCCTGCAAAGCGTTCAGCAAGATATCCACACTATTATCCGTATCTCCTGGCGTAATGAGACACAGAATATTGTACATATCACTAAGTTCGACCTCAATGTTGTAATGTTCACGCAGCCAGTTCTCTGTCTCATACCCTGTAATGCCCAGATGGCGAACATGGATCGTTACTTTGGTTGGGTCATAATTGAAGGTCGCTTCTGTACCCAGCAGCTCTCTACCGAAGCAATACAGGCCATCCATATCGTTAATCGAACGTCTGGCAAACTCAGCTAGTTCAATCGCCTTCTGTGCAATTTCACGACCGTGGAGGGCCAGGTTACGTCTTGATGTATCGAGTGAAGCAAGCAAAATGTATGAAGTTGATGTTGAGGTGAGCAGACTCAGGATCGTCTGTACACGCTGTGGATTCACGAACCCATTCTTCGTGTTCAGGTTGAGTACGGAACTCTGTGTCATGGAGCCACCAAGCTTGTGAACACTGGTTGCAGCCATATCGGCACCTGCTGCCATCGCAGACAACGGCAGATCCTCATGGAAATGAATGAGTACACCGTGTGCTTCATCAACAAGGACAGGGACTTGATAGCTGTGTGCCAGCTCAACAATCTCTTTCAGATCTGTAACCACGCCGTAATAGGTCGGGTTAATTACAAGCAATGCCTTGGCATCTGGATGACGCTCAAGTGCGCGACGGATAGACTGTGTGGTCACTCCGTGGTCAATGCCCAGATTGGGATCTTGTGAAGGAGAAACAAATACGGGTTTGGCGCCTGAGAAAATAATCGCGGACAGAACCGATTTATGCACATTACGGGGCACAATAATTTTGTCACCCGGTGAGCATACAGACAGAATCATGGTCATAATGGCACTGCTTGTGCCTTGTACACTAAAATAGGTATAATCGGCTCCGAAGGCATCTGCTGCCAAAATCTGTGCTTCCTGAATGACACCGGTTGGCTGATGCAGGTCATCCAACGGTGCGATGTTAATCAAATCTATGGAGAAGGCATTATCGCCAATAAATTCACGGAATTCGGTATCCGCTCCCAATCCTTTTTTATGGCCCGGAATATGAAACTGTACCGGATTGAGTGCCGCATGATTTTTTAAAGCGGTAAACAGCGGCGTACGGTGGTGATTCATCAGTGCTGTCACAACCCTTCCTAATAAAATTGGTAAACAAAGATGAGTATAGCAAATTAAGAACCGAATGCAACAGTATAATCGACAATTTTTTGAATTGCCGAGATTTGGACACATTCCCCACGGTTACACTAAGGATAGGGAATAGGCAAATGAACGCCGAAAGGGGAAAAAGAATGCAAACCGATACAAAACCAGCCAAAATTTTGCGATCACCATTTTTTATCGCGATGTGGCTGACACTTTTTCTAGTTGAAATTATCAAAGGGGCCCTGTTGGTAGCAGTTCTGCCGGTGTATATGGACAATATACTGGGTCTGTCTGCAGGCGTCATTGGTGTGGCATTTGCTCTTCAATATTTGGGAGATAATCTGTTTCGGGCGCCTTCCGGCTGGGCAGCAGAACGGATCGGGTTCCGCGCAACGATGGTTACAGCATTAATCTGTACCTTAATCGCTGTTATTATGATCCTTTTTCTCAAAAGTGCCGTTGGACTGGCCATGGCCTGTCTGATTCTTGGCATTGGTACGTCACCACTCTGGCCTTGCGCCATGACAGGCGTGACGGCGATGTCAGGCCCACAGAACAAAAATGGTACAGCAATGGGGGCGCTGGAGATGGCTGCTCTCGGCGGAACGGGGCTTGGACCTATAGGCATGAACTGGCTACTGGAGCGCACGCATCATGATTATCGCACCATATTCCTCGTGCTGATGGGTTGTGCCATTCTCGTTATTCTGGTGGCCATGATTCTTCCTGGACGTGTCATTGTTGAAGGAGAGCATGCCGAGCAAGCAGCGAAGAATAGTGATGTGAAATATCCAGCCAAACCAAATCTGCTCACGCCGTTCATCCGGCTGCAAAAGAGTGTGAAGGACACACTGCAACGGGTACGCAGCACACTTAATGTTAATCCACTGGTTTATCCTGCCCTGTTTATGCAGTCGTTTGTCATCGGGCTGCTCAGTCCAGTAATCACGCTATATACACGCACAGACCTGCACATCTCACCGAATCTATACAGTTTGTTGCTGATTGCGGGTGGTGGAATAACCGTTATTGCCTTGCTGCCTGTTGGTAAAATGGTAGACAGGTTTGGGACGAAACCGTTCCTGAATGTTGGTTTTTTGATGGCGGCGGCAAGTCTGTTTGCATTCTCCTCCATAACATCCATTCCGGTGGTGTTTGGTGTTGTCATGCTGGTGGGCATCAGTTATGCCATGATTTTGCCCGCCTGGAATGCTTTTGTAGCCACGCTGATTCCCAAAGGGGAGCGGGGTGCGATCTGGGGATTCTTCCTTACATTGCAGGGATCAGGCATGGTTGTAGGCCCCATTGTTTCCGGACTGCTGTGGGACCACGTGAGCCATCCGGCTCCATTCATCGGCAGTGCCATCGTCATGGCAGGACTTGCCGTTGTGCACTTTGTGTTATCCCGCAATCCGTTTCGCACCGCTCCGGCCAAATAAGCAAAAGAAAAGGGAGTTCCACCAACTGTATTGGTTGTGGGGCTTCCTTTTTCGCGTCCAATATATCACGATAATCGGGGGCTTGCCCCTGTGCGTCTGCGGAAAGCTGCAATCCGGCGGTCCTTTCGGTGAAAAATAGTCAAATAACCAAGTACCCTTACATAAAATGAAGTATAAAATAGGGTAAGCCGATTGAGTAGAAGCGATTGAAGACGAGGGCCGGAGTTGATCCGGTACAGATGGAGGGAGTGCCGTGAATAAGAGTTATGAAGTTGAATATTGCAATCTGGAGCTGCGGTTCAACCGTCGGCATATCCAAAATTTGATCAGAGACCTTATTCGTGAGGGATATTCACTATATTGGAGCGAGGACGAATCCTTTTTTATCCTGTCAGTCCGGACCGGCCGCAAGCTGGTAAAGCTCCGCTTTCAACAGACGCGCACGGGGAACTACAAGATGACTGGAGATTATATCATTAAGGATGCAAAACTTGCAGAGTGGCTGGAGAAGCTAATTGGAGATACACGCGGGCATGCGGTTGTGAAGCGATTTAAGGATCAGCAGATGACCGTGGAGAATATTTTATTCGGTGAAGTCATTCGGCTCGTGGAAGTGTCTGGGTTCAAACAGCGTGTCATTTTTCAAAAGGAACCTGCGCCGACGGCGGAAGAGATGGAAGAAATGTTCCTCTCGCGTGAAGGCGAGGAAAGGCTCATGTTGTTGCGCATGGAAGTAGACGATGAACTGGAGCGCCTCTACACGGCCATGCAGATGGATAATATCGAAAAAGCAAATGCTTGCCGTCAAGTCTTAAAACAGTTGTCTGGACATCTGTTAATGTTGGAAGGATGACAAGATAAGGCCGTATTTATGAAAATACGATGAACACCTCAGCAGATTGGGGTGTTTTCTCGTTGCGTAGCTGTGCCACGGGGTTCACTTCTATACATAAAACCGTTAAAATGGGAGTATTGTTGAGAATTTATTTCAATAAAATTAATTGGAGCAAAGGATGGAGGACCAGATGACAAAACAACAAATTGGCGTAATTGGCCTGGCTGTCATGGGCAAAAATTTGGCCCTTAACATTGAAAGCAAAGGTTTCTCAGTATCGGTATTTAACCGTTCCCCGGAGAAAACCAATGATCTTCTGAAAGAAGCTGAAGGTAAAAACCTGACAGGCTCATTCTCCATTGAAGAGTTCGTAGCATCCCTGGAATCCCCGCGCAAAATTTTGATCATGGTACAAGCTGGTAAAGCGACCGACGCTACCATTGAACAACTGCTTCCTCACCTGGATGAGGGCGACATCATCATTGATGGAGGGAACGCATACTTCCCTGACACGCAACGTCGCAGCAAAGAGTTGGAAGACAAAGGCATTCGTTTCATCGGTACAGGTGTATCCGGTGGTGAAGAAGGCGCACTGAAAGGCCCTTCCATCATGCCAGGTGGACAGGAAAGTGCTTATAAACTGGTTGAACCGATCCTGACGGCAATCTCGGCCAAAGTCGGTGACGATCCATGTTGTACATATATTGGACCAGACGGTGCCGGACACTATGTGAAAATGGTGCATAACGGTATCGAGTACGGAGATATGCAGTTGATTGGTGAAGCGTACCACTTGCTCAAATCCGTATTGAACGTTTCCGTTGAAGAGCTGCATGCGATCTTTACGGAATGGAATCAAGGAGAGCTGGATAGCTACCTGATCGAAATCACGGCAGATATCTTCTCTAAATACGATCCGGAAACCGGCAAACCAATGGTTGACGTTATTCTGGACGCTGCTGGACAAAAAGGAACAGGTAAATGGACAAGCCAAAGTGCGCTGGATCTCGGCGTTCCATTGTCCATGATTACAGAATCCGTATTCTCCCGTTTCCTGTCTGCCATGAAGGACGAGCGTGTAGCAGCTAGCAAAATCCTGAATGGACCAGCGACTGAAGCGTTCTCCGGCGACAAAAAAGCGTTCATCGAGAGCGTTCGTAAAGCATTGTTTGCAAGTAAAATCGTATCCTACGCACAAGGATTTGCACAAATGCGTGCAGCTTCCGACGAGTATGGCTGGGATCTGAAATACGGCAACATTGCCATGATCTTCCGTGGTGGCTGCATCATCCGTTCACAGTTCCTGCAAAACATCAAAGAAGCTTATGATAAAGACGCAGCACTGAAAAACCTGCTCTTGGATCCTTACTTCCAAAACATCGTTGAGTCTTATCAAGGCGCGTGGCGTGAAGTTGTAGCGGCTGCTGTAAAACAAGGTGTTCCGGTACCTGGCTTCTCCAGCGCTCTTTCTTACTACGACAGCTACCGTACAGAGCGTTTGCCAGCAAACTTGCTGCAAGCTCAACGTGACTACTTCGGTGCTCACACGTTCAAACGTGTGGACAAAGAAGGCAGCTTCCACCACAACTGGATGGAGTAGTACCACATATACAATTCTATTATGATTTGGCTAGTGCCCCTTTAAGTGGCAGGTTTGGCCTGCTAAGGAGCTCAAAAGAGGTTTGGCGTTCCGGTGATTGCCGGTTAACGCTAGGCCTCTTTTTTTACTGTGTTATACAGTAATAGTGTTGATGGAGAAGATATGTTGCTGGTTCTAGACCTAATGAACATGAGACACTCTATTTTGGAAAAATGAGCCGGTTCTATTTTTTAACGAACTCAATAGGCCCTATTTCAATAATTTGCAGCGAGATTTCGCTGTTTTGACGGTGATTTTTTTGAAATAAGTTTACTGAGATTCGTTAGAAGTTTATCTGCTCCTATTTTACGTAAATAAGCTCATTGCTGTTCGTTAAGTTACTAGTTGGTCACTGATTGAAAACGTTTGGGGGCTCAAAACTGCTTAAGGGTGATCTGCCGTAGGCTTAGATGCCGGGAGTTACTTAATCTGTCTTGGAAGTACTTGCGGATGGTCGAAAGGAAGTCAGTGAGGAGATGGTCTTTCCCAGTCCGCAGGGCTGTGTTATGATAGGACAAAAGTGCTCACGAATTGCTTGAATTAAAGGAGTGTACACCTTGAGCAAGTCTAACAATATTATTCTCATCGGTATGATGGGAACCGGCAAATCAACCGTCGCTGACATGCTTGCACGCGAGCTTGGTTATCGATTGATTGATGTAGACGCCGCGGTGGAAAAAGAGGAAGGCTGTACGATTCCGGAATTGTTCACTGGCAAGGGAGAGACGTATTTCCGTGATGCCGAGAGCCGCATGTTATGCTCGGTGCTGGAGAAGAAGTCACAGGTCATAGCGACCGGAGGTGGCGTGGTGCTGCGTTCGGATAATTGTGACGTGATGTTGAAGAATGGTTGGGTTGTTGCCTTGACTGCTGATCCGGCAGTGATTGTAGAGCGTGTTAGTGGCTGTGACAATCGCCCACTCCTCGCAGGCAATGCAGAGGAACGCATTCAGGCAATTATGGAAGAACGGAAAGACGCATATCGGTTCGCACATTATACGGTGGATACAACCGAGTTATCCGCTGCTGAAGTGACTCGTTTAATTTTAGCGCATTACCGCGTCTAAGCTTGTTATCATCGAAGTTTGATGGGTGATAGGTGGTGGCAGATATAACAAAACGGGCCATATAGGCCCGTTTCTAGGAGTGGAGCAGAGCTGAGGTCACAAGGTTACAAATGACTTCGCTTCTCTCCGAGCTTCTCTAGTCTTCCTGTTGCCACTGAAGCATACCGCCGACCATGTTTGTACAGCCTTCATATCCCAGTTGCTGCAGATATTCACATGCACGCTCACTGCGGTAACCGCTACGACAGATGATCACGATCTCGCCTGATTTCTCAATCTCAGACAGACGGTCCGGAATCTGTCCAAGCGGAATATGCTTGGCTCCTTCGATCATGCCTTGCGCGACTTCATCGTCCTCACGGACGTCTATCATCTGCAACTTCTCTCCCGCCTGTAAACGGCGGCGCAGCTCAGACGTTTCAATTTCAGCTATTTGTGTCATATTCAGGTCCTCTTTTCTGTATGGACTTAACGCTATAATGATACCCAAGCGATGCACGGAATGTCAATTTGGCCACAATATAATCAATGAAGGAGAATTTCATCCATGGACGTTATTGTTAAACCAACCCCCACTCTGAACGGGGAAATCGGGGCTCTGTCCTCTAAAAACTACACGACTCGCTATTTGCTGGCTGCTGCGCTGGCAGAAGGCACAAGTACTATTCATTTCCCGGCACACAGTGAAGACAGTGACGCCATGCGCAGATGTATTCGCGATCTGGGGGCAGTACTTGAAGAAGACGACAGCAAGATTGTGATCCAGGGTTTTGGCAGTCATCCCCGTGATGTGCGTGAATTGAATGTTGGGAATGCGGGTGCTGTACTTCGTTTCCTGATGGGCGTTACAGCCCTCTGCCCTGAAGTTACTTTTGTGAATACGTACCCGGATTCGCTGGGCAAACGTCCACATGATGACCTGATCGATGCGCTTAGTCAATTGGGTGTAGATGTACAGCATGAACAAGGACGCCTGCCGATTACAATCAAGGGTGGCAATGCCAAGGGTGGACACATTCGTGTATCCGGCTCCGTCAGCTCCCAATATCTGAGTGCGTTGTTGTTTGTAACTCCGTTGCTTGCAGAAGACAGCACCATTGAAGTACTGAATGACCTGAAGTCCAAGGTCGTTATCGGACAGACCCTGGAAGTGCTGGAGCAGGCAGGTATCGTTATCCATGCAAGTGATGATTACATGTCCTTCCGTGTACCAGGTGGACAGGCTTACCAGCCGACGACCTACACGGTTCAAGGGGACTACCCGGGTTCAGCAGCGGTTCTTGCCGCAGCAGCGGTTACACAGTCTGATGTGAAAATTCTGCGCCTGATGGAGCAGAGCAAACAGGGTGAACGTGCCATCGTTGACGTGCTGCGCATGATGGAAGTGCCATTGACACATGAGAACGATGTTGTACACGTTCAAGGTAATGGCAGACTGAAAGCGATCGAATTCGACGGGGATGCCGCCACGGACGCCGTTTTGGCTATGGTAGCCGCAGCTGTGTTTGCGGAAGGCACGTCACGGTTCTATAATGTAGAGAACCTGCGTTACAAGGAATGTGACCGAATCACCGATTACTTGAACGAACTGCGGAAGGCAGGAGCAAACGTTGAAGAGCGTCAAGCTGAGATTATCGTACATGGACGTCCAGAAGGCGTTGAAGGCGGCGTTGAGATTAACGCTCATTACGATCATCGCGTAATTATGGCGCTCACTGTTGTTGGTCTGCGTTCCAAGGAGCCGCTTCGTATTCGGGATGCACACCATGTAGCCAAGTCTTATCCGCAATATTTCGATCATTTGCAGGCGCTTGGCGCCTCGGTTCAATGGGTAAAAGAGTAAATAACTGAAAACCTATTTTTTGAACACGCACTTTAATCAGAAAAGGATGGTGCTTGAACATGGAATTTAACAACCCTACTCGTGAAGAAATTGGACAACTTTTGCGCAAGGCAGGCAACATCGCAGTCGTCGGCTTATCAGACAAATCAGATCGCACTTCCTATATGGTGGCAGAAGCCATGCAGAGCAGAGGTTATCGCATCATCCCGGTTAATCCACAGGTGCAAGGTGAAATCCTTGGCGAGACGGTATATGCCACACTCGCGGATATTCCAGAGCCGGTAGACATTGTCAATGTGTTTCGTCGCGAAGAGTTTTGCGCGGATGTCGCTCGTGACGCCGCTGCCATCAAAGCAAATGTGCTGTGGCTGCAGCTTGGCATCCATAGTGATGAAGCGGTCCAGATTGCTGCAGAGAACGGCATGACAGCGGTAACGAATCGTTGTATCAAGGTAGAGGATTCCATCGTTCTGCGCGGCGCTGGACGCGGCTGAGAGGCTCGTTCACCTGTGATCGAATGATCTCTTGATCTGAACCAATTGAATGATTATAGGATGAATCCCGTTAACTTGAAGTTGACGGGATTTTTTCTGTTCTATTTTTGCCGTATTAATTACCAATTGGTTACTGTTTTGCTTTGACAAAACGTTGCGTAAAGCTTACCATCTAGGATAGAAAGGAGAGGTCGCCATGAATTGGCTCGGATCCTTGCAGCAGCTCGGACGAGCGGTAATGCTGCCTACAATGGTCCTGCCCGCCGCCGCAATTTTGCTCAGTGTTGGCAGTCTGCCTTGGGACGCCTGGGGATTGGATATTGTCGGTGAAGTGTCTACCGTGGCCGGACACGGTATTTTTTATTTCTTACCGTATCTGTTCGCTGTCGGTGTAGCACTGGGACTCTCCAACCAGGCCGGACAAGCGGGACTTGCTGCTCTGGCTGGTATCGTGATATATGATCAGGTGACTCGGAACTTCGGGGATGGCACCGTTCAGCCCGCTTCCTTAATCGGAATCATACTCGGCGCGCTTGCCGGTGGGATGCATAATCGGTTTAAAAGCATTAAACTGCCTGAAATTTTACAATTTTTTGGAG
Source organism: Paenibacillus sp. FSL K6-1122 (assembly GCF_037977015.1). Lineage (NCBI taxonomy): Bacteria > Bacillati > Bacillota > Bacilli > Caryophanales > Paenibacillaceae > Paenibacillus > Paenibacillus sp. FSL K6-1122. Next base: position 4,857,270 of record NZ_CP150272.1, on the reverse strand, counting down.
GTTCAAGGTTTGTTTTGCTCATTGTCGGACTCTGTTCGGCATTGTTCTCCTGTTTTATGTTATGGCTCGCTCCGATCCTACAGCATGGATTGAACGGCATTGCTACCTGGGAATACAGTCTCGGGGGTTTTGGACTATTCATCTACGGGGTGTTATACAGGGTGCTGGTTGCTTTTGGGCTTCATCACCTGCTTAACAATGTGTTTTGGTTCCAGTTAGGGACGTTTGAAACGCCTGATGGTAACATTGTGCAAGGGGATTTGCCCCGATTTTTTGCAGGTGATCCAACAGCAGGATTCTTTATGGCAGGTTTGTTTCCCATCATGATGTTTGCCATTCCGGCAATAGCCTTTGCTATTATTCAGGAAGCCAGGGAAGATCTGAAACCAAAGATCAAGAAAACTTTTCTGACATCGGCACTCGTTTGTTTTCTAACCGGGGTATCGGAACAGATTGAGTTTGCTTTTTTGTTCGCGGCACCATATCTGTTCATCGTGCATGCAGTGATGTCCGGCGTTGCCATGTGGATTAGTTACTGGCTTGATATCCGGCATGGATTTTCTTACTCCGCAGGTATTATTGATTACATACTCAATTTCCATCTATCGGAGAATGCTTGGAAGCTCATTCCGATTGGCATACTATATGGGCTGGTTTACTACTTTCTGTTCCGATGGGCGATTCGTACGTTCAAGATTCCAACACCAGGACGTGAAGAGGGCTCCATGCTGGAAGATTGGGTAGGTAACATTCCTTATCAGGCACCTTTAATCCTCGAAGCATTGGGTGGGAAGAGTAACATTGTACAGGTTGAAGCATGTATTACACGTCTTCGTCTGACTGTGCATGATGACCGCCTGATCGACACGGGTGCCATGAAGAGTATGGGGTCCGCTGGACTGATCAAGCTGGGTGGCGGTAACGTACAGGTGGTATTCGGGACCTACTCGGAATTGATTCGGGAAGAAATCGCGAAGCTGCTGGAAAGAGATCTGCAACAGGTTCTGTTCTGTGCCCCCGTTCAGGGCAAAATGCTCCCGATTGAAGAGGTGCCGGATCAGATCTTTGCAGCCAAGCTTGTCGGTGATGGTGTAGCCTTTGTCCCGGAAAAGGGAGAGCTGGTCTCACCCGTGTACGGAACGATTATGCACTTGTACCCGACCATGCATGCCTTGGGTATATCTACCCGTGAGGGGCTTGAAGTGTTGCTGCATATCGGCATCGATACCTCTCAGTTGAAAGGCCATTTTGAAGCTTTTGTTCAGGAGGGCGATACGGTGGAGCCGGGGCAGTTGTTGATCAAGTTTGATCTGGCAGTACTCCGCGAGCAAGCGGCGTCACTAACAACACCAATGGTAATTACGAATCCAGATCGTGTAAAATCGTGGAGTTTTGCTCCATTTAAGCAAGTTAAGAAAGGTCAGGCATCCGTTATGTCCGTGGTGCTCTATGACAGGAACGTTGGAGGGGTAGAATGAAGATACAAGGCATCAACGGAGCTGCAGGCATAGCCATCGGCAAAGCATTTGTCCTGCCCAGTTGGGAATGGGATCTGCCGGATCAGAAGATGGATTCGGTGGATCTCGCCCAAGAGTTCGAACGGCTGTATGAGGGCATACGGACATCAAAGGATGAGATCGAATATATTAAAAATGAGTTCAAGGAAGTTGTTGGTCCAGAGGAGTCCAGTATCTTTGATGCACATCTGGCAATCCTGGAAGATCCGGTATTCATGAACGAAATTCGCGGCATTATTGAGCGTCAATATAAGGCAGCAGAAGTGGCGGTCAAAGAAGCCATAGACCATTTTGTCACGATGTTTGATTTGCTGGAAGACGAGTATATGAAGGAGCGGGCCATTGACATCAAGGATGTGGGTAACCGTCTGCTCAAGCATTTGCTCGGTGCACCGGAGATTACACTTCCTTCGGATACCCAGCCGTATGTACTCGTTGCCAAAGAACTGTCGCCATCTCAACTAGCGCATCTGAATCCGACCCATGTGCTAGGGATCGTGACCTTGATTGGTGGGAAAACATCACATTCTGCGATTATGGCTCGTGCCCTTGGCATTCCTCTCGTTTCCGGTCTGGAAGCGAGTCTTGGCATGCCGGTAGAGACAGGGGATATGCTTGTGGTGGATGGTGACAATGGCTTGGTATTTACGGACCCGGATCGCAAGACCATTGAACGGTATACCATGCTTCGCAGCAAGCAACTGAAGAAAAAGGAACAACTTCAAGTCCTTGCTACCGTGGATGCTGTAACCAAAGATGGGGCCGTTTTGCACTTGGCTTCCAATATCAGTTCGGTGAAGGAATTGGACCTTGCTTTGAAACAAGGAGCCAAAGGTGTGGGCTTGTTCCGAACAGAGTTTTTGTATATGGACCGTGCTACGTTCCCGGGTGAGCAAGAACAGTATGAGGTATATCGTCTTGTGGCAGAGAAAACAGCAGGACAATCTGTTGTTATTCGTACACTGGATATCGGTGGTGACAAGCAACTCGATTATTTCGAATTGCCGGAGGAAGACAATCCGTTTCTGGGGTACCGTGCCATTCGGATTAGTCTCGACCGCAAGGATCTGTTCAAAACACAGCTTACAGCCATCTTGCGTGCCAGTGCGGCCGGAAATGTCAAAATCATGTACCCGATGATCTCTTCGGTGGAAGAACTTCAACAGGCCAATGAGATTCTCCGTGAGGCGATGTCTGATCTGGACGAGCGGGGATTATCATACGATCCTCACATTCAGGTGGGAATTATGATCGAAGTTCCTGCAGCGGTGATGATTGCTGATCTGCTCGCAGAGGAAGCTGATTTCTTCAGTATTGGTACGAACGATCTGGTTCAATATGTACTTGCAGTAGATCGAATGAATGAGCAGATTGCTCATATGTATCACCCCTATCATCCGGCTGTTCTGCGGATGCTTCGTGCGACAGCAGATGCGGCTCATACGGCTGGAATTGATGTCAGTGTGTGCGGAGAGATGGCAGGGGACGAACGTGCCATTCCGCTTTGGTTGGAGCTTGGCATTCGCCACTTGAGTATGTCTCCACAATCCTTGTTACGTGTGAAGCACAGAGTGCTGAACACAACAGCATCGACCGCCAAAGAAGAAGCGCGAAAGTGCTTCGCCTTACGGACCAGCGGAGATATTGAGGAGCGACTGCAAGTCTTTAATGACTCCACGGGAAGTCCGGATGAACAAAGTGGTTCGAACGCATCGTAATTAGGATAACTGGATATAAATACCTTTAAGTTAATATATTTACATTTATGATAATTATTTGTTGTAAACCTTGTTATATAAAATAACCCCACTGTGCATGAGAGCACAATGGGGTTATTTTTACTTGTCAGCGAGTGCATCACAGAATGCCTTGCCATAAGGGGGAAGGTCAGGCGGGCGACGAGCTGAGATGATATGTCCATCAACAACAACGGCTTCATCTTTCCAGATAGCACCTGCATTTTCCATGTCATCCCGAATGCCTGGTGTAGAGGTTACTGTAACCCCGTCCAGAATTTTGGCAGAAATCAGCACCCAGCCCGCATGACAGATCTGTCCAATCGGTTTCCGGTCTGCATTCATTTCCTTTACAAGCTCCAGTATTTTGGGATAACGACGCAGCTTGTCTGGTGCCCAGCCGCCTGGCACGAGAATGCCATCGTAATCTGAACTGTCGAGTTCATCGAAACTGTATTCGGCTTCAGCAGGCACACCATATTTGCCAATATAGGTTTTTCCTTTTTTCTCTCCAGCAAGATGCACTTCTGCACCTTCTTCACGAACCCGATGTACAGGGTACCACAATTCTAAATCCTCGAATTCTTCATCGACCAGAGCGATGACTTTTTTGCCGGTTAATCTCATGTCCATCTCTCCTTTTTGTGGTGATTAGGTCTGTTGCGTCTTTAATTGTAACAGATTCTCCAAGGGACTTCATGGAAGTGCATATTCAGTTTGGAGGAAGCGATTACAAGTCAGTAACTGCCTGCATTCGACAACCTTCATCTGGAGGGAGTGGTAATTTGTGCAACCTTTCGTTTATAGCAGGATTTGAGCAGAAATAGGTCGAATGGTACTTATATAGAGTATAGAACGAATGAGGTGATGGTGGTGCGCAAGTCGTGCAGATGTGGACATGTAATGGAGTTGGAATTAAGAACAGTGGTGTACGCCAAAAAAGTGGAGATTCGAAACGTACCCGTATTTGCGTGTACAGACTGTGTATCATATGAAGTGCTTCCGCCGGTCAAGCCGGACTTAACAGAATGCATTAACACATTGGGTGAACAGCCCGTGAAGCAAGACGTATCTTTTGGTGAACGTAATGAACTGGCAGACCTGTTTCATGAGTTACTGCTGGCCTGGCCGGATGCGACCGATCGGGAGATGGAACATCGTATGCAGCAAGCAGTGGAGGAGCGTATCAATCTGCTGCTGGACATTATGGGTTACGCAACGAAGTCTGGTGATGCAGCGTGGATGGAGACCACGGAGCGTAGATTAAGTCAATTATCCGGATTTGTGTGGCAGGAGTACTTCTCAAATGCTGTCTAATTTTGACGTGTAAAATGCTTGTTTTCATGAAAATTGGCTTTTTCGCGCACTTTTTGTTAAGATATCGAAGAGTGAAAACGCTCAACATAGCGGTATTCCTGGTAAAGGGGGATGTATATCTAATGGCTGACATGACTAAAATGACAAGTATTGAACAGCTAAACTCCGCAGTGGAGGCTACCAAGGATCAACCCTTGCTTCTGTTTAAGCATAGCACGCGCTGTCCGATCAGCTCAAACGCTTATCAGGAGATGAACGATTATTTGCTTAACAATGCCAATGAACAAGTGAAATATGGCATTATCTATGTTGTGGAAGATCGCCCGGTATCCAATGAAGCAGCAGACAAGCTGGGTGTTAAGCACGAATCTCCACAGGCGATCCTGATTAAAAAGGGAATTCCTGTATGGCATACTTCCCATTCAGATATTACTAGAACCACACTTACGAATGTTTTGAGTGAGTCCTAAAGCCTATTTTAATTGATTAATGCAAAAATTTGTCGTAATATAAATCTTAATGAAAATGGTATGAAAATTTACTGGTAATGGAGAGAAGTACTGTGACGGTAACCATTTATGATGTGGCACGTGAAGCTGGAGTGTCTATGGCAACGGTATCACGGGTAGTTAATAATAACCCTAATGTCAAACCGCAAACGCGGAAAAAAGTATATGAAGCCATCGAGCGGTTGGGATATCGTCCGAATGCGGTAGCCAGAGGTCTGGCAAGCAAGAAGACAACCACGGTCGGGGTTGTTATTCCGGATATTTCGAACTCAACCTTCGCGGAGATTGCCCGCGGAATTGAAGATATTGCGAATATGTATCACTACAATATTATTTTGTGTAATGCAGATAAGAAGAAAGAAAAAGAAATTCGTGTTATCAACACGTTGCTCGAAAAACAAGTAGACGGACTGCTCTTCATGGGCGGAACAGTAACGGACGAACACATTCAGGCGTTCCAGTCTGCGGCTGTGCCGATTGTACTTTGTGCAACAAGTGATGAGAAGGGCACATTCCCTTCGGTGGATATTGACCATGAGTCGGCTGCGTTTGATGCGGTAAACACCCTGATTCGTCATGGACACAAGGAAATTGCGATGATCAGTGGTACACTGCAAGATCCGGCGAATGGATATGCCCGTTTCCAAGGTTACAAAAAAGCACTGGAAGCAGCGGGGATTGAATACCAGGAGGATCTTGTTCGAATCGGTAACTATCGATATGAATCCGGTGTGGAAGCAATGAAATATTTCCTTGGACTCAAGAAAAAACCATCAGCTATCTTTGCTGCTACCGATGAAATGGCCATTGGTGCCATTCACAGCATTCAGGATGACGGTCTGAAAGTACCGGATGACTTCTCCATTATTAGTGTGGATAACATCCGTATGGCTTCCATGGTGCGTCCTCAGTTGACAACAGTGGCTCAGCCAATGTACGACCTTGGCGCAGTAGCGATGCGTTTGCTGACCAAGTTGATGAAGAAAGAAAATGTGGAGAACCCACGGGTTATTTTGCCGCATGAAACGATTCTTCGTCTGTCTGTAAGTCATGCAGATGTAGTTTAATCGGGATTATATACAGTAAGGGAGAAGTCATTGTTCTCTCTACATAGTGGATATGCGAAAGCTCCGGAGACGGAGCTTTTGTGCTGAATGAGGTTAAAAGTGAAAACAGGAGGTATTCGGAAGATGCGTGAAACGATTGGGATTATCGGAGCGATGGATGAGGAAGTCGAGCTTCTGCTGGCAGGCATGAAGCAGCTTGAGACGGTCAAACAAACCGGGATTACATACATTGCAGGCGAGTGGCTGGGCAAGCAAATTGTTGTGTGCAAATCCGGCGTAGGTAAAGTAAATGCAGCGGTTACAACGCAGATCTTGATTGATCGTTTTCAGGTTAATCGGATTATCTTCACAGGTGTTGCGGGTGCAGTTAACCCGGAGTTGAACATTGGAGATATGGTTATATCGTCTGTATGTGTTCAGCACGACATGGATGTAACGCCACTGGGGTTTGCACGCGGGGTTATTCCTTACCAGGAGACATCTGCATTCCCTGCCGAGGCTTCGCTTATTACACTGGCTGAAGAAGCGTGTAAAGCTCAGGGAGCCAATTATCTGGTCGGTAAAGTGTTATCTGGAGACCAATTTATTGCGAATAAAGATACGGTTAACATGTTATATACTGAAATGGACGGTGCATGTGCCGAGATGGAAGGGGCAGCAGTTGCCCAGGTCTGTTACATGAATCGAGTACCGTTTGTTGTCCTGCGTGGGATGTCAGATAAAGCGGATGGTTCTGCGCATGTTAACTTTGCTGAATTTACCGTGGAATCTTCTCAGCGTTCACACCGTATTGTGGAGCATATGTTAGAAAATATGTAATGGCATAAATTACGATTGCAATGCCAACCCAAAATCAATGAAAAACCGCCTTTTGATTAGCTGTTCCATGAAGTATGGAGCAACGCTGCGAGAGGCGGTTTTTGTTATGTATATCGTTTGGAACAGATCATTGCATTAGTACATAAACCGGTGGCGGAAACGCACACGATCAAACTGTTCTTCCGATGTTATGGGTACATGACTTCCGATTCGTACCATCAAACAGTTCGCAGGATGTGAACAGATTTCGGGGTCGTCTGTTGCATACCAGGTCATGTCGATCGTTTGCATCAGCCTCTCCATCATTTTGCGATAATCCCATACGTTTAGTCCGCTGCCCTTCAGATCCCAATGCCAATAATATTCTGTCGTGAAAATAATGTAGTTCTCCATGTGTTTATCTTCCAGAGCTGTGAGCAACATCTCACGTCCAATGCCAAGCGAGCGATAGTTGTCCGCAACCTCAATTGCCCCAAGCTCAATCAGATCAGTCATGTTGCCCTCGGACCAGCGTTCACACTCATCCGCATAGTGAAAGGTTACATAGCCGATAATGGTTTCATTTTCGTGTGCAATGATAATTCGCCCTTCAGGCAATGCTGCGATCTCGGCCAGAGCTTCCTGCTGCTCCGTTGGGCGCCGAAAGGCATCCAGATCTGGATGGAAGGCAAGACGGGTTATCTCCTCGGCTTGCACGGGGCCTTCAACAGTAATTCGGTGGCCGGACTTGAAGATGGAACGCATATGATGTTCTTTGATATGTTCCATGGTTCATGCTCCTCTCTTTCCTACTTTTAGAGGTTGTTCTTCAAAAAGAACGCTATAGCAAAAATCCAAAAAATTGAAAAGCCATAGACGACAATTGAAAAGATTTGCTATAATTGCGTAGACAAAAAATGTTCACAATTCAATACAGTATAGTTAACATCTGTTTGGCCGAGCAAGTACATGATGAGAAGTTCTCTCTACTAATGTAAGCGCTAACTGGAAGTTCAGTCAACACAAAGGCAATGAGAAGTGACCCCTAACGGGAATCGAAATGTCGAGTTGAAGGAGGCTGGCAAGCATGAGTCAAGCACATGGTGAGATGCTGCAAACGGTTGTGTCTGAATCTAATCTGGGCGATTACACGGAGGCGAGAAGCCGGTTCGATTGGGAATCGGTGGAAAGGCACTTTACGTGGCACGCCAGCGGAAAAGTAAACATGGCGCATGAAGCGATTGATCGTCATGTACTGGAAGGAAGGGGCGGGAAAACCGCTTTATTGTATAGCGATGCTTCACGCGAAGAGTCCTATACTTTTGCTGATCTGAGTGAACAGTCGAGTCGGTTCGGGAACGTTCTCCGCAAATATGGCATAGTCAAAGGGGAACGGGTGTTTATTTTTATGCCTCGAAGTCCTGAGCTGTATTTTAGTCTCCTGGGCATATTGAAAGCTGGAGCCATCGCGGGCCCGTTGTTCGAAGCTTTTATGGAAACGGCTGTGAAGGATCGGCTGGAGGATAGCGGAGCAGTAGCGCTCGTCACCACTCCGGAATTGCTAAAACGCATCAAACGTTCCGAATTGCCCGAGCTCAAACATATATTTATTGTGGGTGGGGGCGCGCAGACTGAGGAAGGACTCATCGATTTTGATGCAGAGATGTCAGCCGCTTCGGATGAGATGGAAGTAGAGTGGCTGAATCGTGAGGATGGTTTGCTTATTCACTATACCTCAGGCTCTACGGGTAAACCCAAAGGGGTGTACCATGTTCAAAATGCTATGATTCAGCACTATTATACAGGTAAGGTTGTCTTGGATTTACGCGAGGATGATGTATACTGGTGCACTGCTGACCCTGGTTGGGTGACAGGCACTTCTTACGGTATCTTTGCTCCATGGCTCAACGGAGTGACCAATGTGATACGGGGTGGTCGTTTCAGTCCTCAAGATTGGTACAGCACCATCCAGAAGAACAAAGTCACGATCTGGTACAGTGCACCAACGGCCTTTCGTATGCTGATGGGAGCGGGAGAAGAGACCATTGCCCAGCATGATCTGAGCAGTCTGCGTCATGTCATGTCTGTTGGTGAACCGCTCAATCCGGAGGTTGTTCGTTGGGGATGGAAAGCCTATGGTCAGCGGATTCATGATACATGGTGGATGACGGAAACAGGTGCACAGCTAATCTGTAACTATCCCGGAATGCCGATTAAGCCTGGCTCCATGGGACGTCCGTTGCCTGGAATCGAAGCAGCGATTATTGATGATCGCGGGCAGGAATTACCGCCGTACAGTATGGGTAATCTGGCCATACGGGCACCTTGGCCATCCATGATGGCGAAGATCTGGAATAACCCGGTGAAATACGAGGAGTATTTCAGGCTTACGGGTTGGTATGTATCCGGTGATTCCGCTTATATGGATGAAGAAGGATATTTCTGGTTCCAGGGACGTATTGATGATGTGATTAATTCGTCAGGCGAGCGTATTGGCCCCTTTGAGGTCGAGAGCAAGCTCGTGGAGCATCCTGCGGTAGCAGAGGCGGGTGTAATCGGTAAGCCGGATGTGACACGTGGGGAGATCATCAAGGCCTTTGTGGCGCTTCGTGAAGGATATGAGGCGACACCGGAGCTGAAAGAAGAGATCTATCGTTTTGTCAAAGAGGGCCTGTCTGCCCACGCTGCTCCGCGTGAGATTGAGTTCAAGGATAAACTGCCCAAGACACGTTCCGGCAAGATCATGCGCCGTGTGCTGAAGGCCTGGGAGCTTGATCTGCCAACAGGAGATCTATCCACCATTGAAGACTAACGCGATAATGCTAGGATCATCAATGTGGTGCTATCGATACCGATACATTGAGTAGTGGGGAGAAGTTAATACTCTACGAAGCCAAATACAGTGACTCTACCCATTAAAATGGATTGTAAAAGCCTGCTTTATGCCAATGGCATGAAGCAGGCTTTTTGGCTGCTGTAAATACAAATAAAAAGCCGCACACTCAGATACAGTCTGAGGATGCGGCTTGTTTTGGAACGCTATGCCTGAATCAGGGTTGAAAATGTAGGGCTGCAGAAGGCTCGGATTCACCCGCACTGTTGCTGGCAGATACCTTGAACCATCCACTGGTCGATGCGGGTACTCCATAATCCATGGTATTTCCCGCTGTTGTTCCAATTTTGGTGTAAGGAGCCGAGCCTGTTTCACTGTAATATACAGTATAACTATCTGCGTTTGGACTGGACGCCCATTGAATACGCAGTCCTTGCGTGAGGGCAGATACGCTGACTTGACCAGGTGTGCCTGGGGCTGTCGTTGTTGTATTATCGGTCTGCGTTTCTCCCGGCGTAACGACTGTACCTGGAACTTCAATCGGTTCATCAATCTCTTCTTCCACAGGAGGAGCTACACCAGCACTATTTACTGTAGCGCTAGGAGCAGATTCTCTGCCGGCAACATCCACTGCCGTTACATAGAAGGCGAAGTTACCGCCTTGCGCTGCATATGCAGAGAATGATCTGGATTCACCAGTCAGGACAACCTGACCCTGGTTCTGGAATCCTCCACCGTTTACAGAACGGTACAGACGATAACCCACGACATCATTTTCAGGTGTGGCATTAAATGTAATGACAGCTCTGTCACCTGAGGTTGAGATGCGTACGTTGCTTGGTGCATCAGGAGCTTTTCCGTTATCTGTCCTTGGATCAATCTGTGTTGGCATGTCTGCACCAGCATCTTCAGGAAGATAATAAGCAAGTGACTCATGTCGACTCATACGTGAGAATGCATTTTGCAATTCTTTGATGAGATCCGAGATTGGTTTTTTACGCTTGATTACTGTTTTTTCCTTCAACATGTCCGAAGGTGTTCCGTCACGCGGAATATAGTTTACACCATTGTAAGTAATGTACTTGGCTTTGGCTACACCGTCATCGCTATCCTTCGGAACAAACTTGCTGTTGAAAATATCCGTAACAAATTTATCAGTCATGGATGTTGGCAACTTGCCACTGTATGCAGACACCGTGCGCGTTTCGATGCCAGACGGTTTTTTGAACGAATCCGTAACGAACAGATCTTTTTGCGTATCGATCACTTCGTTCAGGATTTTCGACCATAGTTGCTGCGCACGTTTTCTTTGTGATTTACTTTCCAGCGTATTCACGGGCTGTTTGTATCCAACCCACACACCAAGTGTGACATCTGGTGTATAACCTTCAAACCACACATCTGCGTAGTTTTGAGTGGAACCCGTTTTACCTACGATTGGCACACTCTTGGAATATTTGTAATTTTCACGTACTTTATCTGCCGTTCCTTCTGTAATAACGGTCCGCAGCATATCGGTCATCAGGTATGCTGTCTGCTCCGAGAAGGCTTGGACAGGTTCAGTATCGTGTTTATAAACGATGTTTCCTTTGGAGTCTACAATTTTGCTAATCATGTAAGAATCGTTATATACACCCTTATTGGCGATAGCACCATAGGCACTGGTTAATTCTTCAACGGTTACACCGTATTGGAGACCTCCGAGAACACCAGTCTGAGCCTGATAGTCTTCCTTCTGAATGGTGGTAATCCCCAGTTTCTTGGCGAAGGTCCAAGCCTTCTCGATCCCCACTTCTTCATTAAACAACTTCAGAGCTGGTATATTGAGAGAATAATTCAGTGCTCTGCGGGCAGTGACTAGTCCCTGATACCGGTTGTTGGCATTCTTGGCAATGTGGTATCCGCTCGGACCATTTTTGAGAATGATCGGTGAGTCATCAATAATTGAAGCTGGCTGAACAAGACCTTCATCTAGCGCAGGAAGATAAGCGGCTATAGGTTTCATCGTTGAACCTGGCTGGCGTATCATCTGCGTTGCGTAGTTCATCTGTTCATCCTGGAAATCCCGTCCCTCAATCATCCCTAGAATTGCACCGGTTTTGTGATTAATCAGCATAGCAGCAGTTTGTTCTTTTCCTTTGACAGGATCATCTGCTGAGAAATTGCTGTCATCTTCCGCAATGGTACGCATCGTTTTGTAGATACTTTTGTTGATGGTCGTGTATATACGATATCCACCTGTCCGCAGTTGCGTCTGAGCTTCCTCTAATAATGCACTGCTTTCCTTCTGAGGTGTGTCTGCATCCGTAGCTTTGTCTGTAGATTCAGCTGTGTCGGAATTCAACTGTTTCATCAAAATCTGTGCAGCTTGTCGTTCTGTTTCCATCATAAGATATGGATAAGTGTTGTAAGCCTTGATGGTCTTCGGAGCGAGAGAGCTTTTGATATCAAAAGCAAGAGCTTTGTCATACTCGGTCTGATTGATTTTGCCCAGTTCAAGCATACGGCGTAGTACCAGATGCTGACGGTTGATTGCGCGGTCAAAATTCTCCTCTACAAAATCACCTTTACCGTTAAAAGCGGAGTAAGAGGAGGGGAGTTGTGGCAATCCAGCAAGATAAGCAGCTTGAGCGATGTTGATTTTTTCCAGATCGTTAATATTGAACAATCCTTTGGCTGCCGCTTTGATTCCGTAAACGTTGTATCCGCTGGAACCATTACCAAAAGGAACTTTGTTCAGATAGGCTGTCATGATCTCGTCTTTGGTCAGGAAACGTTCGAGTCGGAGTGAGAGCAAAATTTCTTTCACTTTCCGATCTTCCGTGCGATCCAGATTCAAAAACACACGACGTGCCAATTGCTGAGTCAGTGTACTACCGCCGGTTTGTACTGATTCTTTCAGCACTTTCTGTTTCACGGCACGCAGTGTTCCGCTCATGTCTACACCTTTATGTTCGTAAAAATGATTGTCTTCAATCGAAATGACAGCATCAATAACCTTCTGTGGGATCTGGTCCGTAGTGACCGGACGCCTGTCTTCTTCCGTACGTAATTGACCGATCGGACTGCCGTCGGCAAAGTAAGCAAAGCCTGTGATGGAGTTTTCGCTGACTTTTTGTTCAATCAGGGCCCTTGAACGGACAGGCTCGTCTTTCACAATGGAACTGACGTATCCCATCAAAGCACCGCCTACAAATAGTGCCCCCATAAAGCCAAGGACAACCATCCATTTGACGAAACTTCCCAGTCTGCGGGCAAAGCTACGCTTGCGTACAGGCTGTTCATCGGGCTTTTTCTTATTAACATCAACCATTCAGTGTCTTCCTCCTTTTAACAGCACTTATTATAGCATAAAAAGGCGGGTTTGCATGCCTGAGAAATACAAGTAATGGTCGAAATTTGCCATTCTGCCATGCATTATGCTATATATCATGCGATATTGAAGCACATTTCATGAGTTGTAAGCCATAATAAGCAAGCCACCTCCATGCTGAGGTGCATAGGGTGGCCTGAATGATGTGTCGTAATGGAGGTCTTCTACATTAGGTTTTGAATCGTTGAATCAGCTCTAATAGTTCCTGGGTAAGATTAGCCAGTGAGGCAGATGCCGCCGTAATCTCTTCCATGGATGCGAGTTGTTCTTCAGAGGCAGAGGCGACACGAGTTGCGTGATCTGCTGTCTCATGACCAATGGTTTTGAGTTGCACTAACGTGGCATCAACCTGTTGGGATCCAGCTGACATCTGCTGCGCAATGGCTGAGACATGCTCAATCTGCTCATTAACATCTGAAATCTGTGATGAAATCGAGAGGAATAGTTCACCACTCTCATTAATCACTTCCGCTATATGGCTCACCTCGGCATTCCCATGTTCCATATTTTCAACGAGAGAAAGGACCTCTTGCTGAACGCTATGAATTAACGCTGCAATCTGCGCTGCTGATACTCTGGATTGTTCAGCCAGATTACGAATCTCGGAAGCAACAACACCGAACCCGCGCCCGTGTTCACCTGCTCGCGATGCTTCAATGGAAGCATTAAGTGCAAGTAGGTTGGTTTGACGGCTAACTTCCGTGATCATGCCTGTAATATGGCCAATCTCTTCCGAACGTTGGCGGAAATTCTCCAGTGCGGTCATCGACGTCTGCACAGAAGAAGTGGCACTATCGACCATACGCATAGCGGACTGAATCTTATCAGTTCCGATGGTTGTTCGTTCGGCCACAGTTCGCGATGAATCGGATACATCGGAGGCGGCCTTTGCAATTCTTCCGATCCCTGCAGATATTTCATTCATGGAACGGGAGGACTCTTGCAGCTCCTGCACCTGTTTACCTGCTTTATCTGCAAGTTCGACTCCTGTTAATGCAATCAGTTCGGCGGCTTTACCTGTTTCTTCGGCACCTGCGGTCAACTGTTGAGAGGTGGAGCCGACAGATAAAGCATGTTCGGATATAACCGATATGGTATGACGCAGGGTATCCATCATCTGATTCATATGACCCGCCATGATGCCAAATTCATCTTTGGATCGTACAGGTAACTTTTGTGTCAAATCTCCGCCAGCCAGCTGTCCAGCGACGATATTAACTTGATTCAACTGTCTAACAATGGAGATGATGGTGTAGGTAACCACACCTGCAAGCAGAAGTACTGCCAGTGCGGCAATCAGTATGGACCAGTTCAAGCTGTCATAGAAGGGTTGAAGGATATGGCTCTTTGGCAGCGCCGATACAAGGTACCAGTTTGAATCTGTTCCTTGTAACCTGGCAGGCTCGGCAATAAATAGTTCTTCACCTACTTCAGGGTCTGTAGCGTAAAACTGAGACTCGCCAGACTGTATACGCTGAATGACTGTCTTCATTTCAGATGGAATTACGGCTCCTTCATGAGCCAGCTCCGGTTTGGAGCCGTGTGCAGCAATCTGTCCTTCGCTAGTAATAAGCATGGCATAACCCCGATCCGGATTAAGTGATGCTATATTTTGTTGAAAACGATCAATGGTAAAGTCGGCCCCAACAATGCCTAGAAAATTTTTGTTTTCATCTAATAGAGGGAGGACAATCGAAACGAGCAGTGTTTCTTTTCCGCCAACCGTGTAGGTAACAGGTTCGGACCAATAGATGGATTTGGTTTTCTTTGGATGCTGATAGTAAGTACTAGTTTCACCGCTTCCCTCATAAGTAGGCATAGGCTCAAAATGCAGGGAGTTGCCATCACGTATAACGTATGGAACGAATCGACCCGTAGCATCATCATATTCTTTTTTGTTGATGTGCTCCGCATCGTTTCCATCGAAGGCATTTGGTTCCCAGCCCGTATAAAAGCCAAAAACTTTCTCGTCCTTCTTCAGATATTGTTCAAGGAGTCTGACGACTTCTTCACGGTTGAGTGATCCGTTCTGAGCTGCATCCAATAACGTGGTACTCATGGTGTCCAACGTGTTTTTCACCTGATTAATGTCAGTCATAAACTCATTCGTAGCCCGGTTTGCTGCCTGTCCAGCAACGGTTTCGCCGTACTGGAGGCTTTTGTCGTAAATGGATTTGGTATTAAATGCAATCAGGGCTCCAATACAACAGAGTAATACGATCCCGAGTAAAAGTCCAAGCTTAACAGCAAGCTTGCGATTGCGAAAAAAATGCATGTTTTAATCCCCCTCGATGTCATTCTTGTGATGTATATATGGATGTGTGCTTCTCCTGAAGGGAGTCTATATTTTATATCGTTATTTACGTTCCTATAATGAAGATAATTAAAAAAAAGCATAGAAAAACAGCTGTCGAGAAAATCTCGACAGCTGTTTGGGTTGAAACTTTAATGTGATTGCAACGATTAACGGTTGTAGAACTCGACGATTTGTTTTTCATCGATGTCTTGGGACAATTCAGCACGCTCAGGCAAGCGGATGAATTTACCTTCTACAGCTGCTTCGTTGTATTCAACGTATGCTGGAAGATGCGAACGGCCTTCCAAAGCTTCTTTAATGGAAGAAAGAGCGCGGCTCTTCTCACGCAAGCCGATTACATCGCCAGTGCTTACTTGGTAAGAAGCGATATCGACTTTTTTACCGTTTACAGTTACGTGACCGTGTGCTACCAACTGACGCGCTCCAGCGCGGGAGTTAGCAAACCCAAGGCGGTAAACGAGGTTGTCAAGGCGGCACTCAAGCAAGAACATGAAGTTCTCACCGGCAATACCTTGCATTTTTTGAGCTTTAGAGAACAGTGTGCGGAATTGCTTCTCGCCCAAACCGTACATGTGGCGCAATTTTTGTTTTTCTTGCAATTGCATACCGTAGTTGCTGATTTTTCTGCGTTGGTTAGCTCCGTGCTGACCTGGAGGGAAAGGACGTTTCAATTCTTTGCCTGTTCCGCTAAGGGAAATGCCGAGGCGACGGCTCAATTTAAATTTAGGACCAGTGTAACGTGCCATGTTTAAAGTAGCTCCTTTTTAGTTAAAGTTCATATTAGGGCTCTGTTTGCGCTCCAATTTGTTGATGCGGGCTTGGCCACGCATAGAACGATCAGGAAAGTTCAGCCGCTGTCCTGAAAGCAACAAAAAGAATGAGGGTGACACAACCGGTAATGCCCAAATTTAAAGACCCATTAGTAGTCTTCATCAACAATTTATATTACAGTTTAAGAGAAACAAAGTCAAGCGCAGAATAAAAGCAAAAAAACGTCTAAATTTGTCGATAGGTCATTGGGCCTAAAATAATGGGACAATTTTCTGAAATATGGATGCAAAAATGGTTTAAACAGAGTAAAATAGATTGTATCTTAACTTTAAATCATCTTTATGTAACAAGGTTATCGCAACGAATTTGCAGGTTTGCGATAACGTCTGCAGATTAATGCATCCTGGTGGATGCAAAAACGGTGCAAAGGAGCGCCTGACATGTTAGAACATCTAAGAAGTTTACCTGCCAGCTTGAATTCACGAAGTTCGGGCGATTCCGCATCTTTTGCCGCTCCTCGTTCTCATGAAGAGCATGTGTTGTGGATGCAAAAAATGGATATCACACCTTTTGATTTTTCATATTTGGGCAGCTTGCTAGAGCAGGCATACAGTGACTGGAACTCCAGAGTGGGTTCAAGGCTGGCCAGACCATCAACCTTTTACAGCGTGTGGAACACGGAAGGTGATTGCATAGGATACGATAGCGATCATGAAACTGATCCGGGCGTAAATGCACGCAGGCTGGTATTGGAATGTTTGGATAAGAGACAGGCCCTGTCCCTTAAAGGGACAAGCGAACACGGAGAATATCTTATAATAACACATCCCTTATTCTCCAGAACTAACAAGGATATGTTTGCCGTATTCACTGCTGTGATCTATGAATCCAATGGATATGAAACGTCTGAAGCTGTGGTTCAATCTGAGGCATTGCATTATCACACCTGCTTTTACCGAAGATTCGAATACATATTTATGACGGACCTGTTACATGCTCATGAACAAACAGCTCGTGAGGAACACCGGAGGTCCATCCTCTTTCAGATTGTTCAGCGAATGCATGACAAAATGGATGTCGAGGCCATATTGGATGAGGTATTTGACAGTATGGATTACTTGTACCCGGCCACTTATATCAAATTGTATATGTCTCAGGATCAGAGCAACTCTGATCCACGGATTAAACCGTTGCTTGTCCACGAGCGAGGAGAAGATATTTGTGTGCGTTCATTTATGGAAGGTAAGCTGATCGTTGCTCGCTCACATGATGCAGAGAACCGCATTGTAGATGTAGGGATTCCGCTGAAAGGCAAACAAGGCATATACGGTGTGTTCCATATCGAAATGAATGAAGAGATTATGGAAGAATCGGACTTGCAATTGATTACGATGATGGTAGACACTGCAGGAACGGCCTTTGAGAACGCCAAGTTGCATGAACAATCCAATATGTTAATTCAGGAACTTCGTTTAATTAATGATCTTACACAGCGGTTGAACAAGAGTCTGCATCTTTCAGAGATTTATCAATTATCCGAACAAGAGTTAAAGGAAATATTCCAGGCTGAAACGTGTTGCATTCTTCAACTCAATGACAGTACCAATGACTTCGAAGTCATGTCATCTAACGTGAAAGATGTTTTTCACCGATCCTTTTCTGTAGACTACGGTATCGCAGGTTTGGTCTATCGAACAGAGGAACCGCTTATTATAGCCAATTATGCGCAATTTGATAAAGTGTCCTCCTTTTTCATGGAAGATACGGGATCCATGTCACTGATTGCATCACCGATCAGAGTCAATGGTGAAGTGAAGGGTGCCATTTTGCTGGGACACAGTAGAGAGCACTACTTTTCATATGATAACTATAGGCTCTTGCAGATGTTATCTATTCATATCGGGCTTGCCCTGTCAAATGCCACACTGCATGCCGAGGTTCGGCGCTTGGCTAATCTGGATATGTTGACAGGCCTGTACGTGAGGCATTATCTGGACAGTGTGATTCACGAGCGACAGGCTCATGAATTCTGTGGCTCCCTCATTGTGGTGGATATTGATCAGTTCAAACAGGTGAATGACACATTCGGACACCAGACGGGGGATCAAGTATTGAAGCAAGTGAGTGAGATCGTCACCAGCTCTGTTCGCTCGGAGGATGTCTGCGCCAGATGGGGTGGAGAAGAACTGGCGATCTATATGCCACAGGTGAGTGTAAGGCAGGCGTTAGATTATGCGGAAGTGATTCGAAAGAGAGTCGCAGAAGAGACCAGACCGCCCGTTACGGTATCCAGTGGCATCGCAGAGTGGAGTTGGATGGATGAAAAGGTCAGTGTAGAGTCCTTGTTTTATCGGGCTGATATGGCTTTGTACAGCGCCAAGAATGGTGGTCGGAACAGAATCGTTGTAGAGGAACAGGAAGTAACACGTTAAGAGAGAACAATTCCAATTGCGGAGTCGTTCTCTTTTTTTGTGCATGGGAGAATCAAGATGTGTATAGAAGGAAGTATAAGCGTATACGGGCGGGGCAATCTATGGAGAAAGTTCATGGAAGGGTGAAGATAGACATGTTTAACCGCCATTCGGTACGTACATTATGGTTATTTGTGAGCATCGTGATTATTGGTGTTCCGGGTTGTGGATTAATCCAGCGAGATCAAACGCCTGAAGAGGTCTTTTCCTTGGCTTTATCGGGGATAGCGGGAAAAGAAACGTTGAGTTTTGAAGGAGAGGCAGGACTTCGACGGGAAAACAGTGGGCTGTTTGAGAATCAGTTCAAATTCGAAGGCAAGCTGGAGAATCATGATCGTTTGACCCTTCAGACCCGATTACCTGGAGAAGTAACTGCTGTGGGGACAGGCATTCAAACAACTGCCGTAAAAAATAATGGACAGCCCAGTGGGTTTAGCGCCTCTTTCGAGCGGAAACAAGGGCAATGGATGGCATTGTCAGCGCAGCATGAGCCGCTGCGTGGGTCTCTTTCTCGATTTAATCCAATTGCCCAATTGGAGAAGATCGATGGGATGCACAAAACCATTCAATCCGAGTATGGTGCTGGTCGTCGAACCAGAACATTACGGATTGAACTTGCACCGGAAGACGCCAAATCATGGGCTGTAACCCAGCTAAACGACGAGATGAACGCCATTCGGGCAGAATATATGCATAAGGCAGCTACGGTGAAAGGGGCGCGTAAGGAGAAGCTTGAGAAGGATCTGGAGAAAGTTTGGAAACAGGGTGAAACAACGATGCAACAGATGATGAAACAAGCGAGCGTGCAGACGGTATATCATCTCACGGTAGATCGGAAGAGCAGTCTGCCTCTTCGCTTATCCTCTGAAAGTCAGATGAGTTACACGGACAACAACCGTAAAAGTAACAAAGAAGCCCTTGTCACCGATGTTAACTTCAAGTCATATCAATAAACGAAGTGAGGGACTGCCTGCTGACGGGAGGACTGTTCGCGTGCTACAATAGTATCGTAATTTACCGTTGTTCAATTCAAGTATGGCAGATGACAGGAGGATTTTACCAAGATGAAAGACCCAAGAATTCAAAAGCTTGCAGCAAACCTGGTGGGCTATTCAGTAGATGTACAGCCTGGTGAAAATGTATTGGTTGAGATGATTGGATCGGAACGTGATCTGATTAACGCCATTATTGAAGAGGTAGGAAAAAAAGGTGGTAACGTCTTTGTACAGTTGACTGATAAAACCGTACAGCGTGCGATGCTGAAAAATGCCACAGAAGAAATGATGAAAACATGGGCAGAGATTGATCTGAACCGTATGAAACAGATGGATTGTTATATCGGTATTCGTGCGGGAGAAAATGTGAATGATCTGTCCGATGTGCCGGAAGAAAAAATGAAAATGTACAATTCATTGTACTCCCACCCGGTACATAGTGAACAACGTGTCAAACATACGAAATGGGTTGTACTGCGTTACCCTAACGCAAGTATGGCGCAACTCGCCAATACAAGTACAGAAGCGTTCGAAGATTTCTACTTCGACGTATGTAACCTGGATTACGCCAAAATGGACAAAGCGCAGGACTCGCTTGCTAACCTGATGAAGCGGACGGATAAAGTTCGTATCACCGGACCAGGAACAGAGCTGAGCTTCTCCATTAAAGATATCGGTGCAGAGAAATGTTCTGGCCAAAAAAATATCCCGGATGGCGAAGTGTACAGTGCCCCTGTGCGCAATTCCGTGAACGGAACGATTAGTTATAACTCGCCAACCCTGTACAATGGAGTGACTTTTGAAAATATCAAGTTCACGTTCAAGGATGGCAAAATTGTTGAAGCGACAAGTAACGATACAGAGCGTTTGAATGAAATCCTGAATTCGGATGAGGGTGCTCGTCATATCGGTGAATTTGCAATTGGATTTAACCCGCATATTCTTCATCCGATGAAAGACATCCTGTTTGATGAGAAAATCGCAGGCAGCTTACACTTTACGCCAGGTCAGGCGTATGAAGAAACCGACAATGGCAACCGCTCGTCTATCCACTGGGATCTCGTATTAATCCAGCGTCCGGATTATGGCGGCGGGGAGATTTATTTTGACGATGTGCTGATTCGTAAAGACGGTATTTTTGTCATTCCTGAGCTGGAATGCTTGAATCCGGACCGTTTGAAGTAGGAACAGGATTTTGCTGTTGCTAGGAAAGCGGATTCACGGTATCATGTAGTGGTAATTAATAGATGATACCAATAGTAAAAAGACGGAGGGATTCCTATGTCGAGTAATAACGCGGCTGTAGTAGAAATTGCTCAAACAGCAGGCAAGTTTACTTCTTCAATCGTGCTTCATTCGGAGAACAAGTATATCGATGTAAAAAGTATTCTCGGATTGTTTACAACGCTGATCAGCACGCACAGCTATGAACTGCATGTTCATGGTCCAGATGCAGTTGAAGCGAAAGCAGCCATGTCAGAAGTATTTGCCAAGCATGGACTGAATGTAAGCATCGCATCTGAGTAATAGCTCTCAAGAAGCACCTTTGCCTTTTTTGGCAGGGGTGTTTTTTGGCATGGAATGATCTGAATACTCGTCTGGACGTGACTGGAACAGGTGGATTAAGCTTCAACAAAAGGCTTAACTTTGCGGGCTTATTTTGGTCAGGTTCTTGTATTAGCTCTTCATTTCGTCTAATATTAGAGGTAGAACGTCTTTACGCGATTTTTGGGACATAGGGGGGAAAAATGCATGACTTCATCTGATCTGCAGGACCAGCTGAGTTTGAAAGCGATCAGTCTTCTTCAAGAAGATGCAGATAAAATACAGAAGCTTATTGAAGTACAGATGGAGAATCTGGCTACCCGCTACTGCCCTCTCTATGAGGAAGTATTGGATACACAGATGTATGGGTTCTCCAAAGAAGTTGATTTTGCTGTTCGTGCAGGGCTCCTTCCAGAAGGTGCAGGTAAGCAGCTGGTTAGCGCGCTTGAGCGGAATTTGGCAATTTTATATGAAGCCTTGAACAAGAAGAATGAGCAATAGCCTGCAAATGCGCGGGTCAGAATAGAAGGCATGCAGGCGTTTATGCATGCTTTTTTTGTGCGCCTGAACGGGACTGGGATGAAAGCCAGCCGGAAGGCGTATACAAATAAAGAGACAGCTCCAAATGTATATTGGGGCTGCCTCTTGTGGCTTGTTTATTTTAATCATGGCTACGTGAGGGCCTGGTTACACCAGGAAGAAGGATACACCGAGTATGATATATACGACGAGCAGGAGTAAACCTTCGTACCAATTCGTTGAACCATCTTGGGTAATGGACTTCGCAATAAATACGGATACGCCGATGGCGACCAGTTCAATCGTTGTGAATACGATATCCATGGTTCTGCCTGTGAAGTAGCTGACAAAAATCAGCACAGGAGCAACGAATAGTGCGATCTGCAAGCTGCTGCCAACCGCAATTTCAACGGCGGCTCCAATTTTATTTTTCATGGCAAGCATGATGGCTGCACTGTGTTCGGCCGCATTACCGATGATGGCCACAAGGAATGCACCGACAAACAGTTCGCTAAGTCCAAATTCCGAAGTGAAGACTTCAAGCGTGCCGACCAGCCATTCACTGACGAAGGCAACCATGACTGTTGCGAGCACCAGATAGAGGATTGATTTTTTCTTGGACCATGCCGGAGCATGCTCATGAGGTAGCTCTTCATCGCGATCCTCAGTGACGTCTGCGAGGTAGTTCTTATGCGTCACCATGGAGAATAGCAACCACGCAATATACGCGAGGATGAGCAATCCGGCCACGATGAGACTAAGTGTATTGGTGTCTTTCTGTGTAATGGAATGTGTATTGAGAAAGACTGCCGGAATAAACAGGGCAATGATGGCAACAATCATCAGGGAACCATTCAGACCTGCGAGTGAAACATTATAATTCTGAATTTTGAACTTGAGTCCTCCGGCAAAAATACTTAACCCGAGCACTAACAGCAGATTTCCAATGATGGAACCTGTCAGACTAGCTTTGACCATGTCGAAGAGTCCCTCTTTGACGAGGAAAATGGCGATGATCAATTCGGCAGCATTGCCGAAGGTGGCATTCAAGAATCCTCCCAGCCGCTGTCCGGCGTAGTGGGCTACATTTTCGGTGGCTTTGCCTAAAAAACCGGCCACAAAAATAACCGAAATGGCTGATATCACGAACTGTAGAATCGAATCCCATTTCAAGTAGTGGGCGATGGCACTGAGTGCAAAGAACGCAATCAGCAAAATGGATGAAATCCGGTTTCTCACAACAAACACCTCGGTTATAAATTATTTTGTTTTTGAATTACACTGTAAATCGCTTATGAGATTATTTTCATATTTCAATATAACCAAATGGTGGTAGGTTGTAAACGCATCTTTTTGAGTTTAATTTGCTTTTTGGGGTGGAAAGGATTTAAAATACGAGTAACGAAGTGAAGGAGGATGTGGCATGGCAGAACAACTTCAACTGGAGAGCGGAAACATCCGGATTGCCGATGACGTGGTTGCAAAAATTGCCGGAATGGCTGCAATGGAAACACCCGGAATTGCCGCAATGTCTGGAGGATTGTCAGAGGGCTGGGCGAAGCGACTCAGCGGTAAAAACGTACAGAAAGGCGTGAGCGTTGAGGTCGGCCAGCTGGAAGCAGCCATTGACCTGCGCATCATCGTCCTGTACGAAACCCCGATTCATGAAGTTTCCCGTATGCTTCAGCAGAATGTAAGAGAAGCGGTAGAGACCATGACCGGATTACGCGTGGTTGAAGTCAATGTAAAGGTAGAAGGCGTATCTTTCAAAGGCGACGATCTGTAGAAATCGCAATCCGCAATGGAGGACAGAGCGATATTGACCTGTTCTTCATCTTGA
The DNA here is from genome assembly GCF_037977015.1 of Paenibacillus sp. FSL K6-1122. Classification (NCBI taxonomy): domain Bacteria; kingdom Bacillati; phylum Bacillota; class Bacilli; order Caryophanales; family Paenibacillaceae; genus Paenibacillus; species Paenibacillus sp. FSL K6-1122. Next base: position 4,833,662 of record NZ_CP150272.1, on the reverse strand, counting down.
TAGACAGAGTTTATTCAGTACACAGAAAAAGGCTGCGCATCCATTGGGTGCACAGCCTTTTTTGTGTTGCTTTTTTATCGAATCCGACGAATGGACTCCCGTGAACGAAGAGCAGGAGAGGTACGAGTCTGTGTCTGTACAGTCACGGACTTCGTTTTCTCTTCCTTGATCACGTCCAGATTGTTAGTACGTGAGATACTGAGCAGAATGCCCATGGCAACCATCATTACAAAGAGTGAGGTACCCCCATAACTGATAAATGGAAGCGTGACCCCCGTCACCGGAATGGTTTGAGTTACACCACCGATGTTGATAAATGCCTGAATCGCGATTAGTCCCATGATACCTATGCCGACCAATGTTCCGAATGGATCGGGACAGCGGAGAGAGACAATAATTCCGCGCCAGATGAAGTACAGGTAAACAAGCAGGAATAAGGCACTTCCGATGAATCCGAGTTCTTCCCCGATTACGGAGAAAATAAAGTCATTATACGCATTTGGCAAATAGTGCAGCTTCATCGTACCTTGTCCAATTCCCGAACCTGTCATGCCGCCATCACCAATGGCAACAAGAGAACGGTAGAGGTTAAGACTTCCGCCATTAATATCGGACATTGGATCAAGGAAAGCCTGAATACGTCCGATCTTGTAGTTCTGCTCCGCAGTGACTGCTGTTGTAGCAGTCGTTGTGTCGGAAGGAGACATGGAAGAAAACAAGGAATTCGCTCCAAACGCCAGTGCCCCACCGAGTACAACCAGGAGAATCGAACCCAGGATATGTTTCATACTGGCTCCACCGGCATAGATCAAGAGACCACAGGTGGACACCAGAATGAAGGTGGTACCGAAGTCTGGTTGCAGCATAATCAGCCCTGCGATGAATCCAACGATGAACAAGACGGGAACGTACCCTGTCTTGAAAACCCTGAATTTCTCACCTTTTTTGGTAATAAGAGCAGAGAGATAGAGAATGATAGCAATTTTCGCGAACTCTGCAGGCTGAAGACTGAAACCAAAAATGTGAATCCAGCTTCGTGCACCGTTCAATACTGCACCTGAGATCAAAACAATCACCAGCATGACCGTAGTGAGCAGGAAAAAGGGTGCATAGAGCTTTTTGTACTTGTTGAAGCGGATATTCATGGCAAAAAACATGCCAAATAGACCGATAATCGCCCACATAAGTTGTTTTTTCGTGAAGTAAAGGGCATCATTGTTAAATTTATCGCTTGCGATTGCAATGCTGGAACTGGAGCTGAATACCATCACCAGTCCAAAGCCCACCAACAATAAAGTGAGGATTAGCAGTTGAAAATCCGGCGTGCCTCTCTTCGTTTTCGTTTGGGCCGTTTGTTGTTTCATCGTTTGGCCCAGCCTATGCTTCCAGCAGTTCTTTAAGCTGCTGTAATTTTTCGGCTGCCAGCTTCACGACTGGTTGCGGAACGGAAGAGTCATAATCCAGGCCGTGAGGGAAAGTGGCTTTGCCGAGGTATACTGCTTCCACAGCAAGAACGGTATCCGGTTTTTCCAATTTGCCTTCCACAGCGCGGGTATTAATGCGTACAAAGTATTCTGAGTTGGTTTGTTCATCTTCAATTTTGTAGTCATATGTAGCACGGTAATATTCCCATTGCCACCGGACAAATCCGACTTTCTCGGCGCTCTCATCCAGGTATGCCAAGTCGCTCTTCAAGCCATCCAAGCCTGTATTCTCAAAAATCATAAGCGTTTGATCCTCCTCATAAGCTTCCGAGTATAATTTCTCGAGTATTTCTCTAGTTCATGATAGTATGTTTCCCCTTCCCGTGCAAGCTTTCCGAAGGCGTTTCGTATCGGTTTTCTTCCAATTCTGCTACAATATACAGCAATAGGTTTGAAGAGGAAGGTTCGGGCTTGATCCAAGTCCCGTTCAAGATTGAAAGGGTGGAGAGACATGACTAATAATATATGGTGGGAAGATCTGCAGATCCACATGGTGGAATGGCGGCGTCATCTTCATCGCAATCCCGAGGTTTCCTTTCATGAGGAGAAGACATCCTCTTTTGTAGCGGATATGTTGGAGAGCTTTGGCGTGGAAGTGAGGCGTCATGTTGGTGGTCACGGGGTCATCGGTACCATTCGTGGGGACAAGCCGGGTCCTGTCGTCATGCTGCGAGCTGATATGGACGCACTTCCAATTCAGGATGAAAAGAATATCGAGTATGCATCACAACAAGCAGGAGCGATGCATGCATGCGGCCACGATGGTCATATCTCCATCTTGCTCGGTACGGCATTGTATTTCAGTCGTCACAAGAAGGAGATCCAAGGAGAGATTCGCTTTTTGTTCCAGCCAGCAGAAGAACTGCTTCCGGGTGGTGCAGTCCAGGTCATTGCGGATGGTGCGCTTGAAGGCGTGGATGTCATATATGGCATTCATCTGTGGACCCCGCTGCCTGTAGGTGTTGTTGCCAGTAAGGCAGGACCGATGATGGCGGCGGCGGACGATTTTTACATTGAGATCAAAGGCAAAGGTGGACATGGCGGGATGCCACAATCCACGATAGATAGTCTTATAGCGGGTTCTGCGCTTGTGATGCAGCTTCAGACCGTTGTCAGTCGTTCGGTTGATCCATTGCAACCCGCGGTGCTGACCATTGGTACAATACAGGCGGGCTCGGCTCAGAATGTAATTGCAGAGCAATGCAAAATGAGCGGTACGGTAAGAACGTTTGATGAAGAGACCCGAAACGGGATGAAAGAGCGTGTGCTTACCATGGTAGCCCAGACAGGGGCAGCTTATGGCGCAGAGACGCAAGTGAAATATATTATGGGATATCCGCCTGTGGTGAACGATGAACAGGAGACAGAACGTTTCTTCAGAGAAGCTACAGAATTATTTGGGGCAGAACGAGTGCAAGCTTCCCCGATGCTGATGCCAGCGGAAGATTTTGCGTATTATCTGCAGAAGGTTCCAGGGTGCTTTATGTTTGTTGGAGCAGGCAACCCGGATAAAAATGCGATCTATCCGCATCATCATCCGATGTTTGATTTTGATGAAGACGCAATGCAGACGGCCGTTAGATTGTTCATAGCTATGGCTAAGGGTTACACAGCCGAATGACTTTAGATGCAGTTGGGCATCCTGTTCATACCGAGGTATGGGCAGGATGTTTTTTTGTGGATTTTATAGATGTTGTCCAAAAGTCCACTTTTCGGTACTGAAAACTAGACTTTTGGAACGTGCACTTAAAGTGGTTCATTTTCGGAAGCTGCCGGAACTGGACTTTTTTGTGATAGGAGGAAGGCACCAAATGGAAGAAACAGAACATACGGTAAGGACAGATGCTTGTATCGTTCAGCGAGATTTTACAGTTTTGCTGGAAGTTGGTCACCCCGGATTCGAAAGAGCAAGAGAGCAGCTTGGGATGTATTCAGAACTGGTTAAGACACCAGCAGCGTTTCATACCTACCGAATCACTCCGTTATCGCTCTGGAATGCGGCTGCGCTGGGATGGAATGCAGATCAGGTCATCGCAAGTTTGGAGCTGGTATCCCGCTGGAACGTGCCTGCTGCACTGATACAGGATGTTCGGAGAATCATGGATCAGTATGGCAAATTAAAGCTGCATTCCGAAGCAGATCACACCAGAATGCGTCTTTACAGTGAGGATGAGCGGTTGCTGGATGAATTAAGTGGATTGAAATCGATAGCTGCCTTTCGCATGGAACGTAAGGACGCTCATGAACTTCTGCTCCCAGGAGAACAGCGAGGGTTATTAAAAAGGGAATTAACACGATTGGGTTACCCCGTACTTGATTACGTAGGATATCGGGAGGGAACCAAGCTTTCATTTGATTGGCGGTCTAATGATCCGGGGGACCACTCTGAGCGGTTTGCGCTGCGTTCTTACCAGAGAGAGGCTGTGGATGCATTCGAAGGCAGTGAGGGCATGGGAGGAAGCGGTTTACTCGTACTTCCTTGCGGGGCAGGAAAAACGGTCATTGGCATGGCCGTGCTGGAGCGGCTTCAATGTGAATGCCTTATTTTGACGTCCAATACAACGTCTGTGCGACAGTGGATTCAGGAAATTCAAGACAAAACCACGATTACCAGCGAACAGATCGGTGAGTATTCCGGTCAGAAAAAACAGGTGAAACCTGTGACTGTAGCTACATATCAGATTCTTACACACCGGAAATCAAAGGATGCTGATTTTACCCACATCAAACTGCTCAGTGAGCGGCAATGGGGGCTGATCATATATGATGAAGTACATTTGCTGCCAGCACCAGTGTTTCGTGCAACTGCGGATATTCAAGCTACGCGAAGGCTGGGATTGACGGCCACCTTGGTTCGAGAGGATGGCTGTGAACAGGATGTGTTTTCGTTGATTGGTCCAAAGCTCTATGATATGCCGTGGAAACAACTGGAGCAGCAAGGGTGGATTGCTGATGTACAATGTCAGGAGATACGTATCCCGTTTTCCCCGGAACTAAGATCAAATTATCTGCAAGCCGAGGTTAAACATCAATTTCGATTGGCTGCCGAGAATCCGGCGAAGGTACATGTAGTTAAGCGTTTGCTGGAACGTCATCGGGATTTGCCTGCGCTAGTGATTGGACAATATCTGGATCAACTTGAGTTGATTGCCCGGGAAATTGAAGCACCTTTGATCTCGGGTACCATGTCACAGCAAGAGCGAATCAAGTGGTTTGCCGCTTTTCGATGTGGAGAGATTAAAACAATTGTGGTATCCAAGGTTGCTAATTTTGCTGTGGATCTGCCCGATGCTGCTGTTGCGCTTGAGATATCCGGGAGTTTCGGGTCTAGGCAGGAAGAGGCACAACGTTTGGGGAGAATTCTGAGACCAAAAGCTGGAGAAAACAAAGCATATTTCTATGCGTTGGTATCAGAGGATAGTAAGGAACAGGAGTTTGCATTAAACCGTCAGATGTTCTTGGTGGAGCAGGGATATGAATATGCCATTGTGCACGAGAACGAATAGTCCATTTATACTCGTGAAAAGAGGAGGGATTGGGATATGTCTTCATTTGAACCAATAGATGAGCCTATGGTACTGAACCTTGATTCATGGTCAAAGCTTGCTTTGGTGGAACAAAAAGTGCTTGGTGCAATTTTTCACAAATATGCCGGTCAGTCTTTTTCCTCCCTCCTGCCGCGAGAACAGTGGGCCATCGAAGGACTAAGTGTCGCAGAAGCCAATTCTTCATTCGCCAACCTTAGGCAGCAAAGATGGATTGAATCTGTATATAAAAGTTGGGGGGAGCGATTATTCTATATTCCTGCTTCGCTGTTGGAGACATTGACGATTGCTTACGCACAAAGAGTGGGTATGATCGTTAAACAGATGGTACAGCATGCTCATGTAATACAGGAAGGAAAGCCGGATACTGCTGCGGAGCTGCTTCATCTGATCGCGTGGATTGAAAGAGAAGGACTTCCTTTGACAGGGAAGGGCACCATACATAAGAAAAGTGTTCAAAAATTAAGTGTGATCACGGTATTATCTTCGACAGACTTTGAAGGTCTGGGCATCCGATATGAACATTCGGATTTGTATCCGACCCACGTAGCTATCCTTCTCGATCTACTGCTCAGTCTGAATCTTGTTCAGAAGTCAGATGGCCAAATTCAGATTGTAGATCATCGATTACAAAAATGGTTGCAGCTCTCGTGGAGACAGATGCATCGGGAAATATATCAAGCGTGTATGGAAAGATACGGAGAAGCTGAACCCGCGTTGCAGCATTTCCGTTATCAATTGGCAGTGTTGGCTCCAGAAAAAAACATATGGTGCCATATAGAGAATTTGGAATTGAAACCACGGATCAGGGGCTGGCTATACGCACTGGCTGGCTGGGGTTATGGTGAAGTAGGAGAAGATCAGTCGGGAGCGCTGGCATTCCGTTGGCTGATCGAACCGCATAGCCTGTTATATCGAGAACAAGAGATGGTAAGTGAGGCGGAGCCGTGTGGATTTTACATGCAGCCTGACTTCGAAGTGTTGGTACCGCCGGAAGCGGGGCCTGATGTAATCTGGATGCTGGAGCAATACGCAGAACGGGTGACGCGTGATCGAATGTCCATCTACCGTATGACAAAAGAACGATTCATTTCGGCCATAGCCAGAGGGTATGCATTACATGAAGTGATGGAGTTTCTGGATCAATATGCGCTGACAGGCATACCAGAGAATGTACGTATTGCGTTAGCAGATTGGGGCAAGGAGACGGATGCTGCACCGTTGACTGTAAATCGGAGTATGAAGGTAATGGAGGCAAATACAGGCTCCGCAGATGATCCGAAGTTATTAGAAAAAGATATGTTGAGCGGTGTATATTCTTCTTTCTACACACCCGATAATCAAGGTCTGGTTGATGTCCCTGCATCTCTGCATGGGTTGGAGCGTGATCATTCTGTCATTGAGAAGAAGTTCTCTCTGTTGGGATTTGAGGAGATACCGGAGACCTGGTACAAGGAGTGGCGTCGATATCATAGTTCAACCGCCCGACAGATTGCTGCCAAAGCCATTGAGTGGCAGACCAAGCTGGGGATACAACAGGAAAATCGTACGCAATACCTCATTCCACATCAGGTAGAGGGTCATGAACAATGGACTTTAAGCGGTTGGTGCATGTTGGATTCAAGTGAAAATACATCAGAGACGGAATGGCGTACATTCTCCCCGTCAGAGTGGGATACAATGCGTCTTATCCTGCCAGATGATGTCATAACCTGACTATTTTACGTGAATATCAGGTTGAAAGGCGAATTTTCGAGTTCCCCCTATTTCTAATTGCAGGAAAAACTCTTCTTAACTATTCATGGATATGCTATGATGAGGTAGTCTACGTTAAGTAGAACTTTATATATAGATAGGATGAATATTTCATGAGCGTAGCGGAAATGAACACGGTCGATATGGCCCAAGTGTTAACGGGCGCATATGAACTGGGCGACATGATTAACCAATCTGCCGAAGTATCGGATTATTTATATTGGAAGCAGCAAGTCGAGACTACTCCTGAGATTCAGATGGGGATTCGGAAGCTGAATGCCAAGAAGGAATTGTTTGAAGAAACACAGCGTTTCGGTCATTTTCACCCGGATTATCATGCAGCAAAAGACCAGGTGAAGGCTCTGGAACAGGAGTTGGAAAATTTCGAGGCGGTAATCCGCTTCAAACAGGCAGAGAAGTCCCTGGATGATATGTTATTTCAGATGTCAGAGACCATTGCATTTGCAGTGTCAACGACCATTAAGGTACCGAGCAATGATCCGAATCCGAAGGGCGGCTGCGGTAGTGGCGGCAAATGTGGTTGCAGTTAAGTAATCATTATAGAAGGGCGGGGAACGATGATGTTTGCGGAAAGGACAGGATTCATTATTTGGGTCAGTGATTTGAAAGCTGCCCGTAATCTCGAAAAATATGGCACCGTGCATTATATCTCCCGCCGTATGCATTATGTAGTCATGTATGTTAATGCAGAACGGGCAGATGATACGATGAAAAATGTGAAGCGGCTTTCCTATGTGCGCAAGATCGAACGCTCGTATCGTAATGAGATCAAAACCGAGTATGCCAGCAAAACGATGGACAAAACGAGCTTTTACGGAATATAGAAGAGAAACTAGAGGGACCCTTTGGGGTCGCTCTTTTCTTGAATTATACACAAATTGGCTATTGTGAAAAAAAGTTAAACTTACGCCTTGAGGTTGCGGGACTAATGTTGTAATATATTTGGTAATAAATAGATAGAAAGTCCTATCTGGTGGAGAGTGATTCCCATGCGTGATAAGGTGATGCAACGTTGGAGCACCTACGAGCCGTTTTTCGTGGCTCTTGGAGACAAGAAAGTGGCCGACATCGTCATTACCCATCATGCCAAGATGCGGTATGCAGACCGTATTGAGCCTGCACGTAGTGATGATGACCATATTGCGGCGTGGTTATGGGAGTGTCTGAAGCAGGACCGTGTAACACCATACTACCGTAATGAACAGGACGTCTACCTGATTGATGAGGATCTGGTGGTGGTCGCCGAATTTTCCGAACTTGAAGGAGAATATGATATTGCGGGCAACCCGCTACACAAAATGATTGTAGTTACGTTTCTGGGACGTATGTCGGAGACCATTGAATTAAGGGACCTGAAGTCATATTATTCATGGTTAAGACATTCAAGAAGAATGACGCTGGTCAAAAATAGTCGCAAGCATAAGTAAGCCTGGGTAGATTCAATATGTTGAAATCATAGATTCAAGGATTATCGCATGCAGACAAGCTGCATGCTTTTTTTGTTGCCAAGCGGGAAATCGGCTACAATGTAGAGAGTGTAATCGAAGAGGGGCGAAGATATGAATTTTCACCAATTGCATATTTTTTATACGGTAGCAGAGAAGGGGAGTTTCTCGGCGGCTGCACAAGCATTACATATGACTCAACCGGCAGTAACGATGCAGATTCAATCATTGGAGGACTATTTTGGCACCAAGTTATTGCATCGTTCCACCAAAAAAATAGAATTATCCGAGGCTGGCCGAACTTTATTACCTCATGCGAAACGGAGTGTAGAGTTGGTCAGACAGACGGACGAAGCGATGTCGGCGTTTACTCAGATGTTACAGGGCAGACTCCAGCTGGGAGCCAGCTTAACGATCGGGGAATATGTGCTTCCACGCATGCTCGGACCATTTGCACTTCAATATCCGGATATTTCAATTGTCATGAAAGTGATGAATACAACGCAAATTATGGATGATATATTGAAGCACCAGCTTAATTTTGGTCTGATTGAAGCGCCAGTGCACCACCCGGACATGATTGTGGAGCCTGTCATGCAGGACGAGCTGAAACTGATTGTACCTGCCGGACATGATTTGGCTAAGCGTAGCAAAGTGAATATTGAGGATGTAATGAATTATCCTTTTGTGCTGCGTGAGAAGGGCTCGGGTACTCGTCAGGTGATGGAAGACCAATTGCAAAAGAAAAAGATTGATCCACAAGATATGAATGTAGTGATGGAACTTGGCAGTACAGGAGCGGTAAAATCGGCCGTGGAGGCAGGGGTAGGTATTACGATGTTATCTCCTTCTTCGGTGCAGCATGAACTGGCTCTGGGACTTGTTCATATTGTGGATATCCGCGGACTCGAATTCAAAAGGCAGTTCTATGCCATCCATCTAAAATCGTCCTTGTTGCCCCTGTCAGCAGTCGCTTTCCTGAATTATCTGCGTCAGCAGGAGCAGCCTCAGTCGGTACATAAGACGGGGAAGGCATAATCGTTGGCAACATCAATGGTAGATAAGATTAAATCATAATCAATTTACACAAAGGAGCTGTTGATCATGGATCAGCGCCAAGGACGCTGTGATCTTCATACGCATAGTCAGGCTTCCGATGGAATGCAGCCACCTGCTGATAATGTGAAGCTTGCCAAACAAAAAGGGCTATCTGCGGTTGCCCTGACGGACCATGATACAGTAGCTGGTGTAGCGGAAGCACAGCAAGCGGGAAAAGAGTACGATATTGATGTTGTTGCCGGAGTGGAGATCAGCACCCGGGCTGGCGGCAAAGATATTCATGTACTGGGCTATTACGTTAATACGGAGGATGAGATATTCCTGCAACGGTTGGCCGGATTACGAGAAGCGCGAGATGAGCGGAATCATCTGATTATCGCCAAGCTGCAAGAACTCGGGCTTGATATAAGCTGGCAGGAGGTACTGGATGAGCTGGGACGACCGTTAGAGCCGGATGAGAGTATTGGCAGACCTCATATGGCCGATGTGCTGGTGAAAAAAGGCTACGCTGTTGACATGCGGGATGCATTTGATCAGTATCTTGCTGAAGGCAAGCCAGGCTTTGTATCTGTACCCCGCGTTGCACCAGAGGATGCGTGTGAGTGGATCAGAGCCGCAGGTGGAGCCGCTGTGATTGCCCATCCGGGTCTCTATAACGATGATGAATTGGTGCGACGTATCATCGAAGACTCTCGTCCAGATGGCATTGAGGTGTTTCATTCGGACCATGGCCCGGAAGAGGAACGCAGGTATGCTGAGATGGCCAGGGAGTATGATCTTATTGAGACTGGTGGATCGGATTATCATGGCAAACGGCAAGGTGTTGTTTTCCACGGGGATCTTGGTAGCAAGACCGTAACGGTTGATGTGTTGGAAAGGCTGAAGGCAGCTGCTTCACAGCAAAAGGGAGAGTAAGCGAGACGTCGCAACGCTCTATCTGACTATAATAAATTCTGTATTACTGGATACATTTAAGATCGAAGGAGTAAAGGACATGCAAGCATGATAGGGCTGAACCTTCATGTTTCCATGTCCTTTTTTGTGTTAAAAAGAGTCTATGTAATGGAATAGTTTACCCAAGCGCCACGTGTAGCCCCGAGACGTTCGAATAATTGCTGTGCTCGCTCATTGGTCACTGCTGTGATCCAAGACATATATGCACATCCATGGTCACGCGTATATTGCTGACAGTGTGCAAATAATTTGGCTTCTGCTTCGCCCTCTCTAAATGTTTCCGTAACAAATAGGTCGTTCATAATGGCGACACGCTCTGCTTTCATCGTGCTGTAGGTAAAGAACAGGGTGGAAAATCCGATAAGCTTCCCGTCCTCTACTGCCACAAATTGAGCACCGATCTTCTGATTAAGCAGGTTGTTGATCAAAAGCTGGATGGATTGATCACCAGGCCAGGGGTTGTTGTAGAATCCCACCACATAGTCATGCATTAATGCCATCAGGGGTTTCAGATCATCAGGTTGAGTTTCTCTGATATGTATGGTCACGGTACACTTCCTTAACAGTATTTATATTTCTTAGAATTGAATTATTATACATATAAATGAATTAATATTCAATAAAATGATAAATAAGCTGAGCTTCACCTATCACTCAAACAACTAATGCAATAACAAAAATCCCCTGAGCCGTTAATGGTCAGGGGATTTTTCTATTGTTACTGTTACATCGCACCTTATGAGCTAAGCATACTATCCATTTTTAATGGTGGATGGCAGACTTTTGATCAATTCATCATTTGGCGTGACAAACAAGGTCTTCTGATGATCATAGATCACAAAACCAGGCTTCGCACCACTTGGTTTGCGCACATGACGGATAAACGTGTAATCCACAGGCACACTGCTGGACTCCTTGGCCTGGCTGAAATAGGCAGCAAGCTGTGCTGCTTCTTCCAATGTAGCTTCACCAAAGTCCGTACTGCGAATAACGACATGTGAACCTGGAATGTCTTTGGTATGCAACCAGGTGTCGTTGGAAGAAGCGAGACGGTTGGTCACGTACTCATTCTGCAGGTTGTTTTTGCCCACAAGAATATCAATTCCCTCCGAGGAGGTGAACTGGTGTACGGTTGGACGGTCACTTTTCTTCTTCTTTTTACCCTTTTTATTACGGTCACGCAGGTATCCTTGCTGTACAAGCTCGTCCCGTATTTCCTCAATATCGTTCATCGATGCAATGGAGAGCTGCTGTAACAGGTTATCGAGGTAGTCAATCTCGTCTTTGGTTTTGCCAAGCTGCTCATGAATGACAGCCAGACTGTTCTTGTATTTGTTATACCGCTTGAAATAACGTTGTGCGTTGTCAGATGGTGTAAGCAGTGGATCAAGCTGAATGGTAATGTTGGCTTGGTCTTCATCGTAGAAGTTCACAAGCTCCACGCTCTTGTCCCCTTTGTGAACCAGATGCAGGGAGGCAAACAGCAACTCACCCCATAGTCTGAACTTGTCCGCATCATCCGCTTCCAGTAGATCCTTGTTCAGGTTGTCCAGCTTTTTGATGTTTTTGCTTCGCTCATTCTGCAGAAAACGGAGCAGATCACTTACTCTCTGTTTAACCGTGTCTCGTTCAGCCTTATCTCCGTAATAATCTTCCATGCACTTGCTCATCGTGTCATAGGTTTTCTCCAAATCCTGAATGCTCTGAAGATGAACGGCTGAGAAAATCATTTTGCCTTTGGCGTTCATTCCGGTTACAGGTGTGTAGATATGATCTCTGACAGGTCCCATCACGGCTTCAAAAGCGTTCCAGAGTGCACCAGCCTCAACGCGGCTTTCACCCTCAACCACAGCTGGAGTGCTCACGGTGCCTTCAGCAGCAATTCCACGAGCAGCAATCTCTCCCGCAATTAACGGGCTAAGACCGCTAAAGGAGTTCACAAGCCAGCGTGATGCATCTTCTTCAGCGGCATGATAGCTGTCCTCGAAAGCTGTACGACTCACTTCGAGCGGATTACTTTTATGTTGCTCGGGTGGGGCAGTATACGCGAATCCAGGCATGATTACCCGGTAGCTACTGATGGACGGAGTCACATGATGAATGCCATCCAGAATCGTTCCTGTAACGGGATCAAGCAAAATAATATTACTGTGACGTCCCATCAATTCAATGATGATCCGTTTAACCGAAACATCCCCCAGTTCGTCGCGCTGGCGCACATTGATGTGGATAATACGCTCCATGCCAATCTGACGGATCTCCTCAATGATTGCACCTTCACAGTGCTTACGGAGCAACATGCAGAACATGGGTGCTTCGGTAGGGTTAAGGAATGTCTTTTCCGTATAATGCACACGGGGATAGGTTGGGCTTGCCGAAACAAGCAATTTACTATTTCCGCGCTGAGCACGCAGGGTGAGAACTACATCATGGCCATTCGGCTGATGGATTTTGCTGATACGTCCACCAATGCAGCCTTGCAGTTCATGAACAATGGCCCGTGTTACAATGCCGTCCAATGCCATTTTTTCCACTTCCTCTCTCTATCGAGCATCTGCATTTATCATGCCAAATGCTTCATCTATATAACTGAAACGTGCAACCAGGTATGTAAAAAAACAAGGACTGGCTACAGATTCTTCGTTGCTTGCCTGTTGAACGCTGGAATTGGTACTGCGCAGAACATCGCAGACTTTTATTTTAGCCTATTCTGTCCATCAGGGAAAGGATTCACCTTCCGGGTGCTAATCACAGACCTGTCCGAATACATATAGAGCAGGTAGTTTGTCCGGCATAGTGTACAGCCTGTCGACCAGCGCGCCGGTGAGTCATGTGAGTTTATTTTGCAGATGAAATACAGACTGGGAGGGAAACTTGAAGCATGGAACATACCAAGTGGCATCAACTTAGTGATGAAGAGCTTCGTAACACTCTTGGCGTCAGCCCGCAGGAAGGATTGACGGATGAAGCTGTAGCAGAGAAGAGGAAAGTGGTCGGTTCGAATGAGCTGAGCGAGGGGAAACGCATTTCTCCAATTACATTGCTCTTGAATCAGTTCAAGGATTTTATGGTGCTGGTGTTGATGGGAGCAACGTTGGTATCCGGATTACTGGGTGAGTATCTGGATGCGGTAACGATTGTGGCTATTATCGTACTGAATGCGATTCTGGGGTTTGTACAGGAATTCCGGGCTGAACGATCTCTTCGTGCATTGAAACAGTTGTCTGCACCTCTTGCCAAAGTGCTTCGTTCAGGCCAGGAAGTACACCTTGCCGCCAAACAACTTGTCCCCGGGGATATTATTATGGTGGAGAGTGGGGACCGCATACCCGCTGATGTGCGCTGGCTGCAAACGAACAGTCTGGATGTCGAGGAGTCGGCCCTTACCGGGGAATCGGTTCCTGTAAGCAAACATTGCCTTCCGATTGCGGACGAGGACGTTCCGCTGGGTGATCAGAAGAATATTGGTTTTATGGGTACCATGGTCACTCGTGGTACAGCCAAAGGTGTGGTTATCCGTACGGGGATGGAGACGGAGATGGGCAAAATCGCCGATCTGATCCAGAATACGGAGGAGCAGGAAACACCGTTACAGCACAGGCTGGAACAACTGGGCAAAATTCTGATTTTTGTCGCATTGGGATTAACCATTATGGTTGTCGTCGCAGGGATATTGCACGGACAACCAGCCGTTGGCATGTTTCTGGCAGGGGTCAGCCTCGCGGTGGCTGCCATACCGGAGGGTCTGCCGGCCATTGTAACCATTGCACTCGCACTAGGCGTGCAGCGTATGATCAAACGTAAAGCCATTGTACGCAAACTGCCTTCTGTCGAAACTCTGGGCTGTGCATCCGTAATCTGTTCGGATAAGACTGGCACGCTCACTCAGAACAAGATGACGGTAACGGATGTGTGGCTGGAGGGACGTAACATCAAGGTTACCGGGGATGGTTATGCACCTGAAGGGCAGATGCTAGAGAACGGTCGTACGGTGGAACTGAAGAGTGACCAGTCGCTACGCAGAATGCTTCAGATCAGCGCGCTTTGCAACAATGCGAGTATTGTGGAAAGTGCTTCAAGCGAGGTGGGGAGCAAGAAAAAGGGCAAGGATACCAAAAAGGAAAGCAAGAAAAACACGAAAAAAGGTGAACTCCAAGAAGAAACCGTTCAACGAGATAATGTATTCTGGGAGCTGAAAGGCGATCCGACGGAAGGGGCACTCGTCACACTGGCCTCCAAAATGGGGCTTACTCCTGCCGGACTCAAAGAGTTGTATGCCCGCCAGCAGGAATTCCCGTTTGATTCGGAGCGAAAACGCATGTCGGTCCTGGTTCATCATCAGGGGGGCCGAATGATCTATACCAAAGGTGCACCGGATGTGTTGATTGGACACTGCAGTTATATTTTGTGGGAAGGCAAGGTCGTGCCTTTCACTGGGACACTGCGCCAGAAAGTGATGGCAGCTAACGAGAGCATGGCCGGAGCGGCACTACGTGTCCTTGGAATGGCCTATCGTGAAGTGCGGCCGGAAGAAAAAGTGGCTGATGAACATGCCGCCGAGAGTCAGCTTGTCTTCGTAGGACTTGCAGGTATGATAGATCCACCACGTCGTGAAGTGCGAGATGCGATTGCAACATGCCGCAAGGCGGGGATACGAACTGTCATGATCACAGGTGATCATGGAACAACGGCAGAAGCCATTGCTCATCAGTTGGGGATTCTTCCCCGCGGAGGGGCTTCGTTAAGTGGTCAGCAACTGGCAGGCATGACAGACGAGCAACTGGATAAACAGGTAGAGGGCATCTACGTGTTCTCAAGGGTATCTCCGGAACACAAGCTTCGCATCGTGAAATCGTTACAGCGCAAAGGGCATGTCGTCGCGATGACGGGTGATGGAGTCAATGATGCTCCGGCGATCAAAGCTGCAGATATCGGCATAGCGATGGGCATTACAGGAACGGATGTCACGAAGGAAGCTTCGGCGCTCATTCTGAGTGATGATAACTTCTCAACCATTGTGGCTGCCATTGAAGAAGGCCGTAATATTTATGAGAACATTCGCAAGTTTATCCGTTATTTGCTGGCATCAAACGTGGGCGAAATATTGACGATGTTCTTTGCAATGATGATGGGCCTGCCGCTACCACTCGTACCTATTCAGATTCTGTGGGTTAACCTCGTAACGGATGGTTTGCCTGCAATGGCGCTGGGGGTAGATCAGCCTGAGAAAGATCTGATGGAACACAAACCCCGTGGCGCCAAGGAAAACATTTTTGCCCGCAGACTGGGGTGGAAAATCGTCAGCCGGGGTGTGTTGATTGGGTTATGCACACTCGGAGCGTTCTGGCTTACCCTTCAGGCTGCGCCGGATAATCCGGGTCAACTGATCAAGGCACAGTCTGTAGCTTTTGCTACACTCGTTTTGGCGCAACTTATCCATGTTTTTGATTGCCGTAGTTCACGGTCCATCTTCCACCGCAATCCACTACAGAACAAATATCTGGTTCTTGCCGTTATTTCATCGGTTGTACTGATGCTGGTTGTCATGTACGTTGAACCGCTGCAGCCGATCTTCAAAACCGTACCTCTGGGATTGCGTGAATGGGCGATCTGTATCGTAGCTGCGGGCATTCCCACGTTTCTTATGGGCGCAGGCAGCGTCTGGGGTGGTCGTCGTAACCGCCGCCGTATGGGTGGTTCTGGCCGCTTCGTACCGAAAAGTACAAAGTTTTCGGCATAAAATCAATACCTTTTCCCTACCTATTTCGGTATGCTATCCTCAAAATGATTCAAAGCGGAAGCTTTGGCATTTTGCAGGATAGCTTTTTTGTGTAAATGCTGAATATGAATTTCTATGGTAATCCTGTAGAAGAGCAAGAATATAGCTTTGGCAGCAGACTGCCAAAAGGAGTGGGCAAGATTATGGAATTTACGAAAATGCATGGACTTGGTAACGATTTTATCGTTGTATTTGGTGAAAAGGAGCTTCCGGCAGATGCGGCAGAGTTGGCTGTGAAATGGTGCAACCGTTTCTTTGGCATCGGTGCGGACGGCCTGGTTTATATACTGCCTTCGGAGAAGGCGGACTTTCAGATGCGTATCATGAATTCGGACGGTTCGGAAGCAGAACAGTGCGGTAATGCCATTCGCTGTGTATCCAAATACGTATACGATCATGGTCACGTGAGCCAGGAGCAGATCACCATTGAAACGATTGGTGCAGGGGTACAACCTGTGAGTCTCAACATTCGTGATGGTAAAGTGGAAACGGTACGTGTCGACATGGGTGAGCCGATCCTGAACGGTCTTCAAGTGCCTACAACGGTGGATGCCAACCCAGTGGTTGATCACTACATTGAAGCAAATGGACATGCGTTCAAATTCACTGCCGTATCCATGGGTAACCCGCATGCGGTTATCTATGTAGATGACGCTGTGAATTTTGACCTCACGACTTGGGGACCACTTCTTGAAGTGCATCCGATGTTTCCAAAAAAAATCAATGTGGAATTCGCCACAGTTCGTGACCGTGGATATGTGGACATGCGTGTATGGGAACGCGGAGCGGGTCCAACACTAGCTTGTGGAACCGGAGCTTGTGCGACACTGGTATCCTCTGTCCTGAATGGACATACAGATCGTACAGCAGTCATCAGCCTCAAGGGTGGGGATCTCCATATTGAGTGGAATGAAGCTGACAATCATGTGTACATGACTGGACCTGCTGAAGTTGTTTTTAAGGGAATCACTTCATAAAAAGTGAAAGGTTTAACCAAAGGGGCCTGCGGGCCTCTTTTTTTATCAAAAAGGACAGGTCGTGTCTCCTGTACAGAGACATATTGGGGGCTGTATGGCAAGAAAGTCCATATGAGCTGGATACTCATTAAAAACCTGTGTTTTTCTTCGTTTTTTAGCGTTTTTTGTGTTACATTAGTATGTAAATGATCACAGCTAGGCGGGGGGAAATGGGATGAAGGCGGATTTGCGCAAAGTTATGCAGGAACGGGTTCTCGTTGGAGATGGGGCCATGGGAACATTTCTGTACCAAATGGGGTTCCCGGTGGGGATTTCATATGAAGAATTAAACTTGATTTCACCTGAAGTAGTGGCGGATGTACATCGCCGTTATCGGGATGCAGGTACAGAAATATTTGAAACAAATACGTATTCTGCCAATTACGACAAGTTGTCCAAGTTCGGTCTGGAGTCCAAGGTGGAGGACGTGAACCGTGCCGGCGTACGCATCGCCAAAGAGGTAGCTGGAGATACCGGTTATGTGCTTGGTGCAGTTGGTTCCATTCGAGGTGGCAAGCGGACAAACGTGTCAACGAGTGAACTGAAACGCTTTTATCAACAACAGATCTCTGCACTGCTAGATGAAGGCGTGGATGGCATTTTGCTTGAGACCTTCTATGATATCGAGGAAATGGATATTGCCCTTTTGCAAGCACGCAAGCTAAGTGATCTGCCCGTGATTGGACAGTTCGCGGTTGAGGATGTAGGACACACACTGGACGGATATACAATGCCTGAAGCCTTCCGGATTATGCGGGAGCAGGGCGCGGATGTCATTGGTTTTAACTGTCGCTCAGGTCCAAACGGGATTATGCGTGCCATGGAAACCGTCTCGGGACGAATTGGTATTCCAATGTCCGTCTACCCGAATGCGGGTGCAGCAGATTATGTAGATGGTGAGTTCCGTTATGGTGCGACTCCGGAGTACTTTGGTCAGACGGCAGTGCAATTTGCTGAACTGGGCGCTCGTATTATCGGTGGTTGCTGTGGTACGACACCTGATCATATTACCGCTATGAAAGAGGCGCTTGCTGACTATGTGCCTTCGCCTATTCTGGAGCCTGATCCGTCAGAATCTAAACCGCGTATTGTGTTGCATGAAAATGTGGATGAGCGTTCCGGACGTGGCGGACAGCCTACGATCGTTGATCTGGTCAAGCATCGTCACACCGTTATCGTTGAACTTGACCCGCCACGTGACTTGGACATTGCCAAGTTCATGAAAGGTGCCGAGACACTGAAAGCAGCCGGAGCCGATGCCCTGACACTGGCCGATAATTCACTCGCGGTTACACGCATGAGCAACATGGCGCTGGGTCACCTCGTTCAGGATCGCACGGGCCTTCGTCCACTGGTGCATATTGCCTGCCGTGACCGGAATCTGATTGGAACGCAGTCCCACATGATGGGGTTTGATGCTTTGAGTATTAATCATGTACTGGCTGTAACAGGAGATCCTGCAAGATTTGGCGATCTGCCTGGTTCGAGCTCGGTATACGATCTGACTTCTTTTGAAATCATACGCATGATCAAACAGTTGAACGATGGAGTGGCTTTCTCAGGTAAACCGCTGAAGCAAAAAGCTGGTTTTGTCATCGGAGCGGCATTTAATCCTAATGTGAAATATTTGGAGAAAGCTGTACAACGTCTGGAGAAGAAAATTGCCTCTGGCGCTGATTACATCATGACACAACCGATCTATGATCCTGAGTTGATTGTAGCAATGCACGAAGCGACCAAACATCTGGATGTGCCCATTTTTGTAGGTGTAATGCCGCTAGCGAGTGGACGGAATGCAGAGTATCTACACAACGAGGTTCCCGGGATTCAGCTTTCGGATGAAGTGCGTTCCCGTATGGCAGGTCTGGAAGGCGAAGAAGGCCGTGCGATGGGAGTAAAAATTGCCAAAGAACTGCTGGACGTAGCAACAGCGCATTTCAAAGGCATCTATCTCATGACACCGTTTATGTTCTACGGCATGACGGCCGAACTGACGCAATACGTATGGGAGAAGTCGGAGCATCAATGTCCTACTTGTTTCAACCCTAATAATCAATTACAATAGTAAAACGGATGTGATGCCGATGTCATTCAGTATGACCGGATACGGTCAATCCGCCTTTCATTTTGGCGGCTATAAGGTACAATTAGAGATCAAATCTGTTAATCATCGTTATTGCGAAGTGATGATGCGTCTGCCAAGAGAGTGGACGTATTATGAAGACGGTTTGAGGAAGATCGTACAGAGTCGTTTGAAACGTGGGCGGATTGATGTTTATGTAATGAAAGAAAAAGAGGAAGACCAGGCTCTTCCCGCTGTTCTGAATGAACAGACGGTCAGGGCCTATCTGCAGGCTGCAGAGCAACTGGAGACCCAATATGGATTGCAGGGCAAACCAAGTATTGTGGATATGCTTGGGCTGCCGGACGTCATGGTTCATTCGGATGGGACAAGTTCCATTCCGGAAGAGCAGAAGGACGAATGGGAGCGAGTTCTGCAGGAAGGATTGAAAGAGGCTCTGTCCAGCCTTGAACAGATGCGCGCTCGCGAGGGTCTTCATCTGGCCAGTGATCTGGAACGGCGGATTACCCGTCTGGAGTCACTGCATACCGAAATGCTTGATCTTGCACCGACTGTGGTAAGTGATTATCGCAACAAGCTAAGACAAAGGCTTACGGAAATGCAGGAAGAAGGCTCTTTCCCTTTTGATGAGCATAAATTGGGTATGGAAATTGCAATGTTTGCCGATCGTTCTAACATAGAAGAGGAGCTTACGCGTCTACAGAGTCACTTTGGACAGAGCAGGGAACTGCTGAAGAGTGATGAGCCCGTAGGTCGTAAGTTGGACTTTCTAATTCAAGAGATGAATCGGGAAGTCAATACGATTGGATCAAAAGCCAACCATTTGGCTCTGGTGAATCGTGTTGTCGAGATGAAGGCGGAGCTGGAGAAGATTCGTGAGCAAGCTGCGAATATCGAGTGAACGGCCACATTTCGGCAAAAGAGTCGCATGTATAGGGGGAAGAACCTGATTATGGCAATCAAACTCATTAACATTGGATTCGGTAACATCGTATCGGCGAACCGGATTATATCCATCGTGAGTCCGGAATCGGCGCCGATCAAGAGAATTATACAAGAGGCAAGAGATCGTCACATGCTGATTGATGCAACGTACGGAAGACGTACTCGTGCCGTAATTATTACGGATAGCGATCATGTCATTTTGTCTGCAGTTCAGCCTGAGACGGTCGCCCATCGTCTTTCTTCGAAAGATGATGATAACGACGAATAAAATGGAGTGTAATATGTCTAAGGGATTACTGGTAGTGTTGTCCGGCCCATCTGGGGTCGGGAAGGGTACTGTATGCAGCGCTTTGCGCAAACGGGTGCCGGAATTGATCTATTCCGTATCGGCAACAACCCGTCAGCCTCGTCTTGGTGAAGAACATGGTGTTAACTATTTCTTCAGAAGTCATGAAGAGTTCCAGAACATGATTGCTGAAGATCAATTGTTGGAACATGCGGAGTATGTTGGTAATTATTACGGAACACCGCGTGATTTTGTAGAGAAAACGATTAACGAAGGCCGCGACATCATTCTGGAGATTGAGGTTCAAGGCGCGTTAAAAGTGAAAGAGAAATTCCCGGAAGGGATCTTTGTTTTCCTGCTTCCTCCTTCATTGGACGAGCTGAAAGATCGCATTCAGGGCCGTGGTACCGAAAGCCAAGCGACCATTGATCACCGGATGTCCGTGGCGGTTGATGAGATCAGTCTGCTGGAGCAGTATGATTACGCTGTTGTTAATGATGAAATTGATTTGGCGTGCAAGAGAATAGAAAGCATCATAATCGCCGAACATTGTAAGATCAATAAATAATCCCTTTTGCCGCTGCAGAATGCGATATAAGTGGGGCAGTTGTCATATCATATACTGAAGCACTCCTTCTCGGAATGCCCGGGTGTGAAGACATGCTACATCAGTTCTGTCAGGCGGCAACTTGCGATTATACTAATGCGAAGAGGTGTTTGTTAATATGCTGTATCCTTCTATTGATGAAATGATGAACAAAGTCGACAGCAAGTATTCCCTTGTTGTTGCTGCTTCCCGCCGGGCTAGACAGCTACGTGAAGGTGAAAAAACGGATTTAAGAGGTGCGAGATCCCATAAACAAGTTGGCGTTGCACTGGAAGAAATCTATGGAGACCTGCTCGTTGTCATCAAAGGACAGGACGAAGAAGAAGAGTAAGCCGCCTGCGGCTGCTCTTCAACTGCATACGGCGCAAGCCGGATTAATTGACAACCGCGAGGTTGTTATTTTTTTACGAATAAGCATATTTTAACGGAATCTTACTTAGGACGTGTCTCAAAACTCGCTGAAGTGCATCTTTTACCGCCTTTTCGCCCCCTGTTGCGTCACTTTCCCTTGACGTGCCCCGGCACGCCTGCGGAAAACTTCCTTGCTTGGAACGAAAATTCGGGAAAATCTGCTTCCTTCGGAGTTTTCAGACGCGCCCTAGACGTCGTATAAATATCGGGGGAAATAAACATGTTGAACGGTAAAAAAATCGTGCTTGGTGTGACTGGCGGCATAGCCGCTTACAAAGCGGCAACATTATGCAGCAGACTGGTGCAAAAGGGAGCGGATGTTCATGTGATTATGACAGCTTCCGCTACACAGTTTATTACCGAATTGACGCTGCAAACGTTGACCCGAAACACCGTATATACCGATACATTTGATGAGCGTGAGCCAGCAGTCGTATCTCATATTCATCTGGCCGATCTGGCGGATCTTGTTCTGGTTGCTCCGGCAACAGCCAATGTGATTGCCAAGATGGCGCATGGCATGGCAGATGATATGCTCTCAACAACTCTTCTTGCGACGACAGCCCCTGTCATGATTGCACCAGCGATGAATGTACATATGTATGATCATCCAGCTGTAAAGCATAATATGAACCTGCTTGTTGAACGGGGCGCCATGATGATTGAACCGGGTGAAGGTCTGCTTGCGTGTGGATATGTGGGTAAGGGACGTCTGGAAGAACCGGAGAGCATTGTGGATGTGGTAGAACGTTTCTTTGAACAGAAAGAATCTGCAGACATTAGTCGGCAGGGACAAGCTTCATTGTTACAAGGCAAGAAGGTTGTTGTTACGGCTGGAGGTACGATTGAGCGCATTGATCCAGTACGATACATTACGAACGATTCATCTGGCAAAATGGGATTTGCCATAGCCGCAGCTGCGCGTGATCTGGGGGCAGATGTGAAATTGGTTATGGGCAGTACCCAAGCCAAGCCACCGGAGAACGTTGAGTTGATCCCTGTACAGTCTGCACAGGATATGTATGAAGCGGTAACACGCGAGTGGGACGATGCTGATATCGTGGTTAAGGCGGCGGCAGTTGCCGATTATCGTCCAAAGGAAGTTTATACCGAGAAGATCAAGAAGAAAGGCGACACGCTGTCGCTCGAACTTATTAAAAATATAGATATTCTTGAAACGCTGGGCAAACAGAAGACCCATCAATTTTTGATTGGTTTTGCTGCGGAGACTCAGTCAGTTGAGATGTATGCACGTGAGAAATTGGAACGGAAAAACTGTGATCTGATCGTAGCCAATGATGTAACCCGCACGGGTGCAGGATTTGGAACAGACACCAACGCGGTACATATCTATGACCGGGAAGGTTTGGTGGAGGAGCTTCCAGTGATAGCCAAGGACGATGTGGCTCATCGGTTGCTCCGGATTGCGGCGGAGCGCATTGCCGGGAGGAATTAGGAAATGGAGATTGCCAAGGTCATAGTCGATGTTCCCGTGAAGGAAACAGACCGGCCGTTTGATTACCTGGTACCTGAATCGATGAGGGAATGGATCGAGATTGGCAGCCGGGTGGGTGTACCTTTTGGTCATCGGACGGTGCAGGGATTCGTGATTGATCTTGTGCCGCGTACCGGAGAGGAAACATTCAAGCTTAAGCAGATTCAGGAGTTACTGGACATTGTTCCCCCGTTGTCAAAGGATTTGGTTGAGTTGGCCGAATGGATGAGTGGACGTTATGCCAGTAACCGGATTTTGTCATTGCAGGTCATGGTGCCGACGGCATTGAAAGGTAAAGCAGAGCGATACATCTCGCTGGGAGATGCACTTGATGGACAGATGGCGGGAGCACAACCGGATGATGAGGTGTTATTTGTTTGGGGAGAAGAGTCTACGACCGAGAAAGTACAGCAGGATATCATCCGTTTTGTCAAAAGTCGGGGTCAGGTACCGCTGCAACAACTGAGTCGGAAATATCCCAATCATGCTGCACTAATTAAGAAATTATTGCTTGGTGGTGTACTGCTGGAAAGTCAGGCCATCAAGGACAAGTTAAATAAAAAAACGATGAAGTCCGTTGATCTGGCTGTAGATATTGCTGCTGCTCAGGAAGCACTTGCTTCATTCCCGGCGAAAGCACAGCGGCAGAAGGAGATTCTGGCTTTTTTGCTGGAAATGAAAGAACTGCTGCCCATGCCGATGAAAGAAGTGTTATCTACACTACAGGTATCGGCCGCGACGATTAAAGGGCTTGAGGAAAAGGGACTGATCGTCACCGAGGACGTTGAGGTCTTCCGTGACCCGTATCAGGGCAGGACGTTCAAAGCGACTGAACCGCTGGTTCTGACCGATGAGCAAAAACTTGTCTACGACAATATCAATGGCCGATTGCAGGAACAACGCCATGGGGTGTTTTTGTTACATGGTGTTACGGGAAGTGGCAAGACGGAAGTCTATCTTCAAACCATTCAACAATGCATCGAACAGGATCGGCAGGCTATCGTACTGGTGCCCGAGATTGCGCTCACACCACAGATGGTAGAACGTTTTAAAGGGCGATTTGGAGACCAAGTTGCTGTTATGCACAGTCGTCTGTCTGGCGGTGAACGTTATGATGAATGGCGCAAGATTCGTGAGGGTCAGGTGAAGGTTGCAATTGGGGCGCGTTCAGCTGTATTTGCTCCATTCAGTCGGCTTGGGTTGATCATTATGGATGAAGAACACGAGACTTCCTACAAACAGGAGGAAACTCCGAAATATCATGCTCGTGATGTAGCGGTAAAAAGAGCACAGCAGCATCAGGCGGTGGTTGTTCTGGGTTCAGCGACACCTTCGCTGGAAAGTTATTACGCTGCACGCTCGCAGAGTAATGATGATTTTGCACCACTCTTACTGGAGATGCCAACGCGGGCACTGGGTAACAAGCTGCCTGAAGTGCGGATCGTTGATATGCGTGAAGAGTTGAAGGATGGCAACCGCTCCATGTTCAGCAGGGCTTTGCACAAAGGGCTGGAGGAACGCTTGGAACGTGGTGAACAGACGGTGCTTCTGCTGAATCGCCGTGGATATTCGACCTTTGTTATGTGCCGAAGTTGTGGATATGTGGCAGGTTGTCCTGAATGTGATATTTCATTGACGTATCATCAGCGCTCGAATAATCTCCGTTGTCATTACTGCGGGTATGCGGAAGCGGCTCCGGAAGTGTGTCCGGACTGTGGAAGTGAGCATATTCGATACTTTGGTACAGGTACACAGCGAGTCGAGGAAGAGCTTGCCAAGCTCTTCCCGGGTATTCGGGTCATTCGGATGGATGTGGATACAACAACGGAAAAAGGGGCTCACGAGAAGCTACTGAAACAGTTTCGTGAGAAAAAGGCGGATGTATTGCTGGGCACCCAGATGGTTGCGAAGGGTCTTGATTTCCCGGATGTAACCCTAGTTGGCGTGATAACAGCGGACTCAGCGTTGAATTTACCTGATTTCCGTGCTGCGGAAAAAACGTTTCAGTTGCTAACACAGGTAGCTGGCCGAGCGGGTCGGCACCAATTGCCTGGTGAGGTGTTTGTTCAGTCCTATACGCCGGAACACTACTCCATTGGTCATGCGAGTCAGCATGACTATGTGTCGTTTGTACGTGAGGAATTGCTGCACCGTCGCAATTTGCAATATCCGCCATACTGTCGCCTGATTCTGGTGACCTTTTCGCATGAGCAACTTCCAGTATTGATTCGTCTTGCCGAGAACTATACGCGAATACTGAAAGAGAAGGCTAATGCGGCTGGATGGCTCGGCAGTCTGGATCGATTCAGCAATGATGCCTTTGATGTACTGGGGCCGGTAGCGTCTCCGATTCCTCGGATCAAGAATAGATACAGATTCCAATGTATGATAAAATGGCGGGGGGATGTAGACGCCATAGGACTCGCTCTGGCTACGGCCCGGCGCATGGACGATGATGTTCAGGCGCAAAAATTGCTTATTAGTCTGGATGTAGACCCGCAAATGTTAATGTAAGCATTTTGCAGCAATGCGGATGTAAACAAGCGGTATAAACATAGATTAAAATGAATACCCCAAAAATACAGATATCGTCCTGAAATTATGATGAGGATTAGGAAGGTGCTTACAACATGTCGATTCGCATTATCGTGCAAGAACCAGATGAGGTGCTCCACAAGAGAGCCAAAGAAGTAACCAAAATTACACCAAATGTACAAAAATTGCTGGATGATATGGCTGATACCATGTACGATGCGGAAGGTGTGGGTCTTGCTGCGCCACAGGTCGGTATTTTGAAACGTCTGATTGTTATCGACGCAGGTGATGAGCAAGGGCTGATCAAGATGATTAACCCGGAGATCATTGCAAGTGAGGGAGAACAATTTGGACCTGAAGGTTGTCTGAGTATCCCTGGAATTAATGGTGATGTTCGCCGTTTCGAGACCGTTACAGTTAAAGGTCTGGATCGTGAAGGTAAAGAGCTGATTATTACGGGTAGTGGCTTGCTGTCCCGTGCATTCCAGCATGAGATTGATCATCTGGATGGTGTACTCTTTACGGATGTCGCCGAGAAAGTGTACGAAATTGCAGCCGATCAAACGGGACCGCGTCGTAATTAAGGAGTGATCGATTTGAATATTGTTTTTATGGGAACACCTGAATTTGCAGTTCCTTCTCTCGATATGCTGATGGCAGAGGGGTACAATGTGGTGGGTGTGGTGACTCAACCTGATAAACCACAGGGACGCAAAAAAGTACTTACGCCAACACCGGTTAAGGCCGCGGCAGAACGCCACGGTCTGCCGGTGTTTCAACCTGTTAAATTGCGTGATCCGGAAGCGGTAGCCCGCTTGGCTGAATGGAAGCCGGATCTGATTGTAACCGCGGCCTTTGGACAGATTCTGCCCAAAGCCGTGCTGGATATGCCTGTTCGTGGTTGTGTGAACGTGCATGGCTCTCTTTTACCGAAATATCGGGGAGGAGCACCGATTCAACGTTCCATTATTAACGGGGAATCCGTGACAGGAGTCACATTGATGTATATGGCTGAAGGCTTGGACACCGGAGATATGATCTCGCGTGTGGAACTGCCAATTACGGATGAAGATACATCAGGATCGATGTTTGATAAATTAAGTGAGGCTGGTTCCAAACTGCTTCAGGCAGAAATGCCACGATTGATTGCAGGCGAGACAACAGCGGTCCCTCAGGATGATGCCGAGGCTTCATATGCTCGCAATCTGACTCGGGATGACGAGAAAATGGACTGGAGTCGTACTTCACGTGAACTGTTCAATCAGATTCGTGGTCTTGTGCCGTTCTCCGGTGCATTTACGATGTGGGATGATCAAGTCTTTAAAATTTGGGCTGCGTCTAACCCCAATCACGTGGACCTGGAAACTTCTTCGGATGCTGGACAAGCAGAGCCGGGAACGGTGCTGCAATTGAATAAGGCAGGGATTGAAGTCCGCACAGGTAATGGGTCTCTCTGGTTGACTGAAGTGCAGCCAGCAGGTAAAAAGGTGATGCAGGCCGCTGACTTTGCTCGTGGTGGTACACTGAAACCTGGAACGGTGCTGCGATGAGCGGTAATATACCAGGTCGTTCGTCAGGAAAAGGCCAGCAAGCTAATGGGAATTCATCCGGACGTGAAGGAAACCGTCGTCCGAATTCGGGTAAATCGGGTGGTGCATCGCGCTCCCAGCAACCCAAAACATCTGCTCGTACATTGGCAGTCAAGGTTCTGAGTGCTGTTGAGCAAGATGGAGCATACAGTAATCTGGAGTTGAACCGCCGTCTGAAAGAGGCGGATTTAAGCCCCGCAGATGCTGGACTAGCTACCGAATTGGTGTATGGAACAATCGCCAGATTGAATACACTTGATTATTTTCTGGAACGTTACGTCGCCAAAGGAGTATCCAAACTGCAACCATGGGTTCGTAGCCTGCTGCGAATCAGCGTCTATCAGATGATATACCTGGATCGTATTCCGGAGCATGCCGTGGTGAGCGAAGCGGTTAATCTGGCGAAGAAACTGGGCCATCAGGGAATCTCGGGTATGGTGAATGGAGTGCTCCGCAATATGATCCGCAATCGGGATGAACTTCGTATTCCAGAACATCTGCCCGCTGCAGAACGTATTTCACTGGAGCATTCCCACCCGTTATGGATGGTTGAACGCTGGATTGCCCAGTACGGCGAAGAGACAGCGGAAGCGATCTGTCGTGCGAATAATGAGCCGCCAGCGGTGAGTGTCCGGGTCAACACAACAATGACCACACGGGAGAAACTGATGCATGAGATGACCAGTACAGGTGCAGTCGTTGAAGCTTCTCAGCTGAGTTCCGATGGAATTCTTGTACGTAGTGGCGGAAACATGGCTCTAACGACCTGGTATCGGGACGGGTTGTTCTCTGTACAGGACGAAAGTTCCATGCTTGTCGCTGAAGCAGTTGCGCCAGAAGTAGACCAACTTGTATTGGATTGCTGCGCAGCTCCAGGTGGTAAAACAGCTCACATGGCTGAGAAAATGCAGGATCGCGGTCGTATTGTCGCGAATGATGTACATGCTCACAAGCGCCAGCTGATCTTGGATCAGGCGGAGCGTCTCGGTCTGACTTGTATCGATGCTGTAACTGGAGATGCGCTAGACCTGAATGAACGGTACCCGGAAGCGTCGTTTGACCGCATTTTGCTGGATGCACCATGTTCAGGTCTGGGTGTTATTCGCCGCAAGCCTGATGTGAAATGGACCAAAACCGTAAAAGATATCGAAGATATCGCAGGCTTGCAACGTGAATTGCTTGATCAGGTTGCGCCGTTGTTAAAACCAGGTGGTATTCTGGTGTATAGCACGTGTACGATTGAGCCTGCTGAGAATGAGGATATGGTTGCAGACTTCTTGAATCGACATCCGGAATACAGCCCAGCAGAAGCATCCGTCTGGTCTGAATCGGAGACAGCGAACTTGAAGGTTGTGAACGGTGGTATTCAGATTTTGCCACAATACGCTCACAGCGACGGATTTTTCATCGCACGGTTGACAAAAACAGCGGAATAACAGTTTAATAGAGCACGGAAGTATGACCGCCGAGGGGAACTTCGGCGGATTTCTTTGTGATGGGACTTCGATATAATTGTCAGAGAATGTGGTGACAGGGTGCGATGGCGGCATTGAGATGTTATAATGCATGAAGTACAGATATCAAGGGTATACATGGATGTAACGTGGTCTTTGTGATAGAATAGGACGAATGGAACGAAAAGAAGGAAGCCAACGAAAAGAAAAGAAGGAATAGGTGTTGACAACAAAATGAAACCTTTTATATATGATTATTCTCTGGAACAACTGCAGCAATGGGCTGTGGAGAATGGGGAGCCGGCGTTTCGCGGTGGCCAAATCTTTGACTGGATTTATGTAAAACGCGTGAATGATTTCAGTGAAATGACCAATCTGTCCAAGCCATTGCGTGAAAAACTGACAGAGCAATTTGAATTTGTAACGCTTAAGGAAATTACCAAGTTTGAATCCAAGGATGGAACGGTTAAATTCCTCTTTGGTCTTCATGATGATCATGCCATTGAGACAGTAATCATGAAGCATAACTACGGGAACAGCATCTGTGTAACCACACAGGTTGGTTGTCGTATTGGTTGTACGTTCTGTGCATCCACATTGGGTGGTCTCAAGCGTAACCTTACGGCTGGGGAGATTGTTGCCCAGGTTGTGCAGGCTCAGAAAATTCTGGATGAACGCAACGAGCGTGTCAGCAGCATCGTAATCATGGGTTCGGGTGAACCTTTCGAAAACTATGAAGCTACGATGACTTTCCTGCGCATTATGATTCATGAAAAAGGGCTGAACATCGGTCAGCGTCACATCACGGTATCCACGAGCGGAATCGTTCCGAACATCTACAAGTTTGCAGATGAAGATACACAGATTAACCTTGCCATTTCGATCCATGCACCAAATGATGCACTGCGTTCGAAATTGATGCCGGTTAACCGTCGTTTTCCTTTTGAAGACGTGATGGAGTCCCTTCGTTATTATCTGGCCAAAACAGGTCGGAGAATTACGTTCGAGTATGCACTTATTGGTGGGGTAAACGATCAGCCAGAGCATGCAGCAGAACTGGCAAGTGTGCTTAAGAACATGTTGTGCCACGTGAATCTGATTCCGGTTAACCATGTACCTGAACGCAAATATGTAAGAACATCGAGAAGCGACATTTTCAATTTTCAGAAGATTCTCTCGGAACAGGGTGTTAATGTAACCATTCGTCGTGAACAGGGACATGATATTGCTGCCGCTTGCGGTCAGCTTCGTGCAAAGCATATGGAGTTGAGGTGAGAACGTTTTGATCAAAACAGTTCATGTGAGCCATATCGGACGAGTGCGTTCGGTGAATGAAGATTCAGCCTGGATTCGTAATCTCGATACAGGATATATTCTGGGTATTGTTGCCGATGGCATGGGTGGACATCTTGCAGGGGATACGGCAAGCCGCTTGGCAGTAGAGACGTTGGTGAAAGATCTGGGAACACTGGAACCAGGTCTGTCACATGCGTCTCTGTCTGCGGCTCTCAGCGATGCTATTTTGCATGCCAACGAAGTTATCTTCCGCACGGCATCAACAGATGACAAGTATCACAACATGGGAACAACGGTGGTTGCGGCTTTATTGAACGATACGGAAGGTGTTATTGGACACATCGGTGATAGCAGAGCCTACAAAATTGCGAACAAAGCTGTGATCCAGCTAACCGAGGACCATACACTGGTGAATGAATTGTTCAAAAATGGTCAGATTAGCAAAGAGGATGTGTCCCATCATCCACGTCGCAACGTACTAACTCGTGCGCTTGGAACAGATGCCGAGGTGAAGGTAGATCTGGATACCGTCAAGCTGGAGGAAGGCGAAGTTCTTCTACTGTGCAGTGATGGTCTCAGTAACCTGGTCAGCAATGAGCAGATTATTCAGGTTGCCGGCAATCTGGAACTGGCATTGGAAGATCGTGCAGACCGACTGCTTCAGTTGGCTTTACTTGCTGGGGGAGACGACAACATCACGCTTGCTTTGTTCGAGTTGCAGAGGGAAGGTTCCGTGGATACGGAAACGGGGTGTGAGTCATGATTGGGCACCAACTAGGCGGACGCTATGAAGTGATTGAGCGTGTCGGCGGTGGCGGCATGGCTCTTGTGTACAAAGCCCAGGATCTTCTGTTGAACCGGAATGTAGCGATCAAAGTCCTTAGACAACAGTTTGTGCATGACGAAGAGTTTATTCGCCGTTTCCGCAGGGAAGCACAGTCGGCAGCATCGCTGTCTCATCCGAATGTAGTTAGCATTTATGACGTGGGGCAGGAAGATGACGTTCATTATATTGTCATGGAGTACGTGGAAGGCAAAAACTTGAATGAAATTATTAAAGAACGCGCCCCTCTGCAGGTGGACGAATCGGTGCGAATCGCTTCCCAGATTGCAGATGCTCTTGATCATGCACATCATAATCAAATCATTCATCGGGATATCAAACCCCACAATATATTAATTGGCCGGAATGGCCGCGTGAAAGTAACGGATTTCGGGATTGCCCGTGCCGTTACATCTACAACGATTACGCAGACGGGTTCTGTAGTTGGTTCTGTACATTATTTCTCACCGGAGCATGCCAAAGGCATCGTTACTGGTGAAAAATCGGACTTATATTCTCTTGGGATCGTACTTTACCAGATGCTTACCGGGCAACTTCCGTTTCTGGGTGAAAGTCCAATCAGTGTGGCATTGAAGCATTTGCAGGAAGAGTTCGATGAACCACGCAAATTCAATCCATTGATTCCGCAAAGTGTAGAAAATGTCATCTTAAAATCCATGCGTAAAAATCCGCAGGAACGTTATCAGTCGGCCAAAGAAATGCAGACCGATCTGGAAACTTGCCTGATGCCGGAGAGACGTAATGAAACGAAGATTGATTTTCCGGATGAGGATGATATAGATCAGACTCGCGTTATGCCAGCCATCAAGCCTGAACCGCGCGGAGTTACATCGACGGGTGCGGTGCCAGTGATGGAGTCTAACGAAGAAACTGGCAAGGGTAAAGCGAAATCGAAGAGTTGGAAGAAGCCAGCTCTACTCATCTCATTAACCGTTCTTATTCTAATCGCCATGGTGGGCGTTGTATGGTATGTCAAGGGTATGCTGGTTGTACCTGAAGTAACCGTGCCTAACGTGATCACCCAGACGGAAGAAAAAGCTCGGGAAATGCTTGAGGAGAAAGGACTCGTCGTCAGTGATGAGGTCATCCGTTTGTATCAGGAAGGTGTCGAACCCGGTATCGTCTATGAACAGAGCAGAAAAGAAGGCGATGTTGTCAAAGAAGGTTCCGAGGTCCAGATCAGTGTTGGTGCAGAAAAAGAACTTTTAAAGATGATTGATGTCAAACAAGTAACTTATGATGAGGCTGTCAAGAAGTTGACTGCGCTTGGCATTAAGGAAGATCAGATTCAGCGGAAAGACGAGTTCTCCAATGATGTGGCTTCAGGTTCTGTTATTTCCCAGACACCGGGTGTCAATGAGGAATTTGATCCAGAGACAGTTCAGATTGAGTTAACCGTAAGTAAAGGCACTGAAACGGTCAAAATGCCTGATCTGAAAAATCTTACCCGCAGTGAAGCCGAAGAAAAACTTAAATCTGCTGGACTTGAGCTTGCTCAGGTACAGGAAGAACAAAGTTATACGGTAGAAAAGGGCAAAGTGACGCAGCAATGGCCTGTGGAAGCGGGCGCAGATGTGAGTCCTGGCGATAAGATTACAATCTTTATCAGCACAGGGTATCCACCTGAAGCGCTGCAATATCCTTTTGATATCAATGTATCACCCAAAGAAGAGGGCAAAAACAGTAAAATCCGTATCACATATGAAGATGCACGTGGCAAGAATCAGGAATGGGGAACTCGCACCGTGAACTCAACCCAGATCTTGACCATTCCACTTGTACTCGCTCCAAATGAAAATGGGGCTGTGTCCGTCTATCGTGATGGACAGTTCCTGGATACGTATCTTGTCTCCTACAGTGAAGCCAAAAACGGAACAGTAAACGTACCTTCCATTGACCCGGAACAAAGCACTGAGACGCCGCCAGAAAATGAGCCTGATCCAGGTGAAGGTAGCGTTGATGAGGGAAGTGTTGATTCCAATCAGGAAGGTGAACCTGAGTCCACACCGGCAGACGGTGAGGGTGAAAGCGTAGATGAGGACACTTCTGCCATGAATAATGGTAAGGGGCACGGCAAGGAAAAAGAGAAGAAAAAGGAAGTCATTAACGCATCAAGCCGTCCATAAGGGCGGCTTATGCTGGCGTCTGGAGTAAATGTACCACCATCTAAAGGAGGGCGTCGGAGCTATGCCAGAAGGTATCATCGTTAAAGCGCTAAGCGGTTACTATTATGTCATGCCAGTGGAAGACAACGGGGTTCCTTCGGTTGAAGGTTCCGCCGTTCAATGTCGAGCCAGAGGTATCTTCAGAAAGCGGGGAACATCACCGCTTGTAGGTGATCGCGTCAGCTACATGTTGACTGAGAACGGAGAAGGAACGGTTGATGAAATTCGGAAGCGTGAGACGGAACTTATCCGTCCTCCTGTAGCCAATGTAAGTTTGGCTGTTCTCGTGTTCTCTGTGAAGGAACCGGATATGAACCTGAACCTGTTGGACAAGTTCCTTGTTCACATCGAGCAGGCGGGGCTGGATGCACTCATTGTGTTGACCAAACTGGATTTGGCAGATCCAGCCAAAGACACTATTGCTGAAGTGAAAGCATTGTATGAACAGGTTGGTTATGAAGTGATCTCCACAAGTTCACGTACCGGTGAAGGCAGTGAATTGCTCAGAGATCGTCTGGCTGGTAAGATCAGCGTATTCTCCGGACAATCGGGTGTAGGCAAGTCTTCGATGTTAAATGCATTGATGCCGGGCCTGACGCTGGAGACAAATGCGATCAGCATGCGTCTAGGACGAGGGAAACACACCACCAGGCACGTGGAGCTTATTCCGTTGGATAATGGTGGGTTTGTTGCAGATACGCCAGGATTCAGCCAACTGGACTTTCTGGAGATCGGTGTGGAGGAACTCTCCACTTGTTTCCGCGAATTCGCCCAGTTTGCAGATCAGTGCAAATTCCGAGGTTGTACCCATACACATGAACCAGGCTGTCGTGTGCTTGCGGCCAAGGAGGAAGGTCTGATCTCCGAAAGCCGATATCAGCACTATGTGCTGTT